>NZ_JBZAYK010000001.1:0-4372153 GCF_058242925.1 Acinetobacter sp. LipI_19
GCGGGGTGTTTTTTTATGCGTATTATTTTTAAGTGTTTTATTATTTTTAAAGACATAAATATAAAATCTAGACCAAGAATTTTTTATCATTAAATGATAAATTAATTGCTTTACCTAACGTGAAAAAAATATAGGAATATAAAAAATGTCAGAATACACCTTGCCGCATTTTGGAACACTGAAATTAGAATCCCTAGAAGAATATTATCAAGTGGATATTGAGCTTAATGGCAAAGCCGTTCAAGTTGATTTAAATTTTGAAGCGAACACTTTGGACGTAGAAACTTTTCAACGAATTAAGTCTTTTATTGAAAATATAGAAAAATTTGATCAAAAAAACCAAGATTATATTCAGCAAGATCTTGAAAATGAAAAGGAAGGGACTGTTAAAGAATATGTGGATTTTCATATTGAAGAATTAGGCGATGATTTCTTAGAAAAAATTGGGATTGCTAATCCAATAGACAAAGCACAGCAGTTTTTAACCAAATTATATTTAACAAGAGTTGGGCTTTATCCAGATGAAAAGTATGATACATCGTATTTTGCTGTCTTTGATTACACTACAAATAGAGAGTTAACTGATCAGTTAATCGTCGTTAAAACAGATCATTACGGTAATTTGGATCATTTAAGTTGGGAAAGCTAACGATGCAGTGAAGTGAAGCAACGGTATTCAACAGTCTATAGATTTTAAAACAATGTAGGTATAAAAAAGAAAACCCCATCACGATGACGGGGGCTTCATATTGATGCGTTAGATCTAGCTTTTGTTAAATTTCACACCTTATCTTTAAAGTTTCAATCCAGCAAACTCATGACATCATCTTCAGATAATTTCACTTCATTTTCATGATCGATACTCAGAATAGATTTGGCAAGATCAGCTTTATTTTTCTGTAAGGCTAAAATCTTTTCTTCAATACTCTGGTTGGTAATCAACTTATAAACAAATACAGGTTTATCTTGACCAATACGCCATGCACGATCAGACGCTTGATCTTCAGCCGCTGGGTTCCACCAAGGATCATAATGAATCACAGTATCAGCAGCAGTGAGATTAAGCCCAACACCGCCTGCCTTTAAACTGATGAGGAAAACAGGAATATCACCTGCTTGAAATGTCGTGATCACTTCATCACGTTTCTTGGTTTGTCCAGTAAGTTTTACATTTCGAATATTTAAGGTTTTTAAATGCTCTTCAATGAGTTGTAGCATCATGGTGAATTGAGAGAAGATTAAAATCTTACGTCCTTCCTCAACCATATCTTGAACCATTTCCAATAAATGATCTAATTTTGCTGATTCAACATTTTGATTTTTGATTTGATCCAGTTGTAAAAGGCTTGGATGACAGCAAACTTGTCGAAGTTTAAGTAATGCACTTAAAATTTGAATCTGACTACGATGGAAGCCTTTAGCTGCAATCAACTCACGAATATTCTTTTGCATTGTTGCACGAACAGCTTCGTAGAGCTTAGATTGCTGTTCATTCATATCAATATTGACTTCAATCGTGGTTTTTTCAGGAAGCTCTTTCGCCACCTCTGTTTTTAAACGACGCAACATAAACGGTTTAATACGAGAAATGAGTTTGGTTTTAACCTGAAGATCTGCATATTTCTCGATAGGATTGCGATATTTTTTATTAAACAATTCCTGACTATATAAAAAACCAGGCATTAAGAAATGGAACAATGACCATAACTCACCCAAATGGTTTTCCATCGGCGTACCAGTTAAGCATAGACGATGTTTTGCTTTGATTTGTCGTACAACTTGAGAGGCTTTGGCACGTGGATTTTTAATGTTTTGTGCTTCATCCAAAATCAATAAATGATATTGATAAGGCAGTAAAAACTCTTCATCACGGCCCAAAAGTGGGTAGGTACTGAGCACAATATCTACATTTTTAATCTCTTGAAAATGCTCAACTCGATCATGCCCTTGTAAGACCAAAACTTTTAATTCAGGAGTGAACTTCTCAGCTTCTTTACGCCAGTTATGCATTAAAGATGTTGGTGCAATAATCAAGGCAGGTCGTTGATTTAATCTGCCTGCTTGCTTTTCTAATAGAATATGTGCAAGTGTTTGTGCGGTTTTACCGAGTCCCATATCATCTGCAAGGATACCACCATGTTCAGTTTCACGTAAAAACTGTAGCCATGCTAAACCTTGTTGTTGATATGGGCGTAGTTCGCCTTGGAAACCTTGTGGTGTACAGATTTGATCTTGATAACTATTTTGAAGCTTTTCAGCAAATATTTTCAGGCGTTCGTTGGTGCGCCAAGGCATGCCCAAATGATGCTGTAAGTCTAAGAATTGAGCGGCATCGTATTGATCTAATGTTGCAGATTCAGGATGTCGTAAAATTTCTTTTAAATAGATCAGGATGGGCTTAATTTCTTGATTTCTAAGTGCCAGTTGTGTTTGAGCTTCTCTTAAATGAACAATTAAGAAGCTGTCACTGTCCATTTTTTCAATATAGTCATCTTCTAAAAGATGTGGATTATGCTGTATCGCATAGCCAAGAAGATCAATCAGGTTATAGGTGTTGCCATTCATATCCTGAATCGTCGCACCGACATTAAACCAGTCTTGTTTTTTTTCAGATTCATTTAATGAGAGTTGCAGGTTTTGTGTTGCACTTAAATTGAACTGACTATCTAGGGTATGTTCAACTTTCCAGCCAAGACCTTCGATTTTATTTTCAGGAACCAGTTGCTCAACCCAAGCCATGGGATCTGCATACACAATTGAGTTTTCAGTGATGTCATCAAAAGCAGGGCGTTTGCTCTTTGGTAGCTTGCTAATCCGTTGCATGGATTTAACTGAATGAATTAATTCATCAATATGTTTCTTTTCAGCAACTAAGTCGCGTTGTTGGCGAACTGCTTTTTCATCAATATTGATAATGAAGCTGTCATCAGGGAAACCCGCTTTAATTCGTCCAGCTGAGTATTCAAATTCAATTTCAGCAATTGCATAATGATGCATATGACCAAGACGATCATATTGCGGATGTGTTCCAAAACGTAAAATAGGTGTGGGTTTGCCTTTTAATATTTCTATACTTTGTGTAAATGGCGCTTGAGGTAAATCTTCAAAAAATGCATAGGGTTGAATCACTTGCTCAAATTCAGCCATTAATTCCACAGGCATTTGTGGCATATTCAGCAATTCTTCGATCATTTCACTAGAATATAACGACTCAAGTACACCGACTTGGTTTTTAAGGGTATCGAGATAACTTAATGGATGAGAATGAATAATATAAATTTGTTCAGCATGGTCAGGTGAAATTTCTAGATGATTTTCATCAAAAAATTGTGCCTTGAGTTTTTCTGTTTGCTGTTCTGTACGCGTTTGCCAGTTGAATTCAATTTTATAAGATTGATCAGACCATGTTAAAGGTAATCTTTGTACATCTAGTGCAAAACAAGCGCTACTTTGAATAGCCGTTCTTAGATGTTCTTGATAGATTCCTGAAATATCCCATGACGCTGGATAAAAATGAACATCGCTAAAATTTAGCTTAGCGAAAAAGTACAAATGACTAAAGATTTTCTTTTCTTCTTTACTCACTTTAAGACGTTCATTTAATACATTGTCATAGCTGGTGTAGAGTGCAGTATCTCTAATTTTTCCATCTTTGTTACGACGAACTTTAAAAACACTAAGTTGTAATTTGGCGGTGTTATTTTTTGGTTGGAAAATATAAATAAGTTGGTGCTGTACTGGCGTTTCAGTGCGTTGAACTTGTGCCAATTGTTGTTTAAATTGAGCGAGCCAAGCTTTTGCCGTGGTGTGGGTAGAACTATTTGTTGTGGTTTGAGCTTGGTCTAATGGGTTTAGTTTTTGACGTGCGGCTGGGTTGGAAAGCTGTTGATCATAAAAATAACGTGCAAGTGCAGCCGAATGCTTACAATCGTAACCAACAGGGCAACTACAGTCGGTATCCACAATTTTATTGGTTAAAGGATTATAGATAACAGCCGTTTCATAATAATCCGTTCCCTGAATTTGTGCTTCGATGACTAAATTATCCCGATCAGGGTAGACCTCTAAGGATTTTAGATCAATTTTTTTGACATAACTCAAGCTTCTTTGAATGGTTGCAGGGTTAAAACGTGATAAAAATTGATTCAATGTCGCCATTATTTATAGAGCTAAAAATTAAAAGGAAATTACTAACAGTGTAACGGATTTTTGAGCATGAATCTGAAATTAATATAGGAGTTTTGATCAAAAATGACATGTTTTTAAATACAAATTGATCGTTTCTGCAACTTTAAATTAAATAAAATCTGTCAGTATAAGTTTTTCAAAATAATGCTGGGAAGCAAATCAATATGAAGCATAATCCAATTTACTATACAGATCAGCATTTTGCATTTGCAGATTCCATTCGAAAGTTTGTTCAAAAAGAATTAATGCCACATATCAATCAATGGGAAGAGGCAGAAACCTTTCCAAAAGAACTTTATAAAAAAGCCGCAGATATTGGCTTATTGGGGATAGGTTTTGACGAAAACTATGGGGGAATTCCAGAAACCGATGCTTTTCATGTGTTGTTGTCTTCGATTGAGTTAGCCAAAACAGGTTCAGGTGGTCTATGTGCTTCCTTATTGTCACATTCGATTGGCGCACCTCCAATCAACCATTTTGCTTCAGATGAGATTAAACAAACTGTACTGACTCAAATCTTGGCAGGTGAAAAAGTTTCAGCGTTGGCGATTACTGAACCTACGGGTGGTTCTGATGTGGCAGCACTTAAAACCAAAGCTGTAAGGGATGGTCAAGACTATATTGTTAGTGGTGAAAAAACCTTTATTACATCGGGCATTCGTGCGGATTATTATACCGTTGCGGTACGTACAGATCCTGATGCTAAAGGCCCGAATGGTATCTCGATGTTATTGATTGATGCACATAGTGACGGCATAAGCAAATCAAAACTCGATAAAATGGGATGGTGGGCTTCGGATACGGCTCATCTCCATTTTGATCAGGTTCGTGTTCCTGCAAGCAATTTGTTGGGGGCAGAAAATATGGGTTTCCTTGTGATTATGAATAACTTCAATATGGAGCGTTTTTTCCTTGCTGCCAGTAGTTATGGTTTTGCATTAACCTGTTATGAAGAAGCATTGGAATGGGCACGAGAACGAAAAACCTTTGGTAAACGTTTAGTTGATCATCAAGTGGTTCGGCATAAATTAGTTGATATGGCGACTCGCTTAACCACAACACTTGCTTTGTTGGAGGATACTGCTTATCGCTTAGGGAAGCCTGAAATGCAGGGCAATGAGTTAATTGCACAAATCTGTATGCTTAAAAATGTGGCCACTCAAACTATGCAGTTTTGTGCAGATGCAGCTGTACAAACTTTAGGGGGCATGGGCTTTATGCGAGGTACCAAGTCTGAACGGATTTACCGTGATGTTAAAGTCAATATGATTGGTGGTGGGGCAGAAGAAATTATGAAAGACCTCGCGAGTCGTCAATTGGGCTATTAGAATATCGAGAATGGATTAAACTAGAACTGTACACAATAAATCGCAATAAAAATAAGCAGGGAACAACAAGATATGGATCATTTAAATAACCCGATTTACTACACCGCTGAGCATCGTGTATTTGCAGAGAGTGTGAAGAAATTTGTTGAAAAAGAGATTTCTCCTTTTGTGAATGAATGGGATGAGGCTGAAACTTTTCCTCGTGCGCTTTATCAAAAGGCTGCTGCAATTGGTCTATTGGGCTTAGGCTTTGATGATGAGCATGGGGGAATCTCAGATGCAGATGCATTTCATGTGTTCTTAGCAGCAGTTGAAACAGCCAAAGCTGGCTCTGGTGGTGTACATATTTCTTTGATGATTCATACCATAGGTACACCTCCCATTCATCATTTTGCCCAGCCACATATTCGTGACAAGGTGATGCCACAAATTATTTCAGGTGAAAAAATTTCTGCACTTGCGATTACCGAACCAAGCGGCGGTTCTGATGTTGCTGCACTACAAACCAAAGCAATCCGCGAAGGTGATTTTTATTTGGTGAGTGGTGAAAAAACCTTTATTACTTCAGGTATGCGCGCAGATTATTATACGGTTGCAGTGAGAACCGATCCTGAAAATAAAGGTGCAAATGGTATTTCGATGTTATTGGTTGATGCACACAGTTCTGGCATTACTAAATCACCTTTAAAAAAAATGGGCTGGTGGGCATCGGATACTGCTCATTTGCATTTTGACCAAGTCAAAGTTCCTGTCGAAAATCTTCTTGGTGAAGAAAATGCTGGGTTTAAGGTCATTATGAAAAACTTCAATATGGAACGCTTTTGGTTGGCTTCTATGGCCTATGGTTATGCCTTGGTCTGTTATCAAGAGGCTTTAGAATGGTCTAAAGCGCGTAAGACTTTTGGAAAACGCTTAGTTGATCATCAAGTAGTACGTCATAAGTTAGTTGATATGGCGACGCGTTTAACCTCAACACGCGCATTATTGGAAGATACTGCTTATCGTATGGGGCAAGTTGAACTACAGGGCAGTGATTTAATTGCCCAAATTTGTATGTCAAAAAATGTCGCAACCCAAACTATGCAGTTCTGTGCAGATGCAGCAGTGCAAACCTTGGGGGGGATGGGCTTTATGCGAGGGACTAAATCTGAGCGTATTTATCGTGAAGTCAAAGTAAATATGATTGGTGGTGGTGCTGAGGAAATCATGAAAGATTTGATTAGTAAGCAGTTGGGGTTTTAATGAGGCATTTTTAAGTGATAAAAGCTTACAATGCTGCTTTCTGTAAAAAATAACCATAGGTGCGCTATAGACCTATTGGTTATTATCAACTTAAGGAGTTCTTATGAAAGTAACAAAGACTTTTCAATCAGGACAGAGTCAGGCCGTTCTTTTACCTACGGCATTTCATTTTAAGGGCAAAGCAGTTGTGGTTAAACACTTTGGTAATGGTGTTTTGCTATTACCTTTAAATCATCCTTGGGAAATTATGCAAGAGGCTGTGTTTGAGTTTGAAGATAGTTTTTTTGCTTGAGCGGGAAGATCAAGGTACTTAAAGTTGAGAAAAATTGTTGTAACTTCTCAAAAGTTTTCACTTTTAGAACAACTCAATGCCTAAATCTAATGCTGCTCTTATTGTGTGATTTTTAAATGATTCCGAAGTTTAATTTTACGTAGATATTGCGTTATTCTCCAACAAAGATTGTAAGCTGAATTTCCACATGCCCAATAACAAATGATCGTTGCATGAATGTCTAGATTGTCTTGTAAAATTTGAAGAATCGTCATCCATTGTCGATCTGAGCCTAGTATTTTCGATGATTCCTCAAACGATTGTAAAAGTGTTTCCATAAGTGCAAATTTTTCGTCATCGTTAAGTTCATTTGAAAGATAAGCATGCATAAATTCATCAATACGACTGGGATCTGCTACTTCGTATTGCCAATCTTGCATATAAGGATCAGTGGGTAAATTGAGACGTTGAGCTAATGCGTTAATTGCCGAAGCTATAATGTACCGTTGAGGGTATATTTTATAAATTATTTCTGTCTGTTTTATCATGCAAGCAAATGTTAAGTTATTTTGGTTCTATAGAACTTAGAACAAGTGAAGCTGAGAAATTAACCATTGCTTGTCAATCTTCGGCCCAATCCTCATTAATTATCGCCCAACGTTGATGATCCATCCATTGCTGACCACCAATCCGCAAATATTGTCGAGAAAAGCCTTCCTGAATAAAGCCAGCACCCGCAACAAGGCGAATGGAAGCAGTATTCTCAGGTTGTATATTTGCCTCTAAACGATGCAAATTTAAAACATGGAATGCTTCATTCAACAATAAATTGATGCCTAAACGCATGTAGCCATGTCCTTGAAAAGGCTCAAAAACCTCATAACCTAAATAAGCAGAATGAAAATAACCGCGAATGATATTGGAAATGTTAAAGGTACCTATAATTTGATGGGTTTCAGTCAGACAAAGGAAATATCTGCCTTCTTGTTGTAGGTAATGTTGAAAATCATTAGGAGGATATGTCCAAGGATGATGAAGTATTTGGCTTTTTTTATAGGCCTTTTCGATTTCTTCAAGATCTGAAATGTTGGGCTTGCGAAGATAAACTGTGCTCATTTCAAAGCCATTTCCAAAACGATTTCAGTCAGTTCATCTAAGCTCATTTTACCATTGGGATTATACCAAGTGACGGTCCAAGCAATCGCACCGCCCAGCAAACGGCGCCAAATAAAAGCATCATGCTGAACTTTACCGAGGTCACGTAATTTTTCAATCACAGCGAACCAGATGTCCTCATAATCATTTCGCAGTTTAAGGAGTTCTTCTTGCCGTTGTTTTGACAATGCAAACCATTCATAAACCAAAACAGCCATGGCTGAACCCGTATCTCCCGTAATCGAAATTAACTCAGCTTTGATTAAGTGTTTTAACTGTTGTTCAGCATCATCCGATTTTTGGATCGCATCAAGCATACGGGCATGATTGTAAATAATGGTTTCATGCATGACATGGGCAAGAATATCATCCTTGCTTTTAAAATGATGAAACAAACTACCTGATTGAATTCCAATAAAATTTGCTAACTCACGAACTGTGGTTTTGGCATAACCTTGCTTATGAAATAAATAGGCAGCACCAAGTAATAAACGACCTTTAGGGCTGTCATCAAAACATGCGATTGGTTGGATATCATCGATTGAGTGAGCAATCATCGGATCATTTTTTCCATAAAGTTAAGCAAATTATTCATTGTTAGAAACGCGTTTTAACACATTTGCCAATTCAGGATAACATTTTGCTCTTTACAAACCAAGCGCTTGCTTGGTAGATTGGAGTATAAATTTTATTCAGAACAATGAAAACAAGATAGGTGTGAAAATGGAAGATCAGCGTATTGTAAAAATTGGATGTGCTTCAGGTTTCTGGGGGGACACCAATACTGCAGCATTTCAGTTGGTACATTTATCTGACATCAATTATTTGGTTTTTGATTACCTTTCAGAAATTACCATGTCTATCATGGCAAAAGCGATGATGACCAATCCAGAACATGGTTATGCTTTGGATTTTGTCAGTCGGGTGATGACACCGCTGCTTAAAAAAATCAGTGATAAAAAAATAAAAGTGATTAGCAATGCTGGTGGTGTAAATCCATTGGCATGTCGTGATGCCTTACAGAAAGTGCTTGCAGCACAAAGATTGGATTTAAAAATTGCAGTGGTATTAGGGGATGACCTATTGCCACAACAAGCCGAATTAAAAACACAAAATATTAAAGAAATGTTTAGTGGCGAAGATTTACCCAGCCAATTGGCCAGTTGTAACGCATATCTAGGAGCTGTTCCAATTCGAGACGCACTTGATCAAGGTGCAGATATTGTCATCACTGGGCGAGTGGTGGATTCAGCTGTGGTGCTTGCACCTTTGTTGCATGAATATCAATGGTCCTTAGAGGATTATGACAAGCTGTCCCAAGGTTCTTTAGCAGGGCATATCATTGAGTGTGGTGCACAATGTACCGGTGGCAATTTCACGGATTGGCGCTTAGTACAAGGCTTTGACAATATGGGGTTTCCAATTGTTGAGGTGAAAGCAGATGCATCATTTATTGTAACTAAACCCAAAGGAACCGGTGGACTGGTTTCGGTTGCAACTGTTGCTGAACAAGTTGTCTATGAAATTGGCAATCCGCAAGCGTATTTACTGCCCGATGTCACTGCAGATTTTAGCCAAGTGAAATTAGAACAAGTGGGTGAGGATCGAGTTTTAGTGACTGGTGCAAAAGGTAGAGCACCGACACAACAATATAAAGTCAGTGCAACCTATCCCGATGGTTATCGTGTTTTGGTGAGCTTCCTGATTGCAGGACGCGAAGCCCCTGAAAAAGCCCAAGTCATTGCAGATGCGATATTAAATAAGTGTGAGCGTGTTTTAGCATTACGTTCAGTTCCGCCATTCTCAGAAAAATCAGTTGAAATATTGGGTATTGAAAGTACCTATGGCGCAAATGCGCAGCAGATTAATAGTCGAGAAGTAGTTGTCAAAATCGCTGTAAAGCACATGTTTAAAGAAGCATGTATGTTCTTTGCTTCTGAAATTGCCCAAGCATCTACCGGAATGGCACCTGCATTGGCTGGAATTGTTGGGGGGCGTCCCAAAGCTTCCCCTGTGATTAAGTTGTTCTCATTTTTAGTGGATAAATCAAAACTAAGTGTTGCGATTGATATCAATGGTCAGCGTCAAAATATACAGATTCCATCAGGTTGCTCAGATCAATCTTTTGATGCTGTTGCAGTGGGTGAGGTTGCTCAATTTACGGGGCAGGAGATTGAAGTTCCTTTAGTTGAAATTGCCCATGCTCGGAGCGGTGATAAAGGCAATCACAGTAATATTGGAGTGATCGCACGTCAGCCTGAATATCTACCCTGGATTCGCGCCAATTTGACTGAAGAAAAGGTCAAAGAATATATGCAGCATGTTTTAGACCCTGAAAAGTCTAAAGTGATTCGTTATGAAATCACGGGATTTAATGCCTTAAATTTTATGCTGGAAAACGCATTAGGTGGTGGAGGAATTGCCAGTTTACGTATTGATCCACAAGGTAAAGCTTTTGCACAGCAGCTTTTAGATATGTCAGTCAAAATTCCAGCGAGTTTAAAGTCCCTCTAATCCTTCTTTAAGAAAGTAGGGGGAATTCGTCGCTTTTTAAAAGGGAGCTTGGAGTGGTATTTAAGCAAGTTAAACGACAACAATTTGGATATAAAAATGCATTATCACTCAATATTTAGATCGGATGCTTTTCAGGGCCACGTCATCATTGTGACCGGTGGTGGTTCGGGTATAGGACGCTGTACTGCTCATGAACTGGCTGCTTTAGGGGCTCAAGTGGTGATTACAGGGCGGAAAATTGAAAAGCTGGAAAATGTCAGCAAAGAAATCATCGAAGATGGTGGCAAAGTTCATTTTATCGTTTGTGATAATCGCGAAGAACAAAACGTGAAAGAGATGATTGCTGAAGTGATTGAAAAATTTGGCAGACTCGATGGCCTTGTCAATAATGCTGGTGGTCAGTTTCCCTCAAATTTAGAAGGGATTTCTGCCAATGGTTTTGATGCAGTGGTGCGGAACAACCTGCATTCGACCTTCTATTTAATGAAAGAAGCCTATAACCAATGGATGGCAAAACATGGTGGCAGTATTGTCAATATGGCAGCTGATATGTGGGGTGGCATGCCGGGGATGGGACACTCTGGTGCAGCCCGTGCTGGGGTAGATAATTTAACCAAAACAGCAGCGGTGGAGTGGGGACGTTCCGGCGTACGTGTTAATTGTGTTGCACCTGGCTGGGTTGTTTCTTCAGGAATGGATAATTATACCGGTGATTTTGCCAAATTTATTATCCCAAGTTTGGCGGGAAATGTGCCATTGAAACGGATGGGCACGGAATCTGAAATTTCTTCTGCCATTTGTTATTTACTTTCAGAAGCCGCAGGTTTTATTTCTGGCATGACGATTCGTATTGATGGTGCTGCATCCTTAGGTACTCGAATGTACCCATTGGCAGATGCTTCAAATAGTGAGTCGTTTAATGGCTTCCATCGTGCCTTTATTCCAGATGTATTAAAACAACAATTGAGTGATCAAACCAATAACCAACAGACAGGAGAAAACTCATGACTGTTCTCCAATCCGAAATTACAGTTGGTAGTGAGCAATTTGAACAGAACAAGCAGGCATTACTTGCTCAAATTGCCGAAGTGCGTGCAGTACAAAATAAGAATATTGAAAAATCTTATGCAGCCAAACCTAAGTTTGACAAGAAAGGTAAAATTTTACCGCATGAACGTGTCCGTTTAGCCCTTGATGCTGATTCGCCATTTGTTGAACTGTGTGGCTTGGTGGGTTATGCCATGCATGATGACAAAGATGGGTCAGATGCAGGTGGTGGGATTATTTCAGGGATCGGTTTTGTCAGCGGTGTTCGTTGTCTGATTTCAGCAAGTAACAGTGCAATCAAAGGCGGAACAATGTCACCGATGGGGGTACAAAAAACCTTACGTTTGCAGGCGATTGCTTTTGAACAAAAATTACCGATGTTGACTCTCACTGAAAGTGGGGGTGCCAACTTAAATTACGCAGCTGAAGTATTTACTTATGGTGGAATGACCTTTGCCAATCAGGCACGACTGTCTGCCGCAGGTTTACCCCAAGTCTCTGTGGTACATGGCAATGCAACAGCGGGTGGAGCGTATCAACCGGGTCTATCTGATTATGTGATTGCAGTTCGTAAGCAAACTGAGATGTTACTCGCAGGGCCACCTTTACTTTTGGCGGCAACCGGAGAAGTGGCAACAGCAGAGGAACTCGGTGGTGCAGAGATGCATGCACAGGTTGCTGGAACAGCCGAATTCTTAGCCGAGAATGATGCTGATGGGATTCGTATTGCCCGTGAGGTTTTTGAGCATCTTAACTGGAAAGAGCAAACTCAAAAGTTAAACTTAAGCTATAAAGAGCCACGTTATCCTGCCGAGGAGCTGTTAGGGATCATTCCTGCAAGTCCGAAGCAGCCTTTTGACATGAAAGATGTGATTGCACGAATTGTTGATGACTCTGAATTCTTTGAAGTAAAACAAGAATATGATGCATTGACCGTGTGTGGCTGGGCAAAAATTGGTGGATTACATATCGGAATTATCACCAACAACGGACCGATTACCCCACAAGGCGCCACCAAAGCTACACAGTTCATTCACCTCTGTGAACAGACCAAACGCCCATTACTTTTTTTACATAACACCACAGGCTTTATGGTCGGAACTGATGCTGAACAGAACGGCATTATTAAGCATGGTTCGAAATTGATTCAGGCCGTTGCCAATACCACTGTGCCGAAAATTTCTATCGTTGTAGCGGGTTCCTATGGTGCGGGTAATTACGCCATGTGTGGACGTCCATTATCACCGCAATTTATTTTTGCATGGCCAAACTCGCATGTGGCGGTAATGGGTTCAGCTCAGGCAGGCAAGGTATTACGTATCGTGGCAGAAGGAAAGCAAAAAGCTTCAGGGATGGAACCTAACCAGCAGATGCTGGATTTCTTAGAGCAAAGTACAGCAGCAAAATTAGAACAGCAGTCAACCGCCTTATTTAATACGGCCATGTTGCATGATGATGGAATTATCGACCCGCGTGATACACGCAAAGTCCTGATCTTCTTATTAGAAACAATTTATGAAGCAGAACATCGCAAACTAAATCCAATACGATTTGGTGTATCGAGGCTTTAAAAGTCCTTCACCCTAGCGAAACTCATTATTCCTCATCTTTTAAAAGTGAGGTGTTCTCCGCTTTATTAAAGCGAGTGAGAGAAGATTAAATTTAAGGAAAAACAATGAAATTTACAACAGAGCATGAAGCACTACGTCGTACTACACGTCAGTTTGTTGAGACTGAACTCAATCCTTATATTCCGACATGGGAAGCTGAAGGACGATTTCCTATTCATGATGTGTTTAAAAAACTGTCTGATTTGGGTTTGCTGGGGATTTGTAAGCCTGAAGAAAATGGTGGATTAGGCTTAGACTATTCTTATAACCTTGTAGTTGCAGAAGAGTTAGGACGAGCCGCCTGTGGTGGAGTACCTTTGGCGATTGGTGTGCAAACGGATATGGCAACACCAGCTTTGGCACGCTTTGGTAGTCAAGAATTACGAGATGAATTTTTAACACCTGCAATTGCAGGTGAATATGTTGCTTCAATTGCTGTATCGGAAGTACATGCAGGTTCAGACGTTGCAGCCATTAAAACCACTGCAAAAAAACAGGGTGATGATTATGTGATTAATGGTAGCAAAATGTGGATTACCAACTCCCTGCAAGCTGACTTTTTTTGTTTATTGGCCAATACCTCTGACGATAAACCGCATGTCAATAAGTCCATGATTATTGTTCCTGCAAAATCCGCAGGCATCTCTTTCTCTGAACCCCTTAATAAACTGGGAATGCGTTCAACCACGACAGCAGAAGTCTATTTTGACAATGTTCGTGTACCACAACGCTACTTGGTGGGTGCAGAAGATATGGGCTTTATGATGCAAATGATGCAGTTCCAAGAAGAACGGATGTGGGCTGCTGCCAATGCAATTGGTGGTTTGGAAAATGTGATTCAACAAACCATTCAATATACCAAAGAACGAAGCACCTTTGGGCAACCGTTGATTAACAACCAATATGTACATTTCCGTTTTGCGGAGTTGATGACTGAAGTAGAAGCTTTACGTGCCTTAACCTATCGTGCCTGTGAAATCCACATTGACGGGGGGAATGCAACAGAAATTGCTTCTATGGCAAAACTTAAAGCAGGTCGTTTAACTAGAGAAGTTGCAGACAGTTGCTTACAGTTTTGGGGTGGAAATGGTTTTATGTGGGATAACCCCGCTTCTCAGCTGTATCGTGATGGCCGTTTAGGTTCGATTGGTGGTGGTGCAGATGAAATTATGCTTGGAATTATTTGTAAGTTGATGGACATTCTTCCATCTAAACGTAAATAACAAGGAGAATAAATATGGCACTTTCGCAATCTCTAACAATACAACAATTTGATCGCAGTATTGAGCTTGAGCAAGAAGGTAGCATTTTAACCCTATGGCTCAATCGACCTGAGAGTCGCAATGCTATGAGTTTGAATATGGTCAAAGCGATTCAACAGGTGTTTAAAACGATTCAAGATGACATCTCCATTCGTGCAGTCATTTTACGTGGCAAAGATAGACATTTTTGTGCAGGCGGTGACATTAAAGATATGGCTCAACTGCGTGGTGAGGCCACCAGTGTCGGTTCTAATCAGCCTTATGTTGATTTCAATCGTCAATTTGGACATATGCTGGAGCAAGTGGATCAAGCGCCACAAACCGTTGTTGCGGTTTTAGAAGGTGCGGTGTTGGGTGGTGGTTTTGGCTTGGCATGTGTTTCAGATATTGCAATCAGTCTTGCCGATGCCAAATTTGGTTTACCTGAAACTGGATTAGGGGTTATTCCCGCACAGATTGCACCATTTGTGGTAAAGCGAATTGGCTTAACTCAAGCGCGCCGTTTGGCTTTACTTGGTGCACGTTTTGAGGGGCATACCGCATTGAAGGTTGGTGTGGTACATGAAGTGGTTGAGAATGAAAAAGCACTGGAAGTTTTATTGATCGAAACCATTCAGCAGATTAAACGTACCGCTCCGCAAGCGTCTCGTGTGACTAAAGCTTTATTGCATCGTACTTTAAATGAAGCTTTGACGCCTTTATTGGATGATGCTGCGCAGCAATTTGCCAATGCTGTGGGTGGTGAAGAAGGCATAGAAGGCACAATGGCCTTTATCCAAAAGCGTCATCCAAATTGGTTTGATGCATAAGTCTGACAATGCGGATCACTGATCTTGATTGAGATCGGTGTGATTCAACCAAGATAATCAAGTGAATAAAAACCAAAAATAGGGAAAACGAGAATGGCATTTTCAAAAATATTGGTGGCGAATCGTGGTGAAATTGCTGTTCGCGTGATGAAAACAGCAAAAGCAATGGGCTATCAAACCGTGGCTGTCTATTCAGATGCAGATCGTCATGCACGTCATGTACAGCTTGCAGATGAGGCTGTGTATATTGGTGCTTCAAAAGTTTCAGCGTCCTATTTATCTATTCAAAATATTATCGAAGCATGTAAAAAAGTCGGAGCTGACGCTGTTCATCCCGGTTATGGCTTCCTTTCTGAAAATACCGATTTTGCAGCAGCTTGTAAGAAAAATGGAATTACCTTTATTGGCCCCCCTGCACCAGCAATTGAATTGATGGGCAGTAAACGACTGTCAAAAATTGCCATGATTCAGGCGGGTGTACCATGTGTGCCGGGCTATGAAGGTGATCAGCAAGATATAGAGTATTTAGAACAACAAGCCAATAAAATTGGTTATCCACTGATGGTCAAAGCTTCAGCAGGTGGTGGTGGGCGCGGTATGCGTCTGGTACAGCAATCTGCTGATATTGTTGAAGCCTTAAAAACAGCGCGTTCTGAAGCAGAAAATGCCTTTGGTTCAGGTGAGCTGATTCTTGAAAAAGCTGTGATTGCTCCACGCCATGTTGAGATACAGGTGTTTGGCGATACCCATGGCAATTATGTGTATTTATTTGAGCGTGATTGTTCGATTCAGCGTCGTCATCAAAAAGTGGTCGAGGAAGCCCCGTGTCCAGTGATGACTGAAAGCTTACGCCAACAAATGGGTGAGGCTGCTGTTGCAGCAGCGAAATCATGTGATTATGTCGGTGCAGGAACGGTGGAGTTTTTATTGGATCAATCAGGTGAGTTTTATTTCCTCGAAATGAATACACGTTTGCAAGTCGAGCATCCAGTAACGGAACTGATCACAGGTTTAGATTTGGTGGAATGGCAACTGCGTGTGGCCAATGGTGAAACCTTGCCCTTACAACAGTCTGAATTGACCTTGTCAGGACATGCAATAGAAGTTCGCTTATATGCAGAAGACCCCCGCCAAGATTTCTTGCCACAGACTGGTCAAATACAGCGCTGGCAAGCTGCTGATTTACCCAATGTTCGAATTGATCATGGTTTGTTGCAACAGGATGAAATTAGTCCGTTTTACGACCCAATGGTGGCAAAAGTCATTGCATATGGTCAAACCCGTCAGGATGCCATTCGGCTCTTGGCGCGTGCTGTAGATGATTGTGTATTGTTGGGGGTGAATAGTAATAAGCAGTTTTTAGTGAATTTATTAAGACACCCTATTATTGTTAAAGGAGACACCAATACTGCCTTTATTCAAGAACATTTCCAAACAGATGGCAGCTTACATAAACAAGCTTTGGGCTTAGAACACCTAGCTATTGCTGCGGCACTGTTGACCAATGCTTCCAGTCAAAGCAGTTGGAATACCGGAATTGCGTTATCTTTACCTTTAAAACTCAAGCATGATGATCAGTTATTACAGCTTTTGGTGAAACGTGATCAAAACCAAGTGAGCGTTGAAATTTGTGGGCAGACACTTGGGATCAGCATTGTCGAACAGCAAGCAGAAAAATTCATTTATGAGGTGGATGGTGTACGCCGTTCGATTGACTATGTCTTAGATGGAAATCAGCTGTATTTAGATGCGGTAAATGGCAATATCAGCATTGAAAATACCACCTATGCAGCACCTGAAACTTCCGATGTCGCAGGCGATGGTAACATTCGTGCACCAATGGATGGTGCGATTATCAATATCTTGGTAAATGCGGGTGATACGGTGACTAAAGGTCAAACTTTGTTGATTTTAGAAGCGATGAAGATTCAGCAACAGATTAAGTCTGATGTTGATGGGGTCGTTAATGAGATTATTGGGCAAGTTGGACAACAGGTAAAGAAACGTCAGTTGGTATTGAATATTCAGGCTTGATTGATCAGATCAAGTGCATTGTATAGTGACTTAAAAACTCCAATATTCTCGTGTATTGGAGTTTTTTTGATTGCGGAAAATAATAAAGCATGTACATGCTTGACAGCTTTTTAGTCTATTGCTATTTTTCGGCAATTCTTCTCAATATACGATCCACATGCCGATTGATGATGGCTTTGTTTATCAGCCTCCTTTAGATCCACTTGACATTATTTTTGAAGATAATGACTTTGTTGCCATCAATAAACCCGCAGGGTTACTTTCAGTTCCGGGGCGTTTGCCTGAACATCATGACAGCGCTTATTTTCGAGTATTGGCAATATATCCAAATGCCAAAATTACCCATCGTTTGGATATGGCAACCTCGGGCATTCTGTTGTTCGCCAAACATCGTGATGCGGAAGTTGCAGCAAGTAAAATGTTTCAAGCGAGAACTGTTAAAAAAAATTATATTGCTTTGGTGCAAGGGCAAATCAATAGCAATGGTCGTGTGGATGTGCCTTTGATTACCGATTGGGAAAATCGTCCACGCCAGATCGTGCATTTTGAGTTAGGCAAACCCGCTCAAACTTTATTTGAATCTGTAAGCTATGATGCTGAAAAGGATGTAAGTCGAGTGCTACTTACACCGATTACAGGACGTTCTCATCAATTACGGGTGCATATGCAACATATTGGGCATCCGATTATGCGCGATAAGCTTTACCATCCTACGCCGTTTAACACTGATTTAGCGCGTATGGCATTACATGCAAGCTATTTGTCTTTTATGCAGCCTTTTAATAATCTACTGGTTGAGATTGTATCTGAGCCTGAGTTTTAGCATTTCGCTAAATCAAAAAAGCCTGCAAAATTGCAGGCTTTGATCATTGAGAGGGTGATTAAACTTGGTTGTTAACATCATCATGTTTTGTTTCACGAATGGCCAAGAATGCTAACAGTGAAAGAATGGATGCTGCTGTCAAGTAGTAACCCACCGCTTGTAAGCCATATTTGGTTGCAAGTTCAGTTGCGATCAGAGGTGCAAAAGATGCGCCCAGAATACCTGCCAAGTTAAAGGTTAATGCAGAGCCTGTATAACGTACAGAAATCGGGAAAATTTCAGACAAGACCGTACCAATTGGACCGTATGTCATTCCCATCAATGCTAAACCTACACATAAGAACAAGAACACAATCACGGTACTGCCAGACTCAAGCATACTGGCAAATACTAAACCAAAAAGTGCAGAGGCGATACATACCCCAATAGAGGTTGCCTTACGCCCAAACTTCTCAGCAAATACAGCAGAAAGCGGAATAAACGCAGCAAAACACAGTGTTGCGACCAGTTGCATCTCTAAGAATTCTGCACGTGAGTAACCCAGTTGTTTGGTTCCCCAGTTGAGTGCAAATACTGTTGTGAGATAGAACACCACGAATGTACACACAGCAGCAATTGTGCCGAGGAAGAGCATTTTATAATGTTTGGTCACAACTTCTTTAAATGGAACATTAACTTCTTTTTGTTTGTCTAATACTTTTTGGAACGCTGGGGTTTCATGCAATTTTAAGCGAATATATAAACCCACAATCACCAATGCAGCACTTGCAAGGAATGGAATACGCCAGCCCCATTGCATAAAGTCTGCTTCAGACATCAATGCGCCAAGACCAAGGAATGAACCCGTTGCCAAGATAAAACCGATCGGTGCGCCCAGTTGTGGGAACATCCCATACCAAGCACGTTTGCCTTCAGGTGCATTTTCGGTTGCAAGCAGGACTGCGCCAGACCATTCACCACCAAGACCTAAGCCTTGACCTAAACGACAAAGTGCAAGTAATAGCGGTGCAACGATACCAATCTGTGCATAGGTTGGAAGTAGACCAATACACACTGTTGAAACACCCATGGTCAATAAAGCCGCGACGAGGGTTGCTTTACGACCAATACGATCACCTAAGTGACCAAAGATTGCTGCGCCAATAGGGCGGGCAATAAATGCGATGGCAAATGTTGCGAGTGATTGAATTGTTGCCGTCATCGGATCTGTACTTGCAGGGAAGAACAGATGCGGAAAAATGAGGACTGCAGCAGTTGCATAGATATAAAAATCGAAGAATTCGATTGTTGTACCCACAAGACTTGCGAAAAGCACACGAGTCTTTGAATTTGTTTGAATTTCTGGAGTAGCAGTAGATAATGACGCCATGGTGAACCTTACACTTTTAAAAGTAAAACGAGTCTTTAAAGCGTAATCTTTTTAAAAAAGGCGTAATTTCTTAAAAAAACAACGAGATCAACCCAAATTCACTCCATCAGGGTCACTGAATTTTGAGTGTCTATGAATTAAATGACGTAAAGATAGATTGCAAGGAAATGTGATCCTGCACCGACCAAAACAAATATATGCCAAATAGCATGAGTGTATCTTACTCTTTTTAAGGCATAAAACAATGCGCCTATTGTATATGCTAAACCACCAATGACCAATAATTTTAATGCTTCTGGTTTTAAATACTGTTGCATATCATCCATTACAAGCACGGCAAGCCAACCCATGACCAAATAAGCAATCAGTGAAATTTTTTCAAAACGATGAATGAATATTAACTTGAATAGTGTTCCAATGGCTGCGATGACCCAAAGTGCAATCAATAAATAATGTGCTTTTGCTGTTGGGATGGCAATTGCCAAAAAGGGCGTATAGGTTCCCGCAATTAAATAATAAATCGCGGTATGATCCAGCTTTTTATACCACTGGCGTTTTTTTTCGTCGACAGAAAAATGATAAATCGCTGAACTGGAAAACAGTAGAATCATACTTAGACCATAGACAAGCAATCCAAAAAATTGCCATCCATGTAGATAGTTGCCTTTAATCAGCATCAAAACAGTCGCTATCGCAGCCAAAATCGCACCAAATGCATGACTCAATGCATTAATACGTTCTTCTTGTGGTGCATAGATGTGAATCAATTTATCTGTCGACATTGGACCTTATTATCCTAAAAATACAATTGTATAGTAATGGAGTTTTACCTTTAAAGTAAGACGTCTTAAAATAGGTAACTTAATTAATACGAGTTTTGATTATGTCCAATGTGGCAAGCTTATCTGTTCAGGAACAACAATTTTTTGATAGCGTACAGCAAGCTATTGATAATCAAAGCTTAGATCGTTTGATTTTAAGTCAGTATAAAGGAGAATTGGTTGATTTAGAGAAAATGACCTTTCGCGTCATTCAGCTACAGAATGAAACGGTTCTAAGCTGTCTATATCGTTATAAAACCAATGATATTACTAAAAACTATCCACTTCCCCATGCGTTAACGACAATTCAGGGGCTGGCTGAGGATTGTAAACAAGCCAATTTATTTACCGATGAGGTTGAAACGCAGCTGAAGAAAAATAAAAAGAAAGCCTTGCTGACCATCAGTAAAAATAAGCTGGATAAAACCGCTAAAAACCAACAACAAGGGCATGATCGTACAAAACATCGTTTTGTCGACCAAGAAAGCTATTTTCTCCAACCGCTCGGCATTACCGATGCCAATGCACAAATTATTCCAAGCATGGCACGTAAGTGGAAGCAGATTAACAAATTTGTTGAAATCTTTTCAGGTGCTTTAGTGCATATTCAACAGTCAGAGACTTTAGTGCATGATGGAAAAACCAAAGAGCAGGCTTTAAAAATTGTCGATTTTGGTTCAGGAAAAGGCTATTTAACGTTTGCTTTATATGATTATTTGGCAAAACAACATCAAACCCCATTTGTAACAGGTGTTGAGCTGAATGACAAAATGGTGAAATTTTGCCAAGAGGTTGCGCAAAAGTCTGATTTTAATCAATTGGATTTTTTCCAAGGTGATGTGAGAACGTATCATCCATCTCATTTGGATATTATGATCGCCTTACATGCGTGTGATGTTGCAACAGATTTTGCGATACATACAGGTATCCGTTTAAACGCTCAAATGATTATGTGTGCACCTTGTTGCCATAAGGAATTACGCCCACAATTGAATAGTCCACAAGTGTTACAACCGATGTTGCAATTCGGTATTCATGCAGGACAACAAGCTGAAATGCTGACAGATACCATTCGAGCTCTGTTGCTGAAAGCGTATGGCTATGAAACCAAAGTCTTTGAATTTGTGGCATTAGAACATACCAGTAAAAACAAAATGATTTTGGCAACCAAGCGTAAAGATTTCACTGCACCTGATCAAACAGTCTTAGATCAAATTCGTGCTTTAAAAGAGATGTATGGGATTCAAAAACAATCCTTAGAATTATTATTGAATGATCAGTGGGACCAGCAAGACATTGGCGCTAAGTGCTAGCGCGTTGTGAGGAGAGAACGCAGGTTTAACTGCTTTCTCTCTTGGTACCATTTAGATAAATTATTTTATTGCTGATTCATTTCATCAAGCTCAGCTTCGCTTGAGCCCGTGGTTTTTTGAGAGATCGTATCTGGAAAATATTGCGGATCATCCATTTCTGGAATCAATTGTTCACCCATTTTATGAATCAAGATACTGGTTTTTAATGTTTCTGTTGGGGCTTTAATCAGTAGTTCTGTAAAAAAGTCTGTTGCTTTAGCTGCAAATTGCGCATCACTTTCTTTGTTACCACGTTCAGGCATTTGAACATTGTCTAAATTAAGCACAGGGACTTTGCAGGTTAACGGTACTTGAAAACTTTGACTATTTTCAATAATTTTACCATCCTGTTTACAGCTCTGATATGCAGCACTTTGAGCTTTCATTTGGCGTTCAAATGCTGGCGCAACAATTTTAAAATCGTTGGCATTAAATTGTTCTTTAAGTATTTCCTTCATCTTTTCAGATGCAGTGGCTTGTTTTTCGCCACTTTCATCGCGGTTTTTTTTAGCTTCAGCTTCTGAGATACCTGCAATTGCGGCACTCATTTTTAAATTAAGCTGATCTTGATTTGGGTCTTGAGAAAATAATCCAATCATGCTTTTTGTGATAATATTCACACGATCTAGCTCGGATGTTTTTGCATAAATACTTTGAGTCGTCAGTAAAATTGCGCTATAAATAAATACTTTAAATTTATGATTTAGAAACATAATTATTCTACAAGTTTAGTTAAGTTGGTGGAAGTGAGCGTATTGTCACTGTGCATTACATTAGCATAATTGCAAGAATGAAGGATCAATTTCTCAACCATTAGGATTTAAATAATGAGCCAATTTGTCATTCAATCTGGGCCGTGGAGTCAGCTTCAACATGATGCAAAACTGATTCGAAGCATGGTTTTTATCGAAGAACAAAACATCAGTGAAGCAGATGAATGGGATGAGCAGGATGCCATTTCATTACATTTTGTTGTATATGCTCAAGATCAACCCATTGCGACAGCGCGGTTATTGGAAAATAACAGTATTGGTCGAGTTGCTGTGTTGCAACAATATCGAGGTGAGGGGATTGGTAAACTGCTCATACAACAGATTATTCAAGTGGCAAAACAGCAAAATAGAGCATTTCTTCAATTATCCGCTCAAGTCTATGCAACACGCTTCTATGAAAATTTAGGCTTTCAGGTACAAGGTGAAGAATATTTAGATTGTGAGATCCCACATATCGATATGGGGTTAAGTTTAAAAAATGACTGAATTGAAATAAACCAAGAGAATCGATTTACCTATGCTCAGTATAAAAACCCCGTTAATTCAATCTTTAGTTTTAAGCCAACTGAATCAATGTCAGGTGTGGTTAAAAATGGAAGCATTACAACCGTCGGCGTCATTTAAACAACGAGGCATTAGCCATGCCTGTCAAAAATATTTTGAGCAGGGTGCTCAGCGTTTTATCAGTTCATCGGGTGGCAATGCAGGCTTAGCTGTTGCTTATACAGGTCGACAACTGGGTGTTCCGGTGACCGTCGTGGTTCCAGAAACCACAGCACAACGTGCGAGAGAATTAATTGCCCAGCAAGGTGCAGAGGTTATTGTACATGGCGCTTCATGGACCGAAGCCAATGCTTTAGCGCAGTCCTTATTAACACAGCATGATGTATTTATTCATCCTTTTGATCATCCATTGTTATGGGAAGGCATTATCCCGATGATTGATGAAGTCATTGCAGATGGCGTTACTCCAGATGCGGTGGTCTTATCTGTGGGTGGCGGAAGTTTACTTTCAGGTGTTGCAGCAGGATTAAAGAAACATAGTTTAGCCCATATTCCAATTTATGCGGTTGAAACCCAAGGTACAGCATCCTTACATGCTTCGATTGTCGCTAAGCAACATGTTGAATTGGATCAAGTGAGTGGTATAGCAACAACACTTGCAGCAAAAAAAGTTTGTCAAAATGCATTTGAAGTGAGCCAAGAACTTGAAGTTCGTAGTTTGGTTGTTTCAGATCAAGACACTGTAGATGCTTGTTTAAAATTTGTGGATGATCATCGTATTTTGGTTGAGCCAGCATGTGGCGCAACGTTGTCGGTACTTTATGATCAGACGATTCAATTTAAACCCGCTGATCAGGTCTTGGTTATTGTATGTGGTGGTGCAGGGATTACCCTAGAAACACTACAAGCATTCAATGGATAGATCGGATTGAATAGATAATCAATGATTATAATCTATTGATCCTTTAGCAAGTCTTTTCGATTTAGAGGATGGTGAGATGATTCAAGTTATACTTTTTGATTTAGATCAAACCTTACTTGATCGCACCTCCTCCCTAAAGGCTTTTTTAAATTGGCAGGTAAATTTCTTCGAGCTGGTTGCGATTCAACAGAAACCACAATTTATTCAGCGTTTTATTGAGTTGGATAATAATGGTTCTGTATGGAAAGATCAGGTGTATGCTCAACTTATTCAAGAGTTTCAAATATCCAGCTATTCGACACAAGCGCTATTAGAGAATTATATTCAAGACTTTAATAAATTTTGTCGATGCTTTAGTGGTGTTGATCTGGTTATTTATAGCTTGTTTAAGGCAAATTTTTATCTTGGATTAATCTCTAATGGAAAGACACCTTTTCAGGAAGATAATTTCAAAGCCTTAGGTTTAAGTGAGTATTTTTCGAGTGTGATTGTGTCAGAAGCTGTTGGACTGCGAAAGCCTCATCCAGAAATTTTCCAATTGGCATGTCAGCAGCTCGGTGTTATTCCTCAGCAATGCATTTTTGTTGGCGACAATGAGGTAGCAGACATTTGCGGTGCAAAAGCGTTGGACATGAAAACGATCTTATTTGACCCTCAACAAAAAGTAACATCGACACAGGCCGATCATCGTGTAAAGTCTTTTCAAGACATACTTAGTATTTTAAAAATAAAATGAAAAGATTATATAAGCACGGTAGGGTAAAGTTTCAGGTTTTATTTTTATTTGGAGTAGTATCTCAATTCAGTGTATTTGCACAAGCCGAAACAGATAAACAACAACCGTTAGCCTATGAGTTACAGGTGGAAACAAAGCCAAAAACTTATGATCCAGCGACACAGTCACGGATTCGGGTCTATCGAAAGGGTGCGACAAAAACTTTAATTCAACATTCATTTGATTGTGCTGGAAGAAAAGCTGGGATACGGGATTACTTAAGTGGAAATGGTGCATTATCTGCGCTAAAAGCGTATGCCAGAATTACCTTTAATATCGAAGAAGGGATGCCTCGTAGTGCGATTCAGAAAGAAGCTGAAAGCAATGCTATGCGGACTTACCAACTGATCTCTTATAAAGAGTTTATTTTAAATGCCGACCAACCTGTGAATTTATATGGTTTTGTATTTGGAGCGACTGATTCATCTCGGACAAAAGCACAAGTTTTTGATCAATGTGTGGATGCTGTTGCTTCGTTCAGACCACAGGCTGGACACGATTATGAAATTTTAGGTAAATATCAAAATAACCAATGCCAATTTCAAGTATTTGATCTCAAAACCAATGATCAAATCCCTGTTTCTGACAAGCTTTATACTTGCCCTGAAAAGTCATGGAAGTTTTGGAAAAAGGATCAGTAAATGAAACGTGCAATACTCGGTATTTTTTTGATGATGGGGCTTATTGTACCCAATTTGACTTGGGCATCTTATCTCAATAAATGTCTCTTAACGGTTAAAGTCTTAGAAGAAACTTCAACCATGACGATGGCAATCAATGGGCCACAAGGTGAGTTTGAAAAAAGTAAATTGACGATGTATATCAAAATATTAAAAGCTAAAAAGAATGGAAGAGCTGATAGTGGATGTCAATCACTGGTCAATCAACGTATGCGAATTACGATTGAACAGCCACCTTTGACCAGTTTAGTCAAAGGGCAAGTTGTACAAGTAGAAAGCATCACTCAGGATGCTTTTCCACAAGAAGGATATGTCACGCAATACAATCTAAAAAACTAGTCTGTTGGGAATTTCGCTTTTAGCCTTTGTGTGCGTTACTCCAGTCTTCTATGGCTTTTTGTCCGCTTTCTAAGCCAACTTCATAGGTATATTGCAACTTGCGTTTATCTTTACATAAACGGCCTGCTAACTTTTTATTGTCAGGCGGGCAGATTTCCAAAATGCTTTGTTGCGTATTTTGACGGATAAAATCGACAGTTTGGTTATAACGAGTACAACGGTTTTTCAGACTATCTGCAAAGCCAGTATGTTGATTAAGCAAATATTTTGCCAAGAATTGATCTGCTTTACTGCTGGCTTTAAAGTAATTTTGTGTACGGGTACGAATCACCAAGAGATTTTGAATATTTGCTTGTTGCGCTGCCCATTGAACAGGGAGGGCATCTGCGACACCGCCATCAAAATAAGGCTCTCCAAAAATTTCTACAGCCTGTCGTGTCAGATAGGGAATAGAACTAGAAGCACGTAATCCATCGATAATATTGTCTTTCCCAGCACGTAAATATTCAGGATAACCTGTACGAGCATGAGTCAACACCATATAAAAGTCAGGATTTTGACTAAATATGGCCTGTTGATCTAGAGGATTCTCTTTCTCGACAATATCCCACATCCACTGCATATCCAATAAATCCCCACCTTTAAAAAAGCGAGCATAACGAATAAATTCAGGTCGAAGTGAATGGTCTAAATAGAGTTCGATATTGCGACCTTGTTGTCGAGCAAGGTAATTGGCGAGGTTTGTTGAACCAGAAGACACCCCAACAAAAAGATCGAAAGGGTTAAAATTTTGTTGTAGGAAAGCGTCAAGTACACCGCAGGTAAAAGCCCCACGCATACCACCACCTTCTACGACAAGCGCATTACGTGAATCATTGATCATAGATTGTTTAGTTTGCATGTTCTGGCTGAGCTGAGGTGTGTGGCATGTTTTTCATTTCATCATTCGACATTTGCTGCGTGTCATGTGGAGGTGCTGTATCGGTATTCTCCGTCTGAGGCGTCGCTATCTGCTTATTTTGCTGACTCGGCATATAATCTGGTTCATTGGTTACAGCCATATAGAAGAATACAAGGAATAAACAGCTAAAGATTGTTGCGAAAATCACGGCTTTAGATTTCCACAACGGTTTTTTGGGAGAGTTAACATCGTTCATAGGAAAATTCCTAAAAGAATGAAATGTGTAGCTATTTTATAACATAAAGCAGTAGTAAAGTTGGCATTGCTATAAAAGACATAAATTAAATGAGGCGTATGTATATAAACACAACATGGGTTGATCAGCATATGAATACATATCAGACATAACAAGCAGGCTGAGATTAAAATTGAAATCAAGCATATAAACAAGATTATTTTGAGCTTGATTTTAGGTGTTTATGGAAATGAATAATGTTGATTTATTAGAAATATATGAATATTTAAACTACATTTTTAATGATATTATTTATTTAATTTTTCAACAATTAATCAAAAAATCTATTTGAATTTAAGTATTTTTAGTAATGAAATTGTTTTTTTTAATAGAAAAATTTTAGAATTAATTTATAATAGAGGTAATTAAAACGAATAAATTATTAAAATGAACAGCTTAGTAAATAGCATTTATAAAATATTGGATCAGCTTGGACTAAACGCACAAAAACGAGCTTTGCATATCCAATTTAGCAATACAGACTTAAACAACCAAGTCTTCTTACAACGCATCGATGGACAACATGGTCTAAACCAAGGTGTGTCTATGGAACTGATTTGCCTTGCCACTTCAGCAACGATTCCGCTTAAACAATTCATCGGTAGCCAAGTGGCCATTGACCAAGTCACAGATCATGGGCAACTGTTTCGTAGTACAGGGGTGATTACCGAAGCAGCACAAGGGCAAAGTGATGGCGCGCTGACGTTATATAAGCTCAAACTCGAAGATGCCACTTCACTGTGGCATAAACGCCGTAATAGCCGAGTGTTTATGAACAAGTCGGTTGTGCAAGTGATAGAAACGCTGTTTAAAGAATGGCAAGATAAAAGCCCACTCTTTGCATCGAGTCTAAGCCTCGATAAAAGTGGACTGAAAAAAGATTACGATATCCGACCATTCATTATGCAGAGCAACGAAAGTGACTATGCATTTTTAAGCCGCTTGATGCGCAGTGAAGGGATCAACTGGTTGATTGATGAGGCGCAATTGATTGTGCCTAGTTCTGCGACTCAAATTCAACCACAAAAACTGCGTTTGGTGGATGATAATAACGAATACAAAGCGCTAGAACGCAAAAGCATCCGCTTCCATCGTAGCAGTGCCACAGAACAACAAGACAGCATCACCAGCTTTATCGGGCAACGTGGCTTACAACCCACTGCTGTCCACGTACAACGCTGGCAAGCAGATGTGTTAGAGCAAGAAGAGGGTGCAGGCAGTGTCCAAAGCAAACACCAACACAGTCAAAACCAGAATAATGCCAGTCTTGGTTTAGAACAGGCTTGGCATATTAGTCCAGCATGGATTCAAGACCTGAATGGTGAAGATCAAGCAACCGCTTCAAATAACAATCAAATTGAAAAGATTAACCAAAACCTGAGCCATTATTACGATGCTCAATCCAAACAATTTATAGCCAACTCTACTGTACGTGATGCGCAAGTGGGGTATTGGTTTGAGTTAAACGAACACCCAGAAATAGACCAACACAATGGCTCAGACAAAGAATTTCTGATCACGTCAAAGACATTCTATAACCAGAACAACTTACCCAAAGACCTGAGCGAGCAAATCAATCGCTTGCTCCAACAAAGCAATTGGGTAAACGAAAATAAAGCAGATTCAAACAACCCAGAACGCCAAGCCAATCAATTGGTACTACAACGCCGTAATATCACCACTGTTCCTGAATACCACCCACTACAACACCGTCCTAGTACCCATCCACAACGAGCCAAAGTGGTTGGGCCAAGTGGAGAAGAAATTCATGTCGATGAATGGGGGCGCATTAAAGTTCGCTTCCTATTTACCCGTAATGAAGATCATAGTCATGATGGTGGTGCAGGGAGCAATGACAACGACACCGATTCCGCTTGGGTGGATGTACTGACCCCGTGGGCAGGTGAAGGCTATGGTGCGCGGTTCTTGCCGAGGATTGGTGAGATTGTCGTGATAGATTTCTTTGATGGCAATATTGACCGACCATTTGTGGTGGGGCGTATTCATGAAGCGCAACGAAGTCCAACGAAATTTGATGACAAAGGCCAATTGCCTGATACCAAAAAACTGGCAGGGATCAAAAGTCGAGAAGTTAAAGGCAGTGGCTATGGGCAACTTAGATTTGATGATACCACTGATCAAATCAGCAGCCAGCTACAAAGCAGTCACGGTGCGAGTCAACTTAACCTTGGTAATCTGAGTCATCCTAAAGAAACGGATACCAGTGAAGGACGAGGCGAAGGCTTTGAACTAAGAACAGACCAATGGGGAGCAGTACGTGCAGGGCAAGGCCTATTGCTGAGTACCTATAGCCAAGATTCAGCTTCAGGCAATCACCTTGATGCAACAGCCGCGAAAAGTCAGTTAGAAAGCAGCCTAAATAATTCTAAGGCTTTAAGTGAAGTTGCCAAGAATCAGCAAACTGATCCACTGGATGTATTGGAAAATCTCAAGCAATTTCTTGATCAAATCGAAAAAGGTGAAAAAGACAAAGCGGATGCATTTAAACAAGCTTTGATTATTTTAGCTGCACCGAATTCAATCGCATTGGCAAGCAATGAAGACTTACATCTTTCTGCGGATAAACAAATCAGTTATACCGCAGGTGACAGTATCAACCTGAGTACGCAAAAGAATTTAGTTGCACATGCACAATCAAAGATCAGTCTTTTTGCGGCACAAGAAGGTGCAAGACTTTTTGCTGGGAAAGGTAAGGTTGAGATCCAAGCACAAGGCGATGGTGCGGATTTGATTGCACGTAAAGGTATTCAAATCATTTCGACTGAAGAGATGATTGAGCTCAAGAGTCTCAAAGAAATTATTATCACATCTGGTGGCTCTCAATTAAAAATTAATGGTTCAGGTGTATTTGTGACCACGGCTGCTAAGTTCGAAGTGAAGGCAGGGCAACATAGTTTTATTGGTGGAGCAAAAGTCGATTATTCACTTCCATCATTCTATGAAAATATCTGTAAGCCTTGTTTGTTGGATGCAGCAAAGTTTGGAATGGCATTTGTTGATAAATAAAATGAAAAGAAAAATTGTTCCATTTAAAAATATAAAAAGTTGTATCGAAGATGATCGACATGATTTGAACATGTATTTAATCTTGGATGCGGCGCAAGTTTCAGATCAAACTTTGCACTTTATCAATACATGGCGAAATGACGCAAGGTTAGAGTTTTATTCATTATTTTCAGGTACAACGGAGGGCAATGCACCTTTTGAAGTTGCCCCTGTACTTGTCTTAATCAATGATTTAGAGGCGCTCGAAGAAGATGGATTTAGCTTTATTCATCAAACATGGAAAGACGAACAGGCTTTAAATCTGGTATTCAGTTCATTGGATTTGGCTCAGTTTGTTAAAAAAATGAAACGCTATCTCACAGTAGAATTTCCTGATGGTACACAAAAATTATTTAGATGGTTTGATCCAAGAATTGTTAAAAAAATTCATAAAATACTGACAGATCAACAAGAAGATGAGTTTTTTGAGGGTATTACAAAATGGATCATTTCAATTCGAAATTATCAGGATGTAGATTCTAATCAATTAATGGTATTGGAGAATGCATAATGTTCATACTCAGCCAAGAAAAAATATATGAATTAGATGTTGAGCAAAATAAAGAATTTTTATATGACCTTGTCTATGAAATTATAAAAGAAAACCCAGCCCTTAAACTGAATGGGCAATTTGATCAGCTATTAGAACCTGTCCAAAGCCTGATCAATCTATATGTTGAAAAAGGCATCAATCAAATTTATACACTCAAATATATGGTGAAGAGCCATGTTTATTTGGGAATAGATTATGCAAATGATCCGCAATATCTTTGGCTCCAAAATGAAATGCAGCATAACAATATTGCGGAGCAAGTGTCCTATGTAGATGCTTTTTATACACTTTTGGAAAGCTATAAAAGTGTAGTTTTAGGACATAATTTTAAATTTGTTTTTAAAGCAATAGACCAGTTAAATCAGAGTTTTAGTCATTCCAATCTTCAAGAAAATCTTTCAATTATTTATCCAGAAAAAATAGAGTTTTTAAAACAAAAAGATTTATTGGGTTCACTTCAAGAAAATTATTCCAATGATATCCAATCATATAAAGAGTATGTATTGGGAAAAGAATTTCATCATAACGTTTTTATAAAAAATTTGATTAATTTGGCGATTTAAGATGGGTGTTGGTGGTGCAAGTCCTACAGCGGGTGCTTCATGTGCAACGTGTTTAAGGAAGTTTACGGTTCATTTTCGGAGACCTCAAGACTATAGTGGTAATTATGGATTTGATTGGTTAAGAGATGATTATCTTTATGCTAATAAATTTGTTGCAGAAGCGGGTAATACAAAAAGCCCATTTTGCATTGATGTGGAAAAATTAAAAAATGAGTACAAAACTGATGTTAAGAATCCAATAGCACCCTATGGGAAAGAATATTTTCCTGCATGGTTGAGTTTATTTTCTTATATTAATGGTTCTAATATTCCTCATATCTCTACAATGACAAAAGATGGGGTAAAATTAGATTTATATATAGAAGAAATTGAGCCTTTAAGCAACGATGGGACAGAGTTAATTTTTCAATGTCAAAATAAATTTATTCAGATATCTCCTAAAAATATTCCTTTAGAAAGTGCATTTAAAAAGAAAGTATTAGATTTTGATGGGAAAAAACAATTTTATCATTTAGCTCGCAGTATTTTAATTAAGTGTGAAGGTGGTTGGTTAACTAATCATGAAGAGATTAAGGTTTTTGCAAAGAAGGGAAGTGTGAAGGTTGAAGTTGGAAAGTTAATGCTTTATAAGAATGATATTATAAAGCATGCAGATATTATATTAATACCAGTAGTTACTGAATATAGAGGTGGAAAACCCGTTTTACCAGATCGTGTTGATGCTTATGAATACCTAATAAAACGTATAGCATTTAATCAAGCTTTAATTCGTGCGGAAATTAAAAGAGAAGCCATATTAGACTTAACAAAATATCAAACAGATCCTTTGGTAAATATTATTCAAGGTTCAACAAGCAATACGCAAGCATCAAATTTTGCACGAGCATTACGAGAATTATATAATAAGTATGGTCCAATACAAGTCAATGGAGGAATTGATCAAAATGGTAATGGGACTTCAAATAGTAAAAAGACATTTGTATTTTTGACTACAAAGCAGACAGCTGCTGGAGGAGTTTGTACTTTAGATGGTCATGTCTGGGGGGATATGGTTATTGTTTTTAAATCAAATTTGAATCATGCACATTCTTATCCTCACGAGCTTGGGCATTCTTTTTCATTACCTCATACTTTCCAAAAAGGAAGTATGGCAAAACATACTTTTTATCGTGGTTTTACTGAAAATTATATGGATTATATGACAGATAGTTTAGGCAATAACAATCCTTTTCATACCGGGAAAAAGCCATTTACTTTTTTTAAATGGCAATGGGATATTATGCGTCAAGATAAAAGCATGAACTAATAAATGGTGGATAGTAGTTATGAATATTTTTTTAAAAATTAATTTTTTAATATTTTCTTTTTTAATTTCATCGTGTAGTTCTGGGAATAATGTAGAAAAGAGTAGTAATAAGTTGGACGAAAGGATATATGTTTTTGAAAAAAAATCAAATTTAGAATCATCTTCTGAAATAAATTACTCAAGGTTTGCACCAGTAAATCAGCTTAATTTAAAAGGGATGCCTGTGGATTTTAGAAAGATAATAAATATTCTTGAAAAAAAAGGATATATTAATACTGATAAAGTCTCTAGTATTAAGCGCTATGAAGTTATATCGTATAATTCAACTACAAAAAAAATATATTTTTTTAATAATGGCAATGAAAAACCAGACCTTTTTTCTGAAATCTATGCAACGAGCTCAAAATTTAATCAACTTGAAAGTATTCGTTTAGGGTTGAGCGCTGGATATGATGGAGAAAAATTTAAACAAATGAGTACTGATACAACTATTCCTACAAGCTTTATTTCTGCTTTAAACGTGATTGATGAAAAAAAAGCGAAAGAAATATATGGTTCACTTATAAACCAGCATATTTTGAATATAAAAAAAAATGTGAATGAGTATTGTGGGTTTTTAGTGACAACAAGAGTGAAAGTACAAGATTATTGGTTTGAGTTAAATACAGAACAAATAAAAAATAATACTTATTTTAATATTTATCAAAGTGACGAGATCCCCAAGAAATGTGATTTTTGATTTTATTGTTATATGTTTTATACAGTAAATTAGTTGAAATTATTTTAAAATATAGGTGTTTAAGTTGATATGGGTGAAAATTAAAATATATATTGGATTCTTATTTTTAATATTTACGATCGGTTGTGATGGAAAAGTAATATCATCTGGTGATAAAAATGATGAGGTAATAAATAAATTTTGCCTTACTCCTGAGCCTAATGTTAGTTTGGATATAAATAAATATTTACCATTTGAAAGTTCAATGGAGAGTCCTATAGAAAAGAACTTAGGAGTAAATGTTATTGATTTTTATAATAAAATTCAAAAATCCACTTCCTTGAATAATATGGATGTATATGAAAATCAAGGTTATATCGATATTGTTGATGATAACTACGATGTAGTAGGCAAAATTCTAATTATTTCAGCAGGCACTTATGTTAAATATATTAATTTTGAAGTTAGATCTGATCCCCAAATTTTTAAAGGAAAACTTATAAAAAGTGCACTTATAGATGTGATTTCTGCAGTAAGTGATACCGATTCTGAATTAATCTATGACAAAGTTTTAAGTAATTTAATTAACAATATTAAGGATGGTAAATTTAATCCTCGAACTGGTATATATTCAGGTTCTTTTGATGAGAATGAAGTTGTATATGAAGTATCTACAATTAATAAAAAATTTATTGCAGCTAAAGTTGCTAGCGGCGAAATTAGAGATATCGATTGCAAAACTAAAAAATACAATGAGTATAAAGATTTGGAATTATCACTTTTTTCAATATTCAAACATTAATCTTAATGATTTTAGACATCAGGTATAATTATTTATTAGGTTATTAGAGATGGTGGTGTTATGAAATCTTTCATTTTGGTGATAGCTTTAATAAATCTATCAGCTTGCTCATTTGACTCAAATAAGGATGATTATAGTTTAAAAAATAGTGAAAATTCAGATGTTGGAAATAGTTATGATATTAAAGTTGGAAAAAATATTTCTAGTTTTGTAGATGAAAATAGAATTTTTTTAAATTATGATCAAAAAGAAATAATTAACAGATATAAAAAATTAAATAGCAATTACATGGTTTTAAAGGTTTTAGATAAACTTCCTGCTGAAATAGGGTTTGCAGATGGTACTGTCGGTAATAATGTTGAAGAAAATAAGCATTATATGTCTAATCTAGATACACATATAAACTTTAAGACAAATTACATATTTTTTAAAAGTACGAATTATGTACCTTACGATGATAAAATTTTCAATACTATTGCTAAAATGTTGGGTGATCAAATTTATGTGATCAATGGAAATAAAGTAGATTATAAAGATTTAGATAAAAATATTAATCTTTTTATTAAAAGGCTCGAGTGCAGCACTTCGTCACAAGAAGAAGTGCTAGAGTGGAATGTAAATGATATTCATATTATTTTAGAAGCATCAGGAAATAAAAATGAAAAATTAACCAGTCTTTTTTTTACAGCTTATTTTACAAAGAAAACGGATAAAAAATATGAAACATCAATATATTAGTTTTCTATATCTATGGTATTGAAAATTATCTAGAAATTTTATACCTTTGATAAGGCTGAATGAGTTATGAGGAAAATTTTAACTATTTTTATATACTCTTTTTTTCTATTTGCATGTGTTCCTAATGAGCCATTAGATCATCTATGCCAGATAAATAACAAAACTAAGAAAAGCGATACTCAAAGTGATGTAAAGGAAATATCGAGAGATATTAATTTATTTGTTGTTAATCATGATTTGTATTTGGACTATAATTTTAAAAAAATATATAGCAAATACAAGGGAATGAATTCAAATTATTTGAAGTTAAAAGTTATAGATCGATTATCTGCTACTCAAGGTTTTGATAATGGAATAGTTCACAATGAAAATTTTGAAGATAATTATCATCATATGTCTACATTAGAAGTACGAACTACAGGACAAGGTCCAAATACAAATTATTATGCTAGTGATAATTTCGTTCCATTTGATGAAAATATCCATAAAAATATCTATCAATCAATTTATGATCAAATTTTTTTAATAAATTCAGCAGCTTTAGATAAAAGTAGTCTTGATAACTTCATAGAAAATTTTTTAACTAAAGGGCGATGTCAAGGTGGGGATCAGTACAGAAAGGTGATTACTGAAAAGAATTTTAATGGTGTACATATTATCTTGGAATCTGAACCTGAATGGTTTGTAGGGAAAGGTCAAGTCAATAGTTTTGCTTATACTGTATACTATACAAAAATCACAGATAAAAATTATGAAAAATCATTATATTATTAAACTTAAAATAATAATTTTGATATGCTTTTTTATAACATCCTATAGTTTTGGTAGGAGTATTGAAGATCATACAAATTATTATATTTTTAAAAATAATAGTGAACGTCTAATCGCCCCAGAAGTGGATTTTAGTAAAAATGCCCCTGTGAATCAGCTTAAATTGGAAGCTATTTCTATTGATTTTTATAAAATTAAAAATGAAATTTTAAAATCAGGATACTTTGAGCATAAGGAAAATGCTCCCTTGAGTAAGAAACGTTATGAAATTGAACCAAACTCATATGGTATAAATAAGATATTCTTTTTTGGTCGTGATGATGAACTACCTGAAATCTCATCTACAATATATTCAACTGGAGAGAATCTTAAGTCTCAACGTAAAATAGTTATCTATTTAGGTCATGATTATGATGAAGTTGCTGGAAGATATAAGAAAATTAATTTGGATCCAGAAGTTCCAATGATCTTTGCAAATATCTTAGGATTGAATGAAAAAGATTTAACGAACGTTTATGAAAAACTATTGCATCAGCACATAACAGATATTGAGAATAGAGTACATAAGTATGGAGAATTCTTAGTCACAAATAGAATTAAAGTTTCAGATTTTTGGTTTGAGTTTAATACTGATCAAACAAGTAATTATACTGCCTTTTATATTTATAAGAGTAATGGTGTACCAAAAGTAAATGCTAGTGATTAATACATTAGTCAATAACGGAAAAAGGTTGGAATGAAAAAAATATTTTTAGTACTACTTTTTGTTTCTCTTGTATTTTATGTTTCTAAGAATAAATCTGATATTCATTTTGAGAGTATGGAGGTAAGTGAAAACAGAGTAAATGACCCATGCGCTAATGCGGATTGTACGCCTAGAAGCTTGTCTACGCCATACCATAGCGTTGCACACCAAGATAGGAAACGAATAGATAATGTTTTATTTAAAAATTTGGTTGATGGCTTATTTTATAAAAAAATCATAAGTGAAAATGACTACAAAAAAGTAAATTTTAATGACAATGCGAATCCTTTGATTTTTGAAATTGGAAGTTCTATTTTAATTATTGGTCCTGAGGAAAATGGTTTTGGTGTTAAAACGATTGAATATAGGTTTGATGATTGTAATAAAATTTCAGATCTAGATAAGAATAATGTTAAATCTATTTTGAGCTTAATTGGATTTGATGGTAATTATGATAATTTCTATAAATTTAACAGGAATAAAGATGAAATAATGGTTAATAACTATAATTATAAAAGATTTAGTTTAGAAGTGAATTGTGATCCAATTAATAATTCTGGTCAATTTAATATATATAGTAAATAAAAGAATGAGTGTGAACTTTAAAATTTTTTAAGATGAAAATTATGAAAAATCATTGTTTTATTAAATTTGAAATTCGAGGCTTAAGGATATCCAATTGAGCACTCAGATCAATTCCATATCTACCGTGAATAAGCTATATTAATGGCACCAAAAATAGACAATCAACAACATGCAAAATTTACAACAACTCTTTATCAACACCCAAGAAAACTACGAATTGATCCCTGATTTTATCGATCTGCTTTTAGCATCGGATATTTATTGTTTGGGAACACAAGATCAGCATAAAAAAATTCAATTCCGTATTCTAGAAACACCCGAAGGTGATCAAGCAATACCATTCTTCATAGAGCTAGAAACCATTCAAAATGATATTGGAGTCGATGCCCAATATATCACTTTAAATACACGGCAGTTTTTTGAAATGACTCAGGGGGCAACATTGGTATTGAATCCAACTTCTGAATTATCAAAAGAATTTCAACCTGAAGAAATTAAAGCAATTTTAGAGATTGATGAAGCAATTTAAAAATGTGCAGGATTCAATTTCTCCAGCACTTCATCAATTTTTTTCAACCGTTTGATTTCATCCCATAAGGCTTTGGCTTCGGGGTAATGCTTAGACATCATCCCAATCCATTGTTTATAACGGCCGACCATGTTCAGCTCTTTTTTATATGGACCATTTAAAAAACGAATTTGTAAATTTAATAGTTCAGACCAAGTGATAAGTGGTTCATCTGTATTTTTACGAATACATTGTGTGAGATCTGGTGTAGTCACAGCACCACGACCAATCATCAAATCTTGGCAACCTGATTCAAGTTGGCATTGCTTCGCATCAGCATTGGTCCAGATTTCACCATTGGCAATCACATTGATCTTGAGTGCTTCACGAATCGGCTGTAGCTGATCCCAAAATGCTGGAGGGGTGTACCCATCAGCTTTGGTCCGAGCATGGACAGTGACCCAAGCTGCGCCAGCATCTTCAATGGCATGCGCATTTTCAAGGGTAAAATTTCGGTCCATATAACCTAAACGCATTTTTGCAGATACAGGAATATGTTTGGGTACTGCATCACGTACAGCCTTGACCAACTCATGTACAACCTCAGGCTCATCGAGAAGTACTGAACCGCCTCTATGACGGTTTACTGTTTTAGCAGGACAACCAAAATTCATATCGATTACAGGAGCACCTAATTCAGCAGCGCGTACCGCATTGGCTGCGAGCATTTCAGGATTATTTCCTAAAAACTGAACATGTACTGGTGTGCCAGCAGCTGTTTTGCCTTGATTGTTTAGTTCTGGACAATAGCTATGGTAAACATGGTCAGGTAAGACCGAATCCGTTACACGGATAAACTCAGTCACGCACCAGTCAAAGCTACCGACATGTGTGAGAACGTCACGCATGATAGGGTCGGTTAAGCCTTCCATTGGGGCGAGTATAAGTTTCACGATTGTTACCTGATGAGATGAAAACAGCGTTATACGCATTTTTGTAGGAGATGTCTACTGATGCAAATATATTCTAGATCAGTGCTAAATGGAGTGTTATTGAAAAGTTGATCCATAAATTTTCATTATCGAAACCTCTATATAAAGTCGAGTTTTTTGCTGTGTATACATGTTTTTAGAACCTAAATGTGATTCACAATCCTTCTCATTGGCTAAACTATGAAATCCTTTGCCATATTTAACGATCACCCTTTGAGGGTAGAAACACAAGATCTCGGTTTCAATGTTTTGCCCAATGTAAAATTTGTTCGTTAATTCATCCAATCACTTAAATATTTAGAGATCGATTGATTCTAAAAATTTAAAAACTTACCATTTTCAATGGGAATAATTTCGTCTAAAACGTCAGAAAAACTTCTTTCAGCTAAGAGAAAATGCGCTTGTTCTATGTTTAAATTTGTATTGGATGCTGAGTTAAGCTGTCACCAGAATTGATCTAAGGCAGTAATATTCCAGATCTAACTCATATAAAACAATTTCTTCTGCTTCTGTATTAATATACTTATAGTAAGAATACAAAATACTGCCCATTTTTGTTCAGTGCTGCGTTTATCAACGATGCAAAATCATTTCCAAAACAAATTTAGAACCAATAAAGCCAACTGCCAATAAAAAGAATCCAATCATGGTAAAGCGAATGGCTTTCTGACCACGCCAGCCAAACTTATAGTGACCAATTAACAACGCACCGTAAACAAACCAAGACACAATACTAAACACAGTCTTATGTGCTAGGTGCTGTGCAAAGAAGTCATCAATGGTAAAGAAACCAAAAGATAAAGCGACAGTTAATAAAACAAAACCAGTAATGAGCATATCAAAAAGTAAGGATTCCATGGCTTGATATGATGGTAAGAAGTTGACCCAAATACGTTTTTTTTGTTTCTTTTTGAGTTCGCGGTTTTGAAACCAAATCAAAACGGCTTGTATGGTTGCCATGAGTAAAACGGCATAAGCAGATAAAGACAGAATGATATGGATGTCTAAACCGATAGAATGCTGTTCAATAAATTGATCTGGTTTACTAAAACAAAATCCTAAAATCAGACCAAAGGCTGCAACCGGAATGCCAATCAAATTTAGTGAAATAACAGGACGATAGGTACTATAAAGCATACTTAGAACCAACATTAACGCCGAGGTAAAAGACATCAAGTTAAAGACGTCGTAATTAATCCCTAGTGGTGTAAGTATGTCGTTATGCAGTACACTTGCATGTAATATCAGCCCTAAACCTGACATGATGCCAATAAACCATGGGTTTGCGGAACGTTTAGCCATTAAGTGCATGAACAAATACCAAAATGAAGAGGTATAGGCAATTAATGCTAAAATCGTATAAACCAAGGGGAGGCTAATCATGTCAAACCTTTTTCAGGATGATGAATATTCATGTTATAAGATATAAATTCCATGTGAACTACAGTATCCTATAGCATCTTGAGCATAAATTTTCTATTTTAAGAAAGATTTTTTTGCTACTAGCTATTTTAAGCGGATTTTGCAATGTTTGATACCTTAACAGAACGACTCACGCAGAGTCTCAGAAATGTTACTGGCTCTGGGCAGCTAACCGAAGATAATATTAAAGATACCTTACGTGAAGTGCGTATGGCACTTCTTGAAGCCGATGTTGCTTTGCCTGTAACTCGTGAGTTTATTGCGAAAGTTAAGGAAGAAGCATTGGGTCAAGAAGTCATGACTCAGCTTTCACCAGGTCAAGCTTTCGTTAAAATTGTGTATGACGAACTCACCAAAATGATGGGTGAGGCAAACGAAAGTCTAGACTTAGCTGCAAAACCTCCTGTTGTGATTCTTCTCGCAGGTTTACAAGGTGCCGGTAAAACCACGACAGCTGCAAAACTTGGACGTTTCTTAAAAGAGCGTCAAAAGAAAAAAGTGGCGATGGTTTCTGCCGATGTTTACCGTCCAGCTGCGATCAAGCAACTGCAAACAGTTGCTGCTGAAGTGGGTGTTGATTTTATTGAATCGGATGCTTCTGAAGATCCGATTAAAATTGCACAACGTGCAATTGGTCAAGCCAAAATTAACTTTAATGATGTTTTGATTGTCGATACGGCAGGTCGTTTGCATGTTGATGATGACATGATGGACGAAATTAAAGCATTACACGCCGCAATTGGCCCAACCGAAACCCTATTTGTTGTTGATGCAATGACAGGTCAGGATGCGGCAAATACTGCCAAAGCCTTTAATGATGCATTACCATTAACGGGTGTTATCCTCACCAAAACCGATGGTGATGCACGTGGTGGTGCGGCGCTTTCGGTACGTGCAATTACTGGTAAGCCAATTAAATTTTTAGGTATGGGTGAAAAACTCGATGCCTTAGAGCCATTCCATCCTGAGCGTGTTGCACAACGTATCTTAGGTATGGGTGACGTACTTTCTTTAGTCGAAGAAGTTGAACGTAAAATCGACAAAGAAAAAGCCGAAAAAATGGCGAAAAAATTGCAAAAGGGTGGGAGCTTCAACTTTGAAGACATGCTGATGCAATTTGAACAAATGAATAAAATGGGCGGTATGATGGGCTTCTTGGATAAGTTGCCTGGCATGAGCAATTCAGGCATTCAAGATGCGATTGCGCAAGCAAATCCTGAAAAGCAAGTGAAAAAGATGGAAGCGATTATTCAATCGATGACCATCAAAGAACGTCGTAATCCAGACTTAATGAATCCGAGCCGTAAAAAGCGTATCGCAGCAGGCTGTGGTATGGATGTGGTTGAAGTCAATAAACTGATCAAACAACATGCGCAAATGGCGAAAATGATGAAGAAATTTGCCAATCCATCGGGTATGGCAAAAATGATGCGCTCATTGGGCGGGATGCAAAAACAGTTTGGCGGTGGTGGCGGTATGGGACCATTGTTTGGTAATAACGATAAAAAATAAGCCTCATTTATTTTATAAAAAGCGCCTTCGGGCGCTTTTTTGTTAAATAAAAATAACATACTTTTATTGGTTGTTTAGATATTCTAAGCACATTATTTGAATATGATTTAAACAATAATTGATAAGTAGTCTATTTATGAAAAAAGTATTTATCGTACACAGTTATAAAGACTCCCCTGAACAGCATTGGTATCCTTGGTTGAAGCAGCAAGTATTGGCTATAGGGCATACATGTGAAATTATTCATCTAGAACATGCAGAACAACCTCGCTATGAGGTGTGGAAGCATAATATTACTCAGCAAATTAAGTCACTCAATGAAGATACCATCATTGTGGCACATGGCTTAGGTGGTATTGCCACTCTGGATTTCCTTTCAAGTGAAATATTGGGGCGAAAATTAGGTGCTTTGTTTTTAGTAGCAGGATTTAGTAAAAATTTATCCGTTGTACCTGAACTTAATTCATTTTTACAACAAGCCGAGGTTGACGATGCATTGTTAAGAATGAATATTCTCAATCGTTTTGTCTTTTTCTCCAACAATGATCCTTTTGTTCCAGCACCGATCAGTATTCAACAGGGTTATTCTCTGAATTCACAAATGATTGAAGTGAAAGATGCTGGGCATTTTATGGCAGCTGAGGGATATACTCGCTTAAACGTACTTTGGGAAAAGTTAGCGGTTTTATTACAACCTGAATCTCAATCTCGCACTCAAGTCGTATACTAGATTTATCTCGATTTTCTTTTGTTTTATTGATTTAGTTTTTGATAAAGCTCGTCAAGAATCTCCTGAGCGCGTTGCTCATCTTGAATCAAATTGCCTTGTTGATCCCAAACTTTACTGTCTAGAATCGAATAATCTTCACTTGGGCTTAATTTTAGTTCTGCTGCAGGTTTGCCATCTTCATACCATACCTTTTGAACGATGGGCTGAGCATCAAGATATTCTTCCTGTAGCCCAAGTTGACCATTTGAATAGTACGTTTCAGTTTTTCCAACTAATCTCTGGTCTTGGCTGGTCGATTTAAAGCTGACTTTTCCATTTTCAAAATAGCCCACAACTTCACCATCGACATATTTACTATCAAAGCTATTTAAGCCTTGAGGGGCTTTAATCCAAAAGGGATCAGATTGTTTTTTACGACTATTTTGATAGAAGTCCTGAACTAAGAAACGGCCATCTTTATCACGACCTAATAATTTTCTGAAATATCCATTTTCTACGGGTGTGAGTGAATAACCCTGATCCATGATTAAACCGCAGTCACAGGCTTCTTCACCTGCATCTGGAGCAAAGTAAGCAATAACGGGTTCAGTTGTTGCCATGGTTGTTGAAGATGAGTGCGTAGTTTGTAAACTGGTACACCCCATCATTGTGAAGCTCATTAAACAGGCACTAAGCAGTAAGGGTATCGTTTTCATAATGATTGCTCTTTTATCGTGTTTATGGTTGTATTTATTAAAAATGGAAGATTGCTGATCTTCCATTAAATTGTATTTGGGTTTAAGCGGTTTGTCGATCTATATAGAACTGTAAGCCTTTAAGTAATAAATCTGATTCAATTCTTGGTTGATATTTCTCAAGAAATTGTGCAAATAGATTGGCATCACCGCCTGTTAAAATAAGCTTGCGTGGTTGTTGCTCAAGCACTTTTTCAATGGTGCTTAACAGCCCTAAGAAAATGCCATGATGTACTGCATCTATGGTATTCCGACCAGGACTCAGCTCTGAAAAAGCCGCATCTGGAATTTTAATACCTTTGGTTTTTTGAATTAAAGAATCGCGTTGTAAATAGAGGTTAGGCAGAATATAACCGCCTAAATGTTGTAAGCCTTGGGTTAAATCAATTGTTAAAGCTGTACCACAGCTAATCACACACAAGTCATCATCAGCTTTCGCCACGGCCAAAACTTGTAACCAACGATCGATTCCAAGTTGTTCTATATGGTCATAGCCACAACGTAATCCTGCATATTCAGCATGCACTTTGGCAAAAGTCACCGGAATATCGAGTAATTTTAAAATCTGGACAATGCGTTCGTTGTTCTTTTTATCTTGGACTGAGGAGATTCCAATTTTGTCTAAGCCTAAACCACGAAAATGTTGAATTAAACCCAGTAGCAGATCCGCAGGGGATTGGAGATGTAATTCTGCTGCCTGTTGGATAATTTGATTATTTTCAGTAATCCAATATTTTAGACGGGTATTTCCTATATCTAACCAAAGTGCTTTCATGATTTTGCCTAATTGAAACTGAACACAATCTGCATAATTATTTTATTTGAAAATATTGAACGACTTAGAGAGCCTCTCAATCTGATCAATCAAATAGGGCAAATAACCTGCGGTTCATTTTGCTGAACGTTGTTCCGTACTGTTAGTAACTGTTTGCTATGATCTTTGGATCAATACGATTACTGCGCAATATATAGCGAAATGTATAGCGAAAAAAGCCCTGTTTTAAATAGGGTCTGTTGATAATTCGTCTATGTTTGCGACTACGTGTGTTTTTTAGGCGATACTAGGCGCGAAATACGAAATTTAGTTATTCTAAATCAGTAGTTCGTAACAACGTAGCGGCAAAAAACACGCTAGTCCCCCGCTGCGCCTTGCGCTGCAAACAAAGCAGTGCTTTGCTCTTGCTCAGGGTTGTGGCTAAAATTATCTCAGCCTTCGTTATGAAACTCGAAAATAGTCTCGCTATTCTCTTCGTTTCATGCCTTGCCTGCTCAATTTTAACCTACAACGCAAGCCATTTATGAAATGTCAACAGCCCCTAATTGCTGATCACTTTTTCACGATACATCTGATCAATCCATCTCATTTTAGAAAACAGATCACCTCGTTATTTATGCTTCAGCTAAGCGTAAACGCCCCTGATAGACATTGACTAAACCTTGAGCCGTCAATAAATTCAGTGCACCATCATCAGAAATCCCTTTGAAAATACCTTCAATTGAATTTTGAATTTGTTCAAAATAAACCTGCTGATCCATAAAGGCAGCATAGTGATTAAATCGTGCTGAGAGGTTATAGCAACCATGATCAAACCATTGTCCAGCTTGTTGAATTGCCAAATACATTTCTGCAATGATTTGGATTCGATTTGGAAATTGTAGGCCTAATTGCATTAGCGAGGTAGCTTGTTGAGTCACATTTTCTTTAGGGATCGGAAATAAGTTGATCCCGATTCCAACAATGGCTTGATGTGGTGAAATGGGCTCAACCAAAATTCCGCCCCATTTTCCTTGAGGGCTATATAGGTCATTGGGCCATTTAATTTGTAATGCTGGTAAATTCTTAAGTGTTGGCATTTGTAAGATATTTAAAGCAATTTCCAATGCTAAACGCCCATCTAAGGGTGTTCGTGTTTCAAGCAATGTGCTTAAATAAATATTACCAATTGGCGAAACCCATTCCCGTTGGTGCTGACCTCGTCCTTGAGTCTGAGTTTCACTACAGACCAAAACTGTCTTGACGCCGCTGAGCGCAATTTCACGCACATCATCATTGGTCGATGCTGTAGTCTGCTTTAAAAGCAGCACTTCAGGGAGCTCATTTGCTTGTGTAAGAAGTTGTCTAAGATGACGAGTCTCTAAATCCATGTTGAATCTGAGAAGAGTGAAGGAACATTTATGGAGTTAATCATATATTTAGGTATTGGTGCAATCGCAGGATTTGCTGCTGGGCTATTTGGTGTTGGCGGTGGCTTAATTATTGTACCAATTCTCTATGTGGTCTTTACCAAAATGGGCTATGATCCTTCGGTCATTATGCACATGGCATTGGGAACTTCACTTGCAACTATTATTGTAACTTCAATTAGTTCTGTAACAGCGCATCATAAAAAAGGTGCAGTACTTTGGAGTGTTTTTAAAAACTTAGCTCCAGGTTTGGTGATTGGCTCATTTATTGGTGCTGGCATTGCAGATATTTTATCAGGTCAGCATTTACAATTGATTATTGGGGCATTTGCAATTTGGGTGGCATTTAAAATGTTTAAAGGGGCCAATGTCAAAGTCGATGAATCTAAACAATTGCCGACTGCACCTATGCAAATGCTGGCTGGTGGGGGAATCGGGGTCGCATCGGCAATTTTTGGTATTGGTGGCGGAAGTTTAACTGTTCCATATCTCAACAAAAATGGTGTGGTGATGCAAAAAGCCGTTGCAACATCAGCAGCTTGTGGGTTACCGATTGCAATCGCAGGGGCATTAGGCTTCATGTTCTTCGGCGCGCAAGAACCAATTGAAATTAAAAATTCAATTGGTTATGTCCATATCTATGCCTTTATTGGGATCAGTGTGATGAGTTTTATCACCGCCAAATTCGGCGCAAAGGTTGCGCATGCGCTTTCTCCAGCCATGTTGAAAAAATGTTTTGCATGTTTACTTACAGTTGTTGGTCTTTATTTTATTTATCAAGGAATTACTAAGTAGATTCCGATCAAAGGTACTTTTTCTAAACACTAAATTGACTTAAAATGCATTAAAATTGTCGGACAATGTCATGGTTTCAATTGAATTAAATCAGGTAAAACTAAAATAATGACAATTGACATTGTCTGAGAAAGAATAATAAACCCAAGATAGGAATTATATGCATTCGGAAGAAGTGGATAGCCTTTCAGAACAAATTGCCAAACATATTAGTGAACAAATTATTAGTGGCGAGTTGGTTGAAGGAGAAAGAATACAAGAACTACGTATTGCCAAAGAACTGGATGTCAGTCGTGGCTCAGTACGAGAAGCCCTTTTGCTTTTAGAAAGAACCCACTTGATTGAAATTTATCCTCGCCGTGGTGCTATTGTCTCAGAAATGTCAGCTCAACAAGTACGCGCATTATTTGATACCAGTGCACTGTTATTAGGTCAAATCGTGCAACGTATGAGTGAAACATGGCGTAATCATGAGGCTGAAGCGATCCAGCAGATGATGAATCATTTGGTTGAGCAAGTGAAGCAAGGCAATACTGAAAAGTTTTATGATGGTATTTTTCAATTTTTATCGGGGCAACAAGACATGGTGGGGAATCCCTACCTGATGAAATTTTATAAAGAGTTGTTACCCTCACTCCGAAGAAGTTATTTTTTAACCTTAAATACTTCAAGACGCGAGCTTCAAGAAGCTTTAGAATTGCTTAAGTTGGTGATTGACGCAATTTTAATCCGAAAATCACAACAAGCTACTTTATTTATGGAAGATTTTTGTCGACACTTACGTAATCTGGTGTTGGAATCTCTGACACGGATGAAACAAATCGAACTCGCTTGGGCGCGGAGATCGCGTCGGTAATTACTAGGACATTATGCGTTTAAGCAGCTTAAAACTTTCAGGCTTCAAATCTTTTGCCGATAGTACAACACTACAATTCAAAGATAACCGTACAGCGGTGGTTGGTCCTAATGGTTGTGGTAAATCCAATGTGATTGATGCTATCCGTTGGGTGATGGGGGAATCCAGTGCACGCCAGCTCCGTGGTGGCAGTATGCAGGATGTTATTTTTACAGGAACGGCAAAACGTAAACCTGTAGGTATGGCAAGTGTAGAACTGCGCTTTGAAAACACCTATGGCAAATTAGGTGGGGCCTATAACGCGTATACTGAACTTGCTGTTCGCCGTCAAGTGAATCGTGATGGAAAATCTGAATACTTTCTCAATGGGACGAAGTGCCGACGTCGTGATATTACCGACATTTTCTTGGGTACAGGCTTAGGTCCTCGTTCCTACGCAATCATCGAACAGGGAATGATTAACCGTTTGGTTGATGCCAAACCTGAAGAAATGCGTATTTTTCTTGAAGAGGCTGCTGGGGTTTCTCGTTATCAGGCTCGTCGTCGTGAAACACTACAACACTTAGAACATACCACGCAGAACTTAGACCGTCTCGAAGATATTGCTTCAGAACTCAAATCACAGCTTAAAACCTTAAAACGTCAGTCTGAAACTGCGGTTCAATATAAGACTTTAGAAACTGAAATTCGTACATTAAAGATAGAAATTCTATCTTTTCAGTGTGATCGTAGTTCCCGTTTACAAGAACAATATACGGTTGAAATGAACGAATTGGGGGAGCACTTTAAATTGGTGCGCTCTGATATGAGTACCTTGGAGCATGATCTGACTTCAACCAATGAGTTGTTCCAACGTCTGATTCAACAGTCCACGCCTTTGCAAAATGAGTGGCAACAAGCTGAGAAAAAACTCTCTGAGTTGAAAATGACTTTGGAACAGAAACAAAGTTTATTTCAACAAAACTCAGAAGCTTTGGGAAGTTTTGAACAGCAAAAAGCTCAAACCAAAGAAAAAATTCAGTTGATGGAATTGCAATTGGAAACCTTGCACAGTCAATTGGAGCAGCAGACTGAACATTTACAACATGCTGAGGCTGATACACAACAACGTAGCCAAGCATTTACCGATTTAAAAGCGCAGCAATTGCAAGCACAACAACAATATGAACAGGTCAAAGTTCAAGTTGAAAAGCAACAGCAGCAAAAAGCACAAATGCAGGCGCAAATTGAACAACTTGCAAAAAATGTTGCACGTATTGAGCAGCAGAAAGACACCTTAAAAACCCAAGCAGTTCAGGTTCAAAGTCAATTTAAAACTGAAGATGTTCAACAACTTGAGCAAGAAAAATTAGCAATACAAGCTGCGATTGTTGAATTAGAACAAAAAATTAATCAAGCAAAGCAGCAGTTTGAACAGCTACACGAGCGCATTAATCAGCAAAAAGCTCAGATTTCAGCTTTAAAATCTGATGTACAAGTGTTGCAATCTGAACAGAAAAACCTCACCCAATTAATGGCGAAGAGTGCTGTAAATAGTAAGGCTGATACTGTGCAATTGATGCAGGTATTAATGCTGAATGAACATGGCAAAGCACATGCACAGCTGGTTGAAAAATTTTTAGCCAAATGGTTGTCAGCCCATATTGTTGATCAAAATGCTGATTTTTCTGAAAGTATGGCACGCCAGCTTAAAGCATCAGGCTCACAAGATAAAATTCAAATGAATGGAGTGGCGTGTCTAGCAGATTGGATTGAATCTCCACAGTATTCACTGTGGAGTCAAGTTGCTGTAATTGAAAACCTTGCTCAAGCTTTAACGGAAAAAGCACAGTTAAAAGTAGGGCAAAGCATATTGACGCTGGATGGTTATCATGTCGGTCAAGATTGGGTGATTGGTTTGTTCTTTGATGAGTCGAGTCAGGCTGCACAGGGTGCACTCAGTCATCGTATTCGCCTTGAAGAAATTGAAACACAACTTACGCAGCTACAACCACAGTTGATTGAAGCTGAAACTATATTGCTGAGTTTAAATCAGCAATTGCAGGATCTGCAAAAACAGATTCAAATAGAGCAAGATACGCTAAAACATCAGCAAAAACAGCTACAACTGTTTGATGTGCAAATTGCTAAGCAGCAAAGTGCTTCACAAGCATTTGAGTTGCAGAAAGTTCAGCTCAATAGTCAATTGCAACAGCTAGATGAGCAACTTGAAGAAGATGCAATGCAGAAAGATGATCTTGAAATCGATATGCACTCGGTCATCCTCAAGCTTGAACAAAATCTTCCTGAGTTTAAAACCTTGCAATTCAAATTGGACGAGCTCAATGAGCACGTTGAAGAACAACAACAGCAATTACAGCTTAAACAACAAGATTCCGAAACCACACGTCGTCTAGCTGAACAAAATAAACAGCAAATTGAATTATTAGACAAAGACCTATCTTTCTCTAAAACGCAATATCAACAAATTATTGCGCAAATGGAGCAAGCCAAGAAGTTTGTAGATCCAATTCAATTGGAATTACCAAGTCTAGAATCGCAATATGCTGAGCAGGCACAACAAACTGAAAAACTGCAAAGAACTTGGAGTGAGTGGCAAGTTGAATTGAATAATATTCAATCTAAACAGCAACAACTTACAGAAATGCGCCATTTGCATCAGCAAAATGATGAGCAATTGCGTACAAAACTGGAAGAGCGACGTTTAGCTTGGCAAGCGGCAAAATCAGATTTCCAGCATTATTCAGATCAACTCAAAGAGATGAATGCTGAAGTTAAGCAAGGTGTATTGATTGATTTACCTGCACATCAAGAAAAATTTGAGAAAGCACAGCGTCAGTTTGAGAAATTAGGCGCGGTCAATTTAGCAGCTTCAGAAGAATATGAAGAAGTTTCTAAGCGTTTTGAAGATCTAACCCATCAAATGCAAGATTTGGAAAATACTGTTGGGCAATTGAAAGATGCCATGAAGACCATTGACCAAGAAACCAAAAAATTATTTATGGGGACTTTTGATCAGGTTAATGCTGAATTAAAAGTACTATTTCCAAAAGTCTTCAATGGTGGTGAAGCCAGTTTAAGCCTTGAGGATGATTGGCAGTCTGGCGTAAAGCTGATGGCACGCCCACCGGGTAAGAAAAATAGTTCATTGGCCTTGTTATCTGGTGGTGAAAAAGCATTAACGGCATTGGCTTTGGTATTTGCTATTTTCCGTTTGAATCCTGCACCTTTCTGTGTTTTGGATGAAGTTGATGCGCCTTTAGACGATGCTAACGTTGGTCGTTTTTGTAATTTAGTAAAAGAGCTTTCTGATCAAGTCCAATTCATTTACATTACACATAATAAAGTTGCAATGACGATGGCAACCGATTTGCTGGGTGTGACGATGCCTGAACCAGGCACATCAAAGCTCGTCACTGTGAATTTGGAAGAGGCAAGAGAATACGGTTTAGCCGCGGAGTCATAGTATGGAAGTCACCACAATTATTGGAATTGTTGTTGCAGTAATCATCATTCTGGTGGGTTTAAGGATGGTGCTACGAAAGCCCAATGATGCCGCACCTTCTTTAGAGTCTGAATTGCATATCAATGAAGATTGTAAGCAACCCGTGATTCCTCGTCATGTACGAGATCAATTGCGAACAGATCGTGAGTCTCAAGAGCAAGTGCGTGTTGAACCGAATTTAACTGCTTTAGACTCGGTCGAAGTTGTAGATGAAAAACAGCAAAAGATTGAGGATGCAGCAGCGGAGTCGAATGTTGTTCAGTCAACTGAGCTTGAGCATGCAGCAATTACACAACAAACTGAAAAGACGGATACAGTGGCAAGTGCTGAATCCGCAACAGAATCTGAAAAAGCACTTAATGTGCAAACAGAACCGACGACTCAAACTAATGATTCTGCCAAAGTCGTAATCAGTCAGGACAAAGAGGAAGCTTTTCAGTTTAATGCCAATGTTGAAACAGCTGAAATCAAAGAGTTTGATGAGGAAAGCAGTATTTTAGATGTTCATTTAAACGAGCAACAAAAATATGATGATGAAAGCGTATTGTCTACGGCTGAAACCATTATTGCACTGAATGTTTATCCGAATCCACGTAAAGCATTGTCCGGGGATAAAACCTTAAAAATGTTGTTAAAATATGGTTTACGTTTTGGTGAACTCTCTTGCTTCCATCGTTATGAGAATCCAGAGGAAGAAAGCCATTTACTGTTTTCTGTATTACGTGTCACCGACAACGGTCCAGATGGTTTTGATTTAGAAACCTTATCGACTGAACAAGTTCAAGGTTTGGCTTTTTTCTTGGCACTCCCTCATTCAGATGTGCAAAAAGGCTTTGATACCATGGTCAGTATTGCTGGCTTAATTGCTCGTGAAATAGACGGTACGGTCTATGATGAGAACAATCTTGAATTTACCCCACAACTGAAAGAGCATTGGCGCCATAAAGCGATCGATTATCGTTCAGGGCATGACGCTTAGCATAACGTCATATTTACTTTATAATTGGTATTCAGAATTTTGGGCGGAGTATTCCGCCTTTTTATGGTGAAAAAAATTTATGGAAAATAATCCTGTCGTAACGCAAATGCGTCAATTGATTCAACTCATTGCGAAACATAATCATGCTTATTATGTGATGGATCAGCCGAGTATTGAAGACAGTGAATATGATCAGTTATTTCACCAACTCAAAGCCTTAGAGCAACAACACCCAGAATTGGTTCAGGCAGATAGCCCAATCAATAAAGTGGGTGGAAAACCACTGTCTAAATTTGAAACCATTACCCATACTGTACCGATGTTGTCCTTGGGCAATGTATTTAATCAGGACGAATTATTTGCCTTTGCTCGCCGTATCGAAGAACGATTGCCCAATCAAAAGATTCAATATGATGTTGAGCTAAAATTTGACGGATTGGCGATTTCGCTCTGGTATGAAAATGGTGTCTTGACACGTGGTGTAACCCGTGGTGATGGTGAAACAGGCGAAGTAATTACGCAAAATGTAAAAACCATTCGTAATTTACCGAAAGTCTTGTCTTCGGATAAAGTGGCAGTGCCACGCTTGTTGGAAGTTCGTGGTGAAGTATTGATGCCAAAAGCTGGCTTTGAGCGACTCAATGCTGAAAATGAAGCGAAAGGCGAAAAGACCTTTGCCAATCCTCGAAATGCTGCGGCTGGTAGTCTACGTCAACTTGATCCAAGTATTGCAGCATCTCGCCCGTTGGCTTTTTATGCTTATGGTATTGCACAATGTGAACCGCATCATGGCATTGAGTCAATGTCAGCGAGTCTTGAATGGTTGACTAACTTTGGCTTTGCTGTGGGAGAACGTCATTTTATTTGTGAAAGTATTCAAGAAGTGCAAGAAAAATATCAGCAAATCAACCAAGAGCGCCCGAACTTAGCGGTTGAAATTGATGGCATGGTGATCAAAGTTGATGATCTTCAACAACAACAAAAGCTGGGCTTTTTAAGTCGTGAACCGCGTTGGGCAACGGCGTATAAGTTTCCTGCAGTTGCAGCATTAACAACAGTTGAAAATATTGATTGGCAAGTCGGACGTACTGGGACTTTAACCCCTGTAGCACGCTTAAATCCCGTGGCTGTGGGGGGGGTAACCGTTTCTAATGTGACTTTGCACAATATTGGTGAAATTCACCGTTTGGACGTTCGTATTGGCGATACGGTCAGTGTCTATCGTAGTGGTGATGTGATTCCCAAAGTTGAAAAAGTATGGTTAGAATTCCGGCCAAATGACGTGACAGAAGTACATTTACCTGAAAATTGTCCAGTATGTTCTTCTCCAGTGGTCATGCCAGAAGGCGAGGCTTTAGCACGTTGCTCAGGTGGTCTATATTGTTCTGCACAACGTATTGAAGCCATTCGTCACTTTGTTTCTCGTAAAGCAATGGATATTGAAGGTCTCGGTGATCGCTGGGTAGAGTCATTATTACATCTTGATTTATTAAAGGATGTCGCCGATATTTACCATTTACATGAGCATCGTGAACAGTTACTGACCATTGAAAAAATGGGTGAAAAATCTGTCCAAAATTTATTGGATGCGATTGAGAACAGTAAGAAAACCACACTTGCTGCATTTATTTATGCCTTGGGTATTCGTGGTGTAGGTGAAACGACAGCACGTATGCTGGCCAACACTTTCCAAACGCTTGATGCGATCCGTCATGCTGATCTTGAAGCATTGAAGAAAACTCCAGATGTTGGTGATATTACGGCTGAGTGGATTGTTGATTTTTTCCAAGCACCACATAATCTTGAAGTGATTGATCGTTTGCTTGCAGCTGGGATTCATTGGGATGCACCAGTTGCACCCACCCGCCAGCCTTTAAATGGTGAGAGTTGGGTGATTACAGGTACATTGGCTACCATGGGGCGTGATGATGCGACTCAAATGCTACAAGCTCTTGGTGCGCGTGTCAGTGGCAGTGTGTCGAGCAAAACCAAATGTGTGGTTGCGGGTGAAAAAGCAGGTTCTAAGCTTGAAAAAGCAGAGAAACTTGGTGTCGCTGTACTGAATGAACAGGAGTTTTTAGCATTAATGGCTGAGTATGGACAGGCATAGATTCGTTTAAATTATCTCTAAAATTACTGTAAAGATACAGGTGTTGTATCTTTACAGTTTTCAAAAATTAAAATCATCAATTCAAGATTGATGTGATAACAAATCAACAAGTCATCATTTTTTAATAAAACTTTGAGTTCTGTATTTACCGATGTATTTCAGAAGTTTGCTTGATCTATCATTAGCATGCTACATGATAATAATTCTTATTCATTTGAATTTTCCATTAAACTTAACTTTAGATGAAAAATTACAATTCTTAACAATAGTGAAAGTGTATATAATAATCATTATCATCTAAAAAGTGTCTTATTATTTATATGAAAAATTTTTCTCGAACATTTCTAGTCAATTCTATTTCAATCGTGCTTTTTGGTGGGGGACTTACACAAACAATCTGGGCAAATAATGAAATTACTGCTTTGCCTACGATTAAAGTCGCTGCTGAAAAGGAACAAGAAAAACCAACATTTGCCAACGGTGCTTTGCAAAAAAATACAGATTTGGGGTCATTGGGAAATAAGAAAATTATAGACACGCCGTTTAGTATCACGTCTTATTCAGCACAATTGATTGAAAATCAACAAGCAAGCACAGCGGGGGAAGTGTTAAAAAATGATGTCAGTATTCGCACCACAACCAATCAAGGACATTTAAATGAAAACTTTAAAATCCGTGGTTTCGATGTCAATCATGAAGATTTAAATTATAACGGCTTTTATGGCGTTGCACCTTATGGTCGGATGCCTACGGAATTTTTAGAGTCAGTGACTGTGCTTAAGGGTCCAAATGCATTGGTTGCAGGTGTTGCACCTACAGGCAGTGTAGGCGGTATTGTGATGGGGCATTCTAAACAGGCAGATCAAGAACTCACTCGAGTTTCTGCATCGTTTCAAGATGAAGGATATTATCAATCAGGCTTTGATGTATCTCGTCGTTTTGGTGAGAACAAAGAGTTTGGTCTGCGTGTGAATGGTGCTTATGCAGATGGTGAACATATCATTGATGGAATGAATGATCGTCAAGCTTTGGGGGCAATTGCTGCGGATTACACCACGGATAAACTAAAGATTAATTTAGATGCTTATGCGGTCAAAGGAAATCGTAAAGGCGGTTCACCTGCAATGGTTGCCATGGGTGGTAAGGGCAGTGTTAATCATGTACTTGCAGCACCTAAAGGGGATTTAAACTACTTTTCAAACTTAGAAGGCAATACCGACAGTCAATTTGTAGGTTTGTCAGGTGAATATAAATTTACCCCTGATATCAAAGCATTTGCAGGCATTGGATATGTAGAAAAATCATATGATGGTCATCTTTTTGGCACACGTATGATTGTCAATAATTTAAATGGAAATGCAACCTCACAATATTATCGAGTGGGATCAAAAGAACATAACACTGCTGCTAATGCAGGCTTTGAAGCAAAATTTGATACAGGGGCGATCAAGCATACTTTGGGATTGCGCACTGATTATTTAACCCGCAAATATTCACAACATAGATCCGCAACCAGTTCAGGGTTTACGACCAATTTATATGAGCCATCAAATACAGGTACAATGCCAACAACTTACCCAGAAATTGTTCCTTATGGTGATAATGAGTATATGAGTTATACCTTAACGGATCAGCTTTCAATGTTGGATGATAAATTACAACTTATTTTAGGTGGACGTTATCAAGATATCGATACTAAGAATCTTGTCAAAAAATCAGCTTATAGTGCAGACAAGCTATCACCAAGTTTGGGGGTTGTCGTCAAACCATTTGGTGAGGATTTATCTTTTTATGCAAGCTATGTCGAGGGTTTAGCTGAGGGGGTAACGGTCTCTGAAATGACCTATCCAACAGCAACAAATAGGGGCGAAACACTTGCACCTTATCAAACCAAGCAATATGAGTTAGGTGTAAAATATCAGTTGGGTTCGTGGTTAAATACTTTGGCACTTTATCAGATTAAAAAGCCTGAGGCTTATCAGGACACCATAAGTAATAAAGTCAAAGATGATGCTGAAACGCGTTCTCGTGGGGTAGAATGGTCATTCTCTGGCAATGTTACAGATACTTTATCTGTGATGGGGAATTTGGCCTATATCGATGCTGAATACGTGAAATCAGCTAAGGTCGCTTTCGAAGGTAATAAAGTATATGGTGTACCCGATTTTACTGCTTCGTTAGGGCTTGATTATGCCATTCCTAATGTTGAGGGACTTCATATTAATACTCGTGTGAGTTATGTGAGTGAGCAATATTTGAATGAAGAGAATACGTTAGAGCTACCTGACTATACGATTGTTGACTTAGGCGCCCGCTATAAAACCAAACTTGGTGGGGTAAATACCACCTTCCTCGCCAATGTTGATAATGTCGCCAATAAAAAATATTGGGAAGGTGTGTTTAATTCAAACTATGCTTTAGTCGGTGGTGCAAGAACTTATAAAGTCGGTGTAACTTTTGATTTCTAAGCCTTAGCTGATATTGAGCGCTATAAGCCAAAAAGCCTTTTTCATGATTGAAAAAGGCTTTTTTGATTTAATAATCATTTGAGCTGTTATTAAATATATTTCTTTACCACACCGTCATCAAGAAGCTGCTGGAAATGCTCGACTAAACTGGTTTCAATATTACGATAACTCATCCCCAATTCTTGTTTGCTTTTATCAGCATTAAAAAAGATAGGGTAGCCCATATTCTTTTCAATAAAATCACGTGAATAGCCAAATACAGGTCCAATGAATTTAAACGCTTTTTTCGGGACTTGGTTGCGTGGAAAAGGAAATTTTTGTCCAAAATTTTGACGTAAAATTTTACCCATTTCCAAGAGGCTGAGTGAACCACCACTAATAACGTAACGTCCAGCTGCATTTTCCTTGAATGCTGCCAAAAGATGTGCATCGGCAACATCACGCACATCTACAATACCATTCCACATCGGTGGGACACCGAGTAAGGTCATGCCGTTGGCAAACTGCTCTAAAACTTCCACACTCCCTGACTGTGTATTTGCGGTCAGTGATGGACCAAGTACCAATGCAGGGTTGACACAGATCAGCGTCCAACGATTTTGTGCTTCCGCCATTTCCCATGCTTTACGCTCTGCCATAACTTTCGAATAAGGGTACGGTTGGTGCGTGGTTGAACTGGTGGTATTCCAGTGAGATTCATCAAACTGATTATGCTGTGTTTTTAAAATATCAATTGCATCGCCATAAGTAGAGGCGATACTTGAGGTCACAATAACGCGTTTGACAGAATCTATTTTATTGACACTATTTAAGACATTTTCCGTGCCTAAAATTGCCGGTTCAATAATATCTTTAACGGCATCTTTATAATTGGTTACAACAAATGGTGAAGCCATATGTAACACAACTTCACAGCCTTGCATGGCTTCATCAAAAGAACCATTTTCTAAAAGGTTAGCTTTAAATAGTTTTAGTGTACCAGAGCTTGCTTGTGCGATTTTCTCTAAATGTGCAAAGCTTTGTTTTTTATTCAGATCACGTACTGTCGCATGCACGGTATAACCTTGCTCAAGTAATTTTTTAATCACCCAACTGGCGATATAGCCTGTTGCACCTGTAACTAGAATAGGTGCTGATGTGTTTCCCTGAGACATTATTTTTTTCCTGCTAATTGTTAATATTCAATATCATAAATATTAAAGTTAAAATTGTCTTGAAATATTAGTATTAAAAAAAGCCAATAAGATAAAGGGATGGGGCTGTCATTGAAAATGAACAGAAAATAGAATAATGAGGATGAATAAGAAGCATTTTTAATGGTTACAAAATAAATCATTTAGAATTTGAAAGAAAAAAATACCAATCAACCATCAGTGCAAGATTGTAAGCAGTTATTTTATATATGGAAAAATGCTTATTCAAATTGCAAATGCGTATGCTTATCATTTTAATTTTATAAAAATCATAAACTTACACATTTTGTCTTTTGCAAATCTTGTGGAATTTGTCCATACTATTGCAAAAGAATGTGGAGTAAGTGAAATGCGTGGCAATCCAGAAGTCATAGACTATCTAAACATGTTGATCGGTGGCGAACTGGCTGCTCGTGATCAGTATCTTATTCATTCACGTATGTATGAAGATTGGGGCTTAAGCAAAATTTATGAACGTATTGATCATGAAATGCAAGAAGAAGCTTCACATGCAGATTCTTTAATTCGCCGCGTACTTTTCCTTGAAGGTACGCCGAACATGAATCGTGACGATATTGTCACCGGTGAAGATGTTGTAACTTGTTTAAAAGCCGATTTGGCATTGGAATATCATGTGCGTGAAAAACTGGCGCAAGGCGTAAAGCTATGTGAAGAAAAAGGCGATTACGTGACCCGTGATATGCTTCGTCAACAAATGAACGATACTGAAGAAGATCATACTTACTGGCTTGAAAAACAATTAGGTTTGATTGAGCTAATTGGTTTACAGAATTATATTCAATCTCAAATGTAAGACACACTAAGCTTCTTGCTTAAGGTGAGACGTTTTAGATTAAAAAAGCCTTTAGACATTCATCTAAAGGCTTTTTTTATACTTCAGTCTTCATTTTTTTGAAAACTTCTGAATATCCGCTAAAACTTGATCAGCATGGGTTTGAGTATTTACACTACTATAGTGATAAACAATTGTTCCTTGTGGATCAATCAAAAAAGTTTCTCGTTTTGCTATTTTGGCGATACCTAAGTTTCGGATAATTCCAAATTGGTCTGCGAGTTGATGATTACTATCGGCAAGAATTGGAAAATTTAGTCCCAGCTTTTCGGAGAATTTTTGATGAGATTTCACATCATCCAAACTTACACCGAGTACCACCGCATTGTTTTTTATAAATTGTGGGTAGAGTGATTTAAACTGATTGGCCTCTTGAGTACAGCCAGGTGAATCATCTTTTGGGTAAAAATATAAAACAACCCATTTACCTTTATATTGACTCAGATCATGCCATTTTGAATTTTGATCTTGTAGTTTAAAACTTGGTGCAGGCTTACCTACCCATTGCTTTTGGTTGGAATCCAGTTTGGAGAGGATAGAGCTTTCCGCATGGCTGGGCGTGTTCAATACGCATAAAGCTGAAACGGAAAGTAAGCTAATACTGAACAGTCGTGATAATTTCATGACAAACACTTTCCTAAATTAATCCTGATTTGATCTTAGCAAATTTTAAGGTTTTGCCGGTATGTAAAATGTTTTGCAATTGTTCACATGCTATTTACGATGAAAGTACATTTAAAATAAATAGGACGTAGAATTATGGACGTTGGTGCAGTATTGATTCAATTAAAAGTGGCCATGATGGACGATGTTATTACATGGCAAAATGAGTTGAATAGGCGTAAGCATGAAGCGATTGAAACACTTCAGGCTGAAGGTGTGCATATTGAATCATGGTTCCATGTGGAACTCGATGGACTAGATTATTTGATTGCTTATACTCGTGCAGATGATATTGCAAAAGCACATGAAATTTCGAAAAAAAGTCAGTTTGCAATCGATCAAGTACATCAGCAATTTAAACGCACTTGGCAAAAAGTCATTCCAGCTAACTTATTGGTCGATTTACAAGATCAGAAATAGTTGTAAGTCTGATTGTCCTTCAATTTTAAGCATGATCTAATAAAACATCTTTACAGTTTTATAGTGATTTAAATTGAATCAATGTATTTTGCTGATCACCGGTTGGGGCGGTGGAACCAACCTACTCCATGCTTTACAACAGGTTCTACAACAGCAAGGCCATGAAGTTGTATTAATCAATATCTTTAATGCATTGGATGAAAGTGTCTTACAACAGCATGTGGAAATAGCCAAAGATTTTGATGTGATTTGTGGGTGGTCTTTAGGGGGGCAATTGGCGACTTTGTTAGTCAAGCAAATTGAACAGCAATATCAACAGCAAAAAGTCTTGATTACACTGGCTTCTAATCCTTGTTTCGTCGCAAATGCTGAATGGCAAACCGCAATGAGCCAAGCAATGTTTCATAACTTTAAACAGTCCTTTGAACATGATGCGATAGCGACATTAAAGAAATTTGGTTTTATGGTTTGCCAGGGTACCGCAACCACACGAGAAGATTTTGTACATTTGCAAAGTTTGGTTCAGCCACAAAATTTAGAGTTACTGAAACAGGGTTTGGCCTGTCTTGAACAATTAAATAATGTGGCTATCTTAAATAACTATGCAGGCAAACAGTATCATATATTTGCTCAACAGGATTTCTTAGTTAGTCACAAAGTCTATGAGAAATTTAAAAATTTCACAGCAAAGTTTTTAGATGTTGAGCTGGTCAATGGTTCACATGGTGTTCCAGTTTTTGATTTTTTAAGTCTAAGTGACAAAATCTGCCAATATTTACAAAAAATAGAATAAATCTATGGATCAGTGGTGAATCTCGCAATTTATTTTTATTGCGCGCAGGTTTAACATCGCTAAACTGTTTTTTGCTGTAATTGTAATGCACATGGAGTGAACGGATGACCGATTTAAACAATGGGTTTGATGATGTCAATCTTGAACAATCAAAGTTAGATGATCTGGACTTTGATCGGCAACATATTTGGCATCCATATACTTCTATGACCAATCCGTTACCGACCTTCAAGGTTAAAAAAGCCTATGCTGCAACTATTGAACTTGAAGATGGCCGCCAATTGATAGATGGGATGTCTTCGTGGTGGTGTGCCATTCATGGTTATAACCATCCTGAGTTGAATCAAGCGGTGACAGATCAGTTAAAGGATATGTCACATATCATGTTTGGTGGATTTACCCATGATCCTGCGATTCAGCTTGGAAAATTACTGGTTCAACTGACCCCGCCTAATTTAGATAAAGTGTTCTTTGCCGATTCTGGTTCTGTCGCTGTAGAAGTGGCATTAAAGATGGCGGTACAGTTTTGGTCTTCACAGGGCTATACAGAGAAAACTAATTTTGTCACTCCGCGATCTGGCTATCATGGCGATACTTGGAATGCGATGTCTGTCTGTGACCCTGTAACAGGCATGCATCAAATTTTTGGTTCAAGTTTGCCCAATCGCTTATTTGTTCCAGCACCCCAAGTCGGATTCTATGAGCAATGGGATCAAAGTGATATTACTGAACTTGAGAAAAGCTTGGCTGAACAACATGCAACGATTGCAGGTTTAATTCTTGAACCGATTGTGCAAGGTGCGGGAGGGATGCGTTTTTACCATCCTGAATATTTGCGTCAAGCCAAACTACTTTGTGAAAAATACAATGTTCTGCTGATTTTTGACGAAATCGCTACGGGTTTTGGGCGTACAGGGAAACTATTTGCTTGGGAGCATGCACAAGTTGAACCTGACATTATGTGTATCGGTAAAAGTTTAACCGGTGGCTATATGACGCTTTCTGCGACATTAACCACCAAACATATTGCTGAAACGATAAGTCAGGGTGAAGTGGGGGTGTTTATGCATGGCCCAACCTTTATGGCAAATCCCTTGGCATGCGCGGTTGCTGTCAAAAGTACACAATTATTAATTTCTCAAGATTGGCAGAGCAATATTCAACGAATTGAAGCTCAGCTTAGACATGCTTTACAGCCCTTACAGTCCTTTAATCATGTTCATGACGTGCGAGTTCTTGGTGCGATAGGGGTGGTTGAATTGACTGTGAATGTCGATATGAAAACCTTACAGCAGGAGTTTGTACGTCGTGGTATCTGGATACGACCATTTGGTAAATTGGTCTATGTTATGCCTCCATATATCATCACAGCACAAGAATTACAAACTTTACTTGAGCAATTGGTTGAGGTGGTCAAGGCTATGGAGCAAAGCGCATGAGCTTGATCAATACACATCTTGAACATTTTTCACAGCAGCTTGATGGGCTTAAGCAGCAAGGCAATTTACGCCAATTTCGTTCGAATGTTCAGCAAGGTCGCTATATCTGCCTTGATCAGCATCAAATGCTCAATTTGGCTTCAAATGATTATCTAGGATTGGCATCTGATCTCACATTACGTGAACAGTTTTTTGATGAAACACCCCATGATCAACGACGAATGAGTTCTTCATCCTCACGTTTGTTGACGGGAAATTTTCCAGAATATGAACTACTTGAAAATAGTTTAAGTCAGGCTTTCCATGGTCGGGCGGCATTGTTATTTAACAGCGGTTATCATATGAATATTGGTATTTTACCTGCACTTGCAGACAGTAAAACGCTGATTCTGGCAGATAAATTGATTCATGCCAGTATGATTGATGGCATTCGTTTATCCTCAGCCAAATATGTACGTTATCGCCATAATGATTTAAATCATTTGACTCAGCTTTTACAAAAATATCATGCAGATGAGGCTTTTGAGCGCATTATTGTGGTGACTGAGTCGATTTTTAGTATGGATGGCGATGAAACTGACTTAGCAGCATTGGTGAGTATTAAGCAACGATTTTCAAAAGTCATGCTCTATGTCGACGAAGCACATGCAATTGGGGTGCGTGGTGAGCAGGGCTTAGGTTGTGCTGAACAATATACAGTGATTGATGATATTGATCTACTTGTGGGGACTTTTGGTAAGGCAATCGCTTCGGTTGGCGGTTATTTAATTTGTCATGCGGTAATTCGGAAATATTTGATTAATTCTATGCGCCCTTTGATTTTCAGTACTGCACAACCGCCAATGTGTATGGCATGGACAAACTTTATTTTTCAAAAAGTTTTAGGCTTAGATCAGCGCCGTCAACATTTACAATCTAAAAGTCAGTATCTACAACAGGCTGTTCAAAATAAAGGTTTTGAGTGCCCCTCAACATCACATATTGTTCCTATTATTCTGGGTGATTCGATTAAAACGGTTGAAAAAGCCAAAGCCTTACAAGATGAGGGTTTTTATATTATGCCTGTACGTCCTCCGACTGTGCCGCAACACAGCTCACGTCTACGAATTTGCTTAACTGCTCAAATCACCCAAGCTGATCTAGATCAGCTGATTCCGTTGTTGTGAGTTGAATGTGACCCCCCCAGAAATTGATAAATCACAGGTTGCCTTGCGTTTTGCACAGGCAGGGCAGAGCTATACCGAGCATGCAGTTGTGCAAAAGAGTATTGCACAACAACTGTTTAATTTAATAAGTGAATATTGCCCAGCACAATATGAAAATGTGTTTGAAATCGGTTGTGGTTCAGGAAATTTAACTGAGCTTTTACTGCAAAATTTTCAAATTAAACATTTGATTTTAAATGATCTATATCCGGAAGTTCAGCAGCATTTTCCTGCGGATAAACCGATTAAATATCGGATTGGCGATATAGAGCAGCTTGAATTTCCAAAACATTTAGACTTAATTAGCTCAAGTTCGGTTTTACAATGGATGAGTGATTTAAATGGTATTTTTCAACAAGCCTTTCATCATTTAAATCCTAATGCGTATTTTTGTTTTTCAACTTTTGGACAGCATAATTTACTGGAAATTAAAAGCTTAACGGGGCAAGGTCTGAATTACTTATCTCTTGACGATCTGCAACAACAATTAAAGCGAAATGGTTTTGAAATTCTACATATTTCCGAGCAAATAGAGCATCTCAATTTTCCACATCCCAAATATATTTTGCAGCATTTAAAAGCCACAGGAGTGACTGCGACAGCATCTGGCTTTAGATGGACAAAGCAGAGTCTCTCCGATTTTTATCATCACTATCAACAGTTTTCACAGGCTGATCAGTCAGGCAATATACGCTACTCACTGACTTATCATCCTATTTATTGTATTTTGCGGAGAATGTCATGACTGGATCGGTTTACTTTATCAGTGGAATAGATACCGGAATTGGCAAAACCTATACCACGGGGTATTTAGCCAAATTATGGAATGAGCAGGGTCAGAAAACCATTACTCAGAAATTAATCCAAACTGGTAATACCGATATTTCAGAAGATATCGAACAACATCGTGAGATTATGGGAATGGGGTGGTTTCCAGAGGATGAAACCAAGCTGACTATGCCTGAAATCTTTAGCTATCCCGCATCTCCTCATTTAGCCAGCAAAATTGACGGACGTGAGGTTGATTTTCAAAAAATTGCAGATGCAACTCAACAACTTACAGAAAAGTATGATGTTGTCTTGTTAGAGGGTGCGGGTGGATTGATGGTACCCCTAACAACTACTTTGCTTTCAATTGATTATGTGGCAGAGAAAAAGTTTCCTGTGATTTTAGTCAGTTCAGGGCGATTGGGTAGCATTAACCATACTATTTTGAGTTTAGAAGCTTTAAAAAATCGTGGGTTAGAACTTTATGCACTTGCTTATAATTTAAATGATGAATCTCAGGATGCTGTCATTTCAAAAGATACTGCAGAATTTTTAAAGCATCATTTAATGAAACATTTTCCGAACAGTGCATGGATTGATATTCCAGTAATCTCTTAATTTGATTTCTTAATTGAGTGCTGAGACACAAGATTCACTATTTTGATTCTCTGTGTTTTTATTGCTTAAAAATTTGAATGCTTTAAAAAAGCGATGTGTATAAAAGGTAATCCTGATGAGTTTTAAAATTCAAATTGAGTTATTTAAAGAACTTGAAATAACTTACCTTGATTTTGAAAGTAATGCGGCGACACAAATCTTGAGTAGTTTTGATCAGATTGATTGGATGCAGCAAGCTGTATGGGGATACATGGAAGAGCACAATGGTGATTTTCCCTTTTTTCAGATTGAGCATATTCAAACTGGACGTAAGTTTGGTGGATTATTTGTGGTTTATAGTCGCAATGAATTTAACTTTAATACACATGCTGAGCTCTACCAAAAGCAACAAAAATCGCATTTGTTTGGGCTATTTAAATCTGAAGCGATGCCAAGTTTTGATAATGATGATGTTCCTTTTGCTGTATTTCGAGATTGTTTAGAAAATTTTTTACGTGGCAATGATGTTGAAATAGAGCGTTTAATGAAAACAGTCTATCCAAGTTATACCAATACTGGTTTTTTTGATCATTAAACTTGGAATCAAAATTTAAAGTCATTTTTTGATGGCTTTAAAATTTTATATGATTTTGATAATAAAATGAATTTTCGTAATTTGGGTTTTGTGGCAATGCAGGATTACATAAAGAATAAAGTTATAACAAATTAATCTTTTTTAAACATGCAAAGTCATTTATATTTCATATCAGTAGCGTACTTTATGTTCAATCAGCGCTGTGAAATAAAATAAACCGAAAATAATGAAGAGGTGAAGCATGTCAGGATGGTATGAAATTAGTCAAGCTAAAGATGGTCAATATCGCTTTGTATTAAAAGCCGGAAATGGGGAAATTATTCTCACCAGCGAGCTTTATAAAGCTAAAGCTTCTGCACAAAATGGGATTGCATCCGTGCAAAAAAATAGCCCTGATGATGCACGTTATGATCGTTTAGAAGCGAAAAATGGTAAACCTTATTTCAACTTAAAAGCAGCAAATCATCAAATTATCGGAACAAGTCAATTCTATTCAGGCGATGCTGCTCGAGATAATGGTATTGAGTCAGTTAAGAAAAATGGTCTATCAGAGAAAGTAAAAGATTTAACAGAACAGGCATAGGATCAGCAATAAATTACCCACATCAATCACTAAAAGCATGTCATTGCAATGATGTGCTTTTTTTTGAACCAAAAACAAACGATAAAAAAATGTATTATTAAGTTGTATAGAATAATTACCCTAATCACAATATATTCGCTTTAGGTCGGTATCGGTTTAGAGAGTTTATCTATATTTTTGGCTTTGAATTTCTCCTTATACTCAACAGTTAATATGATTTTTTTTCATGATCTTTTATGATTTTTTTAAAGCTTTTTAAAAGTTTAAATATGTTAGGCTAACTTCAATATTAAATAAAAGGAGAATGATTATTTAATAAAAGATTCAACATTAATTAAAATTATTATTAACTTTAATTAATGAGTTTTTAAAGTATTATTAATCAAATTAAGAGGTAAGTTTTTGATGATGAAAGACTAACTTAATATATCTATTTGTATTATTGAGTGATTTATTTTTGTGAAAGGTTTTGTTTATCTCTAAGCATAATATTGTTGTTTTATAAACTGATTAAATCGAATTAAGTAACTGTGATATTTGATTTAAATTGATTATGCTGGAAAAAATAAACAAAAAACTTCACATAATACTTATTAAGTGTTAAATTCATCACAAACAAGAATAATGAGGTTTTATGATGAAAATAGCAATCGATGGTAATGTGAAAATTGCTGACGAGATAATATCTCAAATTGAATTATGGGATGCTGCTGTTCTTGGTAATAAAATTGATCATCTCTTAGATCAATGTGCCGATGATGTCAATATGTTTGATGTGAGTATACAATTAGACGGTGTTGATGCATACAAAAAAGAATGGGAGAAGTTCAGTCCATATTTTAGTGAAAATGTGCAAATTGTACGTCGAAATATGAAAATTTATGTATCAAACGATTTAGCTGTATTGCATTGCCATTCAAAAGTGGAGAATGCTGTGCTTAAAGAAAAGATACAGATGCCATGGTGCCGAACGACATTATGCCTTAAAAAGAAAGGAGGCCAATGGTTAGTGGTTCATCAACATATTTCTATGCCAATTGATATGAGCACTGGTAAAGCCATCGTGATCAAGGATATTTCTAAATTGAAATTAGTGGTTTAGCCCATTAGATTTATTCGTTATTAAGCCCTTTGATTGGGCTTTTTATTGATGAATTTTTAAATTTTTCCGATACATTTTGGATCATTAACAAAATTGTCAAAAGAACTCAGTTTTTTACTTGAATGAAAGCTAGAGTTTTGAAAAAATCATGATAATAATCCCAATAATGTGAAAATAATCGCTATTATGTAGCAACCGCACAATAAATAAAACGATTCGCTGTTTACAATAATTCTTTAAAAAAAGGATGAATGAAATGGCTGAATCGCATGTAGTTTCAAGTTTAATTTCAAAACGTGCAGAGTTACTTGGTCAGATCAGCGTACATAAAAAAGAAATTCAACGTATTTCGGCTGCATTATCCCATATAGATCATACCATTAAGCTGTTTTCACCTGAGTTTGATTTACGCACTGTTAAAGCCAAGCGAACCAATCAACGCAATCCATACTTTGCTAAAGGTGAACTACAGTCATTGCTTTTGGATTGCTTGCGAGATTTCAACCAACCGCTAAGTTGTAAGGAAATATCAAGCAGAATTATTGATACTAAACACCTTGTCGATATTCAAACGAAAGATATAGAGTCAAATGTGGTTGTCATTTTAAGGCGATTGCGTGATAAGGGTGTTGTGAGTTGTATTGATGCGAGTACACGACCTTATTTATGGCAATTGGTCTAATTAACATGCTAGTCGTTCAGTTTTACGCTTATTACCCTGCCAATAGCCACACCAATCTTTATGCGTTGCTGTTTGGGCGCATTTACTCAGAATATCAGTAAAGATTTCACCATTTGACCATCTGCGAGTATCTTCACGATAAGCTGCTTCACTGGCGTAGTTGGCAAGGTACATCACGCCAAACTTGTGCATTTGTCCTAACTGCATCCGTCTAAAGCGACTAAAATAACTTTCAGCTAAATTATTGGTAATGCCTTCTTCTGAACAGTATTCATATTGGTGATTCACTCGTTTGGTTGCAAACCGAGCATTGAGTGTATCGTATGCTGTGCTTTCATCAGAATGAATAGTTGAGCCTAGATTAATATGCTCATTTGCAAGCTGATTAATATCCATTTGATTTTCACTATAAATCACGTAGGTTTTGGTTTTATCAGCACCTTGCATATCACTATTTGTTGTTTTTTGGCGTAGCACCATGATACATCGTTTGTTCGGGTTTTGATGTTCAGCTTTGCGTCTATCAATACGATCTTCTTTACGATTTTTAGGTCGAATATGCCCATTAACATACGCACCATCCATGTGAACTTCACCTGAGAGTGATTCATCGTCACGTTGCTCAATCAAGCTTTCACGGATTTTATGTGCTAACACAAAAGCAGTTTTGTATTGCACACCTAAATCCCGACCTAGCTGTAAAGCAGATAAACCTTTAACTGCATTAGCGTAAATGGCAATGGCAACTAAATAGATTTTAAGTGGCAATTTATGGAAAGCGAAGATCGTACCTGATGTTACGCTGAATGTATGGTTGCAGCATTTACACCGCCATTGTCTGCGACCACGAATAAAATAGTGATTATCTTGTGTTTGGCAGTGAGGGCAAATTGGGTGAGCTTTACCCCACCGCATTTCCTTGAATAATAAGAATGCTTGTTCATGCGTGATTTGCATGACCTCGCAGACTGATAAAGTACGTGCCTTAGCTGATAATAAAAAATGTTGCTTAGATTCTTTTTTCATAAAATCACCCTTCACAAACACGATATGCTAAATATATTGTAATGTTTTTAATCATCAAATATAATGATTTAAAATATTTTAGCGACATACTATGTCGTTTATTTTTAAGAGGTCAAACCGTGAGTGATGATGAATGGAAAGACTATGCCAAAGGCTTAATTAAGGCAGAAATTGCCCGAAAAAATATAAGCTTGATTGATCTAGCAAAGAAATTAGAATCAATGGGTATATCTGAAACACCGCAAAACATTAGCAATAAGATCAATCGTGGTACATTTGGGGCAATATTCATGCTTCAAATACTCAAAGCGATTGATTGTAAAGACATTCGGTTAATTTAATATAAATTTGGATTTCAATATGAACAGCGTTTTGAAAAATACGAATCTCTCAAAAGCAAGATCAGCTAAAAATGATGAATTTTATACTCAATATGTTGATATTGAAAAAGAAATGAATGCTTACTTAGAATTTGATTCAAATGTATTTAGAGATAAAGTAGTTTTATTGCCCTGTGATGACCCTGAATGGAGTAATTTCACATTATATTTTGCTCAAAATTTTAGTCGGTTAGGCTTGAAAAAACTTATAAGCACAAGTTATGCCCCTAAGAACAAACAAGGTGATCAATCTTATCAACCTTCATTATTTGAAGAAAAAAGCCCTCAATTTGATAGTGATAAATCTACTGCTTGTGGCAAGTTTTTTGAACTAGAAAGCGATATAACTAAAGATGGCGTGGTTGATATTAACGATATTCATTGGCAGTACCTCAAAGGTGATGGTGATTTCAGAAGTGATGAAGTCAAAGCGTTGCGTGATCAAGCCGATATAATTGTAACCAACCCCCCATTTTCCCTATTCCGTGATTTTATTGCATGGATTATGGAGGGTGAGAAAAAATTTGCGATTGTTGGGAATATGAACTCCCTTACTTATAAAGATATATTCCCTTTGATTCAAAAGAATATCGTATGGCTTGGTGCGACAATCAGTAGTGGTGATCGTGAATTTAGAGTTCCTGATAGCTACCCTTTAAATGCAGCAGGGTTTAGGGTTGATAGCGAGGGTAATAAATATATTCGAGTAAAAGGTGTTAGATGGTTTACCAACATTGAACATGGACGTAGACACGAACCATTACAACTAATGACAACCGCAGACAATAAGAGATTTAACTCTAAAATTGAAGGTAAAAATGCTTATCAGTTATACGATAATTACAATGCTATTGAAGTGCCTTTTACCAATGCTATTCCTAGTGATTATGATGGTGTTATGGGCGTACCAATTAGTTTTTTAGATAAATACAACCCTGAACAATTTGAAATTTTAGGCATGGATTTTTATGTAAAAGATGATCTATTAGAAAATATTGCTTTAGCAGAATGGCGTGGAAAATTAGATCGTGCATATCTCAATGGAAAACGCTTGTATTCAAGAGTTTTAATTTGTCATAAGAGAATTTAAGCATGGATATTTACTATGTTGATTGTGTGAATAATACACTTCTGAAAACATCCGATAATAATTTTCTTTGTCACTCATTTTCAAATATTCCATTTAGAATACAAAAAATCACTTTAAGTCCTAACAATGAACGTAGCAAAAATATTATTCAGACTGCTAAATCTAGGTTGAGTTCTATACAATTTAATTCAGCTAGTTCATCAGGAGTTGCTAGGGATGAAATTGAGATTAAATTAAAATCATTTTGTGGATTGATAATAGAACAACTATGTTTTTCTATGCTTACTCACTACAACAAAAATCCCAATGTTGTAATTGAATTGGATAGTGGTAATAACTCTATTGATCAAATAGATTTGAAAATTCATAAGAAATGGCTACAGCATGGTTCGGATGATTATAAATCTCTTACTAAGACAGTAGAGATACGGTCATCTTTTCCATTTAAATCAATTGAAAAAGTTGTTTCCCAAGATTTTGACATACTTGGTGGGTACAAGAATGATATTAAAAAAGGAGAAATTGAAAAAGATTTTTACCTTAGATTCTTGTTTGCCTTAGATTATAAGTCTGATTATTACGTGAAAGAAAATGGAAAAATTCATTATGGTAAAACTACAACTAAAACACTAAAGGAATGTTACTTTGATAATGACTTAAACTTAAAAAGAGAGCTTGTGATTTTTTTCATTGGCGGTGCGACAAACGCAATGATGTTGGATGAAAGCATTGCATATCTAGGTTCAATGACTTCATCAAACTTTAACATCAATCAAAATGCTGAATTTAAGAAAATTAAAGTAAGGAATGGACTAGATTGTATCGCAATCATGCAAATGATGCTGAATGTGATAACAACAGAAGCAAGTCAGGGGAAATAAATGCAAACAAATTTAAATACCAAAATCACGATCAAAGACCTATGCGAAGGCTTTATTTATAACGAACTTGAGGGAAAAGGTTTATTTGGCTTGTCGGGTAAATTGACTATTCAGCCTGAATATCAACGGAATTATATATACGCAGATGGTAAAAAAGACGTAGCTGTTATTCAATCCATTTTAAAGGGCTATCCATTAGGATTAATTTACTTTAATCAGACAGGTGATGATACTTTTGAGGTGTTAGATGGTCAGCAAAGAATCACAAGTATTGGACGGTTTTTAACAGGAAAGTTCGCTATATTTTTTGAAGGTAGCAAAACCCCACAATATTTCCATAGTTTACCTAAAGACCAAAAGCAGAAAATACTAGATACAACGATCTTAGTTTACGAATGCAATGGTACTGAAACCGAAATTAAGGAATGGTTTAAAACTATCAATATATCGGGTGTTCCACTTAATGAACAAGAACTACTAAATGCGGTGTATTCAGGCTCATTTGTTACATTGGCGAAAGCCCAATTCAGCAACTCTCAAAACGCTTTAATTCAAAAATGGAGTAGCTTTGTTAGTGGTAGTGCTATTCGTCAGGATTTCTTAGCTACAGCCCTAAATTGGGTGAGTAAAGGCAATGTTAGTGATTACATGGGGCAGCACCGCCACGACAATCATATAAACGAGCTAACTACTTATTTCAACACTGTTATAGATTGGGCGAGTACCATTTTTCTTAATATTGAAAAAGAAATGAAAGGTTTAGAATGGGGTAGCTTGTACGAAAGCTATAAAACCATTGCTTACAACCCGACTAAAATAGCTGATGATGTTAAAAGACTGTATGCAGACCCTTATGTAAAAAACAGAAAAGGAATTTTTGAATACATATTGGGCGGTGAAACTGATACACGCTTATTGGATGTTCGTATATTTGACGATGCAACCAAGCGAAAAGCTTACGCATTACAAACCAATGACGCTAATCAAAAAAGTATCTCAAATTGTCCGTTATGTGCCAATGGTAACAATGCTAATAAGACAAAGATTTACTTACTCAAAGAAATGGATGCAGACCATGTTCAGGCTTGGAGTAAAGGCGGTGCAACAACTTTAGATAATTGTGAAATGCTTTGCATTACACATAATCGAAGTAAAGGTAATCGTTAGTAATATTGGTTTTGTATAGATTGCTGATAGTTATTTTTAAAGAAGCTAAATTTAATTTGGCTTCTTTCTTATTAAATAATTGATTATTATAATTTTGTGCGGTTGCTACATAATATCGAAAATAATGCCAAATTCATTATTTGTAAAATATGGGTGGTTAAAGCCACTTGCTCCACGAAATCCGCACGAACCACATCGCGCAGCAACCTCATTAGAATTATTATTTGACTTAATTTTTGTCGTAGCCATTGCCACAGCAGGGCAACAATTACACCATAGCATTATCGAAAATCATTTATCCCATGGCTTAACACTTTATTTTATGGTGTTTTTTGCATTGTGGTGGGCATGGATGAACTTTAGCTGGTTTGCATCTGCCTATGACAATGATGATGTATTTTATCGAATCATGACCTTTGTGCAGATTATTGGTTCACTTGTGATTGCAGCAGGGATACCTAGCGCATTTCAACAACAAGATTTTGATGTGATCATTATTGGTTATGTCATCATGCGTTTGGGCCTCGTTACACAATGGTTTCGTGTTGCTAAAAATGATCCTGAGCGTAAACAAACAGCATTGAGATATGCAACTGGTATTATCATCGTACAGATTGGCTGGTTACTTTTTCATTTTACGCCGATCAATTTCACCCTTTATTTGTTTCTACTTTTGGTGGTCGCTGAACTGACTGTGCCAATCTTTGCTGAAGCACATAATATGACGCCTTGGCATCCACATCATATTTCCGAGCGTTATGCCTTACTTACGATTATTGTCCTTGGTGAATCGATCATTGGTAGTTTTGCTGCAATTTCTGATGCATTAAACAATCAGTTATTAAGCCAAGAGTTAATCTTTTTGATGATTGGTGGGCTACTCATTATGTTTACTATGTGGTGGGCTTATTTTGATCATGATGTTGCTGAACGACTCAATAGCCGTAAGCGTGCATTTTCATGGGGCTATGGTCATTTTTTTATTTTCGTGAGTATTGCAGCTCTTGGCGCAGGTTTAGCTGCTGCCGTGGATGTTGTGACGCATAAAGCTGAAATCTCGGCTGACATTGTTAGCTATTTTGTTGCAATCTCTTTGATTGTCTATACTGCGAGCCTTTGGTTATTGCAGGAAATTCACCATCTTTCAGGGATTAAGAAATGGTTTTATCCAATTACAGCAGCCATCGTACTCTGTATTCCGATGATATTTACGCAAGTGGGTTATGCTGTTTTTGCTATGGCAATTGTTTATGCGCTACGTTTGATTTTTTCAAAATGTTATTTGGCAAGATAATAAATTAATTGGGTTCTGAGCAATGGGATTTCATGATTTTTATCGTTTGAGTTCGCACGCTGTGATTTTTAATGAAAATCGACAAGTCTTATTATTGAAAGCGACTTATGCTGATTGTGCATGGGGTTTACCTGGTGGTGGATTGGATCAAGGTGAAACAGTGCATGAAGCGCTAATTCGTGAATGCCAAGAAGAATTAGGTTGTGAAGTTTCGATCGAATATTTATCAGGGGTTTATTATCATTCTGCAGTAAATTCCCACGCATTTATGTTTAAGTGTACATTGCAGAGCGATCAGCCAATCAATTTAAGTGATGAGCATTCAGAGTATCGATGGTTTGATTTTGACCAACTTTCACCTGTGCAAAAAATTCGTATTGAAGATTGTTTTCATTTTGATGGTCAGGTAAAGAGCAGGGCATTTTAAGGATTGGATATCGCTATCAAACAGGGGATAGAATATCCGTCTCATTCAAAAAGCAGATTCACTTTCAGACAATGGTATGGGTTAAAATAAAGCAATAAAAAACAGGTCATCAAGACCTGTTTTTTATTTACCTCAATTTAATATTATTTATCTGGTAATGCATAAGCAACAATAGAGTCACCCATTTTGGTACCAAATGAACCATGACCACCCGCCATGATCACAACGTATTGTTTACCATTGCTTTCATAGGTCATCGGTGTTGCTTGCCCACCCGCAGGTAGACGACCTTTCCACAGCTCATCACCATTGCTGACATTGATCGCTCGGATGTAATCATCTTGAGTCGCACCAATGAACATCACATTACCCGCAGTTGAGATCGAACCACCTAACATTGGCACACCCATTTTAAATGGTGGCAATGGAATACCTGGCATACTGTCACGAATTGTACCAATACGACGTTTCCAAGCTACATCATGCGTTTTCAAATCTACACCAGCAACATAACCCCATGCAGGTTGTTTACACGGTAGGCCAAATGGTGAAAGGAATGCACTGATTTCAACACCGTAAGGGACGCCATACATGGGTTGAACACCCGCTTCTGTACCTGCACCTTTGGCTGTTTGTTTACGGTTAGGATCAGCAGGAATCAATCGACTGACAAAAGGTAGGCCAATTGGATTCATGACTGCGATTTGACGGTCAGGGTTAAGTGATAAGCCACCCCATTCAAATACACCCAAGTTACCAGGGAAAACTAAAGTTCCGTTTTCTGAAGGTGGAGTATAAATACCGTCATAATTTAACTTGTGGAATGACACACGACAAATTAACTGGTCAAACATGGTTGCGCCCCACATTTGTTTATCCGTTAATTTTTCTTGAGGTGCTAAGTTAAAGTCTGAGAACGGTTGTGTTGGAGAATAAAACTCACCTTTAGTTTGCGGACCACGTTTTACACTTTGTGGTACTGGACGTTCGTTAATCGGTACAATTGCTTTACCATTACGGCGGTCCAAAACAAAGGCATTTCCTGTTTTAGTCAATACATAGATTGCTGGAACAGTTTGCCCAGTTTTATCTTTGATATCCGCTAAGGTTGGTTGTGATGGTACATCCATATCCCATAAATCATGGTGAGTTGTTTGGAAGTTCCAGATCAATTTACCTGTTGTAGCATTGATTGCTAGCATTGAGTTTGCATAACGTTCATGCAGTTTTGTACGGTTACCACCCCAAATATCTGGTGTACCTACACCTGTTGGTACATAAACGATATCGAGTTTTGCATCATATGCCAGCGGAGCCCATGCATTCGGTGAGTTTTGGACATATTTCTGACCAGGACCCGGAATTTGATTCGGATTTTCAGCACCAGTATCAAATACCCAAAGCAATGCACCTGTATTTACATCATAACCACGGATAACACCAGAAGGCTCTTGAGTAGAATAGTTATCAGTTGTTGAACCACCAATAATAATGGTAGTGCCTGTTACAACTGGAGGTGATGTTGGAATATAACCACCTGGATAAGGGAATGGCATGTCTTTCTGTAAATCAACTTCACCGTTATGACCAAAGTCAGAACATGCTTTACCTGTTTCAGCGTTTACAGCAACAATACGACCATCATTGACTGGTAAAATAACTTTACGAGGACATTCTGTAGAAGCCGATTTTTTAGCTTGTAAACTTGCAGCGAACCCAACGGTATTATCTGCATCGTAATAAGAAACACCACGACAAGTTAAATGTTGGAAAGTATTATCGGCTTTGAGTTTAGGATCAAATACCCATTTCTCTTTACCTGTAGAAGGATCAAGAGAAACCAATTTTTGGTGTGTTGTACACAGGTACATGTTGTTACCGATTTTAATCGGTGTGACTTGATTGGTCGTCTCGCCTGAGTCATTTTCCGTCTTGACTTCGCCTGTACGATAGGTCCAAGCAATTTTAAGATCTTTAACATTCTCTGAGTTGATTTGGTTCAGAGGCGAATAGCGTAAACCTGATTGAGTCCGACCATAAGCTGGCCAGTCTGCATCTGCAATACCATCAATCGCTGCTGGTGTTGGCTGTTTACTGGTTAATGTCCCACGAATTTCTTGTGGATCATTAAAGATAGAATAAGCCATAACCGCTATGGTGATCGCCAATGTACCTGAGAGTGCAATTTTAGCACCTTTGGCATCGAAACCACGTGTCACTGCTGGAATGAGTAGCCATAAGCCAAACACACCTAAAATATCTAAACGTGGTGCAAGCGCGAAGAAGTCTGAACCGACTTCCCATAGTCCCCAGACAACTGTGCCGAGTACTAATGCTGCATAAACGTATAAAGCAGAACTATTTAATTTGCGTAATAAGATTGCTGTTGCAATGAAAAGTATCCCGGCAATGATGTAGTACCAAGACCCACCCAGTGCTGCCAGCCATACTCCGCCGCCTAATAGAACTACACCGAAAACAATTGCAATCACAACTGTTAGGGTTCTGAGTCCTGAAGATGGAGTTTGCATATTGACCACCTATTTATTTGATTAATTTTTTATGCTTTACCATTCCATTGAGGATTGATGAAGCACATTGTTTAAATTTTTAGATTTTAAATATTTCGATGCGAGGGGAGAGAAGAGTTAAAATGGCATCGAAATATTTATGATCTATAACACTAGAATGCAGTTTGGAATTTAATACCGCCAACCCATGCATTTTCGCCATCTTTATATGCCCCAACATGACGAATATATTGCACATTTGGACGGATCGTCAGCCAATTTGTTGCATGTACACCGTAGTAAATTTCAGTGTTGTACTCTTCATCTTGTTGACGAATTTGAGTATCGTTCACATCATTGTTGATGCTGATACGAGAAAAACCGATTGCGACATCATCTTGAGGGCGCGCATCGAAAGGACCTTTATAGACCAGTCCAATATTTTGCATATTGTCGACAGTGTTTGTGTCTGAGTCATGAATGGTTAAATTAATGAAACCAGTTAAGCCACGATGTGCATCACCGTGGTGTGCTGTAAATTGTTGCTTGGCAACCAGCCATCCACCTTGTTTATGATCTGTTTCATTTGGATTTTTAATGCGTTGTGCATCGACAGTACTGTAGTAATAGCCCAAACGATATTCGCCTGGCAATTTTGCAGCACTGAGTTTTGGTTGCCAAACCACTTCCGCAGGAATAATTGCACCATGTGAACCGTCTGTACTTAAGTTAAACCCCTTGCCACGTTCTAAGTTTTCAGGATTGTATTCATAAGCACCGACTTGAGCATATAAGTCAGGTTGGATGTTATATTTAACTCGCGCAGCCCATTGGCTAACAGGCCAGTTATACCATTGGTCGCCTACCCAGTTACCCACTTGAGAGCCACAAAGTGCAAGGTTTTGAAAATCACAGTCAAAGCTGTTAAAATCCTCGCCTTCGCCAAAACGACCCACTTTAATATCTAATTTTTGCTCAAAGAATTTTTTCTTGATCCAAAAATCAGTTAAGCGCCAAGTTTGACCGCGACCCCAAACTTCTTGGGTTGAGCTGAGTTGTCCTGCAAGGGCATCAGAAGTTTGCGACAATGAACGACCATTACGTTCAGTGATGGTGATTTGGGCTTCAGTGTCTTTCCATCCAAGCACTTTTTCCAAGTCTACATGACTACCAATCGCAAACTGATCTGCATACTCAGTACCATGGCTTGAATGGTTTTTTGAATCTAATAAGGTGGCTAATTCGCCGGTATAGCCGAAGCTGAAGTCATAACCTTTTTGTTGGAGCTCGGTTCTTTTTCCGTTCCAATCACCAAACATCCATGGGCTTTCTGCATTAAATGCTTCAGCTGCATGAGCACTTTGAAAAGAACTACATAAAGATAATAAGCTGATAGCCCAATAAAAGTGACCTTTAGATTTATTCATATTTGGTGACCTTGATAACACTTTGTAACTAATTATTTATAATACTCTCATATTTGTATAAAAATCTATTATTTTTGACTTTTAATTGTAATTAATGTGAGTATTTTATCTCATGGTGATAATTTTTTAATAAATGAATATTGGCTTTTTGAATATTTTTGGTCAATTTAATCTATTGTTTTTAAACCACTAAATTTTATTTAAAAATTAATTAAAAACGATGGATTAAAATTGATTCGAGAAAATTAGGCCACCTGTGTAACTTATTTAGAATTAAGATTACACAGGATGCTGAGCTTACAAATTATACAAATTGTAAAGAAAATGACAGAATTGTAATTTTATTTAACTTGAATTGTGTTGTATTAACTGGGTAATTACCATTTCCCTTCACCCAATTGCTGGCCAATATAGTGATATTGCATTTGTGATCTTGAAAACTTAATTGGACAGGCTAACTGTGGTTCAGTTTGATCAGAATTGGGCTTCAATGGAACATTAACCACCCAATTGCGTTGTTGTGAAATTTGGGACTGTAGTGCTTCATCTAATCTCAGTACGGGTTCTACGCAAACGTCCAGTTGCTCAAACAGTTGATTCCATTCAGCCAGATTTTTACTTTTAATTTTATCTCGAATCGCTTGTTTGACCATTTGACGATCTTCAGTATCGAAAGAAGCACCTTTTTGTAGAAGGATTGGCAATTCTAAGGCGCTTGCCAGTCCTGTCATAAATTGTGGCTCTAAGCTACCAATAGATAAATAACGAGCATCGGCAGTTTCATAGTAATCATAAAAGGTTCCTCCATTGAGCTGTTCTGATTCACGTTGTTGGTGCTGACCACCAGCTAAACTGGCTGCTGCTGCCATATTATTGAGTCCCACCACACAATCGGTCATGGAAATATCAATATATTGACCCAGACCGCTACTTTGACGTTCCACTACAGCAGCAAGAATGCCAATGACAGCATGTAAGGAGCCTCCTGCCACATCTGCGATTTGAATCCCCATCGGCGGTGGCCCACTGTCTTGACGACCACAATGTCCAGCGATACCAGACAGTGCAATATAGTTAATATCATGTCCAGCTTTGTCTTTATATGAGCCTGTTTGACCATAACCCGTAATTGAACAGTAAATTAAACGCGGGTTAATTTCAGCCAAGGTTGGATAATCTAAGCCCAAACGTTGCATTACCCCCGGACGAAACTGTTCAACAACAATATCAAACTCGGAAATCTTTTGTTTGACTTGTTCAATACTGATAGGGTCTTTTAAATCTAAAGTGACGGATTGCTTATTTCTGTTGAGATAACTGTGTGAAGTTGCTTGTCCATTGGCATAAGGCGGGAACAAGCGAACCAGATCTGGACGCGTTGGTGATTCAATGTGGATCACTTCTGCACCTAAGTCTGCAAGGTATAAAGTTGCAAATGGACCGGGTAATAAAGTGGAAAAATCGAGTACTTTCAATCCCTTTAAAGCTGTTGTCATAATTGTTTTTACCAATAGTGTCTTGATTTTAGACCCATAATAGAAATATAAAATTAACAAAACAATGTCATGTTCAGCCATTTACCTTGATCATTTCGGCAATTTATGATGTAAAAAGGTGATCTGCACTGTTGTAAATCGCCAATAAAACATTTTTTAGCGTCATTTAGGTCAATTGTTAGTGAACATCAAAGAGAGTGAAGGATTTACCATGAGTCGTGATACGATCAGTATCCATTTTGTGAATGCCGCCTTAACAGGTGTGAAGCGTCTAGGAATGGACGTTGACACCTTACTTTCACATGTTGGCATAGAAGCAGAGTTACTTCGCCAACCTAAAGCACGTATTTCACCAGAGCAATATACACGTTTTGTAAAAATGCTGTGGATGGTGACCCAAGATGAACATGTTGGCTTTGATATCCAACCTCGTCGTTTGGGGTCTTTTGCCATTATGTGCCAATTGATTATCCACGCTAAAACTTTGGGTGATGCTTTAGAGTTATCATCACAATTTTATAAATTATTTGGGGATGAGTGGTCGGTCGCAGTTGAACGTGATAAACATGAAGCGCGTTTAGTACCACTGATTCCAAAAACCATGGATCCTGATCATTTTATTACTGAAAGTATGCTGATGATTTGGCATGGTTTAGCTTCATGGTTAATTGAACGTCGTATTCCTTTAGAACGGGTACATTTTGGTTACCCACGTCCAAATCATGCAGATGAGTATGATGCGCTGTTTTTTGCACCTGTGATGCAATTTGATATGCCACGTACTGAAATTACTTTTGCCGCTGACTATTTGGATTTACCGATTCGTCAGGATGAAGCAAGTTTAGAAGAGTTTTTAAAAGCTGCGCCTGCTCAGCTTTTGGTGAAGTTTAAAAATACCAATTCTTTAACTTCGCGTATTCGTGAAGTCTTAAAGAGTCAAATTGGTGAAGAAATGCCAACCTTAAATGATGTGGCTTCAATGTTGTATTTATCACCACAAACCTTGCGCCGCCGCTTAGCTGCAGAAGGTAAGAGTTACCAAGGCGTTAAAGATGCCTTGCGTCGTGATGCAGCGATTCATTTGTTGTTAAATCCGGATTTAACCTTGGAGGATGTAGCACAACAAGTGGGCTTTAGTGAAACCAGTACCTTCCATCGCGCATTTAAAAAATGGACAGGGGTTACCCCAGGGCTTTATCGTCAATTGCATGGTTATCATTAATCAAACATAGATGAATTCAAAAGTATTTTTGTTGATCCTAAGCCCAAGTATCACTTGGGCTTTTTTATGCCTGATCATTTCAGCTAAAATATCTTGTAAGATATAAGCGATAAAGCAAAAGAATTTTAAACAAATAGGGTATTAAAAAATGATTAGGCTGGCTGAGTTTGATGATATGCAGGTACAAGATTTACTCAGAATTCACTTACATGGTATGCATAAAAACTCACCGATTGAGCATAGTTTTGCATTAGATCTAACCGCGTTACAACAACCAGAAATTAGCTTTTTTACCCTTTGGGAGCAAAATGAACTTTTAGCTTGTGGTGCAATTCAAGAGCTTTCATCTACACATGCCGAATTAAAGTCCATGCGGACACATCCCAAACATTTACGTAAAGGTGCTGCAACAGAAATGCTGAAACATCTTTTAATGATTGCTCAACAACGTAAATACCAAAAATTGAGTTTGGAAACGGGAACACACTTATCTTTTGAACCTGCAATTTGCTTGTATAAAAAATTTGGCTTTATTAAAGGTGCTTCTTTTTCAGAATATCAGGAGTCTGATTTTAATCAATTCTATCATTTAGATTTATCCACTCAATAGCGCATTGAATAATATTAGTGATGATTGTGAAAAAAGAGAATATCGCACCTGCTTATTTTAGATTTGAGCTAAGTAATTAGGTGAGATTTGAATGTTTTTATACTGGATACATAGATGGCATGTTTAATTAGAAAAATTAATCCTTCGGATATAGCGCAACTGATCGAAATAGAAAAATCTGCTACACAAGCATTTTCAAGTATTCCCGAGTTATCTTGGCTTGTCGAAAGCCCCGTATTGTCAGCACAAGATCACTTACAATTGATTTCTTCTGCTTATGCATTTATCGCGATTAATCAAAAGAATCAAGCTACAGGCTTTTTATATGCAGAAAGACAAGCACTTGATTTATATATCATTGAACTAGATGTGAGTGCCGCATTTCAAAAACAAGGGATTGGTCGGCAATTGATTGAATATGCGATTACTATAGCTCAGGGAGAGGGCTGTGATGCTGTGACATTAACTACCTTTCATAATGTGATTTGGAATCGGCCATTTTATGAAAAATTAGGCTTTGAAAAGATCAATGCGCTTGAGATGCCTCTCTATCTTGAGCATAAACTTGAGTATGAAGTTGCATGTGGTTTTTCTCGTAACAGCAGATGTGCAATGAGATTGGCACTTAATTGAAATACGCGATTTGTTTTCGTTTTCCCATTCAGAACGAACCAGCCAATTGACAAAAAATATCAACTGACTATTTCGTTCTCGTCATTGAACTCTCAACTTTATAACGTACACTCAAAGCAGATAACAACCTAGAAGTCATAAGAAGGAACAGCTATGAGCGAGGCTTACATCATTGATGCCATTCGCACACCACGCGGAAAAGGAAAAAAAGATGGTTCACTGTATGAAGTGAAACCAATTACATTATTAACCACATTGCTCAATGAATTGAAAGATCGTCATCAGCTTGATACTTCAAAAGTAGACGATATCGTACTGGGTTGTGTAACACCAATTGCCGATCAAGGCGGTGATATTGCTAAAACTGCTGCAATTGCAGCAGGTTGGGACAATGATGTTGCCGGTGTGCAAATCAACCGTTTCTGTGCTTCAGGTCTTGAAGCCGTCAATATGGCTGCACAAAAAGTACGTTCAGGCTGGGAAGACATTGTTGTTGCTGGCGGCGTAGAGTCTATGTCACGTATTCCAATGGGTTCTGATGGTGGACCTTGGGCGTTAGACCCTGAAACAAATTTAAAATCACATTTTGTTCCTCAAGGGATTGGAGCGGACTTAATTGCCACGCTAGATGGTTATAGTCGTACAGATGTGGATGAGTTTGCTGCCAACTCCCAACGTAAAGCTGCTGCTGCACAGGCTGCGGGTCGCTTTGATCAGTCAGTGGTTGCTGTTAAAGATAAAGCTGGTGTTACGATTCTTGACAAAGATGAATTCATTAAACCAACTACAACTGCTGAAGGCTTGGCAAAACTTAATCCAAGTTTTGAAATGATGGGTGGAATGGGCTTTGATGCGATTGCATTACAACAATATCCAGAAGCGCAAAAAATTAACCATGTACATCATGCTGGAAACTCATCGGGTATCGTAGATGGTGCAGCAGTGGTGCTGATTGCTTCTGAAAAAGCAGTCAAAGAGCAAGGTTTAAAGCCACGTGCAAAAGTGTTGGCAACGGCATTGGTTGGAACAGATCCAACCATCATGCTAACAGGCCCTGCACCTGCTGCGCGTAAGGCGTTGGCAAAAGCAGGTCTTAGCATAGATGATATTGATCTCTTTGAAGTGAATGAAGCATTTGCATCTGTAGTGATGCGCTTTATGACTGAACTTAAAGTCCCAGCTGAAAAAGTCAATGTGAATGGGGGGGCAATTGCAATGGGGCATCCGTTGGGTGCAACAGGTGCAATGATTCTCGGTACGTTACTCGATGAATTAGAACGTCAAGGTAAAAAACGTGGTCTAGCAACATTATGTGTAGGTGGTGGCATGGGTATTGCGACCATTATTGAGTTGGTATAAGGAGAATAATAATGAGTGCAATTCAATATGAAAAAAATGCGGATGGTATTGTTATTTTAACGATGGACTCTCCCAACCAGTCTGCAAATACCATGAATGCTGATTTTCGTGTGGCTTTAGAAAATATTGTTTCTAAACTTAAATCTGAAACAGACCTAACAGGTGTGATTTATCGCTCTGCGAAAAAAACTTTTTTTGCGGGCGGTGATCTGGATGAGCTGATCGAGGCCACGCCAGAACATGCCACTGAATTCTTTGATATGACTGCAAAGCTAAAAGGTGATCTTCGTACAATTGATACTTTAGGTGTTCCTGTGGTTGCGGCAATTAACGGAACAGCATTAGGTGGTGGATGGGAAATTGCTTTAAGTTGTCATTATCGTATTGCTTTAAATGATCCTAAAACCAAATTAGGTCTACCTGAAGTAACACTGGGCTTACTTCCTGGCGGCGGTGGTGTCGTGCGTATGGTGCGTTTGCTTGGTTTGCAAAATGCATTCCCATTCCTCATGGAAGGTAAGCAATTTGGAGTAGATAAAGCCAAGTCTCTAGGCTTAGTCAATGAGCTTGCAGATAATGAGCAAGACATGATGAATAAAGCGATTGCTTGGATCAAAGCCAATCCAAAATCACAACAACCTTATGATGTAAAAGGTTATAAAATTCCGGGTGGAGACCCAAAAACCCCTGCAGTTGCTCAAGTTCTCGCAATTGCTCCTGCAATGCTACGTGATAAAACCAAGGGCTGTTATCCGGCGCCTGAAGCGATCATGGCTGCTGCCGTTGAAGGGGCTCAAGTTGATGTAGATACAGCTTTCCGTATAGAGGGGCGCTACTTTACTTACCTTGCAACAGGGCAAGTTGCAAAGAATATGATTGGAACATTCTGGCACGGCTTGAATGCAATCAAAGCAGGTGTAAGCCGACCTAAAAATATTGCCAAGTGGCAAGCGACCAAAGTCGGTGTTCTTGGTGCTGGCATGATGGGGGCTGGTATTGCGTATTCGACAGCAATCAAAGGTATTCAAGTCGTTCTAAAAGATGTATCTACTGAAAATGCTGAAAAGGGTAAAGCATATAGCCAAAAACTATTAGATAAACGTGTTTCACAAGGTCGTATGACCGCTGAAAAACGTGATCAAGTTTTAAGTTTAATTACAGCAACTGCATCCGCAGAGGATTTAAAAGGCTGCGATCTGATTATTGAAGCGGTTTTTGAAAACCAAGAATTAAAAGCCAAAGTGACGCAAGAAGCGGAACAATTTCTTGCAGATGATGGTGTTATGGCTTCCAATACATCAACATTACCGATCACAGGTTTAGCTAAAGCTTCTAAAGACGATACGCATTTTATTGGTCTACATTTCTTTAGCCCTGTCGATAAAATGCAACTGGTCGAAATCATCAAAGGTAAAAATACCTCTGCTGAAACTTTGGCAAAAGCCTATGATTATGTGCAACAAATTGGTAAAACACCTATTGTAGTCAATGATAGTCGTGGATTTTTTACCAGCCGTGTGTTTGGTACATTTGTGCAAGAAGGTTTACGCTTGCTGCATGAGGGTGTGCATCCTGCGCGTATTGAGATGGCTGCACTTAAAGCAGGAATGCCAGTTGGTCCATTGGCAATTCAAGATGAAGTGGCACTCACACTTTCTGAACATGTTGCTAAAGAAACTCGTAAAGCACTTCAAGCAGAAGGTAAAGACTTACCACTTTCAGGCGCAGATGATGTCATTGAAACCATGATTCATACATTTGAACGTAAAGGAAAGGCTGCAGGAGCAGGATTTTACGAGTATCCAGAAGGTGGCAAAAAGCATCTGTGGGATGGTTTAAGTCACTGGAAGAAAGATGTTGATATTTCAGAACAAGAAATGATTGACCGTTTCTTATTTGTTCAGGCTTTAGATACTTTACGTTGCTATGAAGAGAATGTATTGGAATCTGTGATTGATGCCAATATTGGTTCAATTTTTGGTATTGGTTTTGCACCATGGACAGGAGGTGCGATTCAATTTTTGAATCAATATGGTTTAGAGAAAGCTTTAGTTCGAGCGAACACGCTTGAAGCAAAATATGGCGAGCGTTTTAAAGCACCACAAAAGTTAATTGATCAAATTCCACATGGAAAGATTATCTGATTTTATATATTGCTTTAAAAGTTGTAGATGAAGAGTCAATTCTAGGTTAGACAATGATTTAAAAAAGAGGCCAAGCGCCTCTTTTTTTGACTAGATTTAACTTTTAATTAAATAAATGTGTGAGAAAAATATGCAGAACCCGTTAAGATTGACTACAGCTTGAGTGCAAAAACTCTATTAACATATATAACATAAACGGAGAAAATCAATATTACACAATAGAACTAAAAATTAATATAATTCAATCGATTGGTTTAAAAATATCTAAGTAACTACATCAACTTTTCTGAACTCGCTCGCCATAATGAATAAAAGTTCTTGATGTGGATACAGTTGGGTGCGCTTATCATTGTAGTGATTATCTATTCAATCATTTTTAAGAAACTATCGTTATTGTATCTTATCTCTTCAATAGCATTTATAGTGCCTAGAATATCAGTCCTTTCTTGTCGTTTACATGATGCGTGAAGAGTTGGTGGGTGATACCTGATCGTTTTTATTCCCTTTTATTCCCTTAGGTGTTTGGTATTAATCTACTTGTAAATTTCAGATATCAAGCCTCAGACAAAACTGTGGCGGGCTACAAAGTAATATTAAACATATCAACCAAATGGTCGATAGGTTTAATCATGATAAAAATGGATTGATTGGGTGTGAGATAGTGTTGCTATATTCAAAAAAATAGCAATAATCAAAGAACCGACTAAAGTCTAATATTTCCCTTATAAAAGGATTGGGAATTCACATGGATTTAATACAAAGCAATGGTCAACCCCGTTATGGGCGTTTTAAAGATATTCCAAGTAAGATTAATGTCAATCAATACATCTACAAAACACCGTATGGCAAAGTATTAACTGGTTGGCGTAAACATTTAAAATATAAAAAATTTAAATTTTGTGGTATCCAGCATGAACATTATTCAATTGGTATCGCAATTGCAGATATTGGTTGGGCTGGGCATGGTTTTATTTATATATATGACCATTCTAATAATGACGTTTTTGAATGGAATGCCAATACAATCTTAGGGCGTGGCACAGCTTTAGATGAACAACCTTTATACAGCCAAAGCCACTTTAATAAGTCACCTTTTGAATTTGAAATGCAACATGCGAATGGTGTGCGTTATATTCGAGCGACAAGAAGTGGAGAAGAGCAGTTAAAAGCCCGCATTTTCTGTGCAGGAACAGAACCTTTAAGCTTATGTAGCCCCAACGGCATTAATGGTTGGACCTATACGCAAAAAAAAACAACATTGGCTGTAGAAGGTTTCTTTATCAATAAAAATAAAGTGCGTATAGATTTTAATGAAAAAACATTGGCATCTCTAGATGATACTTGTGGGTTTTTAAGACCAGAAACAGCGTGGTTTTGGCTATCGTGTAACTTTTGGGATACGCAAGGAAATCGTATAGGGTTAAATCTAGCTTCAGGGGTGAATGAGAGTTTTGGCAATGAAAATTGTCTTTGGGTCAATGGTATTCTATACCCAGTTGCAGATGTGCTTTTTGAAAAGTTAGATGTAAATGTGTGGTCAATTCGTTCTTTAGATCATAAATTAAATCTGACAGTGGAAACAGGCTGGCGTAGGTTTGAAAATCTAAATTTACGTTTGGTAGGAAGCCAGTTTAGTCAATGGCAATCACATATTAGTGGAACTGTAGAATCTGAAATTGGTGAGTGTATTCAATTAAATCAAGTCTATGGTTTGTTGGAACAGCATTATGCTAAATGGTAAAGCTGTTCCGACTCTAAGGTTTTTAATTTTATAAAGCTGCTTTCCAAAAAGCTTCACCGGCTTGAATAGGATCATTGGTTTCAGCCAACACATCTATCCAAACCTGATATTGTCGTATCACAGGATGTTGGCTAGGATGAAAATTAGGCTTAAACCAGTCTAGATATTGTTCACGCATTGCAGATAATTTACCTTGTTTCCCAAAAAACCATGGAATGCCTTTGATAGCAAATTTAGCGCGTTGGAAACGACTAAATCCATCATATTTGAGCATGACATTGGCACGGTAGAAGGTAAATCCAAACATTTGTAAAGTGACAAAGGCAAGCGCAAATTTACGTAAGTTTTCAGGGACTTCTCCAACCTCTTTCATGACATCAAAAGCAACATCTCGATGTTCCATTTCTTCAATTGCATGCCAAGCAAATAGGGCCCGCACAAAAGGATGAACATCGGCTAAAGTTTCCCTTTTACTATAAAAAGTTTCTGCCATTAACGCTGTGAGATGCTCTGCTGCGGCAGTCATAGCAATGTTGTACTGTTTGGAACGATGTTTGAGTATATGTTCGAAATGCGCACTCATAAATTTTACAAACTGGTCAACAGGCATGCCTTGGTGCAGCATTTCTTCATTCATTTTGTCATGTGCAATACCATGCTGTGCTTCCTGTCGAATAAAATCTGTGACACGTTGCTGTAAATTTGGATCGGTAATTTTGTCACGCAGTGCCCGAACACTTTGAATGAAATATCTTTCCCCTACAGGAAAGGTCAAACTCAGGGCATCAAACATACGGGTACGAAAAGGGTCATTATCAAACCAAAAGCGTGGAACTTCATTCAATCTAAAATCTAAATTGCTGCGAACCACAGGATCAACTTGGTGTTTTACATATGCATTCATTGTTTTATTTCTCGCATTATTCAGTTCAAAGCCTTATTCAAGACAGAACTGATCAGTTTATATCAAGACGGCTATAATCCAGCCTGCCAAAATGCTTCACCTGCTTGAATAGGATCATTGGTTTCAGCCATCGTATCGACCCAAACTTGATATTGTCGAATTACAGGGTGTTGACTAGGATGAAAATCTTTTTTAAACCAGTCCAAATATTCACCTTTCATTGCAGATAAAATCCCTTTTTTACCGAAGAACCAAGGTAATCCTTGTGTTGCCATTTTTAAACGTTCTATAAGGCTGAATCCATCATGTTTAAGCATGATATTGGCACGGTATAGGGTAAAGTTGAACATCATTATTGTGGTAAAGGCTAAAGCAAATCGACGTAAGTTATCTGGCACCTCTCCAACCTGTTTCATGACATCAAAAGCCACATCACGATGTTCCATTTCTTCAATAGAATGCCATGCCAGTAACGCTCGTACATAAGGATGTGCTTCAGATAGCGTTACTTTATGGCGATAAAATGTTTCTGCCATCAAAGCAGTTAAGTGTTCTGCTGCTGCTGTCATAGCAATATTGTATTGAGGCGAGCGCTGAGTCAGTTCAAATTTAAAAATTTTACTTAAAAACTGGATAAATTGATCAACAGGCATGCCTTGATCTTTCATGACTTGATTCATTTTGTCATGGGCAATGCCATGTTGTGCTTCTTGACGAATAAAATCCGCAACACGTTGTTGTAAATCTGGATCGGTGATTTTGTCACGAAATAGACGGACACTTTCAATGAAATAGCGCTCACCATCTGGGAAGGTAAGACTTAGTGCGTCAAATAGTCGCGTGCGGAATGGATCTCCTCCAAACCAGAAGCGCGGTACTTCTTCAAGTTTAAAGTTGAGCTTGGTTCGAACCACAGGATCGACCTGATATTTAACTAATGCATTCATTTTATTTTACTTGCATTGCTGTTGATGAATTCAGTATGTCGGGAATTTGCAAGTTTGTTTTGACAGATATTGCCATTTTTTATACATTTTACGACAAAATGAAAATTTGGAATGTCAGTTTTTTACTTTAATGATCATAAAAGAGTGCAAGACTATGCATGAATTACAGATCCCTAATGGTTATTTTCATCTCTGGCAGATGTATTTGTCTGAACAAGGGATTGATCTTGCGACCCTTGATTTCTTACAAGCGGATGAAAAAAAACATTTAATTGAAATTCTATCGCAGCCGATTGATACACAATCTTCCTATTTCTTCTTTCATCAACTGATTGAAAAAACCAAACAAGTGCTAGATTGTCCTCAGATTGTTTTTGAAATGGCAGAATATGTTCGACCTGAACATTTTGGGGTTTTGGGCTATATGGCATCGCGAAGTACAACTGTCGCAGAAGCGTTACAAAATATTATGCGTTTTAGCCGTTTGGTGATTGATGGTGATGAAGTTATTCCAATGCAAATGCGGCTCAAGGGGGAATATGTACATTTAATTTGGCCCTTTCATCATGAAAAATACATTCTTATAAATGAATTTACCAATGCGTTAATGATGCATCTCGCACGTAAAATTGTACCGCCAAATCAATTTCCATTACATGCGGTGCGTTTTGCTCATGCACCACAAATGGCAATGTATCATTATCAAAAGTTCTACGACTGTGAAGTCTCTTTCCATCAACCGCAATACAGTTTTGTCTTAGCCTCAGCAGGTTTAAATTTAAAAATCCAACAGGCAGATCCATCCTTAATGCAGTTGTTGGTCAAGCAGGCAGAGGAGGCCATTGCGTCTAAACCTCGTTATGAAACCATTGCTCAACGCTTACATTTGATTGTGGCGGAATATTTAAAATTAAAACAACAAGCACCAAAAATAGAAGAACTCACTCAAGAACTTCATATATCTACACGGACTTTACAACGACAGTTAAGTGACTTACAGACATCGTTTAAGAAAATTGTAGAAATTGAGCGAATGAAACGTTGTGAATTTTTATTGGAAAGCCAAATGCCATTCAGTGAAATTGCAATGCATTTAGGTTATTCAGATCAGTCTGCTTTAACCAGAGCATATAAGGCTTTTAGTGGGCAAACCTTATTAGAGAAAAAACAAAAGTTGAAGTCAACATAAAAAACCAGTGCAAATAAAGTTAGCTTCAAAAGTCAAGCACCTTAGATCGCGTTACTGCGATCAAAGTGCTTAGTATGATTGTATTTTTTTAATTTATGCACAAAGCGCTGGTTGATCTGATTGTTGAATTGGTTTTTAAAACCCTGATTTAACATGGTTTCAAGTTCTTTTTAACTTAGGAAATCTAAATACGATTGCCAATACTGCAAATATCGCCAATACCCAACAATAATAAATTGAACCAATTAGTTCAACAGGGGACAGTTTGGCAATTGAGCATGCAAGTAAAAGTTGAGCGCCGTATGGAATCAAACCCTGAACCACACAAGAGAAAATATCCATAAATGCGGCTGCACGTTTGGGATCAACAGCATATTCTTTGGCAACTTCTCTTGCCATGTCTCCAGATAAGATGATGGCAACCGTATTATTTGCAACAAACACATTTGAGAAAACCACAAGAAAGCTAATTCCAATTTCTCCCGCATGTTGCTGACCGATTTTAAATCGGCGGGTTAAGGCATAAATATGTTGAATTAACCATTCTAACCCCCCTTCTTTTTGCATAATGGCAGATAAACCACCTAAGAACATAGAAAGTAAGGCAACTTCAAACATACCAACAAAACCATCATAAATAGCGGTATTGTATTTAAGCAGGGTAAATTCAGGATTTTCAATGATGCCAAGACAACCAGAAAGTACTATTCCAATGGTCAGTACTGCAAGCACATGCAAACGTGTAAATGCTAAAAAGAATACGATTACATAAGGCAAAATAAGCCATAGGTTATAACTTTTATATTCAATAGTTTGTGCATGATGGCTGGTCAAAATATAAATTAATATGGTGATGATCGCAGCAGGAAGTGCAATCCAGATATTTACCCGAAATTTATCACGCAGTTCTACATTTAGGCTTCGAGTAGCTGCAATGGTGGTGTCTGAAATCATGGATAAATTATCACCAAACATTGCCCCACTGACCACAGCACCAATTGCATAAATAGGTTGAATATCCGTTGCTTGAGAAAAACCAAAAGCAATTGGTGCACATGCTGCAATGGTTCCCATCGATGTTCCCATTGCTGTGGCAATAAATGCTGAAATGATGAAAAGCATCGGAAGGACAAATTCAGATGGAATAATTGATAAACCAAATTGAACAGTGGAGTCCACACTACCGATTGCACTGGTTACGCTGGCAAAGGCCCCTGCAAGCATAAAGACCATAAACATCAAAATTAAATTGGGATGGCTTGCACCATGCAAAAATGTTTCTATAGCGGCATTGATTTTCCCTCTATACAGCAGGATGGCTAAAATAATTGCAGGAAGAGCAGCAATAGGGGCTTTCACTTGATAAAAAGCAAATTCAGTACCAATGATCGTGTGATAAATACCACTGCCTAAAAAAATGGCTAAAAAAACAATAAGCGGCAAGAGCGCAAGCACGCTGGCTTGCACTTTAGCCTGAGAATGTGTGGTCATAAGAGGAGATAAAAAATCAGAATCCTGACTAGTATAAACAGCTTTTGCAATTTCTGAAAAATAATTAAGTAATGTGGGTGATAAGGTTTTTAGTTATAGGATTATGATTTAACTTTATTTTTTACTTATATTGATATTTTTTCACAAGCTTGAAAATAGGTAGCTTTGATCATTGTCCTCAACTTGAAAATAGCGCTAAATGTATCCATGGGTTGTTTTATTATTTGTGATATAAAACAAGATATGCGAGAGCGACTATGTGACTCTATCCTTTGAGTAAAAAATAGCGTTACAATGCAGTGTCTTGTATTTATACATTTGGATGATTAAACCGTAAATAAATCTATTTTGAGTTTGTTTACTGGCGTTTAATGATCTAAAAACTCCTCAAGTTTGAACAATTCAAGGAATGTACAATCCTATGTCACGTTTAGCCACTCGTTTTGCACAGCTTAAATCTCAACAGCGTAAGGCTTTGGTTTCTTATGTTATGGCGGGTGATCCTCAACCACATGTAACCGTACCATTGTTACATCAAATGGTTGCAGCAGGCGTAGACGTAGTTGAACTTGGATTGCCATTTTCCGATCCTATGGCAGATGGTCCAGTGATTGCACTTGCAGCAGAGCGCGCTTTAGCTGCGGGTACAAATACCTTTGATGCCTTGAATATGGTTAAAGAATTTCGCCAAAAAGACACGACAACGCCGGTTGTTTTAATGGGGTACTTAAACCCTGTTGAAGTGATTGGTTATGAAAAGTTTGTGGCTTATGCGAATGACTGTGGTGTTGATGGGGTACTTCTTGTGGATTTACCACCTGAAGAAGCACAAGATTTAGATGAAGTATTGCAAAAGTACAATATGGATCAAATCTTTTTGCTTGCACCAACCTCTACCGATGAACGTATTCAGCATGTAGTAAAACAAGCAAGTGGCTTTATTTACTATGTGTCTTTAAAAGGCGTAACGGGTGCAGCAACATTGGATACAACGGAAGTTGCAGCACGTATTGAAAAAATCAAAACCTTTACCGATATTCCAGTTGGGGTAGGTTTTGGGATTAGTGATGCCGCTTCTGCAAAAGCAGTAGGTCAAGTTGCTGATGCAGTGATTGTCGGAAGTGCTTTTGTCAAACCATTTGCAAATCTTGCACCAGAACAAGCTGTTGAAGCAGCAGTGAATAAAGTCAAGGAGCTTCGAGCCGCGCTCGATGAGTTAGTATGAATCAAGAAGTGAAATCAGGGAAAATCCTCAGCGCAACAACGCCGTGGACAGATCGTACAGTTCCAGGCATTCATATGCCTGACCAACAACAAACACTCAAAGCGACGTTTACAGAACCAACCATTGAGTGCCCTGAATGTCATGCACTCGTGACTCGTACTGCAATGTCTTTCAATGCTTATGTTTGTCCATCATGCGATGAACATTTGAAAATGAAAGCACGTGATCGTTTAAATTGGTTTTTTGATAATGTGACCACTGAACTTGGTCAAGAATTTGCTGCAAAAGATCCTCTGCATTTTGTAGACAGCAAGCCTTATCCAGAGCGTATTAAAGAAGCGCAGGAAAAAACAGGTGAAACTGAAGCCCTTGTGGTGATGCAAGGTCAAGTTAAAAATATTGCAATGGTTGCATGCGCATTTGAATTCGACTTTATGGCTGGATCAATGGGTACTGTGGTCGGTGACCGTTTTGTACAAGCTGCTGAAAAAGCGATTAAAGACAAGCAACCACTGATTTGTTTTGCTGCTTCAGGTGGTGCTCGTATGCAGGAAGGCATGTTGTCTTTGATGCAAATGGCGCGTACCTCTGCGGCGATTCAAAAAATGAAAGATGCGCATCTTCCTTATATCGTGGTATTAACCCATCCTGTGTATGGTGGTGTAACAGCATCATTGGCAATGTTAGGTGATGTACATATTGCTGAACCTAAAGCGATGATTGGCTTTGCAGGTAAACGTGTGATTGAACAAACTGTACGTGAGAAGCTGGAAGAACCATTCCAACGTGCGGAATTTTTGCTTGATCATGGTGTAATCGATCAAATTGTTCATCGTCACGCATTACGTGATACTGTATATCGTATTGTAGCGAAACTGATGAATTTGCCTTGAACAACCAAACAGCACCTTTAAATACTGATGATTTAAAAACATGGCTCAATTATTGGAGCCATGTTCACGTTACAGGGATTGATTTAGGCTTAGAGCGCGTGATTCCTGTGGCAGAACAACTTGGAGTGATTAACCCCAAAGCCAAAGTGATTACTGTTGCGGGAACAAATGGCAAAGGTTCAACCACAACTACACTCGCTGCGATTCTCAATGCCCAAGGATTGAATGTTGGTTTATACCAGTCTCCACATATTTATCGTTTTAATGAGCGGGTTAAACTGGCTGGACAAGAAGTTGATGATCAAACTTTGATTGATGCTTTTGTTGCGGTTGATCAAGCCCGCCGTATTTGTGATTTATCTTTATCTTTTTTTGAAGCCACAACTTTGGCTGCATTTGTTATTTTTAAACAAAAACAATGTGATGTTTGGGTACTTGAAGTTGGTCTTGGTGGTCGTCTGGATGTGGTCAATGTGATTGATCCAGATGTGGCTGTGATTACCAATATTGGCTTAGACCATACCGATTGGCTTGGCGATACGATTGAAAAAATTGCTTTTGAAAAAGCGGGCATTATTCGGGCAAATATCCCCGTTATTTTTGCGGGTGCACAAGACATACCACAAGCTATACAACATAAAGTACAAGAAACCAATGCTACGCTATATGCGTTAAACCACGATTATTTTTATGATAACTCAGAAGATGGCCAATCTTGGAATTTTGCAAGCTCAGGAACGACTTTAAAACTTCCTTTGGGACACTTGGCACTGGAAAATATTTCTGCGGCTGTCGCTGCAATTTTGGTGAGTGGTTTAACAGTTTCACAACAGGCGATTTCGCAAGGTATCCTGAACGCACAATTGTCAGGGCGCTTTGAGATTAGAAAAATACACGATAAAACAGTAATTTTTGATGCGGGACACAATCCGCATGGTGTAGAATTTTTGTTAAAGCAATTGCGAAAATTCCTAGAATACAATAAACAGTACACAGAAGTTGTCTCTGTTTTTTCAATGTTGTCCGACAAAGATGTAGATTCTGTGGTCAAGTTGTTGAAAAATACTGTATTAAAGTGGAAAATTGCACCATTAACTGTGCCTCGTGCGGCATCATTGGAACAATTACAAACTGCTTTACAGTATGAGACAGTTGAACAGTTTGATTGTGTACAAGCAGCATTTCAATCAGCGCTTGCAGAAACCAATAATAATCAGCTGATTTTGGTGTGTGGTTCATTCCATACCTTAGAAGCGGTCTGGGAGTATTTAGACGAATGTCAATGAATAACAAACAACGCTGGATGGGTGGTGTTGTTTTATTAAGTGGTGGTGTTCTATTGGCGGCATTGCTTCTAAAAGGTAAAGAAGAAATCCACCAAAGCCAAGTAGAGACACAGCCGACAAGCCAAGCTCAGCAAAATAAAGCGACACCTGCAGGTGAGCCTGTACAATTGCAGCCGTTGACTGTCGACGTTGCGACTGAAAAACGTCTGTTAGAAGAGCAGAAGCGTGCCCGTGAAAAAGCGGTTGCTGAACAAGAAGCAAAAGCAGCTGATTTTTTACGTACGCAACAACAGGCAGAAGCAGATGCTGCACGTAAAGCAGCTGAAGAGTATGCCGCTGCAAATGCAAGACGTGGTGCAGCTGCTGCGGCAGCACAGGAAGGGGCTGATATTCCTCCTGAGCTGGTACAGGATGAAAAAGCCAAAGCGCAACAGAAAGCAGCAGAGCAGAAAAAACTTGAACAGCAAAATGCTCAATTAAAGCAAAAAGCCGATGCTGAAAAAAAGTTAGCTGAGCAGAAGCGTCAAGCTACCGCAGAAGCAGATAAAAAAGCCGCTGAAGACAAGAAACGTAAATTAGAAGAACAACAAAAAGCAGATGAAAAACGTAAGCTAGATGCTGAAAAGAAAGCTGCTGCTGAGAAAAAGCAAGCGGAAGACAAGAAAGTAGAAGCGGATAAAAAACATAGAGCACAAGAAGAAGCAAAGAAAAAAGCGGAAGCTGAAAAAGCACGTGATTTGCTTGAAAATGGTGATAAGCAATGGATGGTACAAGTTGCGCTTGCCGCCAATGAAGCCAATGCAGATGCTGTCGCTGCTAAACTACGTGCCAAGGGCTACAAAGTGACTAAGAGTCCAACCTCAAAAGGTATTCGTATTATGGTTGGACCATCGAAAGATCGAGAGACTGCTGATTCAGCACGTAAGAAGATCAATTCTGATGCGAGTCTAGGCATGAAGTCGGCTTGGGTAATCGAGTGGGTACCTCTAGACCGACGTTAAACGCTATGAATTAGGTCTTTGTGGTTAAAGATGGATTCGCGAGTTGCTCACGGATCCATTTTATATTTTCAGGGGTAAAAAGTTTTTCAATATTGCCCCAGATTGGATGGAAGCCATAACCGCCATGCTTCATTTCATTTAAAGCATCCTTCACAGACCAGTTCTCAAAAATAATTCGGTACATTGCAACACTTGCCCCAGTACGATCAGAACCATGATAGCAATGGATTAAAACCTTCTGGTTTTGGGCTTTTGCGATTTGAATTGTTTTCATGACATTGAGTAGATCATGACGATCAATTGCCCAAGTATTGATCGGGATATGAACCAATTGAAAGTTTTGTTTTGAAAAGACGGTTTTATCTTTATTGCGACTTCTTAAATTAATAACGACATCAATATGATTGGTTTTTAACTCAGGAATAAGTTCAGCACTGGGTTGTTCACTACGAAAAACGGTGTCACTGATTCGATAAAAATTATACTGTGGAGCAACAATAGTTCCCCATTGTTTTGGGCGCTCATGATCTGGAAGTGCAGCTGTTGTCATACATGCTGAAAGCTGTACGCTGAGTGCGAAGATAGTGGTATAACGTAATAATTGAGATTTAAGCATGTTTTAAATATCGGTCTAGTTCAACAGGATCGTGGGCACAGATAATTTCAATTTTTGCTTTATTCTGTGCAAGCTGTTGCAGTTGTGATAATGTTTTTAAGCGCAATGTATTATCTTCTGCTAGGAGATATTCAATTTTGTCGAGCGCGCGTAATTTATTCTTAGGGTTGAGTTCTAGATGATTAAAATAAGCATCGCCACAGAACAATAACCATCTCTCTTGTTGTTTGATCGCTATACCGCAATGTCCTACAGTATGACCGACTAAAGGAATTAATAAAATTTCATCATTGAAAATATTAAAACCTTGAACTTTTTGGAAGTTAAACCATGCTTCGCCATTTATAGGTTCAAGAAAATTCCAGTAGCGATGATTTTTAAATTGTTGTGGTCGATAGCGCAATTTATTCATGACTGAAAGTTTTTGTGCAGCATTAAACTCACTGGATAAGATGTGAACCGTGGCATTGGGAAAGTCTGAAATACCACCTGCATGATCTAAGTCTAAATGGCTGACCAAAATATGTTGAACATCGGATGGTTTAAAACCCAATTGTTGAATTTGAGAAATGGCTGTGAGATTGAAATCAGCTTGTATGCCACTTATTTTAGTAAAAGCTTTACCTAAACGTGTTTGTGGGTGAAGGTAGTCTTGCATCCCAAAACCGGTATCGACCAAAACAAGCCCCTTGTCTGTTTCAATCAATAGGCAATGACACACCATTTTTCCATACAAACCTTTTTGTCCGTATAGTGGTGCACACATCGGACACATGGTTCCACAATGTAAATGATGTACCTTATAAATCATAATTAAGCATTTGTTTTTAGGATTGTGCTTTGTTTATAAACTGAATTGAGAAAAATACCAATCTAAAAATACAATTGTTGTGTTTAATAGAGCTCAAATCACAGCTCATGGAATGAAGATTTTTAAGCGTTTACGTGTTGAAAAACCAGAGCCGTTGTTTCCCCAGATTGAAACAATATAAGTTTCATTTTTTAATAGGCACGGTTTTACTGTGGGGTGTTGAAATGCGCTTCCCCAAATACTCAGTTCATCATTGATCCCTTTTTTGAGTCTGATCTGTTGCTTATTATTTGCTTGATGAATGCTTACTTGATGAGTATTAATCTTTTGCCGATCTGCAGGGTAAAGAATGTGAGGGTGTTCAATTTCACAAATAAGGGTATGATTTTGTATAGATTGAATTTTTAGTTTATTGAAACCTCAATAATACTCACCTAAGAAAATGTTTTCTAAAATGATTTCATGCTCTTCATGATAAATACGAACATTAGGTGATTTAATAAAGGGATAACTGATAAGTAATCCAAGAATAATGACCAAGACATAAAGAATTTTTTTCATATTTAATCTAAGTTTTAAAGATGTTGAATAATTTTATTTTTTTCAAGGACATGTTCGATAATTAAATAGCACAGCTCTATTAAACAAACATTTCGAGTTTCAAACTGCAAGACTAAGTGTTTTAGTTCTTTGACTACTAGATAGAACTGAAATTTTTTTGCTAAGGGATTTTTTAGCGAAAGAGACATGTAACACAGTAACTTGTGATTCAGGTGTCCAAGGCTTTTCAACAAATAAAATTTGATCATTTTGTACGTTATTAATATTTAATAACGTGGTGAATAAATCCATCGCATCTTACTTCTATCAAGCCTTGATTCTTTAATCACGTATCAGCGATTAAATGCAGTTTGGAGCTTACTCAAAAGCGCTTACATCGCCTACACCACGACGAATAATTTCAGGGTTCGCTCCTGATAAATCAACGATACTAGTGGTGGTTAAGGTACCTAAACCACTGTCAATAAACACATCAATACGTTTTTCCAGTAATTGTTCAATATCGTAGGGATCATCCATTGGTGCATCTTGACCAGGTAAAATCAAAGTACTGGTCAGTAAGGGTTCTCCCAACTCTTTTAATAGTATCTGACAGACGGGATTACTTGGAACACGTAAGCCGATAGTTTTTTTCTTGGGATGCATCAAGCGTCGTGGAACTTCACTGGTTGCGGGTAAAATATATGTGGTTACGGCTGGGGTATTGGCTTTAAGTAGACGATACATTGCATTGTCTACTTTGGCATAGGTTGCAATATCAGATAAATCTGCACAGATAATCGCGTACTGATGCTTTGCCCCTAGACCGCGGATCTGAGCAATACGCTCCATTGCACTTTTATTTCCAATTTGACAGCCGATTGCATAAGCGGCATCAGTTGGGTAAACCACAACATCACCTGCTCGAATTCTTTCGACTGCTTGGCTGATTAAACGTGGTTGAGGATTGTCAGGATGTACTCTTAAATGCAGCATATTTATTCTCCTGATTTATTGTTAATTCAATTATTACTTGGGAAAGTAAATCGTTGCAATCAATGTTTTAAAAAAATTACGGGTTTAATCAAGATCGTTACGATTAAATTCAGTGCTTTGTAATGTTTTGCCACCTCGAGTACATAGACAAATACACTGAATTAAATGTTTTGCATCGCGTGGAAGTTTGGCTTTACCCGAAAAAAATTCCTGAACTTGTACATAGACATTGTCTTTAAATGTCGAGCCGTCACCACCTTCACCAGTCAGATTATCCAGCGAAACTCGAAATTTTCGTCCAAATGCTTTGGAAAATAACCATTCAATGGCTTGAGGCTTGATTTCAACTTGCTCAAATAAGGCTTGTTGTTCAGCTGTACGACCATCGGGTGCATACCAGTAACCGAGATCAGGCAATAAACGGCGTTGTTCTCCGGCAATGCTCCAATGACTGATTTCATGCAGAGCACTGTTGAAAAAACCATGTGCAAACTGAATACGGGCAGGGCTGTGTTCGCTAGCAGGGAAATACTCTGGTTCAAAATCACCACGAACAAGCGTCACATTTAGGTGGGAAAACCAGTGATTAAAGTGTAAGATAAGCCAATCAACGTGTTGTACTTCTGTTTGTAAGTTAGCCCATGATAAGCGTTGCACATCGGCGGCTTGCAATATGTTTTCAGAAGTTGAATGCGTATTGAATTGTAATGAAGTAGTGACTTCAGGTTGCGGCTGCAACTGATGCATGGCTTGTATTACTCAAGAGATCTGTCTAAATAAGTACAAAATTGTATCTTAATCTTTGACAGAGTACCTATGAATTTGTAGAATTGCCGCCTTAATTATGTCAGCAAATACCTTTCCGGCACAGATAGAGCCGTTTAAATGGGCTGAACAAGGCTTTACATGGTCAGGTACCCTGCCATTGTCTCGCTTTGTTCGTATTTCCCGTGAAGCTGTTGGATCAATTGATGATCAATTGATCAATATAGACTGTAAGCTATCAATGGATGCGTATCATCGTATTGTTTGGCTAGATGGTCATGTAGATACTAAAGTTCCAATGGAATGTCAGCGTTGTCTGGATTCTGTTGAAATTACACTAGTTTCTGATTTCCATTTAGCTTTAATAGATGATGAGTCACTGATAGAGCGCTTGGATGAGGATGCTGATTTCATCGTACTAGGTGAAAGTGAAGCAACAATTAAAGGGGATTATTTAACCAATACTCCTGCAACTGTTGATTTACTTGCACTTTTAGAAGATGAATTGTTATTGTTGATGCCTCTGTCTCCTAAGCATGATGCTTGTGAACATAAGCACCAACCAGCCGTTCAGGACACTGTTGAAGAAAAACGGGATAATCCGTTTGAAGTTTTGGCAGGTTTGAAGGGTAAACTTAACTAAATTTTGTGTTATACTGTTAAGTTAAGACAACCGAATTTGTTCTGATCCATTTTTTCGATTTGTAAGGAGCCATCATGGCCGTTCAGCAAAACCGTAAAAGTCGCTCTCGCCGTGACATGCGCCGTTCACATGACGCTTTAACCGAGAATGCACTAACTGTAGACCAAACTACTGGTGAAACTCACCGTCGTCACCATGTGACTAAAGATGGTTTCTACCGTGGTCGTCAATTATTCGCTAAAGCAGCTGATGCTGAATAATTGGTAAGTATTAAGCGCAAGCTTAGTAAAAAATGGGAGCGAAAGCTCCCTTTTTTTGTTTTGAATGACTGGTTTTTTTGTTGTATTTCGCAATTAAATTAATTTTTTTTTAATGTAAAATTGCGCCATCGGAAACGATCAAGATTAAATAAGGGACTTTTTATATGTCTGCCAAACGATTCGAACAAGCAGCTCAAGCAACAAAAACTGCATTTTTGTTTCCAGGTCAAGGTTCACAAAAAGTGGGTATGCTTGCTGAACTTGCAGAACAGTTTAGTGGTGTACAAGAAACCTTTACTGAAGCATCAGATGCCATCGGTTTTGATTTATGGCACATTGCACAAAGCGGTGAAGGTTTAGATCAAACTGAAAATACCCAACCTGTTTTATTGACAGCAAGTATTGCTTTATGGCGTGTATGGCTAGATCTTGGTGGTGTTGTACCAAAATACCTCGCAGGTCATTCATTAGGCGAATACAGTGCTTTAGTTGCTGCAGAGTCGATGACTTTGGTAGATGCAGTCAAGTTGGTAAATTTACGCGGTCAATTGATGCAAAGCGCTGTGCCTCAGGGGCAAGGCGCAATGGCCGCCATTCTCGGTCTAGATGATGCGAAAGTACTTGAATTGTGCGAGCAAGCCAATGTGCAAGGTCGTGGTTCTGTTGAAGCTGCAAACTATAATGCGCAAGGTCAAGTTGTTATCGCAGGTGACAAAACTCTAGTCGAAGCTGTCATGATCGTTGCGAAAGAAAACGGCGGTAAAGCAATTGCATTACCTGTATCTGTACCATCACATTGTTCTCTAATGAAACCTGCTGCTGTACAGTTTGCAGAAGCTTTGGAACAAACTGCCATTGAGCTACCAAGCATTCCTGTAATACAAAATGTCAATGCTGGAATCGCGACAGATACAAGCCAATTGCGCTTAGCGTTAACAGCACAGTTGTATCAGTCAGTACAGTGGACTAAAACCATGCAATTCATTCAAGACCAAGGCATTCAGTATGTTGCTGAATGTGGTCCAGGGAATGTATTGGCGAATTTAGCAAAACGTTTACCAAATATCGAAAAAGCATTTCCACTCGATACACAAAGTCGTATGGAAGATGCACTGAATGCTATCTTAGTGGCTGAAGGGAAAATTGCATGACACAAGAACGCAAAGTCGCATTAGTGACAGGCGCGAGCCGAGGGATTGGTGCTGCCATCGCTCAGCAATTAATTCAAGATGGTTATTTTGTTGTAGGTACAGCAACATCGGCAGCGGGTGCAGAAAAACTTTCAACAGTTTTTGCTGAAAATGGTGCTGGTGCATTACTAGATGTACGTGATGGTGCAGCAATTGATGCATTGGTATCAGACATTGAACAAAAATATGGTTCAGTGATGATACTGGTGAATAATGCTGGAATTACCAAAGACAATTTATTGTTGCGTATGTCTGAAGAGGATTGGGACGATATTCTCAATATCCATCTAAAAGCTGTATTCCGCTTATCTAAACGTGTATTGAAAGGTATGACCAAAGCTCGCTTTGGGCGCATTATCAATATTAGTTCTGTTGTTGCACATTTTGCTAATCCAGGGCAAGCCAACTATTCTGCTGCAAAAGCAGGGATTGAAGCTTTCAGTCGCAGTCTCGCAAAAGAAATGGGAAGCCGTCAGATTACAGTCAACTGTATTGCACCAGGTTTTATTGCAACAGAAATGACTGAGCAGTTGAGTGAAGATATTCGCAAAAAAATGAGTGATCAAGTTGCGTTAAATCGATTTGGTCAACCAGAAGATATTGCAAATGCAGTAAGTTTTTTGGCTTCTGACAAAGCCAGTTACATTACAGGCACAGTATTACACGTAAATGGTGGTTTATACATGGCGTAATGCGATGTATAAACTTTGAAAAAAGTAAATATTCAATTAAACTATCAGGCAATTAAAAGCCGCCACAAGCAATGAGGAGAATTCCTGTGAGCGATATCGAACAACGCATTAAACAAGCTGTTGCAGAACAATTAGGTATCAAAGCTGAAGAAATCAAAAACGAAGCATCTTTCATGGATGATTTGGGTGCTGATTCTCTAGACCTAGTAGAACTTGTTATGTCTTTCGAAAATGACTTCGACATCACTATTCCAGATGAAGATTCTAACGAAATCACAACTGTTCAATCAGCTATCGACTATGTAACTAAAAAACTTGGTTAATGTGTTGATTGTATAACACGGTGTTGTTATACGTAAAAAGACCACCTTTGGGTGGTTTTTTTATGCCTGAAGTTAGGGTTTCGAGCGAATCTTTGATTGGCGATGACTCAACCATTAATAACAACTAAATAAGTTTAAAATCAAAACATTGGTTACATATCGTTACCTTTTTATCACCAATGACAACGCACATCCTGATACTTTTTAGCTATAAAAATAGAGTTCGTAAATTTGTATAACAGTTCACAGTAATACATTCTCAGTAAAACAATTTTCAATAATGATATGGAGTACTAAATATGGGTCTTTTTGATTTTATTAAAGGAATTGGTAAGAAAAATACAGCACCAGCTGAGCCACAAGCAGCACCAGCAACGCCATCAGAACCATCTGCACAAGAAATAGCCAATAAGTTATTGGGACACATTAAAGCGTTAGGTTTACCAGTAACAGGACTTTCCGTAAGTTATAACGGTGCTTCTGATTTGGCGACAATTCATGGTCAAGTACAAACTCAGGCAGATAAAGAGAAAATCATTCTTGCTGTGGGGAACATTGATCATGTTGCGCAAGTTGATGACCAAATGACAGTTGCAACACCTGAACCTGAAAGTAAGTTTTATACGGTTAAATCAGGTGATAATTTGTCTAAAATTTCAAAAGAATTTTATGGTGATGCCAACCAATATAATAAAATTTTTGAAGCGAACCGCCCTTTATTAAAAAATGCGGATGATATTTTCCCAGGACAAGTTTTACGTATTCCTGCATAATATTTGTTCGCTGATCTTTGATCATAAAAGGCACTTCGGTGTCTTTTATATTTTTTAATGATTTTATTGTTGTTTGAAGTGTTTTTTAAAGTGTATTGAAAATATTTTTTTATAACAAAAGGATGTAAAAAAAGATCACATAAAATTGCTATGTGATCTTTTGAAGTTAATCGCTTTATTCTAAAAAATTCAATATTGTATATTATTTATTGGGTTGTGGAGTAAGACGAAGATAGGGCTTAACCGCCGTATAACCTTTTGGGAAGCGTTGCTTCAGCTCCGCTTCATCTTTGATCGACGGGATAATGACCACATCTTCACCATCTTGCCAATTTGCAGGTGTGGCAACTTTATAATTGTCAGTCAGTTGTAATGAATCAATTACACGTAGAATTTCTTTAAAATTACGTCCAGTTGATGCAGGGTAGGTAATGATTAAGCGAACTTTCTTATTGGGATCAATAATAACTAAAGACCGCACGGTGAGAGTTTCACTGGCATTTGGATGAATGAAATCATACAGCGTCGACACCTTCCGATCTTTGTCTGCAATGATTGGAAAGTTTACAGTGGTATTTTGCGTTTCATTGATGTCGTTGATCCAACCTTTATGCGATTCCACATCATCCACTGAAAGGGCAATGGCTTTTACCCCACGTTGTTCAAACTCATCTTTTAGTTTTGCGGTATAACCCAACTCAGTGGTACATACTGGCGTATAATCGGCAGGGTGTGAGAATAAAACCCCCCAACTGTCGCCCAAGTAATCATAAAACTTAATTGGACCTTCACTAGATTCCTGAGTGAAATCTGGTGCAATGTCACCTAATCGTAAAGTCATTTTGAAACCTCAATATCTAAAAATGTTGTTTGTTATTTGGCTCGTCCAAACTACTATTACCCAGTTTTTTTATAATTAAAAATAGTGTTTTTGTATTTCTTTATGAAGAAAATAGATATTAATAAAAGAAGCATATGAAAAAAAACATATAATTGATCTCTACCTCACTGCAAATATCGGTTAAATTTGCTACATTAATGCGCCTTAGCTGATACGTGCTAGAACTAATCGTCAGATTTTTTTGATTGGATTTGTGCAAAACCCTTGTACTTCAAATTTCTACCACCATAATATCGTCTGAGAAAAATTTATTTCACAAAGATTTAGAGAGTTTATATGTTGGCAAGTCTGATCGGAGGAATCTTCGGTACTAAAAACGAGCGCGAACTAAAACGTATGCGTAAAATTGTCGATAAGATTAATGCGCTCGAGCCGACGACATCTGCACTCAGCGATGCAGACTTATCTGCAAAAACTGAAGAATTCAAACAAAGATATAAGAAAGGTGAAAGCCTAGATAAATTAATGCCAGAAGCGTTTGCGGTGTGTCGTGAAGCAGCAAAACGTGTCATGGGTATGCGTCATTATGATGTGCAGCTCATTGGTGGTATTACTTTGCATGAAGGAAAAATTGCAGAAATGCGTACAGGTGAAGGTAAAACCCTGATGGGTACTTTGGCTGTATATTTAAATGCAATTAGTGAGCAAGGTGTTCATGTCATCACGGTCAACGATTACTTGGCACAACGTGATGCTGAATTAAACCGTCCGCTTTATGAGTTCTTGGGTTTAAGCGTTGGTGTAATCTATTCGATGCAATCACCGATAGAGAAAGCTGAAGCATATCGTTCAGATATTACTTACGGTACCAATAATGAATTTGGTTTCGATTATCTGCGCGATAACATGGTTTTCTCTATGGCTGAGAAAAAGCAACGTGGTTTGATTTATGCGATTATCGATGAGGTCGATTCGATCTTGATCGATGAAGCACGTACACCGTTGATTATTTCGGGTCAAAGTGATGACTCATCACAGCTTTATGTTGCAATCAATAGTATTCCACCGAAGTTGCATGCTCAAAAAGAAGAAAAAGTCGCAGATGGCGGTCATTTCTGGATTGATGAAAAGCAACGCCAAGTTGAAATGACTGAAGTCGGTTATGAAACTGTTGAAGATGAATTGATTAAAATGGGCTTGTTGGCTGAAGGCGAAAGCTTATATTCACCATCAAATCTAAATCTCGTTCATCATGTGTCTGCTGCAATTCGTGCACATTTCCTTTATCAACGTAATGTTCATTACATCGTACATGATGGTGAAGTAATTATTGTTGATGAGAATACTGGTCGTACCATGCCAGGTCGTCGTTGGTCTGAAGGTTTACATCAAGCCGTTGAAGCCAAAGAGGGCTTAGAAGTTCAACCTGAAAACCAAACTTTGGCAACTACGACATTCCAAAACTATTTCCGTTTATACAAAAAACTTTCAGGTATGACAGGTACTGCTGATACTGAAGCTGCGGAAATGAAAGAAATCTATGGTTTGGATGTGGTGCTTATTCCAACCCATCGTCCGATGATTCGTAATGACCAAAACGATTTAATTTATTTAAATCGTAATGGTAAATACAATGCAATTATTGAAGAAATTCAGAAAATTCATGAAGCAGGTGTTGCACCTATCTTGATTGGTACTGCAACCATTGAAGCATCAGAAATTTTATCTGATAAGTTGCGAGATGCAGGTATTACCCATGAAGTCTTGAACGCTAAACAACATGAGCGTGAAGCAGATATTATTGCTCAAGCAGGTTCACCACGTGCAGTAACCATTGCAACGAATATGGCTGGTCGTGGTACAGATATTTTGCTTGGTGGTAACTGGAAAGCAAAACTTGCCAAAATTGAAAACTATACTGCTGAAGACGAAGCTCGTCTTAAAGCGGAATGGGAACAAAACAACGAAATGGTGTTGAGTTCAGGTGGTTTACACATCATTGGTTCTGAGCGCCATGAATCGCGTCGGATCGATAATCAGTTGCGTGGGCGTTCTGGTCGTCAAGGTGACCCCGGTGTTTCACGTTTCTTCTTGTCATTAGAAGATGATTTGATGCGTATTTTCGCAGGTGATCGTGTTGTGGCAATGATGCGTGCGATGGGATTACAAGAGAATGAAGCCATTGAACATAAAATGGTGTCACGCTCTATTGAAAATGCACAGCGCAAAGTTGAAGCACGTAACTTTGATATTCGTAAAAATTTATTGAAATACGATGATGTAAATAATGAACAACGTAAAATTATTTATTCGCAGCGTGATGAAATCTTAGAGGAAAGTTCACTTCAAGATTATATTGAAGAAATGCACCGTGAAGTCGTGAAAGGTTTAATCGAAACCTATATTCCACCTGAATCTATCCATGATCAATGGGATATTCAAGGGCTTGAAAATGCATTGAATGAAGATTTGGGGATTAATCTTCCTGTAAATCAATGGTTGGAAGAAGATCGTCGTCTAGATGAAGAAGCCTTGGTTGAGCGTATTTCTGATGAGATCGTTACACGTTACCGTAATCGTCGTGAACAGATGGGGGATGATACTGCTGCGACACTTGAACGTCACTTCATGTTGGGTTCATTAGACCGTCATTGGAAAGACCATTTGGCTGCGATGGACTATTTGCGTCAAGGGATTCACTTACGTGGTTATGCACAAAAGAACCCTGAACAAGAATATAAGAAGGAAGCCTTCAATTTATTCGTCAATATGTTGGGTGTGATTAAGTCAGACGTGGTTACTGATATTTCTCGTGTGCATATCCCAACACCTGAAGAGCTTGCTGAAATGGAAGCTCAACAACAGGCTCAAGCTGAATCTATGCGTCTTAACTTTGCACATGATGAAGTGGATGGTTTAAGCGGTACGGTCAGTAATGAAATTGTTGATGCACAATTCACTGATAGTGATGAGGTTGTTGCACCAGAAAGCCGAAATGCACCTTGTCCTTGTGGCTCAGGTTTGAAATACAAACAATGTCACGGCAAAATCTAATTAGTGAATAGACCCTGAAAGTGTTACGAAAAAGCAGAACAATTGTTCTGCTTTTTTTACAAGTTATTACCATGCGTTAATTTTTATTGCAGGAAATGTGATTAAGTGGTATTAAGTTGCTCAATTGGAAAAGATCTTTGGGAAGATAATGAAAAAATTATTAAAACCTTTATTTGTTGCAACTTTAGCAGTTCCAGCATTGGCATTTGCAGATACAGCACCACAAACGACGACAGTGGAAAAAGTACAAGCTGCTACAGGCGCAGTGACAGCCCAAGCAGAAGTAAAAAATGAAACCACGACTGTAATCAGTCCACGTACTGGTATTCGTTATACTTTAGGTAATACAGGCGGACGCCCAATTATTTTAAAAACTGCGGCAATTGCTGCGGTAACACCGGCCACGATTAATCGTGTTGTTGCTTCGAATCCAGCCTTGTCAGTATCTAGTCAAGAAAAAGTAAAGCAAGCATTGTTGGCTGCAGATACAACAACTGCTATTCAACAGTGATACGTTGCTGATGTAAAGCCAGTATATTTACTGGCTTTTTTATTTTATATTCAAATGAATAAGCTTTTCTTATAGTAAAAATAAATAAGCATTTTAATAAGCTCGATTTTTATGGAGAATTCTAATAAGCTGTATTTTCATTTTAATTCATGTGGACATTTGAAAATGGCTGTTGGTGACGTGTCTATGCCGCATATGCATGTGGTACAAGGTGTAAAAATTGGCTCTGCTGAGGCGTATGTCCGTTATCCAAATCGACGAGATTTAGTTATTTTTGAATTTGCACAAGGTACCAATGTTGCGGGTGTATTTACCCAAAATGCATTTTGCGCAGCACCAGTTCATGTGTCGAAAGCGCATTTAGCACAAGCTAATCCGCGCTATTTGGTCATCAATACTGGGAATGCTAATGCGGGTACAGGCAAATTGGGCATGCAAAATGCACAATTGACCTGTTTAAAGCTTGCTGAGTTAGCGCAGGTAGAAGAATTTGAGGTATTGCCATTCTCTACAGGGGTTATTGGTGAACAACTGCCCATTGAGCGTTTAACGCAAGGTTTACAGCCTGCACTAAATAGTTTGAATGACTCCACTTGGACAGACGCTGCGACTGGGATCATGACCACGGATACTACACCAAAAGGCGCCTCAGAACAGTTCGAGCTTGATGGTATAACCTATACAATGACTGGGATTTCTAAAGGTGCAGGCATGATTCGCCCCAATATGGCGACCATGTTGAGTTTTGTTGCAACCGATGCGCCAATTGCACGAAATCTTGTGCAAAAAATGTTAAAAATTAGTGCAGACCAATCATTTAATCGGATTACTGTGGATGGTGATACTTCTACCAATGATTCATGCATCTTTGCTGCAACCGGAATGGCTGGTGGTGTAGAAATTAGCAGTGAAGATGATGCTCGTTATACTGTGGTCTTGGATGTTTTATCGCGTGTGATGAAGCGTTTGGCGCAACTGATTATTCGTGATGGGGAAGGGGCGACCAAATTCATTACTATCACGGTTGATGGTGGAAATGACACACAAGAATGCTGTGATATTGCTTATAGCATTGCCCATTCACCATTGGTTAAAACGGCAATTTTTGCGTCTGATCCAAACTGGGGGCGTATTCTTGCTGCGATTGGTTATGCTGGCGTGAAAGATTTGGATGTTGAAAAAATTCAAGTCTGGTTAGACGACGTGCAAATTTGTAAAGATGGTGGTGCTGCTGAAGACTATACCGAAGAAGCTGGTGCGCGTGTAATGTCACAGACAGAAATGACCATTCATGTAAACCTTGGTCGAGGGCAGGCCAAAGATACGGTATATACCTGTGACCTATCATATGATTATGTGAAAATTAATGCGGACTATCGTTCTTAACTACTGATTTTTTAAGGAGCCTCATTCGTGAGGCTTTTTTATAACAAAACATTTTTCGTGGTGAATTTATGTGCGCTAAACCGTACAATCAATTCACAAGTGTATAAACGCTAGCATGATGCCAGCGACAAGGAAAGAGAAGACCTCTTATGAATGATGCGAATAATTTAATTGCCAACGAAGCAAAATCGGTTGTGCAAGCGCATTTAGATCGTTTAGGTGAACCTAAGGACAATAGTCTGAGTCCAGTGGTAAAACAGCAGAAGTTTGCGCAAATTAAAGCTGAGTTGCAAAAAAACAATGCTGTTTTGGTGGCACATTATTATTGTGATCCAGATGTACAAGAACTTGCGGAAGCGACGGGTGGTTGTGTTTCTGATTCTTTGGAAATGGCACGTTTTGGACGTGATCATGAGGCAACTACTCTGGTTGTCGCTGGGGTTAAATTTATGGGAGAAACCTCAAAAATTCTTTCTCCTGAAAAAACAGTACTTATGCCAACTTTGGAAGCAACCTGTTCGCTTGATCTAGGTTGTCCTGTAGATGAATTTACTGCATTTTGTGATGCGCATCCTGAACATACTGTTGTGGTCTATGCCAATACCTCAGCAGCAGTTAAAGCACGTGCTGATTGGGTGGTGACTTCAAGTTGTGCTGTAGAGATCATTGAACACTTAGACAGTTTGGGCGAGAAAATTATTTGGGCACCAGACCAACATTTAGGCCGTTATATTCAAAAGAAAACTGGTGCTGATATGTTGCTTTGGGATGGTGCCTGTATCGTGCATGAGGAGTTTCGTGCCCGTGGTATTGAAAAGATGAAAGCACTGTATCCGAACGCAGCTGTATTGGTACATCCTGAGTCACCAGAATCAGTGATTGATATTGCGGATGCGGTGGGAAGTACTTCACAACTAATCAAAGCAGCTCAAACATTGCCACAAGACACTTTGATTGTGGCTACAGACCGTGGCATTTTCTATAAAATGCAACAAGCTGTACCGCATAAGACCTTGATTGAAGCACCTACAGCAGGTGAGGGTGCAACTTGTCGTTCTTGCGCACATTGCCCGTGGATGGCAATGAATGAATTAGATGGCATTTTGTCAGTTTTGCAAAAGGCTGATCAAGAAATATTCGTAGATGCAGCTTTGGCTGAACGTGCTAAATTACCTTTAGATCGTATGTTGAACTTTAGTGCTCAATTAAAACGATAGAAATTGTATAAAAAACATCTGAAATGTTTGATTAATATACATTTGACGTGTTTTTTTAACTTTTTTTCAAGATAGGTGTTGACGTCTTGTGGCGTCACGCCTAGAATGCACACCGTACCGCACGATGTGCGATACACAAAAGCTGAGATGAACGGAGCATAGCACAGCCTGGTAGTGCACCTGGTTTGGGACCAGGGGGTCGTAGGTTCGAATCCTACTGCTCCGACCAATTCTTCAAGGCAAGTTAATCTGTGATATTAGTATCATTGGTCATGCGCCTGTAGCTCAGTTGGATAGAGCATCCGCCTTCTAAGCGGATGGTCACAGGTTCGAATCCTGTCAGGCGCACCATATGTTGCTTGATACTATAGATCCTAAAACTTAATGTGACGGTGGATGTAGCTCAGTTGGTAGAGCCCCGGATTGTGATTCCGGTTGTCGTGGGTTCGAGCCCCATCATTCACCCCAATTCCCTTAAGTTTGTTGTAAATTCGGAGCATAGCACAGCCTGGTAGTGCACCTGGTTTGGGACCAGGGGGTCGTAGGTTCGAATCCTACTGCTCCGACCATTTAAGTATTAGCTTAAGTATAAATTATCCGCTTAGATGCGGTTTTTTTATGCCTAAAATTTGTGCTTGTCAACGAGTGTCAAATTCTATAGATCTAAAAAAAGATCTCCGTAGAGATCTTTTTCAATAAAGAGAAGATTATCAAGGAATAATAATCACAGCAACACGACGGTTTTCAGCTTTATTTTCTTCTGAATCATTTGCTTTAAGTGGCTGGTCAGCCCCTTTTCCAATCACTTGGATATTTTGTGGATTGAATTTTTGCTCAATAAATATATTTGAAACATTTTGAGCACGTTCTTTGGATAATTTTAAATTGTATTCAGGATTTCCGATATTATCGGTATGACCTACAATTTTAAGCTTATCGAGATGATATTTGTTTAATTGCGTGGCTAAACGTACCAATTCAGTTTGTCGCTCGGTATTAATATTCGATTCATTAAAACCAAACAATAAACGTTCTGGTAGTCCTAGACTCCAGCCTTCATCCGTTAATACAAAACCTTCTTTCTTGAGTACACGAGCTTGTTTATAGCTCAATCCACCTAGATTCATACAACCCGTAAGTGCTAGGCAGAGTATTGCAAGAATAGAAAGTTGTACGTTTTTTAAAGTCATAAAAACCCCCTAATATTATGAATGGTAAATAAACCAATGATGCTGTAAAGATTTTGCTTTGTACATGGCTTGATCTGCTTGAGAAATTAAGTCTTCTGGGCTTGATGCCTGACTAGAGATGGCAATACCAATACTAAAGCTAAAAGAAATCGATTGTCCTTTATAAATTAAAGGATCTTCACAACATTTAATCAGATTTTCCGCAATAGAGATGAGGTGTTCAATTTTAGAAATGGAACGTAATATAATTGCAAACTCATCTCCCGCAAGGCGCGCGACAAAATCATCTTGACGAATATGGCGTCTTAATCGTGAAGCCATTTCTTTTAAAACTTCATCACCGACCAAATGTCCATATTGATCATTAATGGCTTTAAAATTATTATTATCAATAAATAATAAAGCTAAATTCTCACGTTGATTGGTATCTTCATATAGATTACATAACACTTGATAAAAATAATTACGATTAGGTAATTCGGTTAAATGATCATGTTGAACTTGATAAGAAAGTTCACTATTCTCGTTTTGAAGATGGGTGTGCCAAGATTGAATTTCATCTAAGAGTTGGTTGAACACACTGTTTAAGTCTTGAAATTCTTTTACATCACTTTTGGGGAATCTTAAGTTGTATGCTTTCTGATTCCTTAATAGTTGTGCAATTTGTATAATCGGTAAAAATGACCCCATAATATGGCGATAAGTTAAGTTTACTGACCACCATACAGCAAAAACCATAAATAGCATGCCAAATGCTAAGCCCGTAAAAATTTTAAAAATAAACATTAAAATTTCATTGGAACTTCCATAGAGCACAACTTGGCCGACAAGCTTTCCTTGATGTTGCACATTTAGCTTGATGGCATCTTTTAAAAAGATATGGTCAAAAAAGTTTTGAATATAGGAATAGTGTTCAACATTTTTTAGGCTTTCAGCAACTTTATGACCTTGATTATCATAAACCTCAATCAGACGTACTGAATGTTGAAAGGTATATTCATTGATAATCTGTGAAATCGCGATTCTATCAGAGAAGACTAGCGCAGGTTGAACACGTTCAGACACGGTTCGACTGATTAATAATAGGTTTTGTTTCGCATAAGATTCAACGGTAAATACTGAAATCGTGACAAAAGTAGACGTACTAATAAATAAAGTGATTGCAAAGGTCGTAAATTGAGATTTACGAAACAATGTTTGTAAGGAACTCGATTTAAAAAATTTATTCATCATTATTTTAATCCGAATTCTTTGCCAGCAATAAAACACGTGGATCAACATGTATTTTAGACTGAGCTAAACTATCTAAATTCACTTTAAAAATAGTATTTCCTGTTTTGTTGGTGGATAAGCAAAAAACGCTGCCAATTTCACATTCAGAATTACTTGAACTAAACGATAAAATAGATGAATTTAATGATTTCCCAATAAGGGCCTGTTCGGTTTGTGCTGAAGTATTCGAAAAAAATACCGCATCACAATGACGATTTTTTAGATCAGCGGAATGTATTGAATTTATATTAAAAGGAGACTTATTTGATTTGATATAAGCAGAAAATTGGTTTGCATAGGATGCATTATCAACGACGCACAATTCTGGATTAGGAGTGTTCCATTTGGCATAGCTTAATATAGACAATGTCATCATGAAAATATTATGTGACGAATTGGCTGAGGAATAGTTGCAACATAAGAGCAAAATTCCTAAACAGAAGCTTCTTCTATTTATAAAACGGGCCATATTCGACTTAATTTATTAAATGATAAAATTATTTCAAATAGTTTAAAGAAAAAAAACAAATATAAATAGCTTAAAATTTAAATAAAAACATGAAAGGGGTTGCTCTTATGATGAAAAAAGCGACAAAAAATAGCGGAAAAAGGACTTATTTTGCCATTTTGGTCGAAAAAATGTCCATCCGATAAAAAAGTTTAAAAAAAGGGGTTGTGTTGGGAATGGAATGCTGTAGAATGCACATCCATCGGCGGTGATGTTAAATAAAACTTCTGATAAATCAGGCACTTGATTAAGTTGTTAAGATTTCGAATTGAGATTTTAAGATGAGGTTAGAGTTGGGTTTGTTAGAAAAAATAATTAACATTATAGATTGACTTTTTAGAGATAGAGAGTAGTATAGCCGACCTAGCTTGATGCTGACGAAGCATTGAGAAGATCATTAAGAGAATATGAAGAACAACTTGTGTGGATTTTTACTAATTGATTGATCGAAATATTATCATTGATTGATTGGTTTAAATTACTCGAAGTTTATTTGAGAGAATTTGTCAGAACATTGATGAGCCAGAATTGTGACCTTAAGTCACTAATGATTTTTAACTGAAGAGTTTGATCATGGCTCAGATTGAACGCTGGCGGCAGGCTTAACACATGCAAGTCGAGCGGGGGAGATTACTTCGGTAATTGACCTAGCGGCGGACGGGTGAGTAATACTTAGGAATCTGCCTATTAATGGGGGACAACATCTCGAAAGGGATGCTAATACCGCATACGCCCTACGGGGGAAAGCAGGGGATCACTTGTGACCTTGCGTTAATAGATGAGCCTAAGTCGGATTAGCTAGTTGGTGGGGTAAAGGCCTACCAAGGCGACGATCTGTAGCGGGTCTGAGAGGATGATCCGCCACACTGGGACTGAGACACGGCCCAGACTCCTACGGGAGGCAGCAGTGGGGAATATTGGACAATGGGGGGAACCCTGATCCAGCCATGCCGCGTGTGTGAAGAAGGCCTTATGGTTGTAAAGCACTTTAAGCGAGGAGGAGGCTCTTCTAGTTAATACCTAGGATGAGTGGACGTTACTCGCAGAATAAGCACCGGCTAACTCTGTGCCAGCAGCCGCGGTAATACAGAGGGTGCGAGCGTTAATCGGATTTACTGGGCGTAAAGCGTGCGTAGGCGGCTTTTTAAGTCGGATGTGAAATCCCCGAGCTTAACTTGGGAATTGCATTCGATACTGGGAAGCTAGAGTATGGGAGAGGATGGTAGAATTCCAGGTGTAGCGGTGAAATGCGTAGAGATCTGGAGGAATACCGATGGCGAAGGCAGCCATCTGGCCTAATACTGACGCTGAGGTACGAAAGCATGGGGAGCAAACAGGATTAGATACCCTGGTAGTCCATGCCGTAAACGATGTCTACTAGCCGTTGGGGCCTTTGAGGCTTTAGTGGCGCAGCTAACGCGATAAGTAGACCGCCTGGGGAGTACGGTCGCAAGACTAAAACTCAAATGAATTGACGGGGGCCCGCACAAGCGGTGGAGCATGTGGTTTAATTCGATGCAACGCGAAGAACCTTACCTGGTCTTGACATAGTAAGAACTTTCCAGAGATGGATTGGTGCCTTCGGGAACTTACATACAGGTGCTGCATGGCTGTCGTCAGCTCGTGTCGTGAGATGTTGGGTTAAGTCCCGCAACGAGCGCAACCCTTTTCCTTATTTGCCAGCACTTCGGGTGGGAACTTTAAGGATACTGCCAGTGACAAACTGGAGGAAGGCGGGGACGACGTCAAGTCATCATGGCCCTTACGACCAGGGCTACACACGTGCTACAATGGTCGGTACAAAGGGTTGCTACCTAGCGATAGGATGCTAATCTCAAAAAGCCGATCGTAGTCCGGATTGGAGTCTGCAACTCGACTCCATGAAGTCGGAATCGCTAGTAATCGCGGATCAGAATGCCGCGGTGAATACGTTCCCGGGCCTTGTACACACCGCCCGTCACACCATGGGAGTTTGTTGCACCAGAAGTAGGTAGTCTAACCGTAAGGAGGACGCTTACCACGGTGTGGCCGATGACTGGGGTGAAGTCGTAACAAGGTAGCCGTAGGGGAACCTGCGGCTGGATCACCTCCTTAACGAAAGATTGACGATTGGTAAGAATCCACAACAAGTTGTTCTTCATTGATGTATCTGAGGGTCTGTAGCTCAGTTGGTTAGAGCACACGCTTGATAAGCGTGGGGTCACAAGTTCAAGTCTTGTCAGACCCACCAAGTCTACTGAACACAGAAGAGCAGATATATTAAGATCTTAAGCTGGGGACTTAGCTTAGTTGGTAGAGCGCCTGCTTTGCACGCAGGAGGTCAACGGTTCGACTCCGTTAGTCTCCACCACTAATTACAGACTAAGTGATTACAGAACTTAGTAAGCCGATAGCTTATTAAGTTCTGTGATTTATCACAGTTAACTACTCGCTGACGAGGCGGTAGTGAATCATTAACAGAATATATTTGAGTTGAAATAATTGTTTAACTCGTTTTAGTTGATGTTAGCAAGCAATTGTTAATATTGAATGAAATGAGAACTAGCGATAAAACTGAATCAAGCGTTTTGGTATATGAATTAAATTGAAGCTGTATAGTGATTAAGTTCACAGGCAACAAATAGAAGTGGTTGAATCCACATTGTTGATCCTCCTTGTAGGGATTAGCGACTGTTTGGGGTTGTATAGTCAAGTAATTAAGTGCATGTGGTGGATGCCTTGGCAGTCAGAGGCGATGAAAGACGTAATAGCCTGCGATAAGCTTCGGGGAGGCGGCAAATATCCTGTGATCCGGAGATTTCTGAATGGGGAAACCCACTTACCATAAGGTAGGTATCGCATGATGAATACATAGTCATGCGAGGCGAACGAGGGGAAGTGAAACATCTCAGTACCCTTAGGAAAAGAAATCAATTGAGATTCCCTCAGTAGCGGCGAGCGAACGGGGATCAGCCCATTAAGTTATATGTGTTTTAGCGGAAAGCTCTGGGAAGTGCTACCGTAGAGGGTGATAGTCCCGTACACGAAAGGGCACATATAATGATGACGAGTAGGGCGAGGCACGTGAAACCTTGTCTGAATATGGGGGGACCATCCTCCAAGGCTAAATACTCCTGACTGACCGATAGTGAACCAGTACCGTGAGGGAAAGGCGAAAAGAACCCCTGTGAGGGGAGTGAAATAGAACCTGAAACCGCATGCATACAAGCAGTGGGAGCCGACTTGTTCGGTGACTGCGTACCTTTTGTATAATGGGTCAGCGACTTATATTCAGTAGCAAGGTTAACCGTATAGGGGAGCCGTAGAGAAATCGAGTCTTAATAGGGCGTTTAGTTGCTGGGTATAGACCCGAAACCGGGTGATCTATCCATGAGCAGGTTGAAGGTTGGGTAACACTAACTGGAGGACCGAACCCACTGTCGTTGAAAAGCCAGGGGATGACTTGTGGATAGGGGTGAAAGGCTAATCAAACTCGGTGATAGCTGGTTCTCCCCGAAAGCTATTTAGGTAGCGCCTCGGACGAATACCATAGGGGGTAGAGCACTGTTTCGGCTAGGGGGTTATCCCGACTTACCAAACCGATGCAAACTCCGAATACCTATGAGTACTATCCGGGAGACAGACTGCGGGTGCTAACGTCCGTAGTCAAGAGGAAAACAATCCAGACCGCCAGCTAAGGCCCCAAAATTATAGTTAAGTGGGAAACGATGTGGGAAGGCATAGACAGCTAGGAGGTTGGCTTAGAAGCAGCCACCCTTTAAAGAAAGCGTAATAGCTCACTAGTCGAGTCGGCCTGCGCGGAAGATGTAACGGGGCTAAAACTATATGCCGAAGCTGCGGATGTATACTTAGTATACGTGGTAGGGGAGCGTTCTGTAAGCCGATGAAGGTGTATTGAGAAGTATGCTGGAGGTATCAGAAGTGCGAATGCTGACGTGAGTAACGACAATGCGAGTGAAAAACTCGCACGCTGAAAGACCAAGGGTTCCAGTCCAACGTTAATCGGGGCTGGGTGAGTCGACCCCTAAGGCGAGGCCGAGAGGCGTAGTCGATGGGAAATTGGTTAATATTCCAATACTTCTGTGTAATGCGATGAGAGGACGGAGAAAGTTAAGTCAGCCTGGCGTTGGTTGTCCAGGTGAAAGGCAGTAGGCATGCATCTTAGGCAAATCCGGGGTGCTCTATGCTGAGAGCTGATAGCAAGCTAGTTTACTAGCGAAGTGGCTGATACTATGCTTCCAGGAAAAGTCTCTAAGCTTCAGTTACACAGGAATCGTACCCGAAACCGACACAGGTGGTCAGGTCGAGTAGACCAAAGCGCTTGAGAGAACTCTGCTGAAGGAACTAGGCAAAATGGTACCGTAACTTCGGGAGAAGGTACGCTGCTGACGGTGATAGGACTTGCTCCTTGAGCTATTGGCAGCCACAGAAACCAGGCCCCTGCAACTGTTTATTAAAAACATAGCACTCTGCAAACACGAAAGTGGACGTATAGGGTGTGATGCCTGCCCGGTGCTGGAAGGTTAATTGATGGGGTTAGCGTAAGCGAAGCTCTTGATCGAAGCCCCAGTAAACGGCGGCCGTAACTATAACGGTCCTAAGGTAGCGAAATTCCTTGTCGGGTAAGTTCCGACCTGCACGAATGGCATAATGATGGGGGCGCTGTCTCCAGCAGAGACTCAGTGAAATCGAATTCGCCGTGAAGATGCGGTGTACCCGCGGCTAGACGGAAAGACCCCGTGAACCTTTACTGCAGCTTGACATTGAACTTTGATCTTACTTGTGTAGGATAGGTGGGAGGCTTTGAAGTAGTGACGCCAGTTGCTATGGAGCCATCCTTGAAATACCACCCTGGTAATATTGAGGTTCTAACTCTGTCCCGTTATCCGGGACGAGGACCATGTCTGGTGGGTAGTTTGACTGGGGCGGTCTCCTCCTAAAGAGTAACGGAGGAGTACGAAGGTGCGCTCAGCGTGGTCGGAAATCACGCGTAGAGTATAAAGGCAAAAGCGCGCTTAACTGCGAGACCCACAAGTCGAGCAGGTACGAAAGTAGGTCTTAGTGATCCGGTGGTTCTGTATGGAAGGGCCATCGCTCAACGGATAAAAGGTACTCTGGGGATAACAGGCTGATACCGCCCAAGAGTTCATATCGACGGCGGTGTTTGGCACCTCGATGTCGGCTCATCTCATCCTGGGGCTGAAGCAGGTCCCAAGGGTATGGCTGTTCGCCATTTAAAGAGGTACGCGAGCTGGGTTTAGAACGTCGTGAGACAGTTCGGTCCCTATCTACCGTGGGCGTTGGAAATTTGAGAGGATCTGCTCCTAGTACGAGAGGACCAGAGTGGACGAACCTCTGGTGTACCGGTTGTGACGCCAGTCGCATCGCCGGGTAGCTATGTTCGGAAGGGATAACCGCTGAAAGCATCTAAGCGGGAAGCCTACCTCAAGATAAGATTTCCCTAGGACTTTATGTCCTCTAAAGAGCCGTTGAAGACTACGACGTTGATAGGTTGGATGTGGAAGTGCGGTGACGCATGAAGCTGACCAATACTAATTGCTCGTGAGGCTTGACTATACAACACCCAAGCAGTTGTATACGAACTTCGAAAGAAGTAAGCATCATTTGATTCATAAAAGATCAAACATACTTGATTTAGTTGTAAAGCTAGTTAAAATATTCAACTCAAATGTTCTGTTAAACTCATTTGGTACGAAGTAAGGCATTTAAATAAGACCCGAACAAGTCCATAACAGTTTGCTGGCGACAATAGCAAGAGTGAACCACCTGATCCCTTCCCGAACTCAGAAGTGAAACCTCTTAGCGCTGATGGTAGTGTGGGGTTACCCATGTGAGAGTAAGTCATCGCCAGCTTTTAAATCTAAAACACCCCGGTCTCTAACGAGAACGGGGTGTTTTTTATGCCCAGATGAAAGAAAAAGATAAGAAATTAAGAAGCAAAATAAAAGCTCTAGCCTTAGCAGGAGCTTTTAAAGATCATTAAAAAGATTCTACTTAAACAATAAAATCATTAATCATTTAAAATGAACAGGAATCCATTGATAGCTCTTCCCATCTGCTGAGTAAATATGTCCAATGCCCGGGAAAGGCAAATGGGGTGCTGCGATGGTTTGTCCACGTTTTGCATAATCAGCAAACTGCTTTAATCGGGTTTGAACAGCTGTTTTCGGGTCAATATCATATTCTATTGCTGTTTCAGGTTTATCGAATTGTACTGTATGAGAGTGGACAATATCCCCAATAAAAACAATATCTTCACCCGTTGTTTTTAGTTTGTAACTAAAATGTCCTGGGGTATGACCTGCTGTGTTGATTACTTCAAATCCATTGATGTTGTCACCCAGTTTAAATGTTTTAAACTGCTTTTTAGCTTGATAGGGTGCAAGGGCGGCTTTGATCTTTTCTACAGTTGCTAAGTAATTGGCACGTTTATCTTGTGCTATTTTTTCAGCCTGTTTCGGATTCAACCAATAATTTTCTTCATCTTCAGAGACATAGATAGTGGCATTTGGGTAGTTTGCTATGCCATTTTTACTGACACCACAGGAATGATCAGGATGTAAATGTGTCAGTAAAATCGTATTGACTTGTTCAGGTTGATGACCTGAAGCTTTGAGATTTTTTAATACAGAGCCTAGATGCGCACCGAAACAATCTGCAGTACCACTATCCACCAAAACCAGTGATTTACCTGTGTTAACTAAAAATGCATTCACCGATGTTTGTACACCTTTGGCTTGATCTGCATGATATTTCTTTAAAATTTCTTGAACCTTGTCCTGTGAAATATCTTTAAATAGTGTGGGAGACATAAAGTTGGTGCCATCTAGCAAGGCGGTAATTTGTGTATTGCCCAGCTGATGTTGGTAAAACCCTGCTACTTGCGCTTGTTGTTCAATGATCGGCAATGTTTTGGTGACTTCTGCTTGTGATGTAAGAGGGAATAAGCCGAATAAAAGGACTGATAATGATAGGGCAGTTTTTTTCATTGGATTTGATCAAAATTAATTTAACGAATTATTTTTTAACATGGATTGGTTCATCACGGCGCTTTTTATATATGAAAAAAAATCTACTTTTGTAAGCGAATTTTTTATTAATATGCACAATGATCGAATCAGCTATGTGAGGTCATTCGTTTATATTCTGACGATTTCTGGCTCTTATCCATTCAATAAAAGTACAAATCAGCGTTGTTGGTAGTATAAGGACAAACTGGAGGTAAAGAAAAGTAAATAAAGGGGAAGGCGTAACTATAGCGATGATAAGAATAAAAGGAGCTAGCATAAAGCCTAAAAGACACCCATAGATTAAACTATAACGCCAAGAGGCTAAGGCTAATTTACTTGCAAAAAAGTGTTTAAATAAGAGATTGGTAATGATAGCTGGAATGCACCCTAGGAGATAACCAAATGGAGTAATCAAGATGAATGCAGCGATCATTGGAAATATAATAGATGGTGTAATGAGTCCTTTTAAAAACCGCATTGGATTATAAAAAATAATTTCGCTGTGAAATGTGATTGCTATAATAAATGTACCGATGAATGGACCACAGAGGATAAATGCAGATATTTTTCTTTTGTTATTTTTTGACATATCCATATTGAGGCTAGCCCTTTTTTCATTTTTATAATGATAGTATAGTAAAACATTAGTATAAAAAAAGACTTCCGAAGAAGCCTTTTAGTGATTTATGATCGTCTAGGATGAGACAATCAATAATTAAGAAACTTTATCACCTGGTTTTGCACCAGATTCAGGTGAAATCACCCAAACACCATCACCATTTCCAGCAGCAAGCACCATACCATTTGAAATACCAAAACGCATTTTACGCGGAGCAAGGTTTGCAACCATAACCACCAATTTGCCAGTTAAGTCTTCAGGTTTGTAGAACTCACGAATCCCACTGAATACATTACGTGGTTCAGCTTCACCAACATTTAGAGTCAATTGAAGCAACTTATCAGAACCTTCTACTATTGCTGCTTCTAAGACTTCAGCAACACGCAAGTCAACTTTGATAAAGTCATCAATCGTAATGATTTCTGCTTCACCCACTTTGGCTTCAGGCTTTTTCTCTTTGGTTTTTTCAGTTTTCTTTTCTGCTTTCGCTGGTGTTACCGCAGCTAAAGATTCTTTTGATGCATCAACCATTGCAGCAACTGCTTTTGGATCAACACGTTGCATCAATGGCTGGAATTGAGCAATTTCATGCGCAACTAAAACCGTTTTTCCTGAAGCAAAATCAAAACTTTCAAGTTTTAAGAAGTCTTGAACTTGTGTTGCCAAAGTTGGAAGTACTGGTGCCAAGTAAACAGCCAATTGACGGAATAGGTTGATTCCAACAGAACAGACATCATGAACTTGTTGTTCCTGACCTTCTTGTTTCGCCAAAGCCCATGGTTTTTTCTCATCAATATACTGATTTGCACGATCAGCAAGTGCCATGATTTCACGTATAGCGGTTGAAAACTCACGAGCTTCATAAGATTGAGCAATCGAGTCACCCGCATCAATAAAGCTTTGAACCAGTTCAGGTTCAGCACATGTTGCAGACAAGCGATTGTTAAAATTGCTGTTAATGAATTTTGCACAACGACTGGCAATATTCACAACTTTTCCTACTAAATCTGAGTTTACTTTTTGTACAAAGTCATCAAGATTTAAATCAGAATCTTCAACTTTATCAGAGAGTTTTGATGCAAAGTAATAACGTAAATATTCAGGATTTAAGTGCTGTAAATAGGTTTCAGCTTTAATAAATGTGCCACGCGATTTTGACATTTTTTGACCATTTACAGTCAAGAAACCATTTACAAATAAACCTGTAGGGGTGCGGTAATTTGCACCTTCTAACATCGCAGGCCAGAACAATGCATGGAAATATACAATGTCTTTACCAATGAAGTGATACACCTCATTTTTAGAATCTTTTTTCCAGTAGTCGTCAAAGCTTAATTCTGGGCGTTTCGTTTTGATGTAATTTTCAAAACTTGACATATAGCCAATCGGGGCATCAACCCAAACATAGAAATATTTATTAGGTGCATCTGGAATTTCAAAGCCGAAATAAGGTGCATCACGAGAGATATCCCAATCGTTTAGACCATTTTCAAACCATTCATCTAACTTATTGGCGATCGAAACAGGTAAGCGACCTTCATCACGCGTCCATTTTTGCAAGTATTCAGCAAAGTTTGGAAGTTTAAAGAAATAATGATCTGATGATTTTTCAACAGGTGTGGCACCACTTAATGTTGAGCGTGGATTTAATAGCTCTGTCGCATTATAGGTCGTACCACACACTTCGCAAGAGTCGCCATACTGATCTTCTGATTTACATTTTGGGCAAGTCCCTTTAATGAAACGGTCTGACAAGAACATGCTTTTTTCAGGATCAAACAACTGAGTAACAGGACGAATCGCAATATTGCCTGCCTCACGGTTTTTAATATAGATTTCTTCCGAGCGTGCTTTATTTTCATCGCTATTGGTTGAATCATAGTGATCGAAATGTACCCCAAAGCCATCAAAATCACGGATATGCTCTTTTTGCACATTGGCAATTTGTACTTCTGGACTAATCCCATTTGCTTCTGCACGGAGCATGATTGCTGTACCGTGCGCATCATCCGCGCAGACATAAGTCACTTCATGACCCATTGCACGCATGGCACGAACCCAGATATCTGCTTGGATGTAGCCGAGTAGGTGACCCATATGAATAGGACCATTTGCGTATGGAAGGGCGTTAGTGACTAAAATATTTCGCACGGATATAACTCTCTTTCTCAAAGTTAATGCAAGGGCATTGATTTTAGCGTAATTGCTATGAAGATGCACAACAGAATAGGTGAATTCTTTTCAAATGTAGATTTTTATGCTTATTCTTATAACTGCCAATTCATTATTATAGAATGGTGTATTCGTGTATTTCCCAAGAGCAATAAATCTATGATTGATGATGAATATTTTGATGATGACCAGCCTGTAATCCGTATTCCACAAAATCAAAATAGTAAAAATCTAATTGAAAAAAATATTCTGAAACAAGCTGAACGCTATTTTGAAGATATTTCAGAAAATGAACATCAGTATCTTATTGAAACACTCAATGGGTTTGCTCAGGAGGAGGCTTATTTTGAAGTTTTAGCCAATCAATTGAATCAGCCTGTTGGGACTAAAATTGCCAATGACGCTCTTAATCTATTGTATTTTTGGCAATTGATACATGAAGCTAAAGATATTACTCAGTTTAATCTTTTAGATGTGATCAACAGTGAGTTTTTTCAGTCTGAAATGTTTAAAGCTTTTGATCAATTAGCGTTGGGCGAGCAGAAGCCACAATATCAAGCTGTGTTAGAACAAAGCTTTAAACTCTATCAATTAGAGTTGTATGCGGGATGTATTCCATTGCTTTATGCCCAATTGGAAGGTTTGTTAACAGCTGTTTTAGTTCAAAATGGTTATTTAAAACAACAGGACACCAAGTTTATTGATGTCTATAAAATCGTTCCTGGGTTAAAAGGTCATGAGATTAAAAGTTTGTGGCATAAAGCTAAAATTGCCAATGAATTGAATCATTATTTTTTAGAGTTGGCTGCTTATAAGATGGATAGCAGCTCAACGGTAAGCATGACACGGCATAACATTCTACATGGTACAGATTTGAATCATTTTAATCAGGAGCGCAGTTTCGTATTGTTTATTTGGCTGTTTGCGGCAGTCAGTTTTATGCGAAATGTCCGATCATAAAGTTCGAATCGTGATGATTCTTCACCTAAACTTCACATCCTAATCAAACACGCTACATTTTAATTTTAGAAACTAACACCAAGATCGAAGAAGGAGAAAATCATGCGGTCTTGGTATGTATTTGTTGCCTCAGCAATTGCCAGTTTGGCGGCTGTTCTCAGTTTAGTTGTGCCATTTTGTTTTTTTCTATATTTTTATCAAGGTGATTTATTTATTTCGGCTTCAGAACGAAGCCCAACACAGGGTATTCAAGTCGTGTTTTATCTCACCCCGTTTTTTCTGCTGGTCGGGTGTTTTAGCTACACAGTTATTTTTAAAGTATTTAAAGCACCTCAAAAAATCATCGAAACAACACAAATTATAAAATCTATAACTTTGATCTTTATCATGATGCTAAGTTTTTTATTCTTAGTTTTATGTTTAGATGGTGCTCTATATAGCTTTATCGAGGTATTGAGTTATTTAATTTTGGTTTATTTACTGTTATTGCTCCCGTTTTGTATAGGTTTAAGCTTCGGAAATGCTGTTTACTTAATTTTAAATAAAAAATTTAATACTCAGAAGATATTTAGAAAACAAGTGCATCATTGGGTTTAATTGAATGATTGCCTATAGGTTAACATTTCATGTTATGTTCAAGCTTTGATATCAATAAGAAATCATCCATGCTTAAACTGATTGCCGAAGACTTTATCCAAGTGGATAAAATTGATTTAGTTTTACCATTATATAAAGAGTTAGTTGAGAAAACCAAACAAGAAGCAGGCTGTATTGCCTATGATTTATATCATGATTTACGCAACAGAGGGCATTTTGTATTTATTGAGGAATGGATTGATCGTGCTGCTTTAGACGCCCATGTTCAATCCTTCCATTTTCAGGATTTAGTTCCGAAAATTGATCAACATAGAAGACAAGATGGAATTTTTACCCATATGCAGCATTATGATGAATTGTTTAAAAAAATGAATACTTAATCTTCATTTTTGATCATTTTCTTAATTTTTATTGCCTTTTCAAAATGATCAAATTGATGGGTTTTAATCCACCATTCTGCCACTTGCATTAAGGTTTCAGGATCATCATTTTTATTGGCAAAGAATGCATAAAAGGATAAACCAACATCATCTCCCTTTTTGGCAATTTTATCATTACAGACTCGGATAATTTTTTCTTTCATTATTTGTTGCATTAAATAGACTCAGTGTTTGTTTTAATTGAAGGATTTTTCAATCAATCAGAATAAGCTATTTTATTCATTTTGAAACAAAAAAACACATCGATACAAACTGTGTATGAATTGTTAAAGAAATGCATCTTTTTACATTTTATGGAGTTTCTGTTGTTATAACTAGGGTGAGACTTAATTAAATAGGAAGAAAATCATGACAAATTTAGACGATTTAAAAAACAAAGCTTCTGAAGTAATTGATGACGTTAAGTTAAAAGCCAAAGAAGCAAAATTAGGTGCTGAAAAGGTTGCAGATGACCTCAAACATAAAGCAAAAGAAACACTGCTTAAAGGTGAACAAGCTGTAAATGATTTGAAGCACAAAAAAGATGATGAAAATTAAATGGAACAATCACTGAACAGCGTCACGCTGTTCAGTGATACCTTGTAGTTAATATTTTTTACAAATCCACTCAATTTCATAAATCTAATTATTCACCACAGTAAAACTATCATTTAAATGATCAATCTCATAGGTATAGTTAGATACTGTCACTGTTGTTTTCTTTTTGTACGTTCATAAGTGTTCATTGAAATTGGAGATTGGTCAATACGTGATGACATTTCCGTCAAACTATCACCTACAGAAACCAATTGTGCTTAATGCTTAAGATGTACGTACGCAGTTGGAAGTTGTAGACGTTCTAGCAAAAGCTAAACTTGAAATGATTAAAGATAAAAATAATAGAAACTCCATAGATTGATCTTATTATTGTCAAAAATTATATAAAGTTGTTATTGACCCAATGTGACTATAGCTATTTTTTTATCCAGTATTTGTATGGGAATTATTAACACAGAGTTTGCCATAGAAATCTAAATGATAAAAACTAAAAGTTCATTCTGAACAAGCAGATAAAATAATTAAAAGGACTATTTTGGATATTAAAACCAACTAAATAAGTAGGATTAATAACGACATTCAAAAAGCTGAATAGAAGTTTACTTAACCTCACGTCAATTTACAGTTAAACTAGCTGTCTCAGTATTTATTGTATTTGCAAATTTGGAGCAAATCTATGTCGTGGCTTTCTTCGCTTAAATCAGTTTTTTCTCCTGCACAGGAGGTGAAAGAGGAAGAAGTCCAATCTGTTTTGCAAAACTATATTTTGCCAAATTCCAGTGTTTTAAAAGAACGTATTACCCAAGTCAATGTTGTAGGTCGGGTATTACAACTGACAATTAATACTTATCCTGAAGAAGCAGATCATTTACAAAAAATTCATGATGATCTTGCAGATGAATTGGAGAAGTGCGGTATTCAAGAGTTGAATCTGCATGTGATTCAACAAAAAATTCAACATGATTCGAGTTGTGCTAGTGATCAGCATGGAAAAGCAGGACATAGTTGCTCTTCAAAGCCAAAAGCTGAACACACTAATCTTCCTCCTGTTGTTGATGCTTCTGCTAAAATGGCAAACACACAAGTAGATCCTAATAATCCGCCAATTCAAAAAGCAGCACCACAACAACGAGATATTCCAAAGCATCCTCGAATTCAAAATGTCATCCTTATATCATCGGGTAAAGGTGGTGTGGGTAAATCAACCACCACAGTAAATATCGCATTGGCTTTGCACAAACTAGGCTTAAAAGTCGGGGTTTTAGATGCTGATATTTATGGTCCAAGTATTCCAACAATGTTGGGGAATGCAGGACAAACACCTAAAATTGAAGGTGAAAATTTTGTTCCACTAGAAGCTTATGGAATGGCGGTACTTTCGATCGGTCATTTAATTGGGAAAGAAAATACGCCAGTTGCTTGGCGTGGTGCAAAAGCTACAGGTGCATTGATGCAACTGTTTAATCAAGCGCTATGGCCTGATTTAGATGTTCTAGTCATTGATATGCCACCTGGTACAGGAGATATCCAATTAACCCTTGCCCAACGTATTCCTGTGACAGGTGCCGTGATTGTGACAACACCTCAGAATGTTGCGTTAATGGATGCAGTTAAAGGTATTGAATTGTTTAATAAAGTACATATTCCTGTCATGGGGGTTGTAGAAAATATGTCAACGCATATTTGCTCAAACTGTGGTCATGAAGAACAAATTTTTGGTACAGGTGGTGGAGATCAATTGTCTGAGCAATATAATATCCCGTTGCTGGGTCGATTGCCTTTAAATGTTCAAATCCGTGAAAATGCTGATGCAGGCAAGCCTTCTGTAATTGCAGGAGATGTTGCTGCAGAAAACTATATGGCTATTGCTGAAAAAATTGCACAAGCTTTACCTAAAGCCGAAAAAGATCCACATAGAATTTTCTAAGAATCAACTTCGAAAGCGTCCTCTCTTTATTTTAGAGACCGAATTAAAGAGAGGAAAATTGAGAATGAATCAATGAAATATTTAAACTTACTCGATAATAAGATTTTATACGCACTGCCCATTTTTAGTATCCTTAAAAATCAAATAATTAATGCTAAATATGAGGAGTAAGGTAAAATAGGGCTAATCAGCGTACTATGCTAAAATGATTAAAAATATTCTTAATTCAATAATAGAATTTAAATCATCTTCTCTTTAATATCGATATAAAAATATAGAAAATTGATCAACTGGTATATTCATTGCTTAGGTATAATTTCTAATTTAAACCATTGAGTAGACCATGCTATTAAAAAATTTTTTATGTGCTTTGGGAATCTGTAGTTCGATGTTCTTGGCTGCATGTAACGATAGTGATTCAGATAAAACAAGTTCTAATTCAACGACCCAGAAAACTTTACAACCCATCGTCATTCAAGGTGCATTACCTGTAGAGTCTGAGCAAATGGCCTCAAAACTAAGCAATTCTACAGTTGAAACTTTTGGTGGCTGGACGTTTTGGAAGGGTAGCTATCAAGGGTATCCTGTGATTATCTCTAAAACAAGAATGGGAATGAGCAACTCTGCTGCTGCAACAGCAATTGCGATTGAACGTTATAAACCCATCGCAATTATTAACCAAGGAACATCGGGTGGCCATGATCCAGATCTTAATGTCTATGATATTGTTTTAGGTCGTTACACCACCAATATTGGTGCATTTAGAACACCTAAAAAAGCTGTTGGAGAGGGTTCGAATTCTCTTGAATGGACAGAAGCTTTTGATGTGCTTCCTACGGATGAGTCTGATCCTGAACCGATTGCGATTCGTAAATTTGAAGCAGATAAAGAGCTGTTATTGGCAGCGCAGCGTGCAAAAACTAATTATAGTAAGGGTCGTGTGGTTGAAGGTACTATTGGTTCAGCTGATGTATGGAACAATGAATTAGATCGAATTGCATTTTTCCATAAAAATTATGGCACTTCTGTAGAGGAAATGGAGGCGGCATCGGTAGCACAGATTGCCAGCCAATATAAAGTACCATTCCTTGGTGTTCGTATTTTATCGAACAATATTACCAACGGGGGCGCATATGACCCAGGTACTGGAGAAGCATGCCAGCATTATGTTTTAGATATCGTTGTTGAATACATGAAAGCTAAACAAGCCACTTTGAAGTAAAGCTTTACCAGAATAAGTTGGAGCTTGCTTAGAGAGTATTTGGCTGCTTTTTACGGTTATTCCACTTCTTAATCACGCTCCAACGCCAATAAATACGTGTCACAATAAAGAGTAGCGATGCAAATACAAATGCTTCAATAAACAAACCCGTCGCAAGAATTTTAGCTAGGCTAAAGTCAATATGTCCGTGTCCAAAGTTTTTGATCCAATGAATGATTTGATGGAAAACGCCGAGTAGCATTTCCTTATTGATCATATGTACATGATAAATTTTGGAACCAATCCAAAAGGCAAAAATCAAAATCGGGACAATGGTTAAGGGATTCATGATCCAAGCTAAAATTAAACCAATGGGTAGGTTTGCTTCAAAGAATAATACTGAAAAAATAATTAATAAGGTGTGGAATGGAATAGGCAAGATGCCCCAAAACGTGCCAATAAACATTGCCTTAGAAATCGATTTTCGATTGACATACCAAAGCTGAGGACTTAAGGCTTTATCGCCAAAAATCTTCATGAATTTCAAATTGTTGACTCGCTCTGGACTCGGGAGCCAAGACTGAAAAAAATGCTTTGCCATAAAAGTAGAAAATGCAAGAAAGGTCACTATTGTGCATCAATGTAGATAAAAACGACAACCTTTCTGACAAAAACCTAATGAGTAAGGGAAAAATATGGATAAAGAATAGTCAATAAAACTGAAAATTTACTTAAAAAAGCCCTCTATTCGTAACTAGGTCTGCCTATATTGGAACTACTTCTTATTTTATGGCTAATTAATGTTCTATTTTGGAATAAACATACTGATTTAAAAGATATTATTATTAACTTTTAAGTTTAAATTTGGACATAAAGCAGTATTTCTTCGACCAGTGACTTTGCAGTTTTTATCGGATTTTAAGTTATCAATGCATTGAAAATTAAATGTATTTTAATTTGGGATAATGTTCTTTAATAAGTTCTCTTACAATTATTTTTTTGCCAATTCAATTTAAAAGATTTAATCTGCGGTCAATCCATTGATGAGGTCATTTGATGATTTCATGGTTTTTTATTGGCTTGGTGGTGACGATTCTTTTGACACCAGGACCAACCAATACGCTTTTAGCATCTTCTGGGATTCAAGTTGGAATTAGAAAATCTCTTGCATTAATTCCAGCAGAAGCACTTGGCTATCTGATCTCCATTTCGATTTGGGGATTAATTATTGGATCTGTGTCTAAACAGTTTCCAAGTGTACCTGTTATTCTTAAATTATTTAGTGCAGGTTATATTTTATTTCTTGCTTTAAAATTATGGCGTACAGCAAATCGAGATGAAAACTTTAGTCATGCGACAATTCGGGCGCGTGAGTTATTTTTTGCAACCCTTTTAAACCCGAAAGCACTTCTTTTTGCTTCCGCAATTTTCCCAACATACGTTTGGCAAAATGCATCTGCTTATACTTCACATATGTTGGTGTTTTTATTGTTAATCATCCCCATTGCATTTTTTTGGACATTTATTGGTTCTGTAATTTGCAGTAATAAAGTGACGTGGCTCAATCAGCGCAATATGCAAAGAACTGCATCTTTAGTTTTAGTGAGTTTTACTGTACCTCTGAGCTATTCAGCACTTTTAAGCCTTTAAAAATCGATGTTAGTTAAACTTAAGTTTGTACGTTTACTTACAGACTTGGGTTGCTCTATTTCGTCATAAACATTCCTTTCAAAAGCAATTTCAGTTAAAGTACAGCGCAGTAAATAGCACAGTTTTGGGATAGAGATAAATGGCAATTAAGTCTGATCGTTGGATTCGTGAAATGAGCGAAAAGCACGGTATGATTGAACCTTATGCAGAAAACCAAGTGCGTTATGATGAACAAGGTGAAAAGCTAATTTCTTATGGCGTATCTAGCTATGGTTATGATGTACGTTGTGCACGTGAGTTTAAAGTCTTTACCAATGTTCACTCTGCCATTGTAGACCCTAAAAATTTCGATGAGCGTAGTTTTATCGATATTGAGTCTGATGTCTGTATCATCCCTCCAAATTCATTTGCATTAGCACGTACAGTTGAATATTTCCGTATTCCTCGTAATGTTTTGACGATCTGCTTAGGTAAATCGACTTATGCTCGTTGTGGTATCATTGTAAACGTCACACCTCTTGAACCCGAGTGGGAAGGTCATGTAACATTAGAGTTTTCAAATACAACGAATTTACCTGCACGTATTTATGCTGGTGAAGGTGTTGCTCAAATGCTGTTTTTTGAATCTGATGAAGTCTGTGAAACTTCTTATAAAGATCGTGGTGGTAAATATCAAGGTCAGGTTGGGGTAACCTTACCTAAAGCTTAAATTAAAAAATGAGATGAAAGAAGCAAGTGTATATCACTTGCTTCTTTATGTGTTCACCAACATAATAAATATGATTTAGACATTATTTTATAATAAAAATTTTATAATAGAATGAGAGTTAAGTTTAGTTAAATAAAATTTTAATTTATGTGAAATTATTGTTTTTTATCGGAAAATACAAATTTTTATTCGGTCTGAATTTCGATCTATGATACAAATAAACATTAAATCTAAATGTAATTTATATCATGTTATTTATTCTTATCTCGAAGGGTAATTTAACATAAGTAATAAGGTCAAGCTTTGCTAAGGATGGAAGCGTAAGATGTCCCAAAGAAAATATTTAAGTTTTGTATTGCTAGCATTGAGTGGTTTAGGGATAAATGCTACTTATGCTGCAACATTACAAGCACTGACTGATGAGCAATTATCAGAAACGACAGGTCAAGCATTGATGAGTTTGACGTATACAGCACCTACAGATGCTAGCAATCTTGAATCTCAGCGAGTGAATGGTGCGAAAAATGTTGGTTTTTATAAATTAGGCTTAGAAGCAGAAGTATCAATAAATGCGAACATAAAAAAATTACAACTTGGTTGTGGTGGTATGAATGGTGCTGGAGATTGTGACATTGATATTGATAATTTAAGTTTGAGCGGCTTAAAATTAAATAGTGACGGGAATGTCGCTATGACTAACGAAGAAAGAGCCTCTTCAGATGCAGTACTAACTAATCCATTTCTTGAGTTTGCAATAAAGAACCCGGATAAAGCGTCTACAAGGGAAATAGTTGGTTTACGATTAAGTGCTGATAAAATAGTCGGTCTATTGTCGGCTGGAACTAATAATAATACACCTAATGGAATCAATACATTATCTGGTTTCATGCAAATTAGTGGGTATGGTACAGCAACGACCGCGCAATCAACGTTTGGTTTAAAAAATTCTGAACAAGTTACATCTTATGCGGATGTAAATGTTTTACCTCCGTTGTGTACTAGTGGTTGTGGTAGTAATCAAAAGTATACAGCTGGTAATGTGAACAGTGATAATAAAGGAATTGTGATTCCTTCACTAAAAGCAGACTTTGTTATTAATAATGCACAAGTACTGGGCAATCGTATGAAGTCAGCAAATGTACTAGCTGTCACGGATATTCCTGCTATTCCTTTGACTGAAACAGCTGGGCAATTAGGTGTTCATATGGCTGATTGTATTAAGATTTTAGGCATATGTGCAAAACAAGATACTTTTATTAAACTAAATACAAATCTAGTTAATTTAAAAGGGGATATTCAGTTTAGTGAAGGGTTAGGCTATATCCATAATATACCAATCAGTAGTGCAGGTTATTTGTCATTGCAAGCGGGGCAAATCCAGTGGCCCGGAGCTAAAGAGGTTGCTCAAAATGGATGGTGGTTATCTATGCAAGATCCAATTAATTTAGGTAAGTTAAACCCGCAAGGAGAAGTTGATATTTCTTCAGTATATAGCCAAGTAGCGTCAATTTTAGGTACATATCTTGCTACTGCACCTTATAAAGTTTCAGTTGATAGTGCTGATGGTATAAATGCATTATTTGGAAGTGGTATTACAAAAACATTGCCAAATATTGATTTAAGTGGTCAACGAGTAAATATACCTTTGTCAAATCTGATCTTGACTTCTCAAAATGTAGTATCGAACTGCTATGGCTCATTAAAATTCTGTTAGTTTTATCACGTTATAGCGATTTCAAAAAGCTTTAATATTTTGATGAATTAATTTTCTGTATAAATATTTTAAAACCCACTTTTGTGGGTTTTTATATGTTAAATACGATTACCGCAGATATCTTTGGTGTTGGAAGAGTATTTTAAAGTCAGTTAGTGGCTGTCAAAGATAAGTGTTTCCATTGGCTGATAAGTTCCTGTAAATAATACTAGATAGCTATCTATAAGACCAAAAATTTAGAAACTGATTCTTATAGTGCTGTATTATTAATATAGTCTTTATCTACACCATTTAAATTTATTCCAATTTGTTTTGAATCTTGCTCTAAATAAAAACCAATTCTGAATAGCCATCGATTTTATAGACGTCCTTAGCTTTGGGTTGATAGTTGAATTTGCGTGGATTTTTCCTTGTAATGAGTTTTAGAGTTTTTTTATTTTATAGCATCATAATTTTTCAATAAAAATTACAATCATTTTGTCGGAAATTTAGTCTTAACAGAAATATATTGTGATAGATTAATCACAATATATTTCTCTATTGAAAACTAAAATACATTTTTGTAGCGCTAACAGCCTAAATTTTATGAGATTTATCTAAGAACTGGCTGCGTTATTAAAATAATAGAGATTCACAATTTTGAACATAGTCTAAGGATAAGGAGATGTTCATGCTGAAAATAAAGCCTTTATGTTTAACACTTTTTTCTTTAAGTGCTTTTGCAGTATTTAATGTATACGCAGAACCTACAACTTTAAAAAGTATGTCAGATGAACAACTGTCTGAAACCACAGGCCAAGCTTTGATGAGTCTAGCTTATCTTGCACCAAATGATTCTACTAATTTAATGAGTAAATATAGTAGTGGTTCAAACGTTGGTTTTTATAAACTTGGACTTGAAGCAGAAATGGACTTAAATGCAAATATTAAAAACTTGCAGCTAGGTTGTGGTGGTGCAAATGGTGCTGGTGCATGTGATGTTGATATTAAAAATTTATCATTGAGTGGGTTACCTGCAAATTACGATTCCTCAAGTGGTAATTCCCCTGATTTCGGAAGTGCGGGTCGAGCATCTACTAGCGCAAAATTAAGCAATCCATTCATGGAGTTTGCTGTAAAAAATCCAAACTCCGCTTCAACTCGTGAAATTGTTGGTTTACGTTTTAGTGCTGAAAAAATTACGGGGCTTTTAACAGCAGGTTTAACCAATGGAAGCACTCCTTCTTCAACAGATGGCATCCAGTCACTTAGTGGCTTTATGCGTATAGCACAGACACAAGGGGAAGTTGATACTTTAGGTGGTAAATTTGGTTTGGTAAAAGATCAATCAATTGGTGGAAATATTAAGTTATTAGGAGGGGCTATAAATAAATGGATTCAAAGTTATCCAAATGCACAAGACAATATACTCAATGGTACAACAGGTATTACTGTTCCTGAAATTAATGGAGTAGGTTTCACATTACCATCATTTCAGGTAAATGGTTCTCGACTAAATGCTGCAATAGCAAAAGATATTTTGTTAACACTTCCTTCAATTCCTTTGGCAACTCCTGATAATTGTACTGGAGGGGCAACATATTGTAATCAATGGGCAAATGATCAATTAAAAGTAAATTTAAGAGATACGGGTAATCATAATGCTGAGTCATGTATTTTATGGTTATGTGATGCAACTTTCAAAATGGGTCAAGGTTCAAATTTAAGTAATTTAAATTTAAATGTAACTTTTAATCAGGCTTTAAGTATGTTTCATAATATTCCATTACAAGGAACAGGTGGTTATTTAAGTTTGCAACAAATGGCTTTACTATGGCCAGGAAGTTATGTGGATTCATCTGATACTACTGGTAAGACATTAAACCAAATGACAAAAACTGATGTTGCTCAAAAGGGGTGGTGGATGTCTTTTGCTGATCCTGTGCAGCTAGGCTATTTAAAAGGTGGGGATAAAGTTGACATTTCTCCCGTTTTGCCACAATTAGCAGTTCTGATTACTAAACAATTAGCAGATAATCCAATTGATTTAGGACTTGGAGATGCAATTACAGCATTAGTCAGTGCGCCAATTACCAAAACTCTGAATATTGATATTGGTCCATATACGGCCACAAATCCAGCAAGATTAACACTTCAAAATTTAAAATTAACGAACCAAGAAGTTTCAACCAACTGTTATGGTTCTTTAAAATTTTGTTAACCCAACTATTTGAAGATCTATAAAGCAATAGCGTTAAAGGCTATTGCTTTTCATTGTCTACGAATATTCGTTTATCGGAAAATCGTATATTTTACATAAAAGACTTTGTCATAATAAAAAATATTGCATAATATAAAATGTGATATAGATAACAAAACTGTATGAACAAGGGAAGATAATTTTATACAGTTGAAGTGAAAATTTAAGAAATAAAATAAAATATGGTGCGGAGCATCGTATAACACAGGAAGGTCGTGGATGACTACACTCAATTATACGGTAAAATTTCATAAAACCGTTTTAGCGAGTTTTATTGGCTTATTGATCAGTCAATCTTGCTTCGCACTTGAAGAAATGTCAGATGAAAAGTTAAGTAATACAACGGGTGAAGGGATTGCCTTACTTCCTCAAGATGCTTATATGGTTTTTCGTGGCGTTGGTGTTAATGAAACAGCTACACAATTATTAGATCGAACTAAAGATACGGGATCTATTAACTATATTCCTGTTGGACCATTAAGTCTTACGGCCGCAGACACTAATAAAAATAACAGCATTGATTCTGGTGATTTGGCTGTAGGAAAAGCGGATTTATTTTTATACGGTTTAGCACTTTCTAAAGCCAATGATGCAGATCCAAATGATATCAATGAACGGGTGGGAATGCTTAAAAATACTTCAGGTGTTGCAACAGCAATTAATGCAATCAAAAGCTGGGGAACTGCAACTAATCCTTGGATTTTGAAAGTAGATACGATGGATGCCGTGCCAACATTTACGCCAGATATTGCAGGTGGCTCAAAAAATACGGACACAGGCAAAGTCACTTATTTAGCTTTAGAAGCACCTGCTTTTGAGACTGGAACATTGGATGCCGAGGGTTCAGATGCTTATAAGCTTAAACTAGGGATGTGGGCAGATGCTTTTGTCCGAAATCCAAACAAAAAAGATGGTGATCCAAACCAGTTCCAATATGGAACAAGTACAGGCACTCGAGGTAATGGAACCGAAATAACAAATCGAGAAAATCGGATTCGGTTGCAAGCAATTTGGAATAACTTTAGTTTAAATGGTAGTAAAATTCAGTTATTTCAAACTTTAGAGGGTGCAACTAATACTGGTGGTTTGAGTCCATTTTATAATAAAACTTTGGGTTTGGCTGGTGTAATCCGTTTAAATAGTGGTGATGCTGCTAATTTGAAATTAAAAACAACAGACATTGCATCTGAAAGTATGAGTGCAATTTCTACTAATACTCTCCATGCAGGAGCAAATTCGACATTAAGTACATCTTCAACAGGGAATTGTGGTAACAGTGGTACAGGAGCGATTAGTAATGGTTCTGGTGTTGGGTGTCAATATATAGTTCAAAAACGAACACGCACTGATTCGAAAACGTTAACACGTAGTTGGGATTTACCCGCAGAATATCAAAATAGAGTGTTACGTTTAAGCACTCAAGAAACCACAGATACTAATTTACTGTACACACCAGCATTAGATACTTCTGGAAATGCAAAAGCACCAACATTTGCAAAAGACGAAGGTATTTTTATTTATAATTTAAATACCAACTTGGTTTTAGGTTCTTTGTATCAGCCTTTAATTTTAGGATCTGATGGTAAGAATTTTAGTTTGGAAATTGCACGTATTCCAAATAAAGAGTCGATCTATAAAAAGATTTATACGGATTATACTGGAGCCGATTCATCCTATTTGGGTTCAACTTGTAATATTTACCAATGTGGTACTTCAACTATTTCAGGCTATCAAGGCAATAATGCAACCCACAGTAGTATTAGTATCGGAACTGTTTATAGTGATGATGGTGGAAAAACTTTAAAAGCATATACAGGAGCAGATGCTGTAGGGGTGTCTTTTGGCAATTTAGTAAAGTCAAGTACTGTTTCAAATACATTAACAACTAATGAAATAAGATATGCTCAGCGTCAATTACAAAGTCAAACATGGCTTCAGAATAGTCGATGTTCTACTACTGGTATTTTTGGATGTAGTAATGTCACATCAACATCTGGAACATTAACTCAGTGGCAATATAACAATGGTTCTAACTGGGTTAATTCATTAACTGGATCGCAGACTAAGCCAAATGATGCAACAGCTTGTGGTACAGGTTTTGGTGCAAGCAACTCTTGTAATAATTTTCCAAATCCAAACCCGAATACAACTGAAATAAATGCTACTACAGCGAACCGTACTTGGTCTGATACAAATTTAAATGGTGCAGCTTGGCGTACAGCTTCAAATACAACAGTTGATAATTTTATAGGATCGGGTAATGGAATTACAGGGGCGACAATATTAAACAATAACATGGCTCAAACACCAAATATACCAGGGACACCCTTGAATAATTTAGGTTCAGCCTTAATTGATGGAATGCTGATTCAGCATATGAAAATAACCACCAAAGGCTTATAAGATAAGGAGAAATATGATGAAAAAAAGTGTGCTTCTTATTTTAACCAGTTTGGTAAGTTTTCATTTGGCCGCTATGGAAGCTTTAACTGATTCTGATTTGCAACAGGTTGAGGGGCAAGCTGGCGCAGATTTATCTTTAAAATTGGTGTTGAATCAGGTTAATGCAAGTGACTCATATTACGCTACTGGAAATGCTTATAAGTTCGATAGTGATACTGGTGGGGTGTGTGCAAAATTAGAGTTTTGCCGCTTAGCACTTTCAGTAAACAATAGATATGTAGATGCTGGTGGCGCTGCAAACAGTGTCAGTGGCAACAAACTGTGGGTGGTATTTAAAGGAATTCAAGGTACGATTAATATTCAGAAACTTGGATTAGATGGTGTGGACTTAGTCTACAGAGGTATTGACGCTGCTGGGACACCATGGATTAAACCTGCGATTCAGCTGGGTTTTGATGCAACAAATCCAATTCAAATTCGAAACTTTGGTTTTAATGCATTATCGATTGAAAAGGATGAGTTCACAAGCCAGACCAATGCAAATGGAACAGTCACTGAAAACTCTTCTGGAGCAACAGCCGATAAGTACGGCTATTTAAAAAAGACCATCTATGATGCAACGACTGCAGCCAACTCCACTTATGACCAAGGTAACGAAACCGGTTTTATGGGCATGCGTATGAATGGAAATTTGGCATTGCAAGGTAAAATCATGATGTTTAGTTGTAATTCTACGAGTAACAAGCGTTGCTAAGATAAAGTAAATCTGAGGGTTTAGGAATGAACATAAAAAAACAAGACCATGGAAAAAGATTTATTTTAAATACATTAGCTTTGAGCTTGTTGGCTATACATATACCAGCTTATGCGTTGCAAGCTTTAGATGATAGTGATTTAAGAAACGTAAATGGTCAAGATGGTGTACATATTGAGGCAAGCTTAAAAGAAGCCAATATTAAAACATTATATTGGACAGATCAGGTCGGTCGCGCAGAATCAGATGCAACCAGTCAAGCGCTTATTGCAACAGCAGATACGGTTAAAATACAACAGAGCAATACTTCTACAGATCCATTAAAAGCCGATATGAAGCTTAATATAGGGACTGTTGCAGGAAAAACTGGAGTGAATTTAGATTTATCCCTCTCTCCTATGCTTATGACTGTCGATTCATTTCGTGTTTGTGATAGTGATCCAAGTGGAGCACGTTGTAGTGCAAAACTGGGCAATTTAGCGGTACAAACGGCGTCAAATACAAGTATTGGATTAAAAACCAGCAATGGCCTTTTAAGTAAAACAGATCAGGTTGAGCTGACTTTAGGACTTCAAAATGCCAACATCTATTTGGGGCAGAGTAGTGCAAAAAGTGAGTTAAATCAACTAATTCTAAAAAACTTTAATTTTAATTTTAAAGGTAAAGGCTTTGCATTTATAGATGCCGCTGAAGGTTTTAAATTACAAACGAATTCTGGAAGCAATATAGCAGGTGCAAGTCAGGCACCCGATACTAATTATGGCTATGTGGATTTAACACGAGTGGTTGATCCAGCTTCATCAAAAGCAGGTTTTATTAATACAGGTAGTTATGGAAACGGAAGTTCTACAACAAATGCCGGACTAAACCTTGAAATTATGGTGAATAATAAAGGAATAAATCCTACCTCTCTTTATGATGTAGATAATTATAATACGCCAACGGGAGCAAAAGGACTGATTCGCGTAGGTGCAAGTGGGCGTATGGTGAATGGCTCACTCCAATTTCGTGGTGTGCAAAATGCCAGTAGTTTAATTGGTTCTGCTGTTAATTCGAGTGGTACAGATACAGGAAAAGATATCGTTGGTAGTTCAGGTATCGCCTTTCGTATGAAGACGGATTTCACCAAAGAGGGCGATACTATGCTGACTGGCGGTGGAGATGCAACAACTTTGGAAATTGGTGGTGCAGGATTAAATAGTTATGGCTTCGAGTTTGGTAATTTAACAGGTTTACAAAAAGGAACTCGTGCTTCTTTTGATACGGGAAATATTTTTTTAAACCTAACTGATTCTAAGCAAGTCATCATACCTGTAAATGCAACCTTTCAAAATTCAAGTTTTGGTAATGGTCAAGCTTTAACCAGTTTGAATGATTATAAACAAGATATTTATACGACCCTATCGGCAGCTAATCGTCCTTATGCTGTGGTAGCTTCAATCCGTGGTGGAGAGTTCCAAGCCATCTCCAGACGAGGACGATTTACTACTACTGCTGGTGTTGCCGCGGGGAATTTATTTACCGAGAACGGTCTAAATAATCGATGGGGGCTGGCTTTACCATTTTATAACTTAAATGCTAATTTAGCGATGTATGGTACAACAGTTGATGCTGATAAAGCCTATTACTACTTAACTGATGGTACTAAAAACAGTGTAGCAGCAACAGCTGGTACTCAAACCTCTCGACTTGGATTTTCTTTAGGTCTTAGTACGGACGGTTTGGATAAAAATGGGACAACTAAGCTTGGCAATAAAACCACATCTATTCTGGTGATTGATGGTGGTCAGGTGAAAAATGATGCTGGTGTTCCTATAGCAGGTACTTCTAGGGACTATTATTTAGGCTTAAGAAACATTGATATGTTGCTGAAAGGGAATGGCAGCATAGGCGTTGAGAATGGAAGTTTAAATTTAAGTTTAAAAAACATGCTGGTGGTAATGGCGGCAGAAGTGGCAGCAGGTTATTTGCCTGGAACCACATATGCATCATGTGCTGGTGGTATTGCGACAGCAAGTGTAGCTTGTGGAAATAAGCGTGTTTCAGATTCTAATAATTTCGCCAAAAGTGATGATGTGCTATTTGGTCTAAAACTTCGCTTTGGTGGTGATATGGATTTGTCACTTATTCCAAATAGTGAAATTAAAGCAGATGGAACAGGAAATCGTTTAACTGTGGTCGGCGATTTAAAATTGGCAACTACAAATAATACAATTCAAATTAGTGATCCAGCAAATGGTTCTACACTTGGTTTAGATAACTTGACAGGCGATATTCGTTTTAACAATGCGATTGTGATCAGCAAAAACTCAACCACTGGGAATGGTCAGGTTGGATTTAATGCAAGTTTACAATTTAATCCAACACAATCGGTTGATGGTGTATTTAGAGCGAGAGATTTAAACTTTTATCCACCTTCAATGAATGGTGCTTTGGTTTCAGGTGCGCGTTTAGGTGAAATGGCGTTGACAGGTGGTCGTTTAACCAGTGAATTCAACATTATTCCACGGAACTAATGCGTTATTGGTCGGGTTATGCTTTTATCATAAAGAATTTCTGATTAGACTGTGACGTGGTAGGCAGTATATAAATTTTCCTAAGGATTAGGATAATGAAAAAAAATAGAAAGCTAGGATGTATATCATTATTGATACTAAGTCCAGTTGCGATGGCAATGGAACCTATGGATGATCAAAGTCTTTCCCAAACAACAGGGCAAGATGGAATTAATGTTGGTATAAATCTGAGTAAGGTTCAACTGAATCAACTGTCAATCATTGATCGTGATGGATTTGGTTCGACTGTGAATGATGCCAATAAAGCATCCCTAGTTCTTGCGGGTAAAAGTGCAACTACTGTTGCTGACCAAAGCGTTAATATTACTTTTCTTGGGGCTTCAAATACCCCAACCATGAATATTGTCATGGACACAGATAGTGGAATAAGTGGTAAACCTTTTGCCAATATAGGAATGAGCTTTGCAAGCAATATTTCGGGTATTAAAGTTTCACCATTTGCACTTTACTTGGTTGGGGCGAATTCATCTTCTGGGCCTACAGGATCTCAATCTATTTTTACAGGAACCAGTGAAAAGTCAGATGTCATTAAATTTTTAAAAATGGACAACGGTTTTGATATTAACTTTACTGCAGCTAAACCATCGATTAATTTGCAGCTTGGAAATGCACCTCAAGGACGTATGATTGTATTTGGTGGGGCAATTCAATCAATTTGTGGTACGGGAACAGGCTGTGCTATTACACTTTTATCGGATGATAGTGATATTGGTGCAAATTTTAATTTCCAGTTAACAGGAACAGATAAAACCAATGGTTTTTCATTAAAAGGTTTCTATGCTGGTGTTGAACCAACAGGTTTTGTATTTGGTAATACAGGTGAATCGAGTAAGTTTGATCTTGGAATCAATCAGATGATTATGGGAACAAGTGGAGCAAGTGCAGCAGGAGCTTTTAATGGTTTGCAAAATGGCTCGATGGGGAACTTTGGGGCAATCGGGACATCCGTTACAGATTTAAAAGTAAAAATTAATGGGCTGTAATAATGTTTTATAAATAGTAAAGTATTAAAAAACCCGCATGCAGTGGGTTTTTTAATACTATTGAAAAAACTATTTTACTAATTTAGCCAATAACTCATCTTTACTTAGATTTATAGATTCTGCATCTCTACGACCTTTATATTCGAAAGTACCAGCATCTAAGCCTTTTTCACCAATGACAATACGGTGAGGAATACCCGTTAACTCTAAGTCAGAGAATTTAACGCCTGGACGTTCATTACGATCATCGAGTAAAACATCGTAGCCTGCAGCCTGTAATTCAGCATAAAGTATTTCAGCAGCCTCAAGTGTACGTGGAGATTTTTGAGCATTCATTGGAACAATTGCAACTTCAAAGGGTGCAATCGCAGATGGCCAAATAATACCTTTCTCATCAAAGTTTTGTTCTATTGCTGAAGCGACTACACGTGTTACACCAATCCCGTAACACCCCATCGTCACGACTAAAGGTTTGCCATCATCACCTAAAACTTTACAACCTAATGCTTCAGAATATTTTGTACCTAATTGGAAAATATGACCAACTTCAATACCTCGTTTAATTAAAATTGTTCCTTGACCATCTGGAGAGGGATCACCTTCAACCACATTACGTAAGTCAAAAACTTCTGTAAATTTTGCATCACGCTCCCAATTTATTCCAGTTGCATGTTTATCAACTTCATTGGCACCAGCAACAAAATCAGAAAGTACTGAGGCTGCACGGTCAACAATTACAGTTAAACCTTTATCTACGAGTCCTTGTGGACCACAGAATCCTGCGGTTAAACCTAGAGCATTCAGTTGAGCATCTGTTGCAAATGTTAAAGGTGCAGCAATGAGTGGATGCTTTTCAGCTTTAATTTCATTAAGCTCGTGGTCGCCACGTAAGAATAACGCGATAACTGGGACATGGCCCTTTTCATCAACAACACCTTGTACAAGTAAGGCTTTTACAGATTGAGCTGGATCTGTATTTAAAAATACAGAAACGTCAGCAATTGTTTTTTTATTTGGTGTATCTACAATTTTTAGATCTTGAGTTGGTTCAGCACGCTCACCAGTCAATACTGCTTCAGCCATTTCAACATTGGCCGCATAGTCCGATACTGTTGAAAAGGCGATATCGTCTTCGCCACTTGAAGCAAGTACATGAAACTCATGTGAACCTGAACCACCAATGGAGCCAGTGTCAGCTTGAACAGGGCGAAAATTTAAACCTAAGCGTGTGAAAATTCGGCAATATGTGTCATACATGACATCATAAGTTTCTTGTAATGAGGCTTGATCGACATGAAAAGAATAGGCATCTTTCATAATAAATTCACGAGAACGCATTACGCCGAAACGTGGACGAATTTCATCACGGAATTTAGTTTGAATTTGATAAAAATTCATCGGAAGTTGTTTATAACTTTTTAATTCATTACGAGCTAAATCTGTGATGACTTCCTCATGTGTAGGACCTAATACAAAATCATTGCTATGACGGTCTTTAAAACGCAGCAGTTCTGGACCATATTGTACATAACGACCAGATTCCTCCCATAGCGAAGCTGGTTGTGTTACGGGCATTAATGTTTCCAAAGAGCCTGCACGATTCATTTCCTCACGAACAATCGCTTCAACTTTATTGAGCACACGCACACCCATTGGCAGCCAAGTGTATAAACCTGAAGCCAATTTACGGATCATCCCAGCACGTAACATGAGCTGATGTGAAATGACTTCAGCATCATTTGGGGTTTCTCTTAACGTTGCAAATAAAAAGCGACTCGCGCGCATGGAAACTGTCCTAAAATTTTTAGATTTAAAAAAGGATTATACGATAAAAAAATACGATAAAAAAATAAGCTGAACATTTTTAATGATTGTTTAAATTGAAAACTTTATATTCTTACGCTATCGATGTGATCTGACTTTGCTTTTAACTTAAAAGCATCCAACATTGCGGGTGGCTGTTCTCAAAGTTTAGATTTTTTGTTAAGATTTCTTTAATAATAAAGCTGAAAAACTTTTAATTAAAAGGTGATTATTCAAGCTTTTTGAGACGGTTAATAATATCATCATAGTGTGTTTGGGTAGAGCGATAGTTGTTTTGTAGGTTTTCGATATAATTTTTTGTTTTTTCGATATTTTCTGAGTTGTATTTGATCCGATCTTTAAGTGTTACAGGGACGGTATTTCCTTTGCGATAATATTCCATTTCCTGTCGTTTAAGTATAATTCTTGCACTTTGAAGCTGTTTAAGTGTTTGGTTTTGGAGTGCTATTTGTTGTTTTAGACTGTTTAGAAGTTCATTTCTTTTGTTGATTGCAACAGATGAGTTGCCATAAGCACGCTTTAAACGTGCATCTTGTTCTAACTTACGTACTTCAGATGCGCGTGAAGTCGATTGTTGCAAATCTTTTTCGACATTATAAGCTTGGTTGCGTTTGATGACTTGCATATTGCGATCAAGTGCTTCATAACCATTTTTAATGTGTGCCGGTGTAACCGATGTGCTGATGTTAGCAACCCCATTTTTATCATAATACCTATACCATACTGCCTTAGCCGGAGGTGTATCAGCATAGACCGATAACGTGTAAATAAGTAAGCAAACTGAGAGCAAAATACTGAATATTTTTTTTATTTTTGAACCTAAATTTTGGTAATAGATTATTCTATCCATTTAAAGTCTGCCATCCCCAAAAAATCAATGTAAGTTATATGATTTTGAAACTATCTTTGGCCATTTTATGTGGTTACAAAATTTTAATAAACAATTAACTTCTAAAAAAAAGCATAATATTTTTTTTTATGTGAGCTTTGCTGTGTTTTACTGTTTGAAGTGAGATTTCCGACAAGAAATGCTCATTGATAAAGTGAGTTAATATATGTTAAAAAAACATGCTTAATTGTAAAAATAAATCTGTACAGCACAATTCATTCCAAGCTTACGGAAAGGGGCATTAAATGGACGATAAATTTCAAAATTTAAAAGTCATGGTGATCGATGATTCTAAAACTATTCGTCGTACTGCTGAAACATTATTACAAAGAGAAGGTTGTGAGGTTGTCACTGCTGTAGACGGTTTTGAAGCTTTATCTAAAATTGCTGAAGCAAATCCAGATATTGTTTTTGTCGATATCATGATGCCTCGTCTTGATGGCTATCAAACCTGCGCTTTGATTAAAAATTCTCAAAATTATCAAAATATTCCAGTCATCATGTTATCAAGTAAAGATGGCCTGTTTGATCAAGCAAAAGGTCGTGTTGTCGGTTCGGACGAATATTTAACAAAACCATTTAGTAAAGATGAACTATTAAATGCTATTCGCAATCATGTAACTGCTTAACGGTTAATTTGGGGGAAATAATGACAAAAATTTTAATAGTTGATGATTCACCGACAGAAATGTTTAGATTTAAAGAAATTCTAGCTAAACATGGATTCGAGGTGATTGAAGCGACCAATGGGGCAGATGGTATAACACTCGCGCAAGCTGAATTGCCTGATCTTGTTTTAATGGATGTTGTTATGCCAGGTGTAAATGGTTTCCAAGCGACTCGTCAGATCGCGCGCGGTGCGGCCACCAAGCATATTCCAATTGTGATTGTAAGTACTAAAGATCAAGAAACCGACCGCGTTTGGGGAAAACGTCAAGGGGCTTGTGACTACTTAACAAAGCCAATTGATGAGAATCAGCTGATCAATACGATTAAGCAACATCTACAAGCAGGGTAGTGTATGGCAGCAAATGGATTTATCGAATTACTTCGATTGTCTAAGCGAGGAAATAAAAATTACGCTGACAATGAAAATGAAGTAAACCGATGGTCAGGCATTGCATTTGAAATGATGGGGCAATATTTTGTTGCTCCTTTGGGTGAGGTTTCAGAAGTTATTTATCCGCCAAAATATACACCTGTTCCTAATGTTCAAGGTTGGGTGAAAGGTTTAGCAAATATTCGCGGACGATTATTATCAGTTTCTGATTTGGCTTTTTATTTAACGGGGCATAGAAGCCAATTTCTACCTACTCAAAAAGTCTTATGTATTAGTCATAATGACCACTATGTTGGGCTGATCGTAGATCAGGTTTTGGGGATTCAACATTTTAATAAAAAAGGTTTTTTTTCTAAAAACAATGAATTAGAAGAAAACCTTCAAACTTACTGTCAGGGATATTTTCAGCAGCATAATCAAGCTTGGAATATATTCTTATTTAGTCGTTTGTTAAATGATCCTCAATACATGAATGCATCAGAAAAATTTATAAACTAGCTTTGACGCCTAATTAAGAGTTAAGCGAATCGGGAGAAGCTGAATGGGCTTTAAACTAAAGAAGAAAAATACAGGGGATACTGCTCAAAAAAGTAGTTCAGGTGTAGTAACCAAAACCAAATCAAAAATTGATGAATTTGCAAAGTTGTTTGGGGAAAGCGACAAATCTAAGCCATTTATTCAAATGGCCATTGCCAGTATCATCGTTGCGATTATTTTGCTTTTGGTTTTATTCTATACAGTTCCTCGAAATAACGACTTAACTCGTAGTTTGGGTGAATTAAAACTTTTATCACAGACATTATCTCGTCAAGCAACTGAAGCGACGGCATCTGGTTCAGCAGAATCAATTAGTGCTTTAGTTACATCACAAAAGAAATTTAAAGAAAACTTAGATGTCGTCAAAGATATTCATGCGTCTTCAAAACAAGTAGAGGGTGTTGAAAAAATTTGGCAACAAGTTTCTGCTGATATCGACATGATCGCGACACATCAGAAAATTATTAACCAATTATATGATACCAACATTGCTGTTGCTGATGTGATTCCTGGGATGCAGGCTGAATATAACGCAATGGTTGACCAGATGGCTCGTGATAATATGCCAAGTACCCAGGTTGTCATCGCGAAGAACCAAGTATTTCTTGCGGAACGTATTTTACGTTCTATTGGTTCAGTACTAGGTGGTTCTGATAATACACGTGCTTCAGCTGACGACTTTAATGCGGATACCGAAACTTTTGGTACCTACTTAAATGCTCAATTAGATGGTAGTGCTGATTTAGGTGTAACACGTATTGATAAACCTGAACTACGCGAGTCTTTAGAGAGTATTAAAGCTGATTACAATGAAATTGTGCAACTTGCTTCGACTTCTGTATTGAAGAACTCGGATCAGATTTTTAAAGTACGTCAAGCATCGTCAGACATCTTTGCTCAATCGGATAATTTATTAAAAGGTTTGGATCGACTTTCAGTGAATACTGGTGTGGGTACGATTTTACCTGCATTGATTTTAATCCTTGCCCTCGTCGCATTTTTATTTGCAGTATTTAAACTACTCGGTTTACGTAGTGAGTCGGATAAAGTCCGTGTAACACGCTTACAAGATGAGTATGACCGTAACCAGAATGCGATTTTACGTTTACTTGATGAAATTGCCGATTTGGCAGATGGTGATTTAAGTTCGTATGCAACAGTATCGGAAGACTTTACGGGTGCTATTGCCGATTCGATTAACTTTGCGATTGACCAATTACGTGATCTGGTATCTCGAATTAACGATACTTCTCAAGAAGTTGCACAATATACTCAGAATACGCAACAGATTACTAACCAATTGGCTGAAGCCTCTGAGCATCAGGCTCAAGAGATTGCAGGGGCATCAACAGCGATTAATGAAATTGCACAGTCCATTGACCACGTATCTGCAAATGCGGCTGAATCAGCAGAAGTAGCACAGCGTTCAGTACAAATTGCATCCAATGGTGCAGATGTGGTAAACCGCTCAATCGAAGGTATGGATACCATTCGTGAACAGATTCAAGAAACTTCTAAGCGTATTAAACGTTTGGGTGAATCTTCTCAAGAGATTGGTAACATTGTATCGCTAATTAATGATATTGCCGACCAAACCAACATTCTGGCATTGAATGCAGCAATTCAGGCATCTATGGCTGGTGAAGCGGGACGTGGTTTCGCTGTGGTTGCGGATGAGGTACAGCGCCTTGCTGAACGTTCAGCATCTGCAACGAAACAGATTGAAACGCTGGTTAAAACCATTCAGACCGATACCAACGAAGCTGTAATTTCAATGGAACAAACCACATCGGAAGTTGTGCGTGGTGCGAACCTTGCAAAAGATGCGGGCGTTGCTTTGGGTGAAATTCAAACGGTATCAAGTAATTTGGCTGGTTTGATTGAAAGTATTTCTGAGTCGGCTAAATTGCAGTCTGCTTCAGCAGGTCATATTGCAAATACGATGAATGTCGTACAAGAAATTACTTCACAAACTACAGGGGCAACGTTTGATACAGCCCGTTCGGTTTCTGAATTGGCAAGTATGGCGGATTCATTACGTCAATCAGTTTCAGACTTTAAATTACCTGACTAAAACGATTGATACTTTATACGTGCAATATCTCCTGTAACAAGTGGGTATTGCACTGAATGGAAAGCCTTCTAAAGCCATTCAGATTGACTGTATTTTGAAAGGTTTTAGTCCCAAAGACGGGAACTAACATAGAAGCCTGAGCTATGAAAGAAATATTAAAACATTTAGTGGAACATGTCACTTTACCTGAAGATGAGTATCTTGGTCAGGATGATGAAATTTTAGAAATTTTTGTAGAAGAACTCGAAGAAATTTTTGAATTGTTACAAACGTCTCTTGATCGCTGGCAACTCGAAGAGTTTAAAGATACAGAATTGGTCAATATTCGCCGTTATTTTCATACTCTTAAAGGGTCTGGACGCATGGTGGGGGCTAAACGTTCTGGTGAGCTTGCTTGGACTGTTGAAGATACATTAAATCGTACTATTACGAAAAATCTGGAACTTACTGCTGAGATTCAACAATATGTACGCGCAGTATTTAATATTTATAAGTTTAAACTGTATTCAGAGTTTTTAAATAGAAAACCGCATCATTTAGCTTTAGCACCTTTGGTGTATTTGGGGCAACAATTACAACAGAAACAAAGCTTAGAACCTGCTTTAGGCGAGTTACTGGCATTATCAAATACACTAGATAATGAAAATGTCATTACGGGGTTGGAGATTGGCGAAGATACGGTAATAGCAGACCTAATCTCTATGACAACTCCGCATGTGATTGATCCAGTTGTAAGTGGTTCCTTAAATACTGTTGAAGATGTAGTGCTTGAATCGACGATTTTAGATGATAGTTTAACATCTGAAACCTTGGAGATTTTTGTCGAAGAGTCAGAGGAACATCTGGCGGCAATTAAAGACTTTTTGCACTTAGAAGAACATACGCCTGATCAATATAATCGCTTGATTCGTGCCTTACATACTTTGCGTGGTAGTTCTTCAATGGCGCATGTCAATGAGGTCTTTGAAGCAAGTGGTAAAGTAGAGCATTTATTTAAAGTATTGGTTCAAGAAGATACTGAATCTTCAAAAAATGAAAATGCTTTACTAACCTACTATGCTGAATTTGTCAGTGACTATCTCTATGTTTTAAAGCTGAAAGGTAATCAAGCCATTGAGCTGAAAACTATATATCAAAAATTTAATGATGCTTGGGAGCGTTATGATTTCCAACACCAATACCAGCATTCACAAACGGGGTTAGTCACACAATTAGTTGATCTGGAGATTGATCTACTGTTAGATGCCGAGTTTGAGTTTGATAAGCGAGCCCAAGTTGAATATCCAGCATATTTCCAACAGCTAACACAACAAGCACAGATGCTGATTGATCATACTAATAATCGTGCTGCACAAGGCATCCATGATTTTAGTCTGGCTTTAAAAGATGGCTATGAGCAAGTTATTCGCAAGCCTGATTTATTAAATACTGATTATGCTTTTGAAATGTTTTCTAAGGCGCATCAAGAATTTATTCATTTATTCGACACCTTGGCCTCAGGCCAACGGGTCAGCTTAAATGATTCAACACAAGCGATTCTGGCTGAGTTACATGACTATTTACACCAAGAAATAGACACAAGTATTGATGATCAGACTATTGAAACAAGTATAGAGCCGGAAATTGAGCAACAGTCAAGTACAGTATTCATTGAAGTAAATCCTGTTGAATCAGTGGGTAATTATGTACTGACACAAATTAATCTTGATAAACAGAATATTGACTCAGAGCATAGTCAGCGTGAATTTGATGCAGATGTCTTAGACATTTTTATTGAAGAAGCGGATGAGTTGTTGGTTGGGATGGATCATGACTTAAATACTTGGTCAAGCCATCCTGATGACACAACTGCATTAAATAATTTGATGCGTTATTTGCATACCTTAAAAGGTGGGGCAAATATGGTTCAAGCCACCTTTATTGGTTTGATTGCACATGAGTTAGAAACGATTTATGAACGAGTGATCAAAGGTCAGCTCAAAGCTGAACCACATCTTATTCAATCTATTCGTTTAATTCAGGATGATGTGGCAGATCGTATTCAATTGATTCGTGAAAAAGCAATCGATTATCCTGCGACTCACATTCTCAATGTTTTACAAAATATTGATCAGCAACGTCCGATTGACACGAGCCAAGCTTCAACAGCACTTGAATCGCAATTTACCCATGATTTATCAGATTTGCATGAAGTTGAATATATTGAAGATGAAATTGTTTTAACGAAAGATCCAATATCGGAACAGCTTGAAATTGAACAATCTGATAAAGATCATCAATCAGCAATTAATGATCATCACTTGTTTGTAGATATTGATCAAGATCTGAATTTGGATCCTGTTGAAATGATTGCTCAAGAAACTTTTATTGAAGAGGCTCGAGAGCTGATTGATGAAGGTCTAAGCATTTTAACTCAATGGTTTGATCATCGAAGTAATCGTAGCTTCTTACTCCAATTACAACGTATTGCACACAGCTTAAAAGGTGGTGCGAAGATGGTGAAATTGGAAGAAGTCGCAGATATTGCTTATGAGTTGGAAAATGCATTTGAACAATTTGGTTTACATAATTTTAACTCAAATGTTTATGATGGCTTGCTGGAAAAAACCTTTCATTGGCTAGATACAGCTATTTTTAAACATGATTATGACAACTTTGAAAGCTTAAAATCGAGTTTAAATAGCATTGAATATGTTGATGTATCTGCACAGCTTCCAGAAAAATTATCCCGTACCAATTTAATTTTTGAGCAATCAATTAATGAGTTTGTTCAGGGGGATGGCACTGAGCCACCGTCAATGTTGGGTGAATGGGATCTTTCACAAAAAACTGAATCCAACAATGAGATGATCCGTATCTCTGCGGATTTAGTCGAAAAAATGATTGATCTTTCTGGTGAGAATGCAATTAACCGTTCACGTATTGAGATGGATCTAGGGCAGTTAGGTAATACCTTGACTGATATGGAGTTGGCAATCCAACGTTTGGCTGATCAGCTACGCCGAATGGAAGGCGAGTTGGAAAGTCAAATCATTGCAAAACATGGTGATTTAAGCTCTCGTTATGCCGATTTTGACCCTTTAGAAATGGATCAATATTCATCTCTAAATCAGTTATCAAAATCGCTGGCTGAATCTGCATCTGACTTGGTTGATTTTAAGACCACACTGGCTGAAAAGATTCGTGATACTGAAGGCTTATTGCTGCAGCAATCTCGTATTCAAGCTGAAATTCAGGAAAGCTTGATGCGTACTCGTCTTGTACCATTCTCAAGATTGTTACCTCGATTACAGCGCTTGGTTCGCCAGACCTCTTCAACAGTTAATAAGCCCACTGAGCTTTTAGTCAATAATACTGAAGGGGAATTGGACCGCAATATTCTGGAAAAGTTAGTTTCGCCGTTAGAACATATGCTACGTAATGCGATTGACCACGGGATAGAAGATGCCGAACAGCGTCAGAAATCTGGCAAAGCGTTGACAGGTCGAATTGATTTGAATATTAGTCGTCAAGGTACAGATGTGCTTGTATCGTTTAAAGATGATGGTAAAGGAATTGATCCAAAAGTTATTCGTGACAAAGCGATCGAAAAAGGGTTGATCAAAACTGATCAACAGTTAGAGCCTGAGGAAATACTTCAGTTTATTTTCCATCCTGGTTTCAGTACAGCACAGCAAGTAACACAAATCTCTGGTCGTGGTGTTGGCTTGGATGTCGTGCAAAGTGAAATTAAATCACTTGGTGGACAAGTGAGTGTCAGTTCTGAATTAGGTTACGGCTCAACCTTTACAATTACTGTACCCACAACAGTTGCGGTTAGTGATGCCTTGATGGTGAAAGTGGGTGATCAGCAATTTGCAGTGCCATTATCGCAAATTGATCGTATTGTTCGAATTTCTCCAGCTGCTTTGGAAGAGTATTTTGAAACTCAAAATGACTATTTTGACATCGATTTCCAGAGCTATAAACTACGTTATTTAGGTGAGTTCACAGCGAGTCAAGTCACTCCACGTTTACACGGGCTTGCACATTCATTACCGGTATTGTTGATCAAGGGAAGCTTAGGGCAATCCATTGCCATTCTTGTCGATCAATTAATTGGTTCACGCTCACAAATTGTGGTCAAACCAATTGGTAAGCAGTTTGCAACAATCAATGCGATTGCAGGTGCAACCATTCTTGGTGATGGGCAGGTTTGTTTGATTCTTGATGGGCAAAATATTGCACGACAGGTTCAGGCATCTACTCGTAGTAGTGCTGAACATCTTCAACAGGACAAACAACGTCATCGTGATCAACGCCGTTTGATTATGATTGTGGATGACTCAGTTACAGTTCGTAAGGTCACTTCACGTTTGCTAGAGCGTCAAGGTTTCGATGTGATTACTGCCAAAGATGGCGTGGATGCGATTGAGCAACTTGAAAATGTCAAACCAGACTTGATGTTGCTGGATATTGAAATGCCTCGAATGGATGGCTTTGAAGTCACAAATTTGGTTCGCCACCATGAAATTCACCGCGATTTGCCTATTATTATGATTACGTCACGAACAGGGGAAAAACATCGTGAACGTGCATTTAGCTTAGGGGTGACAAATTATATGGGTAAACCATTCCAAGAAGCTGATTTATTGGAAAATATTGATGCTTTGTTGACGGTTAAATAGGAGCACTCATGATAAAGAATATCGAAAAATCTTCCATTGATAAAATTAGCACACGAGAATTACAGCACTTAATTACGGTGTCTACTGGATTTATTGATGCATATATTATTGATTGTTATGATAAAGCACCGATGTTGTTACCACAAAATGTGGTGCTTTCTGCTCAGAATAGTCCGACCTATGTTAATGTCGTAGAATGGCATGAAAAGAAGTTACCGACTTTTAGTGTGAATGATCCTAAAAAGACACTGGGTGTCGCATTGATCATTGAAGGGGAAGACGCAGATGAGCGTTTTGCCTTGATGTGCAATGAAATGCCAAGTTCGATACGGTTACGTATTTCTGAAGTAGTCGATGCAGAGGATACAGTTAAAGATAAAACTATTTTACAGTATGTGAAAATTGGTGATCAGACTTATCATGTGCCAGATCTAGATCAAATTCAGTTACAGATTGGGATAAAGAAGACTTAATCTGTCATAACTCCAAAGAATATCAATAAAAAGGACGCGTTTGCGTCCTTTTTATTGATTGAAAATTATAAAACTTAAGCAAGTAATTCGACTAAGATTTGTTCGTAGATCTCAGCTAATGGCTCTAATTCATCAATGTTTACATGTTCATTAATTTGGTGAATAGTTGCATTCAAAACACCTAACTCTAGCACTTGAGCACCTGTAGGCGCAATAAAACGTCCATCAGAAGTCCCACCACTGGTTGATAGTTTGGTCTCTGTTCCTGTCACGTTCTTAATTGCAGTTTGTGCAGCATTGACCAACTCGCCAACTGGAGTTAAGAACGGCAAACCTGATAAAGTCCATTCAATATCATATTCAACATTATGAAGATTTAGAATTTCAACAACGCGTCGTTTAAGCTGATCCGCAGTAACTTCAGTAGAATAACGGAAGTTAAAGGTTACTGTCATGCTGCCAGGTACAACATTGGTTGCTCCAGTACCTGCTTGAATATTGGAAATCTGAAAAGAAGTTGCTGGGAAATACTCATTGCCATTGTCCCAAACAGTATCACATAATTCAGATAAGGCTTTTGATGCAGTATGAATTGGGTTAATGGCTAAATGTGGATAGGCAACATGACCTTGCTTACCTTTTACAGTTAATACTGCATTTAATGAGCCACGACGACCATTTTTTACTATATCCCCCAACGTATCTGTACTTGAAGGCTCACCTACCAGACACCATGTCATTTTTTCATTACGTGCTTCTAAAGTTTCAACTACTTTAACCGTACCATTGATAGAAGGGCCTTCTTCATCAGAAGTAATTAAAAAAGCAATAGAACCTTTATGGTTGGGATGATTTTTCACAAAACGTTCTGATGCAACCACCATTGCGGCCAATGCTGTTTTCATATCTGCACTACCACGACCATAAAGTTTACCATCTCGAATTTCAGGTAAGAATGGATCAGACTCCCATGCATCTAGATGCCCTGTAGGTACCACATCGGTATGACCTGCAAAACAGAAAACTGGAGATGCTGTTCCGCGTCTTGCCCAAAGATTATCAACATCCTCAAAACGCATATTTTCAATATTAAAGCCGATAGCAGATAGACGATCTGCCATAATGGTTTGGCAAGTGTGATCTATAGGTGTCACAGAAGGCTGGCGAAGAAGTTGTAAACTCAGTTCTAAAGTATCCGAATGATTCATGGACATTGATCAAGTAAGTAAATTGAATAATATAATAGAGGAAGATAAAACCGAATGAAAACCTAAAAACGAGAGAAAGTAGAAAACTATTTAAATCAGCATTAAAAAGCCTTATCTAATTAGATAAGGCTCATGTTGTAGAATAAAATTGAGAATTACAATTTATTTTCAACTTTTTCTGCAGAATTCGATACAGCATCCCCCGCTTTAGAGACATCCTTGCCAACACCTTTAAATGTGTTGCAACCAGCTAAAATAAAAGCGAATAACATTGAAACTGCTAAAATTTTTTTCATTACTATCTCCGTGTTTCACGCGTTAATTAGAATTTTAGTATACGAGTATCTCGTAAATATATCGTTATGCTTTTATGAGTGAATTCGTTAATCCATGTATAAGAAACGTGAATAATTAAGCATTTATGTCAAAAGAAAATACCAGAGGGGGCTTGGCGGTACATATAAAATTGTAGGGTACTTGTGTTGTGATATAAGCCATTACACCACCATTGTGCAACAGGTGAGCTTTGCTCTAGATCTGGACAAATCCATTCATGCCGCTGTAACCGATAATACCCTGTTTCAATATGATGACCCCACTGTCCCAATCGATGTTGAGTATTGATCCATGAGGGAAGTACAGTAAGGTCTGCAAGATTTGGCAAATAAAGTTGTCCTTTCATTATAGCCAGCCTCTTTTCAATTTTAAAATCTAAAGCCTGTGTAAATTGAAATTGTTTTTTTGAGAAATGATTAAGTTTTCGTAAAAGAGTGTCACTACGGTTTAGACCATACCAATGCATTAATTGTAAGTTTGATTCGCCTAAATAGTACTTTAAAGCAACTTCCCAATGCTCGATCTGTTTTGTGGCCTGATTACGAACAAGGAAATCAATTTCGCCTAATGTATTCTTTGCTTCAATGATTTGGATACTATGCTGAATGAGTTGATAATGTTGATTGGCTTCATCTTGCAACCAGAACCAAAATAAATATTCAAAACGTAACCCTAAACGTGTACTTTTGAGTTGTTGCAAAAATTCAATGAGTGGGGTGGGGTCGTGATCGAGTTGATCTAAGCGCGTTTGAAAATCTATATATTGTTGTTGCCAAAACCCCGTGTCGTGTACTTCAAAACGATTTTTAATTTCTAATTCATCAGGCAGATGCTGAATAATATTGGGACTGGCAATGCAAAAAGCCAATTGACGAACAATAGGGTGTTTGTACTTTAACCAAGGCTCAAAGTAGTCTGTCATTGTATGCTGTCCTAAGCTGAGGACTCACTCAGTTTATTTTTAAAGAAAAGGTTTTTAGTGTATTGAGATTCAAGCAAATAAGTAGATATACATGCAAGCTCAATTTGACTGTATTGGAAATGATGAACATCGTGATTTTAAAATACAATGATTTCAATTGATTTAAAATATACTGGCAAAATCATTTGGGCGGTATACTAGTCGAATGGGCAGATTGAGTTAATCTATGAAAGTTTTGTTTTGGCGAACATTGGTGATTGTTTTTATTGTACTCGGGTTTATCGGGGCAATATTACCGGGAATGCCAACGACAGTTTTCCTCATCTTGGCAGCTTGGGCGGCATCAAAAGGTTGGCCACAGGTGGATGCTTGGTTACTCAATCATCCCAAATATGGTGCAACGCTTCGTGCATGGCGTGAAAATGGCACAGTACCACGTAAAGCAAAGTGGATCGCCAGTATTATGATGTTGATCAGTGGGGTGATTATGTTATTCACCAATGCGCCATTGGCTGTGAAAATTTTTACCGATGTGACCATGTTAATTGTGGCTATCTGGCTTTGGTTACGTCCTGAACCAAAACTTACTATAAAAAATCTGAATGAAGTGGATAAATCCGAATAGCCTTTATTCGGTATTTTTAATCACTGAAAATCTTATTAAGTCTAGATGAAATGAATAATACGATTAAAATAGTGATTAAATGATCAGCTAAATTTATTTAAATACAGGTTTTAAAACTTTATAAATAGATAAATAATAAACAAAAAACACCAATTAAAACAAAAATGATCTATTTTTTAATCACTCAAACCTAAAATAGGTAAAACATCGAGAAAAGCGTTTGACACTCAGTAAAGATTCTCTATAATGCACCTCACAAACGATGAAGTCGTTAGGGCGCTTAGCTCAGTTGGTAGAGCGTCTGCCTTACAAGCAGAATGTCGGCGGTTCGATCCCGTCAGCGCCCACCAAGCTTTAACGTTGAATTTTTTAGTGCAGCGGTAGTTCAGTTGGTTAGAATATCGGCCTGTCACGCCGAGGGTCGCGGGTTCGAGTCCCGTCCGCTGCGCCACTTAAATTCAATCATCGTATGTATAGCAATTTTATTGTTAAAAGTGCAGCGGTAGTTCAGTTGGTTAGAATATCGGCCTGTCACGCCGAGGGTTCGAGTCCCGTCCGCTGCGCCACTTTACAATGATTTTGTAGTAAGATGTAATACCTAATTAGAATTTAAATAGTTTTTTATTTTTTTCTAGTTTAGGGCGCTTAGCTCAGTTGGTAGAGCGTCTGCCTTACAAGCAGAATGTCGGCGGTTCGATCCCGTCAGCGCCCACCATATACAACGCAGCGGTAGTTCAGTTGGTTAGAATATCGGCCTGTCACGCCGAGGGTCGCGGGTTCGAGTCCCGTCCGCTGCGCCATTTATCTTTTTTCCTGAGATCAAGATATTTGGAAGTATAGGAATTTGAAAGAGAATTTTGTTTTCTTTTATCTTCTGATAAAGTAATATTGTGATGATCCTCACTCAGGGCGCTTAGCTCAGTTGGTAGAGCGTCTGCCTTACAAGCAGAATGTCGGCGGTTCGATCCCGTCAGCGCCCACCATATACAACGCAGCGGTAGTTCAGTTGGTTAGAATATCGGCCTGTCACGCCGAGGGTCGCGGGTTCGAGTCCCGTCCGCTGCGCCATTTATCTTTTTTCCTGAGATCAAGATATTTGGAACTGTAAGAATTCAAAGTTTTTGATTTTTAAAGATCAAATATTATATGCTTTGTATAGCTTATCCCCATCTTTAGGATAGAACTTAAAATTAAATCATCGATTTTCTATAGGTTCAAACAGAGTTAACAACTTTGTTCATCCTCGCTCAGGGCGCTTAGCTCAGTTGGTAGAGCGTCTGCCTTACAAGCAGAATGTCGGCGGTTCGATCCCGTCAGCGCCCACCATGTTTTCCGATCTAGTTATTTGTTTAGAACTTCTATATAATATATAAGCATAAGTATTTTAAGAATAAATTTTCAATGAGAAATCCATATCAACGTAAAGCTGCGTCCGCAACTCAAAAAAACTCAGTACAAACTCTAGATCAATACAAACATTTTGTGGAAACGATTGTTTCACAAACTAAGGTTTTTGTACTTTATGATGATGGTTGGGCTTTATGTGCATCACCTACCGGGCAACAGTCTTTAGCCGTTTGGCAAAGCCGAAATTTGGCACAAATTTTGATTAAAGATAACTGGAGCCGTTATGCGGTTCAAGAAATTGAACTCATTGTTTTTATTGAACAGATGATTCCTTTTATTAAACAAAATAATACTGCGATTTCTATAAATTTAACCCCAGAAGGGCAAAATATTTTAGTTTCAACAAATAAATTTCTACTTGATATAAAGAATTATTTATATCGAATGTATACGACTCAACCAGAACTATTTCAAAACAATAAGCGCTTGCCTTTACCACGTAAAATTCGCTTACATTAGTAAAGTCGTATACATAATCAACGTGATGGCGTTGAGCATTTTAATATTCGCCTAAAATCCAACCACTGATATAGGCAAAATACTCTCTTAACCATGCGTTATAGCGTGTCGTGAGTGGGGTTTCAGCGCCTACTGTAATGAAATTGTGATAGCCTTGTTTTCTTGCGATTGCTGCGGCACGTAAAGTATGAAAATCACTGGTGACAATTGCAATTTTAGAATTTAAAGTCAAATCATGTTCTTTTAAAATCGCTTGGCTATTTTTAAGATTTAAGTCAGTACTGGTGCTTTTATTTTCTTGTAAGATTCTACTGGCTTTGATTTGCAGATTTTCTTGTAAATATTGCGACATAATTTCTGCTTCAGTTTTTTCTTCACCAAAATCTAAACCACCACTGACAATGATCCAAGCCTGTGACTGTTGTTTGGCAATTTTACCCGCTTGATCTAAACGTTTTGCAAGAGTCGGTGAGGCTTTTCCTTGGGTAATGCCACTGCCTAAAACAATAAGCGCTTGTAGATCATTTTCTGTTGTGTTTTGTTGGGATTTCAAGTGGATATAGCTAAAGAAGCCGATTAAGCTGACTACCCAAATTGTAAATAGAACCCATCCTAAACGCCAGATTTTCTTTAACTTTAAGTGTTGTGCTAAATACTGCTGAATGCGTTGGCTCCATAGCGCTGTAGTGATAAAGACTAAGCCAATCAGCAAAGGGAGTATAGTTCCTAAGTGGATTTTTTTATATAAAATTAAAATAAATCCATCGAGGAATAAGACAAATCCCAGCAAAAAAAAGACAATGTAGAAGAGTTTATTGTTATACATGGGTGAAAACAAATCATTAAAAATTAGTCTAATTCTAAACGAAATCTGTGCATTTATTATATATGAATCAAAAAAAACCGAGCAATTGAGCTCGGTTTTGGTGGGTAAATTTATTCAATAGACCCTAATAAACATCACGACGATAACGACCATCTAAACGTAATTGTTCAACTGTGTCTTCTCCAAGGATATCAATTAAAGCGAGATCAACATCAGTCGCCATACCATTGATACTGCCACAGACATAGATCACCGCATCATTTGCAACCCATTTTTTCAGTTCTTCGGCATGATCACGCAGTTTATGATGTACATAAATTTTTTCAGCTTGATCACGAGAGAAAGCTAAATCAATACGTTTTAGCATTGCTGTATTTTGCCAAGCTTGAATTGTATCTTTAAAGAAATAATCGTTTGCTTGTTGGCGTTCACCAAAAATCAACCAGTTTTCAGTATAGTCCATACGGACACGGGCATGAATCAAACTCATTAATCCAGCAATTCCTGTACCATTTCCAATGCAAATAATCGGACGGTTATCCGTAATTAAATGGAATGATTCATTATTACGAATTCTCAACGCAATTTTATCACGTAATTGAACATGTTCCGTCAACCAACCAGAGCCTAGACCAAGTTCACCTTGAGCATTCAGTTGCTGGCGAACTACTAAACGCAATACTTGCTGACTTGGAATACTGGCAATCGAATACTCACGAGTAGGTAGTGCAGGGAGTTGCTCTAGTAAATGCTGCATGTTGGCAAAAGGTTCAACATCAACCGTTAAATCGCGATCCCAAAGTGCTTCTTGAATACTTTGCTCGAGTGAATCCACGGTTGTATCTGCATGAACTTGATATTTATTTAAAAACAATTGAATACGTTCAGGACTATTCCCAGTTTGAATTTCTGCAATATCGCCAGCTTGCCAATCCGTATCATAGCTTGTTTGTAATTCAAGATTAAATGCGGGTGCGCCTAAGCTGTTTGGATTGAGTAATTCTCGTTTTGTTAGACGCCATTGATCAAATACTTTATCAATAGACATTGTTTGTAGATCGAGTTTTGTGGCTTTTGCTAAAGCATCATTCCAATGTTGGATATCTGCATTATTACCATTGTTGACTTCAAGCGTAGCAAACAATTGTTGCGCGCCAGAATGTTTTAACCATGCATCTATGCGATGCCCAAAGCTACAATAGGTCTCAGGATAGTCTTGTGAACCCAATGCTAGAACCGCATATTTCAAATGCGAAAGATCGAATGATGTAGCCATAAGCTTTTTCTCAAAGTGCGAGGCTAAGTCAGGTGCTTCACCTGTACCATAGGTACTTGCAATCAAGAGAATTTGTTTGGCTTGCTTGAGGTCATCTTTAGAGATTTGTTGTACAGCTTTTACTGTTGTTGGCTGATGGGCTTCTTGCAGACTGGTTGAGGTGCGCCATGCCAATTGCTCAGACATTCCTGTTTGAGAGGCATAAGCAATTAACCAAGGTGTTGCGTTGGGATCAATTTGAATCGCTGAACCAGATTGTTTTGCAGCAAGGGTGAGTCGCTTTTGCTTACGACGTTTTAAATACAGCATCCATCCAGTAACAAAAAATAATGGCATTGCCAATGCTGCAAGCATTGCGATGAATTGAAAAACTGGGCCAAAGAAACTACCACGGTGCACAGGGAGCATACTTCCCATGATTTTTTCATTGAGTGGTTTACTTTCGTATAAGTCTAATTTTTCAATTTGTGCAGTTTGATAGTTATAGGTTGCTTTGTTTCGTGCACGCTCATGTTGTGGAATAGCATCAACAAAGGTGAGTTCAACTTTACCATCTGGCTTTTTAGGAATCGAAACAGTTAGTGTCGAATAGTCACGTTTAATTTGAGCATTAAACCCATTCCATGTTTGAGTAAGTACATGTTGAATTTGTTCTGGTTTTAAACCTTCTTTATTCTCATGCTTATTTTCACGACCTGATTGTGCTTGATGACCTGCCGTTGGATTTTGCTTTTCGCCATGTTGTTGTTGAGGATTGCCAGAAGCCCCTTGACGTCCTTGACCTTCTCCACCGCGTACCGCTTGCATTTCAGGCTGAGGTCGTTCAACCCCCATTACTTTAAACATACCATTACGCCACCAGTCATACGACCAATACAGCCCTGTACATGCTAAAAGTAAATAAAAGATCACCACCCATGTTCCGACAACAGCATGTAGATCCCAAAGGAAATTACGACCTTTGAGTTTAGGCTTAATGGCAAACCATTGTTTAAAAGAATGCTTTTTCGGCCAGCGTAAATAGAGACCACTGAGTACAAAGAAAATTAACATCAAGGTACTGGCACCAGTAATTTGTTTACCGACTTCACCCACAGTTAAGTTACGATGTAATTGCTGTATAAATTGAAAAAAATCTTTGCCTTTCACTTCAGGAAGAACTTCGGCCGTGTAAGGGTTTACCATCATGGTATAACCTCTACGTGCGCCTTCTTTGACAATATTAATATTTGAAGCTTCTTCAGCGGCTTTCGCAACCGTAATACTGTTGATCTTCATTTCAGGGTTTTGGGTTTGGAAATGCTGATAAATTTCAGCAGGCGTGAGTTTTGCCTGATTTTCAACTTTTACCGTGTAGCTATCTGGGTTTAACCATCTTTGAATAGGTTGTTCATAAGAATAGATTGCACCAGTCACTCCCATAATTGAGAGAATTAAACCAGCTGTAATCCCTAGAAACCAGTGAATTTGAAAAAAAGTCTTTTTAAACATGGCAATGCAAAGGGCAGAATATTTTTGATAGCAAATTATAGCTGAATAAATCGGAGAGATAATGAATTTTGCAGATAATATTTATTCTCATTATCATTTTTATTAAAATAGCGAAGTACAAAAAACCTCCAAAAATGGAGGTCTTTTAAAATTTTAAATTAAAGTGTCTTGGGTTCACCAACAACTTCTTTTAAATGTTTACGCAGTGTTTCAAAGGGGAAATTCTTGCTATCCATACGTTTAGGTAGAATATATGCGCCTTGTTGGCCTTTTACTTTAAAGTTTACCAGTAAGAATTCAGGGGTGTTGTACCATTCATAAATGTCTTTCCAAGCCACTGTTCCAACACCTTCTTGTACACCCATTTGTTGACGCATCACAATACCGCTTGGCTGTACACCTAATTTTACACCTTTGATTTCCTGAACTGGAAATTCATTCATCTTGCGTTTTACATACCATTCAAGACCGAACTTGCGAACCAAAAGATAGATGGCAACTGCAGCAAGAACCACCCAAAAAATAATGGTTGAATAGTTTTTAATTAAAGCGATGCCAAGTAATGAGAGTATGACTGCTACACCCATGATTGCCCAAGCTTTAATCCCAATTTTATTGGTACTACGCCAAATTGCAAGTTGAGCGCCGCGTTGTTCGGCTTCCGAAACTTCGTACGGAACAGGTTGTAAGGTATAAGCGTAAATATTCTTGGCAGTCATAGTGTCAGTAATGTATGTAAATCTAGTCAGAGTTTAGCACTAAATCTCAAGATTTAGTGCACCTATTGTACCAAATAACGATGCAATTTTGATGCAGATTTATAAAGAAGCCAATTCAGTAGATTGATCATCTCGTTCATGGCTTAAATTTTGTTTCAAGCTACTCAGTTGCTTTAAAATACTGAACATTAATGACAATTGTTGAAGAATAATGAGTGATTTAGAGTCTTCTGACTCAGATTGGCTTAAACGGGCACGAATGGCTTTCAACATATTATGCGCGGTTAAATCAGGCATTTCATCCCGTAATAAAGCCCCAGAGATATCATCTAAAGCTTGATCCAATAGATTAAGCACCTGTTGATCTTTCACTTGCTCACGATGTGCACCGAGTGCTGCGATATAGCTAAGGAAGGTATGATTTAGACATAAGAACTCAAAAGCTAAGCTTTTTTGACTTGGGTCAAAATCTGGTTCAGTGGCAAGGGTTGAAATCAGTGAGGCAACATCTGCATCGCGATTATGCGCAGCACGACGAACAATTCGATAATCTAAACTATTGTTGCGTCCCTGATGATATTGAACGACAACGTTTGCCAAATAATTGCATTGAGCTTCCAATGAGCGTTGAATGGTGCGGGGTAAACGACGGAACTTCCAGTCAGGGAAAATAAAACTGACACCGAACCAGGCGAGGGCACAGCCAATAACAGTGTCGATCATACGGGGCAGAGCGGCTTCATACCCCAATCCGTCCAAGTTGAAATTGATCAATGCCATGATGGTAATAAAGGCTGTGGCTTGAGCATATTGTTTACTGCGTAAATCAAAAAACAATACACCACTGAGTACGAGTAATAAGAGTTGTCCTTCAATAGATGGAACAAAATACAAAATCATATAACCTAAAATAATACCACCCAATGTTCCAATAATCCGTAATCTCAAACGACGCTTGGTGGCGTTAAAGTTCGGTTGACTGACAAACAGCGCGGTTAATAGAATCCAGTAACCGTATTCAATATTGGTGAGTTGCACAAAAACGTAGCCAATAAACAAAACAATCGAAACGCGAATTGCATGTCTAAAAAGTACAGACTCGGGGGTTAAATTTTGTTTGATTCGAATGGCAATATCATCCCATCCTTTGAGGTCATCATCTTTGAGTTGGTTTTCAAAATTTTTACTTTGATCGTATTTTATATGTCGTTCAGTTTCGAGATTTTGTAATTGTGCATCAATCGACTTTAAGTTTTGATAAAGCGCAAACAGTGAATTGACCCAAATTAAGTCATAATTTTCTTCTTTTTTGAGTTTATCCAGCGAGTATCTGAGGTTTTTAAAAGCATGCTCAAAACGGACATTATGCTGGTAGGTGGTACGGTGTAAGATACTATCGCTTAGATCCTTGCAGGCTTTGCCTTGCAGCGCTAAAATGCGTTGAAAACGAAATAACACATCACTATGTTCAAACATTTTGGCCAGCTTTTGATAATCAATATGTGCTGAATCGGCCCGTTCATGAATATCTTGTGCAACAAAGTAATATTGTAAACTACGACGCGTATCTCGTTGACCTCGGTCACCCTTTAAACGCGTCAACAAGGCAGTACGCATATCATTAAAAATGCTGATGAGCTGCCCATTTTCCATAGACAAACTAATCATACTGTCTTGATAGCTGGTTGGTGTCATATCGACATCAAACAAATTGGATTTGGAAAATAGAAAATTACCTAATGATGAAAAACATTGAGACAATTTGTCTTGAACTTGCCGTACAGGGAACAGTAAAAAACTGATGGTTGAAATAAGCCCATACCAAATTGCACCAACCACCAATAGACTTGGCTGGATATACCATTGATCAAATAAATGCACCCCAAGCATGGAATACACAGAAACCACCAAACAGCCATAAGAAATGGTGGCATAGCGACGTCCCAAAGAACCCAATAAAATCCAACCGATACAAGAAACAATCAAACCTAAGGCAAACAGAATAGGGTAAGGAAAGAGCAGGCTCACTGAGGCAGCGGTGATAAAGAATCCAATATAGGTATAGATCAAATTCATGATACGTACAGAGAAGCGATCGTCTATATCACTGAGACCTGCTGCAACCACACCTAATGTAAGAGGAATAGTCATTAACTGCTGCCCCAACAGATAAGGTACAAATGCAGTCCCTGTAAAGGCAATGATCATTCTCAAGTTATACATGAAACTTGTGTTGTAGGTTGCTTTTCTGAGTTTTAACAGCCAAGTGTTCAAAGGAAATCCTTGTTAAATCAATAGGGTGTTATTTACTTGGGCAATGCGATTTGGCTTATATGGCTTTTCACTTATCTTTGTGACAAATCATACAATGGACAGTGTAAACTTGTCTGCAACATTCCTTATCAAATTATAAACCATCTATGTCTGAAAAAAACGTTGGTCAGCAGTATTCAACGGGCTGGATTATGCTTTTGGCTTTATTTACCTCTTTGGGCCCATTATCCATTGATATGTATTTGCCAGCATTGCCACAAATGGCGCAAGATTTTAATGTGACGACCCAGCAGATCGCCAATACCTTGCCGGCGTATTTTTTTGGTCTTGCTGTTGGTCAATTGATTTATGGACCAATCAGTGACCGTATTGGGCGTAAGAAACCGCTTTATTTTGGTATGACCTTGTTTGCTTTTGCTAGCTTGTTGTGTGTTTTAGCACCTGATCATTGGTCGTTGATTGCCGCACGTGTTTTACAAGCCTTAGGGGGCTGTGTGGGGGTGGTGATGGCACGGGCTGCAATTCGAGACCGTTTAGATGTGCAAGGTTCGGCGCAAGCTTTTTCCAGTATGATGATTGTGATGGGGATTGCCCCAATTCTTGCTCCAACCTTGGGTGCAGTCATTCTACAATTCTTTAGTTGGCAAGGTGTGTTTATCGCTTTGTTTATAATTGGATTATTTTGCTTGTTTTGTGTACATTTTTTCTTTAAAGAAACACTCGAATCAGAACGCAGGTTGCATCTCAATTTTAAACAAGTTTTTATCCTCTATGCTTCTATTTTTAAAGACCGAAGCTTTCGTTTTCCAATGTTGGCAGGTTGTTTTACCGGAGCAGCATTATTTTGTTATATCAGTTCCGCAGCAGCAGTGTTGATGGATGGCTATCATTTAACTCAGCAACAGTTTGCTATTGCCTTTGGTTTTAATGCTTTCGGTATTATTTTGCTGTCTTCTATCAATAAGCATTTAGCCAACCGACTCTCGGTGATTCTACGTTTAAAAATTGGTGGTGTGATTCAAGTAATAGGTGGGCTGATTGTTGTCTATGCAGGTTTCATGTCTATTGCGCCACTGGCGATTGTGATGTTGGGTTTATTCCTTACGGTTTCAGGTATTGGTTTTACTGGGCCGAATGCGATGGCATTAGCGATGTCTGAACAAGGCTCAAGAGCAGGAACTGCAAGTGCAATTATGGGCAGTATGCAGTTTGCTTGTGGTCTATTGGGTGGTGTTATATTGAATTTTCTCGTATGGAATCATTTATTGAATATGGGAATTTTGATGTTGGCTTTTACAGTCGCTGGGTTTATGGCGATTTTAAAAGTGGCTCAACAGTTCAAAATGAAGCAAACTTCACATTGAGCAGATGTTTAACCAGAGATTGTCTTACTTATTGACACTACAAAAAAGTGAAAATTGTTTTATCAACTACAAGGTGATTTATACATTTTTATTGAGGCATGATTTTAATTGCAAGTTTTAAAATTTTTTTGTCTTAGAACGAGTACACAAAGCACATGTAAGTTTTATCAGCAGAAACGCTAGAAACATAAACGCCAGAAAAACAAAAGCCGACGATTCGAGTGATGAGTAAATCGTCGGCCAAAATACTTCGTTATAAAGATTCAGGCTGCTAAGTTGAATCTTAAGAAGCATAAGTTTTTAGTTTCTCTGAGAGAAGGTCTCCAAATTTTTTTGCGGATGCCGTGCAATCAATTTGGTTGCTGCAGACCTTATACTTATATAACGACAACAGTTTCAAATTGGTTGACAAGAAAATGAAAAAAAGTTGAAAAAAAATTATAATATTGTTCTTTATGCAATCAAGGCTGTATTCATGGTGTCTTTAAACAAATATTTTTTGTGGTTTTTGCTGCTTTGTTTAGTCTTGACCATGGTTGCAGGTGTATTGGCTGCATTATTGCCCAATGAAATTGCTGGCGTGTTAACCGCAATACCTTATTTGATTGCGATGATTATCGTGTTATATCGTTTTCTCAAACAACAACGCCGTGCGCCTACAGACCAAGAGCGTAAAAAACTGACCCTTGGTTATACTGCAATATTTTGGGGCTATAATTTACTTGGGGTATTTGCGGGTGTTTGGTTTTTTTCTCAGAATGATCCAGAAGTGTTGAAAACCTTTGTGATGTATCTGCAAAATACTCAATTTTTGCTCACTGCATTGATCATGTTGCTGATGTTAGCAATCCCTTTATATTTAATTACCTATTGGTTTTATGGAAAGCAAGCGCAGCGTATGGCAGCTAAAATGTTTGGTCAATGAGCTATTTAAATTGTTGACTTTACTTTGAGAAATCAAAGTCATTGATGAAATTTGTATTAATACAAATAAGTAAAAAATAAATCTTGTTTTTAAGCTATGGATATGCTGTTAGTGTACGAACATATCCATAAATTCGCGTAATTCTTGAATGGCAATTTCAATGTCTGTTGTTAACCACGTCGGTTCAAAGATCCCTGCATAATGTTCTAAACGATCTTGAGGTACAACAAGTCGTATAGGGCAGTCTTCTTCAAGTAAACGCCATGGCACGATTGGAACTTCGTTATCCAGAAATGGCACAATATTGCGAATATCAATAATCATGGCATTGATACATTCTGGGAATGGCATAACTGATAATTCATCTGTACGGCGACGGAAATACTCCAAATCGCCCCATTTTAGAATATAACTTGGCTTATTAAATTCAATAATTCCAATGAGATGATCATCTCTTGAGGTATGTGTGAAGCATTGATGCGTGACATCAGTGTCCAAGTCCAACTCGACACTTTGTCGTTGATAAGCCATATCTACAATAGCCAAAAAATGGGGTACATATTATAGCTCATTTATCTTTCAAGAACTGCCCGAATTAAAATTTACTTTTGCTTAAAATATTTTTACACACAGATCACAAATAGCCTGTTAGTATAAAAATACATCAATTGATGGAGGTGGACGTCATGAAACACGATTTCAATAAACCATCTTATGTAACAAGTACTGAAGATATAACGCATAAGAATCGCTTACCCATTTATATGCTAATTCTTGTGGGGCTATTTCTCGTTTCCTTGCTTGTTTACATGATCGCTGACTGGCTTTAATTTTTATTTATCACATATAAATAAAATATTCATAAGACAAGACTCTAGCTTTAAAGCTGGAGTTTTTTATTTTTTGCATGCTTTTGTTGTATTTATGCAGTTAAATTTGCTCGTTATATAAGCAATAGATAAAGTAGAAGAGTAATTCATCAAGTATTCAATTCAAATAAAGAATGTTGCTTAAAGTCATTTGAGCACGCTCATATTGCTATAAATCTATAACTTGAGGGAATAAAAATGAATGAAATTTTACAAACAAGGGGTCGATTTGATGCCATGTATTATTGGGATCAATTCCATCCGATTCTTGCTGCTGTAGCCATCCTTATTGTTGGATGGATTATTGCACTTATTGTTGCAGCAGGAATTAAAAAAATCCTAGAAAAATTAGGTACAAATACAAAATTATCTTCCGCAACAGGTCATCGTTCAAATATTGAAAATATTCTTTCACGAATTATTTTTTGGGTCGTGATGGTGATTGCTGTGATTGGTGCATTAAATGTGCTTAATCTTACCAGCGTAAGTAGCCCATTCAGTTTGATGATTCAGCAATTCTTATTATTTATTCCACAATTACTTGCTGCTGTAGCTATTGGATTTATTGGTTGGATTGTAGCAAATCTGGTTAAAGTTGGTTTAAAAAAAGCGTTGGATCGTACTCAGCTTGATGAAAAATTAAGTGCAGATGTGGGAGTGAGCCCGATCAGCCAAAATATCGCTGATATTGTTTATTGGCTCATTTTATTACTATTCTTACCAATTGTTTTGTCAATTCTAGGTTTACAAGGTTTATTGCTTCCAGTGCAGAATATGTTGACTGAAGCAGTCTCTTATATTCCAAATATTTTCATTGCGGGTGTAATCGTCTTTGTAGGCTATATCTTGGCAAAAATCCTACGAGGGATTGTCGAAGGTTTAATCAACAGTTTAAATTTACAAACCCAAATTGAAAAGGTAGGACTATTTAAAAACTCAAATCAAGGTTTAGCTAAGTTTTTAGGTTCTTTTGTTTTCGCAATTGTCATGATTACTGCTTTAATTGTGGCATTTGAAGCACTTGGTATACAAGCTATTTCACAGCCGGCAACCGCTATGCTGGGTGAAATCATGTATGCGATTCCACATATTATTGCAGCTGGATTAATTTTAATTGTGGCTTATGTGGTGTCTCGTTTTGTGGGGCGTTTGGTTTCAGAAGTTGTTGCTGGAACAGGTGTTGATGAGATTCCTGCAAAATTAGATTTGCAACGCTTTTTGGGTGACACTAAAGTTTCTTGTATCATTGGTTATCTGATTGTTTTCTTTACCATGTTATTTGCAGTTTCCGAAGCGGCAAATCGACTTGGATTTGAACAAGTCAGTCATTTGATCTCCATGTTTATTTACTTTGGTGCCAACATTTTGTTAGGCGCAGTAATTTTGGTGATTGGTTTTTGGTTGGCCAATATCGTGGCGAATGTGGTACAGCGTGGTGAGTACAATAGCTCAAGATGGTTAGGCAACTTGGTTCGGGTTTTGATCATGGGCTTGGTTATCGCAATGGGCTTAAAAGCTATGGGAATTGCTGACTCGATTGTTAACCTTGCATTTGGTTTAACCTTGGGTTCTGTTGCGGTTGCTTTTGCATTGGCTTTTGGTCTAGGTGGCCGTCAACCTGCAGAACGCGTTTTAACCGATTTAATTGATAAAGCCAAGAAAGAGGCAAATCAGCCGAATCCTTTAAAGCAAGAAAATACTTATTCATCACAGCCAAGTAGTACAGATGCTACGCAAGTAACAGCAGATACTCCTACGATTGAAAATGAGTACAAATCACTTACTGATTCGCTCAAACAGGATAAAGATGACCCGAATTAACATTTAAATTCTTTTAAAGATCGATCAGGATTGATGCTTGATCGATCTTTTTATTTTTAGGGCAAAAGTGAGAGGAAAATAAAGATGTCAAAGAAAAAGCCAAATAATTTTATTGCGCCGATTGTGATTGCAGGAATCACTGTAGGTTTTTTAGCAAGTGCTTATAAATTTGTATTTGCAAAACCCAAAAAGCAACCATCAGAAATCGTTAAGCAACAACATGAATCTCAAAACAAATCTCAAGAGTGATTGTATTTGCAACGCATGAATTTTATCGGCTTTTTTAAAGAAAATAGATAGACATCAGATGATTTATTGTCTAAATTTGATGGATAAATATGTAGGCGATATAAAATTTATATATCTGATAAATATCATTTTCAAAGGAATTGAAATGAAGATAATCTTTTTTTTAAACAAAATTCATCAGTCGTTATTTGCAAAAAACAATGATCTAAAGTCGATGGACTTGGCGATTCAACGGGTGACGCAGAAGCAGCAAATCCAAAGCCATCTTATTTTATTTAAAACAGATTATTTAGAATAAGCTTTCTATTGATCACTTTAGATTAAACATATTCTGAAGCGGCATGTGCTGAAGCCCATGCCCACTGAAAATTAAAACCGCCTAAATGACCTGTCACATCTAATATCTCACCAATAAAAAATAAACCTTTTTGTTTTTTACTTTCCATGGTTTTTGATGAAACTTCAGCGGTGTTGACACCACCTAAAGTGACTTCTGCAGTACGATAACCTTCAGTGCCAGAAGGCTTAACTTCAAATTGCTGTAATTTATTGGCTATATTTTCTAGTTTTTCATCACTTAATTGTCCAATCGCCGTTTCAGCCCACTCGGACCAAATGAGATTTTGGAGTTCAATCACCACACTTTTAGGTAGATGTTCAGTCAGTAAGGTTCTGATTAACACCTTCGGTTGGCTTTGCTTTTTGCGCTTTAAAAAATCAAACAGCTCAAGACTTGGTAGAAAGTTAATGTGGAATGCTTGTCCTGCATGCCAATAATTTGAAAGTTGTAATGAGCTTGGTCCGCTTAAGCCACGATGTGTAAACAACAACGCTTCAGTAAATGCAATTAGCTCGTTAGAAAGCGTGGCTTCAACCGCATTCCCGCTTAAACGAGTCGTAACTTCTTTAAATTGATCTGAAAAAGTGAAGGGAACTAAACCTGCGCGTGTAGGATAGATATGATGCCCAAATTGTTTGGCAATTTCATAGCCGATGCCAGAGCCACCCAATGTTGGTATAGATAAGCCACCTGAGGCAACAACAACAGATTCAGCTTGAAAATAGCCTAAATTGGTGGCGACTTGAAAAGTCTGATCGTCAACGGTATTTATCGCTTTGACTTCACAACTAGTTTTGATCTCAACACGATGTGTTTTTTCACATTCGTTGAGCAGCATGCTTAAGATTTCTTTTGCGCCATTTAAGGTAAACAGTTGTCCATGTTTGCGTTCTTCGTAGTCAATGCCATATTCACAGACCATTCCAATAAAGTCCCAATTGGTATAACGCGTCAGGGCAGAGATGACAAAATGTGGGTTATGTGAAATAAAATTTTCAGGCTCGACATAAAGATTGGTGAAGTTGCATTTACCACCACCTGACATGAGGATTTTTTTACCAATTTTATTGGCTTTCTCAACCACTAAGACTTTACGACCACGGGCAGCTGCTTTTGCCGCAAGCATTAAACCTGAAGCACCTGCGCCGAGGACAATCACATCATATTGGTTAGAAGACATATTACACTCATGGAATCTTTGAGCATGGGATTATAGACAAATTTAAATTAATTTTCAGGACAATTATAAACTGATGTGATTCAGCTACGTCCTTGCAAACCACCACTATGCAGGATCAAAATTTTTGAATTTTCTTTAAAGTAGCCTTTTGAAATTAAATCAAAAACTCCATAAAACATTTTTCCAGTATAAATCTGTTCAAGCGGAATGCGATATTGCTGCTCAAAGTTATTTATAAAGCTAAGTAATTCATCATTGGTTTTGGCATAACCTCCAAAACAATAATCATCCAATATTTGCCAATTTTTTTTATGAGTGAGTTGACTGATATCTTGTTGTAAAAAATCACCTTTAAGTGCTGAAAATCCTAAAATTTCCTGCTGCGGTGAACTTGCGTTAATCAGACCGGTCATTGTGCCACCTGTTCCTACCGCACAGCAAATTACATCATAATGATTTAAATCTTTTATAGTTAAAATTTCCTGACAACCTTGTATAGCAAGCTCATTGGTTCCACCTTCAGGAATAATATAAGTGTTCGGATAATGTTGGGTTAATTCATCTATCCAGTCATGATTATTTTTTTGCCTATATTTTTCACGTGAAACAAAAACTAGCTGCATACCCAATTGTTGTGCTGTTGTCAGTGTCGGGTTGAGCGGTTTATGCGCTAACTCCTCACCCCTAATTATGCCGATGCTTTTAAATCCAAATAACTGTGCTGCATATGCTGTTGCAGCGATATGATTGGAATAAGCACCACCGAAAGTCAGAATCTGTTTTAGGCCAAGCTGACGTGCTTCAATCAAATTATATTTGAGTTTAAAAAATTTATTGCCAGAAATTTGTGGATGGATTAGATCAAGCCGTTTAACTATAAGTTGAACAGATCCAGCAACATCTAAATTTTGGTAGGGAATAGCTTGGGCAATATGATCAAACATGCTGATTTTTAACTGAATGGGGTTATATGAATCGCTTTGAATTAAGCCTGTTCAAGATATTCTAATCAAACCTGTAAAACAAGACAGGTTTGATTTAGTTTCATCCCTATATGCGTTTTTCAATCTCTAGGTTTTTAACTCAAGCTTTCCAATTAGGCGGATCATGGAGTGCTGGTATCTACGGAAGTCACTACAGACATCCCTGGTCGTAAAAATTCTAAACCTTTCTGATTGGGATCAATCGCGATTCGCACAGAAATACGCTGCACGACCTTGGTAAAATTACCTGTGGTATTGTCAGGTTTAAGTACACTAAACTCAGCACCAGCAGCAGGAGAAATCTGTTCAATACGGCCAGTAAATTTTTGATGTTTCATGGCATCTACTGTAAATGATGCTTTTTGTCCGATGTGCATATCGGCAATTTGTGTTTCTTTGAAATTGGCAATCACCCATGTTTGTTGTGGAATCAGATACATTAACTGGGTTCCAGCTGCAACATATTGTCCCACACGAGGGCTAACTTCGCCCAACTGCCCATCCATTGGTGCCGTAATCAGGCTGTAATCCTTTGTCGTTACCGCTTGATCAAATTGTGCCTTGGCATTGGTGACTTGTGCTTTTAAGCCCGATTGAGCCACTTGTGCTGTTTTTAATGCTTCTTGAGCAACCAATACATTGGCTTCAGTTTGTTTGAGTAAGGCTAAATTATTTTTTACATCCGCAGCCGCTTTGTCTTGCTCTGTTTTGGAGGTTGCGCCACTATTTCCCAATTGTTGATAACGATTGAGTTGTGCTGTTGAAAGTTCATAACTTGCTTTGGCTTGTTCAACTTTGGCTTGTGCAGCCACAATGTCCGCTTTACGTTGTTCAATAGTTTGGGTTTGATTGGCTAAAGTGGTGTTGGCCTGATCAACTCCAGCTTCAGCCTGAGTCACTTTTTGATCATAGGTTGTAGTATCAATATGCATTAACGGCTGACCCTTTTTGACATGGTCAAAATCAGTCACCAACACATCTTTGACATAACCATTAATTTGAGAAGATAAAACTGTGGTTCTGCCTTTGATATAACTATTGTCGGTGGATTCTATGGTGCTATCAAAAGGACCAATTTTCCAAGCGCGCATAATCACAGCAATTCCCACTAACAAGACCAAGAGCATCAACAGCAATGTTCTTTTCGCTGTTGGAATAAGCTTACTGGATGGTGGTGGCGCTGCTGCTGTTGCAGGTGCTTGTGGTGGTGTAACTGCTGTTTGCTCTGTTGGTTTTTGATCTTGCGACATAAGAATTCTCAAATATTTTTTAATACATAGCGTGACATCATGGATCATCTGATCTAGAAATAGCCTGAGATCTGTCTAACTGCTATTGAGGAGCTGTTGCTGTTTTTTGAGTTGATAGCGTGTCCAAGCAATATTAAAGCTACTCCAAATCAACAGTAAAATGGCGAAAATTCCATTTAATGCAATCACATCATTATAGGCACGCACTTGCGCTTCTCGTGTCACAATCTGGTTTAAATTGCGATAAGCTTGGTTCTGTTCAAGTGCTACATCTAAAGTATATTTATTGGCTGCTTGCTGATAGGCTGCAAGTCGTTGTACCACCAATGGATCAGTTGGTGACAAGTCACTGACAATTTCAGCCCGATAATTTTGGGTGCGTAATTGTTGATAGGTTGAAAAAAATGAATTTCCAATTAAACCACCAAAGCTTTGTGTTGCAGAGAACAACACCACAAAAGTGACCATGTGTGATGGGCCTTTTTGTAAGGCATTAATAATCCCTGTCAGTAACAATGGTCCAATAAACATACCACTGGCAAAGCCAACGATAAATTGGCTGCGGTAAAAATTTTCTGGTCGTACATCACTGGTGAGGTGATAGTCTAGAGCGCAGGCAATAAGAACCAAGACCACAGCACCGACCAAGTGCCATGAGATGCGTTCTCTTTTAAAGGTCATGGCGCTAAAAACCGTGCCGAGCACAATGCCAAGAAAAATTACGCTATACAAGGTAACGAACTGATCAGGTCCCATGCCCATAGTTTTTAAAAAGTTAACAGCCGCATAACTTTGCTCAGACATAAGCAAACGAATTGCCAATGCACCAAACACAAACTTAAGTGTGGTGGCTGAGCCTAGCCAACGAGTGATGATAAGTGGATTGACACGGTAATGTTCATAAGTCAGTCCTATAATAATAAGACTGAATCCAGCAATTAAGGCATAACCTAACCATTTGACTTCAAACCACCAAAGGATTGGGCCTTGGGTCAAGACGATACATAGCAGCGCAAAACCGGGTGCAAGTAAGGAAAAAGTGAAAAAATCCTGTTTTTCAAAGACTTCGATTCTTAAGCTGCGTGGCAGTTTTAAAGAAACCACCATTGCCAAACAACATATCGCTAAACCTAACTCAAAGGTATAGAGCACAATCCAGTCATTTACATCGACCAGAGATGGGGAAATGATCCATGCTAGTGGAATACCCAATTGCTGAAAGCCCAGTGCGAGATAAATTCCTCGCCCAAAGTTTTCTCGTTTAAAGGCCTGCATGATGTAATACATGCCTAAAGAACTAAGAGGGGCAGCAACTAAACCACTGATCACACGGACAAATAATGCCATTTCAAAGGTATGCACAAAGATATGCAGCAGCAATACACAAATAAAAAGCACTAAACCAATTTCAGAAAAAAGCCGTAATCCATATTGTTGTCGAGCTTTAAACAGAATCATGTTGGAACTAATATTTGCCATCACATAAGCTGCGGGAATCCATGCGGCTTCTGAAGGCGTTAGCGAGTATTCACCCTGAATAAGTGGTAAATTTGCGGTAATAAAACCATTACTTAAACTGCCTGAAATGGCAACAAACAGACCAATAAAAAAATAAATCAGTTTTTTATGTGTTGGATGAGCGATAGCCGCAGGTGAACCTGGTAAGGTTGGACGCTCTTCAGGTGTCCAATCTGGAGCGGGTTCAAGTAAACGTGGCGATTTATCCATAACTGCCTCAATTACGCCTTGATGCCATCAATTAGTAAGTCGACTGCCCGTGCGGCCAGTTGAACTTGCTCTTCATCGGTTAATCCTTGAAAGGAAGCTCTTAGAATACCCGTAATCAGCGCATAATCTTTTGGGGTGAGATCTGGTCGGCAAATATGATGGTTAATGGCTTGATCAATCAGCGGTTGAAGAATTGCATCACGCCGTTGGTAAATATCCACCATACTTGGGTCATTACGATCAATCACGCGCCAATATTCCATCAATGCGGTGAGATAAGGCAGATTCTCGACATGGTTGCGAATTAACCGAATCAAACCATCAGGATATTCTGAAAAGCTTTTTGCACGTTCGTCTAGACGAGTTAATGCTTGTTCCATTAAGGCGATGACCAACTCACGGCGATCTTGAAAATTTCGATAAAAGGTTGCTCGTCCAACACCAGCTTCATCAATCACAAGCTGTAATGGCGCACGAATCCCTTGTTTACGGAATATTTTCAGTGCAGCATTGAGCAAATCTTCGCGATTTTGTGCCGCTTGTTTTTGACGTATACGCATAGGGAAAATTGCATTAAATTTTATTATGATATTTAACGGACATTTTTGTCCGTTGTAAATTACTAACTCTGTGGATTTTTGTAAATAGCAGCTTTAAAGTGAATGAGATTGGTTAGAATGACTTATGGCAATGATTAATAAATCGTATAAATAGGTTTAGATTTCTAAATATTTACCCTTTAAAATAAAACAATAAGTGTGCTGAAATTGTGAAAATTTTTAAAAATATTGTTATTTCGATCTGCTGCATCGGTGTATTAGTTTTCAATGCCTGTACGCCATCTGAGAAAAAAGCAGATCAGGCCACATCTTCAAGAAAATCATCAGATCAACAGATTGAACAACAATTCAAGCTTTGGAAGGCGCAACAAGACCCCCAATTATTGGCAGATTATTATCAGTTTATGTCGCAGTATTTAAAACACCCGCCTAGTCTGATGGAGCTGACAACCAGCCGAAACTATATGCCAGAACAGTGTTACTCAAAACGTTTTGCCATTCCACCTAAAGCCTTTTGGAAAAATGTGGTGAGTAGTTTACAATTGGTAGAAAAATTAAATCGAAATGACTATTTTAAAACATATACGATTTCAGCGATCTATCGTGCCCCTGAATTAAATAAATGCATAGGTGGGGCTGAAAAAAGTAAGCATTTAAGTAATTATGCAGTTGATTTTCATGTGCTATCTCCCAAAGAAACGATTAAAAAAGATCGCGAAGTATTACTTAAAAAAATGTGTCATTTTTGGCAAGTGGAAGGCAAAAGTTATAAAATGGGTTTAGGCGTTTATGGTAATAATCGCTATCATATTGATACTCAAGGATATCGTACTTGGGGTAAGGACTTTAAATCGAAAAGTTCGCCGTGTGTAAAAAGTTAAAATTGTATTTTTTGAGCAAGAATTGAACTTGCATCTATATTAAAAAATGTTGAGATATCGGGAACGTTATTTATGTTGAAAATAATAAAGAGTTGTTTATTTGCTCTGCCTTTTTTGAGTAGCTGTTCTGCTTTTGCGCAAGCTGATACTGCTGTCGAAGTTGATTCTGAATACGAAGTATTGGGGCGTGCAGGAAAACTGAAAATTCAAAAAGAGTCGTGTACTCAGTATGGTTCTAGTTGTGACTATGTGCTCTATGATGCGAAAGGAAAGAAGCAGGTATTAATGGAAAAATGGAGTAAAACCGCAAATGTTTATCAATTTAATCCAAATTTAATGGGTTTTTTGTTGGGGGTAACAGGAAGTGAGTATAATCTCACTGTGATTAACGATAAAAACCAACAAAAAGATTATGGCAGTTTTCTTGCGATGAATGCGCAGCAAAGTTGTTTTACAACTTTTGAATCGAATTTAAAAAATATGCCAAATTCATTGGTATTTTATAGTATTCCTGATTTTCGGGTACGTTTAGTGCTCAATAACAAAGTGCCGCAATTTAAAAAACTGAACTATCCTACAACGGCGAATTTTGAGGATAATGGTGATTTTTCATTTAACTATAATATCAAGATCGGAAACGAGATGGGGGTACAGGATGTCATCATTCAAAACCCGTGTCAGTCTGATTATCGGGTGATCATGAGCTAACAATAAAATAAAGTTATTAATTTTATTAAAATTCATTATTTTTATTTTTAAATTGAGTTGTCTATTGTAGTTTTATTCAACAAGAAGGACACGATAATGACCACTCAACAGCAAGTTAATCAGTCACAATATCAAAATAAATCAGAAGCATACTTAAATAGCCAAGTACATGCACAAGGCATTGAGTTTGAAAAAATGCAAAATTTAATCCAACAGCATCAATTAAAGCGAGTTTTGGATCTTGGCTGTGGCGGTGGGCATGTGACTTATCAGATTGCAGCATTGACTGAGCAAGTGATTGCTTATGATATTACGCCTGAAATGGTCAATCTTGTGACTGCGCAATCTCAAAACAAGGGATTCAATCATGTCATAGGGCAGGTTGGTGCGGCAGAACAATTGGACTTTCCTGTTGAGCATTTTGATTGTGTGATCAGTCGTTATTCTGCGCATCATTGGCAAAGTATCACTCAAGCGATTCATGAAATTTATCGTGTATTATGCGCTGATGGTAAAGTAATCTTGTTTGATATTATTGGTAATTCTAACCCTATTTTAGATACCTTTATTCAGACTATTGAAACCATTCGTGATCCAAGCCATGTTCGAAATTATAGTTTGGCGGAATGGGTAACAATCGTTGAACAAGCGAGCTTTAAGGTAGAAACCATTGAAAAGCAAAGTTTACAGTTAAATTTTCAAAGTTGGGTAGAGCGTATGCAAACACCCGTAGAGGGGATCAATACCATTCGCTATTTACAGTCCAAAGCCGCTGATCAAGTACAACAGTATTATCAGATTCAGCAAGATGGTACATTTACCAGTGAGGCTGTATATTTGGTATTGAGTAAAACTTGATTAGAAGTCTGATGCCAAAAAAAATAATCAATACAATATTTCCGATATTATCTAGCATGATGGCTTATACAAGCAGTAGTTATGCTGAGCAGATTCATCGCACAGTGGCGAAGATAGGACAATTTTCAGTCATTCAGCAAACATGCGATGAAGATGCAAATTATCATTGTGATTTTGTACTCTATGAAGGTGATGATTATAGATTGCCCTTGGTCATGGATTGGGAGCGTGGTTTAAATGTCGAAAACCAAACCGAGGATTTCTTGCATTTAAGCTATGGCTATACTTTTAATGTTCATCATAGTCTTTTCATTTCGAAGGTGGGGATTGTTCAGGCTTTAGACAACGTTGTTGCTGTGGATGAAAACACCGGATGTATCGCTCGATTTGAATTAAAAGATGCGCCTATGATTATTTTCCAAAAAGCATTTACCGCGAAAATTTTAAACAAAATTCAACTTCAGCCAGAGCAACACCCTAAAATTGAGTCTGTAAGTGTAGATGCTTTTCAATATTTTAGTGACATGGAGTTTGATGGAAATGGTGGCTTTCACTACCGTTACAAAAATAAAAATGGTGAAGATCAAGCTGTTTTAATGATACATTCTTGTGATGTATAGCTACTTTCTATAGATAGACACCTTTTGAAATAAAAAATAGCTGTATTTTTAATCAGAACTGTTATGCTCGAACTATAAATAAAACAAAAAATGGAGGAGATGCTATGAAAAAGCTAGCCATCAGTGTGAGTGTAATACTTGCAGTATTTTTGGTTGGGTGTGAAAAGAAACCACCTACACCAACAAAAACTGAAGTTCGTTCAATCCATATTGCAGGTATGCCTGTGTATGAAAAAGATTATCGTCTCAGTGCTCGTTCAGTGGATTCACAACCTTGATTTGTATTCAAAATATAAAAACGAGTGCATCAAAAGAGGATGCACTCGTTTGGTTTTAATTCTATTTAACTCAGTTGATTTTAAATGAATTAATGAAAAACAGTTTCTAAAGCTTTTAATCCGACTTTAGGATCAAGTAATCCATTATAGATCTCAGGAATTTTACGTTCTACGCCAAAGAACTCATAAATTGCAATCATGGCACCACGAACAGAATATTCAACAGTAAAAACCACATCATCTTCAATTTCAACAAATTGGCCCAAGAATGCGAAGTTTTTTGCACCTTGTGGAATAACCTGTGGGCGGTCACCAGGCTTACGACAGGCAAATAACGCCGATGCATAAGGCATCATTGCAGTTGTTACAATGGTATTTGCTAGAACATGCTCAAGAATGTCATCAAAACCGAGTTGTAGAATTAGTTCAGTAAGTATTTCATTACCTGTTGCTTGTGACATTGGTTTTTTGATGTAGTCACCAGTTTGATCAATTTGAAAACCATAACCCCAGAGGGTAAATGTGCCTTTTGGCAAATTTGCAAAATGAGGTTGAGCAGGTACTACAATTGATAAATGCCAGCCCGATTCAAACCAAGTCATCAGTGCCCCAGTACCTGGCTGGTTGCCTGTGTAATCAATGATGCGATTTAACAGAACATCATCTTTCATGGTGAGGGTAAAAGACTCCCATTTATGTTCATCAATGTTGCCATAAAAGGTCATTGGTCGACCAAAGTCAGGTGCTTTTTTCGCAAGGGTTTCCCATAGCGTCCAACCATGATCAAGTCGATCACGAATAAGCGCTGGAACATCATCATTCCCTGCATAACGAGAATCTGCTGTAATTGAACCTAAAGTAAATATGGCTAGATCATTCTCTTGAAGGTCAATTTGCTCTGTACCTTCAGGAAGGTTGACATACAAGCGTGTTGCACGACGCTCTAGGGTTGCTTCATCGGTTTGAAAGTCTGCATCTGTCACATAATTGCTAAAACGAACGTCTACGCCTTGTGCAATCAACCAACGTTGTAGCGGCAAAATCATTGAATCATATTGGTTGTATTTAGTTCTTTTTACTCCAGCTAGGGTATGAATGCGTGGTAACTCTTGGATAAAACGTAAGAAATAGCGACGAAGTTCTGCAGCACTGTGCCATTTTTGGAAGGCAAATGTAGTGCGCCACATACGCCAAAAGTTCGTTTCAAAGAAGGTCTCATCAAAAAACTCATCAATACGACGACTGCCAATTTTTTCTTCTTTCGCTGCCAATAAGCGTAGCATCTGCGCACGATGGCGTGTATTTAAACCCAGTTTAGCGGCGTCTGAAATCACATGTTGCGCATCAATTAAACGGGCTTGTGCATGAGTTTTGACTTGTTCATTGAACTCACGACATTCTTCACGAACAGAAATTTCAGGATTTTCTAAGGATGGAATACTCGAAAATAAGTCCCAAAGGCATAAATATGTTTCATCTGTTAGCATCCGCCCACCACGGGTAACCCATGCTTGCGCAGCATGTGGTGTATGACCGCCATCCATTGAACCACCTGAGACATCTAACTCTTCGAGAATGTGGATATTTTTAGCGGGTACTTTAGCATCACGTATGGCAAATGCGGCAGCTGCCATTCCTGCAATTCCACCACCAATGATCCATAGATGTGCTTGGTTTGCATCTAAACGATTCGTTTTGTTGTTGTGCATTTTTTACCCCTAAGTATAAATATTGATTTTGGATAATTTAAAACCATAGTTTTATTATGGTTTTTTATAGCCTATAAATACATGAAAATGGAAGTTAATTTTTGTGATTAAAATGGTCGATTTCATAATTTTTTAGGATGTTTTATATACGTTGATGATTTTATTGATATAATTAAAATATTGAAAAATAAAATTTTTATTGAGTTTTTGCTCTAAAATAATTTATTTGTTCTGTGCATAATAATACACAAGTGTATTTAAATTCATGATTGAGACTTTAATGAATTTGCATTGAATAAAAGCATGGTCGCGAAATAATAAAGATTTTTATATCTTCAAAAATCGGTTGTAGCGTAAAATATCTATTCTTAAAAATAGTTTGGGTTGGGGTGTCTCTTGGAATCATTATTGATTTTAGGTTCAATTGCATTGGCATTAATGCTAGGCGCAATTAGCCCTGGTCCTACATTTGTTTATGTGGCTAAAAATTCAATTGCGATTTCTCGTAAACATGGTCTGTTTACCGCTTTAGGGACTGGCACGGGCGCAGCTTTATTTGGTTTTTTAGCTGTAATGGGGTTACAAGCAATTTTATTGGCTGTACCTTCTGCATATTTAGCTTTAAAAATTTGTGGTGGTCTGTATTTACTTTGGCTGGCCTATAAAATTATTAAACATGCTAAAGATCCAATGGCACAAGCATCTGACTCATCCACGGTGATGAGTTATCAACAAGCGTTTCGTCTAGGTTTAATTACTCAATTAAGTAATCCTAAAATTGCGATTATTTTAGCCAGTATTTTTACTGCGCTTTTACCCAAAGAAATTCCAACGTATTTTTATTTTGTTTTGCCTATCTTGTGCTTCTTTATCGATGCAGGCTGGTATTCACTGGTTGCTGTTGCGCTTTCAGCGGAAAAACCGCGTCGTGTTTATTTAAAGTTTAAGAAAGTTTTCGATCGAATCGCGGGTGGTGTTATGACATTACTTGGTTTAAAGCTAATTTTTGGTATGAAATGATTGTTTTTACTAACAAAAATAGTTATGCATTTTATCAGTAAATTCTATTTGTTAAAAATTAATTAATGGTATGTTTATTTTTTATTATATATTTATTCATTATAATGGTTCAAACCTTAGAGAGATGTAATTTTGAAAAAAATATTATTGATTGCTGCCTTAAATGGCTTAGTACTTACAGCTTGTTCTACCACTGAAAGTTCTAAAACCATCCAAGCACCCCAAGTGGCTGTAGCGACTTCAGCAGTTAAATATTCAGGTGTGAAAACAGCAGTTTCGATTGGTAAGTTTGATAACCGCTCAAGTTATATGCGTGGAATTTTCTCTGATAATGTAGATCGTTTAGGCGGTCAAGCAAAAACGATTTTAGAAACACACTTGCAACAAACAGGTTATTTTTCAGTCTTAAATCGAGACAACTTATCTGAACTGCAACAAGAGGCTGGTTTTGGTAAAGCATCTCAATCAATTAAGGGCGCACGTTATGTGCTTACTGGGGATGTGTCTGAATTTGGGCGCAAAGAAGTGGGCGACCATCAATTGTTTGGGCTATTAGGGCGTGGTAAAACTCAAATTGCCTATGCAAAAGTCAATATTAATGTTGTTGATGTAAATACAGCAGAAGTTGTCCATTCTGTGCAGGGTGCAGGTGAATACGCGCTCAGTGAACGTGAAATTTTAGGTTTTGGTTCTACAGCATCTTATGACTCAACTTTAAATGGTAAGGTTCTAGATCTGGCTGTACGCGAAGCGGTTAATCACCTTGTCACAGATATTCAAACAAACAAGTGGTCCGTACAATAGGTTTGAATAAATGAAACGGGTTTTATTATTCTTAAGTTTTTTTTCTACGTTAACTTTAGTTGGGTGTGCATCTGGAACACACTCTTTATATAGTTGGGGCGGATATCCACAGCAGACTTATTTAATGCTGGCGGTTCCTGAAAAAACTTCGCCTCAGCAACAAATTTTAGCGCTCGAAAAAGATGTTGAGAAAGCAAAAGCAAAAAATGCTGCAGTGCCGCCAGGTTTATATGCACATCTGGGGCTGTTAAATCTTAATATTCAAAATGGCCCACGTGCAATTCAGTATTTTGAGTTAGAGCGCCAAATTTATCCTGAGTCAACTGTATTGATGGATCGTTTATTGAAGAAAATGACCACTCAATCGACTGAGGTAAATTCCAAATGAAAAATATGAAACAATTATTCATCCTTGGTTTACTGATGATGCTTTTTACAGGTTGTGCGGTGTCACCTAAACAAAATCGTGATTTAGCAGCATATCGTGAGCATATCCCTAAGTCGATTTTGGTACTTCCTCCAATCAATGAGTCTCCTGATACCCGTGCAACCTATGGATACTGGTCAACAGTAACATTGCCTGTGGCTGAGGCTGGTTATTATGTATTTCCAATTTCGGTTGTTGATATAATGTTTAAAGAGAATGGGGTGACCAATGGATTTGATGCTCAAGCAATCCCACCTCAAAAGTTAAAAGAAATTTTCGGTGCTGATGCTGCGTTATATATTAAAGTTAAAGAGTATGGTTCTAAATATCAGGTGATTCAATCTGTAGCAGCAGTTGCAGTAGAAGCCAAACTTATAGATTTGCAAACTGGCACATTACTTTGGCAAGGTGAGCAGAGACTTCAGCAAGCCAATGATAATAGTAATGCTGGTTTGATTGGCGCATTGGTGGGTGCTTTAGTTGATCAAATATCTAATCATCTGTCAGACAAAGCCTATACTTTATCCAATACTGTAAGTTCGCAACTATATTCACCGAGTATAAATCAGCAAAAAGGTCTGTTATATGGACCACGATCTCCAAACTTTAGCCAAAATGCGGCGAAACCTTAAGTACTGGTATTGTTTGTAGGTATTAAATAAAAACCCCAATTAAAAATTGGGGTTTTTATGTTTAATGCATATTGCTGATTAGTGCACCATAGAAATCTTGTCTAAGAAGAATTTGGTTCTTTCGTGACGCTCATCAGGCTTATTAAAAAAGTCATCTGTTGCACAGTCTTCCAAAATCTTACCTTGATCCATGAAAATAACCCGGCTTGAGACTTTACGGGCAAAGCCCATCTCATGAGTTACACACATCATGGTCATGCCTTCTTTTGCCAATTGACTCATTACTTCAAGCACTTCACCCACCATTTCAGGGTCTAATGCAGAAGTAGGTTCATCAAATAACATGCACACAGGATCCATACACAGACCGCGAGCAATTGCAACACGTTGTTGCTGACCACCAGACAGTTGTCCTGGGAACTTGTTTTTGTGGGCTGCCAAACCAACGCGATCTAAATATTGCAACGCTTTTTTCTCAGCCTCTGCTTTAGAACGATTTAATACCTTAAGTTGTCCAATGGTTAAATTATCCAAAACAGTCATATGAGGGAATAATTCAAAATGTTGGAAGACCATTCCCACACGAGAACGGAATTTAGCCAGATCAGTTTTTGAGTCTTTTAACGCAGTTCCATCAACGACAATATTACCTTCTTGGAATGGTTCTAATGCATTCACAGTTTTAATCAGGGTAGATTTACCCGAACCTGAAGGCCCACACACCACCACAACTTCACCCTTTTCAATTGAAGTAGTGCAATCTGTAAGAACTTGAAAATCTCCATACCATTTTGAGATATGTTGTATTTCTATCATTGGCATATTGATTCTCCAATTATCGAATTATTGCTATTTTTTGATGTAAACGCTTCACAAGTCGTGAAAGCGCAAAGGAGATACAGAAGTAAACAACGGCTACAATCAGGTAGAAAGTTGCTTTGGTTTCAGCACCGTAGGTATTTGCTAAGGTATTGGCATTACCCAAGAAGTCTGGCGCACTAATCACGTAAACTAATGATACGTCTTGGAAAAGTACGATAGATTGAGTCAGAATTACAGGGAGCATGTTTCTGAAAGCCTGCGGTAACACCACATTAGACATGGTTTGTCCATAAGTGAAACCAAGTGCATAGCCTGCATTGACTTGACCTTTAGAGACAGACTGAATGCCTGACCGGACGATTTCTGAAAAGAATGCGGCTTCAAAAATTGCAAAGGTCACCACACTTGAAAACAGTGGGCCATAATAAGTATCCGACTGAAATTCAAAAATCTTTGGCAATAAAAAATAAAAAATGAAGATGACTTGAATCAGTGGCACACCACGGAAGAAATCGACATAAACTTTAGCAAAATTACTAGCGACTTTATTGTTAGATAAACGCATCATGGCCAAAGGTGTGCCAATCAGAATTCCACCAATAATGGATAAAATCGTCACAGTAACTGTAAATTTAAACCCTGCGAGTAGCGTTTGAATGACATCTTGATTTTGTAAAATACTAAAATCCATGACTATTTACCCCCCGAGCCTAGGCCAGGAACAGCCATACGTTTTTCAACCCAAGCCATGATCAATTTAATGGTATAGGTAATGACTAAGTAAACTGGTGTCGAAAGAATAAGAATAACAATATCTTGAGATGTTTCTTCACGCATGGTTTTAGTATAAGCAAAGAAGTTCAAAACACTGAGCGCATAAAGCACCGCAGAGTTTTTGAAAATATTCATTGCTTCAGAAGTGAGCGTTGGCCAAACAATACGATAAGCGACAGGGAGAATGACATAGCGATAACTTTGGCTTTGATTTAAACCAATTGCAAAAGCTGCATTTTTTTGTCCATTTGAAACCGTATTAATGCCAGAGCGTACTTGTTCAGCAATACGTGCAGCGGTATACAGACCGAGTGCAAATACCCCAACCACTGCGGGATTGTCATTGAGAATATTTTGCCACCATCCACCATGAACCATCTCACCACTACCCGTACTTAAGCTGAGTGGGAGTAATTGCGGGAATACGAATGCCCAGAAAAACAGTTGTACGATCAAGGGAATATTTCGGAAAAGTTCGACATAGCAGGTACCAATAAATGAAAGCGGTTTATTGGGTAATGTGCGTAAAATCCCGATCAGAGAACCAAGAAGAAATGCAATGAAAAATGCAGCAATCGCGGTCCACACCATTGTCCAAACACCTGAACCTAGGAGTTGTAACCATGTTGGTGCATCTGCAACCGGGGAATAACTTTCACCACCAATTGCTTTACAGACAGATTCAGCCCATGCAGCTTTATCAAGACTATATTCATTCGAGGGGAGACAATAAGCTGTCCAGTTAAGTGAGCCTACGGACATGTGTGCTCCTTGTATTTTTAATTTTATAAAAATTTATAGACCAGACTTTAAATATAATCTGATCTATAAACCGTTGTTTTAAACTACGTTTTTAGTTAATACCAGCATCCGTAGGATTCGCTTTAAGTTTTAAATATGATGAGCTCATTGGCATATTTAAATTGACATTTTTAGGTGCAATTGGTGATTGGAACCATTTTTTATATAGCGCCGCCATTTGACCATTTTTCCACATCGTCGTTACAGTTTTATCAGCAATTGCTTTATATGCTGCATCGCCTTTAGGTAACATAATGCCGTATGGTTCTGAAGAAAGTACTGGACCTACAATTTTAAAATCTTTTGGATTTGATGATTTTGCGATTAACCCTGCAAGAATATTATCATCCATCACAAATGCAGCAGCACGCCCAGAAGCCACCATTGCAAATGAGTCTGAGTGATCTTTACCATAAACATTGTTTACGTTAACTTTTTCGCCTTTCTCACCCATTTTGATATATTTGTCAGATGTTGTACCTTGTGTGGTAACTACCGCTTTACCATTTAAATCTGCAATCGTTTTAATTGGTGCACTCGCTTTAACTGCCATGCGTACTTCTGTTGCATAATAGTTTGTAGAGAAGCTTACTTGTTGTTGGCGTTGAATAGAGTTTGTCGTTGTACCACACTCCATATCAATGTTACCTGCTAACATTTCCGGAATACGCGTAGAAGAAGTGACAGCTTTATATTCAACTTTAAGATTTGGCATTTTGAGCGTTTTTTTCAGCTCATTGGCAAAGTTATTACAAATATCGACTGCATATCCCATTGGTTTACCACCAATAACATAGGAAATTGGATCAGATGACTCACGATATCCAATAATCACTTTTCCTGATTGCTTGATCTTTGCTAATGTGTCTGCTGCTTGAACCTGTGAAAAAGCACCGCCAGCCATAAGTACACCAAGCGCTGTGGTTAAAACTTTTTTTGATAGTGTTTTTGTAGATAGTGTCATTTTGAGTTCTCCATTACATGATTTTTTTGGCAGTTTAAGCCGCTCGTTTCTAAAATTAAGCAGTTATCGTGCCAAACCTTTTCCTTGAAACTACGATTCATCATATTTCTTTATATCATTATTTTTATACTCACTATTCCAATAAGTAAAGGATAAAAATAATAAATTTCAAAAACTAGAAATGTGACTGTTCTCACAAAGTGGAAACTATTTTATTTAAATATTTTGAAATAAATAGCCCTAAAGCCATTTATTTTTGCTTATAAGTTTTAAATCACTATTTATATAATTGATGACTATTTCAGCGCACCTAGAACTGATGATTTTTAAAAAAACTGAATAAAAAAACGACATAATTATAATTTATCTTTAATTGATAAATAACAAACATTTTTATGTAACGTATTCATTTTTTTTACTAGTCCTAATCTATTTCCTGTGATATAAAAAATGAGTAGGCATGAATTTTGCATTGCTTATTCACATAAGATGAAATGAAATAATACAGTGTGGGAACTATGGGTATGAAGTTATCGGTTGGATTAAAAGTTGCAAATTCGTTGTCGCTTACGCCACAACTGCAACAAGCCATTCGATTACTGCAATTATCGAGTTTGGAGCTTGAACAAGAAATTCAAATTCAACTTGATAGTAATCCTTTGCTTGAAAAGGTTGAAGAAGAGACACATGAAAGCCCTGAAAATGTAAAACAAGAACAACAAGAGTATGAACTTTCAGATTCTTTAAATGCCAATCACTTACCTGATGAGTTGCCTGTAGATACGGATTGGGATGATGTCTATACCCATCAAACAACAGCTATGGAGCGCCCTGAGTTTGAAGATCGTGAAGATAATCGTCATTCAGAAGCATCATTAAAAGAGCATATGTTAGGGCAAGTTAATTTATTGCATTTTTCTCCAGTCGATAAATTGATTGCATATTGTATTGTGGATGCTCTAGATGAAAAAGGATTTTTGGCTGCCGATATTGAAGAAATAGTGAGCTCTGTACAACATCTACTACAACAAATGGATTATGACATTGACGTTGAAGAGGATGAGGTTTTGGTGGTTTTAAAACATATCCAACGCTTAGAACCTCTTGGTATTGGTGCTCGTAGTCTTGCAGAATGTCTTTTTGTACAAATTGAGGCTTTACCTACAACTACATTGTTTAGGAAAGAAGCGCTGATGTTGTTGAAACATTATGAGCTTTTGGTGAGTAATGACTTAAATAAATTGATTAAGCAAACGGGTTTAAATGCTGAGTTATTAAAATCAGCAATTGATTTATTGAAAACACTTAAACCTTATCCGGGTGCTGAATTCGACCAAAAAGAATCAGATTATCAAATTCCAGATGTGGTTGTGTCTAAGAAAAATGACCATTGGTATGTCCAACTTAACCCTGATATTTTACCAAAACTTCGAATTAACTCATTTTATTCAGGCATGATTAAACGTGCTGATCAAAGTGATGATAATCAATATTTACGCAATCAAATGCTTGAAGCTAAAAACTTTATCAAAAGTGTCGATGAGCGTCACAAAACTTTATTAAAAGTTGCAAGTTGCATTGTGCAACATCAACGTGAGTTTTTGGAAATCGGCGCTGAAGGAATGAAACCCTTGGTATTGCGCGATGTTGCAGAAGAAGTTGAATTACATGAGTCCACGGTTTCTCGTGTCACCACAAATAAGTTTTTGTTGACACCACGTGGCTTATTTGAGCTGAAATATTTCTTTTCTAGCCATGTGGGAACAACTACTGGGGGAGAGGCATCGTCGACTGCCATTCGAGCAAAAATCAAAAAACTTGTTGCCGATGAAAACCCACGTAAGCCATTGTCAGACAATACAATTGCCAATTTATTAAAAGAAGAGGGAATTGATGTGGCAAGAAGGACAGTCGCAAAATATCGTGAATCGTTACATATTCCGTCTTCATCTGACCGAAAAGTGTTGATCTAAATTTTAAAGTGTGGCTATTCTAATTGTTCATTATGACGAAATAATGAATCGCTTTTTGTCTTTTGGAGTAACTTAAATGATTGCATGATATAGAGCAAAGTTTTCCTTAGCGAAGGCTGTCATGAGATCGTTTGGGTTATGACTTTCATATTCCTATATAAGGAGAGGGATAAAGCTATGCAAATTACAATCCGTGGACATCATTTAAGTATTACACCCGCAATAGAAGAAAACATTCGAGATCGATTTACCCAAATGACCAAGCATATTGATCAGGTGAACAGTATGCAGGTCAAACTCAGTAAAGATCATCAATTGGATAAAAGATCAAAAAAAGGCAGTGCAAATCATATTGCAGAGGCAATTGTTCGTTTGCCAGGTATAGAGCTTTTTGCTCAAGCCACAGCAGATGATATGTATAATGCGATTACAAAATTGACTGACAAATTAAAAAGGCAATTACACAAGCATCGTAAAATGCAGTTGGATTATCAACCTGTAGAGATTTTAGCGACGTAAAATTGATATTTTTAAAAAGAGGTTGCAAAGACCTCTTTTTTTTATCTATATTTTTTGTACGAGTTAATGAATTATTTCGGTGAGTTATAGTAAAATAGCCAGTTTTTACACTGTCAGTCCTATAAGAGGTCGATGCAATGAATAGTGAACAGCTCACTGAAATCTTAAAAGCAGCTTTTCCTGATGCTGAAGTTGCTGTCAGTGGACAAGCAGGTAAATTTGACCTCCGTATTGTCGACAATCAGTTTGAAGGGAAACGTCCAGTTCCTCGTCAACAAGCTGTTTATGCGCCACTTAACTCTTATATTGCCAGTGGTGAGGTACATGCGGTAACTATTCGTGCAATGACTAAAGAAGAATGGCGCAAAGCCAGTATGTTTGGAGCTTAAGCGTCAATGGATAAATTTGTCATTCAAGGTGGTGTAAAACTCGAAGGTGAAGTTCGTATTTCTGGTGCAAAAAATGCGGCTTTACCTTTATTGGCTGCAATGATTCTTGCAGATACCCCGATTACATTAAAAAATGTTCCAGATCTTAAAGACGTTCGTACTTTAGTCAAGTTGATTGGTGGTTTAGGCATCACCATGAGTTATGAGGGGGACACGGTTGTCGCAGATACATCTACACTGGATAATCAATTTGCTCCCTATGAACTGGTTAAAACCATGCGTGCATCTATTTTGGTGCTTGGTCCACTCTTGGCGCGCTATGGTAGTGCAAAAGTTTCACTTCCTGGTGGATGTGCGATTGGCTCACGCCCTGTTGATCAGCATTTAAAGGCTTTAGAGGCTTTGGGTGCACAAATTGAGGTCGAAGCAGGCTATGTACATGCCAAAGTGGATGGCCGTTTAAAAGGTGGCGAAGTCATCTTTGATATGGTGACTGTAGGTGGGACTGAAAATATTTTAACTGCAGCAGTATTGGCAGATGGTGTTACTACCATCCGCAATGCAGCCCGTGAACCTGAAATCACAGACCTTGCACTTATGCTCATTAAAATGGGTGCAAAAATTGAGGGTTTAGATACAGATACATTAGTAGTAACTGGTGTGGAAAGTCTACATGGTTGTGAATATTCTGTGGTTGCTGACCGTATTGAAACGGGCTCATATTTAGCCGCCGCAGCCATAACGGGTGGTAAGGTAAAAACCACACATACTGACCCAAATCTTCTTGAATCTGTTTTAGATAAATTTGAAGAAATGGGTGCAGAAGTCACACGTGGTGAAGACTGGGTCGAATTGGATATGCTGGGGAAACGTCCGAAAGCAGTTAGCTTCCGTACCTTGCCCCATCCAGAATTCCCAACGGATATGCAAGCACAAATCATGGCGGTAAATGCCATTGGACGTGGTTTTGCAACAATTTCTGAAACGATTTTTGAAAATCGTTTTATGCATGTACCTGAGTTAGCTCGTATGGGCGCAAATATTCAGGTTGAAGGTAATGATGCTGTTGTAACAGGTGTGGAAAAACTATCTGCTGCGCCTGTTATGGCAACTGACCTACGTGCTTCGTTTTCTTTAGTTTTGGCTGCTTTAGCTGCTGAAGGGGAAACCATCATCGATCGTATTTATCATATTGATCGTGGTTATGAAGATATCGAAGCAAAGTTACAAGGTCTAGGTGCCCAAATTAAGCGAGTGAGCGAGTAAGTTAATGAGCGATATGAGAAACGATGATCCAAACTTTGACGTAATGGGCAATTTTGATCATGGTTTAACTTTGGCATTGAGTAAAGGGCGTATTTTAAAAGAAACGTTGCCTTTACTTGAAACTGCTGGAATTAACTTATTGGAAGATCCTGATAAATCTCGTAAGTTGATTTTTCCAACCACACATAAATCCGTTCGTATTTTAATCTTGCGTGCTTCTGATGTACCAACTTATGTGGAAAATGGTGCAGCGGACATAGGTGTAGCGGGCAAAGATGTGTTGATGGAACATGGCGCTCAAAATGTCTATGAACCATTGGATTTAAAGATTGCCAACTGTAAATTAATGACAGCTGGTAAAGTAGGCATGGTTCGTCCTAACGGGCGTTTAAAAATTGCCACTAAGTATGTAAATTTAACTCGTCAATATTATGCAAGCTTAGGTGAGCAAGTTGATGTGATTAAACTTTACGGCTCAATGGAATTAGCCCCATTGGTTGGTTTGGGCGATTATATTGTTGATGTGGTGGATACTGGGAACACTTTGCGTGCCAATGGTCTAGAGCCTTTGGAAGAAATTTGTAAAGTCTCTTCACGTTTAATTGTGAATAAAGCGAGCTTTAAGCGTAAGCAAACTTTATTAAATCCAATTCTTACTCAGCTTGAAAAAGCAGTAGAAGAGCGTCAAAAAAACAATTAATCCATTCATGTTTGTTCAATAAAGATGCCGTCTAATTTTAGGCGGTTTTTTATGTAATTTATGTTAAAAAATAACCATGCATGAATCAAAAAAGAGCTTATGAAAACACCTCAACAACGCAAAGAACAGTCTATTTTAAAACTTAAAAATTATTCAATTCCTTATATTGACTGGTTACCTGTGATTGAATCTGCAGAAGATGTTCAAGCACGCAGTGCAGAACAAATTGCAAAACGCGCGATTGCTTGTTTATGGGTGATTCAGGTCGCATGTGACCTGAATAATGATCAATATGATGATGAAACAAAGATATTTATATTTGATGTTTTAAAAAAAATGCAAGTTTTTGATGCTTTAACAGAAAAAGAACAGGCAATTTTAAATCGTGATGCTTCCGCACAAGATGTCATCAATATGGTGTGGAAATATGAAGCATATTGGGTGCTGTTATGGGCTTTGGGTATTGTGGATGATTTGAGTTATCCGGTAGATATCGTTGATTGTGATTTTGCAATTCAAGCCGTTTCATCATGCGATACATTTGCTGCATTTATGGAAAAAGTCCAATTACGAGATATTGAAGAAATCTTAGATCAGGCTGATTTAATTTATCGTTATGATTGGGCATGTGTAAATGCGCGTTTAAAGCAACAGGATGCACCTGAAAATTTAAATTCATCTGTTGTTGTGGAACGGCATGGCGCCTTGAACTGGCTGATTCAGACTGATAGTGACTGGGATTATCCTGATGTGAGTACCTAAATAAAAATTTGCTATATCAAAAGTCATTTGCAATCAAACTTTCCTCTGAAAGTAAATTGAAATGTTGCGGTGATGTTGCCCACAAGATACTTAAAACAAGGTAAACTAAATCTTTCTTAAACAACCTTGTGGGTAAATTGATGCGACGTTTATCGACTCAAGAGCAGAACTTTAAACAAGTCTTTGCTGACTTGTTAGCTTTTGAAACAGTGAGTGATCCTGAGCTTTTAAAAACAGTAGACCAAATTATTGCAGATGTGCGCCTACATGGGGATGCACATGTACTTAAACTCACTCAACAGTTCGATCGACATCCAGCGCATCAATTTTCAGATTTAGAACTGACACAAGAGCAACTTAAAGTTGCATTTGAAGGTTTAACTTCAGAAGTACGTGAAGCTTTGGAAATGGCGGCCAATCGTGTTCGCTCATTCCATCAGGCTCAAAAACAAGACGGTTGGTCCTATGTGGATGAATTAGGAAATACCCTTGGTCAAAAAGTTACCCCTTTAGACCGTGTGGGTATTTACGTTCCAGGTGGTTTGGCTTCTTATCCATCCTCTGTGCTGATGAATGCTCTACCCGCGCACGTGGCTGGGGTAGCAGAAATTATTATGGTGGTGCCTGCGCCAAATGGTGATTTAAATCCTTTGGTATTGGCGGCTGCTTATTTAGCGGGTGTAAGTCGTGTGTTTACGATTGGCGGTGCGCAAGCAGTTGCCGCACTTGCTTATGGAACAGAAACGATTCCTGCGGTAGATAAAATTACAGGACCGGGTAACCGTTTCGTTGCTGCCGCAAAACGTGCTGTTTTTGGTCAAGTTGGTATTGACATGATTGCAGGACCTTCTGAAATTTTGGTTTATGCAGAAGGTCATAATGACGCTAAATGGTTGGCGATGGATGTTTTGTCACAAGCTGAACATGATACGGTTGCGCAAGCGATTTTTATTACGCCTGATGAACAGCTGTTAAATGATGTCGAGCAAGCCATTGAAGAACATTTGGCTACATTACCCAAAGCTGAAATTGCACGAACTTCGATTGCAAATCGAGGTGCTTTGGTCTTGGTTAAAGATCGCCAAGAAGCCATTGATTTGATTAATCAAGTTGCGCCTGAGCATTTGGAATTGTGCTTAGATGATGCTGAGCAGATGTCAGAAAGTATTCGCCATGCAGGTGCAATCTTTATGGGGCGCTATACACCAGAAGCGATTGGTGATTATTGTGCGGGACCTAACCATGTCCTACCTACTTCTGGTACAGCACGTTTTTCATCACCTTTAGGTGTTTATGATTTTCAAAAACGTTCAAGTTTGATCATGTGTTCTGAGCAAGGAGTTAAATCGCTTGCTAAGGCCGCAGATATTCTTGCTCAACAAGAAAATTTAGATGCGCATGCCCGATCAGCTAGATATCGTTATCAATAATTTACCAATGGCCCAGTATCCGTACAAATCCTTCTCCCTTAGGGATAAGGTGAGGATGAGGGCGTAAAAATTTAACTGACTTACGTTTGGGGATTCTATTGAAATGCCCAAACCCTCTCCTAGAGTGAGAGCGCTTATATAAAGTAAGTCATGTGAGAAAAAATACGAGATAAAAATGCCAAATATTAGCCCTGAGCAAATGCGTTTTTGGAGTCCTGAAGTACGTGAGTTAGAACCGTATGTCCCAGGTGAGCAGCCTAAAATCCAAAACTTATTAAAACTGAATACCAATGAAAACCCATATCCACCATCGCCAAAAGTGGTTGCAGCAGTTCAGTCTGTACTTATAGATTCAGCAGATGTATTGCGCCTATATCCAGATCCAGATGCATCAGCACTCAAACAAGCGATTGCTAAGCAACAGCATGTAGCAGTAAAAAATGTCTTTGTTGGTAATGGTTCGGATGAAGTTTTAGCACATATTTTTAAAGCATTTTTTGTTCAAGAAAAGCCAATTCTATACCCAGATATTACCTATAGCTTTTATCCTGTTTATAGTCAGTTTTTTGGAATTTCAACCCAAACTAAAATCTTGCCTTTAAATGAGAATTTTGAAATTGATGTGGCTGATTATAAACAGCCGAATGGTGGGATTATCATTACCAATCCCAATGCACCAACCAGTATTGCATTAGAGATATCTGCAATTGAACAAGTCTTGCAAGCCAATCCAGATTCTGTAGTTGTGATTGATGAAGCGTATGTAGATTTTGGTGCTGAGTCAGCCGTGAATCTGGTGGAAAAATACGAAAACTTAGTCGTTTGTCAAACCACTTCAAAATCTCGCTCTTTAGCTGGTTTACGAGTTGGCTTTGCAATTGCACAGCCACATTTGATCGCCGCATTGGAAGCTGTAAAAAATAGCTTTAACTCCTATCCAATTGATCGTTTTGCAATTGCAGCAGCTGTCGCATCATTTGAAGATCAAGAATACTTTGCAGCACAATGTCAAAAAGTGATTGTAAGTCGTGACAAACTTGTTGCAGATCTAGAGTTGCTAGGATTTAAAGTATTACCATCCTCAGCCAACTTTATTTTTGCTTGTTTACCCTCAAAAGATGCTGGTGAATTGGCAAAAGCATTACGTGAACATGGCATTATTGTTCGATATTTTAATAAGCCACGGATTGATCAATTCTTACGTATCACTATTGGTACAGATGAACAAAATCAACGCCTTGTTGATACGCTAAAGCATGACATTTTAGTCTAGGATTCATTTTGAGGTTGATGCCATGTGTTGAGTAAATCTAGCATGGCAGAAACTTTATCAAAACATTCTTGATATTCTGCATTACAATCTGAAGCAATGGTGATCCCACCACCTGCCCACAATGAAACTTCATCTTGATATTTTTGAATTGAACGAATCAAAATATTCCAAGAACCAGTTCCATCAAAATTAAAATACCCCAGTGAGCCGCAATAAGCACCTCTTGGTGCACTTTCGAGTTCTTCAATAATTTGCATCGCGCGAATTTTGGGTGCGCCGGTAATTGAACCGCCTGGTAGTGCGGTGAATAAAACCTCAAATGGATTTACATCCGATTTTAAGGTCGCAGTGACTTCACTTACCATATGATGTACCTGCTTAAAAGATTCAATATTAAACAGTTTTGGGGTTTTTACTGAACCTGTTTCAGCATATACACTTAAATCATTGCGTAATAAGTCCACAATCATGACATTTTCAGCCTGATCTTTTTCAGAGTGAATCAAGGTGTTTTTTGACTGCTCATCTAAAATTGGATCGTCATAACGAGGCATTGTCCCTTTAATGGGTTTGGTGGTGATTTTACGATCAGTCTCGAAATCAATAAATAACTCAGGTGAACAACTGAGTAACTCAAAATCATCAATTTTTAAATAACCTGAATAAGGGGCATCAGTGAGTTTCCAAAAATTTTCGGCTGTATCTAACAGTGAACCGTTTGCTTTTCCTATGAATTCTTGAGTTAAATTAATCTGATAACAATCACCAGCTTTAATATATTTTTGAATTTGTGCAAATGCTTGATCATATTGTGATTTTGTCCAAGTCGCACTACATTTTGATAAAAGTTTAAATTTTTGATTATTTAAGGATTGTGTTGCTAATAACTGTTGTATAAATTTAAAAAATGCTTCTGCGCAAGCTTCTAAACTATAAAAAAATAATTGCCCTTTTTCTTGTTTAATAAAGGTTTTATAAATCCCCACATAAAAATTGGGTTGAGATTTTGTATTAGCGTCAATGTGTTGCCGACTGGCATAGTTGTAATCAATAAAACCCATATATCCCCCCTGAAAAGTATGCTGTGTTTTTGGGGCAGATTGAGTTGTGAAATTAAAAAAGTGATTCAAAGAAGGATTGGTTTTGTCTTTTTGATAATGTGTAAAATGATTTCTTGAATAGCTAAAAAGTTGTTGCTGGATTGAAATGCAATATTGTTCAGGTGAAAAAGCAATAATGTCTTCACCTGAGTTTTTTAAATAGATACAACCGAATAATGAATCAAGTCGGTGTAATAAATCTGCAATGCCATTTGATGGAAAATCTAATAACTTCCGAAACATAGGGAGGTTTAACTCGAGCGCGAAAAGGGTTTGTAAAGCATTATTCTACCTGAAAATAGGACTTATAAAAGTGTTTACCGTTTATCGGTTTAATTGGCTTTTTGATAAACAGCAGTTGAACAAAAAGTAACATACAGTTAATTTAAAAGGGCAAAACGGACTACTCAAGGATTGGTGTTCTAAGTTGTAAAACAACTAAAACAACAGGGAACTACGGAGAGTGGTTAAAAATGAAAAAAAATGCTCTTGGGAGAGTACAGGTTATGAAATTATTTACTAAACTTGCTTTGGTTTCAGCTATCGCTATCAGTTCAAATGCAATGGCAATGCAAGCAATGGATGATGCAGCACTCAGTGCAACAACTGGTCAAGATGGTATTTCTATTGGAATTGGTATTTCAAAAGTTGAAATTGATAAAGTTCATGTGTTTGATGGTGATGGTTTATCTGCAACAGCTAAATTGGCGGATGGTGTAAATGGTACTACCGATGGGACAGCTATCACGGGTGGTACGGCAACAGCTGGTGCAATAACAATTAATAATATTGTATTAACTGCAAATACTGCATCTTTATTACAAAGCCATAATTTGGCAGATATTACTATTGATACTGATGGTAATGCGGGTAGTCCATTCCTAAATATTGGTGCTGCGGTTTCAGGTTTAAATATTTCTTTGGGTAAAATTGAAGTTAATGATGTAGATGCAACGACTACTACAAGCCCTTATAAAGTGGGTACTGGTACTGCAACTATTTTAAATGGTTTAACTTTGACTACGGGTAAAACTGCTGCAAATATCCAATTGGGTAACACTCCACAAGGTGCGATGATTAAATTGGCTGGTAGCATGACTGGTGGTTTAACAATTAGTAATCTTTCATTGCATGATGCATCAACTGGTGGTGGTGGTGATATTGTTCTTGGATCAATTAAATTGACAGATACAGGTTCTAATAACTTATCTACTGATGCAGCTATTGCTGTACGAGCAACAGGTGTGAGCGGTGCTACTGCAGATGGTCTTCAAATTACAGCGATGACTAAACCGACTGATATTTATATTCAAAAAATTCAACTGGGTAGTGCGTCAGCAGCTTCAATTGGTGATATTGCGATTAGTGGTTTGAAAGTTTATAACGGTAGTGCTGGTACAACTCCAGGTGCTGTGATCACAATTTCTGGTCACTAAGTTTAGTTATTAGAAAATGAAAGACGCATGCAACGCATGCGTCTTTTTTTTACAAAAAAGCTGAGTAAAAGCGACAAAAGTTGAAAAAAAACTGTTTTTTTTTCAAAAAACGTTATCTTCTAATCACAGGGAAGTAGAGTGTTCACTCTAAAAATAAAATCAGCACTTTAGGCAAAATATTGCCGATACTTGATAGTTAAAATTATGTTAGAAATTACTTTAGGTTCGGCATTAATGTATTATTTTGCCAACCATGCCCTAGATGTGAAACCCAAGCCAAAGGATGCAATTTACTATACTGAGCTTGCGGATTCCAGAGATAAATCGTTTACACGTAACCATCGTGAAATGGTACATGTTAAACCCGCCTTGGAAAATCAATTCCGTGGCATTGTACGTCAAGCATATGACTATAGCTGTGGTTCTGCTGCATTAACAACACTGTTAAATGGTTATGTTGGGACAAATTTAACTGAACAGCAAACCATGGAAGGCTTATTACGCTTTGGAGAATACAATCGTATTATTGAGCGTCGAAGTTTCTCATTGCTGGATATGAAGCGTTTTGTTGCTGCAATTGGATATGAGAGTGGTGGTTATAAGGGGGAGTTCACCGATTTAATCAACCAAAATCAACCCGTAATTGTTCCGATTTCTTATGCTGGTTTTAAACATTTTGTTGTATTTAAAGCATATAAAGATGGCCGAGTTTATGTCGCGGATCCTGCATTGGGGAATATTAGTTTTGATCAAGAGCGATTTAAGGACGTTTGGGAAAACAACACATTATTTGTGATCAATGCTCCTAAAGATCAACAACGGAATATGTTGGCCTTACAGGATGCCGATATGCGCCATGTGGATGATGCAACTATTAACCGCTATGCTTTAGTTGAAGCACAATATTCAACCGATTATACCAATAAATTAGCCGATAAGGCTTCTACGATGCGTAAGGTGATTGACCAAGATACCAAGTCTGCGACATACAATCAGCCAATTACATCCTATATGCGACTCTATTATAAACGTAAGTAAAGATGGATTAAAAATTACATAACTGAATTGGATTTTTGGAATAGGAATAATATGAATAATCAATGGATGAAAAGAACTTTACTTGCAATGAGTATTCAGTTTGCAATTGGAAGTTTATATGCAGCGGAGACAGATACAAGTGCTGAGGTTGCAGTAGATCAGGCTACAAGCACAGACAATAACAGTTCTGAAAACACGAGCCAAACAGTTCCTGTTACAGATGTTAAAGAAGATGTAATAATTAATAAAGATGAAACAAAATCTTTAGCACCTAAGCCTGGTACGCAAGCGGCAGAAGCATTACAGAAAAAAGAAGGCGATGCCTCACAAGAAACTAATTTACAAGAAGTTTTTACATCTAATGAGCGTCAATACTCTTTAATTAAAAAGGGTGAAATCTCAACTTTTTATGATTTAGATTATTCATACTATCGTGATTCACAGTTAAATTTAGGGATTAATGAAGGAACAGCCTACCAGCTCCGTGTTGATGAGGATGCTAGCCATACCATCAGTAATACTTTTACTGCGCAGTATGGGGTACGGGATAATTTAACCTTTACCGCATCTATCCCTTTTATTGCCAAATCAGATAGCTTGAAAGATGCCACGGCTGCAGGTTTGGGGGATATTAATTTAGGTGCTCGTTGGGAACCTTTCCCACTGAAAGCAGGACGATTACCTTTAATTTTATTTGGTAGCTTATCGACCAAAACTGGTGACAGTCCATATGAAATAAACCCTGAAAAAGACCTTTCAACAGGTAAAGGGTATTATTCAGTAGGAGTCGGTGCAAGTACCCGTAAATATATCGATCCAGTCGTACTCTTTGCCTCTGTTTCTGCTAATTATGGATTTAAAGAAACTGGCTTGAATCAAGTCCGTGGTGGAGGTAATGCTAATGGGCAAGGTGGGGATCAGACTTATCAACGCGTTTTAGAAGAGTTTGATCCTGGTATGACAGGTGGTTTCTCTTTTGGTTTTGCATATTCATTTAACTATGATGTTTCGATGACTATGTCATACCAACAATCATTTAATATGAATACTTCATTTAAATATAAACCAACAGAGGGACTTGCAGATTCATATAAAGCAGCTGACCAATCTAGTGGAATGTTTTCAATTGCTTTAGGGGTTCGTGTTAATCCAGATACGATTGTAAATGGAACATTGGGTATTGGTTTAACTGAAGATTCACCAGATATTTCACTTGGCTTGTCTTTCCCATTGGACATCTTAGGCTTCGGTAAGAAGAAAGCTCACTAAAGGAGTGTAAAGTATGAAAAACATACGTTTGCGCCCATTAGTTACAGCGATTTTATTAACAGGGTGTTCGACTCAAGTATTTGCACATTTAGGACTTAACCTATCTGTAGATATACGCTCATTAACAATGGGGAATGCGGTAACTGCAGACCCACCGGGGATCAGTGCGATTCATTTTAACCCTGCCGGGTTAACTAAACTCAAAGGTTTGCAAACTGATGTACAGGGAATTATTGCAAACTTTGATGTACAGCGTGAATTTTCAGCCCCTCCTGGTTATAACGTGTTTGGGTATTCTGATGATCCTCTCATCTGTAATGATACGCCAGATAATCCTTCAAGTCTTTGTACAGATTATAAGGATTCAGTGCGTGGGGACGTGGAATACGCAAGTTTATATATTCCTATTCTAAAGAAAGTGGTGGATTTGGGGCCCGGTTGGCCAGTTTTAGCACCAACGGGTGGTATTTCTTATAATCCCCCTGGCTCAAAATTGACCTATGCAACAGCTGCATATGCTCCAATGGTTGCAGGCTTTGGTTCGGAAGATGGCAATCCTGGTAATTTTATGGGGCAACAAGTTGCGATTGAAAGGATAACCTACTTATCTCCATCTGTTGCCTACCAAGTCAGTGATGAACTGTCTATTGGTGCTTCAATAGGAATGTCATATAACGCAATGGCATTAAAAACCGATTTAAGATTTCCGAATGAAATGATCGGCGTTTTACGAATGATTGATGAGTCTGTTTGTGGTCCTTTCCGAAATAATTCAAATGTGATTACTGACCTCCTGCTATTTGGTATTTGTAATGCCGATGAAGGAATGAATCCTTTTGGCCAATTCGGAAAAATGCAGGTTAGTCTGGAGCAGAGTTTAAGTCCAAGTTATAACTTAGGCTTAATGTGGGAACCTACAGAGAATTTTGGTTTTGGTATGGTTTATCAAAGCTCAGCTAAAATGCGTATGAAAGGTAAATACTTTATCGACAATGCTAATGCACCACGAGAGCTGATAAAAGGTTTGAACTCTTCGGCAACAGGGCAAATTCTTGCTGCGATTTTAGGTTTTCCTGGTTATATCCCACCAACTGAATCTGGTTTGATTTCAATGGATTTGGAATATCCAGCTCACTTCCAAGCGGGGATAAAATATAAGGTTTTACCTGATTTACAGGTAAACTTTGACGTGGGCTGGACAGATTTTAAAGCATGGGAAAAGTTTCAGTTCGAATTCGATCGGCAAATTTCAGCATTAAAAATTGCAAAATTATTATCTAATCAAGTTACAGATACATCATTGGCTTTTCCATTGGGCTTTAAGTCTCCATGGAGTTGGGGTATCGGTGTTGAGTATTCTGCAAATGATCGCTTAAAGCTTCGTGCAGGTTATGAACCTCGTGCTAGTGCAATCCCAGATGATAAGCGTAATACCATGGTTCCGATTAACAATGCGCAATTATTTGGTTTAGGTTTGGGCTATCGTTTTGATGAAGATACGGATATTGACTTGTCTGTGGGTTTCCTGCGTAGTCGAGATAATATTCCTGCAAACACAAGTAGTTTGGCAAACAAAACAGGGGTAGATAACTTGCTACTGAACCCTTATGCTGGTTTAAATGTAAAAACCAATACAAAAGTTACAATTCTAGGGATTAACTACAGAACGAGATGGTAATGCGTTTAAACCTTGAAAAAAAAACAGTCGTAACCTCTTTGTGGCTAGCTTTAAGTTTTAGCTCAGCCACATCTGTTTCTTATGCTGCCAATTTTTATACCATTATTGGCCCTGATGGGCATCCAATGATTGTTCAGAAGCCTGAAACTAGTCCCAAAGGGGAAGTAAAGCAAAAAAACAAACAAATACAAGAAACTAAACAAATACAAGAAACTAAAGTTATAAAGCCAAATGTGCAAGGGATAGAAACCCTACCTGTAGTTAAACATAATCAGAAAGAGATTGAGCCGAAGAGTGCTTCATTGACTGTTCCGACTTCTCAGCCTGCCAGCCAACCTCCTTTAATGGATAACAACAAAGCTAAAGCTCAAATGAATCCTGTTCCGGCAACAGATCAGTCTTCATCGTCAGTATCACGAAAAACAACTCCTCAACTTGTCGTCGAACAGTCTTCACGGAAGCCCATTAGTACTGTTCAACAAAAAAATAAAGTCGAAAAACTAGCGAAAGAGAGTACACCACGCCAAGATGAAGTAAAGATCAATCAAGAGGTTGTGCCGAAAAATACTCAACCTGTAGAAGATCAGCATTTTACTGTCATTGATGGTGAAAAATATGTAAATAATGAGTATTTAGAAGATCGCGAATTCAATTTAGAAGGTAAAAAAAGATTTTATATGACGCCAGAAATTGGCGCAGTTCATGGGCGATATGAAACTATTGAACGACAAAAAGGGCTTAGTGCGAGTCTTTTAAACCGTATTCGTGGGAATTCAGAATCTGAAGAAAAGAAGCCCGTTGTTTTATCTTCTACCTATTTTCGTTTAGCTAAAGATGAGGTTGTTCAAAATTTAGAACAATCATGTTTCTCTGGAAAAAAATTAGTTAAAGCGAAAGATTTATCAATAAAAAATCAAGAAATTGGGCTTTGGCCAGTCGCACCAATTAAAGAAAGTTTTGCCTATGAAGTGGTGAAATTAGACCCTAAAGTGCAAAATGTATTATTAACATCGTATGCATCTTCTTCAAAGATCCAAAGTTATTATTGGCCATTAGTTGTATTTTTAGATGGACAAGGTTGTGTCCTTGAAGGTGTGAGTGGTTTTAAAAATGATGAATCTCACGACAATAATTTACAATACGCAGCGATGGAAGGCGTTTTAAGAAAACCTGATCAGGCAGTATATCTATTTTTAACACCATTATCCTCAGCATTAGATGTGGAAAATAAACAGTTAACAAATCATGGACAAATTAAGCTGAGTGTTATTCAGTAAGGATGAAAATATGAAAAAAAGATTATTAGCCCCTTTCGTTTTAACGAGTTTAGGCTTAGCACTCGCAGGTTGTGGCGGTGAAAGTTCGACAGTGAATGAAGATCCTTATAAAGGCATTAAAACGTATTCAAATGGTTGTGATGCTGATACTACAGAAAAATGTTTAGGTTTTTATGTTGACTATCCTGTTGATGGTTTAAATTTTGATTGTAGTACCGATACGAAAAATCATTATGTAACTAAACTTGAGGGTGGGTTAGCACTTGGTGGTTGTTTAATTGGAGATAAAGCGAAGTTCTTTATCCAAGGTTCTGAATCGGAAAGAAAAATCATTTTAGGTGATGTTGATCTTGCAAAAATTCGTCCGTTGAAAGTTCGTGGTCAACCTGCTGCTATTGGCTTGATTGATATTGCAAGTGCCATGACAGGTAAACAACCAGAAAGTATGACCATGAGTGATGATACGTTCAAGGTGATGGTTGGGTTGGTCCGAGTTTTCCAAGCGATAGGATTGGAACAGGATGCCAATCAAATAGGGGATGTACAACCAATTGAATTATCAGATAATATTAAAAATAATTTAAAAGCAGTTGATGCCAATATTGTCGTAACTGATTTTATTAATGGCAGTTATGTTGCAAAACTAAAACCATGGATCAATGTAGAAGCTGTTAATGAGGCTTCGGCAATTGCGACTGCGCAACGTTTGGTTCAACAGTCACTGGTTAATATTTATTCGACAAATTTCCTTATATTTAGTGGTGCGAACGTTGATATTCAAGGCTTTACAGGTAAAAGTGATTTAAGTACCAAGAATGAATCTATTGCCAACATGTATGTTGTTACTGACCGTCAAGGCTATACCTCAGGATATGCTATGCAATGGGTTGGCGTACCTCAAAAAGTGGAAGAGAGTACAATTGCTGACTCACTGTTAAAATTTTTACTGCTAAATCAAGTTGTTCCACAAAAACTTAATGTAAATGCCCAACAAGGTTGGATTAACCCACTCACACGTAAAATTACATCTCCACTTGTGTTTAAAAAAGATCAAAGTTCAACGGATAAACTTGAAATTTATCAGGGAGCTTTGCTGAATAATACCAATGTTGCTGGCACAGAGTATATGTATAAGCGAGCAACAGGCGCAACAACAGCACCTACCGATCCAACAGTATACGGGAAATGGCGTCAAACTTTAAATGGTGATCAGCTTTCTGGGGGGATTGATATTTATAAAACTAATCCTGCTAATTACTTAGATCGCAAAGTTTTCCTGACTAAAAATACAGTAAAAACTGGTGAAAAATATTACTTCCCACTGTATGCAAATATTACATTTACGTTTGATAACAAAGAAGTTTCTCCAAATACGCAAACACTCGGTATTGTGATTGATGAAAATGGAGATATACGTACCAATTTAGGTAAAAATAGTGCTCTAAATTCAGATACATGTGCTGATGTAGATCCAAGCACTTATATTGACAAAGAAACAGGGGTACAACAATATCGTATTGGAACCACAGGTACAGCCTATATTAATGGGAATGTTGAAAAGTCGATTACAATGCGTATGATTTTAGCAAATCCTGTATTTGGCAGCCTTGATGGTGCATTAGCAGGTTTAAATGAAACATTAGTGATTACACCAACTAGCGGTTCATCTAATGATGATTTAGCCAAAGCATCTGTATCTTCTGGTGGTATACGTTTAAATCTTCAGAGATTAATCAATGAACAAAACACATCCAGTGGTGTAAATATTACCAGTTGGAATGGGGATCAAACGATTACTGCAACATGGGTAAATCTACAGGCAGTTTATCAATCAATCTATAACAATGTTGAAGCAAATAAAGAGAAAGTTACAGCTGAGCAAAAAGAGTTAGCGAAACGTTTATCGGGGACATTAACTGTAAGTTTACCGCAGTGTTATAGCATTAAAACCAAGTAATTTATGTCGATTAAAAAGCCTCAATTCAAGTGATTAGAATTGAGGCTTTTTTTACTCATATTTTTAATACTGGGCAGTTGATCAAAGGAATATCTATTCGATATTATCCTGTTTGGTCTAATCGAGTGCCCAAAGTTTCAAGATGCATTGGAAATGTATTGGTTTTACGGTCTTCAAAATAATGTCTTAAGGTGCGTTCTACACTTGGAAAAGCTAAATCGTTCCAAGGAATTTCATGTTCATCAAATAAACGACTTTCAATGGTTTCTTCACCAGCACCAAATACACCATCTTTTATTTGTGTTTTAAATAAAACATAAACTTGCCCAATCCGTGGAATATTATACATGCAGTAAAGCTGTTCAATCTCAACCTCAGCTTCAGATTCTTCACGTGTTTCACGAGCTGCGCCTTGTTCCATGGTTTCAAATAGTTCCATATAACCAGCAGGCAAAGTCCATAGTCCATAACGTGGTTCAATAGCACGCCGACAGAGTAAAACTTTATTTTCCCAGATCGCCAGTGCACCACAAATAACTTTGGGGTTAATATAATGAATGGTGCCACAGTGTGTACAAACTTTACGGATTTTTTGATCACCTAAAGGAATTTTTTCTATGGTTGTATGACCACATGCACTGCAAAAACTCATAAGCTTCATTAAAAATGTGAGATAACTCAGCATAACTGAAAAATTCTACTTTCGCATCATTTATAGCCTTATCGATAAAATTTCCTATATGATAGAACAAGAACAAAAAGATAGAGTGAGATCAATGAAGGATGATGAGCTAACCCAAGTATTGCAAAATAGATTACGTTTTGGCAAAAGAACCTATCCAGCCAATGCCGCAGTGCTCATTGCTATTACTCAAGAAGCTGATCCTAAAATTTTGCTGACAAGACGTTCTGCTTACTTATCAAATCATGCTGGAGAAGTTTCCTTTCCTGGTGGTAAACGCGATCCAAATGATACCAGTAATATCGTTGTGGCTTTGCGAGAAGCATGGGAAGAAACCGCACTCAATCCATTTGATGTCAAGCTGATTGGTGATTTACCCATGGAGCGGGCAAAAAGTGGAATAACGGTAAAACCTGTGGTGGGATTAATCCCGCCTGACATTCAGTTGATTGCTCAGCCAAGTGAAATTGATCGTATATTCTATGCCCCGATTAAAAAAATGATGGAATCACAGCCTATTCCTTATGAAGTACGTTTGGCACATCAATCGGTGTATTTTCCCAGTTTAAGAATTGAAAATGAAATCATTTGGGGTTTAACCGCTCGAATTCTGATTTCATTATTTAAATATGGTTTGGATTATCAAAAAAACTGGCCGTTTTTATTGAACTCTCCATCTTTTAAGTCACAAATATTCAATAAGAAGTAATGCTAAAAAGTTATGATCAAAGTCAATGGTCTCAAAATATCTCAAAGGAATGTAATACCATGATGTATAAATTTAAAGGTTTTGCACCACAAGCTTTACATGCACCTTTTGATGGTTGGATTGCGGATAATGCTACAGTGATTGGCCAAGTGGAACTCGGGCAACAAGTCAGTGTATGGTTTGGTGCAGTCATTCGTGCGGACAACGCTAAAATTCATATTGGGAATTTTAGTAATGTTCAAGAAAATGCCGTTTTACATACAGATACAGGGATTGAATTAATCGTTGGCGATTATGTGACCATCGGGCATCAAGCCATGTTGCATGGTTGTACGATAGGCGATAATAGTTTAATTGGTATTAACGCTGTAGTTTTAAATCATGCTGTGATTGGTAAAAATTGTATCATAGGTGCAAATAGTTTGATTCCAGAAGGTAAAGTTATTCCTGATAATTCCTTGGTGGTGGGTTCGCCGGGTAAAGTCGTGAGAACTTTGGATGAGAATGCGGAGAACTTATTAAAAATGAGTGCTTTGCATTATGCCTCCCATTACAAGAATTTTATTGATTTAGAAGAGTTTAAATTTGAATAAATGATTAGTTTTAAAATTTGTCACTTAAATGCCAAGCACAATGTCTTGGCATTTTTATAGATTATTTTGATCTAATGGATTTTATCTGACAGGCTTTATCTCTAAGCTCTCGCGCTATTGAAATGAGTGGAGTATCATAGGCAACATTTTTAACATGGTAAGGTTGTGCATGAAATTGCTGGCATTGGAAACTGCCAATGAGCAGTGTTCCGTTTCGATTGTTGATGAAACTCAAACACTCTATTTTCAACTTGATACGCGAGCAAAAGCACAAACTCAAACCATTTTGCCGATGATTGAGCAAGGTTTTGAGCAAAATAAAATTTCCAATAAAGACTTGACTGCAATTGCATTTAGTCGTGGACCAGGCTCTTTTAGTGGTGTACGTATCAATGCAGCTGTGACTCAAGCTTTGGCATGGGCAAATGATATTCCTGTGATTCCAGTTTCAACCTTGCAAGCGCTGGCTCAAGCTGCTTATCGTCAGGCCCAATTGACTGAAGTGACCGCTGTTTTAGATGCGCGTATGCAGGAAGTCTATATGGCAAGTTTTAAGCTTGACCAAAATAACATTATGCAACTTGTAGACGAAGAAAAATTATTGGACTATCAACACGCTGCGGAATATCAAAAATATATCTTGATCGGTTCAGGTTCAGCTTTGGTGAATGTTGAGGCAATAGCGTTTCAACAAATTGCTGCTTCCGCTGATGATATTGCCACAATTGCGCGTCAAAATGCACTGCAAAAGCAATGGTTCAGTGCAGAGCAGGCCTTACCTGTATATTTACGTGATAATGCATGGAAGAAAATTCCAGAACAAGGTAAACCATAATCGTTTTTCGCTTTAATTTTTAGGATTTCACAATGGATCTTTTACTGCTACTCAAAGCAGCCATTATGGGTATTGTTGAAGGTATTACCGAATTCTTACCTATTTCAAGTACAGGGCATTTAATTCTTGCATCCGAGCTAATGAATTTCTGGACCAAAGAAAAGAGTGATTTATTTGTTGTTGCCATTCAAATGGGCGCGATCGCTGCAGTGATTTATGAGTATTGGAGCAAGCTTTGGGGCGCAGCAACTGGTTTGTTTTCAGGTGAACCGAAAGGCCGTCATCTTGGGATCAGTATTATTGCGGCCTCTATTCCAATTATGCTTGTTGGCTTGACATTTGGGGATATCGTAAAAGAGCTGCTGTTTAATGATATTTCTGTTGCGATTGGTTTGATTGTCGGTGGTTTAATCATTTGGTGGGTTGAAAAAAATCCTCCAAAAGTCAATGCAGTTGAAGTGGATAATATTTCTATTAAAGAAGCCATTTATATTGGTTTAATCCAAGTATTGGCGCTTATTCCGGGAACTTCACGCTCAGGTGCAACCATTATTGGTGGCATGATGTTGGGTGTATCCCGTAAGGCTGCGACTGAATTTTCATTTTTCCTTGGCATACCTGTAATTGTCGGCGCAGGTTTATTAGATCTTTTTAAGAATTACCATATTTATGAAACGACACAAGATTGGACTGTATTCTTTGTGGGTCTTATCGTTTCTTTTGTTTCTGCTTTAATTTTGATCCGTATTTTGGTGGCTTATGTTTCTAAGCGTGATTTCATGGTCTTTGCTTGGTATCGTATTGCTTCAGGTTTGTTGATTTTATTGTTTGCATTAACAGGTTGGAAATTATGGTAAGCGAAATTCGCTTATTTACTGAATCCACATTTTTTGAGAAAGCACAGTCCTACCAAACTGTGCTTTCTTTACGTGGTGTCATAGTAAACATTGCAACAATTGAAAACCTCAATGCACGGTTTTTAAGGCTGAACCCTGAACTTGCCTTGTGTGTCGATGAACAAGGTTTAAGCCTGTGCGCCAATGGCATGAAAATGCAACCTGACTGGAAAGCTGAAATCCCACGTTTAAAACGTGCCAGTTTAAAATCTGAAATGATTGCACGGGCATGTAGTATTTCAGAAAAACCAAACTTAATTGATGCAACTGCGGGTCTAGGACATGACGCATTATTGATGGCACATTTAGGGGCAAAAATAACCCTGATCGAACGTCATCCAATTTTATTTACTTTACTGGAAGATTCAAAAAAACAGCTAGAAAACGATCCATTTTTAGCCAAAGTTGTTGAGCGTATTGATTTGGTTTTTTCTGATTCAGCTGAATATTTACAACAATTGATAATCACGCATCAAACTGTTGATGTTGTTTATTTAGATCCGATGTTTCCGCAACGGGATCAAAATCAGCAAGCCATAAAAAAACAGGCTCAAGTCAAAAAGCAAATGCAGCTATTACACATGCTTTTACCAGAAGATGGTGAAATGGATTTAGGCGATCATCTTTTAGTCCTAGCACGGCAAATTGCGAAGCGAGTTGTGGTAAAACGTCCTAGACTGGCTGTATTTTTAAATGATCAGGCAACCGATCATCAATGGCAAGGTGATGCTTGTCGTTTTGATGCCTATTTTAACAGCAAACTTATTGAGTAATTTGGTAACTGTTTCAATAATAGTCGAATTATTGATATATAGTTAAATCAAAGATTGATAATTTTTTAGCCAAGCCTAAACTAGATAGGCTGATTGAAGCCACTGCCTTAACAGAATCTTTATGATAGATCTTAAACCCTCGATTAACTTTTGGCATGATTTGAAAAGTAACCAACGTGCAGGGATTTGGTTATTCTTAGGTTCGCGAAAGTCTTTACAAATTGTTCGTCCATCTATTCTTCAACTGATTTTTTGGGGACTGTTGGGTGCAGGTGCCAATACACTGTTTAGCTGGTTAGTTGCTGGTGATGGTGGTGTTTTTAATCGACAGGGTCTTGTCAGCTATGCATTGTGGCCTTTTATTGCGTTGATTGTGGGGATTTTCCTATCACAACGTACCAATAATCCACGCTTGATGTTGGTTCCAGCACTGTTATGGTTAGTGCTTGATACGCATATAATGTTGTTTCAATGTTTGCTTCAATATTTGGGCAACCAAGATCTACTGCCTTATTTCACTTATGATGTGATCCCATTGCTATTTTTTGCTTTGTTTATTTGGCAAAGCCTTGCTGTAGTATGGGTTTTTTCAAGAGAATTACAATGGCCATGGTGGGAACGTGCCTTAATCATGTTTGCTACAATAGCCACTTTGTTCACTTGGCAGGTTTCGATCAAGGAACAGCCAATTTGGAAAGTAGAAGAAGTTCCTCCAAGTCTCAGTGAAAGTGCTTTTTATGCACAAAGTCATTTGCTCAATAAAGCATTGGAACAGGTGCAGTTTGGTGAGTTTGCTCAAACACATTGGTACTTTTTGGGTGTTGCGGGTGCTAGTTATCAAGACGTGTTTAAATTTGAAATTGATCGAATTAAAGAACAATTTGATACCCGTTTTGGAACTTTTGGACGCTCTGTTGAGTTGGTTAATAACCCACAAAGCATTAAAGACACTCCTATTGCATCTAAAACCAGTATCGACCTTGCTTTACGCCGTATTGGTCAACAGATGAATCGCGAAAGTGATGTATTGTTTCTTTATATGACTTCTCATGGCTTACCTAATCGTTTTGAACTAGAAAATGAACCGATTAATTTGGATGATGTCGATCCAAAATGGTTAAGAGAAACCCTAGACAAATCGGGTATTCGTTGGAAAGTGATTGTGATTTCAGCCTGTTATTCAGGTAGCTTTGTTTCAGCACTCCAATCACCAGATACTTTGATTATTACTGCTTCTGCAGCAGACCGTGCTTCATTTGGTTGTTCAAATGAAGCTGATTATACTTATTTTGGTCGAGCTTTCTTTGATCAGGCAATGCGTGAACAAGGCTCTCTCAAAGCCGCATTTAAAGAAGCGACTGAAACAGTTGAGAAATGGGAAAATGCACAAGGCTTTGATCCATCTGAACCGCAATGGGTGATTGGGAAAAATATGGAAATGATGTTACCGCAATTGGAACAACATTTATTTCCACAACAAGGGGCTATTACTAGTGCTCAAACTCAAAATGTAAAACTGAATACACAACAAAAGCCATGATAAATAGCGGCGCTTTAAATGCGAAAGCAAAAGCGCTTTTAATTTATATTTAGGTTGATTGTATTGATGCTTTAAGACTGTAGTTCTAAACAATTTAAAGATCGAAATATGGAGCGATACGTGAATGGAACTTTTAAGTAAAAATATCTGTTTTGATGGTGAACAAAGAATTTACCAAATTCAGTCAAATTATTTAAAAGGGGCAACGAAGTTTGCGACATATCTTCCGCCTCAAGCATTAAAAGGACAGAAATGTCCTGCATTATTCTATTTAGCAGGACTGACTTGTACGGAAGAAACCTTTATTATTAAAGCACATGCGCAACGCTTGGCATCTCAGCTTGGCTTAATCTTGATTACACCAGATACATCGCCTCGTGGTGAACAGGTTGCGCAAGGTGATTCATGGGATTTGGGACAGGGTGCCGGATTTTATATTAATGCAACTCAAGCACCTTGGGCTGAGCATTTTCAGATGGAAAGTTATATTGTAGATGAACTTTATCCATTACTGATAAAAACTTTTCCAATTCAATCTGAGGCAGTGGGAATATTTGGTCACAGCATGGGCGGGCATGGCGCATTAACACTTGCTTGGAAACATCCAAATTATTTTAAATCAGTGTCCGCATTTGCCCCGATTTGTGCGCCTACTGAATGCCCTTGGGGTGAGAAGGCTTTTTCTCATTATTTAGGATCGAATAATCGTTTAGAATGGGCAAAGCATGATGCAACCCAGTTACTGCTTTCTAAAGGTCAGTTATTTGACGAAATACTTATCGATCAAGGCTTAAAAGATCAGTTTTTTAGTCAATTGAATCCTGAGAAATACCAGAAAGCCTGTAATAAAGTAGGGCAAAAAATCACATTAAGATTTCATGAAGGCTATGATCATGGTTATTATTTCATTCAAAGCTTTATTGATGACCATTTACAGTTTCATGCTTTGCAATTGCAAAAATAGTTGGGTCACCTAACAAAAAATTAAATTTTGAGTAAAAGTAAACTATAGTTTACTTTTACTCTATTTCTTTCAGCTTAGAAAAAATATAAACTACTTTTTGAGGTTTTATTTCATATCATTTTAGATTGTCATTAAATAATTTAAATAAAGAGAAGAATATGCAAGAACAAATACCGCCTCCATTTCCAAGTCATTTGAATTTGGAAAAGGGCGCTACACCACCAGAAATACAGCAACCCATAGACCAGCAGTATCCTAAAATTCATCGTTTTAAATTTCACGGTGATGCGATGGAATATTTTGGTATATGGATTGTGAATATCCTATTGACCATCATCACCTTAAGTTTGTATGCACCTTGGGCGAAAGTGCGTCGTTTACGTTATTTTTATGGCAATACTGAATTCTTTAAAAGACGTTTTGACTTCACGGGTATTCCAACCAAGATTTTAGTTGGACGATTGATTGCATTGGGTATTTATGCAGCCTTTTCAATTTCCTCGCAGTATTCCATGATTGCAACGGTAGTTGGTCTAGTTGTGCTATATGCAGCAGTACCTTGGCTTATTCGGGCAACAATGCGCTTTACTGCAAGAAATAGTAAGTTTGGAAATAGTCGTTTTTATTTTGCGGGAACCACAAAAGAATCCTATAAAGTCTTTTTTCTTAGTATTTTAATTTATATTTTTAGTTTAGGTATATTTTCTCCTGTTGCGATCTGGTTGTATAAAAAATACTACATTGATCATTTATATGCAGGTCAGTTGGATTTTAAATTGAATGCCGATTGGTCAGCTTATATGGGTGCAGTCTACATTCCAATTTTTATGTCTTTTGGAATCATGCTTGTATTTGGCATTATCTATTTTGGTATTATCGGTTTTATTGCTGGGTATACACCAAACTTTTTTATCTTTGGTGTCTTTGCAATGTATGCTGTGGCAGGTTTGTTTATTTATCCATTGATCGCAGCACGTATTTTTATTACTACATGGAACAATACAACGGTGGGGAGTAGCCAATTTAAAACAGATTGTAATCAATGGCGTTATGCATGGATTGTGGCATCAAATTGGCTGGTTAAAATTCTAAGCATTGGTTTAATGTCTGCATGGGCGGCAATTCGTATTCACAAATATCAAGTTGATTCGATGAGTTTAATTTTGCATGATGATCCAGATCAAATGATGAATCTTGCACAGCAAGAGCAAAGTGCTTTAGCTGAAGAAATTAGTGACATCTTCGACATTGATATTTCTTTATAATGATATGAGTTGAATAATTTATGTCACGACCAATAGAAGTCATTTTCTATGATGGTGTGGTGTCTAAACCACACCATGCCCAACTTTCTGCTCAATCTGAGTTCGAAGTGCTGATTCAGTATGGTGAGCGTTTAGAGCATCAACGCCGTTATGCATATCGCGATATGGAATTAATTGGCGCACTGGGGCAATTAAATCCTGCGATTGAGCTTAAAGATGACGCTAGGATTGAGTTTCAGGGGGCTTTACCAGAATGGTTTAATTTTGGGACTAAAAATGTTCAGCATTCAATTTGGAAATTAGAACGTTCTCCAAGTTTAATTGTATTCAGTATCGTCTTTGTCGCGGTTTTTGTTTTTGCTTTAGTGAAATGGGGTGTTCCAGCAGCATCACATTATGTTGCTTTTCAGCTGCCTGAAAATAGTTTGAATAAATTAGGTGATGAAGCGGAAAAATATGTATTGAATAATTGGACTAACCCCAGTCATTTGGCACAAGGTCAAAAAGATCTAATTTCCAAGCAATATCTAAATACCATCGCTGAAGGAAAACCTGCAAAATTGGTCTTCCGTGAAGGTGGGCAATTGGGTGCCAATGCAGTGGCTTTACCCAACAATACCATTATTATCACTGATGAGTTGATTGAAATGGCGCATAGTGATCAAGAGATTTTAGGTGTATTGGCTCATGAGCAAGGGCATTTGGTTGAACGGCATAGTTTACAACAAGGCTTGACCAGTCTGGGGTTGAGTGTGTTGTATATTGCCATGACGGGTGATAGTTCAGACCTATTGACCTCGTTACCTGCCGCGATGATCGGTGCAAATTATTCACGTAAATTTGAAGCTGAGGCGGATATGTATGCGCTGAAATTGATGGATCGTAAAGGCATTGAAGTGTCTCATTTTGCGAATTTCTTACAACGCTTAAGTGATGAAACTGCACTGGAAGAAAAACCAAAGCAATCAGGTAAAACAGCAGAAGCTGATAAAAAAGCGGATCCAAATAAAAAACAACCTCAAAATGAATCTAGTGAAAAAGAAAGCTCTCTAGAGATTTTTGATGCCTTATCTTCACATCCTGCAACTGAAGAACGCGTTAAAATGGTTCGTGATTTTGAGAAAAAACAACAGGCTAAACCTTAAGCAGTATAGATAAGCGATGTTTTATCTATAGATTGTGCAAGGTGGTGGTGACTTGATCTAGGGCTTAATGAAGCCCTTTATTTTTTTGTATTTTCTCAAAAGATTAGATTATTCGCTAAAACCCATATCATCAAGTAATAGACAGTCACTCATTCAATCAGATTAATTGCTATGACCTGATAAATGACCAAGATAAGTAAAACTGTTGCTTTTTAAAACAACCCAATAAGGTAAGTTTGTTATAATGGGAAAAATATTTCTCTTTGCCAGGTTGTTTCATGTCCAAGCCATTTCTGATTGCACCTTCAATTTTATCTGCCGATTTTGCCCGTCTGGGTGAAGATGTGGAAAAAGTATTGGCAGCTGGTGCAGATGTTGTCCACTTTGATGTCATGGATAACCACTATGTTCCAAACCTAACTTTTGGTGCGGGTATATGTAAGGCATTAAAGAAATATGGGATCAAAGCCCCGATTGATGTGCATCTTATGGTTTCACCTGTGGATCGTATGATTGGTGATTTCTTAGAAGCAGGCGCAGATATTATTACTTTTCATCCTGAAGCAACACATCATATTGACCGTTCATTACAATTGATTAAAGATGGTGGTGCTAAAGCAGGTTTGGTATTTAATCCAGCAACACCTTTGCATTATCTCGACTATGTTTTAGATAAAGTGGATCAAGTGCTTTTAATGAGTGTAAACCCTGGCTTTGGCGGCCAAAAATTTATTCCAACGACTTTGGATAAATTACGCGAAGCGCGTAAAATTATTGATGCTTCAGGTCGTGACATTCGGTTAGAAATTGATGGCGGTGTTGGCCCAGCAAATATCCGTGAAATTGCTGAAGCAGGAGCTGATATGTTTGTTGCTGGTTCGGCGATTTTTAGTAAACCTGATTATCAAGCTGTGATTAACGAAATGCGTGCTGAATTAGCAAAAGTTGGACAAGTTTCGGCTTAAACTTTTCCACAAGTGTATTGTGTGAATTGTGGATAACTCTGATGATAACTATATGGATAACCATGTTGATAAGCATATGGATAAGCTGGGTATAGATTAATCAAAGGGTGATCAATCGTTTATCATGTATGCAATTTCTGTTTAAAAAGAGCCCAAATGGGCTCTTTTGTTATAAAAATTATCTGCTCTTCATCAATTTGATTATTCATTTTTTATTCAAAGTAGAATTGATGCTAAATTATTCAGTGATATTGGCAATCTTTCCACATGATATTTGCCAAAATCGTTATTATTGGCTATGCTCTTAGCTTCATTATGGATTAAAACATAGGTTTTAGTTTTGTTTAGACAACTGCACAAACAGCTTTGGTTTGTTTGTCTTATGGTTTTTGCCATAGGTTGGAGCAGTGTGTCTATTGCATCTGTAAATATGATGCAACATGCGCAAATGATGAATGCATCACTTTTAGATGAACATCAATCGATGATGAAAAACAGTACTGTAAAAGAAATGAAACAACACTGTTTAGACATACAACAAAAACAAAATGATCAAAAATTGCGTCTCAATCATGAGCAGCAGGTGCAAAATTTAAAAGATTGCCATAATCTACAGGTTCAATCTCAAGATACGCAGCAGAGCAAATGCCTAGACTGTGCTGCCTTATCATGCCAATCTTCAGTGGTTTGGTTCAATCCTGATATTCCCAAATTGATTGCACCCGATCATCTGCACAACACTCAAGCCTATCAAATCAATTACCAAGCTCAGCACCTCGCAGGGCATTGGCAAGAAATCCTACGTCCTCCAAAAGCTTAATCTGATTTTAGACACTTTTTTATTCAAAATTGCTTGTTAAAATTTAGGTTAAGTTATGTTTATTCAGTTATCTCAAAAGCGATTAGCTCAAAGCTTGGTTGCGACATTGTGCTTGGTCTCCTCAACTTGGGGAATTGCCGCAATCAAAGAATATCAACTCAGCATTGATGAAGGAATCGTCAATGTAACAGGTAAACCGGTAAAACGAATTACTGTAAATGGCCAGTTTCCCGCACCACTTTTAGAATTTGAAGAAGGTGATGAAGCGGTGATTCGTGTTAAAAATAATTTAAAGAATCAGGATTCATCGATCCACTGGCATGGCCTATTATTGCCCGGCATTATGGATGGTGTACCTGGCTTTAATGGTTATAACGGGATCAAACCCAACGAAGAATTTGTCTATAAGTTCAAAGTTCGTCAGAGTGGAACCTATTGGTATCATGCCCATTCAAAAGGCCAAGAACAGGATGGTTTATATGGTTCTTTAGTGATTTATCCAAAGAATAAAAAACCGCTGGCAGCGCATGAACGCACAGATCGTGATTATGTGGTGATGTTGTCGGATTTCCATGAGCAAACCAGTGACCAGATCCAAAAAAATCTAAAGGTTTCCGCAGAATATTATCAAAATCGACGTGAAACATTAGGGGATGTTTGGAAACAGTTACAACGTGATGGTTTAAAAGCAACATGGTCTGATCGCAAAATGTGGAATCAGATGCGTATGTTAAAAACAGATATGTCTGATGTGACGGGTTACACCTTTCTTGTAAACGGGAAAACGCCTGAACAAAATTGGACAGGTCAGTTTAAGCCAAATGAAAAAGTTCGACTCCGCTTTGTGAATGCATCGGCAATGTCGTTCTTTGATGTACGCATCCCTCAGCTAAAAATGACAGTGGTCAGTGCCGATGGTCAACCAGTAAAACCTGTGAGTGTGGATGAGTTTCGTATTGGTACAGCAGAAACCTATGATGTGATTGTTGAACCTAAAATCAGTCATTATCAGATCGAAGCAGAGTCTATTGACCGTTCAGGATTTGCGATTGGAACACTCCACAATGAATTAACAGCAAAAAGTGCTGCTATTCATATGCCTGCTGCTCGTCCACGTGCTCTGCTAACTATGGATGATATGGGAGGTCATGGTGGCGGAGGGATGGATCACTCCAAGATGAGTATGGGTGATATGTCAGGCATGGACCATTCAAAAATGAGTGCTGACGATATGCAAGGCATGGACCATTCAAAAATGAATACTGATGCTATGCAAGGCATGGATCACTCGAAAATGAGTGCGAATGATATGCAGGGCATGGACCATTCAAAAATGAGTGCTGATGCTATGCAAGGTATGGACCATTCAAAAATGAGTGCTGATGCTATGCAAGGTATGGACCATTCAGAAATGAATGCCAATGATACGCAAGCTATGGATCATTCACAGCATAGCAATTCATCGGCAGCTCAAAAAAATGACCAAGTGGTTTATGGTTGGGCAAATGCATCGACGCCGCAAGGAGATAAAGCACTGCAATACAGTGATTTAAAATCACTAACCCCTCAACCTGATACTCGTGATGCCACCAGTGAATTGGTGATTCGCTTAGGCGGAACCATGGAGCGTTATGTTTGGACGATCAATGGTAAAAAATTCAGTGATGCTGAACCACTCAAAGTGAAATATGGCGAACGTATCCGAATTAAATTTATCAATGACAGTATGATGGCGCATCCAATGCATTTACATGGCATGTTTATGCAACTGGAAAATGGTCAGCCTGCTGTGGATATGCCCAATAAACACACCATTGTTGTACCACCTGCAAAAACAGTTACAGCATTATTAACCGCTGATGAATTGGGTGAATGGGCAATCCATTGTCATTTGCTCTACCACATGAGTGCAGGGATGATGAATAAATTGATTGTTGCCAATGTGAGTGATGGCAAAGTGTCCACCCAGCCAGTTCAAACAACAAATACCACTCAAAAGGCTGAAGTGAAAGGGGACGAACATGCAAATCATTAATCTTTTTTCTAAATCAGCTCTGGCAAGTTCATTACTTATGCTGAGTGGTTTGGCTTTGGCCCATGAAGGGCATCAGATGCAAAGTGATGAGAGTATTGCGACTGAATCAACTGTAGTGACTGATTATTCAAGCATGGATCATTCAAAAATGAATCAGTTGGATAAGCAAAGCAATGTTGTAGATCATACACAGCATCAAGCGATTACAACCACTAAGGGGGCGGAAAGCGTAGCTTCGCATAGTACCCATGATCATGGTAAAGAACATGGTGCGCAGGTTTATCAGCGAGTGACTATTGATAATGCTTGGATGCTGGATGAAGATGGAAAAGGTACTTTAGATTCATCTTTAGAGTTACGCATAGGTACTGATGAAAATAAGTTATTCATTAAAGGGAGCTCCAGTAAGGCTGAATCAGACAAAATAGAATATGATCTAAGTGCCCTCTATAGCCGTAACATTGCTGATTTTTGGGATGTACAGGCGGGTGTGCGTTACAGTGATAATCCTGAGCGAACCACTGATCAGGAACGTGTAGATGCGGCTTTGGGTTTACACGGCTTGGCGCAGTACTTTTTTGAAACAGATGCTTATCTGTATTTCGGACAGGACAGTCAGGTTGCATTTAGCCTAGAAACTGAACGTGATTTATTATTGACACAAAAGCTGATTTTAAAGCCTTATTTAGATTTAAATGTGGTATTTAGCGATGATTCACGCTATGCCCAAAAAACAGGCCTAAACAGTATTAAAACAGGTTTAGAAACCCGTTATGAAATTACAAAAAAGGTGATGCCTTATGTGAGTGTGGCCTATACATATTCTAAAGGTAAAAAAGAGACAGCATGGCAAACTGCAACTAAGTCCGAATCAGGTTGGTTATATGGTGCAGGTCTGCGTTTTAGATTCTAAGCTTTAGTTTTTTGTATAAAGCAAAAGGTCACTTCTTTAGGAGTGATCTTTTACGTTTCTGCAATGCCAGCGACACATTCAAGCTGATTATTTACAAACTTAAATTCCATTCCATGCTCTGTATCTAAATCATAGTGAATAGAGAGGGTTAAGCTATCGGGTGCGCTCACACGCAAATTTAACATGGTCTGAATATAAGGATTATGGGATTCCACATCCTGAATATTCAATGCAGCCTTACCGGATTTTTCTGGATTTTCATAATAATGTGCATAAAGCTTTTGATAGCGTTCAAAAGCATGTTGCTGAATGGTCTGAATATGTTGTTCAATACTGTTGATAAATAATTGGTAGATTTTTGCAAAAGCGTTGAGTTGATCAAGATTGGGTGCTTCTTCGATCTCTTCGCCATCTTCATCAAACTCTTCCCCTAAGAAAATCTCCCGATCAGCATTTTGATTAAAAAAACAATGTGAAAAAAATGTTTCTGAACTAAACCCAGCCCAGCTCGGGTGGATATCACCCCAATAATCATGTTTCATGGTTTTGATTCCTGATTTTTATATTTAGCATGCTTGATCATAAAGTAAGCCTCACGAAAAAAAATTATTCGAAATGTAAAAAAGGTCAAATTTTGTAAATTTTAATAAACTCCTCAACATGAGTTGATATAATTAGCGTTCTTCAGGAGGAACGACCTCCCTCAATTTGAGAAAAATCGTCAGGACGGCCTGATTCTAATTTAAATTTGGAGCTGGTCATGGCTTGGGTTTTTCTTATTTTCGCAGGTATCTTTGAAATCGTTTGGGCATATAGCATGAAATTGTCCGAAGGTTTTACAAAGCTTACACCAAGTATTGTCACCTTATTTTTCATGATTTTAAGCTTTGGTCTATTGGCATATGCGATGCGTACTTTGCCATTGGGAACTGCTTATACCATTTGGACTGGGATTGGAGCGATAGGCTCATTCTTGGTTGGTATTTTTATTTTAGGCGAACCTGCAACAGCAATGCGTATGTTCGCTGCTGTACTGATTGTTTCTGGCTTAGTTTTAATGAAACTTTCTTCGTCTTAATTTATTTAAATATTTAAGTGCTATTTCTGTAGGAGGTAGCACTTTTTTTATGTGTAGTTCATGGTGTAATCAATATTGGAAACACCCAATAGAAAATGGTGAATATATAATGGCATGGGTTTTATTGGCAGTTGCTGGTTTGTTTGAAGTGGTTTGGGCATATTTTATGAAGGTGTCTGATGGGTTTACTAAATTGACACCTAGTATTTTGACCATCATCTTTATGATCGCAAGTTTTGCTTTACTTTCTTATGCAATGAAAACATTACCACTTGGTACCGCTTATACGGTGTGGACAGGGATTGGTGCGATTGGTTCATTTGCCGTCGGAATTTTCTTTTTAGGTGAACCAGCCTCAGCGATGCGGATGTTGGCTGCTGTATTGATTATTTCAGGTCTTATTTTGATGAAATTATCTTCAAGCTAAGTTAAGCTGTTGCTGAGTTGGAAAGGGAATAAGGACATGCAACTTGCATTTATGGAAATGAGTTCCCCAGTCGGGATATTAAAATTAGTCGCCCATGATCATGCCTTGGTTGCAGTACTTTGGGAAAATGAAAATCCTAAACGGGTTCGTCTGGCTGAATTAATTAAAAACAATACGCATCCAGTTTTGTTGGAGACGGCGAAACAATTGAATGAATATTTTCAAGGAAAAAGAACCCAGTTTGATTTACCGCTAGATTTTGCGGGGACTGAGTTTCAGCAAAAAGTTTGGCAAGCTTTATTGACGATTCCATTTGGTGAAACGCGTAGCTATAAAGAGATCGCAGAACAGATTGGAAATGTCAAAGCGGTTCGGGCAGTGGGTGCAGCGAATGGTAAAAATCCCATCTCTATTATTGCACCATGTCATCGTGTGGTCGGGGCAGATGGTAAATTAGTGGGTTTTGCGGGTGGGTTGGATAATAAGGATATTCTTTTAAAAATTGAACAAGTGCCATAGACTCAACGCTATTTATTATTACATTACAATTTAAAATGCTTGCTCAAATTTTTACATCATTCTTATCAAATCTAGGTTGGATCGTTTTACTTTTCGTTGCGATTACGCTAGTTAAATTATTTAAGCCCTTTTTAAAAGGGAAAATAGGTGAATTTGCTGTCAGTACCCATGTAAAAGTCTATTTAGATAAAGAAAATTATATTTTATTAAATGATTGTACTCTGCCTGATGCGCAAAATCAGACCACCCAAATAGATCATATTTTATTAAGTCTTTATGGTGTTTTTGTCATTGAAACAAAGAATTATAAAGGTTGGATATTTGGTGGCGAGCGTCAAAAGATTTGGACACAAAAGATTTATAAAAAGAGCTATAAGTTCCAAAACCCATTACATCAAAATTATAAGCATCAAAAAGTTTTAGAAAGTGTGCTCACAGATATTGTTGATTCCACTCAGATCCATTCAATCGTGGTTTTTATGTCTGATTGCGAATTTAAAACCAAAATGCCAAACAATGTCTTTCGTGGTGCAGGTTGGACAGATTATGTAAAACAATTTAAGCAAATCAACATTCCTCCAATGAAATTAAAACGTATTCAGTATCGTCTAGAGAAAGAAATTTTAGAAAATTCGTGGAAAACCAATCGCCAACATATACAAAGTCTTAAAGATAAATATACTGAGAAATGAACATATTACGCATAATCAACATTCTACAGATTAAATTATATTTTTTGTATGATTGGATGCTTATATTATATCTATGGCATTAAGTTCAGTAGAGGATGAAGCGAAAATTCATTCATCCTCCACTTTAGACTTTAACCATTTCCATTGCCCATTTTTAAATTGATACGTGTCGACCCACCATCTTGCGCCACCTCGACATGAGCTGGTCATTTGTTTCTTGTGGGTAATCAGTTTGAGATCCGTCAATCCAGAACACTGTGCATGACTAAAATCAATTTTTCCTTGGTTCAACACTTGATAGTCTTTACTTTTAGGTTGATAGAGAAAAATATCAAAAATTGAATAAACCCCCATTCCCATATCAGGTGTAGACACAGCAATATCGGTAAATCCATCAAAATTGTAGTCTTGAAAATGAATTTGTCTTTTACGTTCAAATGGTAATTCTGCAAGATCAAATGCTTGCTGTTTAGCCGGTGTTTGAATGATGAGTTGACCTGATTCGTCATCGCCATCTTTAAAAATAAAATGGGTTTTTTGCCCATTCACTACATCGTTAATATTGCGACTTACAGTTTGTTGTTGAGGTTGGGCAAATGCGAATGGGGTTAAAAGTAAACTTGATAGCATTATTGTCGTGAGTGTTTTATGCATTGTTATTCTCGTTGTCATTCCCATTGTTTTAGGGGATTTCCAAGTTTCAGCTGTTTATTGAAACTTGGATGCTATTTTCAAAAGTGCAGAGTAATATTCAACATTTAAAAGCGCTTTGGAATTTTTTGGCCACCTTCAATCGGCGTTTCGGCATTTTTTAATACACCAAATAACCATGTTTCAGCATGTTGTACCGCGATTTTAAGCGGATCTCCTAGTGCTAAACGTCCTGCAATAAAGCTTGCCAATGAACAACCTGAACCATGGTATTCACCTTCTAAACGGGGACATTTAGATTCAGCGATCATTTCACCGTTCACATATAAGGCATTACGAATATAGTTTGGGGTATCTTCATGACCACCTTTTACCAGAACAGCTTGTGCGCCCATTTCAAACAGCTTGGCTGTGGCTTTTTCTATGTCCTGTTCTGCTGTTAATGCACGTAATTCTACCGTATTTGGGGTAATGATTGTTGCCAGAGGAATCAGTTCGATAAAGGCTTTAACCAAGGTCTCTTGATTACCCAGTGAACCACCACTATTTGCCACTAAAACAGGATCAAGTACATATAGATAATCTGGATGTTCACGTAAAAACTCAGCCAGTGCAGCAATATTATCTGTCGTCCCCAACATCCCCGATTTGATGGCTTTAATGGGTAAATCACCAACAACTGCATTGGCCTGAGCAAGCAGTAGTTCTTTGGAGCTGGCTTTAAAACCAAAAACTTGTTGAGAGTTTTGAATGGTTAATGCTGTACAAGCAATTGCCGCATGTGCGCCACTTTGACCAATCGCTTCAATATCAGCCTGTATACCAGCACCACCAGAAGGGTCTAGACCTGAAAAACAAAGTACAGTAGGGCGCACGATGATGTCCTTAATTCACAAATTTACGTTAGTATAGGCAAGTTTGCGAGAACACTCGATAGTAATTTGATAATTGTTTCAAACACAGATTTAAAGGATTGGATGGTGATAAAGAATATTTTAATTGATCTCGATGGCACATTAACCGACCCAAAAGTAGGCATTACGACATCTGCACGTTATGGACTTGCAAAGGTTGGGCATCCGATTCCTGACAGTGAAAATATCGACTGGATTATTGGTCCACCGTTAAAGGCATCATTGGCAAAGCTACTCAAAGTTGAAGCAAATGATATTTTAGCTGAGCAAGCTTTATTAGGTTATCGTGAACGTTTTGCTGTAACTGGCCTATTTGAAAACCATGTTTTTGATGATGTAGTACAAACCTTGGAAGCCTTAAAAAGTAAGGGCTATCGACTGTTTTTAGCCACTGCAAAACCTGAAGTCTATGCACGGCAAATCTTAGATCATTTTGATTTATTAAAATATTTTGATTATCCCTATGGCAGTGAGTTAAATGGCGAGCGCACCAATAAAGGTGAGTTAATCACTTATATCCTTGAAAAAGAAAAGTTAAATCCAAAAGAGTGTTTGATGGTGGGAGACCGGGAACATGATATTTTTGGTGCACGTAAAAATGGCATTGAAACCATTGCGGTAGAATATGGATATGGTTCAAAACAAGAGTTGGACGAAGCAGTGCCGAAAGCAAGAATTGCAAAGTTTTCTGAATTGTTAAATCTGGTTTAAATCTAGGTTATTGGAGTAATTCGAATCAAATTAATCATCCCCAACACATCGATAAGATATTCTCGGTTGGGGATTTTACTTGTAATCACATAGTGAGTAGCAATCACACATTTAAACACGGACTGAATCCCCCGATAATCTTTTAATGTCATTCACTCAATTGGGTAGAGATACCGCATGATGGGGAAGCGTTAAACTCTTAAGTCCATCACCGCTTAATTTAAGATCTACTTGCAGTAAAATTTGGATCTAATGTGGAGAGATATTCAAATCTGCAATGCACCACATCAATCCATCTAAAAATAAAAAATGATGGATTAGCGAACGTCCAAATACAATGATTCCTTAATTTCTTCCATTACAATATAGCTGTGTGAAGAAGCAGAGGAGGGAAGTTTTTTTAGTAAATCACCCAGTAAGCGTCGGTAAGCACTCATTTCTTTTAATCGGGCTTTGACTAAATAATCAAAATCTCCCGAAATAAGATGGCACTCTTGTACTTCTGGTATTTCCATTAAGTCCTTGGCCACTTGTTCAAACACGTCACCAGACTTTGCTGATAAGCTAATTTCTAGAAAAACCAATAAGTTGCGATCAAGATGTTTCGGATTTAGTCGTGCATGATAGCCCATAATGATGCCATCTCGCTCCAAACGTTTGACGCGTTCAGAACAAGGTGTGGTCGATAAACTGACCCGTGAAGCCAACTCGCTGATGGCAATTCGACCCTCATTTTGAAGAATATCTAAAATCATTCGATCTATACGGTCTAATTTACGCATCAATTATTCCCTTTTTTTTAATCATTTTTCACGACAATAAATTAAAACACCTGAATTTTAGCATTAAAAATAGTGAAATAAACTATTGAACCAAAAATATACTAGTGAAATAAACTAGTAAATGCATAAAGGATAAGAAATGCGTGTAATAGTATTAGGTAGTGGTGTGATTGGCGTAGCAAGTGCATATTACCTCGCGCAGCAAGGAGCACAAGTTACAGTTTTAGACCGTCAAGCAGGTCCAGCTGAAGAAACCAGCTTTGGTAATGCAGGTCAAATTTCTCCAGGATATTCGACACCGTGGGCTGCACCCGGTATTCCGTTTAAAGCGGTTAAGTGGATGTTTCAACATCATGCACCACTTGCGATTAATATCGATGGCAGTATGTGGCAGTTACAGTGGATGGCGCAAATGCTTAAAAACTGTAACTCAGAAAGTTATGCGATTAACAAAGAACGTATGACACGTGTTGCAGAATATAGCCGTGACTGTTTAAGAGAACTGCGTAAAGATACTGGCATTGAATACGAAAACCGTTCAAAAGGCACGTTGCAAGTTTTCCGTAATGAAGCTCAATTAGAAATGGTTCAGCGTGATATTGCTGTACTCAAAGAATGTGGTGTTCCACATGAGTTATTGCTTAAAGATGATCTTGCTAAAGTAGAACCAGCACTAGAACATGCCAAAGATAAATTGGTCGGTGGTTTACATCTTCCAAATGATGAAACAGGCGACTGCTATTTATTTACCAATGCTTTAGCCAATTTAGCCAAAGGTTTAGGTGTCGAGTTTAAATTCAACCAAAATGTTGAAAGATTGGTGGTTGAAGGTGATCAAATCAAAGGTGTAGTGGTTAATGGTGACGTGTTAACTGCTGATCGCTATGTATTGGCTTTTGGTAGCTATTCACGTGATTTCTTAAAGCCGCTGGAATTGAATTTACCAGTTTACCCAGTGAAAGGTTATTCTTTAACGATCCCGATTGTTGATCCAACATTTGCACCACAATCTACAGTTTTGGATGAAACCTATAAAATTGCGATTACTCGTTTTGATCAACGTATTCGTGTTGGTGGAATGGCAGAATTAAGCGGTTTTAATCATGGTTTAAATGCTGATCGTCGTGGCACGTTGGAAATGGTGACCCAAGATTTATTCCCGGGTGGTGATTTGGCACAAGCGTCATTTTGGACCGGTCTTCGCCCAATGACCCCAGACAGCACACCAATTATTGGCGCAACACGTTTTAAAAATTTATTCCTTAATACAGGGCATGGCACTTTAGGCTGGACCATGGCATGTGGTTCAGGAAAATTAATCAGCGATCTAGTACTTAATCATCAAACTGATATTAGTACCGAAGGCTTATCTATTCAGCGTTATCCACACGCTGCTTAAGTCAGCCACATTGTTAAAACAGTAATCAATAAATTGTTTAGCGATAAATAATTTACAACGCCAATCCATATTCAGGGATGAATAAAATGCCTAGACCAATTACTGCTGTCATTCATCAGGATGCTTTGTTGCATAACTTGAATGTCGCCCGTCAATTTATGCCACAAAGTAAAGTTTTTACCGTGGTCAAGGCCAATGCTTATGGACACGGTATTGAGCGTGTCTATGATGCATTCAAATCCGCAGATGGTTTTGCTTTGTTAGATATCGATGAAGCAAAACGCCTAAGAACATCGGGATGGACAGGTCCAATTCTGCTCTTAGAAGGTATTTTTTCAGCAGATGATTTATTGGACTGTGAAAAGTATCAATTAAGTTTTAGCCTACATAATGAAGAACAAGTGAATTGGCTAGAACAATTTCAAAGCCAATCTCTCAAAGACAATCCAGCACAGACTCAATTCGATGTATTTTTAAAAATGAATACAGGAATGAATCGCCTTGGTTTTAAAGCTGATGCGTATCGCGCAATGTGGCAAAGATTAAAGCAATTCGAGGTGGTGAAATCTATCACGCATATGATGCATTTTTCAGATGCAGATGGTGAGCGTTTGGGGCAATCTGGGATTACCTACCAGCAGGCTATTTTTGAACAAACCATTCAAGATTTAGACGGAGAGCGTTCAGTTTCAAATAGTGCGGCCATTCTCCGACATTCACAAGATTTACGTTCAGATTATATTCGCAGTGGGATTATGCTGTATGGCAGTTCTCCTGACTATCCAACACACTCAATTCAAGACTGGAATCTTAAACCAAGCATGAGTTTACGCAGTGAAATCATCGCAATTCAAGATTTACAGCCGAGTGAAACAGTGGGTTATGGATCTAAATTTACTGCAACCCAAGCCATGAAAATCGGAATCGTGGCATGTGGTTATGCAGATGGTTACCAACGTATTTCGATGGATGCACCAGTATTGGTCAATTCTGTACGAACACAAACTATTGGTCGTGTCAGTATGGATATGTTGGCGGTTGATTTAACTCATATCCCAGATGCGCGAGTTGGAAGCGAAGTGGTACTTTGGGGACAGTCTTCAAATGGAACTGTACTGCCGATTGATGAAGTTGCAGCAAGTTCTGGAACCGTAGGTTATGAGCTCATGTGTGGTGTAACTGCACGGGTAAATTTTAAAATTTCAAAATAAGGACATCAACATGTCAAACAACGTTCAACACCCAGACATTCAAAAACTCAACAGCAATCAAGTAATGAGTGCAGTCACCATTTTCAATAAAGTGGTTTATTTGTCAGGCCAAGTTCCTAAAAACACCCAACAGGATATTATTGGTCAAACTCAAGAAATCTTAGCAACGATTGATCAATTATTGCTTGAGGCAAATACCGATAAATCACGTTTATTGTCTGCGCATGTCTACATCAAAAATTTAGATGATTTTGCAACTTTTAACACCATTTGGATTGATTGGTTAGAAGGTTGTGTTGCTCCATCTCGCGCAACAATTCAAGCTGATTTGGTTAATCCAGATTGGTTGATTGAGATCGCAGTTATTGCGGCGCAGGCATAAATTAACCGCTTGTCATAAAGTAGAATTGATTATTGTCAACAATTAAAGCAGTATTTGCCCCGAATTAAAGCTGGTCACATGTAAACCATGTGGCCCAGTTCGCGTTAGGTAGAACAATAGAACGGGAATGTTCTTATGCCACAAGCGGGTTTTACCTCCAAAAAATTGTCAAAAAGGATATTTTTATGACAACTTCAAGCCATTCAGATGACGTACCATCGTCGCCAAATGAGCTACAACGGAAATTATCCAATCGTCACCTACAATTAATTGCGATTGGTGGTGCAATTGGTACTGGCTTATTTATGGGTTCAGGGAAAACCATTTCCCTTGCAGGCCCTTCAATTCTGATCATTTATATGATCATTGGTGCAATGTTCTTTTTCCTGATGCGCGCATTGGGTGAAATTTTACTTTCAAATCTGCACTACAAATCCTTTATTGATATGGCACATGACTTAATTGGTCCGGGTGCTGGCTATTATATTGGCTGGTCATACTGGCTCGGTTGGATCTTAGTGGGTATTGCGGATTTAGCTGCAATTATTAATTATCTCAATTTTTGGCTTCCTGACGGAACCGCCTTTACCCCCATGGGACAAGCCTTAATTAGTGCTGGATGCGTACTCTTGGTATTGGGAATTAATCTCCTCACAGTAAAGTTGTTTGGTGAAATTGAGTTTTGGTTTGCTTTGATCAAAATTTTAGCCATTGTTGGATTGATTCTTATTGGTGGCTATATGGTGTTGAGCCATTTCCAAGCACCGACAGGTTCAGTTGCAAGCTTTAGCAATGTCTGGTCGCATGGTGGCATGTTCCCGAAAGGGGCAAGTGGCTTTTTAGCAGGTTTCCAAATTGCCTTGTTTGCTTTTGTCGGTGTCGAGCTGATTGGTACTATGGCGGCAGAAACCAAAGATCCTGAAAAGAACTTACCTAAAGCGGTCAATGCGATTCCGACCCGTATTATTTTGTTCTATGTATTGGCACTCTTTATCGTGATGTCGGTAACCCCTTGGAATGAAATTCCTGCGGATCAAAGCCCATTTGTCACATTGTTCCTACATGCTGGTATTGGTGCAGCAGCTGTGATTATGAACTTGGTGGTTTTATCCTCGGTAATGTCATCGATGAACAGTGGTGTATTTTCAACCAGTCGTATGTTGTTTGGATTGGCTAAAGAAGGGCAAGCACCGACTAAGTTGGCTGAGCTGTCTAAACGCGCCGTTCCTGCAAAAGGTTTGTTGTTCTCTTGTGGCTTTATTATGGCAGGTGCAGCACTACAATATTTTGTTCCAAATACCGTCGAAGCATTTACCTTAGCCAGTTCTTTATGTGTGATTTTATTCATTAGTATCTGGAGTATTATTATGGTGTGTTATATACGCTACCGTAAATTACGCCCAGAATTACATGAGAAATCAAACTTTAAAATGCCAGGTGGTGTATGGATGTCTTATCTTGTTTTGATCTTCCTTGCCTTTACTTTGGTGATTTTAAGTCTTGAGCCTGATACTTTAAAAGCTTTAATCATCAGCCCGTTGTGGGTGATTATTTTAGCGGTGACCTATCAAATGATGTATAAACCGCGTATGAAAAAACGTAATCAACAGCTTTAATGTTGAATATTCAATTGATCAGGAGATGGTGTTAGATCATCTCCTGAATAACTATGATATGAAAAATTTTGATATAAATTAACTCTAAAAATTAAACGCTTAGATTAAATATAAAATGCTCAAGTTTTTGGTTTTATCCGTGATTGATTACATAGATTAAATGTAGAATTTAACAAATTATTCAAAATAAAATACTGAAATAAAAATAAAAAACACGTTTAATAGCATCATTTATGATAAGCAATAGCAGATATGCGCAATAACAAGATCGATCTCTTACGTGGAATTTCAATTTTATTGGTCCTTCTCCACCATTTTAATATTCCTTATAAACTGCATGACACATTTCTAGGTATACAGATCTTTGGAGAAAGCTTAAGTACTTTAATTGCCCGCAATGGTAATTATGGAGTGACTTTATTTTTTGTGATTTCGGGTTTTTTAATCACTCAACATACTTTACAAAGAAGTGGGACACTTGCACAGATTAAACTCAAAGATTTCTATATTCGCCGTATTGCCCGAATTATGCCTTGTTTGGTCCTACTGGTGGTGCTGGTCACAGTACTGGGTGCAATGGGGTTAAAACCCTTTCTCAATCAAGCGCCAAACGGTATTGAAGTTTCTTACGGCTTAACTGTATTTTCTGCTTTTACCTTTTGGATGAATATCCTAATCATTGAAAATGGCTGGGTGAATTATGCGCTAGGCGTGCTATGGTCTTTATCTGTTGAGGAAGTCTTCTACTTAGCATTTCCAATTTTGTGTGTTGTATTAGGCCGTGGTAAAGGGTTTATTATATTTTTATTGGCAATCATCATTTATGCACCTTATTTCCGTTCATTGCATTTTGCTGAGGAAAGCGGGGCTTATCTTTATCATTACTTCTCAAGTTTTGACGGAATTGCGATTGGTTGCTTAACTGCTTTAATGAATCAGCGGATGGGACAAAAAATTCAGGTTTCCAAAATCGTGGTTCCAATCATTGTCGTGTTGATAGCAGCTGTTTATTTATATGCACCAATCAAAGAGGTTAGTACGTGGGGAATCAGCATTTTTGCCATATTGTCAGCAATGCTGATCTTCTGTTTTGCTCAGAACCCACACACTGAATCTCGCTCTATATTGTCAAAAGGTGTAGCGTGGATTGGGCAACGTAGTTATGAAATGTACTTATTTCATTTGATTATCTTGGGTTTATTTAAAGTTTTTTATTTTCCTCAAGAAACCTTAGCTGTTGAAAAATTAATGCTATTGCCAATTTATTTTATTGCTGTTTTTGTATTGAGTTGGGCCATTGAAAAGTATTATTCAACACCGATGAATGCAAAAATTAGAAATTGGCTAATTAAGAGCCATTGAAAGAAATCCTATATATATATTGAGTTTGCACAAGCAAATGGTTATTCCGGAACGGATCTAATCGGACTTGATGTTGAGCGCAATAGAGTGATTGTGCATTGTTTAAGGTAATACAACTACTTTTTACATTATTGAATCGTGCATGCGCAAGGTTTGCTGTCCCCTACGAAAAGTGGGGCACTGCCAGCACAAATGAATTTAAACCTTGTATCTAAGATGTGGCAGTGAAGCCTCTATAAAGGCATGTATTAAGTGTTTTTAATGATATTGTTGATTAAGTTTTTATAATTTCATGTTGCTGAATTTATTAGAAAATTATTTAGGTGGGCCTGTAAATTACATCCAATCAATTAAAAACCTCCATTTAGGAGGTTTCTATCTACAATTTAAAATGTGGGTTTAACCACCACTAAAATCACCACTGCAAATAAAATCAGGGTTGGCATCTCATTGAAAAATCGCCAAAACTTATGCGATTTATAATGTGCATTGCCAATCAGTTTTTTACGGTAATAACCGCAGACAAAGTGGTAAATCACCAAAAGACCAACTAAACCGACTTTTAGATAAAACCATAAAGCTTCATGGTAATGACGTGTTGCATCGCCCCAGTCTACGAGAAAATGTGCGGTGATCAAAGTTGCGATCATCGATGGCCACATAATGCCCCGATATAATTTACGCTCCATGATCTCGAAACGCTGATGACTTAGATTATCATCGCTCATGGCATGGTAGACAAACAAACGCGGGAGATAAAACAGTGCTGCAAACCAACACACGACTGCAATGATATGTAAAGCTTTTACCCAAAGGAAAGCTTCTGAAGGAGCATCCATCAATTTACCCTTTTAAGGGCAGTGTGGGAGATGCCGATCATCCAAACTTATTATAAATTTGAATGATCAACAATTCTTTGTTTAGCCTTCCCATTTTTTAAAAATGAGACAAGCATTGACACCGCCAAAACCGAAACTGTTACTCATCACAGTATTCAATTTTGTATCACGTTTTTCAAGTACGATGTCATAACCTTTTGTGCCTTCATCTAGTTCTGTGACATTGATGTTTGGCGCGATAAAGTCATTTTGCATCATCAATACAGAATAAATGGCTTCTTGAACACCAGCAGCCCCCAGACTGTGACCTGTCATAGACTTGGTTGAGCTTAATGGTGGAACATTACCTTCACCAAATGCACGACCCATCGCAAGAAGTTCAGTCACGTCACCAGCAGGTGTTGAAGTACCATGGGTATTGACGTAGTCAATCTGATCCACGCCATGTTGTTTTGCTTCTTCTAAAGCCATCAAAATACAACGGGTAGCACCTTCACCTGATGGTGCAACCATATCCGCACCATCCGAATTTGCAGCATAAGCAACAACTTCTGCAAGAATATTTGCACCACGTGCTTGAGCATGTTCAAGTGATTCAAGTACAACAAAACCACCACCACCCGCAATCACAAAACCGTCACGGTCAGCTGAGTATGGGCGTGACGCTGTTTCTGGAGCATCATTATATTTAGAACATAGTGCGCCCATCGCATCAAACAATAAGCTTTGTGACCAGTGATCTTCTTCACCGCCACCCGCCAACATTAAATCTTGTTTACCTAATTGAATCAGGTTGTAAGCATAACCAATTGCATCAGCTGAAGTTGCACAAGCACTGGTGATTGAATGAGCAACACCTTGTAATTTGAATGCAACACCGACATTGGCAGTAATGGTGTTAGACATATTACGTGGTACGAAGAACGGGCCAATTTTACGTGCACCTTTTTCTTCTAAAAGTTTAACCATCTCTGTAACAGATGCAGTTGAGTTCCCACCTGAACCCCCTGCAATACCGTAACGAGGATTACCGCCCAGTTGCTCTGGTGTTAGGCCAGCATGTTCTACAGCTGCAAGTGCTGAATTGTAGGCATACATTGCACATACGCCCATGAAGCGTTTAAGTTTACGGTCAATACCATCAAAATCTTGTTCAGCTGCGGCACTGACATGACTTTTAAAATTAAGTTCTTCGTACGTTGAATTATGACGTGTCCCTGAAATACCATTTTCCAAAGAGTGCTTAACAGCTTCCAATGTATTACCGATACATGAGTTAATACCCATACCAGTGATGACAACACGACGGTTCATGCAAAGTCCTTTATTTTAGAATACAGAATGAATGTTTACATTTAAACGCGTTTACTTTTTTAGTTCAATGGCGAAAGATATTGATTCTTGTGCATCATTAAAAACCTTATATTGTATGCTCAAAAGTCAATTAAGTGGCTGAAAATAAATATATTTATTATTTTTATAATAATATGAATTCATGATGGATATTTACATCAATTAGGCAAAACCATCCATAAGCAGGACTAATTAGAGAGGGTTTGAAGCAGTAATTTTTGAAATAAATTTTAAATACTGGAATGAGCATGGTGTTTTATTGCCTATTGTAGAACGATGTCTGTATTTACATGCTGAATCGAATTACCCATATAACCGATATGATGACTATCAACAGTCATCATATCGGTTGCAATACAGCTGACATCCCCTGTAGCAAGTCTAAACAAAAATTCTTAGTCTTTATGAATTACCAAGGCGTTTTCTTTTCCCACTCTGGATCAAAACCTGATGTCGATGCAGCAACTTTTAAATAGTCTGCATAGCTCTCAGCCAATAAAATTGGTGGGATCTGTTTAAGTGGAAGTTCATTGTTATTCCAAGATCGACTGGCTTTTTTGCTAAAGGTGAGTTCATAAAGTACAGCTGGAATATTTTCCTCTGGTACATAACTTCCACTAAATGTAATTTCTACATCTATACCCAACTGTTTATAAGGTTTGGTATAGCGGTCAAATGAGCCACCATCTTCAATGCTGGCACGTTGATAGCCTAATTTGGTTACAACACCACGTAGGGTAAATGTGTCTGTAAGCCAGCCGTTATGATCCTTGATTTCAGTGACATTATCATCTTCAAGCTTTGGCAGGTGATGGGTCATCTGTTCAAATAAGAATTTGACTTTATAGTCTTTAAAATGTGCAATCCAATCTTTCGCTTCCTTTTCACCGACCAAAACCGCATGAGAAATTTGAATTTTACTGTCTGTGCAAAGCTCGATTTCATCATCGTCTAAATTCAGTAATGCACCATCATCACTTGGTCTAAAACTGATTTTTTCACCATTGGTTTTGATCTCAAGCCAAATCAGTTTTTGGATTAAGCGTCTCATGATTGGGTGGGCAAAGATATATTCTTGCCACTCAGCAACATTCCACTGACGTTCGCTACACATTGCCTCGTACAAACGACCTGTTTGCATATCAACGACTTGTTTAAACTCTTTTTTACTGGTACTAAACAGTGCTTTGGCTTCTTTGATCAGGCTTTCATCATCATTTTGGCGGGCAGCAGGTAGCGCTTTAACTTCTTTACCTTCTTCATTTTTAAGAATGAATTTATCTTTATCATCAACAATTGCACTAAAGTTACGTGAACCATATTGTAGCTGTAACACTCCATTTTCATCTAAACCTGCTGTTGGAATAGTGCGATCGGCCAACTCATCACTTGTCCATTGATTACGTTCAGCAATTTCAGCAACCAATGTGTTTGCAAGTGTTTGCACCGAAGCGGTACGGTAACGACGTGAAAGTGAAAGCAACAGTTGGATGATTAATGGATCATTACTGATCGATAATGCACTAATCATGGCTTCAATTTGTGAGCGACGAGGGTAGTGTTGCTTCATATAGTTCTGCAATTGTTTTACTGCGAAACTTCCTTGCGCATTGGCCGTCAGTGAAAGCATACCTTTACTTTTGATCGCGGAACCCAGATAAAGTCCTAAACGTTCGCGTTTAATCTCTTCAATCACTTCTTCTAAGGTGATGGTGCCGTATTTGGCATAATGTTCAGGATATTTTTCACCATAACGTTTGTATGAATCACGATAAGAACTCAGACGGCCAGGTGCTTCTGTGGTTGCATATTGTGTTGCTTCATCCAATGGTGTTTGTAAGGTATCTTGATGAATAAAACTGTGTAATAAATGATTGGCAAGTTGTACCTGATCTTTTTGATCGAGTAAGCCACTATAGCGTTGCAATAGGGCATTGGCTCTAGGCTCTTTCAATTTTTCAGCCAATATCACCCACCATTTGACAATTCTAGGGTCAACCTCTTTGCCATTCTGCCATTTCACTTTTGGCAATGTTTCAAAATCAAACCATGTAAAACTGCTTGAAAGTTTGCCTTTCAAACCGTCTTCTGCTTCTTTCAACAGCACTTCTGGTTTGAGATAAGCATTAATATCTTGCCCAAGCTTTTCCAATGCAGTTAAAAGTGCAGCTCGAACAATTTCTTTTTTCTCTTTTTTAAGTAAAGCATTCAGAGGTTTTACTGCATCCTGATTTTGTAGACGTGCCAACCATTCAATTGCGGTGATTCGAATGTCTTGTTTACCTGACTCTAAGGCCTCTATGGCACGTTGATGAATGTCAGGAAGATGTTGTAAGGTTTCTTGCGCTTCATAACGCAAACGCTTATTTTCACCCAATGCAAATTCGAGTAAACGCGGAATAAACTGTACTGGCAAGGATGGGAAGCATTTAAGTACAAAGATGGCATCTGATGGATTAAAGCTTTGGTATTCATTTTGTTCTAAAGATGGAGAAAGTCCCAATGCTTCAGTTAAATACTCTTGATTTTCCGCAAAAAATGGCCAAATTTTATCTTTCTCATAAATATGATCTTGTAAACTTTGATAATAGGATGATCCCGCTAGAATCCCTTGAGCAACTCGACGTTTTGGATTATTAAATTTTGCCGCATCCAAGGCCTGAACGATATGGCGAAGTTCATAATTGGCATATTCTTCAGGTTTAAGCATTTCAAATAAATTAGGCCAATAGATCCAATTCCGATTGCGTATCGCAATGATTCTCATGGCATGATTAATGGAAAATTCAGGATATTTTTTATATTTATTTTTATGGGTAATAATATTTTCAACTTGGTGTACATTTTTAAAAGATGCATCACCGTTCAGTTGGTCAACAATCGACGTTAAAGTTTGATGATTGATTTTTTTAAGTTGCTTTAAATGATCTTGAGCCCAAGTTCTTTTATAACTTGCTGTTTTATTCTCTTCAATTTCATCGGCAGCATTCTGTTCAGCTTTTGCCAAAATTTCTTGATAATTTTCTAAAATAACCTCGGTAAAACTTGCTGGAATTTTTTGTTCAACAAACGGTTGAAAGATTGGTGCTTCAAAATCTTGTTGTAATTGCGCAGTATCAACAGATCTTAAGCGTTGAATCGCCATTTGTAAGATTTGTTGTACAGATTTTTGTTTTTCCAGTTCAAATGCTTGTTCTAGTACAGTCAGGTTGTCAGCACCTAAACGTGCCAATAGATCTGCAGAGAAACCTCGTTCCTGACTTGAACCTTCCAATAGATTTTGATTTAAATATTTTTGGCTATCTTCTGGATTTAAATTCGTCAATAGACTGGTGGCTTTAGTACGAATAGTTTTAGATTTCCCTACAGAAAGTTTTACAATCAAGTCAGGGATTTGTTTGATCAATATTGTTTGTTTGGCGATATAGTCTAAAAAGTTTTCTTGTCCAATGATACTCAGTGTTGGAATAAGTTTTCTGAGTTGATCTAATCGGGCTGAAATGAAATCTTGGGTGTCCTTGAGTAATAATATTTTATCTAATTTACTAGAATGATAACTGTCGATATTTTGGCGTTCAAATAGATAAGGTAGCAGTTCATCGCCTAAACCCTGTTGATCACTTTCAAGTAAATCAAATAGTTTTTGTTGGGTCCAATTTTGCTTTAACAATTTATTCGGATCTGCTTCGCTAAAATGCTGGCTATCAAAAGCGGTAATAAATGTGTCTACTGTGAGATAAATAAACCAAGTGGGTACTTTTTCATAAATATTGGTAAAATTTTTCTGTTGTGTTGCAGCTTCAAGCACTTTGGCAAAACGAATGATTTGTTCAAACTCTAATTCTTCAAAGATCTCACCATAATAACGACGGCGTAGTTTTAGTGCTGCTTCAGCAAGCTTATTTTCTTTTTTATCCAGTGATTGATTGTTTTGAGGCCAGTACCAGCTATAGGTACCCGGCTTTCCCAGTAAAAGTAGTGCTTTTTCATTAGGGTATTGCTGTAATTTAAGTAATATTTCCGGATTTTCTCCATCCAAAATAAACAAAACCACATTTTGATCAAGTTGCTCTTCAATGACGGCCAAAGGCTGGAAAATATGGTAGAGCTTTTCAACTTTATTTTTTAGATCTTCATTATATTTTTGAATATGGTCATGATCATTGGTTGAGTTTGCTTGTTGTGCTTTAACCGCCTTATCCTCAGGCTTTAAAAACATCGACTCAATTTTTGAAAAAAGTTTATTTAACATCTGTATTCCTTTTGAGCAAATCGCTGTTGCTTTTCTATAGGCGCTAATACTTTAGGCTTTAATACTGTGCTTGGTAGTTCACTAAAATTATAGAAAAATATCATCAATTTAAATAGCAAGCTTAATTTATCACGACGTAACTTGTCCTTCTAAAGCGATTCTATGATTTAGGCGTTGTAGTTGTAATAAAACATGTCGCCATTTTAAAAGCTGACTGGCTAAACTGTGCTGGGTGGAATCTGATTTGAGTGAGTTTTGAATAAAGCTTAAACCCAAATCTGCAAACTTTTCAGCAAAATCATCTAGTTTAACCAAATCATCCGTATCCAATTTTGAACGACCTGTATTCGCATAGAATTCAAACAAGGCTTGTGACTCCAAGATCAAAAGGTCTAATACAGATAAATGTTGCTGCTGTTTCCACTGCTTTTTTTGTTCGAGCAGTTTTTCAATACGACCCGTAATCAGCTCAACCAAGCTACTTTTCTTCTGTACAGGATGGTCATAATCCAGACTGAATATTTTTAAACCTTTTGGCGTTGTTAAAAATACACTACATGGAATGAATTGAATTTGTTGCTGTGTTGTTTCGATACGCACCAACGTTGCGATAATTTTTTCATTATGAATTAGTTGGGTGAGATGTTTAATTCGTGCACGGTATTCAGGTTCTATCGGAATGACCAGTTTGAGTGCTCTATTTTCATCGTCAGTGATACGGTATTCAAAATATTGCTCTAGCTCGTTGAGTTCAGGTGCTGTGATACTTTTATGGCGAAGCAGTACATAACGTGATTTAAGCTGTTCTAGGCTTGAATGCGGAAGAAGCATTTGCTGTAAAGATTGCCATGTTGAAATGCCAATATTCATTTGTTCTAAATCGGATTGGCTAAGTGCATTCAACATGCCTTTTGGTAAAAAACGAGTATCTGTGCTGGCACTAAGTTGTGTCTCTGAACTGGATTTTGCATGGGTTAATTCAAGTTGATGTTGCAGTAAAAAGCTGAGAGAACTCCCCCAGATCCCAGTATTGGCTGCACTGTGCATATCAAAGGTGCGATCTAAATGATTGGCACGTGCCTGAGTCACTTCTTTGAGTTGTTGCTCTTTTACATCCCAGAAGCATACTGTTAGACCATGTGCACCACTCTCTGTATTCCACCATTCACAACCAAGAGGGATCAGATGCGCTATGCTTTCTTGTTGATAGTCACGTTGTACAGCACCTCGAAGTTGTCGCAATGCTTCGGCTTGAACATCTGGATTTAAATGCTCGATTTCTGACAGTGCAGCCAAATAGGCATACAAATGTGCCAATTGATTAAAAATCTGTTGCTCATCAACCTGTATATCTGCTTCTAAAAACTGCTTCATTGAACCATGTAAAGCACGCAATAAGCTCCCTAAACGTGGTAAGTTTTGTGCGCGTGCTTGCATATTTAAAATATGCAGTGACATGACCATTTCTTTGGCCAAATGTGACAAACCTTGCTGAATAAAGTTTTGACAAATGATTTTAAGTTCTTGGATCAATACCCGATCATCAGGTGAAAGTTGTTGTGTAGGATGGTGTTGTTGCGCTGTTATATCAATTGACCATTGCCATTTTTTAGGGACATTTTTGAGAAATAAATAAGCAATACATGCCAAATGCCCAGCAACTTTTTGTTTGTCTGCGATTTCTGACAACATGCCTTCAAACCCTGTTGCGGGGTAGAGAACAACTGGATTGGGACTTAAATCGGTTTGAAAAATGATTTTATATTCTTGAATACCAATTTGACAATGTTCAGATTGAAGCAACCAATTTTGTACAAATTCATAGGCCAAACGAATATTGGCTTTGCCTGCTTGTTTTTGGATTTTACTTAGATCAAATTCTAAAACAGTTTCAAGGGCCGATGTTGTAGCTTGTTTAGATGTCTCAGTATGTTGAGATGCTTCCTGTTGAGCGAGCAGTACTGTATCTTCTCGATTATTGTTAGGGCTATTTTCACTTGGGGTATTTGCTGTCGTCAGGAGTGTTTCATGTTCCTGAACCCATAAAATACTGCTGAGAATGTGTTTACAACAACCTTGTGCTGAACAACTACACAATGCTTTGGTGATGCCTTCAAAGGGCAGTTTAACTTCACATTCTTCGACTTTAAATACCAGTTGATCGTGCTCTTGTTGCAGTAGTTCAACAGCATCTAAGGCTTTACGGGCACGACGTAGAAGACCAGCATTGCTGTGCATGGTTAGGCTGTCTTCATCGTATTGAGTATAAATATGCCAACTCATTGCATCACCTCTGCAAACCATGTCGCCAAATGTTCGGGGGTCATTGCAGCGATTTGCATACCGCGTTCTTGGAGTTTTTGTGCCATATTGATGTCATAAACAGGATTGGCTGCTTGATCCAGCGCCGCAAGCCCAAGTAGTTTGCAGCCTTGTTGGTTGAGTTGACTGGTGGTGTTGAGCATTTGTTGAACGGATGCACCTTCTTCAAAGTCACTGATCAAGACTAAAATACTGCGATTGGGTTGTTTAATCTTTTTTTGACAGTATTGCAAAGCTTGACCAATGTTGGTTCCGCCACCGAGTTGAATGGTCAGTAAGACTTCAACTGGGTCATGTGCCAAATGGCTTAAATCAACAATTTGAGTGTCAAATAGGACTAGACTAATATTGACCGCAGGCAGAGCTGCCAAAATACTGGCACATACTGCTGCATACATGATCGAATCCATCATCGAGCCACTTTGGTCGACACACAGTACAATTTCCCATGGCAAATGCTTCTGTACACGGGCATTAAAATAAGGGGTTTGGATAATCAGTTTTTGTAAATCAGGCTGATAATTTTTGAGATTGGCTTGAATGGTCCGTTTCCAATCAAAGTTTTGTGCCTGTTTAAGATGTGAACGCTTAAAACGATTACGGCGACCTTGTAACGCTTTTAAAAATTGTGTGCGGATTTTTTGTAAGAGCTCTTCCACGACTTTTTGAATTAATTCTCGAATCGCATCTTTCATTTCATTACTTAAACGACCGCGCATACTCAGCAAAGCTTTGGCAACCGCAGGGTTGGGTTCAAGTTGTCTTACATGCTCTGGGTTTTTAAATAATTCAGTTAACTCATAACGTTCTATGGCTTGTTTTTGCATACGTTCAAAGGTCGATTTTGGGAACAGTTTTCGACTTTGGTTGAGCCAGTTAATCGCGTTAAGTTGAGAGGCTTCTAAACCGCCATGGCGGTTTTTCCCTTGTTGGATGCCCCGACGCTTATATTCATTTTGGTAGAGATAATCGAGATTGTGTTCAAGTTTAAGTTGATCGCCTGACAATGCCGCTGTTGATAAATTCTGGTCGGCATATCGACCGAGCATCAAGCGCCAACGGCGTGCTTGATCCATGGCATCAAGAGAAGCAGGGGGATCGGAGTTTTCATCAAGATTTGGTTCAGGAGGTAATTGACTCATTTATTCACTCCTTGTTGTTCTGATTGCTGTTCAAGCTGTTGTTCTTGATTAGAGCGATTGATTGCCCAGCGATCTAAGTGATCATATTCAAATATTTTTTGCAGTAGTTGGTTAAGTTGTATGCCCTGGAATACATCCTGTTCCCCAATATGACTAAGCACTTGATCGAGAATGACATTCTCTCCTAGTCCTGTGGTTTTAGCGATAATTTTAGATACTTTGGTGCTTTGCTTTGGGGTGAGCTGACTAAAGATATAGCGTAAATCAGGTAAAATCCGAATAAAGGTGTCTTCCGTCCAATGACTGACCAATTGGTGAAGTGCATCAATTGCAACATTGGATTGCACAAAGATTTCAGGCGCAATAAAAAACATGCCATGTAGGTATTGCACAGCGTTTTCAGGATCGCTTCCCACTGCAAAAGCCAGTTGTAATTGTTGTTGAAGTTGATTTTGCTCAATTTGATGATCTAAAAATTGCAAAGTATTTAGCGCGCCTTTGAGTGAGCTAAGATGAAATTCATCAATTTTTGCCAGATCAATTTGGCTATACATCAGTTCCAGTAAATCCACAGCTTGTGCATTCACGACTGCATGTTGTAGTGAAGAATTCCGTTGCTTGATATTTAAAATCAGTTCATGCAAGGTTTTTAAGTTGCTAAGATTTTGTTCAATTTTTTCTTCATGGGTATCGTAAATTTGATCAAGTAAAAAACAGGCCTGATAGACGGCAAAACTTAAACTTTGTATCACGATTTTTTCGGGTAAATTTAACAGTTTGTGACCATGCCATAAATAATACAATTGCTGTGCTGCACCAATCACCGATGCAAGGTTTTGATCGCTTTCTAAAAAAGTATCGAGTTGTTGACTGAGCAATTCTAAATGTTGCTTTAATCCTAAGCGGCACGCCAAAGCTAGCAATTTGGCAGTTTCAAAGGCAGATTGCCCGACACCTTTTGCTTCATTTCCTTGCTGTAGTTGAATAATTTTAAGCAGTGCAATTTGTTCGAGTTGGTTGCCCATTTCTGCCAGTTCAATCAAACGTGCTTCAACACTTGGTGTCCATGCATAGCGCCATTCCTCAAACAACAAATCCAGACTGGCACCCTGTACAAAATCTGGACCTGAAATACGTTGGGCAAAATTACAGCCTACAAATTCCAGTAAATGCAAATATTGGCTAATGTTCTGATGTAAAGGTTTTCGATAAATATCGAGTTTTCGATTGCGTATAATGGTGTCATTTAAATTAAAACGATAGGCTTTAATCTGTTGATAGGTATTTTGTAATAATGCAGGACTGTGCTGATTTTGAGCAACCTTACCAAGTTGTTGTCCACTTAAAAACTGAAAAATTAGGGTAAATAAATGCTGTTGTCCATCATCCATTTCCCCTTTGATGAGTGCTGATTGCAAAGCATCGAGTAAATCATAACGGCTTGGTTGATGATGTCCACGAAGGCAAGCCAATTGCCAAGCAAGTTCAGCGGTATTTTTTAGTGCGATATAAGGCGTTACATCCAGTGCATTTTCTTGGTTTAAAAAATGGCACAACTTATTTAAATATTGAAAAAATTGCAGTTGTGTCTGTTCAACTGTTGGATTGTTTGCAGATTTTAAATTTTGCCAATGTTGTTGATAATATGCAGGTGAGGGCATACCTGAAGCATAGCCATTTAAAGCATCTAAACGATCGAAACTATAGCGAATCAGCCAAGCTTGCTCTTGCCAGTTTTGCTTTTGATCTTGGACAATAAAACGTTCTGCTTGCTGTGGGGCTACTAGATTTTCAATTAAGGCAAGACTATGAAAGCCACCCGTGATCACCAAAATTTTATGCTTGGGATCAATACTGTCTTGGATGCAATTCCACATCACATCTTCACGATGTAATGAAGCATCTTGCAAAAGTACCTCACGCTCATAATCCAAACGTGCTAATGAACACCAAGCAAAAACATCATCAAAAAATGTTTGAGCATGTTGCAGTTGTTCAACATTTTGCAGCTCGAATAAATGATCCCAAAGTTCATCATGATTTCGGCAATGCATCGTTTCAGCAAGTTTTTGGATATATTGGCTATGTGCAAAATAACGTTCAGACAGCAGACTTTTTTGTTGCCAGTCCAAATCAGACTGTTGCGTTTTTAAGGCACTTTGTTTTGCCCAATCCAAGTCAATAAATTTAACGTCTGCTCGAATGTGTTTTGCCTGTTGGATAGCGACCCATTCAGGGGAGTATTCACAAAAAGGGAAGTAGGCAGAAAAGATTTCTGGTTGAACTTCTGCATTACTTTCATGTGCTTCGTCAGCACCATTTCTATTTGCAGCGCCTTTTTGGGGGGAGGTTTTATTTGAAGAACGTTGCGCTTGTGCAAATATTGCCACAGGAGGCTGAGTGGCTTGGTTCTGTAAGCTTTCAATTAAGAATTCAAAACTTGTTGGTGCTTCGATTAAAATGTGTGTGGGCTTAAGTTCATCGATATATTGCTTGAGCGCGTATGCACAAGCGGGGCTATGATGGCGGATTGGCGCAAAAAAAACGTTTTGTTTTGCCAGTTGCTGTTTCAGTTGAAATGCCTGTTTTAAGCGTGCAGGCATTTCCCCTCTCTCTATATTTCGATCCAGCAGCTGCATGATTAAAACTCTCGGCTGGCTTCATAGAAACTTTTCCAATCAGCATCCTTACGTGCACGCTCTTTCACCACAGTATCAAGATAGTAACGCAGGCGTTTAGCATCATCTGGATTATCTTTAAACACAACCCCAATCAATTGTTGTGCGAGGTGTTCTGCTTTTAATTTTCCATCACTGAGATAAATGGCTTGTAGACCTGCCGCATGGGCAATATTGACTGCTTCAGCAGTAGACATAACAGCATCAGGCGTTTTAAGTGTTGCGCCTTGCAGACTTTGTCCTGTTCTAAGCTCATTGAAAATGGTCACCAAGAGTTCGATGACTTCTGGGCGAACTTGGATTTCACTGTATAAATCAGCAAGCTGGTTCTTAAGTTGTAATCCCACCAGTTCGATTTCAAATTTTTGGTCACGAATCGGTTTTACCGTTTCAAAGTTAAAGCGACGCTTTAATGCTGCTGACATTTCATGTACGCCACGATCACGCAAGTTTGCTGTTGCGATGATGTTAAATCCTTGTGTTGCTTGCAAACTAAAATCTTGTCCCATTTCAGGGATCATCATTTGCTTTTCAGACAGTAAAGACACCAATACATCCTGAATTTCAGGTGGGCAACGTGTGATTTCTTCAAAGCGGGCAATTTGTCCATTTTTCATAGCATAGAAGAGCGGGGAGGGAATTAATGATTTATCTGTTGGTCCTTCCGATAAAAGTAATGCGTAGTTCCAAGAATATTTAATATGGTCTTCGGTCGTCCCCGCTGTTCCTTGAATCGTGAGCTGAGAATTGGCTGAAATTGCAGCACTAAATAGCTCTGAAAGCATTGATTTTGCTGTACCTGGTTCACCCACCAGCATCAAACCCTGATTGCCCATCAAGGTAACCAAGGCACGGTCAACTAAAGCATCGTCACCATAAAATTTTTTTTGAATATCAAGTTTGGCATCACCCAAAATAAATGAGCGAACAGCGTAAGCAGAAAGTTGCCAACCTGCTGGCTTTCTATGTTGATCTTGTTCTTTTAAGCGTTCTAGTTCTGCTTGATATTTTTGTTCTGAACTGTGTTTAATTTGATTTTGAAAATTTTGCTTCATAATGATTCTGTATATTTTATCCAATGAATCTATCATAACTGGCAAAGACTAAGATGACCACTAGTACGTAAGTCGCCCGCGACAAATTATGACATCTGTTTGTTATAGAAAGTATTTTTAAGTAAATTGAGTACTGTAATTGCAAGTGAACTAGGGTTAGATTGTTTATAATTGTATAGTATGATGATCTGTATTGAAATTTTGTGAAATAGTGATTGTATTGATTCGCAAATCAGTACATTAATGTAAGCGTTGAGAAACTATTTAATACAAGCTTTAGTGTTTGAAAAACCACAGTTACGAGGGTGCACATGGCAAATTCTAATAAAAAACAATCCGGCGGATTTATTTCAAATGCTTTTGGCGTAGCCAAAAAGCTAAGCGAAACAGGTTTAAGTGTGGTCAATCATGTTGCTCCTGGTACGGTGAGTAAATTGAGCCACAGTCCTAAAGTTGAATCCGTTGTGCAAGGTACTGCTCAAGAAAGAAGTGCTTTTGAGCGTAAACAATATGAAAATCCTCAACAGATGCTACGAGAACATCTACCGAATGTAACGGGACAGCTTTTGGGGAAACATTTTAAAAAAATCAATAATGTCGCTTCGTTTATTTCGCCAGATTTAAACGATAAATTGTCTGATTTTATTTTTGATAAGCTCAATGAGTTTGTTTCAGAATTGACGTCTGTAGATGCTGTTCTAAAAGAAGTGGGTGCAAAAAGCTTGGCAGAATTGGCTAAGGATACTGAACGTTCACAACGAATCAGTATTGCATTGGCAAATCAGAATAAAATTATAGCTGCAATTCAAGGTGCGGTTACTGGTGCGTTTGGTGGCGTAGGTGCAATTCTTGATGTACCTAGTTCACTGGCTTTGGCACTTCGAAGTGTTTATCACACTGGAAGAGCGCATGGTTTTGAGTTGAATGCAAAAGATCATGCCGTTGTTGAATACATCTTTAAACAAATTGATCTAGGCACTGTTGCTGAAAAACACGCATTAATGGCGGCAATACGAACTTTTGCAGGGGTGTTGCAAACTCACAATGTGAGTCAATTGCAACAGCTTTTAGGTTCAAGCAATGATATAGAGCTGTTAAAAAAATGGGTGGCAAATGAGGATGGTACATTTAAGTTGCCGTGGATGAATAATCTTCCACATTTTAGCTTGCTGACACGACTTACACCCCTAGCTACGATGGGAATCAGTGCTGTATATAGCTGGAAGTTAGTCGATGATGCAACTGATAAAGCTCAAATCGTATTTTCAGGTGCAAGGCAATATTTGTTACAGCATTCTGATGAAAAAATTGATGTATTAGAGGCTTATGAAAAATTTAGTCAATTGATCTCAGATGCGCATCCCTTGCTTTTAGACGACAGTAAAGCACAAACACTTACAGAGAAAGCAGAGCCTCAGGTTGAAAATGAAGCAATTACTCATGTTGAAGTGAAAGAAAAAACCAGTGAAACTGTTGAAGAGCCCAATGCTGAGGAAAAAGTTGGGCAGGGGATTCAAAAACTGGCTGAAACTCACATTGAAGATAAACATGCGACTCAACTGGAAAATAAAGCGACACCAGTAAAACCTCAACGCACTGGGCAAAAGAAAGCAGTAACAGTGAATGCTTCTACAGGGAAAGCAAAAGAAGTAGCGAAAACATCGGCACCTGCGAAAACTGTAACAAAAAAGCGCACCCCTATAAAAGCTAAAGCGACTGCAGAAAATGTGGTAAAATTAACTGAAAAATCGCAAGAAGTTACTGAAACAAAATCAGAAAATAAGCCTGATTAGGTTGAATCATCTATTCAGCCAAAGCTTGAAATGGTCAATATTTGACACCATGTTGAATGTTGACCATTTTTACTTCTTGGCTTACAATTGCATGCCCTCAAAAAGTGGTAATTTTTTGAGGCTTTTTATTAACGGGAGAATTGCCATATGGCAACAACAAATCAGTTGATCCGTAAGGGTCGCACAACTTTGATTGAAAAATCAAAAGTTCCTGCGTTGAAGGCTTGTCCACAACGTCGTGGTGTTTGTACACGTGTTTATACAACTACACCTAAAAAACCTAACTCAGCAATGCGTAAAGTTTGCCGTGTTCGCTTAACTTCAGGTTTCGAAGTTTCTAGCTATATCGGTGGTGAAGGCCATAACCTACAAGAGCACAGTGTTGTTCTTATCCGTGGTGGTCGTGTTAAAGACTTACCAGGTGTACGTTACCATACCGTTCGTGGTTCTTTGGACTGTGCTGGTGTTAAAGATCGTAACCAGTCTCGTTCAAAATACGGTACTAAACGTCCTAAGAAATAATCTTTTAAAGATTAGCTTCTTAAGAAGATAGAGCCGCAATCCTTTAGCGTCTCGCTTGTCTGATTTCTGCATTAATTTTGTGAAATTCAAGCGACGTGTAGTAAGGCCAGTGAATAGCACACGACACTTTGTGCTGATGCTGGATAAACCTGAAGTGTCATATTTATAGGTAGATTAAAATGCCAAGACGTCGCGTAGTCGCTGCTCGTGAAATCCTTCCGGATCCTAAGTTCAGTAGCCAAACAATCGCTAAATTCATGAACCACGTAATGCAAGATGGTAAAAAGTCTATTGCTGAAAGTATCGTTTACGGTGCTTTAGACCGCGTTCAAGAAAAAAACAAAGTAGACCCAGTTGAATTTTTTGAGACTACTCTTGAAAAAGTTCGTCCTATGGTCGAAGTAAAAGCACGCCGTGTTGGTGGTGCTACTTATCAAGTACCTATGGAAGTACGCCCATCCCGTCGTACTGCCTTAGCTATGCGTTGGTTGGTAGATGCTGCTGCTAAGCGTTCTGAAAAAACTATGGCGTTACGTCTTGCTGGTGAGTTGCTTGATGCAGCTGAAGGTAAAGGCGCAGCGATCAAAAAACGTGAAGATGTGCATCGTATGGCTGAAGCTAACAAAGCCTTCTCTCACTACCGCTTCTAAGCGGCTAAAACAGTCCCTAATCAGGAGAATACTCATGCGTACTGCAGCACGATTTAACATCGCCCTCTACCAAAGTGGGGGATTTGCGGGTATTTAAGTTGCCCATTACGTATTGAGTATCCGTACGCATCAATGCTTCATTGATGCGTCCTGTTTTAAACAACAAAATTTAGGAATGCAAGAAATCATGGCTCGTCAAACCCCAATTTCTCGTTATCGTAACATTGGTATTTCTGCGCACATTGATGCGGGTAAAACTACAACTACTGAACGTATTTTGTTCTACACTGGTGTATCTCACAAAATTGGTGAAGTACATGACGGTGCAGCAACAATGGACTGGATGGAACAAGAGCAAGAACGTGGTATTACAATCACTTCAGCTGCTACGACGTGTTTCTGGTCTGGTATGGGTAAGCAGTTCCCTGAACACCGTATCAACGTAATTGATACACCGGGACACGTAGACTTCACAATTGAAGTTGAACGTTCTATGCGTGTTCTTGACGGTGCGTGCATGGTTTACTGTGCTGTAGGTGGTGTTCAACCTCAGTCAGAAACTGTATGGCGTCAAGCAAATAAATATAAAGTGCCTCGTTTAGCATTCGTGAACAAGATGGACCGTACTGGTGCAAACTTCTTCCGTGTTGTTGAACAAATGCGTACTCGTTTAGGTGCTCATCCTGTACCTGTAGTGATTCCGATTGGTGCTGAAGAAAATTTCCAAGGTGTTGTTGACCTGATCGAAATGAAAGCAATCATTTGGGATGAAGCTTCTCAAGGTATGCAGTTCGAATATGGTGATATTCCTGCTGATCTTCAAGCATCTGCTGAAGAATGGCGCACCAATATGGTTGAAGCTGCTGCAGAAGCATCTGAAGAGTTGATGGACAAGTACCTTGAAGAAGGCGATCTTTCTAAAGAAGACATCGTTGCGGGTATTCGTGCACAAACTTTGGCTGGCGAAATCCAACCAATGCTTTGTGGTACAGCATTCAAAAACAAAGGTGTTCAACGTATGTTGGACGCTGTAATTGAATTCTTACCATCGCCTACTGAAGTTAAGCCTATCGAAGGTATTCTTGACGACAAAGCTGAAACTAAAGCGATTCGTGAAGCATCTGATGAAGCGCCATTCTCTGCATTAGCGTTCAAAATCATGAACGATAAGTTCGTAGGTAACTTGACTTTCGTACGTGTTTATTCTGGTGTTCTTAAACAAGGTGACCCAGTATATAACCCAGTTAAGTCTAAACGTGAACGTATTGGTCGTATCGTACAAATGCACGCAAATGATCGTCAAGACGTTGAAGAAATTCGCGCTGGTGACATCGCTGCATGTGTAGGTCTTAAAGACGTAACAACTGGTGATACGTTGTGTGATGAGAAAAACATCATTACGCTAGAGCGTATGGAATTCCCAGAGCCAGTAATTTCTCTTGCTGTTGAGCCAAAAACTAAGGCTGACCAAGAAAAAATGTCTATCGCTCTTGGTCGTTTGGCTAAAGAAGATCCATCGTTCCGTGTACGCACAGACGAAGAATCTGGTCAAACGATTATTGCGGGTATGGGTGAGCTTCACCTTGACATCCTTGTTGATCGTATGAAGCGTGAATTTAACGTTGAAGCGAACATTGGTAAACCAATGGTTGCTTACCGCGAAACAATCAAAAAGACTGTTGAGCAAGAAGGTAAATTCGTACGTCAAACAGGTGGTAAAGGTAAATTCGGTCATGTATATGTTCGTTTAGAGCCTATGGATGTTGAAGAAGCTGGTAAAGAATACCAATTCGCTGAAGAAGTTGTAGGTGGTGTAGTACCTAAAGAATTCTTCGGTGCGGTTGACAAAGGTATTCAAGAACGTATGAAGAATGGTGTATTGGCTGGTTACCCTGTTGTGGGTATCAAAGCGACATTATTTGATGGTTCTTACCATGATGTCGATTCTGACGAATTATCGTTCAAAATGGCAGGTTCTTACGCATTCCGTGATGGTTTCATGAAAGCAGATCCTATCTTGCTTGAACCAATCATGAAAGTTGAAGTAGAAACTCCAGAAGACTACATGGGCGATATCATGGGTGACTTAAACCGTCGTCGTGGTATGGTTCAGGGTATGGACGACTTACCTGGCGGTACTAAAGCAATTCGTGCTGAAGTTCCACTTGCTGAGATGTTTGGTTACGCGACTCAAATGCGTTCTATGTCTCAAGGTCGTGCGACATATTCTATGGAATTTGCTAAATATGCTGAAACTCCACGTAACGTGGCTGAAGGCATCATTTCTAAATTCCAGTCTGGCGGTAAAAAAGGTGACGACGAGTAATCTTTCGATTACTATAAGCCCAAACTAATTCATAGTTAAAAACCAAGTGCTCATGCAGTGACCCTGCATGAGTAGTTTAAAAAGGAAGCTCTCATGGCTAAGGCTAAGTTTGAACGTAATAAGCCACACGTAAACGTGGGTACAATTGGTCACGTCGACCATGGTAAAACAACTTTAACTGCTGCAATTGCAACAATTTGTGCAAAAACTTACGGCGGTGAAGCTAAAGACTACGCAGCAATCGATTCTGCACCAGAAGAAAAAGCACGTGGTATTACAATTAATACTTCACACGTAGAATACGATTCTCCAATTCGTCACTACGCTCACGTAGACTGCCCAGGTCACGCCGATTATGTTAAAAACATGATCACTGGTGCTGCTCAGATGGATGGTGCGATCCTTGTATGTGCTGCGACTGATGGTCCAATGCCACAAACTCGTGAACACATCCTTCTTTCTCGCCAAGTAGGCGTACCTTATATTCTTGTATTCCTTAACAAGTGTGACCTTGTTGATGATGAAGAATTACTTGAATTGGTAGAAATGGAAGTTCGTGAACTTCTATCTACTTATGACTTCCCAGGTGATGACACGCCTATCATCCGTGGTTCAGCACTTGCTGCACTTAATGGTGATGCTGGTCAATATGGCGAATCAGCTGTACTTTCACTTGTTGAAGCGCTTGACTCTTATATCCCAGAACCAGAACGTGCTATCGATAAAGCATTCTTGATGCCAATCGAAGATGTATTCTCTATTTCTGGTCGTGGTACAGTGGTAACAGGTCGTGTAGAGTCTGGTATCGTTAAAGTCGGCGAAGAAGTTGAAATCGTTGGTATTAAAGATACAGTTAAAACAACTGTAACTGGCGTAGAAATGTTCCGTAAACTTCTTGACGAAGGTCGTGCGGGCGAGAACTGTGGTGTTCTTTTACGTGGTACTAAGCGTGAAGACGTACAACGTGGTCAAGTACTTGCTAAACCAGGTACAATCAAGCCGCACACTAAATTCGATGCAGAAGTATATGTACTTTCTAAAGAAGAAGGTGGTCGCCATACTCCGTTCCTTAACGGTTACCGTCCACAGTTCTACTTCCGTACAACTGATGTAACTGGTGCAATCCAATTACAAGACGGCGTTGAAATGGTTATGCCAGGTGACAACGTTGAAATGTCAGTAGAACTTATCCACCCAATCGCAATGGATCCAGGTCTACGTTTTGCGATCCGTGAAGGTGGTCGTACAGTTGGTGCTGGTGTAGTTGCTAAAGTAACTGCATAATCGCTGATTGTGTAAAAAGAGCGCTCCTTTGGAGCGCTTTTTTTATCGATAAAATAAACCCAGCTATAAATTGTTAGACAATACCTATCAAAAGCTGTCCTTAACTGATATTTGTGTGACCTAATCTGCAATTATTAAACTTTCATAAAAACGTAATATAAAGAAAGAGAAAAACAAACATAAAGAATTTAAGTGAATCTCACTTAATAGGAGGAATCGCAATGAATGCAAAAGTGAATATTTCAAACCGTGCTGGTGCATCTTTCCCTGTACGTCGTATGGATTTTAATTTTGACGACGTACCTGAATATTGGGCAAGTGGTTCGGCGGGTATTACACATTTCATGACTGCATTGTCAGCATTGTTCCCAGATGGCGAAAAACTTTTCATCGACTCAGTACGTGCGGTGCGTTATCACCCTGCGATTAAGGACAATGAAGCATTACAAAAAGAGATTAGTGCTTTCATTGGTCAAGAAGCCATGCATACCAAAGAGCATGAAAACTTTAATGCTTCAGCAAAAAAGTTTGGTCATGATGTTGAGAAATACGAGCGTGAAACAGGTGTGTTAATTCAGGGTGCACGTAAATGGTTTGCACGTGCAGTCAAACCATTTGGTATGACTCAAGAAATGGTGGATTTAACCGCGACGACTGCATTAGAGCATTTTACTGCAACAATTGCTTCGCAACTGTTAGTCAATGGACATATCCAAAAGTTAATGACTGATCCAACCATGTCGTATATGTGGTATTGGCATGCTGTGGAAGAAAATGAACATAAAGCAGTAGCTTATGATGTTTATGAAGCTGTATTTGGTAAAGGTATCAAAGCTTATGGTTTACGTACCACAGCTTTAGTTTTTGCAATGGTACTGATCTTTATGGCGCAATCATCTTTTGTAGTGCGTTTATTAAAAGAGGATGGAAAGCTCAACCTAAAAGAGCTCGGTATTATTTATAAATATGCTTATAGCCCATCTAAAGGCATTATCACAGGAATGACCAAAGAAATGTTGGCATACTTTAAACCAGGTTTCCATCCAAATGACCTAGATACTGTAAGTTTGCTCGAGACATGGAAAGCGAAACTGGGTCTGTAAGGCTTTTAAAGTGAGTATTTAAATTAAGGAGCAACAATTGTTGCTCTTTTTATTAGACTTATTGGTTTAATTTCTTATAATTCATTTTTTATATTGAGTTGATAAACGCAGATGATTCGTTTAATGCAATCTTCAGATCTGCACACTGTTTCTCAAATTGAAGACTTGGTACAAAGTCATCCTTGGAAAAAAAGTCAATTTGAAGAGTCCATAACAAGTTATCTAAGTACGGTGATTGAACAAGACCATCAAGTGGTGGGTTTTTGTATTCTGCAACCTGTTTTAGATGAAGCGAATTTATTACTCATGGCGATTCATCCGAGCCAGCAAGGTAAAGGGCTAGGCTATCAACTGTTAGATGAATCAATTGCATTATTAAAAAATAATCCAGTACAAATCTTTCTTGAAGTGCGTGAGTCAAATAAAGCTGCGATTGCGCTTTATGAAAAAGCCAACTTTCATCAAATTGATTTAAGAAAAAATTATTATCCAAATCAACAGGGTGGCCGTGAACATGCAATTATTATGGTCAAATCCTGTAGTGATGATTTTTCAAAGTTATTTAAATAAGTTCTAATAATTTATAGAATGTTTACAGTGAAAGCCGATTATTTAATAATCGGCTCATTCCATTCTGAAGGCAGGGTGGTCATCAGCATATCGCCCAATTCTTCAATTTCTTTAGCCTCCAAATGACGATTGATCCGTCGCCATTGCCCATCTAATAATAATTCAAATGGTGCATATTGAGATTTGTAATTCATTTTTTCAGCATGTGGAACCCAATACCCGAGGTAAACAAAATCTAAATCCAACGATTTTACATATTCAATTTGTTTGAGAATCGCAAAAACCCCCAGTGAGCGCTTACTTTCATTTGGATCAAAGAAGGTATACACCGCAGAGACCCCATCATCCAATTGATCGCAGGTAGAGACACTAATTAAACGATCATCTTTCCATAGTTCAAGGAAAAAGCTGTTGGTACAGCTATGGATCAGGAATTTTTCAAATTGGTCATAGCTGGGTGGGAACATATCACCATCAGCATGTCTTTCAATAATATAGCGCTCATATAAATGGTAATGCGTTTGTGTCGCCTCTTGGGTCGAAATAATTTTAACGGTTAAATCTTGATTGCGTTTCCATGCTTTTTTTTGAGCACTGCTCATTTTAAATTCAGCAACTGGCACCCGACAAGATAAACATTGACGGCAAAGATGACATTCAGGGCGATAAACAAAGTCACCACTGCGTCTAAAACCTACACGCGATAATTCGGAAAGTGTGACAACATCAATACGATGTACAGGATCGAGAAACACCATACGTGCAGATTTATTTTCTAGATAACTGCAATCATGTGGTGGCGTAATATAGTATTGTAAGTCGTTTAATAGGGACTTAGGATGATAAGAATTCATAAATCATGTCCCTCCTTTTATTTTCATTCCATTAAGCGCGATAAAATCGCTATTGTTTTACTTGAAAATACACGCTCTTGATAATTTTTCCAATCTATTGAGGGTTGTTTTATTACATCTTGTAACGATTTAAGGTATTCATGGCGAGAAAGTGTACAAGCACCGAGGCTGAGTAAGTGATCATTGACCAACTGACAGTCAATCCACGGTAAGTTATTTTCTCGGCCCAATAACATCAGTGTGTAAAAAGCCATTTTAGAAACATCGGTTTGAGTGCTAAACATCGACTCACCAAAACAACCATGCCCAATCGTCACACCATACAATCCACCTACAATTTTATCTTGATCCCAGACTTCAACGCTATAGGCATAGCCAGCCTCAAACAGTTGGCAATAACCGTGAATAATCTCTTCAGAAATCCAGGTTTCATCCGCATAGCTACGTGGGAGTGAACAGGAACGGATGACCTGTTCAAAAGCATGATTGATGGTAATTTTATAATCAAACTTTTTCATATTTCGCAGTAGTGATTTACTTGGATGATAATCCTGAGGGCGAATGATGCAACGAGGTTCTGGACACCACCAACATATTGGCTCACCTTCGGAAAACCATGGAAATAAGCCATGTGTATAGGCTTCATATAATGTAGAAGGTGCTAAGTCTGCGCCTATACAAATCAAGCCTTGTTCATCTGGATCAGCTTCTATTGGATCTGGAAAAATAAATTGTGAAGGGGAGATTTGATTCACGAGAATTCATCAATAAAAAAGATCAGCTTTATCTTAGCTGATCATGTGATTAAATGTCTAAACAGACCCTATGCAAAAAGTTTCAAATGTTTTGCAATTTTGAGTTTATCACTATCTAGAAAGAATTGAGCTTTCTCTTGAATGACTTCAAGGCTGGTTTTTGGATCTGAAACAGTATTGCCTTGTTGATCTAATACTAACCAGCCTAATTGGATTAGCACATCCCAAACATATTGTGCAAATTGTGCGGCAGAGTCTAAACCATCGATAAAATGAGCGCGGTAGAAGAGTTGGGTAAACTGATCGGCTGGAATACCAATCCCGGTTAGTGGACAGGCCAAGACTTGATAATTGGTATGATAGCTAGCTTGCTCAAGGAAATAACGATTTAATTTCTGAGCATGTTCAACCATATCTTGATTTGAAGCTGCCTGACACGGTTGTGCTAAACCTAAGTGGCATAAAATCACCAAGGCATTGAGCAACTTAGAATAGGTAATATCAGGGATGGCTTGTTCAAGTTCTGCAATCGTCTGTGGCTTATAGTCACATTGTTTAAAATAGGCACCGAGTGGTTGATAAATCTCTTGGATTAAATCGAACTCACCTAAGTATCCTGAAATTGTTTTTGGTAATTTTTCTGGAGCTGTTAATAAGACAAAGGCTGTGTTTCTCAAGCGATGTTGAATTTCTAATGCGGTTAAGGTGTTTTTCCCGCGTATATATAAATCTTTTCTAAATTGTGTATTGGCAAAATAATCACGGCATTGCTCTTTAAAAACAGGGTGTTCAATGGTATTTAAAAATTGCTGATGCTGTTCACTAAAATTAATATTATCTAGATGCGAATTTAAATCTGTTGAACCTGCGTAGGTCAGTTTAATTTCTTCTAAAATTCTTACCACTTGTTGAAAAGAGAAACACTGCCAGTCTTGATTCAGGTATTCATGAATCAAATAGTTTGGATTTTGTTTTTTTAAGTCTTGCACTTTGTTGAGTGCATTTGGATTTCTCTGAGCAAATAGGGGATTTTGCGCTAACAGCTCTTCACTAAAGTTAAGTGAATCATTTACTTTTTGTAGCGGGTTGGTACTGGTGCTATTAAATTTAAAATGACTGTGAAATAACTCGCGGATTGGCATATTGGCAGCCCAACCTGTCAGGCAGTTATAGCTAATATAGACAATCCCATTGGGGCTTAAAAATTTTCGGATAAATTGCAAAATAATATGCTGGTTTTCGTGGCTAATCCAACTCCAGATCCCGTGTAAACTAATCGAGTCAAACATCGGTAAGTCTTTGTTGAGTAACTCTTCAAAACTTGCGTCATAAAAGTGATGTGGGACTTGATTTTGTTCAGCCAAGACATTGGCATGGGCAGCATGAGCAGGGTTAAAGTCTGTACCGAAAAATAAACCAAAACTGGATGCAGCATGAATATTTAGACTGACACCTTGACCAAAGCCGAGTTCACAATGTTTGTGGCGTTCATTGGTAGGTGGACAATCAACCCCATTGAGTAACAAGCAAAACTTTTGGTAATTCGGGCTTAAGTCTCTATAGTAACCATAGGTGTAATTTACTTCGGTCTGATAGCCATCTGTCCATGCTGTTGTCATGTTTTTTCCTATAATTTGTATTCATTTAAAGTCATTGGTCTTGTTTATTTATAAATCAAAAATAAACAAACCGCCATGTAGGCGGTTTGTTTTTACACAAAATAAATTAATTATTCTAAGCCATCTAAATAGCGGTCAGCGTCAAGTGCAGCCATACAGCCTGAACCTGCAGATGTGATTGCTTGGCGATAAACATCGTCAGCAACATCACCCGCAGCAAATACACCTGCTACAGATGTCGCTGTGGCATTGCCAGCAGTACCGCTACGTACTTGAATATAGCCATTACGCAATTCAAGTTGATTTTCAAACATTGCTGTATTTGGTTTGTGACCAATCGCTACAAACATACCCGATACGTCAACATCTTGAGTTGAATCATCTTGGGTAGACTTAATACGTACAGAAGTTACACCAGAGTTACTATCACCTAAAACTTCATCAACTTGATGGTTCCAAATGATTGAAATTTTACCTTCTTTAACTTTTTCATTGAGATGGTCTTGAAGAATTTTTTCAGAACGTAATTTGTCACGACGGTGTACCAAGGTCACGTGTAAGGCGATGTTCGAAAGATATAATGCTTCTTCAACAGCAGTGTTACCACCACCCACAACCATGACTTTTTGGTTTTTATAGAAGAAACCATCACAAGTAGCACAAGCACTTACACCTTGACCCATATAAGCCTGTTCAGACTCAAGTCCTAGATATTGCGCTGTTGCACCTGTTGCAATAATTAATGCATCACAAGTGTACTCATCCATATCGCCTTTAAGCACGAAAGGGCGAACCTGAAGATCAACTTCATTGATATGATCATATAAAATTTCAGTACCAAAACGTTCAGCATGCGCTTGCATACGATCCATTAATGCAGGACCTGTTAAACCTTCAGCATCACCAGGCCAGTTCTCAACATCAGTCGTGGTGGTTAATTGACCGCCGAGTTGCATACCAGCAATTAAAGTTGGTTTTAAATTTGCACGCGCTGCATAAACAGCAGCACTATAACCAGCAGGTCCAGAACCTAAAATAATTAACCGAGAGTGGCGAGCGCTCATGAGTCATCCTTTTTTATGAAAAATATAGAAATTGTTTGAATTATACGTGAAACTTTATCAAAGTTGTGTGGCTTCAATGTCGATAATATTGATCATCTAAATCGAATTGAGCTATATAGAATAATCAAATAATACTGTTTAGCATTTTTATCGAAATAAAAGCTTAAATTTCTAACAATGCTTTACAACACAAGTAAATAATAGTGCATCTTTTTTTTAAGAACAGGTGCATAATATAAAAATTTCTTCTCTCAAGAAAGCTGATCAAGCTTCAGAAAAGAGTAATTTGAACAATTGGTTACAGGATAGTATATGACTGCGGTGTCAAATGTTTATGCACAGCGCTTTTTAACAACAATATTCTTGATTTCATTTGGGATATATCTGTTCCTTGCAACAGTGACATATACTCCATTTGATCCAGGCTGGATGCATATTTCGAGTGATACACAACAGGTTTCAAATGCCAGTGGTGTAGCGGGTGCTTGGATTGCTGATTTGTTGTTTGGTTTTTTAGGTTGGGCAAGCTTACTCATTCCTGTATTTATTTTTATAGAAGCAGTCCAAGTGTGGTGGCCAAGAAGTTTTGTGAGTCGCCCGTTTCGTTACGCTGCTCAATTTTTTATTTTGCTTGCGAGCTCAAGCCTATTGTATTTGCTTTGGAATGTACCAGCAGACACATTAGCCAATGCTTCTGGTGGAATCATTGGTTATGAGCTCGGTGAAAGCCTATCCCAACTGATGAGTATTTATGGTGCAGTTGTATTTATTTTGCTCTTGCTCATTGTTCTATTTACCTTAGCATTTGGTATTCAATGGAACAGAACGTGGACAACACTCAAAGCCATACCTGCTTATTTACAAGATTTGTTTTATAAAAATGTTCCTGAAAGTGAATCTGCTTTTGATTTGACATCCCCTCAAAAAAATAAAAATCATGCGCATACGCATAAGGTTGAACCAATAACAGCTCAAGCTGAATTCGTTGAAGCTGATGATCAGGTATCAGTAAAAGAGCATTTGATTGTTAAAAATACTAAACATAATCAAACAGCTGAACGCTTATTTGATGACATGATTGAACAAGAAAATAAAACTCAACATCATGTTCAATTTGATCAAGATGATATTGATGATTTGGAATTTGAGCGGACTTTAGAAAAAGCACATCGTCTAGAACAAGACAGTCAACGTACTGTTTCATCTGGTGAAGTATGGAAAGCCTTGCATCAAGATCAAGACCATAATCGTGATATTGATGCCTTGATCAAAGCTTCAGAAGATCAAACTGAAGAAAAATATGCAGATCATTTACCACGCGAGCATCAACATGTTGTTGATCATAGGCAGATCAATAAAAAATCTTCGCTTGATTGGGATGATGATCAAGTGTTTGATGAGTTGCTGTCAGTTGTGCCAAATGGACAAACAGCCACAGATATCCATACCCCATTTAATACTCCTACGGCGCAGACTCAAGTGGAATCTGGTTATGTAGATACTGCTGTTCATGGTGGAGTAAGCTTTGCGAGTGGGGTGGCTGCAGCAACAAGTTCAGGGGTGGCAATACAAAATTTAGCCAATGAATTAGATGAGCTTGCATCGCTTGCAGATGAAGAGCTTACTGAAAGCCCAACTGCGTACCAACAAAATCAGCAATCTGCAGAAGTTCGCACAACCAGTAATTATGCTCAATCTACACCATTTACTCGTGCCAATATTCAAACTAATCTAAATAGTTCGACCTTGGTCAGTGAAGAAGAAAAGTCTTTAATTGTTGCAGATAAAGATGCATTTAGAGATGCTTGGCAAGAAACTGCAGGAAAACCGCTTGATGAGTCAGAAAATGAATTGGCAGCGCTGGATGATGAGTTTGACTTAGATGCACCATTAACAGATGCATTTGGTCGTCCGATGTCACGTGCAATGCAAGTTGCAAATAAGCGTCGAGACTTACCAACATTGCCAGGTTATGAATTGTTGGATAAAGTCGATCCAAATAAAAAAGTTAACTTTACCGCAGAACAACTGTCACGTTTATCAGAACTGTTAGAAATTAAACTTCAAGAATTTAATGTCAAAGCCAAAGTCATCGAAGCCCAACCTGGGCCAGTGGTTACACGTTTTGAGTTAGATTTGGCGCCCGGTGTAAAAGCCTCGAAAGTAACCAATATTTCCCGAGATTTAGCACGTTCTATGTCGATGGCATCTGTGCGTGTGGTTGAAGTGATTCCTGGGAAGCCTTATATCGGGATTGAAGTACCGAATAGCAGCCGTGAAATGGTACGCCTGATTGAACTGCTAGAAACTCCTGTTTTTAAAGATCCAAATGGATTGCTTTCAATGGCAATGGGTAAGGATATTTCGGGTAATCCTGTAATTACTGACTTAGGTAAAGCCCCGCATATGTTGGTTGCAGGGACGACAGGTTCAGGTAAATCAGTTGCTGTAAACTCAATGATCTTGTCGATGTTGTTGAAATATACACCTGATCAATTGCGTTTGATTCTGATCGATCCAAAACAATTGGAATTAGCGAACTACAACGATATTCCTCATTTATTGACACCTGTTGTAACCGACATGAAAGATGCTGTCAGTGCATTGAATTGGTGTGTCAATGAAATGGAACGTCGTTATAAGCTGATGTCTTTTTTAAAGATCCGTAAATTAGCAGACTATAACCGTAAAGTGGAAGAAGCCATTGCAAATGGTGAGGATCTCATTGATCCAACTTGGAAGCCAAGTGATTCTGCGACACAAGATAGAGCGCCGCGTTTGCAACCATTGCCTTCGATTGTGATTGTAGCTGATGAATTTGCAGATATGATCATGCAAGTGGGTAAAAAGGCAGAGGAAATGATTACCCGTCTGGCACAAAAATCGCGTGCAGCAGGAATTCATTTACTTTTAGCGACGCAACGTCCATCGGTAGATGTCATTACTGGTTTGATCAAAGCCAATATTCCGACTCGTGTGGCGTTACGTGTAAACAGCAAAATTGATTCTCGTACTATTCTGGATGGTGGTGGTGCAGAAGATCTCTTGGGTCATGGAGATATGTTATTCCTAGGTCCGGGTAAAATTGATCCTGAGCGTGTACATGGTGCATTTATTTCCGATGATGAAGTCAACCGTATTTGTGACGCATGGCGTGAACGTGGTGAACCGAATTATGTTGATGAAATTCTTACGCCGTTTGATGAAGAACCGGCCACACGTGGTTTTGAAGATGGTGATGGTGATCCGAACCGTGATGCACTCTATGATCAATGTGTTTCATTTGTCTTAGAAACACGTAAAGTGTCTGTATCCTCACTGCAACGTAAGTTTAGCTTAGGTTATAACCGTGCCGCCCGTATTGTTGATCAAATGCAGGAGCAGGGTATTGTCAGTGAACAAGGACCAAATGGTAAGCGAGATATTTTGGTCTAATTTAAACAGCTTGCAATGAGCTTAGGCTCATTGCAATGATGTAGGTTTGAGAAATAGGTCGATTAAATACAAGAGCCAAAAAATAGAAAATAACATGATAACTACCATTTGAGCTTTACTAAATTGCTTTTGTTCAATGACCATAAATTGATTGGCTTGCTGTTTGGCAAAACTGAGAGTTTTAAAGGCAGGTAGAGAAAATGAAATTCAATACAGTAATCGGGTCATAAGATTCAGGTAGTTTAATCAGTACTGAAAAAACAATAAATCCTATAGACATCAAGTCTTATGAGAAATTTTCTGTATATCCTTGTTGCTTGGTATAGTTGTTTAATTATCAAAAGTTTGTCATGTTAAACTTTATATCCAAAGTTTAAATACCTTTGTGTAGGCGATGCCTCACTTTTCGTAGGGGATGCCAAACCTTGTGCTGCAAACAAAGCAATGCTTTGTTTTTGCTCATGGGCGAGGGGGACGTCCTGTACTCACGACCAACAGAGATATTCGTGTCGCCCCGCAGTAGAATAACCATCTATGATTCAAAAGTAAAAAACGAATGAGTAATCAATAATTTCTAAAAGTTCCTACAAAAACATAATCTTCATTGATGATCAATGAATTGATGGAAATTACTTGTATGAATAATTAGGTGGTTTAACTATTGTGATCAGTATAAAGAATTTTATGGATGTACAGATATCGATGGAAAAACATGAATTTTCACACTAATATTAATCTGTCTCACTGAACGGAATCTGGTCCATGTTGATCGCATTATGTACGTTAATCTTTATTCATTTTTGTGCCCTGATTACACCAGGCCCTGATTTCTTTCTGGTCTCGCAAACCGCAATTAGCCGTTCAAGAAAGCAATCTATTTTTGTGGTTTTGGGGATTACCGCAGGGGTGATGTTTTGGGCTTTTTTAGCTTTGGCTGGGTTGAATATCATTTTTGAAAAAATGGCATGGTTAAAGCAAGTAATGTTGGTTGTTGGTGGGATTTATCTGTGCTGGTTAGGCTACCAAATGCTTAGATCTGCTTTGAGTAAGAAAGAGACTGTGTCACAGCATCATTTTGAGTTACCGCAAAGCAATCTACGTTTCTTTCTTAAAGGTTTCTTAACCAATTTATCAAATCCTAAAGCGGTGATTTATTTCGGTAGTGTATTTTCAGTGTTTTTAGCCAATCCACATTTAGATGGGGTGCATTCATTATTATTTATAATTGTTTCCGTAGAAACGCTGATCTGGTTTAGCTTTGTTGCCTTTGTATTTTCATTACCCAGCTTTAAAGCCGCCTACCAAAATGCCTCAAGATGGATTGATGGTATCTCAGGTGGGATCTTTACGCTCTTTGGTGCATATTTGATTGGCCATCGTTAAAAGCATGCTCCAAAATTTAAAAAAACCTGCTTGAAGCAGGTTTTATTTGGGTCTGTAGACATTTCATAAATGGCTTGCGTTGTAGGTTAAAATTGAGCAGGCAAGGCATGAAACGAAGAGAATAGCGAGACTATTTTCGAGTTTCATAACGTAGGCTGAGATAATTTTAGCCACAACCCTGAGCAAGAACAAAGCAGTGCTTTGTTTGCAGCGCAAGGCGCAGCGGGGACTAGTGTGTTTTTTGCCGTTACGTCGTTACGAACTACTTATTTAGAATGACTAAATTTCGTATTTCGCGCCTAGTATCGCCTAAAAAACACACGTAGTCGCAAACCTAGACGAATTGTCAACAGACCCTATGCTGTTCTTCGGAAATAATTTAAAAATTATTCCACGTCTTTGGTTAATTGATAAAGTTCAGCATTTGGACCTTCAATCTTTTCACCCGTTGCAAAACTACGTGCTTCTAACATATTTTCGCCAACAAAGTATTTGCGGTTATCTGCATTTTTATCTAGACCGATAATCGATCCAGATTCATCAAAACTAAAATGACCTTGAGTTTTAAATTCTTTGCCTTCACCTTTAACCCCTTCATATTCTTCAGTCAGTTCATAAGTGTGATCTGATTTGAGGATGAGTTTGGTTTTGATTCCTGAGCAATCAGCACACGGAAGTAAGCCTTTGTATTCCCCAGCCCAGTCCAAGCTACTTTGAGCATTGTGTTCTGAATCAATCGTTGGGGTTGCTGCTTCATGCGATGCAGCAGCCTGTGTTTGAGCTGTCGCTTTGATATCCTCTGATGCATTATGAGTCGGCTTAGAACAAGCGCTTAATGACAGCGCTAAAATAGACATGATGAAGAGTGTTTTTTTCATAACATAACCCAAATGAATAAATAATTATATGTGAATGATTTTATCCAGAATATAAATTATCTCCCTGATATGAAATGTGAATTATGTAAGAAATTGCTGAGTAATGTAGTTCGATGTTAAAAAGTTAGGCTATTATAGAGTTTCTCTTATTGTGCTATTTTAAGTAGTCGAATCTATGTCTCATTTGGCTGAATATGTTGCTCGTATTTACAATGAAAAAAACCACAATCAAAAAAGCAATGATTAAATTAAAATTGAAAATGTCATTTTGCAATGCGAAAAAAATTATGAGCAAGATATAGAGATCATTCAGACTAGCAAAATTTATACTTTTCAGATGGGACACAATTGAAACAAAGCATAGAACAAGACAATCAGTTGTTTGAAGTGGTGTCTTGTCTAGGAAGCTGGATTGAATATCAGGTCCTTCACCAGTTAAATGTGAATATTCAGCCGTAAAAAATTCATTTTGATAATCATTGTGGTGAATTATATTGGATTAACTATTTTAACCAAACGAAAAATTGATATATGCAAATTCATTGCAGAATTTCATCAAAACTGAATATTTACTGACAAGTTTTTCGATGAATTAATTTTATACAATTATATATTAATTGCTGGTTTTTTATACGAAGTGGATTTTTATCTGATCTATTGGTTGCTACAATCCAGCGCAAATTCTTTATATTTTGGTGTGCTGGGTGTTTGAAAAATTAGCTGAACAAAGTTTAGGCTGGATGGGATGGCAAATTGATAACCATTGGGATTTAAACATCGACCAATGTGTCATGATTGCAGCACCGCATACTAGTAATTGGGATGCACTATATGCACGTTTAGCGCTGAAAGCTTTGGGCGTTCATGTACGTATTACCATTAAAGACAGCTATATGAAATTGCCTTTTGGACCTTTTGTGCGTGCTATGGGCGGAATTGGGATTGATCGCCGTCCTAAGCAGGATGGAGAGGAACGTCCAAGTATGGTTCAACTGATGAGTGAGCTGTTTAAGACCCACCCTAAATTGGTGATGCTGGTGACTCCGGAGGGAACGCGTGCAAAGCAAGAACAGTGGAAAACAGGCTTTTATCATGTCGCCACTAATGCTGGTGTACCTATTGCATTGGCGTATATGGATTATAAAAATAAGAAAACTGGGATTGGTAAAATTGTTTATCCAACTGGAAATTATGAACAGGACATGGCTGAAATCATGGGATTTTATGCTCAGATCAATCCGAAACATCCAGATTTATTTAGTATAGATACTCGATTTACTCACGCCTAAAATTAATATGTTATATATCTTTGAGACTGATTTAACACAATGATAGTCACTGTAGTGTGGAAAAGCGGCGAATAGCCTATATGCTTTTTCACATTATTTTTTTAAATACCAAGATATAAAAGCACTATGATTTTAAAACATAATGCTTTGCAATATTCAACAGTAAGCGGCTTATTTATTTTTAGCGTTGCTTACTGTTGAGTGTTGTACACCGCCGAGAGATTCACAGGCTGTTTTATAAATATCGTATTGCTGTTGAACAACTTCGTCGAGAGGAATTTTAAATAGTTCATCTCCAGATTTATAGCGATCGATGTACTCAGTGGCTTTTTCTTTACTCACTACAAGTGAGCGTTCATGATAAGTATTAATTGAACTATGCGCTAATTCTGCTGTTTCAATATTATTACATTGAAATTGGCTAAGTAGTTTTTCCGCAGTTTTAATTTCACTAGATGTGCCAAGTACACATCCTGTTAAGAGAATACTGGCACTTAACAAAAATGAGTTTTTCATCACAGATATTTAAGAAAAATGAGTGGCGGAATTGTAGGATGAATCGGGTATTAAAAATAGAGCCGCTCGGATATTGTTTGCATTTTAGCAACCAGTTGTTGAATAAATAGCCAGTGAAATTCATTCAATTTTCTCTTTATTTTGCTAAAACAATGATGTTAGCAATAAGAAACAACCTGAGGCGAATAATAAACTCAGCACCAATTGTTTAAATTGTTTTTCTGATATTTTATAAAACATTTGCGCACCAATCAGCGCTGGAATACTCACTGTCAGTATGATGAGTGCAAAATAGGGGAGATGGATCTTATGGATGATTCCTTGCCACAAATAAATAATAATTGTGAATAATTGAATTGCAAAATTAAAATGTCTTAAAATATAACGTTGTTGTTGTTTGGGTAGGTTTTTAAGCATGACCCAAGCTGATGGTGCTGCACCACAAAAACCGCCGAGACCACCTAAAATACCACCAATAAAACCAATGCTTCCATCTGCAACTTTACCCAATGCTTGAATACGAGTAAACACAGGTGCAAAGAACATGGTTGGACACCAAATCACTAAAAATAACCCAAGAATGGTCTTAAAGGTATTTCCATCAATGAGGTGTAAAAGATAGGTACCGAGAGGTACACCGATCAATCCTGCAATAATATAGGGGAGAACAAGGGAAAAAGGGAGTTGATGTTTTTGTTCTTTTCCTAATGCAATGATATGACTCCATAGCGAAGCAAACACCACCAATGGTGCTGCCAACTGTGGTGGTAATACCCAAATCCAAAAAGACATCGCAATTAAAGCAAAGGCAAAACCGGTTAGACCTTGAACAAATCCGGCAATCATGGCACCGAGAATAAAAATAAACCAAGTCATTTTAAACAAAATTGGATAGAGTTAGAGCATAGCATTGAGATGAGTAATCTTGGTTGAATCAGCCAATTTTAAAAGAAATTATGGGTTTCCATCATGACTTATTTTGATAAGCATATCTGTATCGTAAACATGTATACCATTAAAAACGATCAGATCATGAATAAAAATTTATGTAATAAAAAGCCCCTGATGACAGAGGCTGGTAATTAATTAAATAGGAGATGAGTTGTATTAGTCATTGCTTGGTTTTAACGATTGCGTTAAACCATTAATATCTCCGCCTTTAATGCCTAACTCATTCATTAAGCTATCAATCAGTGGGGCTTGAGAACGATAGCGCAGCGCACTATTAACCACTTGATCAGACAAAGCAATTTGATTTTGTTCACCAGATTCACCTGTTGCATTTGAACCTGCCATACCGCCTAAACCATTGACTTGAAGAATCTTGATATCATCAATATTCTCCATTGGTTTAACACTTTCACGAATGATTTCAGGTAAGTATTTCAATAATGCTAAACGGATTTGCATCTCAACTTGTTCTGTTGATAGCACGTTGTTGGCTTCATTGACTGCACGTGTACCTTCAGCGTCGACTTGATATTGCTTTTCTTGTGCCGCAGCAAGCAACATTTTTGCATCTGCTTCACCTTTGGCTTTTAAACGTATTTTTTCAGCATCCGCTTGTGCTGCAATACGGACTGCTTCAGCATCATCTGCAGCTGCCTGTTTAGCGGCCTCTGCTGCTACAGTAATCGCAATCGCATCTGTTTCAGCAACTTGCTTTGCAGCCACCAATTCAACGGCTTTTAAACGCTCTGCACGCTGAGTTTCACGAACAGTTGTCACTTCTTCTTCCGCTTTTACAGCTTGTGCACGTGCTTGGTCAGCCAATGCTTTAGCTTCAGATTCAGCACGTGATTTTTCAGCAATCGCAATTGCACGATCTTGTTCGGCCAATTCAATGGTTTTCTTCTGTTCAACTTGGGCTTTTTGGATCAGCTGTGCTTTTTGAATATTTTCATTTTCAACATCACGTGCAGACGCAATACGCTTTAATTCGACTTCACGTTCAGCGGCAATCTGAGCTTCTTCTGCTTCGCGTTTTTTTGCGGCTTCTTGTGTTGCAATTTCTGCCGATTGCTCAGCTTTACGAATGGCGATTTCACGTTCTTGCTGTAGTTTTGCATATTCCTCTTCACGTAGAATTTGCAAGCGTGCTTGTTCTGTTTCTAAGTTTTTTGCTTTAATGGCTAAGTCATTGTCTTGTTCAATGTCATTGCGTTTTTTACGGCGGTCTTCAATTGTTTCAGTTAGTTTAGTTAAACCTTCTGCATCGAAAGCATTTTGAGGATTAAAATATTCAAAACTGGTTTGGTCTAAACCGGTCAGTGAAACCGTTTCTAATTCTAAGCCATTTTTAAACAGATCTTCAGAAACAACTTGCTGAACTTTTTGAACAAAATCAACCCGTTTTTCATGTAATTCCTCCATTGCCATTTCAGCGGCAACAGCACGCAGTGAGTCTACAAATTTACCTTCCACCAAATCTTTGAGTTCTTGTGGTGACATCGTTTTTTTACCCAAGGTTTGGGCGGCTGTCGCAATAGATTCAGCGGTTGGTTTAACACGTACATAAAATTCAGCCATCACATCCACACGCATACGATCACGAGTAATCAACGCTTGATCTGTGGCACGTTTGACTTCAAGACGAAGGGTGTTCATATTGACGGGAATCACTTCATGTAAAACTGGCAATACAATTGCGCCACCATTTAAAATGACTTTTTCACCGCCAAAACCAGTACGGACAAAAGAAACTTCTTTACTTGAGCGTTTATACAGGCGGGCGATAATAACCCCGATGACAATCAGTGCCATCAATATAATGCCTGCTAAAACAAGGATTTGATATAAATTTGAATTCAACATTTTATTATACCTAGGTTTGTTATTGAAAAATTAAAGTGGAGTTGCTTGAAAGCCTAGTTTTGTTCTTTGTGTCAAAATCACACTTTGACCTTGTTGGAAGATTTCATTTAATTCTGGTTCAACCAAAATATAATGTGTCTGTCCAAATTGATCGATAACTTTGGCTTGTGCAGGATAGTTTTGTTTTGCTTCGCCTAAAATAATCTGAGCTGTACGACCAATCAATTCGTCACTGTGAATTGCAGTGGTTTCATCTTTTGGTAAAATTTTTGCAATGAGTGCTGCACACACTCGCACAATCGGCATAGATAAAAAAAGACTGGCTGGCGCAATAATCCAAATTGAAAAATAATTTCCAGTGAAATTGAAAAAAATACTTTGCGCAATAAAACCAAATAACGCATAAACAGTTAGAAAAATGATCAACCAAACCAAGACGGGGACACGGCCAAGATAGAGCCAATCTAACAGCTGAACCAAAAGATTGTGATCTGTATGAATGTCTACATCTGCATGATGAGTTTCTAAGAGTTGATCTGGAATAAACTGGTCTAAGAAACCTTGTGAGGTTGAACCAATAATAAGGAGTAAACACTCCACAATACCCAATAAAAACATCAGGCAAAGACTCACGCTAAACAGTAAGTTGGATGAGTGTGTAAATAATTCCCACATATTGTTCTACTCTAAATTATTGTCGCGCGTTTTTATAAATAAAATTTTTAATTTGAACTGAATAATTAAATGATCATCAGTTAATTCAATTAATAAATTAAGTTTATCGGTTTTGTCGTATTGTTGCAACAAAATATTTTATGATATTAATTAAAATCAATATCTTATAATTTAATATATTGTTTCATATTATGAGAATTGGTTGAAAAGTAATGCTTGCATTTTAGCCAACTATTCCTTATAACTGATTGAGTTTACAGAGGGAACTGAAGACAAAAAAATACGCAATGATTGGGGTGATCACTGCGTAGAACAACGAATCTGCTTTCACAGTTCGGTTAAGGAGAAATGTTATGAACATTGGGGATTGTTCATAACTTAAGTTTGATAGTAGAGGTTCCCCTCTGTAAATTCATTGGTATTCACGTAAACAAGTGTTAAATCTCGTAAAGATGATTGAAATGTGATCGACATCAACTAAAAATAATACCTTAATAAATGTTTTTAAACATATTATTGACTGGAAATATGCTCTGTTGCGCTTTTTTTTAATCAGTTATTTATGTGATTTTTAAATGTAAAACAGACAGTTTCTATGCGCTATTAGGTTGATTTTTCCATATTTCAAATCTTAAATTGCATATTTCAAAAGAAATGATCAATTCGTCGTGGAGGACTGATTTATCTATTTGGTATCATCTTTAAAGAGGCACCATTTAAAAAATTATATTCGCAAATTGTAATTTAAAGACAATTCTATATTTTTTAATGAATTCTTCTTATTGCCGTAGCCATTAAAATAAACGCAAAACAATAACGTTTTTTGGGAATTTTGATTCAAAAATTATATTTCAGATCCTCATCTCAATTTTAGTGTTCGTTTTGCTTGCAATCATCCTGTATTTTTTCATAATAGCCTTAACTCTCATTATTAGCTTTTTACCATGTCACCATTAGAAATATTTGCGGTTATTATCAGTATTATTGGTGTCACATTGACGATTAAGCGAAATATGTGGTGTTGGGTATTTAATTTCTTTGCCTTTGTTTTATATGCCTATTTATTCTTTGAATTTAAATTATATGGTGAGACAATCTTACAATTGTTCTTTATGGTGGTGAATTTTTATGGCTTTTATCACTGGCTAAAAGGCAAGCAGCAAGATCATGAGATTCGAATAGAGCCGATTGCCGTACAAACCGTAATTCTACAAATGATCATCGCTGCTGTTGGAGGGGGAGTATTTGGGTTATCGTTGCACTATTTTACTGATGCAGCTTTGCCTATTTTAGATTCCCAATTGGCTGCATTTAGTTTACTGGCAACCTATTGGACCAGCCGTAAACATATTGCGACTTGGGTGCTTTGGGTCTTTGTTGATATTGTCTATGTCGGCATGTTTATGTATAAAGAATTATTCCTAACAGCTGCTTTGTATGCAGCGTTTGTCGGACTGGCTGCATTTGGATGGTGGCAATGGGAACAGGTCAAAAAGAAACAAACGAGTAGCATGTATAATGGAATTTAACATCATTTAAGGGGCTGCCATGATTATTGATTTTGTTCAATTACAAAAACAAAATTTTGAACAACTTGTTGAAAAAATCATGGCTCAACCTGAGCATTATCTTGACTTTGATTCAGTCTCTGATTTTTACAAAGCCCAATGGTTAGATCAATTTCCACAGGGTACAATTTGGAATACTTCTGGTTTGGATGATGGCGCAGAAGAATTTTGTATTCAGATCAAATTTAGAGAGCTGATTTTTAATATAGAAATTCAATCAACTTCTATCGTTTTAAAATTTAACAGTAAAAATATTAGAGTTTATAAAAAAATATAAAGCCAAGTATGTTTGTTAAGTGTTTGAAAAAAATATTTTTATTTGATTTTTACTTCAATTGTATTTTAGTAATTTTGGAGAGATGATGATAAAGTGATGTATGTACTGAATTTAAATAAAAGTAGTGATGGCTTGTTGTTTTAAAACAGTATGATGATTAATACTCAGGTCCCAGATCAAGACTAGCCTAATTGGATATTTCAATTTTTGACACGGCTGAAATTAACTTTTAGAAAGTTAAAATATAAAATAAAAATAAATTAGAGTAAATTAACAATAAAAATGATAAAGGCGGAAAATCTTATTTTAAAAAGTGCTTGTATCCAACTCAACGTATATGTCCAAATAGGCTAAAGGTTGACAAATAAAGCTATTAAAAAATAGTTGAATTCGGTCAAAGTGGGTAAGTGAAAATAACTTTACTCATTGAAATTTTAGGAAAACTTAAAATCTAAATTGATAAAATAAACGTAATAAAATGATAGTTCTTTAGGAAATATTTGCAAGGAATATGAAGGTTAATATCCTAACCTTAAGGTTTATTTAGAATAAAAATCTATGTTTTGAAATACACTTACATAAAATAGCTAGAATGTTATATTTAAGTGATAGATACAGATAAATAAAACAACGGATAGAAATTTACAAATTTATGGATTAGTTATTATATGAAACAAAAAAATAGAGTGGCAATACAGTGCTCAACGGAACACTTCATGCATGATGTCATGATTATGAATTGGAGTAATCTTAAGAAGTGTACTCTTGTGCTCCTCTTGGGAGGTGTTGCTGTTTTATCATGGATTGTCTGGTGGTTTTTTAGCAACGCTCAAGTTGAGCTACAAGCTTGGATTAATCAGGATTTTTATCCAACCTACATCAGATTATTGTCTTTTTCAGCATTGGGTTTTTTTACGCTTATTTTTATTATTCGTGCTTTAAATAAAATTTCTATTTTTGAAATAATAATACCGTATATAACCATCGCATATTTTGGTCTTATCTTTGTTTTTGGTGCACATTGCATCGGAGTTTTTAGTCCAGCATCAAGTGCAGGTTATGTCAGCTTAGTCACGGTGGCACTGGTATTATTTGAACGAAAAGTGGTGTATCTCATCATCATTCCAATCACTGGTTTTATGTTGATCAGCCTTGGATTAAGCCTAATGAATAAAATGACTTATGCACCAATTTTTAGTGAACACTTACAATCGATGTCGCTATATAAAAATACATTTTGGGTGTTTTGCATGTTGTATTTTTATATTCCGATTTTTTTTGCAAGTCTCGTTTTATTCGAGGTTCTCTTAATTCAATGGCGCAAAAGAGAGCAAATGATTCAGCGAATTAGCGTTCTAGATCCACTTACAGGTATTTATAACAGAAGGAGGATTGGTGAGAATATTGATTTATTAAAACAGCAGCAAAGCTCTTTTGCGATTGTGTTATTAGATTTAGATTATTTTAAGAGTGTTAATGATCAGTATGGACACGATATTGGGGATGCAGTTTTAAAACAGGTTGCAAAAATTTTGACTGAAAATATTCGTGAACAGGATGTTGTTGGACGATTTGGGGGAGAAGAGTTTATTATTCTCTTGAACAATGGTGCATTAGAAAATGCGCTGAGACTGGCTGAGAGATGCCGTCAAGCAATTGAAAAAGAAGAAATACGATTAGATCATCAACAGACGCTCAAAGTGACAGCTAGTTTTGGTGTCGCAGTATCAACGAATCCTTTTTTAACAACAAAAGAGGAGTTGATTCGTCAGGCTGATCAGGCCCTATATTTGGCAAAAAATAAGGGGCGCAATCAGGTTTGTCATTTCTTTGAAGTAGAACTTCCGCATTCATTTGAATATAAACAACGCCGTTAAACTGTTTCAAATTTTTTACGATAAACTAGACTTGTGATAAGGGTGATTAGACAAAGCACAACAATATAGTACACAGCACCAATATCACGATATAAACTTATCCATTGGACTAATGGCAGGGTCAGGCCACCTGCAATCGCGTATGCAACATTGTATGAAAATGATATTCCTGAAAAGCGAATTGGGGCGGGAAACATCTTGACCAAGCTATAGGAAACCACACCGACTGTGCCAGAAAATAGCCCAAGTAACATGTACAATCCGAAGATCGTTGAATGAGCGGTATGACCTAAGCTGTAATAAAAAATACTTGCGGTGATTGCCACACTGAGCGATCCCAAACAAATAACGCGCCCTGAACCAAAACGGTCAGCGAGCAAACCTGCCAATATACAACCCAGCATTTGCATGAGAATCGCCATGCTTTGCATCTGAAATGCGTCTGCACGTTGAAAGTTAAATGTGGTGGTCAGTAAATTTGGAGTAGATAGGATAATCACTACAACACAACCAGTTAAGAACCAAGTGAACAACATCCCAATTAAAACAGCAGATTTATGTGATGCCAAAACTTGCTTGATGGGTAGATCTTTTGAGAGTTCTTTACGCGCCTCCATCGCTTTAAATACAGGAGTTTCTTTAAGATAACTTCTTAGATATAAGGCAATTAATCCAAAAACTCCGCCGACTATAAACGGGAGACGCCAAGCCCAAGCATGGATTTCTGCTTCACTAAACTTAAGTGAAATAAACAGCGACATCACAGCGCCTAATAAGATCCCCAGTGACAAACCCGCGGTAAGCAAACCATTGGCAAAACCAATTTTCTTTGTCGGTACATGCTCTGAAACAAATGTCCATGCCGCAGGAATTTCTCCACCAATTGCAATGCCTTGAACCACGCGCATTAACAACAATAACAGCGGGGCAGCTAAACCAATGTCTGCATATGTTGGCATTACACCGATGAACAAAGTAGGGAGTGCCATCAGTAAAATGGATAAGCTAAACAGTCTCTTACGTCCTACGAGGTCACCAAAATGCGCCATGATCACGCCACCTAACGGACGGAAGAAATATCCTGCCGCAAAAATTCCATAAGTATTCAGCATTGCCCAAAATGGACTTAAAGAGCTCGGGAAAAATAGTTCAGCAATGATTTTTGCGTAAAATACATAAATAACGAAATCATAAAATTCGAGCGCACCGCCCAAAGAAGACAACGCAAGCGTTCTTTTCGCTTCCTTATTGAGGCCCAATTTTTCGTCCATGATGATGCAATGCCTTAAAATAGAGATTGAATGTAATCATTTTAATTGACTATTTTTTACTTAAAAAATCAATATTTATTTTTATACATCCTACTTATTTTTATATGTGATCGAGGTTATTTAAAAATCATTTTTCTTTAAAAGGATTGTACTAAGCTAAATTTCAATCGGGTTGAATATTGATCATTTACATGCGAATTAACCACGGAATAAGACTCAGAATAATACCGCATACAGACATAATCATTGTATTTTCAATAAAATAAGGAAAAATCATCAAAGTCATGCCACAGATAAAAGGTATATTCATTCTCTGTCTTTTTCCATAAATAAAATAGCCTAAGCCAATTGAGCTAAATATCAAGCCTAAAAATAGGGATGCTGTATTCATTATTTTCAACGATAGACTGGACGTTTGTTATTTACACGATCATGATTAAAAACGGCTTAAAAGACAAGCTGTCATTTGGTTTGGATAAATAGAAACTCATTTGTACATAATCACATACTTTTGCACAATAATTGAATTGGAAATCGCATTTCAAATGCTAAACTCATATTTATTCGATTTACATTTGATCAAGGTACAAGATAATGAGTGCCATGCTACCTGTCGCCCAACGTGGCGAAGACGTTTTAAAATTAATCGCAGTACCTGTGGCTGAAGCTGAGTTTTCAAGTACTTGGTTAAACGAATTATCCAAGGCCTTACAGACCACCATGTTAGAGCGTAATGGTGTTGGGATCGCAGCACCACAAGTGTATGTTTCTAAACGGGTGATTATTGTTGCTTCAAGAGCGAATCCACGTTATCCAGATGCTCCTGAAATGGATGCAATTACAATGATTAATCCTGAAATCTTAGAAAAATCTGAACAGACTATCTTGGGTGAGGAAGGATGTTTAAGTGTGCCCAATGAAAGAGGGCAAGTGGCTCGTGCTGAAGCAGTTACTGTACAATTTTTTACCCTTACTGGCGAAAAGATTATTCAGCAATTTCATGGTTTTCCTGCACGTATTGTGCAACATGAAATCGACCATTTAAATGGGGTTCTGTTTGTTGAAAGACTTTAAACTGAACAAGCTTGGCTAAAATTTCATCTTGAATTTTATCTTTCACTTTAGCCAAGCTTTTCTAAGCAGAATTGTTAATTGGACTTTGCACGCTGCAACGCACCATTCCATAAGCTTAGGTGATATTGTCTTTGGTCTGCGCTCATCTTCGGCTCAAAAGCACGATCTAATTGCCAAGATTCGGAAATTTCACTGAGATTATTAAAAACACCTGCCTTTAATCCTGCTAATGCCGCAGCGCCCCAAGCGGTAGATTCTAAAAGTTTAGGGCGTAGCACAGGTACATTTAAAATATCTGCCTGAAATTGCATTAGCATATCATTTTGACTTGCACCACCATCCACACGTAATTGTTTTAAGGGGTGGGCGATATCTGATTGCATTGCAGTTAAAACGTCTGAAACTTGAAAAGCAATTGATTCTAAGGCAGCTCTGGCAATATGTGATTTATTGGTTCCACGTGACATTCCACAGAGTAAAGCGCGTGCTTCACTATCCCAATGTGGTGCTCCTAGACCTGTAAATGCAGGAACCAGAACGACACCATCTGTAGTGTCGACTTGGCAAGCTAACTTTTCAACTTCAGCACTATTTTTGATAATTCCTAAACCATCTCTTAACCATTGCACAATCGCCCCAGCCATAAATACACTGCCTTCTAAGGCATAATGCGATTGGTCCTGGCATTTCCATGCTAAGGTGGTGAGTAATTTATTTTTGCTATATTGAATATCAGTTCCTGTATTGAACAGCATAAAGCAGCCTGTCCCATAAGTATTTTTGGCTGTTCCAGCTTCAAAGCATGATTGCCCAAAGAGTGCAGACTGTTGATCCCCTAATACACCACAAATTGGAATTTCCGCACCAAGAAGCCCTGTGGCTGTATTGGCAATATAACAATCGGATTGAATGATTTTAGGTAGAACACTCACCGGGATATTAAAAAATTCAATTAATTCAGCATCCCATTGCTGTGTTTTTAAATTCATCAGCATGGTGCGTGAAGCATTACTTGCTTCGATGACATGCTCTGAACCTTGGGTTAAATTCCAAATTAACCAGCTGTCGACTGTCCCGAATGCCACATGATTTTGTTCAGCAAGCGCTCTTAAGCCTTGTATATTTTCCAATAACCAAACCAGTTTTCCAGCACTAAAATAAGGATCTATTCTTAATCCGGTTTTTTTGTGTATTTTTTCAGATAAATTGTTTTGAACTAACTGATTGCACCAGTCTGTAGCGCGTCGGTCTTGCCATACAATGGCAGGAGCAAGTGGTTTTCCTGTTCTCTTATCCCAAACCACCGTAGTTTCACGTTGGTTGGTTAAACCAAGTGCTTTAATGTCTTTGGCCAATAGTCTTGCCGATGCGATTGCTTGCTGTACGACGGTGATTTGTGTTGTCCAAATCTCCATCGCATCTTGTTCAACCCATCCAGAATGCGGGGTTTTAATTTGGGTTTCGCGTTGAGCAGAGGCATATACCTTTCCACGCTCATCGAAGATAATTGCTCTGCTAGAGGTCGTTCCTTGATCAAGTGAGAGTAAATAGCTCATCTTTTTTATATTTGTCCCTTGAAAAATAGTGATAGTAGCGCAATTATAGAACTAGGCGCATCATTTGATATAAATGTAGTGAATTATCTGCTTAATTTGCAACAATTATGTTATGATAGCTGTGTTATCTGGGGATGTTATTGGCTTCGACGCCGATGATGAAGCTCATAGATGCATGCCGAGAGCGCATTTTCTCTCGTAAATCAAATTTGCATATTTTAGTCGCAAACGACGAATCTTACGCTCTAGCTGCCTAAGGGCAGCTTGTCCGCTTCACTGAATACTTGTGGTCAGTGGACCCGACTGTAGCGCACGCACACAAGTCCGTATAAAGTCAAGCCTCGGGGCTTTATACTAAACTTAGAGGATCGCGTTTTGTACCCTGTTCGTCGGGTCACTTAATGTTAAAATAATTGACGATATCTAAGCATGTAGTATTCTCGAGTGTAGTGTTGGCGGACGCGGGTTCAACTCCCGCCATCTCCACCAAATTTGTAAATCATGATCTATCACTTAGTTATACGATGTATCATGAAACTTAATAAAGCCTTGAAATTTAACAGTTTCAGGGCTTTTTTAATGCCTAAATTACTATCACACTCTATCACTAACATCATTTGAGAATAATGCACTATCACGATATGATGTTACACAGGAGTGACACACGTGTAACAGGTGATACATGCTTTCAGATTCACAAGTAAAAAGTCTAAAACCAAAAGAACAACGATATTCTCTTGCTGATGGTGAGGGCTTATCTATTGATGTGTCACCAACAGGTAAGAAAAAATGGATTGTTTCCTATCGAGTAAATGGTAAACAAACAAGAAAAAGTCTCGGTGAATATCCTGATCTCGGATGTAAGGATGCTCGGCAACTGGCAAGACAATTTAAATCAGAAGCTCAAGGCAAAACCTTAGACTCGCCACCTGTCAAAGCTGTCATTGATGAGTGGCTTAAACTCATGACGCCTAGATGGTCGAGCAAAAAGTATGTAGATACAGTGATCTATCGCTTGAATTACATTACGGAAGATTTCTCGAATCAACCAATTGATGAGGTCGAAAGAAAAACGATTGTAAAAAAAGTAAAAGAAATCGTGAATAAGGGAACACTTGAAACTGCTAAACGCTCACTTCGATTACTAAATGAAATCTTTAACTTTGCTATTGCTTCAGACTATACCCAAAAAAATCCATGTACTTTGATTTCTGATGTCATCCCACAGCAAACCGTTCGTAATATGCCGAGTCTTGATGCAGAGCAAATGCCTGAATTTTGGAAGCGTGTAACACAAAGCAATGTTACACCAGAACTGTTACACGCACTTAAGCTCGCATGTTACACAGCCGTTCGTATTTCTGAGTTACTTCAATCCCGTTGGGATAGTGGCGAAATCGATTTAGAAAATAGACAGTGGGTGATTCCAGCATCTCGTATGAAAATGCGTAGAGATCATGTTGTACCTTTGACTGATCAAACTTACTCGCTATTTAAAGAGCTATATGATCATAAGACAGATAATGGATATATTTTTAAGCACACTCGCAATCATGGTGAGCATGTTCGTTCTGAAAGTATTCTAGCAATTATTAAGCGAAATGGTTATGCTGGTCAGATGGTAACACATGGATTTCGCTCATTATTCTCAACCCACACCAATAACTCAAAACTATTCAGGCCTGATGTAATTGAATATCAAATTGCTCACGTTCCTAAAGATCGTATTCGCGGTATTTACAACAGAGCTGAATATTGGGATGAAAGGGTAGAGTTGATGAAGTGGTATTCTGAACAAGTTGATAAATGGATGAAAGGCGCTAATTAAGCGCCTTCCTTTAATATTTCTTTTTTCATTCGTACCACGGTTGATGCAGTATATTTTTTCTGAACACCAAACTCTTGATCGGGTGGATATTTCTCTAAATAGTATTTTTTAAAAGTATTTAGACACACACCTAATTCACTCGCTACTTGCGTCATAGAGTACCATTTCATCAACCTTCCTCCTTTTCTTCTTTCAATCTTTTCACAATCGCTTGCTTGGCTTTTAAAAGAAATTCATCACGCTCATCATCATTAAATTTTCCATCGCCTTGCATTTCTTCTGAATAGAAAATTGTCTCTTCACCACAATCAGGATAATCAACTCTAAATTCGCCATGTCTTAAGCGGAGATAGCCAACTTGTTTACCCTTATAGAAAGCATCGTATTGTTCAGGTGATTCACCACAGGTTTTTACAAGGTCGATTTCTTCAGTTTGAATTGTCATGATCAGGCTCCTTGTGTTCTGTCACGATATTCACACCACAGAAAGGGCAATAATTCAAAGCAACACGATTTTTCTTAAATCGACCTGCGACAATTTCAAGACGTGAGGATTTTCGATCAGAGGTTGTCATGACGTTAGCTTCAATATCACCATAATGATGGGTAGTTACTTCTTTTAAAGATTCACACATATTTAACCAGTTGCCATTGTTCACGCATTTCTTAGTCATGACTTGGCTCCTGTGCTTCGATTGCTTTTAGAACCTGTTTTTCGGCCACGGTGTAGTGATCAAACCACGTTGACGGCTCACCTGTTATGTCATACACAGATGATGTCTCTTCATTCATCATTGCATCGCCAGCGTTTGAGATTACGTCTCGCAAGTCTTTTATCTTAACCAAAACAAACCCTTCAGGCACCGATTGGGGTTTGGCTGCTTGCCATGCTTCCCAAGAGACATTTATCTTTAACGAGTCGCTAAAAGAGTAACCGCTAAGTGTTCTAAATTCAGCTAAATCGCTTTGCTTCAAGCCTGTATGATTTCTACAATACCACGCTTCAAACGCCTCTCTTTCTTTCTGAATATCCATCACGCCACCATCCTATAAATACGTCGAACCTCAATATTTAGGTCATCCATAAAACTGCGACCATCCCTTAACCACACCTTGAGCATTAACTCATAACGCTCTTGGGCTTCTTTATTCATCACACCTTTATTACTGACGAATAATGATTTCTTGTTCTTTTTGCTAAGGTAAAAACCTTTTTCTGTACCTTTAACTGAAAACCCAGCATTGCAATTAAATACAATGAATTTTTCAGTGAGTGGTTCTGGTAAAATTTTGATTTCTATCATCACAACCACCACGCCATTTTTATCAAGTGAAAGTAAAGTTTTAGGAGGGTCATGCTACTAATCTCCCTCGTTTGCGTTCTGTATAAAGCTTTTCGTAATAAGCTTGGCAGAAGGGAATCTTGTTTTTGAACTTCTGAATGATTGATTCATCACGTTCAATGACTACAGTTGTTAAGCGTTCACGAATATCAATTTCAGCAACTAAATTTATTAATTGTTCTTGATCTTCGTAAGGCTTTAATAACTCTTCAGGACATGGGAATAACCAGAAATCAATCTCTGCTCGCTCACACTCGTAAAGCCACATGTAAGCTTGCATCTGAATGTCATAGCCAGCTTTAATTACTTTGTCTTGAGCTTCATCTTGAAAGAATGGGTGAGTACCAATATCCCACGAACATTTTGTGTCTATGATCAATTTATCTTTAAGATCAAGTACATCACATTCACCAGTGATCAAGTCATTATCAACTCGACCAACATGTTTTTGATAAGCACGAAAACGCATCTTTCCTGACAACTCAATTGCCATTTCTTCAAGCCAATTGCCTTTTTCCGTGTATTGGTTGCCTGTGAACGACTTAAAAGTGAATAAATCCTCTTTAACAATTGAACGGATTTCAGTTTTAGCCGTATCAGAAAGGCTTTCACCTTTCTTTTTAGGTTCACCGATTAGCTTGTGAAGGCTTGAGGCACGGAATAGTTTCATTGCTTCACCTCCATCTTTAATAACCAAAAGCCATATCCGTTTGTATGTACCGAAAAACCTTTGTATGTTTTGCCTGTTAGTTCCGACTTGCCAACATCAACAAGCGGTAGCAAGGCATGAGCAATCGCATCGAATGCATCAATGCTCACCTCGTAGTTATCAAAAATTGCCTGTTCCAATTCATCATATGTAGAGTTATCGTCTAAATTACATAAGTGACAAATAAGTTCGTGTGTATCAATCATCCTTGAGCCTCCACAGCAATTTTTTGAGCATCTGTTAAATCAAAACCATCTAAAAGGTATGATTTTTCGATTGCGTTTAAAGCTAACTGCTCTAAAGCATCGTCAAAAGCCTTGTCATCAAGTTTAGGCTTTGCTACTGACTGTTCTGATTTTTCAGGCTGAATTTCAAACCAATCTTTTGCTGCACTCATTCCATCTTTAATGCTTGTGCCGATTTTAATTAAAGAAACAACTTGAGCTGGTGAGATAGCCTCGATACGACATTGAATTCTCTTTTCTACAGCTTCTTTGGTGACACCATGCTTTTCGAAAGACTTTAAAAGTTTCAAAACACCTGCTGGCGAAGTGTCAGCCGATGCACGAATTGTTTGATCACATTGTTCTACTGCTGCATCAATTACATCGCCTGGTATAACTCCAAGAATACAAGCACGCAATCGTCGAGCGCCATTGTTAGCAACCAACTCATAAATATCACGTGGATCTGTAAGCTTATAGCCACCACCTTTTGTGTGTCGCCAATGACGCACTTGAAAGATTTTAGTTTGTCGAGTGTTTGTTTCCATATCCCAAGCAAAAGCTTCAACTGTAGATTCTCCATTTTCAGAAGAAAGCTCACGCACGCCAAACTGAATGTTTCCCCAGTTTTGTGCAATTGCTTCTGCTAATCGAATTGATGGCCCTGTGATTGAAGATCCACCGCGAGCATAAGAATAGACCGCTGATTGAGCTAACGCAGGTCGCTGACATGCATTCATGATGCGGTCATATGCTTGGTTCATATCACGAGGGAATTGTTTAGCGATTACTAGCGCAGATTGAACCTCAGCAACAGCACGCGAGCTTTCAGTTTGAACAGTTGCTACAGCTTGATTTTGTGGTGCTGTAGGCAGAAACGGATTTGTATTTACTGGTGCATTCATCTTCTAATCCTCAAAACTTGATTGATACGTGTGGCACTTCACCTTTGTGAATCGCCTGTAAAATTTGTTTGCCCAATTCTTCTGAAACACTAAGATTCATAAGACCTTGAAGTGCCTCATTACAAATTTTCTTTTTATGAGCTTTGTTTGCTTCACGTGCTTGCTGTTCTTTAAGTTCAGCATCTGCCTTGGCTTGAGCTTCTTGCTCAATACGCAAACGTTCAGCTTCAACTGCTTTTTGGCGATCAATTTCAGCTTGCTTTTCACGCTCAATTGCTTGTTGCTGTAATTGTTGTTCACGCAATTCAGCCTGCTCTTTTTCAAGCTTTAAGCGAGCTTCACGCTGTTCTGCTTCAAGCTTTTCTTGCTCGGCTCTTTTGCGATCTGCAAGTGCTTTTGCTTCAGCTTCAACACGTGCTTTGTCCGCAGCTTCACGTGCAATTTTTTCGTCACGTTCTTTTTGTTGACGTTCGATTTCAGCTTGGCGTAGACGTTCTAATTCAGCTTGCTCAGCTTCATACTTTTCACGAGCAACAAGAGCATTGCGTAGCTTTTCAAGTGTTTCGAATTTTGCGAGTTTAGCTTGCTCTTCGTATTCTTCAAGAGAGGAATCTACAATTGCATTCTCTACACTAGAAATAACTTCTTTAATGTCATTCGATGTTGCTTCATTAGAAATGAGGGCATTGTTTTTGATTTCTGCAATTGCACCTTCATGCTTCGCAACGCGATCTTTTTCCGCATTTTCAAAATCGGTCAATGGCTTGCGGATTTCCTCTTGTAGTAAATCCATGTTGTCACGCCAAAATTTACGATCAGCATCAATCACGCCTGATTGCTTTTTAATTTCAGCAACCATTTCTTTACCGTAGTTATCTACAGTGGTTTTAGTGCGAGCAAGGTTGTAAGCGAATGACTTAAGTGCATCACGCTCTTTTTTAACGCTCATGTCAAAGATTACAGAGCGAGCTTCTGTTGCAATTTTTTCGAAAAGAGATTTAGTTCCATTTTCAGTTTGGAATGCAGAAACAATTACATTTTGTTCTAATACTTGTAATTCCATTATACTGTAACCCCTTTCAATTCATTAACTTTTTCTTCTTCAAAATGCGCTTTAAGCATTTCATTAAGTGCGTAAACTTGGCTATTTGTCAGTGCAAATTGAAGTCCTTGAGCTGCAAAAATATCGTCATAATCTTCAACAACAGGGCGGTGCCAAGTCGCTACTTCAAGCAAGTCATAATCCACATCAACATCATTTTGTGGATCGCTTGTATTGTTCCAAGCAAGTGAACTTGTAGTTTGATTTGCTTCAACAACAGCGGACACATAACAAGCGCTGTAGTTCGGCACAATCAGCGAGAAATAGACTTTTGAGTCTTGGATAACAAACTCATCAGCAACTACAAGATTTTGAAATGTAGGCGCTTCAGGAGCGTAATTAGAAAGCATATTCATTATTGTGGCTCCTTGACTGCGTCATACAACTTGATTGCATGCACTATTGCGTAACAGCACCAGATATAATGAAAGGTGTAATCATTAGTGCTGCGTTCCCAAAAATCATCTAACTGAACGCCATCTTTATTTGGCACCCAATTACGAATTGCATCTACAAATTCAAACTCGTCGTCAGTATCGATTTGATCCAAATATTCTTTTTCTTCAGCTATTTGTTCTTCATCAAAATCTGTACATTCTTTCCAGTTTTCAAATTCTTGATTAAGGGCATCGCGTGCTTTTTCTGGTGAGTATCTTTTGAATTCGCCAGCCTCTATTTTTTCAGACCAATAACACGGATTAATCTCATCAGATTCACCACGGAAAAACTTAAACATGTCTGAAAGACGTTCAAACACATAACAACCCATATCACCACTAATCATTAATAATCCTGGGCGAGTAGTGATGTTGTAGTAATAGCTACTTGTGTTAGGGCGCTTAATTGTTAAATCACGAAATAAGCCTTGATCTAAATTGATTGTGAGTTCGTGATTTTCGATATCTTTGCTGAAACGCTCAAAAGTACAAGCCTCCATACTCACCCCCTTACCAAAGCGATATAGAACATCGCACCGATTAAAAAGATGATGATTGAGCCAAGGAATAAGCTTTGAGCCTTATCCCATAAGCGACGATTCGAAATCTGTTCGATCGTCAGTAGACGTTGTGGTTTTTTGTGTGACATAATATTCTCACTCTTTGAGTAAAAGCCCTTTGATGTCGAGTCGTGAGGGCTTTTTTATTTAAAATTAAAAAGCTTTTTGAAATTCATTGATTAAGCAGATAAAGCATCCGCACTTTTCATCCACTGGATCTTCACCAACTTCCGCAGTTTTTACCGCTTCGCCCATTTGCTGATTTAAGCCAGTACCTTCCAAAACGTATTTCTCCATTGCTTGAGCGTGTTCTACTTGACCGTCTGAAAGCTTAAGGAGTTGTAAGCGTAAATTTTGAATTTCCATTTTTATCTCACTGAGAAGGTTTTGTTTGTGTATGAGGTAAATATAAGAAAACTTAGTTTTATTGTCAAGAATTATTCTAAGAAAACTTATATTTTTTTAGAAACTTATTTTATTTATGCTTTAATAGACAAAAGAAAACCCACGCAGGGTGGGTTGGATGGATAAACGTTGATTTTATTCTATAAAATTAATTCAGCTTGTTTATTAGGGGTTCCAACTGATTCGAGAGAATCACAATAAATCATTACTTCCGAACCTTTCATTTTGTAATAAGCACTATAATTCAATGCGTAGTCATCTTGTCTATAACCTGTATATATTCGTTTGATTTCTGGACAATTATCGTAAGAAACAATCCATTTCGTTTGAACCTTATCTAAAGCATTTCGAATTTCAACATGATCTTCATGCCTATAAAAGTTTCGGTATAATCCTTGGCCTTTAACATAGTAGGGTGGGTCTAAATATATCAATGAATTTTCAGGCAATAGATCATCCACTTTAGATAAAAGTTCCAAGGCATCAAAATTATAGATTTTAATTTTATTGCTATGTTGGCCAATCTTTTGAATGCGCTTAGATAATTCTTCTTTATTGAAACGAGCATCTAGTTTGTAATTTCCATTTTGATTTTTGCCACCAATAACACCACCTTTCAATATTCCTGATCTATTCGTCCTATTTAAGAAAAAAGCAGCAAAGCCGTGTTCTAATTGACTATGATTATGGGGATCGGACAATATGTTTTTTTGTTTATACCATTCTTCCATTGTAACTTCTGTTTTGTATATTAATTCAATGAAATCATCAGTTTGTTCAGTAACAGACTGCCAGAAGTTAAAAACAGCAGGATCGAAATCATTGATATGAATATTTTTGCAATAGCCTGAATACAACAAATCTAGAGCAACACCACAACCTCCCGCATAAGGTTCGAGATAGTCGCCTGATAGGTTGTTTGCTGCCATTAGACTTTTTACAAATGGAGCAAATTTTCCTTTGCCGCCAGGGTAGCGAAGGGGGGTATTGAAAGTAGCCATATCTAATTAAACCATAAAAAATTAAAGTTGGCCACATTAAGAGTCATGGGACATTTCATCAACTTTAGCAACTAATTGAGTAATAAATTTTTCACACTCTGCTATGTGTTCCTGAGCCCATAGTTTAAATATTTGAATTTCATTAAGAACATCTTGATTGGCTTCATACCATTTTTTCATGGCCTTTCTGTTAATTCTCTTGATATCGTCAATGGATGTTATTTGAGATAAAGAGCCGCCATAATGTTTATTAATATCTTGTAAATAGGTCAGATAATAATTTGATGAAAAAAATTCTGGCGTGTTTTCATGCCAAAATTCATAATTATTATCAATGTCTTGAAACTTTTGATACAAATATATATAGGCAATTTTATCTGGTGGCAATTGATCAAAAATTGAGGAAGAACCTTTTAAGGGGAGTTGAATTACATTTTTCTTTTTTAACAAATTAATTTTTGAGTCTGGTGATTTTTCATCAGATTCTGTATCTGCATCTAGAAAAATCAATGATGCTCGAAAATGTGGAGATTGATCAGCCAGCTTGTTCAAGGTGGTGCACCCTATTTTGGCGGAAACTATCTCAAGTTTTTTCCCAAATTTACTATATGTATCGGTTATCTCTAAGGATTGAAGTATTCCTTTCATGAAATCAGAAGCCTCCTCATCCTCGAAGTAACAAAACAACGCTGGTGGGACTTCTACTTCTACTTCTTCTGATCGTGGTTTAAATGGTTCTAATAGCATATCATTTTTAATTTTTGTATATGTTGCGTCTTTCATTTCACTTGGTGAATAAGTGTCTTTTAGGTAAATTACCCTATCATCAGGAGAAGGCTTGTTTTCTAAAACTTCTTTAATTATCGTTAGGGAGTGTGTGGTTACAATAATTTGTAAATTAAACAGAGTGGCATATTTTTTTAATTGTTTCATTAATGCCATTTGTGCTTTAGGGTGTAGCCCAGATTCAATTTCATCAATAACCAAGATACCACCAATATATTGATCATCAATGATATTTTTTAGACTGTGAAATGATACCAAAGCTGTGATTATTGAACTTAAAGAATCTTGGCCAAGAGAAATACTCAAACTTGGATAGTTAAAATCTGGGACAATTGATTGCTTATTGGTTTGTTTAAAGGAATGAATATATCCTTTTTTTTCAGAAGCATGAAGAAAGGGGATTGGTATCACCTCATTAAATATAGTGTAAATTAAATTTAAATCTTCTAAATTTACCACCTCTTTTTTATTTACTTGTCCCCATTCAAACTCGCCGATAGGGCTCATCCTACTCATACCTAAATAGAGAGTTGGAATTTGCACCTTTGCAGCTCCTGTAATTTTATATTTATCAGAGATTTCGGTTGATACTTTGTTTTCAAGCCTAGGGATAATTCTCATACGATAGACATAGCATTTCTCATCGGTAAGAGCTTCTTTCTGCTTGTCAGTCATTTGATCAATAGGTACTTTTACCAAGAATCTTTGAAACTCTTTTTTATGAATCAATTGTTTATGAGTTCCTGTCACTTGACATCTTTTAATTATTTCATGTCCCTCAATATCATAATGTAGACTGGCACTATAGTTTTTTGGCTCTAGCTCTTTTAAGTCCTTATAGTAATCTAGGAAAAATAATTCACTAAAATCAGCTCGATAGGCTTTACCTAATAAGGTTTTATTATCTGTATATTCGGAGCCATTCGCTATGAGCCCAAGAATGGTTGATTTTCCAATACCATTATGACCAGCAATTAGTGTAATTCTTGGCGCAATTTCTAAATTTAATTTTTTTAAACTGCGAAATCCCTGCTCATCAAATACAATTCTTTTAAGTTTCATCTTTTCCCCGAGAAATAAGTTAGATTTCCCGAACCGTTGAAATGCTGTGTCGGGTTCACAGTTTTAATTATTTAAGCACCGTACTTTTCTAAAAGCTCATCAATCCAGCCTTGTGCCTGCTCTAAATTGCTTATGTCTGCAAGTTTTAGATTAGTACTTTCCGCTTCATTAAAACCCTCGATTATGGCTTCAAAGATGTTTGCTTCAGTAATGACCTCGCGTGCGATTTCCGCAGCATCATAGCTTTGTTTAGCTTTTTTAAGAGAGGCTATTTGTTTGTCAATTCCTGCGCCAATTTTATCTAATGCCAATTTAAATTCTTGGCGATTAATTGTTAGCGCAGTTTTAGATTTATTAAGTGTTGCTATCATAATGTTCTCTTTTATATAAGAAATTTAATTTAATGAACTCACGCAAAGGCAGCCTTATTAACTCTTGCGCATCTTATTTCTGCGCTTTGATCTAAATACATATCTAATCGAGTCAACCACCTCTCCAACAAAAACACACTCTTCATCCAGCGGGATGATATTTGGTTTAAATTCAGGGTTTAGAGCCTGTAAATATCTTGAGTTATCAGTTTCGATAACCAGCCGTTTAAAAGTGGCCTCATCATGCTTTCTTACAACGATCACATCCCCTGACTGCATTTCATCATATTGCACTGTTGGATCAACAAGAATGTAATCCCCCTCATGAAATGTAGGGTAGTTACTTAATCCTTGAACTTTTAGATAAAAACATTCGTCACAATCATCAGGTAAAGGAAGCCATTCCTCGACCTGTGACATATCAACCGACTCTACGTTGGTAAACACGCCAGCCTGCACCCAAGAGAGAACTGGGGCCATTTTAGGTGAAACAGGCGCAACATTCCTTTCGCTTTTAAATTCACCACCCTTTCCAGTAAGAATATATTCAGTAGTAACGCCAAACTCATTCGCCATAGCTTCAAGTGATGCAGCCTTAGGTAAATAACTATCTTTTTCCCATTCAGTAACAGCAGGCGAGCTCACTCCGGCAACCTTAGCTAATTGCACTTGAGTTAATTTTTTCGAACGTCTAAGCGCACGTATGCGCTGACCAGCAGATTGTTTTTCCATATAAGTTATCTTACATATTGCTTTTATAAGTTTTCTTTGATTAAATACTAAGAAATCTTATTTTAAGGTGTTAGTGATGACCAAACATGAAGCATTGAAGTTGCTTGGGGTTAATGGTGTTGAGCTGGCTAAGCTTTTAGGTGTTGAACCATCAGCAGTTTATCAATGGCCAGAAAACAAAATCCCATTAGCTCGCGAATACCAAATCCGTGACTTAGCAAATGGAAAAGAACCAATTACACGCCACCAAGTGGCATAGGAAAAACCATGAGCCTTGAAAAAAAATCTACGCATGTGCGCTTATCTCCTGAGAATCACGAACGAGCAAAGGTTTTAGCTGAAATTAAAGGTAAAGACCTTGCTCAATATATGGCCTACCTGCTTGAAAAAGAAATTGCAGGTGAGTGGCATGTACTTAATTTACAAGCAAAATCGTTCGAGCGCTTGGGAGTATCAGCTTTGTTAAGGGATTTAAGTACAGAGGTCGAATTTCGAGAGGGATCCGAAGGGATTCACGGGGATTTAGACATTAAAAAAGCCTGATTTGCGAGATCAGGCTTCGTGTAATTCACCGCGTATTCAATAACCCCCTAAAGAATCATGGAGTATCGAATGAAAACAAATTTAGCACATGAACCAACACAAAAACAAGGAGGCAAAATGACGAACAGATTTTATCTTGCTTGCTTCCGTGACAACGTTGGTTCAAACGTTGCATTTCAGTGCAAGGACTTTAGAGGCTATCACACCAATGTGGATAAGGCTCATGTGTGCACGCTTGAAGAAGCACAGTATCACTTTAATCATGCTCGTGAATATGATCTCCCATTGTCTGCTGACATAGTTGATGAATTGACAGTATGGAAGGTAGACCACCAGTACATCCCCACAAAATCACAGCCTTTCAATAATGTGCACAACACGTATGTTGCATTTGAGAAAGGGCATTTTGATGGAAATGATGTTTTTTGGCTGAATATTGATAAGTGCACAACATCAACAGACTTTGATGAAGCATCAATTTTTGGGCACACAATTGCTAAAAAATTAGATCAAAAATATGTAGTTATTCCATTTGACTTAGCTGACAAATTTAAACGACGTACCTTTGATTTTAGAAAATTAAATAAAAGAAAAATGGTACAAGGTGCAGGTTTAAAAACACCAGAACATTTAAAAAAGTCAAAGCGCAGAAATCCAAATCCCATGACGCGTTTCAATTGCTATGAATGCGGAAAAATAAACTGGCAACACAATCCCTATGATTTTGAGGGGTGTAAGCATTGTCACGCACGAGGTGAATTTCATGCATAAATATCTACATCACATTGGCGACTTCATGCGTGATACCTCACATCTATCACCAGTAGAAGAATGCTTCTACCGTCGTGCATTGGATTGGTATTACTTGAATGAAAAGCCATTCCCAAATGATATGAAGGAAGTTTTCCGTTTATTACGTGCAAAAGGGAAAATTCAAACCCAAGCAGTAGAGACAGTTTTTAAAGATTTTTTCTTTGCGGAAGAAAATTATTTAAAAAATTCTCGCTGCGAAAAAGAAATCACTGCATACAAGGAAAAAAATAATTCCAATCGAGTTAATGGAAAATTAGGAGGCAGACCTAAGAAAAACAGTAACTTAGAAAACCATAGTGGTTTTGATTCGGTTAATGACGGGTTATCAAATAAAACCCACGAAAAAGGCAACCATAAACCTATAACCAATAACCATAAACCAATAACCAGTAACCAATATAAATATACGTTTGACCTTGAGTTCGTGAATGTGAATTTGATGAAAACTGGTTCAAAAACGGTAGACCAGGAATACATCAACGAATTACAGCCTCAGTTTGAATTGTATTACGCAGATCAGCACATGGCTGACAACAAAGCGTTGGTTAAGTTTGTTCAGTGGATTGTTCGCAATCAGCAGAAGGAGCAGACAGCCAAACCTGTTAATCATAATCAAAACTCATGGGCTGAATACAATCAAGTCTTTGCTCAAAAGATCAATCAAACATTTGAGGAGCCAATTGATATAACCCCAAAAAAGTCGGTTCTGATTGAGGGGGTGGGACATGCTTAGTGTGATCACCAAAGAGGACGAATTACTTCAAACTTTGCAATCTTTGTTTGGCGGACAGTTCAAGAAGCGTTACGAAAACCTTGATGCGCAAGCAATGATTATGATCGTACGTGGCGCATTGATGAACCTAAGTGATGACCAATTTAGACAGGGTATGGCTCGATTGTATTCAAGTCGTTTCTGTCCTGATATCGCAGAGTTTAGAGCTTGGTGTGTGTCAGGTTCATGGCAAACAGCTCAAGAGGCTTGGCAGCGTGCTTGTGATTATTCAAATCAGTCAGAAGCGGACTTAATCAAATCAACTTTGAAAATTACCAAATTAGCAAAGCTTGCTTGGGATTCAGTTTATTGGATGGTTGTTCAAGGCGATATGAAATCAGCTTATCAGCAGTTCAAAACGCTTTATGAAGATTATGTTGCTAAGGCTCAAACACTTGGTAAGCAGCAAGAATGGTATGTGCCACCAGTGATGATTGGCTCAAAAGAACCAGTGAAGTCTATTCCTAAAACTTACAAATCAAATCTAACGGATGAGCAGAAATCTATTGCTGATCTCACTTCAAAAATTATGGCAACTGGCAAGTCTTGGAAGGATGCTTTTCAAGAAGCTCAAATGGAAGTTCGAGGTGTCGTGAAGCCAATGATGCAAGGGGGGTTGGTATGAGAACAGGAACTAACAGCGAGTCACTTTACATCAAGGATCGTTCAGCTTGGGATTTGTCAGAATTCCTAAGTAGTGGTGGTCAGATCGAACATGTGCCTTATGGCGTTTCAAGTGAGGTTAAGCAAGAGTTCAATAAATCAAATGCTCAATCGCACATGAAACAAATAATGGGTGCAGCAATTGCAGAGGCTAAGGCTAAGAAAGAATTAGAACCTAAGCGAACTAAAACTGAAGCTGAGATTGAAGCAAAAAGACAGAGTGATAAAGAGCGTAAACGAATCAAAGACGCTCAATCACAGGCTGTAAGAAGAAAGGCTAAAGCGGATTTAAGCGCAGAGCAAATATCAATTTTCAAAGAGTTTCATTCAAAGGCATCACATGGCGATATCGCGTTGCTTGCAAGGTTGACAGGTGTTTCAGCAACAACATTGAAGTCAACCATGTATGGCGAAACTGTTATGAAGAAAGATCGATGGGAAGGAGTTAAAAAGCATTTGCTGAGTTTTGACTATTCAATCAACGAAAGTGCAATCAAAGGAAGATTGAAGAAAGAAATCAATGAATTGGATCAGAAAGCATATCGAAAAGCTTATAGGGCTGAATGGCAAAAGGTACAGAGAGCCAAGCTTAAACAGATAACAGAAAAGTATTGTGGAGTAGTGGCACTATGACAACTATAAACAACTCTGAAAACTTGATTGAGAAAGTAGGCGGGATTGAGAAGGCTAGAGAGATTGTAGAGGGTGCGCCAAAGGGTTTTTCTATTTATTTTTTGGGCTTGGTTGGTGGTTATGTTCGTTGCTGTCCCAAAGATGACAGGCATATTGGTCTTGATGACCTCCGCACCGCCATTGCAGAGCATGACCGAGAGTTCAAAATTGGCGACCATATTCGCTATATGGGAATTGATAGAAAATCACCACATCCAGAGATATTTGAAGTAGTTGGCTTTGATTCAATGCCAGTTGGTGGCAATGGCTACAAGATTAAAAATAGGTTAGGACAAATTGATTTTTGTTATGGCGACAATTACGCACTTGTTGATTGCGACAACACTGACCACGTCACAGACATTCGCAATCATGTTAGTCCAAGCACAATGGTGGTGGATTTATGAGCTTATATCCAGAAACCCACATCATAAACATCAAAGACGATGAGAAGGTCATTAAGTTTGAGAGAGTGTTTCAACGTGCTGAGTGTAAGCATAGTCACATTGAAATTTCAGAAGAAGATAACGAAGTTTTGTGCCTAGATTGCAAAACTAAATTAAATCCAATCTGGTGGATATCTAAATATTTAAAGCATCTCAACCAAGTAACTGAACGAAATAATCGAATGTTGTCTGAGGCTAGGGAAATCACTAAGAAGCTTGAAAATAAAAGCAAATTCATGTGCAAACACTGTCATGAAGTAAACACAATTGATTTCAAAAAATTGCCAAGCAAAGCAGCAATTGAGCGTGGAATGTCGGTTATCAATGAAGAGTTTGAGGGTATTAGAGTGGAGGCAGAACGTCATGGATAAGTTAATCATTGAGTTTAATAAAAAGTTCGATAAACAAAAACAAGAGCTTATTGATGGTTTTAAAGCATTAGGTGAAGAAAAAAGACTACCTAAAGCTTTGGCAACAATTGAGGGTGAACAACCAACATATAAGAATTATTTTAAAGCGGGTTGGCAATCCCGACAGGCTGAATTCGACGCAATGGCCGAAGCTCTCTTAAATCAAACGCAATTGCTTGCTAAGCAAAAGGTGGAGGTTGAAGAGAAAGACAAGCGGATTGAAAACTTTACCTCAAATTGGAGAAAGCAAGCTAAAGAAACTTTTCAAGATGATCAAAGGTGGATAGGTGGCTTGTTCTTATCCTGTATTGATGAATTAGAAAAGACCCTGCGAGGTGAGCATGAATAGCGAATCAATTTCATACATCTGCTTGACCATCTTGCTTTTAGCTTGGTGGTTCAAAGAGCCATTAACCAAATTGATTGGGGGCTAACAATGCAAATTCCTAAACCCCTCATCATCGGCATTGATCCAGACCTAGAAAAATCGGGAGTGGCTGTCTTAGGACAGTCATTCGAGCTGAAAAACTTAACCTTTGCTGAAACTGTTGAGTTATTCCGCATTCACCAGGATCAGATCAAGAAAGTGGTGATCGAGGCAGGTTGGATGAATAGAAAATCAAATCTACATAGTCGTATTGGTCAATCTAAGCGCGTAGGTGAGCGAATTGCTAAGAATGTAGGTGAGAACCATGCGACAGGCAAATTACTCGTAGAAATGGCAAAAGAATGCGGTTTAGCGGTGGTATTGGTTAAGCCGACACGCACAAAGCTGAAGGCAGAAGATTTTAATCGAATTACAGGTTGGCAAGGCAGAACGAATCAAGAACAGCGTGATGCGGGAATGCTGATTTGGGGGATGAAGTGATGATTTTAATTACTACAGGTTGGACAGGATTATGGGTTCGTCGTCGTCATGAGTTTGGACACGAAGCATTACCTAAAATTCTTCAGGTTGATTTGATCTTTTGCACAATCTTTATCTTTGGTAAGCATGGTCGCTTCTTTGATTTTATGCGCCAGTATTTTCGCAATTGGGGTGCTGAGGCATATCCGCAATATCGCCAACAAGTGAAGGCAATTAAGTCAAAGGTTCGAGCACAAGAGCGGAAGTATAGCGATCAGCGAATCAAAAACCTTGAAGCTGATTTGCTTAAAAAGACTCAGCAGTACAACAAGCTTTACAACGATACGATTGAGATTCGAAACCTTGCTTATGCGGTGCGGAATTTAGAGAAAGTTGATTTCAAGAAATTAGAAGATATTTAAGGGGAATAGGGATGAACGCAGTAGCAGAGAAGTTTGAACAATTCGAGTGGTTGACTCATGGCATCACTGCTAAGTCACCGCAATTCGGTAGTGATGTACAGGGTACAGGAGAGAAACCATTGGATTATCAAGATCGCTTGGGTGCTATTGCGTCTATGGAAACCCAGTTGGAGAAGTCGATTACTTCGGTGATTGTTTTTGGTAATGTTTCAGAAATGGATTACCAATACATTCAGTCACATTTAGCATTAATTATGGTAACAAATGCAAAATTGGAAAAACGAAGAGATCCACAGAAAATAGGACTTAATGAGTTAGCTATGTTGATTGCTCGAATGGTTATTGATTTCTCAATGAATCCTGAATTGGAGAACAACTTTACTGCAAAAGGTCGTTTGTATTACGCAGGCATTCGCTCTTGGCAAATGGATGATGAGCTATATCGTAAGACATGGAAGCAGTATGAAAATCTAATGGCATTGGCTTTAGAGTCAGCGATTGATTGTGCTGCAAAAGCAATTGAAAAGTACAGGAAAAATACTTACAAAGATTCAAAAATATAGGGATTCCATTATTTCGGAAACTAGAGTATAGTTTTTATATACTGGTCGTATTACGGTTTATCCGAGACCAAAACAGTTTTTGCTACCCACCTACTCCAATAAGTGGGTATTTTTTTGCTTATCAATAATTGAGCCTGTAAATTATTTTGTGTATAATATGTAAACAATTATTAAATAAGGTAGTAAAGTTATGTACTACTCTCTATACGCAATGTTTTTCTTCCTTGCATTTCTTGTCCTTACATTATTGATGTATTTATTTGGTGGTCTAAATTCAGGTTTAGTATTTTATAGATAGCACAAGTTAACTTAAATTAAAGCTCATCGAAAGGTGGCTTTTTTTGACATTGTTTGTTCATGAAAATAAGCGATAATGAATTTTTATTTTGAGCTTTAACTGAAATGGCAATTCTAACTGTCAAGAAATTAGATGATACTCTTAGTGAATTAGTAGTTAACGGCAAAAAACCTGAAAAGATTTTGTTGGGTTATAAAGCGTATGGCGAGCTAATGAATGATCGTAGCTTTTTTGAGGAAGTAGCAGGGTCGGCAATGGATCCGAACAAGCGAAAATATAAAAATATTAAAATTAAGGTTACCCAAGACGAATACCAGTTTGAAGTGATTTGTTCAAAGGAATAGGTTTAAGTATCAAGGAAAGCTCGCCAAATGGTGGGCTTTCTTGTTGTCTATTAAAAGACAGCCATTATATCCAATGTGATTTCGTCACACATTGAGTTAGCCTCAGAGCCTTAAATTGTGGGTGACACCCCGACCAAAGAGAATGAAAGGCACAAAGCAGATCAATAGCTAACTTTGAGAAGTTTGTCGTGTTGAGTAGCGGTAGATCAGTTGCCGAGCTGATCAATATCGTAATCTAAGGCAAGGATGTGGCAGATCACCACGTCCTTTTTAATTTTATTAGAGGTATCTATGCTCCGAATTAAACAAATCCTCTGCCGACATGTTTGGGAATATTCAGATTTCTTTACGGTGAGAGAGTGTCGGAAGTGTGGGAAAATTAAACTGTTATAGATTTTAAAGAGAAGTGAATAAAAAAGCAGTAGGCTAGCAGTATTACGTCAGTACCACTGTTCAAAGCGTGGTGGCTTAATTTGAGTTGATGAGATATGACGACACGCATTCAACCGCCACATGTGAGAATTAAGTTAGCTATTCACTTCATTTTTAAGATTAAGCCCCTTCCGAGGGGTTTTTTAATGCCTAGAGGAAACTATGACAGACACAGTACAGGCTAGAAAAGACTTAGAGCTTTGCAGTGCTGAGCTGTCTAAGTATCAAAACCTTAGCCGTTCAGGATTAAGACACAGTGAATTAATCGCATTAGACAATGTGATGATTCGATTAAAAGAACGGATTAAGAATTTAAGAGTTGTGTTGGGTGATTGATCTTACTTGGATAAGTTGATAATTTATTGTTTCTAAATTAATTATAGGGATAATAATGAAATCAAAACAATATATCTTAGTAAATATTTGTGGAGATAAATTTGGATTCTCAGATATAAGTAATAGCGGGAATCTAGAACTTTATCTATCTGGTCAAGAATATGATAAGTCGTCTTTTGAATTTGAATCTGCAAGTATTATTCTTATATTTGAAGCCAACTTAGAAGATGACATAAAAGAGATGATCCATAAATCCTTTCGTAAGCAGTTAGTTGGTTAATAACCAAACCTCCTTCGGGAGGTTTTTTATTGGAGATTCCTTTATGGAAGATATAGAACTTCCGAAAGGGAGTGAGCCACTCGAAGATGATCGTCGCGAACGTTTGGCACAAGAATACTTAAAGTGCTTAAACATTGCCAAGGCTGGTGAATTGGCAGGGTATGCGGATAAGAGTACCTCATGGAGAGCTTGGAGTAATCCTGATATGCAGGATCGCATCAACTTTCTTAAAGGTGAACGTGCAAAAGAATTACATATTGAGCAGGTTGATGTTTTATCTCGGCTTTGGGCAGTTGCTACAGCTGACCCGCGTGAACTGGTAAAACACAAATTAGTAAATTGCCGTTTTTGTTGGGGTGAAGACCATCAATACCAGTGGCGTGATGAAGCAGAATTTGAAAATGCTTTACAACAAACGATAGCTGAAGAGAGAGAAATTCAAAAAGAAGATCCAGATTATCGTTGTAACTATCCAACTGATGTTGGTGGTTATGGATTTCGCAGAACTAAACCACCTCATCCCGAATGCCCGTCATGTGATGGCGAAGGTAAAGGTTATTTGCACATTGAAGACACGTCAACTTTAAGTGAGTCAGCTCAATTATTGTATGCAGGTGCAAAGCAGACCAAAGAAGGCATTGAAATCAAAATGAATGATCAAATGGCTGCTTTAAAGCTGGTTGGTCAACATATTGGTATGTTTGCAGGAAAGATAGAACATTCAGGCACTATAGAAATTCAATCTCTTTCCGAATTGATGGATGAATTAAGCAAAGGGGATTAATAAGGAGGGCATATGCTTAAACCTGAGCATAAAGCAAAACTTGTTGATCAGCACTGGCGATTAAATAACCTCTACTACATCACTGATAAGAAGGGTAAACAAGTCAAATTCAAGATGACTCTTGAACAACTTGAATACTTTGAAAACGAGTGGTCAAGAAACATTATCTTAAAAGCAAGGCAGCTTGGGTTTACAACAGAAGTTTGTATTATTCAATTAGATGCTGCTTTATTCATGTCTGATAAATGTGCATTGATTGCACATACCTTACATGATGCTAAGCGCTTATTTCGTGAGAAAGTAAAATATGCGTATGAAAAATTACCTCACCCTTTAAGAGCTGCAAATCCACTTCTTATCGAAACAAAAGAAGAGCTAGTATTTAAGAAAGGTGGTTCAGTTACAGTAAGTACTTCATTTCGTGGCGGTACATTAAAACGGCTGCATATTTCTGAGTTTGGTAAAATTTGCGCCAAATATCCAGATAAAGCGCGTGAAATTGTCACTGGTGCGTTTGAAGCTGTAAGTGTTGATGGAAAAATCACGCTTGAATCAACAGCTGAGGGAAAGGCTGGTTATTTTTATGATTACTGCCAAGAAGCTGAAAAGCTTCAATTACAAGGCAGAACATTAGGAATCTTGGACTGGAAATTCTTTTTCTTCTCTTGGTGGAAAAATGGTGAATATGCATTACCAGTTGCTGGAGAAATTCCGCAGCGTTTAAAAGATTATTTTGCTGAGTTAAAGGCAAAATACAATATAAATACCTCACCAGAACAACAACAGTGGTACTGGCAAAAAGAGAAAACGCTTGGTGATGACATCAAGCGAGAATATCCAAGCATTCCATCTGAGGCATTTCAGCAATCAGTTGAAGGCGCATATTACAAGAAGCAATTTAAATTCTTATATGCAAATGGTCGAGTTGGTGAGTTACCTGATAATTCTCATCAATTGGTTTATACGTTTTGGGATATCGGTGTTGGAGACTCAACCGCAATATGGTTTTGTAGGCTTGTTGGCGAACAATTTCATTTCATTGATTACTACGAGAATAGTGGTGAAGGTCTACGTCACTACATGACTGTTCTAAAGCAGAAAGGCTATAACTATGATTCTCGTGGGCATTATGGCCCACACGATATGGCAAATAAAGAGTTTGGCTCAGATGCAAAATCACGAGTGGAATTAGCAAAAGAAGGATATGAAATTGATGGTCAAGTCTATTCAATAAAGTTCAATGTATTGCCTCGCACCGCTGTAGATGACGGTATCGAACAAGTACGTGAGATTTTACCTAAATGTGCTTTTGATGAGATTAAGTGCGAAGAAGGTATTTCTCATTTGGAAAGCTACAGAAAAGAGTGGGATGACAAAAAGGGATGTTGGAAAGACAAGCCATTGCATGATCATACGTCACATGGTGCTGATGCATTCCGTTATTTTGCTATAGCAATGAATAAGGTAAAACCAGTAACAACTCTAGATATACCAATTTTTGGAAGAAGAAGATGACAGGTGTAACTTCAAAGCATCCTGAATATATTAAAAACATTGAAACTTGGACAAAAGTTGATGATGTTTGTGATGGTCAGGATGCAATTAAGAAAAAGGGTAAAACATATTTACCAGTGCCTGTCACTTTTGGTGATGGGGATGAAGATCGTTATAAAGAGTATTTAGATAGAGCAGTATTTTATGGTGCGACTGGTCGAACTTTAATTAGTCATATCGGTTCGGCATTTAATAAGTTGCCTGATTTTAAAAGACCAGATGAGCTTGAGTATTTGGAGCGAAATGCAGATGGTGCAGGACGTTCTATTTACCAAAGCTCACAACAGATGTTGCGATTGATCTTAAAGCATTATCGTTGTGGTGTTTATGTCGATTTCCCACAAGTGGAACCTAGTCGAAATCGGGCTGAAGATAAGCAAAAGAATGCATTCCCAATGATTCACACATTGAAAGCTCAATCCGTTATTAATTGGGATTTTATTATTGTTGGAAATCAGAAAAAACTTTCCATTGTGGTTATAGAGGAAGCTGTTTCTACTTTAGATATTGATGGATTTGGTCGAACCAATGAAACACAGTATCGAGTTTTGCGTTTAACACCAGGTGAAAGTGATTTTATTTATTCTGTACAAATTTATAAGCGGAATGATAAAGAGGTTTTTGAGGCTGGTCCGCTTTATTACCCCACGGATTATCATGGTAAGCGTTGGAATTATATTCCATTTACATTTTGTGGTGCGATAGATAATACGGATGAAATTAATAATCCACCACTACTAGAGCTTGCAGATTTAAACCTTGCTCATTATCGTAATTCTGCAGATGTTGAAGAATCAGGATTTATTGTTGGGCAGCCTATTGTTTCTATGCCGAATATTACCCCTGATCAATATGAAATCATTAAAAAGGACAAGTTAGCGATTGGTGCTCGTAATGGATTTCCAACAAAAGTTGAAATTTCCCAAGCGAGTGAAAACAACTTGGCCAAGCAATTAATGGCTGATAAGTGGGTACAAATGAAAGAAATGGGTGCTCGCTTAATTGAGGTGGGGTCTGCTAATAAAACTGCTACACAAGCAGATAATGAGGACTCTTTGCAGCACTCAGTTGTTTCACTGGCAGTGTCTAATATCAGCGAAGCATTACAAATGGCGTTACGCTGGTGTGCTAAGTTTGCATTGCCCAACCATGACATTAAACCAGATGAGCTGACTTACGTTATTTCTCAAGATTTTAATAAGCAGAAATATAGTGTAGAGCGCTCAAGATTGATTTTGGAAATGGTTCAGGGTGAATTGTTGCCGCCAGAGGTTCTTTACCAGTATGAGCAATCTGGAACATTCTCAGATGCAAAATGGGAAGAGATAGAAAAGAAGATTGAAGAATATCGCATGAGTAAGCCACTAGCTGGTTATCAGCCATATCAAGGTGTAGAAAATGAACGATCAGGCGGTGCAAACAGCAATACTTGATGCCTTAAATCAACATAACTCTTATCTTCAAAGGCTCTCTTCATCTTCGCTTAATGAAATCTTAAATAAGTTCGATGGCTTATCTATCGAGATGTTAAATAAGTTACGCGATTTGCTGGATGACCTGAGTGAATCTGAAAAAGCAGCTTTAGCTGGTGGTAAATATACAACCCTATCTTTGAAAGAAATTCAGGGGGTGATAATGGGTTGGCAACAATCAATATCCATAACACTTCCTGAAATATTTACAGCTTCAGCAGTTGCTTTAGCTGTTCATGAGGCTGGATTTGTTTACTCCTTAGCTGATAAGAAAAGACCTGAATTGGAAGGTGAGAAGCTTTTCAATAAAATTCGGAAATTACCATATGCTGAAGGTCAATTGATTGATCTTATTTTTCCCAATATTGCAGAGGGTGTTAGAAAAAAGGCAGAATATGTAATACGTGATGGGATTTACCAAGGGCAGACAACTCAACAGATTATTCAAAGAATAAAGGGTACTAAAAAACTTAATTATTCAGATGGTTTGCTTCATCAGACGCGAAATGCAATTGATGCTGAAGTTAAGACCGCTCGCGCCCATGTGAGCAATATTGCCTATTTAGATACTTGGAAGGCACTTGGCTTTGAATATACAAAAGATGTTGCAACACTGGATGGACGTACAAGCCTAGGTTGTGCAGCCAAAGATGGACGCGTACAGCGAATTGGTGATGGACACCAAAAACCACCTTACCACCGCCGATGCAGAACAGTTCAAATTGGCTGTGATAAAGAAGGTGGTCTAGAGGGTGTGAGGCCATTTGTTGCAGATAATAGACCTGTTAAAAACATTCCAAAAGATCAGCGTGACGGTAAAATTGGGCAAGTTGATGCAAATACGACCTATAAAGAGTGGTTTGCAAGGCAAGACGATACATTTCAGCGTAATCTTCTCGGTAAAACAAGGTTTGAATTATATAAATCGGGTGAGTTTCCAATTGATAAATTTGTTGATCCATTAAGTGGTAAGAAATTCACTATTGCTGAATTAAGGCAAATGGATGAACAAACGTTTAAGGAGTTGGGGTTATGAGCGGTGATAAGAATTGCGAGCGAATGTTGGTTGTAAAGCGTCATCCAAAATTCAAACATAAACTCACTCTTTGTGATGAGGAAACAGGGCAGCCACTAAGCGGATTGATTGATATTAAGATTGAGAGTTCAGCAGATGCCCCAGCAAAGCTCATTGCTACTTTTGAAGCATGGGGATCGACTGGAATACGCTTTGAAGATGATTTTCGACAAACGTTTTAAATAAAGATTCAAATCACAGCACCTACCAAGGTGCTTTTTTATTGCCTGTAATTCAGATGAATAGGGCGCAACGAGCGGATGCTCACTCAAATAAAGGGTCGGATGACTTATGAAACTTAAAACAGTAACCATTGAAAACAAAATATATGCGGAAGTGAATGATCAAGGCTTGCCTATCTACATTCATGATGATGGCAAAGAATTAGCACATGATGCTCCACAAACAGTGGCAAAAATTGCTCAACTGAATGGTGAAGCTAAAACCAATCGTGAGCGATATGAAAAAGCTGAGTCATCACTAAAAGCATTTGAAGGTATTGAAGATCCAGCTGCAGCTAAAAAAGCTTTAGAAACTCTTAAAAACTTTGACGATAAAAAACTGGTGGATGCCGGTGAAGTCGAAAAAATCAAATCTGAAGCAATCAAAGCTGTAGAAGAAAAGTACGCGCCAGTTGTTCAGGAGCGTGATGCATTTCAAGCACAACTGCATAACGAACTAATTGGCGGTGGTTTTGCTCGTTCTAAGTTTATTCAAGACCAAGTGTCTGTACCAGCCGACATGATCCAAGCTCAATTTGGCAAAAGCTTCAAAATTGAAGAGGGCAAGGTTGTGGCGTATGGGGCTGATGGTCAAAAAATCTTTTCACGTACTCGCCCGGGTGAAGTCGCTGACTTTGATGAAGCTTTGGAAACTTTGGTTGGTGGATATCAATACAAAGATTCGATCTTAAAGGGCTCTCAGGCTGGCGGTGGTGGCTTTCAGGGTGGTGGTCAAGGCGGTGCGGCAAAATCACTAGCAGATTGCAAAACACGTGAAGAGAAAGTCGAATTTCTAAAAACAGTTAAATAATTAGGAGAAGCCCATGGCTTTTGATTTACAGGTTTTTAATAAACAAACCTATCTTGCTATGACTGAGTATATGGCTCAGGCAGTAGACAAATTTAATGAAGCATCTCAGGGTGCTATTCAATTAATCAGTAAGCCATTTTCGGGCGATTTTGATATTGAAGCCTCTTTTAAAGCAATCGATGGCTTGGTTCGTCGTCGTAATGCTTATGGCTCGGGCACTGTTGCTGCTAAACGCTTGCAACAAATGCTTGATGTCGCAGTTAAGGTGGCAGCAGGTACTCCACCAATTCGTTATGAAAAGCAGCAGTATTTGTGGATCATGCAAAATCCTGAACTTGCAGCATTAACAATTGGTGAGCAATTAGCAAAGGCAAAAATTGCCGATATGTTAAATGCAGGTATTTTAGGTGGCTCTTCTGCAATTGGAAGTGTTGCCGCTCTTGTGGAAGGTGATGGAACCACTGACGCATCCTTTCGTTTATTAAATAAAGGGGCTTCACGCATGGGGGATCGTTCAGGTTCTATCCGTGCTTGGGTAATGCATTCAATGACAATTCATAACTTGTATGACAATGCGTTAACCAATACAGAAAACCTTTTCCGCTACGATGGCGTTAATGTTATTCGTGATCCTTTTGGCCGTTTGTTTGTGGTGACTGATTCTCCAGCCTTGGCTGTTACAGACACAACAACCGTGTATAACACTCTTGGTTTAGTGGATGGTGCAATTGTTGTTAATGATAATAACGATTTCAATGCCGAACTAAACGCAATTACTGGTGGTGAAAACATCGAATACGAATACCAAGCCGAATGGACTTATGGTGTTGGTGTTAAAGGTTTTGCATGGGATATGGCTAATGGTGGTAAATCGCCGACAGATGCAGCAATCGGAACCCCAACAAACTGGGATAAAATCGCGACATCAGTTAAAGATACTGCTGGTGTCTTGGTAAAATCTAAATAATTTGAAGCCCCTTAATTGGGGCTTTATTTTTGGGAAATAAAAAATGAAAGACAAGGTTAAGAAGTTATATTTCACCAATGATTTTAGCGCTAGCAATGTGCAGAAACTTCAGGGTGAAGGCTGGATCATTCGTAATGCTCAACTTGCAAAATCTGATTCATTTGTGGAAAAGGCTGACGAATATGGTGGTGATGTACCTGAGCGCTACAAAGCTAACATTGGAAAAGTTACAGTTGAAATAGATGTTCAAACATCCCCAGAGCTTCAGCAAGCAATTGATGAAGCAAAAGCTGAGTGCGAGAAAGCAGTTGCTGAACGTGATGATGCTTTAGAGCAACTTCAAGCTGCTAAAGGTGAATTTATTGCATTCCAAAATAACATTGAAGCAATGAAAGCACAAATCACCGAATTGGAAGCAAACGCTGATAAAACGGATGAAGAAAAACCAAAAACTACCAAAACAAAATAGGTGAGTTATGAGCTTTATCACTATAGAAGATGCAAATCGTATATTGGGGAGCGACTTTGCGCCTGAAGGTGATAAAGCTCGTTTAATTCTATTGGCCAATACATGGATGAAGAATGAAATAGGTTTTGTTCCTGATCCAATAGATCCTTTATTGCAAGATGCAGCGTGTGAAATCGTAAAAGGCATTAAAGCTGGCATGATTTACGCTGGTACTTCTCGTCAAACAACAAGCGAACGAGTAAAAGCCGATACAGTTGAGGTTGAAGAGTCGTTTGTAGAGGGTAGTCGTGAAATTTCAGAATTTGAGCAGATTGCCAAAGCATTTATAAGCTCTCTAGATCTAAAGCCCAAAGGATTTACATTCAAGGTGTATCGCGGATGAGAGATAAGATTCAATCTAAAGTGGCTAAAGCCTTTAATACTAAGCTTGCAGATGCCGTCACTACTTTTACATGTTCTAAAGAAATCCAATCTGGTGATTTCGACTTTGAAACACAAACTTATCCTACAGTGACTGTTGAGCAATATTCAGGACGTGGTGTATTTGGCTCATATAAGCGTGATTTGGTAAAGCCTATTGATTACCAAATTGAAGATGTAAAAGCTACTGTGCTTCAAAATGAAGTAACTGGTGTGCCTCAGATTGATGATGTTTGGGTGGCAGGGGTTGAGTTTAAGGTTTTAAGTATTAGTAAGGACCCAAGCGAAAGTATTTGGATTTGCCAGTTGAGAAAAGTTTAATTGTGATTGGTGGGTGGAACTTATGAGTTGGAACGGATTAAGACCATCACAATTCACACTCCAAGTTTTACGTGATGGCTCAGAACTACAAAGAAAAATTACTGCTGCAATGCTTCAAGGTGTAATCCTTAGAAGTCCAGTCGATACAGGGGCTTTCAGAGGTAATCATCGTGTTTCAATTGGCAGTGTCGATTACACCAAAGACTTTCAGAAAATAGATAAATCAGGTACCACAACCATTGCTGATGGAATGGCTAAAGTACTGAGCGTTCAATTGGGGATGAGAGTCTTCATTAGTAATAATTTGCCTTATTCAATTGCTCTTGAAAATGGGCATTCTGGGCAGGCACCTTTAGGTATTTATTCAATCACATTCCAGTCAGTTACGAGTAGATATAAATGATGACACTTACCGAGGCTGAAACAGTAATTCATAAGGAGTTACTAAGGATTGCAGTAAAAGAAAATTTAATAATAGAAATGCCAAACAAGCCGCAAATCAATGGAAAGCCTTTCCAAGCGCCTACTAAACAAGCATGGAGCAAGGCGTATATTCAATATGCGCACAGCAATATTGTTGGAATTGGAAATGAACCATGTGTACGTGACTTTGGGGCTATTTCCATTCAATGTTTCGCCCCTAAAGGAACAGGTCTGGTGGTGTTGTCTACGCTTTGTGATAAATGGAGACGGTATTTACAATCATTTAGAGTGGACGGTCTGGAGGTTTATTTAGTCCATGCACCACAAGATATGGATGATGATAATTTTTACGCAAAGATAGTGAGAGCTGAGTTTCGAGTTAATTAGCTTAATCACACAACAAACCTGAATTACTTTTAAACGAACCTGTCCTTAGTGACAGGTTTTTTAATGCCTGAAATATGGCATCCAAGCCAACTAGGGTAGCTCCTGAAAGGAAGATGGTCGTTTCGACTACTCATTGCATCTTCTTGTTGGCTCTTTTCTTTATGAGTAGTCGGAGCATACCAATGAATGCAATTGTAAAAATTAAGTATGAAGATTATGACCAATCCTTTGATAACAATGGATGGTTTAATGCAACAGAAGCAGCAAAACAATTCAAAAAGCGTGCGAATGACTGGATCAACCTTGCTGAAACGAAATCATATATTCAAGCACTTTGTGAATACATGGGAATAAGTGAGCCAAAATCACTAATTAAAACTAAACGGGGTGGAAGTACCGTTACCAGCCAAAATGGTAACGCTCAAGGTACTTGGTTACATCCTAAATTGGCAGTCCCTTTTGCTCGTTGGCTTGATTCTCGTTTTGGGGTTTGGTGTGATCTGCAAATTGACAATCTAATTCGAACCAATCAAGCACCACCTTCTGTACAAGACATGATTCGCCTGATGTTGTTGCCGACTGCAACTACATGGGAAAAACGTTTTCCTGATTCATATTACAAAGCCTTGGCAAAGATCACAGGAACAAAATTCAACAACCATATAGGTGGAAGTCCTGCAATTTTTGGGGACATCACAAATAAATGGATTTATCGAATCATTATGCCTAAAGAGGTTGTTACAGAACTTCGAGCAAATAAACGTGATGGTGAGAAAATGCATCAATGGCTTACAAATGGCGGTGAGCATATGCTTTCAAAACAAATCAATGCAGTGGAAGTCATTGCAAACAGTTCCACTGATTACCAAGACTTTACAGCTCGGTGTTATCAAGCTTTCCCACAAGCGAAAGGTCAATTGAGATTAGTGATGCAGGAGTGCATGGCGTGAATGTGATTACGGGTAATGCCTATTTGATATTCGCATGTAGAAAAGCTTTTGAAAATGATGCTGAAGTGGATTTTTTAATTGACGATGAAAAATATGTGATTCATGCAGCATCCAAAGCTAATCTATTTGATCTGAATGAAAAGCAAACTGAATTAGAGGCAAAATTCCCAAAGAGTAAAGTGATTATTACTCATAGACCATTATTCAATCTTATAGAAACTCTTGATCAGTTAGAGCAACTTGAATCTGCAATAGTTTCAGATGGCGGTCTAATTGATAGCAAACCTACAGGTCGAATAGTTGATGCATTCAACTGGGATCATAAGCACGATATTACAAAGCAATCTGGTCATTGTTGAGCAGACTTAAATCAATCCACCTCCTTAAAGGAGGTTTTTTTATGCCTAAATTAAGGAGAACTTAATGAGTTCTGGAGCTAAACAATTAACCCGAGTTGGTTTTGAAGCATCACCCGGTGTGATTGCAACCACTTGGAATACATTTGCATTTACCACAAATGGTTTAGATGCATCAGCACAAACTACAGAATCACAAACAATCAAAGATTCACGAATTGCAGCCGGCACTCTGGTAACTGGTGTTGAAGTGCAAGGCGATATTGAATCTGAATGGGCTTATGGCATTCAAGATAAAGTCTTAGAGCTAATTGCCTTCAATGCTTGGAATAGCAACGTTTTAACATTTGGTGGCACAACTCGAAAAACGCTTTCGATTATTCGTGGCTTTAGTGATATCGATAACTTCCAAGTTTTCACCGGTTGCCACATTAACCAATGGACTTTATCAATTCCTGATGGTGGCATTGTGACTTCTAAATTCGCAATTATGGGAATGAAGCGCACAGCTTATGAGGTTGCACCGACTGGTACCGTAACACCTGCAGTGGATGCAGTACCATTAACCAGTCTATCCACTGGTGACATCCTTATTGATGGTGAAAAGAAACCAGGAATGTGCATTACTCAGATTGAGCTAACCATTGATAATACAATGCAGATTCAGAAGTGCTTAGACTATGAAAATAACATTGCCGCAATCTTAGAAACCATTATGAAAGGCAGTGGTAACTTTACAATTGCATGGTCCAAAAACACTGCAGAGCTTTATGAAAAACAATTCTTAAATGAGCCGATCGGCCTTGAATATTCATTGAAAGATACTGCTGGTAATAAATACACGCTCAAACTACCTAAAGTTCAAGTATCTGCGCCTTTGCCAAGTGGTGGTGCTGGTGATGTATTGACGACTCAGTTTTCATTCACAGTCGCGGATGTTGCACCGACTCTTACACGTATTCCTGTAGTTGTGGGGCCTTAATCATGTTAATTGAAATTGAAGAACAGAAGTCCATTGAATACGTTCAAGAATGGTTTGATTTTAAAGATGGCGTGAAACTACTCATTGCGAGTATTGATAAGCCATCATTTCAGCGCTCACTTGAACTTAATGGGATTCAAGCTGAGCAAGAGCTTGCAGGCATTAAGGCCGTTACAGATGAAGGAGCAGTTAAGGCCAAATTAGGTTTTAACCGAGCTGTTTCACATCTATTGTTAGGATGGGTTGGGCTAGTCGGTAAAGATAAAAAGCCAATCGAATACAGCGCGCAAAATGCGGAGCTGATTTGTACAAGCTCAAAGCAATCACTTGAAATTATTGTCTTCATCATGGAAAAGGCTAAAGTGATCCATGACTCAAAGACTGAAGAGATTGCTGATGAAGTGGGAAAGTCCTCAAGCACTACGAACAAAGTAACATCAAATGGTGCGAAGAAAAAACCGCAGAAGTCTACCAAAAGCTCGGCATAAAGCCACCTGAGCGATTAGAACCAAGCTTCACAGCAGATCACATGATTAAAGCCTTTAATTTAATTTCAAAGGCTCGACGGTTTATTGCTTTTCCGCAGGGTGGTGGGTTTTATGACTCACTCACTCTTGCCGATATCAAAAGCTATTTTGATGTGTACGGTTGTGACTTGGATCGAGGACTACTTGTAGAGTGTATTTTCGCGCTAGATGCAAAGTATTTGAGTGAAATGAATAAAAAATAATTGATTCTTAGAGATTTAAAATAAGTTTGTAAATTATTGAATATTCTATAAAAAATGTATTTTCAATTACATGATGTTACATCTAACCTTTAGAAGTAACATGTATAAGAGAGAACTATATTCATATGGTTTTCTTGATTCCAAAACAAAACCCCGAAAGTTGGCGCTTTCGGGGTTTTTGCATTCCAGTCCACCACAAAGAAGAGAGGAAAAGTATTTCGTATGAATGATTTTATCACAAATTTAAATGGGTTGTTGAAAATGACAGCAGATATCTCTATTTGGCGACTAGCATTTTTGTTACTAGCTGTGATTGTTTGTATTCTTGCATGGCAATCACCTCAATTCCTCAAAGCATATCTTGAGTATAAAAAGCAGAGAGCTAACCAAGATGATGAATAAGTTATCAGAAAGTAAACCTTTAAGAGTTTGTACCTATTTAATAATGGCTGCAATTATTACTGGAATACTCGCATGGCAAGCAGCCCCAATACTACAAGCAGTAGCAAAAATAATAGAAGTAACTAAATAAACCGACCTACAAATGGTCGGTTTTTTATTGTCCGCGATGCGCCCTTAGGCGCTTTTTTTACGCCTAAAGGAAAAGCCATGGCTGAACAACGCAGCACACTCATTATTGAAATTAGCTCAGAACAAGCAGCACGTAATGCACGTGCATTAGATCGAGAGCTACAAAGTATTGAACGCACTGGTAATTACGCAACTACTTCAATAAACTCTATGTCAGTGGCAGCACGTCAATTGGCAGGGTATTTGGCAGGAGTTGTGACTGTTGGTACTGCGATCGCTAAGATGGATACTTATACTGGTTTAAATAACAAACTTAAATTAGTTACTAAAAGTCAATCTGAACTAAATACTGCAATGAACGATACCTTCAAAATCGCTCAAAATAATGCACAAGCTTGGGATTCAGTTGCACAGATCTATCAACGTTTTTCTGACAATGCAAAGCGTTTAAATATTACTCAAGCCAAAACTGCAGAATTAACTGATACCGTTGCTAAAGCAATCGCAATTAGTGGTGGTTCAGCTGCTTCGGCAGAAGCTGCATTAGTTCAATTTTCACAAGCTTTGGCTTCCAATGTTCTACGCGGTGAAGAGCTTAACTCTGTTATGGAGCAAGCGCCCGGACTCGCAAAGGCAATTGCTCAAGGTATGGGAATCACAGTAGGTCAATTACGTTCAGTTGCTGCAGAAGGAAAGATTACAGGTGATGTACTTGTTGACGCTTTAACAAAAGCACGTGGCTCAGTAAATGAACTATTTGGCAAAACAGATTTCACTATTGCTCAATCATTCACCCAACTATCCAATGAAGTCACTAAGTTTGTGGGTGAGGCTGGTAAAGGGAGTGGTGCGGCAAATGCAATTTCAGGATCTCTAACTTTACTCGCAGAAAACCTTAACAATGTAACCAACATTGCTATGATCGGTGGTGCTTATTGGGTTGGCACTTATATTCCTGCACTTTATAAAAGTGTAGTTGCAGGATATGGAAAAGCTACCCAATTAGTTGAACAAACAGCTATTCAATGGGCAGCGATTGAAGCTGAAAAAGTAGCCGCAGCACAAGAATTGGCAGGCGCGGAGGCTAAATTAGTTAATCTTCAAGCTACACGCGCGCAACTTATCGAAGAGTTGAAACTAGAATTAGCTCGTAAGAAAAAACAAATTTCAGATCAGGGTGCAATTAATTCTGAATTGAGAATGGGGTTATTGCGTCAACAGCAAGCAGCCATCAACGTAGAATTAACAGCTACTGAAAATGCTTTAGCGGCAGCTAGAACAAGATCAGCTGTAGCAAATAATGCAACAATGGGAGCTGGTCGTGGTTTGCTCGGATTACTTGGTGGAGCTGGGGGATTAGTAGGTATTGTTGCGGCCGTTGGCGCATCAATGCTTTTAATGAGAGACAATACAGACTCAGCTACAAACTCTCTTGATATTCAAAAGCAATCGGTTAGAGAGATTGCAGCTGAATATAGTAAATTATCAGCAGCTAAACTTATCTCAGAAATGGATGAAATTGATAAAAGAATCAAAAAATCACAATCTGATGTTTCAAAAGCTAGAGATAGCTTATTGGGAATGGTAACAGGTAATTCTGAGTCAATAAGTAATGAAGAAATTAAACGTCAAAACCTAATGCTTGATCAACTTAAAAAGATCAAAGAAGACGGTTTAAGTACAGCTGCTGCACTTCAGAATCTGAGTAAATCAAAATTATTTACGGATGGGGAGATTAAAAGTGCGCAGCGTTATTTTGCTCAATTAGATGAGGGTATAAGTTCAGCACGTGAATTCGGTTATCAGAAAGAATTAGCCAACAGCTATATGGCTAAAGCTTCAGGTCTTTATGAGGAAAATGCAGACAAAATTTCAAAGCTCACAAACGAGTCTGAGCGTTTAAATGAGTCATATTCAAACTCTAAAGAGTCAATTGTTAAATCCGCTGAATCCTTTCTTCAAATCAGTGAAAATTCTGGTGCCTCAGCAAAACAATTAATTATTGCTAAAAATGCTCTAGATAGTTATAACAAAGGAACAATTTCAGCAACGCAATTATCGCGGATATTTTTGGAAAATCTTCCAATTCCTCAAAAAACAATTGATTCATTTATTGCTCAATCAAAGCAAGCTGATGGCTACAAGAATTCAGTAGCTGGTGTGAACGTTGAGCTTAAGAAGCAAATTGATTTTAGAAATACTTATTTAAGTCAGCATCAAGGTGTTTTAGCTGCTGAAAAAGAGGTAACAGAAGAGAAACGGAAGCAATTGGCCAATGAACAGAGACTAAGTGAACTCCGAAAATCTGCCAACAAATCAATGCTTGACGATAATTATTGGATTAATACTTATAATCGAGAATTGAAAAATATTGGTGGTGATAAACAGAAAGCTTCAACTTTTGCTGATTTTGCACTTAATTGGCGAAAAGAGAACAAAATCGAAAGAGATGTTCAGTTAACCACCGAGCAAGCTAAAATTTTAAATGATCTATGGGTCTTAGATCAGAAGCGTAAAACACTATCGGATGAAGCAAGTAAATCCGAAAAAGAACGTACTGAGGAGCTTGAGAAGCAGCTTAAAGTCTTACAGATTAACGAAAAAGTTAAGGCTAATGCTGCTAAATACAACTTCGGTGGATTAGAAAGTAAGTATGGATTGCCAAGTGGAATGCTTTCAGCAATCAATATGATTGAATCTCGTGGCAATGCAAACGCCTATAACAAATCATCTGGTGCTGCTGGTGGTTTCCAGATGTTATCTGGTACAGCAACGCAATATGGTGTTAAAGACCGTTATAACTTAGCGCAGTCAGCAGAAGGCGCAGCAAAGTATCTTCAATATCTTTTGAAACTATTCAATGGGAATATTGAGAAGGCAGTTCGTGCCTATCATGCAGGTGAGGGAAATGTCCAAAAGGGTAAAAACCTTGGAAAATATAATAATCAATACATCAAAGATTATTATGGTTATATGGGGGGCATTAGTGGCTTTACAGGTGAATCAAAGGACTATGAATCTCTCTTAAATGATCAGGTAAAACTTCTTGAAAAGTCGCAAGAAGAAGCCGAAAAAATCCGTAAAGATTTTATGTCAAAAGGTCTCCAAGAGGAGCAAGAATATAGAGATCAACTCAAGAAGATTCGTGAAAATTCGGCTTTATCTGGTGATGAAAAGAAAACCTATGAAGCTCAGTTAACTACTCGATTTGAGGCGCAAAAGAGACTTAATAATCTTCAACAAGATTATGAGCTAAATGGCTACAAATATACCGAGGATCAAAAGCTAATTTATCAGCGTGATTCAGCTAAGGAGCAATTAGATGCTGAGGGTAAATATAGTGATGAGGTTAAGGCTCTCCATAAAAAGTCAATTGATGATCTTTATGATTATGAAATAAAGAAAACCAAGCTAGTCAGAGAAAGCGCACTTTTTGAGCATAAAAGAGTATTAATGCTTGAGGCTGATGCAATTAAACAAAAGTACCAACTCGAAAGAAGGGAAATTGAGTTAAATGCTAAAGCCAAAGGTTATGATGCTGAGTATTTAAAGGCTTATAACGCTAGCTACATTCGGGGTGGTGTTGGGATTGATGATAATCATACATCAAGAACCAAAAATCAATTCTTGCCAAATACGCCTTATACAGACAAGGATTCGGACCTTGAGAAGCTCAAAGCTTATAGTGGGCTACTCCTTCAAAGCCAAGGAATAATGCAGACAGCAGTTAATATGGCTAAGAATGGTAGAGGTGAGGACTCCAAAACATTTAAAATGCTAGGAGGTGGGCTTGAGGCTATAACCGGAATACAACAGCTTACTAGCGCTAGGTCTGGGCAAAAAACCGAATTAAGCAAACTTAACGAGGAGAGAGACAACACATTAAAGCAACTACAAGAAAGACTTGATGCTGTAAAGAATGCTGAGGATACATCCCATCAAGAAAGGCTTGATGCTGAGAAAGTATTCCAATCAGCAAAAGAGCAACTTCAAAAGGAGTATTCTGTAAAGTCGGTTGAAGCAGTTAAAGCCGATAACCAGAATCAGCTTGCTTTTTATGGTCAAATGCTTTCACAGACATCGGTTGTTTGGTCTGATATGACTCAGTTGATTAAGGATGCTAAGGGTGAAAATTCCAAGACATTTAGGGCAATGTTTTTAGCGCAACAATCAATGGCAATTGCTCAGCAGATTATCAATACAGAGTTAGCAGCCGGGGCAACTACTGCTCAAACTGGTATTTTTGGAATGCCCGCAGCTGCGGTGATCCGTGGAGTTGGTTATGCTTCGGTTGGATTGATTGCCGCTCAAACCATCGCAGGATTCTCAAATGGTGGTTACACAGGGGCTGGTGGTAAGTATGATCCAGCAGGTATTGTTCACAAGGGTGAAGTGGTATTCTCTCAAGAAGATATCGCTAGATGGGGCGGGGTTGGTAATGTTGAAAAGCTACGCAAAAATGGCGGTTATTCAGATGGTGGGGTTGTTGGTAATTCCTATAATCAGGGGAGACAATATGATGCAATTAGTCAAGCCAGAGCAAATGTAGCATTGCAGCCAAATATCACCATCAATAATTATTCCAATGAAACAGTTGAAACATCAACTGCACCAAACGGTGATTTATTGGTGCAAATTGGAAAAATGATGGATAAAAAAATTGATGATGGGGTGGATAAAGGGATACAAAGGAATTTAAAGCAAGGCTACCCATTGGCTAGAGCAATCAAGAATAAAGGTTAAGCTACTTAGGTAGCTTTTTATTCTTTCAAGTGCTATTTTTCTGTAAAACGAACTATGGGATTTATATGAAAAAATTACTACCGATTGGCGCTTTGTGCTTTGGCTTTACTCTGAGTGGCTGTGCTATGAATAACGATTTATTAAGTGGTCAATTCAGCTCAATAACCCCTAAGCCCACGGACTTATCAGGATACTGGTCAGGTAGTGGGGGACCTTGGCTGGTGACTATTAAATTTAATGATGATGGTACGGGTCTTATGTGTCAAAGCTACAATGGTAAGGACATACTAGACAAGATAAAGGTTGTAGATAATGTTGTTTATAATCAAAACAATCTTAAATTAAAGATTATATCCAAATCAGGCGAGAAGTTAGCACTGAAAGCCGATTATTATATGGGTGCAACCTTTGCTTTTACTCCTGATCCATTGTTAAAAAATGCATCGCCATATTGTGAAAGGTCCTTGAAATAAAAGAAAGCTTAAAAGCCACTCCTGTGGCTTTTTTCTTTTTTTATGGCATCTAATGGCGAGTTTATGTTGAAAGCTGCTGCTGTATCTAAACTTGGTTTGGCTGCTTTAAATTACATGAATCAGACTGGAGAGATTCCAGATCATAGCAAATATATGTCTATGAAGTCCCCATCTACTAAGTCAGATTTAAGTATCCAAAAATTTAAAGATGGAGGGTTGGTTGGGGTCACTCGAATAAGTAATGAGGATGCTGATAGAAGGCAGTTTGATTCTATTCGACAAGGGAATTCAGTATCATCTCAACCCAAAGTCACCATTATTAATCAAACATCTCAACCAGTCGAAGCACAATCTGAATGGGATGGTAATGAGTTAAAAGTGATTTTGACTGAAATGCAAAAGCAAAATGAAGCACAAACTAAATCTTTAATATCTCAATCTTGGCGAGATGCCGAGCGTCAAGGTGGACCATTGGATAGGATTAAAAGAAGTAAGTAGGGTGAAAAAGAGCTACTTAGGTAGCTCTATTCAAAATGTAACCAATTTGTTAGATTAAGTGGACTTTATAACAAATTGAGTAATTTATGAAATATTTAGTTTTAGTAACCCTGGTTGGCTTTGGTGCAGTTTTGGGTGGGTGTGATAAAAATAACAATACTAAGCCAAATAATGAAGTTGTCACTCAAGCGGAGACAACCCCTACGCGACAAACGGGAAAATGGCGTGTGGTTGTTAATAAGGACGAAATGCGAAACACAGAGTCAAAGTGGCTAGCGTTAAGTTCAGATAATAATGCTGATCTTGGTTTCCCTTACGACGGTGAAAATCGCTTAAATATCGATATTCTTGACTCAAAAACAGATGAACCTCGCATCTTCCTTACTATTGATAAAGGTCAGTATGACTGCGAAAGCTATGGATGTTTCACTGCAGTTAAATTTGGGAATTCACCAATTCAATATCTCACATTTAATAAATATGAAACTTCAGGTGGCACAGATACTATTTTAATTTTTACAGAAAACTCTAATGCTTTTTTAGAGAATGTGCGTAAGTTTAACTCAATTATTATTGAATTGCCGTTCTATAGAGAAGGTAAGCGTCAATTTAAGTTTGATACATCAAAGTTTAATGAGGCAGAGAAAGAGATTTAATTATGTCTAAATTATACAAAACTATTCTCACTGTATTTGCAATAATTCTGATCATCTTTACGATTAATTATTTTTCACTCCAGAGACATATGAATGCTGTGTTATCTAATGATTCTCGGAATAAGGGTGTGAAAGTTTTGGTTCATTACAAGTGGCTTATCAATCCAACTGAGATTAAATATGATCTAAGGGATATATCTGGTGAAAATAGTGCTCTAGATGTAAATCGAGTGATGTTGCAATTTTCAGAAAAAATAAAAAATAAAGAGTTTAAAAAAGTTTATCTTAGCTATAAGGGTAAAGATAAATTTTTCCTAAAAGGTGATTATTTTCAAAATATTGGTAAAGAATATGAATATCAAAACCCTATTTATACGCTTAGAACAATGCCTGAAAATGTTTATTTACTAAATGGCGAACATGCATATGGAACATGGGAAGGCGGCTGGCTTGGTGTTATGAATAAACAGATGGAAGATTTGAATACATTTGCAAAAGATTGGTACTTGGATGATGCTATTAAAGATATGAGTAATTAGTATGAAAATGATATTTTTCACGTTAACTATTTCTGTTCTATTTTTAACAGCATGTACAAAAAAAGAAGAGCACAAAGATATAGTTAGCAATTCAGATTTTTGCAAGGTCATTGATGATCTTTCTAAATCAATTATGGTGAATAGACAAACAGGCATGGCTATGGTTGATAGTATGTCGATAGCTAATAATATTGAAGATGAACAAATGAAAGGTTTGGTTCAAGCAATTGTAAACGATGCATATGCTGAACCACGCTATAGTGTTGAAGAGAATCAAGAGAAAGCGGTTACCGATTTTAGAAATAAAATGTACCATGCTTGTATTAATAGAACAAATGCTAATTAAAGTCTAAGTAAAAGCACCCTAAGGTGCTTTTTTTAATACATCTGTATTGTTAATAATCATATCTAGCTTTTCTTCGATTGATTGGATTTTAGTCAAATAGTCTTTGTCAGCTTGAGTAATTGTAGGCAGTTCCTCATTAGCTAAAGACTGCTCCAGCCGAGCAACAATGTCAGCATTCATTGAACGGTTATGTTTTTTAGCTGATTGAGCTATTTTTTCACGAAGCTCTTCAGACCAACGTAGTTTGTATTGAGGGTCTCTTTGATTCTCGCTCATGCCTATCCACTCAAAAATAAAATAATGGTAATGCACCCAAGAGGTGTTGACAATGCTCTCCAAGAGGTTCATTATTTAAATGAACCCAAGAGGTTTAATCTTGATAAAGGAGTTACCATGAGCGTGAGCCAAACCAATTTGCAATACAAGCTTAGATTTTTAGATGATGTGGATCATCAAAAGCTAAAAGAAATTGCGAAAAAAAAGCACTTGCCAATGAATTGGTTAATCAATCAGGCAATTAAAAACTTTTTAAAAGAGAGTGCGAAAGCATGAAATCAATAGGCACAAAAAAACCTTGCCTTCCGCCAAGAATAAACAAGGTTCAGTTGCCATCACAGAAGGATGTAAACACATGTCTAATTTAACACAAAATTTAGTAAATCCAAACGCTCAACCTTTGGTTATTGGTGATTTCTCAATCCGCCAAGATGAGGAGGGTCGCTACTCACTTGCTGACTTACACAAGGCTAGTGGCAATCTAGCTAAGCACAAGCCATCTAACTTTTTACGAGTTGAGCAAACTCAAGAGTTAATCAAGGAAATTGAGCAAGTCTCAGATGTGAGACTTGGTGAAACAGACCACTCCTCAGATATGAGAAGTGCTGTAAAAGTGATCCATGGTGGTAATAATCGCGGTACGTATGCAGTCAAGGAAATGGTTTATGCCTATGCAATGTGGATTTCTGCAAAATTCCATTTGATGGTGATTCGCGCTTATGACGCAATGGTTATGCAAACCAAAGTCAATTCACGCCAAGTAATTACGCCTGAGCAAAAAGACACACTGCACAAAATCGTTGACCACAAGGTAAATGGCAATCAAGGTTTACGCGCGCAGGTTTGGACGCGACACAACCGACACTTCAAAATTAATTCTTACCATGAGTTGCTGGCTATTCATTTTGAGGATGCAGTTAAATATCTGCTAGATATGGAAGTTAAGCAGAGAGTTGAGAAAGAAGAGGTTAAAGCCCTACCTTATCCACAAGAAGTTATTCATGTGGCTCAACAAATCAGTCAAGAATTTAACAGCTCTAGATATGACTCATGGCATGTAAGTGCTCGTGATGGAGTTTTGACCGCAATGCCTTTACCACATGGTTTTTACCCAACTATGGATATTGGGGAATTTACGAAACGATTTGATAGTGTGCTTGATATTTTATATGGTACTGATACGTTAAGTGTTGGTCGTCATTTTTTAAGAGAGCGACGTGTGAAGTAACAAAGTCTATTAGGCATATATTTTATTAAGTCTATTTGTGCGGATTTATTCCCATGAAAATAGGTTGATTAATAGTTAATAAAACAAAGGCTTGACCATGAATAGAAATATTGAAGATCGAAATTCAAAAGAAAATATTGAAAAAATATATCTTGAGCTAAAGACTGAACAGTTTATAGCTGATCTTGAGAAAGAGTTTGAGGAAGATCTAATCAAAGAAGATTTGATTGTTGAATATCTTGATATTTTTGGGCAAGCAGCTGTCTATCTTAATTTTGAAGATAATTTTGCCATTAAGGATAATACTGGGAAATGGAAAAAATCCACAGCTAATGAATGTATTGATCTAGCAGGTGGAAACCTCGATGGTATGCAAATTCTAGTTAGTTAGATATTCTCAAGTAAATAGACAACCTCCCTCGGGAGGTTTCTTTTTAACCCAATAATTAGTATCTTGTTAAAAATAATATACATATAAAAAGGATTTGCTTTATGTACACAGGCTATTGGATTAATAGTGATTATATATATGGCGCTGAGCTTTCAGGGCGATTTTGGATTGCAAATGGTTATATTTATGGGCCTAAAAACAGTGGTAGATATTGGATAGCAGATGGGTATATCTATGGACCAAAAGATGGTGGGAAATTTTGGATTGTTGATGGTTACATATATGGACCTAGAAAAAGTGTTCCATGGATCGAATAAGCAAAAAAAGCTTAATAAATTACAATAACAGAATTTTAATTTCCTTAACCATAAGCCCACTCAACCGAGTGGGTTTTTTATTGGACGCAATTTATGAGCAATGAAAAATTCATATGGGAAAATAGTGTTGAGGGAAATTCAGCGACTCAAGACTTCAACATACTTTCATCCAAATTTGGTGATGGGTATGAGCAACATGTCTCTATCGGAATTAATAATCGAAAAGGGCAATGGGCTTATAGTCGAACTGCTTACTCATCTGAGATCAAACAAATTAAAGATTTCTTAGATAAACATAAAGGGGCTGACTCATTTCTTTGGAAGGCTCCTTTAGATGGGGAGGTTCGAGTTAAATCTGATGTGAATTACAAATTAACCAATATTGGTGGAGATGTTTGGCAAATCTCCACAACCTTCACCCAAGTTTTTTACCCTTAAATCCAATCAACTTCACGCCCCACTAGCTGGGGCTTTTTAGTGAGAAAAATATGACAATCCAAACTGGAAATTTAGGCACAGCACCAAGTGGTGCAGGTGGTGATACCTTTCGATCATTTGCCACTAAAATGAATGAAAACTTCACAAATCCAGAACATGCTGCAAGTAAACTAGTGGGTACATCTGGTGCGAAAGTACCCTTAATGAGCAATACCAATACTTGGGTTCCTCAGATAATCAGTGGTGATTACCCTGCTTTAAGATATGAAGTGAAAAGTATCCAGCAAGGTGTTGTTGGCCGTTGGAATACTCTAGAGTGTTCAGATGGTGGAGGTACTTCATCTATCTATTTTGCAAGAAGGAGTAGCCCCGATGAAAATGCAAATCAAGTCATTGTCTATTTTCCAACTGCATCAGGCACAATCGCTTTAACTACTTCTGATGAAAATATTAAAGATAAAGAAAACTTAGTTGATGAGACTGAATGCCTTGAGCGGCTAAGCAAATTGGAGCTGTGGAACTATAAATATAAATTTGAAGCCTCACAATCGGATGTGATTGCAGCAGAACCTAAACGCGGATTCATGGCTCAGCAAGCCTATTCAGTAGACCCGCGATATGCCATTCGCCCCGTTACAGAGCATGAGTTATGGGGAATTGATGATCGTGCAATTATTGCTGACTTAGTTGGTGCTATTCGCGCACTAAAAGCCGAAATTGATCAATTGAAAGGTGTAGATAATGACTCTGAATAGTGATTTTCAAAAGCTCTATGTTGATGGGTTAATTACATTATTTGAATTAGACGCCAGCGCTTTAGGAGCTGGCATTTTGCGATTTCATGGGCATATCGCTTTTCAAGATTGGGAAAAGATATATTCATCTATTGGTTCAGAAGGTCTGATTGGGTCTGATACTGGTTTGATCGGTAAAGTTTTTGATGTTGGTACAGATAAAGTTTGGCAGCGCAATATCATTTGGCAAGGCAAGACTTTTTCAGCTATGGCAATTCAAGCTGATGGCATGGAAATGAATTCCACAGGTCGTGCTTCTAGCCCAACATTATCAATGGCCAATAATATTGATGGATTACAAAATGCGGTATCGGCTTATTGTTTACAGTTCAATGATTTTGCAGGTGCAAAACTTACCGTAATTTCCACATTGGCTAAATATCTTGATGCTGAAAATTTCAGCCAAGGTAATCCAACTGCATCGAATGAAGCTGAAAATCAACTTTGGTTTATTGAACAAAAAACCTCTGAAAACATGGAGCAAGTGACTTTTGAATTGTCGAATCCAATCGACTTTGAAGGTCAGCGTATTCCGATACGGCAAATCAGTAGCCAATGCCATTGGTGCATGATGGGTGATTATCGTGGTGAGGAATGTGGTTATACAGGCGCAGCCATGTTTACTGAAAAAAACGAACCAACGGACAATCCAGCACTGGATAAATGTGGTGGGCGTTTAAGTTCCTGCAAGATCCGAAAAAATGAAGGCAGTTTTGGCGGTCAACCTGCCGCCAACATGATTGGGTGATTTATGAAGCTATCAGCAAAACTTAAAAAAGAGATCCATTTGCATGCCGCTGAAATGTACCCAATCGAATGTTGCGGTGTGATTGTGCATAAGGAATATATTCGTTGCCAGAATATCTCTAATTTTCAGGACCAGTTTGAAATTGATCCTGTAGATCTTGCACACGCTGAAGATATAGGTGAAATCCAAGCCTATGTGCATTCACATCCGAATGCTTCAGCAAGGGCTTCTGAGCTGGATTTAATTCAAATTGAATTGCATAAAAAACCTTGGGTCATATGTGCTTATCCTGATATTGAATTTCAGGTCTATGAGCCTTGTGGCTATCAAGCGCCTTTGATCGGACGTAATTATCAGCATGGTTGGCAAGATTGTTATTCACTGGTTCGTGATTTCTATCAGCGTGAATATGGCATCGCATTGCCTGATTTTGAGCGCCTAGATCGTTGGTGGGAATCTGCTGAAAATGCTTCTTTGTATTTGGATAACTTCAGTAAAGCAGGTTTTAGCGAAGTTACAGACTTGCAATATGGTGATGTATTGCTGTGTCGAGTAGGTCGCACTGAACATGTGAATCATGCAGTGATTTGGCTTGGCGATCATGCTTCATTGAAATCAGAGCAAACAGAGCCTTGTGTGGGATCTTCGCTGATTTTGCATCACCCATACAATCGAAAGTCTGTACGTGAAGTGTTTGGCCAACAATGGCAAGAACGGGTTGCCATCACTGTGAGGCATCGAAATGTTAAAAACAATTAAATTATACGGTGTACTTGGTCAAAAATTTGGTCATCAATTTAAACTTGACGTTGCGAGCCCACGTGAAGCGATTCGTGCTTTATCCGCTCAGATTGATGGATTTGAAAATTACATGTTGAGTGCGCATGAACGTGGTTTGGCTTTTGCTATTTTTACTGATTCAAAATCCAAACAACGTGGCAAGAAAAAAGCAGCATGTTTTGATGCATCAACAGGACGAATTATTTCTGGCCACAATATTGGTGTGTCTGAAATAGATATGCTCACAGATACAACAGAAATCAAGATTGTGCCACGTGTGATGGGTGCAGGTGGTGATAACGGAGTTTTGCAGCTGGTTCTTGGTGTTGTATTGATTGTTGCTGGCTTCTGGACTGGTGGGGCAACATCAAATATGGGAGTTGCTTTGATTGGTGCAGGTGCGGGCATGGTGATGGGTGGTATCGCACAAATGCTTGTACCTAAAGTTGATCCGAATGCCAATCAAAATCAGGATGGAAACCGTGCAAACTATGGTTTTGGCGGTGCAGTAACTACCATTGCCCAGGGTAATCCAGTGCCTGTACTTCGCGGTAAACGAGAGATCGGTGGATTCATTGTGTCAGCAGGACAATATCCTGAAGACATGATGTAAATAAAGTTGAGTCTTGGCGCATTAAGCGCCTTTTTTTATGCTTGAGGAATTTATGAATACACCAATTAAGGGCGCAAAAGCTGGGGCACAACAGCCACGTCAGCCAGTGATTGATCTTGACTCAGCACAATCTAAAACTTTTATAAAAATTCTTTATGGTTTGTCTGAGGGTCCAATTAAAGGTTTGGCCAACGGGTACAAATCAATTTTTTTAGATGACACACCTTTACAAGACGCAAATGGAAATTGGAATTTTGAAAATGTCAGTGTAGATACTCGTGAGGGTACAAATGATCAAACCTATATTGAGGGATTTCCAGACATTTCATCTGAAACAGCGATTGGGGTTGAGTTAAAGTCTGAAACGCCATGGGTCAAAGCATTTAATAATACAGAACTTGATGCGGTTCGTTTGCGCTTACGTTGGGGGCCATTACGTCAACAAAATGAGAGTAATGGTGATTTGAATGGATATACCATCCGTTATGCAGTTGATGTACAGACTGATGGTGGTACGTGGTCTGAAGTCTTAAATACTCAAATTTCCGATAAAACCTCAGCAAACTATGAACGTTCACATCGTATAGATTTACCGAAAGCCGACTCAGGCTGGCAAGTGCGTATTCGACGTTTAACACCAAACACAAGTTCAGAATTTATCAGCGATAAAATGTATGTGCAGGCAGTCACTGAAGTGATTGATGCAAAGCTACGTTATCCTAATACCGCTTTGCTTGGGCTTCGTTATGATGCTCAAACATTTTCAAATGTCGCAAAAATGGCAGTTGAATGCGAAGGGGTGGAGATTCGTGTACCAAGCAACTATAACCCTGAAACGCGGATCTACACTGGACTGTGGGATGGCAGCTTTAAACGAGCATATAGCAATAATCCAGCATGGCATTTTTATGATGCTTGTATTGCTAAGCGCTATGCTTTGGGTAATCGCATCAATTCATCCATGATTGATAAATGGTCAATTTATCGTTTAGGACAATACTGTGATCAACTTGTACCAGATGGTAAAGGGGGGCAAGAACCGCGGTTTACTTTAAATGTTTATGAGCAATCTCAGGATGATGCCTGGTCTGTATTGTCCAAAATGGCGGGGGCTTTCAGAGCTTATATTTACTGGGATGGTCAAGCGATTGTCTGTGATGCCGATATTCCACAAGACACGCTATACACTTTCACCAGTGCCAACGTCATTGATGGGCGGTTTGAATATTCAGGCACACGTGCACGTGATCGACATACAATTGCGAAAGTGGCTTATGACAATCCAGAAAATCGTTATAAAACTGAATATGAAATTGTGCGTGATGAGGCAGCCATTGCAAAGTATGGCATTCGCACCTTAGATATTTCTGCCTATGGTTGTACTTCCGTGGGTCAGGCACAACGTGCTGGAAATTGGGCATTAAAAACCGAACAATTTGAAACTCGAACTGTGACTTTTAAAGTCGGCCTAGATGGTTTTATTCCGCGGCCAGGCAAAGTGATTGAAATTGCCGATCCAATCTTTGCAGGTCGTGCCAATGGTGGGCGTATTTCTTCAGTAAGTGCGGATTTAAAAAGCATTACTGTGGATCGTGATGATGTTGTATGTCGCGCTGGTGATCGCTTAGTGGTAAATGGTGAAGATGGCAAGGCGCAGGCGCGAATTGTTCAGTCAAAAAATGGCAGAGTAATTACCGTTGTGGCTGCATTCGATTCTGTAGCAGCGCAGAACGTGTGGATTGTTGATGCTCAAGACTTGGCAACAATGAAGTTTAGAGTGGTATCAATCAGCCGTGATGATACACATCAATTTACAATAACTGGTTTGCAATACAATCCAGCAAAGTTTGATGCGATTGACCAAGGCACATTTATTGATGATCGTCCAATTACAATCATTAATCCAAATATTCAGTCACCTGTAGAATCTGTATCAGTTTCTACAGATGACATGGTGCAACAAGGATTAACGATTGCCACGATGTTAATCTCTTGGCCACAGGCAGCAAGTGCAGTTAAGTATTTGGTCGAATGGCGCAAAGATGATGGCTCTTGGATGAAGATGCCGATAACGGGTAACAACTCAGTTGAAGTTCAAGGGATTTATTCAGGAAATTATCAAGCAAAAGTCACAGCGATTAATGCATTTGAAGTGGCTTCTTTGCCTACTTATTCAATTTTGACTGAATTGAAAGGTAAACAAGGTACACCGCCTGCCTTGGCTTTTATTAATGCAACGGGAATTTTATTTGGTATCAAACTTGAATGGGGCTTTCCTGTGGTTGGTGCACTGGATACGGCTTATACAGAGATTCAAGTTTCACCCGATGGTGTAAGTAATATTGCTCAATTGGGATTATTTGCTTATCCGACTAGTACGCATACATTGCAAGGGTTACAACCAAACCTAAAACAATATTATCGTGCCCGTTTGATTGATCGAATTGGAAATATTGGTCCTTGGTCAAGTTGGGTCAGTGGTGTGACTTCAGCAGATGCTTCAGATGTACTTGAACTATTGAATGAGCAAATCACTGAAAGCCAATTGCATAAAGACTTACAGACTAAGATTGACCATATTGAAACCATTGATGTTGAAATAGGACCGATCAAGCAAGATATTCAGAACACGAAAGATCAGATTTCAGAGGAAATTCGTGATCGTCAACAGGCAATTCAACAGGCTGAAGATGGTTTGACGCAGAAAATCAATGATAGTGAAAAAGGTGTATTAGAAGTCATTGATACTGTGAAAAAATCATCAGATGATGGATTTGTTGCGGTTCAGTCCGATATTAAAGTGGTTGTAGATGATCTAAAACTAACGGCTGAAAAAACAGATGGGGTCTATGCACAATTAAATCCACCGCTGATCGGTTCTGAATCTGATTTAATTGGGGCAAATACAGGATTTGCGGGCACATGGTCAGTGCAATCAGCAATGATTGAAGGTGATTTAGCACTCAGTAAACGTATCGATACCACTGTTGCACAAGTGAATGGCGTTCAAGCCTTTGCGCAGCAAGAAGTGATTGCACGTGTCGAGGGCCAAAAAGCCACTGTTGAAAAAATTGATACATACATTGCAGATAATGATACCGCTGTAGCATCAGTACGTGATTCTGCAAAAGTTGCAGTTGATACCTCTAAAGCCAATGGTGAGTTGATTCAAGCCTTAGAATTAGAGTTAGATGACAAAGCATCAACAGGGCAATTGACGCAAGTCAAATCTGATATTGAAGCTGATTACAACGGCAAGATTACAGCACAAACGGCAAAGATCGACGGTGTTTATGCTCAAATCAATCCGCCATTAATCGGCTCTGAATCTGATCTGATTGGTAATTCTGGCAGTTATGCAGGTGTTTGGTCAGAACAATCAGCACGAATAGAGGGAGATTTAGCTCAATCGATTCGTACTGACCAAGTTCTTGCAACGATTAGCGGAAATGATGCTTTATATCAGCAACAGATTAAAGCGACAGCAGATGCGGTATCAGCCAATGTTAAATTGACTGAAACGCTTCAGACAAAAGTTGGAGACAATGCGGCTTCGATTCAAGAAGTTACTGAATCAACCAATGGTTTGTATGCGCAAAAATTTACTAAAATTGATGTGAATGGCAAAGTTATTGGGTGGGGAGGCGCCAATGATGGTGTAGAGGGGCAGTATATCTTTGATGTTGACTCATTGGCTATTGGACGCGGTGATAGTGTCGGGTACTACCCATTTATATTTCGAACCACATCCTTTACCGATCCAGTCACAGGTACGGTATTTCCTGTTGCCGCATACTTGAAATCAGTGTTTATGGATTACCAATCTGTTAAGACTTCACATATAGAAGATTTGGCTGTCAAAACAGCAAAGATTGAAGATTTAGCCGTGACAGCAGGAAAAATCAAAGATTTAGCAGTTGGTACTTTAAAGATACAAGATGAAGCAGTCACTGTTCCAACATCAATCAAGTCAACAAGTGAAATTGTCGTTTCGGGAGCTTATAGTCCGCAATATAGCGATTATGATTCTCAACTTGCAGAGTGGGAGGCTAAATTCGGGAATTTATTAACTGCTACAATCAATCGATCAGGAGGAAAATGCCGAATTGATGCTTCTTGTATTGCTTTTAGGAGTGAATACTTGACTGCTTATGCAGTTGATGGTCGCTCTCTTTCATATTTTGAAAGGTTAAACCTTAGGGCAGTTGTTTCAATCTACAGAAATGGAACTTTAGTCGCCCGGCAGGAAACACCTCCGACTGATGTAATGAGTTCTGGTGGATTTTATTTCACTGGAACTTTTGCGGTGAATGCGGGTATAGAAGACATTTTTAGTGGGCCAGCTACGTACGTTCTCAAATTAGGTTTTGCAAATCGCAATACTCGCGCGATACGTATTACTTTAAACAGCACTACAGGTATTTTTAGCATTCAAAGTCCACAAATGATTCTGACGGAAATGAAGAAATGACAGCTATTATTTCAAAAAGAGGTGAGCTGCTACAGTTGATTTATGCAAATAAAGAAACCATTGCACTAAATAAACCGCTTGGTTGTTTGGCTGTTTCAGATCCTCCATCCTCAAATATGTATTACCGTGGGTGGTGGGCACATATACCCAAACAACCATCAACTCATCACGTATTCGATTATGATTTGAAACAGTGGATTGATCCTCGGTCATTAGATCAAGCTAAAGACCAGAAATGGTCGGAGATCAAAATTCAAAGAGAAACCGCCGAATATGGCGGTTTTTCTTTTTTAAACTTTACTTTTGATTCAGATGTTTCTTCACAGGCCCGAATAATTGTGGCAAGTGATTTAGGTGTCTCAGTAGACTGGACATTGAAAGACAATTCAATTGTTTCGCTAGATGCAGAGCAATTGAGAGGTTTGAGAATTGCGCTAGCTCAGCATGTTTCAAACTGTCATTCAAGAAGCCGAATAGCTCGGCAACTTATTTATGACTCAGAAAGTATTGAGCAAATAGAATCAATTCAGTTTTAGCACCTTCGGGTGCTTTTTTATTGCCAAAATAGGGGGTTACATGTCTGATACACAGGCAACAATTGACGCGTCAGTAGCTATCGCTGCAAGCAAAACCGCAGCATATGGTGGTAGTACTGCTGGTGCTATTACTGCATGGCTTGGGAGTATTGATTTAGCATTTTGGATCAGTATTTTGATTGCAATAGCTGGCTTAATTATGAACTGGTATTTCGCTCGAAAGAAAGATAAGCGTGATGAATTAGAGCACAAGGCCTATATCGCATCACTTCAAATCAAGGGGAAGATTGATGTCAAACAAGACTAAAATCATAGTAACAACATTAAGCGCATCAGCGCTTTTTTTTACGTCTTTAATTGGCTATGAGGGGTACAAATCAAAGCCATATTTAGATAGCGCTAAAGTGGCAACAATCGGTATCGGGTCCACATCATACGAAAATGGTACTAAAGTCAAAATGACTGATAAGCCAATTTCTAAAGAACGTGCTGTTCAAATTGCAAAGGCTCATATCGCCAAAGATGAAGTTGCTTTCCGTAAGTCGTTGCATGGCGTGAAACTTACTCAGACTGAATATGATGTTTACCTAGACTTTGTTTACAACTATGGTCAAGCAAACTGGAATGGCTCATCAATGCTCAGAAATCTAAAAGCAGGGCAATACAAACAGGCATGTTCATCTTTACTGAAATACAAATATGTTGCCAAGCGTGATTGTAGTATCCGATCTAATGGTTGCTATGGTGTTTGGACTCGTCAGCAGGATCGTTATAGCAAGTGTATGGGGGCACAATGATGCAAGCATTCTTAGCTAAATTTTATGAAACCGTCATTATCGCAATGGCGGTTTTTTTATTGTTGGCCATAACAGTTATAGGCATTCAATCATGGCGAGTAAATCATTTTAAAAGTGAATACACGTTATTGAATGCAAAATACAAAACAGAAGTTGCTGAAGCCAAAGCACTGGCGGAACAAGCAAAAGCCTCAGCGGTACTTAAAGAGAAACAATGGTCTGAACAACAGTTAAAAGCGGAGCAAAATTACAATGCCAAAATTAAGCAAATTAAGTCTGATGCTGATCTTGCTCAGTCCAGCGCTGACAGCTTGTCAAAGCAGCTCAAGATTGCAAACAGTCGCTTGCCCAGCTCTACCAAAGAAACCATCATTGAGTACACAAATACCAACAGTGACATACTCGAAAACTGCATTACTGAATATCGAACAGTGGCAGAAAAAGCTGATGGACACGCAGCTGATGCGGAAAGATTGAGGGATGCATGGCCCTCTGAGTGAGGGCTTTATTCTTAGGAATAATTTTGGAATAAAAAACTATTAAAAAGTCAAAACTATAATAATTTAACTAGACACACTCACTTAAACTTTCTCGGAATTTCTGTATAAAATCTTTAACTGTAATGACAATTTAGCTAAAACAACAATAAAAATTGCGTATCATGTATTTAAAATCGAGTTTTGTGGAAAGTATAGAAAATTAGGAATTAATGTTAATATAAAAACTAGATTCTGAGTTCAATTCGGAAATCGGAAACCTAACTCAGAATAAGTTATAAACTGTCACAAAAAATCATTAACTATCAAAGTAGTGTGTTACACAGAAGTTACACAATGCATATCCTAGACAATAAATATTTAATATATATAATGAGTTAAGGTTTTAATTAAACTCCCGCCATCTCCACCAAATTCTTGTTATAAAAAAGCCACTTATTAAGTGCGCGTATTTAGTTTTGCCATCTCTTTCCTGTTTTTATCACCATGAATCCATTTTGCATATCGTTTGATTCGCATTTGTAAGCTGTTGTGCAAGGTATTGCAAATGGTTTGCAGTCAGTAGCAGAGTTTGTTATTTTTAATTTTATGCATGACATTTTAACATGAAAAGTTGATCAAAATAATTTTGTTAGTAGCTTGAAATAAAGCGTTGGTACTACCTTAGTTATTATTTTGTCACTAATTGAACTAATATTTTATTGAATAATAAGCAATCAAAAATCTGCGTAAATACTGCAAAACTCAATTGGAAATCAGCTTTAGTAATTACTTTGCCTGGTATCTAAATTGCTATATTAATTTTATTTTCAATTGATTAGACTTAAGTAATCCTTAATTTAATATCAAGGTTTACTTTATAAATAGATATGAATATTTTGAATTAGGGAGGCTATTGGTTGTATGAAATATTTATTTTTCTTAGCAATAATAGCATCACTACTCATAATTCTATATAAACCTAGTATTCCTTCAGAAAATAAAAAGAGTAAAGAATTTCCTAGACTAGGGACAGTACTAACGGAATGTCAGGGCATAGACCCACCCAAAGAGCTGGATAAGAAAAAGTATTACGATTACTGTAGTTGCGTTAAGAACTCGGTTGATACACGAAATAAGGAAGAAAAAGAGAAAAGTTGTATTGAAGATTTAAGAAGCGCGAATTAATCGGGCTTATTTAATTGTTCAGCGTAAAGTTTGACAGCTTCAGTGATAATTTTTGCTTGAGACTCTCCAGTAGATTATGAAAGTACTTTGATTTGCTCAACCGTACTTTCATGAAGCTTATAACTTTTGCTCAGAATACCACGACGCTCATTACTTCTTTGATTAATTTCTGATCTTGATTTGGTCATAAGTATGTCCTAATACGGCTTTGTTGCACAAAGGTGTTGGTAAGGTCTGATTCAGTAATATAATTTCCGAATGAATAAGTCTGCACCTAAAACCTATCGTACAACGAATTGGTCTTATTACAACCAAGCTTTGGTGAATCGAGCGAATCTCTCGATCTGGTTTGATCCTACTACCCAATGGTATGCGCCATTAAAAGGCACACAAGGACGAAATCAAACCTACTCCGATACAGCAATTCAATGCTGTTTGATGATCAAATCTCTATTTCGTTTAACTTTACGAATGACCTCGGGATTTATTTAAAGCCTCATTCAAATTTGTGGTTTAGATTGGGCAGCACCAGATTACTCAACTCTTTGCAGAAGACAAAAGCATATTGATATTGCGATTTGCTATCAAAAAAGCAGTAATGGATTACATCTACTTGTGGATTCTGCTGGTTTAAAGTTTTTAGATGAAGGTTGATGGAAAAGAAAGAAACACCAACCCGAGTATCGTCGCCAATGACGTCAATTACACATAGAGATAGATGCCAAAACCCTGCAAATACATGCAGTTTAGCTCACAACAAACAATCTCAATGATTCACAGGTACTCGGTGATTTACTTCATCAAATTCTACAAGAAGAACAAATAGACTCAATCTATGCCGATGGTGCTTATGACAATGAGATTTGCTGTCAATTGATTGCATCTAGAAAAGCTCATGTCGTTATTCCACCAAGAAAGAATGCGAAGCTGTGGAAAGATATAAAAACTCATTCACTAGAAAGAAATGAACGATTAAGCATTTGGGCAGGACGATATGGAAAAATTGGATAGGCTATCATCGAAGAAGTTTAGTGGAAACTAAGATGCACTGTATCAAACTATTAGGAGATAAACTGACTGCTGGGAACTTCCAAAGCCAAGTGAATGAGATTCACGCACGCGTAGCAGTGCTCAATAAATTTACTAAATTAGGTCGTCCATATACTAGAGTTGTGACTTAAATTTATGTCACTTAGGAAAACTCTAACTTTCAAGACTTTGTGCAACAAGCCGATTAAAACTCAAAAACCCACTCACCCGAGTGGGTTTTCATTGCGACACACATTTAATTCAATAAAAGACATGATAAACCAAACCACCCTAAGGTGGTTTTTAGCTAAGAATTATTTTAAGATTTAGATCAAATAAATATTTCACCTATTAAATTACAAACACGGATGAAACAATTATGACTAAATACAATAGATCGCAGAGCATTCAATATTTTATATCATTAATTTGTGTGGCTCTATTTTCAATTATTATTTCTGGTGCTGCACATGCTGAGGGGAATTGTCCTCCGGGGTATTATCCTGTCGGTGGTCAAGGTGTACAAGGCTGTGCGCCTATTCCCGGTGGTGGTAATGGGGGGTATTCAGGTTCAAGCTCACGTACACCAAGTACAGAAGGCTACGTAGCTTCGAGTACAAATGGCGTTATTGGTTTTGCTACTGCGAAGATTTTCCGTGGAAAGTTGGAAGAAAAAGCATTGCAAGATTGTGAAAAAAAAGGTGGGACTGATTGTAGAATTTGGTTCACTTATGATGACAATCATTGTGCGACTGTAGGGCAAGCGGTTGGGACAAATAAATTATATAAAGCTAGAACAACAGCAGGAGAAGTAAGTGATGTTGTTCCTATGTTGGTTCCTGGTAGTAGAAAAGCTTTGGGGCGGAAAAAAGTTTTAGAGGCATGTAGTTATGATGGCTTTCCTGAGAGTCAATGCAAAATTATTTATGAAGATTGCCGTAGACTCAATCTTCCATAAGATTTTTTTTTGTGATTAAAATATGAAATGCAAAGCTTGGGAATAAGGATTCGGAATCGAGCTAATATGATTTTTTAGGATAACAAAAACTACTTTCGGGTAGTTTTTGTTTAATGGATGATTCTAGCTTGGTACTGAAAATACCTGCTATTTCGTATAGGAATCATTTTGTTAATGGAGGAAGTTTCGAGCTAGGGTGATCAAATTTTGTATTGTTTCTTTCTTATGCTTTAATATCAATGTAATGGGCAGAGGAGTAGTGCTACAAACATTAGAGCGGACTTTACCTGATTCTGTCTATGACCCATATAATTATGAATTAAATAAAGATACGGATTTTAAAAAATTGAATCCTGAGCAACAGGCTAATATTGTAGCTGATTATTTTGGATTAATTGAAGGATATAATCAGATTAATTTCAGTTTAGCTTGGCGAAATCATAAAGCTGATAATTCACAATATATAAGACAGGTAATGCAACCGATTATAAGTAATCCTTCAGGATATACATTGGTTTCTAATTCTACTCCGATTCCACTAGTTTCTTTAATTTTTTTAATTTACTGAATTATCATCTCATGAAAAATATTAATATATTAAGTGTTTTTTTTATATCAATAATATTAATTGGTTGTAAAGAGAAACGTGTAGCTGATTTCCAATATGAAATATTAGAAGATAAGAGCATTTGTTCATTAAAACCCCAAGAAATTTATGATTCTAATGAATTTTCAATGTTTGACACATCATTTAAAAATGAAAGTGGAAGTTTCAATGATGAATTATCAAACAAAATATATGCACAAAGTTTAGAAAATTTGTCTAATAAAGATAGTAAGTATATTTTTTGCTTTTCAAAAGATATGCTTATGTCAAATTATTTAGAGACTCAGATCCGTATTGAGTTAAAAAAAGGAAAATCCTTTAGACAATATGAATTTATAAATTACTTCTGTCTAAGTAAAAAAAATTCAATTATGAATTTCAATAGTCGGGATAAGAGTATACAAGAATGCCAATAATTCGGATTTCCGTAAAATTACCACAATACAGGTGACTTGAAATCTTACTTTCAACATCTATATCTTAGCCAAAGCAGTTTTATAATTCACTATGCTGAAATAGTTTTACCGAATAAGTCGTAAGTTTTCAGAAATGGGCTTTGATTTGTTTATCTGCCGTTCTGCATCGTATTTTTTGCTGTTCTATAGGTAAACCAATGAGTTCATCATAAGCATTCATTACCTGTTCATCTTTAGGCTCAATCTGTTCACGGGAAACTTTACATTTCTTTTGATTTTTTAAAAACAAAGCACTTAAGCTTTTTCCGTAAGTTGAATTTTCATCTTTATCACAAAGACTACTAAGAGCAACTAAACGAGCAAATTTTAATTGTTGAGCTTGGATTTGACATAATGATTTGGATTTTGGCAACTCAGCCCAAGTTTCACCACTAATTAAGAGGAAGAGAAGTAGGAATTTTTTCATTTTTTGATCCTTTATTTTGTTTATTCAATGATAGATTTTTTATTGGAAAGAAAATTTCTAACTTTATCTTGTTTTTGAATTAACACATAAGGCGAGTCAATACCAAGATATAAAAGAGTCAAAATATAGTTTTAAAAAGTTTGAAGGCGAAAGTGGCTAAGGTTTAAGTGGATGTATTGCAATTGCTTTAAAAATAGCTGCCTTATTCAAATTGCATTATGCTGATGTCATCAACACATTTAATATCTTATGCCGATTTTTATAAGATTTATCAACATATCTATATATATACGTGTCGAATTTTTCATTAAATATCGACATGAGGCTTTACGGATTTTACCCTTTGACTTCGATATTGAAGTGGGATGTAAAAAGAGGGAAAGATTTATATGTATTAGCTCAAATTTGAGCTGGCAGTTCCCTTTTTAGGGAATATCTGTTTTATTTTGGGGGGAAGTATTCTGATCATAAGTGATGCTATGCTTGGTCTACGCTTTTTTCGCCCGAATTTTATCTGGTGATTGAATGCCGATTTTAGCAATATTGTGATTTATCTTAGAACAATAGCAAAAATCTCCGGTGACTCGGTCTCATTTTTCCTTTTAATCTTTCAATCCTTATGTAAATGGGGTGTTGTGATTTGTTTCGTATTATTTTTGAATTTGTAGGTTCTGTTATACTCAGCTCGCAAATCTTTCCTTAAAAGGGGAAGTAATGAAAGTGTATCACCAATTTGTTTACTAATTTTTTGGTCTGTGGCGATTAGCATAGTATGCATTTGACAGGTGTTGGTAGGAAGTTTCGACTCTAACGCGCTGTTCTGGTATATCGTCCTCTATCATTATTGTGCTGTATATGTTTGGCTCAGCCAATACACTTAAAGAGGACCAATTTAGTCCTATAGCAATGCAAGTGATAAAGACATTAACTCAGTCATCACATAACTGAAAAAATCTGAAACATTTTAATTGGGTAAATAACTTTTGTTTTTCATTTTCTATTCAAATATTTATTTTCATTGATTTAGCGATGGAAAGACGTAGATGAATATCTTCTTTTTCTTCTCTAACTTCCTGAGGATTGTATGGCGACAGATAATCCAAGAGCGGTTGATGATGCTACATTAGCGAATAAAGATCATTTGAATCGTGTGGTCTTTTATGTTTCAGCTCTACTTATTTTAACATTTGCACTTGTTACGATTTTATTTAATGACTTTGCCAATCATTTATTGAATGTGGTATTGGCTTGGGTCAGTGATAAATTCAGTTGGTATTATTTATTAGCTGCAACATTGTATTTAATCTTTGTGATTTTTATTGCCTTTTCACGTTATGGCGATATCAAACTTGGTCCTAAACACTCGAAACCTGAGTTTAGTTTACTGAGTTGGTCAGCGATGTTGTTCGCTGCGGGGATTGGGACAGACTTAATGTTCTTCTCGGTTGCGGAGCCGTTATCACACTATATGAATCCACCCATAGGTGAAGGACAGACTTATGAAGCTGCACGTCAGGGCATGGTCTGGACATTATTCCACTATGGTTTAACAGGGTGGGGGATGTATGCTTTGGTGGGGATGGCATTGGGATATTTTAGTTACCGCTATAATTTGCCATTAACCATTCGTTCTGCACTATATCCAATCTTTGGTAAAAAAATTGATGGTCCTATTGGGCATACTGTGGATATTGCTGCCGTGATCGGCACAATCTTTGGTATTGCTACTACCTGCGGTATTGCAGTAGTTCAGATCAATTATGGTCTACATGTGCTGTTTGATATCCCAGAAAATCTCTGGGTTCAGGTTGCCCTGATTTTAGTCGCTGTGATTGTGACCATTATTTCGGTGACTGCTGGGGTAAATAAAGGCATCAAGGTCCTGTCAGAAATTAATATCTATGCTGCAATTGGCTTGATGCTGTTCGTATTGTTCCTCGGAAATACTGAATTTCTGCTGAATGCGCTGGTACAAAACTTTGGTGATTATATTAGTCGCTTCCCAAGTTTAGCTTTGGAAAGTTTTGCCTTTGATCGACCAAAAGACTGGATGAATAGCTGGACCTTGTTCTTCTGGGCATGGTGGGTAGCATGGTCTCCATTTGTAGGCTTATTTCTGGCGAGGATTTCTCGTGGCCGTACGATCCGTGAATTCGTCTGCGGTACTTTGATCATTCCGCTATTGTTCACCATCACATGGTTGTCTATTTTCGGTAATAGTGCCTTACATAGCGTGATCTTTGATGGTAATACCACATTGGCACAAACCGTATTGACCAATCCCGCACATGGCTTCTATGATTTACTTGCTCAGTATCCAGGCTTTGCCTTTATTGCGGGTATTGCCACAATTACCGGTTTACTATTCTATGTCACTTCGGCAGATTCAGGAGCTTTGGTTCTTGGGAACTTCACGACCAAATTCTCAAATGTTGATAATGATGCACCTCGTTGGTTGCGTATCTTCTGGGCTACTGCAATCGGCTTACTGACTATAGCCATGCTGATGGCTAATGGAATTACCGCCTTGCAAAGTGCAACGGTCATCATGGGATTACCCTTCAGTTTTGTCATGTTGTTAGTGATGGCAGGTTTGTATAAATCCTTGCGCTTAGAGGATTATCGTAAAGCGAGTCGTAGCCCAAATGCAGCGCCTGTTGTAGGTAATGTTGATATTCTAAATTGGAAGCAACGTTTGTCTCGCGTCATGTATCATCCTGGCAGCAGCGAAACACTAAGTATGCTCGATAGTGTGTGTAAACCTGCAGTTCAGACGGTTGCGGATGAGTTGGTTAAACGTGGGATGAATATCGAAGTAATGCAGGGAGAGGTTGAAGATAGTGATACGCTGTATCATCTTGATTTAACCATCTACATCGAAGAAGAGTTTAATTTCGTTTATCAGATCTGGCCTGTGCGTTATATTGCGCCGACTTTTAGTGAACGGGGTAAACGCGGTATGCAATATTATTATCGTTTAGAAACCTTCTTGTACGAAGGTTCACAGGACAATGACTTGGTTGGATACACCAAAGAGCAGGTAATAAATGACATTCTGGATAAGTACGAACGTCATATGACCTTTTTGCATATCAACCGAATTAGTCCCGGAAATCGTCCTTTGTATCCTGACTCACAAGACTAGTGTCTTAACATAAAAATACCCCATGAGTTGTGCTCAACTTATGGGGTCAGTTCAATATGAGTCTAATTTAAAATCTATTTTCTATATATTTTTACTGACGATTGTCTAAAATTCATAGTAACCACGCAACAAATTGAACAAGTCAAATTGTTGAGTAAAAGGTAGTTGTAATAGATGTCTAAGTAGTTTTTTTATTTGTTGAGATTGGGTAAGATTACTGAAAATTTAGTACTTTATAAAATGTAGATTAGGAAGATGATGAAAAAAATTTTAGTGATCGCCTTAGGGATATTGCCAGTATTTGTACAAGCACAAAGCTTCAAATACAAAAACACCGAGTCTGGTTTTAAAAATTATCAGGGACTAGCCACTTTAACTGGAAAATTTTCACGTAATTTAGACCCTGAATATTTGGATTATATGGGCGATGATATTTGCTTTGAACCCAACAAAACATCAGCTACACTCATTCCACGTCCAAAAGGTGATACCCGAGATGTATGGTTTTGCTTTAGCAACTTTGATGTCGCAAAAAAGACGTTTAAATTACCAAACAATATTAAAAAAGGGTATTGCCAATATGAAGGACAGGCAACGATTCAAATTAAAGACTATCATTTATTTATAGAGGAAACAGAAGGTTTTGATTCAACTCAATTAGTTTCAGCAACCAATATTACTCCAGCACAAGCAATAAAATGTAAAGTGCAAAATTAAGACTGTTTGAATACTGTTATGAGATTTGATAGCTACAGGTAAAAGAGTTTAACTTGGCTATTCATTCATAAAAAAAAAGATCGTATTAATGCGATCTTTTTCTTTTAAAAAAAATCATTAAGCTATCAATACTTATTTATTCTTATTGCTGACTTTTTTATATTCCTGATAGGCTTCTTCAGCAAATTTTCGTAATGAAGCTCTGATTACTGCATATTGGAATTCATTTAAATTGGCTAGCGAGACATCGGCAGAAGGATATTAAACACCAAAAACTGAACCCAGAAGGAGTACTACACCTGTTTCATCAGCAACTCGGAAGAGTAATTCTGTTGGAATCTTATTTTTCCTCAGCCAATCAGCAAATGCATCACCATTTAGTTTTTGTGAGGTATTTTCTAAATTGACCAAGGTAGAGTAATCAACTGCATTCGGAGCTTGTGGAGTTTGAACGCCAAGGAGTCTATAAAGGGCCGCATCACGTTCTCGAACTAGCGATTTCACTGCTTTTTATAGCTTTGGAGCTTCTATCATATTAAATAAGGCAAAGAGAACCATTTGAACTTGTTGAGGTGTGGATAATTCAGCCGTGTAATTTAATGCAACATTTTCGTCTATCGGCAAGAAGGCAGTCGATAAACTTCATAATAGATGGATCTGTGGTGAGGGATGAGTAATATAGTTCTAGTTCATTTTTGTGCTTAGTAGATAGTACCGCACATTCTTATCTAAAATATTATGATTATTCGAGGCAATGACTCCAAGTCTCTATCCATTTGCACTAAAATATTTAGTGAAAGAATAAATCAAGATGGTATTGTCAGGGCAAACTGCAAACAAAGATTTAAAGTTATCTGCAAATGTTCAATAAGCATCATCTATTAAAATAATTAGATCAGGATATGTTTTGATAATATTAGCCATCAGACATTCATCACTCATTTTGACCTAAGCTAGATTAGTTGGATTTATCAAGAAAAATACTCTAAAGAAATGAGCTTCTAACTTGCGTAATGAAAATTTATTGGATCTATGAGGGAAATCTAGTATTCAAAAGAATTAAATTATTTTATTAAAATTCATAGTTTTTAAAACCTTGAATTAAAAATTTTTATAATTAAAAATGATTGAATAAATAAAAATATATTTATCTCTATCTAGAGGAGGATTTTTTTGTTATAAATTTTATTTATTAAATATTTAGCAAATAAAAGCTCTTGAAATGTGAGGTAAAATTTAAAAAAATTATCTACGTTATAAAATTTGAGTGTTGAAAAAATGAATAAAGAGCAACTCATCAAAGCTTTGGAAAAAGCAGAAAAAGAAATAAGCAGCCTTTGTTCTGAGAATGAGCAATTACTTGCGATCGTTATTGACTCCACACAACATGTTATAAGTGCTCAGAATAGGGCAGAGAATTATCAGAACATGTTTGATGAGTTGGTTTACCTTATTAAAAGAAAATATGATGCTGATTTTAAAATTGAAGATATTCCCAGATTGTTGGATTAGTAAATTATTTTAAGAGATAATTAAATTAATTTATATTTTTTTGTTTAATCGAGTAAAATATGAGTTTTTTAAAATAATAGATATAAGTTTAATATTAAAAAATGTAAATAAATCATGTAATTTAATGCACTAAATAAAAACAGGAATTTTTAGGATTTGGATTTATCTAATTTTTATTGGATATTTAGCTAATAAATATTTAACAAACTAAACCGCTCTTTATTTATGAACAAATTTATTGAAATTTAACCTCTCAATACGCTCATAAGTAAATTTTTTATGTACTTTAATCAGAAATGGTTTCTAAAACATGTATTTAAATTTAAATAAAATTGAAATAATTTTGTTTAGTCTATATTATTAAAGTTAAGAAAAACGCTTTGTTAAGTTTATATACCCATCTTTCCCCAAAGCATGGGTATTTTTTTCTAATATATAATATTTTATAAGTATTTATTTGGCACTCATAAATTCTTCTTGATGTCATCTGGATATAGATTGTATTTGATTAGATGAGATAAAGTTATGATCATAATTCCGGCCTATGAGGCAAAGAAAATCTCAGATTCATCTCAGGATGATTCTCTATATCAACTTAAAAGTAGCTTGATCAATAATATTATAGCCAATGCTGGTCGTGGAGAAAAATTTGCTAATGAATATATTGCAAGTGGTATTAGTTTATCTGAAATTGATGCTTTGACAAAAGAATTTAAAAGTGCAGGTTATAGCGTTAAGATCACACATGTCGTTAATCAAAAAATTTTTTCAATTTCATGGTGAGAATTAAACTATTTATTTTAATACTCTAGGCAACGAGTAAAATAAAATCTGATAATATAGATTAGGCCAGATAAAGATTATTGAAGCTTAGATAAAAATATAGAATGTTGTAGGCCTCTGAGTATAGTTTAAAAAGGCGATTAGAAGGGAGTTTTCTACTAATTCATGAGATAAATTTAATAAGTTTTATATATGTTTAATTTTTCTTGATTCAAGCTCGAATTTTAGGCTTTTATAAACTAAATCTTTGCGTAAACATTACTTTAACATTGGTGAAAATACTTTCAAATAAAAAGCTTTCTTCAGGTGTTTTTTATGTTCTGATTTTTATACATATCTGAATAAGAAGGTTATTAAGATTTGACAATAAGAGCGAATACCTATAGCGTGTAAATGATTTGTATTATCATTTAAGTGGAAGTCTGATGAATAAAAGTTTAAAAACCTTAGTCGTTGCGGTAATCGCAGGGCTGAGTTTTTCTGCGAACGCTGAATTCAAGCAAGCACCATTACCTTATAGTGTTAATGCACTAGAGCCGGCAATTGATCAAACAACCATGGAGATCCATTTCGGCAAGCACCATAAAGCTTATGTTGATAATTTAAATGCACAAATTAAGAACTATCCTGCTTTAGATAAATTAAATATTGAAGCCATCCAAGCTCAAATTTCAAAGTATAACGCAGCAGTTCGCAACAATGGTGGTGGACATTTCAACCATGCTTTTTTCTGGGAAAGCTTAACCCCCGTATCCAAATCAGGAAAACCTTCAGTAGCATTGTTAAAACAAATTAATAATGACTTTGGCTCATTTGAAAATTTCCAGAAAAAATTTAATGAAGCTGCCACAGGACGTTTTGGCTCAGGCTGGGCTTGGTTGATTGTGACACCAGAAGGTAAGCTGGATGTAAGCTCTACCCCAAATCAAGATAATCCACTAATGGATATTGCTGAAGTCAAAGGCAAGCCTTTACTTGGTTTGGATGTTTGGGAACATGCGTATTATTTAAAATATCAAAATCGCAGAGCTGACTATACCAAAGCATTTTGGTCAGTTGTGAATTGGCAGAAAGTTAGTGACCGTTATGCGCAGGCGATTAAATAGTATCTGATTTTTAAAAAGCACCTTCGGGTGTTTTTTCAATTATGAATGCTTGAGGCTTGATGATGTGAGTTTATAGGCACTATCAAGCTTAGATGAATCCGCCTAAGAACACCCTCAGTGCACTATGATAAAGCGAATGATGAGTATATTGGTCAAAAGAGTAAGACTATAAATATGCGCAAACTACTAAAAATTGGTGTGGTAGCCGTTTTAACAATAGCGCTACTCATAACTATAGGATGTACGGGTACTATACTAAAAGCATTTTAAAATATTGTTCCTAAAACTCAAGCACCTAAAGAACCATTGCGTAAATTGAATCTTAATCCACAACATACTTATAAAATTCACCCCACTTTAAAAAATCCACATGGAGATTTTCAAAAAGTGCTTTAGACAGCTCAATTGAATGTGTAAAACTTAGCATGTGTGAAGATTCATCCTTTATCGGGAGCAGTTACCACTATAAACAGTAATGAATATTTTTGAATTAACTCAAGTTTCAGAAAATAAATATGATAATAATACGGTGAATGATTTTGGTAGAATAGGTCGAATTGAACCATTGTTCCCTAATCTGCTGCCTTTTTACATAAAAGCCAGCTATTTCTAAAATAAAAAAGGTATTTAGTAATTTCGGTATTCATAAAAAAGTTTTTGGAATAATTTTAAACCATACTTCTCAATTCATAAGCTGTATTTCTTAGTAATGGTAAGACCTGCTGAATCAGTTGTTCTTCAGTGACCCGATATGTTTGTGCAATACAGTTTAATGCAGCGACTGCTTTGCCTTGTGCATTTAATACGGGGACTGCAATGGCAATAACCCCTAATTCATGTTGTTCTTTTGATAAACAATAATCTTGTTTTTGAATTTCTGCCAATACTTGGTAAAACTGAGCTTCATCTTGAATGGTATAAGCGGTGAGGCGTTTCAAACTATAGTTATTTACCCAGTGTTTTTGTTCTTCTAAATTTAATGCTGCCAATAAAACCTTGCCTGTTGAAGTTGCATGTGCAGGCAAACGATTGCCCAAATGCATCCCATAAGGGCTTAAGCGCAAATTATCGTGTTGAGGTAAGTAGCTTCGGGCAATCGGAACGACTTCATGTTCATCTAAAACTACCAGTGAAAAAGTTAGACTGGTTTGTGCGCTTAACAGATTGAGAATAGGTTGCACAACTTTAGGCAAATGTGCAGAACTTAAATAGGAGCTCGATAAGCGTAATACTTTGTGAGTTAACCAAAAATAGTGGTCATCAGTTTCTAAATAACCTAAATATTTTAAAGTTCGTAAATATCTTCGTGCCGCTGTACGGCTCAATCCAGTGCGTTCTGCAATTTGGGTCGAATTGAGTTTTTGGCGATCAACCCCAAAGGCTTCAAGTAAACTTAGTCCTTTGGCCAGTCCAGCGATGTAATCATCTTGCTTAATGGTTTCACCTGAAACTTCGTTCTCAATTAAATCGTATCTCATCGTTCATCCCTTCCCGATTATGATTTTATGGCCGATATACGGTCATTATTGCCACTATACGGTGATTATCCAGTTTTCACCATATCAAAAATAGATCAAAAAAATTAATTTAATGGTCAGGATATGGAGAAAATGTTATGGAAAATTTAACCACACAAGTTGCGATTATTGGTTCAGGCCCAGCCGGTCTATTGCTTGGACAGCTGTTGTTTAAAGCGGGTATCTCGCATGTGCTCATTGAGCAACGTAGTGCTGAATATGTAGCTGCACGTATTCGAGCAGGGATACTTGAACAAGTATCGGTTGATTTATTGAAGCAAGCGGGTGTGGATGAAAATCTCAAGAAGTTTGGCTTAGCGCATGATGGTATTGAAATTTTAACCAATGGCTTGAAACATCGTGTGGATTTATCTGAGTTAACTCAGGGTAAACAAGTTACGGTTTATGGACAAACGGAAGTCACAAAAGATTTAATGCATGCACGTGAAGCGGCAGGTTTATGCACTTACTATGAAGCTGAGCATGTGCAAATTCATGATTTTGAGCAAAACCCGTATGTTAGCTTTCAGCAAAATGGTCAATCCTACCAGCTTAGATGTGATTTTATTGCAGGCTGTGATGGCTATCATGGGATCTGTCGTGCAAGTGTGCCACAAGATAAAATCAAAACTTTTGAAAAGATTTATCCATTCGGTTGGTTGGGGGTACTTGCAGATGTTCCACCTGTTTCAGATGAGTTGATCTATGTGCAGTCAGAGCGTGGTTTTGCTTTATGTAGTATGCGTTCAAAAACCCGTAGCCGATATTATTTGCAAGTTCCTGTGACAGATCATGTTGATGAATGGTCTGACGAACGATTTTGGGATGAATTAAAAAATCGCCTTGATGAAGAAAGTCGTAAAAATTTAGTTACAGGCACTTCAATTGAAAAAAGTATCGCACCTTTACGCAGTTTTGTGACTGAGCCGATGCGATTTGGCAAACTATTTCTAGCTGGTGATGCGGCGCATATCGTTCCGCCAACAGGAGCAAAAGGTTTAAATTTAGCTGCATCTGATATCGCTTATTTGTCAAATGCCTTTATTGAATTTTATCTCAATGGTTCAGAACAAGGCATCGAGGAATATTCTGAAAAATGCTTAAAACGTGTGTGGAAAGCAGAACGTTTTTCATGGTGGATGACGCATTTATTGCATCGTTTTGAAACGGAAAGTGAGTTTGATCATAAAATTAAGCAGGCTGAATTGAGTTATATTTTAGACTCACATGCGGGTTTAACTACATTGGCTGAAAACTATGTGGGTTTACCTTATGAAATTAAAACGCTTAATGAGATAAAGGGGCACTATTCAGACTTGGTTAGTTATTAATTTTGAAAAATAGAAAGTTACCTATTTTGAGCAAGGTTTTAAATCTTGATTAAAGATGGTGGCTTTCTTTTTTCAGGGGCTATGTCAGATCAAGCCGAAACTAATACAATTAAGGGCATAGTCCATATTTTCGCTTCCCATTGCTTGGGATGCCTAGCTGCAAGAACTCTAAATGATCTCCGTCAAAAGCGACTGTCCAGACAACGCCATCTATATAGTAATTGTCAACTTCTGGCATTTTGCGTTTTGGTGTGCCAAGCTTCTTTTCAATAACTTCTCTGCTGTCATTTGCTTTGAGCTCATAGGGGAGTAAGCCTGAATAAAGCCCGTTTTTCTTTTCATCTCCAAATAGTCGTATTTCAAGCTGGCTAAATATAAAGGTTCCCTCACTTTTGGGTGTGATTCCGCTTGCTCCGGCATCAATATCAAAAGACATCGAAAGCCCTTGTCCGTGGATTGGAATAATGGTGTCTAATGCGCGACCGATTTTTGGTCGGTTGTTTACATCATGCTGAGTCAAGAAGTCGTTAAATTCAGCATAGACACTGCTATGACCTAGGAATTTTATCAGTTCTAATAAACACATTTTTGACCTTTATAAATCCAGCGATTTTAAGCTTTCCACAATACTAATCATGACATCGGCACAATCTTGACGAGCAAGCCTTGCTTTAGCGTATTCTTCTGAATGATAACAAGCTTGTGCTGTTTCTAAATCAGCAAATTCAATAATGACATGACGTTCATAAGATTTTCCTTCCATGCAAATAGAATTTCCACCTCTCGCAAGAAATTTTGCATTATATTTTTCAAACGCTAAGGGGGCTAAAGCCATGTATTGTTTATATTGTTCTAAATTATGAATGGTAACGTGCGCAATCCAGTATGCAGACATGGCTTTAATCCTTTAATTTCTTAAACCTTTATGTATTTAAAATATTCTTTGCAATCGAAGCAGCTTCAGCAATATGGGCAGCAACAGCTTGTTTGGCTTTTTCAGCATCTTGGTCTAAATAAATTGCTTCGCATATATTTTTGATTCGTTGAAAACCTGAAACTTCGCGTTTAGTTGAATTCATTGTCATTGCGCGAAGTCGACTAATACGACCATTTAAGCGTTGTACCACTTCCAAGGCGATATGATGTTTTGCTGTGGTAAAAATCGTTTCATAGAGTTTTGATGAGACTGAAATAATCAAATTAATGTCGTCTATAGCAAAAGCGTGTTCAAGCTCTATCACTAAAGCTTTTAAAGTTTCGGTGGTTTGCGGGGTGAGATTTCGAGTGCAATCTGCAACTGCACTCTGTTCAAGTAATAGTCGAATTTCATAAATTTGTGATGCAATTTCCCAGTTCAGCAAAGAAACAATTGGCCCTTTATTTGGCAAAATCTCAACCAAGCCTTCAGCTTCTAAATAACGAATGACCTCCCGTACAACAGAGCGACTCACACCCAGTTCTTCACATAAGCTTCTTTCAACCAGTCTTTTTCCAGAAGGAAAATAGCCAGTAATGATGGCATTGCGAACTTTGTCTAAACATAGCTCACGCAAGGTCACGGGTGGATTTTCAATTTTAAGATTCATAGAGGTTTAATCATTCCTGATTTTGCGAATACACAATTTTGTTACAAGTTCCTTGCTTAAAAAATAGCATAGCAAACTATTGCATTTTTTGCATTATATATTATGGTATACCATAATACGGACTGCAAAATTAATTAACCAGCAAGGAAAAACAATGAATCTGATACGTAAAACGGTGCTTCATGTCGAAACCACATATATCGATGGTGCTAAGGATGCACCTATACCCTTAAAAATGGTTGCAGCAGCAGCTGTGATTCAAAACCCGTGGGCAGGGCAAGGTTATGTTGAAAATCTTTCCCCAGAAATTCGTCGTATTGCACCAGTACTGAGTGAGCATTTAACCAAGCTTATTTTGGATGAAGTCGGTTCTGGTGAAGCAGTACAAGCATTTGGTAAGAGTGCAGTGGTGGGTTTGAACGGTGAGATTGAACATGCATCAGCCCTAATTCATACCCTACATTTTGGAAATACTTACCGTAGTGCGGTCGGGGCAAAATCATATCTTGCATTTAACAACACCCGTGGCCCTGCAAATGCACCGATTTTAATTCCAATGATGGATAAAAATGATGAAGGGCGCCGTTCTCATTATTTAACCTTACAGTTTGCTATTCCAGATGCGCCAGCTGCTGATGAGTTAGTCATTGTGATTGGTGCTGCAACAGGTGGTCGTCCACATCATCGTATTGGGGATCGTTATCAAGATTTGGAAGAGTTAGGTCATGATCTCAAAAACCCTGCAGCTGTCAAATAATCGCCTTGCTCACTATTTTGAGCAGGGTCAAGGAGAACCTTTAGTTCTGATTCATGGTGTTGGAATGCAAGCCGAGGCATGGTATCCGCAAATTGAGTTCTTCTCAAAAGCTTATCGCGTGATCTCAGTGGATATGCCCGGGCATGGGAAAAGTACAAAGTTAGCCCATGATGCATCGTTACAAGCCTTTGTGGATTGGATGATTGAGTTTCTGACAAAACTGGATATTGGTGCTGTCAATTTGGCTGGGCATTCAATGGGTTCACTGATTACAACAGGTGTAAGTGCAACTTGTCCAAATCTGGTGAAACGTATGGCGGTATTGAATGGTGTTTATAAACGTTCAGAAAAAGCCAAGAATGCAGTGCTTTACCGCGCTGAAGCGATAAAAGCAGGTCAGCTTGATATAGAAACACCACTACAACGTTGGTTTGGTGACAGTGAGGCAGAGCGCCAAGCTGCATTAAAAGTGAAATCGTGGTTACAGCAAGTAGATCTGTCAGGCTATGCAACTGCTTATTCCGCCTTTGCTCGAGGTGATTCAATTTATGCCAATGACTGGTCAAAAATCACCTGTCCAGCTTTGATTCTCACGGGGACTGGTGATCCTAACTCTACAGCAGAAATGGCAATACAGATGGCCAGCCAAGCTCAAAATGCCAAGGCTATTGTGATTGAAAATGAAAGACATATGGTGAATTTAACTGCACCAGATAAAGTGAATAATGCAATGCAAGCATGGTTGGAAACCAGCGTCTAAATTGCTTGATAAAGGAATATAGCAATGAGTGAAATGGATACAATAAATAAAATACGGGAACTACGTGATGCTTTTGGGTCATTTATGACAGGCGTGACCATAGTGACCACCTGTAAGGACGATGGAACACCATTAGGTTTTACAGCGAACTCTTTTGCTTCGGTGTCTTTGGACCCAGCTTTGCTTTTGGTTAGCATTGCTAAGACATCGAGCAATTATGATTATTTTGCACAGGCAACACATTTTGCCATCAATATTTTGGCAGAAGAACAAAAGGATATTTCCAATACTTTTGCTCGACCAAGTGATGATCGTTTTGCAAATTTGGATTGGCGCAAAAGCGATTGCCAAAATCCGATTATTGACCAAGTGAGTGCATGGTTTGACTGTACCACTTACCAAGTTGTTGATGCAGGAGATCATGCTGTATTGATCGGTAAGGTAGAAGGTTTTACTTCAACAGGTTTTGCCGGACTGGGGTATTACCGTGGTGCTTATTTTACCCCCGCTAAATCTTCAACGGATGTGATCTCTGGCATGAAGGTTATGATGATGGCATTAATCGGTCATGAAAACCAAATCTTGCTTGAGCAAACCTCGCAGCAAAAATGGACATTGCCACATTTGCTTGTAGATAAAGACGGTGCAGAAAAAACGCTGGAGAAAATCTTTGCGGTTTACCAGCCTGAAGCTTCGCCAAGCTTTATTTATTCTGTCTACGACGATATCACCACACAACAACAATATATTGCTTTTTTATGTAATACCCCCATTCCTGAAGCCCACAAAGGTCAATTTGTGGATTTAAATGACCTTGAGCAACTCACTTTTGTCGATAGTGCTTTGGAAAGTATGTTAATGCGCTATCGCAAAGAAAATCATCTTAAAACTTATGGTGTTTATTACGGGAATCAAACCACTGGAACGGTTCGTCAAATTGTTAAAGAGGAAGTTTAACTATGCGTTTTTCATTATTTGTACACATGGAACGTGTTTCTGATCAAGAAACACATAAGCAACTTTATGATGAAATGATAGAGCTTTGCCAAATTGCTGATCGGGGCGGAATGCATGCGATTTGGATGGGTGAACATCATGCAATGAATTTTACCATTGCACCCAATCCATTTATTAATTTGGTTGATCTTGCCAACAAGACTCAAAATGTTCGCTTAGGCACAGGTACCGTAGTTGCGCCGTTTTGGCATCCGATAAAGTTGGCTGGTGAAGCTGCCATGGCAGACATCATTTGCAATGGTCGTTTAGATATTGGCATAGCGCGAGGCGCATATTCATTTGAATATGAGCGTATGGTACCGGGGATGGATGCATGGAGTGCAGGTCAGCGGTTACGCGAAATGATTCCTGCAATTAAAAACCTATGGAAAGGCGATTATGAGCATAAGGGGGAGTTTTGGCAGTTCCCGAAAACCACTGCTTCACCACAACCTTTACAACAGCCACATCCATCGATTTGGGTTGCTGCTCGTGATCCCAATAGCCATGAGTTTGCAGTACAAAATGGCTGTAATGTACAGGTTACACCTTTGCACTTAGGTGATGAGGAAGTCGAAAAGTTGATGGGGCATTTCAATACGGCTTGTGAAAAGTTTGCTGATGTAGCTCGTCCTGAAATTATGTTACTACGGCATACCTACGTTGCTGACAGTGAGCAAGATGCACAGCTTGCAGCAGATGAAATGAATACATTCTATAATTATTTTGGGGCGTGGTTTAAAAATGAGCGGGAAATTACCCAAGGGCTTATTGCACCACTGAGTCAAGAAGAAATCGCACAACATCCATTTTATACAGCTGAAGCCATGCGTAAAAATAACGTCATTGGTCAGGCACAGGAAGTCATTGATCGTCTGAAAGTCTATGAGGAGATGGGGTATAACGAATATTCCTTCTGGATCGATACAGGAATGAGCTTTGAACGTAAAAAAGCCTCATTAGAACGTATGATTAATGAAGTGATGCCAGCATTTGCATAGGAGAGAAGAGTATGGCTTCTCCATTTCAGTTATATATTAATGGTCAATTTGAGAATGGTGCTGCGCAATTTGACAGTATCAATCCAGCAACTGGGCAGGTTTGGGCAAAAATGCCAGAAGCTCGAACAGCTGAGGTTAATCGTGCGGTTTCTGCGGCATCTCAGGCTTTACAAAACGCGGCATGGTCAGGTTTAACCGCTTCGCAACGTGGAAAATTGCTTTATAAACTTGCGGATTTGATAGAAAAAGCTGCACCGCAACTGGCACAGTATGAAACGTATGACACTGGTAAAATCATTCGTGAAACCTCAAGCCAAATTGCTTATGTGGCTGAATATTATCGTTATTACGCAGGTATTGCAGACAAGCTAGAAGGTCGCTATTTACCGATTGATAAGCAAGACATGCAAGCTTGGACTATTCGTGAACCTGTGGGTGTAGTCGCTGCGATTGTGCCATGGAACAGTCAATTATTTTTATCCGCTGTCAAAGTCGGTCCTGCTTTAGCAGCAGGCTGTACGGTTGTGTTAAAAGCCTCAGAGCAAGGGCCTGCACCATTACTGGCATTTGCTCGCTTGGTTCATGACGCTGGTTTTCCAGCAGGTGTCGTGAATGTGATTACGGGTTTTGCAACTGAATGTGGAGCGGTTTTAACGCGTCATCCTGAGGTTGCGCATGTGGCATTTACTGGTGGTCCTGAAACAGCACAACATATCGTACGTAATTCCGCCGAAAACCTTGCCAAAGTATCGCTTGAACTGGGTGGAAAATCGCCATTTATTGTTTTTGCAGATGCTGATTTACAAAGTGCTGTAAATGCCCAAGTCGCTGCGATTTTTGCCGCAACGGGGCAAAGTTGTGTTGCAGGTTCACGCTTACTGATCGAAGAAAGTATTAAAGATGAGTTTCTTCAACGTTTGGTTGAGCGGGTTCAACGGATCAAAATTGGTTTGCCGGATGATATGGCAACGGAATTTGGTCCACTGTGTACTTTAGCTCAACGCCAGAAGATTAAGCAAGTGGTGGCAAGTTCAATTCAGCAGGGTGCACAACTACTCACAGGTGGACAAGCCATTGATCGTGCAGGTTATTACTATCCACCTACGATTCTAGATTGTAGTGATGCTCCGCAGGCCGATTGTGTCATGACTGAATTGTTTGGCCCTGTATTGTCGGTGGTTAGTTTTTGCACTGAAGCGGAAGCAATTCAAACAGCCAATTATACTGCGTATGGACTTGCCGCTGGGATATTTACCCATAACTTAAGTCGTGCTCATCGGATGACCAAAGCGATGCGGTCAGGCATTGTTTGGTTGAATACTTATCGGGCAGTTTCACCACTCGCACCCTTTGGTGGTCATGGTTTATCTGGTCATGGTCGTGAAGGTGGTTTTGAGGCGGTATTCGATTACACCACGACAAAAACCGTTTGGTTACGTACTTCAGATGAACCTATTGATGATCCTTTTGTGATGCGATAAATCTTAAAAGGTCTGATTTAGAAATTTTAACTTCAAGGATGAAAATATATGCACAACACTGAAATCCCATAAATTTTACTGCGGTTTAAAAATACCTTTTGTTGAGCTTTTAAAAGCCTCAACTGGAGCATTTTTATCTTTTTTTAATGATTGATTAAAACTGCTGAAAATCAATGTACAGAATAAGAGCAATAAAGGTCAGGTCATCTCGCTATGGTTCTGACAAGGCAGGTTGTGAAACCTAGGTTTATGCTCACAAATAAATTGATATTGAGGAAAATGAATTCCTCAAAGAGAGATTAAGGATATGAATCAAAATGAAAAAAATGCTTTTGTGATAGAAAGCCATTCAATTGACTATGTCGATCCATCAGAACGCCATGGAAAAGTTCGGGATCTTTTTACCCTGTGGTTTTGTACCAATATCGCACCCTTAGCGGTGATTACCGGTGCAATGTCAATGTTAACGTTTAATCTGAATTTGGTCAGCGCTTTAATTGCAATTTGTGCTGGGCATTTCTTTGGGGCCGTAATTTTGGCATTGACTTCAGCTCAAGGACCACAAGTGGGTATTCCGCAAATGATCCAGAGCCGCGCACAGTTTGGGCGTTATGGTGCATTGTTGGTTGTATTATTTACCACCCTGATTTATTTGGGGTTCTTTATTTCAAATATTATTTTATCTGGCAAAACTTTACATACCGTTGTACCTGCAATACCTGTACCGATAGCCACGGTGATTGGGGCAATTGCTGCAACCACGATTGGTATAGTGGGTTATCACCTTATTCATAAGTTCAATAAGATTGGCACGTGGTTTATGGGAGGCGCATTATTAATTGGTCTGATGATTATGCTTCCACACATCAATGCAGATGTCTTGGCAAAAGGTGCTTTTAATATGAAAGGCTGGTTTGCCATGTTTGGTTTATGCGCTGTTTGGTAAATTAGTTTTTCACCCTACACCTCAGATTATTCAAGATATCTACCTAAAAGTATTGGGATTTTTAAGCCTTTTATTTTTACCTATTGGGGCGCATCTCTAGGAACGATTTTTGCCATGGTATTTGGCACAGTGGCAGTCAGTATCGGTTCTACTACAGATGCAATGGAAGCGGTCAAATCGGGGACAGGATTGTTTGGCTATGCACTGATGATTTTATTCCTCTGTAATATTATTGGTCACAATGCCATGAATTTATATGGTGCGGTCTTATCTTGTATTACATCGATTCAAACCTTTGCCGGTCAATGGATACCAAGTAAAAATATTCGTGTGGCTTTATCTATTGTGGTACTTGTTCTCGCTACATTTACTGCGCTTTGGGCATCTAGTAACTTTATTAGTTTCTTCCTCAATGTGGTTTTTGCCTTGCTATTTATCTTGGTGCCGTGGGTATCGATTAACTTGTTGGATTTCTATGTGGTGAATAAGAAATCCTATGATATTCACTCTATTTTTGCTCAAGATGGTGGCATTTACGGCAAGTTTAATGCAAAAGCTTTAACCGCCTATTTTATTGGGATTGCAATTCAAATCCCATTCCTGACCAATGCATTTTTTACAGGACCTTTCGCCAATGTTATTCCAAATGTTGATGTGTCATGGGTGATAGGTTTAGTGGTTAGTTTTGTTGTGTATTACCTATTTAATCTTGGAAAGATTAAAGGGGGATTAGAAAGGAATCTGCAAAATGAAAAAAAATAATTTACAACTGATCGTTGCTTCAATTCTCGTTGCTTTTATTTCGCCATGTTATGCAGGAATCAGTTTTGGTGATCGTAATAGTGAAACTGGTCAGCTCACGGTATCGGGTTATGTGCGAGGTAATTACCAACTTAAGCAGTATGGTGAAAATGCCGATGATCAAAAAATTCGTTTTGATGCAGCACAACTCAAACTAGATTATGCGCGTGGTGATCTGTTTGGGCATGCTGAGTATAGATGTTATCAATATGAACGGCTGTGTGACTTTTCGACCATGATTGATGCTTATGTGGGATACCGTCTCAATAAAACCGATCAGCTTGTAGTTGGGATGCAACCGATTCCATTTGGTCCAGGACGTTTCTGGGGCAATAGTCTATTTGGTAGTATCAATACCACTGCTGGGTTGGAAGATGTGCATAATGTTGGTGTGAATTATCATGCTGAATTGCCGACAGCAACCAAGTTTGATTTAGGTTATTTTGCTATAGATGGTGGTCATTATTCAGGAACATATACACCTAATTCAGGGCGTTATACTGCGAATTATGTGCGTTCAGATGATGAGTCACAAACCAATTTACAGGAAAAAAATATGTGGGTTGGGCGTATTACGCAGGATATACCTTTGGCTGTTGAGGGGCTGAATACACAGATCGGTGCATCATACTGGATCTCAGAAATTGACAATAAAAAGACCAATCAAACAGGTCGTCGTAAAGCGTGGTCAGTATTTAGCAAACTCAATTATGGTGCTTTAGGACTAACATTAACAGGAGGTGAAAATGACATCAGCAATAAAGATCTGATTCACCCTGATACCTCGTTGATGGGATCGTATGACAGTGAATATGCTGTTGCCAATAAAGCAACTTATTATACCGCTGACCTTGGGTATACCTTTAAAGATGTTCAACAGATTGGCAATATTACCCCTTATTTTATGCACAGCCGTTACAACAAAGATCTGTCAGGATCACAAGATTCTACGCGTAATATTTTAGGTGTCTCGATTGATCATAAACAGCTTTCTTTGCTTGCTGAATATATCGTGAGTAAAAATGATCCATTTATTGGTGGTAATTTTTCATCATTGGCGCAGGGTGATGATAACAAATGGAATAAGTTGTTGAATTTGACTTTATTCTATTATTTCTAAAACAAAGCAAATCACATTCGGGCAACCGAAAATTTTTTCACGATTCTTTTGGTATGCCATCATACAAGATGATGATAAATAGATCATTGATCAACTGATTTGATGATCTATTTCTCCTTACCAGAGTCTAACAAGGATAATTTGTATGCAACTTAATGCAATGCCACTTTTCCATCAACAGGCTTTCGTTGCTGGTCAATGGTGTGATGCCGATAGTCATCAAAGCGCTGATATTTATAACCCAGCAACACAAGAAATAATTGGAAGCGTGCCAAATATGGGCAAGGCAGAAGCTGAACGGGCGATTAAAGCTGCTGTTACAGGTTGGGCAGCGTGGAAAAACAAGACCGCAAAAGATCGTTCAATCATTTTAAAAAAATGGTTTGACCTGATGATTGAAAAGGCGGATGAGCTGGCATTTATTTTAACCAGTGAACAAGGCAAACCTTTAGCGGAGGCGAGAGGAGAAATTTTATATGCCGCCAGTTTTGTCGAGTGGTTTGCTGAAGAAGCGAAGCGTGTGTATGGCGATGTTATTCCAAGTCCTTATACCGATGCACGTATTGTTGTACAGAAACAAGCAATTGGTGTTGTCGCAGCAATTACGCCTTGGAATTTCCCAGCTGCAATGATTACCCGTAAAGTTGCACCAGCATTGGCAGCGGGTTGTCCGTGTATCGTGAAGCCCGCACCTGAAACGCCATTTACAGCTTTAGCTTTGGTGGATTTGGCCGTTCAGGCGGGAGTGCCTGCTGATATTTTCAGTGTGATTACTGGTGATGCAGTAAGTATTGGAGGTGCAATTTTTGAAAGTCATGAGGTGCGTAAGTTTACTTTTACCGGTTCTACCCCTGTGGGAAAGCTGCTTTATCAACGTTCAGCACAGACCTTAAAGAAAGTATCTCTTGAATTAGGGGGAAATGCGCCGTTTATTGTTTTTGATGATGCCGATTTAGATGCAGCGGTTGAAGGTGCACTGATTGCAAAGTATCGCAATGCAGGTCAAACCTGTGTTTGTGTCAATCGTTTTCTGGTACAAGCTGGGATTTATCACAAATTTATTGCTGGATTAAGTGAAAAGGTGAACGCTTTAAAAATTGGTAATGGTTTAGATCAAGGGATTGAAATTGGTCCCTTAATTAATAGCAATGCTGTTAAAAAAGTCGAAGCGCATGTTGCAGATGCATTAGCCAAATCGGCGCGTTTGGTTACAGGCGGTAAACGACATCATGCAGGCGAATTGTTTTATCAACCCACTATTATTGCTGATGCCAATGCAGACATGGATGTTGCCACACAAGAAACATTTGGTCCTCTTGCCGCCGTATTTAAATTTGAAACCGAACAACAAGCCCTAGATATGGCAAATGCCACGGAATTTGGTTTAGCTGCATATTGCTATACCAAAGATTTAGGACGGGCTTGGCGCATGAGTGAACAGCTTGAATATGGCATGGTTGGAATCAATAAGGGGCTCATCTCAAATGAAGTTGCTCCTTTTGGCGGAATGAAGCAGTCAGGTTTAGGCCGTGAGGGATCTAAATATGGAATTGAAGATTATCTTGAAATTAAATACACCTTATTCGGAGGATTAAATACATGAGCAATGACAAATTTGAAAAAGGCCTCGCAATTCGTAAACAAGTGTTGGGCGAGGCCTATGTAAATCACTCCATCAATAATGCCGATGATTTTAATTTACCTTTACAAGAGCTGGTTACGGAATATTGCTGGGGTGCTGTTTGGGGACGTGACGAACTGAGTAAGCCTGAACGCAGTTTAATTAATCTTGCGATGATTTCTGCACTTAATCGCCCACATGAGTTGAAACTACATGTTAAAGGTGCATTGAGAAATGGTTTATCTAAAACTCAAATTCGTGAAGTGCTTTTACAAGTTGCCATTTACTGTGGTGTACCTGCTGCAGTCGATAGTTTTCGTATTGCAAAAGAGGCAATTTTAGAATATGAACAAGAACGTAATGAATAAAACGTTATCGGTTATGCAAATGTCCTCTTCTCAGTGAATGTTATTTGTATAAAAAATCTATGTTTCGTCAGAGTGGATCAACGATATCTTTCTGACGATTTTTAAGTATGTGAATATAAAACCATTATAAAAGCAGAAAGTACTCGATTTATAAATGAGTACAGCATTGATTTGATTATGGTTTGTTAGCAAGTGATTTTAGTCCTGACTCATGGTTTGATTTTTGAGCCATAGACAAAAGGCCTCAATTTTTGGCCAGTGGCGATCTTTCAGTGAAGTGATATAGTAATGTTGCTCGCAGAGTAAAAACTGATCGGGGAATGGTGCGATTAGTTCGCCATTTTTAATGGCTTTTTCAACCAATCGTTTTCTCCCCATTGTCACTCCAAGGTTATTTTTGGCAGCAATAGAAGCGAGATCTGATCGGTTGAAGTAAAGCGCTGAAGGGGTATTAATATTGATATTAATAGGCAGTCAAATCAGCAGCGAAGGGTCGTTACTCATAAATGCCCAAAATATTAGTGGTAAAGCGGTTGACCTGAACAGCAAACAAGGCAGTATTCAACTTTCTGCCCAAAACAATATTTTACTTGAGAATGGGTTAGACCTGAGTTCTATGTCTAGCCAATTTCATTCAAAAGGTTCATTTGGTAGTAAGAAATCATCAACTTATGATGAGAATACAACCACTTCAATCGCCAATCAGCTAAATGCTGGGAAAAATATTATTTTAAATAGCCAACAAGGCAATATCACTGCGACACATTTACAAGTAGGTGCTGGTGATAGTATCCAGATTCAAGCTTTACAAGGTAATGTCAACCTACTCTCAACAATCAATGAAAAGAGCGTAAGCGAAACATCTTCAAAATCTAACTTTGCGACCTATAACAATCGTCAAAAGGGTTATATTGATCAAGAAGTTTCCCAAACCCAGTTGGTTGCTGGAAAAAATATTGATATCAATGCAGCTAAAAATATAGAGTTACAAGCCAACGATATCACGGCTGGGCAAAGTATTTTTGTAGGCAATACTTTGATGCAACGTCAAGTCGATGGGACATTGAAATCTGCTGACGGTTCATTGATGCCTGAAAATGTAAAACTGACTACGCTGGAAACACAAGATCAGCAGTGGGATGAACAACAAAAAGGTTATCGTGGCGTTGTTAAAGAGTTAATGAAAGTCACCGAAGTTGGTCTGGCTGGCGTTCAATCTTTATTCCCTGGCGTTAAAGTAGATACCAAACTGACAGTGGGTGAGTCCAACAGCAAACGTGAAGAGCAAATTAAGCAAACGGGTACAAATTTAACAGCGAACAATGTTTATGTTGGATCATCAGGTCAAACTACACTGACCAGTGCTGATATTACTGCAAAGAATACGATCCTTTCAGGTCAAAAGGTGACATTGAATGCTGCCGAAGAACAAAACATTTCAGTCACTTCACATAGTAAGGAAACCATTGAAGGATTAGGCGTTAAGCTCAACAAAGATAGCGTGCGTTTAGGTGGTTTTGTTTCAGAAGATACCACGCAAAGTACTAAAACTACTGAAATAACCCATAAAGTAGGTTCAATCCAGACTGAAAACCTTAAAATACAAGGTGCTGAAGGGGTAGACATACTCGGTCAAAATATCAAAGCGACAGGTGATACTGTTATTGATCATGGTCGAGGTGATTTAAATATTGGTGGTTATGAAAATAAAACCACGGTTGAAGATAAGACGCATAAGGAAACGATTAGTACTGAAGTTGGGGTACGAAATGCATACTTGGACGCCGCGCTTGCAGTAGGCGCTGTCAAAGATGCAGCTGAGGCCGTTAAACAAGCCAAAGATCAATATAGTCAGGCACAGCGTGACTATGCATCAGGAAAAATCACCAAAGAAGCTTTGAACGATACCAAAGCCAATGTTGCATTGGCAACCGCCAATCTTGCCAATGCACAGATTGCGGTAGGTTCGGCAGCAGCAACCGCAGCAGCAAGTTCAGCAACTTATGGTTTTACCATAGGTGCAAATGGTGAGCGTATCGAAACCACCACCACCACAAACACCACCCAAGGTAAATGGCAAGGCAGTCAGTTAGAGTTAAATAACCTCACGCTTAAGTCTGAAAATCAAGACGTGAATGTTCAAGGTAGTCGTCTCACAGCAACAGGTTTAACCACTTTTGATGGTACCAAAGATTTAAATGTAAGTGCTGGGAAAGAACAGAGTCAACAAGATACCAGCAGTAAAACCAACAACCAAAGTGTGAGTTACACTTATGGCGGTGGTGGTAGCGTATCGGTGGGCAAGCAAACATCGAAATCACATGATGAAAGTCTGACAAATGTAAATAGTACGGTTGATCTCAACACAGTATCTGGATCTTTAAATAAGTTAAATATCCAAGGTGGAGTAGTCAGTATTGCAGATCGTGGCGATATAAAAGTCAATCAAATCCATGTTGAAAGTTTACAAGATACAGCAACAGGCAACAGTAGCAGTAAAGGTGGTTCAGTTGGTGTAGGCATTGGTTCAGGTGGTGGCAATGTCACGGCAACTTATAATCAAGCCAAAGGTCAAAACGATAAAGCTTGGGTGAATGAAACTAGCAAATTGCTTATCGGCAATGCTCAAAATGATGCAGACCTCGATGCGATGGGTGTGCAAAAGGTGAGTAATATTGGTGGTGTGATTGCCAATGCAAATAAGAATGCTGATGGAACTTTAATAGATCATGGCAAACTGAATTATACAGGGGCACTTGAGCTTAAAGATATTCAAGATCATAGTTCTGAAAGTAATCGAGGCTTCAATGTATCGACCAGTGTGGGTAAATCTATCAAAGGAGAGAGTAAGGAGAGTTCTCTTCATCCAAGTGGTAGTACAACGGTTGGTTTACAAAGCACAGGGAGTGAAAAAGAGCAGATAACCAAAGCGACAATGGGTCAAGGCACAGTGAAAAATAGCACTGAGCTGACCAACCGTGATATCAACAATACTCAAGAAATCACCCGAGACCAAGTGACAGGTTTATTAAATGGTTCAATAACTGTAGACAATCGTTTACTGACAGAGAATGGTCGTGCTCAGATTATTCAAGAGCAGAAGGATTTACCGCAGAACAGTAAAATTATTGCAGGTTCAACAGCGACAGGCGGGTTAATTTTAGGCTCTGGTATTGTTGGGTTGTTGGATGAAAAAGGTTCAGTACAAGATGCAACAACATTAACTAAAAATAATGCGAACGTAGCGTATGATGCTGAAATGGCTGCTAACTTACAGCTCATCCAAGATGGAATATCCAATAATATTATGGATAACCAAAAACTGATCAATGAATATAATGATCAGTTGACCAAAGGAACATCTATAAAAAATACAGATGTTAGTTTGGTCGAAAGTTTATTCAATGAAAATTATTTAAAAGCGGATGCAACGACCAATATCACCAATAAAACAGATATTTATCTTGATAAGGACGCTCAGAAAAATACTGTAAATCTGGTGACACATGAAGATGCGCATCAGGTTGGTTTTGGAGAGAAATCATCAGAAGCTTTAGGTTGGATGGGAGAAGCTGCATTTAATGTCAATAGTTGGGTAAATTCATCAAATATTGATACTGCTAAAACCCAAATTCAGAATATTCCAAAAGTTGAAGTTGCAGGTATTAATGATGCTCAAACACAACTGAATTTATTAAAAGCTAATACTGAAAAATACGAGTCGCAGATAGCAAATAATGATGAATTTGATGAGCATTTGACGAATAAAAGATTTGTAGATTTACAGAAGTATTTGGAAATTTGCAAATCATCGCCAAACGCAAATGGGTGTAGTCAAGCAGATAAAAATAAACTTGTTGCTAAGATAAAGCAAATAAGTGCTGATAATTTATCAGTATATAAATCCTGCAAAGCATCTGGTCAATCTGCCTGTATGGAGAAAAATGTACAACAAATTTGGGCAGCTGAACAATTTGATGATAATAAGTTAAAACAATTATTAGGATCAACGAATGTTGGACTCGCCTCTAATTATGATGTTAAAGCAGCAGATCCTCAATTGTTTAAGCAATTAGAGTTTTTGCAGTATGCTCAAAAAAATTGCCAAGGTATGAGCTATGGTGACTGTGGTACAAAATATACAGTTAGTCATCGCAGTGCTGCGGAAAATATATTAATTCCTGCAAAATCTAAAGTATTGGATTATATCGTTGGAGAAAAACCAAAATCTGGAGCAAGTTACTATCTTGCAGGTATAGGCTATGTCGCTACAGAAATTCTATTTCCAGAAAGTGGGACAGATGTAGCACTAATGGCAATTGGAGGCGCTGCAGGTAAAGGTGGTAAATTAGCAGGTACTGAACTAAAGGCAGAAAGTGGTCTTGCAAATGCTGTAGAAGGTTCATATGTTAAATTAACAAATCAAGCACCTGAAGGCCTTGCAATTTGTTTAAATGGAGTTTGTTTCACAGCAGGAACATTGATTGAAACAGATCAAGGTTTTAAAGCAGTAGAAAACTTTGTTGGTGGTGAACGAGTTTGGTCAAGAAATGATAGAACATTAGAGTATGGTTACCGTCCTGTTATTGCGACAAAAGAAACGACTGATCAAGTAATTTTCGAAGTTGTTATTCAGAATCAACAAGGTCAACAGGAAAAGCTTGAAACCACTGCTGAACATCCGTTTTGGGTTAAGAACTATGGCTGGTTGAAAGCATCTTTGCTTCAGTCAGGTATGAAGTTGGTTGATCGCAATGATGAAGAGTTAACGATAGTTAGCCAAGTACTTGTTCCGAATAAGCTTGAAACTGTTTATAATATTGAAGTTGATGGATTCCATACATATCATGTAGGTGAGCTGGGAACATGGGTTCATAATGCGAATTGTTGCGAAATCAAAGCACCTAATAGTCCAATTAAACCTCCTACACAAACACCATCTACGATTACAAAGATAGATGGCAAATATTTTGATTTGAAAGCTGGGCAAAAAGGTGCATGGAATAAACTTGCAAATAAACCTGAAGCGAATTCAATCTATAAGTTTGATAATGGTTATACTTATAAAACCGATGCAAATGGTCGTGTAAGTAATGTTGAAGCAAATTTGAAGTTAGAAACGAACGATCGAAATAAATATCAGCAGACAAATTCAGGTAAAAATAATGGGAGGCTTCCAGATGATCATGGTGGTCACTTAATTGCTTCTATGTTTAAAGGACCTGGTGAAGGAATAAATATCGTTCCGATGGACAAAAAGTTTAATGGTGGTGGTGGAGACTGGGGTAAGCTTGAAAAAACTTGGCAAGATGCATTAAAGGCCAATAAAGAGGTGAAAGTTTCGATTCAGCCAGTCTTCTCAGGAACTAGTAAACGACCCGATAGTTTCATTGTGATTCAAAAAATAGGTTCAGCTAAGGCTACTCAAGTAACATTAAAAAATACTGCTAGTGGAAAATAATTTATGAATGAGCAAGAAATACATCAAAAAATTGGTGAGCTTTTATGGTCAATAATGGCAAAAGAAGCAAAAACTATTTTTTGTGAAGGATATATTTATCCTGACACGAATTCATGTAGTTTTGAATGGTTAACTAAGAATGGTAAAAAAGATTCATTTAACTTTGATAAAGTTCCAGTTGAAATTGGTAATAAAATCATATTGTTAATGGAAGACCTAAGATCAATGGAAATGTTTACAGAAAAATGGACTCATTTTAAAATTTCTTTGACGGAAGAGGGAAAAATTGATTTTGCATTTGCATATATTCCAAAAGTTGACTATTGGCCTGGATTGTTTATGAAAGGCGTAAGTGAGTTAAACGAAGATGAGTTGGATACATATAACATTCCATTAGAAGACTGGGAAGAGTGTGTGAAGTTAAAAGAACAGAATAAGTAGGAAAATGTTTTTTATAAAAGCCTTGAGTTTTGTCTCAAGGCTTTTTTATTTACGCTGTCCCGTTCTGAAATTGTGGATAATCAAAAACTGATCAATGAATATAATGATCAGTTGACCAAAGGAACATCTATAAAAAATACAGATGTTAGTTTGGTAGAAGGTTTATTCAATGAAAATTATTTAAAAGCGGATGCAACGACCAATATCACCAATAAAACAGATATTTATCTTGATAAGGACGCTCAGAAAAATACTGTAAATCTGGTGACACATGAAGATGCGCATCAGGTTGGTTTTGGAGAGAAATCATCAGAAGCTTTAGGTTGGATGGGAGAAGCTGCATTTAATGTCAATAGTTGGGTAAACTCATCAAATATTGATACTGCTAAAACCCAGATTCAGAATATTCCAAAAGTTGAAGTTAAGGGTGTTAATGATGCTCAGGCACAACTGGATTTATTAAAAGCTAATACTGAAAAATACGAGTCACAGATAGCAAATAATGATGAATTTGATGAGCATTTGACGAATAAAAGATTTGCAGAAGTATTTGGAAATTTGCAAATCATCGCCAAACGCAAATGGGTGTAGTCAAGTAGATAAAAATAAACTTGTTGCTAAGATAAAGCAAATAAGTGCTGATAATTTGTCAGTATATAAATCCTGCAAAGCATCTGGTGAATCTGCTTGTATGGAGAAAAATGTACAACAAATTTGGGCAGCTGAACAATTTGATGATAATAAGTTAAAACAATTATTAGGATCAACGAATGTTGGACTCGCCTCTAATTATGATGTTAAAGCAGCAGATCCTCAATTGTTTAAGCAATTAGAGTTTTTGCAGTATGCTCAAAAAATTGCCAAGGTATGAGCTATGGTGACTGTGGTACAAAATATACAGTTAGTCATCGCAGTGCTGCGGAAAATATATTAATTCCTGCAAAATCTAAAGTATTGGATTATATCGTTGGAGAAAAACCAAAATCTGGAGCAAGTTACTATCTTGCAGGTATAGGCTATGTCGCTACAGAAATTCTATTTCCAGAAAGTGGGACAGATGTAGCACTAATGGCAATTGGAGGCGCTGCAGGTAAAGGTGGTAAATTAGCAGGTACTGAACTAAAGGCAGAAAGTGGTCTTGCAAATGCTGTAGAAGGTTCATATGTTAAATTAACAAATCAAGCACCTGAAGGCCTTGCAATTTGTTTAAATGGAGTTTGTTTCACAGCAGGAACATTGATTGAAACAGATCAAGGTTTTAAAGCAGTAGAAAACTTTGTTGGTGGTGAACGAGTTTGGTCAAGAAATGATAGAACATTAGAGTATGGTTACCGTCCTGTTATTGCGACAAAAGAAACGACTGATCAAGTAATTTTCGAAGTTGTTATTCAGAATCAACAAGGTCAACAGGAAAAGCTTGAAACCACTGCTGAACATCCGTTTTGGGTTAAGAATTTTGGTTGGTTAAAGTCTTCATTACTTCAATCGGGGATGACTTTACTAGATCGGAATAATGAAGAGTTAACAGTTGTTAACCAGGTACTGATCCCAAATAAAGTTGAAACTGTTTACAATATTGAAGTTGATGGATTCCATACCTATCATGTAGGTGAACTAGGTACATGGGTTCATAATGCGAATTGTTGTGATATTAAGTCAACTAATGCCTTTGTACCAGTAAAACCAAAGTTAAATTATGCTGTTGATATAGAAAATAAAGGTCATGGACTCCAAAACATTGATATTTCTACAAAACAACGTTTTGATGAAAAAGGTATTCCAGCAGATACCAGAACAACTAAGTCATTTTTGTATTCATCATTTGATTCAAAATCGGGGGAATTCTATATTCAAAAAATGGAAGCGTATCAGAAAGGTAATAATACTGGGAAGGAAATGCTTTCTCAAGCAATTGAAAAAATAGGATATTCTAAAATTAACTCTGCAAAAGCTGAATTAGCAGATACAAATAAATTAGCTTTTGAAAATGCTTATACGAAATCTGGAAATACAATTGAAGCAGTTAATAATACACCTCTAGGCAAAGCTATGAACGATCTTGGATTTAAAGTGGATTCAATTGATAGAAATTTAGGTGGTATGCCAAAAGTTAAATTTATTAGGAAATAATTTATGTTAAAAGAATTTGTAAATAAAATGATTGAATTAAAGCGATATGATGATCTTTTGGAACTAATGAGTGGAGATTCAAATTACTGCCTTGATAATCCAGTAAATCTACCCATTACAAAATCAGATATTGAGCTTCATTTGATGTCAATCCATCATGTTCGTTTTTTAAAAAAGTTTGGTCATACTGATCAAGTAGTATTTGATGAAGATGGGAAAGTATATCAATGGTATATCGATTATTTTGATAAATGGCTTGATAGTGGAGTTAAAGGACTTGAGGTAGTTGAAGTAGAAAATTATTTGAAAGACCATCCATTTCCGAGAGCTTGAAGGGCTTTGTTGCACAAACCTGTTCTTAAAGGCTTCTTTAGCAATATAATTTTCGAATGAAGAAGCCTATCCCGAAAATCTATCGTACTATCAATTGGTCCTCGTACAACCAAGCTCTAATTAATCGTGGTGATCTCACCATTTGGTTTGATCCAAATACCCAGTGGTATGCTAAGGAAAATGGCAAACAAGGGCGTACTCCAACCTATTCAGATGCAGCGATACAATGTTGCTTAATGATTAAATCTCTGTTCAGACTCACGTTACGCATGGTCAAGGGTTTTATTCGAAGTTTAATTAAATTATCAGGATTAAACTGGACAGTGCCCGATTATTCTACGCTGTGCCGTCGCCAAAAACATGTTGATATCGCAATTCACTATCAGAAAAGTAATGATGGACTTCATCTATTAGTCGACTCCACTGGGCTAAAGTTTTTGGGTGAAGGTGAGTGGAAACGTAAGAAACATCAGCCTGGATATCATCGACAATGGCGTAAATTACATATTGGTATCGATGCTGAAACCCTGCAAATACGTGCAGTTCAGCTCACTAAAAACAACGTCAGTGATTCTCAGGTACTCGGTGATTTACTTAATCAGATTCCACCAGATGAACCAATCGATTCCGTTTATACTGATGGAGCTTATGATACGAAACAATGTCGAGAAGTGATTTCCGATCGGCAAGCTCATGCAGTAATCCTACCCAGAAAAAATGCTAAACCTTGGAAAGATAAAAAAGTTCATTCGCAATAGCGAAATGAATTACTTCAAACAGTTAAACTTTTAGGTAGGACACTATGGAAAAAATGGTCAGGCTATCATCAGCGGAGTTTGGTCGAAACCAAGATGCATTGCATCAAATTATTAGGCGATCGACTACATTCAAGAAACTTTCAAAGCCAAGTCAATGAGATTCATGCACGTGTGGCCGTACTTAATAGATTTACAGAGTTAGGTCGTCCTCATACCCGAGTTGTAACTTAAATTTGAGTGAGTTGGGGGATGCTTCAAATTATAAATCTTTGTGCAACAAAGCCCTTTGCATATTAGATTGGACAGCGCCAGACTACAAAACGCTTTTTAGAAGACAAAAACATATTGATATTGCGATTAGCTATCAAGAAAGTAGCGATGGACTGCATCTACTCGTAAATTCTACTGGCTTGAAATTTCTAGGTGAAGATTGACCAATGTTTCATGTAGATAAACCCAATAACATTGACCTGACTCAACTTTGATACAAGCCGTCGATATCCGTAATGTATCAGGTTCATGGCTTTGTTGATGTTCTTGATATTGAATCCAGCAGTGGTTGTCTGCTTCAAATAACGCGCGAGTATTTAAAATTTTAATTTTTAATGCAGGTTTATTCCCTATATTTTGACTAAACAAGGCATTTATTTCGGGTAAACCAATGACATTGCCTTGCGGCGTAATCATTTTAAAATTTGGGTCAAAACTGGCTAAGAGTTGATTTAGGCTTTCTTTTGCATTTTGACCTGTAAATACGTTTTCAATCAAAATATGTAAATCGATGACATGTTGTAATGCATTGTCCATAGGATTAGACATGGGTTTTCTCCTTAAAAATGGAAATTAATGATAAAAGGCACAGCACAGCTGCAATCAAAAAAGTATGCTGATAACGTATTAAGTCATTTGCAGCAGGCAACAGACTAAAGATTGAAATAAGGGCAACTGTACCTAAACTAAAAGCGACTTGTCGATTAATGTTCCACAGCACACTGCCTTGTAATAAGTCTTGGCCGTTAAAATCGATGAGGGCACTGATTTGGGCAGTATTGGCACTTAGACCACCCCCCATTCCCATCAGTAGATAAGCAACAATCAAGATGCTTAAATCATTGGCATTTGAAACCCAGAACAGCAGTGAAATTCCTAAACTATGTAGTGTAATACCGATTATAAAAAGCTGCTTTTTACCGAGATGACGATAGAGAAGCCCACCACTGGTCATCGATACCAATGCACCCACTGCATAGAGCAGCATAAATAAGCCAGTCTGTTTTGCATTAAACCCAAGGTTACGTTGTAAATTAAAGATACTCAGTAAATTCACACCAGTGAAAATACCGGGTACTGCGTAATAAACGATAAATGCATTGCGTAAATTATAATTTTTTAGCAATTGCAAGTTAAGAATCGGATGAGCAGATCCTTTCGCGTATTTGAGGTAAATCAGAAGCATTGTGACGGAAAGTAGAAAGCTACTGATCGCGAGTACAACACTATGGTAATCGTTAAATAATGAGAAAGAGAGTAACAAACACAACAGGCTGACATTGACCATAAATAGTCCTAAAAAGTCAGGTTTCCCAGACGTTTTAGCTTTATTTTCTTTGATCCATCGCCACGCTAAAAAAGCAGTGATCATGGTAAAGGGAATATTGGCAAAAAACACCCAACGCCAAGATAAAGCATCAATAATTATGCCGCCAATCGTTGGTGAAAAGGCTGGTGCAATTAATGCAATTGCCATGATCATTGTGGAGATACGTTGCCGTTCATGGTTTGGAAACAGTGCAAATACCAATGCTTGACCGACAGGGATTAATAATCCGCCAGCCACACCCTGAACAAATCTCCATAAAATTAAACTATGGATTGATTCACTCATGCCAATCAACCAAACGCTGACGGAAAAGAGCAGCATTGAATAACACAGCAATTTCCGATCACCCAATACGCTTGCTAACCATAAGCTCATGGGCATGATTAAAACCAAACCTAAAATATAAGCATTGCTTACCCATGCAACCATCGATGGGCTGACTGAGAAAGCTGTTGCTATATCAGGTAAGGCAATTGCAGACATGAAAATATTGATGCAATCAATAAAGAACCCAAGTAAAAACACTGTTGCTATTTTATAGCGATATGACATAGCGACCTCCAAGATGCAGGAGGGTACGATTCAGTCCTTTTATTGTCGATGCATGCGAAGTAAAATCATTGTTTAATAATTTCAAACAATCAGTGTGATTATGCAAAAAAACCTAAAACAGATTATAAGTTTTCTGCAAGTGGTTGATTCAGGATCATTTACCAAGGCAGCAGAGATTTTGGGTTTAAGTCGATCGATGGTGAGTATTGATATCAAGCATTTAGAACAGCATTTAAATGTAAGTTTGCTAATACGTAATACGCGTAATATCGCACTGACTGAAATAGGCAAAAGCTTTTATGAGGATTTCAAACACATTCAATTGCAAATCGAAGAAGCTTTTGAGCGCAGTCAAAACTTAGCCACAAGTATCACAGGGATATTACGTTTTTCATCGACCAATGAATTTGGGCGGAAATTCATCTTGCCTTTGCTGGGGGAGTTTTGCCACCAATATCCTCAATTACAACTACAATATTCTTTTAATTCCTCTTTAGATGATTTGGTCACTGAAAAATTAGATTTGGTCATTCGGTTAGGAAACTTAAAAGACTCATCCATGCGGACACGAAAAATTGCTGAATATCCGATTTATTTAGTTGCCAGCCCTGAATTTTTAAAACGTTATCCGATCAATAGTATTGCTGATTTAGCACATGTTCCTTGGATTGGTCATCGTTTATTGAATTGGCAGGATGCGCAATATGTTTTACAAAATGATCAAGGTGAAAAACATACATTGCCTTTTGTTAGAAGTCAGTATGAATCTAATTCGGCAGAAGCGATACATCAGATGACACTTGCTTCATTGGGTGTTGCGATATCTCCAGCTTGGTTGGTCGATGAAGATATTCAGCAAAATCGTTTAACTCGGGTGTTAGCTGATTTTGATTTACCTGTACAAAACGTCCAATTGCTTTATCCGAATACGGGAACCTTGCCTGCAAAAACTCGTGTCTTTATCGATTTTTTGGTGCAACGACTGTGTATTTAATCATGTCAAAATATATGTTGATATTGAGAATAGATAAAATGCATGGTCAATTGTTCGACTAGATTTAGCCAGATCAATTGTTTATATAAAACCAACAGGATATCATCAAAAAATATCACAACTCATCTGTATACATCTCAGTAAAATATAGCAAGATGAGCTTCGGTCTAAAAAGAATCTATAAAATGGTGTTGATGTTCTATGCGTGAGCCGTCCTCCTATCCGCCAGTTTCTGTGCCCATGAATCAGCAAGCATTGATTCAAAAAGGTGATATTGCACCGCAAACGCTGGTTGCCTGTGAGGAATGTGACACGCTCTATCATCGAATTCAGCTGACCCAAGGTGAACGTGCTTATTGTCTCTGTTGTGGTGCTGAGCTTTATCGGCAAAGCAAGCCATTTAGTGTTTTATTGGCAATGGTCACAACAGCGCTGATCGTATTTGTGATTGCCAATAGTTTTCCGATTGTTAAGGTGGAATTGCAGGGTAATGATTCCCAGACAACCCTACTGGGTGCTGCATGGGCGATGTTTCATGCCGGGCAAGGGCCCGTAGGTGTGCTGATTCTTATCACGACTTTCGTGGTGCCTCTATTGGATTTGTTACTGCTGTTCTATGTCCTTTCATCAGTTCATTTCTTTAAAGTTCGGCCTCGTTATTTAGTTGCAGCATTTCGTACCTTGTTTTTATTTAGAACATGGGGAATGGTTGAGGTATTTTTGATTGGGGTATTGGTCACCTTGGTTAAACTGGTCGGAATGGTTGTGGTGATTCCAGGCGTTGCATTATGGGGATTCTCCATACTGAGTGTATTACTGGTTTATATTGCCTCAGTAAAAGTCAAAGATCTTTGGGATGAGATCGACAGGAGACTTACATGAAAACTGAACCGTCTCAGGCTAATTTTTCAAAATACTCAGCGAATATAGACAGTAACAATTCGCTGCAATATCCAAGAGCCAAAGATTTGTCTTTGGTGCTTTGTCATTGCTGTGGAACGCTCAATAAAGAGGTTCCAGAGGCTGAAGCAAAACACGCCTCACATTGCTTGAAATGTCATAGTGTGCTGCATCAACGTAAACCAAAGAGCTTAGACAGAACCCTTGCTTTGGTGATTGCTGCTAGTATTTTGTATATTCCAGCCAATGTACTTCCGATGACCGTCACAGATTCTTTGTTAGGTAGTCAGCAAGATACGATCATGAGTGGTGTGATCTATTTTTGGCAGAATGGGGATTATTTGGTTTCTGCTGTTATTTTTATGGCCAGTATCTTTATTCCCATGTTAAAACTTTTGATTCTGTGTTTTCTGTTGATTGCAGTAAAAATGCAGTCTTCTAAACGTTTGCATTTTTCACCTGAGCATTGCTCAATGCTTTATCGGATTGTCGAGTTTATCGGTCGATGGTCGATGATTGATGTTTTTGTGGTGGCTTTATTGACCGCCCTGATTCAGATTCAATCACTGGCAACTATTCTCGCTGGGCCGGGCGCGGTTGCTTTTGGTGCAGTCGTGGTTTTAACCATGTTTGCTTCACTGAGTTTTGACCCGCGTATTATTTGGGATAATTATTCTGCTGCCCAGAATACGCGTAACAAGAACGGGCTTTCCCTGCAAGGCTCAGATGTGATTCACGTGGATCATCCTCCCTTGAATCATGATTTATCTAATTCCAGTCAATAAAACAATGATGGGTGTGTATGTCTGAAAATAAAACCAATAACGAAAGCTCAGATCATCAGGATCCTCATGCTGTAGATGAAACGCAGCAGATTTTACCTGAACCTGAGAAAAATAAAGGACGCTGGCGACCATCGTTGATCTGGCTGATTCCGTTTATTGCATTGCTGATCGGTCTGTCGTTGGCAGTCAAAGCGGTATTAGATACTGGTCCGACCATTAATGTTGCTTTTAGAACCGCTGAAGGGTTGGTTGCAGGTAAGACAACCGTTCGCTTTAAACAAGTGGATATCGGTCTTGTTCGCCAAATTGATCTTGCTGATGATCATTCACATGTTATTGCCAAAATTGAACTACGTAAGGATGCCAGTAATTTTGCTGCAAAAGATTCACGATTCTGGGTGGTTCGTCCTCGCATTGGTGCCAGTGGTGTTTCAGGAATTGATACCTTATTGTCGGGTGCTTATATTGAGGTTGATGGCGGTAAGGCTGAACAAAAACAGGATGAATTCACTGGCTTAGAAGTTCCTCCAGTCATTTCATCAGATGTACCGGGGAAAATCTTTTTCCTCAAAGCCAATAATTTAGGTTCACTGGATATTGGCTCTCCTATTTATTATCGTCAGATCAATGTGGGTCAAATTACTGCTTATCAATTGGCCAAAGATGGTAAGAGTGTTGAGCTACAGACCTTTATTCAAGCACCTTATGATAAGTTCGTGACAACCGATGCGCGTTTCTGGCAGGCCAGTGGTGTCGATGTCAGCTTAAGTGCATCAGGATTTAAGCTAGATACCCAGTCTTTAGTGAGTATTATCGCAGGGGGGATTGCATTCGGTTATCCTGAGAATTCACATGCTGCTGTTGCTTCGGATCAAAGCCGTTTTAATTTATGGGATTCTCGTACTGAAGCATTGAAAGAGCCTGATGGAAATCCTCATCGCATTATTATGTATTTTGATCAGTCTCTACGTGGTTTGTCAGCAGGTGCACCGATTGACTTTATGGGAATTGAAATTGGCAATATACAGTCAATTAATGCTGAATTTGATGCAAATTACACTCAGATTCGTATGCGGGCTGAGGGGGTGATTTATCCATCTCGTTTAGCCAACGGTAAAGAGCTAGACCCTGATGGTGAAATTTTTAAACGCTTCATCGAAAGAGGCTGGCGTGCTCAAATGCGTACAGGAAATTTACTCACAGGGCAGAACTATATTGCCTTTGATCTATTCCCTAAAGCAAAACCAGCAAACTTAATCATCCGATCAAATGGTGTGATTGAGGTTCCAACCACACCAACCGAGTTAAAGGGATTACAAGCACAAGTATCGCAAATTGCAGATAAATTGAATAAATTCCCATTGGTAGAAATTGGGCAGGATGTACGTAAAACCCTCAATAATATGAACTCAGCGATTAGCTCAACAGATAAATTAGTGAAGCAGTTAGATGGTAAAGTTGCACCAGGACTACAAGCGACTTTGGATGATGTACGTAAAACCATGCGCTCTACTGAAACTATTTTGTCGAGTGACGCGCCAATGCAACAGGATGTTCGCCGTGCTTTACAGCAAATGACACGTGCTGCCGCATCTTTACAGTTAATGGCAGACTATATTGAACAACACCCTGAATCACTCATTCGTGGGAAAACGCCTGAGGTTAAAAATGGTAAATAAAAAAAATAGTCCACATTTTATGTCCTATTTACCGCAGTCTAGTCGAGCAGGTTGTGGACTGCTACTGGCCATTGTAGGTTTAATTGGCTGTTCCAGTTCGCCTACTCCAAATTACTATACCTTGACCCCAACAGTTAAACCCTTGGTGAGTTCAAATGTACGGGTAATTGAAGTACTGCCAGTGGGATTGCCAGACCGTTTAAACAGGGCACCCTTAGTCTTACAGGACAGCAGTGGTAAATCTAATGTATTGGATAATGAACGCTGGACGTCCACTTTGGCCGCTGAGTTACGTGATGGGTTGTCTGCAGGCTTACAACAGAAATTAGGTGCTGTAGATCGTTATAGTAGTGGTATGACTGGTGGTAAAGTGTCATACCGTGTTGCAACCGACTTTTCTCGGTTTGATATTATCGAACACTCCAACACACGTTCGTTAATGGGAGCGATGAATCGGGATATTGAGGTGGCGGTTGCTTGGATTATTAAACGTGATGATCCAGCCCGCCCCTTAAATCAGCCAACAGCAACACAGAATGCTGTGTTGCCCAACCGACAACTCAGTTGTCGAATGGCATTTACCGACGCAGTTGGTGCAGATGGCAACAAAATTGTTGATATAGTCAGTGTTTCACGGCAGTCATTGAGTAAGGTGGTTGAAGCGATTGCCGCTTCTGTAGTTGCAACAGAAGCCAATAAAGCTGTGGTGATGGAAGGGGTGACCTGTTCCTAAGCAAGCACTAAAAAAAGCACCCCAGTTTTAAATAAAATCTGAGGTGCTGTTAAATTTGATTCAGTGTTAACAATCTAAAAAATTGAATATTTACAATTGCTTAAATATTAAACCATCGCTGGATCACTGACAGAATCTGCTCCTGTTTCAACGCGTCCTGCAAAGCGTCGATAAAACTTAGTATCCTGAGTACAAGTTACTGCAAAATCATACCATTGCCATGTATCTTTCAGTTCCCAATGTCGTGTTGATGTTTGACCTGCTTTTACAGTGATTTTTAACGCTGCGTCACTACGATAGACGACTGGATTAATGACCAGTTCAACATCTTTTGTGCCCGTATTGGTCAGGTCTAAATAAACATTACCATTGGCAATATCATAACACACACGAATTTCAGGATTGATTTGCAGGGTTTGATTACGATTTAAATCACCTTTGAAATGGCGATGAAAACCATTCGGTCCCATTACCCAAAGATCATACAAACCTTGATTATCCTTTTTCACATTCCAAACATCATCCAGTGTTTTACCCGCTTCTACAATGTAACGACGTGGGACACGGCTGAGATTTAACTTGTCATAGACATGAAAAACTGCGCCTTGAGTCCCTGTATTTGAGAACATGAGTTTAACTGTTCCATCATTTTGACAACGTGCACTGGTGTGTAATTCATAAGGCAATGCTTTAGACGGGCGAATACCACTGGCTTGAATTGGAAGTTGTAAATTGGTTGGAATCGGAACATTGGGCAGCTTTTGTTGAGCTGAACGAAGTTGATCTGCTTGCTCACGGGTTTGTTTACCTGTTAATTCTGGCAGAACATCTTCATTTGGGGTTTTAAAATTAAATGCTGAGGTTAAATCACCACAAATGGCACGACGATAAGGGCTGATATTCGTTTCTTTTACCCCAAAGCGTTGTTCTAAAAACATTAATACGGACGTATGATCAAACACTTGAGAGTTAACCACACCACCACGACTCCACGGTGAAATTACAAAGAGTGGTACTCGTGGGCCCGGTCCATAAACACCATTGTCTTTTTTAGGCTGGCTGTTGCTTCCTAGTGGCGCATCATGTAGATAATATTCATACTGCATATCAGCTTGGCTAAGTGTGGATTTACCTGCATACGTATTGTCTGCTTGTAAGGTCGGTGCTGATGGAGACGGAACATGGTCAAAATAACCATCATTTTCATCAAAATTGATCAAGAAAACGGTTTTACTCCAAACCTCTGGCACTGCTGTTAAAGCATCTAAGATTTCTTGAATAAACCAAGAACCTTGTACTGGGCTTGATGGACCTGGATGTTCACAATAGATGGATGGTGCATTGATCCAAGACACTTGGGGAAGTTTGCCTGTTTTGATATCATTTTTAAAAGCATCTAAAAACTCTTCGGGTTTATTGCCGGGCAGAGTGTTTGCGATACCTTTATACAGTGGATTTTTAGCATTATCGGTTGTGGCATCATAAGCTTTATAAGGTAACGGTTGCGCTGCTTTATTGTATGGGCTATTCGGCGCACCACCACTTGAAACTGGGTAACCTGAGGCAATATTGGCTTTTTTAAAGGTACGGAATGCACCGAGCATGTTATCACCCCATTCATCCGGCATATTTTGATAGCAAATCCAGTTAACACCTGCCTCTTCTAAACGTTCAGCATAGGTTTTCCAAGTGTAGCCGACATCAACGTTTTTGGGATCACCATCAATCCAATCCCATTCATTATTCACAAACGCAGTACTGGTCGGTACTGCACCATTGGTGCCCGTTAAATGAAATGAACGATTGGCATCTGTACCCGTGTGCATTGAACAGTGATACGCATCGCAAATGGTAAAAGCATTGGCTAAAGCAAACTGATAAGGGATTTCCTGCTCTTTAAAATAACCCATTGCATAATCAGTTTTATGGGTGGGCCAGTTTGACATACGGCCGTTGTCCCATGCTTTTTGGCTATCCACCCAAGTATGATTTGTACCGGGTGCACGTTGTGCATTATTACTCGATCCATCTAAATGAAAAGGTGTTAATAAAGCACCATTACTTCGTTGTTGTTGCCATACAGTACGATCATTTTGCAAAGGAATGGTTAAGCGGTCGGCAAAACCACGAACGCCTTTTAGTGTACCAAAATAATGGTCAAATGAACGGTTTTCCTGCATCAGGATAACCACATGTTCGACATCCTGAATGGTTCCTGTTTTATTATTTGCAGGAATAGCCAATGCTTTTTGAATGCTGGCTGGAAATGTAGATAAGGCAGCAGCACCAAAACTTGTTTTAAGTGTATTTGCTAAAAATTGACGACGATTAATCACAATATTTCCCTTTGGTATTTTTATGTTTATGGTGCGCAACGCATTAATGGTTTTTTAGATCCATCAGGCTGTGTGGTGGTCTTATCATCATTTGAATCATTACAAGCTGTGAGTGCTAGTAAAATGGGGAAAATATAAATGTACGATAGCCATTGTTTTGATTTTCTTAACATGTGTTTCATCCATTATAAAGATGCCCACACATTAGACAGCGCTTGTGACAGCAAGGTGTCACCTTTATGACAAATCATTGACATGGCAATAGCGTTAGAAATCGAGACAGAAATCCAGATAGAAATAGAAAATAAAATTGGAAAAGCTTAATCGGTTTTGATGGAGAGGTTAGAGGGGAATGTTTAATTTTAATTTGAACTGTTGTTGAAATCTAGATATCAATTCAGTATTTTTATTTTAAGTGGTTAATTTTATTGTTTATATTTTATGGGGTGCGTAATCATGCATCTGGTCAAAAAGTGATGGATGAAAACAGTTTTTAAGTTTTTTTACTTAGATCGATTGTCTTTATAGGAACAGGTCTGTCATTTAAGGACAACCTGAAGCTTTAACGTATTCACATCATTGACAAGATCAACATGGATCATTATTTTAACTCATCAAGTTCTTTTTTAGAACTTGTTATTTTAAGATAAATTCTTGAGGTGAACCATGTCTATATCAGCGGTGAAAGAAAAATCAAAGCAAAAAACACCTGCATCATTTCCAGTACGTCGTATGGATTATGAATTTCAGGATATGCCCAAGTATTGGTGTAATGACGAACCAACCTTTACCCATTACTTCACAGGTTTATCGACGCTTTTTCCTGAAGGTGAGTCGTACTTTGTCCGTTCAGTGCGCGCTTTGCGTGAAAAAATTAAAAACAATCCACAATTAGATCGTGATATTGGTGCCTTTATTGGACAAGAAGCCATGCACTCTAAAGAACATCATGCTTTTCATGTTAGTGCACAACAATATGGTTTAGATCCTGAATCTTTAGAAAAAGTCACAGGAATCATATTAAAAGCGATTGAGCGCACTTTCCCTAAGAAATGGAATCTCTTGGTGACTGTGGGTCTAGAACATTACACCGCAGTTTTGGTGGTAGAAATGATGAAAAATGTCAATGAGTTAATGACCGATACTACCATTCGTAATTTATGGTTATGGCACAGTGTAGAAGAAACTGAACATAAGGCCGTGGCTTATGACATGTATGAATATTTATATGGCAAGGGCTTAGATGCCTACATTCCTCGCGTAGCGATTTTTACATTTAGTCTTGTGCTGATCACGCTATTTTCTAATGTATATCAAGTGGTGTTGATGTCGAGAGATAAACAATTATTAAACTTTAAGTCTTGGACTAAGTTTGCTGGGTTTACAGTGCAAGCCTATCGTAAGCTGGTACCGCAATTTTTCTCTTATTATCAGTTTGATTTTCATCCGAATGATACCGATGAATCTGAAATTGTTGCACAAACTAAAGTAAAAATTGGTTTATCCCCTGAACAATCAACATTTATTCAATAAATATTTATCAAAATAGGAAATAGTGATGAACCCACTCAATATGACGGGTCTGGAAATTATGCAAGCATTCCAAAAAGGACTGGTGCCAGCGCCTGGTATTGCAAAAACTATGGGAATGGAGGAAGTAGGAGACGTTGAATACGGTCGCATTGTATTTATCGCAATTGCGGATGAACGTCATAGCAATCCATTGGGTGGGGTACATGGTGGTTTTGCCGCAACTGTACTTGATTCGGCTACAGGTTGTGCCACCCATACAGTATTAGCTGCGGGTGAAGGTTATGGAACCACAGATCTGGCGATAAAAATGTGCCGGCCGATGCCGTTTAATAAAAAGCTGATTGCAGAAGGAAAAGTGATTAACGTGGGGAAAAATTTAGTTATATCTGAAGGTTATCTTCGAGATGAAGATGGAAAATTGTATGCACATGCCACAGCAACCAATATGATCATCCGTCGTTGAAAGACTCTGTTTCTGCATCATGGATTTGAACCAGAATTTTTGGATCATGGCTTTTAATTCAGGTTTTTTGATTTATCGCCTTTGAATCAGGTCTGTGATGTATTAAGCGTTGATCCTGTGATGTCGCTCTTCAAATGTCAATCGACCCAAAGTTAAGCTGAGAATATAAAATGAATCCAGTTGTATTACATCAATGGGAAATTTCACCGTTTTGCCAAAAAGTTGCCAGAATGTTGCAATTTAAAGGGATTGCTTATCGGACTGTGGATTATAACGGTGTACTGGGTGCAAAGGTGCCAATGCTCAGTAAAGCAGGCAAGGTTCCGGTACTAGATATTGATGGTCAACGTATTCAGGACAGTACACGTATTGCGCGTTATCTAGATGAGGCTTACCCAGCTTTACCACGGTTATATCCTATTGATCCCTTACAAAAGGCTTATGTTGAACTTTGGGAAGATTGGTCAGACGAGTTGTTATATTTCTATGAAATGCACTTTCGTGTGAATGATGCTGATGCCTTAGATTATGCGGTTGAAATGAGTGCAAAAGGTCGCCCCAAACATGAAATATATTTGTTGAAACCTTTGCTCAAAGCAACATTAAACCTGCAACTTAAAATGCAGGGTACAGGTCGCATGACCAAGCAGGATATTGAGGCAGAATTTCTTCGTCATTTAGAACGTATCGAATTGGTATTGGCTCAAACAGGATGGTTGGTTGGCGAGGCTAAAACACTGGCTGATATTGCGGTTGGTTCGCAGCTTTTAGAGATTGTCCGCACCAGTAAGATTTGGGGCACTAAAATTAAAGCTTATCCTTCTATTGCTCAATGGATTGACTTGCTATGAACAAGCAGAATGCAACATCTCAAAATATAGCAACACTACCATGTGTGGTTGTTATGGGCGTAGGGGCTGAACAAGGAATTGGGGCAGCAGTTTGTCACCGTTTTGCTCAAGAAAAATTAAAAGTACATGTTGTGGGGCGTACTTTAGTGAAAGTGCAAGCCGTAGTTGATTCAATCAATGCGCAGGGTGGGCATGCCGTAGCACATGCTTTGGATGCTGAAAATGAACAACAAGTACAGGCTTTTTTTGCAAAGAGGAATGCGCAAAAGGAGCATCTCGTCGCTGTTATTCATAATGTAGGAGGCAATATTCCCTCAATTTTTTTAAAGACTTCTCTTCAGTTTTTTACTCAAATGTGGCGTTCTACTTTTTTATCGGCTTTTTTAGTGTCACAACAGTCCTTAAAAATCTTTGAACAACAGCAATATGGCACGTTGATTTTTACTGGAGCAAGTGCATCTCTTCGTGGTAAACCTTTTTTTGCGGCATTTACTATGGGCAAATCCGCATTACGCACCTATGCACTGCATCTCGCCCAGATATATAAGCCTCAAAATATCCATGTTGCACATATTATTGTTGATGGCATGGTCAATGGTGATCGGGTCAATAAGGCTGTATTAGGTTTAGGACGCTTACTGAGACTAACACGAGGCACAGGTGGATTAAATATCGAAGCGATTGCTGAGAATTATTGGATGCTTTATCAACAAAATCGTGATTTATGGACCCATGAACTGGATTTACGTCCTTATCAGGAGAAATTCTAATATGTACAATTTAATTCCTCCATTGCTGAGAAAAAAATCCAAACTACAGGGCTGTATTGTTGTTATTGGCAATGAAACCTACTCGCTCAGCCAGCTTTTTGTGGATCAAGCACATAACAGGGCAATGCCTGTATATCAAGTTCAGCATGATCCTATGCAAACCAATCTAAAGATTGAGCAACAAGATTCAGGTCTAAAGCGGGTTCGTTTGAATCTGATCAATCCGACTGCTTTAAAAAACTTAGTGGGCTATATTCAACGCACAGGGCATTCAGTTGAACTGTGTATTTTCCAAGCTGATTTTTCAAAATCATTGTCGAATTCCGATGCTTCAGCCCAACAGATCGAACAACTTTGGCAAAACACTGGTTTGGCTGCGGTAAATATTTCCCAAGCGATCATTCGACAGATGCTGATTAAGTCACAAGGAACTTTGATCTTTCTAGGAACACAGCCCAACCTGATCGCTGAAAATAATGGCTTAACTCAGAGTATGTTTGCCAGTATTCGGGCATTGGCACAATCTTTGGCAAGAGAGTTTCATCCTAAAGGTATCCATATCACTTATTGTATGTTGGAAAGTTGGGATAGTCAGAATATTGCCTTGATGGATTCAGTTAAAAATATGTGTTGGCATCTTTATCACCAACCTGATTCAACTTGGAGTCAGGAATTGAGTGTTGGTGTATAAATGCTATGGGGATTAATGCGAGAGAGCGCTAGTTAATCATATCCATCCCAAGCAGCGTGATTCAAACTTCAAAGCAATCGATTATCCTGAAACAATCGTACAATCCATTCGATAAAAACTTTTTGTCGTGGTGAAACCAGTGTTTTTGATGGATAAAGTAAAGAAATAGGCAGGGATGGAACAGGATATTCAGTTAAAATTTGACAAAGTGTGCCTTGTTCTAGCTCAGATAAATAACCATAACGTGGTGCTTGGATGATCCCAAAATGCTGTTTGGCTGCTGCTGCATAGGTATTTGCACCATTGACTTGAATCTTCAACGGCAACTCAAAAACCTGTGTTTTCTTGCCTGTCAGAAACTCAAGCGGCAGTGGCTTTTGTCGAGCAGATGAATAAAATCCGACCATAAAATGTGCTTGCAGATCTTCTAAGCGTTGTGGTGTGCCATATTTTTCTAAGTATTTTGGACTGGCTAAAGTCACTTGTTGAATATCGCCCAGATGCCTGACAATTAACTCACTGTTATTGAGCTGACCTATACGAATCACACAATCAATGCCTTCTTTAATCAGATCTACATAACGGTCGCTTTCGGTGAGTTGCAACTGTATCTGTGGAAACTCTGTTAAAAAATCATCTAATTTTGGCAGAATAAAATACGCAGCAAAAATACCATGAACTGCGATTTTTAAAGGCCCTTGAGGTTTTGCATCAAGAAAATCATGATCAGACTCATTGATATAACCTAAGATATATTTGCAACGCTCATAATAAATATGGCCTTCATCTGTTGCTTTTACCTGACGAGTGGTACGCAACAATAAGCGCGTATTGAGTTGGAATTCTAATTGTTTAATTGCATCAGTCAGCGTTGAGCGTGGCAGGTTTAAGATCTGTGCAGCTTTGGTAAAACTTTGTTGTTCTACCACATTGACGAAAGCAGACATTGCATTGAGTTTATCCATACGCCATTCCAATTGTTCGATTTATTCGGATAAAGATGTCAGATTTAACTAGATTATCTGGTTTTATCTGAACAGTATCATAGACGCGATTAGAGGTATATTTTATTCCATGAGGTCATCACCATGCATACAACAGATCAAACACAGCAAGAAAAAGTGATTTTAATTACAGGCGCTTCTCGCGGAATTGGTGCATTTACTGCCAGCTTATTGGCACAGCAAGGCCATAAAATCATTATTAATTATGCCAGTAATGATAAAGAGGCGGAGCATGTTTTGAGTAGTATTCAAGCGTTAGGCGGAACAGCGAGTTTATTTAAAGCCAACATCAGCCATTCTAATGAAGTGATTGCATTATTTGATTATGCAATTCAAACCTATGGTCGATTGGACGTGCTGATTAACAATGCAGGGATTTTGAAATTAAGTAAGATTGAACAATTAGACGATGAAAGTATTGATCAAGTTTTAGCAATTAATATTAAAGGCCCTTTATATACCATGCGTGAAGCTGCTAAGCGACTGCAAAAGGGCGGTAAAATTATTAATTTATCTAGCAGTGTGGTGGGGATGAAGCTCGAAACTTATGGTGTTTATACTGCATCAAAAGCTGCCATAGAATCCTTAACGGCTATTTTAGCCAAAGAGTTAAGAGGAAAAAATATTACGGTAAATGCAATTGCACCTGGGCCTACGGCAACTGAACTTTTCCTTGAAGGCAAAAGTGATGCATTGATTGCTCAGTTAAGTAAAGCTGCACCTTTAGAGCGTTTAGGCACTGTAGAAGATATTGCCGCAGTGCTGGATTTCGCCGTAAATGAGGCGAGTAATTGGGTCAATGCCCAAGTCCTTCGAGTCAATGGTGGGATCGTTTAATTCCATAGGGAAAATCCGGACCCAAGTCTTTAATTGGGGGCGATAGAGGATAATCACTTTATTTATCTGCTATCGCCCCAGATTCTGATGAGATCAAGGTCTGTGAGAATCAAGGCTATACAAATTATTTTTTATAGGCTTTCGCTTGGGTTAAATATTTTTCCATTTCTTCATCTGGAACCATTCCTCCTCCAGTCCCCCAGACAATATGATTGGCATTTTCCAATTGCTGTTGGCTAAAGTGATGTAGCGCGGCATAGTCTTGATGTTGATTGGTCAAAATTGGTCCAAGCATACCCGCCAACGCAGAAGGTTCTAATTTAAGCTGTTCTGCATCATTGAGCATGCCCAAGAGTACATACATAGTTTCATCCGTTAATGTATAAAAACCGTCTAATAACCTTTGCATGGCTCGACCCACAAAGCCAGATGCTCGCCCAACAGCGAGACCATCAGCAGCAGTGATATTGTCTATACCCAGATCTTGAACTGAAATTTTATCATGTAAACCTGTTGCAACACCGAGTAACATACATGGTGAATGGGTCGGCTCGGCAAAAATACAATGTACATGATCACCAAAGGCCATTTTTAAGCCAAATGCAACGCCACCGGGGCCTCCGCCAACACCACAAGGTAAATAAACAAATAAAGGATGTTGTTGATCAACCAAAATATTTTTTTGTTCTAATTGCTGTTTTAAACGTTGCCCAGCAACTGCATAACCTAAGAATAAGGTTTGTGAGTTTTCATCATCGATAAAAAAACAGTTTGGATTTTCTAATGCTGCTTTTCGGCCCTGTTCCACGGCAACACCATAATCTTCAGCATATTCAACTACTGTGACATTGTGCGCACGTAACTTATCTTTTTTCCATTGACGTGCATCTGCTGACATATGCACAGTCACATCAAAGCCTAATTTCGCACTCATGATGCCAATAGAAAGGCCTAGATTTCCAGTAGAACCGACCGCAATACTGTATTGACTAAAAAACTGTTTAAACTCTGGACTATTCAGTTTTGCATAATCATCTTCAATGTTTAGGCGTTGTGCTTGAATCGCAAGCTTTTCAGCATGACAAAGCACCTCATAGATGCCACCACGGGCTTTGATTGAACCCGATATTGGAAGATGACTGTCTTTTTTAAGCCATAATTGACCATGGATCGCTTGCCCAAAATGCTGTTCCAACTGTTGCTGCATTTGAGGAATAGCTGCCAGTTCGGATTCTATAATACCTTGGGATACTACTGTTTCTGGAAAAGCTTTCATCAAATAGGGTGCAAAGCGTGTCAAACGTGCACTGGCATCATCAATATCTTTTTGCTTCAACCCGACATAGGGCAGCCCTTCTACCAGTGAGGTAAAATTGGGATTAAACCATGCCACTTCTTTGAGTGCGATAAGGTCTTTAACAATCGGGTATTGGGCAATCAGCTGATGAATCTGTTGAGCGTTCATAAAATACTCCTAAAGGCTTAAATAAAATGAGAAAGCAGGAAGGTGCAGCCCAATGCGGTGAGCGAGGCAAGAAAAGTTGCAGAGGTATAGTATTTAAAGGTTTCGTTTAATGTAGCACCACAGTATTGTTTGACTAACCAAAATAAAGAGTCTGTCACAATGGTAAAACCGATGGCACCTGAACCAATCGCAATCGCCATGATCTCGGGACTAATATTAGGGTAGAGCGTTAACATCGGTGCAACGATAGCGGTTGCACCCATCATTGCAACAGTTGCAGAGCCTACAGCTGCATGTAAAATCAGCGCAACCAACCACGCAAGTAAAATTGGATGCATATGCAAGTGGGAAAGCGTGACTGCCATTGAGTCAGCTAAACCACTGGCTTTTAAAATACTGTTAAATGCACCGCCAGCCCCAATGATGAATAGGATGTTGGCAATTGAAGAAAAAGAGTCTTCGGTGGCTTTTAATAAACTTCCCATCTGCATATTACGGCGTAGACCGAGGGTGTAGTAAGCAACAAATACCGCAATAAACATCGCGGTGATCGGATTGCCGATAAAGCCTAAAATGTGTGAAAGCTGAGTGGATGTATGATTATTTAATTCAGCCACTGTTTTGATTAACATTAACCCGATTGGAAGAAATACCGTAAATAAGGTGATTTTTAAAGAAGGTAAGTTGTGTTCTTCTTTTAAGGTAAGCTTTGAAAATTCGACAGGTACGGCTTTAAACGGTAAACGTTGACCAACTAATTTTAAAAACAATGGGCCACCAACCAGTGCAGCGGCTAAACCCACCATTAAGCCAAAAATAATCACGGTACCGACATCAGCCCCTAGTTTATTGGTGACATAAAGTGCGGCAGGGTGAGGCGGTACCACACAATGTACAGCCATTAATGCGGTGCATAATGGAATCGCCAATTTAAACAAAGAGGTTTTGGTATGCTGCGCTATAGAAAAAGCCAAAGGAATTAATAAAACTACACCAACTTCTACAAATAAAGTGATACCACAAAATAGCCCAATCAGCACCATGACCACATCACTGGATATCCAGTGACATCGTTGCAAAGACAGGGCGATACGTTCAGCAGCACCAGAGATTTCCATCATTTTGCCGAGAATAGTACCCAGTGCAATGACTGTGGCAAGGAAACCCAAGGTGCTTCCGATCCCATTTTCAATTGCATTGACCATATCCAGTAATGGCATTTTCATTGCTACACCGACAAAGAAACTTGCCAGAAGTAAAGCTAAAAAGGGATGCAGTTTAAATTTTAAAATAGTGAAAATAATTAACCCGATACTGGTTAATAATATACCGACATCCACGAAATTGGTTTCCATACCATATATCTCTGTGACAAAAGTTGTTCTTGGTCTATTGAAGTTAAACCAGAGAAATCCGTCAAACGATGATATTTGATCTACGGGTTAAAATAATTCACTTGAAAAATAAATCCTAAATAAATTTTGATTTTTAAATGATTTATACGTTATTTATATGGGCATAGGACAGCAAGAAGCATGTGATCAATCATTTTGTTTCAGCAAAAAGGAAAAACGCATGACCACCGCACATAAAAATCTAACTGGTTTTCAGCTCTCAAAACTGTATACATTTGAAGTTGCGGCAAGACATGAGTCTTTTGCACTCGCCGCTGAAGAACTGTCTTTAACCCCAAGTGCGGTAAGTCACCAAATTAATTTGTTAGAAAAAGAACTTAATATCAAACTGTTTTTACGTTTGCATCGTAAAGTAAAGTTAACCACTGAGGGACAGCGGATTTTAGCTGCTTTACAATTTTCATTAGACTCGTTAAATGTTGAAATTAAGGCACTGCAAAATCAGCAACTTGTCGGCTCACTCACGATTTATGCGAGACCATCGATTGCTCAGTGTTGGTTAGTGCCCCAATTGCCTGATTTCATCCAACGCTATCCATTGATCCAACTTTCAGTTTTAACGGGCAATGAGGATGTAAATTTTCAACGTAGCGGAATTGATATTGCGCTTTATTTTGACAATCAACCGTCTTTTCAGTTGAATTATCAGTATTTAATGGACGAATATATTATTCCCGTATGTAGTCCGGCATATGCTGAAAAATTTAACCTCTACGATCATCTAGACAACTTAAAAAACTGCACATTGCTGCATGACTGCCAAGCATGGAGTAACGGCACAGGCGCAGATGAATGGAACAGTTGGACGCAGCACTTTAATGTAAATATGGATCATTCTTCAGAGATGAGTTTTGACCGATCTGATCTGGCTTTAATAGCTGCTAAAAATCACTTGGGTATTACCATGGGGCGTAAAAAGCTCGTAGAAAAAGACTTAGAAAGTGGTGAGTTGGTAATGCCATTTAAAAATATGTATTTAAAATGCGATCAGCATTACTATATTACGTCATTGAAAAATAATGAATTACCTAAAGTTAAAGCATTTAGTGACTGGATAAAAGCACGAGCAAACTCAGAGATTGGGTATCAATGAAAAAGCCTTGAATAAAAATAACAAAATCAATTTTACGCTAAAACGTAAAAATTAATTTTTTGCCGTTAGAACTTTTAAAAGACTTGATTATTATGGTTAATATTTGAGTGTTTATATTTTAATAACGCTAATCTAAATAAAAAATTGAACAAAGCTAAATATAACGAGAAATTAAAGAGATATAAAAAGGAAAGATGCTATAAGTTTTTATATTATAAAAATAGAATAATTGGGGTGGAAAAGCTAAACGGAAAATGACATTGTAAAACTATAAACAACAACAAAATATACGAATTCTAAGGCAATAAGATCATCCAAAAATACAGATTCTCACTTAAAATCATGTACAAATTTTGATAAAAGAGTTAATTTTTAATTATAAATATTTATTATTTTTCAATATCTTAATTATTTTTTTTGATGCTTTAAAATACATCTGGTAGTACTGTTATTGTAAATGATATTGTTATTTATTATTATTCTCATTTGATAGATTGTATGTGTATATTTGTAATCCATGTTTTGACTCCCGATTTGAACATATTGGATGAGTCTAAATATACACATTTAATGATGATTAATATCAATTAATAAGGTTTCTCCCTCATGAATTTAAACCCTGTTGCGCTATATAATATAGCCAAGTCTGATACTGTGGTTTTAAAACCACATTATTTGTCATTATGTTTGCTTGCGTTAATGACAGCAAGCATCACTACGGTAGGCTATGCAGAAGAGAATAATTCCGAAAAGCGTAAATTGGAAAAGAATGAGAATGCTTTGACGACGATTACGGTCTATGCCGAATATAAAAATGATGCGCCTGTTTCTCGAACTTCGATCAACCGAGAAAACATGGATAAGACGGGCGTAACCGATATGGCCGGTATAGTGAAATATTTGCCTTTGGTCAATGCACCGTTTTCCGTTGGAGGGAGTGGAACATTTTTTGATGGTACTGGCACCAGTAGTTATAACATCCGTGGTATAGATGCAAATCGAATTGGCTTAGATGTAGATGGGATAGATTTAGCAGAGGCAACAGTAAGTACTTATATACCACCTAAAAGCATGAGCAAGCGCGGTGCTGGTCGGGATTATATTGAACCAGAGATGTTTACCAGTGTCGATATTGTTTCAGGAACAACTGATGTATCAACAGATGGTATTGGTGGTCGGGTTTCTTTTAAAAATAAATCACCAGAAGATTATTTGGTTGATGGTAAAACCGCCGCTGGAACATTAAAAGCAGGTTATAGCTCTGCGGACAGCGCATGGTTAAGTTCTGTGACAGGCGCTGTCGGCAATGATAATCTCAAAGCACTTGTGGCTTATGCACATCGTGAGGGGAGTGAAACCAAACCAAATTCAAAAACGGCAGCTTTTCCAGCAGATTGGACCTCGGATGCAGTGCTTACCCGATTATTGTGGAATCTATCTGACCAACACCAACTCAATTTTACTGCGGATTATTATAAGAAAAAGTCTGACACAGATAATATTGCAGCCGATTTATTCTCTAACTTTAAGAGCGATGCAAAACAACACCAAGATATAGATCGAACACAATTGAGTATTGATCATATTTATCGACCGAATGACTTTGTGCTCTTTGATACATTAAACAGTAAAATATGGTATCAGGAATCGAACAATGATACTGATACTTCATTTATGAATAGTGCGACAGTTGCACGTGATTTTTCAACGCCTCACTGTAGGCTGGGATGGTTGGAAAGCCTCAACAGGACTTTTCAAAAGTGCTGTAGCTTGGGCAACCAAATTTATGTTTGGGAATACTTCTGAACGTCTCACCGCAACATTGGCAAATGCGCCCGGTGGCTTAGAGTTATTACCTTTTTCAAATTATTCCAATGTTGAGGATTTTCCCAAAAATTCTCAAGCATGGTTGGTCATTAAAGCTAAAACGCCTACAGGTGAAATGACTGCCACATTACCCAAAACTGCTGATCCTTATACTGAAATCTACCAAAGAAAAGACTGTTGGTGGGCGATGATCAATCCTGATTTTATTGACCCAGCTGGATTGGTTGCAAAAACGGTAGATAAAGAAGGATATGATAGTATTTTTGATGTCTATATAAAGAATATAGAAACAGTTAAAGAATTACATGATCATATAAAAGATACTTATCATGCCAATACTTATGCAAGCTATGGTGCTGACGAAGGGTTTAAAGCATTTGGTCAAGTGGTCTGGCGTTGTAAAGAAGAGCTAAATATTAGCAGTGAAAATGAACTAATTGAATTAATGAGCTTATATGGCAAGAAAAATTTAATTGAACTCCCAGATATAAAAGATCGAAGTGATATAAAAGAAGACGATGTAACACGTGTTCAGGAAGATGATGCTGAATTAAGCATAAAAAGTTCGAAAATCCATAATTTATTAGACAATGCCTATAAAAAAGATGGCATAAGGGAAGTCTTGCTAGATGAAAAGTCAAAAATTTCTAAAACCAATAAAGCCACGTTTTATTTAGATATTAAGCCAACCTCAAAGGGAGATGGAACGGTTTGTTATCAGTCTGGACAGGATGTGCGTGCTGATGGTCGTAGTCCAATTGAAACATTTATTATCAATGGTTATGAACATGCGAGTAGTTATGATAATGCGGATGTTCAATTAAATACCATCTACTGTATCGCAAATATTGTTGACATTATGAAGCAAGCTTCAGCAGCAGAAGTGTGTAAAAGTGAAATAAACAGACCATAAGCTAACTTTAGTAAACCAAACCATAGCTGTTGTTTAAGAGATTGATCAAACAGCACAGTCAACGATGATGGCACTGTTTGATCCAATAGATTTTGTCATCAGAACATGCAGTTAAATGACGGTTTTAAACTTATTTGCTGTTTAAACGATGCCCCGATTTAAAACCATTTTCACTTGCTAAAAATACAATACATAACCCCAATAATGATAAGGCGATGATACAAACAAAAAATGAGTCTATTCCTACATTTTGCAGTAGGATGCCGCCAAAAATACCGCCCCCTGCAACAGCAAGATTGAACACTGTCACCAGCATTGATTGGGCAATATCTACATTTTCACCTGCAACATCTGCTAGCGCAGTTTGTAGTAGAGTTGGTGCACCACCAAAAGTCATTCCCCAAAGTACGATACCTAGCATCACAAGCCAGATGTGATGACCGCTCAAGCCCATGAAAAAAGCAGCGATTGCAAAGCCTGTTAAACTGATCAGGATTAATTTGCGTAATGATCTATCTATCCAAATCCCTGTAATCCAAATGCCGAATATTGAAGAAAGACCAAAAATAAGCAGGATAAGATCAATATGCTCACTCAGCTGAACAGCTGATAAATAAGGAGAAATAAAGGTATAAAGTATGTTATGTGCCAAAATCCAAACAAAAATAACTGTCAAAATTGCGCCTATACCAGGGTGAACCAAGACTTTGAGGATAGACTGTTGCTTACTCGGGGGTTGTCCAGCCAAATGAGGAAGGCTTACTTTAATCCAGATGATTAGGATTAAGGCAAGCCCTGAAATCATCCAGAAAACCCCACGCCAGCCAAACAGATTGCCCAACCAAATGGCTAAAGGCACACCCATACATAATGCGATGGGTTGACCAACCCCAACGATTGCCATCGCTCTGCCTTGTAGATGGGCAGGAACCAGATTTCGAGCATAACCAGCCAAGATACCCCAGATAATTCCAGCAGACATTCCGGCAATAAATCGTGAAATCAGGATGACGATATAGCTAGAAGATAGCGCTGTTAGACTATTGAAGATAAACAAGCCGGCGATTGCCAATAATAATAAAGGTTTTCTTGACCAACTTCGTGTTGCAGCAACCACAGGGATCGCCGCAATGACCGATCCTAAGGCATAAACTGAAATCATTTGCCCTGCTAAAGCTTGAGAAACTTCTAAGTCATGACTGATTAATGCCAATAAGCCAGCTGGTATGATTTCCGTCATAATGGTAATAAAACCTGCAACCGTAAAGGCCAATAATTTCCAAATTGGTAAGCTTGACGCAGATCGATTCAGCTCTGGTCTGTTGTTGAGCTGATTCATGCGTTATACCTCTGTGTATGATTGACAGAAAGATCATCTCGCTTAAGGAATATAGGCATCACAAAATATTGAAGATAAATATCCATACTAAACACCATGTTGTCATTATAATGGAACGATCGTTCCATTTTAGGGTAAATAAAATCCTCAGCATTGCAAATTGGACAGTCTGCTAAGGGGTAACTCGAAATTAATACAAGATATTCAGTGCGACTTCAGCAACATTCTCTAGATATTGCTGACGATTTTCTGGGCTACAGCCTTTGCTTAAAACGCGAATGCCTTGAATGGTATTCACGAAAAAAAGAGCTAAAGCTTGTGGCGAACTATGTAGGATGATTTCACCAGATTGCTTTCCTCTGATTATGAGCTGTTCTAGTGCAAGTTGTAATCGTTCAAAATTATACGTGACAGATTCAGCTGTCTTTTGATCATGTCCTGCTAACTCCAAACAGGCATTGGCCATTAGGCAGCCCCGTTGTTGCGGATCGTTTAATTCATCTTCAATGATACGAGATAGTAATTGTTGGATGATACTTTTGACTGATCCATCACTGGATAATAAGTCGATATTTGATTTACTAATCAGGCGTTGATAGCGAGATAAGGCTTGTTGGTATAGCTGCTCTTTATTGTTAAAGGAACTATATAAACTGCTGCGTGAAAGTCCAGTTTCCTCAACCAAATCTTGAATGGATGTCGCTGCAAACCCTTTACGCCAGAAAACTTGCATAACGGCATTTTCAACTTCTTCTGGATCAAACGCTTTAGTGCGCATAATGTTAATTCATACTGGAACAATCGTTCCTGATACTTTATACAAACAATCAATGGCTGTCTAATGATAATTCAACAGTATGGGGAGATTTGAGTTTGCTTTATTGAATTAAGCCAAGATATAAGTCAACCTGTCAAAAAAGCTCAGACACAAGAATATAATTTTTTTAATTAATATTTTTAATTAAATCAATTGCATGAGAAAATAAATTATTTAATTATAAAAAGCTTGCAATGCCACACATTACATTCAAACTTTAAATAGCTTTGCGTAGGCGATGCCTCACTTTCGTAAGAGGTGCCAAACCTTGCGCTTCAAACAAAGCAGTGCTTTGTTTTTGCTCATGTTGGGCGAGGGGTAGGATCACCATCTATAATTCAAAAGTAAAAAAAATGAATTGATAACCAACAGTTTCTAAAAGCACATACGAAAACATAAGTTCATTTCTGATCAATGACTTGATAGAAATCACTTGTATGAATAATTAGGGGGGTGACTATAGACATTAAAAAACCACGCTCATAGAGGGCATGGTTTTTGGTTAATCTATAACAGGTTACTAAATATCTAAACTTTAGCTTAAAACTTTTTAGTGAGTGAAAAAGTGAGGGTAGAATCAATTGGATTGGAAACTTTGGCATTGTGATTGCCATTGCTGTATTTTTGATAATATCCGTCTTTGTCCCATGCTTTGCTATAACTTAAACTGGAAGATAAGCCATAAGGTAGCACTTTATTAATGGCAAAACTGGCATCTTGAAAGCTTGCGGCAGAAAAGTTTTTTATACGTTGATTGCCATAATGCATATTCACCGACCAGCCTTGAGCGATGGGCTGTAACCAATTTACATCTAAATAGCCTGAACCTCGAGAGTGCTTATTGGAACCAATTGCTAAAGTGTCAGAATTATTGCCAAAATAATCTTGGGTATAGGTGATTGCATATTTAACACTCAGCGGACCATAGCTGATTTCTGGAATAATTTCACCATAATCAAAACGGGTATGACCTGTTTCAGCAGTGGTTTTTGCCCCAGGATAGTAGTAATAAGCGACTTTAGTAGCCAGATTTAACTGACCGAAACTACGGCTATAACCAGTATAGACATCCCATTCAACATTGGCATCACGGATGAAGTCATCACTCACAGTAGAAGCCCAAGTTCCTGCATAAAAACCATTGGGATGTGCATAATCAAATCCGCCTTGTATAGCAGGGTTGCCCCAGGTCTGTTGAAAACCACGTGAGATATATTGGCTGGCCACTGTCAAATTTGCACTATAAGGAGATGGTGTTTCTACACCTGATTCATTGGCATGTATGGTTTGAAAAAATAGACTCAAAGGGATGGTCAATAATAATTTTTTTCTCATTTTATTCGTCCTTGCAAGATGCGACACACTCAGTCAAAACTCAGGTGTCGCTAAAATATGAATACTTTTACACGATCGGACGTAAAGGTGCTTTGCGCACGGGTGCAGTGCCAGCTTTGTAATAACCCGCTTCAGAACGTGGCAATTTTTGACCACGAATTTGATCTGCGATTTTTTCAGCGATCATGATCGTTGTGGCATTTAAATTTCCAGTAATGATCAGTGGCATTATCGAAGCATCAACAACCCGCAAGCCTTGTAGACCGTGTACACGACCTTGACCGTCAACCACTGCCATTTCGTCTTCACCCATCTTGCAACTACATGAAGGATGGTATGCCGTTTCAGCATGGTTGCGCACGAAGTCATCCAGTTCCGCATCAGTTTGCACCTGTTTTCCAGGACTGATTTCCTCGCCACGATATGCATCCAGTGCAGGCTGTTGCATGATTTCACGTGTGATGCGAATGGCATCACGGAATTCACGCCAGTCTTGCTCAGTCGACATATAGTTGAACAGGATGCTTGGATGCTCAAAAGGATCTTTTGATTTCAGCTTAATTCTACCACGTGAAGGTGAGCGCATAGAACCGACATGGGCTTGGAAGCCATGTTCTTTGACGGGATTACTGCCGTTATAGTTAATCGCAACAGGTAAGAAGTGATATTGAATATTTGGCCAGTCAAATTCATCTGAGCTGCGGATAAAACCACCTGCTTCAAACTGATTACTTGCGCCAATACCAGTCCCATTAAATAACCATTCAGCGCCAATCGCAGGCTGGTTAAACCATTTTAAAGCGGGGTAGAGTGAAACAGGTTGCTTACATTTGTATTGTAAGTACATTTCCAAATGGTCTTGTAAGTTTTCACCGACACCCGGTAAATCATGTACCACGTCGATGTCCATCGATTTAAGGAAATTACTTTCGCCAACACCCGAACGTTGTAAAATTTGTGGGGATGCAATCGCGCCTGCACAAAGCAAGACTTCACGGTTTGCGCGTGCTTGTGTGAGATTGGCTTGATCTGCACCAATAATATATTCCACACCAATGGCGTGTTTTTGATTAAATAAAATTTTATTGGTGGTGGCATGGGTCACGATAGTTAAATTAGGGCGACCCTTTGCCATGTCTAAATAACCACGCGCAGTACTAGAGCGACGGCCTTTTGGTGTCACAGTACGATCCATTGGACCGAAACCTTCTTGTTGATAACCATTCAAGTCATCTGTACGTGGATAGCCTGCTTGTACACCTGCTTCAACCATGGCATGGAACAAGACATTATTGCCATTTTTAGGGGTTGCCACAGATACAGGGCCATCGCCACCGTGGTAGTCATTGCCACCAATATCGCGGGTTTCAGCTTTTTTATAATACGGTAAGCAGTCTGCATAGCTCCAGTCTTCTAGCCCTTTGAGCGTCGACCAGTGATCTAAGTCCATCGCATTACCGCGGATATAACACATCCCGTTAATCAATGATGAACCACCTAAACCTTTACCACGGCCGCATTCCATACGGCGATTATTCATATGTGGTTCAGGATCAGTGAGATATGCCCAGTTGTAACGGCGTCCTTGTAGTGGATAAGCCAACGCTGCTGGCATTTGAGTACGGAAATCTAAACGGTAGTCTGGGCCACCTGCTTCCAAGAGTAAAACTGTAATGTCTTTGTCTTCAGTTAAACGTGTTGCGAGCACATTTCCGGCAGATCCTGCGCCGATGATAATGTAGTCATATGCTAGAGTATTCATAATTATCCTTTTTGTATTTTTAAAAGTGCCAATGCAATCAGGTGATGACATGGCACATAGGATTGATATACGGAGAAAGCCTGAGTGCATTAAAAAATGCTTTGATACTCACCTAACTCAACTTGAACTGACTTGATACGGGTGTAATGTCCAAGTGTGGTTAAACCATTTTCACGGCCGACACCTGATTGTTTATAGCCACCCACTGGCATTTCAGCAGGGGATTCGCCCCAAGTGTTGATCCAGCAAATACCTGCTTCGATTTGATGAATAATACGATGTGCTTTGGTGATGTCTTGTGTGACAACACCTGCCGCTAAACCAAAAGTGGTGTCATTGGCACGACGAATGACTTCTTCTTCAGTTTCATAACTGAGAATGCTCATGACAGGGCCAAAGATTTCTTCTTCAACGATGCGCATATCATCTTGGCAGTCACTGAAAACTGTCGGCAACACATAAGCACCTTGCGCCAATTCAGCTTCTGTCGCACGACCACCGCCAATCAACAGTTTGGCACCTTGTTGTTTACCTGACTCAATGAACGACAAGACTTTTTCCATATGTGGGAAGCTGGTGAGTGGACCAAAGTTGGTTTGCTCAGCCATTGGATCACCAATACGGATCCGTTTTACCCGTTCTACAATAGCGGCTTCAAAATCTGCCAACAGGGCTTTTGGAACAAAAACACGTGTACCATTGGTACATACTTGACCTGAACTAAAGAAGTTAGCCATCACCGCAATGTCTGCTGCTCGATTGAGGTCAGCATCATCACAAATAATTAAAGGGGATTTACCGCCGAGTTCCATGGTCACTTCTTTGAGTGTAGAGCCTGCGGCACTTGCCATAACTTTCTTGCCTGTTTCAACACCACCAGTGAAAGAAATTTTTTCAATAACAGGATGTTCAGTTAACCATTGTCCAATCTCACGGCCTGCACCTTGTACCACGTTAAATACGCCATCTGGTAGTCCCGCTTCAGTATAGATTTCAGCAAGTTTGAATACGCTCAGCGGTGTGGTTTCACTTGGTTTAAAGATCATGGCGTTCCCAGCAGCTAGAGCAGGGGCAGATTTCCATAATGCGATTTGAATTGGATAGTTCCAAGCACCGATTCCCGCGACAACACCAAGTGGTTCACGACGGGTATAGAAAAAGCTTGATTCACGAAGCGGAACTTGCTCTCCCTGAATTGCAGTCGCGAGACCTGCGTAATATTCGAGGACATCAGCACCTGTGACAATATCAACGGTCGATGTTTCGCTAAAGGCTTTACCTGTATCGAGGGTTTCTAAGCGAGCGAGTTCATCATTACGCTCACGTAAGATGTCGACAGCGCGACGTAAAATACGAGAACGTTCCATCGCTGTCATTGCGGCCCAAATTTTTTGACCTTGTTGTGCGCTTTGAACAGCCGCTTCGATGTCTTGTTGTGATGCTTGTTGAAGGGTTGCAATCACTTCACCATTGGCAGGGTTAATACTGGTAAAGGTCTTACCACTGGTCGCTGCTACATAGCGACCATGGATGTACAATTGATGAACTTGTGAATCACTCATTCTGTCTCTCCTGCAAAGGCTTTTCCGCAAATTGTAATTGCGTTTTTACATAATCGTAAGCAATGGAACGTGCCAGTTGGCTGTCAAATTCATCATGACTGCTTAGACTGCCACGTAACCATAATCCGTCAATCAATGCCGCTAAACCACGAGCGGCAATGCTTGCCTGTTCTTTGTCCAATAACTTGAGAAAGTGAAACTTCAAGTTTGAGTACAGGCGTTGATCATTAATTTGTTGCAAGCGCCCAAGTTCGGGTAGATGCATGCTTGCAGACCAAAAGTCTAACCAGATGCGCATGGCTTGTTTATTGACCTGACTAATATCAAAGTTAGAATCAATAATCGCTTTAAGTTGGCTTTCTGGATGCTCGTCTGCTTCAGTTTTATTTTGGTCGGTTTTGCGACGTAAAACATTCAACATTTCTTGCATGCAGGTATTTATTAATCCCTGTTTATCACCAAAATAGTGACTCACAATACCTGTGGATAGCTCGGCTTTCTTTGCGATTTGTGCAATGGTCATATTGGATAAACCCACTTCATAAATCACATCAAATGCGGCGTTAATAATTTCTTCACGTCGCACATGCTCTGGTTTGACTCTACGTTTTGTCATGTATATCCACTTAAAGTGCTGAAAAGGCACTTTTTATTTAACATTACTCAATGTAGAACATCTTAGCATTTTTTTATAATACTTTTTATTGATTGAACGTTCAATCAATAAAAAGTATAATCTACAAAAATCAATAATTTTTTGATGAGTAATAAGAAATGTAAGTGTATACATCAACATTCTGATCCATCAGAATGTTCAGTAAAAAGAGTACATATCCTATTATTTTTTAAGAAAATACACCAATTGCAAGGAGCAATAGCATGGTGTCAAATAGCCATAAAGGATATTCATCCGAACGGATTCGGTTAAATTTATTTGTGTTTGGAAGTTCTGCAATCAGTATCGGTATTTTTGGTCTATTGTTTGTTTTATTTCCAAAAAAAAGTCAGTTTTGGCTAACCTATGTACAAGAGCAGGCCAATCAACTCTTTGGTTGGTATTACATGCTGGTGATTGTGGCATGTCTAGGTTTTGTTGGATGGTTGGCTTTTTCTCGTGCTGGACAACTTCCACTTGGAAAAGATGGCGATAAACCTGAGTTTGGTTACTTGGCTTGGGTATCTATGCTGTTTTCCGCAGGTATCGGTATTGCCTTACTGTATTATGGTGTTGCTGAACCTGTCGATCATTTTTTAAGACCACCTGAAGGCGAGGGTGGCACAATCCAAGCTGCTAGAGATGCCATGATGTATAGCTTCTTACATTGGGGTATACATGGCTGGGTGCTCTATGCCTTGTTAGGTGTCACTTTGGGCTATTTTGCTTTTCGCTTAGATTTACCCCTAGCTTTACGTTCTGCACTTTATCCAATTTTTGGCGATCGGATCTATGGTTTGATCGGTGACTTCGTAGATGGTTTTGGGATTTTAGCCACGGTGATATCTTTGGTCACCAATCTAGGTATAGGTGCTTTGGTATTGGTTTCGGGCATCAGTTATTTAGTCCCAGCCATTCCAGACAACAATGTTACTCTGATCGCAGTGGTATTGGTGATGATGTCTGTTGCGACCATCACCACAGTGGTGGGGATTGAAAAAGGACTGGCTTGGCTTTCACGGATTAACTTACGTTTACTCTATGGCTTATTGTTATTTGTATTCTTAACAGGCCCAACCAATCATTTGCTCAATGGTTTGGTACAGAACGTGGGTGACTATCTCAACCATTTTGTCGCGAAAAGTTTTGATGTGTATTTATACAATTCACAAGCGAAAGGCTGGCTCGGTTCTTGGACGGTGTTTTATTGGGCTTGGTGGATTGCTTGGGCACCTTTCGTTGGGATGTTTATTGCGCGTATTTCAAAAGGGCGCACCATTCGTGAAGTAGTCTTGGGTGTGTGTCTAATCCCTTTAGGCTTTACTTTGGCTTGGATTTCCATTTTCGGTAATACTGCAATTGAATTAATTTTGAATCAAAAACAAAAAGTTTTGGGCGATATGGTTCTCACCGATCCAGCTTTATCTTTGTTTAAGTTACTCGAATATTTACCTTTTAATCCTTATGTGGCTGGGATTGTTGTGGTGATATGTTTTGTGCTGTTTTTGACTCCAGTGGGTTCGGGTACGCTGATGATTGCAAATCTGTCTACAAAAGGCGGAAGTAATGAAAGTGATTCACCGATTTGGTTGCGAATTTTCTGGTCGGTGGTGATTACGATTGTCAGTATTGGTTTATTGTTAGCAGGTAGTTTCCATTCGATGCAAAGTGCTGTGGTATTATGTGGATTACCATTCTCGGTGATTATTTTGCTGTATATGTTTGGTTTAACCAAAGCAATTAATCAGGACTTAGCTGATCAAGCCCCCAAAAAAGTCATCAACAAACCCATTGAATCCTCAGATCGGAACAAATAAAAATCAGAAATACTATAGTTTTATGATTCTTCTTTGTGCTTGGTTTAGCTTTGCCTTTTCCTCCACTAGACAGTGAAAAGGCATAGCTAAAGATAGGGCTTGAGTTTTAAAAAATTCAATGCTCAAAATAAATAATAAAATCCGCAGATTAACCGGGTGATTTAAGACCAAATTAGGTTGATGTTAGCGTAGGATGAAATGAGATCAGTGATTTTGGAACAATAGTAAAAGCTGACTGAATAGTTGAAACTTCCCCATGCAGTATGATGTTTGTCTATTACCTAGAGGAAGTCAGTTAAACCTGATTAAAACTTATATTTAAGTCCTAAATTATAATTACGACCTTCGCCCCATGTATACGTGCTATACCAGCTAAAAATCGTATAATATTTTTCATCTAGAAGATTGTTTACATTAAAAGAAACGGATAATTGATCATTTACTTCATAGTTTGCCATTGCATCAAATAACCAATAATCAGACACCACATGTTTAACAGGATCTTTATACAGTGGATTGGTGACATCGCCCCAAGTCTTATCTTGCCAACGTGCACCACCACCAACAGTTAAACCATCCACCCATTGATTGAGCTTATAGCTGGTATAAAGGCTAAATTCATTTTCAGGAGTCAAAGTGCTCTGTTTTATCCCATCTTGTTTAGAGATTTTATGATTAAAGCCAGCATGTAAATTCCAACCAGGACGAATTTCACCAGTAACTTCGAGTTCAGCCCCTTTGGTTTTGACACCTTGGAGCGCTTCAGATGCGACACCACCAGATGGTGTAAGGACGTTTGGAATCTCTTTCGCAAAATTGTCTTGTTTGAGTTGGTAATATGCCAAACTTGCATTTAAGCGACCATCAAAAAATTCACCTTTGATTCCAGCTTCGTAGTTTTCTCCCTCAAGCGGATCAAGTGTTTTACCGTTTGGATTTTGTGCAGATTGAGGTTTAAATATGGTGCTGTAGCTTGCATAAACTGAGTATTGGTCATTTAAATCATAAACCGCACCGACATAAGGTATAAAGATACCTGACTCTTTAGTCTCTTCTGACTTATAGTTTGCAATACGTCCACCCAAAATGACTTTTAAATCATCATGTAAATTCAAACGTGAGGTGAGATAAAATCCATTCTGCTTGGTGGTTTCATTGTTTGACCAATGATTACCTTTTTGCCAATCAGGCTCCGCAACGTTCCCATTCCATTGATAATATTGATCTACACTGGTTTTATAACCAGTTGGTGCACTATAACCATTATTTTTCCAAGTGCTCTCAGAAATGCTTGCGCCTACAACCAGCTCGTGTTCACGGCCAAAAAGTTGAAATGGACCTGTTGCATAGATGTCTGCAGCATCACTTTTGGTTTCGCCCTTATAGTTTCCAGCCCACATTGAAACACCAGTTCCCGTCGATGGATTTGGATGACCACCTGCCGCTGCGCCTAATTGTGCATCATAGCCATTGATTTGATGATTTAACTGGATTTTTGCGACCCAATCATTATCAAACTTATGCTCTAAAGTTGAGAAAATAGTTCGAGTATATTGTTCCCAATTACTCCAATTTGCACCATTGTTAAAGCCACGCGACATTTTATTAAATTGACCCGCTGAATTATAAATTGGGATACCGCCCCACGTTGAGCCCTTAGGTTTATTGTCTTGATAATCTGCGCCTATAGTCAGTAGGGTATTCTCAGTTAAATCTGCTTCTAATATGCCGTAGAACACAGGAGTCTTGCGTTCATAGCGATCTAATTGAGATTCTTTGTCTTGATACGCAGCAACGCCACGTCCACGAATACTGCCCGTTTGGTTAAGTGGACCGCTTAAATCAATTTGGCCGCGGTAGTTATTCCATGTGCCTAGACCCAGAGAAACATTCCCTTGAAAATCTTTGGTTGGTTTTTTACGAATCAAATTAATCGTTGCACCAGGATCACCCACCCCAGTTAAAAGCCCCGTTGCTCCTTTTAAAACTTCGATACGATCATAAATCGCCATATCACTTAGAGTATTTCCTGCTGAGTAGGCCGAATCACGATTCATCGGGATCCCATCGTACTGGAAGTTTTGTATTGCAAAACCACGGGAGTAATATTCTGTCCGTTCACTGTCATAGGTCACCACACTAACACCCGGGGTATGCCGCATAACATCATCGATAGAGTTGAGATTAAAATCATCCATTTCTTGGCGAGTAATCACACTAATCGTTTGTGGGGTTTCTTTGGGTTTTAAAACCAAACGCGTTGCTGTGGCAATTGAACCTGGAGTATAGACACCACTGTTTTCTGTAATTTCACCCAATTGGTTTGCTGTAAACTTGAGCGTTGGCAATGCAAGAGGTTCTGCATTATTTTGAGTTATCTCTTCAGTAGCATGCAAAAGGGTAGAAGCAACTACAGAAGTGAGACCTAACATGATCATTTGAATCATTTTTGACAGGTATTTTTTGTCTGCCATTTGTATTCTTGTTGATGACATCGAAAGCGGCCTTATAAGATGTGAGGAGTATGCTTATAATGTCGTTTGAGATTTAAAAAAGGATCAAATAAATTTATCCCTGTCATTTTGAGATTGCATGGGCCTATCTGTGAACGAGGGAAGATTGATTTTAAGCTTTGCACTTGGCTAGAGAAAAATAAGCTTGGCAATCATGTTTTCAGCAATTACATCACCATGTTTTCGCCGTTGTTATAATTAGCCATCATGTAAAAATGTTGTAGTGGATTCGCTTTGGATCTTTAAGCAGACCATGATGTAAAGATATGCAACACAGGCTGTGCAATGAATAATATAAAGACTTGGATCGTAAGATCCAAGTCGAGTGCTGTTAATTGTGTTGGGTCATCATTGAGTTAGGCCATAATAATGCCAGAGTATCAACCTCAAAGATTGATTTACATTCCAAATACTCCCTCTAAATAATCGTCTTAAGAAAACTGAGATGGGGGGCAAATAGGTCAATGATTTCATTTAAACAGGCATATCTAGATCATCAAATGTTTCTAGCGTTTTACCTTGTTCTAGGTGTTTTTGATAATATGCGACTCTGCTTAGATCTAATGTTGAGCTGGACATGCCGACATTCCAATAGCCGGCCACACGAATATCATCTTTACTCAAATGACCGTGTTGGGTAAACAGCTTCCGTATCGCTCTTGCTTCATTACGTTCACTGGCTGCCCAAATGCTAATATCTTCACGATCTTTAAAATGTTCGGCAACTTTAAGTAGTAAGCCCAATTTACCCGCTTGCTGTGATTTTCCCCGATGAAGTAAATGAATATTTACGCCATGATATTTTGGTAAATCATCAATAATATTGGCGTCACAACTTTCAATATAAATCTCTCCCTGAATTCCCATTTGCCATTGCTGTAAAATTGAATAGACGGCTGGAATGGCGGTTTCATCTGCAAACATCACCACGCGTTTAGCTGGGGTAAAATTGGGGAGAAAGTGCGGTCTTGGACCCGTAAGTTGAATTTTAGTGCCAATTTTTGCTGAATCTAGCCAAAGCATTGCTGGACTTGGGTCAGCATGTAGAACAAAGTCAATTTCAATTTGACGAGTACTTGGATCAAAGCAACGCACGGTATATACACGTGATATAGGTAAGCTGTCTGCTTGTTGATGCACTTCTAAACGAATAGCAAGGTTAGGTGTTGTCCATAAGTCTGGCTGTGTTGTATTGATTTCGCCCCGAATACGTACAATTGATGGAAAAGGATGAGAAATCGCCGTTATCGTCATCTCAATGACTTCCAGATTCCGCATATGATCATCTTGTTTCAGTATCGCTTTTTGATCTGATACTGTTTTTTTGTCTGAAACCTTTTTTTGGTCTGGTACTATTTTTTGATCTAATGTCGTTTGTTGTTGGCTATTCATCATTAAGTCTACCTATCTTTATTGAGCAATAAACCACAATTGCCTTTCTTTCAGTGCTGAGCGGATCGAGAAAATCTGCATGGTGTTAAATGTAAAATATAATCATTATCATTTAAAGGGCATTTATGTTTAAATTACTTGTATTTTAATTTTAGCAATCGATTTATTGCGGAGAGAGGTAAGATTGTGAGACGTTGTAGTATTGATCAGGCTCATGGTTTATTTTAATTGCGTGAAAAATATATTAATTTTAATCTTATAATTTTCTATATAGTCAAATCACCTAATTATTTCATACAAGTGATTTGCATCAAGTCATTGAGCATAAATGAAGCTTATGTTTTTGTATGAACTATTAAAAATTGTTGGTTATCAATTCATTTTTGTACTTTTGAATCATAGCTGGTGATCCTACCCCTCGCTCAACATGAGCAAAAACAAAGCACTGCTTTGTTTGAAGCGCAAGGTTTGGCACCTCCTACGAAAGTGAGGCATCGCCTACGCAAAGGGATTTAAACTTTGAATGTAAGATGTGGCAGTGTAAGCTTTTATATAATTAAACAATACTATTTCATCATATTATTGATTTAATTAAAAATATTAATTAAGAGAAATTATATTATTGTGTCTGATTTTTTTTGACAGGTTGACTATATTTACCGTGCATTTTCTGTCGTTGGCTTTAAAAATTAGTCTTAGATTGATTCACTTATTATTTTTATACAGAGCAACTTTATAGCCTTAAACATCAGGGCAAAACAGAGCTGTGCTATCAGTTGTGCAATAAAATATCTAAGTTCATTGAGCCTAAAGTAATTTTAAAAAATACGCACGATGCTGACTTTGTTCAGGCAATAATTCCAGTACCCGTTGTATTGCATCATTACGTTCAGGAAGACGACTAATAATTTTTAAAAGCGGGTCAATATCCTGAATTTGATAAATCAGATGACTTAAACGCGCATCGAAACAATCACGCCATGTGGTCAAGAAAGGGCTTTCTGATTTCGCCAAAAAACTTCCTTTGTAGAGTGAAAATGTACTGGCGAGAAAACCTGTATTGAGGGATTGTTCAGCTCTGGTAAAGTCGGTTTGAATCTCACAAACTAGCTTATACGGGCGCGATAAAATACAGTTGGGGAGCAAGGTGCGTAATTGTGACATTTCTGCTTTTAAGGTTTTTTCACTAATGTCCCGATCACCGTATAAGGCATAGTGCAGTTCATCTAGGTTAATACCCTCAGGGTGTAACACAAGAATGCATAAAATTTCAATTTGTCGATGGGTCAATGTTAAAAGCTGTTGGTTAAATTGAACTTTGGGTGTACCAAATACTTTGAGATAAAGCATGTTTTTTTGTTCAAATTGAATCGCACGTTGAACCAACTCTGCACAGCGTTCTACAGCCAATACACCCAGTGAAGTATGCTTCTTGTACTTGGTCGATAAATTAATCACACCGTGAAATTGTCCAGATACAGGGTCAACGATCGGCGCGGCATAACAAACCCAATCCTGTACACTGTTCATCTGATTTTCATGTGAATAAACACAGCTAGAGAGATGATTATTTAAGGCCAAACCAATCGCATTTGTACCGACAGCCTGTGTTGACCAATGTCCACCTTCGACAAAATGCACTTGCTCAGCAGAGGAGAGCATAGCACGGCTACTCCATGTCCAAAGTAAGGTGCCATGATGATCTGTGATTCCAATTGCCATTTCAGAATCATCTGCAATTTTTAGTAAATCCGCATAATTATGTTGAAGAGAACGACGAAACAGAGAGGGTTCTGGTTCGGGAGGTAAAGCGAGAAGTGGCGCAGCAGTGACGGATTCGATATTGACAAAATGTGTGGTCTGTAAACGAAGCGCTTGCGGCTGTAGTTGATTCAATAGCTTCATATCATATTCCTTTATGATGAATGGTTATGCCATTAATACTTTGTATTCTTTATCGCTGTATCTGGTGATTTTATTTGATGACACCAAATTTTAATCTATATTCAAACAAATAGTGTTCTGAAAATAATCATCTTTATTAGGTTCTCACTTTAGAAGTTAATGTTTTGCTTTAAAATGAGTTTTCTGCTCACAAATGTTAAATAAAGTTACCAATAAAAAGACAGCGTATTCTTTTTGGTACTCATTGTTTAATGTTTAGGTGTACATATTCACTTTGAACACTGAATCATCCTAAATTTCTGTGGCAATGTTTTCACGTGTAAACGGCTTAGGTACAGGCTCGCCCTTGTATTGACGATCAGCAAAATAGCTAGAACGAACCATTGGCGCACTCCATATATTTTTAAACCCTAATAACTCACCATGCGCTTGATAATGTTCAAACTCTTTCAATGAAACAAAACGATGTATTGGGGCATGAGATTTAGATGGCTGTAAGTATTGACCAATGGTGACATAGTCCACTTGATAGTCACTGAGGTCATTCAGCAACACAATAACTTCTGCTTCGACTTCACCTAATCCCACCATCAAGCCACATTTCGTTGCGATGTCTGGGCGTAAATGCTTAAACCGTTTTAACAGTTCCAGTGAATGTTGATAATCTGAACCTGGACGCATTGCACGGTACAAACGAGGGACCGTTTCAATATTATGATTAAATACATCTGGCGGGGTTTCGCTCAGAATGTTGAGCGCAACTTCTAATCTGCCTCGAAAATCAGGGACTAAAATCTCAATCAGCGTATCTGGACTACTTTTACGGATTTCTCGAATACATGCAGCAAAGTGTTCTGCTCCACCGTCAATAAGATCATCACGGTCTACTGAGGTAATCACCACATAGTTTAAATTTAGATTTTTAACAGTTTCTGCTAAATGTTTCGGTTCATCAGCATCTAAAATATTTGGACGTCCATGCGCCACATCACAAAATGGGCATCGACGGGTACAAATATCTCCCATAATCATAAAGGTCGCTGTTCCACCACCAAAGCATTGTGGCAAATTGGGGCACGCGGCTTCTTCACATACGGTATGTAGTTTTTGTTGACGTAATAAATTTTTAATACGTTGCACTTCTTCAGGCTGGCTGATCTTGGCACGAATCCATTCAGGCTTTTGAGGGATCTGTTCTGTACTGATAATTTTTACTGGAATACGTGCCAATTTATCTGCACCACGTAGTTTTTGTCCTGTGGTGACTGAAACTTTTAAATCCATTTTAAATAGTCCATTAAATAATATAACTTAATATAAGATGACATTTTTATTTTCGATGTCAATTATATTTAAAATTTTTTTAAATATAATAAAAGAGTGAAAAATATTAATATTATAAAATAAAGGTTGGTTAAAGGTTTGATTTTTTAAGTTTTTGAAAATTATAAAAATTTACAAATATTTTTTGCTTTGTAAGGTGCTGTTTTTAATATTTTTATTGTGTTTTATAAAGAGATATTTTTTTAGTCTAATATTAATTTTTAATGAAATGATTTTATATAAATATACGGGTTTTAAATACCAATATTTATTTTTAAATATATGGTTTTTACTTTTAACTGTGAGCATGAAGGAATAAGTATATGCAATTAACGGAAGAGCAATTGCTAGCAGCATACAGACGGATGCGAGATATTCGTGAGTTTGAGGATCGACTTCACGATGAAAATAATACAGGTGATATTCCCGGATTTATCCATCTTTACAGTGGTGAAGAAGCGGTAGCCGTTGGAATTTGTGAAAATTTGACTGACAAAGATTTTATTACCTCAACCCATCGTGGTCACGGTCACTGCATTGCCAAAGGATGTGATATTCACGGCATGATGTTGGAAATTTTTGGTAAAGATGATGGTTTGTGCCGTGGCAAAGGCGGTTCAATGCATATTGCTGATCTAGACAAAGGTATGTTGGGAGCCAACGGAATTGTTGGTGGTGGGCCACCTTTGGCAATTGGTGCAGCGTTAACCGCAAAAACCTTAAAGACGGGTGGAGTTGGTTTGTCATTTACTGGGGATGGTGGTTCTAACCAAGGTCTGACCTTTGAAGCCATGAATATGGCTGTGGTTTTAAAACTTCCCGTGATTTTTGTTTTTGAAAATAATGGTTTTGGTGAAGGTACTGCGCATGATTATGCAGTCGGAAGCAAAGACATTGCAGGTCGTGCTGCGGCTTTTGGGATGCCTGCTGAAAAAGTAGATGGGACAGATTTCTTTGCTGTGTATGAGGTCGCCCAAAAAGCCATTGAACGTGCACGGCGTGGCGAAGGCCCAAGTGTGATTGAAACCATTACCAATCGTTTTTATGGACACTTTGAAGGTGACCCAGGACTGATTCGTTCCAAAGAAGAACTCGATTATGTCAAAGAGCATAAAGATCCGTTGAAAATTTTCCGTGAAAAAGTCAAAGGCAAGATTGCTGAAGCCACGCTGGATGCAATTGATGTTGAATCAAAAGCCAATGTCGATGCTGCTGTCGCAAATGCACGTGCTGCCAATTATCCAGAACTTTCTCAACTTCTTACTGACGTTTATGTCTCTTACTAAAGGAATAGTAAAACAATGCCAAATAAAAGTTATCGAAACGCGATTAAAGAAGCGATTGAATCAGAAATGCGCCGTGACCCAAGTGTGATTGTTGTCGGTGAAGATGTGCGTGGCGGGCATGGCGGTAAAAATACAGATGACAATAAACTCGAAGGCTTTGGGGGCGTACTTGGTGTCACCAAAGGGCTATGGACAGAGTTTGGCTCTGAGCGTGTGATTGATACCCCGATCACTGAATCTGCAATTATTGGAATGGCGGCAGGGGCTGCTGCAACAGGTTTACGACCTGTGGCTGACCTGATGTTTATGGACTTCTATGGCGTATGTCATGACATGTTGTATAACCAAGCGGCCAAATTTCGTTATATGTTTGGTGGAAAAGCCAAAGCGCCTTTGGTGGTTCGAGGCATGATCGGCGCAGGCTTTTCTGCTGCCGCACAACATTCACAATCCCCGTATAACGTGTTTGCTGCTGTACCCGGTTTAAAAGTCGTGGTGCCGTCCAGTGCATATGATGTAAAAGGCTTATTGATCCAAGCCATCCGTGATGATGACCCAGTGGTTTTTTGTGAACATAAATTGCTTTATGACATCAAAGGTGAAGTGCCAGATGAACCATATACCATTCCTTTTGGTGTAGCAAATTACACCCGTGAAGGAACCGATGTCACGATTATTGCCTTAAGTTTAATGGTGCATCGTGCTAATGAAGTCGCGGATAAGCTTGCTAAGGAGGGAATTTCTGTCGAAGTTGTCGATCCACGAACGATTTCTCCATTGGATGAAGAAGGCATTTTAGAATCTGTCGCGTCAACAGGGCGTGTGGTGATTGTTGATGAGTCTGCTGCCCGTTGTGGTTTTGGGCATGATGTGGCCGCACTGATTGCACAAAAAGGCTTTCATTATCTCAAAGCACCCATTGAACTGGTGACACCACCGCATTCACCTGTGCCATTTTCACCCGTATTAGAAAAACAATGGCTACCAAGTGTAGAACGTATCGAACAGGCTGTACGTAAAACGTTGGAGGCTTAGGATGAGCGAAATTAAAACTTTAGAAATCCCAAAATGGGGTTTGTCGATGGAAGAGGGCACCATTGCCCAATGGTTGATTCAAGCAGGCGAGCAGTTTAGTAAAGGACAAGAAATTTGTGAAATTGAGACCACAAAAATCGTCAATGTCCTTGAAGCACCGTTTGATAGTACCTTGCGTAAAATCATTGCCAATAATGGCGATACTTTAGTGGTGGGCGGGATCATTGCAATTTGTGCAGATGCGCAAGTTTCCGATGCTGAAATTGATGCCTTTGCTCAATCTTTGGCTGGCGCACCTATTCTCAATGAAAGCAAAGCTGTTGAAGTGGTTACTGAAAAGCTGACGGCAACGCAGCCTGAAACCAAGCCACAAACTGCGCCTAAACAGAATCGTATTGAGCAGGTATCAAAAGCTGTTGCCCAAAATGGTTATGTAATTCCTGCTGCATTACAAGGTTATCAACATGTTGAGGATGTTTTTGCAACACCGCATGCCTTGAAATTGGCTGAAAAGCATCAAGTGAATTTGGCGCTGGTTTCAGGCTCAGGGCGTGGAGGTCGTATCAGTGTGCAAGACATTCAAAACGCAGTTCAAGCTGCGGGTGGATCATGGCCCGATATTCGGCAGCAACCGAGTGGTAAAGTGGCGAAATCTAAAGCTGATGATAGCCAAGTGTTGGCAACACCAGTTGCACGTCGTTTAGCCAAACAATGGGGCATTAATTTACATGACTGTCGTGCCTCAGGATCAAGAGGGCGTATTTGTAAGGAAGATGTTGAAGCAGTTCATCAGCGTGAAAACCCTGCACTTGCCCAAAATAGCGCTGATGTAATGCGAACTGAAACTGCCAAGGTGACCACCATTGCGATGAATGGTATGCGTAAAGCCATTGCTTCACGCTTACAGGCAGCAAAACGTAATGCACCACACTTCCGTTTAACCGTAAATTTAAATGTGGATGCTATTCAGGGACTACGTCAACAGATTAATGCCACTGTGCCGCAAGTGAAATTGTCAATCAATGACATGTTGATTAAAGCGGCAGCAGCTGCATTGATCAAAGTGCCACAGGTCAATGTTCAGTTTGATGAAGAGAATCAGCAGATTTTGCAGTTTGATCAGGCGGATATCTCTGTTGCTGTAGCGATTGAGAATGGCCTCATCACTCCAATCATTAAAGCTGCCAATACCAAGTCTTTGGCACAAATTTCCAATGATATGCGTGATCTTGCAACACGTGCCAAAACTGGCAAATTGGCGCCTGATGAATTTCAGGGCGGTAGTTTCAGTATTTCGAATTTAGGTATGCTCGGCGTTCAACAGTTTGACGCGATTATTAACCCACCCCAAGGTGCGATTTTAGCTTTAGGTGCAGCAGAAAAACGGGCAATTGTTGAAAATGAGAGCATCGTGATTCGACAGATGGTCACCGCGACCTTGTCTTGTGATCATCGGGTGATTGATGGGGCGTTAGGTGCACAGTTCTTGGCAGCATTTAAGCAGTTTGTTGAAAATCCTGCATTGATTTTGGTGTAGGAGTATGAGCATGTCAGACACACAATTTGATCTCATTGTGATTGGCGCTGGTCCAGGTGGCTATGTGGCTGCGATACGTGCAGCCCAACTGGGTTTAAAAACCGCCATTGTAGAAGAAAAGCATTTGGGTGGAATTTGCCTGAATTGGGGCTGTATTCCAACCAAAGCTTTATTGAGTGGAGCGGCACTTGCACAGCAATTTAAACATTCACAACAGTTTGGTTTTTCTTTAGGTTCTATTGATTTTGATATCCAACAACTGGTTCGTCATAGCCGTCAGGTTTCTGAACAGTTGGTACAAGGGATTGGGCAATTACTGAAAAAGAATCAAGTTACTGTATTTAATGCAAGCGCTCAATTTATCGAGAAAGAAAGCTTAGAACTGACTGATGCAAAGGGTCAAAAACAGCAGATTTCTGCACCGCATATTATTGTGGCTACGGGCGCCAGAGCCGCCAATTTAGCGCATGTCCCTGTCGATGGACAGCATGTCTGGAGTTATAAAGAAGCTTTAGTCCCAGAACACTTGCCGAAATCACTTTTGGTAATTGGTTCAGGGGCCATTGGCAGTGAGTTTGCCAGTTTATATCAGGACTTAAGTTGCCAAGTGACTTTGGTTGATATTGCCAAACAGATCCTACCTAGTGAAGACATTGAAGTTGCCAAATATGTGCAAAAGCAATTTGAACAGCATGGTATGACGGTTTTGACTGAAGCTGCTGTACAAAACATCGAAATAGATAAGGACCAAGTACATTGCCATGTTGAAACCGCAACAGGTGTACAAATCATTACTGTTGAAAAAGTCCTTTCCGCAATTGGTGTACAACCTAATACTCAAAATTTGGGTTTAGAAAAATTGGGTATTGAGTTTGAGCATAGTTTTATCAAAGTTGATCCGTGGTGTAAGACCAATGTAGTTGGAGTTTATGCCATTGGTGATGTCGCTGGTGCGCCGTGCTTGGCGCATAAAGCCAGTCATGAAGCAATTTTATGTGTAGAAAAAATTGCAGGGCTGACGCATGTACATGCTTTAGATCGTAGCCAAATTCCAGGGTGTATTTTTACCCATCCGCAGGTGGCAAGTATTGGTCTAAGCGAGCAAAAAGCCAAAGCAGCTGGTTTTACAATCAATGTGGGTAGATTCCCTTTACAAGCCAATGGTAAAGCTTTGGCTTTAAGCGAGACCACAGGATTTGTAAAAACTATTTTTAATCAAGAAACAGGGGAATTATTGGGGGCACACATGGTGGGTCATGAGGTCACTGAACATATTCAGGGCTTTGCCATCGCTAAATATTTAGAAGCCACTGATGAAAGCCTAGCACAGGTTATTTTCCCACATCCTACGTTATCTGAGGCGATGCATGAGTCGGTTTTATCGGCAATGCAACGTGCAATCCATATTTAAGGAGTCGCAACATGCCTAGAGGTCTAAACAATAAAGTCGCATTAATTACTGGTGCCGCACAGGGCATAGGACGCGGTATTGCTTTACGCTTGGCACAAGAGGGCGTACATATTGCCTTGGTTGATCTTCACCAAGAAAAGTTAACTGCTGTTCAGCAAGAGATTCAAGCATTTGGGGTTAAAGCCACCACATTTATTGCAGATGTTGCTGATCCTGTACAAATCAGCAGTGCGATTGACCATGCAGAATCAACATTAAATGGCTTTGATATCATTATTAATAATGCAGGGATTGCCCAAGTCCAAGCCTTGGCAGAGGTCAGTCCAGATGAATTTAATCGGATTATGAATATCAATGTGGGTGGTGTGCTGTGGGGGATTCAGGCCGCTGCCGATAAATTTAAACAGCGCCGAAATTCTGGCAAAATTATCAATGCATGTTCGATTGCTGGGCATGAAGGTTTTGCTTTGCTTGGTGTCTATTCAGCTACTAAATTTGCCGTTCGTGCTTTGACTCAAACAGCAGCAAAAGAATATGCCAGTGCTGGTATCACTGTGAATAGTTACTGTCCCGGTGTAGTTGGTACAGATATGTGGGTGGAAATAGATCAACGTTTCGCTGATATCACTGGTGCACCCGTTGGTGAAACATATCAGAAATATGTGGATGGAATTGCTTTAGGACGTGCCGAAACCCCAGATGATGTTGCCGCATTGGTTGCTTTTCTAGCCAGTGAGGACGCTGATTATATTACTGGACAGTCAATTTTGACCGATGGCGGAATGGTTTATCGTTAATATTGGAATGAGGAATGCATCTATGAAAGCAGCTCGTTTTTATGATAAAGGGGATATCCGAATAGAGGATATTCCAGAACCACAGGTACAACCAGGAACAGTTGGCATTCAAGTCGCATGGTGTGGTATTTGTGGCACAGATTTACATGAATTTATCGATGGTCCAATTTTTATTCCTCCGTGTGGTCATCCGCACCCGATTTCGGGTGAAGCTGCACCTGTAACCATGGGGCATGAGTTTTCAGGTGTGGTGTACGCTGTAGGGGATGGCGTTGATGATATTCAGGTGGGGCAACATGTTGTGGTTGAGCCTTATATCATTGCGGATGATGTTCCGACTGGACCGCATGACAATTATCACTTGTCAAAAAATATGAATTTTATTGGTCTAGGTGGTCGCGGTGGTGGGCTATCTGAAAAAATTGCGGTACAACGCCGTTGGGTACATCCCATTTCTGCCCAAATTCCGTTGGATCAAGCCGCATTGATTGAGCCTTTATCTGTCGGGCATCATGCCTTTGTAAGAAGTGGAGCACAGTCAGGTGATATTGCCTTGGTGGGTGGAGCGGGCCCGATTGGATTGTTATTGTCTGCAATTTTAAAGGCCAAAGGCTTAACCGTCATCATTACCGAGCTCAGTGCAAAACGTAAAGAAAAAGCCTTAGAAGCGGGTGTTGCCGACTATGTGCTAGATCCGTCTCAAGTGGATGTTGTGGCTGAAGTCATGAAAATCACCCAAGACCGTGGGGTAGACGTGGCTTTTGAATGCAGTAGTGTCAATAAGGTCATGGATACACTGGTGGCAGCTATGAAACCAACTGGTGTGGTAGTGATAGTTTCGATCTGGAGTCATCCTGCAACGATTAATGTGCATAGTGTGGTGATGAAAGAGCTGGATATTCGCGGTACGATAGCCTATGTTAATGACCATCAAGAAACCATTCGCTTGGTTGAGCAAGGTAAAATCAATTTAGAACCTTTTATTACCCAAAGAATTGCTTTAGATGATTTGGTTTCGCAAGGCTTTGAAACCTTGATTCATAACAACGAATCTGCGGTCAAGATTATTGTGCATCCCTAGAAATCATACTACTCAATAAGGCATGTTATTGGTTAATGAATCGTGTGTGGGAGGGCTTCACAATTACTGATCAATAATCAATAACAAGTTTTAGCTGAAGTGAAATTGAATGGAGCTTCTTTGGAGCACCTATTGCGAATCTTGGTGTAATCGGTGGTGTTGCCTATATTGATCCTGAATTAACCCAAACTGCAGGTGGTAAAAATCAAGGCAATATTGCGACTGGGGTTGCCAAGCAACAGGCGAAATTAGGTATGGAGTGGGATATTTCGATTTTGCAGGGTTTAATCTAGACTGGAAATGCCACAGCAGTTTCAAAGCAATATATCAATCAGGAACATACACTACATGCTTCTGAACGAACACTGTTTGATGTTGAGGCGAGATATAAGACCAATGTTTCAAGTTTTCCACTAAACTTAGCTGCGAGTATCAATAACGTGACCAATAAGGCGTATTGGGGCATGCCACAATTGTCCAGTTTAGCCTTGGGTGCACCTCGAACTTTTATGCTGTCGGCTTCTATCGATTTTTAATTTAAGCGATACAGCACTATATTTTTATATGGTGCTGTATGTTGATTCAATGAGGGGCTTTAAATCTGTTCAATCAAAAAATAATGCGGATGGGATTTTTGTCTCAGGGCAGGCTTGCTTAAAGCGCTGTTGATAAAACAACATTAAATCTAAAACAAGTGATGAAATCTAAACATTTATTAAAATTAGATTTTGTATAAGATATTGAAAATTATAAAAATAAATATTGGCATAAAAGCTGCTCAATACAAGTGATATGAAATTGGAAGTATCTTAAGGAATACCTATGTCACTTGTCATCGATAAAAAAGAAAATTCTAAAGAGTTTGTAAAAAGTACTTTATCTGAAATTTGGGTCACACGATGTCCTGTACCCACTGCAACAGGAATCTCATTAAAACGCGGCACCTTAGTCGAAAAATTTGAGCGACATGGTATTGATGTTGCGGTATTGCAAGATGCGCGTAAAGGCTTGTCTGTGCATCATTTTGATCATCAGCTCCCGGCTTTATTCCGTGAAGGAGGTAATGTACCTGCTTTGGCTGCGCGTTCAGAAGGTGCCCCAAGTCGTCTGATTGGATTAACTTGGATTGATGAATGGCAAGTGATTATTGTTCGACCAGATTCAGCAATTCGTCAGCCTGAAGATTTAAAAAATACCAAAGTGGCTTTACCTGAATATGCCGATAAACGTGCAGGCAGTATTTTTAGAGCCATGTCATTACAAGGTATTCGAGGGGCTTTACAACTTGCAAATTTAAGTTTCCGTGATGTTGATTTTATTGAAGTTCCTGAGCGAGCTGAATCGAAACAAGATCGTGATGCCAGTGCCTATTGGTCAGGCCTTGATGCCTTGATTACAGGTGAGGTGGATGCCGTGTATGTCAAAGGGGCATCGGCTGTTGAGGCAGCCACCAAACGTGGCTTAAAAGTCGGTATCGATTTAGATCAATTTACAGATGTGACTTCGCGTGTGAACAACGGGACACCTCGACCTATCACGGTACATGAAGATTTATTGGAACATCACTTTGATGTCGTCGTTGACTTTTTGGAAGAGCTTTTTGATACCGCAGATTGGGCAGAAGATCATTTAGATGAAGTGCTGGTTATTCTACAAGATGAAACCATTGCGGGTGCTGAAAGTGTGGCTACAGCGTATCGTAATAATTTTCATAAATCTTTACATCCTTCATTAAGTGCAGAACGCCTTGAGCTTTTAAAACAACAAAAAGATTTCCTTTGGTTACATGGCTTCCTTGAAAAAGACGTCGATCTTGATACATGGGTCGATCATCGCCCATTACTCGAAGTTTTAAAGCGTCGCCAAAATAAACAACGTTAAAACAGGATATTTATCATGACTACACTGATTCAATCGCCACTTTCCCCTGAACTTAATGATTTTATTGAACGCAACCGTCAAAAAGCTGAATTTGCATTTGAGGTGTTCCGTGAGACGGGCACCATCACTGCCAATGGCACAGTCAATTTTGTTGAACGCGCCCCTGAAAATACCTTGGTGACCTTTAACTATGCAGGTCCTTGGTCACGAGATAAAAAAAGCAAAGTATTGGTAGAGAAACTTGATGGTGAAGTTTTATTGGGACGAAAAGGTGCGGGTGGCCGTTATAACAAACTATTTTGTGAACATGCAGATGTCACCACAATCTCTCATGTACATGCACCGAATTTAGGTGCTTGGGCCCAAACACACCGAACCCTACCGATTCGATATGTGCCTGTTCAGCGTTTTCATTTATTTAATGAACTGCCGATTTATATCGATCGCCGTCAGGCAGAAGTCGATTTCATTTTAGATCAACTCAAGATTGATATTGAGCATCGGGCTATTTTGGAAGCCAATGGCGGTGCCACAGTTTGGGGGCGTCAAGGTCTACAGGAAACTGCTGAATTTATTTTATTGCTTGAAGAAGGTGCTCAAATTCAACTGTTAGCAGAACTGGTTGGAGGAAGTCGTGAATATGGGCAAGGGGTGTTACAGCAACAGTGGAAAATGAGCGGATTGACTGAAAAAGCAAAATCACTGGGATTACTTCCACTCCATTAGAAACATGATTTAAAACAAATATAGAGAATATTATGGCTGTAAAACTTTTATGGTATCTCACCTCTCCTGATGGTCCCTATCCTTGGTTGGAGTCGGGACGCTGGGATACCGATTATGAACATTTGCAACAAATTGCAATTACCGCAGATCGTCTGGGGTTTTACGGTTCGCTCATGGGTACAAGTGAGTATGAAACACTGGCGGTTGCTGCGAGTTTAATTCCTTTTACTGAACGCCTGAAGTTTTTGGTTGCACAGCATCCAGGTGAAGTTCAACCCGCAGTTTTAGCCAAATATGCACAAACTTTTGATGCATTCTCTCAGGGACGTTTGTTGTTTAATGTGGTCAATGGTAATGATCAGGGACTTGCCGCTTTGGGTATTCATTATTCACATGATGAACGCTATGACTTTAGTAAAGAATACTGGAGCACATTTCAACAGAATTATTTAGGCGATAAATCTGGCTTTCAGGGTAAGTTTATTCAAGTGGCCCCACGTCAAGAGGGTGCTTCACCGATGTCAAAATGGCATGGGGCAACCCAAAAACAAGGCGTACCGCTGTGGGGAGCTGGCACATCAGCCAAAGGGGTACAACATTCAGTGGAATTGCTGGATGTGTATTTAAGCTTTGCCAACACACCGCCGCTGCTGGGAGAAAAATTCAGTAAAGTTGCAAAAGAAGCCGCTAAAGTTGGACGAACTTTGCAGTATGGAACTCGCTTACAAATTATCGTTCGTGAAACCGAAGAAGAAGCGTGGCAATACGCGCAGTCTCTACTCGATAAAATTGATGTGAATTATGCGATTGAAGCTGTAAAACGTCAGCTTCCACCCAATGAAACTTTCGAAAGCTATCAGAGTAGTAACCCGATTGTTCAAAAAAATTTAGAACGCTTACGTCAGGGGATATTACCTCAAGCTAAAGACTTTGAAATTTATCCAAATATTTGGACAGGGCCATCACTGTTTGGTTTTGATATCTTAAATCCCGCTGCGGGGACCGCATTGGTCGGGAGCGCTGAAAATATTGCTCAACGTATCCAAGAATATGAAAGCTACGGTACATCTGCATTTATTTTGTCAGGTTTTCCTTTAATTACGGAAGTTTATCGTGTTGCAGACTTGTTGTTTCCTTTACTTGAGCTCGATCATGGTTTTGAGTTACCGAAGTTAAAAAAATGCTCGTCTGTAGATTCTCTGTTGAATCAAGAAACTGTGGTTTAAAAGGAGAATCCTATGAGTAAAATTACGCGCAGAGTATTAATTAAAAATACGGGTTTAGGTCTAGGTACGATTGCAGCAGCAAGCCTGATTGGGTGTTCTCGTTCCGATTCCTCAGCATCAAATGAAGCTGCTGCACATACAAGCCAGCATACCACACCGCAAAAAGGTGGAGTGATCAAAATTGGGGTGATTAATGGTAATCAAGCTGGAAATTTAGATGCCCATAAGCCGATTGGGATGTCGAGTGCCTTTAGAGGTTGGCCGTTATATGCCAAATTATGGGAATGGGGGCGAGATATTCAACCTAAATTGGCGCTTGCTGAATTTGCAGAACCCAATGAGGATGGCACTAAATGGACGATTCGGCTAAAGAAAGGGCTTGAGTTTCATCATGGTAAAACCATTACAGCCGATGATGTCATTTTCTCTTTACGTCGTTTGACCGATCCTAAACTGGCGTCTCCCTTTGCGGCTTATCTGTATTCACTACAGCGCGATGCGATTAAAAAGCGGGATGATTACACCGTTGAAATTCCATTTGCTCAAGGCAAAGGCTTAGTAGCCCTACCTGAAGCATGGATGAGTTGGGGCGGTATTGTTCCAACAGATTATGACCCAATCAAGAATGTCGTCGGAGCAGGCCCGTTTAAGCTAGAAAGTTTTACCCCAGGTCAACGTTCCCGTTTCGTACGTTTTGAAAATTATTGGAAAGACAATCAGCCTTATGCAGATGCCATTGAAATTATAGATTTTAAAGAGCAAACCGGGCGTCTTGCTGCTTTGCAATCAGGGCAAATTGATATTGCATCAGGTATTAGTGCCGAGCATTTATCTTTGATTCAAGCCAATAAACGACTGAGTGTTGTTTCATCTGAAACAGATGCTTGGCAATCCTTCGATATGAATACCACTAAAGCACCGTTTAATGATCCTCGTGTCAGACAAGCATTTCGTTTGATTGCCAATCGGGATGATTTAGTGAAACGGGCATTGGCGGGTCAAGGACGAATTGCCAACGATCTGTATTCATTTAGTGATCCTGTTTATAACCATGAAATTCCACAGCGTAAGCAAGATTTAGCCAAAGCTAAAACACTATTAAAAGCTGCTGGTTTTGATCAAAACTTAAAAGTTGATTTATATACAGGACCAGATAGCAATGCCGCCTTGGTGTTTGCGCAACATGCAGCGCAAGCTGGCGTGATTGTAAACGTTAAACAAGTTGAAGCTGCAACATTTGCAGATGCAGTCAAACAAGATTGGGCATTGAGTACAGGTTCAAATGTTTCTCGTCCATTTTTATTGACGGTATTGCAGATTGATGGACCCGGTGCAGCCAATAACAAAACCCGTTTTAATCAAGCCCGTTTTACGGAGCTGGTGCATCACGCATTGCAACAGCCTGATCTGGAAAAACGCAAAGTTCTAGTGCATGAGGCACAGCAAATTCAACATGAACAAGGTGGCTTACTGATTTGGGGTTTTAACAATGTTTTAGATGCACATTCTCATCAGATTGGTGGTGTAACACCTGATCGAACCGGTTTTGCAGCATGGCGAACTGATGAGTTTTGGCGTAAAGGGGAGTAATGATGACGACTCAAGCCAGCAAAATTGAAAGCTCGATTCAACATCCAGCTATCGCCAAGTCGTTTGAATTTCCTGCATGGTTACCTTGGTTTTTGACCCGTATCGTGTCAGGAATTTTAGTGATTTTTGTGATTAGTTTAATTGTATTTATCGCGACTCAAGCGCTTCCATCTGACCCTGCGCGGGTCATTTTAGGGCCAGAAGCACCAGAAGCTACGGTTCAAATACTGCGTGAACAATTGGGGCTGACTCAACCGATATTGGTGCAATACTGGAATTGGCTGACTCAATTATTACAAGGTAATTTTGGACGCTCAATTGATTCTAATGTACCTGTGTTACAGATTATTCAAAACTATTTTGGTAATACGCTTGCTTTGAGTAGCTTGGTAGTGGCAATCACTGTGCCGATTTCAGTTTTACTTGGGGTTTGGTTATCGCTACGTCGTGATAGCAAACTAGACCGAATCATTGTATCTAGCTCGATTATTTTTAAAGCAGTGCCCGGATTTGTCATTGCCATTTGGCTGATGATGTTGTTTTCAACTTCGATCATGCATGTATTACCTGCTGCATCATTGTTGATTCCTGGGCAGTCTCCGTTTAGCCAGCTAGAGTTTTTAATTTTACCCATTTTAACTTTAGCTTTATCGCTTATTCCTTATCTCATGCGTCTTGTGCGAGGCTCAATGATCGATGCCTTAGAGTCCGATTATGTCACTTCAGCACGATTACGTGGTATTCCAGAGCGTCGCATTATCTGGAAGCATGTTTTACCTAATGCTTTAGTGCCCGTGGTACAAGGCACGGCATTGACCATACGGGTTTTACTCAGTGGGGCTTTAATTATTGAGGTTGTATTTAGTTATCCGGGAATTGGCAATGCATTGAATGCAGCAATTGAAATGCGGGATATTCCTACGATTCAAGCGATTGTGTTATTGCTGACCATCTGTGTGGTGGTGGTCAATTTAATTGCAGACTTAATTACGACTTTACTCACACCGAAAATACGCACTGCAAAAAAACATAAAGCCCGCTCACCTGGTTTACGTCAGGCATTACGTTTATGGAAATCTGGCCGACCGATTACGGTAAAGCCTGTGGATCGCCGTAATGCCTTGAAGAATATCAATTCGGGAGAGGGAAAATGAGCACACTTCATTGGTATCAACGTAAGTTTTTTAAAGCCTTGATTTCTGAGCGACAAGTTCGTTTTGGTTTTGTAGTGACAAGCTTAGTTTTGATATTTGCGCTTATTGGCCCAGTGCTGGTTCCTTTTGAACCAACTGCCTTAGTGGGCATGACCTATGGTGCGCCTGAAGCACAGGCTTTTCTTGGCTATGACTATATTGGGCATGATGTTTGGTCTCGTGTATTAGCGGGTGGTGCTTCAATTATTTGGATGACCCTCGCTGCCAGTCTGGTGGCTTTAATTATTGGTTCCAGTTTAGGCATATTGGCTGCTTTTGCACGAGATAAAGTTGACCAGTTTGTGACTTGGCTGACGGATGTTTTTATGGCATTTCCTGATCTGATTTTAGTGCTATTAATCGTTTCGATGCTAGGGCGTGAGCCATGGCTGATTGTGCTCACTGTTTCGATTGCTTTTATTCCTGGGGTAGTACGTCTTGCACGAAGTGTTGCGCTAAATTTGGTTGAGCAAGAGTATGTAGAGGCCGCCAAAATTTTAGGTTACTCGAAAAGCTATATTTTATTCCGTGAAATCCTACCCAATATGCTGACACCCTTATTAATTCATCTTGGGGTGATGTTGACGTGGGCTGTTGGCATGTTATCTGGTCTGGCTTTTCTTGGTTATGGTATCGCACCTCCTGCAGCCGATTGGGGCCTGATGATTAATGAAAATCGTGCTGGGTTATTGGTTCAACCGTGGGCAGTATTTGCACCGGTGATTTTAATTGCTTTGTTTGCGCTGGGAACCAATGTGTTGGCTGAAGGTGTAGGGCGTGCCGCAGCACGGATTGAGGAAAAATCACCATGACAGAGATTTTAAAGAATACGGTACTACAGGTAAAAGACTTAACGGTGGCATTGGTCAACACAGGCAATCATGTGGTTTCGAATATTTCTTTTCATTTAAATGAGGGCGAAGTCCTTGGGTTGGTGGGAGAAAGTGGTTCAGGTAAAACCACATTGTCGAGTGCGTTATTGGGCTATGCACGACATGGTGCCAAAATTATTCAAGGCACAATTGCGCTGGATGGACAAGATATCCTCAGTCTTGACGATCACGCCTTGCGTCAAATTCGAGGTTATAAAATCAGTCACGTTGCCCAAGATCCGGGAACGGCACTAAATCCAGCATTAACCATTGGACAGCATCTACTTGAGTTATTAGAAGTCCATCAATTACGCTTATCCAGTAGTGAAAGAAATCATAAAGTTGCTAAAATTTTAGATGAAGTGGGATTGCCTCAGGATGATGTGTTTTTAAAGCGCTATCCTCATCAACTTTCTGGCGGGCAACAACAACGGATTTTATTAGCATTGGCATTTTTGTTACAGCCTCGCTTAATTGTCTTGGATGAACCGACAACAGCATTGGATGTTACGACCCAAACTTTAGTGCTGAATATTATTCGTAAATTATGTCGCGAATATAATGTCGCAGCAATTTATGTATCACATGATTTGACTGTGGTGAAAGATATTGCAGATCGCGTAATCGTCCTGTATTCAGGCCAGATTGCAGAAGATGCCGCATTAAGCCAGTTATTTGAAACGCCAAAACATCCTTATACCCAAGGTTTACTCAATGCCATCCCCGATGTGTCGATTCGTAAATATTTATCCCCCATCGAAGGACATGCACCCTCACCGAATGATCGTCCAACAGGATGTGCTTTTGCCGCAAGATGTACTTTCGCTAGCGAATTATGTCATCAACAGCAACCGAAATTAACCCTGTTATCTCAAGCATTTGATCCACATTTTGTTGCTTGTCATCATTGGGATGAAGTGAGCGTGATCAATTTTCAAGAGCTTGATCCGCATATGATTGAATTAAAAACAGATCAACAGGCACTGCTTAAAGTAGAACATATCAATGCTTGGTATGGCCAGCAACAAGCACTTTTCGATGTTTCTTTTCAAATACAGCGTGGAGAATGTTTGGCCTTAGTCGGGGAGTCTGGTTCAGGTAAAACCACACTGTCTAGAGTGATTGCAGGACTGAATGAAAATGCAGAAGGTCAGGTGATTTTAGCAGATGAAGTATTGTCCTTGCAGGGACAAAAACGTCAGTTAACACAACGACATAAACTGCAATATATCTTTCAAAATCCATATAAAGCCTTGAATCCAGCACATACCATAGGACAGACACTCACTAAAGTGGTTCAGCACTTTTTTGCTACATCTCAGCAAGAAACTCAACAAAAGGTCGTTCAGGTACTTCAACAAGTATCGCTTCCTCCACAGGTTCAAGAACTCTACCCAAGAGATTTATCTGGCGGAGAACGGCAACGTGTAGCGATTGCACGAGCGCTGTTATGTCAGCCTGATGTCTTGATTTGCGATGAAATTACTTCTGCTTTAGATGTCTCAGTACAAGCATCTATTTTAAAACTGTTGCAACAATTGCAAAAGCAAGGCGTAACTTTACTTTTTGTTACCCATAACCTTGGGGTAGTTAGAGCAATTGCTGATCGAGTTGCCGTTTTAAAAAATGGCCATCTGGTGGAATACGGTGAAACCGATCAAGTACTGAGTCATCCGCAACATGCGTATACCAAAACTTTGCTTACACATGCCCCCAGCTTATTTAAGACTACAGCACAGCGTATCTGTGCATAAAAAAAGAGATTTTCCGGAGTTAAAATGAACGATATTCAGCAACACAATTTTTTAGAATTAGGCAGTATAAGACATATTCAAAGTGAACAAGAAGCATTGGATATTGCCAAGGCAGTAGCATAACAACTGACAGAATTTGCCCAAGATCCTCAATATAACAAAAGTGTTCCTTATGAACAGGCCCGCCTAATTTCAGAAGCAGGTCTGACAGCGATTATTGTTCCTCAACAATTTGGTGGTTTAGGTGCGAGTATTAGCACATTGGTCAATGTGGTAAAGATCATTTCATCTGCAGATGGTGGTGTGGGACAACTTCTACAAATTCATTTCACCATGTTTCGAGGAATTTTAACGGGTTATGAGGATGATATTCGCGATCAATTATTGCGTGATGTATTGAGTGGTAAACGTTTAGGCAATGCACTCGCAGAAGTGGGCGGAAAAGATAAATTTCAGCATAAGACTCGTGTAGAAAGAAATTCACAAGGGCAGTTAATCTTAAATGGCAGTAAATTTTATTCCACAGGCTCTTTATTGGCTGAGTGGATCTCTTTATTTGCAGGCAGTGATGATGGACCTGTTTCGATCTTGATTCATCGTGATACGCATGGGGTAGAACTGCTTGATGATTGGGATGCAATGGGGCAAAACAATAGTGTCAGTGGTACAGTCAATTTTAAAGATGTTGTTGTCGATGAACGCTATGTTGCCAAGCGCAATACTGGTGGTTTAGGGACAGTGCTACGCACAGGTTTAACTTGGCCTCAGATTTTGCATGCAGCTATGGATACAGGTATTGCCAAAGGTGCACTTGAAGGGGGGATTGATTATTTGCAACAGAATGCTCGTCCTTGGGTGGAAAGTGGTGTCGACTCCCCGACACAGGAACCGCATATCATTAAGCAAATTGGCGAGTTTGCAGTTTTGGTCCGTTCAGCAGAAGCACTTTTAGATCGCTCAGCAGCGATTTTTGAGCAGCATTTAACCAATCTGGAAGATGAAGCTTTACAAACTGAATTGATTTTATCTGTGGCTGCCACACGGAGTCAGTCCGACCATGCATCTTTGAAAATTTCCAGTGAAATTTTTGGCTTACTTGGAGCAAGCTCTACTTTGTCAAAATGGAATTTAGATCGTTTCTGGCGTAATGCACGTACGCATACCACACATGATCCGATTCGTTGGCGTTTATATCATGTTGGAAATTATTATTTAAATAATATTCCACCTGGTGAATATAACTCTGTACTTTTAAAGAAACAGGCTGAAAATGTGACCAAATTTAAGTCATAATTTGAGTTCGATAAAAATATGCTATTCGTAAACCTCATCCACAACTGTTTGAGGCAGTACTTAATCGCATATTTTTTGCGATTGATTAAACGAGCTGATGGTGGGCAGTGAGTTTTACGGTGAGAAGCAGCACTCTGCAAGATGCTTTTCTTGCAAAGTTTGGAGTCTCATTTTCCCGGAACAAAAGTAGCGTGAGCCGTTGACTGATTCTGAGGCTAGGTAAGAGCTGGTTAAGAACTTCAGTAAGACGCCATTAAGATAATTGTTATTCATGAGCATAGCAGTGCTTTATGCGTTGAGAATAGTCAGAAGCTTTTGTATAGGGGGATGTCTTAAATTTGAAAGCTGAAAAATAAAAGGTTGTCATTACGACAACCTTTTATTTTTTCGTATTGTTAAGCCACTTGTGCATGAATAGCAATGTCTTGTGCTAGCCATTCACGAACATTAATTTGAGCTGGAATAAACTTCCAGCGATAGAGAAAGTCACTGAGGTCTTGTAAGGCAATAATCGATGTTTCATCAAAATTGGTATTCAGTTTGAGATGTGCATCTGCGCCATAAGCTGCATGAACCCATTGTTCACTGCTATTACATTCTTTAGCCAGATAGCGGTGAGTTTCATCTGCATGCACATGCGCCCATTGTTCAGCTTGTAAAACCGCATCGACAATGGATTGAGCTTGTTGTGGATATTGCGATAGAAAATCTTCATCCACAGTTAGTGTTCGAGGGGTACCATTATTTGAACGTAGGATAGGGTCGGGATGTGAACCAATATCAATAATGGTATGCAGGGCAAAATCATGGGCAATTTGTGCTGCATGTGCACCTTTTAAAAAGATGGCATCGACATCCCCTTTGATTAAAGCCACAATCTCTGCACTTGCGCTCAGTTTATTACGATTGCTAAAGAAACTCGAATCATTTTCTTCGGTATGATTTTGCTGTTGCGCCACTAATATATCAGCACGCAGACAATCCACCAGTTCCAGATCACTGACCTTAAGATTTACTGTTTTTAATGCATTTTCTAAACCGCGAATGGCTTGAGCACGAGAGAAATCGATGATGGCATCTTGATTGAGTGGGAGTCCAAAGCGTTTACCTTTTAAATCCTCAACCGTCTTAATTTGGGAATCATATCGAGTCAGCAGTAATTGGACTTCATCTGCCCAAGATAAACCGATGACTTTGGTTTTTTGTCCAGAAGCATATGCCCAAATTGCAGGAATACTGCCACCATGCCGAACTGAATTGGCAAGGGTATGGTTAAAATGTGAGTTACGAACCTCTTTTGAGTTCGATTCACGAATTGATTTAATTTCAATTTGTTGCTCAATAAATTTTTCTTTTAGCCAGCCTTTTTGAATCGAGATTCCAAGCCCTGTAGGAACTGGACAGCGTGTATACCAAAGTGTATTCAATGGTTGCATTTGAAGTGTTGTCATTGTGACATCCTGTTGTGATTTGAATGCTTTAAAGCAATATTGATGCCATTGTTTAACTTGTTGATATTTAAAATATATTTTTAATATCTATTTTTATGATGTTGATATATCAAATATTGTTGCAATAACAACAGATAACAAGTGTGGATGTTTTAAATCAAACATCTCATCAAACATGTTTTTTAAAAAAATAATATAAAACAGTGGATTAAAATATTTATGCCTTTGAAAAATTTGGCATAGATCTCGCAGTGAGCTATAGATCTTTAGTTGTTGTTTTATTTTTATGTTTAAAAATTATCCACTGCTGCGAAGTTTGGCCTTATATCGTTTTATGCCATTTCGCTTTGTATTGACGGCAACATTATTTGTCCTTGCCAATTTTGGCTTAGCACTACAGCAATATTCAATCGGACATGCGATTGATACGCTAAAACACAGCCAACCTGAACGTTTATTTCAGCATGCTTTTACAGATCCGTTAAATCCGTGGTTTTGGTTTATTCTACTGACGAGTATCGCTTTACTTCGTGCAATTATTCAATATTTAGCAGGTTTAAGTGCCTTGACGATTGGACAGCAATTGTTAAGTATTTTAAGAGAAAGAATCTTTAGCCAAGTCCAGCATTTAGATGTTTCATGGCACTGGAAACACGGATTAGGTGAAGTTTTATCAAGAACTACCCGAGATTCAGATAAATTAAAAGAAGCTTTAATTAATTTTTGGCGACAAGTGTTTGAATCCAGTCTAGTGGTCGTCGCAACAGTTGGATTGTTGTGTTGGTATCATCCTTGGTTGGGGATCGTCCCGCTTATTTTTATTTTTCTAGGCCTAGCAGTGCTGTTTAAACTGACCAATCAGTTGGTGGTGCTGGATCATCAAGTTGCCTATGCCTATGAAAAAGTCAGTGATACTTTGGCTGAAAGCGTCAATGGCATTCGAGTAGTCAAAGCCTTTCAACTTGAGGAAAAGCTCTTACAACGTTTTGATGCTGCAGTTGATAGCTTTATTCGTCATTCTATTCAAACCATTCGCACCAGCGCACAACGCTTACCGATTCCTCAAATGATTATTGCCTGTTCCTACTTATGGGTGATTGGGTTTGGTGGCTACTTAATTGGACAAAATCAATTACAGATTGGGCAATTTGTGGCTGCTGTACTTATGGCAAATTTATTGGTGTTTCGTATTGAAAGTATTGGACAGGTCTTACATATTTTTGCAGATGCACGTTCATCGGCAACTCGAATATGGCAAATGCTAGATGAGAAATCGGCAATTGTAGATGCTGCACATGCTTTGCCACTACAAGGGGATGCTGATGGGGATGAAGGTTTAAATATTCGACTGGAAAATGTCAGTTTTCAGGATCGAAACACAGAAAAGTATATTTTAAAACAGTGTAATGTTGAATTCCGAGCAGGTGAAATCGTCACCATTGTGGGGAAAACTGGAGCGGGTAAAACCACACTGATGAACTTGCTCAATCGTTTTATCGATCCAACCGCAGGGCAGGTCTGGATTGGTTCAGATCAACGCGGTTGGCTCAATCTTAAAGATCTGAGTTTAGTTAACTTACGTCATATGGTTCAGATTATTCCGCAAGATAATTTCTTTTTCTCAGGAACCTTGGCGGATAACTTAAAAATAGCCAAACAGGATGCGACTGAACAGGAGATGCGAGACGCGTTGCATTTGGCTTCAGCATCTGAACTGTTACAGCGACTCGATGCTGGTCTGGAGACACGAATAGGGGACAAGGGAGTCACCTTATCTGGAGGGCAAAAACAACGGATTGCACTGGCACGGTCAATTTTAAAAAACTCGCCAATCTTGGCGCTTGATGATTCAACCAGTGCTTTAGATTCCACTACAGAAAAACAGGTGTTACAGCGTTTATCAGGCTTGGCTGACAATAAAAATCAGCTCAAAAGAACCATCCTGATCAATTCAAATAAACAGACCACGATTTCTTTATCAGATCGCATTATCGTATTAGATCAGGGACAAATTCTTGCTCAAGGGAGCCACACAGAATTGCTCCAGCATTGCGAATTTTATCGGGAGTTGATGGGATTTCAGAAAGCGCAACAGGAGATTCAAGCATGAATACCACGGTTAAAAATTTCCAACCGCTGACGAAAATCTCTGATCTGCAGATCGAAGAAAACTTAGCAAAAACCGCGCTACATCGCGGAATGTTAAAAAAACTCATTCCTTTGCTTTATCCGATTCGTTATTTAATTCTAGCCATGATCTCAGTAGAGATCTTACAAGTGCTGAGCATCTTTGTACGTCCATGGGCAGTCAAGTACATTTTAGATTCTGGATTTCAGCAAGTGGGTGGGAAACTGGTGTTGTATCAGCCAGTACTTTTTATAGCAATTGCTATTCTGGCATTCAGCTGGGTGTGTCGTTTTGGATTAGCGGGTATATCAAAATACTTGTCTGGAAAAGCGGCTTTAAGTGTCATTAATGATCTAAGACGTTCATTATTTCAACATATTCAAGCTTTAAATATTGGTTATTTTGATCGAACTAAAGCCGGCCGAATTATTTCACGAGCGGATCGTGATGTCGATACTTTAGAACCAGTATTGATACAAGGACCACCTGAACTACTTTCTGCGATTTTACGTTGCGGATTAGCATCTGTGCTTTTGTGGCATATTTATCCCCCATTTTTCTGGTGTTTATTTGCAACTTTGCCGATTTTATTGACAATGACTGCAATATTTAAAAAGTCATCACAACGGCATTGGGGACGGGTTGCCGAAGAACGCAGTCGATTTACTGCACATTTGGTTGAAACGGTAAATGGCGCCAAAATTATTCAGCAATTGAATTATAGTGAAACCAATCAACAGCGCTATCAGCAGCTCTTAAAAGATTTTAATGATTCTATTATTTATGGAAGTAAGCGGACCAGCTGGTTTGCCCCATTTACTGGATTGCTTTCGACAGTGGCAACCGCAGTTTTTATTGTGATTGGAAGTTATGCTTATAGTGAAGGTGTCATCAGTATTGGACAGTTTGCCGAAAGTATTTTTTATGTGTTTTTATTCTTGGCACCTTTACAGGAATTGACCGATTTATTTGAGCGTTATGCCAATGGTGCAGCGTGTGCACAACGGATATTTCTACTTTTAGATACCCAATCTAGCATTCAAGATGCACCACATGCGTTGAAATTAGGGCAACTTAACGGGCATATTCGTTTTCAGTCTGTACATTTTGCTTATACCACCAAAGCTGTTTTACAAAATTTTGATTTAGAGATCGACGCTGGAACGGTGGTTGCGATCGTGGGGCCTACAGGTCATGGTAAAAGCACGATCGTTCAGTTACTGACACGGTTTTATGAGCCTCAGCAGGGTGGGATTTTCTTAGACCGTTATCCGATACAGGATATTCATCTGGACAGTTTAAGACAAAATGTCAGTATTGTTTTACAGGACAATGTCTTGTTTAGCGGCACAATTTTAGACAATTTACGTTTAATTCAACCCGAAGCTACAGATCAACAACTGATTCAGGCGATTGAAGAACTTGGTGCAGATGATATTCTAGGACAGCTTCCTCATGGTTATTTTACTGAAGTTGGAACACTCGGAAAAAATTTAAGTCATGGGCAACGCCAACTTGTTTGTCTCGCACGTGCATATTTGGCTGATCCTAAAATTTTAATTTTAGATGAAGCGACCTCTGCGATTGATATTTATACGGAACAGAAAATCCAATATGCCCTTCGACGCTTATGTAAAAATAGAACCTGTATTGTGATCGCACATCGCTTAAGTACCATTCAAGAAGCAGACAAAATTGTGGTGATTGAGAATGGGGCTGTAGTGGAACAAGGTTCTCATGAACAACTGATTCAACAGCAACAATCTTACTATCAGTTGTATCAATCTTATTTACACAATCAACTTGTATAAGCTTATGCGCCACGAGTAAATCTGTGGTTTTATAAACATTTTTTCGAATCATTGTTTAAATATAAACAATGATTTTTTTATTTTTAATGACAAGTTTTTGATATTCAATAATAAAAATTTTGGCATTGGCTTTGCTATATCGGTGCAGATCGTTAAGGAAGCTTATATGCGTACATATTTTTCTCAATTCATTCTTCATTCTTCTGTTTTTGCGTTCAGTACACTTACCGCCTCAATCACTTTGGCAAATGAACAAAGGCCTGTATCAGAAAAAGAGGATGTCGTGACATTGCAATCAGTTGTTGTAACGGGTTCTCGGCGAGCTATCAATAGTGCTTTAGAGGCTCCTGCTCCAGTAGACATTGTGACAGCCAAAGAACTACAAGAAACAGGAGCAGGTGATCTTGCAGCTGCATTAACACGCTTATCGCCGTCAGTCAGTTTACCAACATCACCTGCGGGTGGTTTCGGTGCATCGGTGCCGCCGAGTATTGCATTGCGAGGTTTATCTGCAGATCAAACCTTAATTTTGATCAATGGTAAACGTCGCCATACAGCGGCTTACTTCACTCGACAAGCGTATGCTGGGGGGAGAGGTGCTGCGGTAACAGATTTAAGCCTAATCCCGATTAGTGCCATTGAACGTATAGAGATTTTACGAGATGGTGCCGCAGCTCAATATGGTTCTGACGCGATCGCGGGCGTGGTTAACATTATATTGAAATCACGTGATCATGGTGGTGGCGTGAGTTATCAAACTGGAGGCTATACACAAGGGGATGGTGAACAGCATAAAATCAATCTTTGGAAAGGCTTTGAATTACCCAATGATGGTGCTTTAACTGTTGCCGTAGATTTAGGAAAGCGTGAAGCTGCAAGTAATACTGCACCAGATACGCGAACATTTTATGATGGTTCAACCCAAGCCCAATATACCGAGCAGAACACACCCTTTAGAACTTGGAAATTTGGTTCTCCTGAACAAAAAGACCAAATCAATATCACTGCGAATTTAGATTTACCTTTAACTGATGAAATTGCCTTGTATGGTTTTAGTAGTTATGGGCATCGTAAGACCATCGGGGAAAATTTTTATGAGCCTCCAACCACAAAAACAGTACTGAATCAATCCAGTTATTTTAAGCAACGTTATCCTGATGGACGCTCACCTTTGAGTTTAGTCAGTGTGGATGATTTTGCGACCACGTTTGGGGTTAAACAAGGCAACCAGACTTCAGGAAAATATGACCTGTATGCCACTTATGGACAAAACAAAGTCAGCACTGAACAAGGCAATGGCATTAACCCAAGTTATGGTGCAGATTCACCCTCTGATTATGATTTAGGGGAAAACATTTTTGCCCAACTCAATACAGGACTGGACTATAGTCGTGATTTTGCAATTGATGGTTTAGCCAGTCCATTGACTGTTTCGACGGGAGCGCTATACCGTTGGGAACAATATAAACAAAATGCAGGCGACCCCATTGCTTATACCCGTGGACCCTATTTTAATCCAAGTACGGCTTTAGGTACGGGTATCCCAGGTATATACGCGGGTATTACAGATCAAGACCAACGCAAAATTAGTCGAGATGTGTACGGCGTTTATTTGGATCTCGAAACCGATATTGTAAAAGATTTAAATGTTGGTGCTGCTATTCGAACAGAAAAATATTCAGACTTTGGTTCGACAACCAACGGCAAACTCTTTGCCAAATATGATATATCTCCGCAGTTGACCCTTCGTGGATCTGTCAATACAGGTTATCGCGCACCGTCATTAGCCCAGCAAGGATACTCCGCTTATAGTGTACAAACGGTGCAAACTCCGACAGGTTGGCAAGATGTACAGCAAAGGACTTTAGTTGCGGGAAGTGACGCTGCTTTACTGATCGGTGGAACTTCACTTAAGCCTGAGAAATCGACCAATTATTCTTTAGGTTTGGTACTCAAACCATTTATCAATACTTCTGCAACTTTAGATCTTTATCAAATCGATATTCGAAATCGTATTTTACTTTCTGACAATATTACGGGCAGCGTGATCAATAATGCTTTTGCAAATACACCGTATGCAAATATAGCCAATGTGGCGTTTTTTAATAATTTATTAGATACACAAACGCGTGGTTTGGAGTTCGCGTTAAAACATGATCTTGATCTTGAACAATATGGCAAGTTAAAGCTGAATTTAGGCTTGGCTTATCATAAAAATAAAATCACTGACAGCCGAGACTCAATTACTGCAAAAGGTGAGCGAATTCCAGTCTCCAGTATTGCAGGTCGAAATACTCAAAGCCTAATTGAATCTACAGCGCCAAAAACCAAATTAGCATTGGGGGCACTTTGGTCAAATCAAGTGTGGAGTATCAATGCCGCAGTCCGTCGTTATGATAAATGGACCACCTTAAATAATACCAATACTTCATTGGATCAGACCTTTGATCCGCAATGGATTGCTGATTTGGACTTTGGCTACAAAGCAGATGCGTGGGTAAAGGGGCTAAAATTCAATCTGGGCGCAAATAATTTATTTAACAGTTACCCAGACAAAGCCAAAGACTCATCTGTAGGGAACATCGTCAAATACAGTTTTAATGCGCCAGAAGGTGCCTTTGGAACGTATTTATATGGCCGTGTAAGTTACGACTTTTAAATTAAAAAATAAATTTTTTAAAACAGTTTTTAAATAGGTTTCAAGATCATGAAAATGCAAAATACGTTTATATCTAATGTGGTTAAATCCGTTTTTGTCGCAAGCATACTAACGTCTGCTGGAATGGCAAATGCCCAGCAAGCCCCACAGCCTGAAGATCGTTATGGGGATGGACGTGTTTCAGCATTTTATACATGGAAAGCTGCGATTCCAGAACAAGCTGGAAAACTCTTAAAGACAGAGGACATCAGCAACCCTTATATCCGTTTGGACAATGATAGTACGGCCATTCGTATTTTATATAGTTCAACAAGTGGAAGGGATAGTAAGACCCCCATTGTGGTTTCTGGGACAGTACATCTTCCTAAAGGTACGCCACCGAAAGAAGGTTGGCCTGTTGTGTTATGGGCACATGGTACGGTTGGTCTAGCAGATGCCTGCGCACCTTCTTGGAATGGACGATCTTATCGAGATGTACAATATTTAAACCGATGGTTAAAAGAAGGATTCGCTGTAGTAGCAACTGACTATGAAGGACTTGGTGTGGCTGGCCCGCACTTGCTGATCAATAATCCAATGCTTGCTTATAGTATTTTAGACAGCGGTCGAGCTGCGCTTAAAACGAAATTACCTCTAGCAAATCGTTTTGTTATTGTGGGGCAATCTCAAGGTGGGGCAGGGGCTGTTTCAGCTTCAGCTTATTCAGCAACCTATGCACCAGAGTTAAATATTAAAGGATCTATTGGCACAGGGGTGATTTATCAGGACCCAGAGGCAACAGCTGAAAAGAATCAGTTAAAGTTAAATCCTTATGAAGTCAGTCCATCCTTAGCATATGGTATTTATAGTTTTCTAGTGACGCAAAGCTTATTTCCTGAAATCAAAACTGAAGATATTTTTACCGCTGAAGCAGTGCCTTTGGTGGAACAAGCAAGAAATGCCTGTTTGACCAGTTTTATGGGAGATATTCAAACAGCAGGACTTTCACCTGCGCAAGCCTATAAGGTGAATCCACCATCGATCTATAAAAAATTACAGGAAAAACAATCCAATGATTATGGCTATTACCCGACCTTAAAAATCAATCATCCATTATTTATTGGCACTGGGGCAAATGATCGTACACCAGATGCACGTAATCAAATGAAGTTGGTGGCGGATGCATGTAAGGCAGGTACAGTCGTTGAAGGGCATTTGTATCATGGATTGGGACATAGTGAGACAGTGAATGCTTCCCTACAAGATTCTATTCCATTTGCCAAAAAGGTGATTGCAGGGGAGAAGATTCAGTCCATTTGCAAACCAGATTTACAATAGAAAATCAGAAGAAAATAACCATCCCTCATAATGATGCTCATGGTTATGACAAGACCTTAAATTAGCAAGCAATAAAAACCGCTCATTCAATCCGATTAAATGAGCGGTTTTTATTTAGCTTGAGGACTTAGGCAATCTGTTTGTTTCGCTTGGCCGCCTCATCTCGTACCGCAGGAATAATATAACGACCATAGTCCACAGTATCGTAAATTGGATCATAACCACGATTTAAAAAGGTGGTGACGCCCAGATCTACATAATCAAGTAATGCGGCAATAATCGTATCAGGCGTTCCGACAAGGGCGGTGGTATCACCATAGGCCCCAACTGCGCTTGCAGTTGGCATCCATAAGGCTCGGTCATGGCGATCACCTTGTTGTGCTGCTGCCAGTAACCGTTGTGAACCTACGCCTTTAATTTTATGTCCCGAAAGTGAACCATTATTTTGGAAAGTTGGATTTTGCTGAATATCAGCTAAAATTTGTTGTGCACGTTGCCATGCGAGTTGTTCTGTTGGCCCAATAATAAGACGTACTGATAAACTGACCTGCGGCTGTGGTTTATTGGCTGCTTCTGCTGCATTTTTAAGTTTATTTATCTGCTCTTTCACGCCCGCTAAAGGCTCACCCCAAAGCGAATAAAGATCTGCATGACGCACTGCGATATCGTAGGCAATATCTGAAGAACCGCCGAATGAAATCGGAATAGAAGTTCCATTGACCGGTTTTAAAGGGCAGAAAGCATTTTCCAATTTAAAGTATTTGCCTTCATAGTGAATCGGTTGCTCACTTTTCCAAAGCTTTTGGATGATATCTAGATATTCACCTGTGCGTTTATAACGTTGAATTTTATCAACAATATCATCACCTTCTTGGGGTTCAGCGGTAATTCCCGTAATGGCATGTAAACGAATGCGTCCTCCGCCAGTGGTATGGTCCAGTGTGGCAAAGGAACGTGCAGCCAGATTAGGCGTCATCAGCGCAGGGCGATGTGCAATCATAAATCCCAGTCGTTCAGTCTGTTGTGCCAGATAAGCTGCGATTTGAGTACTATCAGGGCTACTTGGTCCATTGGCGATTAAAACTTTATCAAAGCCTGCATATTCATGTGCACGAGCATGATAGCGTAAATATTCGAGATCAATTTTATGACCAACTCGGGTCCCTTTGGTTTCAGACCATTGATTTGGAAAAACCATACCCACAAACTCTATGCTCATCATTTAACCTATACTGTAAATTTTAAATAAAAGAGCAAAATAGATGCCAAATAGAGAGGAGAGATAAAATATATAATTTTTTCAAAAATATTTTTGTAAGCTGTTTATATATGATCAATTGATAGACATATTGTTTAAAAAGCAACATTGCATAAAAATAGAAATATATTGATTATAAATGGATAATAAAAAACGTCTATAAAATCATTCAATATATAAATTTAGGATTAAATATCTGTAATTATTATTTATCAGCTTTGTAATAGAATTGTACTATTCTATTTTAATATCCTCCTCAGCTATTTAAAGGGTTAATTATGAAATCCTATTTGGATAATGATTATAAAGTAATTACCTTGCCTGATAATGGTGTGCCAATTAAGCCAATAAGAGCAAAAGCGATTATATTTTCTGATCAAAACTCTCGTAAGCTATTAAGCCAAGTTGAAACCATTGCACCAAGTTCTGCCAGTGTGATCATCCAAGGTGAATCAGGTACAGGTAAAGAATTAATCGCACGTGAAATTCATTTGAAAAGTGATCGCCAAAATAAGCCGTTTCTTGCTGTCAATTGTGGTGCTTTAGTTGAAACACTTGCAGAATCTGAATTGTTTGGTTATGAAGCAGGCGCATTTACGGGTGCGCATAAGACACGTCCTGGTATTTTTGAAACAGCCGACGGCGGAACTTTGTTCTTGGATGAAGTGGGTGAGTTGCCGTTGTCTTTGCAAGTAAAATTGTTACGTGTATTGCAAGAAAAGGAAGTTGTTCGGGTCGGTGGACGTAAACCGATCCCGATTAATGTACGCATCTTGTCTGGTACACATGTTGATTTGCGTAAAGCTGTTGCAGAAAATAAATTCCGTTTAGATTTATACTATCGCCTAAATGTGGTTGTGCTAAATATTTTACCATTGCGAGAGCGTAAGGGTGACATTTTGCCTTTGGTGGATTTTTTCTTAAACTCCTATTCACAAAAGATGATTACGCCAAAACCCAACATCAGTGATCGCGCCAGAAATGCACTACTCAACTATAGTTGGCCGGGAAATATCCGTGAGCTTGAAAATAATATCCATTATGCACTGCTCATCAGTGGTGGCAAAACCATTGATATTGAACATCTAAGGTTTTCAGAGGAGGGTGGCTCAAGCGTTTTACCAGATAATGATTTGATTCAAGAGTTTGAGGATGTACTCAAGCGTTTATTTCAAGAATATGAGGGTGAAGCATGGCACATCATTGAAGATAAAATCGTCAATACCGCTTTTTCAAGTTGCTGGAATAATCAGGTTAAGACTGCAAAAATGTTAGGACTGTCGCGCAATGTTTTACGTAATTTGTTATCAAGATATAATTTATTACCAAATAAAAATGAAATTGTTTAATTGGGCTGTGCAATAGAAACATCCATTTTAACCATGGATGTTTTATTTTGGGCTGGTCATTTTTGTGATCCATAAACCCAGTTCAAACAAAAGCCACATTGGTACTGCCAGTGCAAGCATGCTAAAAATATCAGGGGGTGTAATAAACATTGCGATAAAGAAAAACAAAACAATGATGTGTTTACGGTAATGTTCCAATTGTTGAATAGAAAGAATACCAATAAAAATAAGAATGTAGGTCAGTACAGGGATTTGAAAGGCGATACCAAAAGCCAGAAAAAGCTTGAGACAGAAATCAAGATAGCTGTTGATATCAGTCATCGGTAAAACATTATCTGGTGAAGCTAAGACAAAGAAGTTTAAAGCCAAAGGCAGAATCAAATAATAGGCAAATAAGATGCCAAGATAAAATAAACAGATGCTGGAGAGCACAAGCGCCATGCCAAATTTTCTTTCACTTTGATATAGAGCAGGTGCAATAAAGCGCCAGAATTGATAAAGAATAAAGGGAATCGCCAATAAAATTGCAAAATAAATATTGAGTTTAAAGGGCGCTAAAAATGTACTCATCACATCTGTAGCTATCATGGTTGAATTTTTAGGCAATCGGGATATTAAGGGTTGAGCCAAAAAATGATAATTGTGTTGTGCAAGGGGCAATAAGAGTAAAAAAATAGTTAAGACTGTAGCAATGCTATAGATCAAACGCTTTCTAAGCTCTATTAAATGTTCGCTATATTTCATTTCAGTGAGTGTTTCACTGAGTATTTGTTCGGTCATGCAGCTTGATCCTCACGCAAGATATTGGATGATGTTGTGTAAATTAAAAAGGGTACTTTTAATTCACGCGCAGAGATTTGATAAACATAATCATGTGTGGGATAAGGGGGCGCTTGATGTGCTATAGCAACAGCGCTATGTACACTTTGGATTTCGTGTTGCATTTGTGCAAGCTGCTGTTTGAGCAGCTCTTCGTTTTGTTTTATTTTGAGCAGCTCTTCTTGCATGATCCTTTTTAGTTCAAGCAATTCCAGTTCATTTTCTAACTCTAGCTGGATTTTGTTAAGGTTATTTTTAAGGGCTCTGTATTTAAGTAATCCCACCCTGAATGTTTGAGGGAGCTTTTCAGGTCCCAATATAATCAGTGCAATAACAGCAAAAGCCAAGAGTTCACCAAAACTGATATTGAACATAATGATTTAGTACTCACCGGTTAGTGTTTTTTTCTTTATTTAAATCGAGATGATGGATTTCTTTAGGCTGATTTGTTTCAGACAGTTTTTGATCATCAGAATGAACCGAGTCTTTAAAATCTTTAATTGCACCACCTAAATCCTTACCTAAGTTTTTAAGTTTTGATGTACCAAATAATAAAATAACGATCACGGCAAATAATAATATATGCCAAATTGATAAACCCATTTCATATTTCCTTAATAATTTAAAACTTGTTGATATAAATATCATGCTTGAATATATTTTCTAAATAATATTTATATCGATGAATATTCGATTTCATTATGCGCTATGGTCCAGCATATTGAGTGCTTGATTACGATAGTTAAATAATAATTCGCTGTCTTTATGTCTTGGATGGGGCAAAGGAACTTGAATGATTTCTTTAATTTTTCCTGGTCGAGCAGACATTACGATCACGCGATCACCCAGATAAACCGCTTCTTCTATATCATGTGTAACTAGAATCATGGTGATCTTTTGATCTTGCCAAATACGTTGTAATTCAGTTTGCAGATGGCTACGTGTAATTGCATCTAAAGCACCAAAGGGTTCATCTAAAAGTAAAATATCAGGCTGATTAACCAAGCCTCGTGCAATCGCTACCCGCTGGGCCATACCACCCGATAGCTCATGTGGATAAGCATTTTCAAAACCTTTTAAACCCACCATTGTAAGATGTTCTGCCACACGGGCATTTTTTTCGGCACGGCTTAAGTCGGTTTCTTCGAGCGCTAAATGAATATTTTCGGAAACACTGAGCCAAGGCAATAGACGGTGCTCCTGAAAAATTAAACCTCGTTTTAAATCTGTCCCTTGTATTGGTGTTTGATTCAGTAAAATCTCACCTTGATAGTCTTTATCTAATCCTGCAATTAAGCGCAACAAGGTCGATTTACCACAGCCACTGCTTCCGACAATAGAAATAAATTCTCCTTGTTGAATATCGAGATGAATACCATCTAATACGGTGAAAGTTTGTTGGTCTCGATAAAATGATTTATTGAGTTTTTTAATCGAGAGTAAGGAAAAGCTCATATCAATATCCTGAGAAGATGGGAGATTCAGTTAAACACGCCATTGCAGTAGTCGTTTAGAAATCAAGTGAATGCAAAGCGTCATGCCAATACCGCTGAGGGTGACCGTGATTGCACACACCAACAAAATATCCATTTCGGCATTGATTTCAGCTTTCATCATTAAATTGCCTAAGCCTGCACCAGCATTGAATAACAGCTCACTGGCAGTTGTGGTAATCCATGTAAAAGGCACCGCTAAATTCAACCCCGTTAAAATATATGGGAGAGCTTGAGGGAAACGGATTTTTTTAAATTCCTGCCAAAAAGATAATTTGTAAATACGAGCGACTTCACTGTATTTCTGATCATAATGACTTAGCCCTTGAAAGCTGTTAATCACCATCGGGAAAAAAGAAGCAAGCGCAATAATAAAGATTTTTGCCTGCTCACCATTGCCAAACCACAGTGCAATCAATGGGGTTAAACCAAGTAAGGGTACTTGGCGAATGCTATTAAATAATGGTGAAACCAAGGCATTTAAAATTTTTGAATAGGCAAGTAAGGCACCGAGTAGTAGCCCTGTTGTCGAGCCAAGTAAAAACCCCAGTCCAGCTTTTTTAAGACTTCCCCATGTGTTTAACCATAATTCACCTGTTTCAAGCAGCTGAATAAAAGCAAAATACACCTTCTGTAAAGGCACAAATGCATAGGCATGACTGGCGCCTAAACTTGAATTGTATTGCCATAAAGCCAGTAAAAGGAGCGGGAGCAGCAGACCTTTGATCAAGATCAGTGGTTGCGCAAAAGCACTTTTTAAGTTCAGTGGATGCTGTGACATTATTTCCCCCTTGAACTCAATGCAGGTGATACAAGATATTGTTCGAGCTGACGTAAAGTTTTATCTAAAGCAAAACCAATGATTCCTGTAATAAAAACTCCGACCATGACAACGTCTAAACGTAACATTTGTCGTCCGAGCTCCATCATTTGACCAATGCCAGTGCCTGCAGCAAGTAATTCAACGGCCACCAAAATCAACCAAGCACGACCTAGAGCAATCCGCAGTCCACCGATTAATGGTGGGAGGATGCAAGGGATGATGATGTATCTCAACCATGCTGGAGTTTTTAGTTTGTAGATCTGGCCCAATTCAATATATTTTTTAGGAATATTTCTAACAGCATCCGCTGTTGTGAGTGCGATTGGAAAAAAACAGGCTTTAATAATCAGTAAAATTTTAAATAGTTCACCAATGCCAAAAACCAAAATAAAAATAGGAATAAGCACAAAGATTGGAATTTGATAAAGGATATTGAACAAAATATAAGTGTAATTTCGGAAAGAGCTGAGAGATGCATAGGCAATGCCAAACAAAATCGCACAGGTGGCCGCAATTGAAAAACCCATCAGCAGTCGAGAAAGGCTATCTTTTAAATGCAGTTGTAGTTCACCACTTTGCAACAAGGCAAGAAATGTCTGCCATACCGTTATAGGTGGTACTAAAATTTGGGTTGGAAAAATCTGTAAATAGCTAATCAATTGCCAAACCAGTAACGCCAAGATGGGTGAAAGGAATGAGAGCAAGCGATAGACCTGCTCAGAAGACAATCGCCTCCATAATGGTGCTTTGATCGCCACGATTTTTTTTTCGATAAGCGGATTTACGAGGATTTTCATAACCTAGTTTCCTTGCTTATGTTGAATATCAAGTGGTTGTAAATTTTGAATGGCTTGACTGGTAAACTGAGCATTGAGCAACTCTTCAGCTTTGATTGGCGTTTGAATCAATTGGTTTTTTACAGCATGGTCGATGACTTTTGCATAATGCTGTTTAAGAAAATCCACTTGGTACTCAGGTGACCAATCTTGTTGCCAGTTACTGCTGGTATTTTGACTTTCGCGTTGAATCACACTTAGAGGCTGACCAAATTTGGTTTGGCTTTGTTGGAATTCATCTTGATGCTGTGAAATCCACTGCATTGCCCGTACTGTCGCATCAGCAAGCAGTTGGGTTGTGTCTGGATGTTGATCCAGATAAGTCTTGCGTCCCCATAGTTCAGCACGCATTTTCCAGTCAGCGGGTAGACTTTGCGATGACCAAATAATTTTGCCAAGATGGCGATCTTGTAAAGTGAGCGCATCACTTAAGGTAAAAAATGCATCGACGCTTTTAGCGGATAAAGCAGCAGCTCCCGCCTGTGGATTGAGATTGATGATTTGAAAATCTTTAAGCTTTAAACCTTTGCTCTGTATCAATTGAGCAAAATTAATTTCCCAAGGACGACCACGATGTAAGGCAATCTTTTTACCTTTGAGGTCCTCAATGGTTTTGATGGGTGAATCCGCTGGAACCACCAAATAAACATTATTACCGACTCCGCCAGGGACGACAATTTGTGTTCTAACACCAGTGGCATTGAGTACTACCGCAGGAAGATTGCCATAAAAAGCAAAATCAATTTTATTGTTGATAAAGCTTTCATTGACTAAGGTGGCCACAGCCGCAGTGGTTACAGGTTCCCACTTTAATTCAATATTTTTCTGCTTTAATGCTTTTAGAAAAATGGGGTCCTGTGCAATAAGTTGTGGTACACCAATAAAGTCCAGACCGCCAGAAGTTCCATTGGCCACAACCGCAATACGAAGCTGTTGTGGACTGGTTTTACTTTGGTTTGGATCTTCGGTTTTTTGTACGCCACAAGCAACCAATCCTAAAAGACTAAAACTTAAAAAAAGACCAGAAAAAATACGCATATCATCATAAAAATCTAGAAATATAAGGGGGATAGAGCAAGAACCAAGCCAAAATAATTATTTTATATAAATCAGTTTGTTATGTTTTTATGATTGGTGCTATTTGAATGGATTAAACAGGTTATGTTGTGAAACCGACAGTATTGGATGGATAAGTGTTGAAATTTCAACACCATGTTTAGCTGGGTTTTTATAATATTTAGATAAAACAACAATATAGATGAATTCAATATTGCATAAAAAACGGCATGGTTTCTGCTCATGAGTTGTATCACTCACGATAGCGTGTAAAACCTTTAAATTATTGAGAAGTATTATGTCTGTTGAATTTTTATGGAGAATCCCTGTACATGGGGATGGTCGTCGAGCACATCAGTTACATACACGAGGTGAATGGAACCAGTTGGGCCCAGCAGTACAATCCCCTCAACGTGTGGCACCTCAACATCAAGATGAATTGTTTGCCTACTATGATTATGTACAACAGGTAGCAAAAGCCGCAGATATCGTGGGTTTTCACGGCGCATTGATTCCTGCTTTTCCACATACTGAAGAACCGTGGGTGCTGGCATCGGCATTGGCAAGAGAAACCAAAAGACTCCGACTATTGATTGCGATTCAACCTTGGTTTATTCATCCTGCATACGCAAGCCAAATGGCAGCAAGTTTGCAACGTCTCAGTCAGGGACGGGTCGAATGGAACGTGATTTCAGGTGGCGGTGGGGCACAGCAACGTGCCTATGGTGATTTTATTGAACATGATCAGCGCTATGCGCGAACCAATGAATTTTTAGAGTTTGTAAAAGGGTATTCGCATCAGGCACCTTTTGACTATGATGGAAAGTTTTTCCATGTTGAACAAGGTGGTTTGAAATACCCAATGAATCAATATGACGTTCCTCGTTTGTGGTTAGCGGGAGCAAGTCCAGCGGCACTGCAAGTTGCAGGTCAGCATGCCGATATCCATTTAACTTGGGGTGAACCCGTTGAAGAGCAAAAAAAAGTGATTGAACAGGCGCGAACCTTTCTTGCACAAAATACCCCAGACCATAAGCTAAAGTTTGGTATGCGTATTGATATTTTGGCACGCCCCACACAGGAACAAGCATTTCAAGAGCTTAAACAGATGTATGAAACCATTGCTGTTGATGGCAATGCATTTGAACGTAAAGATACTGAGTCGGTTGGTGCAAAACGTCAGCAGGCTTTAGCACAAGGCAATCGTTTTGAAGACTTATTTGTCAGTCCAAATGTTTGGGCTGGTACGTCAAATGTAAGGGGTGGGCCAAACTGTATTTTAGTGGGGAGCTATGAACAAGTGGCACAGCGCTTACAAGAATATATCGACATTGGTGTTGGGCATTTTATTCTCGCCAGTAACCCACATTTGGAAGAAGCATATCGGGTTGCTGAAGAAGTCTTACCCTTGGTTGGATATAAATTAAAATAATAAGTTTAGATCCCTTTGAGATATCAGAGGGATCTTGTTGTTTCAACAGCATAGAACTGTCTTAAAACCAACAGCTTTGCTGACAAATCGAAGAGTGTTTTTAATTAAATTTATAAAAATTAGTAGCTTATATTGTTGGCATGACTTGTGCAATTTTCAATACAGTATTTTATTTTTTAGTTTAAATTGCCATGAGTGAACGAATATTTAATCCCCATCAGCGGGCGTTGCTATTTGGGCAATATGCATCTGCTTCAACTGCAACTGGCATATCAGACCCATTTACACGACATCATTTGGATGTGAGTCAATCACCTCCAGCAAAATTGAATAAATTGTGGATCGCGATCATTACGGTTGCAGCAGCACATTTGGGTATTTGGTATATCGCAAAACAATTACCGACACCAGCTTTGGACATTGCAAAGCCAGAACCCGTGGTGATTGAAATTGTCAAACCAGTGGAACCACCTAAAGTCATTGAACCTAAAATTCCACCAGTGACGCAAAAACCCAAAATTCCGCCTGTGGTCGAAAAACCAAAACCGATTGCGAAACCTATTGAACAGCCGAAACCTGTTCAAAAAACTGTGGAGCAAGCCAAACCGATTGTAAAACCCATTGCGCAAGACACAGTTCAAAAAACTGAGGAACCTGTTGTAAGCAAAAAACTGAGCGCTGAACCTGCTCCAAAAACAGCAGAACCAGTGAAGCCTGCTGATGACAATTTACCTGTGACAGAAGCCAAGGGGTATGCAGGTTATCTAAGCAACCCTGCAGCAGAGTACCCTGAACAGGCCTTAGAGCGTGGTTGGGAAGGCTCGGTGATTTTAAGGGTCAAAGTATTGCCAAACGGTAGCCCAGATAGTGTAACGGTTAAACAAAGTAGCGGCAAAAAACTTTTAGACAGTGCGGCTGTAAGAACAGTAAAGCAATGGAAATTTTCACCGGCCTTAAAAGGTAAAACACCTGTCGAAGGTTGGGTTGATGTTCCAATTCATTATCAATTACCGAAATAAACTATTTTAAATTAAGAGGATATCTACATGACAGACATAAATTCATTGATCCATGACGGCACAATCTGGTTATTGGTTGCTTTCTCCATCGTCACATGGGTGTTGATCGTGGTTAAAGTGGTACAGACACAGAAAGCCAGCAAGCAAAGTAAGGTCTTTGTCGAAGCCTTTTGGAAAGCCAAAAATTTGCCTGAGGCAGTGACTCAATCACAACAAGGTGAAGGCCCTACAGCCCGTGTTGCAAATGCCGGTTTTCAAACCTTGATTGAGGCAGATGAAAAGACTCATCAAGATTTGCAAAACAGTTGGAGTCGGCAGGATTTATTAGAGCGTCATTTACGCAAGCAAATTTTAACTGAACGTCGTCAATTGGAAAAAGGTTCTGCATTATTGGCTTCGATTGGCAATAATGCACCGTTCATTGGACTATTTGGAACAGTGTTTGGGATTATTCATGCTTTACAGGCCATTGCACATTCAGGTAATGCAAGTATGGATGTGGTTGCAGGGCCAATTAGTGAGGCCTTGATTGCTACAGGTATTGGTATTGCTGTGGCGGTACCCGCTGTGTTGGCTTATAACTATTTCATACGTAAAGTTAAAACCATCGGTGCAGACCTCGATGATTTTGCCACTGATTTTGTCAGTTTAAATCAAAAAGCCGGTTTTCAGTTACCTGTCACTAAGCCAAAAAACACCACTGGAAATACTGTAGTCAATCATGATGCATCCAGTAAAGAAGTCAAAGAAAAAGGAGTGTTTGCATAATGGCCGTTTCAACCTCCCAAGAAGATGATGTGGTGAGTGAAATTAACATTACGCCATTGGTTGATGTGATGCTGGTTTTACTCATCGTGTTTATCGTTACAGCACCCCTGTTAACCAATACCGTGAAAGTAAATTTACCCAAGGCTGCACCGACGCAGTCAACGGATCAGAATAAAGCGGTTGTCATTAGTGTTAATCCGCAAGGAGAAATCTTCCTTGACAAGGATAAAGTAACTTTGGCAAGTTTTGAAAAAGAGATTCAGTCACGTAAAAACAGTAACCCTAAATTGGCTTTGAATTTAAATGCCGATGAGACCATTCCTTATGGAACAGTTGCAAAATTACTTGCCAGTATTGAGCGAGTAGGGGTAGAAAAATTATCTGTGATTACCGTACCCAAGTAGTCTTTGGATGCTGAATGAAATAGCTGCTACGGCAGCTTTTTTAGTGCCTAAAAATATGAGTAGTTAAAATTAAAACAGCGTTCAAATTTTATTGCTTTGTATAAGCATGATTTATATAAGCCTGATTTTTATAAACTGAATATGTACAAAATGAATGTGTTATTCACGATTTTGATCAGCAACATTAAGGTCGTTGTGTTGGGTAGCAATAGTCGGGATGCATCATCAGAGCCCCATACTGGATTGACTTTTCGTCCTTGAAAAGTCACAAGATCGCTGACTACAGCAGATGCTTGCTGGTGTTAAGGCTCTGCAAATTTTATTTTAGGCTTGATCGGTCCATAATTTCTCAAAACGCCACGTTGGGAAAATAGTGTGTTCTGCCGCTAATCCTCCGATCTGTTTCGATGCAGCATCTATGCTATGGCTAAAACCCCAAATCAGCATTCCACCGCGTTCATGTTGAATTTTTTGTGCCTGAGCCAAATACACTTTACGCTTGGCTAAATCGGGTTCAGCCAGTGCTTTATAAAACAGCTCACTATATTCTGGGTCTTTAAAGTTGACACGATTGGTTGTTGAAATTGGCGCATCATTCACTACAGCAGTGGATAAATAGGGTGTACCCACGTTGGTTGCATTACTGGAGAATTGCCATTTACTTCGATCAGGTCCATTAAAGGTAGCTAAATCAACTTGTTTGACCCGAATACTGACATTGGCTTTCTTTGCTTGTTCTGCAAATATTAGGGCAGGTTGGGCGTTGCCAACGGGGGTAATCAGTTCAACGCTTAAGCCATCTTTAAAGCCCGCTTGAGCCAATAAATTCTTGGCTTCCGTAATGTCTTGTTGACGTTGTGGCAAATTTAGAAATGCTGGATCCTGTGGAGAATATAGATCATTGGCGATGCGTCCCTGACCGTTTAAACCCCGTTGTATCAGCTCTTGACGGTCGGCGATTAAACGAAATGCTTGGCGGACTTTGGGATCATTAAATGGTGCCTGTTGAGTATTAAAGTCAAAACTATTGTGGGTATTGGTTTGAGAACGAACCGTTTGAATATGTTTTGCTTGCTCTAAAATTTTAATGTATTCAGGTGAAATCGCATTTGCAAGATCAATTTGTCCTGCCAATAATGCATTTAGTCGAGAAACTTGATCTTTAAAGTCAATGACTTCAAAACGATCTGCATAAGGCCGATCTGCTTTAAAATAGTTTTCAAACCGAGTAAAGACTGAACGTTGACCGGGGATAAATTCTTTGACTTTATAAGGACCTGCGCCCACAGGGTTATGAATGGGATCAAAATCAGTGGGGACAATACCACCAAAATTGACCCAAGTTTCAGGCAGCGCAACAAAGCCAGCAATTGAACTAATAAAAGGGATGCGTACCGTATATTGATCTAATTTTTGGATACGATCACGATCAATCCATTGCACAAGATTCCGAAAAGGTGAGGCAAGCTTTGGATCTGTTAAACGTTGCAATGAAAAAATGACATCATCTGCGCTGACGGTTTTACCATGATGAAATTCTAAACCTTTACGCAGTCGTATGGTCCATTCGCTGGCATTATGATTAGGTTCTGCAAATTCAGCCAAAGCAAGACGAGGAAGCATGTTTTCGTCCCACTCCCAGAGCTTATTATAAATCGCAAATCCACGGGTAATCCCACTTCCTGAAGCTGAAAGGTGAGGGTCAAGGCTACCTGATTGTTGTCCACCAATCAGCCCTAATCGAATTGTTCCACCATGCTTAGGGGTACTGGAAAGTGAACTTTGGGAGTCAGCGCTAGGTTGTGGAGATTGTCCACAAGCAGATAAACCACTGATTAAAGAAAAGCCACCGAGCGCAGTAAGACTCTGGGTTAAAAATTTTCGACGTGAGAGTAACAAGGTTTCATGTGTCATTAAAAATACTCAGTTAGAACGTATCCAGAGGAGATTGCACAATGAATGCCAATTCTTTTTTATATTTTTCTAATATTTATCAATTAATTATAAGCATTGTGTTTTTTGTCACTGTTGCTTTTTCAGCATTTCTGTTGAAAAAATAAACATGCATAAAAGTTGTATATCAATGAAGGCTATTTAAAATTAATAAAAATCAATGTCTTATATTTGAGTTTTGCCTATTTAAAGATTGGCATAGGCTTTGCGTAACGCAGTGTAAATTTATTTTACTGAGTGTGATATGAAACAGAACTTTCAATTACAGCCACTGGTGATTGCGCTAGGGCTATTTGGGGCAATTTTTCCATGCGCTATTTTTGCTGAAGAAACCTTAGAGCAAGCCAAGGATTCTGATGGTGATGTAATTACCTTAGCTGATGTTGTGGTGACAGGGGCAAATAAAAAAGCTACCATTCTTCCCAAGCGTAAAGTCACTTCGATTTATGGAACGGATAGTTCTGTGCTAGATACCCCACGTGTCGTTTCACAAGTATCAGAACAACAGTTTCGTGAAGATGTTATTCGTAGTGCAGATGATTTGGTTAAGTATGCTCCAAGTATCACCAGAGGAGGTGGGCAAAATGCCAATTTCGCGCCACAAATACGAGGTCAAAACTCCGAAGTTTTTCAAGATAGCCAACGAATATACAGTACCCGACATCCGACCAATTTAAATGCCTATGAAGCTGCTGATATTGTTGCGGGACCAACGGGAGTAATTTTTGCACCGACCTCAGGTTCAGGGGGATATATTAATTATCTCACCAAAAAACCGAATTTTAATAAAGCACAAACTACGATTTCGGGATCAGTGGGTTCAATTTATGCAGGGCAAGGTGCTGAGCCTAATTTCTCAGTCAGTATTGATCATACTGCACCTATTTCTAAAGAATTGGCATTTCGTGTCAGTGCAACAGCACAACGAACAGATGACTATTATGACAATGTAAAAAATAATTTTAATGCATTTTATGGTGCTTTGGCTTGGCGTCCAGATGACAGTCTGCGGGTTGACTGGAATATCAGTTATGACGATTATTCAGATTTTAATGTGACGCATGGTTGGAACAGAGCGACACAACAATCCGTTGATCAAGGGCTTTACTATAAAGGCAGAGCGACCCCGATTATTCAAAACGGTTCAAACTTTTGGTCTCCAGTCTTTGAGTCTGGTGCAGCTCACTCTAAAGTGATTGGTTGGCAAACTCGGCAGAAGAATGACAAAAATCAATATATTGCTGTAGGTCCAGTACAGACTTCTCCTTTGCCAAGTTCCACTGCTGATCAAGCGGGTACAATTCGAGGCTGGGTCTATGATCCATCAATCGCAGGCAATGGCTTGGTCAAATTAGATGATGATGTTTCTGGTCGGAGCGAAGATAAAAACAGTGCAAAGCGCTTTAGCACACAATTTAAACTGGTCAAAGATATCAATGAAAATTGGTCTGTGGCCAATAGTACGCTATATCAAAAGAGTCGTGATTTGGGTGATTCTGTTGGGAGTTTCTTTACCGATTTGGACCATGAATTATTGGATAACCGCTTAGAGTTTTTAGGCGATCATGACTTTGAGCTATTGGGTGTCAAAATCAACAATAAAAGCAGTACAGGTGGCGCTTATCGGCATGAGAAATTTACCTCTCTCGCAGCAAACAATAGTTTTAATATCAATCCTTATGATTTAACCAATGATCCATCACAGAAAAACCCTGGAGATTTATTGGGGTTGGTCAATCATGGCGGTTCGACTGGAAGCTGGATTGGGCAGGCTGGTGTTCCACAGTATTCGCAGTATTTTGGCTATTTAAATCTACCTCGAATGTACCCTGTGGGTCATGGCTTATATGCTGAAAAAGGCGGTTTTCCTCCCAATGGAGGTGGTGCAGTTTATACAGGAACAGGCTTTTGGGACACTTACAGCGTATTTACACAGCAAAATTTTACCTTTAATGATGTTTTTGGGATTAATCTGGGAATTAACCACAGTTCTATAAAAGCCAAATTAGAGAATCCACTGGTTTTAGTCCCTACAGATGTCCGCTCAGATTCCAATAAATACAGTTTGCTCAGCTATCAAGCCAGTACCTTTATTAAACCTACTGAAAAAAGTACTCTATATTTTACTTATGATAAAAGTACAGCATTGAATACAGGTGTATTTGGTCCATTTTTAATTTGGGGCGCTGGAAATCAGCTAAATCCTTTGGCTTTTGACAGCCAAAGTGAATTAAAAGAAGTGGGAGTTAAATACGAGCCGATCACTGATCAACTTCTGTTAACGCTCAGTGGTTTTGAACAGAAGCGCGATTTATCACCTGATACCAATGGTAATATGGCGCGTTTTGAAATCAAAGGCCTTGAATCGTCATTACGTTGGCAGCTACAAAAAAATATCGCGATCGGGGCAAACTTAACCTATCTCAATGCTGAATATTCTTCCATTATTCCGGCTGGTTTTTCACCTTTTGGTTTCCATGCAGACAATGCGACGGTATGGGGCGATAGCAATGCTTTAAACCAACGCAAAGCAGGACGTTATGATGCAGCAGGCATTCCTAAATATTCTGCAAGTGCTTATGTGGACTATCAGCACCAGTCAGGTTTTGGACTAAACTTATCGGGCTGGTGGACAAGTAACTGGTATACCAATCTAAGTCAGACCGTAAAGGTACCCAATAATTATAATTTAGATTTGGGACTTTATTATCGTCAACCGCAGTGGACAGTAGGCTTAAATATTCTTAATTTGACCAATGAACGTAATTTCGTAAATGGTTTAGCTGGTGCAAATAGCGAGTTTTTACAGCCAATGCGTCCATTGACGGTACAAGGACAATTTAGCTATAAATTCTAAATTAAATAGATTTTTATTTTCTTTTGATTTAACCAATAGCCATACTTTTGTATGGCTTTTTTATAAATTTATTCTTAGTAGATATCATTAAAAATAAAAAACAGCAAAATGTTGAAATAACAACAATACGACAATTAAAAATGTCTATCTATCAGCAAAAATAAATATTTTTTTTATGATTTTTTATATAACATATTGAAAATATTTAAATAAATAGAATGGCACAAAAGTTGCCAATAACAAGAATAGATTTATTTAAATGGAGTCAGCATGTTTAAGGTTACAAAAATTAGGCAGAGTATTTTAACTGCTATGTGGGGCGTAACGGCGAGTGTTTCAACACTGGCTATTGCAAATGAAGAGATCGAGCCTACACCAGCACAACAAGCACAGGTTGAAAAAGCCAAAGATGTCAAAAAATTAAGTGATGTGATCGTCACTGCACAATATCGGGCGCAAAATATTCAAAAAGTTCCAACTGCAATTACTGCTGTTTCGGGCAAGGACTTGGCAGCGAAAGGTTCTACTTTTATTGGGGATGTTTTAACCTATACACCAAATGCTGCAGCTGAAAACCCAGATGGGGATAGTCGTCCACGTTGGTATATTCGTGGTCTAGGTACGGGAGATGTGGCTGCATCGACAGTATTTCCTGTTGGCGTTTATGCAGATGGGGTTTATTTAAATGCGCCAGTTGCAGGTGCAGGTGACTTGTTTGATTTAGAGCGTATAGAAGTTTTACGTGGTCCACAAGGCACGCTCTATGGGAAAAACACCACAGCGGGTGCAGTCAATTATATTTCTAAAAAGCCTAATTTTTTAGATAAACCCAATGGATATGCAACCATTGGTTTAGGGGACCACAACCTACGAACATTTGAAGGTGCAGCAAACGGCAAAATTTCGGAAAATGTTGCGGTGCGTGGGGCTTTTTACTCTGAAGATCGTGACGGATATGCAAAGAATATTGCCAATGGTGAAGATTATGGCAACGTGGATAAAAAATCTTTTCGCTTCCAAGTGCTAGGCAAAATCAATGATGAATGGGATGCCTTGGTCAATCTACACAGCCAAACTTATAATGGTTTAGGCAGTAATGGTTCCTTAAGTGTTGGTAAATATTGGGGTATTTATGAAAGACCTAAAGGGCGAGACACCAATTTAGATTTAGACGAAAACAATAAGATTCAGCATGATGGTGCTTCATTAACTTTAACTGGGGATTTGGGGGGCGGATATAGCTTTACTTCGATTACTGCCTTTGATAAGACCACACAAAAGTCGATTTCAGATGGTGATTACACTCCTTATGATGTTGCACGAAGCTATAGTGATAATGAATGGCGTCAATATAGCCAAGAGTTCCGCATCGCTTCTGATGCTGAAAAACGCTTAAGCTGGATTGCAGGATTTCATTATTTCAATGAGGATTTAGATTCCACTGGAGTCAGTGCACGTATCAATAAAACATTGCCAAATGGCGCTGCTTCTCAAACTGCATCTACGCCAGCATTTAGAGATATAACCTATAATCAAGCCACTCAAAGTTTTGCATTTTTTGGTAACAGTACCTATAAATTTACAGATAAATTTAAAGTGACAGGTGGTTTACGTTGGACCAGTGAAGAAAAAGATATTGATCTCAATCTGACTCAGATCACAACGGGAGACTATACAAAAGGCAGTTGGTGGAAAAAAGATGGCTATAGCAATGCAGTTTATAACCCAACTCCAAATGCAAATGGGTCAACAAGTCGCAATAAAACTTGGAATGAGTTGACCTATGACATCACCCCAGAATATGAAATTAATCCTAATTTAAATACTTATTTTAGATTCGCACGCGGTTTCCGCTCAGGTGGATTTAACACTGGTTTATCCAGCAGTTTAACCCAACTTGCCGACGTGAATCCTGAATACTTAAATAGTTATGAACTTGGTTTAAAGTCTACGTTATTGGACGGAGATTTAATCGCAAATGCCAATATTTTTTATTATGACTATAAAGATATTCAAACCAATTTACTGGTTGCAACAGAGGGACAAGGTGGCGGTGTGACCTCTGTTCTCGCCAATGGACCAAAAGCTGAAGTTAAAGGTGCTGAATTAGAATTAGATTATTCAGTGACTGAAAATCTACGTTTACGTTTTGCTGGTGCTTATCTTGACAGCGAATATACCGATTTCGTCGATAAAAACCCGGTAACCAATGTGGTTAATGCAGATAATACAGGCAACAGTCTAGTCCGTTCGCCAAAATACACCGTCGGTCTGGGTGGAGAATATACTTTTAATCTCAATGACGGTGCTCGTGTTGTTGTAGGTACAGATGCCAGCTACCGTGATCGTGAATTTTTCCTCGTAAACCGTCAAGACTATTCGGTAGATCCAATCTTAAGCCAAAAAGCATATACCTTATGGAATGCCAATGTTGGCTACCATAGTGCTAATAATAAATACCAAATCAATGCCTATGTTAAAAACCTATTGAATGAAGAATATCAAGTACATGGTCGTCCCAATGGACCCGCTGGACAATATGTTCTAACTTATGGAAACCCACGCCAAGTTGGTGTTTCTCTTACTGCTAAATTCTAAGTTATACGGAGAACCTCATGGGAATTGAATTTTTTACCCGTCTACCACTACACGGTGAAGCAGAGTACTTAGCAGGCGATCCAAGGAATCGTGGTGATTGGTCACGTGTGGCGGGTGTAGAGAATACTGGTGCGACATCAAACTACCAAGTTGGTGATGACTTTACCTATATCGACTATCTTAGCCAAGTGGCTCGCGCGGCTGAAATCAACGGTTTTGCAGGTGCGCTGATGGTGAATGCACCTACAGGTGAAGAACCATGGACAGTGTGTTCCTTATTGGCAAGAGAAACCAAACGCTTAAACTTTGTGACTGCATTCCAGCCTTATCATTTTAGTCCTTATAATGCAGTACAAAGTGCAGCAACGTATCAGCGCGCGACTGGGAATCGTTTGGTCTGGAATATTATCAATGGCGGCTCTGAGGTCATTCAGCGCCAAGTTGGAGATGTTACCCCACACGATGACCGTTATATCCGTGCGACTGAATTTTTAGATGTGGTGAAAGGGTATTGGTATAACGAATCATTCCATTACCAGGGCAAATATTATTCTGCAGAAGGTGGCGGTTTAAAATATCCTTTGAATAAAGCTGAACTACCGATCATTTGTACGGCAGGATCGTCTGAAGCTGCCCGTGAGTTTGGTGCAAAGCATGCTGATTATTATTTAATGCGTGCTGAAAAACCCAGTGAAATTGCCGAATTGATTGCAGATGTGCGTAAACGTGCCGCAAGATATGGGCGAGATAATATTAAATTTGGCTTATCCATTGATACGATTGCACGCCGTAGCGAACAAGAAGCTTTGGCAGAGGCACAACGCTATTTGGATGAAGCTGCTGAAAAACAACGCTTACATGCGTCTGCTGCACATGCAGGTTTGAGATCGGCGCGTGTATTGAGTTTTGAAAAAGAATACAGTGAAAAAGCAGGCAGTAAAAACGTTGATGATTTCTTTATCCATCCCAATGTTTGGTCAGGCTTTGGCTATATTGGCATTCCACCCGGTGTTGCTTTAGTGGGAAGTTATTCGCAGATTATCGAGCGGATTCAAGAATATAATAGTATTGGGATTGATCTGTTTTTCTTGGCGGGCTATCCACATTTAGAAGAAGCTTATCGCCTTGGCGAACATGTTTTACCTTATTTCAAAAAACAGCGTCAGGCATTACAGCGTATTTCTGAAGAGGCAAAATATCGTATCGCCTAACTTCCATTGCAAGATGTTAAAGCCAAGATTTTTAAGCCAGTCTTGGCTTTTTTATATTCATTTTTATACCGATAAAAAATACTGCGGGTTGTCGTTGAAACTTTGAACAGAAAATCTGTAATGGTTTAAATTATGTAACGACATAAAGCCTCAACAATCTTGAATAAAAAATAAAGCTGTTTTCTTTCAATGATAAATACTGATATTTGCGTGTTTTTATTTTTTATAGATTTACATTTCTGCTATCAGAAAATCACCAAAAGCATTGACCTTAAAGTTAACTTTAATCCTAGTATAGAATGACGGTCCATATGAATCGTATCAAACATTGTAATTTATTGACATTAATGAGAACAGCAATAAGTTATTCAAAGTGTAAATCATACACAGGAGAAATTAACATGGCATATGTTACGACAAAAGATGGTGTTGATATTTTTTATAAAGATTGGGGACCGAAAGATGCCCCAGTATTATTTTTTCATCATGGATGGCCATTAAGCTCAGACGACTGGGATTCTCAGTTATTGTTTTTTTTAAATGAAGGTTTTCGTGTAGTTGCACATGATCGTCGCGGACATGGACGTTCAAGTCAAGTATGGGATGGTCATGATATGGACCACTATGCCGATGATGTTGCAGAAGTGGTCAGACACTTGGGTATTAAAAATGCAGTGCATATTGGACATTCTACTGGTGGTGGTGAGGTTGCTCACTACATCGCACGTCATGGTGAGGAAAATGTATCAAAGGCCGTATTGGTCAGTGCTGTACCTCCAATTATGGTGAAAACGGAAAAAAATCCGCAAGGCTTAGCCAAAGAAGTCTTTGATGACTTACAGAATCAGCTCTTTAAAAATCGTGCTCAGTTTTATCATGATCTACCAGCGGGGCCATTCTATGGCTTTAACCGACCAGATGCTCAACCTTCGGAACCCATCGTATTGAATTGGTGGCGTCAGGGCATGATGGGTGGAGCAAAAGCGCATTATGATGGAATTGTTGCATTTTCACAGACTGACTTTACCGAAGATTTGAAAAAAATCTCAGTGCCTGTTTTAGTCATGCATGGAGATGATGATCAAATTGTACCTTATGAAAACTCAGGGGTACTTTCTGCCAAACTGGTTCAAAATGGCCGGTTAAAAACCTATAAAGGATATTCACATGGTATGTTAACCATTAATGCAGATGTGATTAATCCAGATTTGTTGGCGTTTATTCGCGAGTGAACAGTTGTCGTTTGATTTAAAAACAGAATATTAATAGGGGCCTTGCGGCCTCTATTTTTTTGCTATTAAAGCATTGAACCATTTTATTCTGATGTAAGTCTTTAAATAAAATTAGTTCTTAAAATAATAAAAATTAAATGCAAAAAAAGGATTGACATTAAAGTGAGCTTTAATCTTAAAGTAAGTCCATACTCTATGAGGCTATAAAAATGAACGTCTTTGAAAAATTAGTTTTACCTAATGGTACTCAGATTCCAAATCGTATTGCAAAAGCTGCGATGGAAGAGAATATGGCAGATCTCAATCATGCACCATCAGAAGAGCTTATGCATTTGTATCAGGCATGGGCAGATGGTGGGGTCGGTTTAATCATTACCGGTAATGTGATGGTGGATCGTCGTGCGATGACAGGACCGGGTGGGGTGGTCTTGGAAGATGAACAGCATTTAGCGCACTTCAAACGTTGGGCTCAAATCGCACGTTCTCAAGGCGCGCAAGCATGGTTGCAGATCAACCATCCAGGTCGCCAAATGCAGTCAAATTTAGGTCAGTCAACGTGGGCACCTTCTGCTGTGGCTTTAGATTTAGGTAAAATGTCAGATCGTTTTAATACTCCAATTGAAATGACTCAGGCCATGATTGACGAAGTGATTCAACGTTTTGCCCATACCGCATATTTGGGTGAAAAAGCGGGATTTACCGGTGTAGAAATTCATGCAGCTCATGGCTATCTACTCAGTCAGTTCCTTTCGCCTTTAAGCAACCAACGTCAAGATCAATGGGGCGGTTCATTGGAAAATCGTGCGCGTATTTTGATTGAGATCGTCAAAGCAGTACGTGCGGTGGTGTCATCAACATTTACAGTTGCTGTTAAACTGAATTCTGCAGATTTCCAACGTGGTGGTTTTAGTGCTGAAGATGCTCAGCAAGTAGTTAAAATGTTAAATGATCTGTCGGTTGATTTGGTTGAATTGTCAGGGGGGAGTTATGAAGCACCTGCTATGCAAGGCCAAGCCAGAGATGGACGGACTTTGGCACGTGAAGCTTATTTCTTAGAATTTGCTCAAGAGATTGGCAAGGTTGTCCATATGCCGATTATGGTGACTGGTGGTATTCGCCGTAAACCCGTTGCAGAACAAGTCCTTGACAGTGGGATCGATATGGTAGGAATTGCAACAGGCTTGGCAATCGAACCTAACTTACCCAACAAATGGAGACAAGGTCAGAATATCGCACCTGAATTGAAACCGATTCGCTGGGAAAATAAAACATTAGCTTCACTTGCCAATATGGCAACAGTTAAATTCCAGTTACGGAAACTCAGCCATGGGAAAACACCGAATCCTAAAGTTTCACCTTTATGGGCCTTGATATTACAACAAACAGAAACGACATGCCGCACACGTCAGTATAAAAAACGTATGCATCAGTATTCACCTTCAGCTTAAGTACAGTGCTTTGTTTAGATATTGGATTTGATCTGACAGATTGTACTACAGCTGTGGCTCGAAGAGGATTTACCAGATGTTTAGGTATGATCACTCATTAAAAGTAATGATGAGAATACTGATCAAACAGTTTTGCAGACTTCAATATTTGAAAATCATAGATCACATATCAATGACCTATGCACAATCCTGAGCTTAAAGTGAGATTTAAGCTCAATCGCTTTTATGATTTTCCGATAACATGGAAATTTTTAACATTTATCATTGGCATAATAGAGATTCAGTAAACGGTTGGCGTTTTCTTCACAGGCGATTTCGTCAGGCTTACTATTGATTGCAGTGATCATGCTGCCTAGGTTTTGCTTACTGATCAACAACTTTTGTTCTAGATATTCAATGTCTTTGATTTTACTTTCGAGTAATCCAATTAGAATATCCTGATTCCATTTGCCTACATTTGAAGGCAGGTAAGCTTTGATTTTAGTCAATGAAAATTCAACTTGTTGAGTTTGCTAAATTAGAAATAATTGTTTTAGGTCATTGTCGCTATATTTATATTAAGCATTAGATTTACGTTTTGCTTTAGGAAATATTTTGATTTGTTCATAATAACGAACCGTTGGGGTACTCAAATCACTCTGTTTGGATAACTCGCTAAGATTCATTTTACTGATTTCCACTTGACATTAAAGTTAACTTTAGGCTTATAGTAAGCTAAAAGAAAGATCAGAAATAACTTAAAAGCTGAGGCTAATCATGTCGAAACGTATATTACACATTGTGACGAACATCGCTGAATATAATCAGATAAAGCGACCTACAGGATTATGGTTAGGTGAATTAACCCATGCTTATGATGAGTTCGAAAAGTACAATTATATTCAAGATATTGTTAGTCCTTTAGGTGGAAACTCTCCTATTGAGCCAAAATCGTTAGAACGTTTTGTTACCGATGAATCGGTATTAAAACGGAAAAATGATCCAGGATTTATGCGGCTTCTTGAGAATACCAAAAAGCCTTCAGAGATCAATTGGCAAGATTATGATGTGATTTACTATACTGGTGGTCATGGGGTGATGTGGGACTTCTTAGACAATCCTGAGCTACAAGAAATCACTAAAAATATTTATGAAAAAGGCGCTATTGTTTCCAGTGTATGCCATGGCTATTGTGGGCTGCTCAATGTACGACTTTCAAATGGTCAATATCTGATTGATGGTAAGAAGTTGACGGGTTTTGCATGGCTTGAGGAAGTCGTTGCAGGAGTTGCAAAAATTGTTCCTTATAATGCAGAAAATTTGGCCAAAGAACATGGTGCAAATTATGATAAGAAAGTTATTCCCTTCGCACCTTATGTGGTAAGAGATAAAAACTTAATCACAGGACAAAATCCATTTTCTGCACGTCGTACGGCTTTAGCCATCATCGATGCTTTAGAAAATCAAGCAACTTAAACACTTAATAAGTCTAGACAATTGGGCATCCTTAACTTAGATAAAAACCACGTCAGTAATTTTTATTTGCTAATTTAACGGTCAATTTCTAGTTGCTGTCCCTGACAATTCAAAAACAGTTGTTGTTGATGCCAAGCAAGTTGTCCAGAAACAATTGTAGTGCTGACTTCATAAGCAAGTGTTTTATGTATAAATGGTGTCCAATTGCATTTCATATAGTTTTTTTGATCTTTCACTGCAATGTGCTGTTGATTTTCTTTAAGAATCACTAAATCAGCCCAGTAACCTTCTCGAATATAACCACGGTCTTTGATCCTAAATAAGTCTGCCACTTGATGAGCAGTTTTTTGAACCAGTGTTTCAATACTCAGGTTACCTGCTGCAACTAGCTCCATCAGTGCAGGCAACGCATGTTGTACTAAAGGTAGGCCAGAAGGGGCATAAAAATATGATTGATGTTTTTCATCCCAAGTATGTGGTGCGTGGTCAGTACCAATAATATCCAACCGATTACTGTTGGCAAGGGCATTAATCAAAGCATCTTTATCTTGCTGGGTTTTAATGGCGGGATTACATTTAATTAAGTGACCCAAAGTAGCATAATCGGCATCATCAAAACTGAGATGATGGATACACACTTCTGCTGTGATATGTTTTCGATTTAAAGGCAGATTTTTAAAAAAACACAGTTCTTTCGCGGTGGTGATATGTAAAACATGCAACTGTGTGGCATATTTCTCGGCCAAAGATACCGCTAATTTTGAGCTTTCAAAGCAAACATGTTTATTTCTAATCTGAGCATGAATTTCAGCTGGAATATTTTCCCCATATTTTTGAAAATAGAAATTTTCTTCGGCTTTAATGGCAGGGGTAAACTCGCAATGGGTCAATAAAACTGTTGGAACATTTGCAAATAAACGTTCCAAAACTTTAGGGTCATCGACGAGCATATCACCCGTAGAAGCACCCATAAAAACTTTAACACCACTGATTGATTTAGGATCAAGTTGTTCAATAATATCTAAATTATGGGCACTGACTCCAAAATGGAAAGCATAATTGGCCCGACTATGTTGTTTTGCAATCTGCTTTTTCTGGGTCAAAGTGTCTAGAGTTAAGGTGGCTGGATTGGTGTTTGGCATATCCATGTAGCTAGTAATTCCACCAATCGTTGCTGCCATTGATTCCGAAGCAATATTGCCTTTATACGCTGCGCCGGGATCTCTAAAATGAACTTGGTCATCAATCATGCCGGGAATTAGCCACGAACCTTCAGCCTCTATATTTTTCGCAGGATAAGCCCCTGTAATATTAGGATGAATCTTTTCAATCCGTCCATGTCGAATCAGTACATCGGAATAATACTGCTTGCCTTCATTGACAATATTGGCATTACGAATAATAAGATTGGGCGAATTTTTAAAACTCATTGTGCAATGCCTTATAGCCTTGAACCAGTTTGATATTGGTGCTGACAACGCTTTCTGAAAACTCACTGATTGAAATATCAATGGGTGGAAATTGCTTTAAATCAGTTTTAGGGTTGATATAACTCATTGCAGGTACATAAAAATGATCGGGTAAATCACGACCATCAACCACGGCATTGTGACGAATCGCGCTGTGATGACCCACTTTGCAGTTAAATAACACACTGTTAAAGCCAACAAAAACATGATGTCCAATTTCACAGGGACCATGAATAATAGAGCGATGTGCGATTGAAGAATTTTCACCAATGCTCACTGCTGCCCCGGCTTTGGAGTGAATCACGACACCATCTTGAATATTGGAATTTGCACCAATAATGATGGGTTCCATATCACCTGCGTCATTGGTTTCATCTGCTCTGATCACTGCATAAGGACCAATAAAGACATTGGCATGGATAATGACTTTTCCACAAATAATTGCGGTTTGGTCAACATAGGCTGATTGATTTATAACAGGGAGATCACCAGATGGGTTTTTTCTAAGCATGACTAGACCATTTTAAATAAGTTAAACAATGAGGGAGGGAAGATAAGGCATTACCATTGCCAGGCACCCTGAGCAACTGCATCATGGGCATGTAAACTTTCCGCATGAATCACCTTAAAGTTAAAGCCTAGAATACTGGGATGATGGATAAATGTGGTATACAAGCGTCTTAAGGCATCTTCACAAAACATCAGGTTTTGACCATTTGCAATAGCAAAGGCTTGTTCATCAATACGTTTTACCGCCGTTTGTACGGGTGTCATCAAGGCTTGTTCAGCCTGATTAATAAATAAAATCAGTGGAATATACTGAATGTTTTGATCTAATTTGAAATTTAACTGAGCAAAACTTCTTTGGCTGTGAGGCGTTGCTGCAATTGCATCTGTGCTATTTAGCCAACTGAGGATTTCTTGCGGGTCTAACTGAATTTCATGATTTTCCAATGCGGTTGCAAATCTTTGTTGGATGATATTTCTGGCAAGTGCTGCGGAACAAGGACAAGTAGATGAATAGGGAATTTCGATTTTTAATTCAGCATAAAAATCATCTTTTAAAAGCTGACAGGACAACACAAAAGGATAGCTTTTCCAGCCAGACAATTGGCTGACTAAGGCAGGGCGCTCGATATAAAGCTCACTATGAATTTCGATTTTGGCATGTGCTGATAAATCTTTATGGCTGGCTAAGAAATCCAATAAAGCATCTTTAATATCAAGTAGAGCTAGATTTTTGATCGTGCTCAATTTCAAAAGTCGCGTATACAAGCGCGACATATGAATACCTTTGGCAAACACATCATCCAAACTGACATAAGCATTCACTTGGCTTTGACAAAGACTATTTTCTAGATAAAGCGGAAGCGCGATTTTTTCCATACCGACCCAATCGAGCGGGTAGTGATAGCTTCTTGTGAGTGAGTATTCAGCAGAAACATCTGGAAGAACAAGATTCATAGGGGGAATAGCTTAAGTTGAAATAGATATTGTTATGTTATAACATAACAATATTAATCAACACTACTCATCTGAGTTAAATTTACGCTATGAGATCATTGCAAATTGAGATGAACAAAAAATATTTGATCGGATTCATACTCTGCCTTTCTGCATGTAGTCAAAATAACTCAAATACAATGCATGCTATGCGTACAGTTCAGCAAACGTCACCACAAGTGCCATTAAAAGCAGACTTTCCTCAGCAGCAAGGTATTTTAAAACAAGAGAAAAATCTGCCGCCTGCTTATTTAAAATGGCTCAGTGAGCCGACAAATGCTGAAAGCGTTCAGGCTTATCAGCGCTTTTTAAAGCAACAAGGTATTTCTGCTTATGTTCCTATTTTTGAATTTTTACAAACAGCCAGAGATTGGCAACAATGTGATGCATCTGAATTTGAAGTTCCGCCACAAGAGCTGTGGGGCAATATTGTGCCAACATTAAAAATTTTAAATCTTCTTGTGGATGAAAAAATTTTAACCCAGTTTAGCGTGACTTCTGTCTATCGAAATTTCAAGCTTAATCAGTGTGCAAAAGGCGCTGCTTCCTCCAAACATATTTTTAATGCCGCATTAGATTTTCGTATCGGTGATGAAAATCCGGACTTAAACCAACAGCTGATGATTCAAGAGCGCAAAGCAAAATTATGTCAATTTTGGCTGGATTCTGGTGAGGAACTTCACATGGGCTTAGGCGTCTATGCATCAGGACAGATTCATATTGATAGTGCAGGTTTTCGTACTTGGGGTGCAGACCATCGCTATAGCTCATCACCATGTATCAATAACGCTTTAATTGGCAACAATAAAAAAGTGAGTGAATCGCCATGAAGTCAAATTTCATCCGTGACATCAGACAACTTTTAATACGAGAAATTCAAGCGACACATGTTTATCCGCTATTAAATAATCTTAATCCTGATGTTTTTCAATCCTCAGCTTAGATTTATAGGATCTGGAAAAACGCTGTAATCATCACCGAATGATTAAAACCGAATCATCAAATTGCAGTGTTGAAAATGTATGTGCAAGCACAGCTAAAATTTAACTCTAAAGCGATCTGTTTGGAGTTATTCAGTCAGTATTTTCATGTCGATCTCGATATGAAAACACAAAAATATAAAGTGAGAATGCCAATGAATACTCTTTTAGCCACTCCGCAAAAACTTCCCGTCACCGTGCTTTCTGGATTCTTAGGGGCTGGAAAGACCACCTTACTCAATCATATCTTAAACAATCGTGAAGACCGAAAAATTGCAGTGATTGTGAATGATATGTCGGAGGTCAATATTGATGCCGCTTTAGTTCGAGAGGGCGGTGCTGAGCTTTCAAGAACGGATGAAAAGTTAGTTGAAATGAGTAATGGTTGTATTTGTTGTACTTTAAGAGAAGACCTACTGGTTGAAGTACGTCGTTTAGCACAGGATCAGCGCTTTGATCAATTGGTGATTGAATCTACAGGGATCTCTGAACCACTCCCTGTTGCAGAGACGTTTACCTTTGAAGATGAAAATGGGATTTCTCTCAATGAGTTTGCCCGCTTAGATACAATGGTGACTGTGGTCGATGCTTATAACTTTTTAAAAGATTATAGTTCGCTGGATAGCTTACAAGCGCGCGGTGAATCATTAGGTGAACAAGATGAGCGAAATGTTGTTGATCTACTGATTGATCAAATTGAGTTTTGTGACGTGATTGTATTGAATAAAACAGATTTGATTGATCAAGACGAGCTGGAAAAATTATTTGGAATTTTGCAGTCTTTAAACCCAAGAGCAAAAATTGAAGTTTCTGCGTTTGGCAAGGTGAATCTTGATCGGGTGTTAAATACCCAGCTATTTGATTTTAACGAAGCGGCACAAGCTCCGGGTTGGTTAAAGGAATTAAGAGGTGAGCATACGCCTGAAACAGAGCAATATGGAATCAATAATTTTGTTTATCGAGCGCGCAGACCTTTTCACCCACAACGGTTTTTTGATTTTATCAACTCCGAATGGAAAGGCGTAATCCGTTCCAAAGGCTTTTTTTGGTTAGCCTCAAATCCCGAGTTTGCTGGATCTTGGTCTCAAGCAGGGGCGATGGCACGCCATGGTGTTGCTGGATATTGGTGGGCAGCAGTGCCAGACGAACATTGGCCTACGGATCAACAAAGTCGAGATGCAATTCAACAAAGCTGGGATGCTCAAACAGGTGATGCACGACAAGAAATCGTGTTGATTGGGATGCAGATGGATCAATCTGAACTTATTCGTCAATTTGATAATTGTTTATTAAACGATGATGAAATGGCGTTAGGCGCAGAAAAATGGCAAGAGTTTGAAAATCCTTTTAGTGGGTGGACTGATTCTATTATTAGCCATTAATTTATTATGATCCGTTCAATTCAGCCAAAGCATCGCTGAGAATACTTGCAAGCATGAGCGCTTTTAATCATATGCTCATGCTTGGCTTTATATTTTATTAAAATTTCGCTCTTAAGGTGAAAGTCACATTCCGTGGTTCTCCCCAATAAACACCATTATAGAAACCTACATTTAAATAGTATTTTTCATCAAATAAGTTGTTGATATTCACACTTGCAGTCAGCTCATCACTTAACTTATAACTGGCAAAAGCATTGGCCAATACATAGGCCTTTTGTGTGACTACACCACCGTTATAGGCATTTACAGGAGCTCCCCCCCATTTTTGTGAGATTTCACTTTGCCAATTCAATCCACCACCTAATGTTAGCTTTTCTGAACCTGTCCAAAGATTTTCTGGAAGAGTAATACTACTAAATAACTTTACTTGGTTTTGAGGAATATTGCTTAGAGCATTGGCGTTTGCAGAACTTACACTATTGACATAGGTATAGCCGAAACTAAGATTCCAATTTTCCTGTATCTTTCCTATGGCTTCTAACTCAAACCCATTAACTTTCAGTCCTTTGCCCGATGATATATATGCAGTATCCATCTCATCTACTTTTGGAATAGTGCCATTTTTTACACCTTCACGATATTCAACATCTTCTACCGCAAGGTCTTTGACACTTGACCAAAATAAAGCAGCACTGGTCAATAACTTACCATCCAATAGATCTGCTTTAATCCCTAGTTCAGTGGTGCTTCCCATTTCAGGGTCTAGATAATCGCCGAAACGATCTCGTCTAGTGGATGGATTAAATACATTGGTGTAGCTGGTGTAGGCCGTATAAGTATCATTAATATCGTACAAAATCCCTGCATAAGGCACCAATTGATCAAAGTTACGTGGCTTTGTAGGAGAAACTGGGGCATTAGGATCCCACTTGTTAACTTTATAGTCATATGAGCTATAACGTGCGCCCAAAATTAACTTAAGCGGGTCAGCTAGATTTAAACGTAAAGTCGAATATACCCCGTAAAGCTCTGTGGTATTGGTACTTCCAGCTCCGGTTTTCTCATAGGTTGGTTTTGCAATATTACCTGTCCAATTACGATAATCAGGTATAGCTGCTGGATACTCGACATTGCTTTTTACACTCAATGAGGTACTTTCACTTTTAAAACCACTATAGCCAATAATTAAATCATGTTGGCGATTTAACAACTGAAATGGTCCTGTGGCATACAAATCGATATTGAGCTTTTTACTTTCAGCATAAGGGCTAACACTGGTCCATAAACTTAAGCCTTTCCCTGTCTTTGGGTCTGGAAAGCCACTACCACCATAAGCCACCATCCAACTATTATCTGAGGTACTGTGGGCAATCGCTGCTTTAACCAGCCAGTCATTGGCAAAATTATGTTCAAGATCGGCAAAAACGGTTTTATCAGTATTGGCAATTGAACTCCAGTCCGCAGATAAACTAAAGTTTCGCGGAAAATTTGCTTTGCTTCCATCAGCATTGAAATATGGTACTGTTCCCCACGTTGAGCCTTTAGGATCGTTGTCTTGATATTGAAATCCTACTGAGGCTGTTGTTGTTGGGGTTAAATCTGCACTGATGATTCCCATTGCGGCTGTTGACTTGAGCTTATAACGATCCATATAGGATTCTTTATCGGTATACGCTGCCATGAATCGACTTCGGACACTGCCATCTTGAGTCAGTGGAATGGATACATCTGCTTCAACACGGGTATTGTCCCATGAGCCATAAGTTGAGCTGACATTGCCCTTAAACTCTTTTTCAGGACGCTTACGCACCATATTGATGGTTGCAGAAGGGCTGCCTGTTGAACCAGTTAAGCCAGAAGCACCTTTGATCACTTCAACTCGGTCAAAGAAAAAACTATCAAAGCGGGGAGCATTGTCTCCTACAGGCATACCATCAATTTGCCTATTGGTAATTTGAAAACCACGGGAATAGTAGTTAGAACGTTCACTGTCATTTTTAGTGGCGGTAACACCTGGTGTTGCGGCAAGAACATCATCCAGAATGGTCAGCCCGCGTTGTTCAATTTGTTCACGGGTGACCACGCTTACAGATTGTGGTGTTTCTTTTAAAGATAATTTTAATTTTGATGAGCTTTTTGAGGACTTTGCTTTAAAACTTCCGCTTCCCTCAGTTTTTTCATCCTGAGCATCTGCTTTAACTGTAATGGTTGGGAGTACAGAAGTATTCGCTTCATCACTTTTTTGCTCTTGTGCAAAAGCACTATGGGAAATAGCGCTGCAAATAAGAATTGATTTTATTGCAATGTTTAATGCCGTTTGTTTACGTAGATTGTCCATAAGAATAGAAATTAGTAAATAAGAATCATTATTATTATCAATTAACATACAAAAAGATACAAATAAAACATAATTTTTAAACTTTTTTATGGATGATATAAATGCAAAATTTAGATGGGGTTTTGAATTGAAGTGTATGATTTTGATTTATAAATTATCAAATATTGGTTGTGTTTGAGTGTAATTTTACACTAATAAATTGTAAAATATGAAACCTATATTTTATTTATCACAGTGATTAATTATGGACTGAGCCTTATCCTGATTCCGAATTGAAAGCTTATATCTTTTTCCATTGTCGATTTTCTTCTGAGAAATTAACTAGAAACGAAACACCTGACTCATCACCAACAAGATATGAGGATGGATTCACCATCAGTACCTTTAATAAAGTCCCTGTTTTAATGGTAATTGGTTCTAAATTATCTTTATTTAAGGTAACGGGTTGGAGTAATTCAATGATTTCCACTTTTATACTAACCTATTGTTTGAACATAAAATTCTATAAATAATTATTGCACAGCGCAAAGCGCTTTGCTGAGATACAGCGTTAAAAAACGCAACATTGATAGGTCTTTATGTAGCCTAAACATTTTTAAAGTTTCACTGTTGTATAAGGCTAAGTTTTCTCTCAGCGGAAATCTTAGCTTAGACAGTTTTAAATTTTATAAAGTAATCGTTGCACCAAGCGCTTTAACAAATTGGGCTAACCAAGCAGGATGTGCTGGCCATGCTGGCGCTGTTACCAGGTGTCCATCTGTGACTGCTTCAGTGACTGCAATATCTGCATATTGCCCGCCTACAAGTTTAACTTCTGAGGCACATGCAGGATAAGCGGAACATAAGCGTCCTTTTAATACATCGGCTGCGGCAAGCAGTTGTGCGCCATGGCAAACAGCGGCAATTGGTTTTTTAATCGCATCAAATTCACGAACAATTTCAATTACTCGGTCATTCATACGTAAATATTCAGGTGCACGGCCACCCGGAATCACTAATCCTACGTAGTTGTCGCTGTTGACTTGGTTAAAGTCATAGTTAATTGCAAAGTTGTGACCACGTTTTTCGCTATAGGTTTGCTCACCTTCAAAATCATGAATCGCTGTTGCAATTGTATCGCCAGCTTTTTTATCAGGGCAGACTGCATGAACACTATAGCCTAATCCAGTGAGGAACTGAAAAGGAACCATGGCTTCATAATCTTCTACATAATCACCCACTAACATTAGAATTTGTTTAGACATTTTTACACCTTTTGTTTAAATTTTATGATTTATTTCATGTAAAATAGCATGCTCTAGTTGCAGTTTTAAGTTGAATTTATACGGCTTTAGTCTTAATTTAACAGACTTAACTGTAATAAAAATTGTATTCAGTGATGAATGAGAAAAATATGAAAAAGTATCTATTGGGTTTAGTGATCGCGACTGCTGCTATGAGCAACCATGCTGCAGTAGAAGAAACAGTGTATAGAGGAATGGGCGAGGCATCTGCACAGTTTCCGAGCTTTAAAAAGATGCAAAAGCAGGGGATAATCAATAAAAAACCGGATATTTCAAGAAATGACTATAATGATGTATATAAATTAAAAAAACCGCTTCAATTTATGGGGCAAACAGTTGCACTCCTATCAGACGAATATATGACACAGTATGCTGGTTGTTGTGTCAGTGAGGGCTGGGGAGCTGTTTTAGCTAAAAAGAGTGATATGAAACTCTTGACTCAATTTGCCAAAACTAATCAGTGTTCGTTAAGCAAAGTAGAGTCAGATGCCAGTAATTATTATGGTTTTAAACTGAAAGCATTACCAACGGCAGAATATTATGAGCTTTCTTGTCGTGAACGTGATTTAGAAAACCAGCAGTAAAATAGATAAATTAAGCTATATAGAGCAGTCGCGATTTAAATCTCATATTATATTATAAATTTTCTCCCTCTTTGCTTTGTGTGATGCACTGCTTAGAGGGAGGAAGATGTCTTGTCTGAATTTTTATGAATGAACCTGTATAGGCGGTCTTAATCAATATCTATAGAATTAAAGCACCTGTACCAGCACCAATCACCATTAACCAAACTGGGTGAACGTTCTTAAACAGACTTAGGCAAATGGTGATGGCGACGATTGCAATCAGTAAAATATTTTGAGCAGAGGCTTGGGCAATAATCCAAGCACTGACTAAAACCAAACCGACTGTAATCGGTTTTAACGCCTTTTCAAATTTCGCCCGCAGTGGATGACTTTTAAAATTATTCCAAAATTTAAGTGCATAAATGGTGATGATTGAAGACGGACCAAACTTCGCAAAAGACGTCACGATCAGTCCCATTGGCCCAGCGACATGCCATCCCACTAAAGGAACAATCATCATGTTGGGACCGGGTGCAGCTTGCGCCATTGCAAACATAGAGCTGAATTGCTCAGCAGTCATCCATTGGTGAATCACAACCACCTGATGTTGCATTTCAGGTAAGATGGCATTCCCGCCACCAAAGGCCAATAAAGACAGTTGAGTAAACACTAAAGTCAGTGCGATGAGAACATACATCTTATTTTACTCCTGAATCACTTTAGTTTGATTAAATGCTAAAACTGCCATATTCACGGTGACTAAAATCAACAGCGTCAGTGCCAAGGGCAATTTAATCAACAGCATAAAAATAATGGTCAAGATAATGGTGAAATAGGTCAGCTTACTTTTCATGATTGGTTTTAACATCTTAAAACCTGTAGCAAACAGTAGACCCGCAGCAGCGGCAGCTAAACCTTGAATCATGTGCTGTACCATTTGAATATCTTGAAAGCTGCTATATAACTGGTACAAAGAGATGACAATAATGGTCGGGGCCAGCATAAGACCCAATACCGCACTCATCGCACCTTTTACTCCAGCAAAGTCATAACCAATCGCCACTGCCATATTTACAATATTTCCACCAGGTAAGATTTGGCAGACACCCAACAAGTCGGTAAATTTTTCAGATGTTAACCATTTCTGATCTTCTACAATTAAACGATGTGCGAGAGGAAGTACCCCACCAAATCCCATGAGGCCAAGTTTCATAAAACCTAAAAATAATGCTTTGCAATTGGGTATGGTCATGGATTGTTCCATTGGGATTGCTTCAGTATTCATTTAGACCTCTTCAATTTGCTGTGATGTACTTGGCTTGAATGTGATTATCTGCTTGTTGAGTCATAAAGAAAAATGCTATTTTTGCTGTTATCCATACCTAAAAAGTATGCTTTGAACGTGGATTAGCACGAAAAAATGAAAAGATCGATATTGAGGTGAAAAGATGATTGATATTCATAAGCTTAATGCGTTTATCGCTGTGGTTGAGGAAAGTAATATTTCTCGGGCAGCGGTACGTTTGAATATGCAGCAACCGCCTTTAACACGAATTATCAAAAACTTAGAAGATGAATTAGATACGGATTTATTGAAGCGTTTACCGCGTGGCGTAGAGGCAACTGAAGCGGGTAAGGCCTTATACCAAGAAGCACTTACCATACTTGCACACGCTCAGGCTATCCCCAAACGCGTGCAAAATATTTCTAAAGGTTTGGAAGGGCAAATCAATATTGGTTTTACCAACTCAGTTGGCTTACATTCCTTTTTACCTGCTTTACTGCGTAATTTTCGTGAAGTATTTTCAGCGGTGTCTATTCATTTGGAAGAAGATGGCAGTAGCTCCCTGATTGATTCGATCATCAATGAAAAGAATGACATCGTTTTTTTGCGTAAGCCTGCACCGATTGGTTTGGGACTCACCAGTTTGCATGTACTTGATGAGCCCTTAATTGTGGCATTGCCCAATAATCACCCCTTAGCTGAACATCCAGATGCCATCCAGTTACTTGATTTAGAGCCTTATGATTTTGTGCTGTATCGCCGTTTAGCAGGACAAGACTTGTTTGATAATATTTTGGCCAGCTGTTATCAGGCTGGATTTAGTCCAAAGATTGTTCAAGAAGCCCCACGTTTAACGTCGAGTTTAAATCTGATTGCAGCTGGAATTGGTTTGTCGATTGTTCCAGAGGCCATTCGAGATTTTTGGAACAAGCAAATTATTTACAAAGCGCTTAAAGCGGATACGCCGTGTATTGCACCAATTTATGCAGTCTATAAGCAGGCTGCTGAAAATATCCGTTTAAAACATATTTTAAATTTGCTCGCTTAATTTATAGGTTGACTTACTAAAGCTCCAGCTAAATAAGTGGATTTATATATTTTGAATGTTGATGCTGTTCACAGTGATTAAAGATTTAGGCTTAAATTGAGTTTTTTGGAATAATCTATGCTGTGAAATTCTATCTTGAAAACAAAATCAGTGAATCATTGCATTTTTGCTACACATAAAGTCTGAGCTCAAGATTACTATTATTGTTTTAAATTCAAACCTTAGAAATAAAATTGAGGATATCGCTTTGAAATTTGGATTTGTAAAAAGTGTTTTAGCATCTGCAATCATGTTGTCATCTGCACCAGTATGGGCTGAAACAACAGGGCAAATCACTCAAATCACTTCAGCTATTGTGAAAGATCAAAAAAAATCGGGGATTGATCATCAATATTTTGATCAAAATATAAAAGGAAATGATGACTTTTATCAACATGTAAATGGAGGATGGTTGAAAAATACTGAAATTCCTGCAGATAAATCACGGTGGGGAACTTTTGATATTTTGCATGAAGAATCATTAAAACAATTGCATGACATTGTCGATGAGCTTTCAAAACAGCAATTGGTGGAAGGAAGTTCTGAGCAAAAAGTGGCAAGTCTATATGCTAATTTTATGGATGAAAAAAGTATTGAAGCATTGGGGATCCAGCCGATTCAAGCGGAAATTACCAATGTTGATGCATTGAAAAGCAAAAAAGATATTGCGCAATTGGCCGCACATTTTTCACGTATTGGTGTAACCAGCCCTTTTGATGTGGGCATTGACCAAGATATGAAAAATTCAACTGAAATGGTGGCAATGCTTGGACAGAGTGGTTTAGGGTTACCTGATCGTGATTATTATTTAAAAAATGATGCCAAATTTAAGAAAATCCGTTCGCAATATTTAAAGTATATTGAAAAAACTTTAAGCCTAGCTGGAGACAAGCAAGCCGCCCAGCATGCGCAAGGGATTTTAAAATTAGAAACTCAAATCGCCAAGATACAATGGAGTAATGTCCAAAACCGTGATGTAACAAAACTCTATAATATTTATAAAACGCAAGACTTAGCCAAACTTAGTCCAAAAATTGATTGGCAAACTTATCTAGAAAAACAAGAATTGTCCGATAAGATTAAAACCATACAAGTCATTCAACCGAGTTACTTCAAAGGTTTAGGCCCAATTGTTGACAATACCTCATTAGAGGTTTGGAAAGCTTATTTTAAATTTCATTTAGTCAGTGATTTTTCATCACTGCTTAGTCAAGCTTTCGTAGACAATAGCTTTGATTTTTATAGCAAACAGCTCAGAGAAATCAAGGAACAGAAACCACGTTGGAAGCGTGGTGTGCAATTGGTTGAAGGAACTTTAGGTGAAAGTCTGGGCCAGATTTATGTGAAAAAGTATTTTTCTGCTGAGAAAAAACAACGCATGGAAGTCTTGGTGCAAAACTTAATGAAAGCATACTCTCAAAGCATAGACAAACTGGATTGGATGAGTCCAACAACGAAAGTTCAAGCGCAGAAAAAGTTAGCAAGTTTTGCGGTGAAAATTGGTTATCCAAACAAATGGCGTGATTATTCAGCTTTAGAAATCAAAAATAATGACTTGATTGGAAATGTGATCCGTTCACGTGAATTTGAACATCAATATGCCTTAAATAAATTGGGCAAGCCTGTTGATCGTGATGAATGGGGCATGACACCGCAAACCATCAATGCGTATTACAATGCCTCTTTAAATGAAATTGTCTTTCCAGCAGCGATTTTACAACCCCCATTCTTTGATATGGATGCCGATGATGCAGTGAACTATGGGGCGATTGGTGCAATTATCGGACATGAAATCAGTCATGGTTTTGATGATCAAGGCAGTCAATTTGACGAATTGGGCAATATGAAAAATTGGTGGACGGCAGAAGACCATCGAAAATTTAAAGAAAAAACCAATACATTGGTTGCTCAATACAACGCTTATGAGCCAATCAAAGGCTATCATGTCAATGGTGAGTTAACTTTAGGCGAAAATATTGCAGATAACTCTGGATTGGCAATTGCTTACAAAGCTTATCAACTGTCTTTAAATGGCAAGGCTGCGCCAGTATTGGATAATTTAACAGGTGAACAACGCTTTTATATTGGATGGGCACAAGCATGGCGTTCTAAAATTACTGATGCAATGCAAGTTGAATTCTTAAAAAGAGATCCGCATTCACCTGATAAAGTTCGTGGCAATGCTACCTTGCTAAATCAAGCGCCATTTTATGATGCTTTTCATATTCAGCAGGGCGATAAAATGTATTTACCTGCCAATAAACGCGTGACCATTTGGTAATAATCTGACCTAAAAGCCTGCCAAGCTGTATCAACACTTGGCAGCTTTTTAACATTTTTTTCACATGTTGTATAAATAAATCGCAATGGAATAGATGTCTAGATAGAGCTTTTTAAGTTTTAACTTAATTGATTATCTCTAATCATTTTTTTTGTGACTTTTTTATCACTTTATTTCGATAAATAGTTAATAAATTCAATGTAATAAGTTTGTTGTTTTGAGTATTTTAAGATATTTTTATGCATAAATATAATTGAGAAATGTCAGGTGAATTTAAAAATATTCTTATTGTTGAGTGGGGTAGGTTTTGTATTGCAGGGTTGTACAACCATGAATACATCAACATCAGACGCTTTTAAACAATATGCTTCTGCTCAAGAACTCATTGAGAAGTACAATATTAATGAAAACAATAGCGCATCTAAAGAATATGTTTATGATTGGGGATCAAAGCAAAGTGATCAGCAGGTGCAGTCTTTAACACCCAAAAGTTACTTAAACCGTTATTGTAGTGCCAAAGGTGGTCATTTTTCTCAAGTGCAAAAAAGCACAATGAGTTCGGTTAAGGATATTTGGGCAAAAAAATTATTAAATACTTATAGCAGTGTTAAACAGGGGATCGGTGCATACCAATGTACTGAAAGTAATGGTCAGCAATGGTATGTATCTATCGAACCTTTATCTGAGCGTAAACTTGATCAAACTGGAACTCGAGTTGTAAATTTGCAAACCAAAGTTTTATCTTTGGATGAGCTTAACAAATTCTATAACAACAAAAGTAATATGGCGACAGTTACCCAAGAAAAGAAATCTAAAAATAGTCATTCAAAAAGCAGTGATGCAAAAAGCACTGATATAAAAACGAACAATTCAAAAAATATTGCTATCAACAACGTAGCAAAAACTGCCCCTGTTAAAGTCGTGGAAGAAAAAAAGCCAGTCGCCACAATTGCAGATGAAGTAAAAGAAAGACTTCAGCCTGAAAAAATCGTGACTACACCGCAATCACAACAGATGCAATTATATACATCAGCGCGTAAGGATTTAGGGCGGGGGCAAAATCAGATCAATGCCTGTAACAATGCAGAACGCGCCTATAATTATGGACGCTTGCATGGGGCAAGTGGAATCAATGTCTATGCCGAATCAGGTGTAATGGTGGCAAGATGTTTAACCAATGTGCCGGGTTACAGTCAGCGTTTTTCTAATCCGCAAGATCGAGCCAAACGTATTTTACAGAATCTGGCGGCTAATCAAAATCATGCTGTTGCCAAACATATGTTAAAGCAGATTAAGTAATGGAATGGGGTATTTCATCTCAATGGAGTGAAATACCCGAATAAACAAAAAGCTTTATTCATCATTTAATGAGCATTCAAAACTACTCGGATTCTCTTTACAACGAACTTTTTTGAGGAAATTCATCATTTGTGGATCATAAATACCTGATTTAGTCAGTGCAATACGAGATTCACGCATCATTTTGATATAGTTTAGTTGTTCATTGGCTGGGATATTCATCCAATATTTTGCGGGAATTTCTTTTTCATATTTTGCTACGATGTTAAATGTTCTGCCCAATTGACTCGCGACCCAAGTTCGAGATTTTTGTCCAAAGCCTTGAGGGAATTTGTCTTTGCGAATAATAAAATTGGCCGAAATTTGAGTCAGTGGAAATTTTACAATTCCGCCTTTTTCTCCTAGGCCCTTATAGAGCTCAAAAGGTTTAAATGCGACAACAGGTGCAGGAAGAATATCAATTTCATGATTGTTAAATTTAGCGCCTGCACTGGTGACATCAACAGAAACAGCTTGTGCGCCCACTTGTTGAACCAATTTTGGTTGCGCTTCGTCATAACGGAACACCCCAATTTTTTTACCGGCAGCTTTTGCTAAAGTATTGATATTTTTGTCATTTACAAAAAGATATGCTGGGCCAATTGTACCTAATCCTGCAATTTCATAAGGACCATTGACCATTTTCTCCGCTGCTCGAGGTAAAGACAATAATTTATAGGCTGAAATGGCTGTTTTCATATCCGTTAATGCACCGATCGCATCTAAGGAGCCAATATATTTATTAAATTGGCGCCCACGTAAACCACTGATAATGGCACCATCACATTTACCCACTTTTAAGTCTTCTGCGGCGAGCCTTTCGTCAGTAACGGCTCTTAAATCTATATCAGCACCCCAATTTTTTGCTTCAAGTGCATAATCTTTAGCTAGGGCATATGCATCACCTGCTTTACCAACCGGATCAAAAACACATACAACTTGCTTTGCAAAAGCAGGTATTGAAAGTGCGAATAAAGTAGTTATTGTGAGAGTTTGAACCATTTTCATATATATTTCCCTATAAACAGTTATGGCATATCTTATTAAAACGTATGTGCTATTGATGAACTAATGACCATGAGGATTGTTTTTTATGTCAAAAAATCCAACAAATGTAGGTTTTTGAATATAGATTATCGATTGAGATCTGAGATATTGGTCTTTTAGATCTTTAATCAGTTTAAGTTAGATGATGGATTAAGAAAGTATTTTATTTTTGAAATTTGAGATGCTTTCTATTTTTAAATACAACCTAAATATTGAATCGAGTTTAGCACAGCAAACAAGATTATTTTCATTAGTGGTTGTTTACAGAGTCATAACAGGCGAATAGGTAGCGCTTGTGATACAAAGGATTTAATTTCGAATTGGACTTTGTTTATGTCACGCCAAATTTTCTCCTCAATGTATTCTAAATTTTCCCATATGGGTCGTTCTGTATTTATGGCGACGGCATTAATGGGAACAGCACAATTTGCTGTCGCAGGACCAACCGTTGATCAACTTAGCGATTGTTTGGTAAAAGCAACCACAGCAACAGATAAAACTACAGTATTACAGTGGACCTTTGCTGCGTTATCTACACACCCTGATCTAAAAGCATTGAGTAATGTTAGTGATGCACAAAGAACACAACTCGATCAAAAGTTTGCTCAGGTTTTACAACGGGTGATTGTAGAGCAGTGTGCCGCACAGACCAAAGCAGTGATTGCCGCTGAAGGTGTGCAAGCAGTAGGTGACAGTTTCCAAGAGCTAGGTCGTACGACAGGTGAAGATATTATTAAAAACCCTGAAGTGAAAAAACAGTTACAGGGTGTATTGCGTTATATCGACTTAAATAAATTGGTGATGACTTTTTTAACCCCTGATATTTGGAATAAGTTGGGTGTGATTCGTCCATAAATCACTTTACCTTTACAGAGCAAGACTTCTTATCTGTTTAAAGGAGTGGGAGTCTTGATGATTCAATTGAAATAATTATAGAAATTTCAACGAAGCTCTTCTTATTATTGAAAGGGTTTGGGGAGTGGAATGAATGCATCAAGAAAGCTTATTAAAGCTAAATTGAGTCTTTGTGTGTAAAAACGTGGCATTTGAGGATATTTAAAAGATTGGTTTTTTTCAGTGATTGCATGCTATCTTGATGATTTGATTCAAAGAAAGCTTTAGGTCAATTTAATGAATTTTGAAAAACTCTTTTTATATAAACAATGGTCAGATCAGCGGTTATTTAAAGCCGTAGATCAGATCAATCAAGTGCAATATTTAGAAGATTATAATTTTGCCAAGCAACAATTCAATCATATGATCATTGTCGAAGAGCTATTTAGATCTCGACTAGAAAACAAAAAAGCATTGCACACCCAAACCAATACTGAATTTTTACCCTCCTTAGATGAACTTAAGCATCGAATTGCTGAATCACATTTATGGTTTATTGAATTTGTCCAAAATATTCCATCGAATCAACTTGCTGAAATTATTCATTTTCAATTTATAGATAAAAAAACGGGCAGTCTTTCAATAGAAGAGATCTTCTTTCATATCATCAATCATGGAACATACCATAGAGGCAATATCGCACATGCTTTACATCATGCTCAGGTGGTTCATCCTGCCGATACATATACAGTCTTTATTCATCAGTATGAACCTGAACGTAGAGTGGGATAAATCATTATCATGATATATGTAAGATGTTGAATTAAAAAATTAAGTGAATAGATAAATAAACATGGACAAGAAAGCAGTCAAAATTTTACTTAAAACCATTAAAAGCTCGCAGGATCAAAATTTAGAGAGCTGGTTTTATTGGGATACATACATGCAATTCATTACTGAAGATGAGTTTGAATATGCAAAAAGCCATTCCGTTATGTTTGAACAAGAAAAAATAAGTCACAATGAAATCTGTCGAAGAATAAAAACAGCAGTTAATCAAATTGAAAAGCAATCTGTGGTGGATGCATTTATTTACAGTCTAAGTACAAGACGATTGGAGTATCGATCTTTTTTATCAAGTTACTGTATTGGTAAAAGTTTGATTGAACATGACTTTGTTTCCAGTCCAGAACCAAACTCAAATATATGTGCAGTTTGTGGGCTATATACGTATGAGTTTGAAAGACTCATTGAGTTTAATACACTCAATTTCTTTAAATACAAACATGGAAGCTGTACCGATAATTTGATTTCTGTTTTATTTGATTTGGAACAATTTCTTAAATTTCCTGTCGTTGAACCAAGCGATGAAGATTACAACATTCTCAATGAACTCAAAACGATAATAGAGACAGCTCAACCCAATGACAGAATAGCTCAACTTAAAAAGAGTATTTCTAAAGCACTCAATTCCAATGACGATGAGCGTTTGGGGCTTTTAGAGATTTTTGGAGTGATTGGTATTTTGCATGATGACAAGCATTTTGGCTATGCTGAAAAATATGTGACATATCCAGAAAGAGAGCACCGACCGATTAGAAATGATGATGTGAACTATCCAACACGATGGTGGCAAGGACAGTTTGGCGTTGATCGTGAGAAATGGGATTATTGGTTTAATAATAAATGATCAGTAGCGCTCCTCATCTCGTAAACGGAGGGAGAACATTCATTATTGGATGAATAGCATTATTAAGATCATATGAAGCTCCCTCTGGGAGAGGGTTGGGTACCTTCTCACAAAAAAATGACATTGAAAAGAAATAATCTATTTGGATATCTGGGAGAGATTTTAAAAACTAAGGGTATATATTTTATGAACTATAAGATCGCTCTTGAATAGTATCATCTTGCCGATACATATACGGTCTTTATTTATCAGTATGAACCTGAACGTAGAGCGCTTTGATAGTTTAAAAATAGCAGATGATTTTTGCTTTCTGATATTAGAAATAAGTTAGGTATGCGAAATCAATCGTTGTCTCATTTGGTTAAAATTTAATTGTTAAAAATTAACCAATACGTATAATTAATTAAATGATACGTATGAGGTGAAATCTTATGCAAGCGAAATTAACTTTATCTATAGATAAAAAAGTGATTGAACGGGCGAAACTTTATGCTCAGGAACATGAGCAGAGTGTTTCGAGTTTGGTTGAAGCTTATTTAGATCGTATTTCAGCACACACTGAAATTTCGAGTGATGTTCAAGCGCCTATTACTGGACGTTTGACAGGGATGTTTGCCGTTCAAGATCAAGGGCAGGATTATAAAGCATTGCTTTCTGAAGCTCGTATGGAAAAACATAAATGAGCGAGCGGATATTTATTGATTCTGATGTAATTTTGGATGTGGCTTTAGCCCGTCAGCCTTTTGTTGAGGCAAGTCAAACTGTTGTAGCGTTGTATGAGAAAGGGCATTTTACAGGGTGTATTTCTTCGAACAGTGTTGCCAATATTTATTATATTTTGCATAAGTTGGGCGGTGATGAGAAAGCGCATCTTTTTATTCAATAACTTTTAAAAATTTTGGTGATTATCCCTGTCGATCATGTTGGGATTTCTCAAGCACTGGTGTCTAAGTTTTCTGATTTTGAAAATGCAATTCAATATTTTTCTGCGTTGAGTTTTGGTTGTAGCAAAATGGTGACGAGAAATATTCAAGAATATAAATTTGCTGAAATAGGTGTTGTTTTACCGAGTACTTTTGTAGGCTGAAGGTATGTTCCCAGATACAAAATTTTGAGAAAATAATAGATTTAAATGTCTCCCAAATTTTAAAAACTAAACATATAAATACTTTAAACAAAGAAAACCCGCTCTAAAGCGGGTTTTCTTTTAAAATTAAATCAGCTTAACCAATCAATTTCTTCATCAATTCATTGACTTGAGCAGGGTTGGCTTTACCACGAGAGGCTTTCATTACTTGACCAACGAGACCGTTGAATGCTTTCTCTTTACCAGATTTATACTCTTCAACCATCTTCTCATTGGCAGCAAGCACTTCTTTGATAATGGCTTCAATGGCACCTGTATCAGTTTCCTGTTTCAAGCCTTTTTCAGCAATGATGTCATCTGCAGTTTTGCCTTCTTCCCACATAAAGCCAAACACTTGCTTAGCAATCTTACCGCTAATGGTATTGTCAACAATACGTGCGATCATCCCACCCAGTTGTTCTGCTGAAACAGGAGAGTCTTGAAGTTCAAGGCTGGCTTTATTTAAAGCACCAGAGAACTCACCCATCACCCAGTTGGCAGCAACTTTACCTTGAGCCGCGCCGCCAGAAGCAGTAACAACCGCTTCATAGAAGTCAGCCAATTCACGAGATAGAGTCAGTACATGTGCATCATATTCAGTCACAGCAAAGTCTTCGATAAAACGCGCACGACGCGCTTTAGGTAACTCAGGAAGTGCAGCACAAGCAGCTTCGATTTGCTCATTGGCAATGATCACTGGAAGCAAGTCAGGGTCAGGGAAGTAACGGTAATCGTTGGCTTCTTCCTTAGAACGCATTGAACGTGTTTCCATTTTGTTCGGATCGAACAAACGGGTTTCTTGATCAATACGACCGCCATCTTCCAAGATGTCCATTTGACGTTGAATTTCAACATTGATGGCTTGTTCGATAAAACGGAATGAGTTGAGGTTTTTTAACTCACAACGGGTACCAAATGGTTGCCCAGGACGACGTAACGATACGTTACAGTCAGCACGGAATGAACCTTCAGCCATGTTACCGTCAGAAATCCCTAACCAACGCACCAAAGTGTGAATCGATTTGATATAAGCAACAGCTTCTTCAACTGAACGCATATCAGGTTCAGACACGATTTCAAGTAAAGGTGTGCCAGCACGGTTTAAGTCGATACCAGACATGCCTTCGAATTGATCGTGAATTGATTTACCTGCATCTTCTTCCAAATGCGCACGGGTCACGCCTATACGCTTCACTGTGCCATCTTCAAGCTGGATGTCGATATGACCTAGCCCGACGATAGGATTGTCCATCTGGCTGATCTGGTAGCCTTTTGGCGAGTCTGGGTAAAAGTAGTTCTTACGCGCAAATACAGAGGCTTGATCGATATAGGCATCAATCCCCAAACCAAAACGAATCGCAAGATCAACCACTTCTTGGTTTAGCACAGGAAGTACACCCGGCATTGCCAAGTCAACAAGGCTGGCTTGAGTATTCGGATCTTGACCAAATTCAGTTGATGAACCTGAAAAGATTTTAGACTGAGTTGCAAGCTGTGTGTGAATCTCAATACCAATAACGACTTCCCAACCGTCAATCAGCTTTGACACGGACGGTGCTAACTTTTGAGCTTCGGTCATTATGCATTCTCCTCAGCAATTGCCGCACGTTTAGTATGCCAATCTGTATTTTGTTGATATTGATGCACAATTGAAAGCAATTGTGATTCTGACCAATAGTTACCAATTAACTGTAAACCTACTGGGAGATTATTCGTATCAAAACCAACAGGTGCGTTAATGGCTGGTAAGCCCGCTAAGTTCACCGCAAGTGTATAGATATCGCCTAAATACATTTCGGTTGGACTCAAGTTCGCACCGATTTTGTATGCTGTCGTTGGTGCAGATGGCGCTGCAATGACATCGACATTCTCAAAAGCTTTTAAGAAATCCTGTTGGATTAAACGACGAACTTTTTGTGCTTTCACATAATAAGCATCGTAATAACCAGCAGAAAGCGCATAAGTACCAATCAAGATACGACGTTGTACTTCTGCACCAAATGCTTCTGAACGAGAGCGTTTATAGAGATCTAAAATATCTGTTGGGTTTTCACAACGGTAGCCATAGCGAACACCATCATAACGTGACAAGTTAGAAGATGCTTCCGCAGGTGCGATCAAATAATAAGTTGGTACATAGGCTTCAGTCATGTTGAGGTCAATTTCAACCAACGTTGCGCCCATGTCTTGCAATTTTTTCAACGATTCTTCAACACGTGTCTTAACTTCTGTATCGAGGCCTTGAACATTGAAGTATTGTTTTGGAATACCAATACGTAAACCTTTCACAGCTGTTGCATTTAAGTTTGCAACATAGTCATCCACTTCTTTGTTGATAGAGGTTGAATCTTTGAGGTCATGTCCAGCAATGGTGTTCATCAAAAAAGCACAGTCTTCAGCAGAACGTGCCATTGGGCCACCTTGATCCAGTGATGATGCAAACGCAATCATCCCGAAACGAGAGACACGGCCATAAGTCGGTTTAAGACCAGTTAAGCCACAGAAAGAAGCTGGCTGGCGAATTGACCCACCTGTGTCGGTACCTGTTGCCAGCGGTGCAAGATCAGCCGCGACAACAGCAGCCGAACCACCAGAAGAGCCTCCAGGAACATGTTCTAAATTCCATGGGTTTTTAGTCGCACCGTAGAATGAACTTTCAGAGGTTGAACCCATTGCGAATTCATCCATGTTCACTTTACCTAAAGTCACTAGGCCAGCTGCTTTGGTTTTTGCCACTACAGTTGCATCATAAGGTGAAATGAAATTGTCCAGCATTTTTGAACCCGCAGTGGTTTTAATCCCTTGGGTACAAAAAATATCTTTATGCGCCAGTGGAACACCAGTCAATACGCCAGCTGTTCCAGATTTTAGTAAGTTGTCAGCAGCATCAGCTTGTGCCAACGCTTGTTCGGGAGTGACCGTTACATACGATTTGACACGATCATCAATTTTCGCAATACGATCCAAATAATGCTGAGTCAATTCACGAGATGAAAATTGGGCAGATTTTAAGCCTTCTGTCATTTCACGAATCGATAAACGGTGTAAATCAGTCATGAGTACAATTCTTTACGATTAATTTTTTAAAATAAGTTCATTTGATCAAATATTATTCAATCACTCTCGGAACAAGGTACAAACCATCCTGAGTTGCAGGAGCAATGGCTTGATATTCTTCACGATGATTCACTTCAGTCACAACATCTGGACGAAGTGGTTGCGGATTATCAAATGGACTCTTAAGTGGCTCAACACCATCGGTATTGATCGCTTTTAAGGTCTCCATCATTCCTAAGATTTTATTTAAACTTTGAGCATATTCAGCAGATTGCGTATCATTCAGCGACAATCGAGCAAGATTGGCGATTTGCGATACAGTTTGTGCATTTAATTCTGCAGAATGCTGAACATCTGAACTTGACATGATGTCTCACCTAATCAGTTTTAAAAAAATTCAAAATATCGTGCGTTATAATAAGCGATTGACTTGTTCAAATCATCACATTTAGTTAAAGTTGCCATCTTGCGTCCATATAAAGTTTAAACTGAGAACGACCCGTGATTCTAAAACGACTAATTGGCTTGTTTTCGCCAGATCTAGCCATTGATTTAGGTACTGCAAATACACTTATTTATGCACCAGGAAGGGGCATTATATTAAACGAACCGACAGTTGTGGCAATTCGTCACAGTGGTTCGCAGAAAATTGTTGCAGCTGTAGGTTTAGATGCTAAGCAAATGCTTGGTCGTACCCCAGCCAATATTTCTGCAATCCGTCCGATGAAAGATGGTGTTATTGCAGATTTCGAAGTTACTGAAACCATGTTAAATCAATTTATTGGTAAAGTGCATGAAAAACGTTTATTTCCACCTGCACCTCGTGTAGTGGTATGTGTACCATGTAAATCAACATTGGTAGAACGCCGTGCGATTCGTGAAGCTGTGTTTAACGCAGGTGCACGTGATGTACGTTTGATTGAAGAGCCTATGGCTGCTGCGATTGGGGCGGGTATGCCTGTTGAGCAAGCGTGTGGTTCTATGGTCGTAGATGTGGGTGGTGGTACAACTGAAATTGCCATCATTTCCTTACAAGGTTGTGTGTACGCAGATTCTTTACGTATTGGTGGTGATGTTTTTGATGAACAAATTATTAACTATGTACGTAAAGCACATGGTTGTGTAATTGGTGAAACAACGGCTGAAACTATCAAAAAAGAAGTGGGTATGGCTGTTGCTGACGGCACAACTTTAGAAATTGAAGTTCGTGGTCGTAACCTTGCTGAAGGTGTACCGCGTGCGATTACGGTTACCTCAGATGAGATTACCCAAGCGATTTCTGATCCATTACAAAGTATTGTTTCTGCTGTGAAATCGGCACTTGAGCAAACTCCACCTGAGTTATCTTCAGATATCGCTGAGCGTGGTATTGTGCTGACAGGTGGTGGCGCATTACTGCGTAACCTAGATAAGTTGCTTGCTCAAGAAACAGGTCTACCTGTTGTTGTAGCAGAAGATCCTTTAACTTGTGTAACACGTGGTGGCGGTAAAGTCTTAGAATTCTTTGACAATCCAAACCATGATATGCTTTTTGTAGGCTAAACTATACTCGATTAAGTTTAAGGATGAGGCGGTGCAACCGAATCTCTTTTCAAGACAACCGCCATCTTTTCGCTCGTTCATCATTGCGGTCATCACTTGTTTGGTAGTGCTGTTTTTTAACTGGCGCATGCCACAAGTGATTCAACCGGCAAGAGATGTCTTGTATGCGGCATATAATCCAATTTATGCCTTAGCAAGTTATCCTGTATTGTCGAAAGAATGGCTAAATCAACAAACTAAATCTGAGGCTCAGTTACGTCGTGAAAATACTGCGATGCAAGCTGAATTGCTTCAGGCTCAAGTACGTCTGCAAAAACTCTCTGAACTTTCTGCTGAAAATACCCGTTTACGTGGTTTGCTTGATACGCCATTGATTATCGATGGGCGTATGGAAATTGCAGAAGTGATTGGAACCGATGCTGACCCATTGCGCCATATCATTATCATCAACCGCGGTGAAGCTAATCATTTAAAAGTCGGGCAAACCGTTTTAGATGATAAAGGAATCATGGGGCAAATCATCAACGTCTATCCCCATAGTAGTCGCGTTATGTTACTTTCCGATAAAGAACATTCTTTATCTGTACGTTTAGAAAGCTCAGGTATGCGCGCCATCGTGACGGGTACTGGTGATTTAGGACATTTGAAAATGGAATATGTTCCAACAAGTGCCAATATCAAAGTGGGTGATAAGGTCTATAGTTCAGGCTTAGGTCAACATTTTCCAGCCGGTTATTTGGTCGGTTCAGTATCTAAAGTTATGCGTCACAACACGGGTGAGTTTGCGCAAATTGATGTGGTTCCAGCTGCACAATTAGCAGGCGGTCATCATGTTGTGGTACTTTTCTCAGATTCTTTAGCGATGGAGCAGCCAAATGTTGATCGCTAAAAGATTACCTTCTGAAAAGCAACGTAAAGATCCATTATGGATCATTGTTGTATCCATTATTATTGGTTCAATTTTAGTGGTGTATCCGATGTCCTATGCGATAGCAGGATGGCGACCACTATATATGTTTTTGATCATGCTGTTTTGGGTGTTGTGTCAACCTACATGGTGTGGAATTTGGTTTGCATTTACCATGGGTCTATTTACCGATCTATTATTAGATGCACCTTTGGGGATGAATGCGTTGAGCTATGTGCTGATTGCATTTTTAACTCGTTATTTTATTCGAGAAAGACGTGTGCTGACATTTAGTAATCTTTGGATTATTAGTATGTTTGCAATCCTAGCACATTTGGTATTTACCTTTATGGCACAAGTGATGGCAGGTACGCATTTTTCGATTACCCGTCATTGGCAGACATTGGTTTCGAGTATTTTTTGCTGGCCAGTTCTTTATTATTTATTAAGAAGATGGCGCATTTAATTCTGGCCTCAGGCTCGCCAAGGCGTAAAGAGCTGCTTTTACAAGTGGGCTTGGATTTTAGCATCCACAGCCCAGATATTGATGAATCTGTCTTAGAGCATGAACAGATTGAGCAGTATGTACAACGTTTGGCTGAAAGCAAAGCCAAAGTGGTATTGAAATTGTACCCGCAAAGCACTGTCATTGCAGCAGATACAAGCTTGGTTTTTGCCAATCAAATTATTGGTAAGCCAACATCTAAGCAGCATGCTTTTGAAATATGGACATTATTGTCAGGTCAAAAACATGAAGTATTGACAGGTGTTTGCGTTGCAAATGCACATCAATTATTGAGTGTCGTGGTTCGCACGCAAGTTGAGTTCCAACAATTCAGTCTGAATGATATGGAAGAATATTGGGCTACAGGTGAACCTTTGGGGAAAGCTGGCGCATATGCAATTCAAGGCATTGCGGCAAAGTATGTGATAGGTATAAATGGTAGTTATAGCAATGTGGTTGGGTTACCGTTGCATGAAACGATACAGTTACTTGATCGTATAGATCAGCGCAGTTGAGGCACTAAATTAACTGCTGAAAAGAATTTTTATAATGTTTTGAGTTTAGTTATGTCTGACGAGTTATTGATTAACGTCACACCTATGGAATGTCGTGTGGCGCTAATTCAAAATGGTACGGTTAACGAACTGTTTGTTGAGCGGACTGTTAAACGCGGGTTAGTCGGGAATATTTATAAAGGAAAAGTTGTCCGTGTACTTCCAGGGATGCAAGCAGCCTTTGTGGATATTGGCTTATCACGTACTGCATTCTTACATATCAATGATATGATTTGGTCGCGTAATCAACCTACGCCGAATGTCTTTGAGTTATTACAACCCGGTCAAATTCTGACAGTTCAAGTGATGAAAGATATGTTGGGTACTAAAGGTGCACGACTGAGTACAGATCTTTCTATCCCATCTCGTTATCTTGTTTTGATGCCATATGGCAGCCATATTGGGGTATCACAGCGGATTGAGTCCGAAGAAGAGCGTGACCGTTTACGTTCAATGATTGAAAGGATTCAAAGTGAGCATAAGTTGCCTGGTTCGGTCATTGTACGTACAGCTGCTGAAGGCATTGAAGAGGCTTCAATTGCTCAAGATATGGCGTATTTAGCCAAGCTTTGGGAATTTATTCAGAAAAAACAAAAAATTATTGCAGTTCCTTCGTTGATTTTTGAAGAGCTTCCTTTACCACAACGTGTTATTCGCGACTTAGCCAATGATGATACGGCAACGATTTATGTCGATTCAAGAGAAATACATGCCAAGTTGCAAGAGTTCGTTTGTGAATTTGTACCGAGTATGGAAAGCCGTTTGCAGCATTATCCTGGTGAACGTCCACTTTTTGATTTGTACAATGTCGAAGAAGATATTCAAAAAGCATTACAAACCCGAGTTGCATTGAAGTCGGGTGGTTATCTGATGATTGATCAGACTGAGGCGATGACTACAATTGATGTCAATACAGGTTCCTATGTCGGTGGTCGTACACTAGAAGACACTGTGTTTAAAACCAATATGGAAGCAACTCAAGTGATTGCACGCCAATTACGTTTACGTAATTTGGGTGGCATTATTATTATCGACTTCATTGATATGCAGGAAGCTGTACATCGTGAAGAGGTCATGAATCAATTTGATAAAATGCTTGAACGTGACCATGCAAAAACTAAAATTACTCAAGTTTCCGAACTTGGCTTAGTTGAAATGACACGTAAACGTACACGTGAATCTTTGGAGCATTTGTTGTGTGAATCATGCCCAACATGTCAAGGGCGCGGATTTGTGAAAACAGCTGAGACAGTATGTTACGAAATTTTTCGAGAAATCTTAAGATATACCCGTGCTTATGAGTCTAAGAGTGGCTTTACTGTTATAGGTCATCCATCTGTAATTGATCGCCTGCTCACTGCGGAAGCCCCAGCAGTCGCGGATTTAGAGCATTTTATTAATCGTGTGATTAAATTCCAAGTCGAAAATTTATACACGCAAGAGCAATACGATATCATTTTAAGTTGAAATTGTAACAGGATATCGTTAAACAGTTGTTACATCTGAAATTTTACTTTTAGGACTGATTTCACAATACTAGATTACAAAGGTAGCCAAAGACTTTCTCCCTTCCACAGTCTTAGCAAGTGAGGTCAAAAATGAGTGTAAGTGAACAATTAATCAGTCGTAGTATAAAACATGTATTGGAAAGCCAACCTAAAAATACATGTGTCATGTTAGATGACAATGGTCAAGAAGTGAAAATTACCAAAGACATGGTTGTAAATGTCTGTCATCAACTGTTAAACAAGTGTCGTAATGTTAAAGATTAAGGGGCATTAATTAGCCCCTTAATTTTGAATCAATTTATGTTTTATATTTAAATTAACCCTAAAATAAAATCAATTATAAAATCAATTATAAAATCTTATACTGACTTTCGTTCGGCAATAGATTCTTTCAGTTTGGCTTGAGTATCTGCTTTTGTTTGAGCATTTGGCTTTTTATCGGCAAGTTCAACTGCATTTTTCTCAGCAATAATGTGCTCAAATTTTTGGATTTCATTTTCTAAATGAGTCAGAAGATTTTGCAATTTAGGCAGAGATTTACGGCAACCGGTTAAACCCACTTCTAATTTGTCTAAATAACTAGTCATGGTGATATTCAGTGCTTGACCATCCAAAACAATAGAAACAGGGTATAGGGCATCTAATTTAGCGCCATTCCAATACAAAGGTTCACGTGGTCCAGGTACATTGGAAATAATCACATTAAATGCCTGACGCTTTGGCATAAGTCCTGATGCAATATTGATGCCTGCTGCACCAAAAACGAAAGCACTATAGTTTAAGATTTGATCGGAACCCATACGTTTAAAACGATTTTTTGCATTTTGTACACTGCGCTTAATGATGTCTAAACGTTCTAACGGACTCTCTTTATGGGTTCCTAAATTTGCCAAAATCATGGTGATACGATTACTCATATCTGAGTCATCATCACGTAATGAGGCAGGAACCATTGCAATCAGTGGCTTTTTCGGTAAAGCCTCTTGTGTGATTAAATAATCACGTAACGCGCCCGCACAGACAGCCAGTACTACATCATTAATCGTGACGCCAAGAGCTTTGGAAATATCTCTGAAACGGTCAAGTTCAAAGGACTGGGCAGCGAAACGACGTGATGAACTTACGCGTTGGTTAAATAAACTACTGGGTGCTTGAAAGCTTGAAACATAATCGGGGTTTTTCCCCATTTCTTTAAATACAGTTTGGAACAGCTCTTGGGTGACCTTGGGGGCTGCTTCAACTTGTCCTTTTAGTGCAGAGAATATTTTTTTAGCTTTATCCAGTTTGGTTTCCTTTAAACGTTTTGCACGTTTACCTTCGACACACCAAGGAGGAATAATAGTTTTGGAATCAGCATCTTTTGAAAATGATTTTTCTAAAAGACGCATACCTGCTACACCATCAATCATGGCATGGTGGATTTTAAAGTACATGGCAAAACGATTGCCTTCAATGCCTTCAATAATATGACAAGTCCAAAGTGGCTTTGCTCGGTCAATCAGTGAACTGTGTTCTTGTGAAATATAAATCAATAATTCACGGATACGTCCTGGATGAGGTAATGCGATATGACGGAAATGATGATCAATATCAAATTCTTCATCTTCATCCCAAAACATACCACTTAAGCGATTGTTAAAAGGTGGGACCGGGATAGATTTTGAGTTACGAATATCCGCAACGAGATCTTGAATGAATGTAGAAGGCGCATGTTCGGGTATTTCAAATAAGAATAACCCACCAACATGCATGGGTTGTTGACGTTTTTCTAAATTTAAAAAAATAAAATCAATGGGGTGTAATGGGCGCATAGTCTTGGATTGCCTCACTGCAATTTCTACCACAACTCATTTATGAGTTGGTGAATTGTTAGAATTATAGAACCGTGTAACTTGGGTCTGTTGATCATTCATCCATGGTTACAACGATGACATGTTGGAAAACAATTTGTACATCGCTGCGTCTTGTGGTGCCGACAAAGCAGTGCTTTGTAGATACTCAGTGTATAGCTAAAATTATCTCAGTCTGTGTGATGAAACTTGAAAATAGTATTGCTATTTTTACATGTCGTTACCTACTCAACTCTAGCCCACAACGCAAGCTATAGGGGAAATATCAACAAATCTTAGTATAAAACTTTTCTAAGCGTAAAATCCAAGCATTTCGATGAACGATAAGTTAATAAGAAGCCATGAGTTTTCATGACTTTTTCTACTATTACTTTTTTAAGTTACCTGCATGTAAGCCACATTCTTTATGCGTTGCTTCTTCCCACCACCAACGGCCTTCGCGTTCATGTTGATTTGGCAATACTGGACGGGTACATGGTTCACAGCCAATTGAGATAAAACCCTTTTCATGTAATGGATTATAAGGAATCTCCATCATACGAATATAGTTCCATACATCCGCACTGGACCAATTTGCCAATGGATTATATTTAATTAGTTGTTTCCCTTCACCAGAAAAACCACTATCCACTTGAATAACTGGTATTTCTGTACGTGTGCCTGGACTTTGATCTTTGCGTTGTCCTGTGATCCAGCCATCTAAAGTGGCTAATTTTTTACGTAAGGGCTGAACTTTACGAATACCACAGCATTCTTTATGATCATCTTGATAGAAACTAAATAAGCCTTTTTCATTAACCAATTGTTGAACGGCATCAGCTTCAGGAAAGCAAATTTCAATTTTAATCCCATAGTGCTTACGAACTGTTTCAAGAAATTGATAGGTTTCAGGATGTAAACGGCCAGTATCTAAACTAAAAACACGAAATGGTTTGCCTAAATTATGTGCCATATCGATAAGAACAACGTCTTCTGCGCCAGAAAATGAAATTGCAATTTCACCTTCCTGAGAAAGCGCAAGTTCTAAAATTTCAGAAGGTGATTTGTCGGCATACTCAGTCGCAAGTGCGTCCACAAGATCTATGGTTGGAATGGCGGTCATATCTGCTCCTGGCAGTTAGCTTGAAGCTACATTTTTCGTAAACATATTCAAAAGATATTTGAATTTAAGCATTTTGGCAAAAATTAGCTCAATTCAACTTCTGTGAATTGCTGCTTTTGACAATCAAGATATTTTAAAGTAAATGAAATATGCCACTTAGCAGATTAATTAAAATGCTTATGAATAAAACAGATTTGTAAACATTTACAAGCCTTATGCATAACCAAATGAAATAGATTTGCTGTAAAAACTTTCAGCATTCTTTTTAAACTTTAGTGCTATGATAAGCCCAAAATTTTTAACTGACATTTGGGAGAACCCATGGAAATCGTATGTCTTGATCTTGAGGGTGTATTGGTACCAGAAATCTGGATCAATTTTGCTAAAAAAACAGGAATCAAAGAATTAGAAGCAACAACTCGTGATATCCCTGACTACGATGTGTTGATGACTCAACGCTTAAATATTCTTAAACAGCATGGTCTAGGCTTAAATGACATTCAAGCTGTGATTGCAGACATGGGGCCATTTCCGGGTGCAAAAGAGTTTGTAGAATGGTTACGTACCCATTTTCAGTTGATTATTCTTTCAGATACATTTTATGAGTTTGCACATCCGTTGATGCAACAGTTAGGTTGGCCAACAATTTTCTGTCATAAATTAGAAACTGATGAAAATGGTATGATCACTGCGTATAAATTGCGTCAACCTGATCAAAAGCGTGAAGCTGTAAAAGCATTACATGGTCTAAATTACCGTGTCATCGCAGCAGGCGATTCGTATAACGATACAACAATGTTGGGTGAAGCTGATCATGGTTTCTTATTTGATGCGCCTGAAAATGTGATTCGTGAATTTCCACAGTTCCCACCAATTCATGGCTATGACGCCCTTAAAGAAGCAATTCGCAAAGCATCTATCCGTGATATTCCTGCTTAATCTAAGATTTAAATCCAAAGGCGCTCAATGCGCCTTTTGTTTTGCTTTGATTTTTAACATACTTTAGTGGATGTTCTGTTTATTTTTAAAAGCAAAAACAAACGCCAAGCTGGCCAACAAAATAATCATACAAATATAGACATCTGCTGTAAAAATTAAGCCAACTTTATTGACAAAGTATCCAGCAATAATCGCAGGTATACTAAAGGCCAAATAGCTTTCAACAAAAAACGCGGCCATTAAACCTGCACGTTGTTCAGGTAAAGCTAAGGGCATTACAGCACGAATTGCACCCATAAAACCTGTACCAAAGCCAATCCCAGTCACCACAGCACCAATAAACAATAAGATTGGTTGCACCAGATGAATGCCAAGCAAAATAACACTTGAGCCCAAGACAATCGTAATTGCAGCAGTAATTAGAATTTTAAATGTTGACGCATTGCGCAGTGTTAAAATCCCAACAGCCCCTGAAACTGATAGAGTAATAAACATCATGCCATTCAGCCATGCCGATTGCACATGGAAAGCTTGAGCCAGCAATGAAGGCATTAACGAGAGGAAGAACCCACTGACCATCCATAACGAGATATTAATTGGACTTACGATCAAGAGTGCTTTTCGGGTTTGTACTGGAATAGTCAGTTGCGGTTTTAATGATGCCAAAGCACCCACACGTTTAGTTGCTGTTTCAGGGCTAAAAATTGCGATAAAGCTGGTAGATACAAAAAGAAAGATGAGTATTTCAAAAATTAGTGTCAATGGAACAGTTGAAAACTCTAAAACAATACAGGTCATCAGCATACCCGCAGCCATGCCGAGCATGGGAGAAATACTATTAATTAAAGAACCCTGTGTTTTACTTAAATCAAGTAAAGCTGCTCCAAATGTAGATGCGGCTAAAGCCGTGGCAATACCTTGCAAACCTCGTGCGATAAACAGCATTTCGATATTGGATGCAAACAAGAAAAAGCCCATGGACATAATTTCTAAAATCAATGCCACAAAAATAACTGGCTTACGTCCAATATAATCAGACAATGATCCTGCCACCAATAAGGTTAATAGCAATGCAAACGCATAGGTGGCAAAGATAAGCGTTAATAAAACAGGAGAAAAATGGAAGTGTTGTTGATACAAACGATATAACGGTGTTGGTGAGCTTGAGGCTGCCAAAAAGGTCATCAGGGTAAAAGTATGTGTGTACAGTGCAGCATTATGGCTTAATTTATAGGAAGTCACTTGACGATTAAAATTAGAGTTGCGCATAATCAACATGTACATAAAAGCTATTAATTAGCTTTTATACCGTATTTTGGATTAAACACAAAGGTTTAGCTAAGATGATTTTTGCTTAAAGCTGTTCTTTAATTATTAACCCATTGATAGATTTTCATTTATAGATTTGTAGTGATTTGCTGATGACGAAAGTGATTACAGGTTTGCGTCCCGGTGGGCGCAGTGCACGAATACAAGCTGCAGTTCATAATGCAGTGCAAACATTACAGCAAAATGTTGCTGTGGCAGATTTGACGATTCCGATGATTGCTGAATTTGCAGGGGTCACCCCCTCTACGATCTATCGACGTTGGGGAGATTTATCTCAACTGCTTGCAGATGTTGGCTTTAATATTTTACATCCAGACAGTGTACCTGCGGATCTTGGTAGTTTTAAGCAAGACTTATATGCATGGATGGAGCAATATTTTGAGGAATATGCCTCACCCGTTGGGCGTACAATCTTAAGCGATATTGTGGCGGAAAATGATTCGCCGACCTCTGGTAAGTGTTATGACTTTTTGATTCAACAGTTAGACATTATCCAGCAACGTGCCCAGCAAAGGAATGAAACAAGCATCGAAAATCAACTGATTATTGAAATTGTTATTGCACCGATGTTACATCGGATTCTATTTACCGAACAAGAATCGAGTTTGGACTATATTTACCATTTATTAGCGCGTTTATTTAATTTTGCGGATGTCCTTAAAAACACGACATCCGATTTAGTCAAATAAACAGCTGCAATCATTTCGGCTTTGAGAAAAAATTAAAGCGCGCCTCGAATTAAAGGATAAATATTATCTAGCAGAATTTTCTGTGCCGTTGCATTGGGGTGGATTAAGTCTTTTTGCATCAAACTTTTATTGCCTGCAATTCCATTCATAAAAAACGGATGCATTTTAACTTTGTATTGTTGGCTTAGGGTTTGGTAATTTTTCTCAAAAGCTTGGCTATAAGCTGCGCCATAATTCGGTGGAATTTTCATACCCAATAAAATGACCGTGGCTTGGCTGTTCTGGCTTTGTTGAATTAATTGCGCAAGATTTTTATGAATCATTTGTGGCGGTTGACCGCGTAAACCATCATTGCCACCCAACTCAATCACCACGATATCAGGTTTATGGCTTTGTAATAGTTTTGGAAAACGCGCCAACGCACCACTGGTGGTTTCACCACTTACACTGGCATTCACCACATTATGTTGTTTAGGAAATTGTTGGTTTAAGCGTTGCTGTAGCAAGAAAACCCAGCCTTGTTGTGGGCTAATACCATAACCCGCACTTAAGCTATCACCTAAAATCATGATTGTTTTTGCAAAACTACTAACGGGCAACAGACAGAATATGCTAAAAAATAAACAATGAATTAGATTTTTCATCATTTTCAAATTTAACAATTTTTTGATTTGCATATAAGGTACTTTATGATGTCTAAGGTTCAGGATGATTCAACTTCTCCCATCATGCCACAAGTGATAATTTCTGCACAGCAACTTACACAAAAGATAGAATTACCTCATCAAACGCTTACAATTTTTGAAAATCTAAATCTTAATATTTATACAGGTGAACAGGTCGCGATTACTGGACGTTCTGGTTCCGGAAAATCAACTTTATTAGGCATCCTTGCTACTCTCGATCAAGCCAGTGCAGGTCAACTCAGTGTTTGTGGTGAATCAATTGAGCATTTAAATGAAGAACAACGTGCGTTGATTCGACTTCAATATATTGGTTTTGTATTTCAATCTTTCCAGTTGCTCCCACATCTTTCTGCCTTAGAAAATGTGATGTTACCATTACGTTTACAGAAGAATTTTAATTATGCACACGCAGAACAAAAATCTTTAAGTTTATTGGCCAAAGTTGGTTTAGAACGACAAAGCCAGCAAACACCGAAAGTATTGTCTGGTGGGGAGCAACAACGGGTTGCCATTGCACGAGCTTTAATTTCTGACCCCAAAATTATTTTTGCCGACGAACCTACAGGCAATTTAGATGAACATACCGCCTTTGAAATTGAACAACTCTTATTTGATTTAAATAAAGAACTCGGTACAACTTTAGTGCTTGTCACTCACGATTCGCAATTGGCCGCACAGTGCCAACGTCATTATGAATTAAAAGATGGTCAATTGATTGAACATGTGCAAACTCCTCAATCGAATGAGGTGGTGTAATTTTGACCTTGTTTAAACCCTTATTTAGGCAAAGTTTTGCCAGTTCAGGCATATATCTGCTGATTATTGCATTGAGTTTAGCCATTAGTGCGACTACTGCATTAAAGTTTAGCAATGATCAAGTCAAACAAGCAGTGACCTTACAAGCTGCCAAAATGCAAGCTGCAGATTTACAACTTAGTGATACAGATCCAATTGACCAACAATGGATCAAACAGGCTGATGATTTAAAATTAAAACAGTCCCATGTCACCATTTTTGGTTCAATGGCCTCTACACAGGATCAGTTTGTTATGGTCAATGTGAAAGCCATTGACACAGCATTTCCCTTACGTGGTGAATTAAGGATTGCGCCAAAACAAGCCTTACAAAGTGGCGGGGTTTGGCTAAGCAAACGCGCACAAGAGTTATTAAAATTAAACCTAGGCGATAGCGTTCAAATTGCCAATGGTCAGTTTAAAGTTACTGGCATCATTGAACATGATTCAAATCAAGAATTAGGCTTTTCTGCCTTTTCGCCAACCGTGATTATCTCTCAAGCAGATGTTGCAAAAACGGGTGCAATTCAAGTTGGAAGTCGGATTGAATATCGTTTGTTGATGGCAGGGGATGCGGAGTCGATTGCAACATATCAGCAATTTTTTAAGACTTTTAAAGCGCAAGAAAAGCAAAATGTGAATCCAAAGATTGCACAAAATTCGGATGCAGATTCAGCTTTAAGTGCACCAAGTGCCACTACATCGACTGAAAATCAGCCAGCAACACACTCACAAACAGATCAATCCATACAAGATCAACAAAATGCGGATAATGAACTAGATGCACAAAGTAATTTAAGACTACGTAATGCAGATGAGGGTAATTCACGCTTACTTAAACCAATTGAAAACCTCGATACTTTCTTACAATTGGCCAATATTCTGACGATTCTTTTATGTGGTTTAGCCATCGCTTTAACCAGTCAGCGTTATGTACAGCAGAACCAAGATCATATTGCACTGATGCGTTGTATGGGGGCAACGAAACGGCAGATTTTTCAAACCTATCTCGGGTTGCTGAGCGTTGTTATTTTAATCGCCATTGTCATTGGCAGTATTTTAGGACTGATTTTAGGTTATTCGTTGTTGCAATTGATGTTGCAGATGATTCCGAACCTAGAGTTGCAATTTTCAATGTTGCAGATGCTGGTTGGTCCTTTGCCTATTGCAATTTTTACCAGTGCAATTGTATTGATAGGATTTATTTTACCGAGCTTGTGGCAACTGTTAAATACACCGCCTATTCGGGTGATACGCCAACAAGAAAAGTCGGCACGTTCAATGTTGTGGATGATGGCTACAGGTTTAGTCAGCTTGATTATTTTTAGTTTGGTCTTGACCGAAAATCTGATACTTACTGCGTTGGTAATGGGTGCAGTCATTGTGTTAACAGCTTTGTTATATGCAGTGGTTTGGATGATTTTAAAGACTTTAAAATCAATGAAAAATAGGCTCTCAGCCTATATCCGAACCCCTTCGCAAACCGCATTGCAAATTACAGCTTTGGCATTGGGTTTAAGTCTGATCACGGTACTTGCTGTATTGAGAACTGATTTATTAGAGCGTTGGCAGCAACAATTGCCTGAAGGAACGCCTAACCAGTTTATTTATGGTCTACCACCATTTGAACTGGATGCCTTTAAGCAACAATTAGCACAGCAACAATGGAAAAGTACACCGTTATATCCCAATGTAAAAGGGCGCTTATTGGCAAAAAATGGTCAAGCTTTTCCTGCCCAATTGGTAAAAACCAATAATTCTTTACGTCGTGAGTTAAATCTCACCCAAGCAGATCATTATCCACAAGATAATATTATTGTTGCGGGAAATGCTCAATTAACTCAAATTGGGCAGGTATCTGTAGAGGCCAAATTGGCTGAAGAATTGGGCATTAAAATTGGTGATCGTTTAACCTTTAGTTTGCCTGAGGGAAATTTGGACGCGCAAGTTGTGAATTTGCGTACCGTGGAATGGCAAAGCTTTAGTCCAAACTTTTTCTTTATTTTTACTCCAAAGACGTTGGATGAAAACGCAGGCAGCTACTTAGGGAGTTTTTATGTGCCACCGAGTGAAAAAATCAAGATGGTTAATCTGATTCAGCAATTTTCCAATACGGTATTTATTGACGTCACTTTAATTTTTGATGAAATTAAAAACTTGGTTTCTGTGTTGGTCAAAATCATTACAGTTTTGGCAGTATTGGTAAGTTTATCTGGTTTTTTGGTGCTGATCGCCTGTATCAATTTGCTGATGGATGAACGTAAAAAAGAAGTGGCATTGTTACGTTCTTTTGGTAGTTCAAAGCGTCAGTTAAAAAATATGATGAGTTTTGAAATCGGTTTTATTGGATTATTGGCGGGGATTGTTTCCTGTTTCTTTGCAGAGGTGATTAGTGCAGTTGTCAGTTATCGTATGGAAATGGTGGTGCAATTACATTGGGAAATTTGGTTGATTTTACCAATTTCGATGGCAGTGTTGTGCGCATTGATTGGACGTTACCGATTGAGCTATTTATCTGAAATCCCACCATTGCAAAGTCTAAGAGAGTTGAATTAAACCGCTTTGTTTAAGTGGTTTTATTTGACTGTTTAATCTCAGTTGAGCCTTTAAAAGGCTGCCCAGTGAAGACAGTAAATTAAAAAATGGCAACCTACTAGGTCGCCATTTTTTATGCTTCTTGAATTCAGTGTACTCTGTAATGTTTTATTACGGCATAGACAAGCTATTTTAGAGATTAAAAGTTTAATTGCTCACGCATTTGTGCAATGGCTTGTTGCCAAAGTGGGCTAAGTGGTCCAACGAGATGCTGGCAATAGAGATAAACGCCATAGGTTGCTGCAATCCCTAAAATCACAATGATAATATTGGCAGCTTTACCCATTTTGGCACGCTGTGTTGCATACCAAGCCAAAGCCATGACCGCACCCATTAACATCCCACCGATATGGGCAGCATTGTTAATTCCAGAGGCTAAAAAGCCAAAAGCTAAGTTGACCGCAAGTACGGTTAAAAGTGATCTTTTATCTAAAATGAATCTTTGATTCGGGGTAGGTGGGAACAACGATAGTAGTGTCAGTGCACCACCAAGTCCCATTACAGCACCCGATGCACCTGCAGATACATGAGGAAAGAGTTTTTGATCAAAATTTTGCAGCAGTTCGTAGCTATTTCGAATATCCAAATAACCACTTAATAAACTTCCCATGAGTCCAGCAAGGATATAAAGTCCAAGGAAATAAAACTTTCCTAAAGTTTTTTCAGCAACATCACCAAAAATATACAGTGCCCACATATTCATCATTAGATGCAGGATACCGAAGTGAAAAAACATACTGCTGAATAAGCGATATGGTTCCTCTAAGAAGGTTAAAGGTGCATAATCAGCACCCCAACGCAACGCGTCCAATGTTGTCGGGTCAGTAATATTGACACCTGATAAGACTTGGATGGCAAATAAACCGACATTGATGACAATCAGCAATAAGGTTATTTTACCAATAGAATTGGGTTGGCTATAAGTTGAAAGATCTTGATATTTAGACATGCTATTGCTTAGCTTTTTATAGATAGATTCAGCTTAACATGAAACGTCAGAATTTTCGGAGTAAGCAGCTGACATGAAAGCTTTTATTGTTCGTGCTTTGTTAATTGTGGTCAGTATTTTGATCATGATTCAGCTATGGATTTTCTCAAGTTTAATTTATTGGCGTACCCATGATGTAGAAACCACCATGTTTATGCGTTGGACATATCTGTCTGATTTTGAGCCGATTCAACATCAATGGCGCGACTATGACAAGATCAGTGATAACTTTAAACATGCAATTGTCGCTGCTGAAGATGCTAAATTTCTCGATCATCATGGTTTCGACTGGGATGGTATTGAAAATGCACTACAACGTAATCTAAAAAAAGACAAAGTAGTCGCTGGTGGTTCAACGATTTCTCAACAATTGGCTAAAAATTTATTCTTCTATAATCGTCGCTCATTTATCCGCAAAGGTCAGGAAGCGATTGCCACCACCATGATGGAGCGGATGTGGACTAAACAGCGCATTTTAGAAGTCTATATGAACTCTGTTGAATTTGGTGATCATATCTATGGTGTTGAAGCTGCATCACAACATTACTTTTCTAAGAGTGCGGCAAGTTTAAGTCGTGAGCAGGCCGCATTTTTAGCGGTGATTTTAACCAATCCGAAGTATTATCAAAAAAATCGTGATGATTCTAAGCTTCATTACCGTAAGCGTTTGGTTTTGAAGTATATGCGTTATACCCGTATTCCAGATTGACACTAAATAAATGAATTTAAAAAAGCACAAATTGATGTGCTTTTTTTATGAAATTGTCACAAATTTGAAGCATACTAGAATTAAGACATTTTTTTTGATGCAGGTTTATTGCATGAATACCGCAGTGACGACAACAACGCCTACAGAATATTCTTATAATGAACGATATATAAATCGTGAGCTTTCAATTTTAGATTTCCATTTACGTGTTTTAGAGCAAGCCGTTGATCCTTTACACCCCTTGCTTGAACGTATGAATTTCTTGTTGATCTTTTCTCGTAATATGGATGAATTTTTTGAAATCCGTGTTGCAGGAATGATGGAGCAATTAACTTTAGGGAATGAAAGTCGTTCACCAGATGGTTTGACGCCAAAACAAGTTTTAGACCAAATCTCTAAAACTGCACATGAAGCGATTGAGCGTCAGTACCGTATTCTTAATGAAGAAATTTTTCCTAAGTTACGTGAAGAAGACATTTGTTTTTTACGTCGTGGTGAGTTAACGCCTGCACAATCTGTGTGGATTAAAAAATATTTCCAAGAACAAGTTGCACCAGTACTTACCCCAATTAGCCTTGATCCTGCACATCCATTCCCACGACTGGTCAATAAAAGCTTAAACTTTATTGTGACTCTAGAAGGGAAAGACGCATTTGGTCGACAAATTGATTTAGCAGTTGTACCAGCACCACGTTCGCTTCCTCGTGTAGTGCGTTTACCTGATGAGCTTACAGGCGGTAAAGAACATTTTGTGATGTTGTCTGCGATTATTCATGAGCATGTATCGGATTTGTTCCCTGGGATGACAGCTACAGGTTGTTATCAGTTCCGTGTCACACGTAATGCGGATTTGGCGCTGAATGAAGATGTAGAAGACTTAGCCAAAGCATTGAAAGGCGAATTGAGTTCACGTCGTTTTGGCCGTGCAGTACGTTTAGAAGTGACAGAAAACTGTCCAAAACATATTTATGAATACTTGCTTGAAGAATTTGATCTAGAACAAGAACAACTTTATAAAGTGGATGGGCCAGTAAATCTGGCACGTCTTGTGTCAAATTTTAAACGTCCACATATGCGTTATGATTCGCATGTACCCGCGATTCCAAAAGTATTGAAAAAGTCTGAAAATATTTTTTCAGCAATGCAAAAACAAGACATTCTCTTACACCATCCATTTGAATCATTTGCACCAGTTATTAACTTGTTGCGTGAAGCTGCACGTGATCCCCAAGTGCTAGCGATCAAACAAACCTTATATCGTAGTGGTGCTGACTCTGAAATTGTTCAGGTACTTGCAGAAGCGGCACGTAATGGTAAAGAAGTCACTGCTGTGATTGAGTTACGGGCGCGTTTTGATGAAGAATCAAATATCGCCGTTGCCAATGTATTACAAGAGGCGGGTGCTGTTGTGGTTTATGGCATCGTGGGCTATAAAACGCACGCCAAAATGATCTTGGTGGTACGCCGTGAAAATAATAAGTTAGTACGTTATGTGCATTTGGGTACGGGTAACTACCATGCAACAAATGCTCGTATTTATACCGATTATGGTTTGCTCACTACAGATAAAGAGCTCTGCGAAGATGTACATCGTATTTTTCAAGAATTGACTGGTATGGGGAAAATGGCAAAGTTGAAAAAACTGTTACATGCGCCGTTTACTCTTCATGCTCAGTTAATTGCTTTTATTGATGATGAAATTGCCAATGCCAAAGCGGGCAAGCCTGCACAAATTATTGTTAAAGTTAACGCGTTAACTGAAGTTCAATTGATCAATAAATTATATGAAGCTTCGCAAGCAGGGGTACAAATTGATCTGATTATTCGCTCAATTTGCTGTTTACGTCCAGGGTTACCAAATCTGTCTGAAAATATTCGAGTTCGTTCAATTGTCGGGCGTTTCTTAGAACATACCCGTGTCTATTATTTCGGAAATAATGGCAATCCACGTATATACTGTTCCAGTGCAGACTGGATGGATCGTAATTTATTTAATCGTGTAGAAGTGTGCTTCCCGATCGAAGATCCAGCATTAAAAAAACGCATTTACCAGCAAGGTTTAGTCAATTACTTAAAAGACAATATCCGCGCTTGGCTATTGCAAGGCGATGGGACTTGGACTCGTGTGCAACCTAAAGAAGGCGAGGCAATTTACAATGCTCAACAAACTTTGCTTGAGCACTTTGTAAATGGTTAAGCCAAGATAATCTGATTGTCTTAAGCCCGATTAAAATTAATCGGGCTTTTTTGTATCAGTCAGTCGGATTTTAATGAAATTGAATGACTTGGTTATTTTAGATTTAAGCTTTTTTAAATCAGCAATCAACGCTTCTAATAAAGCATTGAAGTTCTTAAATACTAGGATGACTTAAGCTGTTGTGGTTTTAAACTCGATAAAATTGCAGGTAGTGCAATTAAATAAATCATCGCGACAACCAACCATATAGCGCCAGTCCATCGTGTTTGGAAATGAAAGTAAAGTGTAGAAAACAATAAGGGGGCAATAATCGAGGCTAGACTAATGGTTGAGGTGATAACACCTTGAAACTGTCCTTGCTGTGCAGCTGGGATTTTTTGTGAAACAACAGCTTGTAGTGCAGGAGTACCAATACTTCCTAGGGCAAAGATCGGCATGATTGCAAAAATGATCCAAGCGTGTTGGGTAAAAGCCATGATGATTAATGCCATACATATACATGCCAGACCAATCAGCACGGTATTTCTTTCACCAAAATATCGGACGGCATGTTGAGGTATAAATGACTGAACCAGTACTTGGCATAAACCAAAAGTGCCTAAAGAAAGACCAACCCAAAATGTATTCCATTTAAAGGTATCATGTCCCCAAAGTGCCCAGCAGACACCATAAGCTTCACCGCAGGCGCTAAACAGAAAAAATATCAGTAAAATGGGCAGTATATTTTTTTGAGCAAGGATAAAACTAAGACTTTTAAATGGATTCATTTCTAAACTGGAAAGTAAAGAAATCGCAGGTCGAGAAATGGTGGGTAAAGGATTGTTGCTTTGGGATTCAGGGAGTAGCCAGAATGCGATAAGCAAGTTAACTGTTGTTAAAATTGCCGCAACGAAAAAAGGTAGCCGTAACCAATACCCGCCCAATAATCCACCGAGGATAGGACCGAGAATAAATCCTATACCAAACATGGCACTCATTAAACCGAAGTATTTTGCTCGATTTTCTTCTGACGTGGTATCAACGATATAGGCTGAAGCCACGGACATATTGGCACTACTTATTCCAGCAATGATTCGTCCAATGAACAGCAAGATAAGAGAGGGTGAGCAAGCAAGAAAAAAATAGTTGATTGCAGAACCCGCAAGTGAAATCAGCAAAACAGGTCTTCGACCAATGCGGTCACTCAAAGCACCTAAGATCGGGGAGAACATAAATTGCATAAGCGCATACAGGCTTAGGAAAACCCCCATTAACAAGGCAACGTTATGCTGATGGCTTAGGTCTTTCAGTAGTGAGGGAAACAGAGGGAATACGATGCCAATGCCAATTGCATCTAAGACAATCGTTGAAAAAATAATATATAAAGGTCGGTTCATACGCGTCCTATCGAAAATTCAGGCACAGAAAACTGTGAAAACCTGTTAACGATGCTTGGAAGATTCAAGCCCTGTGGAACGCTGACCAATGCAAAGGATTGGATATGTGTCGACGAGATGGATGCATGCTTTTTAAAACAAGCTGAGGATAGGTCGATTTTTCGCGATTTTCATCGTAACAATACATACAAAAATAAGCGAGTATTTTGTACTGCTCAAATATTATCATTCTTGATCTAGTAAAAACAAGATCGTTTTAATTTTGCTTATGCTGAGGTGATCTATAGACTTTTTAGATCTTCAATAAAAAAGGAGTCAATTATGACTCCTTTTCAGTATTGGAAAATTAACGTAAATTTGGCGTGATTTTTTGAAGAATTTGTACCAACACATCAAATTCACTTTGTAGCGGTGTACTTTTACGTGTAACCAAAGCCAAAGTGCGTGAAGGCGCATTCTCAATAGGTTTAACCACAATCTGATCATTGTTTTTCAGCATATGTGCATGAATTGCAATCTCAGGAAGCAGTGTATAGCCTAAGTTTGAACTGACCATTTCCACTAAAGTTGGCAATGAGCTTGCTTTTAAACGGTGATCATTTTTACGCTCACCGATTGGGCAAACACTTAAGGTATGATCACGTAAGCAATGACCTTCTTCAAGGAGCATGAGATGAGAAAGATCTAAATCATCTAAGCTTCTTGCATTCATCGCATTTTGATCTGCTTTATTGCAGACTAAGAATAAATCTTCTTTCGCAATTTCAGCAACTTTCAAACCACGTGTGTCGAATGGTAAAGCCAGCATGATCACATCTAGATTGCCATGCTCAAGTTTTTCAACAATTTTTTCACTTTGTGCTTCATGCAGATGCAACTGAATTTTTGGAAGTTGTTTATGCACTTCTTCCAAAAGCTGCGACAAAATGAAAGGGGCGATGGTTGGAATAATCCCTAAATGCAAATCACCAGTTAACGGTTCACTCATTTCTCGACTTAACCGCATCAAGTCCTGAGCATCGGCGAGTAGAACACGGGCTCGGGCAACAACTTGCTCACCTAGAGGAGTTAAACGTACGTTTTGGCGATCACGTTCTACGAGTACGCCACCCAATAAACGTTCTAACTCCATGATTCCACCAGATAAAGTAGATTGAGTTACAAACGAACGGCGCGCTGCTTCAGTGAAGTGCAGCGTCTCAGACAGTGTCACTAAATATGACAACTGTCTTAGGGATGGTAATGCAGCCATAGTGTCCTAATGCTTATGATTTAAAATGATGTGCAAATAAGCCGCTAAGTTGAGGAACAAAATGCGGTGGGATATCATGCCCCATTCCCTCAATTAATTCAAATTTAGCGCCTGAAATTGCTTTAGCAACTGCCTTACCATGACTTGGAGGTAGTAACCGATCTTTAGAGCCATGTAACACTAAAGTTGGCTTTTTGATCTGCTTATCCAATTTAAGTAAGGAACCTGTACATAATATTGCTAAAAACTGTTGAAGTACACCCGCTGGGTGATAACTACGACGATATAATTTACGTGCAGTTTGAATTGCTTCAACTTGGTTGATATAACCAGGTGAACCAATCATATGAAATACCTTCAAGGAATGATTCACAATCCCTTCTTCATCACGTGATTCAGGTTTACCGATAAGACTAAAGAGTTGTTTTGGAAACGGTGGTGGTAGCAAAGGTTGATTATTACTAGTAAAGAGTAAGCCGACTTTATCAATTTTCTCAGGATATTTTGCTGCTAAAATTTGAGAAATCATACCCCCCATTGAAGCACCCAAAATATGTGGTTTTTCAATGCCTAAACGATCAATTAATAATGCAACATCATCCGCCATATCAAATAAGTTATAAGGCGCGCCGTCATTTGGTAAGCCCAAAGCAAAGCGACCCATCAGCTTATAAGAGTTTAAACGTGGACCTTGGTGGCGAATTTTTGAAGATAAGCCAATATCACGATTATCAAAGCGGATCACATGAAAGCCTTGATCAATCAGTGATTTACAAAAAAAATCAGGCCAAAATAACATTTGCGCACCCAAACCCATAATCAACAGAATGGTTGGGTGTTGTGGATTTCCACCAGTTTCAACATGAAGCTGAATACCATTACCTAAGTCGACTTTGGTTTCATTCATGAACGAGGCATAAGGTGAAACTTGAAATTGAAGTGCGCTATTCATTGTTATTTTCCTAAGCAAGGATATTCTTTGATTAAAAAATATCCTTGCTATTAAAACCTTAAACGGATGCAGGAATCAAGTCTGGAACCAGTTTTGTTAAAGTTAAACGCTGTTTTCCAGCAGTTGCACCTAACAATACAAAACCACGTAAGGTACCTTCAGCATCTGTTGCTTTAGATAACATCCCATCTTCAAACTCTTCATTCTCCCATGTAACATCAACATCAATTGGAGCTGGAAGTACAGTCAAAGGTGCAGCTGGAGTTTTCACCGCGACTGGCATTGCAGGGTAGTGTACAGTGGTGGTTTGTCCACTCAAGGTTTTGGCTAATGCACGCGCTTGTTGCATGATTGGCATGACAAATGGCAAGAGTGTTCCATTCACTTCGGCACAGTCACCGATGGCAAAAATATCTGCTTGACTGGTTTCGAGCAAGGTGTTGGTAATGACACCACGACTGGTGTTGATTTCCGTAGCTTTAGCCAAGGCAATATTAGGTTGTAAGCCAATTGCAGAAAGCACAACATCCGCGAGCAAGGATTGACCACTGGCCAATGAAACGATATAACCACGCTCAGATTTAGAAACTTTTTCTACAGTGGTACCCAAGGCAAATTTAATTCCTGATTGTTCAAGATTGTCTTTAAATGCTTGTGCAACATGATTAGGCAATAAACGCCCTAAAGGTTGTGGTGCTAAGTCGATCACCGTAACCTGATGCCCAGTATTTTGTAAGTCATTGGCAAATTCACAACCAATTAAGCCCGCGCCTAAAATCACCACACGTTTGTTGCCACATTCACCCGTGCTGCAATTGTCTAAAGTTTCACGGAATGCTCGATAGTCAATTAGTGAGTTAACCACATGAATATCATCACTCCCATCACCAGCAATCGCTAATCGAATCGGATTTGCGCCCACGGCAAGAATAAGTTTTGAGTAGCCTAGAGTTGAAGATTGTCCATCTTTTTCAAGGGTTAATTCATGTTTCTCTACATCAATATTTTTAACCCATGTCTCTTTTTCAATCCGCATGTTCAGTTGGGCGCTCATCTTTTCAGCATCGCCTAAACCAATTTGTTCAGGTGCTTTTTTCCCAACTAATGCATTAGATAGGGTCGGTTTTGCATAATTCACCGCATCATCTGCGCAAATCATCACCAATTCCTGTTCGGTGTTTAACTTACGAAATTCTCTTGCAAGGGTATAACCCGCCATGCCAGAACCTATGATGATAATCGGTTGCATATCTTTCTCCATACCTGTTTCAAATTTAGCGGTGAATTGAGTAATTTTGTAGTGTTGAAAATAAATGTAAAAAGACCATGTGAACATGGTCTTTACGCAATATCTTAGATTTCGACCATTTCAAAGTCTGCTTTAGAAACACCGCAGTCTGGGCATGTCCAGTCATCAGGAATATCTTCCCACTTGGTACCTGCTGCGATGCCATCTTGTGGCCAACCTTCTGCTTCGTCATAAATCCAACCACAAACGATGCATTGATATTTCTTCATCTGATTCTCCGATATCTGACAGATGTTATGTTTTTTCTGTCAGTTAAATTCCTTCTGCTGCTTGACTCAAATAATATGCAAATAAAATGTGTACATATTCCTCTAAATTCTTACGCAGTTCTGTATCTAAAGTAAAGTAAATATCGGAGTTTATCTAACTAATCTCAAAGCTGAATGGCAGCTCAGGACAAAAGCGATGTTTATTATGCCAACTTTGTCAGACAATTTTAATTATAATCGTGTCGCTACAAGGGATGAGTACTGCTATAAATGTTTAAATTTTTTGTATTTAGACCAAGGTTAGATGAATATTTTAGACAATAATATTAAGCTAGAGTCAGTATGTTATATAGCCATTATTTTGTGTGAAAATGGACTTAATAAATTCAATAACTTAGGGTGATTTCAATAGAGGGTAGATAGCGAACTGCTGTCTATTTTGACTAAAAAACGTTAAAATTCGCATATTATTTATTTTTTAAATCTCTCCCTATGATCAACATATCTACTGCTTTGTGGTCAAATATCCGTGCTGTCCCGAATTTTCCAAAACCAGGTATTTGTTTTTATGATTTAACCCCATTGTTTATGAACAATCTTGTGGAGTTAACCGATGCATTGATTGCAAGTATTCCAGTAAAACAATTAAATGCAGTGGATAGTTTTGTTGCAGTTGAGGCGCGAGGTTTTGTTTTAGCAAGCTTATTGGCACAGCGTACGGGCAAAGGTTTATTACTGGTTCGTAAAGCAGGTAAGTTACCACCCCCAGTGATTGGTGTAGGCTATAGCTTAGAATATGGTTTAGATCGCTTGGAAATGTCAGCTGATATCAAAGCACAGAAAGTGATTATTGTAGATGATGTATTGGCTACAGGTGGTACTTTAAAAGCAGTCAATCAATTAATGCATAAATGTCAACACACCGTATTGGGTGCGAGTGTTTTTCTTAATCTAACTGATTTACATAAAGATCTTGATTTAAAGATTTGGTCAGTGCTTGATGAGCATTCAAAGCCAGTTGAACAAGCGGTTGCTTAAAGGCAATAACAGGTTAAGTTTTCGAACTCAATTTTTGTCATTGAATACTTAAATCATTTTGTTTGTCTGTCTCGTCGTGAAAAAAGCCTTGTAAATACAAGGCTTTTTTATGCCAAGTACGCCAATTTGTGCTTTGCTGATTTTTTTCAAGCAATAAAGGTTTGTTCCATATATTCAATTAAATGATTTAAGTTTTCAGGTTGGACTAAACGATGATGTCCACCTTCAACAGCTTCAATCTGCATATAGGATTCTAGTTGCTCAACTACTTTATACATATCTAAAACCTCATCACCAAGCTCCAGATAAGCAATCTGTGGTATATCATGGTCTAAATCATGTTCATCAATCGCTACATAATCCTCACGGAAATCTGGATCTAAGCTTGGATTTGCAATGATTGCAGGAATTCGATGTTGTTGTGACATTTTTAATGCCCAATATCCCCCTAAACTATGACCTACCAATAAATCGGGTTTAATTTTTTCGATAATATCTTGATAGAAACATTCAACCGTTTTGTAGTTAAGGTTACGGTAATCCACATCAATGCAGTATTTTTTTTCAGCATTTATTGCATGGAATTTTGTCGATTCTTTGGAAGAATCTAGTCCATGTAAAAATAAAATTTTAGAATGAATATTCTTCATTGTTATCGTTTTCATATGGTCTTTCTTTATTGAGCAAAGGTAGAAATTGAATAAAGCTAGAAAAAGTTATCAACGGATTTAAAATTTTCCATCTAACTATTTTTATATTCAAATATTCTACTTAGCTGCACTTTTTTAAAAACTTAGATTTTGGTCTAAGAGTATTATGTAACAGATCAATATGCTTGTTATTTATTGTTTAACATATTGAATGTTTAGGTTTAAATTTTTTAGGTTATGGATTTTTATTAACAAAAATTAATCATTCTGGGTTTTTATTGTACTAAGCTATAGATTGGATTAATAAAATAAGAGAAACAAATGATTACTTTAAGCTACGACATTGTCATTCAAGCGAATGCACAAACAGTATGGAATATCCTTTGGGATACGCATACTTATTCAAAATGGACCCAACCATTTTCTGAAACTTCGCAGATGCAGTCTGACTGGAAAGTTGGCGGGGAAACCTTATTTCAAGATGCCAGTGGCAATGGCATGGTCGCCACCATTGTAGAGTTGGAGCAGTTTAAAAAAGTGGTATTTAAACATTTGGGTGTTTTGAAAAATGGTGTTTTAGATTCAACAAGTGAAGATGTTGAAAGTTGGAGTGGCTCTTTAGAAAAATATTTCTTAAATGATCAGGATGCAACAACCACATTATCTGCTGAAATAGAAACCTCTGAGGAATATAAGGACATGATGGATCGTGCTTTCCAGCAAGGGTTTGCCATAGTCAAATCATTGGCTGAACAAAACCATTGAGAAACTTTGCGCTTACTGCGTAGCTTAGCCCTGATGTTTTTTCTCATTATTTAATGGCATTGAATGATCAGTGGTTGTTCAATAGAAAATGTTTTTGCCACACCATTTTCATTACGTGGTTGGAAGCGAATTTTTTCTAGTAAGGGTTGGAGTATTGATTTCATATGTTCGTGAATTAAAGGGGGGTAACGGATATTAAGGATTTGCCCTTGTGCCTCTACTAAAAATTTTGCTGAGAGCAAGATATTACCTTGTTGATCAAATTTAATTTTATTCTGAGATGGCGTCTTACTTTGAGTACAAAAAGGTTCTAAAGCGCTTTGTAGTTGTGAGAAGTTAGGTTTTATGGCGTATTGGACGGTGGTGGGAAATTTAATAAACAGATAAACAGAATGTATTTTCCATAATAGTATTTTGTTTTTGCGATGTTTTGCTCATCAAAATTAAGCGCTTTATTTTTAAAATCATTAGTGACCTGTGGTAATTGATCTAGAGTGAGTTTTTTTGCCAGTTCTAAAGCCCTTAAATTGAGTGCTTTTTGAGTGGGGTGTGGATTCATTAATTTGACTTGGCTTTGCAGACTAGTTCGATTTGGAGTGATTTCTAATTGCCAAATATAATCTTGATTATTGAGATTGGTACTTTCAATTTTTATGGGAAGATCTTTTTGAGTATTGCTCATAACAATGATTTGCTCGGCTCCAACTACAGTTGAAAATGACAAAACATTGAAAAGAATGATACTTTGGGCGAATCTTTGCCAGTATTTACTCATGATTTTTAATTTTTAAATGGTTCGTAGAGTTATATTCATACGCATTATGTTGTAAATCTGCTATGCTATGCAACTTCCGTTTTTTAATATAATCGAGGCAGAGATGACGCAACATAACGCTCAATCGACTTCTGAACAACACATTTCCGAAAACGATTTAATTGCACAGCGTCATGCCAAGTTAAAGCAAATTCAAGATCACGCCAAGGAAACAGGTGTTAGCGCATGGCCAAACACATTTAAACGTGAGCATTATGCGCAAGATCTACAAGAACAATTTGCAGATCAATCTAAAGAACAAATCGAAGCAGGCGAGCAAGTTCACGTATCTGTAGCGGGTCGTGTGATGTTGAATCGTGGTTCATTTATCGTGATTCAAGACATGACGGGCCGTATTCAATTATATGTGCCACGCAAAGAGCTTGCACCAGAAGTTTTAGAAACTGTAAAAAGTCTAGATCTTGGTGATATTATTGCTGTACAAGGTTATATCGGTCGTTCTGGCAAAGGTGATTTATATGTTCATATTGAACATTTTGAATTATTGACGAAATCTCTTCGTCCACTTCCAGACAAGTTTCATGGTTTGAATGACACAGAAGTAAAATACCGTAAACGTTATTTAGACTTAATTGTGAATGAAGAAACACGTAAAACTTTTGAAATTCGTGCAAAAGTTGTGTCTGGTATTCGCAACTATCTCATTAATGAACGTTTTATGGAAGTTGAAACTCCGATGATGCATGTGATTCCAGGTGGTGCGTCAGCGCGTCCATTTGAAACACATCATAATGCATTAGATATGCCATTATTCTTGCGTATTGCACCTGAGCTTTACTTAAAACGTTTGGTTGTTGGTGGATTTGAGCGTGTATTTGAAATTAACCGTAACTTCCGTAACGAAGGTGTTTCAACGCGTCATAACCCTGAATTTACGATGATTGAATTCTATCAAGCTTATGCTGATTACAAAGATCTTATGGCTTTGACTGAAGGTATGCTAGTAAAATTAGCAATCGACATCTTGGGCTCAACGGATGTTCCTTATGGTGAAGAAGTGTATAGCTTCAAAGGCCCATTTAAGAAAATCTCGATGTTTGATGCGATTCTTGAGCATAACCCCAATTTCACTGCTGAAAATGTTTCGGATCGTGAATTCTTGGCAACATTTATTCGTGAAGAGTTAAAAGAGCAAGTTAAACCAGGTTTTGGTTTAGGTCGATTACAAACGATCGTATTTGAAGAAACTGTTGAAACTCAATTACGTCAGCCGACATTTATCACAGAATATCCTGCGGAAACTTCCCCGTTAGCGCGCCGAAATGATGATAATCCGCATATCACTGACCGTTTCGAATTCTTTATCGGTGGTCGTGAGTTGGCAAATGGTTTCTCGGAATTAAATGATCCAATTGACCAAGCTGAACGCTTCCAAGCGCAAGTTGCTGAAAAAGATGCGGGCGATGATGAAGCAATGCATTTCGATGCTGACTTTATTGAAGCATTAGAATACGGTTTACCTCCTACAGCAGGTGAAGGTATTGGTATCGATCGTTTGGTGATGTTATTTGCCAATGCAGCAAGTATCCGTGATGTGATCTTATTCCCACATATGCGTCATAGAAATTAATTTATGATGTTATAAAAGATGTTGTAAAAAAAGCCACTGAATTCAGTGGCTTTTTTTTGCTTAGACAATCAGGGCATTTTAGAAATGAAATACGCCTAAACCATTTTTAATTTCATCTAAAGTATCTTGAGTGATGATACGGCATTTTTCCGTACCAGTTTTTAAGATATCCATGATGTAATCTGGATCTTTGGCAAGTTCCATACGACGTTCACGAATTGGTGTAATCAACTCTTTTAACACACCTTCAAGACGTTTTTTCACAGTACCGTCACCTAAACCACCACGACGATAATGTGCTTTAAGTTCTTCAACTTCTTCTTTATTTGGATCAAAAGCATCTAAATAGGTAAATACAATATTTCCTTCAACCTGACCAGGATCTTCAATACGCAGATGGTTTGGGTCGGTATACATTGCATTGACTGCTTTTTTGATGTCTTTATCGGTTGCATCTAATACAATGGTATTGCCCAATGATTTCGACATTTTTGCTTTACCATCGAAGCCAGGTAAACGGCTCATGTTAGATAAAAGCGCTTTACACTCTGGTAAAACCTCTTGTCCAATTTGACGGTTTAAACGCCGAACAATTTCATTGGTCTGTTCGATCATTGGAATTTGGTCTTCGCCAACTGGCACGACAGTGGCTTTAAATGCAGTAATATCGGCAGCTTGTGCAACAGGGTAGCAAAGAAAACCAGCTGGAATGTCACGCTCAAAACCACGTAATTGAATTTCAGCTTTGATGGTTGGGTTACGTTCTAAACGTGAAACCGTCACAAAGTTTAAATACAACATGGTGAGTTCATTCAACGCGGGTAAACAAGATTGAACACAGATTGTAGTTTTTGTTGGGTCAATGCCGACTGCTAAATAGTCTGTTGCTACTTCAAGAATATTACGACGAACTTTTTCAAAGTTATCCGCATTATCTGTTAAAGCTTGAGCATCTGCGAGAAGGAGGTGTTGATGATGAGAATCTTGTAAGCCTACTCGTGAGCGCAAAGAACCTACAAAATGTCCCAAATGTAGTTGTCCAGTAGGACGGTCGCCTGTCAAAATCACAGGACGATTATCTTGATTCGTCATTATCGCTTCCAAAGTCTTTATATAGACAGTCGTGTTTTATGAATGGGCACTATTGTACGAGATAATTTATTTTAATGTCAGCGAAAAATGGTGTAGAACCAATTTTTATCAATAAATGTGAAAATCTACAAAATTTTATATAGAAAAATGAATTTTCACTTTAAAATGACAGGATAACTAAAATTTTGGATAAAAAATGGCAAGTAGTCTATTAATATTATTAGATGATATCGCAGCGGTACTCGATGATGTTGCAGTCATGAGTAAAATGGCGGCTAAAAAAACTGCGGGTGTTTTAGGTGATGATTTAGCACTGAACGCACAACAAGTGAGTGGTGTAAGAGCAGAGCGTGAACTTCCTGTGGTTTGGGGTGTCGCGAAAGGCTCATTTATCAATAAATTAATTTTAGTACCTTTGGCTTTGTTGATCAGTGTAGTTGCACCATGGTTGATTAACCCATTGTTGATGATTGGTGGTCTGTTTCTTTGCTATGAAGGTGTTGAAAAAGTTCTACATAGTTTGCAGCATAAAAAAGCCAAAACAGGTGAAGCTGCGCAAGAGGAATTTGAACAAATTGAAACTGATTTAGCCACATTTGAAAAAGATAAAATTAAAGGCGCAATACGTACAGACTTTATTCTCTCTGCTGAAATTGTGGTGATTTCTTTAGGCACTGTTGCGGCTGCAACATTTGGTACCAAAGTGATGGTGCTATCTGTCATCGCAATTTTAATGACCGTCGGTGTCTATGGCTTTGTCGCCATGATTGTAAAGATTGATGATTTAGGTTTGTATTTAACCCAACAAACATCAAATGTTAAACAAAGCATTGGCCGTGGTTTACTGGTATTTGCACCAAAGTTAATGAAGACTTTAACAATTGTTGGAACCATTGCAATGTTCCTGGTCGGTGGGGGGATCATCACCCATGCTGTTTCAACTTTGCATCATTGGTCAGAAGAAGCCGTTGATCATATTCAACATATTCCAAACGTTGGTAGTGTTATTGGTGCATTAACGCCAACGTTAATCAATTTACTGATTGGTATCGTAGCCGGCTTAGCTGTGGTATTGGTTGTTGGACTTATTCAAAAAGTTCGTGGAAAATCAACTACTGCATAAATGCAAAGCACATTCTAAATGATAGCCAATATAAAATAAAAGGACCGATCTATGCGTTGGAAAGGACGTAGAGAAAGTGATAATGTCGAAGATCGCCGTGGTGGTGGTGGCGTAAAAGCGGGTGGGATTAGTGTACTAGGCTTAATCGTCGCTTTTGTTGCATGGAAATTCTTTGGTGTTGACCCACAGCAAGCCTATCAAGCGACTAAACAGGTGACTTCGGCTGGTGTAAGTCAAAATTCTGCACCGACGAATTTAACCCCTGAACAGCAGGAAACCTCATCTTTTGTTAAAACGGTTTTGGCAGATACCGAAGATACCTGGAAGCCAATTTTCCAACAACAAGGTGTACAGTATGTTTCACCTAAGCTGGTGATGTTTAGTGGTGCGATACAATCGGGTTGTGGTACGGCTGAATCTGCGATGGGGCCATTTTATTGCCCAGCAGACCAAAAGGTGTATATCGATACCCAGTTCTTTAAAGATATGCGCCAGCAGATGGGTATTTCTGGTGAAAAAAATCAATCTGAGCTTTCAGCTAAAGATGAAGCAGGTGATTTTGCTCAAGCCTATGTGATCGCGCATGAAGTGGGGCACCATGTACAGAATTTATTGGGAATATCATCTCAGGTTCAGCAAGCACGCCAGCGTGCCAGTGAAACTCAGGGCAATCAACTATCAGTTCGTCTAGAATTACAAGCAGACTGTTTAGCTGGGGTCTGGGCCAATCGTACTCAACAACGGACTCAGTTCTTAGAACAGGGTGATATTGAAGAAGCGATGGATGCAGCTGAAAAAATTGGCGATGATTACTTGCAGAAAAAAGCACGGGGTTATGTTGTTCCAGACAGCTTTACCCATGGTACCAGCCAGCAACGTATGCAATGGTTTAATATTGGTATGAATTCTGGTGATATCAATGCATGTGATACCTTTAAATAGATAGCTACTCAGTATTGCGTTAAAAAAGGGAACATCATGTTCTCTTTTTTTCTGAATCAATTTTTTCAAGCATTTTTTATGTTAAAAAATATAACCAGTAATCATCATATTTCAGTTTTTTTTGTACAATTATCCAGATTGTTAAATGGTCTCTTATTTTATATTTTATAAAAAAATGATTGAGTGTTTGATGTGCATTTAAATTAAAAATCTAAACAGGTTTCTGATGGGTAACTATTTCTTTCTTCAGGTCTTTACAGTCATTTTTGCGCTTTCTATCGCGACTACAATTTTTAATAAGCGAATATTAGGTTTCCCTCAAGCCATCGGTGTTCCCATTGTCTCTGCAATTTTTGTCTTTATTTTGCAATGGGGCGCCAGTTTACTTAATGGCAATCAATTTATCTCTATTAATATCCATAATATCGAAGAAGCTGTAAGGCATGTCGATTTTTATGATTTTTTAGTCAATGGCGTTATTTGTTTCATTCTGACATCTTCAGCGCTTAAATTTAAAGTTTCAGATTTAAAAGTTTATTGGAAGCCGATTAGTATATTGGCAACGATTGCCTTACTGCTCTGTGCTGTATTTTTTGCAGGATTGGTCTTTGGCTTTCAGTTTTTGATTGGTAATCCAGTCCCAATTTTAGTTTTATTATTACTGGGTTCAGCATTAGGTGCAACAGATCCGATTGGGATCAAAGGTGTTCTCAGTTCAGTACGAGCGCCACATCATCTCATTGTTAAATTGGAAGGTGAATCCTTATTTAATGATGCGATGTGTATCGCGGTCTTCATGACTTTATTAAATGTCCTTGAAGGTGAGCATTTTAGTTTAGTTGCAACATTACAAACATTCTTATATGAAATTGTGGTTGCGGTCATCATTGGTTGGGCTTTTGGTTTAGGAATCTTGCGTTTATTACGTGGCAAGCATGAGATGGAATCATTGATTCTCACAACTGCGTTATTGGCATGTGGCTCTTATCTTGTTGCATTATTTGCTCATGCATCGGCACCAATTGCTTGTGTAATTGGGGGCTTAATCGTAGGTAATAAGTGGAAAGAAATTTTACAGGATCGTGAGATTCGAGAGGTTAATCATTTTTGGCATACAGTAGAAGGGATTATTAATTCTTTTCTCTTCACACTGATTGGTCTAGAAATCTTTATTTTAGACTTAAGCACAAGTCTGATTCTTGGCGGTATTTTTGCATTCTTTGCATTGCATCTTTCTCGTTTTGCTGCAAATTTCTTAGCTTTTGCATTTTTCCCATCATTTCGCAAAAAGAGTTATAACGGTAGTCTAGCTATTCTTTCGTGGGGAGGGGTTCGTGGAGGAATTTCCCTTGCATTGATCCTTGCTGTGGCAAACGTCCCTGAGCTACGTGATTACAGTAGTATTTTAATTGGTTATACCTTCATTAGTGTATTACTTTCAGGTGTGGTCTGTGGGCTGGGTTTACCAGCAGTCATGAATGCATTTTATTACAACCCAAATGAAGAAACACAAGGTTTTAAAGGTTGGTATCAGCGCATGTGCAATAAAATGAATCGTAAAGGTATCAAATATATTGTGGGGGAAGATAACGAAGGACATGAAACCATTACCATTTATAATCCTGAAGCGCTTGTTGACAAGAAAGCTGCAGATGGTGTGGCATCGGTACATCATCCTGAAAAAGCCCAGGAAATGAAGCGATTGGAACATCCTGGTAACTTTTAAACATAGCGCATTAAGCTAAATGAATAGTTAAGGTATAAAACTGAGCGACTAAAAATTAAATATTTTTAAAGGTTTAGCGCCATAAAAAAGCCAGTAACAATACTGGCTTTTTTATTAGAGCTGTTACTTTGCGTTTTTGGCTAAGAAATCGAGGTAAGGTTTCACCAAAAGTTGCTCTTGTTCTAAAATCGGTAAATGCCCGACTCCTTTGAGAATTATCGGCTCTTGTGCATTTTTCAATAAGCCTTTGAGTTCAGCCGCAGCTTCAACATTGATAATTTGGTCTTTGTCTCCCCATGCAATCAATACGGGTTGGTCAATAGAGCGTGCTGCAATTGCAAATGAATCTGGGGTAAATAATTTAGACATGACAATCAGTTGTTCAACCAATTTGGTTGTGTTTGCAGATTGGCTGATCATCAATTTTTCTTGGGCATCTTTTAATTCTTTAGGAATAAAAGGAGGCATGCTGGTTGCGATTTTCATTAAACGATCAAAATCGCCTGGTTTACTGACAATCATGTTGCGTAAAGTTGTTGGATCTTTTAAATAAGGCGTATTGGCTGATTTAAACACACCCGCACTATCAATCAGAAATAATGATTTAGTATCGACAGGGTATTGTGCTGCGTAAAGTAATGAAATAGATCCCCCCATAGAGTGACCTGCGACGTTTAAGCCATTGTCTACTTTAATCGCTTCGGCAAAACGACGTAATTTTTCAGTTAGATTAGGCAATGAATAATCAAAATCATTTGGTACCTTACTGTCACCTTGACCTGGAAGATCAGGAATTATTACATGGTAATAAGGGGTTAAATAGCGTGCAACACGATTCCAGTTGTCACGACTTCCTGCAAGTCCATGAACTAACATGATCGTCGGTTTACCTGCTGGCCCACCTTCACTATATGCCCAGTCAATATCACCTACTTTTACACGTTTGGTTTCCATGCCAGCCCACGCTCGTTCTTGTTGCAGCACACTTTGGATGTCAATTGCTGGAGCAGCATAGCTTGCAGTTGATATACCAACTGTTACCACAGAACCCATTGCCAATGCCGTTGATAAAATCAGTTTGTTGAAGATTCCTTTCATCTTTGAATACTCTTGTTGTTGTATTTGATGTACGATTTAAGATTAGTTTATGTACAGTCAAATTACATTTGCCTAAAATGTTTAAAGCTTATTTTCAAAGTCAATTTAACGTTATTTGCCAAGACGATTATGAATATTATTTTTTATTACTTGATTGATCTGAAAAATGTCAAATCATGAGCTCGCTCAGATGATCTTAAGTGTCATCATTCAAATCCCCAAAGGCAAAGTAGCCAGTTATGGTCAAGTGGCTAAATTTGCAGGCTTACCTAAACATGCACGATTGGTTGGGCGTGTCTTAGGACAATTACCTGAAGATCATAATATCCCTTGGTATCGAGTGGTCAATTCACAAGGTCGAATCAGCTTAAAAAAACTGGACGAAAAAGGTATGTGTATTCAGACGATAAAGCTGTTGGCAGAAGATGTGGTTGTTATTGATGGCAAAATAAATTTAAAAAAATATCAATGGATACCATAATTCCTCACTTTCAGATGTAGTGAGGAATCATAAAAGGAATGACAAAAATTATTTAATCACTAAGACTGGGATTTGCAATTCAGTTAATAAACTTTGCGCCACACTGCCCATAATAATTTTTTTTAGCCCCGTACGACCATGTGAGCTGAGAATGACCAAATCAACTTTTAAATCATGTACAGCTTGATTTAAAGTATGCGCAATGTTTTCGCCTTCGAGTAACCGTGTTTCAACTTGAACGCCTTCTGCAGCAAATTGATCTTTAGCTACATTGATATTTGCTTGAATAAATTCACGAGCCCGTTCAATCAGCATATTGCTTTGACCATTTGCCAAATATTCTGATGCAATATAAGGGTCTAAAGTCATCACTTGCACAACCGTGATTTTACTGTTAAATGCTTTTGCAAACTCAACTGCATGTTTCACAACAGATAATGAAGTTTCTGAACCATCAACTGGAACGAGGATATTTTGATAAGCCATGTCTATTTTCCTTATTTTACCGAAAAGCTGAGATGATTATTTATTACAATTCTAAGTTTATAGAACCATCATAACGTGAATATGAGATGAATAAAACCGAGTAAATGTGTATGGATAATTCATATAAATATCATAAATTTAATTAAAAGCATTGGCATCAAGTTACATCGTTTTGTTGCTTTTAAATGCAACTAAATAAAAGATAAATCAATCAATAAAATAAAGATCGAGATGCAATCTAGCACGATCAAAGTAAAGCTTTAAATGGTTTAAATAAAAGACATACACAATTGAGAAAATATAGAGGCTGAATGAAACAATTGGCAAATTGTAAATCCATTTCTTCCTTTAAAATATTTTAAATATAAATACTGAACAGAATAGAACATTACAATTTAAATCATGGATTAAAAGGAAAAGACAATGGAATATCAAACAATTATCGTCGAAGAAAAAACGAAGCTGGATATTTGAGCTTAAATCAGCTTGAACGCTTTAATAGTTTTACAGCGCAAATCTGCCTTGAAATTGTATAGGCTTTAACATAATTGAAAGATGATACTGGAAGCCGCATTATTGTGATTGCTGCGATTGGAATAGCTTTGCGAGTCTGTATGCAAAATGATTTTACCAGCCCAGTTAAAGTTGAGCAGGATTTGCAAAGATAGGCGGGGTAGTCAGCAGATTTTTTTAAAGGTGTTCACGTTTTTTAATGAAAGATAAGCTAAATTTAAAGTACGATAAATGATGTTTATCCTTAAGATTCAAACGATCAAGACATTAAAATGAATGATGTGCTCTGGATTATTCTTTTTCCAAAAAACAGGCAATTGCGGATCAAATCAAAGCAATTCCACAGGTTAAAATGGATACTTAAACAGGTCAGTTCAAGCACATTTTGCACAAAAATAGTATGCTCGACTTTATTAAAATAAGAAATAAAATTACATATAACATAATTTGATTATGTATTGCATAAATCAAAGCTTTCTTGTAGGATAAATTTAGTGTTAAACGTCACTGTAAATGCAGCTTAAACTTAGAGCTTTACGTGGACTAAATTATGGAAAGGAAGAGTTCAAATCAGAATATTTTGTCGATTGACCTAAATACCTGTGATCTTTTCTCGGCATTAAAAAACGGATGAATTTATTCAAATAAGGGAAACTAGATGGATATTTTAGATAACCCATTAGAACTATGTGGCTTTGCTTTTATTGAGTTTGTTTCGACGGAAAATGGATTAGATCAAATCTTTGAAGCAATTGGTTTTGCTAAAGTCGCAAAACATAAATCAAAAAAAGTTTATTTATGGCGTCAGGGTAATATCAATATTATTTTGAATTATCAACCTGAATCTTATGCATCATTCTTCTTTAAAGAACATGGCCCATCAGCATGTGCAATGGGATTTAGAACACGTGATGCAGCCAAAGCTTTTAAAAATGCAATTGAACTTGGCGCAGAGCCAATGTATTCGCAAGCAGGACCAATGGAATTAAATATCCCCGCGATTAAAGGCATAGGCGGTATGCCAATTTTCTTGGTCGATCGTGATATTTATGAAAATGATTTTTTATTCTTTGATGACGAAAATCGCAACCCACGTGGTGCTGGTTTAAATGAAATTGATCATTTAACCCATAATGTCTATAAAGGGCGTATGGATTATTGGGCAAATTTCTATGAAAAAATCTTTAACTTCCAAGAAATTCGTTACTTTGATATTAAAGGTGAATACACGGGTTTAACCTCTAAGGCGCTGACTGCACCTGATGGGATGATTCGTATTCCTTTGAATGAAGACTCAGACAAAGGCAATGGGCAAATCGCCGAGTTTTTGGCTGACTTTAATGGTGAAGGAATTCAACATATTGCTTTTATTACCGATGACTTAATTTCCACATGGGATAAGTTAAAAGGTTTAGGGCTGAAATTTATGACGGCGCCTCCTGAAACTTATTATGAAATGTTAAAAGATCGTTTACCTGATCATGGTGAACCGACAGAAGAACTGCAAAAGCGTGGTATTCTGTTAGATGGCAATACCAAAGAAGGTCAGAAGAAACTATTATTACAAATTTTTTCTGAAAATATGCTTGGTCCTGTGTTCTTTGAGTTTATCCAGCGTAAAGATGACGATGGTTTCGGTGAAGGCAACTTCAAGGCATTGTTTGAATCAATCGAACGTGACCAAATCCGCCGTGGTGTGTTAGAAGCCAAATAACAAAATCGTATTGAAAGTGAAAAGCCAAGAATTAAATTCTTGGCTTTTCACGATCTTTCGCTAAAAACTTAACGTGTTTGTATGTATTGATTTATCGTAGCAACTTCACGTTTAAATAGTTCAAGTTTTTCACTGCCCGCGTTGACTGGTAAAAACATTTCACTGTCTAATGCAACAATGCAAAACTCCATTGCAAGATGCGCATTGAAAATAGGTAAACCCACAGCATTGATGCCAACAAGTAAGTCTCCTTGAGCAATCGCCATACCTTGTTGTAAAGTATTTTCTTTTAAAACAAGAAATTCATCCCAATTGTTTGGTTTAATTTGAATATGATTGAGTGCTACTTTTTCCCATTCTGAGTGCATTAATGGTTTAATTACTGCTTCAGGCAAATATGAGGCAAAAACCCGCCCAGCAGCCGAATTGACTAAGGGCATGATCGAACCTACTTTGGTCACAATGGAAATTGGATGATTTGATTCAATCGACTGTACAACTAAAGGGCCTTTAGGTGACCATTTGCTGATTTGAATACCACAACCAATTTTACTTTGTAGTTCATAAATAAGATGCTGAACAAGTTGTAAAACATCTGTGTGCTGTATACAGTTTAAGCCCAATCGCCAAGCTTGATCCCCTAGCGCATACTGACCATCTTCAAGTTGTTTTGCATAATTCATGCGAATCAGACTAACAAGGTAACGATGTACCTTAGCTGGATGCATATCAAGTTTACTGGACAGCTCTTTTAAAATAATCGGCTTGTTATGCTCCAAAAGGGCATTGAGAACGGCTAAGCCCACCTCAAGTGATTGAACCCCACCAGACAACTTTTCTTCAATCATTGAATAACCCTTAATCTGCATACGATTTAGCAGTGTTCATTTGCTGTCGATATTTGATTTACAAATTTAACACATAGTGCCTGAGCATTGTACAAAATAGAAATCATCTTTTTAAATGATTTAAATAGGCGAATGCTATAAGCATACAATTGTTTTTCGAGGTGTTACATATTATTTGTTAAACAACAGTACATCATCAAAAGATCTAGACCATTAAAGTTCAGCCGATAAAAATCGGTATTGGAGTTACAACGCTTCAATACCGATGAGTTCTAGCATTGTCCAACAGCAATATTTTAAATACTGATTGCTGTTGTTAGCTGAAGCTTATATAAGCTTCAGCAAAACGAGCATTGTGTACCATTAAAGCTGCTTATTATGATGTTCAACTAGATATAGGATACCAAATCATGAATTATTCGATTAATAAACTTAGTAAATACCAAGTCGGCTTTGGCACCTAGACATATTCAATTGAGTATGATTATGCTCCCAACTCGTCTTCATGCAAAAAATGAGTATGCTGAGGTGCGCGTTTGGTACGACTCCACTCATCCAGCATTTCTAATTTCATTTCTTCGGTAATTCGTGCAATTTTTGCATCTGCATGCACATCGTTATAGGTTAGTTCTAAACGGTGACCATTGGGATCAAAGAAATAAATCGAGTGGAAAATGCCATGGTTGGTGATGCCAAGAACTTTAACGCCATGTGCTTCGAGATGCTCTTTTGCAATCAGTAGAGTATTCAGGTCTTCAACTTCAAATGCGATGTGTTGAACCCATTGAGGGGTATTTTCGTCACGCCCCATATCTGGTTGAGTAGGCAGCTCAAAAAATGCCAATACATTTCCTTGCCCAGCATCTAAGAACAAATGCATATACGGATCAAAGGCTTTGGTCGAAGGCACATGGTCTTCAGCAAAGGCCAAAATAAAATCCATATTGAGCATTTTTTTATACCATTCCACGGTTTCTTTGGCATCTTTACAACGATAAGCCACATGGTGAATTTTTTTAATCGCAAAGCTCATGATAAAACTCCTTTATCTTTATTCCCAATCAGGTTGTTGTTCTGGAGCAGCATTGAAGAAGGCTGGAAGGGTTAAACAGTGTTGACTAATCGACTCAATCTTTGCAAAAGTGCTTAAATCAATTTCAAAGCGTTTGGCGTTATAGACTTGAGGAATCAAACAACAGTCTGCAAATGTCGGTTGTGTACCAAAACAGAATTTCCCATTTGAATCTTGTAGTTGGGCTTCTAAGCTGTTAAAACCCTCTAGGATCCAGTGTTGGTACCAGTGTTTTTTTTGCTCGTCACTGAGAGCAAGATCATCTTGTAAATACTTTAAGACTCTTAAATTATTTAACGGATGAATATCGCAGGCGATCGCTTGTGCAAAAGCACGTACTTTACTTCGCGTGACGATATTTTCAGGCAATAATGAAATTGCTGGATAACGTTCTTCAAGATATTCCAAGATACTGAGTGACTGTAAAAAGCTTTGATCTTCATCCACTAAAGTTGGAACACATTGGCTTGGATTAACGGCTCGGTAAAGCTCTAGTAGTTGCTCATTCTTGACCAAATGCACGGGTTGTATTTCATAACTCAGTTGTTTGAGATTCAGTGCAATCCGAACCCGATAAGCCGCAGAGCTACGAAAATAACTATACAGTTTCATAGCTCAAGTCTTCTGTTTGATGGAAGCTAAACTGGCGCGCTGGCAAAATGCGATTGGCAACCTCACCAAAGCCCACACGGATCCCTGCTTTTTCACAGTAGCCTTTCATCACGACACGGTCACCATCTTGCAAGAAACCACGTTTTTCTCCATTCGAGAGAGTTAGCGGTTTGGTGGTATTCCATGTCAGTTCAAGTAAGCTACCATAAGCATCTTCTGTAGGACCTGAAATTGTGCCTGAACCCATCAAGTCACCGACTTGGACATTACAACCTGCAACTGTGTGGTGGGTGAGTTGCTGTGCCATAGACCAATACATATATTTAAAGTTGGTTTGGCAAATCACATCAGCTTGTGTTGATAGAGGGCTTTGAACCTCAATACTGAGGTGAATATCATAGCTGTTGGCAATATTTTCTTCTAAATAGCAAAGTGGTTTAGGTTGTTGTTCTGGACCTTTGACTTTAAACGGTTCCAGTGCTTGCATGGTCACCACCCAAGGTGAAATTGCACTTGCAAAAGTCTTGGCGTTAAACGGGCCTAATGGTACGTATTCCCATTGTTGAATATCACGTGCCGACCAGTCATTGAGCAAAACCATACCAAAAATATGATCCCAAGCATCTGCAATCACGATAGGCTCACCCAATTCAGTCGCTTTGCCAACGATAAAGGCAGTTTCTAATTCAAAATCGAGTTTACGTGTTGCAGAGAAAACAGGGCGTTCTTGATCAGGTAATTTGATTTGCCCAGAAGGTCGAACAATATCTTTGCCACTGACAATCACAGAGCTGGCACGACCATTATATCCCACAGGAAGTTCGCTCCAGTTTGGAAGCAATGCATTCTTAGGATCTCTAAACATGGTTCCGACATTGGTGGCATGTTCTTTGGACGAGTAGAAATCTGTATAGCCAGAGACTTGAATAGGTAAGTGCAAAGTGACTGTATTTTGCTTAAATAATGCGTTTTGGCGTAAAACCACATCATCACGAAGTGTTGGATTTTCAGCAGAGAGTAGACTTTGTAATGTAGTACGAACCTTTTGCCAGTTGTGTTTACCCGTTTCTATAAATTTATTCAGTGTCGCTTGATTAAAACAATCTTGATGTCCATTGATCGCTAATAGTCCATGTGCCTCTAAGTGGGCAAGGTCTATGACCCAATCTCCAATGGCAACACCCACTCGTTTTGTGCCTTGGGGTGTTTCACTAAAAATACCGTAGGGCAAATTATGTATGGTGAAATCTGATTGTGAGTCAATTTCAAGAAAACAAGTTAAATGTGAGCTCATGATTTGCTTTCCTTGTCTTTAATTTTGTTAGAGAAGATCAAAATCTTTGATATTTTTCTTAAGTATTTGAAAAACAAATGAATATAGATTTATTTAAATGCCTTATTCAAATGACTCAAGCAAGCTGTCAGTGTCTTATGATTTCTATCATACTGAAAATATTTAATTACGCAATACATAATTTAATTACATAATTCATAATAATTGTTATTTGTTGAATTTTCTGCTTATATGCGCGGTTATGAGAAAAGTAAATCAATTATTTTTCGATTAGATATAGGCATTTTTGATTAACTTATGATATACGTAATTTTGAATACAAAAATTACGAGACAAGGATGAGAATAATCATATGTCAAAACATGAGCAAGGAAACCTGAAACATGGTTTAAGCAATCGGCACATCCAGCTTATCGCGCTAGGTGGTGCAATTGGTACAGGATTGTTTCTGGGTATCTCGCAATCGATTAAGCTTGCAGGTCCTTCAGTCATACTCGGTTATGCGATTGCTGGATTTATTGCGTTTTTAATGATGCGACAGTTAGGTGAAATGGTGGTGCAAGAACCAGTCAGTGGTTCATTTAGTCACTTTGCCTACAAATACTGGGGCTCATTTGCAGGTTTTATGTCTGGCTGGAATTATTGGGTACTCAATGTTTTGGTCTGTATGGCAGAGCTGAGCGCAATTGGTCTTTATATTCAATATTGGTGGCCTGAAATCCCAACTTGGATTTCAGCATTGGTGTTTTTTGTTTTAATCAACGGTATCAACTTATTGCATGTAAAATTTTTTGGTGAAATGGAATTTTGGTTCTCTATCGTCAAAATTTTGGCAATCCTAGCCATGATCGGCTTTGGTTCCTATCTACTTGCAACAGGTACAGCAGGGCCACAGGCAAGCATTAGTAACCTTTGGGCATTGGGTGGGTTTTTCCCATTTGGTGTGGAAGGTTTAGTCATGGCAATGGCTGTGATTATTTTTGCCTTTGGTGGGATTGAGCTATTTGGTATTACTGCAGCAGAAGCGCGTGATCCTGATAAAACTTTGCCTAAAGCAGTCAATCAAATTATTTATCGTATTTTGATTTTCTATATTGCAACACTGTTTATCTTATTTGCACTTTTTCCATGGAACCAAATGGCAGAAGGTGGTAGCCCATTTGTAATGGTATTTGCTTCACTGGATAGTCATGGTGTTGCGACCTTACTGAATTTTGTCATTCTTACCGCAGCTGTTTCGGTGTATAACGGGACCAGTTATTGTAGTAGTCGAATGTTACTTGGTTTAGCACAACAGGGTAATGCACCGAAGTTCCTTAAGCATATTAATAAGCGTGGTATTCCAACCAATGCGGTTTATGTTTCAGCTTTTGTTACGGTTTTATGTGTACTACTCAATTATGCATTTCCAGAAAAAGCATTTGGTTTATTGATGATGTTGGTGGTTGCTGCAATTGTGATTAACTGGGTGGTTATTTCATGGACTCATTTAAAGTTCCGTAAAGCCATGCAAACACAAGGGCAGACCACCAAGTTTCCAAGTATTGCTTATCCATTCAGTAATTATCTTTGCATTATCTTTATGTTGGGTATTCTGGTGGTAATGTCATTCACCGAGAATATGCGTATTGCGGTAATGATGATTCCAGCATGGATTCTTTGTTTGATGCTTGCTTATTATCTGAAACAACGAAAGTTAAAAAATGCACAACAAAATGTTGTGTTAAATTCTGATGTGTAGCAAAAGATTTTAATCTTTGCAAAAGGGCTAAATTGATATTTAGCCCTTTTTGCTTTTTGTGTGATTATTAACCTATACCGAGGGTATTATTCTGCTGCTTTTAAAAAATCAATCAATTGATTGATATCATCGCTTTGTAATTGTTCACGAATTTTTAAAACCTGCTTCTCATCTAAATCATACAATTTAACTGATTGTAATTTTTCAGTCTGATCCTGAGAAAACCGATATTTAATGAGTTTTGCCGGTACACCACCGACAATTGCATACGCTGGCACGTCTTGAGTGACGACTGCACCTGTAGCAACGATGGCACCTTCACCTAGCGTTACCCCTTGCATAATCATGGCACGACTGCCAATCCAACAGCCATCGCCAATCACTGTATCCCCAGCGGGTAAAAAGCTACGGGTATCAAAAGGAAATGTAGAGATCCAGTCAGAGCGATGTAATTGATTGCCACCCATCATGACCACACATTCCGCCCCAAAACAAACAAAGTTACCAATATATAATTGGTCAATTGGTTTCTCTACAGTTGACGGCTTATCATGCAAATAACGCACCACGCAACGTTCAAATCCCTGATCCCAATATGCCGAATAATAAGATTAATTTCCTTTAATATGAATATTGGGATTTTTCACAGTTTTAGAAATAAACTCAAATTCGCACCAGTGTTTTACGGGGGAGTGAATAGCGTCAGTCATGGGAGTACAAAAGCTTAAGTGCAAGGGCTAGAGCGCGCATTGTAACCTTAGATTGAACTTAGATCTTGATCAGCAATTAAAAAATATTCAGTGTATTGGGTTAAAACATCAATTCTTCAGCTATTCCTTGGCTGGTATTCAAGTATTAACCTATTTTTAAATGGATCAAATGCGTGGCATGGGTATGACGAATATGATCAGCACGATGGTTAAAGTAACGATGGGTAATGTCTTTACCTGATAAATCTTCAACCACCTGATAACCCATCATTTCAACTGCATGATGCAATGCTTGCGAAGCAAACGCACCAATCAAAGGCTCTTTTAAGAAACGGGTAAACTGTGACACTGCGAAGCTACCCAAACGCTCAATACCTTGTAAGACTTTATAATCAATCGAATAATCCATCACAACTTGGCTATTTTTGCCAGTAAAGGATGCAATGTTGTGTAAGGTTGCTAGGGTTGCTTGTGGGGTTAAATAATGGGTTGTGCCCAGCCATGAAAAAAATGTGGCTTGGGTGTTTTGAAATCCACTACGCGCCAAAGCATCAGACAGTTTTTCTTTTTCAAAATCAATGCCAACAAATTCCACATTGCTTGGGAGCTCACCTGTATTACTAAGCTTTTTTAATTTTTCTAATTTGGTTCTTTGTGTATCAGGATGATCAATTTCAAATATTTTGAGTTGGGGGTATTGCTGGGCCAAGCGTAATACAAAAGAGTCTAGACCAGCGCCAACCAATACATATTGTTGAATATGATCATGTTCAATCGCTTGTTTTAAAAGATCTTCTGTATAGCGAGAACGTCCAACCACTTGGCCTGTCAATTTACCAAAAGTTTGATTCATTAAATTGGAGTTTAACGCTTTACGTAGAAGAGCATTATTTAAAAGTAAACGCCATTGTGAATTGGTCATTTCAAATGCATAAGGGTCAGAGAATACTGGATCGTTGGCATTTAAATGATGATTGGCTCTAATTGCTGCCGCTGCTTCAGCAGTTTTACTTGCTCGTCCTGCTTTCATTCTCGTTCTCAATGAATTTTAATTTTTCCTCAATGTAATGCATCGAAAATATTTAACAATGGCAATTTACTTTGAGCGGTTGGTGATAAATGCTAGTTTTCTTCGAATTCGTATGGCGGATGCATCATATTTTGCTTGGAGCAAGATTTGAGAAATGTATGGATGATGTTTGATATTTATTAAATAGATACGTGATCAGTGTTAATTTCTATGTGAATGCAGGATTGTTCTGATGTGAATGTTTTTAAACTTTTTATCTATATAGCTAAACCTTCTAATTGTATATACAAATGATTTGCATCCTGTCATTGATCATCAATGAAGCTTATGTTTTTGTATGAACTTGAGAATTTTCGGCTATGAATAAGTTTTTGTATTTTTGAATTCTAGATGATTATCCTACTGTGGGGCGACATGGATGTTGCCCTTGATGTTTGGGAATGCAGGGGTACAGGATGTACCCTTTGCCTAAACAAAGCTATTTAGACTTTAAATGTAATGTGTGGCATTGCAAGCTTTTTATAATTGAATAATTTATTTCTACATTTTTTTGATTTTATTAAGAATATTAATTATTGAAATTGTATTTTTGTGTCTTAGGCTTTGACAAAAATATTTTGAGTCGTTTTGTCTTAGTCAATAACTGATGGTTGAATATAAAAGCGATTAGTTTTTTGTTATTCATTTTATATTTTTAGCTCAATAAAAAGGGCTGAATCATCAGCCCTAGTATGTGTTAAATATATTCAACACTCACCACTTCATATTCCACTTCACCTTGTGGTGTAGTGATTTTAGCTTCGTCACCTTCATTCTTGCCAAGAAGACCACGCGCAATAGGCGAGTTCACTGAGATCTTATTGATCTTAAAGTCAGCTTCATCATCACCTACAATCTTATAGGTTTTCTTTTCTTCAGTATCCAAATTCTCAATGGTTACCGTCACACCAAAAACCACACGACCAGTTTGCTCAAGTTCCTTAACATCAATAACTTGGCAAGCACCAAGTTTACCTTCGATGTCTTGAATACGACCTTCACAAAAACCTTGTTGTTCGCGCGCTGCATGGTATTCTGCGTTTTCTTTTAAATCCCCATGTTCACGTGCTTCTGCAATTGCTGCAATAATACGTGGACGATCAACAGATTTGAGCTGTTGCAATTCTTTCTCTAAGGCTACCTTGCCTTCAGGAGTCATAGGATAACGTTGCATTGTTGTCCCTCAGTTCAGTATTTAAAAAATACAGGTTTATAAAATGAAAAAAGCCCGCCACCGATAAGATGGCGGGACTTATCGGAAACGAATTAACCTAGTGTTTGCAAATCTTGCAAGCGATATACATCCATTGGCAATTTAATTGCTAAAGCTTGGCATACAGCATCAGCACCATTCAAGGTAGTTGTGTAATACACTTTACCTTGAAGAGCAGAGCGACGGATTGAGAATGAATCCTGCTGAGCTTGTTTACCTTCAGTAGTATTGATAATGAGGTGAATCTCGCCATTTTTCAAGCGGTCGACAATATTTGGACGACCTTCAGTTACTTTATTCACACGTTCACATTCAATACCAGCCTCTTTAATGACATCATAAGTACCGCCAGTTGCGATAATTTTGAAGCCTAAATCAACCAATTGTTTCGCAATACCCGCGGCACGAGGCTTATCTGAATGACGTACTGAAATAAATACGTGCTTCACTTCACCATCAGTTGGTTTACCTGGTAAGCGATCGTTAGAGCCTAACACAGCTTTATAGAAAGCTTCACCAAAAGTTGTACCAACACCCATCACTTCACCAGTAGATTTCATTTCTGGTCCAAGGATCGGGTCTACACCTGGGAATTTGTTGAACGGGAATACTGCTTCTTTTACAGCAAAATGCGTTGGGATAATCTCTTGTGTGAATCCTTGCGATTCTAAAGATTGACCCGCCATACAACGTGCTGCAACTTTTGCTAATGATTCGCCGATACATTTAGAAACGAACGGTACTGTACGAGACGCACGTGGGTTCACTTCAAGAATATAAACGTCATTGCCTTTAACAGCAAACTGTACGTTCATCAAGCCAATCACACCAAGCTCTTTCGCCATAGCAACGGTTTGACGACGCATTTCATCCTGAATCTCTGCAGAAAGAGAGTAAGGCGGAATTGAACATGCTGAGTCACCAGAGTGAATACCCGCTTGTTCGATATGCTGCATAATACCGCCGATCACCACATCTTTGCCGTCAGATACACAGTCAACATCGACTTCTGTTGCATCATCAAGGAAATGGTCAAGCAGTACAGGTGCTTCGTTAGACGCTTGTACAGCATCACGCAAGTAACGTTTAAGTTCGTCGTCGTTGTATACGATTTCCATCGCACGACCACCAAGGACATAAGATGGACGTACAACCAACGGATAACCCACTTTAGATGCTTCAGCCATACCTTCTTCAGCAGATTTAACAATGCTGTTGCTTGGTTGACGAAGATTCAAACGTTGAATCATCTGTTGGAAACGTTCACGATCTTCTGCACGGTCAATCGCATCTGGAGACGTACCGATAATTGGTGCACCTGCTTCTTCTAAAGCACGAGCCAATTTCAAAGGTGTTTGACCGCCGTACTGTACGATAATACCTTTTGGTTTTTCTGTACGTACGATTTCTAAAACGTCTTCTAAAGTGATCGGTTCAAAGTACAAACGATCAGATGTGTCATAGTCAGTTGAAACCGTTTCAGGGTTACAGTTAACCATAATGGTTTCATAACCATCTTCACGCATTGCAAGGGCAGCGTGAACACAGCAATAATCGAACTCGATCCCTTGACCAATACGGTTAGGACCACCACCGATCACCATGATCTTGTCACGGTTAGACGGATTCGCTTCACACTCGTCATCATAAGTTGAGTACATGTAAGCAGTATCTGACTCGAACTCAGCTGCACAGGTATCTACACGTTTGTAAACAGGGTATACACCCAAGTTCCAACGGTGCTTACGGAATTGTTTTTGCGAAATGCCCATCAAGTCAGCAATACGTAAATCAGATAAACCTTTACGTTTAAATGCACGGATATTGTCAGCGTTCAAATCACCAAAACCTAAAGTTTTGATTTGCTCTTCAGACTGAATGATGTCTTGGATTTGAATCAAGAACCAACGATCGATATTGGTTGCAGCAAATACTTCATCTAATGTGAAGCCATGACGGAATGCGTCAGCAACATACCAAATACGCTCAGGACCTGGCACTTTAAGCTCGACCAAGATTTTATCTTTCGCGCCTTCAGTACCCACTGCAATTTTCTCATCAAAACCACAAGCACCGACTTCAAGACCACGAAGTGCCTTTTGTACAGATTCTTGGAAGTTACGACCAATTGCCATGACTTCACCCACAGATTTCATCTGTGTCGTGAGTGTTGCATCAGCTTGTGGGAATTTCTCGAAGTTAAAGCGAGGAATCTTGGTTACAACATAGTCGATTGCAGGTTCAAACGATGCAGGCGTTGTTCCACCAGTGATGTCATTTTTCAATTCATCAAGGGTATAGCCCACTGCAAGTTTTGCTGCAATTTTGGCAATAGGGAAACCTGTTGCTTTAGACGCAAGCGCAGAAGAACGAGATACACGAGGGTTCATCTCGATCACAACCATACGACCATCTTTCGGGTTGATACCGAACTGAACGTTTGATCCGCCTGTCTCTACACCAATTTCACGTAGCACCGCTAAAGAAGCATTACGCAGTAATTGGAACTCTTTATCTGTTAGTGTCTGTGCAGGTGCAACAGTAATGGAGTCACCGGTATGCACACCCATTGGATCGAAGTTTTCAATGGTACATACAATGATACAGTTGTCGTTTTTGTCACGAACAACTTCCATTTCATATTCTTTCCAGCCAATTAATGATTCATCAATCAATAATTGTTTGGTTGGAGAAAGATCAAAACCGCGTTCACAGATTTCAATGAATTCTTCTTTGTTATAGGCGATACCACCACCTGAACCACCCATCGTAAATGATGGGCGGATAATCACAGGGAAGCCGAAACGGGCTTGAATTTCAAGCGCATGTTCCATACTTTCTGCAACATCAGCACGTGGGCATTCCAAACCAATTTTGCGCATTGCGATATCGAAAAGTTTGCGATCTTCCGCTTTTTCGATGGCTTCTTTGGTCGCACCAATCAATTCAACATTGTATTTTTCTAAAATACCGTTGGCATCTAGTGCCAATGCACAGTTTAATGCCGTTTGACCACCCATTGTTGGAAGAACCGCATCTGGGCGTTCTTTCTCAATGATTTGTGCAACAGTTTGCCACGTAATCGGTTCGATATACGTTGCATCTGCCATAGTCGGGTCAGTCATAATGGTGGCTGGGTTAGAGTTCACCAAAATAACACGGTAGCCTTCTTCACGAAGGGCTTTACATGCTTGCGCACCTGAGTAATCGAACTCACATGCTTGCCCGATGACAATCGGACCCGCACCAATAATTAAGATGCTTTTAATGTCTGTACGTTTAGCCATGATCGCTTCCTTAATTACTTCTTAGATGCTTCAATAAGTTCGATGAAATGATCGAACAATGGGGCACAGTCATGTGGACCAGGGCTTGCTTCAGGGTGACCTTGGAAGCTAAACGCAGGTTTATCTGTACGATGAATACCTTGTAAGGTTTGATCGAACAAAGATTTATGCGTAGCTTTGAGGTTTGCAGGTAAAGTTTCTGCATCTACAGCGAAGCCATGGTTTTGAGAAGTAATCATCACTGTACCATTTTCAAGGTTCTGTACAGGATGGTTTGCACCGTGGTGACCATGTGGCATTTTCACAGTTCTAGCGCCAGAAGCTAAAGCTAGAATTTGATGACCCAAACAAATACCGAAAACAGGTAGGTTTGTAGTTTCAACAATGGTTTTTACTGCCGCAATTGCATAATCACATGCTGCTGGATCGCCAGGTCCATTTGACAAAAATACGCCATCTGGATTTAACGCCAATACTTTTTCAGCAGGTGTTTGTGCAGGAACAACAGTTAATTTACACCCACGGTCGGCAAGCATACGTAAGATGTTGGTTTTGACACCGTAATCGTATGCAACAACATGAAACTTTGTTTCAGGTTGAGAAAAGCCTTGGCCCAGTGTCCATGAGCCTTCAGTCCATTCAAAACCTTGTGGGTCACAACATTCTTTCGCAAGGTCTAAACCATCTAGACCACCAAAGGCACGTGCTTTTGCAATAGCTTCTTCTTCAGTAATATTATCGCCGGCAAGAATGCATCCGTTTTGTGCGCCTTTGTCACGTAAAATACGTGTCAATTTACGAGTATCAATATCTGCAATGGCAACGACATTATGTTGTTGTAAATATTCGCCAAGAGACTGAGTAGCTCGGAAATTGCTGTGTAATAACGGTAGGTCACGAATGATTAAACCATTCGCCCAAACTTTATGAATTCGACCTGATTCAGCGTCTTCTTCATTACAACCAGTATTACCGATATGAGGATAAGTTAAAGTTACAAGTTGCTGTGCATAACTAGGGTCGGTCAAAATTTCTTGATAACCAGTCATGGCAGTGTTAAAAACGACTTCACCAGTCGTACTTCCCGTAGCGCCGATCGATGTACCTTTAAAAACAGTACCGTCAGCAAGGGCTAAAATGGCGGGGGTGCTCAAACCATAGCTCCTGAACTAAAACCACAAAAATAGGGCTGTAAAAAAGCGAGTAGACGAAAAAAAAGGAAGGCTTACTAAATCCTACCCTCCTCTTGTCTGCTCGCTTGTAACTTAACAGCGCATTATACGCATGAGCCCCTCGAAAGTCTATTTTATTTCGAGGGATAATCTAAGATAAATACCTTGCTATTTATCATTAATTCTGCTTTTAAAGTGAAATATTTGAAATTGTAAGTATTTAATTATTGTTAGACAAATCAAAATCTAAAATTTATCTTTTCAATGTATCTTATTGACTCACATTCCAGGGGGAATCAATATGACAATATCTAAAGAAAGTGTTACAGAGAAAGTAACCAAAGACACCGCAGCTTTGAAAGAAGTTGTAACTGAAACTACAGAGAACTTAGAGAAGTTAGGTAAAGAAGCGCAGCAGAAAGTTGCTGAAGCTGTTACAGAAACTAAAACTAAGCTTGAAGCAGAGTCAGAGCAATTAACTGAGCAAGTTCAAGATCAAGTACAAAACTTTAAACAAGATTTGGTGCAACGTCTTGATGTGATCAAATCACAATTTTCCACTTCACAAAAAGATTTGGCTGAATTGGCTGATTTCTTAAAATCAGAATTAAGCATTTTAGTGAAAGAGTTAACTGAAGTTGGTAAAGAAATTCGTGAAGACGTTTCACAAATTTCGAGCAAACATAAAGTTCAGTTAACTGAAACTTTAAAGCGTTCTAAAGATCACACTTTAGAAGTTTGGAATAAAGTAACGACAAAACAATAAGATATGTAAGGCTTATGTTTTAAGAAAAGCTATTTTTAAGAAAAATGGCAATAAAAAAGTGAGGCAACTAGCCTCACTTTTTTTATTTTCAAGCTCAGTTTACATAATTGTAGTCTAAAATGTATGTAACCAATCACGTTTATTGTGAAAGTCGGCCTGTTGGCCACTGTGTTGCATGGCAAAGAAATGTTGACCTTGCGTGGTATTTAAAACAGCGCTTAAACCCAAAAATAAGTCTGACCATTTTAATTTATTGGCAAGCATAAACTCGCTAAGATCTATGCTGACATTTAATCCATAATGTGTGCGCTTTAACTGATTTAATTCAATGTCATAAGCAGCGACTGGTGGCATATTTTCAGGATAACGATATTCTTCAAATTGATAAGCTTGCCAAGCTTGAGAAGGGGATAGATTAATTTCACGATAATAATCTTCGCCTTGCACACCTATAAAAATCTCAAAACAGGTATTTTCCCAAAGCAAATCCTGACGCGGATTTGCTGTAACCAGTTCAGGATAAATTATGAATTGATTGGGATCTCTTAACCAATAACCGACATTGAGCGTATACGGGCTAATTTGTTCAATCGCACCAACTAGGGAGATACTTTGAAAACGACGATCAAATGCATTCAGTTCGAAACTTGCCATGAAAATAAATCTTAATTTGAAAGATGAGCGTGGCGAACTAAATTAGACAATTTTGGATTTTGTTTCGCAGCTTTTTTATAAAGCAATGCAATTTTACCAATTGTTTGAACAACTTCAGCACCAGTAACATTTGCAATTTCAGTAATCGTTGCAGCACGTGCTTCGCGGTCTTCACCAGTAACCTTGACTTTAATTAACTCGTGATCATTTAAAGCACGATTTAATTCTTCAACGACACTTTCAGTCAAGCCTTTATCGCCAAGCATTACAACAGGATTTAACGCATGGCCGATTTGACGTAAACGTTTACGTTCTTGGATAGATAGAGCCGCCATATAAAGATAACCTAATTTTAGAAACGACTTAGTATAACAAAAGCCATATCACTACGCTGTAAATTCTGTAGAAATAATCGATGAAGCTTATTCAAAAAAACATATCAATATCTGTCGATTTAAATCAATATGAATACTGCAATGAGATTTTTTTTCACGTACAATCAGAAGTTAGTTATCGGTTTAGATCAAGAGAGTTATGGCTACACGCATTACCAACCAGAAGTTATCCAAAAGTAGTCGTGCGTGGATGAGAGAGCATTTAGATGACCCTTTTGTGAAAAAAGCACAAAAAGAAGGTTACCGAGCTCGCGCTGCATATAAACTTCTTGAAATTCAAGAAAAACACAAAATGATTAAACCAGGTATGACCGTGGTTGACTTGGGTGCTGCGCCAGGAAGTTGGTCGCAAATCGCTGGTAAACTAGTTGGTGATAAAGGTTTAGTGATTGCTTCAGATATTTTGGAAATGGATGCTTTGCCTGATGTTACCTTCTTACAAGGTGATTTTAGAGAAGAAGAAGTTTTCGAAAAATTGTTAAATATTTTAAATGGACGCACTGTAGACGTTGTAATTTCAGATATGGCCCCCAATACATCAGGTAATAGGGCTGTAGATCAACCTCGCCAGATTTACTTGTGTGAACTTGCGTTAGATTTTGCCAACAAGGTTCTTGGACCAAAAGGGCAGTTTTTAGTTAAAGTTTTCCAAGGAACTGGTTTTGATGAGTTCCGAAAGCAAGTCGTGGATAGTTTTGATGTGTTAAAAACAGCAAAACCAGCTGCTTCACGTGCACGTTCAAAAGAAGTTTTTTTAATTGGACAGGGCCGTAAAAAAGTTTCGCAATAGGTGGTGGTTTTAAGGTATGTTCATTCTTCGTAATGAATTGCCAACAAATACTTGCCAAGTTGTTAAAAATTGTGCATTTTGTACCTTTTTAACCTTTATTGCGAAATTCATTACTCGCTTTTTGTTACGATCAAGCAAGATTGAGCCTGATCAAAATAGTTATATATGGGAATAAAGCTTTGAGCGATTACTTCAAAAATGCCGTATTGTGGCTGGTCATACTGGGTGTGCTGATCTTAATTTTCAGCAATCTCAGTGACCGCAGTAAGCCTTCTGCGATGAATTATTCAGAATTCGTCACAGCGGTGAATGCTGGTCAAATTAGTAAAGTCACAATTGATGGTGAAAGAATAAGCGGCGAAAAAAAGAACGGTTCGAACTTTGAAAGTATTCGCCCAGCAGTTCAAGATCCTGAATTGATGCCTACACTCATCAAAAATAACGTTGTTGTTGAAGGTACTGCACCTCAACGTCAAGGTTTATTGATGCAACTTCTCATCGCAAGCTTTCCTGTGCTTTTAATTATTTTATTGTTCATGTTCTTTATGCGTAACATGGGTGGTGGTGCAGGTGGTAAAAATGGACCAATGAGTTTTGGTAAATCTAAAGCGAAAATGCTTTCAGAAGACCAAATCAAAGTGACCTTTACCGATGTTGCTGGTTGTGATGAAGCAAAACAAGAAGTTGTAGAAATCGTTGATTTCTTGAAAGACCCCGCAAAATTCAAACGCTTAGGGGCAACGATTCCTAAAGGCGTATTGATGGTTGGTCCTCCAGGTACAGGTAAAACTTTACTTGCAAAAGCGATTGCTGGTGAAGCCAAAGTTCCATTCTTTAGTATTTCAGGTTCTGACTTCGTTGAAATGTTCGTTGGTGTTGGTGCATCTCGTGTGCGTGACATGTTCGAACAGGCGAAACGCCATGCACCATGTATCATCTTTATTGATGAGATTGATGCAGTCGGTCGTCATCGTGGTTCAGGTACAGGTGGTGGTCATGATGAACGTGAACAAACACTAAACCAAATGCTTGTTGAAATGGATGGTTTTGAAGGTAATGAAGGAATTATCGTCATTGCGGCAACAAACCGTGCGGATGTACTAGATAAAGCATTACTTCGTCCGGGGCGTTTCGACCGTCAAGTGATGGTGGGGCTGCCAGATATTAAAGGTCGTGAACAGATCTTGGCTGTGCATTTAAAGAAACTTCCTTCGGTAACTGGTGTTGATCTTAAGGTATTGGCACGTGGTACACCTGGTTTCTCTGGTGCGCAATTGGCGAATCTTGTCAATGAAGCTGCATTATTTGCTGCTCGTCGTAACAAGAACACCGTCGATATGCATGACTTTGAAGATGCAAAAGATAAGATCTACATGGGTCCTGAGCGTAAGTCGATGGTGATCCGTGAAGAGGAACGTCGTGCAACTGCTTATCATGAAGCAGGTCATGCCATTGTTGCAGAAATTCTTCCAGGGACTGACCCTGTGCATAAAGTAACAATTATGCCACGTGGTTGGGCTTTGGGTGTAACTTGGCAATTGCCAGAACATGATCAAACCAGCCATTACAAGTCTAAGATGTTGAATGAACTTTCAATCTTATTTGGTGGTCGTATTGCAGAAGAAGTTTTCATTGATCAAATGTCAACGGGTGCGTCTAACGACTTTGAACGTGCAACCAAAATGGCACGCGCAATGGTGACCAAGTACGGTATGTCAGACAAAATGGGCGTGATGGTCTATGAAGATGAAAACCAAAATGGTTTCTTCGGAAATGTCGGTAGCCGTACAATTTCTGAAGCAACGCAACAGCAAGTTGACCAAGAAGTACGTCGTATCCTAGATGAACAGTATCGTGTTGCACGTGATATCCTTGAAAATAACAAAGATATTGCACATGCAATGGTAAAAGCTTTGATGGAATGGGAAACGATTGATCGTGATCAGATCCGTGACATCATGGAAGGTCGTCCTCCTCAGCCACCTAAGGTTTATGTTGCGGAAAATCCAGTGCTTGATGTAACACCTACAGATGGTCCATCAACGCCACCACCATTGCCAGCGACCTGATCAGTCAGTAAATAAACAAGAGCCTCAATCGAGGCTCTTTTTTTATACAAAAAAATTCACAGATAAAAATCACTGTGTTATTGATTTGAATTGTTAAACTAGCCTGAATTGAATACGGAGAATTGACATGCAACTGATGCCACTACCTAAGCAAATTTTGCAATGTGGGCGTTTGAGTCTGGATTTATCGCAAGCACATGTCATGGGCATACTGAATGTCACTCCAGATTCATTTAGCGATGGTGGGAAACATGATCAAAAAGATCAAGCTGTTGCTTATGCCAAGCAAATGATTGCTGACGGTGCGACAGTAATTGATGTTGGAGGGGAATCTACACGTCCTGGTGCCTCTTCAGTTGAGATTGCTGAAGAAATACGTCGTGTCGTTCCTGTGGTTGCTGAATTAGCTAAATTGGATGTCATTATTTCAATAGATACCTCACAACCAGAAGTGATTTGTGAGGCGGTTAAGGCTGGTGCGCATATTTGGAATGATGTCCGTGCCTTAACTCGTCCACATGCCTTAGAGACTGCTGCAGAGCTCAATATCCCTGTGATTATTATGCATATGCGAGGCGAGCCAACCACAATGAATCATCTTGATCAGTATGAAAATGTTACTCTAGAGGTAATTGCTGAATTACAGCAACGAGTAGATGATGCACTACAGGCAGGAATTCACCCCAAAAATATTATGATAGATCCTGGTTTTGGTTTTGCTAAAAATGCGCAACAAAATTTAAAGCTTCTTAATGAGTTTTATCAATTGAACAAAATGGGCTATCCAATTTTATCAGCCTTATCACGTAAGCGCTTTATCGGTGAAGCTCTAGATGGTGCAGATGCAAGTCATCGTGCTGTGGGTAGTGTTGCTGCACACTTGCTCAGCATTCAACAGGGCGCGTGTATGGTGCGTGCACATGATGTAAAAGCGATGTCGGATGCAATTAAAGTATGGCAAGCCATGCGCTCTGCAATTTAATGATGAATAGTCAATAGCCCCTGATATTGTTTGATCTTTTTTAAAATTTAGATTATCTACATCTGAAGAATTAATCAGTTAAATTGCTCAATCAATTTGGTGAATTGTATGGTTTGTGTTATATAAGCGCGTGAATTGCTGTTTTATTTTAGGTTGCAATGTTTAACGATCTACTTCTCCCAATGTTCGATGATGAATATTATCCAGATATTCTAGTTGCTGAGGTTAAGCAACTTATTGAAAATTTTGCTAAAAAAGTGGCAAAAACCAGCTTTAGTGATGCAGAAATTTATTCTATGGCAAAACTGACTGTGATTGAAATTAATGAAATGAAGCCACAGTTTGAGGATCTTGATTCTTCTTTGGATGGTACTGCGGCTGATTATATTGCTGAGGCAATGATGATGGTGGTACAAGACCAAGGGTATCTCGATATTGAAATGGAAGAACTTGTTGCAAATAGAGAGTGGTAAGCCACTCTCTATTTTTGCTATGGATTTTTAGAGATAAACAAGTACAGTCAATCAGTCAAAAACTCAGATACAAAAATATAGTTTTTCTTAATTAATATTTTAAATTAAATCAATTGCATAGAGAATGATTTTTTTGATTATAAAAAAGCGTGCAATGCCACACCTTACACTCAAAGTTTAAATAACCTTTACGTAGACGATGCCTCACTTTTAGTAGTAGATGCCAAACATTGCGCTGTAAGCACAGCTATGCTTTGTTTTTGCTCATGTTGGGCGAGGGGTACGTCCTGTACCCCCGCCCAACGGAGACGTCCATGTCGCCTCATGATAGGATCATCATCTCATTTGTATGAATAATTAGGTGGTTTACTATAGAATGGCAAGCTTAATTCCTTACTTATATATGCTGCTTATTAAGCTTTTTTTTCGATAAAAACATAAATATGTATTAATTTTAAACATTTAAATATCAATTGCTTAAAGTATGATCATTGCTGCGTTTCTAGGCTTGACGTAGGGTAGATAAGTTTAGATAATGCGCACACAGTTTATGGCTATGTAGCTCAGTTGGTTAGAGCACCGCACTCATAATGCGGGGGTCACAGGTTCAAGTCCCGTCATAGCCACCATTTTTATAGACCATGCTCACTGCATGGTCTCTTTTTTTGCATCATCAAAAGATAAGTAGATAAAAATTAATAAATATTTAGAACATTGAGAAAATCCAGTTGAATGTTTGATTAAGCTTTTTCTGCTAAATAATTTTCTATAAATCTTTGTGTTTGCGTGTCAAGGTAGAATGGTGCAATCAAGGATTGAATAATCTCATCCAATAAGCCATGTTGGTCCAAAGCACCTAGTGTATGCGGAATAAAGCGATCTGCTTCGATAAATAAATCGTTTTGATCTAAGCCAACTGAGTGTAGTAATTCTTGTAAGCTATATTCCCCAAAGTATTCATAAAATGCTTCGACAACATTTAAAATGACCTGTTGCATATATTCTGTTTGACGTAATTCTTTCCAAGTTTCATAGACAAGAATAAAGAATTCTTCAAAATCAATGGATTGAAGTTGAGAGAAAGCCTCTTTTAATGTGCGTTGCTTAACTTCATTCCAAACATGTGTAGCGATATCTGCTAGGTCTTCATTAGGCAGTAGAATGATATTGCTGAGTTGGCTACGTATTGCTGTAGCGAGTTGCTGTTCTAACTTAAGCTCAATATTGTGTTGCTGATCTTGAATAAAGCTGATGACTTTAGCGCCAATGCGGTTATGTTTAACTGTATATTGACGTAGCTGATTGAGCCAAGGGGTATTGTTTTCTAAAATCTGATTGGCAAGCTGTAGGCTAACCTGTTGAATTTGCGGGTTGTGTTGTAAGTTTTCTTGAATATAGTCCCTTAATTGTTCTAATTCTAATATTTTAAACAGCCACAGTTCAAAAGATTCATCTGAGAGTAGATCATTGAAAATGGTTTGGCTATGAATGGCATATTGATGAATTTTTTGAGCGACGACACCAATAAATTCAAGAATGTCAGAGCCTAAATTCAATTCAAAAGCATATTTTTGCACTACAGACTGCAGTTGCTCAAGTTGAATCACATTTTTTAAAAGAATTTTGTCTGCATTCTGATAGGTTTGAGAAATAAAATTTTGAATAAATTGCGGATTTTTTTGATCTAAGAGTTGTTTTTTTATAAAGCGAACTTGCTCAAGCAAGAGTGCTTGAGCAAGTTCCTGAGCAAAGCTCGAAGGTGGTGGTGAATTATTCACATTCACGAGGCTTATACACCTGCTTTCCAGCCATTCACAATCGGATAACGGCGTTCACGGCTAAATGCACGTGAGCTGATACGCGGTCCAATTGAACCTTGACGACGTTTGTATTCATTACGGTCAACAAGCTGAATGACTTTTTCCACGATTGCACGTTCAAAACCTTTGGCAATGATGTCTTCTTGGCTTTGTTCTTCCTCAATATATGCATATAGAATGGCATCAAGTACATCATAAGCAGGTAAAGAGTCTTGGTCTTTTTGATCAGGACGAAGTTCTGCTGATGGTGGACGAGAAATAACCCGTTCAGGAATTACAGGCGTTTCAGAAATACTGTTACGGTACTTAGCCAATTCAAAAACAATAGTTTTATAAACATCTTTGAGTACAGCAAAACCACCTACCATATCGCCATACAGTGTGCAGTAACCTACAGAAAGCTCAGACTTATTGCCTGTTGCAAGCACAAGGTTACCAAACTTATTGGACAAGCCCATAAGCAATGTACCACGTGCACGTGCTTGAAGATTTTCTTCAGTTGTATCCGCAGGTGAGTTACCAAAGAATGGGAACAAGGTCTGCATAAAGCTATTTACGATAGGATGAATTTCGGCAATGCCAAAAGTAACACCCATACGTTTTGCTTGTTCAGTGGCATCTTCCACACTAATTTGTGATGTGTAAGTAAAAGGCATCATCACGGCTTGAACTTTATCTGCGCCAATCGCATCAACTGCAATTGCCAAGGTTAAAGCTGAGTCGATACCGCCTGATAGTCCTAAAATCACACCAGGGAAACCAGAGCGTTGTACATAGTCGCGTGTTGCTAAAACCAAAGCTTGATAGATCTCAGCCATAGTGTTTAATGCTGGCGCAGCTTCAACCACTTGATAGGCTTTGTTTTCTATTTGGTAGTCAGCAAAGTAGAGATCTTCTTTAAAGCTTGGTGCTTGTAACGCAACTTCACCTGAATGGTTAATGACAAAACTGGTTCCGTCAAAAATAAGATCATCTTGACCACCCACTTGGTTGATATAAACAACATTGAGGTGAAGCTGTTTTGCCAATTCTTTTAACGTTTCAATACGATGTTGTGGTTTACCTACTTCATATGGGGAAGCATTCAATACTAGAACACTTTCCACATTAAGTTGAGCAAGCTGTTGAACAGTATTTAGAGACCAGACATCTTCACAAATGAGTACACCAAATTTATGACCTAGATACTCAAATACAAGATGTTGATGGCCTTCATTAAAATAACGTTTTTCATCAAAAACGCTGTAATTAGGAAGGTTTTGTTTGTTATAAACACCTAAAACTTGACCATCTTTCATCACTGCAGCAGCATTATAGCGTTGACCATCATCAGTAAGATTGGCAAAACCAAATACCATCACAATGTCTTTAACAGTAGACAGTTTTTCGAAAGCTTGTGCTGTACGCTTTGCTAGGCTTGGGCGTAAAAGCAAATCTTCGGCAGGGTAACCGATTATAGAAAGTTCAGGGAAAACAACAATTTCAGCATTCTGTTTTTTTGCATCATTGGCTTGTTCAATCATTTTCTGAACATTTGACTCAATATCACCAATGAACGGAGAGAATTGCGCGAGAGCAATTTTAAAACTTTTCATTTAAACCAAATCCTATTCCAATAGGGTAATTTATACACAAATTGTTGATTTTTAAAATGTAGTTATTCAACATAAGTATATAGATATCACAGAAATTGCCAAAGGGCGAAACTATAAAATCATTAAAAATCATCAAAAATCTTTATTTTCTTGCAAGGCAAAAATTTCAGACATTGAGTATTTTAACTAAAAAAACGTCAGAAGCTAGTGATTCATCAAGTTTATTCAGTACACCATCAATGACCTCATGAATTTAGAGTATTTCTTTTATAGAAACTAGTGATTTTTCATTATTTTTTTGGATTTTATATTGGGAAAGATCAGCTTTAAATATTTTTTGTGAAATACATCACTTTATTTGTTTGAATTAGCATCAAAAAGCAATTAAATAGAAGAGTTGCCTGAATTTTTATTCAGAATAATATTTTCAATTCGATTTAAATAAATATCTTTCGCAATATCTCCTTGTTGTTCAATATTATAATCAAAATAAGGTTTTCCTTGAATCAGAGTGTAGCGATAAGGGTTGTATTTACCAAAACTTAGATAGAGTGCGGATTGTAAAATAGCACCTTTGAGTAATACATTTTCTTGACGCTGATATTGATAAACATGGGCCATTTCATGAATAAAAACAGCTTGATAACCCAAGCTCATACAGGAAAAGTCTTCACAATAGTCTGCATCTTTTAAGTGAATATAGCCATTGGGCGCCATCAAAATCCCAACAGGCTGCCACGGTAAATAAGGATGATTCATCACCTTGACTTGGCTGTAGTCAATTAAATCTCCAAATACACTTTGGCTAATACGAATTTCGCCATCTGTCAATTTTCGATATTTGAATTGATCCAATTGGAGAAGCTGTACAAAGCGCCAAATGAAATTGAACATTGTTTAATTTTGTTCTGTTTAAAGAGTACATCATTAAGTTTAGCACTGATTCAGTTTGACCCAAAGATTAACTGTGACTCAGTAACACCATGATAAAAGAAAATGTCTGTTGTTTTTATAGGCTGAAATGAACTTTTTATTGATAAATCTTCATTTGACTGGTTTTAGTGATTCAGAGAATGTAATTGTGTGGGTGACTAAGTATCTCTTAATGATTTCACTCTTTGTAAATCACAATAAAAGGGAAGCGGGTATAGTTTAAGCAATGCGTAAATCAACAAAGTCACCTGTCTGTTTCAGCGTTTATAACTGTTACGCTTTATTGCAAATTGAGACATCCAAGATTTTATATAAGTGGTGATTTTGTCATATGTAGCTTTATAACAATTTAGAATTCTACAGTTTAATATTCTGCCTATTCTTTTCAATTCTTTTGCTGGTTCAGCATACCTAATATTTAAATCATGATGTCAGCATGTCAAAAGTGATGATTTATCCACAAAGGTCATTATTTATCAGTAGAGGCAATCTCCTCTCTTATTTGTCAGACACTTTATTGAATAGTCATAAATTGCCAATGGATTGACCTGAAATGTCAGTGGTATTTGAATCAAGATGACTTACTTTTTCAAACATAAATATGATTTTTACTTGAAATGTGAATTTGTACTGGTTTCAGTCAAATCCTTGCTCCGTAAATAACCAATGGGTGCTATATGTTACTTGCTAAGCCTGTCAAAAAAGTGTTTGCAAAAGCTTTTCCAAGCCGATTGCCTGATTTAAAAGATCAGATTGCAAATATTCCGATTCGTCACTTCAATTTTAAATTTAGCTCGGATGAAATGGATGTTAAATTTTTTATGCAGAAAGAGTGGGCAAGTGCTTATTTTGCAGCGCTGTCAATTTTTTTGACCTATGGTGAAGAGTTAGTGATTGAAACTGCACGACATCATCGTGATCAAATACAAGATCCTGTTTTAAAACAGCGTTTGACTAGTTTGATTGGGCAAGAGGCAATTCACTCAAAAGTCCATGAAGAATACAATGAAACTATGATTCCAAATAATTTGCCAGTGCAGTTGTATCGGTTTTTAGCAGAACAGGTTTTTAATCATACTTTTTTAAAATTCCCACAACCTTTAAAGCTCTCAATGATGGCTGGGATTGAGCATTTCACAGCTGTCTTTGCTCAATATGCCATGACTCATCAAGACATCTTTAATCATTCTCTCGATGAAAAGACACGTGCTTTATGGTTATGGCATATGCTGGAAGAATCTGAGCATAAAGATATTGCTTATGATACTTATCAAGTGCTGTCTGCAAACTATCCATTACGAGTTTCGGGATTCTTTATTGCGCTGATTACTTTGGGTTTAGGCGTAGGTGCTGGCGCATTGATGTTGCCATTTTTACGACGTCCAATGAATACCTTTAGTCTAAGATTTTGGAAAGAGGCAAAGGGCAGTTGGGATTTATTATTTAGTCGAGATAATGGTGTTTTTGGTAGCAGTTTAGGTCATATTTTTGATTATTTACGTCCAGACTTTCATCCTAATGATCATGATACAACTGAGCTTTTAGACTATTTCAAAAAAGAGTTACTTGATCCTGAAACAGGTACACTCACCCCTTATTTTGTTAAAGCGTTTACACCTGCTTTACGGGTGTAATTCTATTCAGTCTCTGCGTTCAACATTCTATTTAATATGAAAATGATGTTGTAGATCAATACTGAACTTTTTCATCAATTTTTTGAAGGAAAAGCTTTTTTTAAAGCTGTGATTCTAACCAAGCATCTCATAAAAATTGTTTTTAAGGGACATTCTTTATCAGTGGAGGCAACTTCTCAAAGTGATTGTCTGACAATTATATAAGGTTGTCATAATTTGCAAACCGAATGAATGCATGTGCCAATGGTAATTGACAAGGCTTGTCGTAATTTTTAGCCATCAAAGTAGAGTTTTTACTCAAAAGGCGATCTGTAAGTCATCAGCATTAAGACGATGAAATGGATTGCCATATTAAATGAATAAAGAGTACCAGCTATGTTCGCTAAGCCAATTAAGAAAGCCGTAGCCAAAGTTTTTGCTGCGGCACCATTCAGTCTGGAAAATCAAACGCCGATTATTCCAATTCGACATATGAAGTTTGATTTTGATCCAGAGCAAGTAGATCACCGATTTTATATGGATGCAGAATTGGCAAGTGCATATTTTGCATCACTGTCGATTTTTTTAACCCGTGGTGAAGATCTCGTAATTGATACTGCACGTTATCATCGTGATTTCATAACCGATCCATTATTAAAGCAACGTGTTACCTCACTGATCGGTCAAGAGGCTATTCATTCAAAGATGCATGAAGAGTTAAATGATGCTTATTTAATTCGTGATTTGCCAGTGAAACTCTTTCGTACTTGGGCTGGCTGGGCATTTGAATATGGGTTTGAGCGTCTTCCACAACCAATGAAATTATCATTGATGGCAGGCATTGAGCATTTCACGGCGGTACTTGCAGAATACATGATGAACCATGAAGAAGTGTTCTTCCGTTCACAAGACGAAAAACAACGGGCAATTTGGATGTGGCATATGCTTGAAGAGTCAGAGCATAAGGATATTGCTTTCGATGTGTTTCAAGAATTATCCAATAACTATTTATTGCGTATTGCAGGATTCTTTCCCGCATTGATCACAATTTTGGTGCTGATTTCAGCTGCATCATTTTTAGTGCCTTTCTATCGCAATCCTAAGAACTTGATTAGCTTACGTTATTGGAAAGAAATTCCATATAATTTTCGCCTTATCTTTGGCTTAAAAGATGGGGTCTACGGCAGTAGCTTTAAGCATATTTTTGATTATCTGCGTCCCGATTTTCATCCAAATGATCATGACACATCTGAATTTCTGGACTATTACAAAGAGAAACTGCTGAATCCAAAGACAGGGCTTCTTACGCCATATTTGACGAAAGAGTTTTATCCTGCATTGCGTTCATAAAACCTAAAAGAGATGGATTTAAAGTTTATGGGAATTTTTTCTAAAAAAGTTAAGCCGAGCTACAGTGCTTATGCAGTTGTGACAGGCGCAGGCAGTGGCATTGGACGTAGTTTTGCAATGGAGCTTGCAAAACGCGGAGGAACAATTGTTTGTGCTGACATAAATTTGGATGCAGCCAAAGAAACTGTCAGTTTGATTGAATCAGGAACGTCAGCAAAAGCATTTGCTGTGCAATGTGATGTTGGTGTGAAAGAGCAAGTAAAAGAACTTTCTGAACAAGCTGAAAAATTAATGAATCACCCTGTAAGCCTGATCATTAATAATGCGGGTGTGGGGTTGGGCGGTAAGTTTGATGAAGTTTCACTGGAAGATTGGCAATGGTGTATGCATGTCAACCTCTGGGGGGTTATTCATGGTTGTCACTATTTTGTTCCTCAGTTTAAGCAACAAGGTTATGGGGCTATTATCAATGTTGCTTCAGCTGCGGGTTATACAGCAGCCCCCGAAATGACCGCTTATAACGTGACCAAATCCAGTGTGCTGGCATTGTCAGAAACTCTTTCAGCAGAACTTCGCGGTGACAACATTCGAGTGAATGTGTTGTGTCCAACATTAGTGCCTACAAATATTATGAAAAATGGTCGTTTGCCTGGTCATTATGCGGGTTTAGCAGATGATTTATTGATGAATCATGCATTTACCACCAGTGATCAGGTGGTGGTTAAAACCTTAAATAATTTGGATGCAGGCAAGCTGTACACCATTCCTCAGCCAGATGCAAAACTGTTTTGGATATTAAAACGTGCATCACCCGCGTTATATGCCAAAGCGTTGGGTATTGGATATCCATTATTTAACAAATACATCAAATAAGCTGCGAGTAGATCAAAATGACAACAGAAACAACTTTAGCTAAGCTACCTGAAGAGAACAGCGTAGAGCAAAAATCAACCCAAACTACAGTTGAAGATATTAAACAGGTGACTCAACCGAATATGGCACAAGATAAGTCACTTGCAGCAAAACAGCTTAAAGAAAAAGCGTCAGTTCAGAAGCAAGCCGAGGCAAAGACTGTTACAAAGCCAGCGAAAGAAAATACCGCTAAAGCTGAAGTCCAAACTCAGTCTAAAGCTAAAAATAAAGCTGATACTCAAATAGCGTCTACCTCTGAAAAGCTTGAACAGCCCACAGAGAAAAGTGCTCCAACAACTCAGCAGAAAGATGCTGTACATGTATATGACACCATCGTGGTTGGTGCGGGTATTTCAGGGATTGCTGCTGCTTATAAAATGAATCAAGCAGGCTATAATGATTATGTGGTACTTGAAAAAGCCAGTCGTGTGGGGGGAACATGGCGCGACAATAATTATCCGGGCTGCGGTTGTGATGTACCCTCAGCACTTTATTCATTTTCTTTCTCACCAAGCCATAAATGGAGTCATTTATTTGCCAAGCAACCAGAAATTCTAAGCTATTTAGAAGAGGTGGTGGAAAAATATGACCTTGGTGAGAAAATTGAATTTAATAATGAATTAATCAGTGCCAAATGGGATGAAGCACAACATATTTGGCACTTAGAAACCTCTAAAGGTCAATATCAATCAAAGACAGTGATCTTTACGACAGGACCGATTACTGAGCCTGCTTTGCCGAAATTAAAAGGAATTGAAAGTTTTAAAGGTGAAATGTTCCATTCAGCACGTTGGAATCATGATTATGATTTAACGGGTCAGCGTGTTGCAGTGATTGGTACAGGGGCTTCTGCAATTCAGTTTATCCCACAAGTACAACCTTTAGCGAAACAGCTGATCGTATTCCAGCGTACAGCACCGTGGGTACTACCCAAGGCGGATATGGAGTTAAACGAAACGGCTAAAGGGATCATTTCTCGATTCCCAATCATTCAACAAACTTGGCGTAATAGCATTGCACAGATTTTAAATGGGATTAACTTTGGATTGCGTAATCCTAAAGTATTGGAACCTGTTAATTTCCTAAGTAAGCAATTACTCAAACTACAAATTAAAGATGAAACTTTGCGTAAAGCAGTGACACCGAACTTTACTATTGGATGTAAGCGCTTATTGTTTGCAAACAATTATTATCCAGCACTACAACAAGATAATGTGAATCTGATTGCACATGGTTTGGTTGAAATTGATGGAAATACAGTGGTTGCAGCAAATGGTGAACGTCATGAAGTGGATGTGATTATTTGGGGAACAGGCTTTGAAGTTTCACATCCTCCAATTGGTAAACGAGTTTATGACAGCAATGGTCAAGTCCTTGCTGAGCGTTGGAAAAATAGTTCACCTGAAGCATATTTGGGTGCCAGTATTGAACATGTACCGAATGCGTTCTTGGTCCTCGGTCCAAACATTCTGGTATATGATTCATTTATTGGTATCGCGGAAGCACAAGTCGGCTATATTGTTGATGGCTTGCTAAAAATGCGTGAGCAAAAATTCACTCGCTTTGAAATCAAAGCGGATGTGCTTGCACAGCATAATAAACGTTTGCAGAAACATTTAAAAACCACTGTATTTAATGCGGGTGGGTGTAAGTCTTATTATCTGGATGAAAATGGTCGTAACTTTGCAGCATGGCCATGGTCATTGCAACAATTACGTAACCAATTAAAACAACTAGATTTAAACCATTATAGTGTGAGTAAAAAATAAGTTTAGTATTCAATTGCTGTACACTTTTTATGCGAGCCCTAAATTGATTTAGGGCTTTTATTTTTTTGTCTTGTGCGACGATGTAAACCAAAAATAATGATTTCAGCTAGGATTAGGTTGACCACCCAACCTAACCAAGATTCTAACTGATAGATGTGAATTGGGGTTAACCAATCAAAATAAGGTTGTAACTCATAAAGCACGATTTTCCATGTCCTTAAGCTCAGCGCTGAAAGGCTCAGTGCAAAACTACGGATCATCCAGTCACGGTGTAAAATCCAGCGCTTTTTCAATAAAAAGTATAAAGCGGATAGGGTGGTGATCGCCCAGAGTGAACTTAATAAGACAAAGCTGATTTGTGTGGATAACCCTCCAGCCGCTGAAAAAGCTAAAATTAAGCCACTGGGTAAAGACAGCCCCAAAATGGTGATGATGTAGAGCCAACCACTCCAGCGATGAATTCGGGGATAACGCGTGCGAAAGACACGGAAAAACTGTGTAAATCCAGCGATGAGTACAAAACTACTGCTGATCACATGGATTTTAAAAGCCGCCTGCCAAGGTTGAGTATTGACTACATCTTGCTTTAACAAGAGAAAATGCTGATCAGTTTGCCATGGGAAATATTGTAGACATATTGCGACCATGAGATAGCATAAATAAGCATAGATCACGAGTGAAATTAGACTCAAGCTTGAATATGCCAAGTTAGTTTTTGTTTTGTTCATCACTGCTTATAATGGAATGGTGATTGAGAAATTATAGTGGAAGATAGGTTGAAACAGCATGTTTATGTTCGGGTATGGCATAGATTTTAAAATAAACCACAGAGAATCCTGATTTATTTATCTTAAAGTAGATCACAAAGCAAACAATTTAATCTAAAATCAATGTGAAAATGCATCCAATATCTTCATAACAAATAGGTATAACAATGAATAAAAGTTTAATCACACTCGTTGGATTAGGAATGATTGGTTTCCAGAATAGTTATGCACTGGATATTCAACAGTTGCAAAAATCTTGGTCTGGAAAATATGATGAGCAGAAAATTGCTGTTTTCATCCAATCTATCGATCGTAATCAGGTCAAAGGCTATAGTGTTCTTGGTAAAAATAAACAAAATTTCTCAGGGGAAGTACAGACAACTTCACAAGGCTATAAAATTACCGCAACAGAAAGTGGCGCTAAAGCAAGTAGTGGTGTGTTTACCTTTACTGTAAAACAGAATCAACCGAATGTGTTGGAGTCTAGTTGGGAATCTACAACGGCTAAGGTTAAACCAAAATATTTTGATTTAAAACCGCAACAGTGTCGCTATCAAAAAGATGTCGGTGATTATCCAGTTGCATCACAACGTTTATTAAAAGATGAGGATCTACAAATTCCTCCTGAAGAACTGGACTGGATGCGTAATGAAATTTATGCGCGTCATGGTTATTCATTTGCCAATAAAGAGATTGCCTCTCAATTTGCTAACGATAATTGGTATATGCCATGCAGTACTAATGTTGAAAATCAATTAACTCAGATTGAAAAGACCAATATCCAACGTATTAAAAAAATTCGCCCGTATATGGCGAAAATGGAATGGGGTCGTTAAGCACACAATCAATCACAAAATCTGAGAGTTTATCTTATGCTTCACTATCCTTCAGTTCGATTGAGTATTATGGTTTTTGTTTTAAGTTCATCTGCCCTAAGTTTTGCAGCAACACCTACAGATCAAGCAGTGATCAACAGTATAACGAACCTAAACGCTTCTCAAGCTACACCCGCCAAAGCGATAATGATTGATTATATGAAAGAGGTTCGTTTGTTGTCAGGAGAGCTGGCTTATCTCTCTGGTGTAACATTTGAAAATGCAGGACGAAATTTTTGGGGAGGCTATATATTGACGCGCCCAAAACTAAAACAATCTCGAATACTTGAGTTCGGTGGTCAAGCCAATGATTTCACAGTACATACGGTGCAATATCGAGCAAAACCAATCGATTTGATTGAAATAGAATCTGCAGGCTCGGGTCAGGGGCAAGTTTCCCAGACAACTGATTTAGTCTATTTTGATGGATGGAAAGCTAAAATTATTGTAACTGCTGAATCTTCGAGTGATCCGGGGCGTTTTAGTGAGAAGTTGGGTGAGGAAGATTGTAAAACGGGTGGGGAAATTGTTTCAAGTTTAAAGATTTTATCCGCCAGCAATGAAGTGATTAAAACTATTCAATCATCCAATGCGTGTAAAAATGCAAAAGTTACAACCAAAACGGAAAAAATTAAAATCGTACTATAAGTACCCGTGTTGATTGCAGTGCTCGGTGATTCGATCAGATGGGATTCACTTTTCCATCTCTGAAAAATGAAGCATCATCTGTGCAAAGTAATTAAACTTAAAATGTAAGGCAGGGTAGTCACAGCATTCATATTACCGTCCGATATATTCGACGGTTAATTTTATTATTGAAGATAAACGATATTTTGTTGTATGTGTTTTCCATAAACTCACTATGCTAAAAAGTGCAGAATTTTATCTTTATTATATGCATCAATGGTATATAGCTTTTCAAAAAAGCGCACAGTCAAAAGGCTCTGCGCTTTTTTGATTGATATGAAGAGTTAAATAGCTTGGGTGTTTTCATTTAGCCAGTTTAAAACATCACCTTCTAAGTGAGCTGCTAATCGTTCTCTGACTGTTTGATGGTACTGATTTAACCATGCTTTTTCATCATCATTTAACAACGTTAAAATAATACAGCTTAGGTTAATTGGGCACAGTGTTAGTGTTTCGAATTCTAAAAATTGGCCATAGGTGGTATCTTCAAAATGCTTAATTTTGTTGACGACAAGATTCTCAATTCGAATGCCGTACTTGCCTTGATGATATAAACCAGGTTCATTGGAAGTAATCATCCCTTCGCGCATCTTAGTGGATGGTGTGACTGGGGCATAATATGAAATCACTTGGGGACCTTCATGAACATTCAATGCATAGCCTACACCGTGACCTGTACCATGACGATAATCCAAACCATATTTCCACAGGGTTTGACGTGTGATCGAATCTAAAAGAGGTGATGCAATGCCTTCAGGGAAAACGCTTTGTGCAAGTGCAATATGGCTTTTTAACACCAAAGTGTAATCACGTTTTTGTTCAGCGCTTGCGGTGCCTATGGGAACAACGCGGGTAATGTCTGTGGTTCCTTCATCATATTGTGCGCCTGAATCAATCAGCAGCAAACCATCACCACTAATCTCGCTAAAGCTTTCTTCTGTAGCGCGATAGTGGGGTAATGCACCGTTGGCATTAAAGCCTGCAATTGTCGAGAAGCTTAATCCAATAAAACCTGCTTGTTGTGCGCGAAAGCCTGAAATTTTTTCGTCGATGGTGAGTTCATTGATCGATTCTTTATCAGCCAATGCGTTATCTAGCCAATGAAAGAAATGACATAGGGCAACACCATCTTTGGTCATCGCACTGCGCACATGTGCAACTTCTGAAGGATGTTTGCGTGATTTAAATAAGGTGCTTGGATTAATGTTATGGACTAAATGACTTTGCTGCTCAATGGCCTGTGCAGATGAAATTGAGACTTTAGCTGGATCAATTAAAATATTTTGTTGTTTAAGTTCGGCCAAAAACTCGATGCTTGCGTTATAAGATAAGATTTCAATGTTATCCAAATAAAATCTTTGCTGCATTTCAGTTGAAAGTTTTGCAACATCAATAAAAAGCACAGTTCGAGAATGGTCAATATATAAGTGCGCTAAGAACACGGGGTTATATTCAACATCACGCCCCCTACAATTCAAAATCCAAGCAATATCATCAAGTGCAGAAATAAAATGCCCCGTTGCTTTTTTCTGAATAAGTTTGTGACGGATCGCTGTTATTTTTTCTAAGCGTGTTTGGGCATTTAAATCATCTGCCATTTGCCAAATGGGTTGTAGGGGCAGTGCTGGCCGTTCAGTCCAAATTTCATCAATTAAATCTAAGTCTGTTTGAATGAAGAAATTGTGTTCTATTGCAAGCGCTGATAATGCGCTGTATTGTTGAGTTGAAATGGTATTTCCATTGACAGAGATTTTTGCATCTTTGGCTAAATGTTGTGAAAGCCAAGCCAAATGTGTTGAAGCAGGATCAGGTGTCTGCTTTTGTAAAACGTAACCTGTATTTTCCAGTTGCTGTTCAGCTTGTACCCAATATCGACCATCTACCCATAAACCTGCGAAGTTTTGAGTGACTACAATTGTGCCGACTGAACCTGTAAAGCCTGTTAGCCATTGACGTATTTTCCAATAATCAGGTAGATATTCTGACATATGTGGATCTGCACTCATGGCGATAAAAGCATCCTGCTGATATTTCTTCATAATTGTACGAAGGTTTTCTAATTTGTTGGCAGGTAACAAACTGTTCATACTTTTTCCAATTGCATATCAATAGATTTTTGAGAGGGGGTCGATGTTTGATTGAGTAATTTACGAATCGGTTTTCTCATTAACCATAGAACGAGTGCGCCAAGAAGTAAAGCGATGACACATCGCACAAATAGCAAGGGTAATTGGTCAACTTCATGGATTGAAACATGACCACCGATTAAACCTGCCATCAAGTTTCCTAAAGCAGATGCTGTAAACCAAAGCCCCATCACTTGCCCACGAATTATGGTTGGAGCAAGTTTAGTCATCGTTGAAAGACCAACAGGGCTTAAGCATAATTCACCTAGTGTTAAAAGCAGGAGGCTTGATGCGATCCATAATGCAGAAACAGTTCCACCATTTTGGGTGATCAAGTAACTGGCAATGCTCATCACGAGGAAACCACCCGCAGCGAGGAGTAAAGCAATAATAAATTTGGTGATATAGCTAGGGTCACGATTTTGTTTGCCTAATTTAACCCAAAGCCATGCGATGATCGGTGCGAAAATAATAATGAAAAGCGGGTTAATCGATTGAAACCAAACTGCGGGTATTTCAAAGCCAAAGAATTGGCGATCTGTAAAGTCTTGGGCGAAAAGATTGAAAGATGTTGGTTTTTGTTCAAATGCTGACCAGAAAAGTGCAGCGGTGATGAGTAAAATAAAACAGATGATGATTTGTTTTTTCTCAGTATTATTCAAACCAGCAAAGAGTAATAGGTAGCTGAAATATAAGGCAATACAAATACAGATTGTGATCGTGAAATATGTGGCGATTTGAATTGGATTGATGTTAACTATGCCAAGAGAAACTAGACCGATAATCAAGCCAACAACGGCAATAAAACCTATGATCATTTGGGGTGCTTTAGGATTGTAATGTACAGGACGAGCCCAGTTATTTTCATTGCCTTGCACATGATTAAATTGTTTTAATTGAGGCACAGTTATTAACTTAAAAATCAGTAATGCGATTAACATTCCAAGGCCACCAATTCCGAACCCCCAGTGCCAACCATGTTCTTTAACCAATAAACCAGTCAATAGTGGAGCAATCAACGAACCTAGATTAATTCCCATATAAAAAATGGAAAATCCTGCATCACGCCGTGAATCTTGAGCCTGATATAAAGTGCCAACAATGACGGAAATACAGGTTTTAAATAAACCAGAACCGATCACAATCAAAACTAAACCAAAATAAAAAAAGAAATGCCCAAATAAAGCTGCCAATGCAATGGATAGATGTCCAAATGCGATGATCAGTGAACCGTACCACACAGCGCGCTCCTGACCGAGATAATTGTCAGCAACCCATCCACCCAATACGGTCATTAAATACATACTGCCTGCAAATAAGCCGACAATTGCTGATGCTGTTGGGCGATCTAAACCGAGACCGCCATCAGCAACTAAAGCCGCCATATAGAGGATTAATAAAGGGCGAATACCATAATAGGAAAAACGTTCCCAAAGCTCGGTAAAAAATAAACCTTTTAAAGGTTTAGGGTGACCAAAAAAAGCTTGATCTGGGTCGTGCATTTGCTTGGATAAATGTTGAGGCATCTTCAAGTCCTTTGAAAATGTATGATTAAAAATTTTTAAACAATATATAAAATAAAGTTATTTGTTGGGTGTTTTTTAAAGTAGTGATTTGTAAGCTTTATAGTAAAAATATAAATTTCATTTTCTATGCTTATTATTGATATTGTTATGGCTTGATTTTAAATAAATTTTAAAATAAAAAGGTTATACCAATTGGTATAAATATATAATAAAAAACCACCCAGAAGGGTGGTTCTTCAATGTGAATGCGTAACGAATTAACGTTTGATATCGCGTTCAGTTTCGCCAGTATAAAGCTGACGAGGACGACCGATTTTGTACGGACCGCTGTGCATTTCTAACCAGTGGCTGATCCAACCAACTGTACGTGCAAGCGCGAAGATTACCGTAAACATTTCAGTTGGGATACCAATCGCTTTAAGGATGATACCTGAATAGAAGTCTACGTTCGGGTAAAGTTTACGTTCGATGAAGTACGGATCGCTTAATGCAATACGTTCAAGTTCCATTGCAAGCGCAAGTTGAGGATCATTGATACCAAGTGCACTTAACACTTCGTCACAAGTCTCTTTCATTACTTTTGCACGTGGATCGAAGTTTTTATAAACTCGGTGACCGAAGCCCATAAGTTTAACTTCTTTAGTTTTTACTTTTTCCATGAACGGCGCAACATTTTCTACAGTGCCGATTTCATCGAGCATCTTAAGAACAGCTTCGTTTGCACCACCATGCGCAGGTCCCCAAAGTGCAGCAATACCCGCAGCAATACATGCATAAGGGTTAGCACCTGTAGAACCAGCTAAACGTACTGTAGACGTTGATGCATTTTGTTCATGGTCAGCATGAAGCGTAAAGATACGATCCATTGCTTTAGCAAGAATAGGGTTAACTTTGTAGTCACGATCTGCTGGAGTAGCAAACATCATGTACAGGAAGTTTTCAGCGTAGCTTAAATCATTACGTGGGTAAACGAATGGTTGACCAACAGTATATTTATAAGTCCAAGCCGCAAGGGTAGGAATCTTAGCAATTAAGCGAACTGCAGTAATTTCACGGTGATCAACGTTTTCAACATCAAAACCGTTGTGATAGAACGCAGATAACGCACCAACTACACCGCACATAACCGCCATAGGGTGAGCATCACGACGGAAACCATTGAAGAAACGGCTAACTTGATCGTGAACCATCGTGTGGTTGCGGACTTTGTTTTCGAAGTCTGTTTTTTGTTCAGCAGTTGGAAGCTCACCGCTTAATAATAAATAGCAAGTTTCTAAGTAAGAAGCTTGAGTTGCAAGTTGAGCAATTGGATAACCACGGTGTAAAAGAACGCCTTTATCACCATCAATGAAAGTGATTTTAGACTCGCAAGAAGCTGTCGCCATAAAACCAGGATCAAAAGTAAAGTGACCTGAAGCCAACACATCCTTAACGTCGATTACATCTGGGCCCAATGTGCCGCTGTAAATTGGTAATTCAATTTTTTTGCCATCAAGCTCTAGAACGGCTTTCTTGCCAGTTGCTGCAGACATTCAATAGATCTCCTGTCCTGGTGGATATTTTATCTAACTTGCTGAGTCATCTTGTAATGTACAAGTCAGACGGATCAAAAATTGCTATTTAGCTTAGTGAGTACTGAAATTTTGTCAATTATACTTATGGATGAAAAAATGATGTTTTCATCAGTAGTTAGTCTAACTTTAACCAGTAAGATTGATCATTAAATTTCAGAGTCGGTCAGTATAATAAGGTAAATTCTAAAGAAGGTGCAGAAAAATAATTGTGATTGCTAGACAGGAAATGGCATTTTTGACCAATATTTTGTAGCTTTTGTAAGTTGGTAAATGCATTGTTGCTGTTTTAAAACCATCTGAATTTCACGACTTACATAGCTTTTGATATTATTTTTGTGTAAAAAACATCCAAATAAGATGATGAAATATTTATTTTCATTTTAATGCTTAATTGATTAAAAAATAGTTTTTATTGAAGCTTTTAAAGTATAAAAAATAATCAAATTAGCATAAAAATAGATATTTGATTGCCTGATGAATAATCAAATATGACAAAATCTTGAATCTAAATTGTGAATTATTCACAAACTAAGTCTTTATTTCTTATTACAAAGCTTTCAGTCAAATCACTGAATTAAATGATACCCATTTAAAATAGGAATAAAGGACTATTTTAAAATAACATGTTGGGTATCTAAAAAATTTTAACAACGTGAAAGAAAATAAAAGCGCAGATAAAATTAACCACTGGACGATTTTGTCCGTAATGTTGTGCTTTAGTCTAAATTTATAAAAATAATATAAGTCGTAATTATGTATAAAAGTAATATGTTTAAATATCATAAAAAATAAAGAGATAGCCTTTAAAAGCCTAGATGGGTGCTCTTCTTTATTTTTTAAATAGCTGTAAATGATTCTTATTTGAGTGTTTTTTAAAGAAAAAGCCAATTTCGATGGTTTGTATTTTGACAGTGCACGTTTTATAATTCAGTGTCGTTTAAAGTTCAGGCAATTTATTTGTCTGACAATGCTAGCTTTCCTTCGAATTAATTCCAACAAACTCCGGATGGAGTTTTTACTTACAGGATGCCCGCTGTGAAAAGCAACAGACCTGTCAATTTGTCCATGGGTCAAGTTTTAGATGTAAACTTAAAATCCCCTGTGGCTATTGCATCAATTCTACACCGTCTATCAGGTGTCATCGTATTTTTACTCGTACCGGTACTTTTGTGGCTTTTAGACAAGTCTTTGTCTTCGCCTGAAGGCTTTGCTCAAGTTCAAGCAATCTTTGGTGGCTTCATTGTACGTTTCATCGTATGGGTATTTGTCGCTGGTTTATTGTTCCATTTTATTATGGGCATTAAACATTTACTTGCTGATCTAGGCTTTGCGGAAGAGTTACAAAGCGGTCGCATAGCAGCAACTATTGCATTAATTTTGGCTGCGATATCAGTTGTCGCATCATTTGTATGGATCGTTCTCTAATGAAAAGTGCTACAGGTTTAACGGGGTCAGGTTCTCGTGATTGGTATATCCAACGCGTAAGTGCTGTAGTTCTAGCTGTTTATACTGTTGTCGTATTAGGTTGGATTCTGTGCAATGTCGGATTTAACTATGAGCAATGGTTTGGCTTTATGATGACACTTCCGATGAAGATTTTATCTTTATTGGCAGTCTTATCTCTTGTTGCGCATGCTTGGATTGGTATGTGGCAAGTATTCACAGACTATGTGACTACTCGTCAGATGGGTCCTTCAGCTTCAGGTTTACGCATCGTGTTAACTTCAGCAGTGATTATTGCTGTTATTGCATATGCGATCTGGGCAATCCAGATTTTTTGGGCGAATTGATAGGAAAATGTCATGGGCGCTTTAACCCCTAAAGAAGATTATTCAAATATTCCAAGCCAGTTCTTCGATGCAGTCATCGTTGGTGGTGGTGGTTCAGGTATGCGTGCTTCATATCAACTTGCTCAAGCAGGCTTGAATGTTGCAGTGCTAACTAAAGTATTCCCAACACGTTCTCATACTGTTGCGGCTCAAGGTGGTATTGGTGCATCGCTTGGTAATATGCAAGACGACAACTGGCACTATCATTTCTATGACACAGTAAAAGGTTCTGACTGGTTAGGTGACCAAGATGCAATCGAATTTATGTGTCGTGAGGCGCCTAAAGTTGTTTATGAACTTGAACACTTAGGTATGCCATTTGACCGTAATGCAGATGGTACAATTTACCAACGTCCATTTGGTGGTCACTCTGCGAACTATGGTGAAAAACCAGTTCCACGTGCCTGTGCCGCTGCCGATCGTACAGGTCATGCTCTTCTTCATACGCTTTATCAAAGTAATGTGAAAATGGGTACTCAATTCTTCGTTGAATGGATTGCATTAGACTTAATCCGTAACGAAGCTGGTGATGTACTTGGTGTAACAGCAATTGACCAAGAAACAGGCAAAATTGCTGTATTCCAAGCCAAAGCAACATTGTTTGCTACTGGTGGTGCTGGTCGTGTTTACCGTGCATCTACCAATGCTTATATCAATACTGGTGATGGTCTTGGTATGGCAGCTCGTGCGGGTATTCCATTACAAGATATGGAATTCTGGCAATTCCACCCAACCGGTGTTGCTGGTGCAGGTGTATTGTTAACGGAAGGTTGTCGTGGTGAAGGTGCAATCCTTCGTAACAAAGATGGCGAACCGTTCATGGAGCGTTATGCACCAACTTTGAAAGATTTGGCTCCTCGTGACTTCGTATCACGTTCTATGGACCAAGAGATCAAAGAAGGTCGTGGTTGTGGTCCTAAAGGTGATTATATCCTTCTTGATATGACTCACTTGGGCGCAGATACCATCATGAAGCGTTTACCATCTGTATTTGAGATTGGTAAGAAATTCGCAAACGTGGATATCACCAAAGAACCAATTCCAGTTGTACCAACAATCCATTATCAAATGGGGGGTATTCCTACCAATATTCATGGTCAAGTGGTTATCCCTGAAACAGCGAAAAATGCAGCAGATTTCTATGCAGGTTTTGATAAAGCTGCAAATGAATACACAACCAACGGTACAATGAATTACACAGTGCCTGTAAAAGGCTTCTATGCGATTGGTGAGTGTTCTTGCGTGTCTGTACATGGTGCAAACCGTTTAGGTACAAACTCATTACTTGACTTGGTTGTATTTGGTAAAGCTGCTGGTGAACACATCATTGATTACGTGACTAAACATCACGGTGATGAATACCAGCCACTTCCAAATGATGTACTTATGAACACGTTGAAACGTATCAATCATTTAGATGATTCTACTTCTGGTGAAAATGCACAAGAAGTTGCGGATGCGATTCGTGATATCGTTCAAGACCATGCGGGTGTATTCCGTACTCAAGCATTGCTTGATGAGGGTGTTAAGCAGATTCTTGCGATTGAACCACGTGTACGTAACATTCATTTAAAAGACAAATCTAAAGTATTTAATACTGCACGTATTGAAGCCTTGGAAGTTGAAAACTTATACGAAGTAGCAAAAGCAACATTGATTTCTGCTGCTGCACGTAAAGAATGTCGTGGTGCACATACTGTTGTAGATTATGAATTGCCTGCTGATGATGAGCACTATTCATATGGTCGTCGTGATGATGAATGGATGAAACATACTTTATGGTATTCAGCGGATAACCATCTTGAATACAAGCCAGTACGTTACAGCCCATTGTCTGTAGACCCAATTGAACCTAAACCACGTACATTCTAATCGGGAGAAATAAGATGAGTAGAGGTACACGTACATTCGAAATCTACCGCTATGATCCTGATAAGGATAAAGCACCGTATATGCAGACTTTTAAACTAGAGTTGACGGACAAGCATCGTATGTTGCTTGACGCACTTTTAGCGTTAAAAGTTCAAGACGAATCATTAACATTCCGTCGTTCTTGCCGTGAAGGTATTTGCGGTTCAGATGGTGTGAATATCAATGGTAAGAATGGTCTTGCGTGTTTATGGAACTTGAACGATTTACCTGAAAAAATCGTCATTCGTCCATTGCCTGGTCTGCCAGTAGTTAAAGATTTAGTTGTGGATATGAATCAGTTCTACGATCAGTATGACAAAATTCATCCATTCTTAATCAATAATCAACCTGCACCACCAAAAGAGCGTTTACAATCTCCAGAAGAGCGTGAGCACTTAAATGGTTTATATGAGTGTATTCTTTGTGCATGTTGTTCAACGTCATGCCCATCATTCTGGTGGAATCCGGATAAATTCTTGGGTCCTTCAGCATTGTTGAATGCATATCGTTTTATTATTGATTCTCGTGATACTGCGACACAAGATCGTTTATCACGTCTTGATGACCCATTCTCATTATTCCGTTGTAAAGGAATTATGAACTGTGTGTCTGTATGTCCGAAAGGCTTGAATCCAACAAAAGCAATTGGTCATATTCGTAGCATGTTGCTCGATCAAGCGGGTTAATACGATGTGAAAAAAGGGCGTACATCTTGGGATGTACGCTCTTTTTTTATTGGATTTTTAATGAGATGGTTGTTTTTTGTTCGAGCGAGTGAAGGATAAGTTTTAAGCATTGAAAAAGTAGCAACAGACCCGATATAAATGGATGGATAATAATAGATTATTTCTTGTATGTATTTCGCTAATTTATAGGTGGTATGTGTCAAAAAAATCAATTGAAGTGACAGATCATGTTACGATTTAACAAACCACTATATGTGAAAAACACACCATATTTTTGGTACATTTTTTCTACATAAGTGTGATCCAGATCAGTTTATAAATAATTTTATAAGCAAAGTTTAGAACCGCTTTAGAAAAAGCAAAAAAGTCTTTGTTTTTTCTAAGTCGATTTGCAAAAAATTGCTCAGCTTCGGTTGAGTATATAAGTGAGTGATGATGCCATTGAGGGCGTTATGATTCATTGTATGCATTAGTAAAAGCTAATGTTTATAACGCCCCTTGGTCATGAGTATCTGATGGGTGAATGTCAATTTACCGATTTGGCATTATCAATCATGGGAGTGCTTAAAAAGCACCCTCTAATGTTTTTGCAATAGGAAATGGGTCCACAAATGCAAGAAGTTGCTGACGCATTGCGTCTTGATACTGAACTTTCCGCTGATAGTGCAGCGTATATTGAAGAGCTTTACGAACAGTACCTTTCTTCTCCAACCTCAGTAGGTGAGGATTGGCGTCAATATTTCGATAAATTCCCTAAAGGTGACCAACCGCACGGAAACATTCGTGAGCAATTCTTATTATTAGGTCGTAATTCAAGTCGTGTTCAGCCTGTTGTGCAAAGTGAAGTAAGTACTGAGCATGAGCGTCGTCAAATCGGTGTTTTGCAACTGATTGCAGCATACCGTAACCGTGGTCATCAAAAAGCGAAGCTTGATCCACTAGGTTTGGCTAAACGTGAAGATGTGCCAGATTTAGATCTTGCTGCACATGGTTTAACCAAGTCTGACCTAGATACAGTTTTCAATGCTGGAAATTTGGCGATTGGTAAAACTGAAGCAACTTTAGGTGAAATGGTTAGCGCAATGGAGGCAACATACTGTGCTTCTATTGGTGCTGAATATATGCACATTGTTGACACCAAAGAAAAACGCTGGATTCAACAACGTCTTGAAGGTGCACGCGGTCAGTTCGGTTTCTCGGCAGATCAAAAGAAACATGTACTTGAACGTTTAACTGCTGCTGAAGGCTTAGAAAAATTCCTCGGTAATAAGTATGTTGGTGCGAAGCGTTTTGGTGTAGAGGGTGGTGAATCTTTTATTCCAATGGTAAACGAACTTATTCAACGTGCAGGTTCTGTAGGTTGTAAAGAAGTCGTAATTGGGATGCCACACCGTGGTCGTTTAAACTTACTTGTGAACATTATGGGTAAAAACCCAGCTGATTTGTTTGGTGAGTTCGAAGGTAAAACTTTAGCTAAAAAAGGTTCTGGTGATGTTAAGTATCACCAAGGTTTCTCATCAAATGTGATGACACCTGGTGGCGAAGTTCACTTGGCTTTGGCATTTAACCCATCGCATTTAGAAATTGTTGGTCCTGTGGTTGAAGGTTCAGTTCGTGCACGCCAAGTACGTCGTAAAGACATTGGTGGTGATGACGTATTACCTGTAATCGTACATGGTGATGCTGCATTTGCTGGTCAAGGTGTCAACCAAGAAACCTTCCAAATGTCACAAACGCGTGGTTATACCGTAGGTGGTACGGTTCATATCGTAGTCAACAACCAAGTTGGTTTTACTACATCTGATCCACGTGATGCACGTTCTACTGAATACTGTACTGACATTGCAAAAATGATTCAGGCGCCAATTTTCCATGTAAATGGTGATGACCCTGAATCTGTATTGTTTGTTGCGCAATTGGCACATGATTTCCGTCATACATTCCGTAAAGATGTTGTGATTGACATGTTCTGTTATCGTCGTCGTGGTCATAACGAAGCAGATGAGCCAGCAGCAACACAACCAATGATGTATCAAGTGATCAATAAAAAAGCGACTACACGTACGCTTTATGCGGATCAATTGGTACAAGAAAAAGTATTAGATCGTTCAGATGCAGATGCTTTAGTTGAAAAATATCGTGAAGATCTTGAAGCAGGTAACCATGTTGCCAATGCTTTAGTGCTTGAACCAAATGACAAAATGTTTGTGGACTGGAAACCGTATCTAGGCCATGAATATACAGATGTTTGGGATACGACTTTCCCAATCGAACGCTTAAAAGAAATTGGTACGAAAATGCGCGAATTACCGGAAGGTTTCGTGATGCAGCGTCAAGTGTCTAAAGTGATCGATGAACGTTTGAAAATGCAAACTGGTGAAATGCCATTAAACTGGGGTGCAGCAGAAACTTTAGCTTATGCTTCTATCCTTGATGATGGTTTCTTGGTGCGTTTGACTGGTGAAGATGTTGGTCGTGGTACATTCTCACACCGTCATGCTAAGCTACATAACCAAGTTGATGGTTCGGTTTATATTCCACTGTGTCATATCAAAGAAAACCAGCCACGTACTGCAATTTATGACTCATTATTGTCAGAAATGGCTGTGCTTGCATTTGAATATGGTTATGCAACAACATTGCCAAAAAGTTTGGTCATCTGGGAAGCTCAGTTCGGTGACTTTGCAAACTGTGCGCAAGTGGTTATTGATCAGTTCATATCATCTGGTGAAACCAAATGGGAGCGTGTGTGTGGTTTAACATTGCTTCTTCCACATGGTTATGAAGGTCAAGGTCCTGAGCATTCATCTGCACGTCTTGAGCGTTTCTTACAGTTATGTGCTGAAGAAAACATGCAAGTGATTACACCTACGACACCTGCACAGATTTTCCATGCAATGCGTCGTCAGGCAATTCGCCCAATTCGTAAGCCAATGATCGTGACTTCACCGAAGTCGTTACTTCGTCATAAACTTGCAACTTCAACTTTGGAAGAGCTTGCAACTGGTACATTCCAGACTGTGATTGATGAAGTGGATCAAATCAACAAACAAGATGTAACACGTGTTGTACTTTGTGGTGGTAAAGTTTATTACGACTTACTTGAAAAACGTCGTGAAGAAAACTTGAACATTGCGGTGGTACGTGTTGAACAATTGTACCCATACCCAGAAAAACGTCTTGCTGAAGTGCTTGCGACATATCCGAACATAAAAGAACTTGTTTGGTGTCAAGAAGAACCGAAGAACCAAGGCGCATGGTTATTCATTGCTCCTCGTTTATACGAAGGTGTAATGAAGTCTGCTCTACAAGTTCAAATTAGCTATGCAGGACGTGAAGCTTCAGCTGCACCTGCATGTGGCTCACCATATTTGCATGCAAAACAACAAGCTCAGCTCGTGAATGACGCACTTGCGATCGTAGCTGAACAATCAGGAGAATCTAAATAATGGCAACCGAAATTAAAGCACCGGTGTTCCCAGAGTCAGTTGCTGACGGAACAATTGCAACTTGGCACAAACAACCAGGTGAAGCGGTATCACGTGATGAAGTCATCTGTGATATTGAAACGGATAAAGTTGTTTTAGAAGTTGTTGCTCCTGCTGATGGTACTATCTCTGCAATCATCAAAAATGAAGGTGACACAGTTCTTTCTTCTGAAGTTATTGCGACATTTGAAGAAGGTGCTGTTTCTGGCGCTACTCAAACTCAAGCAGTTCAATCAGAAGAGAAAGTAGAACAAGCTGCGGCACAAACTCAAGCGGGTAATGCACCTGTTGTTGAACGTGCTCAAGTACAAGATCAAGCACCTGCAGTGCGTAAAGCTTTAACTGAAACAGGTATTGCTGCTGCGGATGTAGATGGTACTGGTCGTGGTGGTCGTATCACCAAAGAAGATGTTGCAAATCATCAAACTAAACCAGCTGCTGCTGTAACACCATTAAGCGTTGCAGTTGGTGAGCGTATTGAGAAACGTGTTCCAATGACACGTTTACGTAAGCGTGTTGCTGAACGTCTTCTTGCTGCTACACAGCAAACTGCGATGTTGACTACGTTTAACGAAGTTAACATGAAACCTGTGATGGAAATGCGTAAGCAATATAAAGATGCTTTCGAAAAACGTCATGGTGCACGTTTAGGCTTTATGTCATTCTTCGTTAAAGCTGTAACTGAAGCACTTAAACGCTATCCTGCGGTAAATGCTTCAATCGACGGTGATGATATTGTTTATCATGGATACTATGATATCGGTGTTGCGGTTTCTTCTGATCGTGGTTTAGTGGTTCCAGTATTACGTAATACTGACCGTATGAACTATGCTGAAGTTGAATCAGGTATTGGTGCGTATGCTGCAAAAGCACGTGAAGGTAAATTAGCAATTGAAGATATGACTGGTGGTACTTTCACAATTACCAACGGTGGTACTTTCGGTTCATTACTTTCAACACCTATTTTGAACCAACCACAAACTGCTATTTTAGGTATGCACAAAATCCAAGAGCGTCCTATGGCTGTAAATGGTCAAGTTGAAATTCTTCCAATGATGTACTTAGCGCTTTCTTATGACCATCGTATGATTGATGGTAAAGAAGCTGTAGGCTTCTTGGTAACTGTTAAAGAGTTACTTGAAGAACCAGCTAAACTAATCCTTGACCTTTAATTCTTTAGAATAACAACACGAGTTTAGAGTGATCCTTTAAACTCGTTTTTGGAGATAAGCATGTCTCAGTTTGATTTAGTTGTAATCGGCGGTGGGCCAGGTGGTTATGAAGCGGCAATTCGTGCTGCTCAACTTGGTTTCAAAGTTGCGTGTATCGAAAAACGTGTACACAAAGGTAAGCCATCTTTAGGTGGTACTTGCTTAAACGTAGGTTGTATTCCTTCTAAAGCACTTTTAGATTCTTCTCATCACTATGAAGATACTCTTCATGGCTTAGATGTTCACGGTATTACAGTTGAAAATGTCCAACTTGATCTTCAAAAGCTTCTTGCTCGTAAAGACAAAGTTGTAGATAACTTAACTGGTGGTGTTGCTCAATTGCTGAAAGGCAATGGTATCGAGTGGTTACAAGGTACGGGTAAACTACTTGCTGGTAAAAAAGTTGAATTCACACCATTAGAAGGTGGTGATGTTCAAGTTTTAGAACCTAAATTCGTAATTCTTGCAACTGGTTCTGTACCTGTAAATATTCCTGTAGCAAAAGTTGATGAAGACCTTATCGTTGATTCAACAGGTGCTTTAGAATTCCAAGAAGTGCCTAAACGTTTAGGTGTAATTGGTGCAGGCGTAATTGGGCTGGAACTTGGTTCAGTATGGCGTCGTCTTGGATCTGAAGTTGTTGTGTTCGAAGCATTAGATGCATTCTTACCAATGGCGGATAAAGCGTTGGCAAAAGATTATCAAAAACTTTTAACAAAACAAGGTTTAGATATTCGTATTGGTGCTAAAGTTTCAGGCACTGAAGTGAATGGTCGTGAAGTGACTGTTCAATATAATCAAGCAGGCGAAGATAAAACTCAAACTTTCGATAAATTAATCGTTTGTGTTGGTCGTAAAGCGTATGCAGAAGGTTTATTGGCTGAAGATTCAGGCATTAAATTAACTGAACGTGGTTTGGTTGAAGTGAACGATTGGTGTGCAACGTCTGTTGACGGTGTATATGCAATTGGTGACTTGGTGCGTGGCCCAATGCTTGCGCATAAAGCAATGGAAGAAGGTGTAATGGCGGTTGAGCGTATGCATGGTCATGCTGCTCAAGTGAATTACGACACCATTATTTCAGTGATTTATACACACCCTGAAGCTGCATGGGTAGGTTTGACTGAAGAGCAAGCTAAAGAGAAAGGTCACGAAGTTAAAACCGGTCAATTCCCATTTGCTGTCAATGGTCGTGCTTTAGCTGCCAATGAATCTGCTGGATTTGTGAAGTTTGTTGCAGATGCAAAAACAGATCGTTTATTGGGTATGCATATCATTGGTCCTGGTGCTTCTGACATTGTTCATCAAGGTATGATTGCACTTGAATTTGTATCTTCTGTTGAAGATTTACAATTGATGACTTTTGGTCACCCAACTTATTCTGAAGTCGTTCATGAAGCAGCGCTTGCTGTTGATGGGCGTGCGATTCACGCGATTCAGCGTAAACGTAAATAACACAAAAAAGAGCGGTTTCGACCGCTCTTTTTACTTTTGATGGTTGTTTTTAATTGAATAATCATCTAAAAATAAAAGAACAAACTTTAATAAATGCCGATAGTTATTGTGATGGAAGTCTAATTATTGGTGTGTCATAACAATGTGAAAAGTAGTAAAAGGTAAAACATGAATCTACATGAGTATCAAGCGAAAACGCTGTTAAAAAAATATGGTATGCCAGTTCAAGAAGGCATTTTAATCACTACGCCTGAAGAAGCATCTGCTGCCTTTGAGCAAATTAGTGGCAAATTCGCTGTGATGAAGGCCCAAGTCCATGCAGGTGGTCGTGGTAAAGCGGGTGGCGTAAAAGTTGTTAAGTCAAAAGAAGAAGCAGCTGAATATGCAAAAAGCCTGTTAGGTACTCGTTTAGTCACATATCAAACTGATGCCAATGGCCAGCCTGTAAATAGTATCCTTGTTTGTGAAGATGTTTATCCTGTAGAACGTGAATTGTATTTAGGTGCAGTGGTCGATCGTTCTAGTCGTCGTGTGACATTCATGGCGTCTACAGAGGGTGGCGTAGAAATTGAAAAAGTTGCTGAAGAAACGCCTGAAAAAATTATTAAAGTCGAAGTAGATCCATTAGTTGGTTTATTGCCATTCCAAGCGCGTGATGTTGGTTTCCAGTTGGGTTTAAAAGATAAGCAAATCAGCCAATTTGTAACTATCATGACAGGCGCGTACAAAGCATTTGTTGAAAATGACTTTGCACTATTTGAAATTAATCCACTTTCCGTTCGTGAAAATGGTGAAATCTTATGTGTAGATGCCAAAGTCGGTATCGACTCAAATGCACTTTATCGTTTGCCTGAAATTGCTGCGATGCGTGATAAATCTCAAGAAAATGAACGTGAGTTAAAAGCATCTGAATTTGACCTCAACTATGTTGCTCTAGAAGGCAATATTGGTTGTATGGTAAATGGTGCAGGTCTTGCAATGGCAACAATGGATATCATCAAACTGTATGGTGGTCAGCCAGCAAACTTCCTTGATGTTGGTGGCGGTGCAACCAAAGATCGCGTCATTGAAGCATTTAAAATTATTCTTTCAGATTCATCTGTACAAGGTGTGTTGATCAATATTTTTGGTGGTATTGTACGTTGTGACATGATTGCTGAAGCGATTATTGCAGCGGTTCAAGAAGTAAATGTAACCGTACCTGTTGTTGTTCGTTTGGAAGGCAACAATGCGGAGTTAGGTGCTAAATTACTTGATGAATCAGGTCTAAAATTAATTTCTGCGAACGGCTTAGCTGATGCCGCAGAAAAAGTTGTTGCTGCTGTGAAAGCGTAAGGAGTATCAATCATGAGCGTATTAGTTAATAAAGACACAAAAGTATTGGTACAAGGCTTTACAGGTAAGAATGGTACATTCCATTCTGAGCAATCAATTGCATACGGTACAAAAGTAGTTGGTGGCGTAACACCAGGTAAAGGTGGTCAAACTCATATTGGTCTACCTGTTTTCAATACAATGCGTGAAGCAGTAAAAGAAACGGGTGCAAATGCAACTTCAATTTATGTACCTGCTCCATTTGTACTAGATTCAATTGTTGAAGCAGTAGATTCTGGTATTGAGTTAATCGTGGTGATCACTGAAGGTGTGCCAACCTTAGACATGTTAAAAGCCAAACGTTACCTTGAAACTTATGGTAATAATGCACGTTTAATCGGTCCAAACTGTCCAGGTATTATCACACCGGGCGAATGTAAAATTGGGATTATGCCAGGGCATATTCATCAACCAGGTAAAATCGGGATCATTTCTCGTTCTGGCACATTGACTTATGAGGCGGTTGCTCAAACGACTAAGCTTGGTTTAGGTCAGTCTACTTGTATTGGTATCGGTGGTGACCCAATTCCAGGTATGAATCAAATTGACTGCTTAAAACTTTTCCAAGAAGACCCTCAAACAGAAGCAATCATCATGATTGGTGAAATTGGTGGCAGTGCGGAAGAAGAAGCTGCTGAATATATTCAATCTAATGTGACTAAACCTGTTGTTGGTTATATTGCGGGTGTAACAGCGCCTAAAGGTAAGCGTATGGGTCACGCTGGAGCGATTATCTCTGGCGGTAAAGGTACTGCTGAAGAGAAGTTTGCTGCATTTGAAAAAGCGGGTATGGCATATACGCGTAGCCCAGCTGAACTTGGTTCAACTATGTTTGATGTCTTAAAAAAGAAAGGCTTGGTTTAATTTAATTTTTAATTTTTTAAGCTAAAAAATGGGAGCCAATTGGCTCCCATTTTTATTGGTTGTAGAGTATTAGTTGTAGATTCTTGATTGTTAGTATTTAACTTTGTAATCAAAATAAAAAAAGGGAATTTATATGAGATGGGTGATCTGTAATTAGCCTTTGACTAAACCACCATCCACAATCAAATTTTGTCCTGTTACAGCACGTGACCACGGTGATAAAAACATCAGCACGGCATCTGCAAACTGCTCAGGTGTGGTGACTTCTTGTAAGGGCGTAGAGGCTGCGATTAAATCAAACACTTGATCAGGTGTTGCACTACTGGCATCAGTCTTACGTAATAGACCACCTGAAAGCATATTTACATTAATACCATACTGACCTAAATCATGTGAAGTGGTTCGAGTAAAAGCCAAAAGTGCTGCTTTAGCCGCAGTATAATCATGATAAGGAACCACAGGATTTTGCACGAGATTGGTTCCAATATTGATGATTCGACCAAAATGATCTTTTTTCATATCTTCTAGCGCAGCTTGGGTGGTGTTTAAAGCGGCTTTTACTGCACTGTCCAATTGCTGTTGCATACTGTGCCAGCTCAGTGTTTCAACTTTTGGACGTAGATCACCATCAAATTTAAATGCCAATAGTGCATTATTAATCACTGAAGTGATTGCATGTCCATAATGCAGTTTTGCCTTTTTAAACATCGTGTTGACTTGATCTGCATCGGTTACATCTGCTTTGTAAATAAAAACCTGTTCGGCATGTTCCTTAGCAAGCTGTTGTGCGGATTCTTCACTATTGAAATAATTCACCACAACTCTTGCACCTTCACGAATCAAAGCATGGGTAATTGCAAGTCCTAAACCACGTGCGCCACCAGTCACTAGAATAATTTGATCTCGTATTTCCATGTTCAAATCAACTCATTTGATATCAATTTAATTTTAGCACTTTTATCGATCAGACACTTCGATTGAGAGATGAGTTACAAAGTTTATCAATTGCACATACTCAAGATGAAAAATATAAAAAACATCTAGAGAAATTTAAGCATCTTAGTGGATTGATTACATATGAATATTCAAATAATTAAACTTTTTAAATCCTATTGATAAAATGATGGCTCAGAATGATAGTTAATTGGTTTAACATATTGATCATATTATTTATAATTAAAACGAAATGCATTTGATATTAGGTGTGCTTCAGCCATTCTGATTTATATGTAGGCTACAATTAGACTGATCATTTAAGTGACTTATAAACAAACAGAGGAGACAACCATCTTGTTTTATGATTGGTATAACTCCGATAAAAATCATGAATTGATTAGGCAAAACATGCGATCTATTTACCCGCTCAATTTAATGGTCATTTTTATATTTTTCATAAATTCAAATGTTTATGCTTTTGATGATCTGGAACTTATGGTAGAAGAGGCACAAAATCAAGTTGTGGAATATCAAGATGAATTATTAGGACAACCAGATCAATTGCAAGATGAGCAATTATTTAAAATTGAAAATCAAGGAAATAGCCTAAGTGATACTGAAATGAGCATTGAGCGAAATGATATTTTTTTTGAACAAGACCAATTGCAAAAAAAGCTAGCAGAACAGCATGAGCATGAATTGGCAGATTATTCAATTTTAACCAATAAATTTTATGAAAATGAGCGTATTCGGGTGTTCAATTATACTGCTTACAATGTACAACAATTAAAGACATCATTGCTCAATCCTTCAAATGATAATCCTGCATCAAGTGAGCTTTATCTTTCTTTTGGTTATGGCATTGAATTTAAGATCAATGCTTTAAACAAAGTGGGTTATGAATACATCTCTAGTTTTCCTTATGATCGTGGGCAATTATTGCGTCTGTTTTGGATTAGAACGCTGACTTATTAACAATAAATATTTTATCGATCATTTTTATTACCATGAAGAAATCATGTTGGAAATACTACAACTTGAAACATAAGCTTGTTTAGCACTACACATTAAAAGACTAACTTAAACAAAATGAGATGAAGAGGTGAGTCATCATGTTAAACAAAGTTATTGTGTTGGGTGTAGTTGCTATTTCATTAACCGGCTGTATTGTTGCACCATTTGATGATGGTCATCGAGGTGGTCATGGTCGTTATGATCAGCGACATGATTCGGATCATCGCAGGGATCAGCATCGTGATGGTGATCGACATCGTTATGACCGAGATCGCAATGATCGTGACTGGAATTGGAAAGGACGTTAATTCTTTATCTTAAATATAAAAATGGGCAATGTATGCCCATTTTTTTCTATCTTGTTGTTTGAAAATATATGAATGAAGTAATTAGGGTCTGTTGACAATTCGTCTACGTTTGCGACTACAAGTGGTTTTTGGATGATACAAGGCAAGAACTATTAAACTTAATCATTCTAAATGATGAGAAACATCGTTTCGAAAGGTAACGACGTAGCGGTAAAAACCACTCTAGTCCCCACTGCGCCTTGCGCTGCAAACAAAGCAGTGCTTTGTTCTTGCTCAGGGTTGTGGCTAAAATTATCTCAGCCTACGTTATGAAACTCGAAAATAGTCTCGCTATTCTCTTCGTTTCCTGCTTTACGACGTATACGTCTCATGCCCAATTTTAACCTACAACGCAAGTCATTTATGAAATGTCTACAGACCCTATATTATTTTTTTAAATAAACCTGCTTGTACTACACCAGCTTTGGTTTGTTTCTGTAATTGCCATGTTGAGGGTAAATTCAGTTGATTTAAGCCACGATCTGCTTCTACATAAATCAATGCTTGATCAGATAAGTATTGATCCGCTTTTTGAGCCAATTCATCCCATAAATTTAAACTATAGGGTGGATCTAAAAACATTAAATCAAACTGTTCATTTAAATTGGATAAGGCTTGTTGTGCTGTTTGTGTTTTTAGCTGACAGTTATCAGCTTTGAGCAACTGAATATTGTCTTTTAAAAATTTAGCTTGCGTGGCATTGGGTTCAATCATGATCACGTGCCTTGCACCACGTGAAAGTGCTTCAAATCCTAAAGCACCTGAACCAGCACAAAGATCTAAGACTTTGGCATTTTGAATATCCCACATGAGCCAGTTAAACAATGTTTCACGTACTCGATCAGGTGTGGGACGTAAACCATCGATATCAGCAAAAGGAAGAACTCGACGTTTCCATTCTCCACCAATAATACGTAATTGGTTTTTCACTTTATTATTCACTGATATCAGCCTCAGGTACAGGTGGAGGAGTGGGTTGCGTCGAAGTCGTACTATGACCTTGAGTTGGTATACGGTTTTGGGTAGCCGTATTGGTCTGCGTATTTGGCTTCGGTTTAGGCAAGGCATTTGGATCTGCTGCAAGGGAAACATCACCACTTGGCAGTTCACCCGGTTTGATGCCGGCTGTCATTAAGCCCCCACTGACTTGATGATTAAGCGGTACAATTGGATTCTTTTTGCGAGTTAGCAACCAGTAATCAAATACAGGACGAGCAATTTTGGCAGCAGAACCACCATGCTTACCATTTTCCCAAATCACGGCAATGGCAATTTCAGGATTTTCAGCAGGTGCAAAACCAACAAATAAACCGTGGTCTAATTGTCTTGATGTCAGTGCAGCTTCGTTATAGCGTTTGCCTTGCGCAATACTCTTCACCTGTGCTGTACCTGTTTTACCTGCGATTTGGTACATCGGTGTACGGATACCTCGGCCTGTACCTGTTTGAATAACATCAACCATTGCATCGCGCATTTTGACCCAGTCGTCATCCGTACCACTAAAGTTGATTTTTCCTGTCGGGGCATTGAGTACTTCATGCTTTTTCGCCCCTTTAGATTCACGTAATACGTGTGGGGTGACATGCGCACCATGGTTGGCCGTAATTGCCGTTGCCATAGCTAACTGTAATGGAGTGGCAGTAAATGCACCTTGACCAATACTGACAGAAATGGTTTCACCTTTGAGCCATTTACTCTTACGAGTACGCATCTTCCATTCAGGACTTGGATATAAACCTGTACTTTCGCTTGGTAAATCTACACCCGTTTTTTCACCGAAACCAAATTGACGCATCCATTCATTCATTCGATCTATACCCATCTGGTAAGACAAGATATAGAAGTAAGTATCACAAGAAACCACTATAGATTTATGTAAATTGACAGCGCCATGCCCAGTTTTTTTCCAGTCACGGAATTTATGTGAATCACCAGGTAAATGGAAATAACCAGGATCGGAAATTGTAGTTCCCCAATCCACAGTTTTAAAATGGATGCCACCTAAGCCTTCCATTGGTTTGATGGTAGAACCGGGAGGGTAAGTCCCTTGAACAGCGCGGTTATAGAGTGGTTGGTCTAAGTTGTCACGTAAAGCAGTATAGTCCGCATGCCCAATACCTGTCACAAATAAGTTCGGGTTGAAACTTGGGCTGGAAACAAGCGCTAATATTTCACCAGTGCGTGGGTCAATTGCGACGATTGCACCACGACGATCTTTAAGTTGTTCTGCTGCAATAGTTTGCAAACCATAATCCAATGAAAGATATAAATCATTGCCTCTGGTTGACTCTTTACGACCTAAATGGCGTAACACATTACCATGTGCATCAGCTTCAATCGATTCATAACCAGGAACGCCATGAAGTAATTCCTCATAAGATTTTTCTACACCAATTTTCCCGATTAGGTTTGTGCCAGCGTAACTATCTTTATCAATTGCTTTAAGTTCTTTATCGTTAATACGACCAACATAACCCACCACATGAGCAAACAATTCACCATGTGGATAATAGCGAGTCATTTGAGTTTCAATATCAACACCTGGAAATTGAAACTTTATTTCACTAAAGCGAGCAATATCTTGTTCTGTTAGATTTAGCTTTAAGGTAACACGTTCTGTTTTTTTAGAGGTTTTAATGCGGCTATTAAAACGGTCGATATCTTCTTGATTGAGATTTAAAATTGGAATCAAGCGCTTAACAGTGTCATCTATATCTTCGACATCGGCTTTGCTCAATGTTGCGGTAAAAACAGGGTAGTTATCTGCAAGTAAAATCCCATTACGATCATAAATATAGCCACGTGCTGGTGCTATAGGTTGTAGTCGAATTCGGTTTTTATCTGACGCTTCACTAAACTCTTGATGATGAAAAATTTGCAGATAAGCATAGCGTGCAACTAGAAGGCACATAAAAAATGAAACAATACCAATCGCAAAAAAGACACGACCACGGAAGATGCGTTTTTCTTGTTGGACATTTTTTAGAGGAAACTGCTGCTTCATACGTCGTCGGCTTTAGTACTTAAAGATGGGTGAATTTAGGGGTCAAGCATTTTACCCTAGATTGCGTCTTAAAAATTAAAAAACACAAATAAGTCATCAAAATATATTTTAACTAAAAACTGTAATTGATTTTGTTTCTTAGATGAGACCGTTTACATTTCATTTGAAAAATACGCATCATTGTAAAGCTAGGCAAAATGTCAATAGCCCCTATATGGATTTGACCTTAGCGACATTAAATTTATAGTGTTTTGTATATGAGTGCTAAAATAATTCTGTTAAAGTCGAGCCTTAAGGATAAATATATTCGACCTAAGTTAAGATTAGGGATAATGGAGAAAATAATGAAAAAAATCTTTCCCTTATTAATATTGGTTGCTGTCGGAAGTTTCGCGCACGCTGATGTTAAAGATTATTTGCCAGATATGAAGGGAATTTTACCAGAGGCAAAGTTTAAGCCTGAAGATGCTTCTAAATGGAATATCGGTGCGGGTGTAACACAACAGATGGTTCATGCAAATGGTGAATGGGTAAATCCTTATGGAATTGCCTATACTAAATTAGGTGTTTTTTATAATGGTGACCATGAGTTTGCAGGCCAAGTCGGTTATAGAATTCCTGTAGTATTAAATGGTAAAGATAAAAATGGCTTCTATGTAGGGGTCTATGGCGGAACACTTAAAAGCAAAAAAGTGGACGGAAGTGATGAAGTCCAATATGGTGGTGGTGCCGATTTATCTTATGTTTTATTGAATAAAGAGCGTATAAGTACATTTAGTGTGGGGATGGGTGCAGGTAGTGAACTTCATAATAAAAATGGAGATATGATCCTAGAGACTCGTCCACAAATACAATTTGCTTATACCTTAAGTGTCGGGTTCTAAAGTTTTATGATTTTATCTATATCCTTCGACCGCAAATAGAAATAAATACGAGAGTCATGCATGTTGGAATACGTTAATGGTTTGTGGCACGCTTTTACAGCTCGACCTGATCATCTTGCCATTTTAAGTATCATCCCAGTGACGGCCTTTGTAACGTGGGCGCACGTTTGGATGGCACTGAAAATGGTATTTTATCCAATCACGTTTTGGGGATTTCATATTGGTCCCTTACCTGTAGGATGGCAAGGGATTGTGCCACGTAAAGCTGGGCGAATTTCAGGCATTATTACAGACAATACATTATCCAAACTAGGTTCTTTGCGTGAGTTTTTAGATGCAATGGACCCTGAAGATATGGCTCGGATTATCGGTGAACAAGTCGGTTTCGAACTTGAGCATTTGATTGATGAGGTGATGTTAGATCGTAATGCGGTTTTGTGGGAAAACCTACCTTATTCGATTAAACGGCGAATTTATGGTCAAGCGCATAAACAATTGCCGGGTGTTTTAAGAGAACTCGTGACCGAGCTGACTATGAATGTCGAGTCACTGGTCAACATGCGAGATATGGTCGTAACTCAAATGGAAGGCGATCGCCGTTTGATGGTCCGTATGTTTTTAAAAGTTGGACAAAAAGAAATTAACTTTATTTGGCATATTAGTGCAGTCATTGGCAGTTTCTTTGGTATTTTTCAAATGTTTGTCTATGTATTTGTTCCTCAACATTGGACTGTACCTTTCTTTGCTGCAGTCTGGGGCTTTTTAACCAACTGGATTGCAATCTGGATGGTTTTCAATCCTGTAGAGCCACATTATGTACGCTATCCACAATTTTTTGAACGGACAAAAGATCGAAAATTTCCATGGATTAAACCTGTTATTCCAAGAATTGGCACTTATAATGTTCAAGGTGCGTTTATGAAACGCCAAGAAGAAGTGTCAGATGTTTTTGCAAGTGTCGTCACTGAAGATTTGATTACATTAAAGTCAATCATGACTGAAATGATGTACGGTCCTAAGAAAGAAAAAACCCGTCGTATTGTAAAGCGTCATATTAACGAAATTATGGAAACTCCATTGGTTCGTACCTCTTTACAATTGTCTTTAGGACTAAAAGAGTATGCAAAACTCAAGACAGACTTGATTGATCGGTCAATTGAAATTACGATGGTGCCTGTTTGCGACCCTGCGTTTAATGCGAGCCGTGCACAGAAAATTTTTCAGATGTTTAAAGAGCGGATCAGAGAGTTAACCCCAAAAGAGTTTCAAAACTTGTTACGTCCTGCATTTCAGGAAGACGAATGGATTTTGATTGTACTCGGTGGTGTGACTGGATTTTTTGCTGGTCTAATACATTTATTTGTGGCTTTCTTATAAATTTGATGCCATTACGATGATAAGTTTTAATTTGTCATGGCAAACGGTATCATACATATTGTTTTAAATGAGGATGTTTTTTTATGCGCATTATATTACTCGGACCACCTGGAGCAGGTAAAGGTACACAAGCTCAGTTGATCTGTAAGCGCTACAATGTCCCACAAATTTCAACCGGTGATATGCTCCGTGCTGCAATTCGTGAAGGTACTGAATTAGGTCTTAAAGCTAAAAGTGTAATGGAATCAGGTGGTTTAGTATCTGATGAGCTTATTATCGGTTTAGTGAAAGAACGTATTGCACAACCTGATTGTGTAAATGGTTGTATTTTCGATGGTTTCCCACGTACGATTCCTCAAGCTGAGGCTTTAGAGAACGAAGGGATTAGCATTGACCATGTGATCGAAATTGAAGTGCCAGACGAAGAAATCGTAAAACGTCTTTCTGGTCGTCGTCAGCACCCAGCATCTGGTCGCGTTTATCACACGATTTATAACCCACCGAAAGTGGAAGGTAAAGATGATGAAACTGGCGAAGATCTTGTGCAACGTCCAGATGACGAAGAAGCAACGATTCGTAAGCGTTTAGGCTCTTATCATAATGAAACTGAACAGCTTGTTGCTTTCTATCAAGGGCGTGCAGCTTCTGGGGAAAATGCACCGACTTATAATAAATTGAACGGTTTACGTCCAATAGAAGATGTCCAAAAAGATTTATTTGCGATTTTAGATAAATAAGACCGCATTCAAAGCATTTTTTTAAGCTTTGACAATAACAGAGACCTGATTCATATTAGGTCTCTTTTTTTTGCAAGAGTGGCGTAGAGAGTGAAGTTTGTATTAATTGCCTTGGTCATTTTGAGTATATTGCTTCTTTTGGGCTTATTGTATATGAGCTTTAAATTACTACGCAAAGCACAAAAAGAAGAGCTTCAGCAACGCCGTGAAATGAGAAAATCAGGTAATTACCAAGTGCATCCACAGGTGGCTGAAGAGTGGAAACGGCTTGAAAAGTTGAAGAAAGATTTGGAAAATAAAAAGTAAAATAATTAGGGAGATGAATGCTGAGGATAAATTCATCCTTATCTATCATCGCGCTTCATTCTTCCAAATTAATGAATTTAACTGATGAATTTTTATGATTGAGATGTGTATGCAATTAATTCTAAGTATTTTGTTTATCCATCTACATGTTAAATTCACAGCATTCATATTATAAGAAGACTGTCTAAATGAAATTGATTGCGATAACAGAACATCGTAGCGAATATTTAGAGCTTATTCATTTTTCAAAGGGGACTTTGCTGAACATAGGCGAAAACTATCAAGGCTCGGAGAATTGGGACAATTGGTATTTCTGCACAGTTGACAATGGATTAGAGGGGTGGGTTGCTACTCAAATCATTGAATGGATCAATAAGCATCAAGGCCATGCAATAGCAGATTACACAGCGAAAGAACTCAATGTAGATCATGGCGATCTATTGGTTGGAGAAGAACAACTAAATGGCTGGATTTGGTGTAGCAGATTATCTGATGATCAGTCTGGCTGGGTGCCCTTAGAGGTATTAAGTCAGATTTGATTGAGAACTATTTTAAGATGCTAGCTGTTTCTTCAGAAAATAGCTTCCTCAGGAAAATGACAAAGCCTGATTTTAATTAAATGATGATTATGCTTTGCTAAAATCTCTCGTTTATTCGCTACTTTGTTTTGACTTCGCGTACAGCGCCAAATTCATATTTATCAGGCCAATTACAAACATCTGACACAATACATTCATGGCATTTCGGTTTCCGTGCAATACAGCAATATCGCCCATGTAAAATTAACCAATGATGCGAGTCTATAATAAATTCTTTTGGAATCACTTTGATTAGACGATGCTCGACCTCAAGTACATTTTTTCCTACAGCAAGTCCAGTACGATTGCCAACTCGGAAGATATGCGTATCTACAGCCATTGTAGGCTGACCAAAGGCGGTATTCAGCACAACATTGGCAGTTTTGCGTCCTACACCGGGTAAAGCCTCTAAATCAGCACGATTATCTGGAACTTGGCTATTGTGCTTCTCAATCAGAATTTTACAGGCTTTAATCACATTTTCAGCTTTGGCATTATATAAACCAATGGTTTTAATATACTGTTTTAAACCGTCTACACCCAATGCATAAATCTGTTCAGGGGTATTGGCGACAGGAAATAACTTATCAGTGGCTTTGTTGACACTTATATCTGTGGCTTGAGCCGATAAAGTAACAGCAACAAGCAACTCAAATGGGTTTGAGTAATTGAGTTCTGTTTTCGGATTTGGGCGTTGCTCGCGTAATCTTTCAAAGAAAATCTGAATCTGCTTTTTGGTCATATTCTTTACAGTCATGATGCATCCTCTTGCAAAACAGATAACTGTTGAATCAATTCATTTAATTGATGTTGCTTATTTTCATCTGCTCGAACACTCAATTGTTTCTCTAATTTTTTAATTTGAGTTCGCAGCTTAGCCAATTGAATGGTGGTTTTAGCATCTGTAATAATTGGATTTTTTATTATGGGTTGGTTGATTTCAATTGTAGGTAAAGCCTGACTTTGCTGTGTTATTTGTGCAAAGAGTTCAGTGTCGATTTCTGCACGAACCACAGGGCCTTTACGATGGATGCGTAGCTTTTCTTCACGTTGAATATGGGCATAGTAACGACCACGTAAGTCATTTTGTTCTAAGAAACGTTGTTCGTCATTTGGAATAGGCTGGATGTCTTCAACTAAATCGATGCAATCTACTGGGCAAGGAGCAATACATAGTTCACACCCAGTGCATAAATCTGTAAGTATGGTATGCATTAGTTTACCAGAACCAATAATGGCATCTACAGGGCAAGCACTGATGCATTTGGTGCAACCGATACATTCATCTTCACGAATAATAGCTTTCATGCGTTGTGGGCGGCCATCGCTTTGAATTGGCCAGACACTTGGTTCAGCAACGAGTTTATTGCGATTGAGTATATCAGCAAGCGCATCTGCAACAGGTTGCCCACCTGGCACACATTTATTGGCTGCTTCACCTTTTTCTACAATAGATTTTGCATAAGGTAGACACCCATCACGGTGACCACAGAGTCCACATTGTGTTTGTGGCAAAATAGCATCTATTTGCTGAATGAAGGAAAGCGATGAATTCATGTGAATAAAACTTTAAAGAAAAATGAACAAATACTTGGTAAAAGCGAAGAATATTTTGCAATTTTAGCATGTTTTACAGTGAAAATCTTTGCTCTAATTTGGCGCTAAAAATGCGCTAATTTAGATCAAAATATTGAATAATTTTTGTTTAAAAACGCCAACAAATTGACATTTTATTTGGGGTTGATTAGAAATTATCATATTGAATTTAAATATTATTTGAAAAAACATTTGAAAAAAGGTTGTGGATTATATACAAAAGGGATTAAATACTTTGCGCCAAAATTTATCATTTTATTAAAAGGGTTGACCTTTTTTGTATCATTTTCTGCTGAGGAATGAGCGTTGAAATATAATAGCCTGAATGACTTTTTAAATTACGTTAAAGCACGTGATCCAAATCAACCAGAGTTTTTACAAGCTGTGGAAGAAGTTATGACCAGTTTGTGGCCATTTATTGAGAAAAACCCAGAGTATGCTGAGCACGGTTTGCTTGAACGTCTTGTTGAGCCAGAACGAGCGATTCAATTCCGGGTTTCATGGGTAGATGACAAGGGCCAAACTCAAGTTAACCGTGCTTTTCGTGTTCAATATAATTCTGCTATTGGTCCATTTAAAGGCGGCATGCGGTTTCACCCATCTGTAAACCTTTCTATTTTAAAATTTTTAGGTTTTGAGCAAACGTTTAAAAATGCTTTGACTACACTACCAATGGGTGGCGGTAAAGGTGGTTCTGATTTTGATCCGAAAGGCAAGTCAGACGGTGAGATCATGCGTTTTTGCCAAGCATTAATCATCGAACTATACCGTCATCTAGGTTCAAATACTGATATTCCAGCAGGGGATATTGGTGTGGGTGGCCGTGAAGTGGGTTACATGGCGGGTATGATGAAAAAGCTCAGTAACGACACTTCGTGTGTATTTACGGGTAAAGGTTCATCATTTGGTGGTTCTTTGGCTCGCCCAGAAGCAACTGGTTTTGGTACAGTTTATTTTGCTGAAGAAATGCTAAAAACTCGCGGTGAAAGCTTTAAAGATAAAACTGTGGTGATTTCAGGTTCGGGCAACGTTGCGCAGTTTGCTGCAGAAAAAGCTATTTATTTAGGCGCTAAAGTGGTTTCATTGTCTGACTCAAATGGCACGGTACATGTAAAAAATGGCTTTACCAATGAGCTTCTTGCTGAAGTGATGGAACTTAAGAACGTAAAACGTGGACGTATTTCTGAATTTGCTTCAAAACACGGTTTTGAATATTTAGAAGGTCAACGCCCTTGGTCAATTCAGTGTGATATTGCATTGCCATGTGCAACTCAAAATGAATTAAATGAAGAAGATGCAGATGTACTTCTTGCCAATGGTGTAATGTGTGTTGCTGAAGGTGCCAATATGCCTTCAACACTAGAAGCTGTAGAAAAATTTGTAGAAGCAAAAATTCTTTATGCGCCAGGTAAAGCGTCTAATGCAGGTGGTGTTGCCACCTCTGGCCTTGAAATGTCACAAAATTCGATTCGTTTAGGGTGGACATTTGAAGAAGTGGATGAGCGCCTACATGCGATTATGAAAGAAATTCACCGTAACTGTGTGAAGTATGGTACTCAAGCAGATGGCACAGTGAACTATGTAAATGGTGCAAATATTGCTGGTTTTGTAAAAGTTGCAGATGCAATGTTGGCGCAAGGCGTGTTCTAATTTCTGTTTGATTTTGAACTTAAAACCGATGCTTTTGCATCGGTTTTTTCTGAGCAATTAAAACAGTGACAAGCTTATTTTTTAGGAATCGTTTCAACAACTGAATCGAGCTCATATTGGTATTGAGACTGATCAGCGGCCGGATTGACAATTTCTGTGCGCTTGATCTTAATAATTTGAGTAGACTTTGAATTATGGGTAAAGCCGTCAATAGAATCATAAAAATAACTCGCTTCTTTTTCGCTATAATTTTTTTGACCAGTTTCGCTTATTGTCAATTCACGGACTAAAAAACAGGTTTGTGGTGCAACACCAGTACAGGGTCGAATTTCAGGACTGACTTCTAAAAAAATAATTTGTGGTTGAACTGTTGTATTTGAAATTTGGGTCTCTATATGTGCAGGCGTCGGAACTTTTTGAGTTGTAGATTCTTCGCTACATGCTATGACGAGCAACGGTAAGAGCAGTAAAATGCTTGATTTGTGATTCATAGTTTTACCTTTATCGATCTTCCTAAATTAAAAATGTGCTTTCATGCAATGACTATTGATTACTTAAGTTTCTATTATTGAGTGTTTAAATTCACTGTTATTTAACTATTGTGCAGTGTTTGGGGCTTTGCATCGATTAAAATTAAAAGGTAGACCTTAAGGTAGAAATGTTTTGATTATCTGGTTGAAAAAGCATGAAGCTGAATTAAATCTATATGTTTATAAGTAGCTAAAATGAAAAGCTGAAGTTGAACTTCAGCTTTTCTATACAATTATTTTAAAGTTTCACGTTCGATAATCATGTCTTGGACATAAGCGTATTTAGACTGATCAGCCGCTGGGTTTTTAATCTCATAACGTTTTACACGAACCACTTGACGTTCAGCAGGGCTATGAGTAAAGCCTTCGATATCGTCATAGAAATATGTCCAATCTTTATCTACTTGCGTTTTTACACCATTATCAGCATATTTGATTTCGCGTACTTGTAAGCACTGCATTTTTCTTACACCAGCAGAACATTCTTTGGTTTCTGGGCTGATTTCTAAGAAAATTGTTTCACCTTGGCTTTGGTATTTAGTTTCAGGTGTCATTTTACCAGTAAATACAACTTTACCGCCTGTCGCATTTACCAAGGTAAGCGTTGGGTTTTCAGTATTTGCTGTATCAAGTACAAATGCTGTTTTATTCGATTGGAACAATGCCGCAGCAAAACTTTCCTGTTTCATTAATTCAGGGGAACACATCATGTTTGTTGAGGCGATATTTCCTGTTACTAATAAACCATTCTCAACTTTAGCACTTGTCATTAGTCGGTTACAGCCAGTTGCAACATTTAAACGTTGGTCTGCAAAGTTAAGTACGATGGGTTGCTTGGTATCTGCTGGTTGATAAGACCATTGATAAGCATTTAATGTTTGCTCTGCATTACCTTGTTGTTGTAATACTTTCACTGCGGTATCACCCAATTTTTGAATATCGCCAGATTGGCAAGCCGCGAGGGCTAAAGGAAGTACAGCTAATGCTAAATATTTGAATTTCATATTCTATTCACGTTTTAAAAAACTATGCATAGGATAAACCATGAAACACTAAAAGATATGGATACAATTTATTAATTCGGTTTCAATATGTATCCATATAACTAAAAGTTAAACAATAATTAACAAATTTTTATTATTCCAACTAAATTTTGATCAATTAGGTTCTTTAGTCAAAACGATAAATATCCATACCTAGCGCACCCATTGAAAAACTACTGTGGACAATACTAAAGCGGTGACCAGTGCCCATTGCAAAGAACAGAGGTGCAAAGTGTTCAAGTGTTGGGTGATTCTTCTGTAGATAAGGAATGCTATCCCATTCCAATACAGCATCATAATTACTATGATTGAGTTTGCTCACCACATAATTTCTAAATGTAGATGCCCATTCCGGGACATTCTCATCTTTGCCGTTCCATGACAATTCTCTTAAATTGTGAGTGATGCTACCTGAACCAATCAATAAAATTTGTTTTTCACGGAGTGGGGCAAGTGCTTGACCAATTTGGTAGATTTGATCAGCATGCATATTCATAGGTAAAGAAATTTCAATGACTGGAATATCTGCCTCAGGGTACATATGTAATAAAGGCATCCATACGCCATGATCACGTGGTCGAGTACTATTTGCATGTGCAGGAAGATGTGCTTCAGCCAAGAGATGCAAAATTTCTTCCGCTAATTCAGGATTTCCTGGTGCGGGATAGCGAATCTCATACAGCGCTTGAGGAAAACCACGAAAGTCATGCCATGTTTCAGGGCGTACACCTGTATTGACTTCTAAAGCCTCACTTTCCCAATGGGCAGACATCACCACGATGGCTTGTGGTTTTGGCAAATTTAGACCAAGACGATGTAGAGCAGGACCGACTTGTTCAGGATCTAGCGCAAGCATGGGAGAGCCATGTGAAATGAATAAACCTGGGAGTGTTTGTAAGTTCATATCTTTGTGCCTAAATGATCATTAAATACAGCGTGAATTGCCCATTCTAGCTAAAATGTATGCTCTCAATAAGCCTTTTATTTCAACAGACTGTTTCATCAATGCAACTTTTGCCCAATTACATGACTAGCCTGCACGATGATACGGATGATTATGATTAATACTCATCGCACGATAAAGTTGTTCAATCAGCATAACCCGAACCAATGGATGGGGCAGAGTTAGTTTTGACAGTGACCAGTGCCAAGCAGCAGCTTTTCGCACGGCTTCAGAATGCCCATCTGGTCCGCCAATGGCCAGTGCAACATCATTACCTTCAAGCATCCAGCCTTTCATGGTTTCAGCCAGCTTTTCAGTACTAAATTCACGTCCGCCTACTTCAAGTGCAATCAATACTTCATTGTGTTTCAGTTGGCTGAGAATACTATCACCCTCAATTTGGCGATATTTTAAAATATCTGCTTCTGAATCATTTTTGCCACGCTTTGCCATCGGGAGTTCAATAATTTGCGTCTGTACAAAAGGTTGGATTCTTTTGAAGTAATCTTCAAAACCAGTTAATACCCAAGCAGGCATTTTTTGACCAATGGTCAGAATACGGATTTTCATATTAACAATTTCTAACGTGGTAATTGCATCATTATAGCGCGATATTGGTTATTCTCAGGCGTACAACAAGAACTGAATGTCTAACTGCTGTTTTTTTAAATTATAGCTATACCAACACGCTTTTAAATTGGATTTATACATGCAAATAGGTTATCCAAATTTTTTAAATTTAAATTATCTTTTCATTATATTGCTCAGCTGTGTGCTTTCAACATGGAGTGTAGCCGCAGAACAACGCTATGATCAGCAAGCTGAACCTGATCGTTTAAACAGTTATTTACAACAAGTGATTCACCCACAAGCGTTTCGAAATTATCAAAATATTCAAGAGCTCGATCGAGTTGCGGCTTTCATTAAACAACAACTTGAACAGTTTGCGATTCCTTGTGAATACCAGCCTTATCAAGTCAAAGGCAAAACTTATCGAAATGTAATATGTCACTTACAAATGGGGCACGCCAAAAAAGTGATTCTTGGTGCCCATTATGATGTTTATGGGAATTTCAAAGGTGCTGATGATAATGCTTCTGGTGTGGTGGGGCTGATTGAGACAGCGCGAATTTTGGCAGTCAATAAAGCCAGTCTTAAACAGAATGTTGATTTTGTCTTTTATACTTTGGAAGAACCTCCGTATTTCCGTACTGAACATATGGGGAGTTATATTCACGCACAATCCATTTTAAAACAAAAAGATCAAATTCAAGCGGTGTATATTTTGGAAATGATTGGATATTTTGACCATAAAAATGTTCAGGATTATCCATCCGGATTAGCTCTGTTTTATCCCAAACATGGAAATTTTATTGGCGCAGTGAGTAATTTCACTTCACGTGGATTGGGTGAAAAATATTGTGATGCCATGAAAGCGTTAAAACGCCTTGATTGTCAAAGATTGATAGCGCCATCATTTGTACAAGGCGTGGATTTCTCAGATCATTTGAATTATTGGCGTGTCGATATACCTGCTATTATGATCACAGATACGGCTTTTTTTAGAAATAAGCATTATCATACCCAAGACGATACTGTTGAAAAACTCAATTTAAATAAGATGGCAGAAGTCATTAATGGTGTGGTGTATACAGTTTTACAAGACTGATATTTTTCAATCAGGTTATATCATTTGCTATTTTGATCAAAGGAGAGCTTATGCAATACGGTGCAATGCAATTGCTCTCGATGTGGATTAAGGATCGGAAAATACAGAATCAATCGGTACATACCTTAGAAGCTTATTTCCGAGATGTGGCTAACTTTATTGACTTTTGCTATGACAAGCAGATGGAGTTAAAACAAGTCGAAGCTACTGATTTAAGAGAGTATGTGGCTTATCGTGTCGAAAAAGATCAGCTTTCGACCAGTAGTTTACAACGGCATTTAACTTCAATTCGTCAGTTTATGAAGTGGGCTAAACAGGGTGGTTATTTAGAAATCAATGCAGCTGATGATTTTCAGATAAAGCGGCAAGCTCGACCATTACCAGGGATGATTGATATTGAAACGGTCAATCAGATTATGGATCAGCCCGAGCCTGAAAAGCCTGGAGAAAAGCAGTTGTGGTTACGAGATAAAGCTATTTTGGAATTGCTCTATTCCAGTGGCTTACGCTTGGCGGAAGTGCAAAGTTTAACCATACGGGATATTGATTTTACCCGCCATTTATTGCGTATCACGGGTAAGGGGAATAAAACTCGAATTGTACCTTTTGGCTCTAAAGCGAGAGAGAGTCTGATTGAATGGTTAAAAATTTATCGAATCTGGCAGGGGGAGTTTAGCCCTGAGTCTTTGGTATTTATTACCCAACGCGGCACAAGTATTACCCCACGTCAGATTGAAAATCGAGTCAAATATCAAGCACTACGTGCAGGGGTAAATGTTGATTTACACCCACATTTATTGCGCCACTGTTTTGCCAGTCATATGTTATCCAATAGTGGAGATCTGCGTGCAGTGCAAGAAATGCTAGGACATAGCAATTTAAACACGACACAGATTTATACCCATGTCGATTTTGATCATCTGGCACAAGTCTATGATCAAGCGCATCCAAGAGCTGCTGCATCGAAAATAAAAGATTGACCTTGCATATAAGGCTTTATTAAGCGTTGATCTTTGTATTTTGTAATGAATATAGACCTGCTGAGAAGTACTGTTAGTTTTTGATAAAATGCACAGCGCTTAAACACATTTAGCACAGAAAAAAGTCGAATAGATAATTGTTTTTAAAAATGCTCTCATGTATATCTAGGTTTCGTATTTATTCAATACATTTCTATTGATTCAATTTTGCAGAAAAATTAGGTCTTTCAATGATCCCTGAACTTGAACAAAAATATAAGCAACTGACTGACGCTCAAAAAGAAATTTTTAAGGGCTATGGCTTACGTCAAATTAAACATTTTGTAGAATTCAGCCTTCCCAAAATTGAGGCAACGTTACCGCAAGAAGGAAAAGTATTGGGTATCAATGCTGAGGGTAAAGTTCAAGCTGTAAATACAGCAACTAATCAGACCTATTTATGGATATCAGACCAACAATGGCAAGCGGCCCAAACAGTGTCTAATCATATTGATTTAAAAGAAGACTTTATTGAGATTTGGCAAGTGCTGGAGCTCAAAAATCAAGATTTGATTGATTTAAGCCATATTCATCGTGATTTTTTAGCAAGCATGGCGAAATAGTTCAATACTCAAATTGAAAATCTTGTTTTTGGATTCGATAGAGCTTCTCTTCATGTAGTGGATGGTGCTCATCAAAATCAGGATGCAGAAAGTCATGAGAAAAGCTCATTCCAATTTTTTTCATGACATTTTGCGACGCAAAATTATGTTTAGATGTAAATGCAACAATTTCTTGAAAATTCAGTTCTTCAAATGCAAATCTTAGACAAGCTTGAGCTGCCTCAGTTGCATAGCCTTTATTCCAAAATTTTGGATCAAGCCGCCAGCCGATTTCTATACATGGTGAAAATTCAAATTTTGAGGGTTGTTGATGTAGTCCCACACATCCAATAAATTCTTGGGTTTCAATCAATTCAACAGCCCAAAGTCCCCAGCCTTTGATTTCTATTAAATATTTAATCTGATTTGCCAGTTCGTCACTTTGCTCACGATTTAAAATTTTTGGGAAAAATTGCATCACTTCAGGGTTTGCTGTGATTTTTGCAAATGCATCGTAATCAGAAGCTTGCCATTGTCGAAGTAAAAGACGATCTGTACATAATTCATAAATCATTTTTATTGAATATCCTGATTAAAGCACTACTTAAGTAGAAGAGGGGAGAATTTTTAGCGTATTACCTCAGTCAAATTTTCACCTATGATATATAATTTTACATCGTCTAAGATAATCCGCATATTGACCAGCGTTACAGCTTTGGATTTTGTATACGGTAAAGTACATGTTCAGCCAAAGCATGGTTTTTGTCTAAAACGGGATGCATAAAGTTCTCGACATAATCCATACCAAGTCGTTGCATTACTTTTTCCGAAGCTTGATTCAGTACAGTTGTGAACGAAACAACCTGTTCCAAAGCCAATTTTTCAAATGCAAACTTTAAACATTGCTGAGCGGCTTCCGTTGCATAACCTTGATGCCAATATTGCTGTGCCAAGCGCCAACCAATTTCAACACAAGGAGAGAAAGTAAATTTTTCCGCTTGATTGGCTAGACCCACAAAACCGATAAATTGCTGATTTTCTTTTAACTCAACCGCCCAAAATCCCCAACCATATTCAGTAATTGTGTTTTGAAATCGACCTGCCAAAAGGTCACTTTCATTTTTTGACAAGGCCGCTGGAAAATACCGCATAACATCTGGATCAGCATTTAAATCTGCAAAAACATCAAAATCACGAACTTGCCATTGTCTAAGAATAAGTCTAGGTGTTTCTAATTGAACGGGGGGAGTAAATGTTTTCATATTCACCTAATGCGTATTTTTGAATTATAAATCTTCAAGAGGTAGCTGAAAGCTTTGTTTAATGATTTGACTTGGGACATCGGTTTTTACACTGGTAATACCATTCTTCTTGGTCAAATGTGTCGACTGAAATTTACGGTAGCTTTCTAAATCGGGGACGACCACTTTTAACATCGCATCACATTCACCCAGAATAATATAACACTCCATGACCTGAGGCAGTTCTTTCATTGCTTCAATAAAGGTATCAATGGTTTCAGCATCTTGTCCTAACAGCCAGATTCTTGAGAATAGTATCAATTGAAATCCAATTTTTTGTGGATCCACTACTGTTGTATAGTTTTGGATGACTTTAGCTTCTTCTAAGAGCCGAATTCGTCTCAGACATGATGAGGGCGAGAGCCCAATCTCACGAGCCAAATCATTATTTTGGATTCGACCATTGGCTTGTAAAGCCCGAATGATATTTTTATCAATACGATCTAGTTTGATTAGAATAGTCTTAGATGAAATTTTCATAAATTAGAATTTAATTCGAAAAATAATCATTATTATAGAATATTTGAAATCCTATTTTAAGCATTTTAAAAGATACTGTTTTCTTCTCGCAGTCAAACTTCAGAAAGGGAAAAGAGATGTCTGTATTTGTACTTTTTGCCTTAACGGTACTTCCGTTAATTTTCACACCAGGACCAGATATGTTATTTATCCTGTCACAAGTGATAGGTAAAGATGCGAAAGCAGGCATGATGGCGACAATCGGTATTTGTTCTGGCTATCTGGTTCATTCGATTCTGGTTGCGCTTGGAATTGCTGCAATTATTGTTTCATTCCCAGTATTGTTTGAGACGATTCGATATTTGGGGATCGCCTATTTATTGTATTTGGCATTTCATTTGATTAAATCAGTATTTAGCCCAAAGGCATTACGTATTGAACAGAAAGCAGTTTCAAATCCTATTCGCAAAGGCTTTGTTACGGCATTGTTGAATCCAAAAGGCATGTTGATCTATTTTGCGATTTTGCCACAATTTATCGATAAATCAGGCAACACCGTGTTTCAAGGCTTGGCTTTGTCAGCAATTTTTATTGCTTTGATTTTCTTGGTGTATTGTGGTTTGAGTCTTTTGATTGCTCAATTGACCAAAAAGCAGCACATCAATGAGCGTAAGCAAAAATGGATTGATGGTGGTTCAGGGACTTTGTTGACTATTGCAGCCGCATGGTTATTGGTAAATTAATCCAAGCAGAAACAAACGGGTAATTCTGAAAAGAAGCCCGTTTTTGTATATTTAGTATTTTGTTACAAGTTTAATGCCAAAAAGTTCACAAATTTAATCAATAAACATACTTAGAAAAATTGCTGATTCTGTCTAAAATGACAGAGTGTAGCAGTATCGATGAACGGGTGGTGTCATCCCTTTGATTGATTGATAATTTATCTTAATTTTTTTGATTATTTATACAGAATCTATACAAATAATGTTATTTATCAATATATAAATATTGTCGAAATAGTAGCCTTATGTGTCTAAGTTAAAATATTTAGAAAAAATGTGAACTGTACGTTCAAGCTTTTTTATGACTTTTTACAGCAGTTTTGCGAATTGTGACTTGACCGAAATGCCAATCACATTGCAAGATAGGACACCTAAATAATTTTAAATGAAGCGTTATTATAACTCTTCTTAACATTTACTTTTGCTAAAACAGCCGAGGATTACATGAAGGCTCTTGTTGCTGTAAAACGTGTGGTTGATGCCAACGTTAAAGTTCGCGTTAAACCGGACAATAGTGGGGTAGACCTTACTAACGTTAAAATGTCAATTAACCCATTCGATGAAATCGCAGTTGAAGAAGCGGTTCGCTTAAAAGAAAAAGGAACAGTTTCAGAAATCGTTGTTGTTTCTATTGGACCAAAAGAAGCGCAAGAACAAATTCGTTCTGCTATGGCGCTTGGTGCAGATCGCGGTATTTTAGTTGAGGCTGATGACAGTCAACTTGGCGCTTTAGAAGTTGCTAAAATCCTAAAAGCTGTTGTTGAACAAGAACAACCACAACTTGTGCTTTTAGGTAAGCAAGCAATTGATGACGACTCTAACCAAGTTGGTCAAATGTTGGGGGCTTTACTTGGCGCTGGTCAAGGTACATTTGCTTCTGTAGTAACTGTAAATGGCGATAAAGTTCAAGTAACTCGTGAAGTTGACGGCGGTTTACAAACTGTTGAGTTAAATACTCCAGCGATCATTACCACTGACTTACGTTTGAATGAGCCACGTTATGCTGCGCTTCCAAACATTATGAAAGCACGTAAAAAGCCACTTGATACGAAAACTCCTGCAGATTTCGGTGTTACAGCAACTTCTAAACTTAAAACAGTTAAAGTTGAACCACCTGCAGAGCGTAAAGCTGGTGTACAAGTGAAGTCTGTAGACGAGCTTGTTGAAAAACTTAAAAATGAAGCGAAAGTGATCTAATACAGAAGGATAAAATCATGAGTATTTTAGTTATCGCTGAGCACGACAATAAGACACTTAACGGTGCAACTTTAAACGTTGTTGCTGCGGCTCAAAAAATCGGTGGTGATATCACTGTATTGGTTGCAGGTTCTGGTGCTCAAGCAGTTGCAGATGCTGCTGCGAAAGTTGCTGGTGTAAGCAAAGTTTTGCTTGCTGACGATGCAGCTTATGCAAACCAATTGGCTGAAAACGTAGCGAAACTTGTTGCTGAATTAGGTAAAGGTTATTCACATATCCTTGCTGCTTCAACAACAACAGGTAAGAACATCTTGCCACGCGCTGCTGCACTTTTAGACTCAAGCATGATCACTGACATCATTGCTGTTGAAGGTCCTAAAACTTTCAAACGTCCAATTTATGCAGGTAATGCAATTGCTACAGTTCAATCTGACGAAGCAATTGTTCTTGCAACTGTACGTGGTACAGCTTTTGATCCTGTTGCTGCTGAAGGCGGTTCAGCTGCAGTTGAATCAGCGGCTTCTACAGGTGATGCAGGTATTTCTAAGTTCATTTCTGAAGAAATTGTGAAATCAGAACGTCCTGAATTAACTGCTGCGCGTATCGTTGTATCGGGTGGTCGTGGTGTTGGTTCTGGTGAGAACTATCATAAAGTACTTGACCCACTTGCTGACAAGCTGAGTGCAGCTCAAGGTGCTTCACGTGCTGCGGTTGATGCTGGCTTCGTTCCTAACGATATGCAAGTTGGTCAAACTGGTAAAATCGTTGCGCCTGATCTCTACATCGCTGTAGGTATTTCTGGTGCGATCCAGCATTTGGCAGGTATGAAAGATTCTAAAGTGATTGTTGCAATCAACAAAGATGAAGAAGCACCAATCAATGCTGTAGCTGACTACTGGTTAGTTGGTGATTTGAATACTGTTGTTCCTGAATTAGTTTCTAAGCTTTAATTCTCGAATTAAGTTTCAAAAAACGCGCTTAGGATTTCCTAAGTGCGTTTTTTTTTCAAATTTATTGATTAAATAGATGGATTGTATGTGCGGATAAATAAAGTCGTGGTGGTGGGTTATTCTCTATGCTAATAAAGAAACTCTGAGTAGCTTCTCTCATAAGACCTTTTTTTATAGTGTAAATCAATTTAAAAGCTCCTTTATGGTCATTTTTCCCATAGGTATAAGGAACCTTGCAAAACTAATACGATTCAAGCTACATGATCTTTTCTTGATTTATAAAAGGGATTTTTAAACATAAGGTATCATAAAATAAAAACAGTGATCAAAAATGCTATTTTCATTTTTTCTGATATTAATTCTTACGTCTAAAGTACTGTAATTTGAGTGGTTATTTTATCTATAATTAATTGATATAAATAGATAAGTTTTTTAAGGAATATTGCGAGAGAGAATGAGTAGATAAATGCCTTGAAGTCTAATTTTAAACCCTATAAGATCAAATGATAAACATAATTAAATTTTCAATCGTATACTGACAACATGCAGAAAATTCCAGTTTAAATCAGTTGTTACAGACACAAACATATCCTTTAACTCTGTAGCTGTTTTTTACCATTTTTTTAATTCTATATTTGTTGGCGCATTAGACTGGCTGATTCTGTCATTTTAGACGCTGTGTTTTTCCATTACTGCTCAATTCCATATCATCTCACCTAGAATAGCTATAAATATGAAGTGTCCCAAATGTTACGCTGAGAATATCAATGAAGCCATGAAATGTGGTATTTGTGGTACTCGTTTAAAACATGTTAAACAGACTAACGATTTAACAGGCAATAGTAATGTTGAATTTTCTGTACGCCGTGAAAATAAGCAGGGACAGTCAAATCCCACGCATAATATAAAACCTCGACAGACTCCGCCGAACAATGAAACAGAAAGCAATCAGCATGCTTCTGTAGGAGATAAGGCGAGTGCATTACTTGAATCATGGCAGCAGAAAGTTGCACATACTCAAAGAGAGTCTCAGAATCAGCCTAAAAAGAAAAATTTTAAAATTGTCTGGATACTTTTAGCTGTATTTTTGTTTGGTCCGGCAGTGCTTGGGGTTATTTCAAGTGTCGTTATTCCTATCGTGATGTCTGTAATTGGGGCATCCAATCAAGATGAGGCTGCGATCACAAATGAAGCACTTCCTGCAAGCGAAGAGGTGGTGTCTAATGAATATCAAGCGCGTTATTTTGATATGCAAGCTTATCAAGCGCGCTTAACAGAGTATTATGATGTCAAGCATCGTTTTGCAACGAGCCTAAAAGATATTGAAAAGTTTGAACAGACTCAGTTTAGTGATTTTATTTTTGATCAAATTGAAATTACACAGCAAGGAGTTCTAGTGGGTAAATTCACTGATACTCCTGCAAGTCGAATATATATGGTTCCACAGCTTGAAAATAATAAAATTCATGATTGGCAATGTTATCGTGTAGCAATCAGTGATGATTTGCTGCAACACTGTGAATTGATTCAGGCAGATCCATATAAATGATAGAAATTCACAAAACTCTATATTTGGAAGTGTTTAGATTTTTCTGATCAGTGGAGTTAGACTCCGTATTGCTTTGCTCATATTTTTTGCCATATTGGATTTTATAGGGCAATTTTCAAGTTTGAGTTTTTTAATCGATCCGAAGCAAAACTGTTTGATGTGATTTATTTTTTACTAATAAACATAACAAAAATAGTCAATGAAGCACATCATTGGGTATGATTGGATAGAAAAAATCTAGGTTTCGAGATAAAAATACCCATTCATTTATAAATTTAACGATGCTTAATTGAGTGGACAATCAGGCGTTTTTTTATTGTCAATAAATCGTTAAAATTGTTTAAAAATACTACAAAAAATCATGATTATAGTGTGGTTGGATAGGCACAAAATCGCTTGGTTTTATGCTATACTGTGCGACTGAATTTTAGATTTTGGCTCAACGCTTTTTGAGCTAAATTTTGACTAGCTAGATTATATAAATGAGCAGTAGCAGTTTGCACTGTTTGTAATAAGGAGTATGCATGAGCGTATCGGAAATTAGACCGATTGCCATTGAGGATGAACTAAAAAGCTCATATCTCGATTATGCCATGAGTGTTATTGTATCTCGTGCATTACCAGACGTGAGAGATGGTTTAAAACCTGTTCATCGTCGTGTGCTGTTCGCTATGCACGAGTTAGGCAACGACTATAACAAAGCCTATAAAAAATCTGCACGTGTTGTTGGTGACGTAATCGGTAAATATCACCCACATGGTGATTCAGCTGTTTATGAAACAATTGTTCGTATGGCTCAAGATTTTAGTCTACGTTATCAATTGGTGGATGGTCAGGGTAACTTTGGTTCTGTCGATGGTGACAGCGCAGCAGCAATGCGTTATACCGAAGTGCGTATGCGTAAGCTCACCCATGAAATGTTAGCTGACTTGGAAAAAGATACAGTCGAGTGGGAAGATAACTACGATGGCTCTGAGCGTATTCCTCAGGTTATGCCAACACGTATTCCTAACTTACTGATCAATGGTGTGACAGGTATTGCTGTCGGTATGGCGACCAACATGGCGCCACACAACATGACAGAAGTAGTTAATGCATGTTTGGCTTATGCAAATAATCCAAACATCTCAATTGAAGGGTTGATGGAATATATTTCTGGTCCAGATTTCCCTACAGGCGGCATTATCTATGGTAAATCAGGAATTGTAGATGCTTACCGTACGGGTAAAGGTCGTTTGCATATTCGTGGTAAATACCATTTTGAAGAAGATCAAAAAACTGGTCGTACGACGATTGTTTTCACTGAAATTCCTTATCAGGTCAATAAAGCAAGAACCATTGAACGTATTGCTGAATTGGTCAAAGAGAAAAAACTTGAAGGTATTTCAGAACTTCGAGACGAATCTGATAAAGACGGGATGCGTATTGCAATTGACTTAAAGCGTGGCGAAAACGCTGAAGTTATTGTTAATAACTTATTTTTAAATACTCAACTTGAAAATTCATTCAGTATCAACATGGTTTGCTTGGATAATGGCCAACCTAAACTGATGAATTTAAAAGACATCATTGCGGCATTTATTCGTCACCGTCAAGAAGTGGTGACGCGCCGTACCATGTTTGAATTACGTAAAGCGCGTGAACGTGGTCATATCTTAGAAGGTTTGACTGTTGCTTTAGCCAATATTGATGAAATCATCGAAACCATTAAGACTTCTGCGAATCCAGCTGAAGCACGTGAGCGTTTACTTGCTGGCGAATGGGCGGGTGGAAATGTTGTTGCATTGCTAGAAAAAGCGGGTGCAATTTCAGTTCGCCCAGATGAGATTGAAGGTGAAGATCCAAGTCGTCCATTTGGTTTAGACGGTCAGCTTTATCGTTTATCTCCAGCTCAAGTTGGTGCAATTTTAGAATTACGTTTACATCGTTTAACAGGGCTTGAACAAGATAAATTACAAGCTGAATATTCTGAAATTTTAGCTCAAATTGCTGAACTTACCGCAATTTTAAATGACTTCAATCTTTTGATGAATGTGATTCGTGAAGAACTTGCATTGGTTCTTCAACAATATGGCGATGCACGTAAAACGGATATTGTTGAATCACGTATTGATTTCTCTCGTGAAGATTTGATTCCAGAAGAGCAAGTTGTTTTAACTGTTTCAAAAACAGGGTATGCAAAAACGCAACCATTGTCTGATTATGCTGCACAGCGCCGTGGTGGACGTGGTAAATCTGCAACTTCGATGAAAGAAGACGATTATATTCAACATTTAATTGTGACATCGAACCATGCAACTGTATTGTGCTTTACCAATGTAGGTAAAGTTTATCGCTTAAGAGTATTTGAAGTACCTCAAGCGTCACGTGGTGCAAAAGGTCGCCCAATGGTGAACTTATTACCACTGGATGCAGAAGAGACCATTACAGCGATTCTTCCTGTTATCGATGCACCGAAGAAATTTACAGAGCGTTTAACAGAGTTTAGAACTTTTGTCCGTGCCAACGTTGCTCAACTGCGTCAAAATACAATTATCGACTCACATTATGAAGCACTAAAAGCTGCGTTTGCAGAGCTTGGTGAAAATCCAGATGACTTATCAGATGCTTTACGTAAGCAACTCAAAGAAATTGGTATTGAACTTTCTGCTTCTGATCTTGATGATGAGTTAATCGCTGAATTTGCTGAACGTGTAGAAAGTGTTCGTAAAAACTTCTATGTATTTATGGCAACAGCATCAGGTACAGTAAAACGTGTTGAATTAGAGCAGTTTGGTAATGTTCGTTCAAATGGTTTACGTGCGATTGAGTTGAAAGAAGAAGATACTTTAATTGGTGTTGCAATTACTGATGGCGAACAGCAAATCATGTTGTTCTCGAATGAAGGTAAAGCAATCCGTTTCTCTGAAACTGATGCTCGTGTGATGGGTCGTACTGCGAAAGGTGTTCGTGGTATGCGTGTGGCATTGGCTGCGGCACAAACAGAAGAAGATGTTGAAGTTGATGTGGATTCAGATGATGAAGATACTATAGATTCGAATACCAATGTGGTTAGCCGAATCGTTTCGTTAGTTGTTGTACCAGAAACTGGCGAAGTATTATGTGCTTCTGCAAATGGTTATGGTAAACGTACACCAGTAGATGACTTCCCAACTAAAAAACGTGGTGGTAAAGGTGTTATTGCAATTAAAACATCTGAACGTAATGGTGAGTTAGTGGGTGCTGTTGCCATCGATGAATCTAAAGAATTAATGTTGATTTCTGATGGTGGAACACTGGTTCGTACCCGTGCTTCTGAAGTAGCGAGAACAGGTCGTAATGCCCAAGGTGTTCGTTTGATCCGCTTAGGTAATGAAGAAGTCTTGGTCGGTGTGGTTGCGGTTGAAGCTGTCGAAGCTGATGATGAGATTATCGATCAGTTAGACGCGATCGAAGGCGAGACTGCTTTAGATTCAGAGAATTTAATTGATTCTGAAAAATTAGTTGATGATGAAACTGTTATGGATGAAGGTGAAACTGAGTCTGATAATACTGAATCTGACGAGTAATTTTTAGAGAAATAAAAAGAGCGCTTAGGCGCTCTTTTTTTGTATTCTGATCAAGCTTATAAAATCTACAGTTCTGTTTAAATCTTATGAATTGAGCTAACAATACATAGCTTTTTTCTAACGAAAACCAAATAAAAATAAGTAAAAGTAAATACGAACAAAGCTATAATCAAGTTTTTGATTATAAAATAATATGCTTAAACTGATCTACTATGTTCCAGAATCACACCTTGAAGCAACCAAACTTGCAATTTTTCAAGCAGGAGCGGGTGGTATTGGTGATTATGAACATTGCGCTTGGCAAGTGTTAGGAATAGGGCAATTTAAACCGTTAAGCGGTGCACAGCCTTTTATAGGCGAGTTAGATCATTTAGAGCAATTGCCTGAATGGCGAGTGGAAACTATCGTTCCTGAACACAAGGCCAAACAAGTGGCAATCGCTTTAAAAGCAAGTCATCCTTATGAAGAACCTGCTTTTGAGTTTATTCAAATCATTGATATTGAATAATAGTTTAAAAATCTCAACCCGCTTCTGAACAAAGAGGAGGAATTTATAAGCTAAAATTAAACTTTTTGAATAAACAAATCACGATCAAAACGGTATTGTGGGAAGAATACGCCATCTTCAGCACGTTCACCGGCACTAATCACCATGACTGGAAATTCTTTATCACCTAGATTGAGGATCTTGCGAACTAAGGGTTCATCAAAACCTTCCATCATGCAACTGTCAAAACCATAAGCACGTAAAGCCAGTACCAAGTTTTCACAAGCCAAGGCTGTTGTTTTACTGGCCCAAAGCTTTGCATCAGCTGGGTTGAATGCAGTGACAGGAAGTTGTTTATCTAAAGTGCGTGCTACTTTAAAAGCCACCTTTTTAAAGTTACCTAAAGCATTCAGATAACCTGTTTTATAGTTATATGCAATAAATTTATAATATTGTTTTACAGCTCTTGGCGCTTCTGGCATTGGGAAATGGGTTAAATTTTTTTTTGCCATTTCATCAATACGGTCAATACGTGCCACACATACAATCAGTTCTGCGGCTGTTTTTGCTGATAATTGGCTTAAACAAGCTTTGACTAATTGTTTCTTTTTCGCTTGAGACTGAACCACATAGAACGTCCAAGGCTGAAGATTTGATGAGTTTGGTGCCAATAAAGCCAAATCTAAACAAGCATCTAAAACATCGGCAGGAATTTGCTTTTCAGTGTATTTACGTACTGAGCGACGACTTTCTATGACTTTACGGAAATTTTCAATATCGATATCTTGTGGAGCGGGTTCGTAATAGCGCTTCTTGGTCGTTGTATCTTGTGACATGATCTTTACCCATAATTAAATGATATGTTTTATTGGATTCAAAATGACAAAAGCCACTGAATATTAGTCATGCAGTGGCTTTTGACAGATTCTCTCAATTAATTAAATTGAGAGAAGTTTGGCTTACGCTTTTGCATAAATGCGGCAACGGCTTCAGCCATTTCAGGTGATTTAACGCGTTGCATAAAGATCACCGCTTCATCATCCACGCATTGAATAATCTCTTCAAGATTATGCTTCATTAATGCTTTGGTTTGTTTGATTGAAGCCAACGGAAGTGCTGCTAGGGTCTGTGCTTGGTGTAAAGCGTGACCATATACATCGTCTTCAATACTATTAATTAAGCCAGCATTGAGTGCTTTTTCACTGTTAAACTTTTGTGCAGTTAACAGCAATTCCGCCGCTTTATGATATCCCGCTTGTTGAATTAAGAGTTTACTGGAAGCACCCTCAGGAGAAAGTCCCAGACTGACAAATGGGATTTGGAATAGGGCAGTATTGTCTGCATAAACGAGGTCAGCATGTAAAAGTACTGTTACTCCGATCCCGATCGCCACACCACGTACTGCGCAGATCAATGGTTTAGATAAACGTGCAGCAGATTTTAATAATACAAATGGAGGGCCGTCACCTTCTTTACCTTCAAGTGGTTGTTGAATGAAAGCCATAAAATCTTTCATATCATTACCTGCACTAAAGTCAGCATCTGCGCCACGTAAGATTACCACACGAACATCACGATCTTGATCAGCTTCATCTAGGGCTTTTGCAATCCATAGATATAATTCACCATACAGTGCATTTTTTGCTTCTGGTCGATTAATTGCTAAAGTCAGTACACCATTCTCTAAATTTGCGTTTAAATGTTGATGTGGCTGTTGAATACAACTAAGTGTCATCGTACTATCCTTGCTTTAAAATTTAATTGGATTTTATGCCCTCATTATGTCGCATATTTGAAATTCTGTTGCAACTGATGAGTTCATAAAAAATTACTTTTATGACTTATAAATTTGATTATCTTGTTTATATTGGACGTTTTCAGCCCTTTCATCTCGCGCATATGCAAACTATTAAAATTGCATTACAACAAAGCCAATATGTAATTTTGGCCTTGGGTTCTGCGCAAAATGAACGGAATACTAAAAATCCTTTTCTGGCATCAGAACGGGAACAAATGATTTTGTCTAATTTTTCTGAAGCGGATCAAAAACGAATCAAATTTGTACATGTTATTGATGTTTATAATGATACTAAATGGGTAGAGCTGGTTAAGTCCTTGGTGAATGCTACAGTTTTAGAGACTGATAATATTGGTTTAATTGGTCACTTTAAAGATGATTCATCTTATTACTTAAAACTATTTCCAGAATGGCAAATGGTTGAATTGGATAGTTTAGTTGGCTCTATCTCTGCGACCCCACTACGTGAGGCATATTATCGTGGTGAAGTTTATCAGGTCGAGTTTCCTTTGGGCACAGCTGAGTTTTTAGAGAAATTTCAGAAAACGGAAATTTACCAACAATTAAAGTACAAATACCAAACGCAAGACAAATCAAATCTTTAATGTTTTCTGTGTGCATTGCAATACACTGAATAGAAATATATAGAATATGAATGGAGTATTGCATGCAGTTTAAATCAGTCGCTATAAACGGAGTTTTATTGGGTAGCTTCGTTATTTCGATTTCAAGCTATGCCGCGTCTTGGACATTGACACCCAATAGTGATGTTGGATTTCATATCGACTCATTGGGTATGAACATCGTCAAAGGGCAATTTAAGCGTGTTAATTCTTCCCTTAATTTTGATACGAGCGCTCCGCAAAATGCATCTACTGAATTTGTGATGGATGTAAATAGCCTAAGCATTAATAAATCTTCTTTAAAAAATATGATTATGGGTGAAGACTTATTTTACGCTGCTAAATATCCTTCCGCTTCTTTTAAAAGTATGGCATTTAAACCGCTTGCTAATAATAATTATCTAATTTCAGGTAATTTAACCTTGCGTAATGTGACTAAGCCTGTAACTTTTAATGCAACAATTAAACCCAATCTAAATAATCCAAAATTGCTGGATTTTAGTTCTACTACAGTCATAAAGCGTAGTGATTTCGGAATGAAAAAAGCTGTGGGTGGCGTTGGAGAAAAAGTGAATATCCAAGTGTCTGGGCAGTGGAGGATAAAGTAATAACGTACAGTGCCCAACATAATTAGCATAATATCTATAACGTAGTTTTACTTTTTTTATTGTTCAATTATTTATTGTATATCTATAGCATAGCGATACGGATATCATTTTTACGCGGGGACGATTCACTCATTCGACAATTTTTTTGGTACTTAGATACTTTAACTCTGAGTACTAGAACAAAGCACAATTTTTTGTAACGCAAGCTAAGGGTTTAGCTCGTCAAATGTATGAAATTTCAATCTGGGATATGGTTGGGCTCTTTACATGTGATTTGAATTCGCTATTAATCAAATAGTATTAGCATGTGCTTAGATTAAAATAGACTGAGTATTACTAATTAAATCTAAAGTGAGTTTTTCCAGTTGCTTAGATTGTTGTTTCCAATGATGCCAATATAGATGTAAATCGGTTCTTGCTTTGGGTATGATTTCAAGTAATTGTCCTGTTACTAATTCTTTTTGAATTTGCATTTTAGGTACCATGCCATAGCCCAAATCGAGCAAAATCGCATCTACAAAAGATGTTGCAGAAGGAATAAAGTGGCATGGATAACTGTTTGGCATCAAGCCAAAAACTTGCTGTAAAACTTCGGCATGCACGTGGTCTTTATCATTAAAAATAACAGCAGGGATATGCCGTAATGTTTCACGTTGAATACCATGCTGAAAGTAAGTGTGGATAAAATTCGGTGTAGCAACCATCCTATAACTCATTGTACCTAAATGAATCGCCTCACAGCCTTTCATTGGTTTCGATTCGGTTGAAATACAGGCATTGACTAATCCCGCTTCCAGTAAGTGATGGGTTTGAGTTTGATCATCAATTTTTAAGTCTATAGCAATTTTTTCTGTAAGTAAGGTGTGTTGAATTGTGGGTAATAGCCACGTCACCAATGAATCGGCATTGGTGGCTATGTTTAATTTAAAAAATTGTGATTGTGAACTTTGTCCTTGAAGACTCTGAATTAAATTCTGTTCCATCAAGCGATGATGTTGTAGAAAAAGTAACACTTCCTGGCCTGCTTGAGTGACTTTGCATGGTCTTTCTCGAATGATCAGGACTTGTCCAAGTTGTTTTTCCAAAGTTTGCAAACGTAGTGTTACCGCTGACGCTGTGATGTTCAAACGAATAGCAGCTTGCTCAAAGCTACCTGTTTCGGCAACCGCTAGAAAAGCTTCACTATGCTTACTTTGTAACATGCCGATCCTCTAAAAAATTGGACGTTTTTATATAAAGAGATGAGTTATTTTAAAATACCCCATTACCAATAACTAAGAAAAACTTAACTTAGATGATATTTACTTAGAAATACTCATTTAAAGGAGTAAATTTGGATAATAGCACAATCCATTCAAAACTTTAAAAGTGTAGTTTTAAAATGTTGCAAAGTTATATGCAGGGGTTAGCTGTTGGGTTTAGCCTGATTATTGCAATTGGCGCTCAAAATGCTTTTGTACTCAAACAAGGTTTAAAGAAGCAACATGTATTTTGGGTTTGCGTGGTCTGTGCCGCATCTGATTCGATTTTAATTTTATTGGGTGTGCTTGGATTTTCAAAAGTTATTCAAACCCATCCAGAGTTTGTCGATTGGGCAAAGTATTTCGGAGCAACGTTTTTATTGGTCTATGGAGCACAACATTTTCTACAAGCTTTCAGAACATCGACAGGTTTAAAACCGAGTGAAAATAATGAATTCAAACTAATGAAAATGCTTCTGATTTGTTTAGCTTTAACTTGGCTTAATCCACATGTTTATTTGGATACAGTGGTTTTAATTGGTTCTATATCGACAAAGTTTGAATCTACCGCCGCGCTGTATTTTGCGATTGGTGCAGTAACGGCATCGTGGTTATTCTTCTTTAGCTTAGGTTTTGGTGCACGCTTTTTACTCCCCGTTTTTCAAAATCAACGCTCATGGCAAATATTAGATTTTATTATTGCATTAGTCATGTGGGGAATTGCAATATCTTTGCTGGTTTAATTGGTATTGTTGGTCAACTCAGCATAATGATCATTTTTAATGAGAAAAGAAGGAATAAGCTATATCGGATTTGAGTATGTTCTCAATAAGAAACTGCTAAAGTCCCTGACACGCTTAAAATCGCGTTAACTTCAAAGCGAGTAGGGACTTTTGCAGTTAAGCTTTTTGTAGTGCTTTTAAGTCTTCTAAAACTTGTTCAGCATGTCCAGCTGCTTTAACTTTACGATATTCTTTAACCAGTTTACCTTGATGATAAATAAATGTTGAGCGTTCAATTCCCATCACTTTTTTACCATACATATTTTTTTCTTTAATCACATCAAAGTGTTTACATAATTCTTCTTCTTTGTCACTGATCAGATTAATGGTCAATGCTTGCTTTTCAGTAAAGTTTTGATGTGCTTTTACAGAGTCACGAGATACACCAATGATAGTGGTATTTAAAGCGTCAAATTGGTCTTTTATACAGGAGAAACCAACCGCTTGAGTGGTACAGCCAGGTGTAGAATCTTTTGGATAAAAATATAAAACTAACCAATCTGTGGAGAGCTCAGTGAGATTGATTTCACCCGTAGTCGTAGGGAATTTTTGATTCGGAAGTAATATTTGCTCAGTCATTGTTTGTCCTTAAATGCTATCTTGTTTAAGTTCAAGTGCTAGAAATGCATAATTTTCATGATACAGAATATCACCTTTATGCATTAAAAGTGGTTTTTTAAAAATGGGACCATCTATCAATGTGGTATGAAATTCACCAGCTTCACCACATGGATCAATCCCTCGTGTAATTAATTCATTCACAAAATCAGCTGTTAAAATTCTACCTAAATCTTCAACCCGCATACCGAGGTTTAAATTAATCGTCACAATGATGCTGACAAAACCCAGTTGAATCAATTCACTCACAATGTCGAGCCGTGGTTTTTGCCATAATGGCATGCATAACTGTAATTGGCTTTGCTCACAGACAGATTGGTTCCATTGCGCATGTCCAATCAGATCAATATCACCCGTAACAAGGGCTTCTGCACCCAGCTGTTTGGCTTGATTGAGCAGATTTAAAAATTGATGTTCATACTCATTCCACGTGGCTGCTGCTTTAAGAATTGGTAAACCAATCAGCTTAGCTTGAGTATCAATGATATCCAGCGGCATGGCGTGAGAACGAGATCTTTGCCCATGTTCTTCTAACATGACCATTAAAGCCACGGCTTGTCCAGTTTGCAAAGCATGGTATAACGCAAGGCTACTATCTTTACCGCCACTATATGAAGCAACAAACTTTTGTTGCTGTAGAACAGTGTCCCATTGATCTAGCATATCGCTTTGTATCATCCAATTGTAAAAAGAGCCTGCATATGCAGGCTCTTCACAACAAGAAGAAATTATTTCTTCGCTTGTGCAGCTTTCATTGCTTCTTCAGTTAAGGTTTTTAATTTACCTGTTAACTGAGGACCAAAACATGTTTGAAGGTCTTGGTTGTTTTTTTGAACGAAAGCCAGTGTCGCTGGGCTTTTCTTTTGGTTAATGGCACTTTGAATTTGCCATTTTTGATCATTGGTTAACTTACCATCAGATTCAACAGCACAGCTACAGTATTTACTTACTTCCGCAGAAGTTAACTTACCACCTTTAGCAGTTTCTGTTTTACACACACCAATAAGCGCAGATTTCACATTTGCGCTTTTATAGGCTTGTTGAACTGCATTTGATTCAGCAGCAAAAGCCGTAGATCCCATTAAAGCCGAGGCTGAAAATAAAGCAGAAAGAATAAGACTTGATTTTAAATTTTTCATAAACAGTACCTTGTTATTGCGGTATATAACGTGTTGGGTCTGCAATACCTGCATCCTTAAAACCTTCTTTACGAAGTCGGCAGCTATCACACTTGCCACAAGCACGTCCTTGGTCATCTGCTTGATAGCATGAAACCGTTTGACTATAGTCTACGCCATGTTCGATGCCTAAGCGTATTATATTCGCTTTGGATAAATGTAACAGAGGTGTTTCAAATTTAAGAGGCTTTCCTTCCACACCCACTTTCGTTGCAAGACGAGCCATATTGGCAAAAGCCTCGATAAACTCTGGTCGGCAGTCAGGATATCCAGAATAATCAACAGCATTGATGCCAATTACAATTGCTTGAGCATCAAAAACTTCAGCAGCAGCAAGTGCATAAGACAAGAAAATGGTGTTACGTGCTGGAACATAAGTTACAGGAATACCATCTGTTTCATGATCAGGTACATCAATGTTAAGGTCTGTAAGCGCTGAACCGCCTAAATTACCTAAATCGATATTAATCACACGATGTTCTACACCTGCGCGTTGCGTTAAAGCACGGGCTGCATCGAGTTCAGTGGTAGAGCGTTGACCATACATAAAACTTAGGGCGATACAGTCATAGTTTGCTTGAGCCCAAGCCAAACACGTCGTTGAGTCTAAGCCACCAGATAATAAGACTACGGCACGAGGGCGCATATCCAACTCTCCAAATATTAATAATTGACGATAAATTTAACGACCAGTTTCATCGTTCCAAAGCAATTTATGTAATTGCAACTGGAAGCGAACAGGGAGATGGTCTTCTAAAATCCATTGTGCTAAATCACGAGCAAGCTGAGGCAAACGTGCCGCACCTTTTTCCACTGCAAAAGCAGGAGAAAACCAAACTGTACTGACTTTTTGCTCTAAAGCGTATTGTTCAACTTGCTGTTTAGACCATTCATAATCTTCACGATTACAAATCACAAATTTGATTTGATCATGTTGGGTTAAATGATCAAGATTGCTCAGTAAATTTCGTGCAACCTCACCCGAAGTTGGGGTTTTTAAATCTAAAACTTTTGAAACGCGTGAGTCGACTTTAGAGACATCTAAAGCGCCGCTGGTTTCTAAAGAAACTTCACAACCTAAATCTGCCAAACGTTGCATTAGGGGTAAGGCATTGGGTTGAGCGAGGGGTTCGCCACCTGTGACACAGATGTAAGGAGTTTTATAATCTAATGTTGTTTGAATTATTTGGTCAAGCGATTGGCGCTCGCCACCTTCAAAAGAATAGGTGGTATCGCAATAGGTACAGCGTAATGGGCAACCCGTTAAACGAATAAAAACAGTAGGTAAACCCGTAGTGTTGGCTTCACCTTGCAATGAATAAAAAATCTCCGTGATACGTAGCCCCGCAGACGGATCAGAAACAGGAATAGTTGAAGAACGAAGAGAATTCATGAAATTTACCACAGATTACAAAATGAAAAATCTCTACGATCACGATTGACCGTAGAGATGAGAAGCGATTGCCATGCTAGATGACTAAAATTCCACGAGGGGATATAAATTAGTCTTCGCGAAGCAATTCGTTCAGGCTTGTTTTAGCGCGTGTTTTAGCATCAACTTTCTTGACAATAATTGCAGCATATAAGCTATACGTACCACATTTAGATGGTAGGCTGCCTGAAACAACAACTGATCCAGCGGGTACACGACCATAATGGATTTCACCTGTTTCACGGTCAAAAATCTTAGTCGATTGACCAATGAATACGCCCATTGAAATAACTGAGCCTTCTTCAACAATCACACCTTCAACGATTTCAGAACGTGCACCAATAAAGCAGTTATCTTCAATGATTGTTGGGTTTGCTTGAAGTGGTTCAAGAACACCACCAATGCCTACACCACCTGAAAGATGAACATTTTTACCAATTTGGGCACACGAACCTACAGTTGCCCATGTATCGACCATTGTGCCTTCATCTACATAAGCACCAATGTTTACATACGAAGGCATCAATACTACATTTTTCGCTTGGAAAGAACCTTTACGCGCAACAGCAGGCGGTACTACACGTACACCAGCAGCTTTAAATTGTTCTTCAGTCCAACCTGTAAATTTAGTCTCTACTTTGTCATAGAAACGAAGATCACATGATTCGATTGGCTTGTTATCATTTAACTTAAAAGACAATAACACAGCTTTTTTCAACCATTGGTGAACAATCCATTCACCGTCAATTTTTTCAGCTACACGAAGTGTACCGTTATCTAAGCCAGCAATGGCTTCTTCAACAGCTTGACGTACTTCAGCAGGGCAATCTACTGCTGTAAAGTTAGCACGGTTTTCAAACGCTTGTTCGATGATCGTTGAAAGCTGAGACATGATCTTCCTTCCCAAAAAATTTTAAAAGATTCTACACCAAATTGGACTCAGTTTAGATATAAAATCTAGTTTCAATCGAAAAAACTAATCTTATAATTTAAAATAAAATAACCAAAAGAGCGAATTGTTAAGTTTTTATTTAACTTATTCTCTTTAAAAACAACAATTAATATCTATTTGTATCAAAAAATAACAAAAAGCAATCAATTTATCTATTAATTGTGAGCAGAGAATCACATATGATCGTCCTGAGTCCAACACATTAATGATTAAAGAACAAACTCTATTTTTTGAGGAGACATAAATGAAAGTGTTAAAATTATTGGCTGTTACAGCTGCGTTATCTGCTTCTGGTCTAGCAATGGCAGATGGTTCTGTTGTTGACCAAGGTTATGCATTTGAAGCAAACCAATTAATTCCTACAGGTGCTCGTCTTGAAGTCGGTACAACTGGTTACGGTGGTGCTTTACTTTGGACTGCTAACCCTTATGTTGGTTTAGCACTGGGTTATAACGGTGGTGATATTTCTTGGTCTGATGATTTAAAAATCAATGGATCTAAATATGACTTAGACATGGACAACAAATTAGCGTATTTAAACGCTGAGATTCGTCCTTGGGGTGCAAGCCAAAATACTTGGGCACAAGGTCTATATGTCGCTGCTGGTGTAGCTTATATTGACAATGATTATGATGTAAATCGTAATATTGGTCGTAATGCATCATTTAAAGTTGATGGGTCACGCTTTAATGCTGGTTTAAATGATAATGTATCAATTAAAGGTAACCAGAAATACGATAATGACATTGCCCCATATGTAGGCTTCGGTATTGCTCCGAAAATTAATAAGAATTTCGGTGTATTTGGTGAAGTAGGTGCTTACTACACAGGTAATCCAACAGTGGAACTGGTTTCTAGTAACCCTGGATTAATTGGTGATGATGGTCGTACTCTAGGTCAAGCAACTAGAGCAGAAGCGGATAAAATCCGTAATGATGACAAATATAAATGGTTACCAGTTGGTAAAGTGGGCGTAAGCTACCATTGGTAATTGATTGTTGATCATGTAATAAAAAACGAGCTTCGGCTCGTTTTTTTATTTTGAACTGGGTATTTTTTATAACTGGATTTTCAGATGAATCAAAAGCGATAGCCAAGTCGAATTCCATGGGCAAAAGCATCATTATGAGCCACTTCAGATAAAGTTGAGTTTTGAATAATCGAAGTATTGGCATCTAAGTCGCTAACTTTTGCTTTATTGAATTTAAAATATTTAACACCATAAGAAATAAAGCTCTGCGGATTGATGTTATATAAAGCACCCAAACCTAAAGCATAAAAGCCATCAGAAGGATTTAAGGTTCCAGCGGGATTCGCAGTGCCTGAATCCCATGAAATATCCGTAGTGGCAATCCATTGTTGTGAAAATATATGTGCAAGCCCAAGCTTTGCAGACCATTGATTTTTGTTGTAATCAATCAAATTAAAAGGTTTGATTAGCTCGGGATATTGTTCTGCAGCAATATTAACCACTGCACCAAATTGTCTAGGTTGAATTTCAAAATCTTTCCAATTGACCCACCTCAAATTACCATAAAGAATATTCGATGGTGTTAAACCAGTCTGAAGATCCAAATTGATGGATTGAGGTGTGGTGATTTGCGTTTTCGCGAAGGGAAGAATACTTAAAGCTTGCTCTGCAACATCCTCATTGATTGCCGATTGATGATTGATTTTGGAACGATAGGTAATCGCAGTTTTTACTGCATACTCTGGAATTTGGTAGCTTAGACCTGCAAGCCAACCATGACCTGAACTTTGTTTTAGCTCTGCATGATAACCACTCATCGCTGAATAGTTTGCTCCAAAGACTTTGAGTTCACCCTCAAACTGTTGATAAATGCCACCAGTATATATATTCCAATTCGCACTAGGTTGATAACCCAATAACATTGAAAGGTTTTGGCTTTTAAACTTAAATTGACCCGACTCTAAAAGTTGCTTTCCAGCAAAGCTCTGTGGGCGATATTCATAACTGAGATCAACACCATAAGGCTGATCATAAATCAGTCCAAATGAAAGTTGCGAGGCAATTTGTAGTTTTGCGGCAGCTTTGACAAAGTGGTAATTGTTAACAAGGTTGCCTGTTGAAAAATCTTGAATGCCGAGTTGTTTGAATTGCTCATGTTGGGGTAGTTGTCCTGAAACATCTGCATAGAGCTCTGCATAAGACAACTCTACATAATGACGTGGTTCTAAAAAAGCAAGGATAGACTGGTCAGATTTCTCCATACCTGCTGCATGGCTAAAAAGAGGAACAAAACTTCCAAGGGTTAAGCCCCAAGCAATCGAATTCATTCATTCCCCCAAAAATAAATTGATCAGTGATTAAGATAAGACTAAATTTTATACTAAAAAAGCATGCTCATAATAAAATATTAAATAAAATCAAATAGATTAATTATTCTTAAGAGTTTGTGTTTTATTTTTAAATGATAAAAAAGAGAGCCGTAGCTCTCTATCATTAATCATCATGACTCTTTGATGGTTTCTTTCTTGATGATTGATTTCAAAGTTTAATCATCAGGATACGCAATTTTTTTCAATGCTTTGATATCAGCTTCTGGAGAGCAGAGCGAAATAAACTCATAGCCATAGCCACGGAGTAGATGCCCTTTCCGAACTGCAATCCATGTCGTATTTAAACCAAAAATATCAGTATCGATTTGTTTTAGACGCTTAACTCGTTCTGTGTCATAAGCGACATCATTGACGATACCGACACCCATTCCCAGTTCAACATAGGTTTTGATCACATCGGCATCCAGTGCTGACATCACAATGTCTACATCTAAATTGGCATCTTCAAAGGCTTTATCAATTTTAGAACGTCCAGTAAAACCCCCGTGATAAGTAATAATTGGAAATTCAGCCAATTTTTCTAAGGTAATCTCTTTGGGATTAAGCTTAGTCAATGGGTGATCTTGTGGCGTAATGATGCTGTGTTTCCAGTTATAGAAAGATACACTGCCCAAATTATCTTCAGTGGTCAGTGATTCAGTTGCAATACCGATATCAGCCAAACCAAGCAATAACATTTCAGATATTTCCACAGGACTGGCTTGTTGCAAAATCAAATGAACTTTTGGAAATGCTTTTTTAAATAAATTCACGATCGGTGGTAACACATAACGTGCTTGTGTATGTGTTGTTGCGATGGTGAGTGTACCTTCATCAACTTTATTAAAATCGTCTGCAAGACGTTTAATATTGTCAGCATCAATGAGCATGCGTTCAACAATACTCAGTAGGGCTTGACCAGGTTCAGTTAAACCTAATAACCGTTTACCTTTACGAACAAAAAGTTGTACACCCAATTCATCTTCTAAATCTTTAATATGCTTACTTACACCTGATTGCGAGGTATAAAGTGCAGCAGATGCTTCAGTTAAATTGTAATTTTGACGAACTGTTTCTCGAATAATTCGTAATTGTTGAAAGTTCATGATGTTCGATACCTCAAATGTGGATGAATAGGAGTAATATTCATCCTGTCGTCGATTATGCGACTTGATTTTCAAATAGGTGAAGTGTAGATGCACTTACCCAAACTGTTTGATTTGGTCGATATTGATGTAATTTTGCTTCATCAGGATTTAAAGCAATTTCAATCAGTTGTCCTTGACGATCTTGTAACTCTGCCATAACTTTACCCGCAATCCACAACTCACGTAAGAAAATTGCTTGAATTGTATTTTCAGTCGGTTGCGTATGAATTTTCAATTCATTTGGTCGGGCAAAGGCAATCACTTTACCATTGGCGGTTTGTGTAGCCGAAGGCAGATGGATGCGATCTTCACCAATTTGAATGATGCCTTGATGGTTTTCACCTTCAAAACGGTTTGCTTGACCTAAAAAGTCAAATACAAAAGGTGTTGCAGGCTTTTCATAAACTTCACGCGGTGAACCAATTTGTTCAATATCACCTTTGTTCATTACCACGATTTGATCAGCAACTTCTAAGGCTTCTTCTTGATCATGGGTAACAAAGATTGAAGTGATATGTAATTCATCATGTAAAGTACGTAACCAACGGCGTAATTCTTTACGTACTTTGGCATCCAGTGCACCAAACGGTTCATCTAAGAGTAATACCCGAGGTTCAACAGCCAATGCGCGTGCCAATGCAATACGTTGACGTTGACCGCCAGACAATTGCGCTGGATAACGATCTGCTAAGAAACCGAGCTGTACCAAATCTAGTAAACGGGTAACGCGCTTTTTTATTTCAGTTTCATTTGGTCGAGTTGCTTTTGGACGAACACGTAAACCAAATGCAACATTGTCATAGACGGTCATATGACGGAACAATGCGTAATGCTGAAAAACAAAACCTACTTGTCGTTCGCGTACGTGAATATTAGTCGCATCTGTACCTTCAAGAATGACTTGCCCTTTATCGGTAGATTCTAAACCAGCAATGATACGCAGTAGTGTCGTTTTACCACAGCCAGAAGGGCCAAGTAGCGCAACCAGCTGACCTTCTGGAAAATCTAAAGAGATGTTTTTAAGTGCATGGAATGCACCGAAGTTTTTTTCAATATTTTTAACTTGAATACTCATGTGCAATTCCTTAAGAAACAGTTGATTCTTTACTTTCTCGATCTTGTTTTTCTTGGCGATATTCAACCCATGTTTTTAAAATCAGGGTAAAAATGGCTAAGAATGCTAACAGTGTTGAGACCGCAAAAGCAGCACTAATCGAATTTGGTTCGTTATATAAAATTTCAATATGCAACGGTAAGGTATTGGTTTCGCCACGAATATGTCCTGAAACCACAGATACTGCACCGAATTCACCCATGGCACGTGCATTACACAAAATCACGCCATAAATAAGACCCCATTTGATATTTGGAATGGTGATTTTCCAAAAGGTTTGCCAACCAGAAGCTCCGAGTACAATCGCAGCTTCTTCTTCTTCCGTACCTTGTGCTTCCATCAATGGAATCAATTCACGTGCCACAAAAGGAACAGTAATAAATACAGTGGCAAGGATAATGGCCGGTGTTGCATAGAGGATTTTAATATCATGTTCAATTAACCATGATCCAATCCAACCTTGTGAACCAAAGATTAAAACCAACATTAAACCAGCAATGACGGGTGAGACTGAAAATGGTGTATCAATAATGGTGGTTAAGAATGATTTTCCACGGAAATTAAACTTGGCGACACACCATGCTGCTGTAACACCAAAAATCACATTCAAAGGTACTGCAATGGCTGCAGTCAATAATGTGAGTTTGACTGCAGATAAAGTATAAGGGTCAACTAGTGAGGCAAAGTAGACTTGAACCCCTTGTTTAAATGCTTCAACAAAAATAAGCACCAACGGTAGAATTAAGCAGCCTAAAAAGAAAATCAGACCAATAATCAGTAAGGTATTACGTACCCATGCCGGTTCACGTGTCGCATCACGAGATTGCAATTTTTCTGCCAAAGCATTGCTATTGGTATTTAAGCTCATCGTGCTGTTCTCCCTGTACGGCGACTAGCCCAAGCCTGTATCAAGTTAATCAGGAACAAGATAAAGAAAGAAATCACCAGCATCACAACTGCAATTGTCGTTGCACCTGCATAATCATATTCTTCAAGGCGCGTAATGATCATTAACGGAGCAATTTCAGTTTCGTAAGGAATATTTCCCGCAATAAAGATTACCGAACCATATTCACCCACACCACGAGCAAATGCCAACGCAAAGCCAGTCAGTAATGCAGGAAACAAAATCGGTAAAATGATTCTTGTTACGATCTGAAAACGGTTTGCACCCAATGCCGAAGCGGCTTCTTCTAGCTCAGTTTCAAGATCACTTAAAACAGGCTGGACTGTACGAACCACAAAAGGAATACCAATAAAAATTAAAGCAAGCGTAATACCCAGTGAGGTATAGGCAATTTTAATCCCTAAAGGCTCAAGCAAATGACCAATCCAACCTGTTGATGCATATAAAGAGGTTAACGCAATACCTGCGACCGCTGTAGGTAATGCAAAGGGTAAGTCCACCAATGCATCGACTATACGTTTACCAGGAAATGAATAACGGACTAAGCACCAAGCCAATAAAAATCCGAAAATGACATTGATTAAGGCTGCAATGAGGGCGGTGGTAAAACTGAGCTGTAATGATTTTAAAATACGTTCAGAGCTCAAGATTTCCCACAAACCATCCCAACCTACGCCTAATGATTTTATGAATACAGCAGACAGTGGTATCAGTACTATTAATGATAGATACGCTAGGGTGAAGCCTAGTGAAAGACCAAAACCTGGCAGCACTCGGGATCGCTGCGACATGATGACTCCTCAAAAGAGAGAAAGCTTATTGAAATCAATAAGCAAATTTAAAACGATTTTGCAAGCTTAAAAGGCAATGATTAAATTGCAAATTTAAATAACAACTTGTTGTCATCAGTATTACTGATAAAGAAGTTTTGCTGATTAAAAATCAAATGATCATAAATTTCAGGAAAGTGCCCAAAGCCTGATGCAACATTGATATGCCCAACTTGACCTAAATTTCGAGGTCTAATTTTCCATGCTTTTGCTAGCTTTTGTGCATCCTCAAAATTCAACCAAGGATCATTTTCAGAAATAATCATTTCAGCAGGCACAGTTATTTTCAATTCATGAAAATAAGCTTCATAGTCACCCATACTGTTTCGAGCAAAACCAGCCTCACCAAAACGTGCTGGATTAGCTGGTGCAACTAAAATAATTTTTCTTACTTTAGCTACAATTTCAGGATGTTGAGCCAAAGCAGCAACCGTGGTTAAACATCCGAAACTATGTGCAACAATTTGAACAGGTTGTTCAGAATTGACGACAGTCGCAACAAATTGGGCAATCCAGTCCTTCAGAATAGGTAAGTTCCAATCTTGTTGTTGTACGCGCGAGCAAGACATGAGTTCACGTTGTAATTTAGATTGCCAGTGACCGTAATCACTACCACCAACGCCTGGAACAATAATTGTATGAATCATGTCTATGCTCCTATTTCCTTTCGTTTAAGTTGATTTTAAACAGTTATTTGCTGCTTGCATTGGCTTTTACGATTTGATCAAAAACACCATTATTTTCAAAATGTTGCTTTTGAACTTTAGTCCAACCGCCAAACTCTTTGTCAATTGTGACCAATTTTAACGGTTTGAAGGTTGTCGCATACTTTTGTAAAATTGCTGCATTACGCGGACGATAGAAGTTTTTCGCTGCAATGTCTTGACCAGCAGGTGAATACAGATAGTTTAAATATGCTTTCGCTAAGTTTAAGTTACCGTCTTTTTCAGCATTCTTTTCAACAATCGCGACAGGGGGTTCTGCTAAGATCGATAGTGATGGGGTAATGATTTCAAATTTACCCGGTTGTTCACGTGTAGATAAATACGCTTCATTTTCCCAAGCTAATAACACATCGCCAATACCGCGTTCTGCAAATGTTGTAGTAGAACCACGTGCACCAGAATCAAGTACTTTAGTTTGTTTATAAATTTGACGTACAAACTCTTGTGCTTTCGCGTCTGAACCATATTTATGTTTTGCCCAAGCCCATGCTGCCAAATAGTTCCAGCGTGCACCACCTGAAGTTTTAGGGTTTGGTGTTACAATTTCTACACCTGGTTTTACCAAATCACCCCAGTCTTTGATGCCTTTCGGGTTACCTTTACGGACGAGGAAAACGATTGTTGATGTGTAAGGTGTAGAGTTTTGTGGGAATTTCTTTTGCCAGTCTTTTGGCAATAAATTTGTATTTTGCGCAATTGCATCAATATCTGCGGCCAATGCTAAAGTCACAACATCTGCTTGCAAACCATCAATTACAGCACGGGCTTGTTTGCCAGAACCACCATGTGATTGTTTAAATTGGATGTCTTGGCCCGTTTTAGATTTCCAAAATGTTGCAAATTGCTTGTTAAAATTATCGTACAATTCTCGTGTAGGATCATAAGAGACATTTAAAAAATCTTTTGCAGCAACGCTGAAAGATGTGGTTGAAATTAGTGCTGCTGCTACAGCGAATTTAAGTTTAGAGAACTGCATTTTTTTGCCCCATTTAATTCTGAAGTTCGGTAAGATGGAGTGAGCATAACGCTAGTCTTTATCCATAAAAAATAATAAAAAACGAATTTTATATGAATAAAAAAGAAAAAGAAAATACTTATATTGCTTATAGTATTCGTGCAAAGTCATAGGAAACTGCTTAATGATCTGTTTTAAAAATGCTCAATTTGTTGATTCTATTTCACTTTTAGATCGAGCATTTCATTATGGAGATGGTTGTTTTACTACAGTCCGATTACATCAAGATGTTATGGAGTTGGAACTTTTACATCGTGCTCGATTGAAGCTAGCGGCTGAACGTTTGTTTTTAGATGTGAATTTCGAATTGTTGGATCAGACCCTACAAGGTTTAAGACAAAAAAATGGAATATTGAATGGAACATTGAAAGTGATTATTAGTCGGGGAGATGGTGACCGTGGTTATGCAATGCCCGAGCATGAAGCAGACCTTTATGTGGTCTATTATCCAAAAACAACTGCGTGCTTCCAGCCTGAATTAATTCAAAGTGGTGTATTAGATCAGGCGATTGGCTTATTGATGCCAAATTTGGTGGGACTAAAAACCTTAAATCGTTTAGAACAGGTACTACTCAAAAAAGAAGCTCAAGCAAAAGGCTGGTTAGAAGCATTAGTTACAGATGTACAAGGTTCAGTTGTTGAAGGTGTGAGCAGTAATTGTTTTATTCGAATAAACAATAGATGGATTACGCCTGAACTTCGTTATAATGGTGTACATGGTGTGATGCGAGCCGAAATTTTGTCACGGATGCAACATTATGGCGTCACTTGTGAACAGCGTTTTATCGATATGGATGAAATTCAACATTTTCAAAGCCTATTCTTTTGCAATGCACTCAGTCCAATGAAAGCAGTCGAAACGTTGAATCATCAACATCTAGACACTCAATCCTGTGTTGAGTTATTTAATACTTTAAATTTAAGTCAGTTTAATTCTCATGTCTAAAACCAAACCTAAGCCAAAGTCTAAAAAGAAAACTCAAGCCCAAGTGAGCAATAACATTTATAAAGGCATTGCAATCGTTCTGGTTATTTTTTTTCTCATAACTGCAATTATTTTAAAAATGAGTATTTTTAAAGAATATCCAGTGACAGGTCAAAAACAAAAGCTGTCTATTTCAAATGGTGAAACCTATACCGGTTTTATTGATCAATTGGCCAAAGAGGATAAGGTCAGTTTTCCGATTATTCTTAAGCTCTATCGTAAGATTTTCATCCATGACACCATGAAAGCTGGTGTGTATGAAGTGACCAAAGGGATGAATGTACGTCAAGTATTAGAAATGGTTTCTAATATTGAAAATGCTCAGATGAGCCGACTTTTAGTGATTGAGGGAACAACATCCAAGCAATTAATTCAGTCATTGCAAAAAGATCCATTGGTTGAAAAATCAGTGATCCAACTTCCCCGTAGTGAAATGCTGAAAGCTTTAGATATTCCTTATGATCACCCAGAAGGTTTATTTGCACCTGATACTTATTTCTTTGATAAGGGTGCAACGGATAAGCAAATCTTGACTGATCTTTACCAACGTCAAATGAAAATTTTAGATGAAGCTTGGGAAAAACGCGCGCCAGACTTACCTTATAAAAATAAATATGAAGCCTTAATCATGGCATCGATTATTGAAAAAGAAACTAGTGTAGACAGCGAGTTACCTCAGGTTTCAGGTGTGTTCTATCGTCGTTTAAAACTGGGCATGCGTTTACAAACCGATCCTACCGTGATTTATGGGATGGGTGATAAATATACGGGTAAAATTTCTAAGCAGGATTTACGTACACCGACTGCTTATAATACATATACGATCAATGGTTTACCGCCTACACCGATTGCTTTACCTAGTAAAAAAGCCATTGAAGCGACGATGCATCCAGATCACTCTGAAAACATTTACTTTGTTGCCACAGGTAATGGTGGGCACAAATTTACAGCCAATCTGAATGATCATAATCGCGCAGTGCAAGAATATATTCAAGTTATGCGGTCTAAGAATTAAGGAATGAGCATGTTTATAAGTTTTGAAGGTACTGAAGGTGTAGGAAAAACCACGCTCATTCAAAAGTTATTTGATTACTTTCAACAACAAGGTCAACAGGTTGTTTTAACACGTGAGCCTGGTGGTACGCCCTTAGCTGAACAAATTCGTTCATTATTGCTGTCTGTCAATCATGAAGAACAGATGAGTAATGACACTGAGTTATTGCTGATGTATGCAGCACGAGCACAACATTTGGCAACTGTGATTTTACCTGCATTGGCAGAGGGTAAAATTGTACTGTGTGACCGGTTTGTCGATTCAAGCTTTGCTTATCAATGTGCTGGTCGCGGGTTAAGCCGAGATAAGTTACAACTGCTCAATGAAAATTTTGTTTCTAAAATGCCAGATATTACTTTTTGGTTGGATGCACCAATTGAATTGGGAATGAACCGTGCACGTGCACGCGGTGCCTTAGACCGCTTTGAACAAGAAAAAGTGGTGTTTTTTGAATCGGTACGTAGTGGTTTTTCTGAAATACATCTTCGCGATTCTCAGCGAATGAAACGTTTAGATGCAACTCAAGCACCAGCGCAAGTATTTGCCGAGGCGTTGAGTTATTTAAAATAAGTGCCAATCAATCCTCTAAATAAGTTCAGTTGAGCAATTTTCGAGTTTCATAACGCAGACTAAGATAATTTTAGTCACAACCCTGAGCAAGAACAAAGCACTGCTTTGTTTGCAGCGCAAGGCGCAGTGGGGGGACTTAAGTGTTTTTTGTCACTACTTCGTTACCTTGCGAAACGATGTTTCTCATCATTTAGAATGACTAAATTTCGTATTTCGTGCCTAGTATTGCCTAAAAAACACTTATAGTCGTAAACATAGACGAATTGTCAACGGCCCCTAGTGTTTTGAACCGAAAAAGTCTTTATATTGTTTTAGGTCATGGATATAAAGACTTTAATTATGAAAAGCTCGAAAGCTGAAATCGTAGAATTCTTACAGCAATTTTTTTCACCTAGCTTACAACGTTGTGAAATTGAAGAAGTAACCGAAAAAGGAGCTTCATTGGTTTGGCATGTCAGTGATCAAGATATACGACCAGGTGGAACTGTTTCAGGTCCTACCATGATGGCCCTAGCAGATTTTGCACTGTATGTTGCGATTATGGGTGAAATCGGTTTAGTGGGTTTGACGGTCACAACCAATATGAATATTAATTTTTTACGCAAACCAACAGGTGGTGTTGATATTCGCGGCGTGTGTAAATTGATGAAAGTGGGTAAAGCTTTAATTGTGGGGGAGGTCTGGATTTATTCTTTGGATTCGGATGATCCTGTTGCTCATGTGACAGGAACTTATTCTGTTCCACCACAAAAAAAAATCATTTAGGGGTTTTAAAATACCTGTTGGGTGATTTTTTATAATCCCTAGCAGTTTTCTGATGGTTTTTAATGATCACTATTTTTACTGATGGTTAGCTTGTTTTGATCATCAATCTATATTTTTGGTTCAAGCATCATTAACAATAGACTTTTTACGTTCGTTCTTTTTTAAAGCATAGATCATCATACAATCCCCTTATTCTAGCCTTCTCCCAAAGGGAGAAGGGGCTTTCGATAAAAAGTCTAATTCACTCAATATGGCCATTTTTGATTGATGAAAGATCGTTGATGGATACTTAAATCATGAATGTGAGCATGAGTATCAAAAAGAATAATAAATAATCAATTGTATTGATTGATATAGATGTAATTACAACTTGAGTGATATATTGAGTTCTGCAAGGGATAATGCTAATTTATTCATAATAAATAGTTGATTTAAAAATATTAATATAGATTGAATGGAATAAAGAATATGTCATCAGGTCATGAAGTCGTAGATTTGTTTAAGGAACGGGTTTTTCCTTTATCAGATAAATTGACGGAGATGTTAAATGAACACTATTCACATCAAACTGAGCGCCGTGGTTGCGGTTATACGCAGGCTACACGAGTATTGGCTGATTACATTAATTTTCCGCGTGATCAAATTGAAGCAACTGATTTAAAAATATTTAAAGATTATGATTTTAAGAAGTTAAAAAAAATCATTGAGCAAAAAAATGCTTATGGTTTAGAGATCGATGATTGGCATAACTTAGATCAAAATAAATCGATTCAAAATTTTCTTACTGAAGCCAAAGATGATGAGTTTAAAGTCTTAGTTGAACAAGAAGTTGCAATTCAAGCAAACTTGAGACGCTTATCGCAACAAGCACAATTAGAAGAAAGTAATGTTATTTGCGCTATGTTGGAGGATGTGATTTTACCAAAAACAGCAGATGAAACAGGTTATGTTGAAATTCCGACGCTAGAGGGCAAGCCTAAAGTGGGCTCATGTCCCATGGCAGAAGCATTTTTCTTAAAGATTGCCCATCGCTCCATGTTAAGACAAGGCTCAATTAATATTTTTGTAGATGATCAAAATCGTCCGTTATTGATTGAAAAAATGAATATGGGAGATAATCATTCGTGTATAAATTTACAACCTTTATTGATGAATGGGATTCGTATTCCGATTGGTTCCTTATTTTCTGTCGATTATGATATCGAACAAATTGCAAACAAAGTCCCCAATCAAGAGTTTAAAGGTTATATTATTCCTTATAAAGAGATTCAAGGTTTTTGGTTCTTGCGATTAACCACTTTAGCCATTTCACCTGAGAATCGACAAAGGGCATTTACGACACATTTTGAACAACAAGTGAATAATGGACTGTTTAGTCCGGACACAACACTTATAAAACAACTCAATGATGTTGCAAAATCACAATTGAGAGCACTCATTCTCGGATAGTTTTATGTTAAATGTTTGTTTCTCTCCACGCTATTTTGCTCAAACACATACCAATAGCATGGAAAAACTTGTTGCAGTCGCAGAGCAACTACAGCAATTTAATCATTATAAATTTCATGAACCACAACAAATTGAACCAGAGATTTTAAAAGCCTTACATTCTCCTAAATATGTCGAGGCTTTTTTAACTGGGCAACCAGCAAAACTTGCAACTTTTGCTGGTTTTAAGCCTTGGAATGAACAATTAAGAGATGCGGTACTCTCCATCAATGCTGGGCAATTGTTGGCAACTGAACTGGCGCTCCAACATGGAATTGCTGCCAATATTGCGCAAGGGTTTCATCATGCAAATTATGAATATGGTGGCTCATATTGTACTTTTAATGGTTTGGCACTAATTGCACAACATTATTCAAATAAGCGAATTTTTATTTTGGATTGCGATCAGCATGGTGGTGATGGAACGGCTGACTTTACTCGTAGATTGGATAATTTATATAATTTTAGTATTTACGGTTTGGCTTTTGGCTACCCCACGTATGAGCGAGCGGAAAGTCGTCACATTCATACCAAGCATGGAAGTTTTGCTCAATATACCATGGCATTGCATGAAGCATTTCAGCGAGCGAATGAGTGGAAAGCAGATATTATTATTTATCAAGCGGGGATGGATTGTCATCAAGCAGATCCTTATGGTTCAGCATGGTTTACGACAGAGTTAATTCAAAAAAGAGACGAAATGGTGTTTAACCTAGCCAAACGTGAAAATATTCCGATCATGTTTGTACTTGCAGGGGGCTATCAGAATTTAGACGATTTAGCAAAATTACATGCTGAAACTTTTCATATAGCACATCGTATTTATTATGGAAAAAATAAAGATTAGACTCTTTTAAAATTGGCTGGAATACCGTATTTATTGGCTGAATTTAGTAATGTGCAATCTGTATAAATTTATACAATGATAATTATTCTCATTTAAGGAAATTATCATGTTTATTCAAAATTTAGAAAACTTTCCAATCGTTCGTATTAGTTATCAAGCTGAAGATGCAGTTTCAGTTGATGAAACAATTGCAATTTATGAATCATTATTGAGTCGCAAAGAAACTTTTGTTTTTATCAGTGAAGGCGCTTTTCCTGAACAAAAAAATGATCATGAAGAACGCAAGCAAGTTGCAGCATGGGTAAAAGCAAAACGTGAAAGTTTAACCCAATATGTGAAAGCATTGATTCATATTGAACCTGATGAAAATATTCGACTAGAGGCGCAAAAATTTGCCAATAACTTTATTAAGTTTACAGGTTACCCGATGTTTATTGTAGACAATCAACAACAAGCACAGAAAGTTATCAACGCAGTTTTAAAGTGATAAATGTATAGGTAAACCATGCTTGATAATGTGGATGCTTTTTTTGTAGATCAAATAGACCAAGCAATTATTGTATTAAAAATACATCAGCAAGTTCCTGATTGGGAACTTGCATCACATCAGCATATAAAAAGCCAATTAATGATGACCATCAATGGCTTAATTACTGTGGAAACACCATCTGGAATTTGGGTTGTTCCAGCGCAACATGCTTTATGGATTCCATCAAATGTGTCACATAAAGTCAGTAGTTATGGTATCTCCTCTGGCTATGTTGCATTTATTGATCCCCAACTTGATCATTTCTCAGAACTCACTTGCACTATGTTACAGGTGACAAATTTACTTAATGCGCTATTGGAAAGAGTTGAAAGCTTGTCTGAGAAGGTACTTTCAGAAAAAGGCTTACGTTTACATCAATGTTTGTTAGACGAAATTCAATCGGTTGTAAAGCCAACATTTTTTTTACCGATCCCGCAAGATCTACGTTTAGTGAAAATGACTGACAACTTATTGAGGAACCCTGAGCAAAATCAAAGTCTAGCTAAATGGGCAAAGTTATGCTGTATGAGTGAACGCAGCCTTACACGCACTTTTCATCAAACAACAGGGATGAGTATTAATCAATGGCGAAGAAAGTTACATGTTGTATTGGCATTACAGTGGTTAACTGAAGGGAATTCGGTTCATCAGGTTGCGATGAAATTAGGCTATGATAGTGATAGCTCATTTATTATGATGTTTAAGAAAATAATGCATCTTTCACCTCGAAATTATATGCAGCAAACATAACTTTTTATTCTCAAATAGAAGACCTAATAGCATTAAAGATTTTGCACATGTCTCATGTTAGATTGAAAACTTTAAATTGATTTGCGTAGATGTAGATGATGCCTCACTTTTCAGAGATAAAAATTAAAAATAATTTCTTTAGCAATAGATACACTATCCCTTATGGATTTTGAACTAGTCTCGCGCTTCACGTGCATGCTTTATGATGTATACCTTTCATGCTCAATTTTAATTCAGAATGTAGACCATGTATGGAAGGGTAATAAACTCTAATATCCTCATATAAAAATAGCCAGAATCATCTGGCTATTTTTCAAGATTTCAAGGAGTTTTAAACTTCTTCATTTACCAGGGGTGTTTCGACAGTAAAGTTTGGCGGTGTTAATACCGTTTTTCTTAATTCAGGGGAAAGCTCTGGATAATCAAGCGTATAATGCAGGCCTCGTGATTCCTTACGTTGCATGGCACAACGAACAATCATTTCTGACACCATGACTAAATTACGCAGCTCAATCAAGTTCTTACTGACATGATAGTCCTGATAATATTCTGTAATTTCTTTCTTCAGCATTTCAATACGATGCAATGCACGTTGTAAACGTTTTGTTGTTCTTACAATCCCGACATAATTCCACATGGTTTGACGCAGTTCATCCCAGTTTTGCAGAATGACAACATCTTCATCAGGATTGGTCGATAGTGAAGCATCCCATTCAGGTACAGTGGGTATGTCAAAGTGATGATTAAATTTTGCTTCAATGTCTTTAGCAGCACTCATACCATACACAAAGCATTCAAGTAGTGAATTGCTCGCCATACGGTTAGCTCCATGTAGACCAGTATAGGATGTTTCACCAATCGCATATAAACCAGCTAAATCAGTTTGGCTATTTTCATCGACAACCACACCACCACAAGTATAGTGCGCTGCTGGGACAACAGGGATCATATCCTTGGTGATATCAATACCAAGTTCCAATAAGCGTGCATATAAAGTAGGAAAGTGCTCTTTGACAAATTCAGCAGGTTTATGACTGATATCTAACCATACATGACGGATACCTAAGCGTTTGATTTCATAATCAATGGCGCGTGCAACAATATCTCTTGGAGCAAGCTCTGCACGTTCATCAAAGCGCAACATGAAGCGTTCACCATCGGGTAAACGTAAATATGCACCTTCACCACGCATTGCTTCCGTGATCAGAAATGAGCGTGCTTGAGGATGATATAAACAAGTGGGATGGAACTGATTAAACTCCATATTTGCCACACGGCAACCTGCACGATATGCCATGGCTATACCATCGCCTGTGGCAATATCAGGATTTGATGTGTATAAATAAGCTTTCATTGCACCACCACAAGCAAGGGCAGTAAAGGGCGCTAAAAAGGTATGAACTTTTTCATTGCTTTCATCAAGTGCATACAGACCAACCGAACGATTAGGTTGTTGTTTATGTCCTAATTTATGTGTGGTGATTAAATCAATCGCAATATAATTTTCAAAGATATGAATATTTTTCTTTTCTTGAGCCCTTTGAACCAGTGTTGTCGAAATGGCCTTACCTGTTGCATCTGCTGAATGAATAATACGACGTTGCGAATGTCCACCTTCACGGGTCAAATGTAATTGTTCATCCTGATCTAATGTAAACTGCACACCATGGTGGAGTAAGAAATCGACAGAAGGTCGCCCCCCCTCGACCGTATGTTTAACTGCTTCAAGCTCACATAACTGTGCGCCTGCAATCATAGTGTCATCAATATGCTGTTGAATGGAATCTGTTTCATCAAGTACAGCAGCAACACCACCTTGTGCAAAATACGTGCTTGCATCGGTTAAGGTCGATTTCGCTAAAACAGCAATATTAAAGTTTTCAGGCAAAGATAAGGCTAAACTTAAGCCAGCACCGCCGCTCCCTACAATAACCACGTCAAATTGATGAGTTGTGCTTAAATTAGACATGTCCATCAGCTAATTTGAAAAATGTTTGCTAATAACACTCTTTTTTTTAACAAATTACAATAGTCACATGTGTCAGATTTTAGTATAAATAAGATATTCTAAGGCTTTTAAGATAAAATTAAGTAAAGTCTTGTTTTATAAAAAAATGTAAACATATTTTTACGTATTTATATTAAATAATATGTTACAAATATTTTTAAGCAATCATCATCAGATACAGGTTCGTGAGAAATGAGTAATGGTCTAATGCAAAAAGGAATGTATGCAGCAGTATTTACTGTCGCTGCGGCAACATCACAAGTTCAAGCTTCAACGCCTGTGGATTTTTCTAACTTGGTTGAACAAGTCAGTCCAGCTGTTGTTAGTGTTAATGTTGTTAAAAAATTATCTCAGGAAGAGTTGTTACAACAGCAAGTCCCTGAAATTTTAAAGCGTTTCTTTGGTAATCAAATCATTATTCCACAACAACGTGCGCCACAAGAAAAGACCGCGTATGGTAGTGCATTCTTTATTAGTAAAGATGGTTATTTACTGACAAATCACCATGTGGTTGAAGATGCATCTAAAGTAACAATTATGCTGAACGATCGCCGTGAAATTGATGCAAAAGTGGTGGGTAGTGACGAACGTACTGATGTCGCTTTGCTTAAAGTTGAAGGAAATAATTTCCCATCATTATCTGTGGGTAATGTAGATCAACTTAAAGTAGGGCAACCTGTTCTTGCAATTGGATCACCATTTGGTTTTGATTATTCAGCATCAGCAGGGATAGTCAGTGCTAAGTCACGCAATATGATGGGTGAAACATCGGTACCATTTATCCAAACTGATGTCGCGTTAAATCCAGGAAACTCAGGTGGTCCATTATTTAACCAACAAGGTCAGGTTGTCGGTGTAAACTCACGTATCTTTAGTGGTACTGGCGGTTATATGGGCTTGTCATTTTCTATTCCAATTGATGTTGCAATGGATGTTGTTGATCAGTTGAAAAAGAATGGTAAGGTTACCCGTTCTTATCTTGGTGTAATGTTACAAGATATCGATCGAAACTTAGCTGAAGCCTATAAATTAGATAAACCAGAAGGTTCACTGATTACACAAGTTGCGCCAAATTCACCTGCAGAAAAAGCGGGCTTTAAATCAGGCGATGTGATCCTAAAATATAATGGATCACCAATTTCACGTACTTCAGAATTATTGAACTATTTGAATCGTACTCAGCCAAATCAATCTGTTAAGCTCGAAATTTTACGCGATGATAAACCGAGAGTGATTACAGCAACTTTAACCGTTGCACCTGATGATACACCTGCAAAAGTTGATAACACTAACACTTCAGCTAAGCCAAATAAAGGGCCTATCATCGGTGTTGCGATTCGTGCTTTAACTGAACAAGAAAAGAATCGTTTAAATGTTAAAGGTGGCGTGTTTATTCAAGATGTGACCAGAGGCGGCTTAGCTGCACAGTCACGGATTTTACCTGGTGATGTAATCACACAAGTAAATAACAAGAAAGTAAATACACCAAATGATTTTGTTGATGCAGTGTCTGAGCTACAGAAAAATACGGTAGCACGTGTAGCGATTGTTCGTGAAGGACAACATGCTATGATTGGATTACGTATTCAATAAATACAACTGATCAGAATCAGCCACTCAAAGAGTGGCTTTTTTATGTCAAACTTATGCGGATGATTTAAAAGTGCAAAAGGAATGATGAGATGAGTTCAGTATTTGATTTAAAAATCAAAGTAAAACCAGAGCATATAGATCTCTTAGGTCATGTAAATAATGTGGTGTATGTACAATGGATGCAGGATGTTGCCTCTGCACATATCGAAACATTAGGTGTTGGCTTAGATCAATACTTAGAAATGAAACATGCAATGGTTGCAGTAGAACATCATGTTCAGTATCGCAAAGCAGCGATGTTGAATGATGATATTATTCTGAGAACTTGGCTATATGAGATCAATGCACTTTATTCTTTTCGTCAATACGCTTTTTTTAATGCTAAAGATCTTAGCTTACTCTTTACTGGTAATACCAAATGGGCATGTATAGAAATCGCTTCAGGGCGTCCAAAACGGATGTCTCCAACTTTTATTCAAGCCTATCAACCAGTTGATCCTGAAGTAGATCCTTTTGATTTAAGCTCGATAGTTTAAACACAATAAAAAATTTAAAGTTTAGAGTTAATCAGTTGCTATTATATATCGAAGTAGAATTATAAAACTTAAATAAATCGGCATGCATGAATCTGCTTCGATATTTGCGTTCTAAACTGTTGGTAGAAATATTAAATAGCCAGACTACAGAGTAAATATCTATTTACTTTTAATATTAAATTTCTTACTTTGTTCTGAATTAAAAACTTAAAGCGAATTAGATTAACCATTTTTACAACTCGGTGCAGTCAATAGTCAATTTAAAATAGTTGATCTCAATTTGTATAATTAGGTTCGTTAAAGTATTTAATAATAATTTTAAGAAAATCAATCCTAATCAACCAAATAATGTCACAATCGTTTCTAGAATTATGCTGATTAGCAAGGGATTGTTGATTGAATCTGATGTAAAAAGTATTGAGTATTATTGTTTATCAAATCAATAATTCTAAAAACGTCTATAGATATGTAGGTTTTTTATATGCATATCTCAGGATAATATATAATAATCAATAGTTTAATTTGAGTGGTTTTTTAATGTCTAAAGGAAAGCGGGATAAATTAAGTAAGCCAAGCTCAGACACTGTTTGTAGCCATCTCCCCCGTATTTTATTTTGGAGTAACGGGTGACTCCTTCGTGAAATTCGAGCCAATTACATCATCACACTCATCATAGCGAGATTGGCAAGCCTGAATGCTTTCCATATTCTCTACAGTCCAGTCGTAGAGCGCGTTAAAAGGTAGTTTGAGTGACTTACCTAGTGGTGTCAAAGCATATTCTACACCTAGGGTTTTACCGTCTATGACAGTGCGTGTCACCATACCATTGCGCTCTAACTTACGAAGTGTCTGTGTCAATACGCGCTGGGTAATACCTTCGAGGCGACGCTTAATGGCGTTGAAGCGACGTGGTTCATGTAAGACAATCAAGACCAGCATTGACCATTTGTCTGCGATTTGATCGAGAATAGCGCGGCTAGGACAGTCGGCACGGTAGACTGGATCTAGGTCAAGGTTCATTGGTATGCTCCAACATACTTAGGATGCTTAAGGTGCGTAATTGACACCTAGTATACATAAGATACCATGATTATATACAGCTAAATCAGGGTACATTATGAATATTTCCACTTATTCTACACTTCACATTGAGCATGATGGTGGTGTGGCTACTGTTACAATCAATAATCCGCCAGTCAATGTGTTGGATGTTGCTGTGATGAGCGATATCCAAAGTTTTCTCACTCAGATGCGTGATGATCCACAAACTCGCGTAATCGTTTTCCAAAGTGCTGATCCAGAGTTTTTTATAGCTCATGTAGACATGACACTGATTGATGAGCCGCATGCTTTCGATGAGATAGCCAAGAATGCTCCTGATGGCTTGAACCCATTTCAGGCTTTGGGAGAGATGATTCGGGCACAACCGCAAGTGACAATTGTCAAACTCGAAGGTCTGGCGCGGGGTGGTGGTGCTGAATTCGTGGCGGCAGTGGATATGACATTCGCCGCCATTGGTCGTGCAGGACTCGCTCAATGTGAGGCATTGATGGGTATTATTCCCGGTGGCGGTGCCACTCAATATCTTTCACAGCGAATGACGCGGGGACGTGCGTTAGAAGTAATACTTGGTGCGGATCTCATTGATGCGCTGCTGGCAGAAAAATATGGGTGGGTGAACCGTGCACTTCCTGCAAACGAGTTGGGTGCATTTGTTCGCCGTCTAGCCAACAATATTGCTGCTTTGCCAGAAGGTGTTATTTCCGCTGCAAAGAAAGTCGTTAAACCAGCGGATTTGAGAGAGGGTTTGTTGCGAGAGCATCAGGAATGGGCAGGTCTATTTGCGCTTCCTGCTGCTGAAAAACGAATACGTGGCGGTTTGCAGGGAGGTGCTCAAACAAAAACTGGCGAATATGATTTGGAGCAACTACTTCGCGAACTATCTTAATTAGGAGGTATTATCTTCATCTGCAACGCGTCATCTTATTGGTGGCTTTGGGATGAATCTAAATGGGGGAAATAATTTTAGTTGTTTTGTAATGACGGTTTTTACTATTTAATTAATAGTATCTGAATTTATCAAAGCCTCACTATATTTTTGACCCTGTTCTGCTTATACTGTGCAGCAATTAAGATATTTCATTTTTTGCACGTCATAAGTACTTTTGATATTGAGTACATGATCGTGTACATATTTTTAGAGTAGTGTATGGCAGTAGCTAAGAAATCCGTTAATATCAACAATATACGTAATTTTTCCATTATCGCTCATATCGACCACGGTAAATCGACACTTGCAGACCGTTTCATTCAAATGTGTGGTGGATTGCAAGACCGTGAAATGCAGGCTCAAGTCCTTGACTCTATGGAGCTTGAGCGTGAACGTGGGATTACCATTAAAGCGGCTTCTGTAACCTTGTATTATACCCATCCAAATGGGCAAGAGTATCAATTAAACTTTATTGATACACCTGGGCATGTGGATTTCTCTTATGAAGTATCACGCTCACTTGCGGCTTGTGAAGGTGCGTTGTTGGTTGTCGATGCTGCACAAGGGGTTGAGGCGCAATCTGTTGCAAACTGCTATACCGCAATTGAGCAGGGTCTAGAAGTATTACCCGTCCTGAATAAAATCGATTTGCCACAAGCAGAACCTGAACGAGTTATTCATGAAATCGAAGAAATTATCGGTATTGAAGCAACACATGCACCAACATGTTCAGCAAAAACAGGTCTAGGTGTAGAGTCTGTTTTAGAGACATTGGTTGACATTATTCCCGCACCGCAAGGTGACCGTGATGCACCTTTACAAGCCTTAATTATTGACTCTTGGTTTGATAACTATTTAGGTGTTGTATCACTTGTTCGTATCAAGCAAGGTCGTGTGCGTAAAGGTGATAAAATGTTGATGAAATCAACAGGTCAATCGCACATTATCACTTCAGTTGGTATTTTTAATCCAAAACATACCGATACCGGTATTTTAGAAGCGGGTGAAGTTGGCTTCATCATCGCTGGGATCAAAGATATTTTTGGTGCGCCTGTTGGTGATACGATTACTTTGGCAACGACTCCTGATGTTGCGACTTTACCGGGTTTCAAAAAGGTAAAACCACAGGTTTATGCGGGTTTATTCCCAATTGATGCTAGTGATTTTGAACCATTCCGTGAAGCACTACATAAGTTACAGATTAACGATTCTGCGTTGTTCTTTGAACCCGAAAGCTCCGATGCTTTAGGTTTTGGCTTCCGTTGTGGCTTCTTGGGAATGCTACACATGGAAATTGTACAAGAACGTCTAGAGCGTGAGTATGATTTAGACTTAATTAGCTCTGCGCCAACCGTAATTTATGAAGCATTGATGAAAAATGGCGAAACGATTTATATCGATAGCCCATCTAAAATGCCTGATGGTTCAACGGTTGAAGATTTACGCGAGCCGATTGCTGAATGTCATATCTTAGTGCCTCAAGAATACTTGGGTAATGTCATGACTTTATGTATCGAGCGCCGTGGTGTGCAAAAAGATATGAAATTCTTGGGTAATCAAGTATCTATTACCTTTGAAATTCCAATGGCAGAAGTGGTTATGGATTTCTTTGATAAATTGAAATCTTGCTCACGTGGTTTTGCTTCACTGGATTACAATTTCGTGCGTTTTGAGAGTTCATCTCTAGTTAAGGTTGATGTGTTAATTAATGGTGATAAGGTTGATGCTTTGGCAATGATTTGTCATCGTAATGATGCGCGTCACCGTGGTATCGCTTTAGTTGAAAAAATGAAAGATTTGATTCCGCGTCAAATGTTTGATGTAGCGATTCAAGCTGCAATTGGTGCACAAATCATTGCACGTTCAACAGTTAAAGCGATGCGTAAAAACGTATTGGCTAAATGTTATGGTGGTGACGTTTCTCGTAAGAAGAAACTGTTATCGAAACAAAAAGAAGGTAAGAAACGCATGAAGCAAGTGGGTAGTGTTGAAATCCCACAAGAAGCGTTCCTTGCTGTGTTAAAAGTAGAAAGATAAAAACTAGAGGTCTTATTGCTCATGGATTTTGATTTTAATTTAATTCTCGTTCCTGCAACGCTTATATTTTTTGGGCTATGGTTACTGGATAAGTTTGTACTGAAACAACGTGCAACCAAAGGTAAGGGGAATGAAAATGTCATTATTTCATGGGCATATGATTTCTGGCCTGTTCTAGCAGTGGTTTTGGTATTGCGTTCATTCTTATTTGAACCGTTTAATATTCCTTCTGATTCTATGGTACCCACTTTAGAGACGGGTGATTATATTTTGGTGAACAAATTCCAGTATGGGGTACGTTTACCGATTACCAATACCAAGATTATTGATATTGGTGAGCCACAACGTGGTGATGTTGCTGTTTTCCGTTATCCAGAAAACCCTAAAATTAGCTACATCAAGCGTATTATTGGTTTACCAGGTGACCATCTTGAATTCAATAATGGTCAACTCACAATCAATGGCAAAAATGTTGAGCAAGTACCTACTGAGTTTAGTCGTGAAAAAGATATTTTAGATACGCCTAAGTCAATCTACTATTATGAAACGATGGGTACACATAAGCATTTAGTCCGTCTGTTGGAAGGCCAAAACACGTTGGTTTCAGCATTTAATTATGCACAGAAGAAACAAGACCTACCATATGTAGCAACAGCAAATGATCGCTTTGTAAAATCCAATGGTCAAAGCTGGGAAGTCACTGTTCCAAAAGGTCAATATTTTGCCATGGGTGATAACCGTGACCAAAGTGCAGACAGTCGTTTTTGGGGCTTTGTACCTGAAGAAAATTTAACGGGTCATGCAATATATGTATGGATGCATAAGGAACCTGGTTTTAAAATTCCTTCATTTAGTCGCAATGGTGCTATTAACTAATCGACTACAATTTACAAAATCAAATAAAGGTCAATTTATGTTGACCTTTATTTTTATCTGTTAAAGCTATCAAGTTGCCTTGATTTATAAGAAAAATGAAATAGAACAAATGATTTAAACTAGCAACTTGATGCAGTTTCAAGGATAATAGCGCGGAAAAGTTTTTTATCACACCAGGGGTTGCAGTGGATAAAAAATTTATAACAATTGAAAATGATTAGTTGAATTGCATCACAGTATTTGACTCAATTATATGATTATTTTCAATTGCGATTAAAGATTATTCATTCTTACCTGTTGGATAAAAAAATGCGTAAAAATCAACAAGGCGCTTCATATATTGGAATTTTATTGGGGATAATTGCCTTAGCTTTTATGTTGAAAATCATAGTTGCTGTATGGCCCTTATACTGGGATGATCGTGTGATTAACAATCAAATTGTAGAGCAAATAAATAAAAGCTCTACTGATATCACGCCAATGAAATTTGCAACAGAAGTTGATAAACGGTTAGAAATGAACAATATCCGAGATACTAAATTTGAGGATATTGCGACTGTATCAACTAAAGATGGTTTACAAGTGACTAAAAAATATGAAGTACGGAAAAATTTCATGCTGAATATAGATTTAGTCCTCACTTTCGAGAAGAGTTTTGATCAAAGGTCAGTTGAAAGTAAGTGATCCTCGCTTACAGAGTAGAATCGGTTACCAGTTTAAACAATACGAGTTATTACAACTCGCACTGACTCATCGCTCGGTGAGTCATAAATATAACTATGAGCGCCTAGAGTTTTTAGGTGATGCATTGTTGGGTATGATCATCGCAAATTACTTATATCATGCATATCCTCATGAAAATGAAGGACGTTTGACGCGTATGCGTGCAACTTTGGTACGCCAAGAAGCACTGGGTAAAATTGCAAATGATTTAAAGTTAAGTCAAAGTTTAATTTTAAGTACAGGTGAATTGAAATCAGGCGGTCATCATCGTGAGTCAATATTAGCGGATACTGTTGAAGCAATTATTGGCGCGATTTATACCGAAACACGAGATTTGCCTTTATTGGAATCGATTGTTTTAAAATGGTATGAACCCTATTTAGACCATATCGAACCGACAGATCAACTCAAAGATCCAAAATCACGTTTACAAGAATATCTACAAGCTCGTAAAAAGCATCTCCCAGTTTATGAGGTCGTAGATATTCAGGGTGATGCACCTAACCAGCATTTTAAAGTAGAATGTACAGTAGATGGCTTGCCTAAAATGATGGGTGAGGGATCAAGTCGCCGTTTTGCAGAACAAGCAGTCGCGGCGGATTTTTTAAAGATATTGGAGCAGTAAACTGCATGAGTACACATTCCGATCACAATGATGCTGATCACGAGCCGTCTGAAAACGGTAATGAGTTAATTAATCAATTTTTTAGCTCGCAAGGTACAGAAATCCCTTCGGATTATCGAAGTGGATTTGTTGCAATTGTAGGACGTCCAAATGTGGGTAAATCGACATTGATGAACCATTTATTGGGTCAAAAGTTGTCAATTACTTCACGTAAGCCACAAACGACACGCCATAAAATCATTGGTATTGATAGTCGTGAAAAGTCTCAGGCTGTATTTGTTGATACACCAGGGATGCACAAGAAAGAAGTGCGTGCGATTAATAAAATGATGAACAAAGCTGCACATTCTGCCTTACGCGATGTCAATTTGGTTCTATTTGTTTTAGATGCCCAGAAATGGACGCCAAATGATGACTTAGTTTTAGAGAAACTACAAAATGCAGAAATGCCAGTCGTTTTGATTATCAACAAAATCGATACTTTAGAAAATAAGCGTATGATTTTACCGTTGATTCAAGAACGTGCGAAGTTGATGAATTTTGCTGAAATTGTTCCTGTTTCTGCCTTACGTGGTGCAAACTTAGATCATTTGCGTGAAGCGATTGAAAAGTATCTGCCATTTCAGCCACCATTGTATTCTTTAGAACAGTTAACTGACCGTTCAGAACGTTTTCTTGCCAGTGAAATCATTCGTGAGAAAATTATGCGTCAGTTGGGCGAAGAACTTCCGTATGATTTAACGGTTCAAATTGAATCATTTAAAACAGAAGAAGCAACAGTGAATGAAAAAACTGGTCGTCCTAAAGCAGCATGTACTTATATTGATGCCACAATTTTTGTTGATCGCCCTGGCCAAAAAGCCATAGTGATCGGTGAAAAAGGTGCTAAGCTGAAGAAAATTGGTATGGATGCTCGTGTTGACATGGAAAAAATGTTTGAGCAAAAAATCATGCTAACACTTTGGGTGAAAGTTAAAGGCGGTTGGTCTGATGACGAACGTGCTTTAAAAAGTTTAGGCTACAGCGATATTTAATTGACTTTTTGGGAACTGAAATGATTCGAGTTATAGCAATTCTTGCTTGCATAGTCATGTTACAAGGCTGTATCACTAAAATTGTGACAGTTCCCGTCAAAGTTGCGTATAAAACCACAAAAGGCGTGGTTAAAGGTACAGCTGCGGTTGTAGGCGCTGTTATCCCTGACGGGGATGATGACGATGATAAGAAAAAAGAAAAGGATGATTAAGTTCAAGCTAGATGCGTAATGAAATCTTGCATGGTTATTTAATCCATCATCGAAAATACAGAGAACGTAGTCATATTGTGCACTTATTTACACAAGAGCATGGTCGTGTCGACGGTATTCTTAGACAAACCCCACCACCTCAATATCAACCGATTACTTTACAAGCGTCGGGAAAATCCGAGCTTAAAAACTTTTCAAAACTCGAAATACTCAATCAACCGATTTTCTTTTATGGAGATGCTTTCTTTTCAGGCTTTTATTTAAATGAACTGCTACTTCGTTTATGTCCGCTTGAAGAAATGATGTCTGAAACATTTCAGCAATACCATTTAACCTTACAGCATTTACAAAAATTGGCTGAACATCCACAAGCAGATTTATTTCTCCGACAAATTTTACGCCAGTTTGAACATGCACTGTTAGAAGAATTGGGTTATCCACTGGATTATGAGCATGATTCAAATCAACAAGAGATTATGCTGACCCAACGTTATCAATTTCAATTGGCGGAAGGCTTTACACCAGTGTCATATACTTCGTCTGGGACGTTGCTGGGGCAACAAATTCTAAGTATGGCAAATTATGAAAAGGGTAGGGATTTTAGCCCAGAACAGTTACAATTATTGGCTAAACTCTATCGACAAATGATTACTTCACTTTTAGGTGATCGACCATTAAAAAGTCGTCAGCTTTGGGTTCAAAACGCTCAATCTAAAACCTTGAGCCGTTAATTTTATTTTATTGGTGAATTAGGAGAATGTTATGGCTGCATTGCTAGGTGTAAACATTGACCATGTTGCGACACTCAGACAAGCACGTGGAACAACTTATCCTGATCCTGTGAAAGCTGCATTAATTTGTGAACAAGCAGGGGCGGAAGGGATCACTTTACACTTACGTGAAGATCGTCGTCATATTCAAGATGATGATGTGCGCCGTATGCGACCTGTATTGACCACAAGAATGAACTTGGAAATCGCTGTAACAGATGAAATGGTTGCATTTGCAAAAGAGATTCAACCACATCATGTTTGTTTTGTGCCAGAGAAACGTCAAGAAATCACGACAGAAGGTGGTTTAGATGTGCTTGGACATTTTGAAGATGTGAAAGCCGCGACTCAGGCATTAACTGCGATTGGTTGTGATGTATCTTTGTTTATTGATGCTGATCTTGCGCAAATTGATGCTGCTATTGCTTGTGGTGCACCAACCATCGAATTGCATACAGGTGCTTATGCAGACGCTAAAAATGCTGAAGCTCAACAGATTGAACTAGAAAGAATTATTAAAGGTACAAAGTACGCAGCATCTAAAGGTTTGGTCGTCAATGCTGGTCATGGTTTGAATTTGGACAATGTGGCTGCAATTGCTGCAATTCCACAGATTCATGAACTCAATATTGGACATTCGATTATCGCCGAAAGTGTTTTCGTCGGTTTGGAACAAGCAGTGAAGGACATGAAGGCCGCACTTCATGCAGCTGGTTAATTTAATTTTTGATTTACGTTGTTGAATATTGATCATGTCGAATATGAATTATGATGAACTCATGCAACCTGTGATTGCTTTTTTAGGCTGTGAAACGCCAAAGGCATGGTTGGATGAGGCATTGAACAATCTCCCATTGCTCATGCAAGATCATGCGAATTGTGAAAAGAAAGCGGCGGGAACAGCAATGAACTTGATGTTCCGTTACAGTTTTTTTACCGATTTGCAGATCAAATTAGCACAACTTGTTCGTGAAGAAATGTTGCATTATGAACAAGTGTTAGAGTTTATGAGCAAGCGTGGTCAAGAATGGAAAGGTCTGAGTGCAGGTCGCTACGCAGGTGGTTTGCGTAAGGAAATTCGTACTTATGAACCAGAAGCTTTGATTGATATTTTGGTGATTGGGGCGTTTGTTGAAGCACGTTCTTGTGAACGATTTTATGCTTTAGCACCATTGGTGGATGACGAGCTGGGTCGATATTACCGTTACTTGTTGAAATCTGAATCTCGTCACTATGAGGACTATTTAGCTTTGGCTTTAGATGTTGCTAAAACTGCCAAATTAAAAGATCCAGAAGAGGATATTGAGCAACGTATCGAATTGATTCGTGAAGTAGAGAAGGATTTGATTTTAACGCCTGATAAGACCTTCCGTTTTCATAGTGGTGTGCCAGCTTAACTATCATCTGATTAAAAGCTGAATTAAAAAATAGACCAAAGCATTGCTTTGGTCTATTTCGTTGTACTCTTTAATAAAATCAGATGAAATTGTTGCTTTAGGCAGTTTCGATACCTGTCCAGCCTGTATTTGGATAACGTTCATCCTGTATCTGATCAGGTGCAAAAAGTTGATCAAGTTGTAGAATTTGTTCATTCGTGAGGCTAAGCTGATTGGCTTTAAGGTTGTTCTGTAAATAATTTAAATGAAAATACGAATTGAGAGAACTTATATTCTTGTGCATGGGTTTTTTGACAGGTTGGCTATATGTCGTTTTTAGAAATGAAAGTAGCACATAAAACTTGTCTATTTGTTACACCCAGTGTCGAGTTCTGAAATAAAAAAAGCCCACTTATCAAAGTGGGCTTTTAGAATTTGGCTCTCCAACCTGGGCTCGAACCAGGGACCTGCGGATTAACAGTCCGTCGCTCTACCGACTGAGCTATTGGAGAATCTGAATGCGATTATAAGGATATATCTTTATGGGTCAAGCCTTTCCTGTCATCTTTTCTTCATTTGTACACTGTATGGTTTTTATTTGAGCAATCTATCGATAAATTAAAAAAATTGATTCTTACAGTTGCAATAGTGAAACGGTCTTGTTAGATTAAAACCATAAAGAGTGTTTAAGTTTGACTTAAACAGTGTGGATTTAAAACCAACTTGCCAGCACTAAATGGCTAAATAGGAGACAGCGAATGAATACGCTTACTATTTCTCAAATTTTTGAAAACTTCTTATTTTATCAAGAAAACTACCTTTCAATCTTGCAAGATTCTGAACAATATTTTATCCAAGTTGAACAAGCCTATTTAGATGTTTGGCCATTTACTGAAAAAAAACTGTATTTGGGCGATCTGTTGCAACTATGGTTTAGTGAAAAATGGCTGATTAATACACCATGTCGATTATTAAATTCATCCAGTCAGGTTTCATCAAGTTCAGACACGCAAGCTACTCAAAAACCAGTTCAACGTACACAAGATTTTTATCTGTTCCAATTGAGTGGAAGTACCTTATCAGGTTCTAATCACGCACAAATTTGGTCAGTTTCAGAACAAAAAGTGCTTTATGTTTCTTTGGATCGCATCTTTAAATATTACTGCTATTTTGAATCGATTGAACGCCCAAAAAACCATCCTCAAAACCCGTTTAAATTGTATCAGCAAGCGATTTAATCAAACCATTGAGAACGCTTTTAAGTGTGACTTTAAATCTGCTTAAAAGCTTCAATTGCTCGAATACGACTTTGCTTTAAATCCACAATTGGCTTTGGATAGTTGAGCTCTATATTGGGATTTTTTGCATAAGGTTCATGAATGGTTTTTGCGTCTAAATGTGCAAGTTCTGGAACCCATTTTCGAATGTAATCACCTTGTGCGTCAAATTTCTGCGATTGGCTGATAGGGTTAAAAATACGGAAATAAGGTACGGAATCTGTTCCTGTGGATGCACACCATTGCCATCCTCCGTTATTGGCAGCCAAATCCCCATCAATAAGGTGTTGCATAAACCATTGCTCACCTAAACGCCAATCAATCAATAGGTTCTTGGTGAGAAACATGGCGACAACCATGCGGATCCGATTATGCATCCAGCCTGTGTAAAGTAACTGGCGCATACCTGCATCGACGATAGGAATCCCTGTCTGACCAGTTTGCCAAGCGCTTAAATCATTTGGAGCATTGCGCCATTGTAGCTGCTGTGTTGGCATTTTAAAGGGCAAGTGCTTTGACACACGAGGGAAATCAAACAGGATATGCTGATAAAACTCACGCCAAAGCAGCTCATCGAGCCATGTTTGTTGACCAATATGATCAATAAAAAAATGTCCAAATTGTGCTCGAAAGAGGGCATTGAAACACTGTCGAATTGAAAGGATGCCTATATTTAAATAGGCTGAAAGCTGGCTGGTAGCTTCAATTTGGGGGAAATCACGCTCGAGTTGATAATGACGGACTTTGTTTTCAATAAATTCATCCAAGACATACAAAGCATATTGTTCGCCAATTTGCCACTGCTTGTTGATCTGATTCGGATCGAATTTAAAACCAAGCTCGGCCAAAGTTGGCAGGCTATTGTTATTCAACTTGCCTACGTCTATTGTATCATTTAAGGCTTGAGTCTCAGGAATAGGGAAGCATTGCGGGATTGAAATACTCAGTTGTTCATAGCAATATTTTTTAAATGGGCCAAAAACTTGATAGGGTTGATTGGATTTATTTCGAATTGAACCCACAGGGAACAGCGTGCGATCATGATATAAAATCAAATCACGCTTACTTTGATTCAGTTGTGTTTGAACTTGAAAATCTCGATTTAACTCATTGACACCGCACTCGATATTGGCATGTACATTTTCAATTTCCAGTTTTTGGCACAGTTGATTGATCTCGGTTGGAATGTTTTCCCATAAGGGGATGTTGCAAATAATTAGCGGAATTTGAATGGAAGCAAGTTCTTGCTGGATGGCTTTAATTTGACGTAAATAGAAATCAAGCTTAATTGGTGCATCGTCATGCATCTGCCATTGTTCAGGTGAAAGAATCACAAGTGCAATCACAGGGCCACTTTGTGCCGCATGCCATAGGGCAGTATGATCTTGTATACGCAAGTCTTGACGGAACCAAAGAAGTTGTTTTTGCATAGGATTTATCAGAATAGACTCAATTGCACTAGATTTTAATCAATTTAAACGGATACATATAAAAAAGGCAAAGTAAAAACTTTGCCTTTTCGATCAGATCAATCAGATCTTAGTGGTGATGACCACCTGCACCGTGTACATGACCGTGCTCTAATTCTTCTGGAGATGCATCACGAACTTCTGCAATTTCAACTTCAAAAGTAAGATCTTGGCCAGCTAATGGGAAGTTAGCATCAACGATGATGTTGTCGCCTTCGATTGCTTTAACAGTAACGATTTGAACACCATCATCAGTTTGAGCTTGGAACTGCATACCAGCTTCAATGTTCTCAACACCTTGGAACATTTGAGCAGGAACTTCTTGAACGAGGTCAGGGTTGTATTCGCCATAACCTTCAGCAGCTGGAATAGTGACTGTAAATTTGTCACCTACAGTTTTACCTTCTAAAGCTTTTTCTAAACCCGGAATGATGTTACCTGCGCCATGTAAATATGCAAGTGGTTCACCTTGTGATTTATCGAGAGTTTCACCCTCAGCGTTAGTCAGCGTATAGTGGAAAGAAACCACGTTGTTATTTGCAATAGCAGTCATGTTATTGATCCATTGGGTAATCGATAATTTTAAGGCTACATCATAAAGTGAAAAGCAATTTTTGTAGACTAAAATTACTAAAAAATTGCATTTTCATCTGTATTTTGACCATTTTTTCATAAATATGGGCAAAAATTTAAATTTCAATGCAATTTTATTTTTGGCGCGATTTTTCGTGTAACAAAATCTTTAGCCGTTAACAAGCCTGCATGAGCATAGCCATATATCGTCGCTTGATGAATACGATATAAAGACACATACATCGATTTTGCCACGAAGCCCTGAACATTGACCTGACCAAGTAGCTCACCGACCGCTTTATTTTCACTAAGTGATACCAGTGAGCCTTTGTCTGCGAACTGGAACATTGGCTGTGGTCGCCCTTTGATACGTGCATTCATTGCATCTACAAGAAACGAAGCTTGTTGACTGGCGACTTGTGCACGTGGACCAAGTGGTGCTTCTCTTGCATCTAAGATACAGTGGGCGCAATCACCAAAGGCAAAAATGTTTGGATCAGCCTGAGTCTGTAAGGTTGCGTATACGTTTAAACGCCCCATACGATCTTTTTCAAAGCCTGCTAAATTGGCAATTACTTTAGGGGTTTTTATCCCTGCTGCCCAAACTTTTAATTGTGCTTCTACAGATGTGCCATCACTAAAATAGACTTTTTCAGCATCTACTTTTTCAACACGTTTGCCCGTTAATACATCTATTTTCATTCGTTGTAATTGCTGTGTGGCATGCTCTGCCATTTTTTCAGAAAGTGCAGGTAAGATACGATCAGCGCCTTCAACCAAAGTAATTTTGACATTGTTTGGGTTAATTTTATTTAAACCATATTTATAAAAGTTCTGTTTGGCTTGAACCAACTCAGCTGAAAGTTCAACACCTGTTGCGCCTGCACCAATCACGGCAATGTGTAATTCACGATCAATATTTTTATTTTGAGCATCTAAATACAAGTGCAGTAAGTCCTGCTGGAAGACTTCCGCTTGTTGGCGACTGTCGAGATAATGGCAAAATTCTTTAACCCCGGGCGTATTAAAGTCATTGGAGACTGAGCCGACGGCCAGAATTAAGGTATCATAATGCAGTGTGATTTTCTCTTGATTAGATTCATATTTACTGGTTTGGGTTTTGCTGAGCTCGATGGTTTTGTTATCACGATCTAAATGTTCAAAACGCCCCAAGACAAATTCATAGTGATGTTTGGCTGCATGCGCATAATAATTGGTTTCTTCATCACTTGGGTTCATGGTGCCAGCCGCAATTTCATGCAGCAATGGTTTCCAGATATGGGTGAGTTTTTGGTCAACAAGGGTGATTTTTGCTTTTTTACTCTTTCCAAGCGTATCACCGAGTTGAGTCACCAGTTCTAAACCACCAGCGCCACCACCAACAATCACGATATGATGTAGATTTGACATAGAAAACCTAAATTGTTGTTATGAAAATAGAATGGCATAAATATGCCATTCTATTTAATTGTTTAGGTTTTTTTTGTATTACAGGTTACATAAATATAATAAATCTAAGTAAATTGGTTGGTTTTAATTAAATTCCAAAAATTGACTTGATCCATTCCATTAAGCGTTCAAACCAAGAGGCTTGTTCGATATGCACTTCATCTTCAATATCAAAACTTTGAATCAGTTGATTGTTTTGATAAACATTCACTTTTGCCAAATGCATGATCTTTTCTAAAGGTGCGGTAAGTAATGTCTCATTGAGTTCAACATTCAAATGGGTTTGAGTTGTTGTAAGCGGTTCAACTGTTGCCAATAGACCATTTGCTTCAGTTTTCATAATACGGCTATTTACAACATCAAAAGTCGCTAAATCAATTGGTGTCGCATCGTTATATAACGATGTGGTTATAAGTTGAGGTTTTTTTGCTTCAACCTTAAACATTTTCAAGGTGGATTTAACTACAGGAAGCTCAGCAATCAGCTGTTTGTCTTTAATTGCGACTTCATCACGGGTATAGGCATAGCCCAAGTTTAACAGTTTATGTGCAATTTCCGCGCGTTTAATTGCACTTTTTGCACCCATCACCACCACAATTAAACGACGATCAGGAGACTCTGTAATGGCAGAAGGACGATGCGCTGTCAGTGCTAAGTTATAGCCGGCTGCTTTGGTAAAACCTGTTTTTAAACCATCTACACTTGGATCAGACTTTAAAACAAGGTTGGTAGCATGATGAAAATGTTGATTATAACTAAAACTTGGCATCACTGAATAATGCATATATTCAGGGGTTTGTGATGTCACTGCTTGACCTAAGATCGCCATATCATGAGCTGACGAAAAATGATCAGGCATGGTAATACCGGGAGGGTTGGCAAAATGAGTATCCTTCATTCCCAATGCTTGTGCTTCTTGATTCATACGAGCAACAAATGCAGGTACGCTACCTGAGATACGTTCTGCCAGTGTTACTGCTGCATCATTGGCAGACATCACAATCAATCCAGCAAGAAGTTGGTCGATTGAGATTTGCTCACCTTGCTTTAGGTACATTTGGGATTCATCCCATTGCACGATCTGAACCACAGGGGTTGCAGTAATAATCTCTTCTTTTTTGATATGACCCGCTTTGAGTTCTTTCAACGCAATATAAGCGACCATCATTTTGGTCATGGATGCTGGCGCACGCTGTACATGACTATTATATTCAGCAATGGTTTGACCTGATTGCGTATCTAATATTGTCCAAGCTTCAGCTTCAACAGATTGCGGATTAATATTAAGTAAAGCGGCGTTAACAAACGTGGAGCAAACCAAGCCCGTTATTGCGATAAAAGAAGCAAGAATTTTCAACAGATTTACCTTTAAGCCAATCCTATGGCGAGAGTGCATAAACTTTGCGAATGCTATGCCTTTTTTGCACTCTTCGCTAGTCAGAATCGTAGACAATTGCGACTAAAATCGCCTGACTTTGTAAAAAAATGCTAATCTAATTGGTAATTTCTCACTGTCTATTTTCGAATATATATTTATGTTGCATTATCAGATTGAATTTGACGATTACCGTCAGCACCTCATCCATGTCACATTGCGCTTTCTGGCGAACCCTACCCAAGTTTTGTCACTTCCTACATGGATTCCTGGTAGCTATTTGATCCGTGAATTTTCTAAACATATCGAATCTGTGAAAGCCTATGATGAAGCGGGTCGTCAGCTGCAAATTAATAAGTTTGAAAAAAATAAATGGCGTTTATATAACACAGACCATGAACTGATTACTGTTGAATATGATGTTTACGCCTATGATCTTTCGGTACGTGGCGCGTATGTCGATCAAACCCGTTTATATGTCAATCCTGCTTGTGTCTGTCTAGGGTTACAAGACCAAGAAGAGTCAGCAATCGAAGTTGAAGTATTTTTACCTGAAGAATTAAAGCATTTTCAAATTGCCACAGGTTTAGAGTCAAGAAGTTTGGTGAAAGGGCGCTACACCTTAAAAGCCAACAATTATGCACAATTGATTGATGCACCATTTGAATTGGCAGAACAAACTCGTTTTAGTTTTGAAGCGAGTGGGATTCCACATGAATTTGTGATTTCTGGTCAGCATACAATCAATGCAGAGCGTATGAAACAAGATCTTGAAAAAATCTGTAGTACAGAAATTTCAATGTTTGGTTCAGCACCTTTTGAAAACTATACCTTTATGACCATGGCAACCGGCAATAGTTATGGTGGTTTAGAGCATCCGAATAGTACCAGTCTGATTTCGCCACGTGATGATCTTCCTAAAGCAAATGAACCTGTAGAGCCCTCAGCGGATTATCAACGCTTCCTTGGGTTGTGTAGCCATGAATATTTTCACTCGTGGTTGGTTAAATTTATCCGTCCTGAAAATTTTGCAAATTATGACTTGGATCAGGAAGGCTATACCTCACTGCTATGGATTTTTGAAGGTTTCACCTCTTATTATGATGATTTGATTCTGTATCGCAGTGGTGTGATTTCTCAAGCATCTTATTTAAAGTTGCTAAAAGGGCAAATTGATCGTTATCTACAGAATCCAGGACGTTTTATTCAATCTGTTTCAGAGTCTAGTTTTGATGCTTGGATTAAATTTTATCGTCAGGATGAAAACTCAAATAATGCTGGAACCAGTTATTACAATAAGGGGTGTTTGGTGGCACTCAGTTTAGATTTAGGTCTACGTTTACGTGGTTCTAGTCTGGATGCATTAATGCGCCGTTTGTATGAAAATACCCAAAAGGGTATGCAAGTCAATGAGCGTACGATTGTTGAATTGTGTAATGAACTGACGGGTGATAATTGGATCGAACAGATTAATCATTTGATTAATACCACAGATGAATTACCACTGGATCAATTGTTCCCTGAATTTGGTTTGAGCTATGGCTTGCAAAATGAAAAAGCACTTCCATTTGGTTTGAAAGTTGCTGAAAAAGCTGAGGGTGTCATCATTCAGCAAGCGCGTCGTGATGGTGTTGGCGCAAAAGCGGGTTTATCTGCCAATGATGTGATCATTGCGATTGATGGTTTAAAAGCGTCTGAAAAACTTTTAAGCCAATATGCAAAACATCAAGGTCAATTTACACTTTATGCATTCCGCCGTGATGAGTTTTTACAATTTGAGTTGCAAGGTGGTGAAGTTGCTTTGACTACGGTTGAGTTGACTGTATTAGATCAAGCTAAGGCTGATAAATGGTTAAAGGCTTAATTAAGTTGTGTACCAAGAAAAACCGATGTTAAAAAAACATCGGTTTTTTTACGCCTAAAATTTAACTTGATATGATCAATCAATTACCACGATATGTTGAATATCCATAGGGGCTAATCAGCAGTGGAATATGATAATGTTCAAGGCTTCCATCAATCACAAATACCACAGGAACTTCTGGAAAAAAAGCACGTTGGTTGTTCTGTTTAAACCACTCGCCTGTTTGAAAAGTAACCTTATATACACCCTTATCTAATGCTTTATTTTCAGGGTACAATGATAAAATTCGCCCATTACTGTCTGTGCTTCCTTCATTAATTTTTACCCATTTATCTTTTTGTTGCGCTTCAAGAATGACTTTAACATTGCTTGAAGGTAAGCCATTTTCAAGATTTAATACATGTACGCTTAATGGGTTTTGGGCAAAACAAATCCCAGAAAATAGGGTTGCCGAAACAGCTAAAATTAATTTTTTCATCATGTTTTTTACTAAGACTAAAATCTCTATGTTAAGGTCAAGTTGAAGCATTGCCGTTAAAAAAATGTAAAATTATATTAATCATCAATATCCCAAATATATTTTGTGTAGGGTTCGGTTTTGGCGACCGAAATCTGCAACAACAGTAAAATGAGGCAAATAAGCTAAAGTATCATCCATTTTTATATTTATGATTCCCAGTTAAAAGAAATCAACATATTTGTCATTAAACTTTCTGACTGTATATTTTAAAATCATCCAACAATAAGTTTATTCTAAATTCATAATACAAAAGGATAATGTCAATGAAAAAGCGTTTCTTAAGGCTCATCACAATCGCATGTGGTTTAGGCGTAGCTCCACTTGGATTTGCTGCAAATTGTTCAAGTACAATCAGCAATAATGCTGTGGCAAACTTAACTGTTCCAGCAGGTGCAACATGTACGTTAAATAGTACATCCGTTGAAGGGAACGTGAATGTACTCAATGGTGGAAGTTTGATTTTAAACAACTCTTCAGTGAGTGGAAATGTGCAAGCCAATACAGCCAAAGTATTAAAGTTGGTTAATTCTTCTGTTGAGGGGGATGTGCTTGCAGGTCAGGTTTCATCAACATTGAGCTTAAATAAATCAATGATTACAGGAAATTTACAATGTTCCACACTGACGAAACTACAAAGCAGTATGAGTAGTGTTGAAGGTAAAACTACAGGGAAGTGTCGTTAAAAATCAAAAATATCTGTAAAAAAGCACTCAATATAGAGTGCTTTTTTGACGCTTAAATTTTTTGAACAATGACTTAAGCTTCGATGGCTTGTACAGCAATTTTTTTCGCTGGATCAACTTTACGGCGTACCACTGGAACAGGTTCACCATAATATTGACGATCTGCAAAATAGCTAGAACGAACCATTGGTGCAGCCCAGATATTTCTGAAACCAAGCTTGTGACCATGTGCAGTATAACGTTCAAATTCTTCTGGTGTGACAAAACGGTCGATTGGTGCATGTTCTTTAGAAGGCTGCAAGTATTGACCGATTGTCACATAATCAACACCGTGTGCATGTAGATCATCTAACAGGGCAATCACTTCTTCTTCGGTTTCACCAATACCTACCATCAAACCACATTTTGTTGGCACGTCAGGGCAGTACTCTTTAAACATTTTTAACAAGTTTAAAGAATGTTGATAGTCTGAGCCTGGACGCATCGCTTTGTAGAGACGAGGTACTGTTTCAATGTTATGGTTAAATACATCTGGTGGACATTCAGTCATGATACGCAGTGCAATATCCATACGACCACGGAAATCTGGAACCAATATTTCTAATAGTGTTTTTGGACTGAGTTGACGTGCTTCTTGAATACAATCAACGAAATGTTGCGCACCACCATCTAAAAGATCATCACGGTCTACAGAGGTAATCACTGCATACTTTAAACCGAGATTGGCGATGGTTTCTGCCATATGACGAGGTTCATCTGGATCAAGTGCATTTGGACGACCATGTGCAACATCGCAGAACGGGCAGCGACGGGTACAAATATCACCCATGATCATAAAAGTTGCAGTACCACCACCGAAACATTCTGGAAGGTTAGGACAAGCCGCCTCTTCACACACAGTATGTAGTTTTTGTGCACGTAAAGTGGTTTTGATTCGTTGAACTTCATCAGGCGCAGCCATTTTGACACGAATCCAATCCGGCTTTCGTGGTGCTTCAACCGTCGGAATAACTTTTACAGGTATACGAGCAACTTTTTCCGCGCCACGTAATTTGACACCCTGTTCTGGTTTACGGTTCTCTGACATATTCAACTTTTCCACTGTTTTCTACGGGGGAGATTATGCTCATTATAGCGGAAATGCAAAAAGATAGGGCAAAAACACTATTCATATACTAAATGTCGTTATCACAGAATATATGCATGCGAAATACAGAAAATTGTTTTGGTTTAGGTCATAATATCGCATAAGACAAGATATAGACTGAATTTACTATAAGGAGCTTTGAATGCCACGTAAGAAAGAAGTCGTTAGTGGGAAATTTGTGAAATACGATGCGGTCGTACTTGGCTCTGGTCCTGCTGGTGAAGGCGCGGCAATGAAGCTTGCTAAATCGGGTAAGCGTGTTGCAATTGTAGATATTCGTGAGCAACTTGGTGGGAACTGTACCCATGTCGGCACCATCCCAAGTAAGGCTTTACGTCAGACAGTTTCAAGTATTATCCGTTACCAACGTGATCCAATGTTTAAAAAAGTAGGGGATTGGAAACAATTCACTATGAAGCAAGTTTTACGTAATGCGCATAAAGTGATTCAACAGCAAGTTGATACACATTCACGTTTTTATGACCGTAACCACATCGATGTATTTCACGGTCGCGCATATATCCAAGATAAAAACACGGTGATTATTTTTAGCGAAGATGGTGTTAAAGAAACTTTAGTTTTCAAACAGCTTGTGGTTGCCACAGGTAGCCGTCCTTATCACCCACAAGGTTTAGACTTTAATCATCCGCGTGTATTTGATTCAGATAAAATTTTAGATTTAGATTATCCAATTCATAAAATTATTATTTATGGTGCGGGTGTAATTGGTTGTGAATATGCATCTATCTTTATTGGTTTAGACCATAAAGTTGACTTGATCAATACACAGCATCAGTTGCTCAGTTATCTTGATGATGAAATTGCTGATGCATTGTCTTATCACTTACGTGAACAAGGCGTGTTGATGCGTCACAATGAGCAAATTGATCATTTAGAAACATTTGATGATCATGTAGTATTGTATTTGCAAAGCGGTAAAAAAATTAAAGCTGATGCCATTCTTTGGTGTAATGGTCGCTCAGGAAATACAGATGGTTTAGGTCTTGAAAATGTAGGTATTACACCAAATAGCCGTGGTCAACTTGCGGTAAATGACCAATATCAAACCGAAGTTGAAAATATCTATGCGGCAGGCGATGTTGTAGGTTGGCCATCACTTGCTTCTGCAGCATATGACCAAGGTCGTTGCGCTGGTTCAAATATGAGTGGCGAAGAAAATGTTAAACCAGTGAAAGATATTCCAACGGGGATTTACACTATTCCTGAAATTTCATTCTTTGGTAAAACTGAAAGCCAGTTAACTGCTGAAAAAATTCCATATGAAGTTGGACAAGCATCATTCCGTCATTTGGCACGTGCGCAAATTACCGGGGATACAGTCGGCGAGCTTAAACTGTTATTCCATCGTGACACCTTAGAATTATTGGGTGTGCATTGTTTCGGCAATAATGCGGCCGAAATTATCCATATTGGACAAGCAGTGATGCAAAGTGGAAACAATACCATTAAGTATTTTGTTGAAACGACATTTAACTATCCAACAATGGCAGAAGCCTATCGTGTTGCAACATTGAATGGTATGAATCGTCTGTTCTAAACAAATATTCAGAATTAAAAACCCGTAAGTCATCTTGCGGGTTTTTTTATGCCATATTTAAAAGATTTGATGTGTGAACTGCATAGTCTTAAATGGTTCAAAGGTTTATCATAGCGGCAGTTAAACTTGTGGATGACGCTATGAAAATTGTTGCAGATGAAAATCTAGCATTTACTGAATATTTCTTTTCAGAATTCGGAACCATTCATCAAGCAGCAGGACGCAATTTGACTCATCATGATGTGAATGATGCAGATGCGTTATTGGTACGCTCTATAACAAAAGTCAATGAACAGTTGATCCAAGATACAGCACTAAAATTTGTCGGTAGTGCAACCATAGGTACAGATCATCTAGATATTCCAGCATTAGAAAAGCATCAAATTGCATGGTCAAATGCAGCAGGTTGCAATGCACAAGCCGTTGCAGAATATGTGATTACAGCTTTATTGCATCTCAATCAGGATTTTCTAGATTTAGGGAAAAAGTTTACTTTAGGCATTATTGGTCTAGGCAATGTGGGAACACGATTAGCATATATGGCTCAGTTGTTGGGCTGGAATGTAATTGGCTATGATCCCTTGGTACAACGAGAAAATGTTCAGCAAGTTGAATTTGACGCTTTATTAAAGAAAGCCGATGCGATCAGCATACATGTGCCTTTAACCCAAACAGGGCCGTTTGCAACACATCATTTAATCAATGCTAATGCATTGGCGCTAATGCAGCCAGAAACCATTTTAATTAATTCAGCGCGTGGTGCTGTTGTTGAAGAAGCAGCATTAATGGCAGATATCTTAAAAACACGTCGTAAAGTGGTGTTGGATGTTTTTGAACATGAGCCTGAGATTTCACAACGTCTACTGGATTTAATTACAATCGTGACGCCACATATTGCAGGTTACAGTCTGGAAGGTAAAGCACGTGGTACTCAGATGATTTATGACGCATTTTGTAAAACATTTGCCTATACCGCACATAAGAAATTTGAATCACAATTACCAGCATGCGAACAATATTTTTATGGCAATAACATTAAACAAACGTTAAAAAAATACTTAGCTGAAATTTACAATATTCAGCGAGATGATGAAAATTTAAGAGATTGCTTAAAGGACGGCAAGGTGGATCAAAAAGCCTTTGATTACCTTCGTAAAACTTATCCTTTGCGCCGTGAATGGGCTGCTCATGGAGGGCCAAAAGCATGAGCATAGATTTTAAACCAACATGTGATATTCAGGCGCTTAAAGCACGAGCAAAACTCTATAGACAAATTCGCCAATTTTTTATTGAGCGTGATGTTTTAGAGGTTGAAACTCCGATCTTGTCTCAAGCGGGTGTAACTGATGTCCATCTGGCTTCTGTACAGGCTCAGCGTCATGTACATGGCAAAAAACAAACGCATTATTTACAAACTTCACCAGAGTTTGCCATGAAGCGTTTATTGGCGAGTGGTAGTGGTGCGATTTATCAAATTTGTAAAGTTTTTCGAGATGATGAACATGGGCGTAAGCACAATAGTGAATTTACCATGTTGGAATGGTATCGTCCGCAATTCAGCTTGAAAGATTTGATGCTAGAAGTCACTGATTTATTAAATGTGGTTTTGGCTGAACGTTTTGGTGAAGTTCGACCAACCGTACTCAGTTATAAACATGCATTTATCGATCGTTTGGACTTGAATCCACTGCAAGCAACATTGCAACAATTAAAAGATGCAGCACAGCGTGTGGGGCTCAATCTTGATTTGGGTGATGATCGTTTAGCCTATATTGATTTGTTATTTTCTCATATGGTTGAGCCAAGTTTAGGTTTTGATACGCCGGTATTTTTAACTGATTTCCCACCAGAATTGGCCTCGTTGGCAAAGACCAAACTGGATGAGGACGGTGAGTTAGTTGCTGCACGTTTTGAGCTCTATATTGAAGGGTTAGAACTTGCCAATGCCTATGATGAGTTAATTGATGCTGAGGTTTTGCGTAGTCGTTTTCAAGCAGATAATGCAGAGCGTGAAAAGCTGGGCTTATATGTGATGCCAATCGATGAGTATTTGCTCGCTGCTTTACCGAATATGTCGGAATGTGCGGGTATTGCTTTGGGAGTTGATCGTTTGTTAATGGTGGTGATGAACCAAATCAAGTTGGAAAGGGTGATTACATTTCCTGCGGATGTGTCTTGATATAAAGTTGTTTTGGACTATTGGCTGCTGGTATTTATGAATGCTATGGTTAACGAATGCTTGGATATTATTTAATAGAAAAAACTATGTATAAAACGCCTCTCATTGCTGAGAGGCATTTTTTTAAACCGTATGATGATGATGACCTAACTCATGCTTTAAATGAGCAATCGCTTCAATACGTTTTTGAATTAACATTTCACCAATATCAGGACCTTGAATATCCGAGGGCAAATCCGATGCTTTAATCGTCCGTACGGTTTTCATTGCATCTAATAGGTAATGTGCTTGGGGGTATTCGCGATTTTCTAAGCCTAAACGGCCTTTAGCATCACATTCACAAGCTTGTGCAAAAGCTTCAACGCGTTCAGGGCGACGCAACACATCTAAACGCTGTAACAAACGCCATAAAGTGCCTGCTTTTAAGCTAAAAGCCTGATGGCATTTTAAGTGTTCTTTACATACTGCTAGAGCAAGCTGTTTCGTTTGAGTAGGCACTCGTAAACGATCACATACATCTGTGACAGGCTGAATCCCGCGTTCTTCATGCATGATATGACGAGGTAATTCATCTTTTGGGGTTAAAGCTTTACCTAAATCATGTACTAGTACAGCAAAACGCACATCTAAAGAGTAATTGGCTTTACATGCTTGCTGTAAAGACATCAGTGTATGAATACCACAATCAATCTCAGGATGATATTCAGGTCGTTGTGGAACGCCAAACAGGGCATCTATTTCAGGAAAGAGCACTTTTAATGCACCACATTCACGTAAGACTTCAAAGTAAACATCTGCATGCTGTTCCATTAAAGCACGAGAGGTTTCTTTCCATACGCGTTCAGGTGTCAGTGCTTCTAATTCGCCAGATTCAACCAGTTTGCGCATCAATGTAAGTGTTTCATCGGCAATACGAAAACCATATTGTGCATAACGAGCAGCAAAACGAGCCACACGTAGTACACGTAAAGGATCTTCTGCAAAAGCGTCTGAAACGTGGCGTAAGATTTTATGTGCTAAATCATCTTGACCATGATAAGGATCATACACTTGACCTGCCTCATCCATCGCCATAGCATTTATGGTTAAGTCACGACGAATTAAATCCTCTTCCAATGTGACATCTGGATCGGTATAAAACTCAAATCCATGATAACCATGTCCCGATTTACGTTCAGTACGGGCGAGGGCGTATTCTTCTTTTGTTTTAGGATGTAAAAACACAGGGAAATCTTTCCCAACGGGTTGATAACCTTGGGCAAGAAGTTGTTCTGGCGTAGCGCCAACAACAACATAATCCTTTTCGTGATAGGGGTGACCGAGTAAATGATCTCTAACGGCACCGCCTACTAAATAAACTTGCATGAAAAAACCTCTATTCTTACTGCCATCATGCAACAGAATAGAGGTTTTCTCAAGTACAGAACTTGAGTGATTGACTAAAGTTCTGAGCTATTGATGTTAAATTGACAATAAGGCTTAGCCTTCAGCTTGTTGAATCTCAGCAACGGTTAAAGCTGTCATATTAACCAAACGACGTGTTGTCGCCGTAGGTGTTAAAATATGAACAGGTTTAGCAGCACCAAGCAAGATAGGACCAATGGTCACATTGTTGCCTGAAGTTGATTTTAATAAGTTGAATGAAATATTTGCCGCATCAAGATTTGGCATAATCAACAAATTCGCTGAACCTTTGAAGCGTGAATTTGGAAATGCAAAATGACGAATATTTTCATCAAGTGCAGCATCTGCGTGCATTTCACCATCTACTTCTAATTCAGGTGCGATTTCAGTCAAGATTTCAAATACTTTACGCATTTTTTGTGCACTTGGATCATTTTGATCTGAACCAAAGCTAGAGTGCGAAAGTAATGCAACTTTTGGCGTCATCCCGAAACGACGAACTTCTTCAGCAGCTAAAATAGTCATTTCAGCAAGCTGTTCAGCAGTAGGATTGGTATTTACATAAGTGTCTGCCATAAAGATATTACGATCTTCAAGCATTAATGCATTAAGCGTAAAGAAGTTGTTACGACCTTCTTTTAAACCAATCACATTTCTAACAAAGTCTAAATGAATATCATAACTTGCATAAGTACCACATAGCATACCATCGGCAAGACCGTGACGAACCAACATAGCTGCGATCAGGGTAGAACGCCGACGTGTTTCACGTTGTGCATACTCAGGCGTTACACCTTTACGTTGCATCAAGTTGTAATAGTCATCTGCAAACTTATCGTAATCAGGATTCTTTTCTTGATCCACGATGGTAATATTTACGCCGTGCTCAAGACGCAAACCTAATTTTTTGATATTTGCTTCAATGACTGCAGTACGACCGACCAAAATAGGTTGTGCTAAACCTTCATCTACTGCGATTTGGATCGCACGTAATACACGAAGATCTTCACCTTCAGCATATGCAATACGTTTAGGCGCTGTTTTCGCTTGTGCAAAAATTGGTTTCATCATCAATGCTGAATTATAAACAAATTCAGATAGACGTTGACGATAAGCAGAGAAATCCGCAATTGGGCGACTTGCAACACCTGAATCCATTGCAGCTTGTGCAACAGCAGGGGCAATTTCAAGAATTAAGCGTTGATCAAGAGGACGCGGAATTAAGTAATCACGACCAAATGATGCAGATTTTTCCCCATATGATGCAGCATCAGCTTCAACATGTGCCATACGAGCAATCGCATGTACACAGGCAATTTTCATTTCTTCATTAATCGTCGTAGCACCAACATCTAAGGCGCCACGGAAGATATAAGGGAAGCAAAGTGCATTGTTTACTTGGTTCGGATAATCTGAACGACCAGTTGCCATAATCACGTCTGGGCGTACTTCATGTGCATGTTCAGGTAAAATCTCTGGATCTGGGTTTGCCAGCGCAAAGATGATTGGATCAACTGCCATCACTTTAACCATTTCTTTGGTTAAAATACCTGCCGCAGAAAGACCAAGGAACATATCTGCACCCGCAATGACATCTGCAAGTTGAGTTCCTTCAATATCTTGTACATAACGTTTTTTAGACTCATCCAAGCCTTCACGTTTAGTGGTCAATAAACCACGTGAGTCAGCAACCACGATATTTTCTTTTTTAGCGCCAATTGCACACAGCAAGTCTAAACAAGAAAGCGCTGCAGCACCTGCACCCGAAGCAACAATCTTGATTTCATCAATTTTTTTGCCATTTAATTGTAAAGCATTGAGAAGAGCTGAGCCTACAATAATTGAGGTACCGTGTTGGTCATCATGAAACACAGGGATCTTCATGCGTTCACGAAGTTTTTGCTCAATATAAAAACATTCTGGTGCTTTAATATCTTCGAGGTTAATACCACCAAAAGTAGGTTCTAAAGCTGCAACGATATCAACAATTTTATCTGGATCATTTTCAGCAATTTCAATATCAAAAACGTCTACACCAGCAAACTTTTTAAATAATACGCCTTTACCTTCCATTACAGGCTTAGATGCTAATGGACCAATATTACCTAGACCTAAAACGGCTGTACCATTACTGACCACTGCAACCAAGTTACCACGAGCAGTATAAAGGGCTGCTTTTGAAGGGTCTTTTTCAATTTCTAAACAAGGCGCTGCTACACCTGGCGAGTAAGCAAGCGCAAGGTCATGTTGATTGACAAGTTGCTTACTTGGTGTAACGCTAATTTTTCCTGGTGTTGGAAATTCGTGATAGTAAAGGGCTTGCTGTTTTAAAGATTGATCATCCATCTGAATCTCGATTATTACATGTTCCAGCGAGGCTGGTGGTTTGACTTAATTTAATCGAATATAACATTTGTTGAGCGATACCGACAGTCAAAAAATAGTTATTTCAAACAAAGTAATAGATATAAAGTCTAAAAAAATTAACAAATCTTTATAAGTTTATGCTGTTCCAAATATTTTGTGCTGTCTGCCGATGACAATGCTTTAGAAAAATAAAAGCCTTGTAAAATGTAACAACCATGTTTTTCTAAAAATAACGCTTGTTCTTTTGTTTCAACACCTTCAGCCACCAAGGTAATACCAATTGCATTGCCCATTGCAATAATCGCATTGACGATGGCTTCATCTTTTTCTTGTCCGATTTTTGAAATAAAAGCTCGATCTATTTTTAAAATATCAAAAGGGTAACTGGTTAGATATGCTAAAGATGAATAACCAGTCCCAAAATCATCCAAAGAAATAGAAATATGGCGATCTTTTAATTGTTGTAAGAGAAAATTGACTTCTTCAGATTTATCAAATAGAGATGATTCAGTGAGTTCCAATTCAAGCATATCCCCCGAAATGTTATATTTTTTGAGGGCGTAATCAATATCTTTAACCAACTGACCACGGTAGATTTGTTGAGCAACAATATTAATCGATACTCTAAAATGATCAAAACCGAGCGATTGCCATTGCTGTATTTGTTGACAAGTTTCATGTAATACAATTAAGCCAATATCTGAAATGAGGCTAGTTTCTTCAGCAAGTGGAATGAAAATATCTGGCAAGATATAACCCAAACTTGGATGTTGCCAGCGCACTAATGCTTCGAAACCATAAATACGGTGGGTTTTAACACAAATTTTAGGTTGATAATGTACGGTTAGTTCTTTGTGTTTAATCGCTTTTCTCAACTCATTTTCTAAATTAATACCTTGGTTGAGTAGAGGTGTTTTTTTATTAGAATAAAAATATACAGTATTTCCACCTAAACGCTTTGCTTCATGTAATGCTGATTCTGCGTGGCCAATGAGACTATCGAGTTGTAAACCATGCTCTGGATATAATGCAACGCCAATTGAGATCGTAATGGTTTGTTCTTGTTCTTTAACATCAAAAGGTTGTTTAAATGCATCTAAAATATGTTGGGTATGTTGATGAATATTAATGTTATTACTACTTAAATTATAGATCACAGCAAAATCATCATTATTTAAATAGGCAATGAGAGAGGCATTTGGGCAACATAATCTTAACCTGTGAGCGACTTGTTTTAATAACTCATCACCTTCTTTATGACTCATAAATTCATTAAATAATTTAAAACGGTCGATGTTGATGCGTAAAACCGCAAAGTTTTTAAATGAATCAGAATAGTGAATTAAATAATTATGCAGTTGTTGTTTAAAATAAAAGCGATTTGGCAAATCGGTGAGAATGTCATAATGTTCTAAATACGAGAGTCGTTGTTCTTGTTTTTTTCGATCAGTTAAGTCAGTAATAATGCCCACATAATTGGAAAATTTATTTTTTTCATCATAAATTGCGTTGATATGTACCCAAAGTGCGAGTTTTTTCCCAGAGGTAAAATCAATTTGCAATTCAGATTCAAATTCTCCCTTTTGAATTAAACTTTGGGTAATCACATTATACATTTGCTGAGTACGTGGGTTATTATTGATCGTAATATCAAATAGATGATTTCCAACGATATTGTGTTGTTTGTAATCTAAGAGTTTTTCAAAATAAGGGTTTACTTCTAAGTAGCATAAATTATTATCTAAAATGAAAACACCTTCAGCCACTTGGGCTAAAACATTTGCTGCGAGTTTTAACTTTTCTTGGTCAGTCTTTTCTTTTTGAATGTCACGTTGGATACCCACCATTCTGAGCGGTTTGTTATTGATATTCTTAGAAACCACTTTGCCAATGTCTTGAATCCAACACCAGTGATTATCTCGTTTAACTCGGTAGATTGCTTCAAAACGCTCAGTTTTACCTTTGAGATGGTGCTTGAGAGTTGTTTTATAATTAGCAATATCATCAGGATGAACATATTCATCTACACTATTGTGTTTTAGATTGAGTTGTTTAAATTCGGCACCGCTTTTTGAGTCAGAGATCTCAAAAGTTCGTTTTTCAATATTCCAGACCCAAGAGTGAATACCGGCAGTTTCATGTGCAAAAGCTAAATTGGCCTGATGATTTTCTAAACGATCGTTCATCTGTTTAAAATCAAAAGTCCGTTCTTTAACTTTTTGTTCTAATAAATGATTATGTAGTTGCAATTCACTTTTCATGACCTGTGTTTTTAAGATTTCATTTTTAAGTTGTATTTCAAGGTCTGTATATTTTCCAAGCTGTTCTTGCGATTGCTTAAATAAAAACTTATTTTTGAGTTCTAATATTTCTGCATTAATATAAATTTTATGTGAGGCATAAGTACTAAAGAATAGTAAAGAAAACCAAATAATGAAAATGGTACTATAGATTTCGTTGGTATTTTGAGGGAAAAGCAGGGGGATTGTCAGTATTGGGATTACAGAGGGAACAAATAAGGCAATAAAATAACTAAATTTTTGGTTTAGAAAATTCATTGCCAAAACATATGAAAAACTTAATAAAAAACTGGATAAAAGAAATGAAAAAAATGGGTCAACCCGATTTGGCATCATCATAAATTCTAAATTGATGATATAAACGCCAATCCCAAATAAACTTCCTAAAATTAAACACGAAAACTGAAAAAAAAGATCAATATTTTTAAATTTTTGAATTTTATTTTGCTGTAAGAGATAGGTGGAGAAAAAACAGGCTGATAATACAAATAAGACAGTGACAATAAACCAACTGCTTAATAGCTCTGAAGACGTATCAAATAAGTAAATATAAAGTAAAGCGTCACAGATGCACGTAAAAAATACCCAAATAAAAAATATCCGGATATCTTTGGTTATCTTTCTGATGTTCGAAGAATTCACATCATATGAAAGAAGCTCTTCCTGAACATCATTCATTAGCGCTTGCACCTCTGCTATTTTTAGAATGTGTAGGTTTAACGGAGCAACTATTTAAAATTTGCTAATTAATAGTTTCTTTGGGATTAAAATACTGTGAAATCATCCAATTTGCAATTATTTTACATGACATACATCACTTTTTAAAGCTTTGATAATTCAAAATTGACAAAGCAACGACAGGGGCAGTTTCAGTTCTTAAAATACGTTCACCAATGCACCAATTTTTAAATCCAGATTGGTTTGCCTGATCAATTTCAGCTTCATTTAAACCGCCTTCAGGGCCGATCAAAAGGGCAATATTTGGACTAATTCCTTTGAGTACATCAGTCTGCTCTTTTTCAGGTGCAAGGACAAATCTAGTCTCGGGCAATTCAGTTTTTATCCACTCATTTAGGCTGATAGGCGCTAAAATCTCTGGAACAATATTCATACCACACTGTTCACAAGCTGCAATCGCTATACCTTGCCAATGATCTAACTTCTTTTGATCTCGATCATATTTTAAGCGCATTTCACAGCGTTCTGACGTCAGTAATTGAATTTGAAATACACCCAATTCAACAGCTTTTTGAATCGCATAATCCATACGATCTCCCTTACTCATTACTTGTCCGAGAAGCGCTGTAAAAGCAGGGGTACGATTGTTTGGATTAAACGAAATGACTTTAACAGCGGCCGATTTTTTGGCGACCTCTGTTAAAGTCACTTCATATTCGCCACCTTGTCCATTGAACAAGGTGGCTATTTCACCGACTTGTGCACGCAATACTTTGACCCAATGATGAAATACTGTTTCAGTGAGTTCAACCGTAGTTTCGACAGCTAAATCAGTTTCAATATAAAAGCGGGGCATGCAGTTTTACTCACAAGTGGATGATGCAATTTTGATTTAAGCTAAACCGAGATCAAGTACCAATTGGCGGTTTGGCTCAGTATGATTCATGCTATAGAAATGCAAACTTGGTGCACCTCCGGCAATAAGGCGTTCACACAGTTTGATTACAACTTCATGGCCAAAGGCTTTGATACTTTCAGAATCATCACCATAGGTCGCCAGTTGCTTACGAATCCAGCGTGGAATTTCTGCACCTGTACCATCTGCAAAGCGGATTAAATTGTTTGCATTGGTAATTGGCATAATGCCAGGCGCAACAGGAATATCGATTCCTTGCTTTTGGATACGCTCTACAAAATAGAAATAGGCATCTGGATTAAAGAAAAATTGAGTGATGGCTGCATTTGCACCTGCTTTGACTTTTTCAGCAAAGTGCTTGATGTCTGCATCAAAGTTGTCAGCTTGTGGGTGCATTTCAGGATATGCTGCAACTTCAATTTTAAAATGATCACCTGAGTATTCACGAATAAAACGGACCAAATCAGTCGCATAAGGAAGCTCACCTAGGCCGACTTGACCAGAAGGTAAGTCACCTCGAAGCGCAACAATACGATCAATTCCTTGAGCCTTATAGATATCAAGTAATTCAGCAATACGTACTTTATCATCACCAATACATGAAAGGTGAGGGGCAACAGGTGTGCCTTTACCATTAAAGTCAGCAATTGCGGCTAGTGTACGCTCACGAGTAGAACCACCAGCCCCATAAGTAATCGAGAAAAACTCTGGATTTAAAAGCTGTAATTCTTGATGAACAAGCTTAAGTTTTTCCGCCCCTGCATCAGTTTTGGTCGGGAAAAACTCAAACGAAATTGGAACACGTTTGGTCATGGTTAAATCCTTTTTTATTCATACTTTTTTAATTTGTTTTAGCCTCTCCTAAGTCCTTTCTTAAAAAGAGAGGACTTAGCTTTTAATTCATTAATCAGTAAATGAATATTGCTTCTCCCTTAGGGAGAAAGCTAGGGAGAGGGGATTAAAACTTAGTACTTATAAGCCTCAGATTTAAATGGACCTTCAACTGCAACGCCCAAGTAATCTGCTTGAACTTGAGTCAATTGCGTCAATACACCACCAAAACCAGCAACCATTGCTGCAGCAACTTCTTCATCTAACTTCTTAGGAATCAGTTCAACACGGATCTGTGCTGCTTTTTGATCTTCTGGAAGATCAGCAAATTTTTCTGCGAATAAGTGCATTTGACCTAATACTTGGTTTGCAAAAGAACCATCCATCACTCGCGAAGGGTGACCAGTTGCATTACCAAGGTTAACTAAACGACCTTCTGAAAGAAGAATCAGATAATCATTTTCATTTTCTGTACGATACACTTGGTGTACTTGAGGCTTAACTTCAACCCACTTATAACCACGTAAATAGTTAGTATCGATTTCAGTATCAAAGTGTCCGATATTACATACAACTGAACCAGCTTTTAATGTATCTAACATTGCAGAATCACATACGTGATAGTTACCCGTAGTCGTCACGATCAAGTCAGTATTTTGAAGAAGGTCTAGATTAATATCTTCTTTTTTACCTGTTTGTACACCATTTTTATATGGAGAAACAACTTCATAACCGTCCATACATGCTTGCATTGCACAGATTGGATCAATTTCAGTTACACGGACAATCATACCTTCTTGGCGAAGTGATTGAGCAGAACCTTTACCGACATCACCATAACCAATCACAAGCGCACGGCGACCAGATAACAACATATCTGTACCACGTTTGATTGCGTCATTTAATGAATGACGGCAACCATATTTATTGTCATTTTTAGATTTCGTGATCGAATCATTCACGTTAATTGCAGGAACTTTTAAAGTACCATCACGAAACATTTCGTTTAAGCGTTGAACACCTGTTGTGGTTTCTTCTGTAATACCGTGGATTTTAGCAATAAGTTCAGGGTATTTTTCATGAACAACAGCAGTTAAATCACCACCATCATCAAGAATCATGTTGGCATCCCAAGGCGTGCCATTAACATTAATTTGTTGTTCAAGACACCACATGTATTCTTCTTCAGTTTCACCTTTCCAGGCGAATACTGGAACACCAGATGCTGCAATTGCTGCTGCTGCATGGTCTTGAGTTGAGAAGATGTTACATGAAGTCCAACGTACTTCCGCGCCTAATTCAACCAGTGTTTCAATTAAAACAGCAGTTTGAATGGTCATATGAATACAACCAAGAATTTTTGCACCAGCAAGTGGTTTTGCTGCTGAATAGCGTTTACGTAAGCCCATCAATGCTGGCATTTCTGCTTCAGCTAGTTTGATTTCTTTACGACCGTAGTCAGCTAGGGAAATATCTGCAACTTTATAATCTGTAAATGAAGCATTAACCGCGTTCATCACGATCTCCTTTATATTAAAAAAATATTGATCATTCAGTTCGCGGATGCCGTTGTTGACCAGCACGAAAGTCTGACCGAATCGTCGAGCCTAGCGATTTCACATTTATGTGCCTGTGAAAAAGTCGCAGCATCCCTCGACTGGCGACTATTGTACCTAGATTTTAATAGAGTTCAAATGTAGTTGGTTAATATTCAACTAAAAGATAGAATTGTTTTTAAATAGAGAATCTATGCAAAAATAAGATCCGTATTTATTGATCTATAAACAAAAATAAAATCAAGATGATGCTTTTTAATGGTTGCTAAGTCACTGAGGCATGTATCTGGGATTGCAGTATTTTTAACGATCAAAAGTACTTTGCTTTTTCTGTGACGTGGTTTCGGTTTTGAAAAGTAAATATTGGGACAGTGAGTTTATGGATATTTTAAAAGTAATTGATCAGCATAGTTTTGCATTGAGGCAAGCCATTGAGCAGGCTTCTCTTGAACAGCGGAAAAGTTTAGTGAAAGCTATTTTTGCTTTTTATGAAAAATTACCAAACTTTCAATCTTCTATTGAACAAAATTATCAAATAAAAATTGATAAAAAACAATTGTTTCATGATATTGATCAAGAAAATTTAATTGATTATCAAAAGAGAATTCGACAATCAAATGATTCTGTAGATGAATATGCCGATGATTATGAGGAATTAGAGGCCATTGAAGTGATTTCTTTGGATGCGTTTTTCTTGATGGTATCAAATCAAAACAAAAGCCAGTATTTAGTGGCTTTGTTTAATGCTATGATTGAAGTACTGGATTATTATGAGAATTTTTCAGAAAACTCAATCTATTGGAATGAAGTTTTAGAAAAAGAAATTCTTTTGCAAGAACAAATTATCAAACAGATTGCTACAAATATTATTTTTGATGAATCCATTTATTGTGTGCATTATCAAACAATAGAATTTCCTGATTTAGATTAACTGATTTGGATGAAATAGAATGAAAAAAATCGTATTGATCACATCGATTCTGACAGCGACATCTGCTTTTGCTAATGACTCTACGGGCTATGTGGGAACAGGGGGAATTGAGTACCTTAAAAATAAAAATATTGCAATGCAACGTGAAGACTTATTCATTAGTAAAAAATTAATTAAGGTTGATTATCAATTTAAAAACCTCAGTAATCAAGATATTACTGAAACTGTTTTATTCCCTTTACCACGCGTTGATAATACTTTTGAATCCGATTTTGCCCATACTGAGGAATTATTAAAAAGTTTTAAAATTCAGGTTAATGGAAAAGCGGTTCAACCGACAATGCATGTGCAGACATTTATACAAAGAGATGAAAAGTCTAAAGCAATTGATGTCACTGAGTTATTTAAGCAATGTGGCTTTTCACAAACTGAAATGTTAAATCCTTGGAATCGCAAAACTGATGAATATGGGATATTTGAAAAGAAACTAAAAGGCTGTTCAAACCCTAAAGTAAAAAGTATTTTGCCTAAAAATCCAGACGAAGTCATCAACTGGTCTTCACAAGTGGTTTATAGCTGGAAGCAAACTTTTAAAGCCAATTCAATTACACAGGTCAAACATCAATATAAACCTTTAGTGGGTGGTTCGGTTGCACTATATCCAGATGAATATAATCAACAATTTTGTATGGACAGTAATTTTAAGAAAGGCTTGAAAAAAGCACAGTCGGAACATTCGCCTTTTAATGCACTGAGTTATATTTTGACTACTGGGGCAAATTGGGCAAAACCGATCGAAAATTTTAAATTGATCATTGAACGTGATCCGGGAGAGTTGGTATCGTTTTGCTGGAAAGGTAAAGTCAATAAAATTAGTCCGACACAGTTCCAAATGGTTGAGAAAAACTTTGTACCTAAACAAGATTTAGATGTAATTTTTGTGCATTTAGGTAATTAAATTAGTGAATCAAATTTAAGCTCATTCTATAGTCAACATGTCAAAAAACTTAGACACAAGAATATAGTTTCTTTTAATAAATATTTTTAATTAAATCAATTGCATGGAAAAATAAATTATTTGATTATAAAAAAGTTTGCAATGCCACACCTTACATTCAAAGTTTAAATAGCTTTGCGTAGGCGATGCCTCACTTTTCAGAGATCAAAAGATGACAAAAATCTTTTGTTTAACAGGGCTCTTGCGCTGCAAACAAAGCAGTGCTTTATTTTTGCTCATATACCCCCGCCCAACGGCGACATCCATGTCGCCCCACGGTAGGATCACCATCTAGGATTCAAAAGTAAAAATGAATTGATAACCAACAGTTCTAAAAGTTCATACAAAAATATAAGCTTTATTTATGATCAATGACTTGATAGCAATCATTTATATGAATAATTAGGTGGTTTGACTAATGTGGGCTGAAATTTATCAATTATACAGAAGTGTCTTCAGCTGACTTGGCTTTTTCAGCCCAAAAATCAGCTTTTTCTTCATCAACATCAACCCCCATCCCGTGTTCGTAAATACAAACAAGATCACGCATGGCTTGAACTTCACCCAGTTTTGCTGCTTGCTCAACCAATTCGACTGATTTCACCAGATCCTTTTCAACCACATCCCCACGGCGATAGAAATTGGATAACTCTAAAATCGCAGCAGGATGTTGATGTTTGACCGCTTGCTCTAACCAGCGGTGGGCATGTTCAAAATAAGCCTTGGCTTCTTTAGGATCTTCTTCAAGGATATCTTTTGCATAATAAGCATAGCCTTCACCTAACCAATACATGGCTTCAACATGGCCTAATTGTGCTGCTTTAAGAGCCCATTCTTCTGCAAGTTGATTGTTATCTTCATCTTCACTTTGCATATATATTTCAGCAAGTTCAAATTGTGCTGCTGGATTACCCATTGCAGCACGATTGAGTAGTTCTGAAGGGATTGAAAGTGGTTTAGACATAAAAATACCAACACTAAGCAATAAATTTGATAAAAAAAGCCAATCTAGAGATTGGCTTATGAGTATAACTGATTTTTTGAAACAGTTTAAATGAGTAGGATCACGCTGGTGACAAAGCTCATTCCCGCACAAAAGCAGGCAACAAATTTCACTTTTAAACTGTAATAGGTTAATAAGGCACCCACAAATAATGCTGAAAATGTCAGAATGCCAATCCAAAAACTGAGCATACTACTAAGCGGCCCTGATATTACGCAAATGATCAGTGAAATAAGCAGTAAAGTCCAACCTAAAATAGAAGCGAGTCGTGTTTGTTGAGCTGTTAACTCCTGTCCATACATCTGTTTTTGATGCTTTGACATTGCACTGGCAAGTGCAATAAAAGCCAAGCTAGACAAAGACCAAACCAGTAAGAAGAAAATCACGCTGAAATCTCCTTATTTGATGGTGCATTTCTAGATTTTTTGACAGGAAGTCCTTTGTGCTTTTTAACTTTATAAAATGACAAGAAAAATAAAATGGCGAGTACCCATGTCATTAAATCAAAAGAGGCAATCATCCATTGGTCATTGGCAATGCTGTTCCAAAATGCTTGACCACCCGTGGTAAAGTTGACAATAGGCAGTAGTGCAAAAGCAACACTAGCAAAAGCTAGAAGCTCAAGCCAAGCCTGACGGTGTGGACGAATCGCTGCATAAATTAACGTAGCTAACCATGCGATAAAGAAAGCACGAATTTCCCAATTTAAACGTGTTTCTATCTCAAATGGGATGAAACGATTGGCATAGAAATAACTTGCACATGCGATAGGTAGTCCAATCACAGCAGCAATATTCATCACTTCAACAAAACGATAACCAAATGATTTATAGCCTTGCTTTTGTTGTTGAGGTGCACGTTTGACACACCATAAAATAAGTCCAGTTGCAATCATTAAGGTACCTATTACGCCAGAGAAGAACAATAACCAGCGGAAGGTTAAATCAAGACCTCGAGCTTCATGCAATACAGTCACAACATTGTAAATTCCCATCGGGATAGATGCATTCTTTGTTTGAACAGTTTCATTGATGTCTTTACCAGTTACACCATCGAATTTCAAAATTGGGTAAACACCACGTTCTACCACACTTTTTGCATATAAAGCACGAAGTTCAATGGTGGCATTGGATGTATTTGGCGCAAGGATTTGAATAGAGGCAATTGGATTTTCTTTCCATTGTGCCTGAGCTGCTATAATAAGTGGTGTTAAGCTCGTAAGTGGTGCAGGATATCCTGCTTCTTGTTCATGTTGTTTGCCTCTTTCTCCTCGTGAGCGTTGTTCAGTGATGCCTCGAGCTTGGGATGTATTTGCAGATACTGAGCGATTTTCAACATTTCTATTGCGAGAATTATTTTGCTGAACTGCGCCTCCGCGCATTTCTTGAAAAAACTCTTGTCGATCTTTATAAACTTGGTTGATTCCCCAAGGCATAAACATAAACATCAGCAATAACAAACCACTGAATGTAATCATAATGTGAAAGGGTAGGGCAAAAACAGCTGTGGCATTGTGTGCATCTAACCAAGATCGTTGCCCTTTACCGGAACGGAAAATAAAGAAGTCTTTAAAAATTTTTTTATGGGTGATAATGCCACTAATAATTGCCACAAACATCAGCATAGTAGCCAAACCGACGATCCAACGGGCCCAAATACGATCAAATCCATACAATTCAAAGTGAAAGCGATAGAGAAATCCACCACCGCGCGTATCTCGAGCCTCAATGACTTGTCCAGTTGCACTGTCTAGGGTGATTCTTTCTCCACCACGACGTGCTTGTAGATCTTCACCTTTTTTGCGGATATTTAACTCAGTTGTGGTTTGTCTGGAGTTGGGTAATTGAATTGACCAACTACCTGCATCAGGATAATTTTTTTGTAAATAATTTAAAGCAACCTGCGTTTGCTGTACTTGAGAATCACTTGGAACAGATTGATGAATTTCAGGTTTCATCCAAGCAGTTATTTCAGACTGAAAGAAACTCAATGTTCCTGTCAAAAAAATTGCATAAAGTAACCAACCAAGAATTAAGCTTGCCCATGTATGTAACCATGACATGGATTGGCGTGGACCTTCAACTTTTGCATCTACGCGCATCTTAATTCCCCATCATTTTATAAATGACAAATAAAATGATACTTGGAACAAGTATGCCTAAGCTGGCTTTTAATGTCTTATTGACCATAAAAACCCAAATGAATGCGGCACAGTGAATACAGAAAGCAAGAAGTGTGGCGCTCATTGCAGCGGCAGCACGATAATCGGCAAATGTTTTTGCAATCACTATAGCGGACATGGATGCAAGCAGGTAACCACCAAGAATTGCCAGAGCAAAACGGTAGGCAATCATGACGCGATATTGTATGAGAGAGTGTGCGGATTTAGCTCGAGTTGATACAGTCGGAGTTGAAACAGATGCGTTTAGGACATCGAGTTCAGTCTGGCTATTCATAGGCAATCAAATAAGAAAGGTTAAAAATTAAGTAAATAATAACAATTATCATTTACTTTTTAAATACAAAAAATTAAATTCCACCAAAATAAAGCACTGGATTTAATTTAATTTTTATGTTCAAACTTTTATACAAGTTAATTCTGAAGATATGTGTGAGAATTTTATAAGCTTTTTATGGCTATAAAAATTTTTTCGTGAGTATATTTTTGTGCATGTGCTTTCGAACATAAAGCATACAGCGTATTCCGATATTTATTTATATCTTGTAGTGATATCGTGGAAAACAATAATATGGAAATTTAATCATGTTTATTCATGCTGAAGACGCAAAACAATTGGCAGCCAATTCTAACTTAAATATAGAGCTATATAAATTTCGTTTAGCTCAAATGATTGAAGAAAATGCCAAGCAGGGCAATACTGCTGTTTTTACAGTTTTACCTAAACATCTAGCTTTAGAGGATATTCGGGGGCTTTCTTCTGAGTTAACTCAGTTGGGATACCATGTTCGCTTTGAAGTAGATGAGTTTTTTTATAGTTTTAATGTGTTTTGGAATTAACTCAGCAATACAGGCAACATGTTGGAGCATGGCCTATATTGAAGAATTTGATCGCATTAATTGTTTATGAATCTACCTTTTGGTATTCATTGATGACTTCGAGTGCAGCACGAAATGCTTCTTGTGTCGCTGGGGCGCCACAGTAAGGTAGGCTGTGTAATAATACTTCCTGAATTTCTTCAACTGTCGCGCCATTATTTAATGCGCCACGAATATGACCTTTAAGTTCGGTTGGGCTTTTCTGCGCAACTAAAAATGCAATGGTAATCAAAGAGCGGTATTTACGTGGTAAAACACCCTCACGTTGCCAAGTTGAACCCCATGCATGCTCATTGATCCAGTCTTGCAAAGGTCTTGTAAAAGGAACAGTGTTATCTTGAGCGCGTTTTACAAAACTTTCTCCCATCACTTCTGTACGGACTTTTAAGCCATTTTCATAATCTTGTTGAGACATTGCTTTTTTCCTCAGCTGTTATATTTTTAACACTATACCGAAATAACAAAATAACCCATTGGCAATATGTCTATGTTAAAAAACAGCGATGGTGAATCGCTGTTTATGGTCAACGTTTTATATCCCCTTATCTCTTAAATGGCATTTGCCAAATAGATTTAAGTTGAGTGAAGATGAGGATTTTCTAATACCAATACCTGCTCTAATTTTTCATCAAAAATATCTGTGAGCATACTGTCATAACGCAGGGCATTATATTGGGTTAATTTTGTGGCTAAATCATCGCTGATTAAGCCACGAGTGACTGCATCCTGTATGCGCTCTTCAAATGTTAGCCCCTGATATTCACCTTTAGATTCCGCTTTTTTAAAGCTGTTCCAATCGTCTTCAACGGTTGAGAGTAGATTGAAGGTGGCTTCCATTCGGCCAAAAGCATCATTCGGATCAACAGTATAATAAACCTGCGTTTTTAAATAATCTCGGAATGGGTTATCTTGCATGAGCAGTTCTGCTGCTTCACTCTTTTGACGATCACTCGGTTTCTTGATCGGTCGACCAAATGGGAAACAAACAAATTTAACCAGACTTGATGCAATTTGAATCGGAAAATTATCAAATAAGCCATAAAATGCTTCTTGGGCATTATAAAGCGTTTCATCTAATGCAAGTTTGGCATGTACCTGTTCTTGCGTGGATCTTTGACCATTTTCATAAAATTTGAGTATGGCTGTCGCAATAAACATTTTGGAGTGAATGTCAGCTAATCGCCCTGAGAGCATTTCTTTACGTTTAATATCACCAGCTAATAGTCCAAGACACATATCTGCGGTTAGGGCAAAATCAGTACTGAAGCGATTGATGATTTTATAATAAGGTTGAGTAAAAGCATCTGATGAGTCAGGTCGTTGATTACTTGCCCCAAACCATCCATAAGTGAATGCACGAGCTCCACGGTTTAAAGTGTAGCCTAAATGTTGATATAACATGGTGTTAAATGTGTTTAAGGCAGAAGCTTTATCTGCAGCCTGTAACAATTGTAATTCCTCAAATAAATAAGGATGGCAACGCATTGAACCTTGACCAAAGATCATCAACGAACGGCTTAAGATATTTGCTCCTTCAACCGTTATCGAGATCGGAATAGCTTGATACATATTGGCAAGAAAGTTACGCGGACCTTGTTGAATACCACGACCACCTGTGATGTCCATACCATGATTGACGATTTTTCGCATCGTTTCAGTGGCGTAGTATTTTGCCATTGCGGTCATAACAGCGGGTTTGCCACCTTGATTTAAACCGCAAGTGACTAAATAGCGGAAAGCTTCAAGCATATAGGTATGGCTGACGATGTCACTGCTAACTTCTTGGACCCCTTCAAATTTACCGACTGATAATTTAAATTGTTGACGAATTTTAGCGAATGCACCTACAGATAAATACGTCATTTCACCTGCGGCTGTAGACAATGCAGGAAGGGAAATACCGCGTCCAACAGCCAGACATTCCATCAGCATACGCCAGCCATTCCCAGCATTTTTTGCGCCCCCAATAATCCAGTCAATCGGAATAAAGACGTCCTTACCTTCAACTGTGCCATTCATAAATGGAGAACCACCCGGATGGTGCCTAGGTCCAACTTCTACGCCTGCATGAGAGGCGGGTATAAGTGCACATGTAATACCATACTCAGTTTTAGTTTTATCTCCCAATAAGCCATCTGGGTCATACAGTTTGAAGGCCAGACCGACTACGGTTGCAACGGGTGCTAAGGTAATCCAGCGTTTTGAGAAATTCATAATTAAGCCAAGCACTTGTTGACCTTCGAACTCCCCATAACAAACTACCCCAGTGTCAGGAATCGCTCCAGCATCAGAACCCGCTTCAGGACTGGTTAGTCCAAAACAAGGAATTTCTTCACCCTTGGCTAAGCCGGGCAAATAACGATTTTTTTGTTCATCTGTACCATAATTCAGTAAAAGCTCACCCGGCCCTAATGAGTTAGGCACCATACAGGTTACGGCAGTGGTTAATGAGCGTGAAGCGATTTTGCTCATAATACGACTTTGTGCAAAAGAGCTAAATTCACGACCACCATAAGTTTTAGGGATGATAAGTCCAAAAAAGCCATTGTCTTTAATAAATTGCCATGTCTCTGCGTTCAGGTCTTTATTTTGATGAATTTCCCATTCATCTAGCAACTGACAGAGTTGTTCAACCTCATGATCTAAAAAAGATTGCTCTTCATTACTAAGCGTCGGGTAGGGGTAATTGTTAAATTTTTCCCAATCTGGCGCCCCCATAAATAATTCTTTTTCCCACCAACTGGTACCCGCATCCAATGCTTCACGTTCAGTGCTACTCATGCTTGGCATTGCATTGGCTAATGTTTTATAAGCTGGTTTAGTCAAAACTTGCATTCGCAGTGGCTCAATCAGTAAAACTAAACTGATAAGAATAAGCGGGAGACCAAGGATGAGAGACCATGGGCTGATCACTGCACTCAGAATCGCAATGACAATCGTGGTGATACTACCGATTGTCCGATCAAGTGCAAAAAAGAAAACGGCCCAGAGTGAGATGATTTGAATAAGTATTGCGATGAGTAATAGCATTAACATATTACCTCTACAGTTTTAATATTAATTTGGGGATAGGAAATACATCATTGAAGCTTATTTTTTCATTAATGATGTGATGAAAAATTAAACATGTAATTTATTAATAACGATTTTTTGACTTAATATTCAAGGTAAAAGTATTGTTATTTTGTGAGTATAAGTTAACCAAAGCATATTTATTGTCATATCGTGACCAGAGTATTGGGGAATAAATAAATTTTCCATTCATTTGCTCATTCACTTTTTAGACAGACTTGAATGATTTAAAATTTAAACAGTATCTAGCTGATTTTTTTTTGTGCTGTTCGGCTTGTTTTATGTCGCTGAAGCGCGTCGATGTGTTTTCAATGGTTTTTAATTGGTTGCTCTATTTGTAAGAATCAGCAAGATAAAATTTTTAATGTTTAAAACAATAAAGAAGAAGATGGTATGGATTTTTGTTGCTCTTAGTCGGAATGGCTATTTTTACAAAAAAGTGATTAATTTTTGTGCAAATGTTGATGTTAATGCAATATTTGTGATGTACCATTTTTTTACGAAATGTCGTTATCACAGATCTTACGTTGACTGTAATATCAGGAAGGCTGATACTCTTGGGGTTAAATTTAAGCAAGTCGGTTCGTAAGAGCTGGGTCACAAGCTCGGTTCTCAAAACACAATCTAAAGCAAGGGGCTATATATGGCTGGTGGAAAGTCAACAATCATTTACACACTGACTGACGAGGCGCCATTGTTGGCGACTTATTCGCTACTGCCGATCATTGAGACCTTTACTAAGCCAGCTGGCGTAGAGATTGTCAAAACTGATATTTCTGTAGCTGCTCGTGTTCTTGCAGAATTCGCGGAATACTTAAGCGATGAACAGAAAGTATCTGACAACCTTGCACAGCTAGGGCGTCTTACTCAAGATCCAGACACTAACATTATCAAACTCCCAAATATCAGTGCATCTGTTGCTCAGTTGAGCGCATGTATTAAGGAACTTCAGTCAAAGGGTTATGCAATCCCTGACTATCCTGAAAATCCAACAACTGAAGAAGAAAAAGCAATTAAGGTACGTTATAGCAAATGCCTTGGTTCAGCGGTGAATCCAGTGTTACGTGAAGGTAACTCTGACCGTCGCGCACCTGCTGCAGTGAAAAACTATGCCAAGAAACATCCACATTCAATGAACGAATGGAAACAGTGGTCACAAACACATGTTTCTCATATGGATGAGGGTGATTTCTACCACGGTGAAAAGTCAATGACACTTGACCGTGCGCGTAACGTCAAAATGGAACTTATCACCAAAAATGGTGAGAGCATTGTGCTGAAGTCAAAAGTTGCATTACTTGATGGCGAAATCATCGACTCAATGTTTATGAGCAAAAAAGCGCTTTGCGATTTCTATGAAAAAGAACTTGATGATTGCCGTGAAGCGGGCATTTTATTTTCGTTGCATGTAAAAGCAACGATGATGAAAGTTTCACACCCGATTGTATTCGGTCACTGTGTAAAAATTTACTATAAAGAAGCATTTGAAAAGCATGCCAAGTTATTTGACGAGTTAGGTATTAACGTCAATAACGGTATGGCTGGTCTTTATGAGAAGATTGCAACTTTACCAACATCATTGCGTGAAGAGATCATCGAAGATCTTCATGCTTGTCAAGAACACCGTCCTGCACTTGCAATGGTCGATTCAGCGAAAGGTATTACCAACTTCCATTCACCAAATGATGTGATTGTAGATGCATCTATGCCAGCGATGATTCGTGGCGGTGGTAAGATGTGGGGAGCTGATGGTAAGCAGTATGATTGTAAAGCTGTTATGCCAGAGTCAACATTCGCACGTATTTACCAAGAAATGATCAATTTCTGTAAGTGGAATGGCAATTTTGACCCACGTACTATGGGTACTGTGCCAAACGTTGGTTTGATGGCGCAAAAAGCTGAAGAATACGGCTCACATGACAAAACTTTTGAGATCACTGAAGCAGGTGTTGCAAACATCACAGATCTTGAGACTGGTGAAGTGTTGATGTCACAAAACGTTGAGGAAGGCGATATCTGGCGTATGTGTCAGGTGAAAGACGCACCGATTCGTGACTGGGTAAAACTTGCAGTAACGCGTGCGCGTAACTCAGGTATGCCTGCAATCTTCTGGCTTGACCCATACCGCCCGCATGAAAATGAATTGATCAAGAAAGTACAAAAATACTTGAAAGATCATGATACAGCGGGTCTTGATATCCAAATCATGTCACAAGTACGTGCAATGCGTTATACGCTTGAACGTGTTGCTCGTGGTTTAGATACAATTTCAGTGACAGGTAACATTTTACGTGATTACTTAACTGACTTGTTCCCAATCATGGAACTGGGTACTTCTGCGAAAATGTTATCTATCGTTCCGTTAATGGCGGGCGGTGGGATGTACGAAACAGGTGCGGGTGGTTCAGCGCCTAAACACGTACAACAGCTTGTAGAAGAAAACCACTTGCGTTGGGATTCTCTTGGTGAATTCTTGGCATTAGCAGTTTCTTTAGAAGAGTTAGGTATTAAAGAAGACAATGCGCGTGCTAAGTTGTTGGCGAAGACATTGGATCAAGCGACAGGTCAATTGTTAGATAATGATAAGTCTCCATCTCGCCGTACGGGTGAGCTAGACAACCGTGGTAGCCATTTCTACCTTGCGAAATTCTGGGCTGAAGCACTTGCTGCTCAAAATGACGATGCTGAATTAAAAGCCAAGTTTGAACCACTTGCAAAAGCTTTAGCTGAGAACGAAGACAAAATTCTTGCTGAACTTGCTGCTGTTCAAGGTAAGCCAGCGGATATCGGTGGGTACTATGCAGTTGATACGGCTAAAGTTGAAGCTGTAATGCGTCCAAGTGCTACGCTTAACGCTACACTTGCTAATGTTTAAGTTTTAAATGCTATAAACCAGCGATCTTGTTGGTGAGAAAAGCCGATGCATAAGCATCGGCTTTTTTATTGAGGGAATAAATCTTTGTTTAAGTAATTTATGTGCAAGTTTTGTATGAATCAATTTAAATGATGAGGGGGAGATTGGTTTTAATTGGTCTTGAGTTTTTTTAAATTATAAAAATAAAAATGCCCAATGAATTTCATTAGGCATTTTTATAATATGCGACAATCGATTAATGGCTTCGAATAACTAAATCCTATCGACCATTACGTCCACGACCACGTGGGGTTTTGGTATTTGGACGAGTGGTACCATTGGTCTTACGACGTGGTTTTTCACCATCTTCCATTTGCCAGATACGTTTAGTACCTGACTTTTTTGTTGAACCATCTTTATTCTTGCGAACAATTGGTTTTCCACCTGTACCACCAGGTTTCTTCACATAAGATCGTGAACGATAAGGTTCGTCCGCAGGAATATTTTGGAAGTCAGGATAAAGCAATGGTTCAATTTCTTTGGTTTCACCAGGCTGTAAACCCATTTGTACCAAGTCAATTGCACCAATTTTGGTACGGATTAAACGTAAAGTAGGGAAACCGACAGCTGAAGTCATACGACGTACTTGGCGGTTACGGCCTTCGCAAATCGAAATTTCAATCCAAGATGTTGGAATGTTCGCACGAAAGCGTACAGGTGGATCACGATCCCACAACCATCCAGGCTGTTCTATTTTATTCGCTTGAGCAGGTAAAGTCATACCATCTTTTAGCTCAACACCTTTGCGCAACTGTTCAAGGGCTTCTTCAGTCACATCACCATCAACTTGCACCACATAAGTTTTAAATTTCTTATTGGCAGGATTGGTAATGTACTGATTTAAACCACCATGATCAGTTAAAAAAACTAAACCTTCAGAGTCCATATCGAGACGACCCGCCAAACGCAAAGTCGAGTCATCTACGAAGTCTGACATCGTCATATGTGCTTCGTCTTTACGAAACTGGGAGAGGACGTCATAAGGTTTATTAAGAATGACAATTTTCACTTTAGACCACTAATAAATATCAATAAAATTTTTGAGTTTGATAAAGTTACCCGTTTGAAGAGAGTTGGGTAAAGATAAAGACTACGATATGTGCGCTACTATATCAGATTACGCTTTGTATTCTTCAACTTTATTTATTTACCAAGCTTGAGTTGTAAATACATTTTTCTTAGATGGGCGATCTTAAGATACGAGGTTTTTAGAGTAGGGTGGGAGGTTTTATCTTTTTGCAATTTACCATTGCATAAAATTAAGCTAAACAACTGGAAAAAACAGCGTCTATTGAAGTAAAACCATATAATAAAAAAGCTGTACCACCTTTGGATAGTACAGCTTTTTTGAATAGTGTAGATCTCAAATTTTAATCAGTGATCACAAGCTATTTATGACTTAACCATGTTATTTAGTGGTCATGTTTTAGATATTCTGGCTCTTTCGGTAATTTAAAACTACACAAGAAACAGATCACTAACATGAAAATCACATAGAAGAAGAAGGTGCTTTCAATACCGGCTGCTTTGAACTGTAGTGCTACAGATGGTGCAGAACCGCCAAAGATTGCATTCCCCACAGCATAAGAGAAACCAACACCCAATGCACGAACATGTGGCGGGAACATTTCTGCCTTAACCAATCCACTGATAGAGGTATAGAAGCTGAGTAACATCATCAGGAAAATAAGTAGCAGTGCAACCATCAATGGTGAGTAACTGAAATGTGGCATCCAGATCACCATAACTGGATAGATGAAAATTGCCATAGTTCCACTGAACGCAAGCATTGCAGCACGACGACCAATGCGGTCAGAAATAGCACCAAACACCGGTTGTGCAAGCATAAAGATAAATAGTGAAGCTGTCATAATGAATCCGACAGTCTTACTATCCACACCCATATTGGTGAGGTAGGTCTTTGAATATACTGTAATCACATAAAAGGTGAGGGAACCCGCAGAGGTATAACCTACGACCAATAAGAAGGTTTTCCAGTGATTTTTAAACAGTTCACTTAAGCTTCCTGATTCTTCTTTATCACTGTCTTCGCTAGATAATGTTTCTTCCAAACGACTACGTGCAAGTAGGGAGATAATTGCAGCAATACCACCAATGACAAAAGGAATACGCCAGCCGCCATCAAGCAATTGCTGCTCTGATAGGAATGCCAGCATAATAACACCGAGCAAACTTGCTAATAACTGACCACCTGACAAGGTGACATATTGGAAAGAAGCAAAAAAGCCTCGTTGACCCTTTAAGCCAAGTTCACTCATATAGGTTGCGACAGCACCATATTCACCACCTACAGATAAACCCTGTAGCAGGCGAACAAGTAAAAGTAGGAAAGGTGCTGCCATCCCAACTTGTTCATAGGTTGGGAGTGCGGCAAATAAGAAAGAGCTTACTGCCATAAGACAGATTGAAATGACCATTGATTTTTTGCGGCCATGTTTATCAGCAATTCGTCCGAAAACCCAGCTACCAATTGGTCGCATAAAGAAGCTGGCTGCAAAGACACCCCATACATAAATGGCTTGAGTACCGGAGTCCATATCTGGTGCAGTTAATGCTTTAGTGAAATATGCCGCAAATACAGCATAAATATAAAAATCAAACCATTCTACTAAGTTTCCTGAAGCTGCGCCGACGATACCGCGTATACGGCCTCGTTTCTCTTCTTTACTGTAAGTTTGATCCATTATTTACATCCATGAGTTAGGTTGAATCGTAATTAATTCAAAATTCATTGCGATTTAAAAAAACAGGAATAATGTTAAAGATTTTAAGACTAAATAATAATTGCAAAGATGGTTAATTTGATTGGAGGCTATAGGATAGACAGAAGGAATCAAAAAATGAATTTCGATTTATTCTTTCATTAAAATTCATGTGAAAACATATAGTAAAAGTGAAATATTTTTGTAATTAATTTTAAGTTGATGATGTTGTTTTTAATAATTTTATTTTTAAATTAAAAGCAATGGCAAAAAATACCAGTAATCAAAATAAATTTACGGGTTTTTGTTTGTGTTCTATTGTGGTGCGTATTTTAATACAATGAAATATATGAATATATTGTGGTTTTAAGGTGGCCAGTTTGGTCATTAATCTATTGTCAAAATGTTATAAATTTTTAAATTAAATAACGAATATCAAATCAAAAAATTGAAAATAAAGCTTATAGTGAAAAGGTATATTAGCTCTCACTTTTAAAGATCCGATTGGGTGGTTTTGTAGTTATTTTGGCGGCTGATATGTTGGATAGAGTGGCTATCATTTAAAAAAATAAGAATTAACTACTTGTGTTTACAGTGTGAAACATGGAGAAGATCCGACTCTTGGAAAATTTCTTTGTGTGGAAAAACATAGCTAATACTTTTATTTTTCAATATTCGAGGTGATTGAGAATATTGATTTATATAAAAAATGATGAATTAAATGACATTAAATAATGGAACAATGTGCTTTATTCAGTAGAGAAATGTTGTTATTCCTCGTATAAATCTCAAAAAATGTACAAATTAGACTAGACTGATATGCGTTAAGAATGGTTAGAAATATTGTCGATTTGGCAATTATTTTGGATTTGCCAACTATAATAAAAGGGAGAACATCAACAATGGGTTATCAGAAGATCGTAGTGCCTGCTGATGGTAGCAAAATTACTGTAAATGCGGACTTGTCACTGAATGTTCCAAATCATCCAATCATTCCTTTTATAGAAGGGGATGGTATTGGTGTTGATATTACACCAGCCATGAAAGCTGTTGTGGATGCAGCAATTCAAAAAGCATATGGTGGCAAACGTTCGATCGAATGGATGGAAGTTTACTGTGGTGAAAAGGCAGATAAAATCTACGGAACATATATGCCTGAAGAAACTTTTGAGGCGCTGCGGGAATTTGTTGTTTCGATTAAGGGGCCATTAACCACACCTGTGGGTGGCGGTATTCGTTCATTGAATGTGGCTTTACGCCAAGAGCTCGACCTCTATGTTTGTGTACGCCCTGTACGTTGGTTTGAAGGAGTGCCGTCACCTGTTCAACACCCTGAACTGACCGATATGGTGATTTTTCGGGAAAATTCCGAAGATATTTATGCGGGTATCGAATGGAAAGCAGATTCTCCTGAAGCGAAAAAAGTCATTAAATTTTTAAAAGAAGAAATGGGTGTAACTAAGATTCGTTTTGAAGATAATTGTGGGATTGGTATTAAACCGGTATCAAAAGAAGGTACTCAGCGTTTGGTGCGTAAGGCGATTCAGTTTGCGATTGATAATGATAAGCCAAGTGTAACTTTAGTGCATAAAGGCAACATTATGAAATATACCGAAGGTGCGTTCAAAGAATGGGGTTACGAACTGGCAATTGATCGTTTCGGTGGAGAGCTGATTGATGGTGGCCCGTGGGTAAAAATTAAAAATCCAAGAACGGGTAAAGAGATCATTATTAAAGATGTGATTGCAGATGCATTCCTACAGCAAATATTAATGCGTCCTTCTGAATACTCTGTGATTGCGACACTTAATTTAAATGGTGACTATATTTCTGATGCATTGGCAGCTGAAGTAGGTGGTATTGGTATTGCACCGGGTGCAAATATTGGTGGCGCAATTTCTGTATATGAAGCAACTCACGGTACAGCACCAAAATATGCAGGCCAAGATAAAGTCAATCCAGGCTCTATTATTCTTTCTGCGGAAATGATGCTTCGTGATATGGGGTGGATTGAAGCTGCTGATTTGATTATTCAGGGCGTATCGGGAGCGATTGCTGCGAAAACTGTCACCTATGACTTTGAGCGATTGATGCCAGGTGCAACTTTGCTTCGCTGTTCTGAATTCGGTCAAGCGATTATTGAAAATATGGATAGTTAATTAAAAGATAAACGCACTAAAGTCAGTATAATCAAAGGTCTGTCAAGTGCAGACCTTTTTGTTGTATTCAAACTACTTAATTATTCATACCAGTGACTTTTATTAAGTCATTGAGTATAAATTAAGCTTATGTTTTTTAATAATTTTTATAAAATTTTAGTTATCTATTCATTTTTTAGATTTTTGAATCCTAGATGGTGATCCTACTGTGTGGCTACATGGATGTCGCCGTTGGGAGGGGGTACAGGACGTACCCCTCGCCCATGAGCAAAAACAAAGCACTGCTTTGTTTGCAGCGCAAGGTTTGGCATCGCCTACGCAAAGGTATTTAAACTTTGAATGTAAGGTGTGGCAGTACAAGCTTTTTATAATTAAATAATTTGTTTGTCCATGCGATTGATTTAATTGAAAATATTGATTAAGGGGAATTATGTTCTTGTGTCTAAGCTTTTTTGACAGGTCGATTATATATTTCTTAAACTTTAGGCTGTGAGTAATTGCACCAATAACTGATTACTGTAGACTGTTTTTAGCGGTTGTTTGAAAAAATATTAATTATATTTATAGGGGTGGTTAATTGAATATAGAAAGAGATCCACAAACTTTAGTTGCTCCACTTGATCAATTAAATTTTTTACACGAAGCCAAGCAATATATTGATAAAAATCTCACCAGTACTCAAGCCTATTATCTAATGACTAGCAAGCCGCCAGTTTGGTTGAAGGCTGCGTTTAAGCTGAGGGATTTTTTAAGCCAGCGTTTAGGTGGTGTGCAACCTATTCAAGGCTTTGGTGAATCAACTAAACCACTTCAAGTAGGTAGGAAAGCAGATTTTTTTGATGTGATTAAAGTCTCCGATCGTGAGCTTTTTTTACAGTCAACCGATAAACATTTGAGTGTATTGCTGGTTTTACAAATCGAGGAATATGATGAACTTAGAAATGAACTGAAGGTGTGTACCAGTGTAGTCACCTATAATCTTTTCGGGAAAATTTATATGCTGCCTGTGTCTTTAGTTCATGGTTTTATTGTTCAGCAATCACTTAAAAACCTTCAAATTAAATCTTGAAACTGAAGGATTTGAACTATGACAAAATGCTGTAAAACTTGGCAAAAAAAGTCATATTTATACCTTAATTGTAAATGAAAAATCCTGTGAATAAGAAAACTCCTGTGTAAATAGCAATTTAAATCAATTATTGATATTTTGTTGAAACTTAAATGGAGTGTTGGTTGTGAAAAAAGTATTGTTGGTTATCTTAGCTTTAGGGATTTCGCATCATGTATTTGCTAAAGACGTACACAAATGTGTGGTAAAAGGTTCGGTAACTTACCAATCTAGACCTTGTGCAGGAACTGCTACTGTAAATCCACAGCAACAACTTCAACAAAAATTAACCCAACGAACTGCAAACCAAACTTCGATACAGCAACAAAAATCTCAGTCTGAAATGCATCAGTATTCTCAACAGCAACATCTGCAACGTCATTCAGGAAATGGAACTTCTAATGAGATTTCAGATACAGTTGAAGGTAAAAAGAAAAGTTTGGCTATAGCGCAAGAAGCTTATAAACAAACAAAGAATCGTTAATTATTTTTTAAATTGGCTTAGACCATTTTGTTTTATGGGCATCTGGTTTTTATTAAAGTTACATTTATTAAAGAAGTTTGCGGGATAAGCTCCATATAACAATAGTTTGATTGATGAAGAGTATTGCTGAAAGTGATTTATAAAGCTTCTAGGTCACAGGGTGGTGTGATTTTTACTTAAGTTTTTCGCTTTAAATATATAGGAGATTGTTGTCCTATGGCTAAAGGTGAGTAATGTATTGGATGGGATTATTCTGTTATATTAATCAGCCTAATTAAATTTATTGAAAGCCTTGAATTTATGTCACAGACAAGTTCGAAAAAATTTTATATCTTTGCGACATTAGCATTGTTATTTCCAGTATTTTTAGTGGGAATGGCTTTTCTTGCGGCTAAAAGTGATGCTGAAACCAAACGAGAATATGATCAAATTCGCCAAGAACATGCTGAAAAGATTGAGTTGCAAAAACAACAGCAAAAATTAGGGCAACAAAACTTATCGCAGCCTGAAACTAAGAATGCAGTGTCTTGATAAGCGATCTTTAATGAAAAATCACAAAGACTAAAGCTAAAAAAACCGCCAGATTTGGCGGTTTTTTATTAAAAATTATTTATTCTTGTCTTTCAATTGAGGGATCGCAGATCCTGTACCGACAGCCAATAAACCAGTATTGGTATAAATACCAAGTTTTGCACGGGTATCAGTGATATCAAGATTACGCATAGTCAATTGGCCGATACGGTCAGCAGGACTAAACATTGAATCACCTTTTTCCATGGTTAAACGCTCAGCTTCATAAGTGAGGTTCTCTGATTCAGTGTTCATAATCGTGTAGTCATTACCACGACGAAGTTCTAAAGTCACGGTGCCTGAGATTGCTTTAGCAACCCAGCGTTGTGCTGTTTCACGTAGCATCAATGCTTGTGAATCGAACCAACGCCCTTGGTACAATAAACGACCTAGACGTAAACCATTGATGCGATATTGTTCAATAGTGTCTTCATTATGAATACCGGTTACAAGACGTTCATAAGCAATATGAAGAAGCGCCATTCCCGGAGCTTCATAGATACCGCGAGATTTTGCTTCAATAATACGGTTTTCGATTTGGTCAGACATCCCAAGACCATGACGACCACCAATACGGTTGGCTTCAAGAATGAATTCAACAGGGTCTTCAATACGCTTGCCATTTAATGCAACTGGGAAACCTTCTTCAAACGTTACAGAAACTTCTTCAGCTTCAACTTTTACATCTTCTTTCCAGAATGCAACGCCCATGATTGGTTCAACGATTTTGATGCCTGCATTGAGATATTCAAGATCTTTTGCTTCGTGAGTTGCACCCAACATATTTGAATCTGTTGAATAAGCTTTCTCTTTCGACATTTTGTAATCAAAACCATTGTCGATCAAGAACTGTGACATTTCAGCGCGACCGCCTAATTCATCAATAAATTGCTGATCTAACCAAGGTTTGTAAATTTTAAGTGCTGGGTTGGTTAATAAACCATAACGATAGAAACGTTCAATATCGTTCCCTTTATAAGTTGAACCATCGCCCCAAATATTAACATCATCTTCTTTCATAGCTGTAACAAGCATTGTACCTGTTACTGCACGACCTAATGGTGTTGTGTTGAAATAAGGAACACCCCCAGTGCTGATATGGAATGCACCACATTGAATTGCAGCAATACCTTCCAATGCAAGTTGTAAGCGGCAGTCAACCAATCGGGCTTTTACAGCACCATAGTTTTCAGCTTTACGCGGAATTGCATCGTAGTCATCTTCATCAGGTTGACCTAAGTTTGCTGTATAAGCATAAGGTTCTGCGCCTTTTTGTTTCATCCACAATAAAGCTGCTGAAGTATCTAGACCACCAGAAAAGGCGATACCCACTTTTTTGCCTACTGGTACATTCTGCAAGATCGTTGCATTATCAGTCATTGCTCGTCCTAACTATTTCGAAAGAGGCACCACATATATGGGTGGCCAAAGAGAATTTTATAAACGCAGTATTATAACACCCTTCAATACAAATTTTGGGCTGTTGTCAGTGGAAATCATTTTTTTTTAATTTGAAAAATAGATTAATATAGCAAAAACGATGGTTTTACATTGAGTAAAAAACTGAAATGGAATCAAATAACAAAGATAAAAAAGTGTGACGAATACAGAAAAATCAAACTTCATCAACATTGCATAAAATTGTAGCATTTGCCTTGATTTTTGATTTAATAAACATGCTGTATTATGTGTTTACAAATCAAGGCAGCTATTTTGTTGGTGCTATATTAGAGAAATTAGTGTTAATTCTTATTCACTTCTCATGCGCAAATGGAGTGAAATCTGGAAGCTTGTGCAATCGTTTAGGCTCAATTTTCTTCCCTCTTTTTATGCTCAAAATATTTCCTGTTGGTACTTTGTTGCCACGGTTATGCTGTTTTTCTCAGTGTTTAAATCGGAAAACGCGCACCAAATAAAATAACCCAATATAAATTATGAAAGCTAATGTTTAAAAGCAAAATATTGGTGTGGTTAAAGCTGATCATTCAATCCGATAAACTGCTTTTCAATCGGCGTAAATACATGCTCACTTCGTGCAATCAGATAGAATCCAATATCTCGATATTGTTCAGGTGTTTCTCGATAATATTGAATATTAAATTTTTTAATCAGTGATTTTGCAATCATTGATATTCCCATACCCAATTGAGTGAAATTGACTAAGGCCTCATGATCATAAATATGGGTTAACTCGCCTTTGGTTAAATTATAGTCTGTGTAAATGTGATCTAAAGTGGTTGCGTAACAGCATTCTTCAGAAGCAAGTAAAATATTTTGATGATTGAGACAATCTTCAAGGTTGTCATGGTTGATGACATTTTTCCCAATAATCACAAGCTGGTCATCTGCTTTTTGAATATACTGAATATTTTTCTGCTTGGGATGACCTAAAACATAGGCGATATCTAGATTTCCAAGTAATATTTCATCTTCAATATAACCTGTCGCACCTGTTTTCATGGTGATCGAAAGTTCAGGGTAAGTTTCATATAGCTGGCTAAAAGAAGGGTAGAAACGCATTCCGCCTAAACTGGTGTTGGTACCAAAGCGTAAATTTTTTTCCTGCTGATAGATTTTATTTTCAGTTTCCTCCCATGTGAAAATCATTTTTTTATATTGCTGGTATAAATTCATGCCAGATTCAGTGAGCTCAACACCTTTAGGTTTTCGGATGAATAGTTGACGTTTATAGTGATTTTCAATCTTTTTTATTTTTGCAGTCATATTTGATTGTAAATAATTGAGTTTATTTGCTGCTGCTGTAATGCTTTTTAGTTCAGCAACAGTCACAAATGATTTGATATCACCCATATCGATATTCATTTCAATTCCTCAAAAATGCATTGAATAAGCGCTGACACTAAAGTATCCACTTTGGCATCAAAAAAAATGATGTGTACATTAAAACACAGCATTATTCATGATGTCATTTATTTTCTATACTCTAAGCACTTTCCATCTGTTGAGTACAGCAAATGAATCTTCGAGTGATTGGTGCAATTGTATTATTGTGTCTCGTCTGGGGATCTTTGTGGGGATTGGTCAAACATAGTTTGCAAATATTTCCGCCATTCTTATTTATTTCTACGCGTTTAATCTTAGCTGCGCTTACCCTTATGTTGGTTCAAGTACTGTTAAGAAAATCTGTTTTACCCGCAAAAGGTGAATGGCAAAAACTGATAATCTCAAGTTTGATGATTTGTATTGGTTTTTATGCAACACAAACCTTTGCCATGCAATTTGTTGATTCAGGATTGTCTGCAGTTTTAGTGTTTACTATGCCTATTTTTATTGGTGTATTGGCGCATTATATTTTAAATGAGCGTTTAAATAGCCAAAAAATGATTGGGTTGGTTCTTGGCACATTGGGCTTGGTTGCGATTCTTTGGCCACAATTAAATCATATTCATTTGAATTTATCGTTAATTGGTCAAGCTTTCTTAATCTTGTCTGGCTTCTTTTGGGCTTTAACCACAGTGTATATCAAACAGAATTTTGCAACTTATGACAAAATCAAATTGACCTTTTGGCAGTTGTTGATGGGTGGAGTGGTGATTTTGATCGGTGCTTTAATTTTTGAACCTGTAGATGTTAAAGTTTGGATGAATCCACTGAATGATTCAATCCTGTTCTATATTGCTGTAATTGGTACTGGTTTTGCCTTTGCCTTGTGGAATTGGATTGTGAGTCAGGTAGATACCTTTGTTGCGTCTATTTCAATCATGTGTATTCCTATTCTAAGTTTATTTTTTGGTTATGTGCTTTGGCATGAGCCGATTACAATCAACATTATTATCGGCGCGGCATTGATCTGTTCAGGAATTATTTCAAGTTCTTTAAACCTTAAAATCAAGAAAAAACCTGAAACCTTATTGAGTTGTGAGCATCGTTAAATCAATAAATGCGTATTGATGAATTAATTTATAGTTGATTAAATTTATATAATTTTTTAATTAAAGTGAAAAGCAAAATCAGTGAAAATTTATTGGTTTTGCTTTTTTTCTTTCTGCTTTTTCTTTCTATTTTTACTTGATATTTGTTTGTTTAAGGCGATGCCTTAACGCTTATTTTAACTGATTGTTAAATTGGTCTGACTAATTTTGGTTTTGAGGTATTTCCAAACCCGATAATAAACTTAAATCAGTGTTACTAAAAAGTGCATTAAGAATAGCATGCGACTAAAGTTGTAGAAAATTAGTTTAATTTAAAAAAATATAATATAAAACAAATGAGTTATTCGATTTGAAACCCTGAAATCTGAAGGATTGATTTGTGAATTGACTGAAATACTTGCAATATTGGTCATACCAAAATAATTAATTGAGTGTCAACTATTGATCTTTAAATCAGCAAAAATTAATATTAAGTGGCAGTTAGTGCAAAATTTTTTAATTTAAAACTAAATTGGTCATACCAATTATTGAGAAATAAATGGATGATTCAATGACATTCCACGTTCTAGCAAGCATTTCAAGGAGATGACAATGCTTCAACATTGGCAACAGATTTATGATCCGATGGGCAATATCTGGGTATCTAGTGCTATTGCGCTTATACCAATTATATTTTTCTTTTTAGCCCTTGCTGTATTCCGCATGAAAGGAAGTGTTGCGGGGACAATTACGGTTGTATTGGCTTTACTGGTTTCATTATTTGCTTATCAAATGCCAACGATGATGGCATTGGCATCATTGGTTTATGGTTTCCTTTATGGTTTATGGCCAATTGCATGGATCATTATCGGTGCAGTATTTCTATATAAAATTTCAGTAAAAACAGGGCAATTTGATATTATTCGTTCTTCGATCTTGTCGATTACTGAAGATCAACGTTTGCAAATGCTGTTTGTGGGATTTGCTTTTGGTACGTTCTTGGAAGGTGCTGCTGGTTTTGGTGCACCTGTCGCAATTACCGCTGCATTGTTGGTGGGACTTGGTTTTAAACCACTTTACGCAGCAGGTCTATGTTTAATTGTAAATACAGCACCTGTGGCATTTGGCGCAATGGGTATTCCAATTATTGTTGCTGGTCAGGTTTCTGGTGTGGAAACGATGGAAATCAGTCAGATGGTTGGTCGTCAATTACCATTTATGGTGCCAATTGTGCTGTTCTGGATCATGGCGATTATGGACGGTTGGCGTGGTGTGAAAGAAACTTGGCCTGCTGTCATTGTTGGTGGTGGCTCCTTCGCACTTGCACAATATTTGACTTCAAACTTTGTGGGGCCAGAATTACCAGATATTACTGCCTCAATTGCTTCTTTGGTTTCATTAACAATTTTATTGAAATATTGGCAGCCAAAGCATATTTTCCGTTTTGCAAATGAAGATGCCAGCATGGATGAGAATCTTGCTGCACAAAAACAACAGAAATATAGCCTTGCTCAAATAGCTAAAGCGTGGTCTCCATTTGCAATTTTAACTGTGATGGTCACGATATGGAGTGTAAAACCGTTTAAGGATTTATTTACCAAAGATGGTGCGCTACATGATTTAGTGATTTCAATCCAAGTGCCTTATTTGCATCAAATGATTCAAAAGATGCCACCTGTTGTTTCTGAAATGAAAGATTATGATGCAATTTATAAGTTTGATTGGTTCTCAGCCACAGGTACCGCAATTTTTATTGCAGCGATCATTACCATTATTTTCTTAAAAATGAAGCCAAAAGAAGCTGTTGTAACTTTTGGTGAAACGATTAATGAGTTAAAAATTCCAATTTATTCAATTGGTATGGTCTTGGCTTTCGCCTTTATTGCAAATTATTCAGGTATGTCTGCCACGCTTGCTTTGGCACTTGCACATACGGGTCAGGCATTTACATTCTTCTCTCCATTCTTAGGATGGTTGGGGGTATTCCTCACAGGTTCTGATACCTCTGCAAATGCTTTATTTGGCGCATTACAAGCCACGACTGCACAGCAAATTGGAGTTCCAGAAGTATTATTGGTGGCTGCAAATACCAGTGGTGGTGTGACAGGAAAAATGATTTCGCCTCAATCGATTGCAATAGCATGTGCGGCAGTGGGGCTTGTAGGTAAAGAATCTGATTTGTTCCGTTTTACGGTTAAACACAGTATAACGTTTACTATAATGATCGGTATTATCGTTACACTACAAGCTTATGTGTTCCCTTGGATGATTCCATGAGAATGAAGCATCGTTGAACCAACACAAAACTGAGGAAAGCAGATGAAAGTCTCTGACAAAGTGGTACAAAGCCTTCGTATGTTAATTGAAGAAAAAAACATGCAAGTCGGAGAACGTCTACCTGCTGAACGAAAATTGTGTGAACAACTCGGTGTATCCCGTTCCTCTTTAAGAGAAGCGATTTCACAACTGACCAGTACGGGTATGCTGGTCAGTAAAGTTGGAGCAGGGACGTATTTACAACAATTCCCTGTGAACTGGTCAAAATTTCAGATTGTTGAACCTTTAAGTAATTTGATTGATGAAGACCCTGCATATCGTTTTGATGTGCAAGAGGCTCGAACAATACTTGAGGGTGGTTCAGCTTGGTATGCTGCGCAACGTGCAACGCCTAAAGATCTAGCTCAGATTCGCGAATATTATGATCAGATTTCATATTTTCAGTCGATTGGCGATGATGAGCAGGCTTCTCTAGCAGATGCTAAATTCCATTTAGCGATTGCTGAAGCATCACACAATTTAGTATTGATTCAGATGATGCGGGGCGTTTTTGATCTGTTGCAATTTAACGTGCTACTGGGTAGACGTAAAGTGTATTCAGAAACACATCGTTTTGATCAATTGCATGATCAACATTTTAAAGTGATGGATGCAATTGAACGTCATGATCCAGATGCAGCAAGAGATGCAGTATGTGGACATATAGAATTTGTAGTACAGCAAGTACGTATGATTGATGAGGAAGAAGCCCGTCGTCAGCGTGCGAGTCGATTAAACAGGATATGAGCATGATTATTTCTTCTGCAAATGACTATCGTGAAGCCGCGCGACGTCGTTTACCACCATTTCTTTTTCATTACATTGATGGTGGTGCATATGCGGAATATACACTGAAACGAAATGTAGAAGATTTATCAAAAATTGCGTTAAGGCAACGTGTTTTAAATGACATGTCTCAGCTAAGTCTAGAAACAAAATTGTTTGATGAAACTTTATCAATGCCTGTTGCTTTATCTCCTGTTGGATTAACAGGTATGTATGCACGTCGTGGTGAGGTTCAAGCTGCTATAGCGGCAGATAAAAAGGGCATTCCTTTTACATTATCTACAGTGTCAGTATGTCCGATTGAAGAAGTTGCACCAGCAATTAACCGCCCAATGTGGTTTCAGTTATATGTGCTGCGTGATCGTGGCTTTATGAAAAATGCTTTAGAGCGAGCGAAAGCTGCAGGTTGCTCAACCTTGGTGTTTACTGTTGATATGCCTGTACCAGGGGCGCGTTACCGTGATGCACATTCTGGCATGAGTGGTTCAAATGCAGCGATGCGTCGTTATATGCAGTCATGTTTTCATCCACATTGGGCTTGGAATGTCGGTTTACTGGGTCGTCCACATGATTTAGGAAATATTTCAAAATACTTAGGAAAGCCGACTGGACTTGAAGATTATATTGGTTGGTTGGGCAATAACTTTGACCCGTCTATTTCATGGAAAGACCTTGAGTGGATTCGTGAATTTTGGGATGGCCCAATGGTAATTAAAGGAATTCTTGACCCTGAAGATGCCAAAGATGCAGTTCGTTTCGGTGCCGATGGTATTGTTGTATCAAATCATGGTGGTCGTCAGTTAGATGGCGTCTTGTCATCTGCGCGCGCACTTCCGCCAATTGCAGATGCCGTCAAAGGCGATATTAAAATCCTTGCTGACTCTGGTATTCGTAATGGTTTGGACGTTGTACGTATGCTCGCATTGGGTGCAGATACCTGCATGCTGGGACGTGCCTTTGTTTATGCATTAGGGGCAGCGGGTGGTGCAGGCGTTTCAAATCTGCTTGAGTTAATTGATAAAGAAATGCGTGTCGCAATGACTTTGACGGGCGCCAAAACAATTGCAGACATAAGCGCCGATTGTTTAGTGAAGTTAGACAAAGGATTGGATGAATGATGTATTTTTGATAATTCATCAAGATAAATGACATTTTTAAATTTGATAGGTGCAAATGTCATCTGAAAAGCTTTCAGGTAGAACGACCTTATAACATGTTGTTTTTGCAAAGCATCAAATGAAAAGATGTGATTTAACAAGTTTTGTGGATAAGCGAGGTTTAAGCTACTTTTCATCAAAACAGTAGCTTGAACTGATCATTAATCCCTCAATACAAATAATATTGAAAAAAATGCTGTCGGAATGAATGCCTTATTGACTGAGATTAAATAAGGGTTCATCAATAGGATAGGGAAAATGCAATCTAATATTGATTCACAACAAACCATTCAGCAATTAATCAACATCGTCGGTCAGCAACACGTTTTAACTCATGATAATGATACCCGCCTTTATCGTCAGGGTCGTCGTTATGGCTCAGGGCAAGTCTTGGCTGTTGTGGTTCCTGGAACTTTGTTTGAACAATGGCAAGTGTTACAAGCTGCTGTAAATGCAGACTGTATTGTGATTATGCAAGCTGCAAATACTGGCCTCACGGGTGGTTCAACACCTTTTGGTGATGATTACGACCGACCAGTTATTTTAATGAGTACACGTCGTTTGACTGGTATTCAAGTGATTAATCAAGGTCAGCAAGTGATTTGCCTACCTGGTGCAACCTTAGATCGTCTTGAAAAAGAGTTGGCACACTATAATCGTGAGCCGCATTCAGTAATTGGTTCATCTTGTATTGGTGCATCGGTTTTAGGTGGAATATGTAATAACTCTGGTGGGGCATTGGTTCGTCGAGGGCCTGCTTATACGGAGTTAGCGCTTTATGCACGGATAAATGAGTCTGGTGAATTAGAGTTGGTCAATCATTTGGGTGTGAATCTGGGTAAAACACCTGAAGAAATTTTGACAAAACTTGAAAATAAAAAATATCAACTCAATGATATTATTAATAATTCTAGTTGTTGTGCTTCTGACCATCGTTATGCGCATGATGTTAAACAGGTCGATGAAAATACGCCTGCACGCTTTAATGCTGATCCATCACGTTTATTTGAAGCTTCAGGTTCTGCGGGTAAAGTCTGTGTCTTTGCAGTGCGTTTAGACACCTTTGAAAAAATTCCAAGTCAGGTATTTTATGTGGGAACCAACTCACATGCCGATTTGACTGAAATCCGCCGTTTCTTATTGAAAGATTTGCCGAGATTGCCGATTGCTGGTGAATATATTCATCGTGTTGCATATGATATTGGTGCTGAATTTGGCAAAGATACCTTTATGTTTATCGAAAAATTTGGTACGGCAAAAGTACCTGCTGCATTTGCGTTAAAAGATAAGGTAGACGGATATCTTGAAAAAATTGGTCTTCGCAGTTTGTCTGATAAAGTTTTGCAGATGGTGACGAAGTTGTTGCCAAATCATTTGCCAAAACGAATGAATACATTTCGTGATTTATATGAACATCATTTGATGATTCGTATCGAAAATCAGGATGTTGAACAAGTTGAACTCTTTTTAAATGAGTATTTCCAACATAAAACATCAGGCCATTTTTTCCGTTGTACAGATGAAGAAGGCCGAAAGGCATTTTTACACCGTTTCGCAGTGGCAGGTGCTGCCATTCGTTATCGTGATACACATCGTTCGGAAGTTGAGGACATTGTTGCGCTGGATATTGCTTTACGTCGTAACGATCGTGAATGGGTCGAAACTTTACCTAAAGAGATGGATGATTTGATTACCCATAAATTGTATTACGGGCATTTCCTCTGTCATGTGTTTCATCAAGATTATATTGTCAAAAAAGGTGTCGATCCTTTGGCGATGGAACATCAAATGTGGCATTTGCTAGATAGTCGTGGTGCAGAATATCCAGCGGAGCACAATGTCGGGCATTTATATATTGCAAAGCCTACTTTAAAAAATCATTATCAAAAACTTGATCCAACCAATAGTTTTAATGTTGGGATTGGGCAGACCAGTAAATTAAAGTACTGGAAATGATGATGTTGAGCCGTTTTAATTTAACTTGCTCATGCTGATTGATCAAATCAGCAGTCTTTAAAAAAAGTAATAAATGAAGAACTGATTTATTTGATTAACATAGCCATGCTAAAAAACATGGCTATTTTTTATTTCGGTTCGCCAAATTTGGAAGAAATAAACCCAAGAACAAAAGCACTAATCAAGAAGGTAATACCAGCATAGAGTGCGGATTGTGTCGTAAACCATACTGCAATGGTTAAGATTGCAACGATAGCTGTGCAAATCCAAATCGCCAAACCAGAAGTTTCTAAAGAGTGTTGTTGAGATTGAGCATGGTTGCTTTGTTCAACTGTCGATTGGTTTTCTGTGGTGGTTAAATTGAGAATAGGGGGATGCAGATTGACACCATAAAAGAAATAAGGATGATCATCAAAACGCGCAAGTTCAATACGTTGCATTTCGATAAAAGAGTGCTGCTGTGAATCATCTTGTGCTTTGTTTTCGATGTGTTGTAGCAATTGGGTTAAGAAATAAGCATCTTTTAAATCCAAAGGTAAACCACTGGTCCGCAATAAAATGTACTCAGGATAATGTTGTTCGATTAAAGATTTAAAATCATCAAAATGGTAGATATTTTCTGTACCAAAAATTTCTATAAATAAGGGTTTTCGAGCTGCTAAATTGAGAAGTGCTTGTTGTTGGTCAATGACTAAATAAGCATACTGACTCTCCCCAAAATCTTCTTGGCGTTCTTCAAGATCAACTTGATTGCGATCATCGTTGATATCAAGTTCATCTATATATCTAGTCCAGAAAATATTCTCTTGCTTAAACAGCATAAACCATAAAATTGGAATAAATGCATTTGCTTCAAGTTCAAAAGATGCGCTTTGAAAAAACTCAGCCCATTGATTTTGACTACCTCTTGGCATACGGCTAAAGGTAGAACTGGTTAAAAATACTGGGTGGCTCATAACGTTGATGCCTTTTCTTATTTACTTTTATTCAGCAGTTATATTGCAAAATAACGAAAATTGACACAGAAGATTGTTATAAAACTGTATAACACTTTTCTTTTATGAATCATATCAAGATGTGTTACTTCTCTCTATGCGTAAGACAGTTAGAATTGACACTATATACGATGAAAATATCAAAAATTGCCATCAAAAAAAAATTAAAACTCGATAAAGTAGTATGCAACAAGTTGCAAAGCCAAACTTAAAGGATTCATCATGTCAAATAGCTATGCAAATATCTTAAAACCACTCCATCTGGGATTTACGACCATTAAAAATCGTGTCGTGATGGGCTCAATGCACACGGGTTTAGAAGATCGTTTTTATAACTATCCAAAACTTGCTGCATATTTTGGAGAACGTGCCAAAGGTGGTGTTGGGCTAATTATTACAGGGGGGATTTCCCCAAACCGCCAAGGTTGGTTACTCCCCGCTGGTGGTACGATGAATACTTTAGGTGATATTGCACCACATCGTTTAGTCACACATGCGGTACATAAGCATGGTGCAAAAATTCTGATGCAAATTCTGCATGCAGGGCGTTATGGTTATCAGCCATTTGTTGTGTCTTCAAGCCCAATTAAATCGCCGATTTCGATGTTTAAACCACGTCAGATGAGTGACAAACTGATACTTGAAACCATTCAAGATTATGCTGAAACAGCTAGTCTGGCAAAAAAGGCCGGTTATGATGGCGTAGAGATTATGGGTTCAGAAGGCTATTTGCTGAATCAATTTTTAAGTCGTCATGTTAACCAACGTGAAGACCGTTGGGGTGGGCCAATTGAAAATCGTATGCGCTTAGCGGTAGAAATTGTAAAAGCGATTCGTGCTAAAGTTGGTGAAAAGTTTATTATTTGTTTCCGTTTGTCGATGCTCGATTTAGTTCATGATGGTAATACCATGGACGAGGTGATCACTGTTGCACAGGCATTGGAAAAAGCAGGTATTACTTTGCTCAATACAGGGATTGGTTGGCATGAGGCACGTGTACCCACCATTGTCACTTCTGTTCCACGCGCTGCATTTGTAGATTACACAGCAGAAGTGAAAAAGCATGTGGCTGTGCCTGTCATTGCTTCTAATCGAATTAATATGCCTGATACTGCTGAAGAAATTTTGGCAACAGGTAAAGCTGATATGGTGCAAATGGCGCGCCCATTATTGGCAGATGCTTTTTGGGTAAGTAAAACCGCAACCAATCGTGTTGATGAAATCAATACTTGTATTGCGTGTAATCAAGCCTGTTTAGATCATAGTTTTCAAAATAAGCGTGCAAGTTGCTTGGTGAACCCACGAGCAGCACATGAAACTGAACTGGTTTATCTCAAAACAAAAAAGCCGAAGAAAATTGCAGTTGTAGGTGGTGGTGTTGCAGGAATGTCTGCAGCCACTATAGCTGCAAGTCGTGGACATCAAGTAACTTTGTTTGAAGCCTCTACTGAGGTCGGTGGACAGTTTAACCTCGCTAAAGTTGTGCCCGGTAAAGAAGAGTTCCATGAAACCATACGTTATTTTAAAGTTCAGATCGAAAAAACTGGTGTAGATTTACGTTTAAATACCAAAGTGAATCGTGAGCAATTAGAGCGTGAAGGTTTTGACGATGTGGTGATCGCAACAGGTGTGATTCCACGTGGTTTAAATATTGAGGGCAGTAACGCACCGCAAGTGTTGTCTTATGCTCAAGTATTACGTGGCGCACCTGTCGGCAATAGAGTTGCTGTTGTCGGTGCAGGTGGTATTGGATTTGATGTATCTGAATATTTGTTAAAACCTGAGCATCAGCCGCAACCACAACCTTTGGCAGATTGGCAACGTGAGTGGGGCGTAGACCCAAATCCGAACTATATGACTGAAGGTGGCTTTGTTCCTGCTGAAGTAGAGCAACCGGTTCGTCAAATATATTTGATGCAACGTAAAACCACACCTCTTGGTATTGGTTTAGGTAAAACCTCTGGTTGGGTACACCGTGCACAATTGAAAAAACATGCAGTAAGAATGATGCGTGGTGTGCAATATAAGTCTGTAACCAATGAAGGATTATGGATTGAAAGCAATGGTCATGATCAATTGTTACGAGTCGATACGATTGTGGTGTGTGCAGGTCAGGAATCCGTTAAGGATTTAATGCCTCTAGAGGGGGAGTCAACTTTAGCAAATTACCATATTATCGGTGGTGCAAAATTGGCTGGTGAGCTTGATGCCAAGCGTGCGATTCGTGAAGGTGCTGAAATAGCAGCTAAACTTTAATCAAAATCATCTATTTTGATGAAACAATATGCATTTGAATGGTTTAAGTCTATTTTTTTCTTGTCAGAATTGGAAAAGCTTAGTATTCTTGCGCACATGGAAGCGTGGCAGAGCGGTTTAATGCACCGGTCTTGAAAACCGACGAGGGTGTGAGTCCTCCGTGAGTTCGAATCTCACCGCTTCCGCCAAATATTGATTTAAGCCCTTGTTATTGCAAGGGCTTTTTTTTATGTGTATTTTTTTCTCACACTGTAACCCACATAAAATTTTGGATTGGAAAAATCAAAATAAGAATTATTCAGACAGCTTTGGAAAATAGGTAAATTGAGTTTAATCTGAACTCTTGCAGAATAGATTCGTATATAAATATACTGTATGCCTAATTTTTAATCTTATTCTTATTGCTCGTAGTTGTGATGATCCTTTTTATCGATTTTATCTTGATCTTCAATTGATTTGTTTATGGGCGTCCTGTCAGATTTGCAAGGAGTGGGTATTATAGAAATATTCTTAGCTGTTCGTTTTACTACTTGGGCTGTAGATGTTTTCTTTGTATTTTTATTTAGCCGTAGTTTTGTTTCATTTTGGGTTGGAATATGTGTGTCAATCAGAGCACCAGCATTTTGCTCAGTACTTTCATTTTTGGGTCTAGTATCCCAACTTTTCGATTCGGATAAGATCATTTCATTTTGAAGAGACTTTGTGGGAAGGGGGGAGGGACCAGCCTCACTTGCCAATTTCGTTTCTTTATTGATGCTTTGGCAAGACTCTAAAGAAGCTTGATTTTCTATCTTAGATTGCATTTGATTTTGATAATTTTCGTTTGTATCAACTACATTATTTTCTAGCTCAATTTGAGTATTACCTTCAAATTTTGGTGGGTTTTGGACTGTTTTTTGGGCATAGTGCTGCCTATAAATTATAAGCTCAGCAAGATATTCTTTTTCGCGCTCAAGCGCAAAGTTTAACTGTGTTTGTAGCGAGATATTTTGCGAAATGAGAAGGTTTAAAATCTGTTTAAAATTTACTTCATTGTCTTTATTTGATTTTTTATCGACTAACTCAAAAATAGCTGGCATAGCTTTATTTAGATCTATTTTTCCATTGATTATATTAATTTTTTTATGTCTTTTTAAATAGTAAATTTGTGTTCTTGAAAGACCAGTTCGTTTGCTTAGCTGAAGTACTGTTAATTTTTCCATGTTTAATTTTGTTTAAAATAAGTTTCTGTGTTGAGTGATTATACTGATAAAGTGATTCAACTTTTAGCTTAAAGACGAATAAAATGTGCTCTGTGAGGTAATTTTTAATTTTATACTTAGTGAAAAAACATGCTATTTTTAATTTGTTCAACTATATCCCGCGTAGTTACTAGATTTCTTGTCGAGAATTGAATATGAAATTATCTGAGATAGAATATACACAACGGATTAAAGAGCTTAAATGTTTATTGGATTTTTATAAAATTCAGATTGAGCCTTTTAAAGGAAAGGCAGGGCCTCAGCATGATGAGTATCTTATGTCTGTTGCTTATCTTGATATTATTTTTCAGCTAGAAAAATTGCTTCTATACTTGGATTACAATGGGCAGTTAAAGGTTATCCTGTTTACAATGCCATTTTCATTAGATAGTTTTTTCACCCAACGATTCAGTAAATTGGTATTGCTGCCATGTTCTAATGCAACACTGGCAATAGAACATGGGGGTGATGGCATTTTTGAACAAGCTCTAGTTTGAATTTGTTGATATAAGTACGACGTTTTCTTCTTACGCCTTCAGTATAAATGATGGTTAAATTTTGGCTTATCAATTAAGCACTCATTAAAAAATAAGTGGGTACGAAAATAAGCGTCTGTAATTAATTTTAGTAGTGGAGCAGCGGACGTTTACCGCAGTAACAGCGAATTAAACAATGACTTAAAAATTGCCTATTCTAAGCGGATCAATCATTTGGATGGAAATTTTTTTGATGAAAAATCAAAGAATATTTATAACTCTATTCAAATATTTGTTTAAAATCACTTTAATTTTTAAGCTGAACTTGATAAAAAGATTTATTCATCAACATAATGAAATTCAGTGGTTATGGCTAAAAAGTATAATTTATATCCAATCAAGACCATCAAGGGTTGGCAAGGTGAAGATTGGGATGTTTATGAAGAACGAAAAACGCCAACTGGAGTTATGATTTATAAGGGGTGGCTATATGGTTCAACTGGTGGATTTTTAGCATATATTCTTACGGATGAAATTGTCCAATTTCTCAAACAACACAGAATTGATGAGGTTGTGAAGCAATTGGGTATTTCACGAGATAAGGTCATTTGTTTTAGACGCGAGCTAAATTTACAAAAAAAATACTTTAAACTAGATCATCAATGGATGCACCAGCATAAAGAAGAATTACTAAGCAATAGCTTTCAGATTCTCAACGAGAAATACGGTTTAACGAAGCCACAAGTCAATCTCTATACAAAATACCTAAAGCAGACTTTGGCAGTAGCTCCTATAGACTCAAAAAGACAAAGTTTAACCAGTCTAAAAAAAGAACTACGCTATCAATCACATAAACATGAAATTTCACAAATGACTGTTCCAGAAATTAGTGATTATCTTCAAATTTCATATGCGACTGCCTATTGGATGCATCAACAGGTTTGCGAAGAATTTCATTTATCGAATACAGCAGACAATCGTAAAATTCATCAAGCACAGTATCAGAAATGGTTACTGGATCATAAACAAGAGTTTTTTAGAACAGATATTAAACTTGAAGACATTGCACGAAATTTTAATTTAACCAAACTTCAACTGATTTATGCCCGTAAAAGACTTCAAGCTCTATTTCCAGAATTAGGGAAAAAGAAGGATGTGATGACATGGGTATTACAACATCGAGATGAATTATTTAGGTCAACACGGCACGAACTCGCCAAAAAATATGACATGACTAGAGATCAGATCAGTTATAGACGTTACTTGCTTAAACAACTGAAACAAAATGAGACATAAATTGTCGTACTCCACATGATCATAGACAGTTCTGTATAGACAGATTATTAAGTAATTGAGTAGAATGGATCACAATCTAAAATCCAATAATAAACTATGTCTAACAATATTTATGCTGCTTTGGAGCAATTAGGTCTTACTGCCAAAAAACGTGCGATACATGCACAGTTCAGTAATAAAAGCCTTAACGATCAAGTCTTTCTTCAGCGTATTAATGGCACGCATGCTCTCAATGAAGGAATTCACTTACAACTGATCTGCCTTTCAACCAATGCGCAATTGCCTTTAAAGACGTTCATTGGTTCTCAAGTCGCCATTGATATCGTCAACGATCAATCCGAACTCAATCGAATTTCAGGCATTGTAACCAAAGCAGATGTGGGTGCCTCTGATGGCTCCCTTACAGTTTATCGTTTAACCGTAGAAGACCCAACAGCACTGTGGAAATATCGTAGAAATTCGAGAGTTTTCATGGCGAAATCTATTGTGGATATTGTGCAATGCATTTTTTCTGAGTGGCAACAACGAAGTTCCTTGTTTGCATCCAGTCTGACATTGGATAAAAGTGGCTTAACCAAGGACTATGATGTCAGACCATTCATTATGCAGAATAATGAATTGGATGGCGAATTCATTCAAAGACTTCTTTCTGAGGAAGGCATTACAACTTTAATCGATGAAGCACAGCTTAAAGTTTCCAGTTCAAGTGAACAAATCCAGCCTCAAAAGCTACGTTTAATCGATGATAACTCCCAATATAAAAGTTTAGATCGTAAGAACATTCGCTTTCATCGCAGTTCCGCGACAGAACTCACAGACAGTATCACGGCGTTTATCGGACAACGCTCAATCCAACCTACTTCAGTGCATATCCAACGATGGCAAGCAGATGCATTGGAAACAGAAGAGGGTGCAGGCTCAGTTCAAAGTAAACACCAACATAGTAAAAATTATGACAATGCCAGTTTAGGTCTAGAACAGGCATGGCATTTTAGCCCAGCATGGATACAAGACCTGAATGGGGAAGATGGTGTAACCAAATCAGGTAACAGTCAGATTGAAAAGTTCAATGAAAACTTGGGCAACTACTACGACTCACAAGCCAAACAATTTACAGCAACCTCAACTGTACGAGATGCACATGTTGGTTACTTTTTTGAGCTAGATGAACATCCGACCATATCTCAACTCGAGTCTCAAAATAAGCAGTTCTTGATCATATCGAAGCGTTTTTATAATCAAAATAATTTACCCAAAGACTTAAGCTATCAAGTTGAAACTTTACTGAAACAAAATGATTGGCAAACCACCGATATCATCACAAACAACAGTGAAGAACGCCAAGCCAATGAGTTGGTACTACAACGACGTAATATTACCATTGTTCCAGAATATAACCCCTTAGTCCAAAGACCAATAGCCCATCCGATGCGTGCTAGAGTCGTTGGTTTAAGTGGAGAAGAAATTTATGTTGATGAATGTGGACGGATTAAAGTTCGCTTCCTGTTTACCCGTAGTGAAGACAACACTCATGATGGTGGTGCAGGCTCAAACGACAATGATACCGACTCGGCTTGGGTGGATGTGCTGACGCCATGGGCAGGCGAAGGCTATGGCGCAAGATTTTTACCAAGAGTTGGAGAGCTGGTCGCCATTGACTTCTTTGGGGGCGATCTTGATAGACCGTTCGTGATGGGGCGTATTCATGAGGGTCACCGCCATCCGACCAAGTTTGATGACAAAGGTAAACTGCCTGATACTAAAAAGTTGTCAGGAATCAAAAGCAAGGAATATCAAGGTAGTGGCTACAACCAGCTGAGATTTGATGATACAACTAACCAAATCAGCAGTCAGTTACAGAGTAGTCATGGCGCCAGCCAACTCAACTTGGGCAAACTGAGTCATCCCAAAGACAAAGCAGAAAGTGATGATCGTGGAGAGGGTTTTGAACTCAGAACTGACCAATGGGGAGCGATTAGGGCAGCAAAGGGGCTATTTGTTGGAACAGATGCACAACCAAATGCTGAAAGAGAACAGCTTGATATAGAAGATGCGATACAAAGACTAGAAAAGGCTTTAGCTGATGTTAAAGTATTACAAAAAGGTGCGACACAGGCAAAAGCTGACCCTAAAGATGGTTATACACGTTATCCGAGCTTAAAACAGCAACTCGATGATCAATTTAAAACCATGGCAAAGCCTAATATCCTGATTAGTACACCTACAGGTATAGCTGTGACTACACCAAAAAGTCATAGTTATCAAGCTGGTGAAAATATAACAATGATTGCAAATAAGCAAATCGACATCAGCAGTATGGGGCAATTGACAGCCAATACTCTTAGTGGAATGAGTTTATATGCTCAACAAGGAGGACTAAAAGCTTTTGCCAATCAAGGGGCAGTGCAAATTCAGGCACAGAATGATGTATTGCAAGTTGCTGCTTTAAAAGATGTATCTATTACAAGTAGCCAAGGTTCGATTAATATTGTAGCTGATAAGGAAATAACGCTAGGAAATAAAAGTGGTGGCTATATTAAGATCAGGAAAAATGGCTCAATTGAAATAGGTAGCCCTGCTGTTGTAGATATTAAATCTCAAATTTTCAATACATTAGGAGCAGTACATTTTAATGCAACTTTGCCTAATATGCCCATAATAGCAAACTCAAAAGATAAAAAAATTACCCATCTGTTTTGGTCTTATGGGGAAGATTGCAAGCCAATTTCCGATTCCTCTAGGCATTATGTAGACATGAATCTACATATTGAGACAATAAACTATACTGAGGGTGAAGAAGTGTCTGCTAAAATCAAACACGATAGTGTTAATGGAGAAACTCAAACTTTTTCCGTTTCAGGTAAAGTTAATCAGAATGGCGTTGCTATAATTAAAAATGTACTTAAAGATAAACAGTTAGCTTTTAACTAGAGGGTAAAAAATGACATGCACCATCACTGCTATTGCTCAAGATAAAACCGTACATTGTATTGCTAATCGACCAAGCTGGGCTGCCGTAAGCAGTTTTTATCAAGATTTGGCTAACACTATGAGTACAGATGAGCTATTTATTGAGCTTTTTGGTCCCGACTATAATCGAGGTGTTTTTAATAACTCTTGCGCTACTCGAGTTTCGGTTGCGTTACTACACGCTGGAGTAAAAGATGTTGGTCGTGAATATAACGTACAATATGGTGAATTCAAGAGTAAAGGAATTACTGTCTCTGCGGTGAATATGAGAAAGCTGCTCCAAAAAAAATGGAACTCTCCTGAGGTTCCCAGTTTTAAAACTGAGGCTACGACCACGCTCGCTGATCTACAACGTGAGATAGGAGGTAGAAAAGGCGTATTTTCCTTTGTTTCTAGCGATCAAAGGAGTTTCGGAGCATCTGGTCATATTACAATTTGGGATGGAACAGATGTCATACACGGTACAAGCAAATATCCTAATCAAGCTTATGCGGATGGAAACCTTGGTACTGTTTGCCTTTGGGAGTTAAAATGAAAAAATACTCTATGAACAAAATACTATTTTATTTAGTCATCGCTAGTGTTGCAAACATCGCTGTTGCAAAGGATTTTTCTACAGAAAATCATGGCATACAAAAAGCAGTGATGACTAAATTTGCAAATGACAATCGAGCTTTTGAGGAGTATGCAACATTAGGAAAGGCACAGTGTTATACCAAGTTGTTTAATTTAGAAGAAAAGTATGATCATACAAGTGAGTTATTTAGTAATGCCTCCATTACAATGTATAATGAACGAGTGCCGTTACTTCGGCTTATCAATGGTACTTCGATTCAGAATAGCCTTGTAAATTATATCAGAGCAAAACTAACAGAACTCACACACTCTGATAAAAAATCGACCACTCAATCGTACTACTACAAGTCAGCACAAAGTTGTGAAACAATGTTTGACACCAAAAACAAACAGTTACGCAAAACTTATTTAACACTGATAAACAACGATAAAAACTATATACAGCCTGATGATAATTATACTTTAGAGGATATACAGCAAATGGAAAATGATTATCTAAAAAACTATTTTATTCATGTAGATATAGATGGATGTCCTTTGGGCTTGGCTGCCAATTGTTAGTTGTTTCATATGAGGAAAATGAGCTGGCTATTATGAATAAAATATTATTGATGGTATTTACTAGTATGGTAACAGTTGCAAATGCAAGTGAATCAGAGTACGACAAAACCAATGAAGCAGCAATCATAGCTAAGTTCGAGATCGATATCCACGCGATTAAAGACTACTTAGTTTTAGGAAAGGCTCAAGGAATTCATATAGATGAGAGTTATCCAGACCCTGCGTTAGTAAGTAAACAGTGATATAAGGTATGTCGAAAGGTTTACGTTGGCTTTTATTAGCTTTCACGTTCTTGATTGTTTTTGATTATATCGTGATTAGTTACTGGCGAGATAATACAAACATAGATATATCAGCATCAACCCTCATGATTATGTTGATTGGTTTACCTTTATCTATTTTATTTGCTTTTTATATATTTTTTCTTCTTTTCAAGTTTATAAAAAATAAATTAACTAGTACAAAGACTCTCCCTTCTGTAGATGAAAGTAACACCCCAAATGATCAAGAAGATAATACATCTATCGACCTAGACGGAAATACACTTTTACCAGTACAATATTTACATATTTTAGAAACTGCATTAATGACACCTTTTGGAAATGATGTAAAACAGATAATTGTTGAACTCCAGAAAAAGAAACCCGCTGAACCTGATCCTATTTTAAAATATGAAAAAACTTATCCTTATTTAAGCCAGCGGATTTTATCTATGCCCGTACTTAACGATGAGGAAAAAAACTCTTTAAACAACAAGTTTCAGCTTTGTCTGTATTATCTCACGCCTACTTTATACTGATCGTGCAAAACGTATTGAGCAAATAACGATTCAATTGTTTGAAAAAATTGCTTTAGTTTTACAGAGTTTAGATATCAAACAGCTATATCTGCAACAAGAAGAGATCATTAAGTCTAAAAATCAAGCACGATTACATCCTGATTGGCTATCACAAATATGCAAGCAACCTCTGCAAGAATCTACTGAAATAGCATATCGTCCGCGACCAAATCTGCAAGTTTTGTACATTTTACCTAGTCATATATCTGATGTAGAAAAGGAAATACTGTCAGAACTACCAAAACAGTATTTAAAATGATTAGATATAAATGAGCAACATGATGTTCAATATCATATTAGTTATGTAAACAGCAGTGATGAAACTCAAATGGTTATTGATGAAATGTTGACTAAACATTTAAATTTAGATCATACAGAAAATCCTCAATTACTTTTAATCATGGGTGTTGATTCATGGATACATCAGTTACTTATTAATATTAAATTTGATAAAGAAAAGAAGTCTGTGCAACCATCAGAAGGTGGTTTTGCTATTTTATTTTCTGATCAAGAAATTACGACAGGTATTAATCCGATTGCCAGTGTTACCAAACCTTCGAAGTACAACTGTTATAAAAGTAATATAGTGCCCGATCAGAGAATAGCTGTGAAGTGGCTTAAACTCAGTTCGAGAAACTTTCAAAGCCAAGTCAATGAGATTCATGCACGTTTAGCAGTCCTCAACAGATTTACGGAATTAGGTCGACCACATACCCAAGTTATGCCTTAAATTTGAATTACTTGGAGAAGTACTAACTTTTAAATCTTTATGCAACAAAGCCGTTCAAATAAAACATCGCCAGTCGAACTTTTATTCATAAGAGAAACTACTTTTTCATCCATCACATTGAGCTAAGCAAGCTCGGCTTATTCTACAGGGTTTACAGTATTGAATATTATTAACATCGTTTAAATACAGTCAAAAGGGTTCAAAAAAACCATAAATATTTTTTAAAGGTACTTCAAATTTTACGCTAAACTTGATAAAAGAAGCACTATTGATCAACACAATAAATTTCAGTTGTTATGGCTAAACAATATAAACTTTACCCAATAAAAACCATCAAAGATTGGGAGGGTGAAGACTGGGATGTTTATGAGGAAAAACGCCTACTGAATGGATTAACATTATTTAGAGGTCGAATGCATGAACAAGTTTATGGACATAATGCAACTATCCTGACACAAGAATTGGCTGAATTTATTAAGCAAAATCATTCCATTAAATTGCCAGTTTTAGCTAAACAGCTTGGATTTTCTAAAGATGTGTTAATTCGTTTTAGAAAACGTCTTGATATACAAAAGAAAGTCCAGAAACCCGATTATGAATGGGTAATCGCTCATCAAGACGAAATACTGTACGCAACACATCATGTGTTATTCGAAAAATATCAGTTAGATACAGGTCGAGTGAGTCGCTATACTCGTTATTTAATTGAAAAAGTTGGAATTACACCAATCAGAAAACGAGACAAAAGAAAAGTGTTAGCCGAAATTGATGAAAAAATTTTAACCCACCAAGACCTTATTTTGTCATGCAACAAAATTGATGATTTGGTTGAGGCGATGGATATTTGTATTCCAGTTGCTGCAAGAATACATAAACAAATGTGTAAGAAACAAAACCTGTCTACAACAGCAGAAAGGTTAAAACAAAAAAGAGCTGAGAAAAAACAATGGTTATTGGAAAATCAGCACGCGCTTTTAAGTAATGAACTTCCTGTTAAAGATGTTGCGCAAAAATTTAATCTTACAAAACATCAACTCATGTCAGCAAGAGCACAATTAAAAAAGTTACTCAACATTTCCAAAAGACCATTAGCCATTGATTGGGTCAAAAGCCATCAATATGAATTAATGCATTTGAACAATGAAGAGTTACTACACAAATATCAACTGTCGCGAAAGCAAATTTATTTCAGACGTAGCTTGTTGAGAGACTTGCAACAAAATGAGGTGGAAACAGTTGTTTAAAATTATGGCAGTAGACAAACCTGTCTAGACAAATTGTCTGTTTTTTAGTAGAATTGATTACAATCTAAAACCAAATAATAAACCATGTCTAACAATATTTATACTGCCCTAGAGCAGCTTGGTCTTTCTGCTCAAAAACGTGCTTTGCATATTCAATTCAGCAATAATTCACTGAATAATCAAGTCCTCCTTCAGCGCATTGATGGAAAACATACGATCAATGAGGGTATAAATTTACAGCTGATCTGCCTGTCTACATCAGCAAATATACCTTTGAAAAACTTTATTGGTTCTCAAGTAGCCGTTGATATCGTCAACGATAAATCAGAACTCAATCGAATTTCTGGGATTGTGACAAAGGCTGATGCAGGCGCGAGTGATGGTTCTCTTACAATCTATCGCCTCACGGTAGAAGACCCAACCGCATTGTGGAAACATCGTAGAAACAGCCGTGTGTTTATGGCAAAGTCTGTCGTGCAAATTATGGATATTATCTTTCAGGAATGGAGAGAAAAAAGCCCTTTGTTTGCTTCAAGCCTGACACTGGATAAAAGTGGCTTAAGCAAAGACTATGATGTAAGGCCATTCATTATGCAACAGAATGAACGGGATATAGATTTTGTACAACGGCTTCTTTCCTCAGAAGGCGTTAACACTTTAATTGATGAGGCACAAAGTACAGTTTCTAATTTTAATGAACAAATCCAACCACAAAAACTACGTTTAATCGATGACAATAATCAATTTAAATCACTTGATCGACGTAGCATTCGTTTCCACCGTAGCAGCGCTACAGAGCTCACAGACAGCATAACAGCCTTTACTGGATTACGTTCCATTCAACCCACCGCAGTGCATATACAACGTTGGCAAGCTGATGCACTGGAAATAGAAGAAGGTGCGGGCTCAGTTTTAACTAAGCATCGACATTCAGACAATCAAGATTCAGCGAGTTTAGGGTTAGAACAAGCATGGCATTTTAGCCCAGCATGGATACAAGACTTAAACGGTGAAGATGGTGTAACCAAATCAGGCAACAGTCAGATTGAAAAGTTTAACCAAAATCTAAGCAATTATTACGATTCACAAGCCAAACAGTTTACAGCTACCTCGACTGTGCGTGATGCACATGTAGGTTATTTTTTTGAACTAGATGAACATCCGACAATATCTCAACTAGAGTCTCATGATAAGCAGTTTCTGATCATATCTAAACGTTTTTATAACCAAAACAATTTACCTAAAGACTTGACCAATCAAGTTGAAACTTTACTGAAACAAAGCCATTGGCAAGCAGCGACTATCACAGCAAACAACAATGATGAACGTCAAGCCAATGAATTAGTCCTACAACGACGTAATATTACGATTGTCCCTCAATATAATCCCTTAACCCAAAGATCAGCTGCTCACCCAATGCGCGCCAAAGTAGTTGGACCAAGTGGAGAGGAAATCCATGTGGATGAATGGGGACGAATCAAAGTTCGTTTTCTGTTTACTCGAAATGAAGATCATCGTCATGATGGTGGTGCAGGCTCTAACGACAATGATACAGACTCAGCTTGGGTGGATGTACTGACTCCATGGGCAGGCGAAGGCTATGGGGCGAGATTTTTACCCCGTATTGGAGAGATTGTCGTTATTGAGTTTTTTGATGGTGATATCGACAGACCATTTGTCCTGGGACGAATTCATGAAGGACATCGCCATCCCACTAAGTTTGATGATAAAGGCAAATTGCCTGATACAAAAAAATTGTCAGGAATTAAGAGCAAGGAATATAAAGGCGGTGGCTTTAACCAACTCAGATTTGATGATACTACAGACCAGATCAGCGCTCAGCTACAAAGTAGTCATGGAGCCAGCCAACTGAATCTTGGAAAGCTTAGTCATCCTAAACATCAAGCGGAAAGTGATGATCGTGGAGAAGGTTTTGAGTTAAGGACGGATGAGTGGGGGGCGATTCGAGCAGCCAAAGGGTTATTTGTCGGTACAGATGCACAAATGAATGCCGCTGATAAACAGCTTGATATAGAGGTTGCGATCCAACGGCTTGAACAAGCTTTGGAACAAGTCAAAATATTACAAAAAGGCGCTACACAAGCAAAGGCTGACCCAAAAGAGGGTTATACACGTTATCCGAGTTTACAACAGCAACTGGATGACCAACTTAAGACTATGGCAAAACCGAACATATTGATTAGTACACCTACGGGGATAGCTGTGACTACGCCGAAAAGTCATACTTACCAAGCAGGTGAAAGCATAACAATAGTTGCGAATAAGCAAATTGATTTGAGTAGCATGGGGCAATTCACAGCCAATAGTCTGAGTGGTATGAGCCTATATGCGCAGCAAGGCGGAATGAAGGTTCTAGCCAACCAAGGTGAGGTGCAGATACAGGCGCAAAATGATGCATTACAAGTAGCTGCCTTGAAAGATATTTCCATTACAAGTAGTCAAGGTTCAGTCACCATAGCGGTTCAAAATGAAATAACACTTGGTAATAAGAGTGGTGGGTATATCAAAATCAAGACCGATGGCTCGATTGAGATCGGTAGTCCTGCACTGGTAGAAGTGAAGTCTCAAATGTTTAATACATTGGGTGCAGCAACATTAAAATTACCTCTACCCAGCTTCGAAAGTGTGTTGAGTTACAATGAAAGTTTTAAATTGCTCGATCCATCAGGCACTGTGATTCATGGTTTGGCTTATAAAATTACCGGTATGGATACAGATGTTTTGGGAGAGACTTCCGATACAGGTCTTTCTGACAAAGTATTTTCTCTAACGGAACAACAAATTCAATTTGATCCAGTTTGGTATGAACTGGTAGATGACGAAACATCCGAATAAATATTTGATTTTGACTTGAGAAAAAATATATGGGTAATACAAGTATCACCAATCAAAAGCAGGATTCCTGCACAGAGGTTTCTCTGAGTTGTGATCATTTATGGTCGATGGCGCAACAATTTGCTTATGCTCGATTGTGTGACAAGAAAGGTAATAACATAGCTCTTACTGCTATGTATAGTTCGCGTGCAAGAAGAATTGCGGCGACCTATGCGCGCTTTTATTTAGAAACAGAGGTTGGCGGTAATCCTAAACTCAAAGGTCGTTACTACTGGATGGCATTGGGAGCTTTTGCCAGTAAAACAGTTGCCTGCTCATTAGAGGATTTAAGAGTTATAGGTATAAGTTCGATCAGTATGGTGCATACTGGGCTTGCTAAAGGAAACTTTTGGTTATTTATGGATGTGGCATGTTGGCATTGGTATTGGAGTAATTACCCACGGAGTTTTAATGTTTGTGCAACAAAACGGGATTCTGAACAATGCGTGCCGCAGGTCAAGGCAGTGTTGGACAAACTGCCTTGGGCGGATAAAGCATTATCAGCAGTTAAACGATTTAAATATAACGATAATATTAAAAAAGGTATGTTGAAAGTTCAAGAATTTGAACAGACAGTGAGCCGAACCGAACGCCCGACAATTCAATTTGATCATCTGATGGCAGTTGCCAATCATGAACAAGGCAACATATTGCAGCCATTGATTTATGATGATCCTGATTTTTCTAAATGGGTAGCCGCACAACGTTCGCGATATATAAAGTGGATGACACCAACTTTAAAAGTTGTATTTTCACATACATGTGACACCAATCAATCTCGGTTGGAGTCGATTGCTCCAGATGACACCATACTGGAAAACTTTAAGAGTAGGATGGATTGGATTGGTGATGCTGCTAAACAATTCCATGGTTTAATGCAAGGTACTAAACAAGACAGTGATAAAGTCTATATGGAGCAAGAGTTAAGAACCATCGCAGCTTGGGTCGACTATAAAGACAGTCGTGATGTACTGTGAACGAGTAAAAGAGAGAGCATAATGAAAACCATACGAAATGTGATAAAGCTATGTTTATTGTTATGTAGCCTAATGAGCATAGCATGTAGCCAGCAGCTCTCATCAGATGATAAAGGAAATAAAAAAAGCATGAATGATTTAACTTTATATTTTAACAAAGAAACGGGGGAACAGTTTGTTGCGCGTACGCAACCAGAATCATCGAATCCTTTACCAACATCTAGTACCACATTTTATAAATTACGTTGGCATAAGAACCCTATTAAGATTCAAATTGAGCATGGTGCAAATAGTATTGCCGTAGACTATGTGATTGGGGTGCTATCTGGAGTTGCTAATCCTAGTGAGTTAATTTCAGAATATGATATTTCGGCTGGTTTAAGTAATGATGATACGATGAGTCATGACCAAGCACGTTTGGTCATGTTGGCAATTTTTAAAGATTTAAAACAAGCGGGTTGGCAACGTTATATCAGCTTATCTGGTCCACGGTTGACTGGCAAAGATGCATTGAAGTATGCAAGTACACATACTTATGAACTTGATCCAGATTATGCATATAGCTTGGATGAATGGATGCAATTAGAAGATGGTTCACGTTGGATGTTACAAGCCAATGGGATTTATTTAACCATCCAAATGTATAGAGAACAAAGCAAAATGGACCCGCAACAACCAGGGGCATATTACGTAAGTTATAAATTTCAATCAGAAAAAGAATACTATGCACCACACTTTAAGGATGATGATTTAAAAAAATCGGCAATCAATGCTGCACGCTGGGTATCGTTATATCCTGGTATCAAAAAACAAATGAATCAAATACGTGAGCAACGCGAAGCTGAGCTTAAGGCGCAAGGAATCACGATTGATGAAAGCTATCAAGACCCAGCATTGGTGAGTAAAAAATAAGGTATTCGTTATGATCTGGGGTTTTGTTAAAGAAAAAGGAGGAATGCAAGTGCTAAGGTATTGGCTTCGACAATGTTTATTATTGGGTGTGCTTGTCTTGATCGCGTGTAGTAATCAGTACGCACCCTCCAATAACGGAAATAATAACCATATAAATCCTTTAACTTTGTACTTTAACAAAGAAACAGGAGCGCAATTTGCTGCTCGTATACAGGCAAATATAGATAATCCTTTACCAACCTCTACGACTACTTTTTATAATCAGCATTGGGATAAAAATCCGATTGATGTAGTGATTGAGCATGGACCAAACAGCATTACCTTACATCATGTGATTGGAGTACAAACATCAGTTGCAAATAGTAATGATTTAATTACAGGTTATAGTGTTTATGCTGGTTTAAGCAATGACAGTACGATGAGTCATGACCAAGCACGTTTAGCCATGTTGGCAATTTTTAAAGATTTAAAACAAGCAGGTTGGCAACGTTATATCAGTTTATCTGATCCAAGATTGAACGATAAAGATGCATTGGCTTATGCAAGTAAGGAATTTTATGAGCTTGATCCAAATTATGTATATAGCTTGGATGAATGGATGCAATTAAAAGATGGTTCACGTTGGATGTTGCAAGCCAATGGGATTTATTTGTCGATTACAGTTCGGCGTGATCAAACTAAGATGGATCAGCAACAACCAGGGGCGTATTACGTAAGTTATAAATTCCAATCAGAAAAAGAATATTATGCACCATACTTTAAGGATGATGATTTAAAGAAATCGGCAATCAATGCGGCGCGTTGGGTATCGTTATATCCTGGTATCAAAAAACAGATGAATCAAATACGAGCAAAAACCGAGGCTGAACTTAAGGCGCAAGGAATCACGATTGATGAAAGTTATCAAGACCCTGCATTGGTAAGTAAAAACTAAGGTGCATTATGTCAAAAAGTGTACGATGGATTATTTTTACAATTATTGTCTTGGTCATTTGTGATTGGGTGATCATCAGTTACTGGCGAGACAATAATGAAATCGAGGTATCCTCAACGATACTCATCAATAAGCTTATTGGTTTACCTTTGGCTATTGTATTTTGTGTTTTTGCGATTACTCGGTTGTTTGCATTTGCTAAACGAAAACCAGACGGCCCCGTTGTTTCAGAGATTACTGAAGAATCTCCTCCCAGCACTGAAGATGAAATAAAAATAAAGCATATCGGGCAAAAAATATCTGTTTTGGCAACAGCAGTCAGCACACCTTTTGGCGAAAATTTGACACAAATTATGATGCAACTCGATGATAAAAAATTGCCAGAGCCTGATCCATTGTTAAAATTTCAGATAAGTTATCCTTATTTGAGTCGACGTATTGAATCTCTTTCATCATTGAATGATCAAGAAAACTCAGCATTACATGCTCGACCACTATTTACAGATCGCGCAAAACGCGTAGAGCAGATGACCACGCATTTGTTTAAACAATTGGCTTTGGTTATACAAAGTATTCAGATTAAAAATTTGAATTCCAATCAAGAGGAACGTGATAAGGCGAAGAATCAGCAAGCCAGACTGCATCCAGAATGGGTCTCACAAACTAAAAAGACAGTGTCAGAAGAACTTCCTACTGTATATCGTCCTCACCCTAGCTTAAAAATAGTTTATATATTACCAAGTCATATCTCAGAAGTTGAAAGGGATATATTATTTGATCTTTTAAAACAACATTTAAATTTGATGGGTATTAATGAACAACATGATGTTGATTATTTTATGACTCATGTCGAAAGCAGTGAAGGCACTCAGCTCATTATCCATAATGCTGTAATGGAGCATTTGGATATTGATCATGTAAGTAGCCCACAACTCCTTTTAATCATGGGGGCAGACTCATGGATCGATCAACTTCATCTTGATGTTAAATTCAATCAACAACAAAAAGCGGTACAACCCTCAGAGGGTGGTTTTGCAGTGCTGTTCTCGGATCAGCAAGGCACCACGGATATAGAACCGATTGCTAATATTACGATACCGTTGATGTATAAACCGCATCAAAGTGCTGAGACTTTAAATCTCATTCAAGCGATTGAGCAACTTCAGCAAGCATATAATTTTCAAAAAAATGATAAAGTTTTGGGTGATGATGAAATCGTATTTACGGATCATGCTGTAACACATAGCAAATCTTTGGCTGACTTGATGTCCGTATCTGATCATTTTCAGATTGAAGATGATCAATTTGTCTCTATCAGCCCAATCCTCAACGATACTGCTGCAATGGTTTCAGGCCTATCATTAAGCCTTGCAATTATGAATTCGGCTGAAAACAAAAAAAATACTTTGTTGATCCATAATACAGAAAGTCAATTTGGATACTGTTGGATGGTTACATCTCCAAAACACTGTATTGATGGGTCTACCAGCCAAGGAGAGTCAACTTAAATGTCACAACCGATTATTTTAGAAGGTGATTTGACCACGACAGGGGGACGTATGATTGCTTCTCAAACGGCACGTAAATCAAATGGTAAAAATATCATTGTATTGGGAGATAAGTTTTTTTGCCCAGCGTGTAAAGCTATGGGGACTGTTATACAAGCAAGTGATCTTCAATTTTGTAGCAGTGTCGGCGTTGCTTATCATGGGTGCAAAGTGAAATGTGGTTGCCCTGGTAACCATATTGTGATGGCAACCCAATCAGTTGATCTTGTTGATAAAGGTTCAAGTGGAAAATTAACCAAATCAAATACCAATCATGTCATTGCGCAAAGTCGTGTTTCCGACAAGACCTATGAACATCAATTTGTATTGGTCGATGAGTTTACCCAGATTCCGCTTGCAGATCGATTTTATAAAATAATCATGGATGGTGTAACAATTACAGGGAAAACCGATAGCCAAGGGCAAACCCAATTAATGACAGCATCTGAAATGTTAGAGGTATTGATAGAGGTTTATCCTGAAAATTACGAGGAACAACCCAAATGATACCGATTATTGTAGGCACTGGTAGCAGTACACTGGTATTAAAGTCAGACTCAGGCACTAAAACTATAATCCCTATAAATAAGCCACGTGGTACAGTATTTTGGGGAGGTGCGGGTTTAGATGGACCATATTTAAAGCCAATGACTCAAGCATTTATAGATGCAGGAATCCACTATATATGGTCGGGGTTGAGTAATACTGCAACGAAAAATCTGCCGGGTACTATAGGCACACTAATAGATGCTGCACGTACAGGTGTAATGATCAAAAATGATGATGGTACTGACAACTGGCGTGTTTATCCACCAGCTTCAACCCAATCTGCCAAACAGTTTAATTTAATTGGCTATTCTTACGGTTCAATGCTTGCAGCACAAACTGCCAAGTCTTATGCAAACCTTGGCTATGTGGTTGACCATTTGGTGTTAATCGGCTCTCCTATAGATGCTGACTTTTTAGCCATGTTAAGAAAGCATAAAAATATCAAAAAACTGACCATTATTGATTTAACCCAATATGGCGATCCTATTTATGCTGGGATGAGTTTTTATGAACTTGCTGAAAACTCGTTTAAACTTGGAGTTCAAATGAATAACGGTAAGGCGGAAGGGCATTTTTATTACGCGCATGTGATTCCAGATTCTCCACGGCGCTGGGCTGAACTCGCTAAAAGGATCAAAAATGAAGGTTTGGAGTAGTCAATTAGTGAAGAAGAATTTTTTTCTCATCCTTTATCTTGGTTCTTGGTCTTTACTAGCAATCATATGGTTGATTTTTTTAATCAAAGTGCTCAACTCAACCATTACATTTGCTGATGTAACAGTCGGTAGGGCGGTTGTATGGGTAGCAGCTGCATTTATATTAAGCTTTATCCCTGTATTGCATATTCTGCTATTTTTATATTGGTATTTAAAAAAATGGCGAACTAAAAATAATTTAATTTATGTTTTGACTTGTCTTTTGATGATCATCATTTCATTTTTATGGTCTCAAAACTATATCAGTCGTAGTGTTGAAAAAGATAAAAAATCACAGAAAATAGCTGTTGAAATAAAGATAAATGTCAAATATGAATTGGGGCTTGTAAATTATTTTGTTTAAGCTAATTTTTAAGTTAGATGATTATTAATAAAATTGATGCTTCTGCCTTAGATGGCAGAAGTATTCTTTTTTGCTGTCTAGTTAAAGTGTGTACTACAGAGCTCAGCCCAATCAGCCATTAGACTTTTACGCTTTTCCAAATAAGCTCCGCGTAAATAAGCAGCTTCTACTTCATCAGGTAGCTTATGTACGAGTACATGCTCACAAACTTCACGTGGGTAGTTGGTTTTGTCAGCTGACCAGTCGCGGAAAGTAGAACGGAAGCCGTGTGTAGTGATTACTCGATTTTGTTTAGGGTCTATATAGCCTAAGCCATTTTCTTCTAACTTTTGGACATGCATTCTTTTGATTAATGTCGTTAAAGACATATCAGATAGCATTTCACCACCACGAGGTGCAGGGAAAATATAGCCTTGTGATTTTGTATTAGTCTGAATAGATTTCAATAACTCAGTTGCTGGTTCTGAAAGTGGAACACGATGTTCTTTGTCTGCTTTCATCCGCTCTTTTGGAATAGTCCAAACTTTAGATCCAAAATCAATTTCTTGCCATTTGGCTCCAAAAATTTCACCAGATCGACATGCCGTTAAAATTGCAAATTCTAAAGCTTTGGGTGAAATGCCATCTTTCTGACGAAGGTGCTGAACAAATTCTGCTACCTGATCATAAGGTAAAGAAGGGTGAGGGCGTGATATCTGTTTTAAATTACCTAGAATAGGTTCTAAGTTACCTTTCCATTCAGCGGGGTTATCACCTTCAAAATATTCCATGGCTTTGGCATAATCAAAAATGGTTTCAATACGACCACGAATACGTTTAGCTGTTTCGTTCTTCTCAGCCCAGATCGGTTCTAATGCCTTGGCAATATCAACTTTACTAATAGAACTAATTACACGGTCACCTAAAATTGGATAAATATAAGTTTCTAATGTAGTTGACCATTGAGCAATATGTTTTTGGTTTTTTAACTCACGTGATTTATTAGCAATCACAATCTGAGCAAATTCACGAAAAGTACGATCTCGAAGTTTTTGAATACGTAAAGCTTGAAGCTGATCTTGCTTTTGCTGAATAGGATCAATTCCTTTTCGGATTTGAGCTTTCATTTCTTGAGCTTTAGTTCTTGCTTCAGCGAGTGACACTTCTGGATAAGAACCTAAACCAATATCACGGCGATGGACTCGTTGTTTACCATTTTCATCAAAGCGCTGCCCAACAACAACACGTAAAACCCAAGCGCGAGAATCATTCACAATACGTAGATGCAAGCCATCTACACCGCCGACAGCATGCCTACCATTTTCTTTGATTTTTGCTACACTGAGTGCAGAGAGTTCTTTGGCTTTCTTAGGCATAGGGTTATTCCTGTCCCACATAATAACCCACATAGAATATTGGAAATGGTCGGATTAGGCAAGACGTAGTTGGAATGGTTTTATTTTAAATTGTTGAAAAATAAATTTATATTGGATTGGTTTGGACTGCATAAAACAAGTGTTATACGGACACCACTTCCGCCAAATATTTTAAAAGGCCCTTGTTTTTACAAGGGCTTTTTTTTATGTGTATTTTTTTCTCACACTGTAACTCACATAAAATTTTAGATTAGATGACATTAATTGGGTGTATTTAGGGCATTGTAGGAATAGTCACTCATTTAGTTTAAATTTCTACAAGCTCATAAAATGACGTTCATCAAATAAAAAATCCCAATTAGTGACTCAGGGGCTGTGGATTGATCCTAAACGAAAAAATGGACATATAGTCGCTTTAAAGCTAATGCAATATTAACTTTGGAGATGTAAAAATGGCTAAATGCTTTAGTCGTGAAGTTAAACACTAAGCAATAGATTATGCGCTTTCGAATTTATATGTGTCTGTAGTTGCAATCGGCCAGAAATCAGGGGGAAGCTATTTAACATTAGACAATTTGAAAACTTATTTAAATTACAATAGGTCGGTGTTTGGTGAAAATCTCTGCTGATGCAAAAACAGCTGTTTGTGCATCCACATCAAGTTTTAAATCATTCACTAGTACAGGCTTTACTAAATAGTATGTGATTGATAGTGGAAGCAATTTTTCTATTTCTAATTTTCTTATTAATAACATAAATTATCTGTGTGCTTTATAAAATGAATTTTAAGGTAATTCTTGTTGGCCAATTCTATTTTGTTTCATGCTATGGAATCGCTTTGAAGAACTTTGATAAAGGATTAAATAATCCGTCTCAGCCATACAATGAAATTGATTCTAAAATATTAAGTGAAAATATAAATAAACCAATTCCAAACAGTCATGATGATTAATTTAATGCATTGATATCACAACCGAATGGGCATATTTTATCCCAAGCAACAATAGATAAAATAAAAATGGTACTCAAGCAAATGCCTAATCAGGAGGTTGCACACTATTTGTCGAAAGCATTTCCTTTAAACAATTTTAGTTCTATTCAAAATAAAAAACAGTTTTCAGAAAGGCTATTAGAAGTACTCACGAGTGAAGCTAGTGTTTCTAAAGAAGATATATAAGGTAAACTCATTTTATCTAGAAATCAAAATAATAACTCACAGTCTGTGCACATGTCGGAAGTTTATAAGAATCAACTAATCATTGCTTACTTCGATACATTAGGGAAACTATCGAAAATTGATCAGGTTTTGTGAAATGAGTGAATAAGTATAATTATTTACGCTTCAGCCTGTAAATCCTCAAAGTGATCAAAACTGGGTGAGTTATGTTCTATTTGATGGTTAGAAAACGGGTGATTATGCGATTCAGTAGTATCAGGTTGATGATATGTTAACTCCTATTGCTCAAGCCTATTATTCGATTGGACAAGTGTTGGATTAATTTAAAATCCAAAAAGAGCACTCTTTATTTTATTTAAAATATTGAATTTATATATATTTTTATTTAGAAATTATATTCTTAATTTTTATTATTGAAATTGATTAGAATTATACACGGCGTCCTATTTACAAAACGTAATAATTTAAACATAATTAAATGTGAAACTCATCACAATCACTATTGACATGAATAATTTTAAATTTAATAAACTTACTTTGAGTATTTTTTTTACGATTTTAGCAACAACAATACAAGCTGCAGAACCACAGCCGCGTCCAGAGTTAGAATTAGATGCTGTTCAGCGCCAGAAACAACGTGATGAAGCATTACAAAAGCAATTACAGCCCGAAGCTATAGTGCAAACGGGATTAGAAAAACAACTTCAAACCCAAACACAACTGCACTATCTAAAATCAAACAGTGAAGATGTATGTTTTGAAATTAAAAAATTTGTGTTGATGGGAGAGGATGCGCATCAATTTACTTTTGCTATGCGCTCTGTCACGCAAGGTGAACATAATCTCATTGGCCGATGTATTGGGGTACAAGGCTTAAACCAAGCCTTAGATCTGATTCAAAACAGTATTATTAGTCATGGTTATGTCACCACCCGCATGCTGCTCCCTCAACAAAATATTGCTTCGGGCGAGATTAAACTACAAGTGATTGCTGGGAAAGTAGATCAAATTCAATTTGTTCAAGGAACGTCAAAGCGTGCTCATAAATTTAATGCCTTGCCTGTTCGCTCTGGGGATATTTTAAATATTCGGGATATTGAACAAGGCTTAGAAAACTTTAAACGTGTGCCGACTGTTGAGGCAGACTTTAAAATCAAGCCCTCAGAACAACGTAATCAACCTGGCTATAGTGATTTAGAACTGGCATGGCAACAAACAAAACCCTACCGGATTCATTTAGGTGTTGATGATGCAGGCTCAGATTCAACTGGGAAGTATCAAGGTACAGCAACCTTATCTTTAGACCATCTGTTTACTGCAAATGACCTGTTTTATGGTAGTTATAACCATGATTTGGGCGGAGGAGATCAAGGTAAACGAGGTACAGATGGCTATTACTTAAGTTATAGCATTCCACTCAAATATTGGTTACTTAGCACCAGTTATAGTCAGTCTGATTATAACCAAACGGTTGCAGGTGATAGCCAAAGCTATAACTATAGCGGCAAAAGCAAACTGATCGGGGCTGATTTATCTCGGGTACTTTATCGTGATGCCAAACGAAAAACTACAGCCAGTGTAGGAGGCTGGTATCGGGAATCACAAAACTTTATCAATGATGTAGAAATTGAAGTACAACGTCGAAAAACCGGCGGCTGGAAAGCCAGTTTGGATCATATAGAATATCTAGCCAATGCGACATTAACAGGCAATTTAACCTATAAAAGAGGCACAGGTGCATTTAATGCAATGCATGCACCTGAAGAAGAGTTTGGCGAAGCCTATACCCATGTCGGTATTTTACAAGCGAATGCCGGTCTGCAAGTGCCATTTAAAGTCGGCAATCAATCGCTACAGTATCTTGCTGAATGGCGAACACAGTACAGTAAAAAACCATTGACCCCTCAAGATCGATTCTCGATTGGGAATCGCTATACGGTAAGAGGGTTTGATGGTGAACAGACCTTATTGGCAGATAATGGATTTTTAGTCCGTAATGAAATCAGTGGCTCGATGTTTAAGCTTCCGATGCAATGGTACACCGGAATTGACTATGGTGAAGTGGGGGGTAAAACCGCACATGAGCCAAATCCATTGCTGGGAACAAGTTTAATGGGTGCTGCCTTTGGATTACGTGGGCAAGTCTTAAAATCGGTCAATTATGACGTTTTTGTTGGGACGCCGTTAAAAAAACCAGACCACTTTAAAACAGACAATGTGACGACAGGATTTAGCCTGAACTGGATGTATTAATCCATTACATTCAATGTCCATATGCAACATTCAATCTTGAAAAAATATTAAAACATTTAGGTAAAACATTATGAATAAGAATCGTTATCGCGTTATTTTTAGCCAAGCACGTGGCATGTTTATTGCGGTTGCTGAGATTGTAAAAAGCCGTACCAAAACAGCGGGGCAATCACATGCTGTTGGTGAAATCGAAATAGTGGATGTCACGGGAGCATCTTCAATCACTTATAAAAAACTCAATCCTGTTAATTTTGCTGTGGTGAGCCTATTGGGTGCAGCAATTTACACCTTGCCGATGGCGACGATTGCTGAAAGTCAAATTGTGGCAGATCGATCAGCACCAAACTCACAACAAGCCACCATTCTCAACAGCAGCAATGGCTTGACCCAAGTCAATATTCAAACCCCAAGTGCCGGTGGTGTCTCTCGCAATACCTATACCCAGTTTGATGTGGGGCAGGAAGGTGCGATTCTAAATAACGCACGAAATAATACCCAAACCCAATTGGGTGGCTGGGTACAAGGTAATCCATGGCTCGCCAAAGGTGAAGCCAAGGTCATCCTGAATGAAGTGAACAGCAGTAATCCGAGTCAATTAAAGGGCTATTTGGAGGTTGCGGGTAAACAAGCGCAAGTGGTGATTGCCAACCCATCTGGTTTGGTCTGTGATGGCTGTGGGGTGATTAACGCAGATCGTTTTACCTTAACCACGGGTCAAGCAGTAATGCATCAAGGTTATCTTGATTCATTCCGAGTACGTGAAGGGCAAGTTACGATTGAAGGGAAAGGCTTAAATGGAAGCTTAACCCCTTATACCGATATTTATGCACGTGCTTTAAATGTCAATGCGGGTCTATATGCCAATGAGCTAAAAACCGTGTTGGGTCAAAACGACATCAATGTTCAAGATCCAAACTCAGCAAAAATTAGTGCAACAACAAGTACCCCATCTTCACCTACACCGAGCTTTGCCCTTGATGTTGGAAAATTAGGTGGGATGTATGCTGGAAAAATCTATTTGGTCGGTACTGAAAAAGGTTTAGGGGTACGTAATGCAGGGTCACTCAATGCTACGACAGGTCAAATGCATTTAAATGCCAATGGTGACTTAACCAATACAGGCAATATGATTGCCAATAAAGATCAAATTCTAATTCAGGCAAGCAATGTAAAAAACAGCGGTAATATCAGTAGTACACAACAACAAATACAGATTCAAGCCGACAATATTCAAAACACTGGGCTGATTGCGACTCGTGATGAAATTAAACTCAATGCTCAAGGCAAGATTGATAATAATGAGGGAGTGATCAACGCGGGACGAATTGATTTTACTGCGCAAAACTTAGCCAATAACAAAGGTAAAATCGAGCAAACAGGTCAGCAACAACTCAACATTGCTGCAAAAAACTTAGACAATACTCAGGGCTTAATTGGTCAGGCAACCGTCGATCCTAGTGGGACAGGGCAAACACCAGGTGGAACCATATCGCCAAGTGTGACTGATCCTGAGCAACAGTCTTCAGCGCAAGACTCAAGTACGGTTGAAGTTGCACCTACAGATTTAACACCCAAGGTTTTCCAAGCAGGAAATATTCAGATTGCTCAAGATATTGCCAATGTAGAAGGTGCAATTGTCAACAATGCTGAAATCAATCTTAGAGTTGAAGGCAGTATTAAAAACAATGGTGGTGAAATTCAACTGCCTGAATTGCAATTTAATGGGCAATACTTTGACAACCAACAAGGTAAACTCACTGCGAATGTGGTGAATATCACTGCACAACAGGTGGATAATCAAAAAGGTGTCATTAGTGCCAATCAAAGCTTTGATTTAACTGCACAGCAACTCAATAACAATCAAGGCCGTTTACAAAGCGCCAAGACATTCAATTTAAATTCAGCTGAGATTGATAATCGCCAAGGTCAAATACTTGCTGCGGATGCATTAACTCTAAATTCTGCGAACACCAATAATACCCGAGGCATCATCGGTTCAGTCAATGCGGATGCCAAGCTGTCTATTCAAACTTTAGACAATCGTAAAGGGGAGATTTCAGCACAGAATGTACACCTGACGGGTCAGAGTTTAAACAATCAACAGGGTACAATTCAATCCAAAACAGCAGATCTAAACATCAATATTGATCAAATTGATAATGGTACGACGCAAGCTTCAGCAGGGAATCTGATTGCTGGGCAAAATCTAAAATTGAATGCCCAGCAATTACAAAGTACTGGGCAAATCTATGCAGGCAATACGGCTGATTTAACAGTGAATCAGTTACAACAGCATGGTCAATTGGCAGCACAGAACAAAATCAAGGTTCAAGCAAATGCCATTGTCAGTGATAAAAATGCAGTATGGATCGCAGGTCTTGATCAAGACGGGAAACTAAGCAATACAGATGCCACACTGAATATTGATGCGCAACAGGTTCAGCTGGCAGGGAAAATTTTGGCAGGTGCTGAGTTGCAAATTAAAGCAGCTCAAACAGCAGACTTAAGTCAAAGTGAAAGCCAAGCCAAAAATATAAACATTGCTACAACCCAACTGAATACCAACAATGCAAAAATTATTGCAGATGAGCAACTGGATTTAACTGCAACACAAAGCATTCAGAATGAAAAAGGGCAATACAGTGCGGGGCAAGTTAATCTCAATACAGTACAACTCAATAACAACCAAGGTTTAATTCAACACACAGGTAAAAATGACTTTATTCTGGATGTCGCAAATCAGATTGATAACAATGCTGGACAGATCATCAGTAATGCTACAGGTACAGAAATCAAGACCAATGCATTGAACTCTGTTGCAGGTGAGATTTTACATGCGGGTGATCAACAGCTAAAAATCACAGCACAAAATCTGCAAGGGCAACAAGGCAAAATCCAAAGTAACAGCCATCTACAACTCGATCTAGGCATTACCAATTTAGATCAAGCGCTTACATCTGCACAAAATATTGATTTGAATGCAACTGAACTGAGCCATCAACAAGGGAAATTGCTTCAAAGTGATGCCAATGGGCAGTTGAAAGTGAATGTTGCACAAACATTGAATAATACCTCAGGTGTGATTAGTGCTGCTGGTAGCGCTCAGCTGAATGTTACTCAACTGAATAACAGTGCAGCTAAGCTTCTTGTAGATAAACAACTTGGGATAAAAGCTGATGATATCAACAATACACAAGGTACTGTATATACAGACGATTCGCTTAGTATCATTGCAAAACATGGCATTAATAATCAGCAAGGTATCTTAGCAGCCAAACAAGCGGTATACGTAAAGGCACAATCATTAAATAATACAGAGGGTACAGTTCAATCCGAACAGTCAAATCTTGATCTCAGTACCAGTGGAGCGCTGGATAATCAACGTGGAAAACTGCTGTCTAATCAAGATATCAGTATTCAAAGTCTAAGTTTAAACAATGCATCTGGAACAATTTTTTCTAATCAAGGCTTAAACTTAGATGTAGACGGGGAAATTGAAAATCAGTCTGGTACAATTGCTGCCAATAACAATATCTCAGTTAATGCTCAATCATTAGATAATACTTCAGGGCAAATACGCTCTGAAAAACAACATTTAAATATTATTACTCAGCAAAATTTAAACAATGATTCAGGCATTATTGTGGCAGCAAAAAATGTTGCGATCACTGCACAGGATCTATCTTCTCAAAATGGACAAATTCAAGCAGGTCAACATGCTGATTTAACCGTTCAATCTTTGGATAATACTGCTGGTACACTCTATGCAGATGGTCAATTAAAATTAAATGCTTTAGCGCATATTAACAATCAAGATGGTGTGATCGCGGCTAACCAAGGATTTAATTTAAATGCAGCTTCATTATCAAATAATGCTGGTAAATTAATTGCACAGCATTCTGCAATGCAGCTCGATATTGCCAACGAATTAAGCAATATCAAAGGCGAGATTTCAGCCGCGCAAGACTTAACAATGAATAGTGGTCATTGGAATAATGTTGAAGGTAAAGCTGTAGCGGGTCAAAAATTACACCTAAATACCGCTACATTAGACAATCATCTTGGTGTGATTTATGCACAAGACCAGTCTAAGATTGTAGCCACTGGTCAAGTGAATAATACTTCAGGGGTTATTGCGTCTAAACAGATTGATTTAACCTCACAGTCATTGCTTAATGATTTGGGTAAAATCAGAGCAGAACAAGGTTCGTTAAATTTATCTGTAAACAATGAGCTGAGTAATCTGTCAGGTGAAATATTTGCACAACAAGAAGCAAATTTAAAAGCACAGCAAATCAATAATCAAAAAGGTAAAATACAGAGTGTTTTAAAAACCAAGATTGAAACAAACACTTTAGATAATCAATCTGGAACAATTTATAGCCAAGATCAACTACAACTGTTGGCACAGTCAGCAATTCAAAATCAGCAAGGTATAATCGCTGCACAAAAAGATCTACAGATAAACAGTACAGATTTAAATAATGAGCAAGGTATTATTCAATCAGAACAGGGACGCGCAGATTTAACTGTACAAGGTGCATTGAATAATCATCAGGGCGAATTATTTGCAAGTAAAGGATTAAATGTTGTTGCTCAAGGGATTGATAATCGCTTAGGGCAAATCTCATCGTTAGAAAAATTGAATTTAGACAGTCAATTACAAACATTGAATAATGAATCAGGTAAAATTTTAGCAGATCAAATTTTGCTAAAAACTGGCTTGCTTAATAATAATTCAGGTTTGATCCAATCTAATTCTGAATTAAGCATCGATACCAATCAGCATGATTTGATGAATCAAAATTCTGGTGCTCGTGGTGGAATACTCAGCCAAGGAAAACTTAATTTAACCCATGTCCAACAGTTATTAAATGATAACGGCATTCTTGCTTCAGCAGATGATGTAGAAATCAGCGCACAGCAATTATCCAATCAAAAAGGACAAATCAATAGTCAAGGCAATCTAACAATTGCTCAACAACAGTCAGGTGGGGTGCTGAATAACCAAGGTCAAATTCAAGCATTAAAAAATATTCAAATTTATACCGACCAATTGAACAACAGTGGTCAAGGCAGTCATATTGTTGCTGCTGAGGATTTATCAATCCAAGCGCAAGTGATCGACAATCGACAAAATTTAGATGATACGATTTTGGGTGGTTTAGATGCTCAAAATATCCAATTAAATGCACGTGAGTTAAATAACCAATCTGGTGGAATTAGAGCAAGCAAAGATGCATCACTTTTGATTCAGCAGAACTTTGATAATCAACAAGGCAGTGTGACCAGCCTAGGGACATTATTGATTGGCGATTCTCAAAAAACCTTAAATATTAAGAATACTCAAGGGGAACTCATCGCGCAAAATCGGTTAGCAATCAGTGCGAACAATTTAATCAATCAAGGTAAAATCATTAGCCTTGGTGATGCTGAATTGAATTTAAAGCAAAGTTATACACATCAGCAAGGTGATGAGCTGAGTGCCAATGGTTTACTCAAGATCGATAGCGAACACGATTTCATCAATCAATCTGTCCTAAGTACAGGTAAAGGCCTTACTGTAAATGCTCAGAATATTTTAAATCAAACTGGGGCGAGTATTAGCAGTATTGAAACGCATTTAATCGCCAACGATGTGCTACATAATCAAGGTTTAATTAATGGTGAGTTAACCCACTTAAAAGCAAACTTAGTCTGGAATGATGGTGCTAAAATTTATGGTGATCATATTGCTATACAAGCACAGACCTTAAATAACAAATCGAACGGCTCTTGCGTCGGGACAGAGCAGTGCTCTGCTAGTCCTTCCTCAGGCGCAGTTATTGCTTCACGTGGAGATATTGATTTAGGGATTGATATTTTAAATAACCAAGCAGGAGGTTTGATCAATAGTGACTCAAAAGACAATGCTTGGATATTGAGTATGGGGCAATTAAATGTTGGGGGCTCACTGGATGGTAATTATCAAGCACAAGGTCAAGCCCAACTGATTAATAATCGTAGTGCAACCATTGAGTCTCAAGGCAATATGCGACTCACTGCAAAAGAAATTCAAAATTTAAATGATAATTTTTCAGTACATCAAGTATTAGAGTCTTCCAAATTTGTACATAGTTATGAGGATAATCGACATCCTGGGGTTGATGTTGCAGATTTGCTTGTTGAGCTGGAGAGAGACGGTGGTTTTTACTGGCTTGTGTTAAGTGATGGGCGACGTTTACGTACCTATAATATTTTTGAATATGATAAAGAAACCTATGTTCCCGAAGTATTAACCAGTACCCCTGGGCAAATATTGAGTGGGGGCAATATGTTGCTTCAATCTGATCATATCGTAAATGATCAGAGCCAAATACTTGCAGCAGGCGTATTAAAGGTAGAAGGAACTGATATTGATAACAAAGCCTATTTAGCAAATAAACTCATTCAATTTAAAAATCCAAAAAAATGGTTTTATGATTCTGGTCGAAAGAGTTCAATGGCCTATACGCCTGCTGATGAGACAGAGCCATATCAGTTAAGTGGCCTTTATGGTGGCAATAAAGTTATTGCTGTTCCAACGACAGAGATTAAAGACAAGACCAATGACACTGTTCAAGTGGATGTAACAGGTTCCAAACAAGCGCAAGCACTTGAATATGAAAAACAACAGGCTCAACAAAAGCAAGTTGCAGTGGATGCTGGACAACAGGTCAACGTTAAACAATCAGAAAATGCACAAAATCAGCAGATTGGTGAGCTTGATCCGAATGGTTCACAACAGCAAGTCCAACCAACTGAAAATCAAAAAGTTGATTCAGCTCAACAGCTAAATGCTTTAGACAAGCAGGTGTCTGGGGTAGACAAAGCATCTGACTATGAAGTGCGTAGTGTAGAACAAAAGACAATTATCTTGCCAAGTAATGCGTTGTATAGCACAACCAAAGATAGCCAAGCGCAGTATTTGGTAGAAACTGATCCAGCATTTAGCCAATATAAAAAATGGCTATCATCCGATTACATGCTGAGTGCACTTGGTTTAGATCCAGCAAATCAACAAAAACGACTAGGCGATGGTTTTTATGAGCAACGTTTGGTGCAAGATCAAATTGCACAGTTGACAGGGCATCGTTTTTTATCTGGTTATGGTAGTGATGAAGAGCAATATAAAGCTTTAATGAACAACGGCTTAACCTTTGCTAAAAGTTATAATTTACGTCCTGGAATTGCTTTAACTGCTGCCCAGATTGCACAGCTCACCAGTGATATTGTGTGGTTAGAAGAAAAAACCATCACATTGGCAGATGGGACAAGTAGTAAAGTATTGGTTCCACAAGTTTATGTTCGAGCAAGACCTGGTGATTTAAAAGGTGATGGTACTTTGATCAGTGCTGATCAAGTGCAACTGAATATGAACGGTGATGTGCTTAATCAAGCGACGATCGCTGGACGTGAAGCACTCATCATCAATGCAAATAATGTCAACCAATTGGCTGGACGAATGGAAGCCAATCGTGTTGGGATTAAAACGCAAAATGATTTAAACAATATTGGCAGTCAGATTGTTGCAAAAGAAGCAGCATCTTTTGATATTGGCGGAAATTTAAATGTAAATAGTACATTGACCAGTAATAATAAACAAAAAGGCCGGAGTAATTATGGTTTTACCGCTATAGATCGCAAAGCAGGGATCTATGTGGGTAATAACCAGACTAGCTTAGTGGAAGGTAGTGATAATTTAAAGAAGACTTTAAATATCAAAGTGGCTGGTAATACCACATTGAAAGGCGCAGAAATTTTAAATAGCAATGGTTCAACCATTCTACAAACGCAAGGGGATGTAAATTTAGCGACATTACAAACAGAGCGGATTAACAATAGTTATAAAAATAATAAAAATTATGACTTTAGTACAACGCAACAAGATATAGGTAATCAAATCGTTGCAAAAGGCGACTTAACCCTGACTGGGAAAAATATTGATATTACAGCTTCTCAGGTCAGTAGTGTGCTAGGTCGGACGACTTTAAGTGCTGATGAACAACTCAATATTCAAGAAGGGCGTGCTCGTAGTACAGTTGAACATGCAGATGAAGTGAAGAAAAAGAGCTTTTTAAGTAGTAAAACAACCCAAACTTACCGAAAAGATAAGTCAGATGAGGGCATAGCCAGTACTGTTGATGGTAAGCAAGTCATTTTAGATGCTAAAAATATCAAGATACAAGGCAGTGAAATAATTTCAGATGAATTAACGCAAATTCAGGCCAAAGAAAATGTCAGTATTGTAGGTGCTGAAAATAGCTATTTAAATTATGACGATAAAAAAGTTAAGAAATCTGGATTGATGTCGAGTGGTGGTATTGGTTTTAGTATTGGTTCAAAAAAAGAGCGCACAGAACAGGAGCAAACTAAGTATACCAACACTGGTTCAATAGTCGGAAGCTTAAATGGCAATACCAATATCATTGCAGGAAAAACATATCAACAAACAGGAAGTACGGTTTCATCACAACAGAGTGATGTGAATATATTGGCACAACAAGTCAATATCGAGGCTGCTAAAGAACAAAGTACCAGTGATTATAAACATGAAATGGAACAAAAAGGCTTAACGCTTGCTGTGAATGTTCCAATTGTCACTGCCGTACAATCAGTAATGGATTCTACAAAACATGTTGGTCAAAGCAAAAATGATCGTGTGAATGCCATGGCAGCAGCCAACGCAGGATTTGATGCATACAAAGCTGGGCAGTCTTTAGGAAAGTTACAAGGTGCATTATCGGATGCAAGTCAGCTCAATGGGGGCGTAGAAGTTGGAGTTAGTCTGACCTACGGCGAACAGAAAAATACAGAATTTAGTCGAACACAAAGCACGACTGCTAGTCAAAGCCAAGTTTATGCGGGTGGAAAAACCAACATTGTTGCCACAGGTGCAGGAGACAAATCCAATATTAATATCATTGGTTCAGATGTTGTTGGTATGAAAGGAACAAATCTGGCAGCAGATCATGATGTCAATATTAAAGCTGCTGAACAAAAGGCTACTGAAGAATCGGGTAACAAGAGCGCAGGTTGGAATGCTGGTGTAACTGTAAGTAATCAAACAGGCTTTGGGATCACTGCTGGAGGAAATTTAGGCAAAGGTAAAGGCAGTGGAACAGATACGAGCTATGTTAATAGTCACGTGGGTTCTAAAGATAGTTCAACCACGATCAGTAGTGGAAATGCAACCAATATTATCGGTGGTCAGGTACAAGGTAAAGGTGTACAGATTGATGCCAATGAACTGAACATAGAAAGTTTGCAGGACAAAGCCTCGTATAAAAGCAAACAACAAAATATTTCAGGGCAAGTGAGTGTAGGCTTTAGTGGCGGTAGTGTTTCTGGAAGTTTTAGTAAATCTAACGTTGATGCCAATTACGCCTCAGTGAATGAACAGTCTGGAGTATTTGCTGGTGATGATGGTTACCAAATCAAGGTAAATAAAAACACAGATTTAAAAGGTGCAATCATCACATCTACACAGGCTGCCGAAAAATTAAAGAACAATAGTCTAGATACAAGCACGCTGACTCATTCAGATATTCGTAATGTGAGTGAATATGATGCCAAAGGTATCAGTTTAGGTGCAGGTTTTAATGCAGGAAAAAGTGATGAAAAAGGTGGTAAAGCGCCTGATACTGTACTTTCTACACCAAACAAAATTGATCCACATACTTCAAGTATCACAGGTGTAAGTAAATCTATCGGCTTTGGTTTAGACAGTGATAAAGACAGTAGTGTGACCAAAAGCGGTATCAATACATCAAATATCACCATTCGAGATGAACAAGGTCAGCAAGCTTTAACGGGTAAAACCGCTGAGCAGATCAAGTCAGAAATCTTGACCAATGTGACGACAGATACAGCACGAGAAAACAGTGGTGTGCTGAAAAATAACTTTGACGAAGATAAGGTTCAAAGTGAAATCAATTTGCAGATGGATGTGACAAAGAGATTTGGGGAAAATGCACCAAAAGCTGTTGCTGACTATGCCCAACAACAGGCCTTTAAACAAAGACTACTCGGGAACGAAGCAGAAGCAAAAAAATGGGATGAAGGTGGTGTTTATCGAGTTGCGATGCATACAGCCATTGGCGCTTTAAGTACGGGTACACTAGAAGGTGCTTTAACAACGACTGGCATTGCAGCAGCAGCACCGACACTAAATCAAATTCAAGAAAATATGGTCAAAACCTTGACTGACAAGGGAATGAAAACTGATAGTGCAGAGGCAGTTGTTAACGGTGTAAGCAGTTTGGCACTACTTGGTGCAGGAACTGCGGCTGGATTAAACACATCAAGTGTAGGCACAGCAGTAAATGTCGATTCAAATAATCGTCAGTTGCATCGAGAAGAAGTTGATCTCATTCAAAAGCTAGCAAAAGAATATGCAAAAGAAAAAGGAATAAGTGAAGAAGATGCGAATACAATCTTAACGCGAGGTGCTTTATATAATATCGATGAAGGATGGAAGAATAGTATTGATCGGAGTATATCTGAATCAGAAATATCAAAATATCAAGAAGGTTATCAATATTTACGTGCACAAACAGCCAATACCACAGTCAGTGATTTGAATAGTGATTTATCAATAACTATCGACGATAAAGGAGCACAAAAAGAAGGTCAATTACCAACTATTAAAGTTCAAGCAACTAAGGATACATATGCAGGTCATTTAACTGATTCTGAAATAGAAAAGGCTAAAACTTACATTGATACTGAGGGTAAAGGTTTTACTGCAACTCCAGAGGATTTTAAGAAAGAGGATATATTCCTAACCAATACATTAGCTGGAAGCACAGATACAAAATCTCCATACAACAATTATAATGATAAAAAAGAATTCATCCAAAAATATGGTGCTATACAAGACAATGAAGTTAGTACTGTTGAAAGTTTAGGCTCTACAGTTAATAAAACAACTGGTGCGATTATTGGTATTGGAAGCGGAATTAAAACAGGGATAACTGATACACTCAATACGGCTTGGGATGTGGCAAATGGTACAGTTAACTTCCTAGAGCATCCTATTGATAATACGAAGAATGCGATAGATAAGGCTGTAGAAATTTCACAGAATTTACCTGAAATCGCTCAAAAAATTAAAACAGAGTTAGACCTTTCACTTGAAAAACAACAAGCGACAAAAGATCTGTATCAAATGCAAAAAGATACAGGAAAAGAGGCTAAGTCTGATTTTCAGATCACTGGTGAAATTTTAGGAGGGGCTGGAATAGGTGCAGTTGGTAAAAAAGCAACAACTGAAACAGCTAAAGCCCTAGAAGAAGCCATTAAAAATGCTGATGATCACGTAACACCAAAACCAGCCACAGTAGCTGGGACACCTGATGTCAATGGTGGAGCAACTACCATGACCGGAAATCCAGAAACGAATGGTGGTCTAGGGAAAACTGAAGTTGCAGGTGCAACTGTGGCTGTTGGTACAGGTGAAAACAAAGAGGTAATCTCTGTTGACTTTGAAAAGTCTAAAATAAAAGGAAATCCTGAAAGTGTAGTAGTGAATAACTTAAAGCCAAATGCTAAATATGAGTTGTCAAATGGAACTAACTTTGAGACTAATGCTCATGGATATGTGGAGGAAATTAGTTTTACTCCAGATTTTAAAAATCCTGGTAAACGTGATATTCGTCAAACAAATTTAGGTAAATTAGGTGACGAGGGGGATGTAGGTGGGCATATCCAAGCATGTGTTTATGGCGGCACTTGCGATGCTTATAATTTATTTCCACAAAATTCAAATTTTAATAATTCAGCTTATAAGGTATATTTTGAAAATATCGTGAGAAAGGCCGAGAAAGATGGTAAATCTATTGGTAAAGCAACGGTTATGTTTACAAGAAATGATCCTAGTTCATTAAGACCAGACAAAGTCTTTGTAGAGTTTACTATAGATGGTAAAAAGCTAGATCCTGTAATGTTTGAGAATAAGGCTGGTGGAGGTATAAAATGAACAAACAGATTGAAATTTTAAATGATATTGTTAAATATATAAATATCAATAGTATCGTGAATTATGATTCATTCATTTTTGAATATAAGTTCAATCCTGAAGAGGGATGGGCAAATTTTCACTTAGATTATTGCAAAGATAATCAGAGTTATTTAGCTAGTATACAGGACTTTGGTTTTTCAACTTTAGAAAATTTATGTAAGAAACTTCATGATGAAATGCAATCACATACAGGTGGTGATTGGAGAAAGTTTATATTAACTGTAGATGAGAAAGGTAAAGCTAAAACGCAGTTTATTTATGAAATACAGTCATGTATGGATGAATTTAATGATTAATTTAAAAAACCTCTAAAATTTTAGAGGTTTTTTAAGAGTAAATTTACGAAAAATCAATTAGAACAGTTACGTTTAGGCGAACCTAAAATTGAGGGTTATACATGGCATCATAATGCACAGTCGTCACCCAATAGTATGCAATTGGTGCCAAATGAATTTCATTCAAATAAAGCTGTTCCCCATTCAGGTCAAAATTCATTAAAAGATGGTAAATAGTGGTGTAACTTATGGATATTCGTAGAGATAATGGTAAAAACTCATTAGATGAGATTAAAAGGGTCCAAAATGAATTAGGTTATTTTTTTCCTAACAATTATATTGATCTTATACGAAATCATGATGCTTTGAGATTTGAGAAAAATATTTTTGATTTTAAAAATATTTATAATAAAGAAGATGAACGGGATTTGAACTTTTTAAGTTTTAAATCTGATCATTTGGATGGTGATATTTTAAGTAATCAGGATAATGTAAATGACCTTGAAAATTATGGTATAAAAGATCTAGTTGTTTTTGGAATATGTGCAAATGGTGATTATATTTGTTTTGATTATCGAGAGGATTCTCAAACTTCAAATCCTAAAATCGTATTAGTTTATCATGATGACTTTGTTGATTTTGACGATGGAACAAGTTCTATGGTTGTTAATGATGTAGCTAATAATTTTGATGAGTTCTTAAAATTGTTACATGAGTAGTAGATATTAATAAAAGGGGGCTGGTGTTTTTAGTAGCCCCTCCACTTTAGTTGGTGGAGAAAAAATAAATATAAAAATAAAGATGTAATCAGCTTGATCGCAATACGTATAGTCAAACGACATTAGAAGCCAATAAAGTGAGTTTGACGAGTAAGGGTGATAACAACTTTGGCTGGCGCTAAAGCCACAGCAAATCGTATTGATGCGGATGTCGGTGGCAAGCTCAGTATCATCAGTCAACAAGACCAAGTTGAACAAAAGATAGAACAAAGTGGTGCAGGAGCACGTCTCCAAGCTTCATTGGGTACAGCATGGCAAGCGTCTGGAAATCTATCCAACAGTAGCGCAAACGGTTCATCCAATAGCGTGAATCAGCAAGCAGGCCTTTTCGCGGGTGATGGTGGTTACCATGTCAAAGCAGATCAAGTTGATCTCAAAGGTGGTGCAATTGTTTCTACCGCGAAGAAAGAAAATAATGATTTGACTGCAAATCGTTTGACGTTTAGCGATATCAACAATAAGAGCAGTTATGATGCGACTTCGGTGAGTTTATCTGGTGGAACAGGCTTTGGAGAAGAAACCAAAACAGATAATCAGGGAAATAAATATACCAATAATGTCAATTGGCGAGATAGCACGACCTTTAGCCCAAGCTTACCACAGCATGAATCTGACAAAGACAGTAGTGTCACTCGTGCAACCCTAAGCGAAGGTAATATTACGATTGGAGGTCAAGCAACAATGACCACAGCGTTAGGGATCCATAGTGATGCCAGTACAGCACATCGAAGTGTAGACACATTACCAAATCTACAAGAGATTATCGACAAGCAAAAAACCGTAGCAGATGCGACTTCAACCATTGTGGCAGCAACAAGAACCTATAGTCAAAATCAGCAAAAACAAGCGGAAGCAGAAAAACAAACTGCCAAGCAAGATGTACTAGAACAACTCAATCAAAATAGCGATGCGCTTAATTACTATCAAAGTCTTGACCCTGCAAAACAAGAGGAATATTTACGCCAATATTCACCTGACTACGATAAAGCAAGTCAATTAAATCAAGACTGGGGTATGGGTGGAGATAAGAGTCGAGCAGTCAATGCAGTAACTATGGCAGTTACAGGTGCATTGGGTGGTCAAACAGATTTACAAGTTGCAGCCAATGCCCTTGCACCTTATGCAGCAAATATTATTGGAAAAGAGTTAGGTCATGGAGAGGACAAAAACAAAGCAGCTCAGTTGGCTGCCCATGCGATATTGGGAGCAGCACTTGCCTATGTAAATGGCGGTAATCCAGCAGCAGGAGGCAGTGCAGCGGTTGCAAGTGAAGCAGCAGCGGATTATCTCACCAATCAATACAAAGACAAAAAAGAATATCAAGATGTCAATGGAGAGTTCCAACCGAACCTTTTACCAGAAGATGTGAAGACTCAAATTCGAGATCTGACAGCAGCGATAGGAGCTGTGGTTGGTGGAACAGTTGGAGATTCAGCGTTTAATGCGCAGCTTGCTGGCGTAGTTGGGCAGAATGCGGTGGAGAATAATGATTTTTCTTTACCTTATGGAAATACTAACTGGGCACAAGGTGTTGGGCCACTTATTAGTGATGCAAAAAATAGAGGGTTAAGTGACGAAGAAATACAAGAATTATTACAGGCCTATAAACAACCTGATGCAAAACAAGGGAGAGAATATGTTGAAGGGTTAACTAGAGGTTCTGTAGAAATAGCTGTAACGACGATGGCACCTGAGTTAGCGATTCAAAAATTAACACCGATTGTGGTTACTGTATCTAAAAGCAGTTGGTTTAAAGGAGTTCTTGATAGTTTTAAAGGGTTGTTTGGTAAAGGAGATGATTCTGGTAATTTAATGGATAGTGTCACTGCAGCAGGTGATACAATAAGACATAATTCAGTAAGCACAGCTGTGGGTGATGATGCAGCAACTATTAATAATTTTAATAATGCGATTGATACAGGTAAAGGTCATAATGTCATTGTTCATGGTAGCGGTCCGAAAGAAATTAATGGTCAGAAAGTTTTTTATGATGAGTTAGGGGGGATACCAATAATTAATAATAAGCCTACTAATATGGAGCAAGTTGCTGAAGCTGTACGTACTAATCCAAATTATATTGAAGGAACACCAATATGCTTAGGTTCATGTTGGAGTGGTTCAAGTGGAACAGCTCAGGAGTTGGCAAATTCATTAAAAGCTCCAGTTTTCGCTCCTTCTAGACCTACAGCATGGGATGTTGATGCAAAAAAATGGGTTCTTGATACTGATAAATTAGATATGGTTAAACATCCAGAGATTAAACCCGAATGGAAAATGTTTTATCCAAAATAGGAAGATGACTATATGCAATTAAAAACTTTGTTCTTATTTAAGGAAAAATACTATCAAGATAGACCTTTAGATAAACCAAGTATTGAGGATAATAAGTATGTTCTTTCTGAAGTTGAAGCTGATAAAATTGTAAAGTATTTAGAGTCAGGATTGACTTTATTGGAATTTGTAAGCCCAATAGATGATCCTTATGATGGAGAATTTACTCCATTTGTCATTAAGACTGATGGAGTATATGTATGGGATGCAGTAATTATAAGTTGGGTAAAAAAGTATAAGGTGCGGTTGCCTGAAAGTTTTATTACACATATGCAAAAAAGAAATTATCAACTTATAGATCATAGTTTGATTCCAAAAGGTTTGAGTGATTTTTTGAAGCAGTCTGAAAAAATATTTTGTTAATATGAAATAGACGTACAAGACATACGAATATGGAACAAGTTGTTGAAGCTGTACGTGCTGTCCCAAATTATACTGAACGAACATCAAAATGCTATGGTTTATGATGGAGTGGTTCGAGCGGAAAAGTGCTTGGCCAAAAGGAACAAAATAATGAGTAACTTAAATGTAGATTGGAAACCTGAGTTTGGGTTTATATATACTTGGTTTGCAATGGATAAAAATGGAAAAATTGCGGTTTTAGTTAACAATTCATTTGGTGATTTACCAAAAAAACTACTAGAAATAGATAATATCGAAAATTATTTAGATTATTTATCAGAGTTTATGTGGGAGGAGTCTGATAGATATCCTAATTATCCACCAAACAAATTAGGGAGCTTTGTTGTAGATTATTTCTCTAAATGGAGGAATAAGGAAATATCTAAAGAATTATTGGAAAAGGATTTGTTAGCTGATTTAAAAGAAAATAGAAATTATAGTGAAGTTAATCTTTCAGCTAATAAAGGTTTTTTTGTATATCATGCGATTGAAGGAAATAAAGAAGGAGATGACTATCCAATTGGGTATAATGGTGAAACAATTATGGGTGATTATTTTAGATATTTAATGCCAACAATATATGGTTCTATAGAAGATTTTCCTGAAGAGCTAAGGAAGTATATTGTTGTATCTGAAAATTTAGATTTCACAATTGATAGAATTTTAATAAATAATCAAATAAATACTTATTTTACTCGCTTAGCAGCTTAAAAATCCTATGATTATAAAATAAATAACTAAGAATTTTAAAAGAAAGTGATGAAAAAATATGTCAAATTTATTTCGATTCTGGGGGTAAGAATATTTCCTGATGGTGGAGTAATTATTACACCGCCAAATTATAAGGATAAATAAAATGTTTAAAGTAGATGACCATATAATTCTTGATGTACAAAACCAAGTGGATTATAGAGATATAAAATACGGTAGAGATGATTTAGGTGATCTCTCAAAAAAAATTGTATGGACGGAGCCATTGGATTCATTTATGGAAGTTTGCAAGAAGACTATTGATGAGTTTATATATGATTTTAAACTTGATGAGGCTTTGTTGCGCAAACATTTCAGAGACTGTTTTCCCCCTAACCTATCAAATTCAAGGCACAACTCGGGTGTGAGGTCGGCCTAATTCTCTCAAAGGGGACAAGGTTATGAATCTATAGCAAAGTATGCTCAAGATAAGGGCTTAAGTAATGCAGAGACTCAAAAGTTAATTTATGAATATGGTCAGCCTGAAAATAAGCAAGCAAAAGAATATATAGAAGGTTGAACATTCGAAGCACCAAAATTGGCTGCGTCTATATTAGTGCCAGAGTTAGCTGTACAAAAATTAGAACCAATAATTGTTATAGCATCTAAAAGTAAGTGGTATACGGGAGCAGTTGATACTTTTAAAGGATGGTTTGGAAAAGCGGATGATGTTGTACCTGAGCTTTCTAATATTAATACGACTCCTATTGCTAAAGAAGGGCTTTTGGATAATTTAGCTTCTCAAATGCAGAAACCAATTGTAAACGATAAAAAATTACAAAATATTGCAAATGACTTATACAGAGAAAATGCAAAAATTGGGAATGGCAGCACCGGTGCGGCAGTAAGGTATGAGAATGAAACAGGTGAGGCTGTAGGAAGTAAATTACATACACAAAAAGCTAATGACTATTCAGAAGGGTTAAAAGAATGGATTATTAAAAATCCAGATGCATCAACAAATGATAAAATGGCTGCAGAACAAATGTTACGTGATCTACAAAATGCTCTAAACGGAAAGTAAAATGGAAATAATTGATGATTATATTGTAAAATTAATTGATGAGTTACCAATGTTAAAAAAAACATATGAGGATGAATTGAATTATTGGTATCCAAAAAAACCACCTTTAACATTATTGATGAGTGATTTTGGAAGAGAAATTGTGAATTTGGAATTGAGTGATGATGTTTTAAAAAAATTAATGGTCATGATAGAAAATGGTTTAAATTCAAAAGACGATCTATTAAGTAATGCAATTGCTACTGGTCTATTGGAGACATTATATTTCAATTTTGTAGGTGAATCTAAGTCGAAATTTTTGAAATTTTTAGAAAAAAATAGTAAGCATCATATTAATATACTTGAAAATTTTTATTAAAATTGAGGTTGAGAGCCTTGAATGGAAATTCAGGGCTTTTTCAATTTATCCCTTTCAACGTACCGAATTATTCAGTCGAAAACATCCGAAGAACAGGATGCAATATTCAACACGAACAAAATTATACAGTAGCCTTATTCCGCATTAATTAAATATGACTAAACAACAGTATATATAACTTGACTATTTAGTAGTGTAGTAGTGGTTGGTTCTGAAATCAGCGCCTATAATTTATTTTGTGTAGTTCCCTTTTAAATGAGAGATTATCGACAAGCAAAAACTGTAGCATAGACGTTGCCCTATCTCAACAGTTCGTAAGCATCCTTCCCAAGCGGCAGTTAACGCTTTTTATGAGAGCTTATCCAATATTATTATCGTTCACCCTGAAGATACTCTGGAGACAGTTAAAGCTCTCATTACAGCAACAGTTGAAGATTGTAGGCTTCGGGCTCAAGAGATTGATAAGCTGTTAAATAGCATTAAGTTGCTCCTAGAGCTTATGGTTTCGTTTAGGCCCTATATTAAACGTATTTCTCTTGAGGAGGAGTTTACCAACGTAGAGCAGCAGCTAGATCAGCGCAATCGTGTTGATGTGGCTCTGAAAGCGGAAAGGGATAAAATTGTAGATGACCTAAAAATGATTATTAATAACTTTTTTTATGAAGATCTTATTAATTCTATTTATAGGAAAATAGACCCACATCCTTCTTTTAAAAAAGTAGAGTTCAAAGCAGACTTTGATTCCGATAAGCCTGGCCTAAATATCGTGGTTAGTGATAGGGCTGGAGGGTGGTGCAATTGTTTCTACCGCGAAGAAAGAAAATAATGATTTGACTGCAAATCGTTTGACATTTAGCGATATCAACAATAACAGTAGTTATGATGCGACTTCGGTGAGTTTATCTGGTGGAACACGCTTTGGAGAAGAAACCAAAACAGATAATCAGGGAAATAAATATACCAATAACGTCAATTGGCGAGATAGCACGACTTTTAGCCCAAGCTTACCACAGCATGAATCTGACAAAGACAGTAGTGTCACTCGTTCAACCTTAAGCGAAGGTAATATCACGATTGGTGGTCAAGCAACAACGACTACAGCGTTAGGGATCCATAGTGATGCCAGTACAGCACATCGAAGTGTAGACACATTACCAAATCTACAAGAGATTATCGACAAGCAAAAAACCGTAGCAGATGCGACTTCAACTATTGTGGCAGCAACAAGAACCTATAGTCAAAATCAGCAAAAACAAGCGGAACAAGAGAAGAAAAACACTGAACAGACAGCGATAGCAGAACTACAAGCCAAAGGTGGAGAAGATTGGAATAAGTATCAAAACTCAAACAATGAAGCTGAAAAACAAGAACTTCTGAAAAATAATTCGCCTAGTTATAAACAAGTTTCAGAAACAGCCCAAGATTGGGGTATGGGTGGAGATAAGAGTCGAGCAGTCAATGCGGTAGCTATGGCAGTTACAGGTGCATTGGGAGGCCAAACAGATTTACAAGTTGCAGCCAATGCTCTTGCACCTTATGCAGCAAATATTATTGGAAAAGAGTTAGGTCATGGAGAGGACAAAAACAAAGCAGCTCAGTTGGCTGCCCATGCGATATTGGGAGCAGCACTTGCCTATGTAAATGGAGGTAACCCAGCAGCAGGAGGCAGTGCGGCAGTTGCAAGTGAAGCAGCAGCAGATTATCTCACCAATCAATACAAAGACAAAAAAGAATATCAAGATGTCAATGGAGTGTTCCAACCGAACCTTTTACCAGAAGATGTGAAGACTCAAATTCGAGATTTGACGGCAGCGATAGGTGCAGTGGTTGGAGGCACAGTTGGAGATTCAGCGTTTAATGCACAGATAGCGGGTGTGGTCGGGCAGAATGCTGTGGAGAATAATTTATATGCAATTTTGACTCCTGATGGTAAAAAATATGATGGTAAGAAAAACACTGAATATTTAGAGGCTTTAAGAAGTTGTAGTCATGCGCAATGTGTAAATATGGTTTTAACCAATAATGCAAAAGATGCAATGAAAACTGCACCTGAAATATTAATACTCAATGGGTCAAATTACAAAGAGGGAGAAATCATTGGTGCTGGGTTACAATACCTCGTTGTGAAAGAAAATGGAGTTTTAAAGGCAAAATTATTACCACTCAATTACCAAGTGATTAATTCAATTAAAGACCTTGACTCCTCACGGGCCTTAGCGCAAGGAGGAGCATTAACAGCCCCATTGGCAAATTTAGTAAAAGGACTTCATGATTCAACTACAGGTCAATCAATACTGACAAATGAACAGCTAAGTATGGTCGATAGGGCTTTTGCAGCAATGGATGCGGCAGGAAGCTTTGGTATGATTACAGGGGCATTTTTACCTAAAGGAGTGAAAACTACAGGTAGCTCAAAAACAATTCAGGAAAATAATATCTATCGTGATGGAGATTTAAATAATGTTTTAAATGGAAATCCTAATGCAGCAGCCGACATAGCCATAAGTCAGAAGAAGAGTATTGATAGTAGTAGTGGGGTAAATAATCCACATTATGATAGTAAACACGGTGCTTATACCTCACTAGAGAAACAATACGAAAGGGCAATGAATGGTACTAATCCTCAAACTGGAACTAGAGGAGCACCAGCTGATGCTTCGAAGTTTTTTAATTCTACAGACATGAAAACAGCAATTGATCAAGCTGAAGCATTGTATATGCAGAACCCTGCAAAATATACTCAACCTAATGGTTCAATTAGTGTAAATATTACATTTAAACGCCCAATAGGAGAGGGATATATAGGTAATACTAGAGCAAATATTAGGTCAAATCAGCCTATTGGTGAATATCGATGGAGTAATACCGCAACAGTAAATATTGATAAAAATACAGGAAAAGCTTTTACTGCATTCCCAAATGTAAAATTGGGAGTTACAAAACCTGATCCTTTAAAACTTCGTTAAAAGTGATATTAGAATGATTGATGTAAGCCCAAAACATATAGAAAGATTAATAGATGGTAGTTGGAATCCAGATACTTTGGAGTATTATCAGCAAGAAGATGAATTTTATAGTTTAGATTTTTCAAATGAAAATGATGTATTTTACGCTATAAAAAAATGGTTATCTGTAAAGTGGCCTTCTACTCAGGCTATGCTTCAGTATAAAGAAGATTTAAGATATTGCATTACTTTAAAAAAATGGGTAACTGGAAATGCTTTTCTAAATAATATTGAAGGCAATACAAGCTTTTTAGAGAATCCTAATATAAAAAGTACATATTGGGCTAGTTGGGATAGTTGGGATAATGAAGAAAAAAATTATTTTAATTTTTTATTAATGTTATGGAGTGAATGGTTTAATGATTCATTTATGCCTGCTGAACTTCAGATATATAGAGAAAGAGTTGATAGAAAATTTATTGAATTTCCTCATATGCCGGAACTATGGGGAAAGGCTATTTACAAAGAGTAAAGAGGGTTAGTTAAGTAAAAAAGATAAAATATTAGGGATTGTAAGGGAGTATTGGTTATGGTAAATCAAATGTAAAAGCTCAGCAGGATAATCAATCAACTTATTCACAACAGAACCAGATCAGCGCGGGTGGTAATGTCAATCTCACCAGTACAGCAGGTGATATTCATTTACAGAATACTCAAGTCAAAGCGAAAGAAACAATAAGCTTAGATTCGGCTCAAAATATTCTTTTAGAATCAGGACAAAGCAAAGAAAAGGCGCAGGGGAAAAATAGTAATGCTGGCTTAAGTGTCGGTGTCGGTGCATCGGTAGGGGCACAAACAGGTGCGTATATCTATGCTGAGGCAGGCTATGGTAAAGGCAGTAATCAGCTTGATCGTAATACGCATAGTCAAACAACATTAGAAGCCAATAAAGTGAGTTTGACGAGTAAGGGTGATACAACTTTGGCTGGCGCTAAAGCCACAGCAAATCGTATTGATGCGGATGTCGGTGGCAAGCTCAGTATCATCAGTCAACAAGACCAAGTTGAACAAAAGATAGAACAAAGTGGTGCAGGAGCACGTCTCCAAGCTTCATTGGGTACAGCATGGCAAGCGTCTGGAAATCTATCCAACAGTAGCGCAAACGGTTCATCCAATAGCGTGAATCAGCAAGCAGGCCTATTCGCGGGTGATGGTGGTTACCATGTCAAAGCAGATCAAGTTGATCTCAAAGGTGGTGCAATTGTTTCTACCGCGAAGAAAGAAAATAATGATTTGACTGCAAATCGTTTGACGTTTAGCGATATCAAAAATAACAGTAGTTATGATGCGACTTCGGTGAGTTTATCTGGTGGAACACGCTTTGGAGAAGAAACCAAAACAGATAATCAGGGAAATAAATATACCAATAACGTCAATTGGCGAGATAGCACGACCTTTAGCCCAAGCTTACCACAGCATGAATCTGACAAAGACAGTAGTGTCACTCGTGCAACCTTAAGCGAAGGTAATATCACGATTGGAGGTCAAGCAACAACGACTACAGCGTTAGGGATCCATAGTGATGCCAATACAGCACATCGAAGTGTAGACACATTACCAAATCTACAAGAGATTATCGACAAGCAAAAAAACTGTAGCAGATGCGACTTCAACCATTGTGGCAGCAGCACGGACTTATGCGCAAGATCAGATTAAAAATGCAACGGCAGATAAAGAAACGATTGAAAATTCAATCAAAGGGGATTTAAGCGCTGAGGATTTAGCGATTGTAGAAAAAATGAGCCCAGTTGAGCAGGATAGATATTTTTCTCAATATTCAAGTTATTTGGTTGCATCATCTAATGAGAAAGATGTAACTGCAAAATGGGGTATGGGAGGAGATAATAGTCGTGTATTAAATGCAGTTACGTTGGCGATTGTAGGAGCATTAGGTGGACAAACGGATGTTCAAGTTGCAAGCAATGCTTTGGCACCATATGCATCACAGTTAATTGGTCAAACCTTTGGTCATGGTGAAGACAAGAATACCACAGCGCAAATGGTCAGCCATGCGATTTTGGGTGCAACACTTGCCTATGTGAATGGTGGTAATCCAACGGCAGGAGGCAGTGCGGCAGTCGCGAGTGAAGCAGCAGCAACGTATTTTGCGAATAAATATAATGATGGTAAAACAGCAATTAACCCGAACACAGGTAAGTTTGATCCAAACTTATTACCAGAAGGTGTTAAAACTAGCATCCGCGATTTGACAGCTGCAATCGGAGTCGCTGTTGGCGGAACTGTAGGAGATTCAGCATTTAATGCGCAGATAGCAGGTGTGGTTGGGCAAAATGCTGTTGAAAATAATGAGTTTTCAATAATTAGTCAGGGTATTGAAAAGAAATTAGCTGAAAATAAAAAGAAAGATGAAGCTCAGCCTAAATTTAGCTGTCCAAAAGGTCAGAGTTGCATTATTCCAATACCTGAAAAAACTATGGGTGAGAAGGCGATTGGAATTATAAACGATTTGACAGTTCGTCAATTAGCAGCAGCTTTAGGTGCTGAATATGATCCACTTACAAAGGAATATTTTTCACCTAGAGAAATAAAAGAATCTAAAGCAGCAATGTTAGGTTTAGGTTTCTCTAGAACATTATCAGGCCCAATAAAATTGACTGAAGAAGTCATTATTGCTTTAGAATCAAAAATAGGTAAAGTTGCAACGCAGAAACTTCTAGCATTACCAGCTCCTAAATCTAGTAAATTAGTGAATAAGCAACACATGGATTCACATGAAATTCAACAGGCTCAGAGTATTATTGATTTGAAAGGTGGTGTTTTTGAAGGTACTCCTACAGCTAGATATCCTGCCATTGATGGTTGGCTCGATGGTATACCTGTTCAACTTAAAACAGTTACTGGAAATGGTTTAACTGCTATACAGCGAAATATATTAAAAGCAGATACTGCTTTGAAAAAAGAAGGATATCATCAAGCAGAAATGTATATTGATGCTGTCCAAACAGGGATTACCCGAAAACAGTTAAATGATTTTATAAAACCAGGAACACCTATCAGTAATATCTTAAATGAAGGTGCTGTAAAATCAGTTTCAATTAACACAAAAGATGGTTGGTTAATTATTAATAGATCTACTTTTAATAAGTAAAAAAGGGTGTTTTATGATTTCGTACTCGATTCCATGTAAAAATAATCTTTCATCTAATTTTTTGTTTAATTTTATTAAAAATGAATTGGAACAAAACAATATTTCAGATGTTAAGTTAATTTTTGATGAAGATCAGAAAAAAATATATATAGATACTTTAAAGGCGAGAGTTTGGGTTGATATTTATAATATTGAAACAACTTTAAGTGACTTAAAGGATACAGTATTAGGTGAGTCAATAATTTTAAGTTGCTTTCCTGATAAAAATGAAGATGATGTACTATATTGTTATATGTATGATGTTAGTTCAAAAAGTAGAGATCCCGAAACAATAAAAATTATGAATAAATTAGCTTATGTATTATCTAAAAGTGAAAATAGTTTCATATTTGATGATAATGGAATTTTAGTAGCTAATAAAGGAATATATCTTCCTGATGAAATTATAAAATTTACTAAATAGTCCTATTGCAAAGGGGTCAACGGCTTTGTTGTATAGGTACGTAAGCTATTGATTTTAATAAATTTAAATTTGGATTAAAATTTAATCAAATTTTTTAAAATCATATAGTTATGAGACCTTTATGCAAAGAAACCGTCACATTTTAATAAAAACGGATGCAATCGTGAAGGAAACACAAAGATTATTAGTAAGCCAAGGGAATGCAATGCACCAACTTGTGGTCATAACTCTTGTGTGATGGTATTTGATACTTTAGGAAAAAAAGGTGGATGTTAATGAATTGATAAAACAGATACCTCCATCTGATAGTGGAATTTTCTATAAAGATGTATTTAGACTACTCACAAGTAATGGAGTTGAGAATTTAGCATTATCAGGTAGGACAATTTCAGACATTGAAAGATAAATAAATAAGGGAACTCCAATTATAGTTAGAATTTCTAATGGAAAAATTGGTGAAGACTCATTTTCTCATTTTGTGGTAGTTGATGGTATTACTGAAAAAGCTGGCCAGAAAGTAGTTGTAATTCGAGATCCACATAATGTTTCATACTATACCCCCATTGCAAGTTTTAAAAAAATATTTCACAGGTGAAACTGTTATTCCAAGGAATTATAAATAAATGTTAAGTGTTAAGGTACAGTTCGAAAATAATTTGTATACAAAGATGCTATTGGAAACTAGAGATAATCCTTGCTTGTGCAAAATTTATGAAAATTTTGAAATAATCTTTTTTGAATCTATTCCAGAAATGACAGGGATAGTAAATGAATGGCATATTAAAGATATTGATGAGCGAGTTCCAGCAGGTGTTGGCGGAAAATATATACATTATAAACATGGTTTAATAACGATTAGTCATCAAATTGGTGATATCTATATTATTGAATCTCTTAAAATGTTTGTAAGAGGAGAAGGATGGATTAATATCATTGAAAATAGAGAATATGCTGAGCTTATTGAAGAAGAAGAGCCTGATTGGTTAAAAAATTTATAAGTAATAATGGGACTGTAAATTAAATGTAGTAGAGCTCTTAAATTATTTTGTGTAAGTTAATTTTTAGGTTTTTTTGATTATTAATAAATGGATTGATGATTCTGCCTCAAAGGTAGGCGCATTAATTTTATGCTATTTATTTTTTATGCAGCACAAAACTTAGCCAAGTCAGACATCAGAGCTTTACATTTTTCAAGATAAGTCCGACGTAAATAAGTGACTTCAACCATTGTGGCGGCGACAAGAACCTATAGTCAAAATCAGCAAAAACAAGCGGAACAAGAGAAGAAAAACACTGAACAGACAGCGATAGCAGAACTACAAGCCAAAGGTGGAGAAGATTGGAATAAGTATCAAAACTCAAACAATGAAGCTGAAAAACAAGAACTTCTGAAAAATAATTCGCCTAGTTATAAACAAGCTTCAGAAACAGCCCAAGATTGGGGTATGGGTGGAGATAAGAGTCGAGCAGTCAATGCGGTAGCTATGGCAGTTACAGGTGCATTGGGAGGCCAAACAGATTTACAAGTTGCAGCCAATGCTCTTGCACCTTATGCAGCAAATATTATTGGAAAAGAGTTAGGTCATGGAGAGGACAAAAACAAAGCAGCTCAGTTGGCTGCCCATGCGATATTGGGAGCAGCACTTGCCTATGTAAATGGCGGTAACCCAGCTGCAGGGGGCAGTGCGGCAGTTGCAAGTGAAGCAGCAGCGGATTATCTCACTAATCAATACAAAGACAAAAAAGAATATCAAGATGTCAATGGAGAGTTCCAAGCAAATCTTTTATCAGAAGATGTGAAGACTCAAATTCGAGATCTGACAGCAGCAATAGGAGCAGTGGTTGGAGGAACAGTTGGAGATTCAGCATTTAATGCACAGCTTGCTGGCGTAGTTGGGCAGAATGCGGTGGAGAATAACTTTTTATCTCCTGAAGAATATAAACGTAAAGTTGAGCTCATTAATAAAGCACAAGGTGGAGCAAATGGGCTGAATTTTAAAGCGCTCGCAATTTTAAATAATGGTTCACTGAATGAAAAAGAAGCAAGAGAATTCTTGGCTTTAGTTGCAATGGATAAATATTCAGATCAGTTGTTAAAACAATATCAAAAAGATCCGAACTCTTTAACTCCACAACAAAAATATGATTTAGTATATTTGATTAATCAAGCATCAAATGGAGATCCAGTCAAGGCACAACAAATCTACGATAGTGGAAGGTATGGAACAATAGATCCGTACACAGGTGATGACTTGAATAAAGCAATCACAAAAGCAAAACAATCTTTAAGTTATGCAAACTCTACGGATAAGCAATTAGCTGAAGCAGCAGAGCCAGCATTATTTGGATTGTCTGGTAAATTAGGTACAGTTATTCGATATGTTGGAGCTTTAGCTGGTTCTTATAATGTTGGGCAAGGCACAGAAAAAATTGTTAATGGTAAGTATAGCGAGGGTGCAGTCCAAGTTATAGGTGGTGTATTGACAATTGTTCCTGCTGTAAGTAAACAAGGTATAAACACCTATAATCATAAATTAAGTGAAGAAAAAGCTACTAAATTATTATTGGATACTATTAATAATTTTCCTTCAAAAACTCAGGCGGGTAAAAGTGCTGCTATGATTGGTGCGTTTGATCCAGTAACTGGAAAAGTAGCTATAGGCAGTAGTAATGCTAAAATTTCAGCTGATGTACTGGATCCAAGAACAGTTAAACATATTGAAACACAACTAGGTGTTAAAATTGGAGAGTTTACAAGTTTTTGTAAAAATGTAGCAGGTGCATGTGCTGAAGTCTCAGCAGCAGATAAATTAGTAAGACAAGGTGTAAATCCAGCGAATATTCAGTTTACAATTGCAGTTAGGCCAAAAGTTGTTTTTCAGGAAAGAGTAGTTACACCTGAAGCTATTGTGAAAACTTGTGATAATTGTAATGTTACATGGCCAAAAGGAACAAAATAATGAATGATTTAAATTTGAGTTGGACACCAAGCTTTGGTCAAATTTATACGTGGATTGCAATGGATAAATTTGGGCATTTAGCTTTTATGGTAAATAATAATTGGGGGAATATCCCAAAAGTCATTTTGCAAAAAGAGAATCCAGAAAATGAATTGGATATGATTAATGAATATATTTGGGAAGAATCATCTGAGTTCTTTAATTATCCTAAAAATAAAATGGGTAAAACGAAACTTGATATGTATTCTCATTTAGCGTATGCAGATTTTTTGGATAGAACAGCTGTCGAAAATTGGGTTGATGATCGTTCAAACTATAATGGGGAGTTAAGAGAATATAGTTTACCTGCTATAAAAGGATTATTCGTTTTTTATGCTGTAGAAGGATCTAAACCTAATGAAGATTTTCCCGTTGGATGTAATATAAAAACAGAAATGGGCGATTATTATAGTTTTTTAGTTCCTACTATTTATGGAAAAATAGATGACTTTCCTGAAAGGTTGAAAAAAATTATTGCTGTATCTGATTCTTTAGACTTTAGAATTGATAAAATTATAAAGAATGATCAGATAAATGTACATTTTACTCGTTTAGCAGCTTAAAAGGCGTATGATTAAAAAATAAATAACCAATAATTTTAAAAGGAAATGATGAAAAATATGTCAAACTTATTTCGGTTCTGAAAAAATAAGAGTGATTGTTGCATTACATAGTCGTAGGGATAAATAAAATGTTTAAAGGTAATCATGAGTACAATCTATATTGGAAGACATACATGTAAAGATCATCTTTTTGATGTACTAGAATGTGAAATGAGTTCGACATATTGGGATGCCATTGGTGTGTTACTAGAGGAGGTTTTCTTATTAAACTATCCTGAATTATATGATGGAATAGCAAGAATTGAAGAAGGTTTTAAATGTTGCAATGGGATTGGTGGAAGAGCATGCCACTGATGGACCTGTGATTTCTAAACAGGTAAGAACAAGTGGTTTGGAATCAAGTATTGAAAAATCCAGAGAGTGGCACAATGTTTAAAGATATGAATTTTAACCCAGTTACTGGAAAATCAGATTATAGGTTTCCTGCAAGTCACGGTTTTCAGAAAATGGAAGTAATACATAAATTACCAGATGGTCAGAGTATTACTATTCATTATCAATATAATCAGCATACAAATAAAGCGTACGATATGAAGATAACAACCCCTAAACCTAAACCATCTTGGAGTAAATAAAATGAGATTTGTTGAGAAAAACTCTGGATTGAAAGGTATGGTAGGCTCTATATATTTAGTCAATGGAAAATACCATTACTTGTCAATGATCGAAAATTATATTGGGTTGAGGATTTTTTTGAAAATGAAATAGATATAACTAGTAATGATTCATGTGAGTTATTTGAGTTTAAAGCTGCCTTGTATAATGATATGCGCCAAATGCACCCTGTTCTGTATAATATATTAAAAGAGGATTAGGATTTGTATATAGATATAGTTGAAGGTGTTCCAGAGGCTTGGCAAATTTTTCTTGATGAATTAAAAAAATTTGATAAGTAAAGAGGTATTTAAATAGTTAATAAGTCAGTTATAGATAATCGATTGGTAGTAAAACGTTCAAAGTGATAGATTCCAAAAAATATATTCTAACTAGATAGTGTAGCAATAAGATTTTCAGCGCTAACTAGTTCAGGTCTTGGTATTGGCCCTGTCGCAAGGAGGCTGTTCCCAGTATCCTAGACACGAGACAGCCTCATTTTGAAGCTGCCTCAAATGCTTATGGGCTTAACCAGGTATTTATTTATGAGAAATATATGTGTTCCAATTTCAATTGAAGCAATAAAAAGATTAGATTTCGATGGAAATTTAAAAGAAGATTTAGTTGAATTAAATCTTTGTCAAGAAGAGTATGAGAATTTAAAAAAAATTGGCTATTTTTCTCAACTGAATAATCAGTTAGGGATCATGATAGATGATTATGAGGATGAAAAAATTATATATGAATCATTAGTTTTAGCATTAGATATTACGAATGATTTTTCAAAAAAATACTCTGATAATGAAAAATTATGGAGAAAGATTAAGAAATTAATTTCTATTGCATTAGAAAAAAGAACTGCAGTTTTTTTCTTTTTTTAAAACAACGGCTTTTTGTACAATGATCGTAAGATTAACCTTTCTTAATTTTAAGTGATAATGTGAGTGATATCTGCCTGATTTGTAGGAGAGACACGAATGTGGGAAATGATTAAAAATGATTCAATAGCTAAGAGTAAATTTTGATTTGCTCAACTGTATTAATTGCGTTCAGAAAAAATAGATGATTATACATGGCATCACAATTCACAAGCTGCTCCAAATAACTTCCAGTTGTTGCCTGAAAAGATTCATAATGCAATTAATCATATCGGTGAAGGTGCTTTGAGCGGTGGAAAATAATATGGATGACTTGAGTATTCAGTATGATTTTGGGCATACTGATTTAAAACTAATTAATCACTTTGAACTTAAGATGAAAATTAGTTTACCTAATAGTTTTGTGAAGTTATTATCCAAACATAATGGTGTTAAATTTTTAAATAATTCTTTCAATTATACGGATCTAGATGGAAACTTTGAGGAATCCAGTGTCAGTTTTTGTTGTTTCGGCAATGTTTCTTCAACAAATATAGAGGATTTTCAGGATTTTGATATTTATGGATATGAAAATATTGTAACTTTTGGACTAAACGGGGGGGGGGATTATATAGCCTTTGACTATCGCCAAAATCCAACCACTGATAATCCATCAATAGTTATCATGTATCATGATGAATATATTAAAGATGCAAAAGGCGATGCTAAAATGCGTGTTATAAAAATAGCAGATAGTTTTGATGATTTTTTAAATTTGTTACATGAGTAGTAGATATTAATAAAAAGGGCTGGTATTTTTTAGCAGCCCTCATATTTGGCTAGATAAAGGGATCAAATTATAAAAATTAATATAAATATATTTGAAAAATAAAAATGAATAATAAAAATTATGTTTATGCAAAATGATACTAGCTCATTAAGACCTAATAGCTTAAGATTAACATTTAAAGTTTATGGGGGTGAGTTTGAGCAAGTCTTTAAAATGGAGCAGGTGGTGGAAAATAATGCAAATGCAATTTGAAATATTGAATGAGATATGTAAGACTTTTTATGAAAATTTGATCAAATTTGATCAAATTATATATATATAAATTCAACCCCGAGGAAAATTGGGTTGGAACTCAACTAACTACATTTTTAAATGAGGAAAAAGTTTCTTCAGGTTTATCAGATGAAATAAAAGATAGCATTAGCAATCTTTGTCAAAAACTTCATGATGAAATGGAATCACATACAGGCGGTGATTGGAGAAAGTTTATATTAACTATAGATGAGCAAGGTAAAGCGAAAACGCAGTTTATTTATGAAATACAATCATGTATGGATGAATTTAATGATTAATGTTAAAAACCTCTAAAATTTTAATTGCACCCTGAAAGTTGGACACTTATATTCTAATTTGGAGGGTATTTTTTTAAGAGTAAATTTTCGGAAATTAAGTGGATAGATTTAGAATTTGGTAAATATTAAAATCCAGAGTTATAAATTGCACCATTTCATAGTCGAGGTTTAGCAATTTTTGATGATGTTGTGATATTTAAAACTAAGCTAGATTAGATAAAAAGTTATACAGGACAAATGATTCAAGAATCAAAAGATATGTGGAATGTAATTAAAGATGATCCCTGATTATACTTGGTATCATAATAGACAGTCAGCGCCGAATAATATGCAATTAGTTCCAAACTCTATTCATTCGAATAAGGCTGTTCCTCATTCGGGGCAAAATTCTTTATCAAGTGGTAATTATTAAGATAGGTAAATAAGATGCGAGTTTATGATGATAACGGACAAGTATCCTTAGATATAATACATGAAGTTGAGAGTAGTTTAGGATATAACTTTCCGATGAGTTATATTAATTTAATAAAAGATCATGATGCTTTAGCCCCAGTTGAAAATGTTTTTTATTTTTAAAATATTTATAAAAAGAAGATGAGCGAGATTTAAATTTTTTAAGTTTTAAAACTGATCGGTTGGATTGGTTTTTATTTTAAGTTGTTAAAAAATAATTTTATGTTAGACAGTATGAAGCGCTTCCGCCAAATATTTAAAAAGCCCTTTTGATACAAGGGCTTATTTTAATTTATTCAGAAATTTGTCTAAAAGAGATGAGGTAATTGTGTGATTCATCGAGATCGTTTTAATCTGGCGATTTCTAAATCTATTTCATAATTTGTATTTTGAATACGTTCATTTTTTAGTATCTAATCTCCAATACTACAACCAGAATATACAATACGACAAGGCTGTAAATTTTCACTTAAACAAAACACTAATGCACCTTTTTTAGCACCATCCTCTGAAAAATCAAGTAAAATTTTTGATTTTTGACCATCATTAATTGGATCAGCTATAGCAACACAGCGATTAGAATAAGTTTTAGATACTTCACATTTTTGTCCGCCATCCTGTTGACACGCTTTTAATGCTTTTGCTTGTGCCTCATCTTTAGATTTAAAATTTCTTGTAAAACCAATTGGACGCCCTTTTAAGCCTTTACTTTTATCCTCTGCAATCGCACCCCATAATGTTTCAATCTGAGGATACAACGTTGGATTTTGATTTGTATATCCACCACTTCCTCCGCCTGAAATAGGTGCGCAACCTTGAACACCTTGTCCACCTATAGGATAATAGCCTGAAGGACAATTCCCTTCAGCATGTGCATTCTCAATAGTTAAATAAATGATAAGAATAAAGAAAATGGATAAATAAAAAAACTGATTATTTGTCAATATCATTCTTTAAGCCCTTTTAAAATCAGAAATTAATGATAAAAATACTATGAATTTTTTTGTATGAGTTTTATATTTTAAAATAATACTAGGTTCTCTTGTGTTTTTAAATGTCAGTGTATTCTCGGTAGAAAGTATAGTACCTAAAATTTTTAGTTCCGTCTTTTAATGCAATAATTTAGCGAATTGATGTGGCATTAAAATGAACATTGGCTTTCTTTTTTATAGAAAAAACAAATCGTTCGGAAAACCCCCATTTTGAGTTGATTGAATGAGTAGAACACCAAAGTACTTATACTGTGATCATATGCTGCAGATTGTTTTATAAAAGCTCATATAGTTTTGGCTGACTAAAATATCATTTTCATGTCACTTTAAAGTTTGGCAAATTATTTTATTGTAAAAGTGAACAAACTTAATCTGAGAGAAACTCATGAAAAATGTACTTAGTCGAAGTGTAAAAGCTTTAATCTGTATGGGTGCTTTAATGACCACAGTTCAAACATGGGCACATGAGGATGAAGACAAAGTATTGACTAGAACAGTCGATGAACAGCCAATAGACAAAAAACAAAAGAAATGTGAAAAAAATTGTAAAACAAACAATGATCCTAAAACTCAAACAAATAACTCAACGCAACATCAGCATGGAAACGCTTCAGAAATGTCACAAATGGATCATTCAAAAATGACCAATATGCCTTCTTCGATGAGGGATATGAATCATTCAAATATGGAGATGCCAAACAAAACAAATAAGTAATTCTTTGAGAAAAATCATGAGTCTTTTTGACTCAACACATTTCATTGTGATCTCCAAAAGCTCATCAAAAGATGAGCTTTTTAAAACATAAAATTTGTGTATGAACTATGCTTATTTTAAAAATGTCATCGCTTAGACACGATATTTGAGTATATTAGAAGAAATTTTCACAAAATAAATGTGTATGCCTGTTCAAGAAACGACTTCTCCACGTATTCCCAAATATATTGCCATTCGAGATGCTATTGCCCATGAGATTGAGTCTGGGCAATGGAGTGCCAATACCAAACTCGCTTCAGAGCGTGTGTTGATGGAACAATTTGCTACTACACGTGTCGCAGTTCGAGAAGCATTATTGGCTTTGGAAATGGATGGTCTGATTTATCGTTTAGATCGCCGTGGTTGGTTTGTTCGTGCGCCACGAATTATTTACCGGCCGCAATCGACTAAAAGTTTTAACCAATATGTGACTGAGCAAGGGGGTGTACCAAGTACGGAATTGATTTCTGCGGAATTGCTGCAAGCGACCTCTTGGGATGCAGCACATTTAAAAATTTCGGTGGGTGATGATATTTATTCGATGTGGCGACGTCGTAGTATCAATGGTCGTCCTGCGGTAGTTGAACATTTACGTATTAATGCAAGTTTATTTCCTCAATTCTTAGAACAACAATTAGAAGGTTCTATTACGACTCTGATGGCAGAGCATTATCAACGGCAATTGACCCGAGCGCATATTAATCTTTATCCAACGGTATTGTCAGAACAACAAGCCAAAGCTTTGCATGTCAATGTTGGTAGTATGGGGTTATATATTTGCCGTACCAACTGCGATCAAAATGGAGTGATTACCGATGTTGACCAAGAATATTGGTTACATGATGTACTCGATTTACATTTTGAAGCGTCATAATATAGAATTAAAATAATTAATCTGGTTTAAACCAGATTAATTAAATTGTCATAAACTTTTGTTGAAATACAGGCTATCAAGAAGCAGCATTCGTTAGGAATGTCATAATGAGCCCGTATCTGAAACAGCAGCAAAAAAAGCTCCTCGCCATGGGCACAAGTATTCTCTTTGCTTGTGTCAGCACAGCATGCACCACGTCTTCAACCTCGAATGATGTTGAGCAAATCACAGTCTATACCGCGGTTGAAGCGGATCAATTAAAGCGTTATCAATGGGAACTACGCAAAGTACATCCTGAATTAAAAGTAAAATGGGTGCGTGATTCGACAGGTGTGATCACCGCAAAATTATTAGCAGAACAAAAGAATCCACAAGCCGATGTAGTGATGGGACTTGCTTTGACCAGTTTATTGGTCATGGAAAAAAAAGACTTATTGCAACCGTATCGTCCGAAGCATATTGAACAACTTAAAACTGATTTTTATAGCCAAAACGACATTCCAACATGGACAGGCATGACTGCTTGGGAGTCAGCTGTTTGTGTCAATACTGTTGAATTGGAAAAGAAAAAACTTCCGATTCCGCAAACATGGCAAGACCTGACTAAACCAATTTATAAAGGGTTAATCGTGATGCCAAATCCGGCATCGAGTGGCACAGGCTATTTGGATGTGACTGCATGGATACAAATTTTTGGTGAAAAACAAGCTTGGCAATATATGCAGGCACTCGATAAAAACATTTCTCAGTATGTGCATTCAGGCTCGAAGCCTTGCAAGATGGCGGCTCAAGGTGAAACGGTCATCGGAATTTCGTTTGGTTATCCGGGCTTTAAGCTGAAATCACGTGGTGCACCTTTAGAAATTGTCTATCCGAAAGAGGGGCTAGGTTGGGAAATGGAAGCCTCAGCCATTGTCAAAGGTACGAAAAAACTCAGCAGTGCAGAGAAGTTTATTGATTGGAGTGTTAGCCAAGCTGCCAATGAAGCTTATGCACAAAACTTTTCAATGGTGGCACATCAAAATGTTCATAGCAAAAACCAAGACTTCCCAAAAAATCTCGCGCAGCAATTGGTGAAGAATGATTTTTATTGGGCAGCTGAACAGCGTGAATCAATTCTAAAACAATGGTCAGCAAAATTTGAAAAGTAATTGAATCATATACACACAAAAAGCTATTCAGAATCAGTTATTCAAAATTAACGATTAAAAACTAGGTGCAGTATGCAAATTCCATCGCATTTACAAAATAGTAGGACAGAGCAAGACATGCCAAACTCGGCAGGGCATCTGCTCTCAACTTTAAGAACGTTTAAAATGGCAGAATCAAAAACAGTGCTTGAAGTGATGGATATTCAAAAATCTTTTGGTTCAAGCCGTGTCTTGGAACACATTAACCTTGACTTGAAAGCAGGTGAATTTGTTAGTTTTTTAGGTCCATCAGGTTGTGGTAAAACAACATTGCTACGCATCATTGCTGGGCTTGAACAGCCTGATTATGGCAAAGTGATTAAACAACAAATTGATATTACCCATTTTAATACTGCAAAACGTAAATGTGGCATTGTTTTCCAAAACTATGCACTCTTTCCAAACTTAACTGTGGCGGAAAATATTGCATTTGGTTTGCATAAAAAACACTGGTCAGCGCAAGAGATTCAATTTCGTATCAATGAATTATTAAACTTAATTGAATTGCCCAATATCTCAGAAAAATATCCCAATCAATTGTCAGGTGGTCAGCAACAGCGTGTGGCTTTAGCCCGTGCAATTGCGCCCAATCCTGATGTTTTATTGTTGGATGAACCTTTGTCCGCTTTGGATGCTTTGGTACGTTTAAACCTCCGCCAAAAAATTCGTACCATTCAATGTCAATTAAATTTGCCTGCGATCATGGTTACGCATGATCAGGAAGAGGCGTTAAGTATTTCTGACCGTGTGGCGGTGATGAATAAAGGTGTGATTGAACAACTCGATACGCCACATAATATTTATTACAAACCGCAAACTCGTTTTGTAGCACAGTTTATTGGTTCGATGAATTTTATACAGACAGTAGCGGTCAATACGCATCATTTAAAAATGAATGAGCAATCTTTTATTGAATTTCCACATTTAAGCTTTGCCCAAGATGAACATTATGAAATCGCTTTTCGACCTGAAAATGTCAAATTAGTTGCTGGAAATGAATCTTCTACTGAATATTTAAATTTAGCTGTACATATTGTCAATACTGAGTTTTTAGGTGCTAAACGTCGTCTATTTTGCGTGATGCAAAACCAAGATCAGGCAGATGACAATATGTTGCAAGTTGATGTGGATCATCAACATATGGCGGTGGTGCAAGATGGAATGTATCTGCAAGTGCCGATTCGTGACTTACATGTGTTTGATTCACGAGGGCATGCGAGATGTTAAATCAGTCTGCCGCAGATGCTTTATTAAGTAGTCAAACAGCACATCATTTTCGTTATTCATTGCGTTCAAGTGCAGTGTTGTTTGTCGCAGCAATTCTATTCACCTTGAGTTTGATTGCACCCTTAATCGTATTGATGCAAAGCGCATTTTTAAATGAACAGCATCAATTTGTTGGGTTGGATAACTTTACAGCTTATTTTTCCAATCCGGCCTTAATCTCATCGATTTTTAATTCGATGTGGATCGCCATTACAGCCATGTTGATTACGGTGAGCTTGGCAAGTGTTTATGCTTTTGCATTGATCAATTGCAATATTCGAGGCAAAGCTTTCTTTAAAACCGTGGCATTTTTACCGATTCTTGCGCCTTCACTTCTGCCTTCATTGGCTTTGGTATATTTATTTGGTCAGCAAGGTGTTTTTAAGGGCATGCTGGGAGAGGTGGAAATTTATGGTCCACTAGGCATTTTGATCAGTTATTGCTTTTGGCTATTTCCTGCCATGGTCATGTTGATGATGGGTGCATTTCGCCATATTGATCAACATTTGATTGAGGCTTCTCATGCTTTAGGAAAAAATACACTACAAACCCATTGGGCTGTGACTTTTCCTGCGATTCGCTATGGTTTAGTCAGTGCCTGTCTAGTGGCATTTACTTATGTCATTACCGATTTCGGGATTCCCAAAGTGATTGGAGGGTCATTCAATATGATGGCTTTGGATGTATATAAGCAGATCATTGGTCAACAAAATATGAACATGGGTGCCGTCATTTCGATTCTGTTACTCTGTCCTGCGGTGTTGGCATTCATTTTTGATCGATACCAAAGTCGCCATCAGGAACGCTATCAAAATTTCCAAATTCAGCCTTATCGTTTGCGTGCCAATCCTCGAATTGAAAAAGCATTAACTGTATTTTGTGGGGTGATTTCAGGCGGTATTCTACTGATTATTGTGACTGCGATTCTCGCATCATTCATTCGCTATTGGCCCTATGATTTGTCAATGACCTTAAATCATTATCGTTTTGACTATGTTGATGGTGGTGGTTGGTCAAGTTATTTTAACTCAATAAAATTGGCATTGTTTAGTACAGTTTTCGGTACGATGATAATTTTCATCATTGCCTTATTTAGTACCCGTTTTAAAGCACATCCTTTGCTAAAAAACTATGTAAAAGCCTTGGTGTTATTGCCTTTGGCTGTGCCGGGCTTGGTGTTGGGTATTGCTTATATCTTGTTCTTTAACGCACCGCAAAATCCTGTATCTTTCGTTTACGGTACGATGACGCTGTTGGTGATTTCAACCATTATTCATTATTACACCGTGCCACATTTGACCTTAACGCATGCGATTCAACAGATCCCGAATCAACTTGATCATGCTGCACAAAGTTTAGGATCTTCACATTGGACAATGTTCCGCAAAGTATATTTGCCTTTAACCTTTCCTGCGCTGTGTGATGTGTTGGTGTATTTATTTGTCAATGCTATGACAACTGTTTCAGCTGCGATTTTCCTTTATTCACCTGATACCAATTTGGCATCGGTGGCGGTGCTGAATATGGATGATGCAGGTGATACCGTGGCAGCTGTGGCGATGAGTATTTTGATTTTACTCACCTCATGTGCAGTCAAGTTGCTGCATTGGTTATTCACTCGGAAAATGATGGTATCGACACAACGTTGGCGTGAGCAAACACATTCATAACAAATTGATCTTTCAGTCAATCTTTTTAATTAACTAAATCATTTGAATTGAACGCTTTCTTTTAGGCGCTGGGGATTTTGCGTCCTAAAAAAGGTAGATAAGGTGGAAAAGACAATGAATACAGCACAATTTGACTTAATTATTGTCGGTGCAGGCATTTTAGGATTATCGGCTGCAATCCAAGCGGCAGAGCAAGGTTTAAAGGTGCAAGTCTTTGAAAAATATGCACAACCTATAGGTGCGACTCGCCGTAACTTTGGCATGGTTGGGACTTCGACTCTAAGCCGTCCTGATGCGAAATGGCGTGAATATGCTTTGGCGACCCGTGAATTTTATCAACGGATTCAGGCACAAACCGATATTTCGTTTCAACAGCGAAACGGCTTGTATCTCGCCAATACTGAACTTGAATGGCAAGTATTAAACGAGTTTGCTCAAGCTGCAGCTGATTATCAGATTCCTGTAAGTCTATTGTCTAAGCAGCAACTGTTTGATCAATATGCTTATTTAAACCCAGAAACTGCGCTACGTGGCGGTATGGTGTTTCATGAAGATTATTCAGTTGAGCCACATTTGGTGGGATTGCGTTTGTTGCAATATGCCGAAAAACTTGGTGTACACATTCATTGCAATGCTTCTGTGGTACTGACGAACTTTGATCAAGGCATGGCGCATATTCGCTTGGCATCAGGTCAAACATTTACCGCAAATAAAGTCATGATTTGTCATGGTGAAGAGACACAATCGTTGTATCCCGAGCTCTTACAACAAAAAGGTTTATTACGTTGTACTTTACAAATGGCATTAACCAAACCGCTAAAAGTCAATCTTAAAGCTTCGATTTATTCAGGATTGTCGATCTCTCGTTATCCCGCTTTTGAGATTTGCCCTAGTCATCAAGATTTACGCAATGAATCACAAATCGGTTTAGTTGAAAAATACGGTATTCACATCCTGATTAAACAAAATGAATTCGGACAAATTATTTTGGGCGATAGCCATGAATATTATCCGATTGAAGAGATACCACAATTTAATCAACGTGAAGAAATTAACCAATTCATTTTGCAATATTGCAAAGAAAATATTGGCTTAGAACTACCTGAAATTGAATCTCGTTGGAATGGTTACTATCTGACTCATCCTACGGAATTGGCATGTGTGATAGAAGCTGAAACCAATATTTTCCTTGTCAGTGCCATTGCAGGCAAAGGCATGACCACAGGCGCAGGATTTATGAAAGAAATGTTAGAAAATTATATTTTGTAATCTGGTTTAAACCAGATTTGTTTATACTGTATGAAATTGAACAAGGTTAGGCGAAATGAACGCACAAATTGAACTTGCAAACACAATTGAAAACGATGTTGAAAATAAATACTTACTGTTGACACCGGGACCATTGTCTACCTCGAAAAGTGTGCGTCGTGTGATGCAACGTGATTGGTGTACTTGGGACAAAGAATATAACGCATTGGTTCAGGAGATCCGCAGTCGTTTGGTGGCGTTGGCAACTGCAAAACCTGAACAATATAGTGCTGTGTTGATGCAAGGCAGTGGGAGTTTCTCTGTAGAAGCAGTGTTAGGTTCGGCGATTCCAAAGGATGGTAAAATTTTAATTATCAATAACGGGGCATATGGTGCACGCATGGTGCAAATGGCTCGATGTTTAAAAATTGACGTGGTGGAATTACGCTACCCTGAAATGCAAATCCCTCAACTGGCTGATATCGAAAAAGCACTTGAAGATGACAATATCACTCATGTGTCATGTGTGCATTGCGAAACCACCACAGGTTTATTAAATCCAATTCAAGCGATTGGACGCATTGTCAAAGCCAAAAATAAAGTGTGGATTGTCGATGCGATGAGTTCTTTTGGTGGTGTACCAATGGACATTGCAGAGCTTGAAATTGATTTCTTGATTTCAAGTGCCAATAAATGCATCCAAGGTGTACCAGGTTTTGGTTTTATTTTGGCAAAACGTGAGCAATTACAAGCGTGCAAAGGTTTGGCTTGTTCAGTCAGTTTAGACCTATATGACCAATGGAACACCATGGAACAGCATAATGGTAAATGGCGTTTTACTTCACCCACTCATGTGGTGCGTGCTTTTTATCAAGCACTTTTAGAATTAGAACAAGAAGGTGGAGTAACCGCTCGTTATCAGCGTTATTTCCATAATCAACAACGTTTAGCTGCAGGTATGCAAGCGCTTGGTTTTGAAATGGTCTTAGATCAAGACGCACCACAATCTCCAATTATCACTACATTTTTATATCCAAATGAAGTCGATTTTAGCTTTCAAGCCTTGTATGAAAATCTGAAACAAGCAGGGTTTGTGATCTATCCCGGCAAAGTCACCGATTTAAATTGCTTCCGTATCGGCAATATCGGAGAGATTTATTTAGATGATATTGAACGACTTTTAACAGCGATTGAGCACTATCGAATTTGATTGGAATTCACAACTTCATTTTTTGCACCATTTATGGCTCAGGAAGGAGGTTTGGATGGGGGGAGATTATAAATCCTCTCCCTAGCTATCTCCTTTGAAAGGAGCGGGCGCTTCCATTTGAAATTAAATATTACGCAAAACTCAACTTACGCAAGATAGCTATTTTTAACTTTGAGAAATGAATAGGACAAACTTATGAACACTTCAACTTCAGCATTACAAGCCGTGGTTTTTGATTGGGCAGGTACAACAGTAGATTTTGGTTCACGTGCACCAATTTTAGCATTTATGGCCTTATTTTCAGATAATAAAGTTGAAATTTCAATTGAAGAAGCACGTGCGCCAATGGGTTTGGAAAAACGCGATCACATTGCGGCAGTTTTGAAAATGCCACGTGTTGCAGATGCGTGGAAACAGGCACATGGTGCTGAAGTGACTGTGGCGGATATTGACCGTTTATATCAGGACTTTATTCCATACCAATTGAAAAGCATCCCAAGCTGCTCAAAATTGATTCCGGGGGCATTAGAGGCATTTGCTGATATTCGTGCCCGTGGTGCAAAAATTGGCAGTAATACTGGTTATGCTTCGATGATGATTGGTCAATTGATGCAAGATGCAGCTGATCAAGGCTATGTGCCTGACTGTACTATCACAGCCAGTGATGTGAAACATGGTCGTCCATATCCTGAAATGTTGTGGAAAAACTTAATCGAACTTGATGTGTTAGATGTTAAAAATGTGGTGAAAGTGGATGACACAGTGGTCGGCATCGAAGAAGGTTTAAACGCTGGTTGTTGGACTGTGGGTTTGGCCGTTAGTGGGAATGAAGTGGGGCTAAGCTTCGAAGAATGGTCTGCACTTTCAGCGTCTGAACAACTAAGTTTAAAAGAAAAAGCATACGCAAAAATGAATGCTTCAGGTACACATTATGTGATTGATAGTATTGCTGACTTACCTGCGGTATTGGATGCGATTGAACAGCGTTTAGCAAATGGTGAAAAGCCTTAACAGATGATGAATACCAGTCTTTATGACTGGTATTTTTTTAGTGCTGAAGTATCAATTCTTTTTTTAATTTCCTCATGCTGCATGAAAATGATGAGTCCATGAGAAATTGTTTAATTAACTTGAGTGTTTGCTTGGTTGTTTGTGGTAGACCAAGCTATGAGTTAAATCGATTTTATAAGGAAGTGAGTACGGTTTTCCAAAATTATGCTTATAAAACTTATGTTGCCTAATAGCTTCCATTCAATGTTTTGCAATTTAAGTTACTCCCCCTTTCATGAGGGACGAAGGGAGGTTTTATATAGTTACATCAATCAACTTCGCATCCAGTTATCGACTGCAATTCGTCAAAGCTTAAACTGTCTACGTTTTCAATGACTTTCACACCTTTCTCAGCCACATCAATCACACAAAAATCAGTATAAAGACGATCAACACATTTCAAAGCTGTTACAGGATAAGATAATTTAGTCTTAATGTTATTTATCTAAAATTGATTCGAAAGCTTTTAAGCGTTTGTGAATGGAAAGTAACTCTATAATTGTTTTCCAAGAGTTAATCAAATATTGAAAAGATTGACGTACTTGATCAAAAACGTTGGTAATTTGGGTAATGAGTCCTAATGTCATTTTTCCAGCTGCAATGGATGGAAATAAAACGAATAAGCTAAACAAAATATCTAATTGAATATACCAGATGCTTGCAAGGTTAAAATAGGTGTAATGAAAGTACAATCGGAAATAGTTTTGCCGAACACTTCCAAATAGTGCTTTTAATGTTTTAGGTTGTGCCCGTTGCTCATGATCCTCTCCATAAACCAATTCTTTGCGATAAGCAGCTTCAACCCTTTGATTATTAAATTGTAGACCGGGTAATTTAATCCCGACCAGCATAAGTAAAACTGTACCGAATATTGCCCATATGATTGCTGCCCAGACTAAAGAATGATCAATATTTCCAACCAGTGGTAATTCTGTTACTTGTTTAGAAAGTTCAAATAAAATAGGCAGGAAAGCAATTAATACCATGATCGCCTTAATAAAATTTACACCAAGGTCTTCTAAAATTGTTGCAAAACGCATGGTATCTTCTTGAACACGTTGGGAAGCACCTTCTACATGACGTAGTTCTTGCCAGTGCTTGGTATAATATTCATTCATAGCTGTGCGCCAACGAAATACATAATGGCTGGTAAAAAAAGAATTGATTACAGCTAAAGTAACTGCAACTAGAGCAATCAATAAGAAAGTAATTGTTCCCATATAGAGTTCTTTAATATCACCTCCACCATTTTCTAACATGTTTTGAATAAGGTTATAGAATGGTTGATACCAAGCATTGATTACGACGCTTACTTGAACGCCAAACCAGATATTAAATAGAATAAATGATGACCCCCATACGGACCATATTTGCCAACGGTTATCTGATTTTAAATGCCAAAAACCTGCAAAAATAGATGTTGAGATGAAGAACCATAAATAAAACCATATAAAAGAGAGTGACCAGAAGCGACTAACGCCTATGGGAAGTTCTAAATTTGCATAACCTTTGGGTAAACCTAAAAACTCACCCCAATGGCTTCCACCAGAGTTCCACAAAAATAAATTAATAATCAACCAAGTAATTAAAGATAAAAAAAACCACTTTGGATTGGGAAAAAACGACCTAAACATGTAAAAAATGCCCTGTGACTTAAAGGAACGCAGTTAATGAGATTATTTAAATGTTATGTTATAATATAACAATAAGTGGTATTCAAGTGCATTTCTAATGTTGAGTTTTCATTTCATCTGAAATTTAAAAAATAAAAGCTGAATGTGAACTTATCGTTCTGTACTAAATGACTTTTTGGGATAGTTACAATCGAAATTGGCCAACAAAATTAGCAGTTATCATTTAACCAATGTACTTTAAATCATAAGAGAAATCTGAGTTTTACCTTGTATCGTTTGAGGTGTATTTTCAGTAAAATTTTGATTTATAGAAAAATTTTTAAAAATAATGAATTTAAAACGGACAAGTTAAATCAATATTCAAGTAATGGAATTGTTTTTTGTAAAAGTATTTAAGCAGGTTGCAAGGGAATGCAGTGGTAATTTTTGAAAAATGTAAGGTTTTTATAGTTAAGTAATTAAATGCCATACTAATAAACAATGATGACTATTCACATCTATCTGTTTAGGTGGTATTTAGCCAACTGGACGATTTTCTTGGCTTTACACAACATCTCTAAAGTGATATCTCAGTTTTTTCAGTAAAATGAACTGATGAGTTACTTTTCGTTCTATTCATATCCTAAGCAACGAAGTCATCAATGCCCCGTAATATAATTCAGGAATATTTTAAATATTATCAATGGGCTTCTTTAAATTTAAGCCATCTACAAAACTTTTCCTTCTAGCTGACGAGCTTAGTGATCTAATTAGAACAATAGGCGACTTACAATATTTAAACAGTCAAGTAAATAAACGTGATAGATCATAAAAATCTTTCAACTATTGAGCAAGCTGAAAACTGGAAAATAATTTAATGTACTTTTAGAAAGGCAGAAAAGAAGAAACTCAGTGACAGTCAAAACTAAAAGATATTAGGACACTGCGTGATTTAGCCAAACAAATCCAGTCACCTCATTTATGCAATCAACTAAAATAAATGGGTCTGCAGAATTTTAAATATATCCATGATTAAGGAGGGTTAATAGCATTCAGTAAATAAGGATTGTAGATGGCAACTTTATTTAAACAGGAATACTATGCAAAAAACAAAAAATGCAAGGTTATAGAGGATTTATAACGTGAATGATGCTTATTTCTTAATAAAAGAAATCAAGATAGCAGGGAAATATATGAAACAGACTTTACTCACCGCTAGTATTGTGGCTTTGGCCACATTGGCTATGCCAGTTTTTGCTTCTGGTTTAAACAGCGTCAGCAGCGACTATGTGGCTTCTGATTATGCAAAAACCAAATATCCTGTTGTATTTAACCATGGGATGTTTGGTTTTACTCGACTCGGTCCGACAGCTTTTGGGATGGATTATTTTTATCAGGTGCTTCCTGATTTGGCACGTAATGGTGCGACGGTTTATGCAACCCAGGTTTCTCCACTAGAATCCACCGAAGTTCGTGGCGAGCAGTTGCTACAACAAGTAGATGAAGTTTTGGCACTCTCGGGAAAGTCAAAAGTTAATCTGATTGGTCATAGTCATGGTGGACCGACCATTCGTTATATTGAAGCGATTGCACCTGAAAAAGTTGCTTCACTCACTGCTGTTGCTGGAACGTTTAAAGGGTCCAAAGTGGGAGATGACATGTTGGATAATCCTGCTGAGAAATTTTTATTTACCGTCTTAGGACAGTATATCGTTGCTCCAGTGGAATTACTCCTACAAGGTAATCCTGATTTGCCGATTAGTCTAGATCGCTCATTAAAATCATTAAGTGAAAAGGGTTCTGCAGAATTCAATGCAAGATTCCCAACTGCAGCAATCCCATCTGATTGTGGTAACGGTCAGAAGATTACCAGTAATGGGGTATATCATTACTCGTGGACAGGTAAAGCTCAAGCAACCAATCTACTTGATGTCATTGACGTTGCCATTTCCACCATGGCACCAAGATCTTATAAAAATAATGACAATGATGGCTTGGTTAACCGTTGCAATGCACATTTTGGACAAGTGATTAGAGACGACTATAATCAAACGCACCTAGACGAAATCAATCAGATTTTGGGCTTAAAAGCATGGTTTGGACCAGATCCTGTGTCACTTTATCGTCAACAGGTCAATCGTCTTAAACTTGAAGGGCTATAAGCAAATATTTAAAGAAATAGACCTAATATTTTCAAAATTAATATCAAGCGCATCATAAGGGAGTCTGAATATTCAGGCTTCTAATGTTTTGTTTAGAGTATAGTGATTGGCTTTCAGTTTAATCTTTACTAAAGATTTAGATTCTTTCATTTATGAATAGAAAGCTGATAAAGATTTATTAGAGATCCTTGCAAAAGGGGCGAAGATGACATCCATGTCGATCACTACACTTGCCTTTAAGATCAGCTTTATGCTGATATCCTTATACAGATCACAATGAGATTATACTGGTATCGACTTTATAAAAAATCTACTTTTCCAGTTTTTACATCATAAATACCACCTGCAATGCCAATTTCACCTTCTTCGACCATCTTTTTCAGTACTGGGCTATTTCTTAAGATATAGGCAATATTATTTTGTACATTTGCAATAGTCACCGCTTGAATGAAATTACTGGTGAGTTGGTAATCAGTCATTTCTTTATGTACGTTTTCAGCTGCCTGCATAATCGGTTTCAGGAAATATTGTACATGTGGGGTTTCGCTCAGTTGAGTGATATCCTTTTTTTGTTCATACATCTGACAAGCAGCAGTCACAGCACCACAGTCTGTATGTCCCAATACTAAAATTAATTTTGAGCCCTTACTCTTACAGGCAAACTCTAAAGAACCTAATACTTTTTCACCCGCAATATTTCCAGCGATTCGTAAACTAAATAGGTCACCAATTCCGACATCAAAAATCCGTTCAGTTGGCGCACGTGAATCCATACAACCTAAAACAGTTGCAAATGGATGCTGTCCAGATTGTGCAGTGACCTGAATTTGACGAGCAATATTATGATAAATACGTTCATGGTTAACGAATCTTTGATTACCTTCTTTGAGTAGCTCAAATACTTGCGAAGGCGTAAGTTGTCGTTGAATTTCCTGAGTACTGACATCAATATCCAGTTCTTCTTCTTTAATTTCAGGATAATGTATTTTAAATCCAATAAGTTTTACATCAATCCCATTTTCTGTAGCAGTTTCATCTCTAAAGTCTTTAATCACTTGATATACATCAGGATCGATGTAGTAGGTATTTGATGCATCGATCACTACGGTATCACCACTGACTATTTTCTCTAGAGCAGAAACCAAAGCCGAACGATTTAAAAAACTAATATTGGGTGCTAGTTCAATACGGGTAATATTTCCATGCAAATGTGCTTCATGGATGATACGAACTCCACGGAATAAATTATTTTTTAATACAATAATAAAGCTAATCAACAACCCCAACAAAATACCGATCAGCAGATCAGTCGCAATAATTGCAATAACCGTTACAATGAAAGGTAGAAATTGTTTCCATCCTTGACCATAGATCCGTTTAAAAAGTGAAGGACTTGCTAATTTCACGCCAGTTAAAATTAAAATGGCGGCAAGGGAAGATAATGGAACAACATTGATTAATGGTGTTAGAAATAAAACTGCAATAATCAATAAAATACCGTGAAAAATTGCAGAGAATTTAGTCTTTGCGCCACTTGCTGCATTGACTGAACTTCGAACAATCACTGAAGTAATCGGCATACCTCCAATTAAACCAGACATGGTATTTCCGATACCCTGAGCAACCAACTCTTTGTTCGGCGGAGAGGCCCGCTTTTGCGGATCCATTTTGTCCGCTGCTTCAAGATTTAATAGCGTTTCAAGCGAGGCGACGATTGCGAGTGTAATGGCGCCTGTATAAATAATAGGATTATTCCATTGAGTGAAGTCAGGGAAACTGATAATTGATTCAACACCTGAAAAGATATTGGGAAGATTGACTAAATGTTCAGTGCTGACTGCGAGGCTGGAATTGGTATTGATAAAAAAATAATTTAATAACCCAGCAAAAATAACCGCAATAAGCGCAGAGGGGATCACCATTTTTTTTAAAGGTGTTTTATCCCACAATAAAATAATGAATACACTAGAAATACCAATGATTGCCGCACCATAATCAAGGTGTTGTAGTAGGCCTATCCCTTCGTTCCAACGTTGTTGAAGAATTTCAGTTTTGATCCCAAAGAGCAGAGGAAGCTGATTGATGATCAATATTAACCCGATGGCAACAAGAAGCCCCATAATCACATTGGTTGGGATAAAATTTGAATATGTTCCTAAGCGAAATAATCCAAAAAATAATTGGAGGAGACCTGCTAAAACCAAACAAAATAAGAAAGCTTGATAATTGCCTTCAAGCTTATCCAATTGCGTTAAAACAATAGCAGTAAGTCCAGCAGCAGGACCTGAGACACTGATATGAGAACCACTCAAATAACCTATAACGATTCCACCAATAACACCTGCAATAATGCCAGAAATTAATGGTGCACCTGAGGCACTGGCTATACCTAAACAGAGCGGTAGAGCGACTAAAAAAACAACTAAACCTGAGAGCAAATCATTTGTATAAAACTTTCTTTTGGGCACTAATTCCTGTTGCATAAATATTCTCGGCAAATTTATAAGTTTGATATGCATCTGGATACAGTCTATTTCATGCTGTACACCAAACTTGCCTAAGTTAGATGAGAATGTGTCCTTAGACTTTGATAAAGACCAAATGACAACAGATTACGAAAGAAACTCTATATCAGCTTTACAAATGATAAATTTTTCTGAATATTAAAGAAATTCTTAAACATTAATTCGAAAAATTAGCTAAATTATAAATATTTTAATACGTTAATTTTAATTTGATTTTTAGAGTTATAGGCTAAAAAGTGCTGATTCAGTCTATATAAATTATTGCTTGAGTAATAGAGAATGGTGATGTATTTGTTTTAAATAGGTAAGTTTTACTTGGGGACATGATATGTTTTTCCAAAAAATTATTCAGATGTAAAACTTATATTTTTTTTATATTGGGTTTTGTAGAGTTTATGAAATATTTTAGAAAATATGTTTTTTCACGTGAATTTGGTTATTTATTTGAGTGGATAAGAATGAGTATTGCTGTGTTTTAACTACACAATGCTTGTGGATATTTATTTTATCTACTCATCTGTTGGCGCTGTAACATGTGAAAAAACATGGTATATTTTGTTTTTGTCTAAGATAGTTTTTAAATTAAAGCTATCTTTTTACTACAACTCGCTTAGCAGGATGCTGGAGCATATACAATTTCATTAAAAAATACTTTTTACCTTTATGACTATTTTTAATATTATTCACAATATTGATTTTGAACACTTTTGAGCTATAAATGTCAAAAAATATAAATTGATCGATTACTAGACGGATAATTATTTAAAGGACTAAATTGAAAACGACAGTCGTTTTTTAAAGCTAATCAAGCATGTTAACAAGTCAGATATTTATAATTTATAAGTATTTTTAATAGCTTAGTGTTTATTGATGTGATTCTGAAATTGTATATAAAAACAATGTGGATACTTGATCAATAAACATTTGTAATGGAGTGATTTATGGTCGTTTTATCCTATTTAAAAAACCAAAATAAATATTTCAATGCCATAAAAAACCAGCAAATAACGATTGCGGCTAAAGCAAATATTGCTATTTGTATCGCTTTTTGCCTATTTTGGACCATATATTTCAGCTTTGCAAAGATGTGGTTCATTGTTTGTATTGATATTTTTTTTACAACAATGTCTATCTTCAGTTTATTTTTGATTTTTATACATCGGATTTCAGCGGGTATATTGCTTTCACAAGTCGTCCTCTTTATTTTTCCTGTAGTTTTTTGCTTAATATTTGATGTGGCCACACTAGACCATCCTAGAGTTTCACATTTATTTCTTCCAGCAGGAGCAATATTGGGATATTTGAATTATCGAAGAGATCCCAATGCTTTACAGTTGATTTTAATTATCTTATCGATAGCTGCTTTTATCTTTTTTGGTGGAAGTGCTTTTACTTTGGATGCGGCAATACCTTTATCTGAAAGTATTCGGGCTTATGGTGGTTGGATTGCAATATCTGTTGCCACGCTTATGATGTGTATATCAATTTTTGTCATGCAATTGGAATTGCAGATAGAAAGTAAGCTGGTACATGATCTACGCTTGGCACTTTCAAAACAACAGTTTGAGCTCTTTTATCAACCTCAAGTAAATTCTTCTGAAAAAATTATAGGTGCTGAAATTTTGCTACGTTGGCATCACCCGACGCTTGGATATATCCCAGCAAACGATTTTATTCCTGTCGCAGAAACTTTGGAGTTAATGCCTAAAAATGGAGATTGGATACTGATTCAGGCAACTAAAGTATTACAACAATGGAGTAAAAATGAATCTACAAAAGATCTTACACTTTCAGTCAATATAAGTGCTGATCATTTTATGCAAGAGAATTTTGAGCAAATCGTGACCTCTATGGTGGAGAGAAATGCAGTGCTTCCATCCCAACTCATATTAGAAATAACTGAAAGGGTTGCGTTAAATAATATTGAAAGTGTTATAGAAAAAATGGGCTTTCTGGATAAAAATGGCATTCAGCTTGCTTTAGATGATTTTGGCACAGGTTATTCATCATTAAGCTATTTGCAGAAAATGCCCATTAGCCAGATCAAAATTGATCAGAGTTTTGTACAAGCGGCTTTAGATGATGAACGTTGTAATAAATTGGTCTATGGAATTGTTAAAATTGGCCTTGATTTAAACTTGCGTGTTTTAGCTGAGGGGATTGAGACCTATGAGCAATTTAATCGCTTTCAAGAAAATGGCTGTACTGAATTTCAAGGCTACCTATGGGGATGTCCTATGCCTTTAACGGATTTTATGCATAAAATAGCTGAGGAAAAGCATTAATGTTTCCGAGAAAAATCATAAGAATAAGAAATAGGCTGTTTTAGATCTATCCTTGATTCAATGGTTGTATTGTGAAAGCCTTTAAGAATTAAATGGGTTTAAATTAAATATTTTCTAAGTTAGCTAAGTTTTGTGATAAGTCTTTAGAGGTGGATCATTCTAGTTTTATTGAAAGTTAAAACTGAATTTTAAATTGTTCAGAAGTCTCAACCTGTTTAAAAATTAAAACAATAAGTTAAATGATTTATTTACTCTAAAGACTGATTCAATTCTAGAATTTCCAAGAAATAGGCTTACAGCTAAAATTTCCCATACCAATTGGGTGGTCACAGATATACAAGTATAAGTTTTAAAAAAACAACATAGGTGATCTGTTTTTAAAATCATAAAATAATTTAAAAACAGTGCCTTACTCAACTAGCTTACAATTTTAAAAACAAGCGTGTCGTAAAATGCTAAGTCAGTGTCGTGTTATGTAAAGTGAGCTGCATCTGCTGTGTTGTAGTTTTAATCATGATTTTTAAATATTGATAAAAATACGGCATGGATAGGGAAATGGCATGAATAAAGCAATACGGTTTTATGAAACAGGAACACCAGATGTTTTGCAATATGAAGACATTGATGTTGGTGAACCAGCAGCAGGGCAAGTGCGTCTGCGTCATGTGGCAGTTGGATTAAATTATGCTGACACTTATTTTCGCGATGGTACATATAAAATTCCACTGCCAAACAGTATGGGCGTAGAAGCGTCTGGTGTAGTCGAAGCTGTGGGTGAGGGGGTAGATCATATTCAAGTGGGTGATCGAGTCACTTATACCGGCTTTTTAAATACTTTAGGTGCTTATAGCACTGCACGTTTAATCTCGGCTGATGTATTAATCAAACTACCTGAAGAAATCTCTTGTGAAACAGCCGCAGCAATGACCATGCGTGGTTTAACCTCGGCTTATTTAATGCGTCGTATTTATGACTTTAAAAAAGGGGACAGCATTTTATTACATGCCGCCGCTGGTGGTGTGGGCTTGATTGTTTCTCAATGGGCAAAGTTACTCGGATTGATAGTGATTGGTACAACCTCTTCAGAAGAAAAAGCACAAATCGCCCGTACATATGGCTGTGACCATGTCATTAATTATAGTTATGAAAATGTTGCAGAACGAGTACGAGAATTAACCGATGGGGTGGGGGTAAATGTGGTCTTTGATAGTGTCGGTAAAGACACGTTTATGACATCGCTTGATTCGTTAAAACGCCGTGGCTTATTGGTTTGTGTAGGGACTGCTTCAGGTGCAATTCCAGAATTTAATCCGGTCTTATTGGCAATGAAAGGCTCTTTATATATGACCCGCCCAGCACTAGCAGATTTCATTGTCGATCCTTTAGAAAAACAAGAACTTGCCAATGAGTTATTTGATCATGTCCGACATGGACGCATCAAAATTGAAATCAATCAACGCTATGAACTCAAGGATGCAGTTCAAGCTCACCGTGATCTAGAAGCACGTAAAACCACGGGATCATCAATTTTTGTCATTTGAAGGGATGTCTTATGCAAGTTGAACAATTAAGTTGCAATATCGGTGCAGAATTGTTAGGTGTAAATCTGGCTGATGCGATTGGCGATGATGGGTTATTTACTGAAATTCATCAGAATTTGTTAAAGCATCGGGTTTTATTTTTAAGAGACCAAGACCTAAGCCGAGCAGAACATGTGGCATTTGCTGAGCGTTTTGGACAACTAGAAAGTCATCCTGCTGTCGGAAGCCATCCAGAGCATCCTGGACTGGTACAAATTTATAAAAGCCCAGAGAGTCCAATTGATCGTTATGAAAATGCTTGGCATAGCGATGCAAGCTGGCGCAAAGTTCCGCCAATGGGGTGTGTGCTACGTTGTATTGAATGTCCGACAGTGGGTGGCGATACCATGTGGACCAATATGGTGATGGCCTATGAAAATTTACCTATAGAAATCAAAACAAAAATTGCAAATTTACGTGCCTATCACAGTATTGAAGCCAGTTTTGGCGCAATGATGCCGATTGAAAAACGTTTGGCATTAAAAGAACAGTTTCCTGATGCAGAACATCCTGTGGTACGTACTCATCCAGAAACGGGTGAGAAGATTCTTTATGTCAACGCGTTTACCACTCATTTTAGTAACTACCATACCAAAGAACACGTTCGTTTTGGACAAGATGCCAATCCTGGTGCAACCGATTTACTGCGTTATTTAATTACCCAAGCCTATATTCCAGAGTACCAAGTTCGTTGGAGTTGGAAACCGAATAGTATCGCAATTTGGGACAATCGCAGTACCCAACATTATGCCGTAATGGACTATCCACCATGCCATCGAAAAATGGAACGGGCAGGCATTATTGGCGATGCAACTTACTAAGCGTAGCAGTAGCAGTTAAAGATTTTATCCAAACCCTAATTCTAAAATACATATGGAGATGTTTATGCAATTCTTTGATGACTCATTACACCCTGAAAACATGGACAAAGTGGTGATTACGGTAGCGCCTTATGGGCCTGAATGGATGCCTGAGGATTTTCCTGAAGATATCCCCGTGACCATGCAAGAACAAATTCAAAAAGCGGTAGAGTGTTATGAAGCAGGTGCCTCAGTCCTCCATTTGCATGTTCGAGAACTAGATGGGAAAGGTTCGAAACGTCTGTCTAAGTTCAATGAACTCATTGCCGGTGTGCGTGAAGCGGTGCCTGATATGATTATTCAAGTGGGTGGATCAATTTCTTTTGCTCCAGAAAGTGAAGGTGAGGCTGCAATTTGGTTAAGCGATGATACGCGTCATATGCTGGCTGAATTAATGCCAAAACCAGACCAAGTAACCGTGGCAATCAACACCACTCAAATGAATATTATGGAGTTGCTCTATCCTGAATATTTAGAAGGCACTTCTTTGTCTCATCCAGCAATTCAGGCTGCTTATGCTGAAATGACTGTACCAGCAGGCCCAGCATGGGTAGCAGAGCATTTAAAGCGTTTAACTCAAAATGGCATTCAACCGCATTTCCAGTTAACTGGGATGCATGGTTTAGAAACGCTGGAACGTATGGTGCGTAAAGGGCTGTATAAAGGTCCGTTGAATTTAACATGGATTGGAATTGGGGGCGGTTTTGATGGGCCAAATCCTTTTAACTTCTTTAACTTTATTCATCGCGTACCTGATGGCTGTACTTTAACTTCAGAGTCTTTACTTAAAAATGTTTTGCCGTTTAACACCATGTCAATGGCAATGGGCTTACATGCACGTGTCGGAAATGAAGACACCATTATCGATCATCAAGGGCAACGTTTTTCTTCAGTACAGCAAATTCAACAGACTGTGCGTATTGCCCATGAATTAGGTCGTGAAGTCGCATCAGGTAAAGAAGCACGTGAAATTTATCGTATTGGCGTGCAATACGACACGATTGAAGAAACCTTGTTGGAAAATGGTATGTCGCCCAATCGTAAAGCTGGTCAAAAGGGTGTTCCACAGCGTAAATAATGTTTTGAGTCTAAAGGATTTTTGATTCAAACAGTGAGAACAAGAGGATTACGTTACGGTGAAGTCGCGTAGTCATCAAAAAAATCAATGATAAATTATAAAACACAAGGAGAACGTATGGATGCGCATCAATATTCAAGTCCTACGGGCGGTGTAGATACTTCGGTTGGCATACCACGTAAATATGCATGGTTGGTTTTTGCACTCACATTTGGTTTGTTGATTTCTGACTATATGTCACGGCAAGTCTTAAATGCAGTCTTTCCATTGGTCAAAAGTGAATGGGCTTTAACAGACAGCCAACTCGGATTATTAAGTGGGATTGTGGCGTTGATGGTGGGTTTATTAACTTTACCTTTATCGATCTTGGCAGATCGTTTTGGCAAAGTAAAAAGCTTAACTTTGATGGCCGTATTATGGAGTATGGCAACCTTAGGCTGTGCAATTGCTCAAAGTTATCAACATATGTTTATTGCCCGATTTATGGTGGGTGTTGGCGAAGCTGCCTATGGTAGTGTCGGGATAGCTGTTGTTGTAGCAGTTTTTCCCCGTGATATGCGTGCAACTTTAGCAAGTGCTTTTATGGCAGGTGGTGTATTTGGTTCATTCTTAGGCATGGCTTTAGGTGGTGTCATGGCTGAGCATTTTGGTTGGCGTTGGGCATTTGGTGGAATGGCTGTTTTTGGGCTGATTCTGGCATTTTTATACCCTATTGTGGTTAAAGAAAACAAGATAGGAAGCATTCAGCGAAAAATTAAGATCCAACAGAAACAGGATAAGTCGATAAGTCCTTTGAGATCGATTTATTCAAGTCGGTCTGTGATCGCCACTTATATTGGCAGTGGCTTGCAATTGTTTGTGGGTGGCACGGTCATCGTTTGGCTTCCCAGTTATCTCAATCGATATTACGGATTGGGGACAGATAAAGCTGGGTTGGTCGCAGCAATGGTTGTACTCAGTAGTGCAGTTGGTACGATTTTATGTGGAATGTTATGTGATCGTTTAGGACGAGATCGACCAGACCGAAAAGTCAGTTTGGCGATTGCATTTTGTTTGATCGGTTGTGTGTTGCTATTCATCGCTTTTGCCATGTCTGTCGGAAATGCTCAATTGATCATGATTTGTATTGGGATGTTTATCGCTTTGGGTACCAATGGACCATCCAGCGCAATGGTTGCCAACCTGACACATCATTCTGTACATAGCACAGCATTTGCAACTTTAACTCTAGCAAATAATTTTCTCGGCTTAGCTTTAGGACCTTTAGTGATTGGGAAGCTATCTGATCTAATCGGTTTACATCACGCTTTTCAATTGATGCCACTGATGAGCATTGTGGCTGCTGCCGTATTCTTCTATGCAAAACGCCATTATGCCAATGATATTAAAAACTTTAATGTACAAACAGCACGACAAGGTCAAACAGTACAAGCACAGTCATGCAATATGGGTAATCAATAATGACGCGTAAAATGAATATTGAAGTTTTTTTTGATTTTATCTGTCCATGGTGTGTGATTGGAAAACGTCATTTACAGACTGCGATTCAAAAATTAAAACAAAGTGATCCAGATGTTGTGGTCAATATCCAATGGCGTGGTGTACAGCTTTTACCCCATATTCCGTTGTTGGGGGTTCCTTTTGGTGCCTTTTATTTACAAAGATTAGGCAGTTCAACAGCGGTTCGAATGCGCCAAACTCAAGTTCGTCAAGCCGCGAAAGCGGTCAATGTCGATATTGATTTTGATCAGATTCGGCGTATGCCAAACACAGCTATGGCGCATCATTTTTTTGCAAACATTTCAAAAGTATATCATTCAGATCAAAGTGAGCGATTTTTAGATGCGCTATTCACAGCCTATTTTCATCATTCGGAAAATATAGGTGAGTTAGCAACATTGCAGAAAATAGCCATGTATTGTGGTTTTGCGGATGAGGTAGTTGAAAGTATTTTAGCCAAGCCATTTGTTCCTTTTATCTCAGCAGATACAGGGGGTAAAGGGGTGCCGTATTTTGTTTTTGATGGAAGTTTTGCAATGGCTGGGGCACAACCTGCAAGTGCACTTTATCAAGCAATGTTGGATACGCTTCAAGCACAAGGACAAATGGTATGACCTTGTGTTTTCAAGTTCCTCAAGAAAAAATTCCAACTGTAGGCAATTGATCCTTTTTGATGATTGGTGACCAATCCCTGATTTTATTTAATATTGCTGAACAATTTTATGCGATTGAAGATAGTTGCCCACATCAAGGTGCTTCTCTCCTCAATGGAAAATTGGAAGGCAAAGTGATTCAGTGTTGTGCACATGGTTTACGTTTTGACGTGGCAAATGGTTATTTACTCAATTCAACACAGCTGAAAGTACAAATATACCCAGTAGAGGTGATTGGAGAAAATGTCTTTATTGGTTTAGATTTGGGAGCCGCGTTTGATGAGTAAATTAGCTCCTATTGTTTGGCGACAACGTCTAAGTGAACTCATGCCAGGATTTATTGTCAGTACTGTTGTTGCCGCAGCGGCCTGTTTTTTATCTGAGCATTATGGTGCGCCAGTGATGTTATTCGCTTTGTTGCTCGGGATGGGTGTGAACTTTCTTGCAACAGAAGGAAAGTGTAAAGCGGGTATCGAATTTACTGCGCGAGAAGTACTGCGTTTTGGGATCGCTTTACTCGGAATGCGAATTACCCTTGAGCAAATGACTGCGCTAGGTTGGCAACCCCTTGTTTTGGTGATTTCATTAGTTGTTATTACCATTCTAGCTTCAGTCATTACAGCCAAAGTGCTTGGATTTAATAAGTTTTTCGGTATGCTGACAGGAGGAGCGACGGCCATTTGTGGGGCTTCCGCAGCATTGGCCTTATCTGCTGCTTTACCAAGTCATCCTCAAAAAGAAAAAGCAACCTTATTCACGGTGATTGGGGTGTCCGCACTATCAACTTTGGCAATGATCGTTTATCCGATGATTGCGCGATGGTTAGAATTAACCCCTCAACATGCTGGAATTTTTTTAGGTGCAACTATCCATGATGTGGCCCAAGTGGTAGGGGCAGGCTATAGCATGTCTACAGAAACAGGTGATACTGCAACAGTGGTGAAATTGATGCGCGTTGCCATGCTTTTACCCGTCATCATTTGTGCAGCCATGATTACTCGTAGGCAAGGTTCGCCGTCTACTGGGAAAAGACCGCCATTGTTGCCATGGTTTGCAGTGGGATTTTTGATTCTCGCATGTATTAATAGTACTGGAGGGGTGCCAACACTCGTTCAAGGTGGAATAAATGAATTATCTCGTTGGTGTTTGATTATTTCGATCAGTGCTTTAGGGATGAAAACACAATTAAAAGAGTTAGCAACAGTCGGTATAAAACCGATACTGCTGATGATTGGAGAAAGTATTTTTCTGGTATTGTTGGTATTAAGCCTGATGCATTGGTTGTTTTAATTGGTCATTCATTGAATAAAAGTTTTGCAAGGCGCAATAAAAAAATTTGCTAGGTGCAAAACTTTTGTTTTGATTCGTTTTTAAGTTATTGTTTTGAAATCAATACCAAACGTCAGTAGCTCATTGGTTTAATTTTTATCATATTCGCATCGATGATCTCGGTTTTATTGTGGGTACGCCAAGCATTCGGTGTTATGCCAAATTGACCAATAAACCATCGGGTAAAAGAGCTTGGCATAGAGTAACCAAGAATATCTGAAACTTGTGCCAATGAGTAATTGATATTTCTTAAATAGCGAAAGACCAAATTTTTGCGTACATCATTCATTAATTCACTAAAATTTGTTTGTGCGGCTTCTAGACGACGTTGCAACGTTCTAACATTGACCTCATGCGTTTGAGCAACTTGATCAATTGTAGCTCGTCCCATCGGTAAAAGCAGATAGATACTTTTACGGATATCAAAAATAAGTGATGACTCATTATCTTTTTGTAAGATGTCGAGATCTAAATAGCGCTGTGCATGGTCTGCCATTGCTGTATTTGCTTGTGGATTGATTTTATCAAGTTCAGATGATGAGCAGACAATACCATTAAACTCACTACCAAACTCAAATGAACTCCCAAAGATACGTTGATGGACAGATAAGTCATGTGGTGCATCATGCGTAAAATGAATGCTTAATGGTTGCCATTTTTGAGCTGACAATGTAGCACAGAATCGCTGAATAATCCCCAAAGCTAACTCAATTGCTTGGCGACTATATTTTACTGAAGCGGAAATAACTTCCACGCGAATAATCACTGTTTTTCCAACTTCTTCAATATATATTTCAAGCGCGTTATTGATGATATTTCTGTATTTTACAATTGTTTTTAAGGCATCACCTAAGGTTTGCTGATAACTTAACAATAGGCTAAGTTTGCCAAAATCAGCAATTTGTCGTTGTTCTGCCATATGTAGACCAAATACTTCGCAGCCACTGATTTGAGCAGAATGTTCTAACAATGTAATGACTTTATCGACCGAAATACGTTGTTTTGAATCATTTAATTGAGCAGAATAAATTCCAGCATCAGATAATAAATGGTATGGATTGAGGTCTAACTGTCGACTAACATCTAGATAATTTTTGAGTACCGCTGTATGTGCAAGAGGAATCAATTTCCAATCTCCTTATTTTTTTATTAACCATCCTGGTCAATACATTATTGTTTACAAACTTTGCTAATAAGCACTATAAAAATTTCTAGCATTTTTGCAATCTCGACAATTTTATCAAAATATCTTAAAAAAAGTATCTCAATTGAGTACACATTCAGGTGATAGAAATAAATTATCAAATTTGCTTAGAAACATGAGTGTTTTAAAAGGACTGAACTTTCTTGAGTAATCAGTAGCTTTATAAGCTAAGTTGGCTGTGCAAAGTCATTCGAATAGTACATCAACTCTATAAATCTGATTCATTAAAATTTCCCTGTAGTTCACTTTTTATGGTTTCACTGGAATCTTTCTGAAACACGACACCATTATTCAAGCAGGTCTTCTTTAAAGCAATCTCAAGTACGTTATAAACAACATTTAGAATTTATTAACAAATATTAAAATTTTAAAATATAAAAATAAAATCAATACCTTATATTTTTGATTGCTTATGTTTGAAGGATTTTTTGATAGGTAATTTGTCATCAAATGAAAAGAAGTTGTCATCAAATGTGCATCAGCAAAATCAACTAAATCGTATTGTGAATAAGCAATTTATAGAATTCACATTCATTCATTCACTCATAATTTAAGGTAGATCAATGGAAAAAATACAAACAAAGGCAACTGTTTTAATTGTCCCAGGTTTACGTGACCATGTCGCTGAACATTGGCAAACCTTATTGGAAGAAAGGCTGGTCAAGGTACGATCTGTCCCTCCGCTGGAAACAGACAAAATCAACTGCATAAAAAGAGTTAAAGCGATCCAAGCACAACTAGAAGAAATCGATGGACCTGTGATTTTAGTTGCACATAGTGCAGGGGTATTAATGATCGTTCATTGGGCAGCTAAATATCAATACAAGATTCAAGGAGCTTTGTTGGTGACACCACCTGATTTATCAGCCAAATGGCCTGAAAATTATCCAAATTCTGCAATGCTAAAAAAACTAGGATGGGATCCTTTACCCAACAAAATTTTGCCATTTCCAAGCATTGTGGTTGCAAGTACCAATGACCATTTAGCCAGTTACAGTGCAGTTACGACAATGGCAAAAACATGGGGCAGCCGATTGGTGAATTTAGGCGAAGTGGGGCATCTTAATCCAGCTGCTGGCTATGGCTATTGGGCACAAGCTGAACAATTTATTCAACAATTAGACCGAGTGGATGAGTCTATATGTATCGCTTAGTTTTAGATATTTATAGTGGAATGGTTTTAGAGATTGCTTGTTTAGTATACACGCCGTTTTAAGACAGTATTGCTCATAACTTAGTAGTATTCGTAACAGATTAAACAATTAAAAAAAATGCATATTTCAAAACAGTCAACATGGCTACTTATGAAATTAAATCAAATTAAATCATGTCGATATGGAGATCGAATGATGAAAAATTATTTATATAATAAACACACTGTTATTTTTACTCAAAAATTTGGTGTCTTTTTAATATTGTGCTTAAGCCTTTCAAAAGTATCTGCGACAAGTGTTGAGATTAATGATGATTGGAAATTTGAAACCAATACGATGTTCAGCTTAGGTGCAAATTGGAGTATTCAAGATGCTTCAAATCAGTTGGTGTATAAGCCTGATGCAAATCATATCGGTAAGAATGGTTTAAGCATAGATGTGAATGGCGACGATGGACATTTGAATTTCAGTAAAAACGATAATATTTCTCAAATTGCAAAAGGGCTGACCGAGTTTCGTTTAAAAGGAAAACAACAAGGTGCAGTACTCAGTGCTAAATATTGGTATGACCATGCTTATGAAACTGGTCGTGGAGATTTAAAAGCCTTTGATGATTCTAGATGGCCTAGATTAGCCAAATTTAAGGGTATTGATCTTTGGGATACCTATATCTGGAAAAACTTTACTTTACAAAATGGTCAAAATGCCAATCTAAAATTAGGTAAACATAGCTTAAATTGGGGGAAATCGCTGTTTTTCCAAAATGGTTTAAATTCAGTCAGTGCCTTGGATTATGCTGCAATCAATCGGCCGGGAGGGGAAGCAAAAGAACGAATAATTCCTGTCGAAATGTTTTCATTCGAGGCTGGAATAACGCCAAACCTTAAATTAGGTGGTTTTTATCAGTTTAAGTTTAGACCTTCTATTGTGGACGGTTGCGGGACATTTTTTGCAATTTCGGACTTTGTTCCAGAAAATTGTGGGCCAATTATTTTGACCGTTACACCAGGAGATAAATTGTCTGAAAGTGCTTTAGATGCAAAGACCTATATTCCACGTTCAGAAAGTCGGTATGCTGGAAATAGCGGACAATATGGATTCTCTTTAAAGCAAAGCTTATTGGGTTGGAACAATGCTGAACTTGGCTTATATTTCGCAAATTATCACAGTCGTAATGCTAATTTTGACGGTACAGCAGTGACAGCCTCCGGACCTGCACATTTTAATACAGCCAGATTTTTTTCAGTTTATCCAGAAAATATCCAAATGTATGCATTAAGTCTTGCGGGAAAATTGGGTACTACGTCTGTTTTTAGCGAATTAACACATAAAGCAAATCAACCTTTGCAATTAAATGGTACAGATATTGTCTATGCACAAGTTCTAGATAAAGATACTCCGCTCACTCCACCTGGGGTTGCAGCTGAATTTGGACAATATCTTGAAGGTTATGTACGAACACCAGTAACGCAATTTTCAGTAGGTGCAAGTGATCATCTGAATAATATATTGGGTGCAACTACGCTGAATTGGGCGGTAGAAATTGCAGTCAATCATATTGCAAATATCGGTAATCATCGCTTTGGGCGAGTAGGGGCTTTTGGGCGGAGTGAGCTTTCATCTGGTGCCTATAATCCTGAAACTGAGGAATACAAATGTACGCTTTATGGCACAGCACACCTTGCAAATGATGTAGTTGATCGTATGAATGAGCGCTTTTGTAATAAAGATGGTTTCTTTACTGAATGGTCTTACGGCTATCGTTTACGTGGAGTGTTAAGCTATCAAGATATTTTACCAGCAGTTGTCATTACACCTAGTTTTATCTTTCGCCATGACATAACAGGATCTAGCCAAAATTTTCAAGAAGGTCAAATGAGTATCGCAGCTACTATTTCAGTAAGCTATCAGCAAAAATATACTGCTGAACTTGCATATACCAATTTTTTTGGTTCGAATGATTTTAGTACAATCGATGACCGAGATTTTGCTTCATTGATATTTAAAGCTAATTTTTGAAGTTGGGAATTTAAAAATTGGATGCTATGTTTATTGGATCGTTGGTGTCAAAAAAAGCTCATCTTTTAATCATAAATATTTAACTTATTTATAGATCAAACGGCTATATAGCTTTGGGAAAAACTGATTTTTCTATTGTTGAAGGTATTAAATTATTCAAACTTATTGATATGGAAGCTGTTAGATTCTCTAAGGATATTGATTGTGATATGCTTTTTAATCATTATAAGAATGTGCATATCCCTCTCAATATTTAATCATATTTGCCAAGGCGAGGTGATCAGAATAAATGCTCAATAACTTTATAATTAGTAAGCTCACCGAAAATAAAAAATATAGATTTAATAATTAACGTCATATTAATTCACTTCCAATCAAAACTAAAATTAAGCAATACAGAAGATAGAATAAGGATAAAAATTATTATCAATAGTATTTGTTAAATTGGCCTAAAATTAACCTGTTGTTTGGTGGTGAATTACATGAAATATGCATTAAATTATAATAATATGAACACTATTACAAGCTGTATTTTAAAAATAATATAAATTTAAATATTTGTTTTTAAATTATATTTTTAATAAACTATGTATTTAATTATAATATAAAGAAGTGTGAAAGTTTGCAAAACAAGGTAGGTGGTGTTAAAAAATGTGCATTATCTGAATAGCTTAAAGTGTTCTAGCAGATATATTGAAGAATAGAAATATGAATGTTGGATATAAATAAATAATGAAAATTTATGAAATGGTGTTTCATAAAGGTATAGATGAAAGCACTCATTTTTTTTATAGTGAAAATACCTATGCTTCACGTCAGCATTTTATTGAATTAATACGTTTAGATATTGATGCTGAACTGAGTAATTTTAAATTGGCATGTCTAAGTGATGATCAATATGATTTAAAAGCATTATTTGAAGAAGTTCATAAAGAAAGCCATTTCCATGTAGATAGAATGGAAGCTGAATTTCTTCGTGATGCAATCGCTACAATTGACCAATGCATTTGTTTAAGAGTTAAAGAACGAGATGTTCTTCAGCCAAGTGGAAATACTTATCATCTTTAGTCACCCTCTAAATTTTATAGACATTCGTATAAATTTTTGATTTTCGATCGACATGTTAAAGTGTCATATCGGATCCCATTCTTCACCCCAGAACGAATGGGATTTTTTTTGATGAATAGATAAAATAACGTTTAAGTCTTAATATTTATTGATAAAATCGTAGTTTAACGAGGTCTCTATGACTAATTTGTAGTCTCTTAATAACGATGGTTCTATCCATACAAAACAAATACGAGCAACGATTGGAAAAGGTTAATATTAGTTGCTTTTCTTTGGATAATATCAGGGTTACTCTGTCCTCATATTTTTAATACATAAAATCAGATGAAAGAATATTTATTTTTTGTAAATGTAAGTGTTGAAAATAAAAGATATTCTAAAATTTTTTAGGTGTAAAACTTAAAAGAAAGATGGGAGTAATAAAGTATCCTAAAAAAGAATATTTAATATTATAGAAAATAAAGAGATGTTTAAGCTTGTAGTTATTGTGCTAAATTAGATTTAATGTATAGATTTTTACTTATTAATATTTTAAGTATATAATTTAATTATGTTTTTTGAAATGAGACCCACATATAATCCGACATGCATAAGCGGAATTTGAGCTCTGAGATCGGCATATTAATCTTTATGTTATTTGAACAATAATTAAATTAATTTTAACTTTATTAATCTATCAAATGAAATGTATTTATTTATGTTTTAAATGTAATAATAATTTAATTCCAATGTCTAAACATAATCTAAAGTAAAAACAATTTGATAGTGTGGTTTTGTGCTGTTAATTAGGGTCATTATTGAACACTTATTCGTCACATGTGATTATGTAAATGCTTTCACACTTCTTGTGTAAAAGTTAATAAATAATGCATATCACTGGACATAATATGAATATTTTAACAAAACTAACGCTAACTGTATTGTTAGGTACAGGATATATCGCGACTGCACAAGCTGCTGTTACTGGTCAAGTTGATGTCAAGCTGAATGTTTCAACAGGTTGTTCTGTTGAAGGTTCTGAAGTTGCTGGAGCTATGAACCAATTTGGTAGTTTGGATTTTGGTAAAACTTCTGGTACTTGGACCAACGTTCTAACTGCTCAGGTTGCTTCAGCAGGTACAGGTAGTCACCTCGCTGTAAAATGTGACAGTACAGATCCTGTTGCGTTTACTGTTGCAATTGATGGTGGTCAGCGTGCTGATCGTAGTCTTAAACATACCACTGCTGCAGACGTGGTTAGCTATAACGTCTATCGTGATGCAGCACGTACCAATCTCTACGCAATCAATACACCTCAAGCTTTCACAGCTGCGAGTGGTGAATCTCAAGAAGTCCCAATCTTTGGTGCAATTGCTGCAAACAGTGGAACTGCAAAAGCACAGGGTGACTATAAAGACACTTTGTTGGTAACAGTTAATTTCTAATCAGTATACGTAACAGTAAACAGGTTTGTTGTTGAACAAGCCTGTTTTAAGGAGGAACGTATGCACCTGTTACTTAAACAAAGCGTTGGATTGCTACTTTGTAGCCTTTTTTCGTCACTCTGTAGTGCTGGGCAGTTAGCCGCTAAGTTAAATATCCAACTTGAATTAGAGCCATCCTGCAAGATTAACAATCAGTCTGTAAATAACGAAACAACTGGCTTGAATTTTGGTCAGTTAGATTTCGGGGAAACTACTGCTGCATTTAATCGTGTGATTGAGACGAGTTTAAGTAATGCTTCTGCATCGGGTTTGACCATTCAATGTCCTGGCAATTCTCCGATAAAAGTTACTTTTGGTGCAGGACAGAATGACAGCAAGGTTCCAGCCCCTTTTAGTGCAAATTATTTCCGTGCTATCAGTAATGGTACCGATTTCCTTGCCTACAACATCTTATATGGCACTGCTCGGGAAGCATTAAAACCGAATCAAACCATCACTTTGACCAACAATGGTCAGCCACAGACGCTTAATATCATAGGTCAAACTGTTAATAATGGTCGGTCAGTCTCGCTTGGACAATATACCGACACTATTCCAATTACCATTGAATTTTAAAGAACAAAATCATGAAAAAAATAGGTTTAAGTGTTCTGCTTATGTTGGCTGGGCCGTGCGTATTTGCTGGAACAACAGCGAATTTTAAAGTGCAGGCAACCATTGAAAATGGCTGCAAACTCAGCAATGTTGAGCAGCGACTTGATTTTGGTCGTCATCCTGTTGTGGGACAGGGAAAGTTAACTGGGTCAGTCGTCAATACTGCACAAAGCTGGAATATCCAGTGCACTGCACGGTTACCAGTAAAGGTCATGTTGAATGGTGGAGATCACTTCTCAAATAATTCTCGACGGATGAAACATGCGCAACAGAATGAATTTGTGTCCTATCAGCTTTATCAGAACAGTAATTTGCAGAATGAATATACCAGTGGGAATAGTTACTCACTGACGTCAACCACTACATCGAATACTCTACTGGGTTTTTCAGTTTATGGTGTTGCAGATTTGAATAATAACAATCAACCACGATCAGCAGGCCTTTATAAAGATACGGTCGCAATTACGATTACATGGTGATTCTATGAGCTTAAATAAAATGAACATATGGTCGGGCAGGACTTTCTTTGCAGCCGCAATATTGATGATGACCTCACCTGTATTCGCACAGGCTACTTTTTTAATCTGGCCAATTTACCCTAAAATTGAAGAAAACGAAAAAGCCACTGCGGTCTGGCTACAAAATACTGGTAACTCTGATGCCATGGTACAGATTCGGGTATTTAAATGGGATCAGAATCATCAGCAAGATGCTTTTGAGGAGCAAACTGAGATTATCCCAAGTCCGCCGGTGGCAAAGATCAAAGCCGGTGAAAAGCATATGTTGCGTTTAACTCGGGCAACCTCAGTACCAGATACAAAAGAACTTGCCTATCGAATTATTGTTGATGAACTGCCGATCAAGCTCAATCCAGAAAACGATAAAGAAGCCTCGACAGTCAGTTTTCAGATGCGTTATTCAATTCCCTTGTTTAGCTATGGCAAAGGACTTGGCAGTGGCTTGACTGAGCTTTCACAAAAAACCAATGCGAAAAATCCTTTGGCTAAACCGATATTAAGCTGGTGGGTCAAAAATAATGAACAGGGGAAACCTGAACTTTATATTCAAAATACCGGTTCAAAATTTTCACGACTTTCAGGAATTAAATTGACTCCAACTTCAGAACAAATGGCTTTTGGCAAAACTGTCTTTGGTTATGTGTTGGCAAACAGCACCATGAAGTTTGATCTGGACAGCAAGATACTCAACAGCCTAAGTGGTCAAACAAGCTTGTATGGAATCGACAGTTCAGGGGTACAACAGGAGTTGATTGAGATTAAAAAACAAGGAGGGAGATAAATGGGTTATTTATCTGGTTTAAATTCACCTTCTTTTTTATGCAAAAGCCTGACCTTTATATTGATCTCGAATATCCCAATGTTGAGCTGCAATGTGTATGCAAATGGCTTACCTCCACCACCGAGAGATGTTTCAGAAGTGAATAGCTTATTTAAGCTCTATCTGGACTTGGTGATCAATCAATATTCGACGCGACAAGTGATCCCCGTCATTGTCAAAGGAGATCATTATTTTATCCAGCAATCAAAACTGGATGAATTACAGATTAAGCTACCTGCAGATGCCCTACAGCAACAGACCGAAAAAAACCTGACTGATCTGGATGTATTTACTCTAGGCTTTTCGGGCAAGGCCTTGGATTGGGTCAGCCTCAATCAGATTCCCGAATTGAAGTATGAATATAATTCAGCACAACAGTATTTTAGTCTAGATCTTCCAGCCAGCTGGATGCCGGTGCAAATACGTGGATTAGACTCCTGGTATCAACCTGAAACAGCACAGTCGGGTATTGGTTTATTAAATAACTATGACTTTTATACCTACCGCCCAGAGAATGGTGGCTATAGCAGTACGCTATTTACAGAACAACGCTTTTTCTCACCTTATGGGGTACTGAGAAACTCTGGGGTCTATAGCAAAACAGATTTTAATTCTGTTGGAAAAGACTCAAATCAAAATAATGATGGCTACCGTCGCTATGACACCACTTGGCAATATGATGACCCAGTCAGGGTATTTTCATTTTTAGCGGGTGATGTAATTACCGGAAGTAAAAACGCATGGGGAAGTTCAGTGCGTTTAGGTGGATTACAACTCCAGCGTAATTTTGGTACTCGCCCAGATTTGATTACTTATCCTTTACCGCAGTTTAAAGGACAAGCGACCTTACCAAGCACCGTAGATTTATTGATCAATGGACAGAAAGCCAATTCAACCGATGTACAGTCAGGCCCCTTTATTCTTAATAATGTTCCGTTTATCAATGGTAAAGGCGAGGCGGTGATTGTCACCACGGACAGCGTGGGTCGTCAGGTGGCCACCTCAGTGCCATTTTATATTTCGAATACTTTGCTTAAACCTGGATTATTGGATTATTCGGTGTCGATGGGGCAAATCCGTGAAGATTATGGAATCAAAAACTTTTCATACGGCAAGTTTGCTGGTTCAGCGGATGCACGTTATGGGATCAATGATTGGCTCACCGCTGAAGGGCGGGTTGAACTTTCAGATTCAATTCAGTTGGCTGGACTGGGTTCAGTACTCAAGCTGAATCAGTTTGGTGTGTTAAGTGGTTCGGCAACTCAAAGCTGGGCAGACCGTGAATTTAATCGGATCAATAGTCAAAACATGAAGGGAAATCAATATACTTTAGGCTATAGCTATAACCAGCAACGCTTTGGATTTAGTCTCAATCATACCCAACGCGATCAGGATTATTATGATCTTTCACGTTTGCAATATAGCAATTTAATTTCAGCCAATAGTCATAAAAGTTCGGTTGCCAATACTTATTTTGCGACGGATAAGTCAGGTACTTTTGGGGTGGCCTATATCCAGACTAAGAATCGAGATATCAAAAATAAACTAATGAACCTGTCTTGGGCACCGGTATTACCCTCCTATCTGCGTGGTGCGACAGTGTCGTTAAGTGCCAATCGGGATTTTATAGAAAAAGACTGGAGTGCTGCATTTCAGTTGTCGGTTCCTTTTTCCAAAAGCAGATCCACAGCCAGTTTAGGCTATAGTCAGCAATCTAACGGCGATTATGGTTATATCAACTATAACCGTAGTGCACCGTTGGACGGAGGGGTTGGTGTAGATTTAACTCGACGCTTTAATGAAAAAAGTGATGATTTTAATCAAGCACGAATAAGCTACCGTAACCAATATTTTAATACCGATATCGGCATGTCGGGTAGCAATGACTATAACTACTGGTTTGGACTTTCTGGTTCAGTAGTGTTGATGTCAGGCAATGTCTTTGCTGCCAATCGATTGGGTGAGTCTTTTGCCTTGATTGATACTAACAAAGTTGCAGATGTTCCTGTGCATTATGAAAACAGCCTTGTGGGGCGAAGTAATGCCAAGGGTTATGTTTTTGTACCGTCAGTGACCCCGTATTACGCAGCCAAATACAGCATCAACCCGATAGATTTACCTTCTAACTTTAATGCAACTCAAGTTGAAAATCGGATTGCGGCAAAACGCGGTTCAGGTGTAGTGATTGGTTTCCCAATTAAACAATCTTATGCGGCAAATGTGTCTTTGGTACAGAGTAATGGGCAAGCGGTTCCAGTGGGTGCGGTGGTACATCGTACAGATCAAGAATCGAGTTATGTAGGGATGGATGGAATTGCTTATCTTGAAGATCTGGCGGCAGAAAATACAATTCGAGTGCAACTGCCAGATCAGCACCTATGTGAAGCAAATTTTTCGTTAGATTTAAAAAAAGCGCAACAACAGATCGCAGTGATTAAATCGGTTGTTTGTCATGAGGTGGTTAAACCATGATTACTTTGAAAAAAATAATACCCACAGGCCTTTTATTCTCTGGGTTGATATTGATTACTGCTCAGAGTTATGCAGATTGTGAAGTTAGCACCAGTGGCAATACTTCGATTGGGAAGATTCCTTCAATTACATTAGCCGAAACGGGGATACAATCTACAAAGTTTAATTCAGGGATGAGTTGTCAGGCATTTTTGACTGTATTAACAACGAATTATTTATATTATCGAATAGATCAAATGCCAGTCAACTATATAAATAATGCGACAGGTGAGCGCATTACAGTAAATTATTTAGATACGAATAACAATGTAATTAAAGTCGGATCTGAAAGAGATTTAGGTGGATTTTCACTTGTGAACTTATTTAGTGGACCCGGTGGTTCCTTACAATTTATTGCAAATGTTAATCCAGGCCAAGCCGTATCACCTGGGATATATCAAGCTGAACAGCCATTCAAACTAAAATGGTGGTATTCAGTAGCAGGTTTTGGGATTGGAGCATTTTCTACCAAATTTGAAAGCCCTGGTTTTAGTCGAGGATATTTAGGATTTGGTCCTGATACTTGGGGAGGTTCTTGGGGGAGTGGTAGAGATTCTGCTTTTGACTTAAGCCTTGAGGTTCTACCTGATTGTCGCATATCAACTAGAGATGTTAATTTTGGAACGGCTGCTTTTGCGACAGCCTTTGAGCCTGTTCAAACTTCAATGGGAGTACGCTGTTCTGTAAAAACGCCTTATAATGTGGGATTAAACAATGGGTTATATCCACAAAGTGGTAATCAACGTGCGATGAAGGCGGTCAATAGCAATAACTTTCTACGTTATGAAATATATAAAAATTCAACTACTGATCGTTGGGGCAGCAACGGAGCTGAGAAATGGTCAAGCAGTAATGCAACCACAAATGCTGGTATTTATGATGCAAAAACTCAACAGGGTTATACCTTCACAACAAAAATCCTTGAAAATAATCCTGACAATTTACCGGCTGATAAATACAGTGATACTGTGACTGTACAGGTTGAATTCTAGTAATACTGATAATGACATCATGATAAAAAATTATGATGTCATAAAAATAAACATATAAATAAATTATAAGACTTAATGTAAATCATAAATTTATCTTTAATATAAATTACCGTTCATCGTTTTTCTTAATTGAAAGTATTATTTTAAATTTTTTGTTTGTAAACATTTTGTTTTTTGAAGTGAGAATATAGAGTGTTTTATAAATTTAAAATTTAAAATGTAAAAGAAAAAATTCAAATTAAGATATTATTTTTTTATACGCTTGTATTTTTATTTATTTTTATGGGTGTGTTATTTGAAACGTTTGTAGTGTTTAAAACATAAATATAATTTTCAACAGGTGTTTTTTTTGTGAATTAAATATTATAATATTTTTTTTAAATGAAAAGGTTATCTGTTGTGCGTGTCTATGCATATTGTAGAGTTGACAATATATCTATAAATAAAAATATTTGTGTTGATTTTATTTCAAATGCGGGTTATGAAATACCAGTTAAGAGAATCATTGTGGAAGAAGTAGAAGTTGGTATATCATTAAAGCACAGAAATAAATTTATTAATTTAGTTAATTATTCTATGGAAAGTGGAGATATATTATTAGTCAATGGAATTGATTCATTAGGTGGGAATTTTAATGAAGTTTTTTCAAGTGCTAATTTAATATTTAAAAAAAAAATTAAATTAATTTGTTTAGAGTTTTCAAAGAACGAAATCTCAGGAGACCTTAAGAAATTTTTTATACACTTTTTGAAGCTATGTGCTGATTTTGAAGGAAAAGCTAATATTTCAAAAAAAAGTGTCCTCAATAAAGCAAAAAAGCGTGTTGGTCGTCCTGAAATTTTAAGCGATAAACAAAAAAAAGAAGCTTTGGAGAATTTTAAAAAAGGTCACAGCATTTATTCAATCGCTAAGCATTATTCAGTTACTCGAACTGTAATTCAACGCTTAATACTAAAATCCTCTGATGTCATTAATAGTGACGACCAATAGATGAGGAATAAAAAACTTGATAAGAATCATATAAGCAGGTTTGCAATTGCTCAAAAAAAAACTGATGTTAAGAAAACAATTATTGTGCAATTGGTTTATGTGTTACGACAAGCAAATCATGAAAAAGCAAAAAATTTGATCAGTCAGTATAGTATTGAAATTAAGTCGCTAAATGGTTTGGTCAACTATAGAGTTCAAGGAATTAAGCATGGAGGAAAAACCATTATATTTTTATATGGATCAAGTCTATATGTTGTGGATTTAACAAAATCATTATTTAAATAGATTTTATAATTTTTTAATGCAGGTATGGGTTTTTGCTATTAACTTTATAAGTTTAATAGTAAGTTAAATGATTGAGTTAAATCAAAAATATACATCTATTTATATTTTTAAGTTATGTTTTTAATTTTTTTAATGTTGGTTATTTGAAAGTATGGCGATGATAATTAATATATTATGCAAATAAAAATTTTTATAAAAAATAGAATTTTATAGTATTATTTTATGCTAATTTACTCATGTAAATAATATGATTGATTTAAATAGTATAAATAACAAGTATTTAATTTTGTTTTTTAATTAATGTTTTGATCTAAGAGACTATTTTTTTTGAATTATGTGATCTTAAAAAACATTCAATTAAAATTATTTATAAAGAGAGAATTTATATGTGATTTTATTAAGAGAAATTATAAATTTATTTTAAGGAAGCCGATATCGAAGAATTTGGGAAATATCAAAAAAATGTTAGATACTTCCCAAATCGCAATAGTAAATCGATAAATAAATAAACTGTGTTAATTTAAAAATCTTAATTTAAAGTGGGCATTGAAAATTGTTTATTTTCACGGATGTTCGCAGAAGGCCAGCGTTGAGTAATCGTTTTTCTGCGTGTATAAAAACGGACACCATCTGGACCATATGCATATAAATCACCAAATAGTGAGCGCTTCCACCCCCCAAAACTATGATAAGCGACAGGTACAGGCAAAGGAACATTGATGCCAACCATCCCCACTTTAATATGATCAGAGAAATAACGTGCTGCTTCTCCATCACGAGTATAGATACATGTACCATTACCATATTCGTGATTATCAATCAGATCCATAGCTTCTTGCATAGTCTCTACCCGCATGATTTGTAAGACTGGACCAAAAATTTCCTGCTGATAACTATGCATGTTTGGTGTAACTTGATCAATTAAGGTCGGTCCCACAAAGAAGCCATTTTTATAGTCACCAACGGTTGCTTGTCTACCATCCACGACAATTTTTGCACCTTGTTGCTCAGCACTGTCGATAAAACCAACCACTTTAGCTTTATGGTCTGCTGTGATTACAGGCCCAAAATCATTATTTTTATTGGAAAAATGTCCAAATTTTAATTTACTGATTTCATTTTGAAGTTTTGCAATCACGGTATCCGCAATCTCATCACCGACTGCAACAGCAACAGAAAGTGCCATACAACGTTCACCTGATGAACCAAAAGCTGCACCAAGTAGAGAATTAACCACATTATCTACATCAGCATCTGGCATGATAATCGCGTGATTTTTTGCACCACCTAAAGCTTGACAACGTTTACCCGCAGCTGTTGCCGTTTTATAAATATATTCAGCGATTGGAGTTGAGCCGACAAAGCTTATGGCTTGGATACGTGGATCGTTTAAAAGTGTATCTACAGCAACTTTATCCCCATTGACCAAATTGAAGACACCATCGGGAAGACCTGCTTCTTTTAATAATTGTGCGATATATAATGTTGAGGATGGATCACGCTCGGATGGTTTTAAAATAAAGCAGTTACCACAGACAATTGCCATTGGGAACATCCAAAGCGGCACCATCACTGGGAAGTTAAAAGGGGTAATCCCTGCAACGACACCTAAAGGCTGAAATTCACTCCAAGAGTCAATATTGGGGCCTACATTTTTTGAAAATTCACCTTTTAAAAACTCAGGGGCACCACAAGCATATTCAACATTTTCTATACCGCGCTGTAATTCTCCTGCAGCATCATGACAAATTTTTCCGTGCTCTAAACCAATTAGCTCACAGATTTTATCTGCATTCTTTTCAAGTAACTCTTTAAACTTAAACATGACTCGCGCACGTTTGATGACGGGTGTGTCGCGCCATGCAGGAAATGCATTTTCTGCTGCTACTATTGCTTCAAGTACCGTTTTTTGGCTAGCAATGGCAACTTCGGAATTTGATTCACCTGTTGCTGGGTTAAATACTTTTTGAGTGCGGCTTGCTTCAGTTGAGAGTTGTCCATTAATGAAATGCCCGATGGTATTCATTGATATCTCCTTGTTTATTTTCGTTGAAAAATTAAGACCATAATTGTTGATAAAGTTTTACGATTTCTTCTTTCGTCGGTAGACGAGGGTTATTACTGGGTGAGCCTGAAGCAAGTGCCTGTTCTGCCATAGTATTTACAACTTCATCAAAATATCTTTTATCTGCTCCAAAAGCTTCCAAGGTTGGCACTTGCAGTGATGAATTAATGTCTTTTAATGCTTCAATTAACTTAGCATTGGCAGATTCAACAGAATCAGTTTGCTGCGCTGCGCCAATGGCTTTTGCGCAATCAGCATATTTTTCAGGTTCGGCCGGAATTGAATATTCGATGATCATGGGCAATAACATGGCATTCGATAAACCATGTGGGACATGGAAAAATGCGCCAATAGGTCGGCTCATGCCATGAACTAAAGCGACCGAAGCATTATTAAAAGCCACACCTGCCAATGTTGCACCAAGCATTAAAGCTTCTCTGGCACCTTTGTCACTTGGATCTAGATAGACTTTTTTTAGATTGGGTCCAATTAAGCGCATTGCTTCCAATGCTTGGGTATCACTATATAAATTGGCTTTTTTACTGGTATAGGCTTCAATCGCATGTGTTAAGGCATCAATCCCGGTATCCGCTGTGGTACGAGCAGGCAAGCTTAAAGTAAGTTCATAATCCACAATTGCAGCGATCGGCATAAAACCAGCACCAACACAAAGCATTTTTTCATTGCTTTCATCATCGGTAATGATGGTGAATTTGGTTGCTTCGGAACCTGTCCCTGCAGTTGTTGGAACTGCAATAATCGGTAAGCCTTGTTCATTGACTTGCCGAGGAAATTTGTAATCTCTGATTTTTCCACCATAGCGACCTAAGATACCAATCGCTTTTGCGCTGTCAATTGGACTCCCACCACCAATGGCAATAATTGAATCATATTGTTTTGTTTGAATAAATTTGACTCCAGCCTCAATAGAACTTGATGTTGGTTCTGGAATAGTTTGATCAAAATAGTCTGCTTCAATATGCTCATTTTTGAGAATATTTTGAATATCAGCGATATAGCCCAATTTCACCATCATTTGATCGGTAATGATCAATGGTTTATGGCAGCCTAAGCTTTTTAAAATTTCAGGGATTTTTTTTCTAGCATTTTTTCCAACTTCAATAAATCGGGGCAATAAAATTGTATGTGACATAAGCGAACTCCATTTTAGTTTCATTCCATTTACATGCATTTTTCATTTGAAAATGATGAGTTGCATGCTGTAGATTAGTTTTATAATACTTGTATATTGATATGTATCGTATCAATATAAATTAATATGTAAATAGGAGTTTTATGATTTTTACTAAAATAAAAATATTTATATATAAATAACAATATCTTGAGTAATTTTTTAAAGTGGAAAATATTTTTATCTAGCTTCATCATTAAAAATTGGATATACATGTATATCGATACAATATGTATCATAATAATTAAATAAATGGAGTTTAAGATGTTAGGACTATTTGGAATAGTAGTTTCTTTGATTTTGCTGATGTATTTAGCTTATAGAGGCTTTAGTGTCATTATTTTGGCGCCTGTACTTGCACTGTTTGCAGTCATTTGGAGTGGAATGACACATGAATTATTAGGATTTTATTCGCAAGTATTTATGAGTGGTTTAGGTGGTTATATTATCAAATATTTTCCACTTTTCCTTTTAGGTGCAGTCTTCGGAAAGCTCATGGACGATAGTGGTTCGGCCCGTACGATTGCAATTTTTTTTGTTGAACGTTTAGGGCATCACCGCGCGATGTTATCGATCGTTATTTCCTGTGCGATATTAACCTATGGTGGTGTTTCACTTTTTGTAGTGGGTTTTGCAGTATTTCCCATTGCTTCGGCATTATTTAAAGAATTGGGTATTCCTAAACGATTCATTCCAGCTGCAATTATGCTTGGTGCATTAACCTTTACCATGACTGCTTTACCTGGAACTCCCGCGATTCAAAACGCAATCCCAATGCCGTATTTTAAAACGGATCTATATGCGGCTCCTGTTCTTGGCATCATTGCATCAATTTTTATGTTAATTACGGGGATGTGGTGGCTAAATAGAAGAGTCAAGCATTCAATAAAACAAGGTGAAGGGTATGGTAATCACATCGAAAATCATAAAGAAATTTTAACCCATTCAGATCCGAGTTTGCTGATTGCAATGATCCCGATTGTATTGGTTATTTTATCTAATTTAATGTTATCTAAAGTAATTTTTCCAAATATGGATACTTCATATTTGGCAACTGCTCAATTTGGTAATACAAGTTTGAATTCAGTGATTGGCCTTTGGTCTATTATTACGGCATTGGTCATCGCATGTATTGCCATTATTGGTCTAAATTGGAAGCGAATTAACGATATTCGAGACAGCATTCAAAATGGTGTTTCTTCTTCTTTTTTACCGATTTTTAATACTGCCTCAGAAGTTGGATATGGGTCAGTTATTGCTTCCTTAGCTGGTTTTGTCATTTTAAAAGATTTTTTAGTCAGTTTAGCACCCAGTAATCCGCTGGTTTCAGAAGCAATTTTGGTCAATGTACTGGCTGGCATCACCGGCTCTGCTTCTGGTGGCTTGAGTATCGCATTAAATACGATGGGCGAAACCTATATGAACCTAGCGCAAGATTTTGGTATTTCACCAGAATTAATGCACAGAGTCGCTTCTATGGCTTCAGGTTCTTTAGACTCACTTCCACATAACGGTGCGGTGATTACTATTATTGCACTTTGCGGTCTTACACATAAACAGTCCTATTATGACATGTTTGTTGTCGCAGTTATTTTCCCCCTGATGGCACTGATCGGAGTGATAACGCTTGGAACATATTTTGGATCATTTTAACGACTGAATTGTTGAGACTAGATGCTTGTGCATGTTGAGTAGTTCTTATGCCTCAGTAAACTTTATAAATTATGCAACTTATACTCTTCCATAGAAATGAATATGTTGGATTTAAAAGCTTGTAATACACTCTTTACAGTTAAAGTTTACATAGGGGATGCCAAACCTTGCGCTGCAAACCAAGCTATGCTTTTTTTGCTCATATTAGTTGAGAGGTACGTCCTGTACCTCCACATGTACACGCGTTTAGGAGCGAATTCTAAGTCGCAACATTATAAACGATTACGTGTAATTCATTAAATTATCAGCAAGCCATTGAATAGACAGGCTAAAATAGGGATCGGTATTCAATGCTCAATTTTTTGACTAATACAACAAGTGTAATCACGAGCTCTCATCTTTTAATGGATAGAGTTTTTGATATAAGTATTTAAATCTGTGGCTGCATCTCTTAATGCATCTTGATAACTGATTAAGTCATCTAAAGATTTTCGAATGCTTGGTGCATGGGTATATAAGCAAGCAATGATTTCACCGTTGGGGTGGAGTATAGGAACTGAGCAAGCCACCATACCTGCTATAAACTCTTCATTGTCTGTACCTAAATTTGTTACGCCAATGCGCTGAATTTCAGATTCAAGCAAATTAGGATCTGTAATGGTGTTTTTTGTGTACTGTGTAATTGGGATATTTTTTAAAATATTTTTCCTTTTCTCTGCGGATAAATGGCTTAGAAAAAGCTTACCACTTGATGTACACCAAACAGGTACTGTTGAACCGACAGGTAAATATACCTGTAATGGCCAGTTCGTCTGTATACGGTCCACGTATAGCATATGATTATCTTGTAGTATGGCAATACCACAGGTTTCGCCAATCTTATTTGACAGCTTTTCTAAAATAGAAAATCGCTCAATTCTAAACTTTTCATTTTCCCAAACATTGAATAATAAGTGTTTGACTCTTCCACCCACCAACAAGCCACCGTGTAAATCTACTTTGACATAACCCTCTTTTTCTAATAATTGAATGAGTCGATGAATACTGGGTTTTGGAATATCAAGTGCTAAAGAGAGATCAAGTGGAGAAGGGGGATGTTTTGCTTCACCAATTGCTTCTAAAATCTCAAGTACTCGTGTGATCGATGAACCTTTATTTCGTTTTGTATCTTGCGTCATAAAATTTTCCAAAAGAACATGCTTCATTCATAGCAACTTGAGTTTATGAATATTATCACTTGAAAGTTGTAGATATGAAATTTTTATCAATGCTTTATCGTTGTAGATTTGGACTTCTCAATGTAAGAAATTCTACGTCAATCATTCGAGCTTTTGTGAAAAAAAGTTTTTAGATACTTTAACCAAATTCTGGTTATGGAACGCTGAGAATATTAGAATCATTAAAGGCCTATTCGGTTCAATAAGCCTTTTAAAATATTAGCGTGACTTGTTCCAGCTTAAAATTTTAAATAATCCAAACATCACCATAATCCAGATAGGAATCAAGATGACAGACTCCTTAAAGTTTTGTTTCCACATGATATATAGAATCGTACTAATAAAAACTAAAACAATATAATTACTAATAGGTGAAAAAATTGAAGGGAATTTTACGGTTTTGCCTTCCAATTTCATGGCTTGCTTAAATTTTAAATGAGTAAAGCTAATAATTGCCCAGTTTAAAACCAAAGCAGCAACAGCCAAATACATCAGGTGACTTAATGCTTCTTCAGGCACAAAATAGTTCAGTAACACACAGCCAAAAATTAGAATAGAAGAAAATACCACAGCAGATATTGGAACACCTTGTTTGCTCACTTTTGCAAACATCTTCGGTGCATTGCCTTGTACTGCAAGCCCATACAGCATACGGCTATTGGCATACATACCACTGTTATATACTGAAAGTGCCGCAGTCAAAATAATAAAATTGAGTAAATGTGCTGCCCAGCCTAAGCCCAGTTGGCTGAAAATCATTACAAAGGGACTTTTATCTAAACCACCCAGATCAAGTTGATTCCATGGGATTAATGACATAATAATGGCAAGAGAAGCAATATAAAAAACTAAAATGCGGAAAATCACGCGATTGACTGCTTGTGGTATGCTTTTTTCAGGATTTTCTGCTTCAGCAGCGGTCATCCCAATCAATTCAATGCCGCCAAATGCAAACATTAAAAAGGCCAGCATATAAAACAGCCCTGAAAAACCATGTGGGAAAAATCCACCATGTTGCCATAGGTTTGCCACAGTTGCAGTTGAATCAGCACCAGCTGTGAGCAAAAGATATAAACCAAATACAATCATCGAAATCACAGCAACAACTTTGATAATGGCTAACCAAAATTCTGATTCACCATAAAATTTAACATTGCCCAGATTAAAACCAGTCACGATGACAAAGAAAAATAAAGCAGAGACCCAAGCGGGGATATGCGGCCACCAATAATGCACATATTTAGCTACCGCTGTAAGCTCAGTCATGGCGACTAAAATATACATGACCCAGTAATTCCAGCCAGATAAAAAGCCAGGAAATTTTCCCCAATATTTTTGTGAAAAATAACTGAATGAACCTGCAACAGGTTCTTCTACAATCATTTCACCCATTTGGCGCATGATTAAAAAGGCAATCAAACCGACGATGGCATAGCCTAAAATAATCGAAGGGCCAGCAGATTGGATGACTTGTGCAGAACCTAGAAATAATCCTGTACCCACAGCGCCACCCATAGCGATCAATTGGATATGACGATTTTTAAGTCCACGTTTTAATTGGGAAGATGAGCGATTCAAAATATGCTGTGCTGAATAAAAGAAGCTATTGTAATTGATTGGTTATAGATAACCTAGTTTGAAAACGATATTGCAGCTGGAATTTTAAAAGATATTGAACTTTGGAATATTAGAGCGATTTTATCAATCAATAAAGCTCATGTTGATTACAACATGTCACTATTGAAAGAGGCTTCTCCCAACGGGAGAAGGGAGTTCCTATACAAATAGGATTCGCTCCTGATGATCATTTTTTGATGTATGGAAAAGATCTAGTATATTTTTATTTTTTTCAATTTAAAGAAATTTTCTTGCTATCTCACTTATGTTATCTTCCTTTTAAAATGAGAAAGTAGATATTCAATTTAGGTTCGAGATTTTCAAGATATTGAGCAAAAGTTTTTCCTTCATTTTATTTAAATAATAAATGACGTATCAAAAAGACCTCAGTTTAGGTTCTTCCGCATTTTTATAAAAATAATTAGACCTACTGTTAAAAATCACCCTTTTATCAAAAAATATCTTTTTAATTTATATGGATAGAGAAACTGCGCTTATTTTAAATACCGACTTGAAATGTCATTGATCAGTGCAAAAAAGAACCTTTTAAAAAGATCAAAAAAAAACGCTTGAAAATTAATCTAAGTGGATTATTATATTTAATCTAAGTGGATTAAAAAACAATCCATTTAAATGATCAATTAAAATTAAAATGAAGTCGCCATCGTTCTAGGATCGAAGTACATGGTGTAAAGGAAAAGTAAGTTATGGAAAAAATGAATAAATTAAAAGTAGGGATACTGCTGACGACGGTTATGGGTTCAATCACTTTAAGTGCTTGTAACGACAATGATGATGAGAAATATCTAACCCAACCGCCTAAAGCAGAACTGACAGATTGTATGTGGCAAAATGCGGTTTCAAGTAAGGATGGAACCGGTGGTGCCAATCCTATGAATTATGCGCTTCCAGACTCCAATGTAAATTATTGGTCGAGTGAATTTACAGTGCCAGAAGGTGCAAAAGTTTTTATCGATGGTGATTATCCTTATGCCCGTCACACTTCTCTGGTTAGCTATACAGCTAAAGGAGAACGCGTTAACTCTTTGGTAGATGTCAATATTAAACCCAATCACGGTGTGACCAATCCCTTTATTGTGGGGAATAACCGCTTAAATAAAGAAAGAGGATTTAAAGCTGAGTTGGTCTTGGGGGATCTACCTGCATTGCCTCAAGAAAATACTTTATATGCACCTAAAACAGACAGTAATGAAGTGGCGTTAATCTATCGTGTTTATGTGCCGAATAAAGGCTTTAATGAGAAAGGAGGGGTTAATTTTCCTCGCTTTAAAGTGCAGTTAGCCAATGGTGAAATCAAAACAGGTGCAGAAGTTTGCACGGTCCTTAAAGTGAAAGAAAAAGCTTTGGATAATGTGCAAACGCCTTTGAACTTAATTTTAAGTTTGTATAATAAACAGCCTTACACGGGTTTCCCTGCGCAATTGACCCCAACATGGTATACCGCCTATAACGGGCCTGCGAATATTAGTTGTATTTATAAATATAACTTAGCTCAGTGTGAAGGATTTAAAACTGAACGTAAGCTGAATCAATGGGCTACACCAGATAATGAATATACCTTTTCTGTGATTAGCCGTAAGCTCGGTAAGGTGGTTGTGGTGAAAGGTAAACTGCCACAAATCGCAGCAACTTCTGGTAACGAAACCACTTTAGGGAAAGGTGATATTCGATATTGGTCAATTTGTAGCAATGAGCTGATCTCGACAGCAACTAACTTTTGTATCTATGATGAGCAAATAAAGCATACAGACAAAAATGGCTTTTATACTCTCGTTGTATCTCTACCAGAAGATCGACCAAAGAATGCAACAGAAGAATGTGGAATTGCGTACTTGCCTTTAAGTCCACGTGGTGATGGGTATACTGGTCCAGATGCGGTGGAAAAAGGGCATAACGATGTTGGTTTCCTGATCATGAGAAATTTATTACCGTATTCAAACTTTAGTCAAGCAATCCAGAACACCAAAGTTTGGGGAGATGAAAAGACAGTCATGGGTGATTATTTACCAGACTTGAACTACAGCTCTAAAGAGGAATTTGAAGCCAAAGGTTGTTCATAGTTCATCTGTCAAAAATAAGCCAGTCGATTGGACTGGTTTATTTTTTATCATTTTTGATATAAAAAGACCTCTCTTTTTATTTTTCTCTATGGAATGTGATGAGTAATCAAACCAAAGAAAAGCTTATCGAGGCTGCGATTGTTCTCTTTTCACAGAACAATATTGAAACTTTGTCTGTACAGAAAATTAATGAAACTGCAAAAGTAGCAAATAAATCAGCTTTATATTACCACTTCAAATCTAAATGGGGATTGGTAGAAGCTGCGCTTGATCATGTCATGACACCTTATGTTACAGACAGCCTCGCGCTCTTAAATGCGATTCAACCTGAACATGTACAAGTTTCTGATGTTGTAGATGCCTTGATGAAACCGATGGTGAAGATTCTTTTACAGGAAAATGGGATTCATTATATAAAATTCTTTTCTAAGACGATTAGCGCAGGAGACGAAGGGCGGATCATTGTTGTAAAGACATTGGTACCTATTTCAGATAAAGCAGTCTCTTTATTACAACTGGCTTTACCAGATTCTGAACCTGACGCGATTGCATTAAAAGTACTTTTTACCTTCAATACGATACTCAATGTGGTCAGTGATATTGGTCTTGAACACTTTTGGCCGACCAAGGTAAAAGATCACAAACTGTTGGGTAAATACTTAAAAGACTATATTGAAGGTGGCATTCGATTCAAGGTAAATCAAAGTTATGATTGATCAATAAAATCACCAATTGAAAGCTGGGATGAATCAAATTGTAGAAGGAAGAGGATTTTATAGCGGGATATAAGACAGGGTTTAATGCCAGATGAAAATAATGCACAAATCATAAAACCCAAAAATATGGATGTTTTTAAAAGGAAAGACAATGAAAATTAAATTTTTGACGGTCTCATTGATGTTTATTTTACCATTTTCTGTTTTTGCAGCAAATGCAGCGGTAGAAAAAGCAGTCATTGAGTCAAATAATACCTATAAGAATAAATATAATTTAGATGATATGACTGAGTTTAATTATGCGCAAAAAGGCTTTATTGCCAAGCCGACGGGTCAAATTAAAAGTGAGAAAGGCAATGTTATCTGGGATTTTGATGCGTTTAATTTTTTAAACGATCAAGCTCCAAATACTGTTAATCCGAGTCTATGGCGACAAGCAAAGTTAAACAACAATGTCGGTCTTTTTAAAGTTACAGATCGAGTTTGGCAAATTCGTGGTTTCGATTTGGCAAATATGACTATTATACAGGGTGATACTGGCTGGATTATTGTTGATACATTAACTTCTAAAGAAACAGCTGAAGCTGCACTCAAATTTGCTAGACAGCATTTAGGTGAGCAAAAAATTTCAGCCATTATCTTTACCCATAGCCATATCGATCATTTTGGTGGGGCATTAGGTGTTATTTCTACCGAAGAAATTAACGCAAGAAAAACGCCAATTATAGCGCCACAAGGCTTTATGGAAGAAGCGACCAGTGAAAATGTGATGGCAGGTTCAGCCATGCTACGTCGTGCCAGTTACATGTATGGAACTTTTCTACCGAAGAATGCACAAGGGCTGGTAGATACAGGTTTAGGTAAGGCAGTTGCTGTTGGGAAAATGGGAATCCTTGAGCCTACACAACTGATTACTCAGGCGGAACAGAAAATGACCGTTGATGGTCTAGATTTTGTGTTTTATAACGTGCCGGGTTCAGAAGCGCCCGCAGAGTTAACCTTCTCTATCCCATCACTCAAACTTTATAATGGCGCGGAAATTCTTTCGCATACCATGCATAATCTTTATACCCTTCGAGGTGCTAAAGTACGAGATGCCTTAAAATGGGTGGGTTATTTAGATCAGGCAATGCAACATGCCAAAACATCGGATGTGTTGATTGCACAGCATCATTGGCCAGTATGGGGCAATGACAATATTCAAGATTTTATTAAAACGCAGCGAGATGTATATAAGTTTACCCATGACCAGACGGTGAGATATATGAACTCTGGTTTAAATGGCGCTGAAATTGCTGAGAAAATTCAGCTTCCAGCGGCACTTGATCAAAAACTATATGCTCATGGCTATTATGGAACCCTAAAGCATAATGTAAAAGCGGTATACCAATATTATATGGGATGGTTCGATGCCCATCCTTCCAATTTAGATCCATTGCCACCTAAAGCTGTTGCAAAAAAATATATTGAATTAGCAGGTGGGGAGAGCAAAGCGTTGAAAAATGCGCAAGATGCCTATGATCAAGCTGATTATAGATGGGCTGCTGAGATTTTAAAGCATATTGTGTTGAATAACCCTCAAAACCAACAAGCGAAAAACTTATTGGCAAATACTTATCGTCAATTGGGCTATGCTGCTGAGGCTTCAACTTGGCGTAATTTCTTTTTAGTCGGTGCCCAAGAGCTACAAAATAATCTACCTTTGCAAAATACATCTGATCCAAGTGACTTATTGATTCACACGCCAACAGAAAGATTTCTTGAAGCCATGGCAACCAATTTAGATGTAGAAAATTTAAAAAGTGAAAACCAGTGTCTCAATCTGGTTTTATCGGATACCAAAGAGAATTTTTCATTGTGGGTTGAAAACTCAGTCATGCAATTCAAGCGTTATGATCACAGTAGCGCTTTGGCATCGGATTGCCCAACATTAACCTTAACCAAACCCTTATATCTAAAAATGATTACAGGACAAATAGAAGGGGTAAAAGTCCTCCTTTCTAAAGACAGTAAAGTCAAAGGCAATCCACTGAAAATTGGAAAATTCTTTGCAATGTTTAAACGGCCAGATTCAATTTTCCCAATTGTGACTCGACCAAATGGCTAAAGTTACAAGGCTAGGCTCAAATAAATAGAGCCATAAGCTTAAATCAGTAGATCTAAATATAGATGGGCGAACTTATCAACTTAGTTGTCCCACTCTTATCGCAGGCAATAAAAGAAATCATTTCTTGTAACGGTATTCAAAATTAAAAGTAAACTATAAGGATTTTAACCCTGTTGCTACTTTGTTAAATATTTTTTGAATTTTATAGCGTATTTTCTAGGGAGGAATTTTAATTGGCAACTTGTTTAAAAAAATGTTTATTTTTATATTAATTTACTCATAAATAATAACTTTAAGCGATATTTTAACTAAAAGGTAGATAAAATATTGTGAAATATTTTTTATTAAAAATAAGATTTTATTAAAGATGACTTGATTGTGTCATTTTTTGAATATATTGAGTAAATATATAGGTCATGTTGATCGTATCAATATTCGATAGTTTAAGAGCTTAATCTTGATTTTATCAACCTTATATTTTTCTATAGTCAGCATAATTAAGAAACTTATTTTGTAATACCTACGGGTTGATTTTCCTTTTTGAGAGCCTATATTTACATAATGCACTTGTTACGCTGTTGTAGGTGTTGGTGAGTTCGATTAGCTTGCACTTTGTAAATATCTACAAATAGCTTAAAGCGCAGCCAAATAAGTATGACTGCGCTAGGTTTATTTATATAGCTTTCCACTGATCACGGACTTCTTCTGAGTTTTTATTCAGGATAACTTGATCACCCTTAACATCACTAATCCAAGACGTTGGAATTAAATGATGTTGACCATTCGGATCATCATCACGAGTTAATTTTAGCTGACTATCGCCTTCGAGATGATCAACTGTACCAACTTGTGTGCCACAAGATGCAATAACATTCGCGTGCTTTTTAATATCTTGAATATTGAAAGTAGTCATTTCAGCCTCTTCTTTATTAAAAATAAAACGATTTAGAGTATTTAGATTACCGTGTATTTTGGATTTATTCTTTAATTTATAATAATAGTTACAGAACAGTCTTTTAAAATAACTTAACTCACGTTATTCAATAACAACGTCACAAAATGAAATGATATTTTATCTGCTTAATGTGAGTTGTTTGGCAATTTCCTGTTTTTTTACAAAACTTAAATTTAATATATTAATTTTAAACGATAGATTAAATTTTAAAGCTTATGAAAAACTAAATTAAAATGAATCTTCAAATCCAAATAAATAAGTCCATGAAACAGGTATTAGCAGATTTTAATTCGGCAACTTTCGAATATAAAAATCAGCAGCGTATATCTGTATTTCGCCAATTAACCCTTTTATCTGAGAATTTACCCTTTCCCGCACAAGGGCAAACCTATGCACGTTGGCAGTGTTTTGCTGAAATAGCGGGAATTGATCTAAGTTTGGCAAAACTATTTGAATCACATTGTGATGCACTTAGTATCTTGTACGAATTAGGCGATTCGACAAACATACGTTCTTCAGAGATATGGGCTGTATGGGCTGCTGAAGGCGGTCCAGCGCCTCTACAGGTGGCAAATAACCATTGTACTGGAACTAAGTTATGGTGTTCTGGGGCTGCCTTTGTACAACGAGCATTAATGAGTTATAAGAATCAACAAGGTCAATCTCAGTTGTGCATGGTTCAATTAGATCAGCCTAATATTTCTATAGATTTTAGTCAGTGGCAAGCAGTGGGTATGCAACATACCCAAACAGCGAAAGTTCATTTTCACAACTGCTTAATTCGGCTTATCGGGCAACCTGATCAATATTTACAACGTCCAGGTTTCTGGCATGGTGCAGCAGGCATAGCAGCGTGTTGGTATGGAGCTGCTGCACGTTTGATGCATTTTTTACAACAGAGTTGTCAAGATAGTCCAAATTCATTTAAGTCTATGTATATGGGTGAGCTGGCTCAGCAGTTGGCAGTCACAAAAGCATTTTTTCAATATACAGCCAAACTTATAGACACACAGCCTCATGAGAATCATGAACGTGTGATTCGAATTTTGCGTGCGCAAACTGAGCAATGCTGTCAAGCTGTCATGGATTTGGCTGGTAAAGCTTTAGGGGCAAGACCATATTGTGAAGAGGGTGTTTTTGCTCAATTAATGGCTGATCTACCTGTATTTATTCGGCAAAGCCATGCCGCATTTGATGATGTGCAAATTGCTGAACGATGTTTACAGGAGCATATGTCATGGGAACTTTAAGACATCCTCTCGTTGAAGATCGGATGATTCAGGGTGAGGGCACTCAAAAGAGTCAATGGTTACAGGCATTTGAAAAACAGCCGTTGCCACCACTCGATCTTGAGCAATTTCGTTCCAAAAGGGTGGTGATAATATCACCGCATCCTGATGATGAGATACTGGGTTGTGCTGGCTTAATGCAACAGCTTATGCAATTAGATTGCAACATTGTTGTATTGGCAGTTACAAATGGTACCCAGAGCCATCCACAATCGAAAAAATACACACCCGAACAGTTAAATCAATTGCGTCCACTAGAAAGTTTGGCTGCCCTAGAGTGTTTAGCGATTGCTAAACATACCCAACGTATCGGATTGAATTTGACTGATGGACAAGTTCATTTTCAAATCAATCAACTTTGGTCTGGATTAGATCAGACCATTCACCCAGAAGATTTTTTAATTTGCACCTATAAATACGATGGTCATCCAGATCATGAAGCAGTAGGTAAGACCGTTCAGTCATTCGCAAAAGTACACCAATTGCCCTGTTTGCAAGTTCTGATCTGGGCTTGGCATTGGGCAATTCCTCAGGATCCCCGAATCCCATGGCATCAAGCCTACGCTTATTGCTTGACTGATGAGCAAATTAGCCAAAAACGTCAAGCCATTTTACAGTTCAATTCTCAAACCCAAGCAGATGAGAGTACGGGACAGAATGCTGTTCTATCGCCAGCAATCATTGAGCGTCTGCTCATGCCTTATGAGGTCTATCTCTGTGAATGACTATATCGATGTATTTGAAGAATTGTATTCAAAAAGTGAGGATCCATGGGGGTATGATCACCGTTGGTATGAATCTAGAAAAAAGCAAATTTGTCTGGCGTTATTGACGCGACCACACTACATAAATCTTTTAGAAATAGGTTGTTCTAATGGCCATCTAAGCGAACATTTGGCACAGCGCGCTGATCGAGTCTTATCAATAGATGCTTCCGAAAATGCTATTCAATTGGCTTCCAAACGTTTGCACGGCTATAAACATGTTAAGGTAGAACAGAGAAGAATACCCAACGCTTATCCTTCTGGACATTTTGATCTCATTGTAATGAGTGAGGTCGCATATTATTTGACCTCACAAGAATTACATCAATTAATTGATCATTTAACGCATAGTTTAACGCCACATGGAGAAATTCTGTGCTGCCATTGGCGCCATGAGATAGAAGGTTTTGAGCTAGATGCGCAACGGGTTCATGAAAGCTTGAGGAATCAATTGCCATTTCATCATTATTTAACGCTGAGTGATCCCGATTTTATCATCGATCTTTGGACAGTTGGCGCTTCTTCACTGGCACAACAGGAGGGAAGTATTTGAAAATAGGTATCGTTATTCCGGCCCATAATGAAGAACAGTACTTATCGGCATGCTTGCAAGCTGTTCAAAAAGCAATTGAACAAATTAAGCACCATCAAGTTGAAGTTTTAGTGGTATTAGATCAGTGTAATGATCAATCCTTAAATATCGTAAAAAACAATCATATACGTTGGCTTACATGTAGCTATCAATGCGTAGGGCAAGCACGTGATTTAGGAATTCGGCATTTAATCGCGCAGGGTGCGACTTGGATTGCATGCACAGATGCGGACAGTTGTGTAGATTTAGATTGGTTATATGCTCAAATACAGCATCAACCCACTGATGTCATTTGTGGCGTGGTGCAGCTTGATGATTTTAGCCATTTGTCCCTAAATGCTCAGCAAAACTATTTGATCCATTACAAAGATCGTATGAACCATCAGCATATTCATGGAGCTAATTTAAGCTTTAGTGCGCAAGTATATCTACAAGTGGGTGGTTTTGAAGCGATTTGCTGCCATGAAGATGTTGGATTGGTACAAAAATTTATTCAACACGGATATCAAATTACTTGGACTAATCAAGTACGCGTGAGTACAAGTAGCCGTTTGGATGCACGTGCGCCAGAGGGCTTATCTTATTTTCTCAGTCGGTTGGAAAATGCTGAGCTATAAATAATCATGGATGAACCTATCTTTCTTAACAGCCATCATAAAGATATAAAACGTAGAGCGTTCAACTCAATATAAGATTTAAAATAGTTTATGCTTTGGCAACTGGAGATAGGTTAATTCAACCCCATGTTTGCGAATTACTATAAAGTTAATTAAATCTAAAAATAAAAAAACGATATATATTAGTTATATAGATTTAAGTGGGAACTGCATTGTCTATGTTACAAATTTCTAGAGAAAACTCAAAAATAAACAATGACAGCATTTAAAATCTGAGTATAATTTCGCCAAATACCCCTTGTTCATTTGTCAGTTTTACATGGCAAAAGACAAGGGGTTTTTCTATGGATTGTGGTTTTGTAAGGAAATGCCTAAATTTTTTGTGAGTGGCATCGTAAATGTTCATTTTTAAAACAGCTGTATGGGATCGTACGAACCCCATCCATAGTCAAATTTTAGCAACTCAGCTTAGTTTTTTTAGCTTGGGTTTTGCGACAGCAGCATGGGCGCCATTAATTCCATTTGCCCAGCAACGCTTGTATCTGAATCATGCAGATTTTGGTTTACTTCTGCTTTGCGCAGGTATTGGCTCATTTTTATCTATGCCTGCCACGGGTGCTTTAATCCAAAAGTTGGGGTGTAAGTCAATTATTGGTTTTACGCTATTGGCTATGCTATGTATTTTGCCCTTTCTGAGTATATGCAATACTGCTTTATCTATGGCCATTTTATTGTTTGTGTTTGGTACGATGGTAGGAAGCTTGGGCGTTGCTATTAATATGCAAGCAGTCATTGTTGAGAAAAATAGCCTAAGCAATAGAATGTCCAGTTTTCACGGCATGTGTAGTTTAGGGGGCTTAATGGGTGTGGCATTGGTCAGCATCTTATTGGCTTTAGGTATTACACCATTACTTGCCGCACTGAGTATCAGTTGTATATTGTTAAGCATTGCATTTTTTGCCATACCGCTATGTTTGACTCGAATAGAGAACATAGAGCAAGGCACAGTAGTAGAAAATAAGCCAGAAAAATTAAAGTTAAAAGAATTGATGCATCCCACTTTACTTCTGATCGGTTTGGTATGTTTTATCAGTTTTTTATCTGAAGGGGCAGCAATGGACTGGAGTGGGATATATCTGGTAAAGCAATACCACTTAGATCCTACTTACGCTGGTTTTGCCTATACTTTTTTTGCAATCGCTATGACAGTAGGGCGGTTTTCAGGCAGTGTTTTGTTACGATGGTTTGGTGCCAAGCAGGTAGTATTGTATGGCACCATTTTGGCTGCTTTGGGCTTAATGATTATCGTATTTGCTCCTCACTGGTCGGTAGTATTGTTAGGATATTGCTGTTTAGGTTTGGGGAGTTCTAACATTGTACCAGTGATGTTTTCTCGGGTAGGAGAGCAAAATTTAATTCCCAAAGCAGCTGCATTATCATTGGTTTCAACAATTGCTTATAGTGGGGCTTTACTTGGCCCTGCACTGGTAGGCTTTTTAAGTGAAGTGATTGGATTAGGCTCGGTATTTATTATCATTGCACTGCTGTTGGCAATGATTGGCATCGTCAACAGATACACCCAGATACAAGCAAAATAGAATCACACGGGGTTACAGCAATTTGCTGTAACCCTTGCTGGGCAGATTAAAATTCAAAGCAACACATTCAAGTGAATAGGAGCAAACTAGACCTTAAATGTTGAAGCCCGAGATGAAATCCCTGCCTTGTGCATATAAATTGGTTCATCTATGGGTTGCTGTAAGTCATGTAAAAATGCATTACGCCAGTCATTGATATCAAACTGCTCGATGCCCAGCATCAGTTGTTGATAACGTTCAATACGTTCTTCTTTCGACATAAACAAAGCAGTTTCAAGGGATTTAACCATCTGCTTTTCATTATTTGGATCGACCAGCACCGCTTCGGTCATTTGCTCTGCTGCACCTGCATATTTAGAGAGAATCAACACCCCAGGGTTATCAGGATCCTGTGCTGCAATATATTCTTTGGCAACTAAATTCATCCCATCTTTTAACGAACTAACCCAGCAAATGTCGGCATACTGATAAATCTGCATTAATTCATCATGCTCTACCACGTCCTGAGTGCAGTTAATGGGCGTCCAGTCAGCAGTAGCGTAGTCTTGATTGATTTGCTTAATTTTGTCCATGAAAGATAGATAAAAATCTTGATATGTCGTAATGTCCATGCGAGATGGGCCCGCAACCTGTAAATCCACAATATGCTGATGATACTCAGGATGCTGTTGTAAAAAGCATTCAAAAGCTCCAAAACGCTCAAGTAAACCTTTTGAGTAATCAATACGGTCAACACCGATAATAGTTTTATACAAAGGATTATCTTCAAAATCGAATATCGATTTCATGGTTTGATTCTGACGTTGTGCTGCCTGTTGTATCACTTCAGGATTAATACCAATAGGGTAGCATTTAATGCGGGTTTGTTGATCAGGTTGAATCAAAAGATCATCTTGTACGCGGCTAAATTTCAAACTATTTTGGCAAAGCTGCATACATTTTTGTTGGTCTAATTGAGTCTGTAAGCCTAATACATCATATTGAGTTAAATCTTGCAGTAAGGTGCGAGCCTCCGGTAATTTTTCCCATATTGAAGCACTGGCAAATGGGATATGTAAGAAAAAACCGATACGATTACGCATTCCAAGTTTTCGACAATAATGCGCTATACTGAAAAAATGATAGTCATGTACCCAAATTAAATCATCAGGTTGAGCAATCTCATACAGCTTTTCGGCAAAAAATTGGTTAACTTGTTGATATGAAGCATATTCTTCGGATTTAAACTCAATTAAATCAGCACGCTCATGCATAGCAGGCCATAAGGTGTTATTGGCAAAGCCACAGTAATATTGCTGGTATTGACTCTGCTGTAGTGGGCAGGTAATAAATTCAATATTATCTTGCTGTATATGTTCAAACTTTACCGACTTATGATTGTCAATTTGTTGACCATTCCACCCCAGCCATATTCCACCAATATCATGTAGTGCATCTTGCACAGCCACTGCTAGACCACCTGCTGAGTTATTCGAGGGATCGGGTAAGCTGACACGATTTGATAAAACAATTAATCTAGACATGAGTATTCTCCAAGCGTTTTACCGAAGATTTAATCTTTTCTTGTTGGATATGTTGAGCAAATAATTCGAGAAAATCGGTCACAGCCATTGTATTTTCTAATCTAAATCTAGCTTGGGTATCGCCTGCACCAACCTTGATACTGATACCACCAACCTGATTAATGACTTCAAAACCTGCTTCATCAGTAAAATCATCGCCAATAAATAATGCAATACTATTTTCTAGTTTACATTGTTGGATTATTCTGTGAATTGCATTTCCTTTATTGGCCTGTGTAGGAATTAATTCAAATACGTACTTACCCTGAATAATTTTAAAATTTAAATTTTTCGCTTGCACTTGTTCTAAAAAATGCAACGCTTGGTTTTTATATTGAGGGTGTTCTCTATAATGTAGCGCAATAGAATAAGGTTTATGTTCTATTCGAATATGGGGTTGAGATAAGCAAAGTTGATTAATCTCATGTTTAATTTCAATTAAATCTTCTGGATTATAATGAGTATGGGGCATAGAAATATGCGTATCGATATTTTTTAATTGCATTTCCAGACCATGGGTTCCTGCAATATTTAAGGCTAGATTTGGGAAAAAGGTTTTTGCTTGATCTAAAGGTCTACCCGTAACAATACTGATAATTATAGAATTGTTGACAAGTTTTTGAATAATATTAAAATTTCTTTGATTCAAAGTTGTTTGGTTTGGATCTGAAGTGAAATCAGCCAGTGTGCCATCAATATCTAAAAATAAACTGTAGTTCGGATGCGTTAGATCATTTTTCTCATGATGTATATTTTGGATGAGTGCTTTGGGTGAAATAATCCTCGCTTTTTTTAATGCTAAAGAATCATTCATTCTTTTACCTTTAAATAATTTAATTAATTTATTATTACTTTAATTATTACTTTTAAGGTGATTATTTATGTTATATAGACAAAAAACATACAGAGATTACAAATATATATTTTGTTAAATTATTTCAAAATATTAAAGATATCGTTATTTATAAGTAAAATATGAATAGAATTAATGAGTTTGTCTTTATGTTAGTAAATATTTATTTTAATTTAAGTTGTAATTATTTATTTGTACATTCGATTACTTTAAGCTGAAATTTTCAATGATTTAGATTTTTTATCTCATTTAAATTGGTTTGTCTCATTTAAATAGTTTAAAGATGATGCCAGATTATTTTATGCTTTTGATGCTTATACGGCTAGATTAGCATTTATCAATCTGGTTATTATCCGGAAATAACCAGTTTTTTTAAGGTGAATGAATATTATACTTCTTTTGTAAGTCATTTTTTAAAACGATAGAACAATTTTAAATTCCTCCCTGATCCTAGTCCCCCCAAAGAGAGATGGAACTTTCAGTACCTATATGATTCACTCAACATGATGAGTTATGAAGCAACTCTATGGAGAGATTGAATAAACGCCTCAGGAAGTCAAAAACTGTCTAAGCTGGCTTTGATATTCTGTCGGATATGCTCAATCTAAAATCAATCGTCTGTATATCTTCATGATGTTAAAGTGATTAGAGAACTGAGCTTGGCTTCAATTGTGAATTGGGAAGGGCTCATTTATAATTAAATTCTTATGTGTAGAAAATAGAGAAGTATGTCATCACAATCTCAAGTCGCTTCTACTCAGGTGACAAAAAGGCAAACCAAGCCAGCAGAAGTCCGAATTGATGAGCTGATGAATGCTGCACAAACGCTTTTTTTAGAAAAAGGGGTGGAAGCAACCACGATTAGCGAAATTATCGCCAGCGTGGGTGTGGCTAAAGGCACGTTCTATCATTATTTTGAATCAAAACAGCATATTGTTGAAGCATTAAAAAAACGTTATATCGATTTTTTTATTGAGGCTCTAGATACAGCAGTTGCAAAATGTGATGCAGAAGATTGGGTCAGTCAATTTAAAGTTTGGGTCGCTGCAAATATTCACACCTATCTCAACAGTTATCCTATACATGATATTGTTTTTGGCGCACATCATCATGAGCGTCAAAATAAAGAAAAAAATATGATAGTTGAACAATTACTGCATATCTTAAAGGGTGGTCAGAAAGCAGGCATTTGGCATTTAGAACAGCCAAAATTAACCGCTTTGTTGATTTATTCGGGGGTGCATGGGGTAACGGATGAAGCAATTGCCAATCAACTGCAAGATAGTACAGATTTCTCGCGACAAATTGCGATGCAATATTTAAAAATGCTAGGTCATGATGAGTGATCTTTCTATATTTATTTCAGCTTATATTTTAGATAAAAAATGATTATGTGATCTAAGAGCAAGTCATTTAGTTATATCTCGTTGGTGATCTTCAAAAAGATAGTTGAGTCATGTCTACCAAAATGAGGTGTTTATTTTTCGGTGCTTTTCAATTGACTGACGGTCGGTCAGTATATAGTATAATGATTCTCATTTATCTGTCTTAGGTGATGTATGAACGCATCTCGCCAACCGATTTATCTCATTTTAGCGCTCTATATCAGCACATTTCTTTGTTTGGTGGATTTAAGTAGTGTCAATCTGGCACTTGGAAGCATTCAAAAAGAATTTGATAGCGATATGGCTGATCTACAGTGGGTAATTGATAGTTATGCTTTAAGCCTATCGAGTTTGATGTTAGCAGTGGGGGCATTAAGCCAGCGTTTAGGGCGTAAAAAATTATGGCTGTTGGGTGTCATCATTTTTATAGTGGGTTCAATGATTTGTGCAATGGCAAGCAATTTTAGTTTGTTGATCATTGGCCGTATGATTCAAGGGGTGGCTGGCGCAGTTTTAATCCCTCTGGCTTTGGCGATTTTGGTACATCATTTTCATCAACCACAAGACAAAGCACGTGAAATTGGTCGCTGGAGTTCTTTTAGTGCTTTTTCATTGATTGTTGGCCCGCTAATCGGTGGTTTGATGGTGCATCATTTTGGTTGGCAAAGCATATTCTGGCTTAACCTTCCAGTTGGGGTTGTGACGATTTACTTGGGATATAAGGGAATTGACCCAGACCAGAAATCTCAATCTCTACCGTTTGATTATCTTGGTTTGTTATATAGCGCTGTTGCCATTGTCACATTAACCTATAGTATTATTGCCCTACAACACGACTATTTAAAGCATTGGTTGATGCTGAGTATTGTTTTGTTTGGTGTGGCGAGTATGGCATTTGCATGGCAGCAAAAACATACAGTTCATCCCTTGATCCCCAATCATTTATTTAAGAACAAACATTTTTTAGCTTATAACGCAATTTCATTTATCTTGGGTTTTGCAGGATATAGTTCGTTATTTATATTTGCTTTATTTTATCAAAATCAGATCGAGTTGAGTGCAGCACAGACTGGCTGGTTGATTGCACCACAGTTTTTAACTCAAGCATTTGTTTCAATAGCCTTTGCCAAATTACATCAACGATTTACAGTGGCAAGCTTATTGATACTGGGCTTGGCAATTGCAGGCGTTGCGTTGTTGGCCATGATGAGTTTTCAACTCGATTCATCTTTGCTGCTATTTGTCTTATGTGGTGGACTGATGGGAATCGGGATGGGACTGATCGTGCCAGGTTCAAGTACATTGATTATGGGAAGTGTGCAAGTTCAAGATGCAAATTTTGCGGCAGCAATCTTAAATACCCTACGCCAACTTGGAATGACACTCGGAATTGCAGTATTGGGTACGACGATGACTTTTATGACGGCTTTTTCTCAACAGCAAGGCAATAGCCTAGAATCTGCTGAACTGATGGCTTTTCATGTTACTGTTATGTTGATGGGGGGACTATTTCTATTGTCTATTTTGGTTATGCTGTATAGCCAAAAACAAGCGAAATAGTTGATATAGTTAACCTGTCAAAAAACTCATACACAAGAATATAATTTCTCCTAATTAATATTCTTTAATTCAATCATTTGCTTTATGAAAGATCTATTGTTTACACCAATGAGCTAAAACTTTGCAACCTAGGTTGGGCAGTGTAAGTACCTTTTCTTCATTGAATACTAGATGGTGTAGCTAACGCATGGCGACATGGATGTCGCTGTTGGGCGGGGGTATATGAGCAAAAATAAAGCACTGCTTTGTTTGCAGCGCAAGAGCCCTGTTAAACGGAAGATTTTTGTCATCTTTTCATCTCTGAAAAGTGAGGCATCGCCTTCGCTAATTAAATTTAAACTTCTCACTGTAATATAGGGCTGTGCAAGCACCTTTGCGTCATTGAATTCTACATGGTGTAGATATCGTGGGCGTATAGGACGTACCCCTTGCTCAACATAAGCAAGAACAAAGCATGACTTTTTTGTAGCGTAAGGATGAGACAGTACAAGAGTGAGACATTAGGCTTCTTTCATTAGTCCTTTTAAAACCGTAAATCAAGATAAAAGCCCCTCATCCTAGCCTTCTCTCGAAGGGAGAAGGGACTTTCAATACCAATACGATTCACGCCATATAATCATATTTTTGTTTATGAAAGATATATTGTTTATGCCAATCAAATTTAAACTTTTCACTGTAATAGGTGGCTGTACAAGCTTCTACCATCAGATCAATTCACTGTTCTGCAACAGAACTAATGAAGTTGCTCTAAATTGATTAATGCATTGCCAAAATATTCAAATGCATCAAGCGCACCTTGAATAACTTCATCTTTCTGGCTTGGGCTAAGTCGAGCTTGATCTAGAGCTTGAACAAATCGTTTCCAAACCTTAGCTCGCCCTTCAGGATAAGCAGACAAATTGCGAGCGCCTTTTTCCGCACTGAGCCCTAAATGTTGCTGAGCTTGTTTAAATAAAAATGCAGCTCCCAATGTTGATCCTTCTGAAACGTAAATCCAACCTAGGGCAGCAGGGAAAGTCACATTTAAGCTTTCTAAAGTTTGACCTTGAGGCTGAATACCTAAATCTTGCAGATCGAGTAACGCCTGAGCAGAGCGACCACGAATATCAATATCAGTTATATATGAAGCTACTTGATCTTGTTGAAATAAATGTTCGATTTCTAATTGAAAATAATACTGAGACAATGTGAATAAAGCATATTTTTCTAAACTTGAAAATACATCTGCTTGTGCCATCAGCTTATGCATTCTTTCATGCTCATCTGCAGTTTGTAATTTTAGACGCATTGACAAACTAAGTTGTTGCTGAGCGTTTGGTTCATTGATCAGTGCTTGATTCATTCCATTCTCTGATTTAAAAGGCGGTATATAAGAGATGACGAATGGAAGGAGAAAAACATGCAAAAGACCTTACAAAAAAAGTTCCTTCAGAGAGCATTTACAAATCATGGAATGTAAACGATAATTATTATTGTTTAGGGTTTTTAAATTTAATTTTATGGTTCCAATTCTCCCCACACCCTCACGGCAGCAGATATTGCAAGACATGTATTTGGATCATCATGATTGGTTGAGACACTGGTTGAACTCGCGAGTCCGCTATCCCTTTACTGCAGCGGATTTGGTTCAAGATACTTTTGTAAAATTGCTACAAACTCAACAGCTTTTTTCTATTCAAGAACCGCGTGCATATTTGGTGAATGTTGCTAAACACTTACTTATTGATAAACATCGTCGTTATATTTTAGAGCAGACTTATTTAGAAACCCTAAAACAGCATGCTGATGATCAGGATATTTTATTATCTTCAAATCAAATTGAAGAAGCAGTACTCATCTTAGATTTTCTCACTGTTGCTTTGCAGGGTACGACAGCCCTGACTCGAAAAGCTTTTATTATGTATTACTTTGAAGGTTATAGTCAGAGTGAAATTGCGACTGAGATTGGTAAATCTTTACGCACGACACAGCTATATTTAGCTGACTGTTTACAGTTATGTTATGAGGCGAAAAACAATCTGCTTGAGCTAGAGCAAGATGAACGCTAAACAACTACAAAAAGAGATGGCTTTATGGATTGTTCGGTTAAATACCGATGATTTACATGAACGTCAACAAGCTCAAATCGAGTTTGAAGCGTGGAGAAACAAGTACCCTGAACATCATGATCAACTCGATCAAATGCTTAGTTTCTCACAAACGATGCAGCAATTTTCAACAACACATGGCATATCTAGCCAAAATGTTCGAAATTCAATGAAACTCAGCCAGCAAAGTAAAAAACATATTTTACAAATGCTGAGTAAAACCTTGCTGTTCTTTGTAGGGGTAGGCGGTGTAATCTATTTAGCCAGTGATTCAACGATGCTGTCGTACCATACTGCTGATTTTAAAACTGAAGTTGGCCAAATACATTCAATCACCTTGCAAGATGGTTCCAAAGTGACTTTAGGTGCAAAATCTGCAATTAAACTAGATTTTAGTTCTGAAAAACGACAAATCAATTTAGTTCAAGGGGACATGTATATTGATGTTGCCAAAGACCCTCAACGACCGTTAATCATTCATACACCTCAAGCAGATTTTAAAGCGCTCGGTACTCGATTTATCGTTTATCAATACTCAAACAGCAGCGTGGTAAATATGCTGCATTCTAAAGTTGAAACTCGTTCCTTGGGCAAAGATCATCAATCAAAAGTAGTCAAGCAGGGTGAAAAAATTACCGCTAATCCACTTGGTTTGAGTCCAATATCTAAACTTGATATTGCATCGACAGAGTTTGCTTGGGATAAGCATCAGATATTGGCAGATCAACTTCCTTTGCCTGATTTACTCACAAACTTAAGTCGTTATCATCATCAATATTTAATTTTTAATCACTCTACTTTAAAAGATTATAAAGTCAGTGGTGTGATTAATGCGCAACAGGATTTAGATCAAACCCTGCGTTTATTGGTTAGTCATTATCCAATTAAAATTACTAAACTTGGTAATTATGTGATTTATATTACTTCAAAATAACAAAAATGTTATTTTAGCCTAATTTAATAGAGTTTTTTTAAAATAATTTATTTATGTTTGGTTATGTTTTTAGATCATTAAATTCTGTTTTAAAATACAATATTGATTATAACTTTATTGATTTAATTTATAAGTTATTGAATAAAAACAATTAAAATAATTTATTTATTTTTTCAATGTATGTGCATGATAAAGAGTTAACTTGGGAGATATTGTGGTGAGAATATATTGTTGTGGGGGTGGTGGTTTTTTTTAAATTGGTTGAAATTTAAAATAAAAATAAATTTTGAATAGCTGGATTTTAAAACAAGTTTATGCTTAAAATAAACAGATTTTAAAATAAATAGGCAATTTAAATAAATGGAAGCAGGGGTGTATATATTTAAATGTGTTTGTTTATGTGGGGTTTATTTTTTTGTAATTTGGATAAAGTAATATTGTTTTAAACTTCATGAGGTTAATTCTATGAAGAGACTTATTCTCCCCATATTGAGTGTTTGGACTTTAAGTTTGGGAAGTAATAGTGTGTTTGCTGTCAACGGGAAAATTACGGTAAATGGTGCTGTGACTGACGGAACGTGTACGATCCAACCTCAACTTGGTGTGGGATCTGGCATTAAGGATATTATTATTCCGTTGAAGGCTATCACTAAATCAAGCTTTACACCTACAAATACAAGTCAAGGCTCCACAAATTTTTTTCTGTTCTTGGTAAATGGTACGGGCGCGTACTGTGATGTGGCACATAATAAATCCTTTAAGGGTATCCATCTCACTCCAATTTCTGCAACTGACTTGGATGCAATGGATAAGACTTTATTGGTCAATAAAGCTACAGGTGCAAGCGGTGCTTCTGTTAAAAATCCTGTTTTTATTCAAATGTTCGCGGATCATAGAAATGTTGTGGATTTTACTGCACCGTGGGGAGTTCAGGCAAAAAGTATGATTTATGGCGATAAGGAAGATTTCTCTTTCGTAAGTTATCAAGTTGAGTATGTTTCTAAAACTGGAATTGTCGATGCTCAAAATGTCACAGCGACTGTAAATTATAACATTCACTATAATTAATTTTTGTCTGATGATTTCAACAGGGAACAATATGTTTGTTGTTGATTAAGCCAGTTAAAAATAATTATAACTTCGTAAGGTTAATTCAATGAAGAAACTTACTCTACCCCCGTTGGCTATTTGGGCTTTACTTTTGGTAAGTGGTCATGTGTTTGCTGTAGATGGAAAAATTACAGTGAATGGTGTCGTGGTTGACCAAACCTGTACATTACAAGCTTACAATGTAATGGCAAGTGGTAAGAAAGATCTAACAATGCACTTACAAGATGTACCTAAATCTGGGTTTGCTCCCAGTACCCCACAGCAAGCTGGTGCATATTTTTTTGCAAAGTTAACAAATTCTGCGGGTGGTAAATGTGATGCAGCAACAACTAAAGCTTTTAAAGGTATCCATCTCAGTGCAATTTCAGCAACAGACTTAGATGAAACGGATAAGACCTTATTGGTCAATCAAGCTATAGGCGCCTCTGCTACAAATCCTATATTTATTCGACTAACCACTTGGCAGGGAGCAGCTGTCGACCTTTCTGCACCTTGGGGAACTCAGGCGTACTCTCCAGCAACCACGCCTATTCCGCAGCAAGATACAATTATAAATTATCTTGTTACGTATGTTTCAAAGACTGGGATTGTCGATGCTCAAAGTGTCACAGCGACTGTAAATTATAACATTCATTATAATTAATTTTTGTCTGATGGTTTCAACAGGGAACAGTATGTTTGTTGTTGATAAAGCAGTTAAAAATAATACAACTTCGTAAGGTGAATTCAATGAAGAAATTTACTCTACCTACATTGGCTATGTGGGCTTTACTTTTGGCAAGTAGTCATGTGTTTGCTGTAGATGGAAAAATTACAGTGAATGGTGCTGTGACTGATGGAACATTTACTTTACGACCTACTAAAATTCATCCAGGAACTGGCATGAAGAATATAATTATTCCGATGGCCGCTGTGCCTAAATCAAGCTTTACTGCTACAAATACGTTACAAGGGCGCACAAATATTTTTCTGGACTTAGTAAATGGTGCGGGTGATTACTGTGATGAGGCACAAAATATAGCCTTTAAAGGTATTCATCTCAGTCCAATTTCAGCAACTGACTTAGATGAATCGGATAAGACTTTGTTGATCAATAAAGCTACAGGTGCTTCTGTTAAAAACCCTGTTTTTATTCAATTAAGTGTTTCGGGTGGCAATGTACCTGTGAATCTTTCTCAGCCCTGGAATACTCAGGGAAGAAACGCTGTTTATGGCCATAGTCAGGCCGTCCACGTAAGTTATCAAGTCAACTATATTTCCAAAACAGGGATTGTCGATGCTCAGAATGTCACAGCGAGAGTAAATTATACATTGCACTATAATTAATTTTTGTCTGATGGTTTCAATTGGGAACAATATGTTTGTTGTTGATTAAGCCAATTAAAAAATAATTAAAACTTCGTAAGGTGAATTCAATGAAGAAACTTACTCTACCTACATTGGCTATTTGGGCTTTACTTTTGGCAAGTAGTCATGTGTTTGCTGTAGATGGAAAAAATTACAGTGAATGGTGCTGTGACTGATGGAACATGTACTTTACGACCTACTAAAATTCATCCAGGAACTGGCATGAAGAATATAATGATTCCGATGGCCGCTGTGCCTAATTCAAGCTTTACCCCTACAAATACGATACAAGGGACCACAAACATTTTTCTGGACTTAGTAAATGGCTTGGGTGATTACTGTGATGTGGCACAAAATATAGCCTTTAAAGGTATTCATCTCAGTCCAATTTCAGCAACTGACTTAGATGAATCGGATAAGACTTTGTTGATCAATAAAGCCACAGGTGCTTCTGTTAAACACCCTGTTTTTATTCAAATAAGTACTCCAGGTGGCTGGCATATTGTTGATCTTTCTGCGCCTTGGGATACCCAAGCAAGAAGTATTGTTTATGGGACTAGTAATGTCGCCCGAGTAGGTTTTCGAGTAAGCTATTTTTCCAAAACAGGGATTGTCGATGCTCAGGATGTCACAGCGAGAGTAAATTATACATTGCACTATAATTAATTTTTGTCTGATGGTTTCAACAGGGAATAGTTTGTTTGTTGCAGATTGAGAAAATTAAATAAAACTGCAGTTCATTGCGGTTTTTTTCTGTCTGCTTCGTCATATAACTTAGAACGCATGAAAACACAGATTATTTTAACTGAATGAAGTTAATGATTATCATTTAACCTTGGGTGAGTAAAGAATGTCTCAATCTTTATATCAGACAGCAATAAAGCCTGTTGCTTTGGCTGTTGCAATCGCACTTTCTATGGGTGCAATGAGTATGCAAACGCATGCAAATAACACTTTACCAGTAACTTTTTATCAAGTGCAAAGCGGTTCACTTACCCAAGCTTTAAATAGTTTGGCACAGCAAGCCAACGTATCTTTATTATTAGATCCAGAAAAAACTAATCGTTATCGGGTGAAGACGATTCAGGGTAAATATAGCTTAGACCAGTTTTTTGCGTTATTGGTGCAAAATACGCCATTTCAGATTCAAAAAACCTCAGCAGGTTATCTGTTAGTTGAAAAGCCCGTTACTGTACAAATCCCAGTAGTTAATACAGCGAATACAACAACAGGAAAAACAACAAGTTCAAATGCCCGTACTGATGAAAACCAAATTTATCAGATGACACCGATTGTGGTAGAAGCCATAAAAAAAGACACTATACAATTTGGCCAAAGCGTACTGAATCAAAAGGCGATTGATCGTTATCAGGCAAATAATGTTGCACAATTACTGGATCATATGCCCAGTGTTGGTTCAGCCGGATCTCCACGCCCGGGGGGGCAAACGATTAATATTTTAGGGATGGGTGGTGTAGCAGATGTTCCCATTACCTTAGACGATTCTGTTAAAACGTTTGACAAATATCGACAGGGTTCAGTCTTTATTGAGCCAGAAATTTTAAAGAAAATCACGGTGGATAAAGGACCGCATAATGTTGAAGTAGGAAATGGCGGTTTTGGCGGTAAGGTCACACTTGAAACCAAAGATGCCACTGATCTACTGGACGCTGATAAAAATATTGGTGCATTTTTAAAATATTCACGTTTTTCCAATAACAGCCAAAATACTTATACTGGTGCAGTATATGGTAAAGCAGAGAATGGATTGGTCGATGGTCTGTTTTACTATACCAATCGCGATAGTGGAAATGTAAAGCGCCCAGATGGCAGTCAGTTTTTATATTCTGGGCAAGAGCAAGAAACCTATTTAGCCAAACTGAATTTTTATCCAGCAGATGGTCATAAAATTTCTTTAAATGCGATGCAAAGTGGGCATGAGGGCTGGGAACCTTTTGCTGCTATGCGTGATCAGGATGCAGTACCAACTGAAGCAGATATTGCCAAATATGGCTATGAAGAGGCTTGGAAGCGCCGTTTGGTGGACCGTGATCAAGAAGATACCAGTTACTCAGCAAGTTATGAGTTCAACCCTGACGCTAATCCATATCTAAATTTAAAAGCGGTCGCATCCTATTCAAAGACTTATCAGCATGATCAACGCTTGCCAAGTGTAAACGGTTCAGCGGCACTGTTAGGCAACGAAAGTTGGGTGACTTATACCAATACTGCATTGAAAATAAATAATATCAGCGACATTCCAACAAATTTGGGGACGCATAAATTAAAAGTTGGCGCGCAATATCAGAAAATGGAACAAAATTCGCTGATATATGACAAGAACAATGCCAAAAAGCCAGATTATAATTTTGGTTATTACGAACCGAACTATATGCCTGCTGGCGATCAACAAATGCTCAGTGCATTTGTTGAAGATCAATATCAGATTAATAATTTCGTCATTACACCATCGCTACGCTATGATCATATCGAAAATAACGGCAAGCCAAATCGTGCATCACGATTTAATGATCCAACTGCTGGACATGATTATTCTAGTAAAACTTATACTGGCTGGTCTCCACGTTTAGCGATGTCTTGGAAACAGGCGGACTATATGACTTGGTTTGCAAATGTGAGTAAAACTTGGCGTGCGCCTCGTGTTGATGAACAATATTATGTGCAATCCGCAGCGACCACTGTTCCCTCGACTAGTCGTTATCTACTGCCTGAAAAAATGTTGGCGATTCGTGTCGGAAATGAGATGAATTTTGATGATGTGTTTAGCAATGAAGATCATCTGCAAGTTCGTTTAACTTATCATCATAATCGGGGTAGTGATGAGATATTTCGTAATCGTTCAACATTCTGTCGAGCACAAGCAGAAAACAATGCCAACAATGGCTCGGGTAGCGTAGCGGATTGTAAAGGCAACTATGATCATGGTTTTTATCGTAATGTGACTGATTACACCATCAAAGCCTATGAAGCCGAAGCCTTTTATAACCAGCCAACTTGGTTCGCAGGTTTAACTTATTCCTATATTCGCGGGCAACGTGATAATTCCCCGGTAAATCCATGGTTTGATCAAAAAACATGGATGACCAATATTCCACCGAAAAAAGCCACGGCGACTTTAGGGGTAAATGTGCCTGAACATTACTTAACTATGGGCTGGAGAGGGATATTTGTAGCTGCGCAAGACCGAAGCCTTTCTGACAATGATAAGTCAATTGCGGCATCTTCATTTTCATTACCTAAAACCAAAGGCTATTCACTACATAGTGTTTATGCAGACTGGCAGCCAATCGGTGCAAAAGGGCCTACGCTGAATTTCTCGATTGATAATTTATTTAATCGTGATTACAAAATGTATTTGGGTGAATATATGACAGGTACAGGTCGAGATTATAAGGTAAGTATTTCTCAGAAATTCTAATGTACCTGCACCAATCATACGAAATGTAAGAATGACATGGCGAAAAGTAAATTTAATTTAACCATTAAATTCACTTTTCGCTTTTTTTAATTAACTCATCAGCATAAATTTAAATCTCTAAAATCATATAATTTTTAGCACGAGGCGTTCGATTGCAACATCTATCAAATTTAACAGTTGCAGTGTTAAAACGATATATGGCTTGGTTTTCAGTTGGATTGTTAACAGGTAAGCATTAAGTCTTTAAGCTGCCAGTCTTGGTTATTGAAATAAAATACTGATCAAAACCAGCGTGAGTAATAGGATATAACCACGTTCATGCAGCTGATTAGACAATTTCCCTATCCACTTTATCGAAAGTTTCATGCCTAAAAAGCCCCCTATAATCAACGCAATTAAAGCAGGGTAATAAAAATAACCAATAAAATGCGTGCCTAAATGTTGGGGTTGAATGAATTGTCCAATGATCAAGGTGAAGCAACCTGCAAGCGCAACTGGCATACTCAAAGGATTGGCAAGGGCAACCGATGAAGACATATCCAAACCACAACGACGGAACAGGGGAACAGTCATAACACTGCCTCCGACACCCAAAGCAGCAGCTATCCCACCGATGAATATTCCGCCTAAGCCTTGCTCTGTTTTGGTGAGTAATCTTACTGTTTGAGCATTTGAGTGGGGCTGTCTGAATTGACGAATCAGACAATCAAAAATTGTAAAACACAAATAGAGTGCAAAAGCCCATTTTAACAGATGTGATGAAGTATTCAGGGCGATCAAAGTACCTAAAATTGCACCAGCAGCAATCCAATAAGCAATGGGGAATAAGTACTGCGTGTGTATTTTTCGCTGTTTATATTGCTGATAGCTTGCCAATCCTGAGTTGATCACCATCAATAACAATGAGGTGGCAACAGCACTTTTAAAAGCTAAATCATAGGCGGTAGAATGAATTGGATATTGCATACGGATTGTCGAATAAACCAAGGGAACCACCACAAAGCCCCCAGCAAAACCAAATAATATGGTGAGTATGCCACTGACAAATCCTGCAACCAATAAAATAAGATAGAGTTCCATAAGCATAGATCTTTGAAAATAAATACCAGTTTAAGGATTTCCCAATCACTAAAATTTGTTATATTCCGCATTTAATTACTCAAATCAGACAGAGATATGAAACAAATCTCGATTCATAGCGTTGAGCATTTAAAACATAAAATGATTGCGATAGAAACGCAGTATGCTGATTATTATGTGTTGAAGATGCACAGCCATAAACGAGCACAATTACTCTATGCAGCTCAGGGCATGATGCATGTTGAAACACCACAAGGAAACTGGATCATTCCACCAGAAAGGGCAGTTTGGATTCCACCACAAGTTCCGCATCAACTGACTTTGTTTAATGTTAAAACCTGTAGTTTGTATATCCTTCCTGAATACGTCCCTAGGCAGATTGAATGCTGTGAAGTTCTGTCAATTTCGCCTTTGCTTAGACAATTACTTTTAAAAGCACCAGAGTTAAATGAACCGCTTTCAAGACATGATGAGCTGATTCAAGAATTGATTTTAACCGAGCTGGAAATTTCTGAAACAATTGAACTGCATTTACCTTTACCAGAAGATAAAGCCATGTTAGAAATTTGCCAAAAGTTCTTAAAGCAGCCAAATATTCATTTATCACCTGAAGAAATTGCGATACAACTTTATATCAGCGAACGGCATTTTAGTCGGCTGTTTAAAAGTGAAGTCGGGATGTCTTTTTCAAAATGGCGACAACATGCTTGTGTACTGTTAAGTCTTGAAAAATTGCTCCAAAATCAGCCGATCCAGAAAATTGCTTATGATTTTGGCTTTAAAAATCCTGCTGCATTCACCACCATGTTTCACCGAGTTCTAGGTTTAAGCCCGACTCAATATATGGGGCATCTGCAAAATAAAACATCTAGATAAACTGTATTTTTGATTTTTGACTGAACGTTATAAAAATAAGCCTAACTTATCAGTGACCTGATTGATACAGTCGAATCATTAGAAAAAACACGTTTTATTTAAAGCATGTTGCTTTTCAAACATATATCAGTAAAAGGAAAGCGTAAAAAATAGTGATAAATATAAATGAAAATGATTATAATTATGCTTCAAGTTTTTAGGTCATTGTTTAATGCAGTTTAATAAATCCTCCCTCGCATTTTCAGTTTTTGCCATCATGCTATCCACCGCTCATGCTGAGTCAGAATCAGAGATAACGCAAAATGCTGTAAGCAATAAATTGCCAACGATTACCGTACAAGCAGACAGTGATAAAAAAGCCTATGCAGCAAAAACAGCAAGCGCGGTATTGCGATCTAAAGCACCTTTATTTGAAACAGCTCAGTCGATTAGTGCGATCACCAATCAGCAAATTGAACAAAAGCAAGCAAAAACAGTAGCAGAAGCTTTAGAAGGTGTGGCAGGCGTGACCTCTGGTCAATATGGACGAAGAGGCTGGGATGACTTTATTATTCGTGGACAAATATCCAGTTCACAAACTTATATTGATGGGTTGCGTATCCAAGCATCGGATAATGTTTTACGAGCGGAAGATATTTCAGGCTTGGAGTCTATTGAAGTGGTCAAAGGGCCAACCTCAGTTGGTTTTGGTTTGGCGCTGCCAGGGGGCTTAGTCAATTTAACCACCAAACGACCACAAGCAGAAACCGCTTACAAAGGCACATTAAGTTATGGAAGCTATGCTTTAAAAGAAGGTACATTTGACCTAAATTATGCCCCTGACAATCGTGCAAAAGGCGCTTTTCGTATTATAGGACGGGTCTCTGATCAAGATGACCCGACTGACCATGTTTATTTTAAAAATCAATATATTGCTCCATCTTACAATTTTGATCTAGGCGATAAAGATGATTTATCTGTCATTGCCAGTTATCAACACCGTGAATACATCCGTCAACAGGGTATTCCTTATAGCAAAGGCGATTATAAAAAATACCCTTCAAGTCTATTCTTTGGTGAACCTGATCATGGTTATGATATCGATGTTTATCGTCTTGGTGCAAATTATGCGCACTACTTTGACAATAATTGGGTATTTAAACAAAACTTTGCGGTTACCAAAACTGATACCCAAGGCAATCCGATATTGGCATCAGGTACAAACACACTGCCAATCATTAAACGCGCTGTAAATAATCAAGATAAGCAAGATACCAACTATACCTTGGACAGCAACCTGCAACGTAATTTTGATTTTGGAAAGATCAATTACGATGTGATGGTGGGTATCGATATGATGCGAGAGCGCAGTGATTACTATCGTAGAAACGATACCATCAATTCTTTTAATGCTGACCATCCAGCCTATGGAATTACCAGTACCAAATTGGGGACGCCAACACAACAATTGACCTATAGCCAATTTACGGGTCTCTATCTACGCAATACAATTAAAGTAGATGACCACTGGATTATCGGATTGTCTGGTCGACATGATTGGACTCAGGTTGAAATTGACGATGTATTAAAAAATAGCAACAGCAAAAACTCTGACAATGCTTTTACGGGCAGTGCATCTGTAATGTATCGTATCAATGATATGTTTGCACCATATATCAGTTATTCGACCTCATTTATGCCTGTAACAGATGCTGGAGAAAATGGTCAATTGCTGAATCCTGAAGAGGGTAAACAGACCGAAGTCGGGGTTAAGTTACAAGCACTGGATCAGCGTCTACAAGGTTATATTGCCTATTATGATCTAACCCGTAAAAATGTAACTGAAACAGATATCTCTCAAAAATTTTCAATCCAAACAGGTGAGCAAGTTACCAAAGGTTTTGAAGCAGAAATCGCAGCGGCATTAACCGATCAATGGAATGCCACAGCAACCTATAGCTATATCCCAACAGCAAAAGTCACTGAAAGTGTAATTGCCAGTGATATTGGCAAACGGACCAATCATGTAGCTAAAAATGCCAGTTCGTTATCCACCCAGTATTATTTTAGCCCAGATAAATTAGGTTGGAACATCGGTGCTGGAATTCGTTATCAAGGTTCTAGAACAGCACAGCGCAATACGGATTTTGTCTATTTACCAAGTTATACCTTATTTGATGTAAATGCGGGTTACGAAGCCAAGAATTGGGGCGCAGGTTTAACAATTAAAAACTTATTTGATCGAGAGTATCTGGCAGGGACCACACCCAATGCACAATTGGTCAATTGGGGAGATCCTATGATGGTTCGTCTGAATGTAAAATTTAAATATTAACAGTAGCTTAGTTTAGATGTTGTTTTCACTATTTGAATTTAATGCTCAGACCTAAGTTTTATGGGTATTTGAAACAATACCCATATTTTTTAATATAAAAATGCTTAGAATGAGACCTACTTAGATTTATTAAAATATTAGCGAATTGAGTGAAAACCTTAAGGGCATGGAATCTATAGTTAATCTTTCAAAACTTAGGCACAAGAATAGAATTTCTATTAATTAATATTTTTAATTAAATCAATTATATGAAGGGAATAAATTGTTTGATTATAAAAAAGCTTGCAATGCCACACCTTACATTTAACGTTTAAATACCTTTGCGCAGGCGATGCCTCACTTTTCAGAGATGAAACGATGAAAAAAATCTTCCGTTAGGCGAGGGGTACGTCCTCTACCCCCGCCAAACAGCGACATTCATGTCGCCATACGATAGAACAACTATCTAGGATTGAAAAGCATAAACAAAAACATAAGCTTTATTGATAATTAATGACTTGATGAAAATCTCTTGTATGAGGAATTAGGTGGTTTGACCATAGAACCATACTATAGCGAATTTTTACTATTGTAATAAAAACCATTGCTCCTATAGAGAAGTGATAAAAAAGCTTAAATTAAGATGCAATGAATGATGTCGATTATGCAGAGATCTGCTTGAAAAGCATTTTATGATTACAGCAATTCGATTTAAAACATTCTATAATTCAGGCCTATTTATTTTGCTGTATTTATCTAAATTTTTTTATGTCTCAGCTTTCCCAATACTTTGCTCAAAACCAATTTTGTTGTTTGGTGGAATATTTGCCTTTGATGCAAGAGGTATTGCCTGTAGCAACACAACTGGCGGGCTTTCCTGTATGTATGACTTTGTCAGATCGAGTACGTTCAGATGACGATATTGCGCCTTTAATCGCTGCACAATCTTATCCGCAACAGATTGAAAAAGTATTACATTATGCAGGTAAAGGTCGAGATATACATGATTTCAATCTTTTTTTAGTGCAAGCCAAACAACACGGACAGCAAAATTTATTGTTACTGACTGGCGATAAGTTAAAACGACATCATGATGGACAAGGTAGCCACGCTCGAACACGCTATTTAGAATCGGTGAATGCGGTCATCGCTGCCAAACAACAGGGCGGCTTTCATATTGGCGTTGCTTTGAATCCGTTTAAATATAGCCAAGCAGAGAAACAAGCGCAGTATTTAAAATTACATAAAAAACTACAAGCAGGCGCTGATTATATTATTACCCAGTTGGGCTTTGACCTCGTGGCACTTAAACAAGCACATGAGTTTTTAATTGAAGAAAACTATACACAAAAAATTCTTGCTTGTGTGATGCCACTGACTTTAGCACGAGCGAAATTTATGCTTAAACATAATGTCGCAGGTATTGTGATTACACCACATATGCTTGAAGTATTGGCTCAAGAACATGATTCTGATCAAACTGAAAATACTTATTTACGTTGTGCTTTACAAATTTTGATTTGTCAGCATATTGGTTATGCTGGTGTGCATCTTTCTGCGTGCCATAAAGCCGATGAGCAAGCGATTTTAACTAGTTATATTGAACAGTATCGACATCTTGATCTTAAACAATGTGAACAATTATGGACTCAATTATGGCAGCTTAAAACGGGCAATGAATTACGCCCAGCTGCTGTAGAAAAGTCTAAGCTGAGTAATTTGCATCAGAAAGTGAAATATCAATTTTTAGATACTATTCACAGTACCATGTTTAATTCTAGTTTGATCAAAGGGCTGGGTGCTTATATTTTTAGTGCGGGTTTTTGGAATAAAGCCCTTGCAGCAAAATTACTATTACAAGCGGAATATTTGAGTAAGCACTTTATTGTCGGGTGTGAGAGCTGTGGACAGTGTCGGCTGGCTGAAACCTTATATATTTGCCCTGAAACTTGCCCTAAAGGTTTAGCAAATGGGCCATGCGGTGGCACACATTTAGACCGTTGTGAGTTTGGGGATCGAGAGTGTATACACTCTGTCAAAGCTCGATTGGCTGAAGAGGTCGATCAAATTCAGATATTAAAAAAACAGCTGATTCCAACAGTACCGATAGAAGTACGTGGAACCAGCTCTTGGAAAAACTGGTATGTGAAGCAGTGATAAAGGGACGAGTCTGAATAAATTAATTTTCCTCGTCCATCACGTTGGTATAAAACTTTTCACCTAATTTGATTCGGTCACGACCGTTTTTCATACGCCAGCGATTGGTATCTCGCAGTGAATAAACACAGCCACAGTATTCTTGTTGGTAAAATTCTTCACGTTTGCTGATTTCGATCATACGATGTGCACCGCCACTTTTACGCCAGTTATAATCCCAATATTCAATGTGTGGATAATGTGCGGCAGCTCGGATTCCACAGCCGTTAATTTGTTGCATATCTTTCCAACGCGATATGCCCAATGAACTGCTGATTAAACTAAATCCATGTTCGTGTGCGTAGAGTGCGGTTCTCTCAAAACGCATATCGAAACACATGGTACAGCGGATGCCTTTTTCAGGCTCATTTTCCATACCTTTGGCACGTTCAAACCAATTATCTGTATCGTAGTCACAGTCAATAAATGGAATATTATGCTTCTCAGCAAATCGAATATTTTCTTCCTTACGAATTAAATATTCTTTGACTGGATGAATATTCGGATTATAGAAAAAAATTGAAAAGTCGATGCCTGATTCAATTAAGCTTTCCATGACTTCACCTGAGCACGGCGCGCAACATGAATGCAGTAACAATTTGTCGTGGCCTTGTGGGAGTGTGAGCTTTTGGCGTTCCAGAGTCATGTTAAACAATATAAAAAATGAATAATCTTCTATTGTAAAAGTTTTAACGTCTTGTGGTGCTTGAATTCACTGAAATGTTTTCAGTCTAAGCTGAAAGTTTTTAAGGATGATATTTTAAAAAGCCAGATTTAGTTCATTCACAAAGAAACTTATATAGCTGTATAGATGAAGTATGCAACTGTACAATTTATTCATTCCAAAAATCGAGCGATTTAATTGTATGGATGAGTAAAAGTATCCTCATGTTTTACGTATCATTTAAAAATGAATAAAAATAACAAATTTTAAATTTAAGTGAAAATAATTAAACATAAATGCCATCAATCCGTTATGCTATAGCCAGATCACCTTTAACATATTAATTTGGTAATGATGGAATGTTAGAACTTCGACATCTAAAAACACTGACTGCTTTACGTGAACATGGTTCATTGGTTGCAGCAGCAGGAGATTTGTGTTTAACACCTTCTGCCTTATCACACCAGCTTCGAGAGTTAGATCAATGGTTTGGTGTCGAAGTGGTGAATCGTCGCTCACGTCCTGTGAGTTTTTCTAATGTTGGTCAACGCTTACTGAAACTTGCTGATGATATCTTACCACAAGTGCAAATTGCCCAGTCTGATATTACCCGTATTGTGCATGGGCAAACGGGACGAATCGTTTTCTCTTCTGAATGCCACAGTTGTTTTGATTGGCTTATGCCGTTGCTGAATCAGTATCGTCAGCAATACCCAGATGTAGATTTGGATTTTGCCTCAGGATTTGAAGCCAATCCGCATGAGTTATTACAAACCGGTGAATTTGATTTGTTAATTACAGCAGATCCAATTGCGCTAAAAGGGGTAGAGTATTTTCCAATTTTTGAATATGAATCGAGATTGGTGCTCTCAATCACGCATCCTTTAGCACGAATGAAACAAATTACGGTACAAGAGTTGGCTGAAGAAACCTTGGTGACCTATCCAGTGGATAAGCATCGACTGGATATCATGTCGAGATTATTTATTCCTGCCAATATTCAGCCAAAACATATTCGAACTACAGATTTAACTCAAATGTTGATTCAACTTGTGGCAAGTGGTCATGGTATCGCAGCACTGCCTGATTGGGTGGTCAATGAATATGAGCAGAAGGGCTGGGTGGTTTCTCGCCGTTTAGATTGTGTCGCGCCTGAAGGTTTACGTAGAACTTTATATGCAGGTTATCGTGTAGAAGAAAAAGAAAAAGATTATTTTGATGGTTTTCTTAAGCAACTGGATAAATTCTCGAAAAAAAGAGCAACGTATTATTAAAATATATTATTAATTAATGATTCATCCTGTAGCACCTGCTTGCTGAATACGATGAATCATTTTAACACGCGCTTACTCAGGCTGGTTTTGGCCTAAATGAGCGCGTGTTTTTTATCGGGTGTTTTCGCTATATCCCTGAATTAACTTCTTAAGCAGAATATGAGCAAAACAAAGCTTGGCTTTGTTTGCAGCGTAAGGTTTGCCATGCCCTAAGTCAACCTATCGACGAACCTAAATATTTTTGCGCCGTGTTGTTTCTATGACACGTTTTTTTAAAAAGGATTTTATTAGAGATGGCTTTCAATTAGAGACCGTTTTAATTTAGAACGGGTTTTTATTTAGCACATCGCCATTTTTTAGATCATTAATAACTCATTTTTGCTTTCTATGCCCTGAAATGCACTCTTATTGCACAAATTTGGTATTACTAAAGCCTAAAATCGTAATACCAAATTGGCACATCCTTTGCATCAAATAAAATTATAAAAAGTGATCTAGGGTTCCGATACTTGTCTAAAAGAGTATGTCTGGACCGAGAGTTCGCGGTTCGAAAGAACTACACGGAGGGATAAAAGCCCGGGAGGAAGTCAATAAACTATCCGAACAGGAGTGGCTATGCATACGACAAATTATCATGATCAACAGGTCATTTGGTCTGAAAAATTACCCGGTGGACATCACTGGTCAGGTCGCATTCCCAAAGGAAGCGTACTTCAATTTAAAGCTTTATCTGCCGATGCCAATGTCTCTTTATTTTGTGTGAATGCCCATGATCGACTTGAGCGTTTTAATATGCCAGATAGTTTAAAAGGGCAACATACTGCTTTTTTAACTCAAGGTCATGTGTTGTATTCCGATTTGGGACGGGTTATGGCCTCAATTATGTATGATGATCATGGCTGGAATGACGCTTTGTGTGGTCCAAGTCGTCCAGAACAAATCCAAGCTACTTTTGGAATAAAGACATTCCAAGATGCCCGAAATCAAATGATTCAAAATGGTTTAGATGGTTTGCTGGTTGAAATGAGTAAATATTCACTTGGGCAAATTGATCTCAGCGCAACAGTGAATTTATTTTCAAAAGTGACCCCAGATGATGTGGGTGCTTTGTCTTATATCCGCTCAGACAATACTGGGCAATTCATTGAGCTGCGTTTTGAAATGGATTGCTTTGTATTCTTATCGGCTGCACCGCATGGCTTAGATCATTCAGCGCAATATTCCCCTGCTGATATAGAAATGAGACTTTTTACTGCATTGCCCTTAACGGAAAACGATATTTGTCGAGACTCATGTCCGCAAAATCAACGTGCATTTGACAATAACCAGCGTTATTACGCGCTGAGTTCATCTAATAACACACGCATTTAAGGACAATCATCATGAGCATTTTAACGTCAATCGAAAAACCTATTTTAGATCAAGCCTTGTTAAATGAAGTTTGTCCTGCGGGTGAAGCATGGATGGGCGAAGTAAAAAAAGGCCAATATTTCCGTATTGTTGATTTAGAAGGCAATCAAGCCGTCGATACCTTATTTATGTCAGCAGAAAACCCAGCAGAACGTTATAGCGCAACAGATACTTTGGCCATTAATCAGCATGTTTACCTTGAAAAAGGGACAACCTTATACAGTAATTTAGGCCGCCCAATTGCAGTGATTGTCGATGATAACTGCGGTCGTCATGACACCTTAGGCGGTGCTTGTTCATGTGAAAGTAATACGGTTCGCTATGCACATGACACCTATCCGATGCACAGTTGCCGTAATAATTTTATGTATGCATTAGCCAAACATCCCATTGCACAAAAACATCAGTTAAACGTTCGGCACATCGGCCCCAATATTAATTTCTTTATGAATGTGCCTGTCAGCTCGGACGGACATTTAACCTTTGCTGATGGTATCTCTGCCGCTGGTAAATATGTAGAAATTCAAGCTGAGATGGATTTAATCGTACTGATTTCAAATTGCCCACAATTAAATAATCCGTGTAATGGCTATAACCCAACGAAAATTCAATTGCGGATACATAATGGTATGGGAGCATAATTATGTTTAAAAAAGTTCTCATTGCCAATCGTGGTGCAATTGCATGTCGCGTGATTCGTACGCTAAAAAAACTTGGGATTGGTTCAGTTGCGGTTTATTCAGAAGCTGATCAAGATTCTTTACATGTGACTTTAGCCGACGAAGCATTTTGCATTGGTGCTGCACCAGCACAACAAAGTTATCTAAACATTGCAAAAATTCTTGAAATTGCCAAGCAAACAGGTGCTGAAGCAATCCATCCAGGTTATGGATTTTTATCTGAAAATGCGGAGTTTTGTGATCTCTGTGAAAATCAGGGTATTGCTTTTATTGGACCAACCTCTAGTCAAATGCTGGATTTTGGTCTAAAACATACTGCCCGTGAGCTGGCGATTAAAAGCCAAGTGCCGTTGTTGCCGGGGAGTTCTTTGCTTTCTGGTGAGCAAGAAGCAGTCACGGAAGCTGCACGTATTGGCTATCCTGTGATGTTAAAAAGTACTGCGGGTGGTGGTGGTATTGGTATGCGTTTAGTTTGGAACGAATCTGAACTCAAAGACGCTTATCAAACCGTTTCGTATTTGGCTCAAGCCAACTTTAAAGATGCAGGGTTATATTTAGAAAAATTTGTGCAGCATGCTCGACATATTGAAGTACAAATTTTTGGTGATGGAAAAGGGCAGGTGTTGGCTTTAGGGGAACGCGATTGTTCTGTACAACGTCGTAATCAAAAAGTCATAGAAGAAACACCCGCACCGCATATAACCGATGAGCAACGTGACTATATTCAAACTGTCGCAATTCAACTTATGCAATCTGTGAATTATCGTTCAGCAGGTACAGTTGAGTTTGTGATGGATACTGAAACTGAGCAATTCTATTTCTTGGAGGTGAATACCCGTCTGCAAGTTGAGCATGGTGTGACAGAACAAGTCTATGCCGTGGATCTGGTTGAATGGATGGTGACTTTGGCCAGTGGAGATTGGACAGCACCCATTGAAAAATTAGTGTCAAAAGGACATTCAATTCAAGTTCGTTTATATGCGGAAGATCCGATTAAACAATTTCAACCCAGCGCAGGCTTACTCACCTATGTGCAATTTGATCAAAATGCACGGGTCGAAACATGGGTCGAAACTGGTTCAAATGTGTCTTCATTTTATGATCCCATGCTTGCCAAAATCATCGTGACAGCATCTGATCGAGGTTCAGCAATTCAAGCCATGCAATCAAGTCTGGCAGATACACAGATTGCAGGCATCGAAACCAATTTGGAATATCTACAAAATATTATTGCGGGTGAGGTGTTTAATTCAGGGACACAAACCACACGCTTCTTAAATACATTTGTATGGAAAACCCAAAAAATTGAGGTTTTACAATCGGGCATTCAAACCGCAATTCAGGATATTACAGGTCGTTTAGGTTACTGGGATGTGGGTGTTCCACCATCAGGAGCGATTGATCCTTTGAGTTTAAATGTCGCCAACCAACTTTTAGGTAATCCTTATAATACTTCTGGATTGGAATGTACGCTGCAAGGCCCGAGTTTAAAGTTTCATTGTGATAGTCAAATTGTGATTACCGGCGGCGATATGCCATCTAAGCTGGATGGCGTACTGGTTCCAATGTGGCAAACCGTGAATGTTAAAAAAGGTCAGGTGTTAAAGTGTGGAACAATGAGTACGGGATGTCGAAGCTATATTGGGATCAAAGGTGGCTTTCATGTTCCCGAATATTTAGGATCAAAAGCAACCTTTACTCTGGGGCAGTTTGGTGGGCATGCAGGGCGTAATTTATTAATTGGAGATATGCTTGCGATTACTGAATATTCATCTGATCAAAGCAAAAGTTTAGCCACAGATCAAATCCCTAAATTTGCGCGTCATTGGGAAATTGCGGTGATGTATGGTCCGCATGGCGCACCAGATTTCTTTACCAAAAACGATATAGATAACTTCTTTAGTAACCAGTTTGAGATTCACTATAATTCCAGTCGTACAGGCATTCGCTTGATTGGCCCAAAACCAGAGTGGGCACGTGAAGATGGCGGTGAAGCAGGTCTACATCCTTCAAATATTCATGACAATGCTTACGCAATTGGTGCGATTGATTTTACAGGCGACATGCCGATCATCTTAGGGCCTGATGGTCCAAGCTTAGGTGGCTTTGTTTGTCCAGCTGTGGTGATTCATTCAGAACTTTGGAAAATTGGTCAGCTTAAAGCAGGGGATAAAGTTAAATTTATTCCTGTGAGTTATGCCCAAGCAAAAGCCTTGGATCAAACATATCATCAAAGTATTATCGCTTCTGACACAGATGCAGTGAATTTTAATCCTGTATTCCACGCAGAAAATGACACATTAGAAAATGCTGTTTTAGCCACACGCGTAGGACAAGCACATTTACCCAGTGTGACTTACCGACCTGCGGGAAATAGCTATGTATTAGTTGAATATGGTGATCTGGTTTTAGACTTAAATCTACGTTTCCGTATTCATGCTTTAATGCAATGGGTAAAAGACCAGAATATCCACGGAATTATTGATCTCACACCGGGGATTCGTTCATTACAGATTCATTTTGATTCAATTCAAATTGATCAACTTGAGCTCTTGGAAAAACTTCAACACGCGGAAGCGGAACTGCTAGATATACACAATATGCAAGTCCCTTCACGGACGGTGTATTTACCACTGGCATGGGAAGATTCACAAACCCAATTGGCGACTGAGCGCTATACGCAAATCGTCCGTCCTGATGCACCGTGGTGCCCTGATAATATCGAGTTTATTCGTCGTATCAATGGCCTAGCATCCAAGCAAGCGGTAAAAGATGTGGTTTATAGTGCCAATTATCTGGTCATGGGATTGGGTGATGTGTATTTAGGCGCACCCGTTGCCACACCACTTGATCCGCGACAGCGTTTGGTCACAACAAAATATAACCCTGCACGGACTTGGACACCGGAAAATGCTGTTGGTATCGGTGGGGCATATATGTGTGTTTATGGTATGGAAGGTCCCGGGGGCTATCAATTTGTGGGCCGTACTACACAAATGTGGAGCCGTTATCGTAAAAATGCCAATTTTGAAGCTGGCAAGCCGTGGTTATTACGCTTCTTTGATCAGGTTAAATTCTATGAGGTTTCAGAAGCAGAATTGCTACAGATGCGCGAAGATTTTAAAGCAGGGCGGTTGCAACTACGTATTGAAGACGGGGTGCTTAATCTAAAAGAATACAATGATTTCCTTGCTGCAAATCAGGACAGTATTCATGCTTTTAAACAGAGGCAACAAGCCAATTTTGAAGCAGAGCGCCTTCGTTGGCATGCTGCAGGTTTACAAGAGTATGTCTCTGAAAGTTTAGATACTGTAGAGGATGGTGAAGCAGTCAGTATCCCAGAAGGTGGTTGTGCTGTTGAATCACATATGCCAGGTTCAATTTGGAAAATCGAATGTGCTTCTGGAGATATTGTTGAAGAAGGTGCAACCCTTGCAGTGATTGAAGCGATGAAAATTGAAATTCCGATTGTTGCACCTGAACGGATGAAGGTGGAAGCCATCTCTATTGAAAAAGGTCAGACCGTCAAGACCGGACAGGTATTGTTTACTTTGGCACCTGTAGCCTGATAAAAGTCAGCAAAGGAGCATCAATGATGATGCTCCTTTTTTTGTAAGTATGGTTTGTTTTACTTTATAAGCAGAACTCTATGGATTGTAATAATTTACAAATACTTAGCCAACTAAAATAAAATTAGTAAAAACTTTGGATTTTAAGCACATATAACCCTACGCGCTATGCTTGTGCATTTACACTGTTTTTGCCCACAAATCGTCCATAAATACACGTTAAAACCAGCAAAAACTTGGTTAAAAACTGGCACATTTTCTGCATTGTTATATTGGTAATACAAAAACCTAATTTGGTAATACTGAGATGGAGTTGTGCTATGAATCAGGTCAAAACAACAGTCAAAAAAACACATTCGATTAAAACATTTTTTGTTGATTTATTCACTGTACGAGCAGGTGTGTATATCAAACAAAACACTCCTGTAAATAAGATAAAAGGATAACTGTGTGGCTAAACAAAAGTTGGCTCGGATCAGCATTACTGTACCAGAAGCAACGTTGAATGCACTCGATCAGAAAATTGTCGATCAGCACTATGAAAGCCGATCTCAAGCCATTGTCGACATGATCAATAAACATCTGATTGCGGAACAGGCACAGGCCAATGAGGTTATGGTGGGTACTCTGACCCTACTTTATGATGCAGGACAAATGCCACTTCGAAACCAACTGATTGATTTGCAACAAAAGTTTTTAACTCAAGTGATTAGCTCACTGCATATCCAGCTAGATCAACAAAAAATATTACAAGTCATGCTGATGCAGGGCGCAAGTTCTGAGCTTCGACATATTAGCCAACAATTTACAGCACTCAAGGGTGTGATCAAAGGGCATCTAGAGCTGATGGATGCTGTAATGCCGCCAATTCTGCAAAATGATTAAATCGGGAGTAGGGTGATGCAAGACTTATGGACAATTCAAGACTGGCGAGAGGCATATACCAGCCAGAAAATCAAGATTGAGGGGTTAATCGATTATGTTAAAACCATTCATAATGATGATCATGCTTGGATTGAAATCGCATCTGAAACGCAAATTCAAACCCAAATTGAAGCCTTAAAACTGCAAGATAGAGATGATTTACCTTTATACGGTGTGCCATTTGCCGTCAAAGATAATATCGATGTCGCAGGGTTCTATACCACCGCTGCTTGTAAAGACGTTGAATATTTAGCAACACTAGATGCTGTGGTGATTACCAAGTTAAAAAAAGCTGGTGCTGTGGTTATTGGAAAAACTAACCTTGACCAGTTTGCAACGGGATTAGTCGGGGTACGTTCACCTTATGGCGCGGTCAAAAATAGTTTTAATCCAGAATATATCAGCGGTGGTTCCAGCTCTGGTTCATCCGTTGCAGTTGCAAATGGTATGGTGCCCTTTAGCTTAGGGACCGATACAGCAGGTTCGGGTCGTGTGCCAGCAGGGCATAACAATATTGTTGGTCTTAAACCGACCAAAGGCTGGTTTTCAACCACAGGCTTGATGCCTGCATGTAGAACGATTGATGTCATTTCTATCTTTGCATTGACTAGTGATGATGCTTGGACGGTTGCCAGTGTTATGCAAGGCTATGATGAAACAGATGAATATTCACGTATTCATCCCGCCAATGTTCCCTCTCAGTTTTCTAAAGGCAAAATTGCCATACCTGCACAGCTTGAGTTTTATGGTGACACAGAAACTGAAAAAGCTTTTGCAACCGCAGTAGAACGAGTCAAATTACTTGGTTATAAAGTTGAAAGTATTGATTTCACAGATTTTAATGAACTTGCCAAAGCCCTCTATAACGAGGCTTGGGTAGCGGAACGGACTGTTGCTGTGGAAAAAGTTGTAACACGTGACCAAGCGCATCCGGTCATTGCTGAAATCATAGCTCAAGCAGATAAATTTACAGCCACGGATGCACTTCAAGCTGAATATAAACGTGCTGTGCTGGCACGAAAAATTAATCTGGCTTTACAAGCCTATGATGCATTAATGGTACCGACTTCACCCACGATTTATCGTATTGTCGATGTTGAAGTAGATCCAATCGTAAAGAACTCACATATGGGAGCTTATACCAACTTTGTCAATTTTGCCGATTTAGCAGCCATAGCATTACCCAATACAATTCGCTCAGATGGGTTGCCGAGCGGAGTAACATTTATTGCACCTGCTTGGCATGATCAAGCTTTGGCAAATTTTGCTCAAAAATGGCAAACACTAACAGCCCTTACATTAGGCAAATCTCAGCAGCACTATCAAAAAATGCTTGAGATTGCTTCAAAAAATTCAGTCAAGTTGGCGGTTGTGGGAGCGCATTTAACAGCGATGCCACTTAATTTTCAGCTCACTACACGCCAAGGGACTTTATTAAAGAAAACCTATACCGCTAAAAATTACAAATTATTTGCTTTAAAAAATACCAGTCCACCAAAACCTGGTCTGCAATGTGATGCAACAGGAACGTCTATTGAAGTTGAAGTTTGGGAAATTCCATTGGCAAACTTTGGCGCAATCGTTGCTGAGGTTCCAGCACCGTTGGGAATCGGCAATTTACAACTTGAAGATGGCAGTTGGGTAAAAGGTTTTATTTGCGAAGCTTATGCAATTAAAGACGCTATAGATATCAGCCATTTAGGTGGTTGGCGTGCATATATACAGTCGCTGAATCAAACCAATACACAATTTAAAAGCGAGAAAATCGGGGGAGTTTCTGTATGATCTATAAATCTTTTTTATCCGTATCATTATTATCAGCAATGCTGTTATCTGGTTGTGACAACACGGCAAAAATTCCTCAAGCAAAAGAGGGTGCGCAAGCTTCAGCAGATGCTAAACCTATTACCATTGGCTATAGTGATTGGCCCGGATTTGTGGCATGGCAAGTTGCAATTGAAAAAGGTTGGCTAAAAGAAGCAGGTCTCAATGTTGATTTTAAATGGTTTGATTATTCAGCATCACTCTCAGCATTTTCTGCCAATCAATTAGATGCAGTATTTGTTACCAATGGTGATAACTTGGTGACGGCCTCGGGTGGTACTCAAGGCATGATGATCATGGCGACTGACTACTCTGCGGGCAATGATGTGATTATTGCCAAAGAGGGGATCAATCGTATTGAAGATTTAATAGGTAAATCTGTCGGCGTTGAAAAAGGTCTAGTCGATCATTTGCTTCTAGCAACGGCAATGTCAGATCAAAAGATTCCCATCAATGAAATAAAATTGGTTAATTCAGCTACCAATCAATTACCACAAGTATTCTCGAGCCCAGATGTTTCAGCTATTGCGGTATGGCAACCTGTTGCCAGTCAAGCATTGAAAACTGTTGCAGGGTCAAAAATCATTTATACCTCCAAGGATAAACCGGGGTTAATTTATGACACCTTAACTGTGAATATGAGTCATTTAACTGCCCATAAAGATGAATGGAAAAAGATCCTTCAAGTGTGGGACAAGACAGTGAAATATATTAATGATCCTGCAACACATGCAGATGCTGTAAAAATTATGGCAATCCGTTCAGGGGTAGATCCAAAACAATACGAAACGATGGTGAATGGCACCCATTTACTTGATCTAGACGCCAATCAAAAAGTCTTTAGCAAAGGCAATGGTTTTGATTCGATCTATGGCTCGTCCTATCACGTCAATAAATTTAACGTGGAAAATGGCATCTATAAAACTGAACAAAATGTCGATGGTCTGATTTATCCGACATTGTTGCAAGAGTTGAAATAGCGGTTTTAAAAGAATTAGATCGTTGGAAAAAATAGCCTAAGCATGTCTTGGGCTATTTTATTTTAGGTGCAAAAGCTTTATATAGAGCCTAGACGCAATTTTTGAACAGATTTGAATGCAGGAAAACTAACCAAATCAGTGAAATTTTTATGGTGGTAGATCTGTTTTAAAGATTAACAAATTAAATTTAAATTGATTACAAAGGCGTCACTTTAATCACATTAAAAGAGGATTTTCTATTCACTAGAGCTCTTGCCAAAATAAACTTAGAGATGATATTTAAATGTGGTTAAGCTTTATGAATCATGAAAATTTTACTATTACATAAAAATTAAGTGTATGAGGATCAAATTTGCAATGCCGCGCTTTACATTTAAAGTTTAAATCGCTTTGTGTAGGCGATGTATCACTTTTCATAGGGGATTCTAAACCCCGCGTTGCAATCAAAGCAGTACTTTGTTTTTGCTCATGTTGAGTGAGGGGCACGTTCTGTATCCCCACCCAATAAGGCGACATCCATGTCGCATCACGATAGAAACACCATCTATGTTTCATCAAAATTTAAAAGTTTACACGTATCGAGTGCTTATTTTTGACTAACACAAGAAGTCTATGATATTTCAGTGCTCGTTGAAAAAAGATGAATAATTAAAATCCCAATAATCATAAAAGCCAAACCGATGATTGCAGCTAAATCTAAGTGTTGTTTATAGTAAAAGAAGCCGACCAAGGACACCAAAATAATGCCTGCGCCAGACCAAAGCGCATAAGTAATACCGACAGGAATCGTTTTCATGGTCAGTGATAAAAAATAAATGGCAACCGCATATCCAATCACGGTAATAATCGATGCAAATAACTGGCTAAAACCATCTGAAGCCTTCATTGCAGAAGTCGCGATGACTTCTGCAACAATGGCAATCATTAAATATAAAAAAGACATTGATTGAGAATATCCCTTATAACGCTATTTTTGCATGATGAAAAAGATGATTTTCTTCATGATCAAACCAATTTTGACTTTCAGTTGAAGTGCCCGTAAGCGTTGTAAAGCAAAAATCTTTTTGAAATACATCAAGTGTAAAAAATAAACGACAATGTTCACCATTGATCAGTTGCTGTTGGACAAGAGTGTTGTGATCGAGTTGTTGGAAATTTTCAAGATCAATCATAGTTCCAACTTTGTTGCTGATGGTGCTAAGATCGATGATCTGCTTATCAAAACTGATCGAAACCTCATAGTCCTGAATTGCTTCTAGACTAATCTGTTGTTGAGAAATAGCATCTTTTAAAGCATTAGTGGAGTGAAAAGCCTGTTGTATATCTGGATGTCGAGACTTGGCAAAGGCAATAAAATGATCACAAAGGATGAAGCCACCATCTGCAGGATAACTGATACTTAAATCGATATTTTCAACTTTAAATAAACGTAGGCCAAGATATAGCCCACGGGTAGCTTGTTGCCGCCAATCTTCAACATAAGCATGGCTTGGTGAAAACTCTAATATGGCATTGCCAATTGAATACAATTTTGCTGGTTCGGGCCATTGCACATGATTTTGATAATTACTGCTGACATTCCATGAAAGTAATTGATTTTGAGCATCCCAAATTGTATCGCCAACCCAGCCCTGTCGTTCTAAAACGGGCGTTGAAATGGGGTCTTTTAAGCGTAAATCAATGGTAAAGGTTTTAGATTGAAACCAATAGACCAGCGTATTTTCATCAGTTAAACCATTGGAAAAAGTAATACTCTTACGGCGAAAAGCACCCAATAAATACCGAGGTAATACGCAGGCTGAATCATCACTCGGTTTAAGTTGTGCACAGAGTTCTAATAAGTTCATAGTGACTCCTCGTTTTGACTTAAACCAAATGAATAAAGCGGGCGGGGATTTTCAAGTTGAATTTCACCCCGGGCTACTTTTTCTTTTAGATACTGGAAAGTTTGTGCGGTTTGATTAAAAAGGTGCTCACCGCCTTTTAAAGGGGAATATTTCGCAGGCTGATCTTTAAGCAAAGGTTGAATCAGATAGTCATAATCACAAGAGAAGAAGAAGGGAAATGAAAAACGTTCTTCGGAAACTTTTTTAACACGATGTTTGGTTGCCAAATATCGCCCATTAGACAGAATTTCCATCATATCGCCAATATTCATAACCAATGTATTTTCAAGCAGTGGAATATCGATCCATTGCCCTGTTTTATCGAGGACTTGTAATCCAGGTGCTGTGGGTAAGAGCAAAGTAAAACACTCATAATCGGTATGTGCACCAATACCATCTTTATCCTGAATTTCAGGATGATAAGGATAATGAATAAGGCGAAGTTGACTGGGTGCTTTGGAATTATGTGCATCAAAATAATGCTCATCTAAGCCAAGTGCTAGCGCAAAACTTTGGAAAATTGTGTGCCCAATATTTTTAATATGTTGATAATAATCTGAAACATGCTGTTTAAAAATGGGGTCATCTGGCCACTGGGTTGGACCAATCAAAGGGCGGCGATCTGCGGGGCTTTGATGATCATAATTGACATCATAGGCCTCTTTAAGATCATAACTCGTTTCTACAAAACGTTCTTCACCGATCGGTACATAACCACTGTGATTTTCAGATAAGCCAATATAATTCCTCATCTTAATTGCAGTATCTTGGGCGAAGTATTGCTGTGCGGTTTGATAAAGATTGTTGAATAACGCAGGTTTAAATTGTTCTCCCTTTAGATATAAGAAACCCACATCTTTACATGCCTGATCTAAAGCGTGTGCCACGACTAGACGATCTTCGAGGTCAGGACTGGATAATAGGGAAATGTCCACAATTGGTAAAACATATGTGTTTGACATGAATATCACCAAGGTTGGCCGTCCAACAATGAACTAAGCGATTTGGGTCGTCCCAAAGGCTATAAGAAATCTGTTTGTTTATTTATCCGTGCTGACTTGGGTCATCCTCGGTATTTTGGGTAAGTCTTGAAGTGATGGATCAAGCTCATCTTCCTGAGCGTGTACCAACTGATCAACACGTGCCCTTAATTGTTGAAAAGCAGGAGTTGCCATGAGAGCTAATGAACGTGGGCGAGGTAAATCCACTTCAATAATTTCTTTAATTTCACCGGGATTGGCTTTTAGCGCAATAATACGATCAGCCAATAAAATGGCTTCATCCATATCATGGGTAACAAAAATAATGGTGATATCAATGTTTTGCCATAAATCCATTAAATGTTTTTGCATCTTTTGACGGGTATGAGGGTCGAGCGCGCCGAAAGGTTCATCCATCAGTAAAATTTTAGGTTCATTGACTAAAGCTCGAGCAATCGCAACACGCTGTTTCATTCCACCAGAAAGTTGATGTGGATATTGATTTTCATATTTGTCCAAGCCAATAATATTGATCCATTCTCGTGCATGGGCTTCCGCAGTCATTTGACTGGCACCTTTCATCCGTGGTCCGAACATGACATTTTCTTTAACCGTTTTCCATGGAAACAGGGTATACCCTTGGAACACCATGCCCCGTTCAGGGCTAGGTCCTGTGATGCGTTGGCCATCGACTAAGATTTCACCACTATGATAAGGATCTAAACCTGCAATTACGCGACTTAACGTTGATTTACCACAACCTGATGGGCCAATCACACAAATAAATTCACGCTTATGGATTTTAAGATCCAGTTGATTTAAAACAGTTCGTTCGTTTTTACCATGTTTAAATACTTGGCTCAGTTGTTTGGCTTCTAAGATGACAGGGCGTGCATAAATTTTTTGAAAATATTCATGTGAATTAAAAGTTGAGTCATTCATTATTTGGCCCCTGCTTTCCATGCGAACATACGCTCGCCTAATTTCATTAATAACACATCACAAACCAGTCCAATCACCCCGATAATCAAAATCGCAGCATAGACATTGTCAAAGTTTTGATAGCGTGCTTGTTGGGTAATAAACCATGTAATACCAGAAGTAGTACCAATTAATTCAGAGACAATTAAATAGGTCCAAGCCCAACCTAGTAGCACGCGTAAATCACGATAAATATCTGGAAAAGCAGCAGGAATAACCACATTGAATAGGCTTTTGAGCTTATTGGTTCCTAGGGTATAGCCGGCTTCAATTAAGCCTTTATCGACCATACGTGTTGTATTGGCAATTATTAGAATTTGTTGAAAAAGCGTACCAATCACAATAATTGCAATTTTAGGTGCATCATTGATTCCCAAAATGGCAACAGCAAGCGCGCCAAAAGCAGGGGCTGGTAAGTAACGGAAAAATTCAACAAAAGGTTCTGTGAGCAGTGATATTTTTTGTGAGAAACCACAGAGAATACCCAATGGAATACCAAAAATTGAAGAAATTAAAAAAGCTGAAAATACGATTTTAATACTGTGCCATAAGCTTTGATGAAACCATGGGGTATCTGGTTGTTCTGGCGGTGTGGTAAATGCAGTGACCAAGGCCTTAGCCACTTCATGTGGTGCAGGTAAGTAAATGGGATTGACTAAAATACCTTGTGGTGGTGCAGAATCATGAGCAACCGCATTTTGTGCCTCACTATAGAACACACTTTTTTCGATACGGCTACCGACTTGTAAATATGAGACACTGCCTGAATCTGTGATTTGGACTTGAGGATGCCAAATAAAAGGTAAATAACTGACAGCGCACCAGAGCAATATAGGGATCAGAAAAGAACACAAACTCAGTAATAGCTTATTCTTTTGACCAATTTCCTTTACAACATAACCCATATTTACCGTCCTCATTTTAGCTTGAGTATTACGATTGTTGAAAAACGTAATATTTGTTAAGCAAAATAAGTGCCATGAATAAATATAATGAGGCGAGGCTAATTAGAATTTATCAATAACGCTCGAATCGTCGGTGATAAATGATCTGTAGGAGCTCATCGCGCTAAAGCATGCTGAAAATACCCAAACAGGAAGAGAACTACAAGGAAATAAAAAATATGAAAGGAATAAAAGTAAAGTAATCGTGCAAGATTAGGTGCTGATTTAATAAAATTCTGAATGCTTAGCTCTGCCATTCAAACCTATTGATCTGATGATTAATTGAAATTAAATCGTCGTTGTATCGAGGGGAATACAACGACATTTTAATTATTAAATACATATCAAATCATAAACTTCAGTTGAATATTTAAGCATATTCAATTTTATCAGGTGAGCATCTGTTTAAAGGGGAAGAGGTTCTAAACCTTTTACAATATCACTAAATTCAGAGCCATTTAGCCAAAATGATTTCTTTAAAAATAATGTAGTCATTATACTTTCAGCGATATCACTATTGGTATTTTCACAAAATAAACCATATTGGCTGCCTAACACATTATTGTCTTCAATCAAACGAATATAGTAAGCATGTTGTTCGTCTGCATAACCAAGAATTGCATCACGTTGAGTCGCCATTTTTATGTCTCCACATAGAAAATCAATCAATTAAGTGCTTAAGTGAGATCAGAGAACTTATTCAAAATTATCAATAAATTAACAAGATATCTGTATTCTAAATTATTGATTTATGATAAGTATATTGATTATCTTTGTCGTCCTTGTTCAAATAGATGTATCAAAACTGATCGATAGAGTTATTGTTATTCAAAAAAAACTTGCCGTCAACTTGAATTTGTAACTTTTTCAAGCTATATTGATTTTACAGGCTTTTATGAAGCATATAGGATAAATAATGTCTAAGAAAGTAGAATTTGAACACGGAGGTGCTAGAGCAAATGCTGGGCGTAAGGCACAGTTTAGTGAGCCAACCAAAGTCATCCGTGTACCAGAGTCACAAGTCGATTTTATCAAAAACTGGTTACTGAAAAATTTCAAAAATGGTCAGCTCAGTGATTTAACAGCGAGCATGAAGATCCAGACCATACAGCCTAAGAATGATAAGGTCTATCAGATTCCACTTGCGACTGAAAGGGTCGCTGCTGGTGTGCCATTTTCAGTTCAAGATAGTATAGAACAATCTTTAGATATGAATGAATATTTAATTAGAAATGAGAGTTCTACATTTATTGTTAAAGCAAATTCGCTTTCAATGCAAGATGTGGGGATTGATATCGAAGACCCTTTGATTGTAGATCGTAGCATTTCTGCAAAATCTGGTGATATTGTCATCGCCCGTATTGATAATGATTTTACGGTGAAACGCTTGATGATTGATAAACAATTTGATCCACCGAAAGTCTGGTTAAAAGCTGAGAATCCAGAGTTTAAAAATATTTATATTGAAGAAGGGCAAGAATTCGAAATATGGGGAGTTGTGACTTATAACTTAAAGCGGATGCGTTGATTGATAAAGAAGATATTTGAGGATAACGCTTTAAGTCTGTCGTGTTTTTAAGCAACATTTTTGTTGCTTTTTTTATGATCAATTTAAGAATGCTAAGGACACATCAAAATTTGAGCGTGTAGTTTTCTAGTTGTGAAATCAGATTATTTTGAATATAAACTCGCTTTATTACAAAAGCTCATTGTGTGTTTTATCAATAATAGACCTATAGCTACTGAGCAAGTAGCCAATAACATAACAATCCTCATATTCACATTCGCCATCAAAAACCCTTCAAAACTAAATATAAATATTATTCGGCATATTTTTTGCTGTCATCAAAGTGATTAATTTATCAAATGGTCAAAAATGAGCTATCAAATTTTCCCGTGTGTAGCGCAACCAGATGCTGAAACTGTAGTTCTATCTTCTGGTTTAGGTGGGCATGCATCTTTTTGGCAACCACAAATTAAAACTTTAACTCAATATTTTCAGGTGCTTGTTTATGACCAAGAAGGTTGTCATGCAGACTCTGAAGCATTACCCACAGCATATTCAATAAAGAATATGGCAAAGCAAGTATTAGACATACTTCAACAACAACAAATCAAACAATGCCATTTTATTGGGCATGCCTTAGGTGCGGTAATTGGAGCTGAATTGGCTGTTTTGATCTACAACACCGAAATTTCACTGTCGAGTCTAACCTTTATTAATGCTTGGGATGCTCTTGATCCACATACAGATAAATGTTTCAAAACCCGTATTGCCTTGTTAGAAAATGCTGGTGCTGAAGCTTATATACGTGCACAAGCTCTATTTCTATATCCACCTGCTTATATTTCAAAGCATATTCAACAAATTCAAGAGATCGAAAGCAAGGGATTTAAAGATTTCCCACCGATTAATAACGTGTTGCTACGCTTAAATGCATTGATGAATTTTAAAATTTTACCGCAACATATCGCTGCTTTGGCGAACACTGATGTGTATTACATTGCCAACAAAGATGATTTTTTGGTGCCTTATCAAAAGAGTATAGACCTTAAAGCAATATTGGGGCATGGCGAATTAACACTATTGGAAACCGGTGCGCATGCTTCATCTGTAACAGAAAGTAATACAGTCAATCAGATTTTAATTCAAAATTTAGTAGAAGAAACCCTATGAACCAGAGCCTCAACATAGGTTTAAACCAATTGTTTTCAGATGCCAGAACGCACAATACTTGGTTGGATAAGGCAGTCAGCACTGAATAGATTCAGCAAATTTATGATTTAGTGAGAATGGGACCTACCTCTGCCAATTGTTGCCCTGCTCGATTTATATTTTTAATGACATCTGAGTCGAAAGAACAACTAAAGCCTGCGCTATCCTCGGGAAATATAGAGAAAACCATGACAGCGCCTTTGACAGTGTTGGTAGCAACGGATCAGAAATTTTATAATCAATTTGCTAAACTTTTTCCGCATACAGACGCTAAATCTTGGTTTACCTCAAATCCCAAACTTGCCAATGAAACAGCTTTAAGAAATAGCTCGATGCAAGCTGCGTATTTGATTATGGCATGTCGAAGTTTAGTTTTGGACACAGGGCCAATGTCTGGATTTGATGATATGCAAGTGAATGAGACTTTCTTTAAAGAGACTGATTATTCGATTAATATGATTGTCAACATAGGATATGGGGATCATACAAAAATATATACAAGATTACCAAGATTAGATTTTGATGATGCTTGTAAAATATTATAAAGATTTATTTTAATAACTATTTTATTAGATTACTAATTTTATTGAACCAGTGTTGTATTTCGTCAGAATTTTATCTTATTGAACCGCATACCATCTGCGGTTTTTTATTTATAGAGTCGGTTAATTTTAAAATTATAAATGATCTAAAATGACGCATTTATGCACTATTTTAGTTTATTTTTTTATGGCTTAAAAATTCATAAATTTTACCAAAAGGTAAAATAAAAAATAAATATAAAAAAATTAATAATGAAAACAACTAATTAAATTTAGTGGCATGTTGTATGCATTATTTATAATTACAAGATGGTTTTTGTTTTTGGTTTTATATCAAATATTTTTAGAATATTTTTTGTACAGTGAGGTTTAGCTATGAAAATTGGTGTATTTTGTCCGATTGGAAATAATGGCTGGTTGCTTTCAGAAAATGCACCGCAATATAAGCCAACATTTGAATTGAATAAACAGATTGTACAACGTGCAGAACATTATGGTTTTGATTTTGCATTGTCGATGATTAAACTGCGTGGTTTTGGGGGTAAAACTGAATTCTGGGATTATAACTTAGAAAGCTTTACATTAATGGCGGGTTTAGCGGCAGTGACCAGTAAAATAAAAATTTTTGCTACGGCAGCGACTTTGGTGATGCCACCAGCCATTGTGGCACGTATGGCATCAACGATTGACTCGATTTCAAATGGACGTTTTGGGCTAAATGTTGTGACTGGATGGCAACCACCAGAATATACCCAAATGGGGTTGTGGCCAGGGGATGATTATTTCTCTAAACGTTATGATTACTTATCTGAATATGTCGAAATTTTACGTGAGCTTTGGGCAACGGGAACATCTGATTTCAAAGGTGATTTCTTCCAAATGGATGATTGCCAAGTAAAGCCAATACCACAATCCGCCATGAAAATTATTTGTGCTGGTCAATCTGATGCGGGCTTAGCATTCTCTGCAAAATATGCAGATTATAATTTTGTTTTTGGAAAAGGTTTCAATACACCAACGGCCTATGCTGAAATCAATGAACGTCTAAAAGTACATACTGATCAGACAGGAAGAGATGTTCAAACCTATGTTTTGTTTATGGTGATTGCAGCTGAAACAGATCAAGAAGCTATGGCGAAATGGGAGAACTATAACCAAGGTGCAGACCTGGCAGCAATTAACTGGTTAATGAATCAAGGCGGTAAAGATCAAACATCAGGTACAGATACCAATATTCGTCAAATGGCATCTAGTGTTTCACCCGTCAATATTAATATGGGCACAATCGTCGGTTCTTATGAAAATGTTGCCATGATGCTGGATGAAATTTCTACCATTAAAGGCACTGAAGGAATTCTTTTAACATTTGATGATTTTATCCAAGGGGTTGAGGATTTTGGACAGCGCGTCCAACCGTTGATGGCTTGTCGTGAGGAGGTTGTTGCAAGTTATCAACAGCTAGCTCAATCCGTTTTGGAGAAAAGCGCATGAGTATAGTTGAAAACTCGAAAGTGATAGAAAATCTGGTTTGTACAGATTTCACGACTCATGCAGGAACAGGCAAAATTTTAAAAGCGGAGCCAGAATCGATTCAGCTCGCACCTGAACAAACGGCGCTTATCGTCATTGATATGCAAAATGCCTATACCTCAATTGGTGGCTATTTGGATTTGGCTGGTTTTGATGTTTCCACTACTCAACCTGTGGTTGCCAATATTAAAAAAAGCATTGATGCAGCACATATAGCCGGTATCCAAGTGATCTATTTTCAAAATGGATGGGATGAACAATATGTAGAAGCCGGTGGCATAGGTTCTCCTAACTTTCATAAATCCAATGCTTTAAAAACCATGCGTAAAAATCCTGATTTACAAGGCAAATTATTGGCAAAAGGTGGTTGGGATTTTGCATTAATTGATGAACTAAAGCCTCAACCTCAAGACATTGTGATCGAGAAATCACGCTATAGCGGTTTTTTTAATACAGCATTGGACAGTAGTTTACGTACTCGTGGCATCCGAAATTTAGTTTTCGTTGGGATTGCCACCAATGTTTGTGTGGAATCAACCCTTAGAGATGGTTTTTTCTTGGAATATTTTGGTATAGCGCTAAAAGATGCATGTTATCAAGCTGGCCCTCAATCAGCACAAGAGGCAGCCTTATATAATATTAAAACCTTTTTTGGATGGGTATCTGATACGGAATCATTTGTACAGACATTCAAAACCCAACAAGAGCAGCCAAATTCAGTCACTTTTAGTAAATCAGCTTAATGCTTTTAACCAGATCAAGTGTCTTTTCTAGAGTTTAAGTCTATGGCGAAGATGCTTTAAGGAAAAAATAAAGGAATTTAAAATGTCCAAACAAGTTGTGATCCCAGTAGGTACAGCTAAACCCCTTGCACCTTATGTGCCTGCAACCAAAGCAGACAATATTGTCTATGTTTCTGGGACTTTAGCATTTGATGAAAATAATGAGGTGGTCTGTGTCGGTGATGCCGCAGGCCAAACCCGACATATTTTAGAAACCATTAAAAACGTCATCGAAACTGCAGGTGGCACGATGGATGATGTGACGTTTAACTCAATATTCGTCAAACATTGGGCAGATTATGCCGCAATAAATGTGGTCTATGCTGAATATTTTCCCAATGACAAACCCGCTCGTTATTGTGTACAGGTCGGACTGGTTAAACCTGAAGCCCTTGTTGAAATTGCATCAATAGCACATGTGGGATAATGCATGTCTAAATTTGTCTATGTGTTTTAGTCATTTTTTTAAAAATGAATTTTAACCTCGATGAACATTTGCGCATTGGGGTGGGAGAGTTATGATGCAAATGGTCAAACAGGAAAGTACAGTTAGTGGTGAAATTATTGAATTTACCAATCCTTGTGAAACTAAAGTCCATTTAGAAATTGATCAAGCTATCTTTAGACAAGGTATGTCTAATTTGGGTGCAGCAGTCAATGTGATCACTACTAAAGGTGATGCAGGACAGGCAGGTTTTACCGCATCTGCAGTGTGTAGTGTAACTGATTCACCTCCAACCTTATTGGTATGCCTTAATCGCGCCGCATCGGTATATCGCGTTTTTTCTGAAAATAAAGTTTTGTGTGTCAATACATTAGGTTCAAATCAAGCCGCATTGTCTAATTTATTTGGTGGCAAAACACCCATGCAACACAGATTTGCACAAGGTGAATGGAGTGAACTCGTGACAGGTTCTCCGGTGTTAGATAACGCCCTAATTTCATTTGATTGTGAAGTGGTATCAAGTCAGGTGGTCGGTAGTCATGATGTATTGTTTTGTCGGGTCAAAGCAATTCGTCACAACCCAAGTTTAAATGCGCTTCTATATTTCAAACGCAGTTATTGTGAACCTCAAAATGTATGTTGATCTCTAAATATGGGGAATTAGAAAATGGCGACAAAAGAACCATGGTTTACATCATTTAAACCATACACAGGTAATTTAGATCAAAACCCTGTGCAAATTGATGAATATTTACCTGTTGGAAAAAGTATCGTTTTGGGCTTGCAACATGCATTTGCAATGTTTGGTGCAACGGTTCTCGCACCTTTGCTGATGGGCTTTGATCCCAATTTGACTATATTTATCACGGGTATCGGCACGATTTTATTTTTCCTGATGACGGGTGGAAGAATGCCGAGTTACCTCGGATCTAGTTTTGCATTTATTGGCGCTGTCGCTGCTGCAACGGGCTATGCAGGTGTGGGGTCAAATCCAAATATTGCCTTGGCTTTAGGGGGGACCATCGCTTGTGGTTTGGTGTATGCAGGAATTGGTTTAATTGTCATGAAGACGGGAACTGGTTGGATTGAAAAGTTGATGCCACCGATTGTTACGGGTGCAATCGTGATGATTATTGGTCTAAACTTAGCACCTGTCACCATTAAAAGTGTTTCTGCAAACCCATTTGATACTTGGATGGCAATTCTGACAATCCTTTGTATCAGTGCGATTGCTGTATTTACCCGAGGCATGATGCGTCGCTTATTGCTCTTACTGGGGTTGGTGTGTGCATATGTTCTATATTTTATCCTTGCCAATTTAATGGGCTTTGGCAAAGCGATCGATTTTGCAGTCATTAGCAATGCGGCGTGGTTTGGTCTCCCGCATTTTGTTGCACCCTCGTTTAATGCAAACGCCATGTTGTTAATTGCGCCAGTAGCAATAATTCTGGTCGCTGAAAACTTAGGTCACTTTAAAGCTGTATCTGCAATGACGGGTCGTGATTTATCACCTTATATGGGCCGTGCATTTTTTGCAGATGGGGTATGTACCAGCTTGTCAGCTTCTGTTGGGGGAACAGGTATGACCACATATGCTGAAAATATTGGGGTTATGGCCGTCACTAAAATTTATTCAACCACAGTTTTCGTAATCGCTGGGATCTTTGCAATTTTGTTGGGCTTATCACCTAAATTCGGTGCTGTGATTAGTACTATTCCTGTTGCTCTTTTAGGTGGTGCCTCAATTGTGGTGTTTGGTTTAATCACAGTGGCTGGTGCAAAGATTTGGATTGATAATAAAATTGATTTCACTAAAAACAGTAGCTTAATTATTGCTGCGGTCAGCTTGATCATGGGCGCAGGTAATTTTAGTGTACATATTGGTTCATTTGATCTTGGTGGAATTGGTACAGCAACTTTGGCTGCAATTTTATTGAATCTAGTTTTAAATCGTAGAGAAAAACAGCCCGATGAGATCAAGCTAGAATCAAGTGATGCTGCAAAGTCCTTATCGCAGTCCTCTTAAGCTAAAGGCGCAGATTGAGATTTTAAGTGATTGAACAGTAGATTTTATAGTGAACGGTGTGGCATTTAGTAGGTTAGGGACAATGAGATGATATACGGCATGTCCTTGAGCAAAGTTTGTACCTGAGTGAAAGTATGGAATCAAGATTTTGCAAAGATTAATCACATGCACAAAAATTTGCGACGCTTGCAGTGAGTTTGTAAAAAGCGTTACAGCATAGGTGATTTTTCCTTGTTTGACTATAAGCAAGAGAATTGAATATAGGGTATGAATTCAAGCCTTAGTATTGCAATTTTAAAGCGATTATCGGGGAAATTCGTATCCATATTGGTGGCTGAAATTTTTACAGATATTTGGTTTTTTAGGGTGCTGCCCTGTGCGACAAATTTTGTCGCACAGGGCATTTCTCTATCTAGTATTTAATTCTCCAATAAATATAATAGAACCTGTAAGCACGATGAGATTTAAAATATGAAAGACTGGATTAAGATACGCGAAATTTTAAAAAATATTCAAAATCGGCAAAATAAAAAACAGACTATTTACTTAGTCGGTATGGTTGATTTAAATGAATTGGATATTTCATGGTTGATTGATGAAGACTACATTGAAATTGATGATGCTATTTCTTACTTAGATAATAGAGATATTGTTTTTATTAAGAATTTAACTTTTAAAGGAAAGAAATTACTTTATCAGTTAAGTATTTAAATCTACTTTTTATAATAGATAATGAGGGTGTTTTATAATAATAATGAAGAATTAAAATAAATAATAATTTAATTTTTATTTTAATAAAAATAAACAAAAATGAAAACTTATTATAATAATTTAATAAATATAAATAATAGTATGAAATATGATAATTAATAATTTAAATCCAAATCAATATTCAATTATTGGTTTGGATTTTTTATATTATGCAACCCAAAAAATAATTTTTTAGTCTTCATTCACGAATTAAGACTTGTTTATTTGCTGAACTCTCGCTAAAACTATGGATGTTTTATACATAGGCAATAAAAAGGATTTTATGATGAAACGCCCAAAGTATATTGATAAGACTGAATGGGAAGCGCGTTGCCAGTTGGCAGCACTCTATCGTTTAATTGCACATTATAGAATGACTGATTTGATAGATACCCATATCAGTTTACGTGTCCCGCATGAGCCTGATCATTTTCTGATTAACCGCTATGGTGTAACATTTGATCAGATGAAAGCTTCAGATTTGGTGAAAATTGATCATGAAGGGAATATTGTGGCAGATTATGATCAAGGCAAAATGGTCAATGTTGCAGGCTTCGTCATTCATTCTGCCTTACATCATGCTAAAGATGATATTCACTGTGTCATTCATACCCATACGGCGGATGGCATAGCTGTTTCTGCACAAGAAAAAGGTTTATTGCCTTTGTCACAACATGCGCTGAAATTTTATAACAATATTGCTTATCATGAATATGAGGGTATCGCTTTTTCTACAGCTGAAAGAGAACGTTTGGTTCAGGATTTGGGAAATTATCGTTGCATGATTTTACGCAATCATGGTTTGTTAGCCACTGGAAACAGTATTGCAAGAGCATTTCATGAAATTTATTTTTTAGAGCGAGCTTGTCAGGTTCAGATTAAAGCCATGAGCAGCTCAAAACTTCATTATCCGAGTAAGCAAATATGCGAATATACGGTGAAGCAATTTGAAAGTGATGCTGCTGAACCGATTGTTCAGGCTGCTTGGAATGCTGCTTTATCATTGATTAAAGATCAGAAAAAAGATTTTTGTGCTTAAACACGGCTTCTAACTTGTTCAATAAGCTCGACATAAAAAACCTCCATCTATACATGCGGAGGTTTTTTATTGCATATGAATTAGCTGTTTAAATCAAACCAAATAAATTGGCTATCTTCATGTGCAGTGAGTGTCGAATCTTCGTCAAATAAATAACCATCACCTGCTTTAACGACTTGACCCGCAATATCAATCTCACCATCGATTACATGTACATAGTTAAATTTTTGGGTTGCTTTAACTTCAAGGGTATGACCTTTTTCCAGATATGCCGCTTTAATTTCAGCATCTTGACGAATATGCATCGGCGCATTGTTATTTGGGCCAACAATCAATTGCCATTCATTGGGTGATTTTTTAGGATCACGTTCAATTTGTTGATAATTCGGTTCGGCATCTTGAACATTTGGAATTACCCAAATTTGTAGCATATGAACCGCTTCATCACCTTGGTTGATTTCACTGTGTTGTACACCTGTACCCGCACTCATCAATTGCCATTCACCCGCATGGATATGACGTTCATTTCCCATGCTGTCTTTGTGTGAGATAGTACCTTTAAGCACACAAGTCAAAATTTCCATGTTGTCATGTGGGTGAGTACCAAAACCTTTATGTGCTGCAATGGTATCGTCATTGATTACACGTAAAGAACCAACACCCATATATTTAGGGTCATACCAACTACCAAAAGAGAAACTATGTTTGGTATCTAACCACCCCATTTTTACATGACCACGGTTTTCACTGTGATGTAAAAAAGTATTCATCTCAAATCTCCAATTCTTTATTTTTTAACATGAATGAATTTTAATATTTAAGTAATTGGGATGAAATAGCAAATAAGCAACATATTGTTTTATTTTTGGAACGATAAATTTTTATCTTTGCAATAAAAAACCAGTGTATGCACACTGGTTTTTTATTTTATCAAGTATAAGATTATTCTAAGAATTTAACCGTTACACCTGATTTAACTTTTTTACCTAAGTCATTGGCATCCCAGTTGGTCAAACGAATACAACCATGTGAAGCTGTTTTCGAAATTGCAGATGGATTTGGTGTACCATGAATACCAAATGATTTTTTGCTCAATCCAATCCAGATATTCCCTACAGGAGCATTTGGACCAGGTGGTAATGATAATGGTTTTAAGTTTTTACCTTGTACAAAGTTACTAGGTGAATAGCTATACCATGGGTTTCGTGCAACTCCAGTAACTTTATAAGTTCCTTTTGGAGATGGTGTATCAGAACTACCAATTGTTGCAGGGAAAGAGCCAACCATTTGGTTTTGTGCATTAAACAAATATAATTGCTTCGCACCTTTATGCGCGACAATCAAATGAATATTTTCAGGTAATTCATTGCGAATATTCGTCACAACGATTTTTTCACCAACTTTATTAAATGTCGCTTTAGGATTCAGTTTCTTTAAAAACTCTTCGTCCATGTGAAATTTTTCACCTAGCATTTCTGTTACACGAGTGTAATACAGGCCTGGCATTTTTGCTTGTAATGCATAATCATGCGGAATCGATTTTGCATAAGGACCTTTTAGGTCTTCAGCTGTTATCGTATATTCCACAAAAGCAGGCTTATTGCCTTGTTGAGAAACTAAAGCATCCCAAGTTTCTTGAGTCAATTCACCAGTAGGTTTAATACCATTCATTTGTTGGAATGAAGCGATTGCTTTAAGCGTATTCATACCGCTTGAACCATCAATGGCACCAGGTGAAGCATGGGCATTATTTAACATGACATGGGCACGGGCATAGACAGGGAATTGACCCTTACCAATATTTTCGTACCATTGTGCATTGTTTATTCCATCTAAAGTCCATGACGCTTTAGGTGCATTAGGATTGCTTGCCGTTTTTGCAGTCGTAGTCTGTGGTGAAGATGGAGAGATAGCGGTACCTGAGTTTTTATCCTCAGTTTTTTCTAAATTTTGTAGCGTATTTGCAGCTTTGTCTAAGTCTTGTTGCTCTTGCTGACTTATCTGTGTTTCTACACTTGAAGCAGAATCATCAATAGCAAGTGGATCAATAGGATCTTCAACAGGAGCAGCAACTTTTTTAGGCGTTAGAGGTTGCTCAGCTGGAGATGCAGCAAAAGCTGTACCTGTTAATAAACAGCTTAAACTCAAAGCAAGAATTGAGCGAACGAACATGTAGATCAACCTTAAGAATTATTCATAATTTATAACTAAAAATCTGTGTAAGTATTGCAGAAATTATAAGGTGTTGCAGTATTTGTTTTGTGTTAATCATTTTTTTCTATAGACATTTTCCTAGTCTGCAAGTTTTGTTTTATTTTCGTATACCCGTGGGAATTTAAATCTAAGTAATCAAATCGGGTCAGTTGACAATTCGTCTACGTTTGCGACTACGTGTATTTTTTAGGCGATACTAGGAGCGGAGTATGAAATTTAGTCATTCTAAGTGATAAGTAACATTGTTTCGCAAGGTAACGACGTAGCGTCAAAAAACACGCTAGCCCTCTGCTGCGCCTTGCGCTGCAAACAAAGCAGTGCTTTGTTCTTGCTTAGGGTAGTGGCTAAATTTATCTCAGCCTTCGTTATGAAACTCGAAAATAGTCTCGCTATTCTCTTCATGCTTTACGACGTATACGTCTCATGCTCAATTTTAATCTACAACGCAAGCCATTTATGAAATATCAACAGACCCTAAACTTTGTTGAGAAAAATTTTCTAGAAATGGTTATGGAGCAAACCTTTTTGCTATGATGGGGCGAATTTAATTTTTGATTGGGAAAGTAAATGACGACCTTAAAAAATGATCGTTTTCTACGTGCCTTATTGCGTGAACCTGTAGATACGACTCCAGTTTGGATGATGCGTCAGGCTGGGCGTTATTTACCAGAATATCGTGAAACACGTGCGAAAGCAGGTGATTTTCTTTCTCTTTGTAAAAATACAGAATTTGCTTGTGAAGTGACTTTACAACCTTTGCGCCGTTATGAGCTTGATGCTGCAATTCTATTTTCAGACATTTTGACTGTTCCCGATGCTTTAGGTTTAGGACTTTATTTTGAAACTGGAGAAGGTCCTAAATTCCATAAAACAGTTCGTACAGAACAAGATGTGGCTAATTTACCGAAATTCAATGCCAAATCTGATCTGGCTTATGTAATGAACGCTGTTTCAACCATTCGTTCAGCTTTGGCTGGTCAAGTGCCTTTGATTGGTTTTTCAGGTAGTCCATGGACCTTGGCAACATACATGGTGGAAGGCGGTTCAAGCAAAGACTTCCGTTTTACGAAACACATGATGTATGCACAACCTGAAGTTTTACATGCTTTATTAGATCGTTTAGCCGATGCTGTAATTGACTATTTAAATGCCCAAATTGAGGCGGGTGCTCAAGCCGTACAAATTTTCGATAGTTGGGGTGGTGCATTGGCGCACCGTGAATATCTAGAATTTTCGCTCAAATATATGCAGAAAATTGTTGCTGGGTTAAAACGAGAGCATGAAGGACGTAAAGTGCCTGTGATCTTATTTACCAAAGGTGGTGGTCAATGGTTAGAGCCAATGATTGCAACTGGTGCAGATGGATTTGGCTTAGATTGGACTACGCCAATAAACGTGGCTCGTCAAACAGTTAATGGACGTGCAGCATTACAAGGGAACTTAGATCCAGCAACCTTGTATGGTTCAGCTGATTCTATTGAAAAAGCAACCAAAGCTATGCTTGATGATGCTTATGCTAATGGAGAGAAAACAGGTTATATTGCCAACTTAGGTCATGGAATTACGCAGTGGGTTGATCCTGAAAAACCCAAAGCATTTATTGATACTGTACACCAATACAGTGCCAAATATTTAGGTTAACTTATTGTTGTAAATGTATTTATGATCTATTTTAAATCATTATTTGAATTTCTACTTAAGGCAGCATCGGCTGCCTTATTTGGTATTTTATTGTTGATTGCATTTATTACTACGGCGAATATGGGCAGCCATGAATTTTATGGTTTATTCCGTTATGACTATTTATTATTATATGCGCTGATCATTCAAGCCTGTTTATTGTTTTTAAAACTTGAATCTTGGGCAGAAGCCAAAGTCATTGCTTTATTTCATATTATGGCTATGGGTATGGAAATTTTTTTAACCCACCCACAGATTGCTTCTTGGCAATATCCACAACCTGCCGTTTTTAAACTTTTGACTGTGCCTTTATTTGCAGGATTCATGTATTCTGCAGTTGGCAGTTTTTTTGCCCGTTCTTTACGTTTGTATCAGGTTTCTTTTTTAAATTTGCCCAATTTTGCCAATATGTTGTGTCTAGCAGTTTTGTCTTATCTCAATTTTATGAGCAAATTTTTTATTCCAGATTTTCGAAATGCACTATTTATTTGGAGTGTGGTAATTTTTTGGAAAACAAAAGTTCGTTTTAAGTTACAGCAACATGAATTTCAGCTTCCGATGTTACCAGTACTGGTCGTTTTGGCATTTTTAATTTGGGTTGCTGAAAATATTAGCACTTTTAATAAAATTTGGTTGTACCCAAGTCAAGTAGATGCATGGCATATGGTGGGATGGGGGAAGCTAGGCTCTTGGTATTTACTCTTACTTTTAAGTCTAGTTTTGGTCCTTAAAATTCTTGGAGTACGTAATAAAGAAGGTGAATGGTCACTAAAAAAGTACAATAAATAATTTCGTAATTGTCACATTTAGATTTGCATATCTGAATTTATGTGATAAATCTAAATAGGTGTAATCAAACTTACACATAATGGAAAATAACAATTTACATATGTTGAATTAAAACAATGCATATGAAAATTCTGGAGAATTATATGTTAAAAAAAATCGCTTTAGCTGCTGTATTGGCTGCGGGTTCAAGTGTTGCTATGGCTGATCCAGATGTGGGTTGTGGTGTCGGCTCGCAAGTTTGGGCTGGTCAGTCTGGAAAAGTACCTAAGATTTTAGCGGCAACCACTAATGGTCTTTTCACTAACCAATTATTAGGTATTACATTTGGTACTTTAGGATGTAATGGTAATGGCAAAGTAACTGCTCAAGTCGTGACATTTACCAATGAAAACTCAGAATCTCTTGCACGTGATATGGCTGTAGGACAAGGTGAAAGCCTAAATGTACTTGCTTCATTATTAAATGTTAAAGATGCAGATAAAGCACGTTTCAATGCTGTGGCGAAGTCAAACTTTGCCAGTATCTATTCAGCAGAAAATCAAAATTCTCTACAAGTATTAGCATCACTTCAGCAAGTGATGGCAAAAGACGAAGTGTTAAAAGCATACGTTTAATGCGCCAAAACCCTGCCTTGTTGCAGGGTTTTTTTTTTTAAATTTTATCGAATACCCATTATTGAGAAATGAATTTTGCATGAGTAAATCTTAAGTTAACTCCTGTATTGAACCGACATTTTTTAATTGCACAGTTTTATAATATATCTATATAAATTGATGATTGAATGAAATATTTAGTATTTAGCTTAAGCTTACTCAGTTCATTTTTTACAACTCATTTGCATGCAGAATCATCTTTAGAGAAATCGCATGTATTAGAAAATGCATTAAAACTGGCACAACAAAAACGACTAGCCAGCAATATCACATGGAAACGTTTACTTTATGCAGAAGATGCCTCTGTCAAAAATGTAAATCAAAGTGAAGTTAGTTATTCGGGTTATTTTTTTGCTCAAGATGGCCGTCAGAATATTCAAAATGAAATGAATGCGGATATCACTGCACTGTTTCAACTCGCCGATGTCAATCAATCTATTCGTTGTAAATTTCCTGCGCGTAGCCAATGGCTGATGCAACAATTGAATATTTCACAACAACAATTACCAGTTGTATCTTGTCCTGAATTTGATCAATGGTATGCACAGATCAAACCTTATCAAGTGACGTTGATTTATGCGACTGATTTTATGGGTAATCCAAGCTCAATGTTTGGGCATACTTTACTACGTCTTGATCCTAAAGATCAAAAGCAGCTCAATTTAGTCTCTTATGCAGTGAATTACGCAGCCACAGTAAACAGTGATGATAATTGGTCTTATGCATGGAAAGGGGTGGTTGGCAAATATCCTGGTGAATACTCTTTAATGCCTTATTATCGCAAAGTGAAAGAGTATGGTGATTTTGAAAGCCGTGATCTTTGGGAGTATGAACTGAATTTAGATCCTGAAGAGACTGCATTTTTGGTAAAACACATTTGGGAAATGCAAAAAGTCAGTTTTCCTTATTATTTTGTCAGTGATAATTGTGCCTATCGTTTATTGGGATTGATTGATTTAGTCCGCCCAAGCTCGAATTTACGCAAGCAATTTACGTATGCAGCGATCCCGATTGAAACCATTAAAGCCGTAGAGCAACAGGGATTAGTACGAGAAGCGGTATATCGTCCAGCGTTAGAAACACAATTAAATTCGCAGGCCAAACAACATGGTCATGCTTTGGCAAAAAAAGCCCATGCAATTACGGTGTTAGAACCGCAGCAGATGCAAGAGGCTTTAATTAATTACGATGATCAAGATCGCGCAAAAATATTAGAAATGGCCTATGACGATTTATATTTACAATTTGTTGCTCGTCAGGTCGATGCAAGTTTTACCCAACCGCGCTTTAGACAACTCTTAGGCTTACGTAGTCAAATTCCTATAGAGAAACAACGTTTAGCACCTGTACGTCCGAAAGTTGATCCAGTCAATGGACATGATTCGCGTAAGTGGTCCATGGAAGCGGGTGAGGTTCAAGGTGAAAAATATGTACAAATTGGTCATCGTCAGGCCTATCACGAACTAAAAGATCCGCAGGGCGGCTTCCGTACAGGCACACAATTGATGTTTCTAGATGGTGCCGCGCAATGGCGTGATGATCGACTGAAATTGGAACATCTTGATTTATTAACGGTAAACTCTTATAACCCCATCACCCCATTTAAAATGCCAATCACCTGGGGTTTTACTTTGGGCTGGCAGCAGGAAGCCATTCAAAATGGACAATTCAGCGATCAGCAACAACATGGGGTGGTCAGTGCAAAAGCCCAATCTGGTTATACTCTTGCAGATGATGATCGTAAGCATCTTTGTTATGCAGAGCTGCAAACACAGCTTCAAGCAGGTACTTCATTGGATAAAGGCTGGCGTGTTGGTCTAGGACCAACACTGGGCTGTCAAAATGTATGGTCAGATCGTTTAAACAGTATTGTTCAAGTTGAATTACCTTATTGGCAAGATTCAAGTAAGTGGAATTTACGGATCCAGAGCACACTGCAATATTCACTCAATCGTCAAAATTCATTAAACGTCAATTGGGAATACCAACAACAAAACCAACTCGATTGGCAAAAAATTGGTTTAGGCTTTGTACATTATTTTTAAAGAGGGATCTGACAAATCGGATTTTGAGAATGACATACTGCGATAAGTATTAATCAATCGCAAGCCAAGGTTCTTTATACAAGTAGATTATTGATTCTCAAACTTAGAATTTGTTGCCAATTGTTTAGAAAAGGACTTTTGGTTTTAATGAATGAACCACCTTGATACAATTGTTTCACTGTATCAAGATAATCCGCATCGACAGCTTCTTCCAACTCTTTAAAATCTGCGTGAATTTCTGCCTGTATCTGATAGGTCCTTGCACAAATTAATTCGCCCACCTTATTTTTTAAATATGAAATCTCAGATTTAAGTGTATTTAAGCTGATTTGTTCATCACTATAGAGATAAATATGTAGTAGCTTTAGGGTCAAGCCCATAGGATTCAGAATCAAAATACATATGATTTCAAACTGCCGAGGTGTTAAAAGAATTGATTGATCATTGATTATTATTTTCTGTGGCACTGAAAATGCATGGATGGTTAAATGATTGAAGGGTTGTGCATATAATTTTTGTGCAATGATCTCAGCGCATTGTGTAACGGCCAATTGTCCAAAAATATTTGCTTGATTTAAGCTGTGAAATAAAACTACTTCACCACATGCTTCCCCTGATGTTAAATCAAGAATAGGTGCACTATAAATATACTGATCTGGCTTTGTTTTTAAATCTTGATCTTGCTGGAATCCTGCGAATTGATCTGTATTGGCTGAACACCAGAGTTGATTTTTTTTGCATATCCTTGATCTGTACCACGACAGATGCTAGGTGGGCCGTGTTGAGTAAATCATGCTGACATTGAATCAGTGCGGATTGTAAAGCTTGCTGGAAAATTGAGTTTGGTTGAGTGGAGTTTAATTTTTCTTTTTTGATTCTTGTTTTTTTAGCATGTGGTTTTGAATGCATCACATAATCCATTTATGCATATATACTAAATAATATCTTAAGTTAAACAAACAAATAACAAAGTAAAAAAATATATTAATTTCATTACTTTTCTTTTAATTATTCATTTTTCATAAATTTTTCGATTTCCTATTATAAGCTATTCAACTTTTCTCCTACCTTTGTTTGATAGATTTATCTAAAAGCAGTTTTATACGACTAAGAAGGCGTTATGTTCATAGGATTGAACAAAAAATATTGACGTCATCCAAGGAAAGGCACTTTTTTTGCTTATACAAAAAAAGGCAAATTTAAAGGTACGATGATGGACGCTCGAAATGAACAATCAACTATCGTAAAAACAGAAGATTCCAAAGAATATTTTGCTCAACGAGAATTAAAAAAGGGCGCAGTTGGCTGGCTACTATTGGTCGGTTTAGGGGTTGCCTATGTGATTTCAGGTGACTTTGCTGGATGGAACTTTGGTATTGCACAAGGTGGTTGGGGCGGTATGTTTGTCGCTGTCATTTTTGCTGCGATTATGTATCTATGTTTATGCCTTTCAATGTCAGAAATGTCGACTATGCTTCCTACAGCAGGCGGTGGATACAGTTTTGCGCGTATGGCTTTTGGACCATTTGGAGGTTATTTAACAGGAACAGCGATTCTGATCGAATACGCCATCGCTCCGGCAGCAATCGCGACCTTTATTGGTGCATATTGCGAATCATTATTTGGAGTGGGCGGATGGCTAATTTATTTAATCTGTTATTTGGTCTTTATGGGAATTCACTTAAAAGGGGCAGGTGAAGCACTTAAAATCATGTTTGTGATCACAGCTATTGCTGTTGTTGCAGTTGTGGTTTTCCTTGTCGCGATGGTTCCTCACTTTAACAGCGCCAATTTATTTGATATTGCACCAGATTTAGCTAAAGCAGGCGCGAGTAGTTTTTTACCACAAGGTTATATAGGAATCTGGGCAGCAGTTCCGTACGCAATTTGGTTCTTCCTTGCAGTGGAAGGCGTTCCTTTGGCCGCGGAAGAGGCAAAAGATCCAGCACAATCTTTACCTCGCGGTTTGATGGGTGCAATGTTGATTTTGGCTGCTTTCGCCATTTTAATTTTAATACTGAGTGCGGGTGCCGCAGGTGCAAGTGTACTCAAAGATTCAGGTGCCCCTTTGGTGGATGCCTTGGTTAAAGTATATGGGCATGGCATGTTAGCAAACTTTGTAAATTTTGTTGGTTTGGCAGGCTTAATCGCAAGTTTCTTCTCGATTATCTATGCATATTCGCGTCAAATTTTTGCCCTCTCTCGTGCGGGTTATTTGCCAACATCATTGTCGCTGACCAACAAAAATAAATCGCCGTATTTAGCCGTGATTATTCCAGGGATTATTGGCTTCATATTATCATTGACTAAACAGGGTGACTTACTGATTTTGATTGCGGTATTTGGTGCGACGATTTCTTATGTTTTAATGATGATGGCACATATCAAATTACGTATTTCACAGCCTGATGTATATCGTCCATATCGAACACCAGGTGGTATTTTCACCTCAAGTATTGCGTTGATCTTATCAATTGTCGCGGTGGTTGCAGGTTTTCTTGTCGATCCTAAAGTCTGGTTTATTGCTTTGGGTATTTATGTGGTCTTCATTGTCTATTTTCTTGTTTATAGTCGTCATCATCTGATTTCAGGTACACCTGAAGCAGAATTTGCCAGCATTAAGGCAGCAGAACAGGAATTATAATTATGAGTTATCGTTATAGCGTTGCTCAGCAACAATATATTTTCCAAGATTTAAAAACCCTAATGGCAAAGGCAACGCCATTACGTTCTGGAGATGAATTGGCTGGTGTTGCTGCCAGTAATGCAACAGAACGTGTGGCAGCGCAGATGGACTTGGCAGAAGTCCCTTTAAAAAATTTTTTAAATGAAACGGTTATTGACTATGACAAAGATGATATTACGCGTTTAATTATTGATGAACATTGTGATGATTTATTTGCACCGATTTCACACTTTACTGTGGGTGATTTTCGAAATTGGTTGCTGAGTGAAGATGCAACTTCCGAAAAATTGACCAATTTAGCTAAGGGTTTAACCCCTGAAATGGTTGCTGCTGTGAGTAAAATTATGCGTAATCAAGATTTAATTCTGGTTGCGAGTAAATGCGAAGTGGTCACCCAATTTCGTAATACAATTGGTTTAAAAGGTCATTTATCTACTCGTTTGCAACCGAATCATCCAACGGATGATATATTGGGTATTTCAGCCAGCTTATTGGATGGTCTGATGTATGGCAATGGTGATGCTGTCATTGGGATTAATCCTGCCACAGACAATCTCCATAATTTGTCAGAGTTGTTAAAGTTACTTGACCATATTATTCAAGAATATGAAATTCCGACGCAATCTTGCGTGTTAACCCATATCAGTTCAGGGATTCAACTTGCAGAACGTAATATTCCAATTGATTTGATGTTCCAATCTATTGCGGGTACGCAACTGGCTAATGAAGGTTTTGGAGTTACTTTAGATTTACTTCAGGAAGGTTATGAGGCCACTTTAGCACTCAATCGAGGCACAATTGGTCAAAATGTGATGTACTTTGAGACTGGACAAGGCAGTGCTTTATCCAGTAACGCACATCATGGTGTTGACCAGCAAACTATCGAAGCGCGAGCCTATGCAGTCGCACGTAAATACAATCCATTATTGGTTAATACTGTGGTCGGGTTTATTGGACCAGAGTATTTGTATGATGGTAAGCAGATTATTCGTGCTGGATTAGAAGATCACTTCTGTGGCAAATTACTGGGTGTACCTATGGGTTGTGATATTTGTTATACCAACCATGCTGATGCAGATCAAAATGACATGGACGTACTACTCACCTTGTTTGGCGCTGCGGGAATTAACTTTATCATGGGAATTCCAGGTTCGGATGATGTGATGTTGAATTATCAAACCACATCTTTTCATGATGCATTATATTTACGTCAGTTAATGGGATTAAAACCTGCCCCTGAGTTTTCGGCTTGGTTAGATCAGCAAGGAATTTTGCACCAAGAACAACGGCAAATTCATTGGCCTAGTAGCATGCCAAAAAACTTTGCTAAATTATTATCATAAAAAGGAGAGTAAATCATGAAGCTCTCAAAACTTGAAACTTTTCCAAATGGTTTTCACGAAGATCCTTGGCATAAGTTAAAACAATATACTGATGCCCGAATTGCGATGGGAAGAGTAGGATGTAGCATTCCAACCCAAGAATTGCTTAAGTTTCAACTCTCTCACGCACAGGCCAAAGATGCTGTTTTTCACCAATTAGATACTGAAAACATGCAAGCTCGGCTTAGAGATTTAAAATTTGAAAGTCTCATTGTGGAAAGTAAAGCAACTGACAAAGAAGTATATTTAAAACGTCCCGATTTGGGACGTGAGTTATCGGAACAGGCTCAAACTCAGCTCAAGACTTATGTGCAGCAGCACCCACAGCAATGTGATGTATGTATCGTGGTTGGTGATGGCTTATCTGCGCGAGCAATAGAGGAGAATGCGATTGCTTATATCAATTCTTTACGTGAACATATTGATACTGAGGGTTGGAAACTTGCCCCTATTGTGATTGCGACAGGTAGCCGTGTGGCATTAGGTGATGAAGTGGCACAAAGTTTTAATGCGCCGTTGCTAATTATGTTAATTGGTGAACGGCCTGGTTTAAGTTCACCTGATAGTATGGGTATCTATTATACGTGGAAAGCGAGAAAAGGTTGTTTGGATTCCAGCCGAAACTGTATTTCCAATGTAAGACCTGCGGGGCTGAGTATTCAAATTGCCACACAGCGTTTAATGGCATTGATGCGTAATTCATTCAAATTACAACTTTCGGGTGTAGATTTAAAAGATGACCATGTGGTTCCATTACAAAGCGATGAGCATCTAAAAAAATTATTATTTTAATTGTTAAATTCTTTATACCTTCAGGAAAGCAATGTTTTAGTTTTATAAGGCATGGCTTTCTTAATGCACAAATTTATTCAAGAGTGAGCTTCTTGGACATGGCCAAATTTAGAAAAATAAACTGAATAATGGCAAGCATCTCACTTAAATGTTGCATAACTAATCCACGTTATAACTCAGTATTTTTATTAAATATGCTTGATGTGGCATTTTAGCAAAGTCTATTTTTGAACAGAAAAAGGCATTTGGACGATCAACTTTTTACACAATTTAGATCATGCTGTTGATGGTATCGCAAGCATATATCGACATATTTCGAGAGACTTATTCGATCGAAATATCAGAAAAAAAGAGATGCAATGACATGTAAATGAGTCGAAATGACCTATGGAATTATACCCAGTTAAGTAAAATTCTAATAAGCGCACCAGCTAAATTAAAAAAATGATAATCAGCCAGAGGCAGGATCAACCATGGGCATTTTAAAAAAATTTATTAAATCGAGTGTATATCATGAGCCATTACCTATTCGCCGTGATGTCAGATTTAACTTACCTGCGGAGCGAATCGCAGATTGGCATACCGCCGCAGGTCCAATTTTTACCGCATTGCTAAATACGTTTTCTATCGTCTTGCCGATTGGAGAGCGTTTCTTTATTGATGCGGTAAGGGCACATCGTGATTTAGTCCAAGACCCTGAATTACAAAAAGCAGTGACTGCATTTATTGGTCAAGAAGCGATGCATGGACGTGAGCATGAAGAATATAACCAAGCCTTATTTGCACGCTCACCGATTGCACCAAAATTTGAAGCATTGGTTTTAGAGATTTTTGGTCTGCTTAAACAGCATTTACCTGCATATTTTTGGCTCAGTGGAACAATTGCATTAGAACATTTTACCGCTTTATTGGCAGATTCTGTATTACGCACACCTGAGTTATTTGAAGGCGCTGAAGAACATTATGCCAATATTTGGCGTTGGCATGCTTTTGAAGAAACCGAACATAAAGCTGTAGCTTTTGATGTATGGAATACTGCAATGGGGCATGGTCCTTATGCCTATGCTGTTCGTAGTTTTGGATTGGTGGTCGCAACGATTGTGTTCTGGGGCTTAGTGATTCCTGTATTTTTGACCATTGTTAAAGGAGAAGGGAAGTTAAGCGATTTATCCAGCTGGAAAAAGACCTATCATTATACCTTTGGCGGTATAGGCGTATTAAGAAAGCAATTGGGAAATTATATCGATTATTTCCGTCCAAACTTCCATCCGTGGGACCATGAGAATCATCAATACATGCAACAAATGGAGCAATTGATTTATCAATTGGCTGAAAAAAAATAATCAAATATCATATTTAAAGGATTGGCTGTGTGTTTGTGATATATCGCACAGCACATGATTTTGAACAGCTTATCGAGCAGTTCATTTCATTATGGTGATTTGCTCGATAAGCTTTAAATCTGTATGAATTAAAAAAACTTGAGAAAAATGATTCAGCTCAATCATTGATACAAACTATTTAAATAATTTGCCTGCTTGAGAAAGGATCTTTTTGCCTTTTTGAGTGACTTCTAATGTGACATCTGGTGTTTCACTTGTACCTAAAACATTACGATAAACTACATATTGATATGTACCACTGTTAAAAATGTAGTGATGATCGCCGCCTGAACCATCCATTTCAACACGACCTTGATTTAAAATCAGATCAGGTTTTGTCGCTTGCGACTGTTTTGTTCCCCAAGATGCATAACGGTATTTACCATTGGGCCTGGCATCTATACGCACTTGAAATTTGGCTGTTTTAAACTGTAATTCAGGTGTTTTAAAATTTTTAAGTGATTAATGTAATTGATTTTTTTGTTGTGAAATCAGCTGTGCTTTATATTTTTGTTCAGCATCACTACTGTAGTTAATGGCTTTAATTTTATGACCATCTAACCATAGTGTGCCACCATTGAGCATCACACCACGCCAACCCATACTTTCCCATTGTGATGGTTTTGAGTTGGCGATCTCTTGAATAAGTTGAGTATCAAACACTTGGTTAAAGCGTTGTTTCATCTGGGTTGCATTGGCAATACTTGGGATGGGTTCTTCACGATGTAAGGGATAGGTAATGTTATTTGAAATCGCGGTGATATTTTTATTTTTAAATAATTTAATGACACTTTGCACATCTTTTAATTCGTTGGCATTTAGATTGTCGGCAAAGGCGCTAGTGGCAGTTAACGCTGAAATAAAGATCAGTAAATTTTTCATTTAAAATATGGCATAAGGCTAAGATAATTTAAATCATATAGTTTTAAGTGGACAATAAGCGAATGTTTTACAAATATAAGTTATAGGAAAGCAAAAAATATAAAAAAGCTTATATTTGAACGCACTGATCATCAAAAAAAGTCACCAGTTTTACTGACTCAAACTTCAACCACAACAAAATATTTTTTAACTACCTCAATAACTTCAAATGTACCGATAAATGAAGGCGGGATAATTCCTGCTTCACCAGCTTTAATTTCTACAAATGATGAGGTGTTTTTATCGTGCAAACGAACAATACCTTCAATTAGCTGAAAAAATTCCTGTTTATTGTCTGCAAATTGAATATCCCATGCACCAACCTCGCATTGCCAAATACCACAATTCATATTGGGATGTTCATACAAACTTTGCGTGAGTCGTTTGGGATTTCCTTTAACCAACCGTTCTGCACGAGGATAGTCGATACTGGTTTCACTGTGCGTTAAACCATGACCTGCCAACCAAATTAAAGACATTGTAAAACCCTATCGTAAAATAAAGCCTCAATAAAATGAGGCTTTGATATTTATATTGCTTACTGAATGATCCGTCTTAATGTGCTTCAGGCACGGCAGATAAAAATTCACGACGTGCTTCTTTATCTGTTTTAAAATCACCAACAAATGACACAGTACGTGTGGTCGATTCTTGTTTACTGACACCACGCATCATCATACACATGTGCGCTGAATCAATGACCACAGCAACACCACGTGCTTGGGTAACTTCAGCCACGGCATCTGCGATTTGTTTGGTCAACTGTTCTTGAATTTGTAAACGGCGAGCAAACATTTCTGTGATACGGGCAAATTTAGACAGTCCTAAAACATTGCCAGAAGGGAGATAGGCAATATGTACACGACCATGAAAAGGCAATAAATGATGCTCACATAAAGAATAAAATTCAATATTCTTTACCAAGACCATTTCATCATTATCAGAAGGGAAGACCGCATTATTGGTCACTTCTTCTAGCGTTTTGCTATAGCCAGACGTCAAGTACGAAAAAGCTTTAGCCGCACGCATAGGCGTATCTTTCAGACCAGGACGGTCTAAGTCCTCGCCAACGGCAGTTAAAATATTCGCGTAGGATTGCTGCATAGACATAAAACGTGTTCACTTATACGGTTTGAACAAGGACGGCATTGTATCAGAAAAATGAATAATATTTTCTAATTACAAGATAAACCGACACTTATGAGAGTTTTGATCATTTAAAACGAATGATCATGGATTTCCATTTAATTTTGGATTTCTTTCAGCACGTTTCAGTAAAACTAAAACTGCGCCTGTGCCACCTTGTTTTTCAGGAGCACTGACAAAAGCTAAAACATCACGATGTTGACGAAGCCAGCCGTTCACATAAGTTTTGAGTATGGCTTCTGGGCCTTTGCCATGGACAATTTTAATGACATTTTGGTTTTCATCTTTTGCCATTTGTATGATTTGCAATACAGCAGAGCGCGCTTCTTCAACAGTACAACCATGTAAATCAACAGCTTCAAACCAGCGTAGATTACCAGCTTTTAAGTCTTCAAAAACTTTATGTTGTAGTGTTGCGATGCGATAGCTTAAAGCCGCCTGACTTGCAACAGGATTTAAAATCGCTTGAGTATCTGACAATTCTGCATCATTAATTTCAAATGCACCTTCAGCCGCCGCGCGTTTGGCAAGGGTTTTTGCATCAGGTTTTTTGCGCAAATCACTACGCTCGATTTTGGCAATATTGCCGTTATCAAGTTTGGTTACACCGCCAAGTGCGGTTTTAAACAAATCAGCATCATCTAACTCCTCAGGTACTGTTACTTGGGCATTCTTACTTTCAGGTTGCACTGCAACTTTTGAAGAGTGAGGAGGAGTGATTTGTTTTTTGAATTGTTTTAATAAATCAAGCTGTGATTTAGAGAATGTGGAATCAGATTTACTCATAATTGCAAAAAACAGTAAATGGACGGTATTAGGCGCTCAGTATAGTCTGAATCTTGTCAAATTTGAACTGAATTGAATTCACACAGTTATATCTGCTTTGATCATGACCTGAATGTTGGGAGTTGAAAAATTTATAGGGGGAGTGGGAGAAATATGAAAACAGGGTGAGCGAACTCACCCTTTGACTTTTAATTACACTGTTTCAGGCAGACCAAACAAAGCATTAAATGCATGATCAGGGCGTGGTTGCTTCATAAAGCTTTCACCCACAAGGAACGAATGAATATCGTGTTCTTGCATCATGCGTACATCATCTGGTGTTGCAATACCACTTTCAGTAATCAGTAAACGTGAAGGTGGTAGTAACTTCTTCAAGCGCAATGAGGTATTTAAATCGACATCAAAGGTCTTTAAATTACGGTTATTTACACCCAGTAAACAATGCTCTGAAAGTTGCAATGCACGTTCTAGTTCTGCTTCATCATGAACTTCGACCAAAACATCAAGGTTCTGCTCAAATGCGGTCTTTGACATTTCTTCAAGTTGTTGATCTGACAAACAAGCCACAATCAATAAAATACAGTCGGCATGTAAAGCACGCGCTTCGATAACGCCGTAAGGATTAATCAGAAAATCTTTACGTAGCGCAGGTAATTCACAGTGACTACGTGCGATCTGAATATTTTCATCAGCACCTTGAAAGAAATCTAAATCTGTTAAAACAGATAAGCAGGCTGCACCAGCTTGCTGGTATTGTTGAGCAATTTCAGCAGGGTTAAAATTTTCACGAATTATTCCTTTTGATGGTGAGGCTTTCTTAATTTCAGCAATCACACCTGGGCGTTTACTGTATAAAGATTTCGCAAAACCTCGCACAGGTGTTGCAGCTTGGGCAAGCACTTCTACATCGTTTAAACTACGTTGCTTTAAACGTTGAGCAAATTCTTCGTATTTACGATCAACAATTTTACCCAACATTGTATTGGCAATATCCACCATGATAACGTCCTCTAATCCTTAAGCTTCATACTCTTTGAGTGTTTTGGTAAATTCAGACAAAATGCCCATTTTTTCTAAAGCTTGCCCACCATAGATAATATCATGCGCTAAAGCGACACCTTGTTTATAACTCTTGGTCAGACCTGAAACATAGATTCCAGCACCTGCATTTAATGCCAGCATACTGGCTGCTTTTTCACCTTTTGCTGATTTCTTCTTACCGAGCGCATCTTTGATTAATGCTAGGCTCTCAGCAGCACTATCAACAGAAAGACCAGTTAAGGTCTGAGACTCAATATCTACATCTTCAGGTTGAATCATCCATTCCGTGATTTCACCATTTTTTAGTTCGGCAACATAGGTTGATGAAGCTAAACTGATTTCATCTAATCCATCTTTTGAATGAACCACCATGACATGTTCAGCACCCAATTGTTTTAGAACTTCCGCTAAAGGACGGCACAATTCTGTAGAAAATACACCAATCACATAGCGTCGTACCCCAGCCGGATTCGTAAGCGGGCCAAGGAGATTAAAAATACTGCGGAATCCCAATTCTTTACGTGGACCAGCAGCATATTTCATTGCTTTGTGATGATTTGGGGCAAATAAGAAACCAACCCCCATTTCACGGATGCATCGTTCTGTCTGGTGCATATTTAAATCAAGGTTAATCCCGGCCTGTTCTAAAAGATCAGACGAGCCTGATTTAGAGGAAACACCACGATTTCCATGTTTTGCAATAGTTGCACCTGCTGCCGCAATAACAAATGAAGAGGCAGTAGAGACGTTAAATAGGTTCTGTCCATCACCACCCGTACCAACAATATCAATTAAATGCGGGATATCACCCACATCAATTTTAATTGCAAACTCACGCATTACACGTGCTGCAGCGGTGATTTCGTCAATACTTTCACCTTTTAAACGAAGTCCCATCATAAATGCACCAATTTGGGCATCTGTGGCTTCACCACGCATGATGGTCCGCATCACTTCTTCCATTTGAGGTTGAGTGAGTTCGATATTTTTAGTGATGTTATTTAAAGCTTGTTGAATATTCATTATCTTGTACTACACACATTAAGCATAAATTTCTAAAAAGTTTTTAAAGATCTGATGACCATGTTGACTCAGAATGGATTCTGGATGGAACTGCACGCCTTCAATTGGCAATGTCTTATGTTTGACACCCATAATTTCTTCAATAGAGCCATCTGCTTCATTGGTCCAGCAAGTGACTTCAAGACATTCAGGCACACTGGCTTGATCAATCACAAGTGAATGATAACGTGTTGCTGAAAATGGAGAAGGTAAGTTGCTGAAGATCCCTTGGTCACTATGGTACATGTCAGATAAACGACCATGCATCACTGTTTTGGCACGCACAATTTCGCCGCCAAAAGCCTGACCAATCGCTTGGTGACCTAGGCATACACCGAGTGTTGGAATTTTTCCTGCAAAATGCTGAATTGCAGGGATAGAAATTCCTGCTTCAGATGGTGAGCAAGGACCGGGACCAATCACTAAGTACTTTGGTTGCCATCGTTCGATATCCTCTAAGGTCACGGCATCATTGCGAACAACTTTAACGTCTTGGTTTAACTCGCCAAAATATTGGACAATGTTATACGTAAAGCTATCGTAATTATCGATCATTAGAAGCATATCAAACTTAACCTTTTGAAATATATCGCTTAATGGGTAGGGTGGGTGTGAAGTTACTCACAATGTTACTCACTTTGCTAAGTGTCTATTTAAACAACAGCTTTTACAAAAAAGCCGCTATTTAAGCGGCTACTTTAGCAGATTTTTTGCATTTTGTGGCTACAGCTTCATTAACATAGCTATTTAGCCAAAAACTAAGCACACCATCCTTTTGTGGCGGGGTTAGAACTCCATTATTTATTCGATCCCAAAGGGTGGGTTCTGAATACCCCATTCGTTGCGCAAACTCCTTTACACTTACTCTACGCTCATCCTTAATTGATAAAGATCGCTTTAATTCCTGCATCTCATTGAATATAGCTTGAAGCAGGTCATTGTCTCTTTCTGTTTTCATCACAACCACCACGCCATTTGCCAAAGTTGAAAGTAAAGTTTTAGGAGGGTCATGCTGCAAACTCCTTTAATTCCAGTCGTTGCATAGCTTTGTAGATAGACTGATTAAAATTAATCACTGCCATCTCAATCCCTGTAATATCCAGATCCTTTGCAAATATACGGATTACAACAATCTGCAAATGCTCAGGAAGCAAAGGGCAGTAGCTCACAAAGTCGCACCATTCACGACGAGTACAAGCCAATTGCAATGTGATTTGAGGTAAATATTCACTAGGCACTTCCCGCAACAACAAAGTGTTTAAATGAACAGAAGGACTAGGGCATTTAACTTCGATCTGACCATCTTTACCCACTAACCCATCAGGAGAAGCCCCGCAATTTCCAATACTTTGGTGATCAATCAAACCTGTGCTTATTACAAAATTACCCGTTTTATTTTCATAGGCTGCAATCGCGTAAGGTTCTTGATCAATTCCCCATTGCATAGCTTTGGTGATTGTGGTTTCCTCCTGAACGCCAGTAAGGCGCTCAGTTAGAATAGTTAAACCTAATGCATTTAACGCTTTGCCAGTTTTAGGCTTTGCATCGATATCTTTCACACGGCTTGCTGTTACTTTTCCGCATCGATCTGCATGCCAATCTTCAGTACGTTGGAGAATGTTCATAGGTTTCTCCTTGTTGCTTAGCTATAGTTTGATCAGCAAGTTGAGCTAATTCTTTTAGATCAGCCGAATGGGTAGACCAAAAGTGATTTTTGCAATCGCCCTTAGGTAAATTCAAATATGCATTTTGTAGTCGATCAGTTCCATATCCTGCCTCAGTGCGTAAGTGTTGAAGATGTTGGGATTCAAATTCTGAATATCCAGTAGGGATGCTGTTTTCACTAAACCCACTAACTGTTTTGACTTGGCAATCATCAATGCGTTTTGCTTCATCTTCGTCATAAATACCCGAAAAGCCAAAGGCTACACGCGCACACTGGATTAAAGCTTTATGGCGTAACATGCGCTTTGGATACTTTTTCCAAGGTTCTGATGTACCTTGGCACTCACTTAAATATTCAGTAACTAAAGTCGGATGCTCACGATCTTTGCGATAGATTTTGCATGTGCAAGATTGGTCATCCTGCTCAAACTGAATACCATTACAAAGAGGGTTGTCATTAATAATTCTTGCCCACCCATCAATACCCACTACAGGGGTAATGCCACCACCTTTTGCAGGGAATGCATAAATTTCTTTAGTAAATGGATTGAGCTTGTATTGATTAGCAACAATCAAAAGGCTTACAAGCTGTACGTCATTTGCGCCTTTGAAAACTGTATCAATCAATGTTTGCTTTAGTTGCTCTGGATCTACATCAGCCATATCAAATGCCAAAGCAACTTTGTGCATTTGAGCTTGAACGATATTGCTTTGCTTTACTGGTGCATTCATCTAGTTATCCTCAGTGCAGCATTACGCTGCACACTCCAGTTGTTCAATTGCATCAGCGTCTAACCACTGATTTAGTTCAGTTACTTGCGAATCAGTAAGAATGAAGTGCAAGCCGGGTGGTGTTTCTTCAAAATCTGAGTGAGTGACTAAAACCAAAGTTTTGTTATCTACTTCTAACTTGGTGTACTTAACTTCACATCCATTTTCAGGATCAAATTGTGATTCAACATCAATTGAATCAGTTACTTCTACGCCTCTGATTTCACAATCAATTGAGTAATTGCCAATAGCAAATGCGAATTGAATATTGTTTGAATCAGTTGCAATTGTTTCAATATCGATTGAAAGCATTGGGAAGCAAGGAGCGAATAGCTCAGGTTTATTAAAGGGCATATTCATTGTTTTACCCCTGATAGAAGGCTAAGTAAGCCATAGCGCCAATTAAAAAGAAGATGATTGAGCCAAGAAACACATCCTGAATAAATGCTCGTTTAACGATTTGATCTATCGTCAGTAGACGTTGTGGTTTTTTGTGTGACATAATTACCTCGCCATTTGGTAAAAGTCCCTGTCCGTCGAAAGTAAGGGGCTTTTTTGTTTGTGTATGAGGTAAATATAGTCAAAACTATAAATATAGTCAATAGTTGAAACTATATATTATAGTTATTTTTATAAATATTTATTTATGCTTTAATAGACAAAAGAAAACCCACGCAAGGTGGGTTTTTTTTGATAATTTGGTACTAGCACTGAATATTGTATCTAGCTTTATACGAATCGATTGTTTTTAGAATATCTGTACTTGTATCAACATCTGCAGGCTCAGCTAGCTTTAGATAAATCGGAAGGTATTCTTGTTTGTAGGTAATAGGAAATTCCTCACAAATAACTTTTTTGCGTTCTTCTATCGGTGTAGTTGGTGCTGCCAGAGTTCCAAGATACGATGTAATTTTTAGATCCACTTCTTTATATTCATCAAGAAGCTGTTCACGTTCAGGTGAAATTTGCTCTGGTTTGTCACATCCGAGTATAGAAAGGGTTAATAGGCATAAAAATGAAACAGTTTCCATAAAGTAGATTCTTCTTAGGTTTTTGTTAGGGGAAAGAAAACTCACAATGGGTAGGATAAGTGGAGTTTATTAAAGTGATTAAAACTTAATTTTTGATCAGACGCTTATTTTCATACATTTTTTCATCAGCTTCTTGGACAGCATCTAATAAACTATAAGAGGGATTACGAATTGCAAAGCCAACAGCGATACTGATATTAGCATTTGTAAAAATTTCCTGAATTCTATCAAATAAAAGCTTTGCCCCCTCCTTTGTATTCTCAATGCTGAGAATTGCAAATTCATCACCACCTATTCGAGCCACAATATCATTATTACGGACACAATTTTTTAGTAGATTTGCTGTAGTTTTTATTAAATCATCTCCGATTAAATGTCCAAGTTGATCATTTACAGTTTTTAAATTATTAAGATCAAGCATAAAAATTGCAGCAGGGTGACCATAACTTTTACATCTGGCTTCTTCTAGTACGAGAAGTTGATCCCATCCTCTGCGATTAAATAAGCCTGTTAAGGAATCACTTAATGCCTCGGCTTCAAAAAACTCTTTTTGACGTTTCTGTTCATTTTCCCGTAATTCAACTTGTAAGATGTAGCTTAAAATTTGACCTAAAAGATTAATTAATTCTTCTTCCTGTAGTAGTGCTTCGGATTGTGGATTAGGATCAATTGCGCAAAGAGTACCAAATAAGGTTCCATCTTCTTTTATAAGTGGTTGACCAATATAAGCTTTAATATCAATTTTTTTTGCTATTGGTGCATTTAAGTATAAAGGTATTTCTTCTGAATGAGGGGCTATTTTAGGAGCTTTTCCTAAAACCATATGAGAGCAAAATGAATCCGCCCATGAGAAAACTTGCCCTGGTGAAACATTATATCCTTTATCTTCACATTGAAGGACGATCCAATTATCTCCTTCGGTACGGGTAATCATCCATAAATTGAATCCAAATTTCTGAGATAAAAATTTTAAAACTGTTTGTCCAGCCTCTTCAAAGTTTTTAAAAATTATATCTTCCATTCCATGGGCCTATTTTATTGTTTAGATTAAAAATTGCTTATAGTATATAGCTTTTCACAAGGCAATTTAATGAAAAACTTGTTGAACTTAAAGAACATATGAGTTGCTTTTAATTATATTTTCAAAATTTACACTAAATAGGTGATTTGAGGTTTTATTGCAAATATAACACTTATTCATTTGAATACTTTTCCAAAAACTCATCTATCCATCCTTGTGCCAGTTCAAGATTTGTTATGTCAGTCAGCTTTAGATTGGTTTCTTCTGCTTCATTAAAGCCTTCAATAATTGCTTCAAATATATTTGCTTCAGTAATGACCTCACGGGCTATTTCCGCAGCATCATAACTTTGCTTTGCTTTTTTAAGAGAGGCTATTTGTTTATCAATTCCTGCACCAATTTTACCTAAGGCCAATTTAAACTCTTGGCGATTAATCGTTAGCGCAGTTTTGTATTTATTAAGTGTTGCGATCATAACATTCTCTTTTGTTTCAGAAATTTTAATTATCCAGCTCACCAATAAAGCTACCCGATTAGTAAGTTGAACCGGGTTAGCAGTTTTGATATTTATCTTCTAACTTTTCTAATATCGATTTTCATCCAAAATTGCCCAATTATATGAATATTCTCAGACTCTATTTGAGCAGGTGAGTAATACTCATCAGGGAAACGTACTTTGTCAGGATTACGAGAGACAGCTCTAAAACCACCTTGACCCTCTTCACCCCAGTTAAATAGGATTTTAATCTTAAGTTCACTTCCTTTGGTGAATGCATAGATTTCTCCGTCATAAATCTTTTTAGCAGACATATCTACGGAAACTTTTTGATCAGGGTAAAGATCAGGGATCATGCTTTCACCATCAACATTGATAATCTTACAATGTGTGGCACTTGCCCCAGATGTAATAACCTCAACCGTTGGGATAAATATTTTATAAGGACTACTTTCCTCTAGATTTATATAACCATTTCCTGCACTAGCCTTAACTTCGGGATAGTAATCAATTGCAGTAAATCCATCAGGAACAGGGTCGCCATACTCGTAAACTCCAATATCTGAAGTCGATTCAGATTGATTTGATTTCGGCTCACCAAATTTTTGTTTAATTTCCTCAAAGCTTAACGGCTTGAAGGATTTTGATTCACTTCCATTTTTTAACCAATCAACATCAACTCCCAAAAACTTAGCTATTTCTGGCAAATATGCTGACTTCTTTGTTTTGCCTGCCTCTAATGCTTGATAAGTGGGTTGTTTAATGCCTGCAGCATCAGCCACTTCGCCTTGAGTCTTATCAGCCTTTATCCGAGCTTCTTTTAGTCGATCAGCCAAAGTTTTCATAAAAATGATCCTTAAATTCACTCCTATTTTATAGTTGCGACTATAGTTAATCAAACAGTTAAAACTGTTGACAAATAATAGTTAAAACTATAAATTAACTTTAAAGTATAGGAGTTCAATAGATGAATATTGAATTAGTTAATTTATATAAGAGCGTTGTGGAGCATTTTGGTTCTCAAACAATGACCGCACATGCACTTGACCTTGAGCAGCCATCTGTTTGGGCATGGGTTAATGGCAAGGCAAAAATGTCATCCGAAACAGCGCTTCTTGTTCAAGAAAAAACAGACGGGAAATTTAAATATAAAGATTTATTTCCCTCCCGTAAAAAAAGCCAACAAGCAGCTTAGGAACCACCATGAGCAAAGTATCAATTGAATTAAGCGCAAGAGCTAGAAATACACACTCGCTCGTTTTGCAATCGCTTGGAAGAGTAGTTAATGCCACTCTAGGTGAAGAGATAGGATTTGATGGCCCTTGGGTGTCAAAGTTTAAGAACGACAAGAAAAACAATGGCTTGACTGATCTTGAAACTATTTGCGTCTTATTGGACAAACTTGGACTGAAAGTAATACCAGGCAGTTATGAATGCTATGAACGCAAATTTGTTGAAGCAATTTTCTTTTTAGCTCGTATGCAAATCACCAACTCAGGCGATATCAACGATTATCAATTTGCATCTATTGCGCCACGATTGGCGGAATTTGGATATTAAAAAACCACTGCCAGCGCGAACTGGAGTGGTTTCAATTCATCAATTTTGGGACCAATGAACATGAAAACAAATTTAGCATACCGGCAGGAGATTGACAACGAAATAACGTTGCATCCATCTACTGTCAAAAAAATAGAGCGACAAGCCATGTCGAAGAAAGAAGAGGGATATACAAGAACGCCCAACGCTTTGATTGACGACCAGATTATGGCGCAGTTAAAGGACAAAGCATTCAAATGTCTTATGTTTATTGTGCGTCAAACTATTGGGTTTGATCGTACTTCTCACACTATTGCAATCACTCAGTTTCAAAAGTACTGCGGTATTAAAAAGCGCGACACAGTTATGTCTAGTATTGGCGAACTTGAAGACGCAAAATTAATCAGTGTTGTTCGAAAAACTGGATGTCTTAATGAATACTTTTTGACACTTAACCAGTACCAACAAACGGGACTAGTACCTTTTACAGGTAGTACCACTAAACGGGACGGGACTAGTACCTTTAATGGTGACGGGACTAGTACCGTTGAACGGGACACTATTAAAGAAACACTTAAAGAAAATATTAAAGAAACACACACAATAGAAAATTCGCCTGAAATTCTCGACGATTGTTGGAAACCAAATCTTACTTTCTTAAAAACAATATTGGTTCAAACAAAATTCAGTCAACAAACAGATGAGATTTTATCTCTTGCTGATTTCAATTTTCACTTGGGTAATTTCAATGCGCATTGGGAAAACAAAATTGATCTGACTGAAAACCAACGTACAAGAAAATTTGCTGCATGGTTGATTCAAGAATTTGAAAAACACTTGGTCAAGATTGATCGTACTGAAAAACAAACGAGCAAAGCGCCAACACGAAACGTAAACGATGCTTGGGGTGATGTTCAGCAGTACAAACCTGCAACGGATGATCTGGATTGTGAGGGGATGCTATGAACGCGATGACTTCACTAGATTTAGAGATTACGAGTTCAACTGAGTTTTGTACCAAACATCAAGTTCAAATGGTTTCTTACCGTGGTAAATCGTTTTGCAAACAGTGTTCACTTGAATCACTTGATCGTGGTCAAAAAGATCATCATCACGCAGTAAATACCATGGTTCGTGAAAAACACTTTGCTGGGGCGCAATTACCACTACGCCATGCTGAAAGTGGGTTTGGTAATTATCAGGTTTCAAACGAAGGTCAACGCAATGCAAAAGCTCAATGCATGTCGTTTGCTAAAGATTTCTTGGGTGGTGTGATTCGTAATCTGATCATGGTTGGTCGTACTGGTACAGGCAAAACACATCTTTCTAGTGCCGTGGCTTTAAACGTGTTGGATAAGCGCAAATCAGCTCGCTACATCACTTCTGAGGACATGGCTAATGAGATTGCTAATGCTTGGAAAAGAACGGATGACAGCGAAGCTAATGCGATTTACCGCTTTACTGAATATGACTTACTGATTCTTGATGAATATGGTTTGCATGATCGCCATGAGAATAGATTGCAACTGGTTCACAAGGTTTTGTACTCACGTTATGACGAGGGCAAGGCAACCATGTTGATTTCAAATTTCACGCTTGAAGAACTCAAAAAAGATTTGGGTGATCGGTTGTGGTCACGCTTTCAACACGATGGTCTGACTTTGGTTGAGTGTAACTGGGGTGATCAACGAATGGGACAAGGGGGTGGGGTATGAGAAATACAGCGCAAGAAATCTTTGAGAATCGCTTTGATATTTTATTGTTTGCAGCTCATACAAAAACGTTCAATGTCACAGATATTTTTGAAGCGGTACTCGATACATCAAGAATGACAATTCGAAACTGTCTAAAAGATTTAGTTGAAAGTGGCTACATTGAAAAGTTTTCGGTATATGACTTTCGGGCAACCAATAAAACAAAAGAATTATTTAAGGTGGCACTATGACAACTAAAAACAACGATGCAAAGGAATTTAAGAAAGGTGATCTCGTCATTGCTCCAATTCTTGATGGGGTTTTTGTTGGGAAGATCATAGATTATCGAAGTGACATTGATAAATTTGATGTTCTTGGTACAACACATTGGGATTGGTACGACAAGTCACAGCTTCGTCATGCTGAAACCAAAGCAGGGCATCGTTTAGATGATGTCACTGATCATATTACAGACATTCGCAATCATGTTAGCCCAAGCACAATGGTGGTGGATTTATGAGTTTACTCAATTGTGAAATTGCCATGATTCCACCTAGTGTGAACCATTACTGGGTGGCAGCAGGGAAAAGACGTTACCTAAGCCAGCGAGCTAAAAATTTTCAGAAGATTGTGAGCTTGTTTGTTAAGCCTCTCAAAAGCACAGCTAGGCTCAAAGCAGAGATTACTTTTCATTTTCCTGATCGACGTACTAGAGATATCGACAATCATTTAAAAGCAGTTTTAGATAGTTTGGTGAAGTGTGGTTTATGTGAAGATGATGAACAGTTTGACGAGTTGCTAGTAAAACGTGGAAATGTGGTTAAGGGTGGATTGGTAAAAATTAAAGTGGTGGAAGTATGAGCTTAGTCAAAGTTTGGGACAAAGAGATCAAAGGCAAGCTCTATGCAGTCGGTGATATTCACGGATGCTACAACTTGCTGATGAATCGTTTAAATGAAATTGGTTTTGATTTTGAAAATGATTTGTTGGTTGCAGTAGGTGATTTGGTTGATCGAGGCATTCAAAACATTGAGTGTGTTGAGTTGCTGTCAAAGCCTTGGTTTACGTCTGTTCTTGGTAATCATGAGGATTTATGTATAGGTGGGATTCAAGAAGAATCATATAAGCGCTGTCATATCTCAAATGGTGGAGAGTGGTTTTATCAGCTAGATGGACAAGCGATGTACAACATTGCAAAAGCCTTTTCTAAATTGCCTGTTGTGCTAGAGATCAATCACAAGGGGCGTAAATATGGTTTTGTTCATGGACACATAGAACAAAATGACTGGAATGAATTTAAAAGCTCATTTGAATATGAAATTTCACCATTTCGAGGACCAGTAGAATTGGCAATATGGGGACGTGCCCGTGCAAATACAGACAGTGAACAATATACCAATGTTTCAGGTGTAGATGCGGTCATCATGGGGCATACAGTCACTCCAAAGCCACTCAAGCGTAACAACTGCTATTACATTGATACAGGTGCGGTGCATTGGGGAACTATGACAATTTTAGATTTGAGTAAAGTTTAAGGGGCAATTATGAACGCAGTAGCAGAGAAGTTTGAACAATTCGAGTGGTTGACTCACGGCATCACTGCTAAGTCACCGCAATTCAATGATGAGACGAAAGGCACAGGAGAGAAACCTTTGGACTATCAAGATCGCTTGGGTGCTATTGCGTCAATGGAAACCCAGTTAGAGAAATCAGTAACATCTCTAATCATCTATGGTGAAAATGCCAAGAGTGACTATGAGTTTATACGTAATCATCTGGCTAAAATTATGATGAATGGAGCTTATGAAGATAAACGTCGTGAGCCTGAGCATATTGCGATATATCATTTATCTTGGTTGGTTGCAGGCATGGTCATAGCTTTTGCAATGGATCCTGAACATGAAAGCAATTTCACCGCAAAAGGTAGATTGCATTTGGCTGCTGGTGTTAAGTCTTATCAAATGACCTTAAAGGCCTATGATTCAACTTGGAAGCAGTACGAAAATATGATGATTATTGCACTAGAAACATCTATCAAATGTGCTTCAGAAGCTGTTGAAAAGTACCGAAAAAATACTTACAAAGAATTTGAGATGTAAAGCTAGTAAAATTTTCCTGACTAAGGTATAGTTTTTATATACTGGTCGTATTACGGTTTATCCGAGACCAAGACTTTAAAACCTCGCAATGCGGGGTTTATTATTTTGGATATTTATAATTGAAGAAAAACTCAATCATACCTGTTCTATTGGCCATATATGGGTATATGTTACTAATAGACATAGCTTTATATGCACTTATTAGATTCTATGAATTAGATATCACTCTTTTGACAAATTTATTAATTTGGTCTGCTACATTGTTTGCACCAGTAGTTGTTTTGTTTTTATTAGATGAATGGAAGCATCAAGAGTTATCAAAAAAAATTGAAGAATGTGCAGACGATACTTGGATACAGTTTTCCTTATATATATCAGCTGTAAATGAGCTGTGTTACTTTTCTATTCACAAGTACATTGATTCTGTTAAAAATAGTAAAGAACTCAATAGTGAAGAATTCACAAGTAAGGATTATGAAGATTTTGATTTGAAATTTAATAGAGCCATTGTATTAGAAAAAGAGTTTTATAATTCATTTAATCGCTTCTTATTAAGGGTTGACATAAAGGCAGAAGAATTAAGTGATATAAGAAAGGAATTATTTCGACTATCCAATATTATGGATTCAAGCAAGCATTTAAAGAATTATGAAGAAAAAAGGGTTAAAGATTATATTATTAAAAATGAAAATCTTTTTGCGTATCATAATTTTTTTGAATTGGAGAAAAAGTTTAAGCTTTTTATAAAACGATTTGTTAGATATGAAGGAAACCTAGATAATTAAATTTGAGGTTTTTAAGTTTTAGACCAATGAATAAAAAAATAAGTGCTACACTCCCACCGATAAATAGGAAAACACATGAATATTTGCATTGGTGGTGATCTTAGCGGTCAAGAATCCAAGGTAGGATACTTTCAAATAAAATAAGGAAGCAGTGCCATTTATAATTTTACGACCAGATAATTACCTTAAGTAGGACCTTGATATGAGTATCGCGAATCTTGATGAAATAGACTATATTGCCTATATTCCAGAGGAGAGGCATTTAAAATTAATGATTTTAGATAATTACTTTTGGGATGATGATAGTGTGCGTAATAGTGATATAGATGAAAGGAATACAGCTCATGCTCAATTACTATCCGATAAGATTAATTTATATGTAAAGTACATTTTTTCAGATGAAATTACGGAAAAATTTGGTTCTCATGAAATTGAAAAAACAAGTATTGAGATAATTCAACCAAATGAATTAAATGCATTTAGCAAACTTTTTTTTGATGATATTAAAGATTTTTTAGCTAAAAATAATATAGTGATAACTTATAGAGTTTTTGAAGAGTAATACGTTGCATTAAATTGATTAAAAAATTATATTTTATGAAAGATTTATAAATCCTTAAGTTTATGAAACTATTGTAAATATAATGATTTTTAAATATAAGTATAAACTTTCAATCAAATATTAGGAGGGAAATAAAGAGTGTTTAAATCAGAATTAAATATTAATGAAATTAAGCGAAGAATCTCAAAATATCAGAAAGATAGAGCCGCTGGACAAGTGGTTGATAATGATGGATTATTTTCATCAATATTTGGTGATCGTTATAGTTATGCTGCTGAATCAAGTCTTATTCCTAAAGGTACAGATTTTTATAGAGTTAGATCAATTCCTGATGATGACCACTTTTTTCCAAGTAAAACTATAGCAAAGTTGAGTGATGCTTGGGAGGCACCTGCTGAGTATATAAAAACTCCAGGTCGGCTTAATAAGGTAAATCAAAGTATCCTGTATTGTTGTCCTTGGGATCCTAATTTAGCTATTGAAGAAGCTAGAGCTAGAAATAATAAACTTTTCGCCTTAATGCATTACATTTCCATACGTGATATTCAAGCGGCAAATATAGGCAATTATGAGAATTCAGGTTTGTCTAAAGACGAAAGTACTCGAGTATTTTATAAGTTTCTAGAAGATGAGTTTTCTACAGTTGTTCCAGAAGGTCAGGAATCAAGATATAAATTAACTCAAGCAATTGCAGAATCACTATTTAACCTTCCTGAACAGGATGCTTGGAGATATAGATCTATTCAATCACCTGAAAAATTTAATGTTGCATTTTTGCCAGATAAAGCGAAGAGTTGTATCAAATTGATTGGAGTGCTAATTTGTGACTTGAGTGTTTATGAAGATAAATATGTTGTAAGGGCGGTTCTTGATTTTGATAATGAAACAGGTGAAGCTAGACTACATCAAATAGGTTCTGAAAGGCAAAAAGAGCTATTTCCAGACATTCAAATGAGTAAAAGTGAAGTTATTAATGTTTAATTAAAAGTAACCACCTCAAAGGTGGTTTTTTTATGCCAAGAGGAAACTATGACAGATACAGTGCAAGCAAGAAAAGACTTAGAGCTTTGCAGTGCTGAGCTGTCTAAGTATCAGAATCTTAGCAGATCAGGCTTAAGACACAGTGAATTAATCGCATTAGACAATGTGATGATTCGATTAAAAGAACAGATCAAAAATTTAAGAGTTGTGTTGAGTGATTGATCTTGCTTGGATAAGTTGATAATTTATTGTTTCTAAATTAATTATAGAGATAATAATGGCACACAGAGAAACGAAACTAACAAATGCCGAATCAGAAACAGGCAAACAGAACAAATATTTAGTCACCTATTTGGTTGTTGATAACACTGATCTTGAAGATACTCAAAAAAATATTGATTATCGTCCATTATTTGTTGAGATTGATGGTGAAGATATTTCTATCTTTGAAGACAGCTTTGTAGATCCTAGAGACAAACTAAAATATAAGCTTCTTATTTGGTAACACAAACCTCCTTCGGGAGGTTTTTTATTGGAGATTAATACAACATTACTAGACTTTAAGTATACCTAATACCTTACTCTTAATTGATCTCAAAGAGTCAATCTTATTGACGAAATACTATCTATATTAGATATAGATAAACAGCAATAATAAGTAAATTTTATTGTTTTTTAATAGTTTAATTTGTTTTTTCTTGTTTTTTAGTTAAAATGAATGGGAATCCTTTAACTGTAAATTTGTAGACAATGTTTGATATTCTTAATCTAATAAATACTATTTTACCTGTCTTATTATCGTTACTAGCTGGAATCGGTATGATGCTTTATTTAAACCATACTTCCAAATTGAAAAGGGATAGATATGAAGCAGAACTTTACAAATACCGGGATGATAGTTTTGATAGTATAGATTTAAAGTTGTTAAGTGATAAAATATCAGTTCTTGAAGGAAAAATTGAAACTATAAATTATAATGAGCTAAATTTAAAAGATAAAGAAAAATTAGAATTAATTGAGAGTATTAAAAAAGATATTATATCAAAAACTTCTGATTCTATATTACAAGAATTAAGTGATAAAATTGAAACATATCAAATGAATGATAAGCTATCATTTGATATTAAAAGGTCAATAGAACGCCTTAAAGAAGAAAAAATAGTTTATTTAAACGAGGAAATTTCAATCTTGTTATTGGAGTTATGATAAGTGGGTTGGGGGGGTATATTGCATATCTTTTTATTCAAAAATTACCTATTACAGGATCAGGTGTGGCTTTTTTAAGTTACTCATTACCTAGAATATCGTTATTTATGCTGATTGCATTACTTGTATTTTTCTTTCTAAATTTATATAAGAGAAGTCTAGATGATATCAAATATTATCAAAATGAGATGACTAATTTAGAAGCTAAATATCTATCATTACAAATTGCAAAACAAATGAATAACCATAAGATGTTATGTATGGTGCTAGATGGTCTTATTAAAACAGAAAGAAATTTTATTTTAGAAAAAGGTCAATCAACTGTTGAAATAGAAAAGAACCGAAACGACTCAAATGCGGCAAATAGAGCACTTGAAACGGTTAAAGATATTTTTAAATATAAAAAATGATTCGAATTTTATTTATACAGATTCAAACATACATTATTCATTATATTGGAGATTCCTTTATGGAAGATATAGAACTTCCGAAAGGGAGTGAGCCACTAGCAAATCAACAGCATGAAAATTTAGCTCAAGCCTATGTTGAGACTGCAAATAAGAAAAAAGCAGGGGAAAAGGCGGGCTACACAGATAAATCAAACGCATTTCGAGCAATTTTAAGACCTGACGTTCAAGAGAGAATTAAGTTTCTACAAGAAGAACGGGCGGAAGAGCTTGGGATTGATGCTTACTATGTTTTAAAAAGCCTCAAGTCTGTTGCTGAACGTTGCATGCAGTCCGAAGAAGTTTTGGATCGTGATGGTTCCCCAGTTTTGGTAGAAGGTCCCGACGGGAATGTGGCTCCACAATACAAGTTTGATCAGAGTGGTGCTAACAAATCACTTGAGTTGATGATGAAGCATTTAGGCATGTTGAATGACAAAGTGAAGCATGAGCATACTGGCGCCGATGGTAAGGATTTAGAAATCAAAGTAATTCGTGAGTTTATAGATTAGCAGAGGTAAACGTGGAGCTAAAAATTAAAACTCCACGTTGGGCTAAACCTTGGTTCAAAGTAGCTCGTTACAAAGGTGTGCATGGTGGACGTGGTTCGGGAAAGTCTCATTTTGTTGCTGAGCAATTAGTTGAAGAATGTGTAATTGATAAAAATTTACGTGCAGTTTGCATTCGTGAAATTCAAAAATCTATCAAATATTCCAGCAAACAATTAATCGAAGACAAAATCAAAGCACTTGGCGTTGAGCATTTATTTGATTGTCAAAGGGACTTGATTAAAAGAATCGGCGGTGACGGTGTAATTCTATTTCAGGGTATGCAAGATCACACTGCAGACTCAATCAAGTCTTTAGAGGGGTTTAAAGTAGCGTGGATTGAGGAAGCTAATCGCTTATCAGCAAAGTCCTTGCGATTATTGCGACCAACAATGCGTGCTGAAGGGGCTCAAATCTGGGCTTCTTGGAATCCCGAATCTAAAGATGATCCTGTAGATGATTTTCTAAGGGGTGAATTTGCACCTGAAAGCGCCATTGTTATTGAAGTTAACATCACAGATAACCCATTTGCCCCACAAACATTACTGGATGAATATAACGAGGATCGCAAAAGAGCGATTCGTATGCAGAAGTCGGGCGATGAAAATGCTTGGGCTATGTTTGAGCATATTTGGCATGGTTCATACCTTGAGTTTAGCCAGGCAATTGTATTCACAGGACGTTATGTAGTTGATGAATTTGAACCAGACCCAAGTTGGACTGAAATCTATTACGGCTCGGATTGGGGGTTTGCTCAGGATCCAACTACCTTAAATAGATTCTTCATCAACAATAGAAAATTATACATTCGTAATGAAGCACATCAAATTGGATGTGAAATTGATCACTTGCCAAAACTTTTTGATGAGGTTCCTGATTCAAGAAAACACAAAATCCGAGCAGATTGTTCTAGACCAGAAACAATCAGCTACATGAAGCGACAAGGATTCAAGATTGAAGCTGCTTCAAAATGGGCTGGTTCGATTGAAGATGGCGTGACATTCATTAAAGGTTTTGATCAAATCATCATTCATCCTGACTGCCCTGAAACAGCCAAAGAGTTCAAATTGTATTCATACAAGATGAATAAAGCAGGGGATATTCTTCCTGAAATCTTAGACATGAACAACCATCATATTGATGGTATTCGTTATGGTTTAGAACCTCTAATCAAGGGCAGAAGAAGAGCAAAACCAAAGGGCGCAGGCTCAAGAACATATTGAGGAAATTATGGCAAAGTCAAAAAAAGACAAGGTAAAGAATAAGGCTTTGTCTGGTGGTTCTCTAAATACTCACGAGGCTGTAACTCAATTCTTTAATAATATCGGGCGTCTACCAGATATTGATAAGACGCTACGAAAGGCAGGTATTCAACGTCATAGTCTTGATGTGTTACTTGATGACGATGAGATTGGACAAGCAACCGAGACAAGATTAGATGCCTTGCTTGCTACTCCCTTCCGCATTGAGCCAAGCGATACGCCCGAAGCTGTATATCTCATGCAAGAGATGCAAGAGTGGTTTAGCGAGATTGCCACCAGCTCATTGAACGCCTTGTTTTTTGGTTATTCAGTCCAAGAAGCCAATTGGGATTATAAAGATGGTTACATTGGTCTAACTTGGATCGGCGAAAAGCCTATGGAGTGGTTTGAGCCAAAGAATGATGGACGATTAATCTATAGACCAGATTCAACAGGTGTTGAGCGGGAAATTGATCAGACTATCAAATTCTTTTTAACTCGAAGAAAGGCAACGTACAAACAACCTTATGGCAAGGCGCTATTATCAACCTTGTATTGGCTATTCTTCTTCAAACAAAATGGATTTAAGTTTTGGGCGAAGTTCCTTGAGCGTTTTGGTACACCTATATTACTTGGCAAGGTCGCAAGCAGTGGCTCTGATGATGAGGGTGATATTGATGCAATGAATGATGCATTGCTATCAGCACACGCACAATCAGTAATTTCCATTGATGCTAATGATGATGTTCAAATCTTAAGTAATACTCAAGGTAATGCTGGATCTGCTTTCGATACTTTTCACACTGTAATTTTGCGACAAATTCAAAAGTTAATTCTAGGGCAAACACTTACAAGTGGTACAGATGGGAATGGATCTAGGGCTCTAGGTTTGGTACATGAGAATGTCAGAAAAGATAAGCTTAAATCTGATATTCGACTTGTAACACCAACACTTCAAATGATTATTAATGCAATGTGCACCCTAAATGAATGGTCACATCATAAAATCATTATTGGTGATGATAAGGCGCTCAATGAAGCACAGGCAAAACGAGATGTTGATCTTAAAAACTCAGGTGCTGAATTCACAAATCAATACTTTACTCGTGAATATGGATTAAAAGATGGTGATTTAAAAGAGTCACAACAGGTACCAAGTCACTTCACAGCTATTCCGAAAACAGCCTTTAGTTTCGCAGCAACAGTCAATAAGACCAATCAAGGACAGCAAGAAATTGATAGTTTGATTAAAGCGCAAAGCTCTACACTATTGAGTGATTCGGATATCGAAATGATTGTTGAAAATTCAAACTCCCAAGATGATTTGATGCAAAATCTCTACTCAGCAAGTAAAGGTGCAACTTTAGATGAGTTTGAAATCAATCTTGCAAAGGCTTTGTTTAAAGCTGATGTAATTGGGTATGTGCAGGCAAACAAAAGGGGGTAACTGTGGTGGATTATAGTTCTTCTCTTGAATATGCCAGAAATCGCAAGGTAGTTTTGCCTGATGAGTTTTACACCATGGATCTTCACGCAAGATCCAATGCTGCCACAATTAGTCGATTAGCTTCACTTGAGCAGATTAAAACAGTCCTTAACTTAGCAACCAAATCCATTGAAAGTGGCAGTACATTCAATGATTTTAAAAAGCAAGTGGAAGAGCAAGGTATCGAGCTTTCAGATCACCATTTAGCAAATGTTTATAGAACCAATATACAGAATGCTTATGCTTATGGGCGGTGGTTAGAACAACAAGGAAATAAGGATTCACGTCCTTATTTGCGCTATTCAGCGATCATTGATAATCGTACTCGACCTACTCATTTAGCATTAAACGACATAATCCGCCATATTGATGATGATTTTTGGAATAAATACTATCCGCCGAATGGTTTTCAGTGTCGTTGCACAGTTGAATCATTAACTGAAAAAATGGCTGATCGAATTGGTATTACACCAGATGATCAATTGGTTGATTTGCCTAAAAACAAATATGATTGGGATTATCACCCATTTAAGCAAAATACTTACTTAAATGAAGTGATTGATCAGAAGCTAGATGATCCATTTATCAATCATACAGAGGCGCAAGAGCTCTTAAAAATCATAGATGACGCGATCATTGAACAGTCCGCTAATAAATCAATAATTGATGCTTTAAAGCCACTTGATAGTTCAAATAAGAAGATTTTGGATGAAGCTATTTCTAAACTTGATGTAAGCCCGAGTGATGCTCGTATTACATTTGAGTTTGCACAGGATGAGGAGTCATTATCTGAGCTAGCTAGTGAGGCTTTAATTCGAAAGACACATGACAAGAAATCCAACTCCATTTGGAATAAGATCTCTAAGGCCTTTGATTCTATTTTAAGTAAGGCTAAAAACTTAAAGAATAAGCTTACAGGTAACTCCATCAAAGGATTTGATTCGTTCAATTTGCAGAAGGGTAATGTGATCGGTATTCAAACACCTACATTATTTAAAACGGCAGAGGGTGCAGGTAAATCGATCACTATCTTAGATATGAAAGGCTATGCGATTGATCTATCTAAAATTCAAGGTTTAGATGGTGCATTATTGGCACCTGATTTGAATTTTAAAGTAATTGAAGTAAACAACGATTCAGTAATTTTACAGCGTACAAATGAGATTGCAGAAAACTTATTCATTGCTAATAAAACTCTATATTCATTATAAAATATTTTGTTCCCCCTACATTTGATCTAATGATTATGGAATAATTTAAATATGACTTTAGAATTCCTATTTAAATTTTTTAATTAGGATTATTTATTTTTATATTCAAATAGGAGGTTACTGGAATGATATTGAGAAATGAAGGTGAACTTGAGGAAATTTTATCTACAAATGAGAGTATTAAACAATTTGTATCAAAAATTTTTTCTTACGTCGATTTATCTGCTAGTCCTCAAGAAGTTTTGACTAATACTTTAAAAATACTTAAACATTTCAAAGTTGAGGACATAAAAAACTGGGATGATATAAGTGAAAATGAATCATTTTTCAACTTAATCAAGGAATACCTAGCTCACCACAAAGGTGACTTTGTGATGAATCCAGCTGCAGTAGTCGGTTTTTGGACTATTTTTATTAACAAAGAAAAAATTGATGCTGATTATTTAATCGATAATTTTAGTTGGGAAAAAGATAATGCCAATTATTTTGTTATTAAATTAAAAGGAAACAATTGAAATTTAATATTAATTCTAAAAACCGCCCTTTATGGGCGGTTTTTTATTGGAGCATGAAAAATGAAACTGGAAGAAAACGAAAGCATCAAGTTTCAATTTACGGCCTTAAATACCGCCATATCTGTAAGTGGTGAAGATGAAAAAAGCAGACGCAAGTTTGATGCTGAAGTGTATAGCGGTGGTCGGATAGATAACCACTATTACTGGGGGCGCAGCGGTGTTGTTATTGATCTTCAGAATATTCAACTAAAGCCAAAAATTGGCTTGGTTGAAGAACATTTTGGTGGTCTACGCATTGGTGTTGCGACTTCATTTGATATTTCTAATAAGTTTCAGGCTCAAGGTTATTTTCTAAAAAATAAGAAAGCCCAAGAAATTGTTGCAGATATTGATGATGAATACCCATTCCAAATGTCTTGGTGGGCTGACCCTGAAAGTATTGAAGAAATTTCAGCAGGTAAAACCGTATTCGTGAATGGGCAAGAATTTACAGGTCCATTGCATGTTTTTAGAAATGTTCGCGTGCACGAAATCACTATCTGTGGAATTGGCGCAGATACTCAAACATCAATCCAAGCTTTTTCAGCTAAATCAAATTTAATTCAACAAGAGGACACAAATGTGGACTTAGAACAAGCCAAAGCTCGCATTGCTGAGCAAGATATTGAACTTGCAGATCTCAAGCAACAAGTAACCCAGTTTGCAACAGATAAGCGCAATGACGCAATTGCAGCACTTGCCAAAGATGTTGGTAAAGACTTTACAGATGATGAAGTTAAGGAAATGAAGGAGCTTGATGAAAAAGCTTTTGTATTCTCTGCAACTCAGCTGCGTAAATTTTCAACAAAAACTGAACCACAAAAACAACCACTTCCATCTTGGATGAAAGAACATCAAGCGGATGGTGGTAATCAAAATCAATTCAATGCAGGTCAGCCTAAAACTTTAGCTGATATGGCGGCATTTCGAAAATAAGGTGAATACAAAATGGTTAAAACAGTAGAAAAAGCTAGTGTGACATCTGACTGGTTGGCTTGGGAGCTTGAGGGGAATCATCGTCCAAGTCGTGAAAATGTAAGCGTAGCAGCAAGCCAAGACATTAAAGATGGTCAGCCAGTATCTTTCAATGCTTCGGGCGATGCAATTGCCTTTACAGGTGAAGGTGCAGTGGTTGGTATTTGCATTGGTGGGGTTAAGACTGCTGCAGAAAAGGGCAAAGGCGTAATCCTTGCGCATCAATCTCGAATTGTGCCTGAAAAACTCACAAATGTTGAAGCGGATGATTTAGCAACAGTTGTTGCAGGTCTTAAAACACTTGGTATTACAGCTGTTCGTTCAGCATAAGGTGAAAAAATGGATGAAATGATTTTTACAACAGAAGAATTAAGCGCTGCAATTACTAATTTGCCAACACGAATTGGTAATCCGAATGACATTAATTTGTTCCGCAGCATTCCAGGCACTACAAACAATTTCTCTGTGGAATTCTATGCAGAAAGTTCGATTTTAGTACCGACAACTGAATGGGGCGGTGTTGCACCTAAAAACTCAAGTGGAAAGCGTACAGCTAAGTCGTGGGTTATTCCTCATATGCCATTTGAAGACACAGTTCTTGCATCTGATGTGATTGGTGTACGTGCATTCGGTTCAACTGCTGCAGAAACAGTTCAAGGTAAAGTGCTTGATAAGCTGCAAATGATGAAAAACAAAATCGACACTACACTTGCTTATCGTCGTACCAAAGCAAAACAAGGTATTGTCTTAGATGCTGATGGTACAGTGATTGTTGATTACTACACTGACTTTGGTGTTACAGGTCAAACTGTAGATTTCGAACTTGGCACAGCTACAACACACGTTTTGGCGAAGTGCCAAGATGTAATTGATCTCATCGAAGATGGTTTAGGCCAAGAACTCTATTCAACAGTTGAAGCTGAAGTAGATCGTCAATTCTATGATGCATTAACTTCACATAAAAACGTGAAAGAAGTCTTCTTAAACTGGTCTGCAGCTGAACAGCGTCTAGGCAAATCAAACACGACAGGCTTTGAATTTGGTGGCATTAAATTCATTGTGAATCGCCAGAAAGTGGGTGATGTGCCTTTAATCGGCGTGAAAGAAGGTCATGCTTATCCGACCGGTACGCAAGATGTATTCTTGAATGCTTTGGCACCTGCTGATTTCAATGAAACAGTAAATACCTCTGCTTTACCTTATTACGCAAAACAAGACACCAAAAAGTTTGATCGTGGTTTTGATTTACATGTTCAATCAAACCAACTGCCTGTGGTTGCAAAACCTAAAGCTTTGGTGAAATTAACCTCTACAAAATAAGGTGTGTTATGTACGCAAGCCGTGATGACATGGTGTTGCGTTACGGCTTAAATCACATCACTCAATTAGAAAGAAACCTCACTGAAAATGAATCAGTAGAATCCTATATACAAGATGCAACCGATATTGCCGATGGCTTCATTGGTGTGATGTATAAGGTTCCGCTTGAGTCACCGCCTAAAAATATAACAATTTATATCTGTGATATTGCTCGTTATCTTCTTCATCGCCAAAACACAAATGAAGAAATAAGAAAGCGATATGAGGATGCTATTAGTTTTTTAAAGCGGGTTTCAGAAGACAAAGCGACACTTCTAATTAAGAGTGAAGTGACACAGGAAGTAACACGACCCAAAAAGGTTAAAGCATCAGCGCCAATAGGTACTACTTATCGTGGTGGTGTATTTGGTGACGATGTTTTGAATAACATGCCGAGTATTTAACTATGGCTGACTCAATCCAAATGCATGGTCAGGAGAAGTTGCAAGAGTTTATGCGACGAGTCCTTGATCGTGTAGAAGACCCATCAAAGCTATGGCATGACATCTCAGACCTACTTGTTTTTAATGTTCAGCAACGAATAAAAACAGGGATTGGTACTGATGACAAGCCTTGGCAAAAGTCATGGCGAGCAAAGGTCCAAGGCGGACAGACCTTAAGAGACACTGGGCGACTGTTTAATTCAATTTTTGCAAAAGTTCAGGGTAATAAAATCTCAGTCGGTACCAATGTTAAATATGCACCTATCTTACATTTTGGTGGAACCATTAAGCCAAAATCAGGAAAGTATTTAGTATTTAGAACACCTATGGGTGGTTGGAGAAAGATCAAAGCTGTTTATATTCCACCTCGTCCGTATATGGGAATTTCTGTTGATGATTCACAAGAAATCCTCTTTGAAATTGAAGAATACTTATACAAGGTTTTAACAGATGCAAAACATTGATAATTATTTTGCGCTTGAAGACGATATTTTGAAGCGTATCAAAGCGGAAATACCAGAGGTTGAGGAAATCGTTACGCCATTCAGCGTGGATGATCTCTTTGAATCTATTGTGGGTGATGTGGGAATTGGCATTATTTATGTGGGTGATCGCATCTCTGATACATCGGGAGATGGCAAGGCAAATGCAATCTATCAACAATGGCTAATTGCGCTTGGTGTTTCAGATGCATCTGCTCAGCAAAGCGAGACAATGTCTATTCGTCAATTAGCTGATCCGTATATCAGGAAAATTCTCGGAGCAATGCAAGGCTATCAACCAGATATTGTGGGCTATAAACGCTTTCTACGTGCTGATGCTGGTGTTCCTGTTGGAAAATCTACAGCGTCAGGTCGTGCATTCTTTCCATTCTTATTTGAATCACAAATGATTAAATCATGGTGACTATGAAAACATATAAAGCATTACAGCCTATAGGTCGCTTTGAAAAAGGCGATATTGTGGGTGGTCTGTCAAATGACCAAATTAAACGATTAGAAGCAGATAAGATCATTGAAGAAGTGAAGCCATCTGCACAACCAAAACCAAAAGAGGTCAAAACAGATGGCTAAAAAATATATCTCACTTCAAGGTAAATTTTACTTATCTCAAATTGCGAATGGTGTTGCCGGCGGTATGCGTTATCTTGGTAATGTACCTGAATTCGAACTTGAAATCACTACAGACCAAGTTGAACACCAGGAAAGCACATCAGGACAACGGACCACAGATTTCGTATTAACCAAAACAACAGGTGTTAATTTCAAAGGGCAGCTTGAAGAAGTTGATGAAGCCAATCTGCAATACATCTTGTCGGGCATGAAGTCTGAAGTTGCTAGTGTTACAGTTGCGGATCAGGTACTTGGAACAATTAAAGCTGGTCAAGAAATCAAACTTGATGGCTACAACTTAACTCAAGTTTCTTTTAAAACTGGCTTAACCACGATCGCAGCTGACAAATACACGCTTGATGCCGTGTTTGGTACGGTTACATTCAATGAGTTAATTGCAGATCCAGTAACAGCCAGCTTCACCACTGGTGCGGTTAGTCACACAACGATCGCAAGTGAATTCAATAAAGAATATGAATTGTTCTTTAAGGGAATTAATACTGCAACAGGTGAAAATATTGCTGTACGTTTGTGGCGTACTAAAAAAACACCTGAAACCACTTTCCCATTGATCCATGAAGAACTAGGCCAATACGAAATCTCCGGTCAAGCGCTTTCAGATACTGAAAAAGGCTTAGATCCTACACTTGGTTTGTATGGCCATGTTGTGACAATTCCAGCAGCATAATTAAGACAACAGGCACAGGGGCGCATAAGCGTCTATTTTGTGCCTGTTTTCGAGTAATTAAAATGAATGAATTCTTTTTAGCGTCTAATCGATCTGTATTTAATGAAGATATCGAAATCAAGCAAATTACTGTGAGAGACTTGGATCAATGGTCGCAGTTTGCTGAAATGATTCGAAAAGACTTAAAACAAGATTATTCAAATGAAAATCTAGAATTAATTATAAAACAACATATTGTAGCAGCCATTATGGTTTGCTCGCTTACCACAATTCATAATGCAAATTATTATTCAAATATCATGAATACCGATGCTGATGCATTTCTATCAATTTTTGCAGATGTATTAACGATTAATAAAGCTTACTTTGATCAAGAAGATGGGAAAAAATCTACTGAAAAATCTGAAAACACTTGGTTTGATTCTTTCCAGTTTTTGATTAATAAGGGCCATCGTCACAAAGATATTTTAGATTATAGTTTTGGGGCTTTTCTTGAATACTTAAAAGCTGCACAACGTAATGAAAGGAATTCATTGTTAAGTCTTGGAAGTACTATGCGTGTTTCATATCATGCAGACAATAATGGCTATAAGAAATTTTCAAACGAGATGAAAGGTTCATAAATTTCACATTGCACAACAAACATTCAAAAGATATCCTGTTCTCATAATGAGGGGATATTTATGAAAAAAATATTATTAGCACTTGTACTTTTAATTTCAGCGAATGCCTTTGCTGTTGATGCTCGTAGCATTAGAACAACCACTGATATTGTTGAATACAACGATTCAGTTGGCACCATGATGTCTAAGCTAGGTCGCCCAGATGGTAAATATGAATACTCAGGCAGAGATGCCAGAGGTAAATTGGTATTTTATACTGACTTCTATTACAGCATTGATGGCTTGAAATACACCATCACAGTTTTAGAAGGCAAAATTTATAGAATTCAGTGGGAGCGTTGATAGTGAATAAAAAGGCAAAATTCTATCTAATAGCATTCATAATTGCTTTTATAGGGATAACTTATTTAACAAATCAAGAGAAGACAGATAAAAATTCATCAGTTCCTAATTCTGAAAAGCCCACTCAAGAATCAAAACCCAAAAAAATTAGTGCGGCCGATAAGATTGATATACATGCTTATAGTGAGTACACAAAAGAAAGTTTCCCTGTGTTGTATGATCAAGTTGGAGTGAAGGGTTTTGAAGCTCTTTATAAACATGACATAGAGTCAGCATATAAAATTGCAGCGTTAGATGAATGTGATAGGGTTACATATTCTGCATATTCCAAAGAAATGTCATCTTATCCATCTCGCATAACATTTTTTGTTGATTGTTCAAATGGAAACAGATACTACGTTTCTGGTGATAATATTCAAAAAAGATAAATCTCAAGATGAATGTGAAATTAAAAAAGTACCATTTTAAATATATAAACCTCCTCCGGGAGGTTTTTTTATACCCATTACCACAACCTGTAAATTTCAAAATTATCAAACCTTACAGGGGTTTTTATTATTAATAAATTTTTTTCAAAACAAGATGATTAAAATTCCAACAAAAACCCAAGCTATTTTAGTTTGGATTTTGGGTGTTAAGTTACTGATTTTATTAATTACACCCCTGTAGGCCTCAGGTTACCTATTGACAAAGATTTAAAGTTTAACAAGCGAAGCCGATTTAACAAGTCGGCTTTTTTAATGCCTGAAATATGGCAACTCAAAAAACAAATGCTATCGAATTTGCATTCAAGCATTTGTTTAAATGAAAGGAGTGATTTAAATGAATGCGAAATTTATCCCTGTGAAACTTGTGGATGTTGAGAATTCCAAACCTTATACATCTACGCTACAGATCGCTATAGGTTTGGGGTTACAGCATGCCAGTGTAATTAAACTTGTAAGAACATATAGACCAGATTTTGCAGATCTAAGCCCTATTAGATTTGAAATCCGAAAGGGTGAACCATTACAGCAAGGTGGATACGCCAAAGCTACGGAATACGCTATTTTAGATGAGCAACAAGCAACCTTTCTAATGACACTGCTTAGAAATAGCCCAAGAGTTATTGCATTTAAAAAAGCATTGGTACGAGCCTTCTTTGAAGCTAGAGCATTACTACAGATAGATAGTTTTTCTCTATTGCAAATGCGCGAAGCATTGAATGCAAAACTTGAATGTGAAAAAGACTTTGCAAGCGCATGTGGTCGCGGGTTGTCTCAGTGGAAAAAACAACGAGATATGCTTGAAACCGCTATAGCAAATGTGGATCGTCAAATTCAACCTTGTTTATTTGGTGGTGAGGTTTAAGCATGGCAGGATCAATGGATTTTCGCTTAAACCTGTTAGCCAATACTGCAGGCTTACAGCAAGGCGTGAATGGCGCTAAATTTGCTGTAAATGCCTTAGTTGCTGCAATGGCGGCTGTTGGTGTTGGTTTAAGTATTCAAGGATTGGCGCAGGCTGCTGATTCATACACAAACCTTTCAGCACGAATCAACATAGCCACAAAAGATGGTGGCAACTTCAATCAGGCAATGGCAGGCGTACACCAAGTTGCTCTTGCTACAAACTCTAATCTAACTACTACTGCTGATTTATTCACCCGTCTTAATGCGGTGGGTAAAGAAATGGGAATAACTCAAAAACAAGCGTTAGACCTAACAAAGACAGTAACCCAAGCAATTAAGATTGGTGGTGGTTCAGCTGAGGCGGCAGATGGTGCAGTTACCCAATTTATTCAAGCCATGCAGGGTGGCGTTCTCCGTGGTGAGGAATTTAACAGTATCATGGAGGGTGGCTATGGTTTAGCTGAAGCTTTGGCAAAAGGCCTAGGTGTAACTACTGGCGAACTTCGGAAGATGGCTGAAGCTGGTGAGCTTTCATCTGAAAGAGTAGTTAAAGCTCTCCAAAGTCAATCAGCTTCCGTTCAAGCAACTTATGATAAGTTTCCCACTACAATAAGCAATGCACTTCAAAGAATCTCAACAAGTTGGGAAGTCTTAATAGGCAAGATGGATCAGGCAAATGGTGCCTCATCTACGGTTGCTCAATGGCTTGTGCTACTTGCTGATAATATCTCAGATCTTGATTTTGTTTTAAAGGATATTGGAGACGGTTTTGTTTGGGTTGGAGATCAGCTTAAAAATATTGATCCAGCAACAATTGAGGCATTAAAGACAGCCTTAATGAGTGCGTATGATGCACTAAAAAATGTAGCATCCACAATTGTAGAAACATTTTCTGTAACTGGTGAATTGCTGAACACAGCACTTGTAAGTCTTGCGGGTTTTAATAGTGGTATTGATAGTGTCAATGATAAAACCAATGGTCTTACAAAACTTTTCCAAGCATTGAATGTTGTAATAGGTTTTATTAGTGATGGCTTTACAGGCATTAAAATAGGAATAAATTTACTTGCTGGTGCTGTGTATGATGTTGCAGCTGCCTTCATGTATTGGAAGTCTAAACTATTACTTGGTGATGCTAAGGACCAAGCATTAAAAGAATACGAGGAGCTAAATCGAAAAGCTAAAGAGCATTATTCAACAGCTTCAAGCGATGCCATGAGCTATCAATCTAAAGGCATTGAAGCCATTCAGGCGATATCAAAAACACAAAAAGAAAAAGATGCTGATACTTTAGTCTCCTCTAAAGCTAAACTTGATCAGTTGTTAGCAGATCAAAACGCTGAAGTTACTGGAAAAAAAACCAGTGAAGAAGCAAAAATAGCTGCAGTAAAAGCCTATGCGGAAGCTGCAATCACAGCCAACAATGGTGTGCTGGATGGCACTATTCAAGCTGAACTTACCTCTAAAGGCTACATGGTCACGCTAGATCAAACAGGTAAAGTTGCTGTTACTTCAATGCTAGAAGCCAAAAAAGCCACTGAGGAAAACGCAAAGGCAAATGAGCTTGCAATTGAAAATGCCAAGAATGCTGAAGCAGACTATCAATCTTTCTTAAAAACGAATGCAGTTGAAAAAATTACACTTGCTAAGCAGATTGAGGACGCAAAGAAATCAGGCGATTTAAATGCTCTATTGTCTGCTCAAAATTCTTTAGCAGCGATTGATGCTAAAGAGGCGGAGTTAAATGCAGCCCGCAAGGCGCGTAATGCTGAAGTTGCGACAGGAATCCAGTCCTCAGCAGATAAAGCACGCAAAGGCGCACAAGCTCTAGGCCTAGACTTAGATGTTGCTCTAAACAGAGTTTCTGAAAAGTTTGCTGCCAATAAAGTCCATTTAGATAATTACGCAAACGGCCTAACTACAATGGGCGCCAAAGGTACTCAAGCAACCGAAGCCCTATATCAGGGTTGGGAAAAGTGGGCTGAAAAAGCAAAAAACCAAGCGGAAATTGAGGCGGCTAAACAGCAACTTCTTTCTTTCGAGAAGCAGGGTGTCTTGTCTGCAAAGCAAGTCCAAATGGGCATGGAATATCTCGATCAGATAAATGGAAAAATCCCTGAAAATATTTCTGAGATTGAAAAAGCCTACAAATTGCTTGGAGTAACGTCTAAAGAGGAAGCCGCAAAGATTGCAGACTCTCAAATGAGAGCATTTAATGTTATGAAGCAATCTGGTACAGCTTCGGCAGAGCAAGTCAGACAAGCATTAATCAATATGGCTGACAAAATATATGCTTCAGGAAATGCAGCCAAAATCGCTTGGTATGAAGGGCAACTGGCCGCAAATGGATTGGCATCCAGCGTAAATGAAGTGGGCAAGGTGACTGTAGATGCAGGATCTCAAATGGAAACCTCTATGCAACGAGTCAGTAATGCGACTTATGGTGCACAGCAAAGCTTTAGGGATTTAGGTGATGTCGCCCGTGAAGAAGCTCTTTCCTCTTCTGAGGCTTGGTCTAAAGCACTCGATTCACAAACTGGTGGTCTGCGTACAGCAACTCAGGGCGAAAAAACACGCTTAGCATTCGATCAAAATGGTGTGGTGGCAGAGTTAAAAGCAATGGGCTACGACGATAAGAAAGCTGCTGAAATTGCACGGAATATTCTTGATGGATCTAAGCTAGGCGGTGGATATAGAAATGCATCCACTTCATGGCTTGCTAAAAATGGTTTAGATGTTGTTGGGGCATTTGCTGGCGGTGGTGGTGGTACTTCAAATGCAAACTATGTGCGTGAGCAATTGGAGCGTTATAGCCAATACTCCAACAAAACAGCAGCAACATTAGATACAGGAAGTTCTAAAACTGTAAAGTATGAACTTAGTACTGGTAAAAATAAGGCAACTGTCTACGGCTCATCATCAACAGAATCAAATCTGAATTCTATCCTTACTGAGCTTGAAACAATTAATAAGAGCACTTAATCATGAAACTAGTACGAAAAAGTACATCTGAAGCCGTCACATTGTCTGACGGCTTTTTATGGTCTGATGAGTTTGATTGGAACCCTATTGAACAAAAACAGGACTATGCCGTTGGTGGTGCTTTCATTATTCAAGAGGGCAAAAAAAAGTCTGGTCGGCCAATTTCACTTACTGCTGATAAAAACATGGCGTGGCTTAAACGTCATATTGTAAGCAAGTTAAAAGATTGGTCGGTCCTGCAAGAAAAATTCGAACTTCAATTCAATTACTTTCATGATAAACGCACTTTTAATGTTGTTTTCAATCATCAAGACAAAGCAATTGAAGCCAAACCAGTGCTTGAGCATCCATCTGTTTCTGATGATGACGAATATAACGTGACATTGCGATTTTTGGAGTTAAGTGATGCCGATTGAAACTAAAGACTTGGTGATTTATGAGCCAGAACGGCTAACGGATAATGATGACGGTGGTGGTAAATACAACGGAAAAATCATTATTGATGGCTTAAGTAATAATCTGTTTGATGATATTTCAGAATTAGACCGCACCATGGGGAATGTGTCACTTCGAAAGATTTTTCCAGCTGTCACAACTGCTGATACAGATAAGCTTATGGGTGCCACAGTCTTCGTATCTGAATTGCCGAAAGATCCAAATGTGTCAGCATTATTGTTTAGTACAAGAAGTTGGACAGATCAGCGTAAATCAGCACAGAACCGCATTGAAAGCTATTTGGCTAAAGGTGGTCAAATGGCTGGCATCCCACAGGACACACACTATCAAGGTATGAAGATTCTTCAAGCGGTTATGTTTCCGCAAGAAGTTGAATCATCTGTGGGTGATACAATTGTGCTTGTATCGAACGAAGGTAAAGCACTGCAACATGAACAATATGTACGAATCACTAAGGTTGAAACTCGTATTGCATTCATGATTGTAGATGGTAAACAAGTTGAGTATAAGATTGCCACTTACTCATTGAATGATCCGCTTGATCAAGATTATGTCGGGTTATCAGCAAAACAATGGTATTCAGGTGATAAGAGTCAAACCATTATACGTGACACGCTTGTTGCTGATACGGGCCTGTACTATTCATCCAAAAAACTAAAGACAGATGCACAATTGGGTGAATACACAGTCAATGTGGGCGATGTGTTTACTCAGCTTATTCCATCAGCACAAACTGAATCACCGATAGTTGATGTTAATGCTGCAGGTGAGAGTGTTGTTTTAGTACCTGGTAATTCAGCCGCAATTTCTGCAAATTTTGCTACAACAGTTGGTACAAGCCAAAACCTTTACATTGGTTCCAGTGTCATGCCTTCAAGTGTTTCATTCACTTTATTTGGTCAGCAAGTTATAGATCAGGGTGGATTGCTCAAGAATGTGCAAGGCACTCAAGTTGGAACGATTGATTATCAGCGCGGTTTAATTCAATGGACAGCATCTGCAGGGGCTGGAAGCACAACACTTGCCATTACATTTACACCTGCTGCAGCGCCCACCCAATATTTTCAAAGCTATTCCATTCCAGTAACTCAAAATAATCAAAGCACAAACTGGACAGGGGTTTTGGTTCCAATCCCTGCACCAGGTAGCTTATCCATTTCATACATGGCCCAAGGTAAGTTCTATGAATTAAAAGATGATGGCTCTGGGCAATTAAAGGGTTCAAGCACTTCATTTGGTTCTGGACGAATTAATTATGAAACTGGATCTTGGACACTGACAGCTGGGGCTTTACCTGATGTTGGCTCACCAATACTACTACTTTGGGGAACACCAATTGTTACTTTCGTGCGCTCTGGATTGCCAGTTAATAAAGCTGCATTTGCTTTTAAATTAAACAAAGAAAGTATTGCGCCTGGTGTAACAATTGATTGGTTATTAGAAGGTGTTGCAAAAAAAGCAATCAGTAATGCTCAGGGAAAATTTACAGGAGATGCGACAGGCTCAATTAACTACACAACAGGTATTGGTGAAATCATTCCTCTGAAATTACCTCAAAAGAATACTGCTTTTGTTGTTACTTATAATTATGGAACCGCCCAAACGCAAACAGTTTCTAATGTTAATCCAGATTCAAGTCAAAAACTATCATTCACTATTGGTACAGGCTCAACACTCCAACCTAATAGCATTTCTTTAAAGATACCTGTCGAATCCACAGATAAGACAGTTTTAGATTTTATAACCCTTACCGATGTTCCTATCACTTCAACAGCAGGGAATTTAGTTGATAGTCAATCTAGGGTTCAAGGCTCAATTAACTATTCAACAGGGCTTGTGGAAGTTACACCAACATTAACCAGAAAAGAATTCGTGTTGGTTTATACGACAACTTCTGTTTATGGTTCCAATTAAAGCGAGGGAATATGTCATTTTACTCACCACAAACCTCAAGTATTGATGATAAAGATATTGAGCTCAAAGCTTACGGCTCTGTGGATGTTCAAGTTGTATATCGTGATACTTCAGGTTTGAATGCTACGACAGAAAATGTGATTGCCGAGAAAGTTAAGTTCGACCTTTCATCTGGATACGATGAGCACATTTTAAATGGATCAGTCCGTTTCAAAATAGGGAATGATACTTTTCTTGATCGCACAGGCACCTTATATCGAAATGTAGATCCTGCGACAAACAGCGGTATTGCTTCTGGTGTAATTTATTATGGAAATGGTGTTGTTGAACTCGATACGTGGACACCGAACATCGATAACACTGTTGAGCTTCAATCATTAACGACGACAACCGACCTACCACCAGTTAATAAGCTCAGTTTCAGAACACCAATCATTCCAATTCGCCCACAATCTTTGACTATTGTAATTTCATCTTTAGATTTTGGTCAGATGACTCTAACATCGGATGAAAATGGGGTGATTGAAACAAGTCGCGCACACGGCAAGATTAATTATGAAACTGGTTTTGTAGAAATCTACTTTTATACTAAAACAGAAATCACTGTAGCGAATCGACCTGAGATTGAAGCTAAACCATGGTATGACCCACTACTTGAGTATGAAGAAGCATCTAAGAAATTCTTGAATGTTCCAGTTTGGGTGGATGCATCATCTGCTCGATATAACGCTGTAGCTTATACCTATATTCCTCTTGATGCTGAGATTTTAGGATTATCAGCCACTCGATTACCGCTTGATGGTCGAGTGCCAATTTTCAGAATTGGGGGGATTTGTGTTGTTAGTGCGAGTAAAGATTATGTAATGCCAGATCATGTGGCAGGAAAAATTTATCAGTTGCCAGACATTCGTATTTCTTGGTGTGAATTGATTGATTCAAAAGGGATTAAAGTTCCATTCGATCAATATGTAGTTGATTATGATTATGGCAAATTCACATTATCTGGTGACTTTGCTGTAAATGCACTTACTCCTCCTTTTACGGCTCAATATCGCTATCAAGATATGGGCTTATTACGTGATGTTCAAATCAATGGGCAACTTACATTTACTAAGCAACTTACACATAGCTATGATGCAGAAAATACCATTGTAGGCTCTGCTCTAGTTATTGATGAGATGCAGGCGCGTTACACTAAAAAGTTTGTACAACAGACTTGGAATAATATTTGGGCAGATGAAGCATCGGGTGGTGCAATTTCTGCAAATTACAATGATGCGATTTATCCGATTCAAATGACGAATAAAGGTGCAATCCAAGAACGCTGGGCGATCGTGTTTGTCAGTGGCACGACTTTCAAATGTGTGGGTGAATACTCCGGCGAGGTGGGTACAGGCAGTATAAATGCTGATTTTGCGCCAATCAATCCGATTGCTTTAGTCCCATATTTTGTGATTAAAAAAGAGTGTTGGGGTACAGGTTGGGCAAATAGTAATGTATTACGCTTTAACTCGATCTCAGCAATGTATCCAGTCTGGGCAATACGTACAGTCAAACAATCAGAACCTACTGTGCTTACAGATCAATTCCAAGTGATGTTGCGCGGTGACATTGACCGTGTAATTTAAACTTGGTTCAAATACGACCGCTTTAAGCGGTCATTTTTATGGATAATAAAATGGTTGCAAGTACTGAAATTAAGTTTTATGTGCATACAAATAGCAATGCACCACAACTCACAAATAACTTTGGTTGCATGATCGATGTGTTAGATGCATGTTTAATCAATGGTTTTGGGGCTCAATCTGTTTCAACACTTAGGGCATTAGGCAAAGTTGCCACTGTAACTTTTGGTGCAGCACATAATTTTATGCAGTACCAAGTGATTAAAATAACAGGCACAAATCAATCCGAATTTAATGGCGAACATCGTATTTTATCTGTGCCAAATGCCAATTCCTTTACTTTTGAACTCGAAAATACCGCAACAATTGCACAAGCAACCGGTACAATTATTTGCTCATTACCGCCATTAGGTTGGGAAAAACCTTTTAGCAGCACACATAGCAGTGGCACAGGTGGAAAAGCAGCATATCGTACTACGAATTTACTGTTAGCAAGTCGTCCATTTTTACGCATTGTTGATGAGTTGGATCCTGCTTACACAGCAACTTATGCAAAATATGCGAAAGTGGGGATCGTTGAAGATATGACAGAAATTGATACGATGGTTGGTGTGCAGGCGCCTTTTGATATTGAAAATCCTAATAAAAATTGGGTAGGAACGGGTTCTGGACCTTCTGCAATTAATGGTTGGGCGAAGTGGTACTATGCATGTCAGCAAAGTTTTTCTCATCCAAATATTTTTAATGAGACGGGTGGTGTTTTATCAGGCACTAGAAAGTGGTTATTGGTTGGGAATAGAGACTATTTTTATATTTTGCCAGCAACAACCCCAACAGATACCCACCCAGTTATTTATGGTTTCGGCTCTTTCAACTCGTTAATTAATAATGATAGTTCTAATAATTTTTTGAGTGCGAGCTTACTTAATCTTCCAGCTAATACAAGTCGCTATTTTGCACAATATACCCCTCTAAGCGGAACTCTAGATACCCAAGCTCTGGTATTGCAAAGAGGGTATTTGCAAAATTCCTTTTTTTCACAAGGTAATAACAGATCATTGCGTCCAGATAAGTCATCAGCAACAGGTACGTTTACAGGTTCGATCGATTATATTGGAGGATTTGCTTTAACAAATATTGCCCCATTCGCGCCAATATTTGTTGTTGAATCTGTAATGCGGGGTGAAATGCATGGAATTTATTGGTTATTTCAAAAGAAACCATATTTAGACATGCAGTTAATTGAAAGAAATGGTGAGCTTTATATTGCTACTAATTGCGCTCCAAATAATACAGAAGGTCAAATTATTATCAAAATAGGGGGCTTGTAATGCTATTAAATTTAAAAATCACACCAGCAATAACCAATACTAATTTAAGTATTTTGACAAATAATAAGGGCTTATCAATAATTGGTACTGTAACAGAAAGAAAAATTTTAATTCCTTGTAGGGTGCGTCTTTTTGAAAAGCTATCAGGACGTTTAATATCTGAAACATTAACAGACGCAAAAGGTAATTATTATTTTGATCATTTAACTCCTGTAAAATTCTTTCTGGTTGCTCACCATCCAGCTTCTTTGTTGAATGCTGTTATTCAAGATAATGTGGTGCCTAAATGAGTACAGTTATTCCATCAATTGATGCAGGTCTTGCGCAACTGCAAGCATTAACAAACTATATAGATCAAGGTAGCGAAAATGCTACCTTTGTTTTTTATAGCAGCGCTAAGCCAGCAAATACGACTATAGATGTCGATGAATCAAAGCGCTTAGTGACAATGACCTTGCCCAATCCCTGCTTTAAGAAATTAAATCCAGACAGTATCGAGTTACACCAAACTGATACAGCAATTGTGCTGAGAAGCGGTACAGCTATCTTTGCTCGATTATTTTCAGCTGCAGGCAAAGTTGTAGCTGATTTTGAAGTGGGCACTCATATCACTTTAAACAATCCAACTCTAGTTGCTGGCTCAACATTAATGCTCAATTCCATTGTTTTAAAACCAACGCTTCAATAAAAAAAGGGGTGTAGATGTGCCAAACTATACGCCACCTGATCCACTGCAAACCAACCTAAATTTTAAAGATGAACTTCAGAGCATTGATGCTCATAATCTCATATTAAATTTCGGTTTAGACGAGGTTCAAGAAGTCTCATTAATTGCTGAAATTTGCACAGCATTTAATTCAGAAATATTTGCTGAGAGCTTCACATTAAACCTACTAGATTCTGAATTACAGACAGGGTTTAACGCTGAAATTGAAGTGCTTCAAGGTCAGACTAGCCAGATTGTATGTGAAGTTTCATCAAGTTTTATTGCAGTAATTGAAGCTACTAGAATTGATCAGTTCTGTACAATTGAAGCAAGCTTTAATACAAGCCTCATCCCAAATTTAAATGCACAGTTTGATATTAATTTTAATCTAGGTGTCTTTGTTCAACTTAATGCAAATTATCAACTCACTAAGCATATCTTAAGAAATAATGGCCTAAAGTTTTCAAAACCCATTATAAAGGCCCTCAATAGCGCCTTTTTTTATGATCATGGTTTAAGTATTTCTCATTATTCAAAGGTAAATCACGATCAAGCATTAAATCTCAGCCATTCGATTAAATTGATCTTTGAAGAATCTACAGGATTGAAAACAGATTCATGTATTGCATGGCAAGACAATCAACGTATCAAAATAACAAAATCTTTGGTTTTTGATGAGTCCAATAAATTACATATTCAACGGTCTATAGATTGGGTTGAGTTGGTTCGTAAACGTAAGCAGTTTACTTATAGTTCTGATGTGGCTCTGCACTTTGAAAGGCAATATCAAATCGATTGGGATAAGGGCTTGGAGCTAGTTACGACTTGTAACTTTGCTTGGGAAAAAACTAAACCGATTCACTATAGAAAGCATTCAATTGAACCTTGGCCAGAACCTGAAATACCTGAATATACTGGAATTTCTGCTCTTAATTTTGAATGTTTATGCGCTGAAGTAGATTCTCACAACATAATTTTAAACTTTGGAAGTGATGACTGTATTTCCTCAATCCCTAATCAAAATTGGTGGCATATCGTGAACGACGTATCAATTATTAATATACGAACAAATGAAGAGATTAAGGTACTTAGTGGTTCTTACAGTACAGATCGTAGCCGATGGTGTTGGTCATACATCTTGACAGTTACAGAGCCTGAAATGTTAAAACTTGAAAAAGGAGATGTACTGAAAATCAATGTGAATGGGAATATTCACATGATGATGTATGAAGAGTATTCAAAATCTCAAAAGTTTGCCGATACTACATACAACCTAACTGGAAGAAGTCAGACAGCACTCCTTGAAAGTAAATATTCACCGGTACGCTCTTATTTGCAAGAGAATGAACGAACTTCAGTGCAACTTGTTCAATCTGAAATAAATCGAGTTAACAGTGAAACGGTATTGGATTGGCAGCTTATTGATGAGCTTGGATGGATTGTTGAAACTGAAAGCCTGAGCTATACAAATCTTGCGCCAATCGATGCGATTAAGCTAATCGCTGAGGCGGGAGGCGGTTTTGTTTATAGTGAAAAGGGAAGTAATACGCTTTCAATCAGACCACTTTATAAAAAGACTTTTTGGGATACTTTAAATTTAGATGACTATGATCGAAATTTACCTGACAGCATTGTGATTCAACATAATGATAGTTTTGATGAGTTGCTTGATTTTAATGCAATCACCTTAACAAATCCTAGAAACGGCAATGTTGGTCAGATCCGCAGACGCAACACTGCAGGTGATATTTTATTGGAGCCTGTAAGTAATCCTTTATTCAATGCTGTAAGCATGGGGGGATTTGGAAAATCTAAACTAGCCAAATCAGCCAATATTGAATCTCATGATTTTGATTTTCCGATTACACAAGAAATCGGCGAGTGTGTACCAGGTGAAATCTTGGCATTTAATGGTGAGTGGTGGGGCACAGTTGATGCTGTTAGTGTTTCATTTACTTATGCTGTTGTGAGTCAATCAATTAAGGTGGAGCGCACAGTCAATGAGTAATGCACTAAAACGATTGATGGATTTAATGCCGAAAACACCTGAATTTGTAGGTTTAATCACTTCATCAAATCACCCAAATTATAAAGTCTTGGTTTCTGACAACTCAGGCTTAGTAATGTGCACCAGTTCAGTAGAATACAAAACTGGTGATCGAGTATTTATCTCAAATAATGAAATCAAAAGATCTGCACCGCAGGGCACTGTGGTACAGATAGAAGTGTGAAATTATCTATATATGGGCACCCGACCGGGTGCTTTTTTATTGCCAAAAATATAGGGGGTTACATGTCTGAACAAGCGTTAGACACATCGGCTACAGCACTTGTAGCAAGTAAAGCTGTTGGTTATGGGGGATCAGTTTCAGGCGTTGTATCAGCTTGGATTGGGTCAATAGATATAGTTGTTTGGGTAAGTATTATTGTTGCAATTGGTGGTTTCTTGATGAACTTCTATTTCGCTCGAAAGAAAGATAAGCGTGATGAACTAGAACACAAGGCCTATATCGCATCACTTCAAATCAAGGGGAAGATTGATGTCAAACAAGACTAAAATCATAGTAACAACATTGAGCGCATCGGCGCTTTTTTTTGGCTCTTTAATTGGCTATGAGGGGTACAAGTCAAAGCCATATTTGGACAGCGCAAAAGTTGCAACGATTGGTATCGGGTCCACATCTTATGAAAATGGAACAAAAGTCAAAATGACCGATAAACCGATTACAAAAGAACGTGCGGTTCAAATTGCCAAAGCTCACATTGCTAAAGATGAGGTGGCATTTCGCAAATCTTTGCAAGGCGTGAAGCTAACTCAGACTGAATATGATGTGTATTTGGACTTTGTTTACAACTATGGCCAAGCAAATTGGAATGGCTCATCAATGCTTCGTAATCTCAAGTCAGGGCATTATAAGCAGGCTTGTGCATCGTTATTGAAATACAAATACGTTGCAAAGCGTGATTGTAGTATTCGCTCCAATGGTTGTTATGGTGTTTGGACAAGGCAGCAGGACCGATATAGTAAATGTATGGGGGCGCAATGAAGCAAGCATTCTTAGCAAAATTTTATGAAACCATCATTATCGCAATGGCGGTTTTTTTATTGTTGGCCATAACGGCCTTAGGTGTTCAGTCTTGGCGTGTAAATCACTTTAAAAATGAATACACATTATTGAATGCACAATACAAAACAGAACTTGCAGAAGCTAAAGCATTGGCAGAACAAGCAAAAGCTACTGCAGCACTCAAAGAGAAACAATGGTCTGAACAACAGTTAAAAGCGGAGCAAAACTACAATGCCAAAATTAAGCAAATTGAGTCTGATAGTCGCATTGCTAATGCCAGCGCTGACAGCTTGTCAAAGCAACTCAAAATTGCGAGCAGTCGCTTGTCCAGTGCTTCCTGTAAAGCCAAAACTGAGTACATTGAAATCGAATCAAACGTACTCAGCTATTGCGTCAGAGAATATACAAAAATGGCAGAACGAGCTGATGCAGAGCGAGTTGATAAAGAAAAATTAGATGAAGCATGGCCCTCGGAGTAAGGGTTAAGCATTATACTTAGCTAAATGATTTTACATTTTCCCATTCACTTTTTAATAATGATTTAATTTTTTCTAATATGTTTTCGTTAATTTTAACCATTTTTTTCGAAATTAACTGATTGGAGAAATAATTAATCTGATTACAACTTGCTTGATGAACAACAGTTGAAGTGAATTCTTGGTCAAGATATTTAACTAACTTTAAAAATTCTTCATAAAAATTATTAGCTAAATTTGAAATCTCCCTATCTATCTTATCTTTTGAGCTCAAAGTAATATCAATTTCAATTGTAAATCGCTTTAAATCACTTAAAAATTTTTGGTATTCTAGTTGATAGATATTGTGTTGATCATCATTAATTTTATAGTTGCAATATGCATGTCTTGCAGCATAATTTCTTTGTAACAAATAAGGGAAAGATTCGGAATGATTGAAATAGTTTACAAAAAGTTCTCTTACTTTATTAATCCATTCTTGTCGATTTTGTGATATTAACTCATTTTTTTTAAGTTCAGCTTGCTGAGATAGCATTTTTTCCTGAAGTTTATCCTGGCTATTAATTAAACTATTATTTGATCTTGTAATTAAATAAATTGTAACTATTGCAGATAAAGCGGAAACAAGCACGCTAGCTAAAACTGTTAGCCATAAAGCCGTATAGTCCGTAACTGGATCAATTCTAAGTTGGATGGGAAGAGCCTTATCAGTATTTTGTAATACTATCGACTGCTTTTCTGGAATATTATTCACAATCTGATAAGAAGTATTAAGGTCGGTATTACCTTGAGAATCCTGATTTATATTTTTCATATAAAGAACTTCATAAAATTTTTGATCTATTCTAAGATTTAATTATTAACAGTCAACAACCCATCCCAACTAAAATAATTCTGCGTCAATTTCCCGCGACTCATGCTCCATTTCCTATCTTTTAGCAAGCATGGTCCAATCGCAAGCTTCTTACTAAACTTTGCATGAGTGTTTGCTCTTTTAGACTTAAAACGCTATTTTATAGATTGTGAGAAGGACTAAATTGGTTTTTAAACTAACACATAATGAAGTTGTAAAACTTTATAACTACCTCATCTTAGAGAATTAAATGAATCAAAAAATTTTAGACAGATTTGAAGAATTAATTGCTGAATCAAAATCAATCCTTGCCAAGAAGCTTCCTGGAAACTCTACAGCCAGGAATAGACAAAGTGCTTTCGAACGATTTGATGAAGAAACTCAACAAAAATATAATGAGTGGAAAGTAAAAGCTGAAAATATCCTAAAGTTAGTTTGTGGAGAGAATTCAGTTCATTATGAAACTTTTTTAGTTGAAAAAAATAATGGTTTAAGTTTGCCTAGTAGATTGGCTAATTCTATTCCAGTTTTGGTAGCCGCTTATGATGACTTAAAGTGCGGTTTCTTAATTTCTATTAAACAAATTATTCAAGCAGATGTTTTTGAAAGCGAATTGGAACAAGCTCAACATTTTTTAGATTCAGGTTACAAAGTTGCATCGGCTGTTACTGCTGGTGTTGTTTTAGAAACAGCTATAAAAGAGTTGTGTAAAAAACATGGAATTGATATTTATCCCCCCAATTCAACTACTCCTAAAAGATTAGATGTGCTAAATGCAGATTTAAAAAAATCAGAAGTTTATAATGCTTTACAACAAAAGCAAATTACTACATTAGCGCATATTAGAAATAAAGCGGCTCATGGTGAAATTGGGGAGTTTGATGATAGTGATGTACAGAAGATGATCAGTGATATAGAAAGTTTTTTAATTTCATATAATTCTTAGTTACATAAAAATTATTATCTAATAATAGGCTCTAATATGAATTTCAGACATTTACTCAGGTTAAATTAATACTAGTACTCTTAATTAGCATCTACTAAGAGTACAGTGCATAAAATTTATTGAGTATTCTGATTCCTAATTTTAACGAACTTTAATTAGTCCGTATTTTGTAAAATAATTCTTAGACAACATATCTCGACTCATTGACCACTTTCGATCTTTAAAATAACAAGGGCCAACAGAAATCTTAGCTTTGCCAAATTTACCTTGAATATCTTCATATGCTTGCATCAAATTCTCATTTAAAGCTCTTGCTTCATGATCTGAAAGCAAGTCGGGGATATGATTTGATTTCAGAATTAACTCTGAATAAAACACACCACATTTCTTATATTTGATGTCTGGTTTATAAATTCTTTCCAATAGCAAATAAGCAACTTCAACAAGATCAAGAACACAATCTGTGGGTTCTGCAAACTTATAAGTCTGAGCTTTACTGTAATACGGCATAGATTGATCAAAAGGGTTTGACTGGACAAAAGCCGTGATCACACCACACAATAGCTTTTCTTTCCTTAATCGACCTACCGCGTCCTGCACATACTTCGACATCGCTTCTTTTAAGTCTTGCAATTCAGTGATTTTCACACCAAATGATCTGCTTGCAACGATTTGTTGTTTTGGCTTTGGTTGATCGTCTATCGGCATACATGATATGCCTTGTAGCTCAAGTACAGTTCTTTGCATACAAACAGTGAACATCTTTCCCATAACTGGCGGATTTGCTTTGGATAAATCTAAAACAGTCTTAATGCCCATATCATTCAATTTTTTATTCTGCTTTCTGCCCACGCCCCATACTTCACCGACTTCAACCAGCGACCAAAAATAATCACGATATTTCGGGTCCATAGTTGCTAAATCACAGACTCCATTAAACCTCTTTCCTTTTTTAGCCATATGGTTTCCGATTTTAGCCTCGGTTTTACTACGGCCTATTCCAATCGATACGGGGAGTCCAATCCACTCTTGAATGCGTTCGCGCATTCTCTGGCAATACTCCACAAGATCATAGTTATTCTTAAAGCTTGTCAGATCTAGAAAACATTCGTCAATTGAATAGATTTCTTGTTCATGTGGTGCAACATACCCGGCTAAGATTGAGTGAAATCGACGCGACATTTCCGCATATATCGCATAGTTGCTTGAAAGTACTTGAACGTTATTTTTTTGGACTACATCCTTTATCTGAAATAGCGGAACACCCATCTTGATGCCCATAGCTTTAGCTTCATTTGATCTAGCAACCGCGCAACCGTCATTGTTAGAAAGTACGATGACAGGGACATTGTTCAGCTTGGGGTTAAAGAAACGTTCACACGAGACATAGCAATTATTGATATCAATAAGAGCAAATATCTTTTCTTCATGTTTCATTTTAAGTTCTTAATAATTTTAGTGACTACACCCCAAATTACTAATTCTTGTTCATTGCAGGGGATAATTGGTTTGTATTCAATATTCTCAGGTTTGAGCCATACTGCTGGCAAATCTTTTAATAGATTTTCATTATGAAAAATATCAAACAATTCATCATGTGACATTCGCTGTGTAATCATCATTCTTTTTACAGTGAAATCATTGTCGATGAATGCGATAACGATATCTTGATGCTGTGAGCGAATACTTCTATCAACAATCAAGTAATCATTGATATCAATTCCAATGTCTTTCATTGAAAGTGATTCAACTTGAACAATGAATGTAGCTTCCTTGTTTGAAATCAGAAGGTCATTCATATCTAAATTTTTATCAATGTAATCTTCAGCTGGAGAAGGGAAACCTGCAGCAATTTTATTAAGAACTAATGGAATAGAATACTTTGTCGTAGCTTGAAATGAAGATATTCTAGATATGTCAGATAGGCATCTCGATTTAGAAGAATGTGCTCTGATATCAATAACTTTTGAGTCTCTCAAGTGGGCTAGACTTGCTTCATTTAGCTTTAACAACTTTGCTTTTGATGAACTGTCATCTAATTTAATATCCATAAAAACACCACTTGATTACGTTACATATTCAAGAGTTTAGTTTGTATGTTTTAAAATTTCAAATTTAAAAGCTGTGGATAATCATAGGTGATCTAAAAAAGGTCATTTTGTTTCGTCACTTCGGACGAGTGGTCACGCGGAAAAGTGACAAACTCATCACGCATTTCAAAAAAGTATTCATGCGCATTTTCTTTATCAACATTCAACCAGTCATGTCGGTATTCATCTGGTATCACTATGATTGATCTTTTTTCATCTGTAGGTGCGTGAAATTGCTTCATAAAAGGGTGGTTGTCTGAATTGATTGTAAGCATTGAAAATGATCTGACCTTTGAATCTTTGATTACAGCATCATCGTAGATTGCTGCGACAGTGAAAGGCTGTTCATCTTCTCGCTTGATAGTGTACCAATGTGCCTTGCCATCGATATACTTTGGCTCATAAAACTCTTGTACAGGTACTAAACAGAATTTGCTGTATTTCCACGCATGCCTAAAACTTGGCTTTTCAGCTACAGTCTCAGTACGTGCATTATAAGTATAAGAGCTAAATTTGAAATCTTTGGCCCAAGCAGGCAAAAGCCCAAACTTACCGAAATCCAAATCAAAACCTTTCATAATAATCGGGGCATGGTAACCCGGATAGATGTGTGGTTTTAAATCTAACTCAATCTGATCCGTTTCGACATCAAGATGCGATAAGGATTCTCGGGAGGGAATTTCATAGTTTGAGCACATGAGCTTTAACTCACATATTAAAATCCATGTCTATTCATAGTGTCCGCACATTCACTACATCTAAATTCGCTATACATATAGGCTTCAACTAAACTTTCTCCATTGAGATAATTATCACCAATACAGGGTGCTCCCATCATTCCATCGCATTTAACCTTGGTAATTAATGGCATAACAGTTTTATTGAAAATAAAAGATTGCTTATCAGAAAGATCTTTCAAATAATTTTCATTGCTTACAACTTTTGTAAGGATTCCTAATGCAGCGTCAGGGTCTAATTTGTTGTCTACAGCATTATTTTCAACCGATTCAGGTGTGTTTTTTAAAATGTATTTTAATGCTTTAAATTGATAATCATCTAATTCCATATCTAAGCTCCTTATTCCTTTGAGTGAATTCATATTACTCAAACGAAGCCGATAAAATCAAAAATAAAGAGTAAATAATTGTTTAACCTGAAAGTTCAGTTCACACAAGTGTATCATTTTTAATTTTAATAATTAAATAACAATAAATTTCATTTTAAATTTACCAACTATCAACAATATCAGACCATTCTTGAATCATTTTTCTTCTTTCATCTAAGTTTTGAGCATGGTTATAGGTACCACGCACAATGTTTTTATCAACATGGGCAAGCTGCATTTCAATCCATTCTGAACTGTAATTTTTTTCATGCAAAATAGTGGATGCAGTGGCGCGGAAGTCATGAGCAGTGCAATTTAGGCCCATTGTTTTTAATGCTTGGTTAATTGTACTTTTGTTCATTACTTTGGACTTATTAAAAACCGAACAAAACACATATTCATCATTAGATTGTATTTTTTGGTTTTTAAGGATTTCAACCATCTGTCTACTCAATGGAACTAAGTGTTGACGGTTCATTTTAATATTTCGCTCACCCACGAGTAACTGATCTCTAGATGCTGGTGGGATAACTATTAATTCTTTTTCAAAATCTACCCAATCCCATCTTAAACGACATATTTCAATAGATCTCAACATTGAGTACATGAGCAATCGTATTGAGTTTTTAACCATCTCTGTGCTTTTTGATTTAGATAGTGCAGCATTAAACTTTGCACGATCTTCTATAGATAAAGGCTGGGCAGTTTGTTTAGGTGGTTTTTCGACTGTTTGTCCAAGAGATATGGCTGGATTATCTTCACATCTTAAATTAGCGATGGCGTAATTAAATATAGAGTTTACATACTGTCTATTTCTAATTGCAGTTGTTTCACCAGTGCCATGATTCATCTGTTTGCTTATACGTGCGATAGTGTCCTTTTGCATTTTCAGAACATCATAAGGCGTAATAGATCGAATACTTTTATGTCCAAAGGCGGGGAATAGGTCTCTTTCAAAAGCTTTTTCTACATCACGTCTAAACGACTCTGATCTTTTGCTTTCTTTGGTGCTATACCACTCTAGTGCAATTTCTTTAAAGGTGGACTCAGCAGCAAGTTTGGCCCTTTCTTTTTCTTCTAGTTTATATTTTGAAGGATCAATATTTTTATCAAGCAAAGCTTTTTGTTCATTTACTTTTTGTCTAGCTTGAGCAAGAGTTACAACAGGGTATTCCCCCAAACTCAACATAGATGCCTTGCCAAGAAATCGAAATCTATAACGCCACAATTTAGAGCCATTCGTACGCACTTCCAAGCACAAACCTGAGTGGTCTGCGACTCTATACATTTTATCTTTGGCTTTTAATTGCTTGATTTTAGTATCACTTAACATGCTTGTGAGTAACTTTATTAAAATAGCTGTTACTCACTATCTTACTCACAAACCCTATTAATGTCACTTAGACCTATTTAATGCTATTTTATAGGATGATGTTCTTTAAGATTTTGATTAAATTGTCGTTTTTATTCTATTTAATAGTATTTTATGAAATTGCTTCTTTTCGATCATTAGAAGCATATTGATATTAACCTATAGAAATTTATCAATTTATTTTGTTTGATGAATTTGGATACCCATTAGGTTACCCATTTTGAAAAAAGTACCTAGTTACAGCACAAAATAAAAAAAGCCTGCTAGGTGCAGGCTATGATATCAGATTCTTGTTTAAATTCTTCCACTTTTTACTTTGCATAGGAGTCATATCCGAACACATCTTTTCCGAAATTCGATTGGGTTGTTTGATATTTACTTGCTTAATTTCAGAGTAGAACTTTTTGCGACCATATCCAAGTAATCAATAAAAACCTTTTCTCGGACACGACGATCAATTTCCATTAACCTTCCTTCTTTACCATCCAGATATTCAGTCCATATACATTGTTTAGTTTGATTTACACCACTTCTCCCAAACTATTAACCACTTCACTTGGCAAATCATTCGATTCAGCTGGCTGATCACTGATTACATAAAGAGATATACAAAAGTGGCAGAACGAAACGAGCTGATACAGAGCGAATTGATAAAGAAAAATTAGATGAAGCATGGCTCTTAGATTGAGGGCTACTTAGTTTTAGAAAGAAGCGCTAAGCACAATGAAATAAAAATCATGCCAATCCAACCAATGGGTGCCAATTTTTCCCCAACTAAAACAATAGCTAATATGGCAGCAACTAATGGCTCAAATAACGTTAAGGTAATCGCTTTACTTGCTGGGACAGTTTTTAATCCATATCCGAATAAGACATAACCTAAAAACATTGGAATGAGCATCATATAGCCAACCACATAAATATTTATATTTTCCTCAAACAAATTTGCACCAGTAAAAAATAATGTTGGCAGTAAAAATAGAGATCCAATACCAAATATTAGGCCCATAGAGGCTTTTGAATCTATACCTCTATCTATCAGTTTTTTGGCAATCCAAGAATATAACGCATAGGTAAGTCCTGCCAGAGCTCCTAAAAATATTCCTAGAATTTGTCTATCATTTGTAATCTGTTTTGACGAAATCGATGAATGACTTTCTCCAATTGATAATAAAATTACACCACTAATACCCAACACAAAACAAATAAACCACTTAATAGAAAGCTTTTTATGATCAAAAAATCTTTCTAAAAGAGCTGTAAATAGTGGTGCTGTGCCAATCGAAACGACTGTCCCGACTGTAATTCCCGCTAGATGCATTGAAGAATAAAATGCTAATGGGTAAATGAAAACAGAAATGACACCTATGGAAAGAATGATTAAATTAGAATTTATCTGAGTTATGTTATTTTTAATGTTCTTTCTAGCTAAAATTGCCTGTAAAAGGCCACCACCGCCCATTGCTGCTGCACCAATAGCAAGAGGACTAAGATTTGGGGCAAAAGTAGCTATTGTACCTGTAGTTCCCCAAAGAAATGCCGCTAAAAGAACTGCAATAAAACCATAACTAGAAGAATTCGAAATTGAATGATTCATTGAATGGCCTCTTGTTCTAGAATGCTAATTACAATTTTTTTGGCTGCTTTAATTTTTTGACTAGAACCTTCCAAACCAGCTCTCGCAATTGAACCCTCTAAAATAAAAGAAAACATTAATGCTATTTCATGAGCTTTTTCGTGATTTGAAATAAGCAGTGAGAGTTGATTTAAAATAATATTTTCAATTTCATCTTTATGTGATTTTATTGCCTTTCTTTCAACACTATTAGCAGGAAATTCAGCAGCTGCATTCAGTAATCCACATCCTCTAAATCCTTTTTCATAAGCAAACTCAGCATGATCTTGATATGCATCGAAAACAGCTAAAATACTTTCGAGGGGAGATTTAGCTTGAGCATTCCTTTTCTGATACAGAACCAGCCATTCTTGATGCCTAAATTCAACGTATGAAGAGATTAGAGCGGATTTAGTTGGGAAGTTGTTATACAGTGACATTTTCGCAACACCAGCCCTATCAGTAATTGTATTTATTCCTGTGTTAGCAATTCCATCGTTATAAAACAATGTAGCTGCAGCTTCTAAGATTTTTTCTTTAGCAGATTTAGTTTTCATATTAAAAATTAGGTAGACCGATATACCTAATATAAACTTGTCGCAATTAATTTCAACATTTTTATTTTGGGAATATGACCTAGGGAGCAGAGCGAAGCGGTTTTTAAGGCAGGCTTGCTCTAAACTCTTAAAATTAGAATTAGGGTAGGGTAACGAAATCACGCTATGGCTCATTGATACTGTTTGAACATACAATGAGTGTAGTACTTTGAATGATGAGCAGAATAAAGCCTTAAGTCGATGTTTTTTTTAATTGATTTTTAAATTTTATAGATCATACTATATAATTAGTAATTACAATTAAAATACTATTGAAACAAGAATCAAATAATAAATATAAGTTTATCCATTAAGATTGAATATGAAATTAATTTTTCCATCAATAGGATAAAAGTATGAGCCATAGTAAGCAACTCACCATATTTGATGTCTTAAAATTTAGTCATGAAAAACAAAGAGAGTTATCTGATAAGTTAATTGAAACCACTGGTAACTCAGAAGAAAGAAAACATTATTTTTCATTATTAAAAAATGAATTATTTGCACATGCTGTGGCTGAAGACAGGTATTTTTACATACCTCTTATGATGACAGATGCAGGTTTAAATATAACAAGGCATGCTTTGTCTGAGCATCATGAAATAGATGAGCTACTTGAACAACTGACTGAAAATGAATTCAATAACCCCAGTTGGTTACGTATAGCAAAACAGCTACGTAAGCTGGTACATCATCATTTAGATGAAGAAGAGCATAAATTTTTCCAGCAATCTGGCAAAATTTTAAAAGATGATGATAAAGTAAGCTTAGCGAAAAAGTATCAACATGAATACGATAAATATATTGATAAAGACAAAATGAGTTTAGTAAACCAATGATTTGAACGTATTAAATTTAGATAGGGCAGATTTGAAAATGAAAAATCAAATTAATTGGTTTAGCTCTTTTCTCAGTTGCTTCGGTTCACGGGTACATAGGCAGTTTAGAAATAGATTTAATAAACTTTAATCGTCCAATTTTTAGTAAATTAATTTCTTAGACAGCTTATCTCGGCTCATAGATCACTTTCGATCTTTGAAATCACTTGGATTTACATAAATTTTTGATTTACAACTTATGAACATGTACCTGATCTTGAAAGATTGAGTAAAGCATGATCCTTTAAGTGAGGGACGTTTCATTTAACACTGATTATGTTGAAGTAAAAGCAAGTAAAGGATTAGTTTTTTCAAAAATGCTTTGCCTTGGCATTATTTGGGAGAAATAACCCTCAAATACTAGTTGAATTCTTTCCCTAAATTCATAAATTAATGCTAGTTCCAAACTCCTTATTTTAAAGGAGTCATTCTTATCTAAATGAGAGCTTAGGGAAAGCATAATAAAGCTATAAATCCTAAAAACTTCCCAATCTAATTTCAGATGAATTTTTTTTAAGATTATAAATCCTCCATTCTAAAAGCCAATATTCCTCCATATCCCATATTTTTTCTTCATGCAACATTCCTATAAATGATAATTTATCATAAAAGTCATTATTAGGAAAATTGCGCAGTATAATTATTTTTACATTCATAATTTATGTTATTTAAACTTTTTCTAAAATTAATATAATATGATTTATGCGAATCTATAAAATAATGATGTGTTTTGTTAAAAAATAAAGACTTTAACTTGATAAGCTAAACACACTTATCAGGAGTTTACCATAAGCAAAACAAAAGTTTTATACAGTGGAGTTTAAGCTGAAAACATAAAAATTAATCGAAAAAATGAGGAAAATGCTTCAGAAATCGCAAGACAGCTTGGTATATTCATGCAAACTCTTTCAAATTGGTACAATAAAGTCAAATATGTAACACTGGTTGCTATATATCAGTACTGGGAATGTGTCACATCTCAATTATACAAGATCAAATTAATCCAAACAGATTTAATGTTTCATAAGTGCAGTGAACAATTTCATTGAGTGTTTTTTTGTCTATTTTTCTTTTCTTAAGCTTTTTTGATTCAGTCATCTATGTAGTATTTTATTAAATTCTTATGGGAAATGACGAATGTTAAATTATCTTAAGAGCTTTAATACTATTAATACCTATTTGATTCTCTCCTCTATTTTATTGGCCATTGTGTTAGGTTTAGATTATTTCTGATCAGTTCTCTCGATTGGTCGAATCATTATTTATCAGCAATTATAGTTTCGCATTTACAGAGACTCTGAATTAATTTTAGGGAATTATTTTGTTACGTTATAACGTATTTGTTTTTGATTTCTGCCTATGAAATTCAGCTATAGTATATATGTGTATGACTCACACACTTCATGTTTTATCTCCGAGAACCCACTGAAAGGTGGGTTTTTTTATATCAGCCTACGACAATTCATAAATGTTAAATTGTTGTTGAAGATTAGGAAAGATGAACAGTTAGTGCTTGAAAATTCGGTCAACTTATAGAAAAAAGCCCACGTGATGGCTATTTTTCGCATTCAATCTTAATTAATGTAAAGACGCATAAATTTTAGCTTTCAGGACGTATAGGGTAAGGTTGATAAGCTGACAAGTTAAAAAGAAAATAGTTTTAAAGGGTGATTAGACATCTTTTTACTACTAAATTTTAAAGGTGCTCGTTATAATTAGTATATGAAAATTGATAAAGTTCAATATATAAGATTTACTGTTTAGCTAAATACTCTTTTATAACTATGCTTAAAAACCTATTTCTTAAATTTTATTAAGTTTATTTTACTCATTTTAATACTTAAAAATTTGAAACTTCTCTGTTTGTCATATATTGTTAAATTATAGAAAATTTTTAATTAATTGAAGAAGATTTAATTGATATTTTCTAAAGTTGAAATATTCAAACATATTATTTTCAATTATTTATTAAGAATAAGTAAGAGCAAAATTATAAAAAGGTAAATAAGTGAAAATATAATAGATGCTTTAATGTTGTTATTTGTATCTAATCAAATTCATGCAGCCATAACATGTGGGATAACTGCGTCGTCACATTAAAATCTTAACAGTATTTATAAATCTAGTATTTACACGCTTCCAATCCGAGTAACACTTATTATATTCCTGATCAATCTGATATTAAAAATAATAATAATCATGATTATATTTAAAATCTAGCAATTCAAGCAAATACAACGACTGAAGCCCTAACGAGTCTAGGCTTTATTCACCCGTTAAATAGTGTGAGATATGCTGGTGCTGTTGAATACATTGATATTCATTTAACTGCTCTTTTTGGAAATGGAGTAGCTTAAGAAATAAGGTTAACTTATTAAAACACAATTTATGCATGAGTTCGATATTAATATACAAATGTTATTAATATTTTTAAATAAAATATTTAGTTTTATTAAAATTAATCGGAATTGTTTCTAACCCGTGATGTCACTTTTTTAGCTATTTTTAAATTAAACTATTGAAATTTAATACTATATATTATCTTGACTGCTTGAGTTTCATGATTACTTCAAATGTTTTTAATAACTATTCTTGTAATTTATACGCTTAATAGTATATTAAATTTGTAGATATTTTTTACCGCATCTATAGTGTTTTATATTTTATTTTTTAATAAAAATGATAAACTGTTCACACTTTATATAAGGCCGTGAGGGCTAAATGAAAGAAGAAGTAAAAATCGCTATATTCGGTTTAAGTTTAAATGTGCTTGATGCAATTAAGCAAAAGATACGATCTATGTATGATGACTCACTTCAAGTAAGTTGGGCGAATATTGCTGATCCTCATTTAGATATTCTTCTTGTGAATGATATGTTTTTTAGTTCGCCAACAATTCAGAATTTGATTGGTGTTAAGAAAGTCCCATACTTGCGTCTGATTAATAAGAACGAAAAATCAGGGCAAATCGAAGGAGATAAACTATATCTACCTTTTTCAGCTTCAGATGAAATTCGAAAATGGTTTAAAGACCGTTATTTACACGTACCTGTCAGTGAAAAAACCGTCAAAATTGTCAATCAAATTTCAAAAAAAGCTGATTTAAACAAGGTGGTAGCTGAGCTTTCTAATGAACGGAATGGTAACGTTCAAGTATTCGACTCAAAAGGCAACATCGCATTAGTCAATATTCGTACACAACAAGTTTGGGTAGACGCGCTACGAAAAGTTCAAGGGACGGATGTTTCTTTAAATTTTACTTATGCCACTATGCAAATGGCGCAGTCTGTCAGTATTTTCCAAGGGGTAGAGCTAAAATCATGGTTATGGAATTTATTGTGGTATTCAGATGATGTCAATATTCAAATCAGTTCTAGTGATTATTATAAACTCGTAGATTGGCCACAACCGAATCATCAAAATGAACGCCAAATGGTTTTTAAAATTGCAGCGTGTTTTGAATTGGGGGCAAGTATTGCTCAGGTGGCTCAGAAAACAGGCTATAGCAAAGCGCAATTAGCTAAATTTGTTTCAATTGGCATAATGACCAATGCGTTGAAAAAAATAGCAGTGGAAGATGCAAAATTACTTACTGAAGAAAAACCATCTTCAGGCATTTTAGGTGGCTTTTTTGGTAAGTTAAGAAAAAAATTAGGGCTTTAACTGTGTAAAGAGTATGCGAACCCAATAAGGCTTCTAAAAATTAACCTTTTAATCAAGTTTGTTTATACTGACACGATAAGTAAATGTATAACCAGTTTATATGATGCCGTGATCAGTTCCAAATAGGTGATGATGTGATCTTACAAAAGTATAAAATTGTTTTTGGCGGTAAAATGGGCGCAGGTAAAACAGAAGCAATAAAATCATTATCTGAAATTTCAGTCTTATCTACAGAAGCACAAAATACAGATGAGCAAGCACATAATAAGGCATTGACCACTGTCGGGATTGACTATGGTGAAATTAAATTAGATGAAGGCGTTATTGTTGGATTATATGGAACGCCAGGGCAGAATCGCTTTGATTTTGTTTGGTCAGTGATATGTAAAGGTGCAATCGGAGCAGTTGTGCTGATTGACCATACGCAAAAAGATGCACTTGAAGATTTAAAATTTTATTTTCAAAGTTTTAAGGAACATTTAAACAATATTGTGGTTGGTATAACCCATATAGATGAAAATCCTCAATATCTGTTAAAACCTTATAAAGATTGGATGCAATTAAATCAATTAACCATGCCAATTTTTGCGGTGGATGCCAGAAAAAAAGATGATGTATTGGTAATGGTTGAAGCACTCATTGCAAGAGCTGAAGTAGAATTTGGCTAATTGTAGATCGTAGGTAATATAATTACATCGCTGTATAGAGGGAGATATAGATAAATGTTAAAGGCGTATTGCTACCTTATATGCCTTATTTTAATGCTTTTGAAATAAAAAATTGTCATCATCTTAAAAAATAGTCGATAAAAAGCGTTGTTCGCGCAATATAAGCACCAAGATAAAACATTTTATTTAGTTTGCACGAAAATAGTGCGTTTAAATTGTGCGTAATAATTTTAAAATGATAAGTATGTTTGAATATGGTGCAATTCTATTTGCACTCAGTATAATAGACGGAATTTAAGTATTGCTAAGCTTATTTTCTGATAAGAAATTCAATATTTTAGCAATTATTTTAAAAGTTGGTATGCTACTTGCTATATAAATACCAACTACTAACACGCACTTCACAAGTGCAACAAAAATTCATTGGAGCAAAATGAGCATGGCGAACAAGGTCCTTCAACTCATACAAGAAAGTGGCGCAAAATGGGTCGATTTTCGCTTTACTGATACTAAGGGTAAAGAGCAGCACGTAAGCTACCCATCAGATACTATCGATGAAGATACTTTTGAAGATGGTAAAATGTTTGATGGTTCTTCAATTGCTGGTTGGAAAGGCATTGAAGCATCTGACATGATTTTACGTCCAGATCCTGAAACTGCTTTCCTTGATCCGTTCTTTGCTGAAGCAACCATCGTCGTTACTTGTGATGTTATTGAACCGTCTACTGGTCAAGGTTATGACCGTGATCCACGTTCGATTGCTCGTCGTGCGGAAGAATACCTAAAATCAACAGGTATTGGTGATACTGCATTCTTTGGTCCAGAGCCAGAATTCTTCGTTTTTGATGAAGTTAAATGGGACATCGATATGTCTGGCGCTCGCCATACATTAATCGCTGAAGAGGCTGCTTGGTCTACAGGTAAAGACTACGAAGCAGGTAACTCAGGTCACCGTCCTCGTGTTAAAGGTGGTTACTTCCCAGTTCCTCCAGTAGATTCTTCACAAGATATGCGTGCAGAAATGTGTGCTCGTATTGAAGATATCATGGGCCCTGGCCGTGTAGAAGTACACCATCACGAAGTTGCATCTTGCCAATTAGAAATTGGTGTAAGCTTCAATACTATGGTGCGTAAAGCTGACGAAGTTCAACAGTTCAAATATGCTGTTTGGAACGTTGCGCATCAATATGCAAAAACTGCGACGTTTATGCCTAAACCAATGGTTGGTGATAACGGTTCAGGTATGCATGTTCATATGTCTATCTCTAAAGATGGCAAGAACTTGTTTGCTGGTGATGAATATGCTGGTCTTTCAGAAATGGCGCTTTACTTTATCGGTGGTATCATCAAGCATGCTCGTGCATTGAATGCGATCACAAACCCTTCTACTAACTCGTATAAGCGTTTGGTTCCTCACTTCGAAGCTCCAATTATGCTTGCTTATTCTGCACGTAACCGTTCTGCTTCGATTCGTATTCCATACGTTTCTAGCCCTAAAGGTAAACGTATTGAAGCACGTTTCCCAGATCCAATGATGAACCCATACTTAGGTTTTGCGGCATTATTGATGGCTGGTCTTGATGGTATTCAAAACAAGATCCACCCAGGGGAAGCAGCTGATAAAAACTTATATGATCTTCCTCCTGAAGAAGAAGCTAAAATCCCAACAGTTGCACATAGTCTTGATATGGCCCTTGAAGCACTTCAAGCGGATCATGAGTTCCTTCTTAAAGGTGGTGTATTCACAAAAGAAATGTTGGATGCATACATCGAACTTAAAACTGAAGATGTACGTCGTTTAAATACAACGACTCACCCAGTTGAATTTGATATGTACTATAGCTTGTAATTCGTTTTCGAATTTAAGTGATGAAAAACCTGCCTTGTGCAGGTTTTTTTATGCCTGAAAATTAGAAATAGGAGTGTTTTTAGTAAACAGATAATAGTCAACCTGTTAAAAAACACATACATAAGAATATAATTTCTCTTAATGAATATTTTTTTAATTAAATCAATTGGTGAAGAAATTAAATTATTTGATTATAAAAAGTTTGCAATGCCATATTTGCTTAGAAAGTTTGAATAAATTTGCGAAGGTGATGCCTCTCTTTTCAGAGATTGAGGAGGATTTTAAAGGGTAAAAAGCCAGTTAAACTTTAACTGGCGATGAATAAAATATAAAAAAGAATGCTTAATGTGAACCCGTTATACTTTGTTGATACTTCACCATATATTGTTCACGAATTTCATTGCGCTCATCAGTGGTCGATGCTTTTTGCATTTTTTTGCGCATCTCATTACGTTCAGATGTACTCATTTGCTGCCATACTTCACGCATTTTTTGTTTTTCTTGTTCAGGAAGCTGAGTAAACCAATCCATGCGCTGTTGCAGTGCTGCACTTTGATCAGTGGGAATTTCTTTTAAATTTTGATAGCGCTTAATCAATGCCTTTTGTTCTTCCTCAGAAAGGGCATCCCATGTTTCGTTAACTTGACTAGTTGCATCTTTAGAAAATATCCAAAAACGTTCAAATCCAGCAAAACTTGTTTGTAGAAAACCAATAGCACAAAATGCCAAAGCTAATTTTCTAGCTGCCATGAGAATTTTTATCCTCACCAAATACAGACAACATATCTAAATCTTCCATCATTTGGGGTGAAAGTTTAGGACTAATAACCACTTGTTGTGGGGCTTGCGATTCTGGTGATATATCAAAAGCGTTTGGAATCACAACAAAACCAGTAATAGCTGCAGCAAGTGCAAAGCCTGTCATTTTCCAGTGACCAAAACGTGACGTTTGCTTGTCTTGAATATGGTCAAGCACATTATTCATCACCACTGCTTTATTGCGGTGATTACGTGCAACCTCATCCAATTTTGCCGTCACTTGTTTGGTGAAATCATCATTATTCATGTGATGAACCTCCATACGGATTTAAATGTGAGAGCGAAGTTCTTAGTCCTTGAATAGCTCTGTGATAATGAGTTTTTACACTACCTTCTGTACAGTTCATAATAGATGCAGTGGTTTGAGTATCAAATCCTTCCCAAGCGCGTAACATAAATGCTTGTTGCTGGCGTACCGGGAGGCGGCTAATGGCTTCTTGAATTTCCTCAACGGTGACATCTTGATCTAGAAATTGAAGTGGATTGGGTGTGGATTCATCCACAATTTCCATTGCCTCTTCATCATCAGAATCTAAATCAATTTTTCGAAATAACGAAAATGGAGAAGCACGTCGTGCTTCCTTACGTCGCCAATCTTGTAATTTGTTATTTAAAATTGTATAGAACAGTGGATACCATTCTTCAGTAGATTTATCTGCATAAGCTTTATGTAAGGAAATAAACGCTTCCTGAACCAAATCCATCGCAATCCCATTGTGACCTTGGGTTGCATTTTCCATCATCACTAAGGCACGACCCGTCACGTCCTGCATGAAAAAACGCAGGCGCTGTTCACTCGTACTCGTTTGAGCACTTGCTGTTTCAGACTGTGACTTCTTTGGTGCTAAGTCCATAGAGATGGAAAATCCCGTCATGGGTACCCACCATTATTTTAACTTCATACCTATATAACGTTAAAAAAATGGTTTGGGTTGACATGTAAATCAATTATTTTTTTCAGTTTAAATGATTTTTTCCAATAACGGGCAATATTTAAAATAAATTAACCTTATAGTCGTTGTCTAACCATTTCAAAGAAACAAATCGATCCAGCAACGGCAACATTGAGTGATTCTTGACCACCAGGTTGTGGAATAGATACGGCTTCTGCGCGTTTAAGGGCGAAATCTGAAACGCCTTGACCTTCGTTACCTAAAATCCAAACACATTGTTTGCGTAGGTTTTTAGTGTAAAGACTCTCTGCCTGATGTGAACTGGTGACATACACAGGAATTTTAAATTGCTTGAGTAAGTCTTCAAGGATCACGTTTTCATAAGTTTGTAATGAAAAATGAGCCCCCATACCAGCACGTAATACCCGTGGTGACCATAATGATGCGGAACCTTTGGTACAGACAATTTGTTCAATACCCGCAGCGGCCGCTGATCTGAGTAATGTACCTACATTGCCTGGGTCTTGGACATTTTCAAGAATTAGCGTGTCTTCAGTAAAGTTCAGTGCCTGAGTTGAACTCGGTAAATCCACAATGGCTAGACATGCAAGGCTGGTTCCAAGGGTACTTAAATCCTTGTATAAAGATTCACCGACCACAAACACAATACCTTGATATTGGTCAAGGATACTACCTAAATCTTCATGATCTAAGGCATGTTCAGTGGTGAAAATTGAATTAATTTTTCGACCTTTTTCTAACCATGCAAGCGTAAGGTGCGTTCCCTCAAGTACAGTTTGTCCTTGTTTTTTACGGTAAGTATTTTGTTCAATTAAACCTCTGAGATGTTTAATTTTGGGATTATCTTTTGATTCAAGGAAAATTGTAGGCATGGGAGAGTACGTCCAAAAAATTAAGTAGGGTCTGTGATCATTCTATAAAGAAATTGCAACAGACCCTAGCTGGCGTTACTCCCTAAATAGAGAGTAAGAAAAGAGAAGAATTAGTTGTGGTAGCTGGTAACAAGCTCAACTTCATTCTTAGAACCAATGATAACAGGAACACGTTGATGTAACTCAGTCGGTTGAATCTCTAAAATACGTGTACGACCAGTAGTCGATGCGCCGCCAGCTTGTTCCATTAACATACTCATTGGGTTGGCTTCATACATTAAACGTAGACGACCTGCTTTTTTAGGATCTTTAGTATCGTATGGATATAAGAAAATACCGCTACGACATAAAATACGATGAATATCACCCACCATACACGCCACCCAACGCATATTGAAATCTTTTTCACGTATAGATGTTTTACCTGCTTGTAGTTCATCGATATAACGTTTTACAGGCGCTTCCCAATGACGTTGGTTTGAAGAGTTAATCGCAAACTCTTTGGTATCCGCAGCCACTTGAATATTTTCAGAAGTGAGTAAGAATTGCTTTTCTTCAGGGTCGTAAGTGAAGAACACAACGCCCGCACCAACGGTCAAAGCCATCATTGTCGATGGGCCATAAAGTACATAACCTGCTGAAACTTGTTGAATCCCTGCTTGCATGAAGTCCTCAGCTTGCGTTACGGCATTTTGCGCAGGAAGGATAGAAAAAATTGTTCCTACACACATGTTAATGTCAATATTGCTTGAACCATCTAATGGATCAAATAAAACCAAATATTTACCATTTTCTTGAGCTGGGGTAAATTCATCTAATTCTTCAGATGCGAGTCCACCTACATTTGGATTGGCTTTTAAAGCATCAATCAAATAATCATTTGAAATCACATCAAGTTTTTTTTGCTCTTCACCTTGTACATTTTCATGTTGTGCACTCCCCAAGACACCAGCTAAAGCACCTTTCTGTAAAGCCTGATCGATGGTTTTGCAGGTATTGGCAATTGTTTCAATCACATTGGCAAGTTCAGGTGTTAGGTTCCCTTGTTGTTGTTCTAAATATTGGGATAGGGTGCGATATGACATATCAGAGGTGCTCCAAAAGCGATAAATTTTTACAAACCAAATAATGGAGGCTATTTTAGATGAGTTCAGCTCAAAATAGAAATTATCCTGTGTTATTTGTCGTGAAATTACCCTTGAAAGTATTTTAGAAAGTGTTATGTTGAATATACGTACAATAGCGTATAGGAGCACTGACATGACAACGACAAAGTTTGAAGCGACTCCGACTCCAAATGAAAGCATTGATTTAAAAGATATTAGTGCTGAAAAAGTGAAAGAAGCATGGAAGAATTACGAAGCTAAGCCTGAATTCAAGGAATTCAATAAGCATGACATGATTGAATCTATGCAAAGCCCCAAGCCAGATGAGTCAAAGGCTTAATCAATAAAAGCGTTCATTGCGATATGAGCGCTTTTTCTATTTATTTCATATTCATTCCGAACAATAAATCTTCATGATAGAGATTGATCACAAAACAGACATTATCATTCCGTTTAATAAAATTGGTGAACCGGGGTGGGAAGTTAAAACTCACCTAATTTTAGAATCTCTTGCTGATTTAAATAATGATGAGATCGCACCTGCAATTGATGATGAGAAAATTTTAAAACTTGAACAGCGTTTAAATTGTCGCTTACCTGAATCTTTAAAGATCTTCTATCAACACTTTGGGATTGCTGATATTGGTGAACAATTGCAGCAATTTGATGATATTGGCTACTTAAAAGATATTTGGGCAAATGCGCCGCAATATGCGCCTGAATTTAGTCAGGTCGATTTAGCAGTTTTACCTCATCTGATTACATTTAGTGATTATCTTGGTAATGGCAATATGTTTTGCTTTCATGATCAAAGAAATCTATTTCTTTGATCATGATGATATGCCTTATTTAAGTAGAATACTGGACTGCGTGGATGACTATATTAAAGGTTGTTTGATTTTAGTGCAGTCTGAGTTTTTTGCTGAAGCGCATCCAGATGAAGTGGATGAATGGGCAGAAGAAAGGTTTATTGTGTTATTTAATGAGAAAATACTTAAGAAATGGCGTTATTAATATAAATCACCTTGAACATGGTAAGAAGTTTTCTTAATTTACCTTACTAAATCTGGTCTTTATCTTGAAATGGGAAAGCGCTGAATAAGAATAACTTCTGGTAAAAATGCCCAATTCAATTGGGCATTTTTTATGGTCTATTTTAATAATGTAACTTTGGCATTATTTCAAAAGAGGAGGAACAGCTTCGTAGTTGATTTCAACACGGCGGTTTTCTTTCCAAGCAGCTTCATCATGACCAGCATTGATCGGCATTTCTTTACCGTAGCTTACTGCTTCTAATTGGTTTGCTTTAACACCATTGGTGATCAGGTAGCTTTCAACAGCTTTAGCACGACGCTCACCTAAAGCCATGTTGTACTCACGCGTACCACGTTCATCTGTATGACCTGTTAATGCCACTTTAGAGTTGGCATTGGCAATTAAGAACTGCGCATGTGCTTGTAGTGTTTGGTAGTCATCATTGGAAAGATCACTACTGTCATAATCAAAATGTACCACACGTTTTGCTAAAAATGCTTTATTGGCTTCAGTCACGCCTTTAGATGAAGCACCATTTAAATTTTGTGCATTTAAAGCAGCATCTTCACTTAAACCACTGGTATTTACTGTCGTCGCACTATTTGGATTGGTTCCTGATTCTACAGTGGCAGCAGGTTTACGGCTTGCACAACCTGTCATCACCAAGCTTGCTGCTAATAAGGGTAAAGCTAGATATTGAATTGACTTCATGTTGATCTCCGGTATTTCAATTTTAAATAAGTGATTTACATCTTGATTAAATTACTTAGGGGCCCACGCAGGTTCACGTACTTCACCTTGTTCGCTTGGTAGGTTCATGCGGAAGCGACCATCTGTAGACATGATTGCCAATAAGCCACGATTACCCTCACGTGTTGCATAAACCACCATTTGCCCGTTTGGAGAAAAGCTTGGTGATTCATCTAAACTTGTTGGTGTCAAAATATTGGTGATACCTGTAGAAATTTCTTGAATGGCAACCTTGTAGTTACTACCAGAAGGGCGGTGTACCAAAGCCACATATTTACCATCGGCACTTAATGTACCACGTGCATTAAATGCACCACGGAAAGTTAAACGCTTAGTAGAGCCATCATCAAAACTATAACGGTAAATTTGTGCTGATCCACCACGGTCAGATGTGAAAATAAATGATTTTCCATCCGGAGCATAACGTGCTTCTGTGTCAATTGCGCTATCGTTGGTCATGCGCTTCACTTGGCGTGAATCTAAATCCATTTGATAAACTTCAGGATTTCCATGCATAGATGCAGTAAACAGCATTGATTTACCATCTGGAGAGAAACTTGGCGCACCATTTAAACCACGAAATGCAGCGAGTTTTTCACGTGCACCTGTCGCTAAATCTTGGATATAAATAGCAGGACGCTTGGTTTCAAATGAAACATATGCAATTTTTTTCGCATCTGGTGTCCAAGCAGGTGAGAGAATCGGGTCTCTTGAACTTAATACTGTTTTAGGTTGCTCACCATCGGTATCTGCAATTTGTAAGGTATAGCGATTATCGGGTGTTGCAGGATTACGTAACACATAAGCAATACGTCCGGTGAAGTCACCCTGAATCCCTGTAAGCGCTTGATAAATTGCATCACTGATCATATGTGCCGCAGAACGCACACGTGATGAGGGGATTGAAAGTAATTCATTTAATAGGAATTTCTGCTTTTCAACATCATAGAGTTGGTAATGTACTGCCAATGAACCATCTGCATTTGTTTTAGAGTCACCTAAAACCACATAAGGAACCCCAGCCGCTTTCCATGCTTCTGCATTTATATTATTTATGTTTGCAGTTGCAGGAAGATTTTTTGATGAACTGGTAAAGCGCCCAGAGCGATTTAAATCTTGTTCAACAATAGGGTAGATAGATTGATCATTACTAAATGGAATGATGGCAATTTTAGGCGCAGACTCAGGTGCTTTGGCAATTTCTAATTGCAATTGTGCATATGATGTTGTAATCAATGCTGGACTAAATGCAACAATAATTGCGAATCCTAATAGATGTTTAGGCATGATTTTCATTGGACTTCATGTACTCAAATATCAATTTTTAACTATGCTTAGCTTTGTAGCACAAAGACATGATTTTAATCTATATAAAGCATGTAATTGTGAACAAAAGATTATCATTGAAAAGATTTACTAAAAAAATTAAATTCAAATTTATTACATAAATGAATTTCGGCTTGATCTTTTTGGGTATTGCAAATGGTGTAGCTTTAAAAATTGCTTTTTTAAAAGACTTGACAACTAATGTCATTGTTCCTGTCATTAAAATATATTATTTCATGCTGAATATGGACTTATTCAACACGAAATTTGATGCGAATCACTTTTAATAGTTGATTGAGCGATGACTGTTTAGACACTTCAAAAGGCGCTGCTTGTTGAATCGCTGTTTTGATTGCGTTTGAAAAAGCTTCGCTGTACTGTCCTGTGATTAAAATATTTTTTACATTTCCGCTGTCATCTAAGTAAATAATAACATTGGCATTTTCTTGGATAATTGTTAAATTTCTTAACTTTTTAACAATTCGATTGACTCTAGCGGTATTTATCCGCTGAGCCATTTGACTTTGTTGAAGTAATGCTTCCGTTGTTGGTACAGACGGTTTTTTTTCGTATGACGCAGAAGGTGGGCGTTGTTGCGTATTTACTTCAAGTATTTTTTGTTGTTCTATTTTATTTGCAAATAAAAATGCAGTTGGAATAAATAATGAAATTGCTAGAAGTATGGATTTAACTCGCATTTGATTTTTCCAAGTGATTGTTCTTGCATTAAATTACACCCTGCCAAGACAGGGTGTAATTTTAAGATTATTTCACTGTAAAATTTGCACTAAAACTTCGAGCTTCGCGTCTTGCATCTGGATCAGATGGCATTGGGAAAGGTGCAGCATTACGAACTGCTTGTTCCACACTTGCTTTTACATCTGGGTCTGATGCATTGACAATAATCGAGGCCACAGAACCGCTATCCGTTAGTGTGACACGAGCTGATGCCTTTTGACCTGTTGAGCCAGCCGGCATACGCCAAGCATTCCGAACTTTACTTTCGAAGTCCTTTTTCGCAGAAGATGCAACTTTTCTCGCTTCTGCCTTTTTATTTGCAGCAGCTTCTTTTGCTTTTTCAGCAGCAGAGGCTTTTTCTTCATCTAATTCACGTGCTAGATCAGCTTTACGTTTTGCGTCCGCATCTGCTTTGGCTTTTGCAGCAGCATCTGCCTTGGCTTTTGCAGCAGCATCTGCCTTGGCTTTTGCATTAGCATCCGCTTTGGCTTTTGCAGCGGCATCTGCTTTAGCTTTTGCATCCGCTTTGGCTTTTTCAGCAGCATCTGCCTTGGCTTTTGCATTAGCCTCCGCTTTAGCCTTTGCAGCAGCGTCCGCTTTGGCTTTTGCATTAGCATCCGCTTTAGCCTTTGCAGCAGCGTCCGCTTTGGCTTTTGCATTAGCATCAGCTTTAGCCTTTGCAGCAGCGTCTGCTTTAGCTTTTGCATTAGCATCCGCTCTGGTTTTTTCAGCAGCATCTGCCTTGGCTTTTGCAGCAGCATCGACTTTAGCCTGTTGGGCCTTATCTGCGGCTTCTTTTCTGACTTTTTCAGCAGCTTCTGCTTTGCTTTTTGCTTCGGCATTGAGTCTTGCGAGTCTAGCTTTTTCAACAGCATCGGCTTTGGCTTTTTGAAGCGCCTCTTGCTTGGCCTTAGCTGCTGCATCTGCTTTAGATCTTGCTTCAGCCTCAGCCTTAGCTTTCTCAGCAGCATTTTTAGCCTGCTTTACTTTTTCAGCTGCCTCATGTTTGGCTTTTTCCGCAGCATCTGCTTTAGCTTGAGAAAGTTTTAAGGCTTTTTCTTGTACTGCTTTAGCCGCTACCATAGCCAATTGCTGTTCTAATGCAGCTGCCTTGGCCTGTTCGGCAGCTTTTTGTGCTTCTATAGCCTTTGTATCAGGGGGATTATTTGCTTCAGTTGGAATTTCTGGTGCTGTTTGATCAGGTTCTGCTGTTTGCTGAGTATTTTCTGCAACCTTGCTATCTGCCGTTTCAGTGGCATCAGTTTCGACTAAGGGCTTGGGCTCAGGTGGTGGTAAATCTTCAGGCTTAATTAAAATGGTTTTAATTTGCTTGGGTGGCTCAGGTGGTTGACTTAAACCGAGAAAAAGTAAGCCAGTAATCGCCACCACATGAATACCTAGGGTAAATCCAAGTGCAATCGCTTTTTCTTTAGATTGTGGCTTTTGAATATTTTTCATAACTTACTTTACAGACTCTGTCAGTAAACCCACTTGGCTTAAACCAGCATCTTGCAGTGTAGACATGAGTTTCATGACTTCACCATAAGGGCGTGATTCACTACCATTGATCAAGACACTCAATTGCTTGTTATTTGCTTGAGCTTGTTGCTGATTTTCTGTAAGTACGGTTTTCAACTCATCTAAAGTTAAAACCTCATTTTTATGGTTTTTGTCTTCAAGTTTAATCGAACCATCTGCTTCTAAAGTTACGATGGCTGGTCGGTCTTCAGATTGAATCGGATTATTGTTTGCTTGAGGTAGGTCAACTTTAACACCCGTGGTAATCATGGGTGCTGTCACCATAAAAATAACCAATAAAACCAACATGACATCGATATATGGAACGACATTCATATCACTTTTTAAAGGTTTTTTGACGCGTTCAAAACGCCCAGAACGTTGGATTGTCATTATTCATCTTCCTGTGTAGTTCCCACAGACTGACGTTGTAATAGCGCCACCATTTCTTCTGCAAATAATGCTCGATCTGAATAAATTTCTTCGCCTTTTGCTGTGTAATGGTTAAATGCTAATACCGCTGGTATTGCAGCGAATAAACCAATCGCAGTTGCAATTAATGCTTCAGCAATACCTGGTGCAACAGTGGCTAAGGTAACTTGTTCAACCTGAGCTAAGCCAATGAATGCACTCATAATGCCCCAAACAGTACCAAATAAACCAATATAAGGTGCGACAGAGCCGATACTGGCGAGAGAGCTTAAGCCTTGCTCTAAACGGCCTTGATCACGACTGAGTCCTACACGCAAGATACGTTCAGTACCTTCAATCATCGATGCAGTTTCTGCATGGCGTTTTTTAAGTTTTAAAAACTCACTTAAACCTTGATAGAAAATATCTTCTAAACCGTTTCGCTTAGAATTAAGCTGAGCATTGTTATATAAGGTATTGAGTTCAGCACCAGACCAGAAGATTTTTTGGAAATGCTCATCGCCTTGATGTGCTTTCTTATAGCCCATATGCAACTTGGCAATCAAATACCAACTAAAAACGGATGCGAGTACTAAGATTAGCATCACCAATTGAACCACAGGGCTCGCTTGTAAAATTAAATCAGAGATGTGTAAAGAAGATTCTAGTTGTGTTGCCATAGTTACATGTGCCAAAAGTATTTTTTATTCGTGAGCTAATTCTCGAAGAATTAAATCACGGATTTCGTCAGGAATTCTACGAGGTTTCATATCTGTACTTAAACATGCCAACTCTACCTCGCCAGAAGCAAGCATGATTTCACCACGATATATATTCTGTTGCAACACAAATGACGAAGCTTTACATGAAACTACACTTGCTGTAACAGTAATAAGATCGTCCATGAGTATAGGGCGAGAATATTTCAATGCAATTTTATGCACGACAAAATTGTAATCTTTTTGATGCCAATAGTGGTCAATACCAGATGCACGTAGCCATTCTGTCCGTGCACGTTCCATAAAGCGGATATGATTGGCATGGTATACGATACCGCCAGCATCTGTATCTTCGATATATACACGGATTTGGAATTCGAATTTATTACTCATGTTGCTATGCATTCCTGTGTTGTTTATTGCATATCTATCAAATAGTTAGTGATTATAAATTGTTTATGAAAAGTTTAATTAAATTAAAAATATCATAAAGTAGACGCATAGTAGACTAGAATGTATACTGCTTACTAGTGTTAGTTATTGCTTAATAGGGGTTAAACAATGTCTAGTTCAAAACGCATAAAATTCACTAAAACTGCAATTGATGCCCTAAGCGAACCAGGTATATACAGAGATAGTGAACTTATTGGATTTGCTGTACGAGTTAATTCAACTTGTAAGACCTATATTGTTGAAAAAAAGGTCAAAGGCAAAGCAATACGTTCTACTATTGGTCTACATGGCAATTTAACACTATCACAGGCGCGAATTTTAGCACAAGGCCTGCTTTCTCAAATGGCACAAGGTTACAATCCAAATGAAGAAAAAAAGGCTGAACGTGAGCAAAATGAACATATTTTAAACGTGTCAAGACAGCATCCCACTCTTGATATTGCTTATAACGAATACCTTAAGAATAGAACATTAAAATCTAGAACACTTAAAGATTATGACAAGGTTGTTAATGATTATTTAGCTGATTGGAAAAAACTTAAAATTGGGGATATATCTAGAATTCAGGTGCAACAGAAATACACTGAATTAACAGAAAAAAGTCCTGCTCAAGCAAATCTAGCAATGGCGGTTTTTAGGGCAATTTTCAACTTTTCTATAGAGCATTTTCTTGATGCCAAAGATGAATCCATAATTACTGCTGTTAATCCAGTAGCAACGCTTAAAGCTAAAAGAACATGGAATAAAATTAAACGTCGAAAAGGTTACGTGAAACAAGAACAGTTGCCTGATTGGATTAATGCTGTGATGAGTTTTACCGCCTTAAGACAAGAGCGTAATACAGTTAGAGATTTTCTTATTACTTTAATCTTAACTGGGTTTCGCCGTGATGAATGTCAAACGCTGAAATGGGATGCTGTAGATTTAAAATATGGCTGGATAACTTCAAATGATCCTAAGAATGGTGAAGTTCATACATTACCTATGGGGGAGCGCCTTTGGGAGATAATGAAAAAAAGGGATGAGCAAAAGTTTAATGAATATGTTTTTGCCTCTCCTAAGGCTAAGAAAAAAGGCTATACAACGAATTTATTTGAAGCTAAACAAAAAATAATTGATGAAACAGGTATTGAATTCACTTTCCACGACCTTAGACGAACATTCGGGACCATAGCTGAAAATCTTGATTACGGTCAGTACACCATTAAGAGATTATTAAATCATACGGTTTCAGGTGATGTAACAGAGGGTTATATTCAGATTAGTGATAAAAAGCTAAGGTTGGCCATGCAAGAAGTTGAAGACATAGTTTTTGAAGGGTATAAAAAAGGAGGTTAGACCTCCTTTTGAAATTAGATTGTATTTGAAAGTTTTTGACCTTCGAAATATTTAACAACATCACCTTTAGTGTATGAAATTTTACGCAATCCTTTGGTAAAAGGAATACCTCCACCTTCGCAACGTTTTAACTGCAGCCACTGTATAGACACGTTAAAGACTAGGGCAACTGTGGTCGGTGGGAATGTTGCATCACTTGGAGATTCCCAAAATATCTTTGTGGCCAGAAGTTTTTCTTCTTCTGTCATTTTAGAAAGTTTTGTTTGTCTACTCATTCCACACCATCCAATGCTTTAACCTTGCCAAGTTCATCCAGCACGACATTTGTGAGCTGGCGCAATGTGATCTTATTTCCCACTTGTTGATTATCCTCAGTACGAACTTAACACTCAACATCCGAAATATCTATCTCTTGAGACTCAAGCAAAGCGATAAGGCTTGAAATTACACTGGTCGCCAATTCAGCTACGCCGTGCGCATGGTCTAATTGTTCCTTTAATATATTCATTCCACACCACCCTCACTAAAAAAATTATTTACCAATTCAGCGATTTTTGTTAATCCATAAGCAGTTATGCGCATATGTAAATGAACTTGTTCTTCACCTGTATACTTGTTAGTAACAACGGGTGAAGGTCGATTTATAAAAATACCTTCAGCACGTTTGGTGGCATATGGCTGTAGACGACCGCTTTCCTCGCGATAGATCCATTTCTTTCTAAGTAATAAATCGACTAACTTGCGCTCACCAATACCAATTGTTTTAGCACATTCACGAATGTTGTATGTGCCCTCGGTATTAGCGAGGGTATCAAGCGCTTGTGCTTTTGGTTCAAGAAGCTGTACTTGCCCCTGTAGCGCCTGTTTTTCCTCTTCCGCATGCAAAGCAATTTGCAAAATTTCTAACCGGCTTAATTCTTTGGGTGCCTGATTTTCTAACTCATGCAATCGCTGTATAACTTGATAACGTAATTTAATGTTGTATCCAGTGATGAGCGTCTCAACCAAATCTTTAGGCAATAAGTATTCAGTTTGTTGTCGGTTCATGCTATCCAAATAGATATGAGCAAATTTGCTCACATCTAAATTCAGTTCAGCAAACATCACTTCGCAATCACGTTTTACATCTGGATGGCGTTTACCTGTCAACTCTGCAATCAAGCGAGTAGACATGGTTAAAGTCTGTTGCTTGGCTTTATCTGAGAAAGTAATAGCATTCATGCAATCTCTCCTAAATCCTGCAAGGCATCAAAATGCCGTGAACATCATTTGTAATTTCTACATATGCACTATGATTTTCAGTTGTTGGGTAAAAAGAAGGGAAAGCCTGTTTATAAACTTTTGCTACTTTCTGGAATATACTCAAATATTCAAGGTTGAACTTTGGGTAAAACTTAAATTGGATCTCTGTAGGCTTTGGGATGTCAACACGCTTAATATCAGGATATTTCCCCTCAATAAGCCTAAACATCTCAAAATTTCCGCCGTGGTTTAAGCACCAAAATTCATCATCAATCTGGTGCAGTAGGGTGGTTTTGATTTTGCTTTTATTGCCAACTTTGCGAATTAGCGAATCGATTGCATCACCTGGTATGATTACATCCATACCAACTGAATCAGGTTCATTACAAAGCAAAGCCATGTGTCCATTAGTAGCAGCTATAAAACCATCACCCACATAAACACCAGTAAGGTAAAAACGCACATCTGTTTTAGCTTTGCACAATGCAGTAGCTTTAAGATTGTCGTATTGGAGTTCAATAGTTTTCTTAAACTTCATTACGCTTCACTCCGTCCATTAATTGGCATAATCAAACCCTTGGCACCTGAATAATCATTGCCATAAAAATAAACATGAGCAGGGGTTTCTAAGCCTGTTGGTTTTAAATAAGTGTCATCGGGATTTATTGCACCTAATAGCTTGTTGATCTTTTGAAAATCAACCATGTGACGCCATTGAAAATGGGGTGATGCGCCTTTGTATTGCATTCCATCATCTTGAGGGATCATGTGGTGCCATTCAGTAGGGAATATAGATTCAACAGGGGTAAATACCTCTGGATCAATATCAATTACATTCAAAGCCAAACCATCGACATGATGCACAACTTCTACAAAACAACTTGAGCGTGTTTTATCTAGTTTTTTCTCGAGGTTTTTAATTGCCTTAATTGGGATAGTTAAAGGCTTTTTAAGTTTTGGTAATTCATCATATTTGCAGTAAAAAACACGTTCTGCATCTGTAGCCACAACATGGCCATCAATTAAAGTGACACCATTTAAGTATTTACGTGGGTCATTTTTAGCTGAACAAATTGAAGCTGATTGCAATAAGATCCAAGGCAAAATTAATCTTTTCATTCTGGGGCCCTCAAATGCTCTAAAAATTCTGCATACAACTGCTTAGCTGGTTTGTTGAATCCCCAGTTCGGAACGATTTTCACGTTCCGTGGGAAGCGTTTATTAACAACGTGGCATTGAAACTCGAAAGTTCCACAAGGTCTTATAACGCCTTTATAACCAATCTTGTGAAGCCACAAAACAAAAGCCAGTTGTTTAGTTTTGATTGGTAAGTTAGAAAGGTCAGTCATTTGGGCCACCTTCTAACTCTAATTTTTTTAATAAATTCCTTAGATTATCCAAGTTGCAGTTAGCTAATTGCTCTACGACCGCAAACGATATAAAAGAACTTGTAAAATAAAGACCATCATTATCAACGAGCTCTTGAGTTGACCTGATTTGAGTGTAAAGATCAGCAAGTGCGTGATTTATATTTTTGCAACGCTTAATTTCATCTTCGATAACATCGTAAATATCTAATCTCATTTCGATGCTCCTTTGCTCAAAGCATCAATTTTCAATCCAATTTCTTCCAATTCCTGATCGTAATAATCACAGCGGTTTTGCATCGTAAAATGATTGAGATCAAGGAACGTTTCAAGGTTATTGAACGTGTAAGGAGGTACACCTTTTTTCACACATTCGTCTTTAATGTTCTTAACCTTGTGTTTAATATCCTCAAGAATATTAACAACCCAAACAAGGTCTTGACGAGCAACAACATTTGCAAATTGCAAATCGTCAATTGCGACGGTTTTTAAAGGAGACTTAGACATTTCCATTCTCCTTAACAATTGCTTTAAGGAGGTCAGGAATACTTTTTACAAGCCTAATAAGATCTTCACTAATAAGATAAATTCCACGTGCGAAAGCAGCTGCAAGGTGGTCTGCCATTATTGTTGCTTCTAGAGCATTCAAAGCAAAAGATAGATCATGGACAATGGTCATCATCGACTCAATATCTTCATTATTAAGCTCAGATTCACTCAACTCAGCAACAAACAGATCAACTTTGAAAAGTAGCAAGGACGCAATATTAATAAGGCTTAATCGGGTTGGTTTGCGTACACCATCAGGAAGATGAGTGCAATCAGGATCAAATAGGCTTTCAATTTCTTTAAGTGTTGCTGAAAACGAAAGAGCTTTTAAAGGAATCTCTTGCTCATTATAAGTTTCATCAAATTTCTTTGCGAGTAAAGCAAGTGAGCTTGAATCACGAACTTGACTAATATTTGTGTTTTGGTTCATAATAAATCACCAGTTATAACAATGCATCTCTGGAATTTTGGTAGGTAACAGAGAAAAGCATTAAGTTTTAAAATTAGCTCCACAGTGTGGGGCTTTTTGTGTTTCTTGTTATAAATATAACTATGGTTATTTTAATAGTCAATACTTTAGTTATAAAATATTATTGTAATTGTAATTTTTACAATAAGTAGACAAAATAAAACCCGACACAGAGTCGGGTTGAAGGTTAGTTTTTTAACCAAGAATATTACTTTAATTTTATTTCTCAGAGTATTTTTCTAAAAATTCATCTATCCACTCTTGAGCTGCATCAAGATTGGTTATGTCAGCAAGCTTTAGATTAGTTTCCTCAGCTTCGTTAAACCCTTCAATAATTGCTTCAAAGATATTAGCTTCAGCAATCACTTCTCGCGCCATATCAGCAGGATCATAACTTTGCTTGGCTTTTTTAAGTGAGGCGATTTGTTTATCGATACTTGCACCAATTTTAGCTAAAGCCAATTTAAAATCTTGGCGATTAATTGTTAGTGCAGTTTTAGATTTATTTAGTTTTGCAATCATTATTTATTCCTCGTTTAAAGGGGTTTTACTTGCATCATCGTCTTACTTTTCGCATGTCAATTTTCATCCAATATTGTCCAACAATATTAATATTTTCAGATTCTATTAGGGCAGGTGAGTAATACTCATCAGGGAAACGCACTTTATCGGGATTGCGTGAAACTGCTCTAAAGCCGCCTTGCCCCTCTTCACCCCAGTTAAATAGGATTTTAATCTTTAGCTCACTTCCTTTAGTAAATGCATAAATTTCACCGTCATATATCTTTTTTGCTGACATATCCACTGAAACTTTTTGATCCGGGTAAAGCTCTGGAATCATGCTTTCACCATCCACATTAAATATTTTGCAATGTGGGGCGCTTGCTCCAAAACTTAAAACATCAAAAGTGGGTATAAACATCTTATGAGGACTAGTATCTTCAAGGTTTATATAACCATTACCGGCACTTGCTCTAATTTCAGGGTAGTAATCAATTGCGACGAATCCTTCAGGGGCAAAATCATCATCATCATTTGTCCCAACTCCCAAATTTAAATCAGTGAGCTCTGAAGTAGGGGTTGAAAATTTTTTTCTAATATCCTCAATGCTCAAAGTTTTTAGCTTTTTTGGCTCTTCACCAGATGTTAGCCAATAAGTATCAACATCAAGGAATTTGGCAATCATTGGAAGAAATGCAGATTTTTGATTTCTTCCAGACTCTAAGGCTTGGTATGCAGGTTGAGAAATTTTCACTGCCTCAGCAACCTCAGCTTGAGTTTTACCAGCTTTCTTTCTTGCTTCTTTTAAGCGTTCGCTAAGAGACATTTATTAATCACCGCAAATAAATTTATGTAAATATATAACCTTGGTTATATTTAGTCAAGGAAATAAGATAACTATAATAATTGACTAAAAATAACTATAGTTATAATATTGATTATATCTACTAAAGGATATGACTATGAGCGAAGTCAAAATAAATCTATTTCAGATGCTTGTTGACCACTTTAAAGGGCAAGAAAACACAGCAACGGCACTTCAGGTAAAACAACCTTCGGTTTCTGGATGGGTGAATGGGACTAAAAATATGTCCGAGAAGGTGGCTATTCGTGCTCAAAAAGTGACTGAGGGAAAGTTTAAAGCTTCTGACCTTTGCCCATCTTTACGTGAGCTTGAAGAAATCAACTTATCAAAAAATTAAACCGCCATCTGCTGACACAGAGGCGGTTTGTCATTTGGAGCAAACCAAAATGAATAAACCGATATTAGCACAAGATTTAGACAATGCAAATGATGACCAATGGTGGATTGATCATGATGCTTATGCGGATGCTTTAGAGGAATTTCGCACAATTGAGATTGAACTACAGAATGCTCTGGGTGTGGTGAGAAAATGCAAACCAGGTGAGGGCGCATTCATTGGTGACATCCTTGAGGATCTGGAAAGAAACAGGGCTGAGTTTGGATTGCTTAATCGATTTAAGTCAGCACACAGAAAAATGATTGAAGCGAAAGGAAAGTTGTAATGGCTAGATCACGAAATATCAAACCTTCATTTTTCTCAAATGAAGATCTAGTTGAATTGCCGTTCGAGGCTCGACTTTTGTTTATTGGACTTTGGACATTAGCAGATCGTGAGGGACGTTTAGAGAATCGTGCCAAAAAAATCAAAATGTCACTTTTCCCAGCAGATGAAATAAACGTTTCAGAACAGTTATTGAACATTTCTAAACTAGGTTTTATAGCGTTATATAACTGTGATGGAACTGATGTTATCCAGATAATAAACTTTTCAAAACATCAAAAACCGCATGGACTGGAAAAGGATAGTGACCTTCCTGATCAAAATGGCATGTACACAGTCTACAAACGTAACCCAAAAAATAAGTTAGTCATTGGTAAGCCGATACTATTAACTAAAGATCAACTTAATGATTTTTATGGTGAAAATCCCATAAATTCAACTGAACAGGCTACTCACCCAAACATAAATAACAGTTATGAAACTAATGTGAACAGTTTTAACAATGTTATTGAGCAGGATGATAACAGTTATGAAACTGTTTCTATACCAGTAAGAAACGCCCTGATTCCTGATTCCCTTAACCTGATTCCTGAATCCTTTAAACTGAATCCTGATTGTGAGAGTGAAAACCTCACACACGAAAAAAATCCAAAAAATGAAAATCAGGAAAATTCTCTTGATCAAGTTTTAAAAGTTTGGACACCTGATGTAAAACAACTCAATGACTGGTTAAAACAATCTGGTTTGATGCCAATGACACCTGAATTGATTAATCAAATCTTGCCCGAGATAAACGCTTACTACCAAACCAAACTTGAATCTGGATCAATTAGATCAAATCAGATGTATTCAAATTTTGTGAAATGGGTTAAGCGTGATCCACGTCTGTATAACCAAACACCTGATGATCAACCTGCTGAAGAACAAGATTTAATACCACCACCTGAAATCAAACCAATACCTGTGAAGTATGGCCAAGGTCTGGGAGGTGGTAAGTGAATACCCAATTTAACATTTCGGGAGTGACTGAGGACCAGTTGTCCGATCCAGCTTGCGAATTGGCTTTCTTGGTTTCGTTGTTCACATACCGGGAGTGTTGTGAATTAATTTCACAGACAAACGAGTCAATTTTCACCATCCAAACCCATGTTGTTTTATTTCGTGCTATGAAAAAACTTCACGAAAAGGGTGAACCGATTGACGAAGTCACAATCATGACTTCCTTGAAAACATTAGGCACTGAAAAACAGGGCGTAAACGAAAAATACATTTTGGATTTATTCCAGAATGCACCAGTCACACTGAGCAACAATGTTTCGTCTTACTTGAAAACATTGCAAGACTTGGCAACTCGTAGACAGCTCAGAGAGGCTGCTATTCGCATTCAGAAGATTGCCAATGATTTGAGTAATGGTGAGGCAGATGACGCAATCGCAAAGGCAAATAGTGTTTTGAGCGATATTGGTACCGCTACCAGTGATGATGATCCAGAACCATTAATTAACTCATTGGTTGATCTCTATGACGAGGTTAACAAAATACAGATTGAGAAGATGGATGGAACTTATGCAGTACGTGGTGTGAATACTGGTTTCATTGCACTTGATAATAAAATTGGTGAAATTCAAAATGGTGATTTAGTCATTGTTGCAGCGCGTCCAAGTATGGGCAAAACAGCATTTGCCCAAAACATCTCAACTCACATTGCAACCAATCTTGTTAAGCCTGTCTTATTTGAATCGATTGAGATGAAAAAGAAAAAAATCTCAAGACGTATTACCGCAGCAATGGGCAGTGTTGAATTAAAAAGAATGCAAAACGGTACCATGGATCCTGATGATTGGACAGGTTTTGCAGACGCGGTGAAGCTTATGCAACAAGCACCATTTGAGATTAAAGATGGCGTTGTGACTCTTGCTGATGTACGACGACATGCTAGGAAAACCAAAGCGAAATTTGGCTCATTAGGGGCTATTTTCATTGATTATCTACAATTGATAGCAACACCTCACTTAAACCCAAACATATCCGAACATGAGCGTTTGACTGTGATTTCTAAGGGGTTGAAAAATATCGCTATGGAGTTTGATTGCCCTGTATTTGCCCTTAGTCAATTAAGCCGTGATGTTGATAAGCGACCAAACAAAAGACCTGTTATGTCAGATTTACGTGGATCTGGTGCAATAGAACAAGATGCTGATGTAATCCTATTTCTTTATCGTGATGAGTATTACAACAAGGATAAATCCCAGTTTAAGGGAATGCTTGAGGTTATTGCCTCAAAGGTACGTGATGGAGAGACAGGTGAAACCTTCTTGTTTTCAGAATTGCAATACAGTCGTTTCTCAAACATCTCAAATGAAAACTTAGAATATTTCCAAAAGCAGTTGGCGAACGTTGATCAGAATCAGAAATTTAAATCCAAAATGGTTGGGATATGAGCATGACAAATAATGACCAAAATTTAAATTCCGACTTAATGGATAAATGCAGAGAAGCATTTGAGAAAAATAGGTTTTGGATTGGAGTTTTTAAAGCTGACGTTGTTTTTAAAAGTGAGATTGGCGAATTTGGCTTGTATGAAGCTTTAAATTCAAAGGTGGAAGCTGAATATCTAGTTGAGTTTAATAATAAATGGGTCATTTGGTATCAGTGCTGGAAATACCTACAGGCCGATATTGATGAATACAAGATGGTTAGCGAATCAATCGAAGACTTGTATTTACTTGAGCGTAAAAAAGTCAAAGCAGTTGAGCAAGTTTTGTGTGATCTAAAAGAATCAATGACCGACTTTAAGGAAATGGACCTGTATGACAAAGGTGTTCGAAACACTACAGTTTATGCAATTAAAGATTTGGAAAAAGCCTTACGAGGTGTACATGAATAGCGATTCAATACTTTACATCTGTATAACCGTTTTTATTTTGGCTTCAATGTTTCAAGAAGCGATTAACAAGTTTTTAGTGGGGTGAAGGGTAGTGATTACATGGGTAACAGTTTGGGTTTTGACGGTGAGTTTTAATAGTGATTCATACAATCGAACAGATAATTTAAGAGCGTACTATCAACTTCAGTATGCAACACAATCCATTTGTGAAAAGCAAAGAAAAAATCATGAGCAAGGCAGCAAGAAGGCTCGTTGCGATTTCCAACAAATTCCAGTGGTGAGTAAATGAATTCAAAAATTGAAATTATGGAATGGTCTAAGCTTACCCTTGAGGACTGGTTAAAGCAGTATGGCGCTTGGATCTCAATTAACCGAATGCGTGGAGGGCATGAGCCTGATCAGCTTGAAATCAATCAAATTTACTGGTTAGCTCGTGAGAAAGAAGCAAAGATAAGACCTAATTCAAAACAGGTAATTATTGAAATTAGTGATTTTGAAGCGCTGCAGGTTGAAAAATTGATTTGTGATTTAAAGCACTCAAAGACAATATGTAAATTTGCAAAGCCAGCAATTAACCTGTTTATCGAAAAATGGGTATGTGGCTTAAGCCTAGATCAGATGGCAGAAAGATTTAAATTGAGTCGAAGCTCAATCAATAGCATGCTTTACGCAGGTGAGTTTTATTTGGCAGGGCATGACAAAAGGCTAAAATTAAATAAAAAGTTTGCGTTTAAATGAAAAGTATGAAATATTAGTTATAGTTGAAAACTATGCGTAAATAGCTAGTTGGATTCTAAACCCACTTAGACCACCTCTTAAGTGGGTATTTTTTTACTAAGCTTATTTTCTAGTAACTCATAGTACTAATAACTTATTCTTGGAGGGATTTGAATGAGCATCAATTGGTTTTTCATGATTGCTTTTGTCCTTCTGTTGATCATTATTGTATTTTTTTTTACGCTTAATAATTGATTTCCATACCCATCTATTCCAATACGTGGGTATTTTTTTGATCTTGTAGCTTATCCAGTTAAAGCAGGTAAACAATTACTTGGTGGAAACATAGAAACAAATTCCGAGTGGAAACCTTTAGTTTGGTGCAAGTCCAAACCAAGATCCTCATTAAGCCCACTTTTTAGTGGGCTTTTTGCTTTTTAGACCAATCAAAAGTGCTAAACTCCCACCGATAAACAGGAAATCACATGAATATTTGCATCGGTGGTGATCTTAGCGGTCAAGTTGTAGAGAAAAGCCCGAATGATTACTTTCAGCAGTCAATCGTAATTGGCGACAAGACCTATAAGTTTTGGTTTTCAGATAAAGTAAGTTTTCATGATGCGTTTGTCGAGGCTGAGAAACTGGCAAGGCAGATCAAATAAGGGATTATCCCGTATTTAAAATTAAGGCGCTTAGGCGTCTTTTTTTATGCGCCATTAGCTCAAATGGATAGAGCATGGGTTTTCTATACCAATGGTTGTAGGTTCGAGCCCTACATGGCGTGCCATATTGATGTTTAAAAACGCGCGAATTGTACTCGCATATTTGTGGTTTGTGCAGACTGTGAAAATTAAATTTTACGAATTAAAATCATTTAATTACTTTGAATAAGGATTTCATATGTTAGACAAACCTAGTGTTGATCATTATTACCTTGTGGAATATCTAGACAATAATAATGTTAAAAGCATAAAAAACTCGCTTACAACCAATTTAATTCCATCTGATAATGAGCAAGAGATGCTAAGAGATTTAAGTAATCTCATTGGTTTTCGAGTTATAGGATATCAATATAAGGGCTCAAACAAAGGTTGAGATTAATTCTAACCAAACCACCTCAACGGTGGTTTTTTAATGCCTAGAGGAAACTATGACAGACACAGTGCAGGCTAGAAAAGACTTAGAGCTTTGCAGTGCTGAGCTGTCTAAGTATCAAAACTTAAGTCGATCAGGTCTAAGACACAGCGAATTAATCGCTATAGACAATGTGATGATTCGATTAAAAGAACAGATTAAGAATTTAAGAGTTATGTTGAGTGATTGATCTTACTTGGATAATTTGATAATTTATTGTTTCTAAATTAATTATAGAGATAATAATGAAATCAAAACAATATATCTTAGTAAATATTTGTGGAGATAAATTTGGATTCTCAGATATAAGTAATAGCGGGAATCTAGAACTTTATCTATCTGGTCAAGAATATGATAAGTCGTCTTTTGAATTTGAATCTGCAAGTATTATTCTTATATTTGAAGCCAACTTAGAAGATGACATAAAAGAGATGATCCATAAATCCTTTCGTAAGCAGTTAGTTGGTTAATAACTAAACCTCCTTCGGGAGGTTTTTTATTGGGTGAAGATTATGACATGCCGAGGCTGTGAACAACGTCGAGAATGGATAAGGAAACAAAGTGAACGAGCAAAAGAACGAATGCGGTTGTGTTTGCAGAGACTTACTGTGCAAGCTGATCGAGCAGAACAAAAGCTTAATCGAACACAACAATCAAGTGATGCAACAAAGCAACAAGGTAATCGAACAGAACAATCAACTCATTCAGATCAACAACGAACAGGCAGCACAGATTAATCACTTGCTTGAGCATTTGGATTTGGAAGGTGAGAGCGAGAGTTCAGGGTATTTGGATGGGTGACTATGGCTATTCATGTTAAAGAGATACATCAAAAGCAAATCAATGCACATCTAAGTGATGCTGAAACAAAGCAGGCAATCTTAGAGTATGTGTTAAGGCAACACGATATTGGTGATGCTGAATATAAACATAGAACTTTTATAACCAGTAATCTTAGTTCAATAGGCAATAGCTATGAAGGTCGCTGTGAAATCACAATTGAATTAGGCGCCAAACCATGAGCAGACCATGCCGTGAATGGGGTTGTCCCAACCTTGTTAAGTCACGCAGTCAGAAAGGATATTGCGATGATCATGCATCTAAACGCAGCAATTGGAACAAACGACCTGAGCGAACAGGATCAACCACAGAACGTGGCTATGGTCATGCTTGGCGTAAGTTGCGTGAAGTTGTACTTAAGCGTGACAATTATCTGTGTGTGCAGTGTGGAAAGGATGGACGTTTGGCTGAGGCTACAGATGTCGATCACATATTGAATAAGGCCAAAGGTGGCACAGATTCAATTGATAACCTTCAATCGCTGTGTGATTCATGCCATAAAATCAAAACTGCAAATGAATGAGAATTATTCTCAAATAAGGGAGGGGGGAGGTGAAAAGTTTAAAGCTTTTGCCGAAATGACCGCCCCCTTAACCACATTTTTACGTGAGCGAAATTAAAAATTGAGGGTCTTGACATGGGCGGGCGAAATGCGGTAGCTGGTGCAGGGCGTAAGCCAAAAGTCAAAGCAACTGGCGATACTGATTTTGATGATGTTTTTGATATTGATGTGCCTTTTCACTTAGAGCACATGGATCAAGCGGTCACAATGTGGAAGTCAATTATTCCAGAATTGCTAAAAAGAAAAATATTAAAACTTACAGATATGCACAATGTAGAAATGTTTTGCATGGCTTATCACAATTTACGTGAAGCTCAGCATGAAGTTGTTTTATATGGAATTACTTTACAAACAGAATCAGGAAGAGTTAAGAATCCAGCTTTAACTGCTGTCAATGAAGCATCAAAGCAAATCGCTCAATTTGGCTCAATGTTAGGTCTAGATCCTGCATCACGTACACGCTTATTGGGTGGTGGTGGAAAGCCTAAGAACAACCCATTCGCAGAGGTAATGAACATGTAGTGAGGCCATTAAATGACAGCTTTCCCGAATGTTGACATTGCAAATAAGTGGGCTAAGCAAGTCGTTTTAAATAAAATCCCTGCATGTAAATGGGTTAAATTAGCCTGTGAACGCCACTTAAATGACTTAAAAAATAGCAAAAATAAAGATTTTTTATATAAATTTGACCCTAAATTAGCTGAAAAAAAGATAGCTTTCATTGAATTGTTGCCCCACACAAAAGGTGAGTGGGCAATGAAAAGAATGAAGCTAAGACTAGAGCCTTGGCAGAAATTTGGAATTGCTTGTACTTTCGGCTGGGTTCGTAAAAAGGATGGGTACCGTCGATTCAGGGAGTCTTATTGGGAAATTCCTCGTAAAAATGGTAAGTCAGCAATTGCAGCTGGTGTTGCTCTCAATATGTTTGCTAATGATGGTGAATCGGGCAGCGAGGTTTACGCTGGTGCGACCACCGAAAAACAAGCATGGGAAGTATTTAAACCAGCTCGATTAATGGCAGTGCGTTCACCTGATTTTGTTGAGGCAGCTGGAATACAGATAAATGCTGGCAGTCTTGAAATACCTGAAGATGGCTCATTATTTGAAACTATTGTAGGCGATCCGCCTGATGGACAGTCACCGCATTGTGCAATTATTGATGAATATCACGAGCATCAAACAAATGCACAGTACGACACAATGCAAACAGGTATGGGGGCGCGTCGTCAGCCATTGATGTTTGTTATTACAACATCAGGTTTCAATATTGATGGTCCTTGTCACGACTTGCGTTTACGTATTCAAGACATGTTGCTTGGTACAGTGCCAGATGATGAGCTGTTTGGATATATCTGGACTATTGACGATGGTGATGAGTGGACAGATCCTAAAGTATTAGCCAAAGCCAATCCTAATTATGATGTTTCTGTTTATGGCGATTACCTTGAATCACAGCAACGAAAGGCAATAAATAATCCGTCGCGTCAAAACACTTTCAAGACAAAGCATTTAAACATTTGGGTTTCTGCTCGAGAGCAGTACTTCAATATGGAAAAGTGGAATTCTTGTGCAGATAAAACCTTAAAGCTTAGTGATTTTGCAGAAGATAAATGTGTGATGCCATTAGATTTGGCATCAAAGATCGATATCTGTGCGCGAATCAATTTGTTTTGGCGAATCATAGATGGAAAGGTGCATTACTATTGTATTTCACCAAACTTCTACTTGCCACATGAAACGGTATTTGAAGGTGATGAAAAAGCACTTTTAGATCGGTACCAGAAATGGGACAACATGGGGCTTTTAGATGTTCATGAAGGTGCTGAAACAGATTTGGATTTGGTAGCTTCGGATTTAATCTCTGATTCGAAAAGCCTTTCTGTTGTTGAGGTACCTTATGACAACTGGGGTGCACGTTTAATTGCTAAACAGATTAATGATAGTGGTCTTGAAGCTGTTGAAGTAGCAAAGAACACTAAAAACTTTTCACCACCTATGAAAGAACTTGTTGCTGCGATTGCTTCAGGTCGATTCCATCATGACGGAAATCCTATTCTGTCTTGGATGGTTGGCAATGTAATCAGTAAACCAGATGCAAACAACAATGATTATCCCCGTAAACAGAAAAACATCTTCAAGATTGATGGAGCTGTGTGTTTGCTTATGGGGATTAATCGAATACTCACACTGATTGGCAATCCTGCAGAGGACGATCTATCGAGTCACATTGAAAAACACGGGGTTAGAAGACTCTAATGAGCATAAAATCAAAAATAGGGGAGTGGCTTGGATTCAAGTCTACTCCCCTTGTTATTTCTGGACCTGATGAATTGGCACGTATTTTTGGTGCTGAATTTGTCACAGGTACAGGACAGCCTGTTACGCCATTGAGAGCCATGCAACTTGCGATTGTATTTTCATGTGTCCGAGTGCTTTCAGAATCAATGGGCATGTTGCCATGCAGATTGTATAAACAGGAAGGTAAGTACAAGCATCCAGCTGTAAATCATAAAATTTATGAGCTTTTAAGCCTCGCACCTAATGACTATATGACAGCTCAAGAGTTTTGGGAATTACTTATGGTTTGCTTGTGCTTAAGGGGTAACTTCTACGCCTACAAGGTTTATGCATTTGGTGAAGTTGTTGAATTACTTCCTCTTGATCCGAGTTCAGTGACACCAAAGTTAAAAGACGATTGGACTGTTGAGTATCAGGTTAATTTTAAGAATGGTGGTATCAAAACACTAAGCCAAAATGAAATTTGGCATGTCCGTTTATTCACCCTAGATGGCTTGACTGGTCTTAATCCTGTGGCATATGCGCGTAAATGTATTGGTCTTGGGTTGGATACAGAAGAGCATGGTTCTCAATTATTTAAGAATGGTGCTGTTACTTCAGGTGTTTTGGAAACTGAAGAATCTTTAACTGATGTTGCTTTCAGCCGCCTTAAAACTGAATTTGAAGAAAATCACACAGGATTGGCGAATACATACAGGCCCATGATTCTTGAACAGGGTTTGAAATGGAAACCTACCGCCTTAAATCTTGAGGATTCCCAATTCTTAGAAACACGTGAATATCAAAAAAGTGAAATCTGTGGATTGTTCCGAGTGCCACCTCATTTAGTGGCCGCAATGGACAAGATGACTTTAAACAATATTGAACATATGGGGATGAGCTTTGTGAATTACTCACTAGTTCCCTATATGACTCGTATTGAATCAAGAATCAGAGTTGGATTGCTCAATGAAAAAGATCGCAAAAATCATTATGCCAAATTCAATGCTGGTGCGCTTTTACGTGGTGATTTAAAGACACGTTATGAATCTTACGGCAAAGGTATTCAATGGGGATGGTTAAGTCCTAATGATTGCCGAGAGCTTGAAGATATGAATCCACGTGAAGGTGGGGATATTTACTTAACCCCAATGAATATGACAACTAAACCTGAGGATGATAGTGATGCAAAAAAAGCATCTTAATGTGCCTTTTGAAATCAAATCTGTATCAGCCACAGGTGAGTTTGAGGGCTACGGTTCGGTATTTGGTGTTGAGGATAGCTATGGTGATGTTGTTATGCCAGGCGCATTCAAGCGAACACTAAATGAATGGTCTCAAAAGGGTCGTTTGCCTGCCATGTTGTGGCAGCACAAATCAGATGAGCCCTTGGGACCATATCTGGAAATGAAAGAAGATGAAAACGGCCTTTATGTAAAAGGCCGTTTGCTTATTGACGATGATCCACTGGCAAAACGTGCACATGGTCATTTGAAAGCAAAATCAATAGGTGGCTTATCCATTGGTTTTATTCTTCGGGATTACGAATACGACAAACAGCTTGGCGTTTACAAGCTAACAGACATTGATTTGTGGGAAGTATCACTTGTGACTTTTCCTGCAAATGATGAAGCGCGAGTTTCAGATGTGAAATCAGCGTTGGATCGAGGGGAAACCCCATCTGAAATGGAAGTAGAGCGAGCATTGCGAGATGCTGGTTTCACACTTCAACAAGCCAAAGCCTTCATGGCTAAAGGTTATGGAGCGATTAGTGCACAGCGAAATACTGAGCAAACTGATGACGCGCTTCAATCACTCAAAGACTTAAAATCCATTTTTACAGCAGGTAAATAAATCATGGCTATTGAAAAGAAAGATATTGAAGAAGTTGCAAAAGATCTAAAGGGTGCGTTTGATGACTTCAAAACCACCAATGATAAAGAGCTTGAAGCAATCAAATCTGAAAAGGGTAAATTAAGTGAACAAGTTGAAAAGCTTAATGAAAAATTAGGTGATATCGACAAGCTTAAAACTGAACTTGAAAAAGAGCTTAAAGCGGCAAAACGCCCAGGTGTGACTAGTGATGAAGGTGTTGACGAGCATAAAACTGCATTTTATCAATTCCTTCGTAAAGGTGTTGATGATGGTCTTGCGGATTTAGAGCGTAAAGCTGTTCAAACCACTAGTAATCCTGATGGTGGCTTTGCGGTACCAGAAGAACTAGACCGCACATTATTGGAACTTTTGAAAGATGAAAGCCCAATGCGCAGCGTTTGTTCGCAAATTACTGTTGGATCACCTGATTATAAAAAATTGGTCAATCTTGGTGGTGCTGGTTCGGGATGGGTGGGTGAAACAGATCCACGCCCTGCAACTGGAACTCCAACACTTGCACAACTTCAGGCCACAATGGGGGAAATCTATGCAAACCCTCAAGCAACACAAACATCATTAGATGATGTGTTCTTTAATGTTGAAAACTGGATTTCGACAGAAGTTGCGCAGGAATTCGCTGAAAAAGAAGGTCACGCATTCTTGCTTGGTGATGGTTCAAAAAAACCAAAGGGTATTTTAGCCAATACGTTGACCAATGAGACGGATAAAGTTCGTGCGTTTGGTTCGCTTCAACAGATCCTTTCAGGTCAAGCTGGCAATTTCAACGGTGACAATCTTATTGATTTGATCTACTCATTGAAAAAAGGCTATCGAAATGGCGCTTTGTTCATGATGACAAATCTTACTCAAGCAAAAGTACGTAAGTTTAAAGATTCTGAAGGGAATTACTTATGGCAACCGGGCTTGCAGTTGGGCCAACCATCAACATTGCTTGGTTATGGCATTGAAGAAAATGAAGATATGCCTGAAGCTGAAGCGGATGCTAATGCTATTTTATTTGGTAACTTTAAACGTGGTTATTTGATTGTCGATCGCATGGGAACTCGTGTATTACGTGACCCGTACACCAATAAACCATATGTTGGTTTCTATACCACAAAACGTACTGGTGGCATGCTTACAGATAGCAATGCAATCAAAGCACTAACGCTATCTGCTTAAATTTGACTATTAAAATATGCCTTACTTTGTGTGAGGCATATTTTTTGGAGTAAACATGCCAATTATCACTGTAAAACAGGCCTTTAAGATTGCCATTGAAAATGGAAATAAGGTCGTAGAAATTGAAAAAGGTGATCAAGATGTATCTGATCGCATTGCGGAAGTTGCTGTAAATCAAATAAAAGTTGCAACATTTAAGGCGAAAGGAAAACAGAATGAATCAGTTTCTAACGCTGGAACAGGTAAAACTACACCTGAAAGTTGATCATGATGATGAAGATTCTGATATTGAAGCGTTGATTGATGCCTCATTTATCGCATTTGAAGAGTCAACCAATCGCAAGCTCTACCCTGAAAATGCAGCAATTCCCGAAGATATTAAAAATGGTATTCATATCAGCGATGCAATTATTCAAGGTGCCAAATTATTAATTGGTCACTGGTATCGGAACAAGGAAACCACTGGTAATTTGCAAAACTTGCCATTTGCTACAGAGTGGCTTTGGCGTAGACATCGATTTGTGAATATGGGGTGATTTATGGGTATTCCTGCAGGCGAGCTACTCCACCGAGTAACCATCCAACACAAAATTACGCAAACCGATGAATATAACAATGAACTTGAGCCGATTTGGTCAGAATACAAAAAGCTGTGGTCTAAAGTTGAGTTCTTATCTGTAAAAGATACCTTAACTGCCAAAGCGGCAGGATCAGAAACCAATGCACGCTTAAAGATTCGCAAACGGACTGATATCACAACAGAAATGCGTGTGTTCTGGAAAGGTCAGACTTTTCAGATCGTTTCACCGCCAAAACCTGACAATGAAAACGCTGAAATTTATGTGACCTTTGAGCTTAAATTATTGGGGTAGATATGGCAGATATTCAATTTGATATCCAAGGACTAGATCAACTTCAATCCAAACTTGAACGCCTCAATAATCCGCGCAAAGTTAAATCAATGGTTCGCAAGGCATTAAGACAAGCTGCGAATATTGTTCGAGATGCAGCTCGAAATAATGCCAAGTTGATTGATGATCCAGAAACACGCGAGAAAATTTGGAAAAACATTTCTGTGCAAGGTGGGAAAACAAGAAATTTCAGTGACATTAAAATCCGAGTAGGTGTGAGAGGTGGTGCAGCAATGAATCAACATTCTGATGCGGCTGCTTTATCCTCTTTGTCAGGTGGCAATACTACTTACTGGCGTTATTTGGAGTTTGGCGCAGCAACCACACCAGCCGTACCGTTCATGCGCCCAGCACTTGCCAACAATATCCAGCCAGTCACAGATAAGTTTGTTCAAATGTTGAATGACGAAATTGACAAAGCTTTAGCGAGTCCTACATGAACATTTTACCAATCTTCAAAACACTACAAGCGTCATCTGAGGTCGTTGCGCTGGTTGGCAATCGAATTTATGAAGATATTGCGCCTGATAAAACACCATTTCCATATGTAGTGTGGTCAACAATTGGCGGTGAGCCAAGTCATAACCTTGATTGCCCTCCACAAATTGATCATTTGACCTATCAATTGGTTGTTTACGACACACAGGCAACTAGAGCCTCCAATATCAGAAAAGCAATCAGTGCAGTCCTAGACCCACTTTGCACTATCACAAACTTACATCCAAACCATATTGAGCGCATCGGCGACATAAATGTTTTCGGCCGTGGATTTGATGCGAATTGGTGGTTTGATCGCTAAAACACACAACAAAGCTTAACCAACCCTGACCTTTAATTAGATCAGGGTTTTTTAATGCCTAAATATTCAATTTGCATTCTGTATTTAGGCTCAATACAACTCAAAGGAGTTTTCTATGAATGCTAAATTCAATCCAGTAATTAAACTGGTGGATGTTCAAAAAGGCGAGCCAACTACAACAACTCTGCAAATAGCTGTCGGGTTAGGATTAACACATAAAGCTGTGATTCAACTTGTTCGAACATATTTGCCCGATATTCAAGAATTTGGTCGAGTTAAATTCGAGTCTTTGAATTCCGCATTTGAAATGGCGAATTCAGATCGAGATTCAACAAGAGGTCGCCACACAAGATATGCCATATTAAATGAACAACAATCGTATTTCTTAATGACTTTAATGCGGAATAGCCCAAAAGTGATTGATTTTAAAAAGTCGCTAGTTAAAGCATTTTTTGAAGCAAGAACCTTATTGCAAACAGATTATTTTTCACTTATTCAACAACGTGAAGCACTCAATGCAAAACTTGAATGTGAAAAGGATATTGCAAGTGCATGTGGTAAAGGTCTATCAGTTTGGAAAAAACAAAGAGATTGCTTACAAACAGCAATTGCCAATGTAGATCGTCAAATCCAACCATGTTTATTTGAATAAATAATTTTACAAACCAACACCTCCTTAATCGGAGGTTTTTTTATGCCAAAAATTGAGGAGATCTACTCATGGCAGAAACTAAAACGCAGGGTACGCAAGTATTCACTGTAGTCAACGGGGCGATTGTTCGTTTTGTCTGCCCTAAAAACTTTAAATTTGGTCAAGACTCTTTTGGTAAAATTGATATCACTTGTCTTGATGCAGAAAGTAAGCAATATGTCCGTGGGATTCGTGATCCAGGTGAAGCAGGCATTGGTATCAATTTAGATGATGAAAATGCAAGTCACATCGAATTATTGAAAATTGCGGAATCGGGTGAAGTTAAAGACTGGTATGTGGGTTCAAGCCATTCAAAAACACCACCAACTTATACGGTTGGCAGTGGAATTGATCTTCCTGAAGATCGTAACTGGTGGTCATTTAAAGGTTATATGAATGATACCGCACCAAATGATATTGAAGTTGATGCAGTCATTAACTATGACTTCACCATTGTTCGTACTTCTAAAGTGACTATGACTCGTCGTGAGGTGACACCATAATGGCTAAGTTGACATTACAAGCGACACAAAAGGCTGTTGGTATTGGTACTTTCGTTGAGAAAACTATTAAGTTTCTTGACTTAGAAGGTAAAGAGTTTACGGGTGAGGTGCTTGTAAAAATCCTCACACATGATGAAGTAGCCTCAGCCACTGATGTGTGGAAGGTAAAAAATAACACAGGTCTTACTGTTGATCAGTACCGCAAAGCTTTACTTCACCAAATCATTTATGAAGATGAAAAAACTAAATTTTTCCCTAAAATTACTGATACAGGTTTAGTTTCAACAGAAGTGATTGATGCTTTGTATGAAGCAGCTGATTCGGTGGTGAACTTCTCGGGAAAGAATTGGATCTCAACCAAGGAGAAGAATTCTGGTGTGAGCTTGTCATCAACGGAATTGGCGGAAGAACAATAGCAGAAGCCAAAGCCAATATCTCAAATCCTGAGTTGATGTTATGGAGATCCTATCGTAAAAAATATGGATCTCTTTTTTTTGGTCGTAGGATAGAACAAGCGGCTGGTAACATTATGGCTTTTCATGCAAGAAATAATACTGCAGAACAATACAGGCACTTGATTGATGCGTTTAACTATATGCCTCATGAAGAGAGCAAAATGCAAAAAGATGAAGTCACGCTTGAGGATTACATGGAAAGCCTTTGTGAAGAGTGATTTGTTAAAAACCCTTAAGGAAATTTATCAAGATGAATTTCCTTAAATAGTGAATTTTTGCTAGGAGAATGAAATGTTTTTTGAAAAAGTAATGCATTTAATGTTAAATATATTCAATTCAATTTTTCAGAAAGAAGTCATGGAAGCAAAAGAATCAATAAAACTAGCTAAATTATTTCTCCGAGATATATTTGAAGATGAAAATCCAATTGACATAAGATTAGAAGAGATTGAACTTGATGATTATGATAAATGGATTATCACCCTTAGTTACTATAAAGAGCCTAATGGTCAAGGTCCTGTTGGGTTGATGGCAATTGCTTCTGCTATAAATGCAAATAATAGAGAGTACAAAGTAGTTACTATAGATAAGAGTTCTGGTGAAGTGGAGTCTATTAAGATTCGCAATAATGGATAAACTAATCAGGAAGATGCAACAGAATGGTGTCTTAATTGACACTAATATCTTGATTTTATTGATTGTTGGTTTAACCAACATAGAATCCATTGCGTCACATAAGAAATTAAGCGCATATTCAGTAGAGGATTTTCACCTATTAGTGGGAATTCTTGACTCTTGTAAGCATATTGTGGCAAGTCCTCATATCTTAGCTGAAACAAGCAATTTAGCGAGTAGAGGTCTTTACGGTGATATGGAGATGCGAATTTTCTATGTGTTAAAACAAGTTTTCAGCGAAAACAAATTCATCGAAGTTCACACTACCGCCTTGGATGTATCCAATAATGACGGATACTTTAAATATGGCTTAAGCGATGTAGGGCTTTTAGAAACGCTTAAGGATGGGTATGTGCTGCTTACTGATGACCTTGTTTTAAGTGGCTATGCGGAAAAGAATAATTATGATGTTCTGAATTTCAATCATTTAAGATATGGTATTTTTGAAGCAATGAGATGAACTAGGTATATCATCATTAAGAACACAAACCTCCTTCGGGAGGTTTCTTTTTGATCTAATTATTAGTATCTTGGTCTAAATTTATAATTTAGGGTGGGGTATGTGGGTAATAATTCTTGTGGTTTTTATTATAGCAGTTTTGATTTTTATTGGCTTTAATGGAGCTAAAGTTAAACCAATCAAATTTGACACTTCTCGTATTACTGACATTACAAAAATAGATGGTGATGATGCATTCTCAGGTAGTCGTCTGCCTGATAATGTTATTAACAGGATTAATAGCCCGAAATCAAAATCAACAACAACCTATAATTTTAACATCGTGGGTGAAGGGTCTTATCAGCAAAATTTAAAAAATATTGCTGGACAAAAAGAAGAAATATCAAAATTTCATGAATGTACGGCAAGAATAACATCCGAACCTACCAATAAATTTGATAAGAACGCTGTGAAGGTGGAAATAAATGGATTATTGGTTGGCTACTTATCTCGTGGTGATGCGCAAAAAATAGCAGGAAAAAGAATAAATAAAACTGTAAATGCTGTTATTGATGGTGGTTGGGATGATGATATTGATGAGGGTCAATATGGTGTTAAACTAGCTATTAAAAATGTGAGTGATTTGATATGAAAAAGATTCTTCTTTTAGGTTTGTTGGTGGGGTTAAGTGGCACTGCCTTTGCGTTTGATAATGAGTGTTTGCCATTATTAAAAGAAGCTGATAAAAATTTAATTTTAGACAAAACAATAGCTAAGGATAGTTCGAAGGATTGGGATTATTTTTATGATGATTCTGCTTGGAAATTAAAATCCCCAACTAACTGCAAAACGCCAAAAACAAATTATGAGAAAATAACGTGCTCAGATTCATCATTAATAAAGTTGGATAAAATTGCATATGCAACCACTCTTCAAAACACTATAAATGCAACTGGTGAGCTACTCTCAAAAAAAACATTTAAAGAATTAAAGTTTGATAATCAATGGATTAATAGAAAAGTTGCTGACAAAGAATCAATTTGCCTAAAGTTGATAAATGTAGATCAAGTGATGCTAAAGCTTAAATATTAATACCATTTAATTTTAAATAAACCAAAACCACTGAAAGGTGGTTTTTTATTGCCTGAGGAAAAGTAAATGGCTACAAAACTAGGATCATTAACACTTGATTTAATATGCCGCACAGGTAGGTTTACTCAAGGTATGCGAGATGCATCAAATTCAGCAAGTCGTGAAATGGGGCGAATTGAATCTAGCACTCAGGCTGTTAATTCAATGCTTAAGCAACTAGCCACTACAGCTGCTGCAACATTTACGGTTTCTCAGGTTGTAAATTATGCTGACAGTTATACTGGCATGGTTAATAAATTAAAGCTCGTCACCACGACACAGACTGAGCTTAGCCGCGCAATGAGCGATACCCATCAAATAGCACAAGGTAGTGCATCTGATTGGGCTAGTGTTGTGGATGTTTATACTAAATTTCAAAAAATCTCAGATCGTTTGGGTTTATCTCAAAAAGAAGTGGCTCGAATTACTGAAACAGTTACCAAGTCTGTTGGGATGTCTGGTGCGAGTGCTGATGAAGCGCAACGATCATTGGTTCAGTTTTCACAAGGTTTATCATTAGGGGTTTTAAGAGGCCAAGATTTAAACTCTGTCATGGCTCAAACCCCTGGTCTCACAGATGCAATAGCAAAAGGGATGGGTGTAACTTCTGATAAATTAAAGCAAATGGGTGCAGACAATGTCCTGACAACTGAATTGGTTGTAAATGCGCTTAAAAAAGTTGCAGATTCTGTCGATGAGGATTATGCAAAAACAGCTACAACTGTAGCCTCATCATTTAATCTGATAAAAAATGAATCAATCCGAATGATCGGGGAGTTTGATTCAGCAACTGGTGCATCAGCTAAATTTGTCGCAGGAATGACATTGCTGTCTAAAAACATGGACACAGTCACCAATACAATGATGATTGGTGGTGCTTATATGGCTGGTACTTATATCCCAGTACTAGCAACCACTACAATTGGATTTATAAAAAGCAGTGCTGAAGCGGTACGCTACCAAGTTGCATTGGCTGGTATGCAAGCAAGTGCAACAGGTGCAAGCAGAACACTTGTTGTACTAAAAGGTGTTTTAGGTGGGCCAGCAGGCTTGGGGATTATGGCAGCTTCAGCGGCGGCAGGATTCCTTTTGATGAGAGACTCATCCAAAGACACACAGAGCGCTTTAGAAGAGCAAGGTTTAACAGTTGACGAGCTAAAAGTTAAATATAGTCAACTTAACGCTGAACAGTTGAAGTTAAAGGCATTAGGTGCCTCAGATGCAATTGAAGCTGAAAACGAAAAAATTAGAACATCGTTTGTATCCCTCGAACGATATATAAGCGATTTGAATGGGCAGGGGAACACTGATCAAGCTAGAGCATTACAACAATATCTAGATGAGTTAAGGGCTGGTGGGGATAGTGCTAAAAATGCGTTTGCTAGACTTGAAAAGCAAAAGATTGGTAGTCCTGCCGTAATTGAATATGCTGCTAAATTAGGGGTTACTGTAAAGGACTCTACAAAGGAGATTGACAAGCAAAACCAAATCCTTAGCATTGCATCAAATAAGCATCTTGATCATGCTAAAGCTGCTAAAACTGGTGCAGAAGGGGTTGGTAAAGTTGGTATAGAGGCAGTTAGTGCTGCAGCCAAAGTTAAGAATTTAGGTGAAGAAGTTCAAAAATTCATTAATGATTCTTTGAATTCAACTACTGATAACTTACGAAAATATCAGCTCATATCTCAAGGCTATACTACTGCTACAGCTGAAATGATTCTTGCGGCTGAAAAAGCTGAAGGAATTGGCAGGGATTCGCCATTAGGTAAAAACGCAGCCTTATCTGTGTTGTCAACCTCGACTCTTGCCACTCAGGTATTATCACAAAAGAAACTGACAGATTTAACGGATGCCAGAAGTGAGGCTGAGAAAAAAGTCAATGAGGAGCTTAAAAAGCGCAAAGAGTTGCTTGAAAAGACTGTCAGTTCTAAGACTATTGATTCAGTAATTGCGCGTGGTGAAGGGAATTACAACTCGTTCAACAAAGGCAAAGCTGGCGACAGTGTTGGATCAAAATTAAATCTAGTTGATATGACTGTTGGGCAAATTAGAGCATTGCAAAAAAATGGTTCTATATTCGCAGCTGGAAAATATCAAAATATACCCTCTACACTTCAAGGTGCTATTGATGCTGGTATTGTATCTGTTGCTGAAAAATTTAATGCAAATGTTCAAGAGCGTATAGTTCAGCAGTATCTGCTTACTGCCAAGAAAGACCGTGGAAGTATTGAAGATTACATTAAGAGTAAGAGTGATAATCTTTATGCTGCAAATCTAGATTTAGCGAAAGAATTTGCTTCTGTTGCCAGCCCTGTGACTGGTAAGTCTTATTACGATGGTAAGGCTGGGAATAAAGCAAGTATTAGCGTTAAAGAAGCTCAAAACGCCTTAAAGGCTAGTCGTGAGCTTTATACACAAGCGATTGCTTCTGGTAAATCAGCAGAGGAAGCATGGAAGGCTGCATTTAGTGGATCTATATCTTTTGTTGAGGGTTCTGACGAGCAAAAGAGTTTGGAGAAATTAGCCAGTTATAAAGAAAAACTTGCTGAAGAAAGAACTGCTTTGATTGAGTACTATGACGATTGGCAAAAACTTGAAAACAAGAACTCTGAAGCGGTTAAAAATATTCGAGAGACTTTTGCTAAAGATCCAAAGGCGATGGAAGATCATTTAGCTCTTCAGGAGGTAAAATATCAGGAAGATGTAGAAAACTACATTAAAGCTGGTGATGATCGAGTAAAAGCTGACCATCAAGCAACTCAAGATATTATTGATACTCGTCAAGCTGCATTCGACAACATCAATAATCCTCTTTACTCCATGAGAGATAAAGGGGTTGAGGCAATTGCTCAATCTTCTTTAAGTCCACTCGCTTATCAGAAATGGGATTTAAATAGACAGCAGCAGGATGGTTTTTCTCAACTTGGTGATGATTTAAATACTGGATCTTTAGCAATAAGCAAAAGTGACATTTTGAGTGAGCAAGAGAAGAAGGATAAATTACTTCAGATCGAGCAAGAATATCAGGATGCAAAACTGGCACTTGCACAAACCTATGACCAACAACATCGAGACCTTGAAGATCAAACTCAAGCCGCATCCTTGGCAGGATATGGCGCAATGTTTGGGATGATGGGTTCAATGTTTGATGCTTATGGTGATAAGGAGAGTACAGGTTATAAGGTTGCGTTTGCAATGCAGAAAGCCTTTGTCCTATCAAGTGCTATTCTGAATGCTAAAGGCGCTGTGATGGCGGCTTGGAATGATCCAGCAAATACTACCATTTGGCAGAAAATGGCAGCGGCAGCAGCTACTGTTGTTCAAACCAATGATCTTATGTCTGCAATCCAAGGTGTTGCTTTAACTGGTATGGCCCACGATGGTATCGCCAACGTGCCTGAAGAAGGTACATGGTTATTAAGCAAGGGTGAGCGTGTTTTGAATCCACAAGACAATAAAGCACTTACCAATATGATTAATAATGGCGGTGGTGGCGGTGACGTCACAATCCAAGTCAATATCACTGACTCTGGCGTGAATACTTCAGGTGGCAATACTCAAAATCAAAAGCAACTCGGTGATGCGATTGGCAATGCAGTAAGAGCAGTGATTATGAAAGAGAAGCGGCAGGGCGGTTTGTTGTCGAAGTAATTAATTTAAATATAGAGCCCACTTTTTAAGTGGGTTTTTCTTTGGAAAAAATTTATGAAAAATAATCATATTGCTTTGGTTTTGGCTGTCTTAATAGCTCTTGTTTATTTAGCATGCTCAAAAGTTATCACATCCGATCAGCTTCAAAACTTCACATTTGCTTTCATTTTTGGTTTGAGTTTTGCGTTGTTATTCCGCAAGAAATCTAAAATTGTCAGTAATCAACAACAGCTCGGTCAGGAAATTGGAAATGCGGTACGAAGCGTAATAGCCAAGGAAAAGCGAAAGAGTGGGCTACTAGCAACCAGTCAAAAACATTCTTGTGCATACTCGATCATTCATCAAGTTGAAGGTATTCATCGTGCTAAGTCAATAATGGCTGAAATACCTAAACGTATTTTTTCTATGAAATTAGTTGAAATGACCCATTATGATCCAGTTTGGCGTGGTTATTGGTATGCAACTGAACACAAGGGTACTAATCAAAAGGAATATTTTGCTTGCCACTTGGGAGAGTTACTGACATTCCCAAACTCAAATCCTCCTAATCTTATTTCGCTTGAATCTATAGCAGATGCAATCAGAGAGATTGAAAAAGATGAGCAACCGTAAATTCACCTACTGCCAAAACTTTGAAGGTAATTCTCAATCCAATACATTTAAAGTATTAACCAGTAAATTTGGTGATGGTTATGAGCAAAATGTCTCGGTAGGGATTAACAATAAGTCAGGTGTCTGGCAATTCTCTAAAAATGGTAAAGAGGCTTTAATTCGAGAAATTAAGGCCTTTTTTGATGATCATAAGGGTGCAGATTCGTTTCTGTGGGATTCGCCTTTAGATGGTGAAGTGCGTGTCAAAGCTGGTGAATATCAATTGGTATCGTTAGGCGCTGGCATGTGGCAAATCTCAACTACCTTTACCCAAGTTTTTTACCCTTAAATCTAATCAACTTCACGCCCCACTAGCTGGGGCTTTTTAGTGAGAAAAATATGACTATTCAAACTGGAAATTTAGGTGCTGCACCAAGTGGTGCAGGTGGTGATACATTTCGTTCTTTTGCCACTAAGATGAATGAAAACTTCACCAATTCCGAACATGCTGCAAACAAACTGATTGGTACATCTGGTGCAAAAGTACCCTTAATGAACAATACCAATACTTGGGTTCCTCAGATAATCAGTGGTGATTACCCTGCTTTAAGATATGAAGTGAAAAGTATCCAGCAAGGTGTTGTTGGCCGTTGGAATACTCTAGAGTGTTCAGATGGTGGAGGTACTTCATCTATCTATTTTGCAAGAAGGAGTAGCCCCGATGAAAATGCAAATCAAGTCATTGTCTATTTTCCAACTGCATCAGGCACAATCGCTTTAACTACTTCAGATGAAAATATTAAAGATAAAGAAAACTTAGTTGATGAGACTGAATGCCTTGAGCGGCTAAGCAAATTGGAGCTGTGGAACTATAAATATAAATTTGAAGCATCACAATCAAAAGATATTGCTGCAGAACCTAAGCGCGGATTTATGGCACAACAAGCATATTCAGTTGATCCGCGATATGCTATTCGACCTGTTACAGAACATGAATTATGGGGCATTGATGATCGTGCAATTATTGCTGATTTAGTGGGTGCTATTCGTGTACTAAAAGCCGAAATTGATCAATTGAAAGGTGCAGGTAATGACACTCAACAGTGATTTTCAAAAGCTGTATGTAGATGGATTAATCACATTATTTGAATTAGACGCCAGCAACTTGGGAGCTGGCGTTTTACGTTTCCATGGTCATATCTCATATGAAGACTGGGAAAAGATTTATAGCTCTATTGGTTCAGATGGCTTGATAGGTGCAGATATCGACTCGATTGGCAAGATATTTGATATTGGTGATGAGAAAGTATGGCATCGCAATATTATCTTTAATGGTCAGACTTTTGAGCCAATGGCGTTACAAGTTAGTGGTTTGGAAATGCGCAGTGATGGAAAAGCCTCATCACCGACTTTAAGCATGGCCAATTACATTAATGGTATCCAAGGCGCTGTATCTGCATATTGTTATCGCTTTAAAGATTTTGCAGGCGCAAAACTAAAAGTTATTCGTACCTTGGCCAAGTATCTTGATTCTGAAAACTTTGCTGAAGGCAATCCATCGGCCAATCCAAATGAATCGAAAATACAGCATTGGTTTATAGAACAAAAAACTTCTGAAAATTCCACTCAAGTGACATTTGAGCTTTCAAATCCTATTGATTTCCAAGGTTTAAAAATACCTGTCCGCAATATCACTGGATATTGTGATTGGGCAATGCGTGGCGATTATCGTGGAGAATCTTGTAAATATACCGGGATGAAATATTTTACTGACAAGGATGAGCCTACAGATGATCCAAGTCAGGACAGATGTGTTGGTCGATTTGGTTCATGTCGATTACGAGATAACGAAGCAAATTTTGGTGGGTTTCCATCCTCAAATATGTTTGGGCGATAGCACATGAAAATCAAAGCAAAATTGAAAATGCAAATTATCACAGCTGCTATGGAGGCCTATCCACATGAAATGTGTGGCGTGGTTCAGAATGGTGAGTTTATTCGGCTTCCTAATATTTCAAAAGATGCAAAAAATCATTTTGAAATTGATCATCAAGCCTTAGCTGAAATTGAAGATCAAGGTGAAATTGAGGCCTATGTACATAGCCATCCTGATGGTACAGCCGTTGCTTCACCATTAGATAAACATCAAATAGAGCTTCACGGAAAACCTTGGATTATCTGTGCTTATCCTGATACGGATATCCAGGTGTTTCACCCAACTGGCTATAAGGCGCCATTGATTGGTCGTCATTATTTCCATGGTTGGCAAGATTGCTATGCGTTGGTTCGTGATTTCTATTTACGTGAACTTGGCATAAAGCTTGATGATTTTGAGCGCGATGACAAGTGGTGGGAATCAAAAGAACATACTTCTTTGTATTTAGATAATTATGAAAAAGCAGGTTTCTATGAAGTTTTCGAACCGCAGTATGGTGACATGATCATTTGCAAAGTTGGACGTACCGAGCATCCTAATCATGCTGTTCTCTGGCTAGGTGATCAAGCGACCTTGAAATCTGAAAATGCTCAACCATGTATCGGCTCAACATTGATTTTACATCATCCATATAACCGTGAATCAGAACGCACTGTCTATGGACCAAATTGGGTAGAACGCACAGTTAAAATATTGAGGCATAAAGATGTACAAAACAATTCGATTTCACGGAGTGCTTAGAGAGCGGTTCGGTAAAGAATGGCGGCTAGAAGTTAATTCTGTAAAAGAAGCGATGCGGTTACTTTCAGCACAAATAAAAGGTCTAGAGCATTTCATGCTGAATGCACATAAGCAAGGACTTCGTTTTGCTGTATTCACAGACAAGCGTAAAACAATTTCTGAAAAAGAAGTGGATATGCAGACTGCAAGTGAATTGATTCGAATTGTCCCTGTTGTTGAAGGTGCAGGTGGTGATGGTGGATTACTCAATACCATTCTTGGGGCTGTAATGATTGTTGTTGGTGTGGTGATGATGTATTTCCCTGGTACACAAGCTATGGCTCCTTCAGTGATTGGAGCTGGTATTGGTTTATTGGTCGGTGGTATTGCCTCAATGCTCATGCCAAAAGCCCAAACAGATGATGCCAATAGTGATGGCAATAAAGCCAATAAGGGTTTTGGTGGTGCAGTCACCACTGTTGGCCAAGGCAATCCAGTCCCCATTTTATACGGACAAAGAGAGATTGGCGGTTTTATTATTTCCGCTGGCCAGTACCCTGAAGATCAACTCTAATTATTTTTGTTTCCTGGCGCATTTAGCGCCTTTTTTATTGCTTGAGATAAAGTATGAATACAAATATTAAAGGAGCTAAAGCAGGCTCAAGCAAATCAAGAACGCCTGTAGTCGCTTCTGATTCAGCTCAAAGTATTGTTTATTACAAAATCTTAATGGGCATGGCGGAGGGAGAAATTGAGGGCTTGGCCAATGGCTGGAAATCAGTCTATCTTGATGACACACCCATTTTAGATGCTTCAGGCAATAGTAACTTTGAGTCAGTTACGCGCGATTTCCGCACCGGTACCAATGATCAAGATTATATAGAAGGGTTTGTTGAAACTTCGAATATCAATGATGTCAATGTAGAACTTACCACACAATGGGTGAGATCCATTTCAAATACCAGTATTGATGCTATACGTGTGCTTTTACGTTTTGGCGCATTGAGAACCACTAATCCAAAAAACGGTGATGTAACTGGTGTATTGATTAAGTATGCAATTGATATCAGTACAGATGGTGCAGCGTATGTTGAAATGATCAACACAGCAATCGATGACAAAACTTCTGATGCTTATGTGCGTCCACACCGTATAGATCTACCAAAAGCGCAAACAGGTTGGAATATTCGCGTTAGACGTTTAACGCCACCAGCGAATAGTGATTACATTACTGACAAAATGTATATCGATTCATACTCTGAAGTCATTGATGCAAAATTAAGTTATCCAAATACAGCGCTTTTATCTTTACAGTATGATGCTCAAACCTTTTCAAATGCTGCCAAGGTTGCAGTAGAGGCTAAGGGGATTAAGGTACGTGTACCAACAAATTACGATCCTGAATCACGTCAGTATGTTGGCATTTGGGATGGCTCATTTAAACGCGCTTATTCAAATAATCCTGCATGGATTTACTATGATCTATGTACAGCAAAGCGATATGGCTTAGGTGAACGAATCACTGATGCAATGTTGGATAAAGCCAGCCTGTATCGCTTAGCGCAGTATTGTGATGGCATGGTGTCAGATGGTGAAGGGGGATTAGAACCACGTTTCACCTGTAATATTTATATTCAATCTGCTGAAGATGCTTATTCAATTCTTACAAAATTAGCAGGTTTGTTTCGAGCTATTTCATATTGGGATGGTGATTCGATTATCTGTGAAGCTGATGCCCCAGATGATGTTTATTATGCTTAAACCAATGCCAATGTAATTGATGGCAATTTTGAGGGGTCAGGTACACGTAATCGAGATCGTCACAATGTCGCCAAAGTTGCATGGGATGATCCTAAGAATCGCTACAAAACTGATTATGAGATTGTGCGAGATGAACGTGCGATTGCTGAAGCTAAAGCAGTTCGAATTGTAGATGTTGATGCATGGGGCTGTACGAGTCGTGGTCAGGCGCAACGTGCTGGCTTATGGGCTTTACGTTCAGAGCAAAATGAAACCCAGACAGTCACTTTTAAAGTGGGTCTAGAAGGTCAAATCACGCCACCTGGTAAAATTATTTCTGTGGCTGATAATGATTTTGCTGGCCGCTTTATTGGTGGTCGTATCAAAGCTGTTTCAGCAGATCGTAAAACAATCACTTTGGATCGTGATGTTTTAGCTCAACCAAATGACGTGATTTATGTTAATGGTGAATCTGGCCAGTCAGTTCAACGTCAATTGGCTTCAATCAATGGTCAGGTCGTTACGGTCACACAAGCTTTTAATGTGGGGGAAATAGCTGCACAAAATGCTTGGAATATTGATTCAACGGATTTAAAAACACGTAAATTTCGAGTTGTTTCACTGACTCAGGATGATGAACATCAATTTACAATCACTGCTGTTGAATACAATGCTGCTAAATATGATGCCATTGATAATGGCGCATTTATTGATGATGTGCCAACTACCATTATTAATCCAGTAGTACAAGCACCTGCAACCAATGTTCAAATTGAATCCTATGATTCAGTGCAACAAGGGATCAACATTGCGACCATGATCATTAAATGGGTCAAGGCAGAGTATGCGGTGAAGTATCTTGTCGAGTGGCGCAAGGATAATGATTCTTGGATCAAGATGCCGACCACTGGTGCAACCTCAGTTGAAATACCAGGGATTTATGCAGGTAGTTATCAAGCGCGTGTAACGGCTATTTCTGCTTTCGATATTACCTCTTTAGCAGCGAGTTCAGCATTAACCACATTGCAAGGCAAACAAGGCAAACCACCAAAACTTGCCAATATCCATGCTGAAGGTATTTTATTTGGCATGAAATTAACCTGGTTGTTTCCATCTGTTGGCGCACTTGATACAGCATATACGGAGATTGAGGTTTCACCAGATAGCACCTCAAATATTGCTCAACTTGGTTTGTTTGCTTATCCGACAACGGTGCACACGATTCAAGGTATGCAGCCAAACTTACGTCAGTATTATCGCGGACGCTTGATTGACCGTATTGGTAATGTAGGCGATTGGTCTGATTGGGTCAGTGGTGTGACTTCCGCAGATGCATCAGATGTGCTTGATCTTTTAAATGAGCAAATCACTGAAAGCCAGTTGCATAAAGACTTACAGACCAAGATTGATCACATTGAAACGATTGATGGTGAAATAGGGCCTATCAAACAGGACATTCAGAATACAAAGGATCAGATCAATCAAGAAATTCTTGATCGTCAATCTGCAATTCAACAAGCGAAAGATGGTTTGTCTCAGCAAATTATTGATGGTGATGATGCAGTACTTGAAGTTGTTGATACTGTTAAGAAGTCTAGTGATGACGGTATAGCAGCTGCACAAAATAGCATTAAGGTTGTTGCGGATGAATTAAAACTGACTGCTGAAAAAACAGATGGTGTTTATGCGCAGTTGAATCCTCCCTTGATTGGGTCGGCAACGGATTTGATTGGCAATGATCAAGGCTTCGCGGGAACTTGGTCACTCCAATCCGCAATGATTGAAGGTGATCTAGTTTTAAGTAAGCGCATTGATACAACTGTTGCTCAAGTCGATGATGTTCAGGCCTTTGCACAGCAAGAAGTTCAAGCGCGTATTGAGGGTGATAAGGCCACTGTTCAAAAGATTGATACTTATATTGTTGAAAATGATCAGGCATTAGCAACTGTGCGTAATTCAGCACAAATTGCGGTTGATAAATCAAATGCAAATGCTGAATTAATTGATGCATTGGAGTTGGAGCTAGATGATAAAGCCTCAACAGGACAATTGACGCAAGTTAAGTCTGAGATTGAACAGGATTATAACGGCAAGATCACAGCACAAACGACACGGATCGATGGTGTTTATGCACAAGTCAATCCAACTTTAATTGGTTCAGAATCTGAATTGATTGGTAACTCTGGTGGATATGCTGGCGTATGGTCTGAACAATCAGCACGAATTGAAGCTGATTTAGCTCAGTCTATTCGCACTGACCAAGTTACTGCCCAAATGAACCAGAATGATGCTTTGTATCAGCAACAGATTAAAGCAACAGCAGATGCGGTATCAGCTAACGTTAAATTGACTGAAACACTTCAAACAAAAGTTGGAGACAATGAAGCTTCGATTCAAGAAGTTGCTGAATCAACCAATGGTTTGTACGCACAAAAATTTACTAAAATTGATGTGAATGGCAAAGTTATTGGGTGGGGTGGGGCCAATGATGGTGTAGAGGGACAGTATATCTTTGATGTTGATTCATTGGCTATTGGACGTGGTGATAGTGTCGGGTACTACCCATTTATATTTCGAACCACACCATTTACTGACCCTGTGACAGGAACAGTATTTCCTGTTGCCGCATACTTGAAATCAGTGTTTATGGATTATCAATCTGTTAAGACTTCACATATTGAAGATTTGGCTGTAAAAACAGCAAAGATTGAAGATTTAGCCGTGACAGCAGGAAAAATCAAAGATTTAGCAGTAGGTACTTTAAAGATACAAGATGAAGCAGTCACTGTTCCAACATCAATCAAGTCAACAAGTGAAATCGTCGTTTCAGGAGCCTATAGTCCGCAATACAGCGATTATAATTCTCAACTTGCAGAGTGGGAGGCTAAATTCGGGAATTTATTAACAGCAACAATCAACAGATCAGGAGGGAAATGCCGAATAGATGCATCTTGTATTGCTTTTAAGAGTGAATACTTGACTGCTTATGCAGTTGATGGTGGCTCGCTTTCATATTTTGAAAGGTTAAACCTTAGGGCAGTTGTTTCGATCTACAGAAATGGAACTTTAGTCGCCCGGCAGGAAACACCTCCGACTGATGTAATGAGTTCTGGTGGATTTTATTTCACTGGAACTTTTGCGGTGAATGCTGGGATAGAAGACATTTTTAGCGGGCTAGCTACTTATGTTCTCAAATTAGGTTTTGCAAATCGCAATACTCGCGCGATACGTATTACTTTAAACAGCACTACAGGTATTTTTAGCATTCAAAGTCCACAAATGATTCTGACGGAAATGAAGAAATGACAGCTATTATTTCAAAAAGAGGTGAGCTGCTACAGTTGATTTATGCAAATAAAGAAACAATTGCACTAAATAAACCGCTTGGTTGTTTGGCTGTTTCAGACCCTCCATCCTCAAATATGTATTACCGTGGGTGGTGGGCACACATACCCAAACAACCATCAACTCATCATATATTTGATTATAATTTGAAACAGTGGATTGATCCTCGGTCATTAGATCAAGCTAAAGACCAGAAATGGTCGGAGATCAAAATTCAAAGAGAAACCGCCGAATATGGCGGTTTTTCTTTTTTAAACTTTACTTTTGAGTCAGATGTTACTTCTCAGTCCCGGATCATCACAGCCAGTGAACTTGGCGCAGATGTGGAATGGACTTTAAAAGACAACTCAATCGTTTCGCTAAATGCAGAACAATTGAAAGGTTTGAGAATTGCGTTAGCTCAGCATGTTTCAAACTGTCATTCAAGAAGTCGAATAGCTCGGCAACTTATTTATGACTCAGAAAGTATTGATCAAATAGAATCAATTCAGTTTTAGCACCCAACAGGGTGCTTTTTTATTGCCAAAAATTAGGGGGTTACATGTCTGAACAAGCGTTAGACACATCGGCTACAGCTCTTGTAGCAAGCAAAGCAGTTGGTTATGGGGGATCAGTTTCAGGCGTATTATCTGCTTGGCTTGGCTCAGTAGATATAGTTGTTTGGGTAAGTATTATTGTTGCAATTGGCGGTTTCTTAATGAACTTCTATTTCGCGCGTAAGAAAGACAAACGTGATGAACTAGAACACAAAGCCTATATCGCATCACTTCAAATTAAGGGGAAGATCGATGTCAAACAAGACTAAAATTTTAGTGGCTAGTCTAGCAGCTTCAGCTGCTTTTTTTACGTCTTTAATTGGCTATGAGGGGTACAAATCAAAGCCATATTTGGACAGTGCCAAAGTTGCGACTATCGGAATTGGGTCCACATCATACGAAAACGGCACAAAAGTCAAAATGACTGACAAGCCGATCACCAAAGAACGAGCAGTTGAAATTGCCAAGGCTCATATTGCAAAGGATGAAGCGGCTTTCCGCAAGTCATTGCAAGGCGTGAAGCTAACTCAGACTGAATATGATGTGTATTTGGACTTTGTTTACAACTATGGCCAAGCAAATTGGAATGGCTCATCAATGCTCAGAAATCTTAAAGCAGGGCAGTATAAACAAGCATGTGCATCATTGCTTAAATACAAATACGTTGCCAAACGTGATTGTAGTATTCGCTCCAATGGTTGTTATGGTGTTTGGACACGGCAGCAAGATCGCTATAACAAGTGTATGGGGGCGCAATGATTCAGTCATTCTTAGCGAAATTCTATGAAACCGTCATTATCGCAATGGCGGTTTTTTTATTGTTGGCCATAACGGCATTAGGTATTCAATCATGGCGTGTAAATCATTTTAAAAGTGAATACACATTATTGAATGCAAAATACAAAACAGAAGTTGCTGAATCTAAAGCACTGGCAGAACAAGCAAAAGCACCTGCAGCACTAAAAGAGAAACAATGGTCTGAACAACAGTTAAAAGCGGAGCAAAACTATAATGCTAAAATTAAACAAATTGAGTCTGATAGTCGCATTGCTAGTGCCAGTGCTGACAGCTTGTCAAAGCAGCTCAAAATTGCAAGCAGTCGTTTGTCCAACACCTCCAAAGAAACCATCATTGAGTACACCACTGCCAACAGTGACATACTCGAAAACTGCATCACTGAATATCGAGCAGTGGCAGAAAAAGCTGATGGACACGCAGCTGATGCAGAAAAATTGAGGGAAGCATGGCCCTCGGAGTGAGGGCTTTATCTCTAGGAATAATTTTGGAATAGAAAACTACTCAAAAAGCAAAAAACAAGGTGTATTAAAATATGTTTTAAACTATTAAATACATACTCAAATGTAATGACAATGGTAGTTCTTTATTCAGCAAATAATCGGTTTGCTCGAGATTCATCCCATCAAAATAGATGTGCTCAAAATTGAGCGCATCATTCAACCATAGTGAACATCACCACAGCTCAATTTATATCTATTTATTTTTAGTCTTGTCTACTAATTCGAGTTCTTTAAAAGTAGACCCATAGTAGACCATAAATAGACTGCTAATTATTTCTAAATATTGCTTATTAGAGTTAATTTTATATAAGTTTATGATTTTAAACATTAGGTTGTGGTGCTTATGTTTTTTATTATTGCTTATTATTGCTACATTTCATATAAATATTAGAATTTGGAATTCGAATTTATTACTCATGTTGCTATGCATTCCTGTGTTGTTTATTGCATATCTATCAATTGCTTGCCAGTATTCACTTGTGCTGTTTCAATTTAAAATGATTCAGTTGGAAGAAGATGAGCTTTATATCGCTGATCTGATTGCTTCATTGAATTTTACAATACTTATAAGGGAACCTATCAACTATGCCAAAAGCATCTGTGAGATCTTTTGAGAGAAACGGAAATCTACATGAACAGAGGCCTGGTTGATTAAACAGTACGTGTATATAGCCTTTAGAGGCTATATAGTAGAAAAATTAAATCGATTTGACCCACTTATAAATTTGCACAAGAGTTTAACACTGACTTTGGCGCGAATTTTAGCACAAGGCATGCTTTCTCAAATGGCACAAGATTACAATCCGAATGTGCTAAGGAGGGCTGACAGAGATTAGCTTGAGGATTCTTTGAATGAAGTAGCATCAGTGAGTACTGTATTACCCTCACTGTCATACTCAAAAGTTAAATTATAGAATATCACGCAATGATAAAGTAGTTGATGCAGAAAGATTGAGTGAGAAGTATTTCATATAATGACCATTATATTAAATCGAATAGAGAGAACTTTAGTGTTTTAGCTCATCTAAATAAAATTTATATTAAATAAGAGAGCGATACGAAATTATCCATTATAATTTGGAGCTTAAATTTCAACATGAATAATAAATATAGAGGGCAAATTTATGAAAATAATAAGTAATCTATAATATTCCCTGAAATTAACATACTACAACTATACGCAATTTTAGATTATTTATATCAATAGCTTAGTGATATCCTTGCCCTAAACGCTTAAAGTTAGAAGGAGGGCAAGGAAAAGATATTACATTCTAAAAAGTAGGTGGCATATAGGTTAAAGTACGACCAAGAATCCACAATAAGAATAAAACTAAGGGTAAATGGAAGACAAGCTGAGTAACTGTAAATCCAATAACATCTTTGGCTTTTAATTTTAAAATTCCCAGCATGGGTAACATAAAAAAGGGATTAATTAAGTTAGGTAAAGCTTCTGCTGCATTATAAATCTGAACAGACCAGCCCAAATGTACTTTCAGATCGTGTGCAGCCTGCATGACATAAGGTGCTTCAATAATCCACTTACCACCACCAGACGGAATGAAGAAACCTAAAATAGCTGAATACAGCCCCATGACAATTGCGAAAGTTTCCTTAGATGCAATTGATACAAAAAATTCAGCAATATAATGAGATAGAGATAAATCTTGTGCGTTCATTGCACTTGTCATAATAAAAGCAATACTTCCATAGAGTGGAAACTGAATCAGTACGCCAGAAACCGCAGGGACAGCTTTAGATACTGCATTTAAAAAATTTCGAGGAGTTCCGTGTAAAGCAATACCCAGCATTAAGAAGATAAAGTTATAAGTATTTAAACTGGAAATCGCAATAATCGGATTGCTTTTTGTAAACTCATTAAACATCCAGATCAGGCCTAAAACTACAATTAAGATACTGAGAATTGGAGAGTTTTCCAGCCAGTCACCTGGGCGTTTTTTGCTTTGAACTTCGGTCTCTTTATCTACAAAATGAATATCAAATTCATCAATGGTTTTTATACTATTGCCTTTAGGTGCAGACCAGAATGCAATGGCAATTGACACAATAATCAATACTGCAGTCATAATCATAGACTGTGGTAAAAAGATCGTTTCAGTAAAAGGAATAATACCAGTTAAGTTATAAAGTGGTTCTGGTAAGCTCGCCTTGTTTGCCTGTAACTGAGCAGCGGAAGAACTAATGCCAAGTGCCCAAGTTGCTCCCATACCAATAATAGCGGCTGCGGCAGCTGCACGATAATCCATATTCAGCTCTTTACGCTTGGATAGTGCAATCACCAAAAGGGCAGTTAAAACTGTACTCATGGCCCAATTAACCAGTGAAATAAAGAGGCTGACCGTCGCTACAAAAACAATAGCATTCCTTCCAGATGTTGGAATCTGAGCCATTTTTTGAATGAGCATTTCGACGGGTTTAGATACTGAAACCACATAACCAACGACAATCAACATACACATTTGCATCGTAAATGGAATCAAGCTCCAGAAACCATTGCCAAATGAAATTGCGACATCTTGAACAGATGCTCCTATTCCAATCGCAGCTATGGCGACAATGATGACACCTAACAGGGCAAAGATATAGGAATCAGGAAACCATTTTTCTGACCAATCACTGACTTTTATTGCAAATTTTTGTAAAATATTCTGGGTGTTATCCATATTTAAATATCCTATTTATTTGATTATGAAACGAGCACATCCATGTTGAAAATATTGATTTTCGGGCGATAACCATCACTATCAGTGAGTTTGAATATTTGTATAAAAGACTCTCGGATGAGCTTTAGATATATGCACTGTTAAAATTTTTCTAAACTTACATTCCATGCAAGTTCACTTAATTTGATTCCCTTTTTGTGTTACTCAGTCAAAATCTTCAACTATCCTTTTATTAAATTATTAACATTGAATTAGCTTTTTTATAAATTTAAATTTTTAAACATACAATAAGAAAAACTCATTAATCAAAATGGCTTGCTTATATTTATTTGTAATAGCGGGTTATAGGCAGTAACGTTTGAGCACCTAATGTATATGCCATATTTTCCAACTATCAACACTGTCAGCTCATTCCTGAAATATTTTTTCTGATTGTTTAAAAAAAGTTATATATATGATCCTTTATTTTTGCCTACTTATAAGTGCCTAATATTAAGATACACTATATTTTTCTAAAAATATTAATAAGAAATTCTTTAAAATAACCAATAAGTATATATTTAAATCATTAAAGTTTTTGATAAGCCTTACAACATGTTATGGAAATTAAGAAAAGACTTGTTTGAAGATTTAATCTGACAGTAGAAGTTTATATTTAGCGCTGTGTAAAAATGACTTATCGAAGATGAATTTTATAAAATAGTAAAATTTTTAATTGGATCTGTGTCGTTAAATCGCTTTGTGAAAACCAATAAATATTTTATTAAGTTTTAGTTAATTTTAAGTGTAATAAGTCTTTACTGGGAAGGTTATTTTTTGTATGCTTTTTATTACTAATGATAATTCTTATCATTAGTATTTGTGTTATTTGTTTTTATTTTGTCAATTATTTATCTCGTCCATCTATTGGAATTCTATTTATGAGTAAGTTTAACCTTTATCCAATCTCAATTGCATTTTTAGGAATTACAACAACTTCAGCTTTCGCTGAACGCAATACTGAATCTGCAGATCCACAACAACTTGCTACAATTGTTGTTTCTGCTGCGGGTTATGAGCAAAAACTTAAAGATGCACCAGCAAGTATTACTGTGATTACAGAAAAAGACTTAAAAGACAAACGAATAAACTCAATTGCAGACGCTTTAACTGATGTTGAGGGTGTCGATATTAGCCCTAGCGCTGGGAAAACAGGTGGTTTAAATATACGTATTCGAGGGATGGACTCTGAATACTCTCTGGTTTTGATTGATGGTCGTCGTCAGAACAGCACAGGAGACATCACACCAAATGGTTTTGGTGAATCAAATAACAGTTTTATTCCTCCAATTTCAGCAATTGAACGAATTGAGATTATTCGTGGACCAGCTTCTACATTGTACGGTTCTGATGCAATGGGTGGCGTCGTCAATATCATTACAAAAAAAGTTTCAAATGAATGGACAGGCTCAATAACATTAGAAGGCACTTTACTCCCTAGTAGCTCAAGTTTTGGCAATCAACGTGCTGCTGATGCATTTATTACCGGTCCGATTGTTCAAGATTTGTTGGGAGTACAACTTCGTGCTCGAAAAGCGCAACGTAGTCAATCCAATGTAGGCTATCTTGATAACAATAATAATTCAGTAGAACTGAGTATGGGAAATAATCCAACCAAATCGGATTTAGAAACTATAGGGGCTCGCATAACATTCACACCAACTAAGCAACATGATCTCTCCGTAGAGTATGAAAAAACTGAGCAATGGTATGACAATAGTAAAGGGCAACTTGGTACGCTTGGGGCCAATGGTGGCTATGATAATGCACAAGAATATAATAGAGATCGACTCACGCTTGCACATACATGGCGTAATAAATTAGGAAGCTTGGAATCCAGTATTAGTAATACTCAAACTGAAACAGTTGGTCGCCTTATTCCATCACGTGCTCAAGCTGGTTTAAATGTGATGACTCCCCGTCGTTTAGAAAGCGAAGACACGATTTTTGATACTAAATTCGCAACCCAATATCTTGATGGGCACAATATTACCTTTGGTGGACAATGGTGGGATGCGAGCATTAAAGATGGATTAAGAGTGAATAAAGAAGTTTCGTTTAAGCAATTGGGTCTTTTCGCTGAAGACACATGGGCGCTTAGCCCTGATTTAGCTTTAACGGTGGGTTTACGATTTGATGATCATGATACATTTGGTACGTTTTGGACCCCTAGAGCATATCTAGTTTGGAACGCAAATGACAATTGGACGTTTAAAGGTGGCTATAGTGAAGGCTATAAAGCACCTCGCTTAGAACGCCTGACCCATGGAATTTATAACGTAGGTGGGCAAGGACGAACCCCTCTTTTTGGTAACCCAGATTTAAAACCTGAAACAAGTAATAACTTTGAATTAGGTACTTATTTTAATAATGATTCTAATTTTGATGCTAATATCACAGCATTTTATAGTCAGGTGAAGGATAAAATAATCACTGGCCCAATTGAAAGAACATGTGATGCCAAGGATTCTAAAGACAAAAAAGCTTGTGAAGATTTTATGGCAAGTGTGGGTACGCCTTGGTTAATGCAACCTGGAGATACTGGCTCCCGTGCCTGGAGTGTAAGACGTCCGACCAATGCTCAAAAAGCAAATATCTATGGTATTGAAACAGGCTTAAATTGGGAATTTATACCGACTTGGAAATTTGGTTTGAACTATACGTGGACCGAAACGGAAATTCAGGATAATGCACTGGGTAATCCGCCTTTAAACGATACGCCTAAACATATTGTTAACGCGTCGTTAAAATGGCAAGCTGATGATAATATTCAATTATGGGCTCGTGGTGAATATCGTAGTGAACGTGCTCGTTACGCCGCCACATATAATAATTTGTCTGCAATAGAAAAAGGTGTCTATGATGCATTGGGTGATTTTAAGGCATATAGTTTGATGCATATAGGGTCAAATTTTAATGTGAATGATGCGTGGGATATTGGCGTTGCTTTATATAATATTTTTGATAAAAACTTTATTGATTATGAGAAAGTAGGTTCACTTTATTACAATCAATATAGCAATACTCAAGAGGGGCGTCGTGTTCAATTGAGTACAACATTTAAATTCTAATAAATCTCAGCTTAGAGTAGCAATACAAAAGCCCTGTTTTTATAGGGTTTTTGTATGTAGCTTCTTTTATGTATTTAATTTTTATAAAAATATTTACATAAATCGACACAGATTGTTAGGGGTTAGATGCTAAAAATATACGAGAAGAGATTTTTCTATAAAACTTAAAGCCTTTTAGAAAAATAAGAAGAACATGGGAATATTGAATATTCCCATTTATTGATTATTTTGGCTCAGGTGGTGTCATCCCAAACTGTAAATAGGCTTGGTTGGTTGCAATACGCCCACGAGCGGTACGCATAGCATAACCCTGCTGAATCAAATAAGGTTCAATCACATCTTCTAAGGTGCCTGAATCTTCAGCCATTGCTGCGGCTAAAGCTTCAACACCAGCAGGTCCGCCATCAAAACGTTCTAATAACATCGATAAATAACGACGGTCTAAAGTATCTAAACCATCTTTATCAACATTTAACATATCCAATGCACGTTGTGCCATGTGTTGAGTGACTTCACCAGTACCTTTAACTTGTGCATAGTCACGGACACGACGTAACAAACGGTTAGCAATACGGGGAGTACCTCGTGCACGACGAGCAATTTCTTTTGCCCCATCTGCTGTTGTGGGAACATTCATTAATGTTGCTGAACGCGCCACAATATGAGTTAAATCTTCTACTGAATAAAACTCTAAACGTTGCACAATTCCAAAGCGATCACGCAAAGGTGAGGTGAGTAGACCTGCACGCGTTGTCGCAGCAACCAAGGTAAATGGTGGTAAGTCTAATTTTATCGAACGTGCACCAGGGCCTTCACCAATCATGATGTCGAGTTGGTAATCTTCCATCGCAGGATAAAGAATTTCTTCAATTACTGGAGAGAGGCGATGAATTTCATCGATAAATAACACATCCCCTTCTTCAAGATTGGTCAGCATTGCAGCTAAATCACCTGCGCGTTCTAGGACAGGACCAGAGGTAGATTTAAGGTTCCCCCCCATTTCACGGGCAATAATATTGGCCAATGTGGTTTTACCTAAACCGGGTGGGCCAAAGATCAAGGTATGATCAAGTGCTTCACCACGACCACGAGCAGCACCAATGAAGATTTCCATTTGCTCTCGTACAACAGGTTGGCCTATATAATCATCCAAAGAGGTTGGACGAATGGCACGATCAAAATGATCTTCGGGTTTTTCAGCCCCACTGATTAAACGGTCTTGCATGAGTGTCTTAATCTATCTTATTTATTCATGGATTTAAGTGCAGCACGGATAATGTCGCTTGCTTCAGTATAGTCTGCTTTCACGGCATTAATCAGTTTTTGTGCTTCCAAAGGTTTATAACCTAAAGATTGCAATGCCGCTTCAGCTTCAGCAACAGCAGAATTGCCCGTAAATTGTATTTGAGTTGAAGTCGAATTACTCGGTGTGGTACCTGTAGCAAAGGCTTTAAAGCGATCACGCAGCTCGATCATTAAACGTTCGGCTGTTTTTGCACCAACGCCAGGGACTTTAACTAAAGTTTTCACATCACCATTCTCAACAGTATGTACCAACATTTCCACACTCAGTGTAGAAAGAATGCCTAAAGCCATTTTAGGACCGACACCATTCACTTTTAGCAGGGTGCGAAAGATGGTTTTTTCTTGAGCGTTAGAGAAGCCATATAGCAATTGAGCATCTTCACGTACGGCTAAATGTGTCCATAAGGTAACTTTTTGACCTTTTTGTAATTGGCAAAATGTTGAGAGTGGCGTGTCGATCTCATAACCTACGCCATTTACATTTAAAAGTACGGTAGGTGCTTCTAAAGCTAAGACTTCACCAATAAGACATCCGATCATTGAGTTTGTTCACTTATTTGTTAATGGTTGAATAGTAGATGCCATTTGCTCTAAACGCAAAATTGCTTTAAGAATTTCTTTGCGATTTCGGGCAGATTTTATCCAAGCAGGTAAACGATTAAAATAGGTTTTATTGGTATTTAAATAAGTTCTTTGTCTAAGGTTTGCAGAAATATAATCTTTTAAACAGTTAATATGTTCTTGATTATAGGCAAAAACAAGTCCATTTCTTGTTGCTACACATAGTGTTAGGCAATAACCAAAATAAGGATCTGTATTGAAGCCGCGATTAAATTGTTTGCGTATATCAAATTGGTTAGGATAGATCCGTTTGGAAATTGGGCAAAAGTTGCAATTCAATTCAATAAATTGAGGAACAAAACTCTTTTTTGCATAGTATTGATGAAACTGAAATTTTCCACGTTTACAACGACAAGTTTCTTCAATATCTAAATAAACCCCAGAGAAATAGCCTAAGTTATTTTCTTGTTTGGCTTTTTGGTCAAATGATTTACAACATTTTTGGCAACTAAAAAAGGGTTGCTCAAAATCAACATCATCAATTTTTTTCGTATAGACGGTGGCATTTTTTAAACAAAATGGACATTCTACTAAAATAGGTTGCCGAGAAAATCTATTCAATGTGATTCCATCATCTACAAACCGTTTCATCAGAAAAAACCAACCTTATTACCTTGGAGTTCTTGCGCTAAGTTATAGGCTTGATGGTCTGAAAATTTACTCACAATATCTAAGACTTGCATAATATTGTCATAGTGATGATCACTAAAGCGTGCACCAAAGCGTTCTAAAATAGACAGTAAACGACCATCTTTAAAACTTAATGTTTTATTCGGTGTCGTAAGGGGAATAAAGGCATCTAAAATATGCTGTAAACTCTGATGGGCAATAATTTCCAAACCTGATTTTTGCGGGTGTTCAAATATTTTTTCACGGGCAAGGTTTTTTGCTCGATCAATCCCAATCTCGATATCCTCAGCACAGTATTGCAGTAACGAACCTTTTAGCTGTCCTGACAAAATTTGATAATGTTGTTTTGCGAAAGCAGTGGTTACTTCATCTACCAGCCGTTTCATGACACGACCGCGTAAGGCTGCAATTTTTTGTTGCCAAGTCATATACGGCATACTAAGTTCAGCGGGAACGCCATAATCTCCTAACAAATCAAGAAAAATAGGTTCAACTTCTTCATAGCTGAGCATATTGAGAATAATACCGTCTTCTAAATCAATTAAGGCATAACAAATGTCATCAGCAGCTTCTAGTAAATACGTCAGCGGATGACGACACCAATGATACTCACCCAATTGAATTAAACCGAGTTGATCTGCAATCTGTTTAAGAATTTCTTTTTCAGCTTGATAACAGCCAAATTTAGCCCGTTTGCTTGCAGGAGTATTCCCTTGAGATTCGATGGTCTTAGAGAGCCAAGGATACTTTAAGTAAGCTCCTAACGTTGCGTAAGTAAGACGCATACCTCCATCATGAGGATGATAGTCAATTTTAGTAAGCAGTCTTAAACCTTGGGCATTACCTTCGAACTGTCGCACATCTGCTTGTTGTTCAGGGCTCAGGTCTTGTAAAAAATTTGTATGTGCAGCATCATCAAACCATTCACGAATCGCATATTCACCAGCATGCCCAAAGGGTGGATTACCAATATCATGTGCCAAACATGCAGCTTGAATAATTGCCCCTACATCTGCTGGGGAGATCCAAACGGGGAGTTCATTTTTGATTTTTTCAGCAGCGAGCATTCCCAAAGAACGGCCAATACATGACACCTCTAAAGAGTGCGTGAGCCGTGTATGAATACCATCATGTTGGGTCAGTGGATGAACTTGAGTTTTACGATTGAGTTGTCTAAAACTTTGCGAAAATATAATGCGGTCATAATCTTTATGAAATGGACTTCGTGCCTGTTCTGTACTTTGCTTTTTACTACCTAAACGAACTGTTGAAAGGAGTTCTAACCAACGCATTTGAGTCATTTATCATTATTCATTCTTTCGTTAATCGTATGATGCCAAATTTATTGAAAATGTACTAGGGGCGGGCGACATAAGTTGTCTTGGTCGGTTTATATTTGAGAAATATTTTCCCAGTATTTTTCACCCTTATATCCAAAATAATTCATAATGAAGTTATAAAAGTTGGCTTCAACACTAAACCAATCATCTCTCGCTGTAATTGGATTCACGACAACAACAGAGCCATAATCAGGTTTTTCAGAATCAAGGCGAATTAAAAGCTGTTCACCATCATCTAAAAATTATTCAATAATACAATTGTTGTTAATTTTTGATCTTTTCAATCCACTAAATATTGAGCAGTAAATTTTTGAATGATCTGTAAAGCAATTTATAATCTAGATAGTCCAAACATTAGGAAAATTTCCATGATTAAAGTTAATATGTTTATCCCTATAAACAGTTAAAATGAATAAACATTATCCTTGTATCACTTAAGAAATAGAGTACACATGAATAAAAATTTCTTCTTATTAACTATGATTATTCTATTTGCAGGGTGTAGCCCAACTGATAAAAATCTATCCAATCAAAACAAAGAAATCGAAACTCAGAAAAAAAATGAAGCGAGCAAAGCTGAAATCGAAGAAAGCATTCCTGCCAAGCCTGAACCAGTAGATCAAGCTTTCGCGACTTTTGCTTTTCAAGAAACGCCAGATGGTCATCTGACAAATAATTGTATTTGGACAGATGATCCAAATGCTCAAAATAAACAGTATTGGAGTATCTTACCGAGCAGTATGTTGAATGGAAAAGCTAAATTTACAATAGAGGATCTTACACCTAGCAAGGTAAAGATTGGGCAACCAATTAAAAACTGCAACGAAGCTTATAAAAATGATACGGCAAACTATGCGTATGCGATTAATAAAAGTGGCGATTTGGTTAATGCGGTGGCCCTCAAGCTTGATCGAATGACTCAAAATGCGGATCATACCTATACAATTGATCTGAATAAAAACTCGCATCCTGAAAAAATCTATGTGTGCTATAACATGGAAAGTTTAGATGTATTTTTCATTGACTCTGCATCTCAAAACTCATATTTAGAACATATAAATGTCCGATTATCCTATGATATTGATGGTGAAATCGATCCTGAGATTTCTTGTGGAAAAGTCTTTTATCAAAAAAGCGGAATCATTGCGAAAGAAGATCCTAAAACGGCTGAGTTTCATTATACAGCTCAATAATTCAATTGTTACGAATCATGTTTAAAGACGAAAGTCAAAGTAAATCGGATATTTAAAACCAAGATTTCAGCGTTTTTTAAGTGGGATATGACTAGCTGAAATCTTGCTTTCACAGTAGAATATGCGCTCTCTTCAAGTCACATTGAGGTGGGTTGCCAAAACCTGCCCGTGGAGCCAAAAACAGCATGTTTATCGTTGCCGGTGCACCTGCACACTCTTCTTTTAAGCAAACACAACTATTAACACGCCTTGCGTCGATCAGTTCTGTTCAATCAATAGAAAGCCAATGGGTTTACCTTTTCGACCAAACGCTCAACGAGCAACAACAGCAATCTGCTTTACAGCTTTTAAACGATGGCGCATCGTTTGAAGTTCGTCAGGCTGCAAGTGACGAAGTCCAGATTTTAGTCACGCCACGTGTCGGTACAATTTCACCGTGGTCATCTAAGGCAACCGATATTTTTGCCAACTGTAATACACCTGTACACCGCTTAGAACGCGGTGTTTTGTTTACTTTAAAGGGAATTTCTGAAATTTCTGATGAAGTAAAACAAATTTTACATGACCGTATGACAGAAAGCGTTTTCAATAAAATTGATGACGCAACAGCTTTATTCTCTGAAACTGAGCCTAAACCTTTATACTCAATTGATATTTTGGGGCAAGGTAAAGATGCACTGGTTAAAGCAAACTCTGAGTTTGGCTTTGCATTGTCAGATGAAGAAATTGATTATTTAACTGCAGCATTTAATAAGTTGGGGCGTAACCCGCATGACATCGAGTTGATGATGTTTGCTCAAGCAAACTCAGAACATTGTCGTCATAAAATCTTTGGTTCAGAGTGGACAATTGATGGTGAAAAACAACCATTATCATTGTTCCAAATGATTAAAAATACCTATAAAGAATCACCTACAGATGTTTTGTCAGCATATAAAGATAATGCTTCTGTAATTGTTGGTTTTGACACACAGCGTTTCTATCCGAAAAAAGATGAAGCCACGGGTCACCATATTTATAAATATAAGAGCCAAGCTGCCCACATTCTTATGAAAGTGGAAACCCACAACCATCCAACCGCAATTGCTCCATTTGCAGGTGCTGCGACAGGTTCTGGTGGTGAAATTCGTGATGAAGGTGCAACAGGCCGTGGTGGTAAACCAAAAGCAGGTTTAACGGGCTTTACGGTTTCTAACCTTAATATTCCAGGTTTTGAACAGCCTTGGGAAGAAAACTACGGTAAACCATCTCGTATGGCATCACCACTTCAGATCATGATTGATGGTCCTTTAGGCGGTGCAGCATTTAACAACGAGTTTGGTCGCCCTGCGTTAAATGGTTACTTCCGTACTTTTGAGCAAAATGTTAATGGCGAAGTAAAAGGTTTCCATAAACCGATTATGATTGCGGGTGGTTACGGAAATATTCGTCCTGACCATGTTGAAAAAGATGCAATTCAGCCCGGCGATTTACTGATTGTACTGGGTGGTCCTGCGATGCTCATTGGTTTGGGCGGTGGTGCAGCTTCTTCTGTAGATAGCGGTAAATTAGGTGAAAACCTAGATTTTGCTTCTGTACAACGTGAAAACCCAGAAATGGAGCGTCGTTGTCAGGAAGTGATTGATGCATGTTGGAGAATGGAAGACTTTAACCCGATCGTATCTGTACATGATGTGGGGGCGGGTGGTGTTTCCAATGCAATGCCTGAACTTGTGAATGATCACGAATTGGGTGCAACTCTTGATCTTCGTAAAATCCCATCGCTTGAACCAGGCATGTCACCAATGGAAATCTGGTCAAATGAAGCACAAGAACGTTATGTGCTTGCCATTAAACCAGAATCATTAGAGTTATTTGAATCGATTTGTGCCCGTGAACGTTGCCCATTTGCGGTATTGGGAGAAGCGACTGAAGCACGTCAATTGACTGTAAACGATCCATTGTTTGAAAACAAAGCAGTGGATATGCCAATGCAAGTCATGCTTGGTGGCACGCCACGTATGAGTCGTACATACGAAACGATTCAACGTAAAGGTGATGAGTTTGATGCATCTAAAGTCGATTTAAAAGATGCAATCTTCCGTGTATTGAAAAACCCGACAGTGGCTTCAAAATCATTCCTAATCACCATTGGTGACCGTTCAATCACGGGTATGGTATCGCGTGATCAGATGGTGGGCCGTTGGCAAGTTCCAGTTGCGGATGCTGCGGTAACCACAACAAGCTTACAAGGCTATACCGGTGAAGCAATGGCAATGGGTGAGCGTCCTCCTGTTGCATTGTTAAATCCTGCTGCTTCTGCACGTTTGGCCGTGGCTGAGTCCATCACCAATATCATGTGTGCCAATATTGAACAGATCAGTGATATTAAACTGTCTGCTAACTGGATGGCGGCCGCAGGTCAAAAAGGTGAAGATCAAGCATTATTCGAAGGTGTAAAAGCCATCGGTATGGAAATGTGTCCTGCATTGGGTATCGCAATTCCAGTGGGTAAAGACTCATTGTCGATGCGTACGACTTGGAATGACGAAGGCGAAGATAAATCTGTGACTTCACCAATGTCTGGTGTCATCACTGCATTTGCACCTGTGTTGGATGTTCGTAAAACATTGACACCTGAATTGAAAAATGAAGATTCAGTTCTAGTACGTATTGATTTATCTAAAGGTCAGTTCCGTTTAGGCGGTTCGATCCTTGCACAAGTGTATAAGGCAATTGGTTCTGTTACACCTGATGTTGATAACTTTGATGAGTTCAAAGCATTCTTTGCATTGGTTCAAGATTGGAATAATCGCGGTTTGATCAAGGCGTATCATGACATTGGTGATGGTGGCTTATTGGCAACTGTTGCTGAAATGATGTTTGCTTCACGCTTAGGTGTAGCACTTGAAGATCAATCTACTGAAAGCTTATTTGCCGAAGAAATTGGTGCAGTATTGCAAATTTCTAAAGCAGACTGGGCAAGTTTGACAGATGAAGTTGCAACTTCAAGTTTAAAAGAAGCGATTAGCGTTGTTGGTACTGTCAATGATTCTGATAAATTGTCAGTGAACGGTTTGATACTTGATCGCGCTGAATTGCAACAAGCTTGGACTGAAGTTTCTCATCAAATTCAACGTTTACGTGATAATGTAGAAACAGCTGATTCAGAATTTGCATTAATTGGTGATAAAAATCATAAAGGTATAATTGCATTACCAACATTTGATTTAAATGAGCCTGTTGAAGCTCCTTATATCAATGAACGCCGTCCAAACATGATGATTTTACGTGAACAAGGCGTGAATGGTCATGTTGAAATGGCTGCGGCATTCGATAAAGTTGGTTTTAATACTGTTGATGTTCACATGAGTGATTTACTTTCAGGCCGTGTAGATTTAGACGACTTTGAAGGTCTGGTTGCTTGTGGTGGATTCTCTTATGGTGATGTTTTAGGTGCTGGTGGTGGTTGGGCTAAGTCTGTGCTGTTTAATCCTAAACTTCGTGATCAATTTGAGAAATTCTTTAACCGGGACAATACTTTCTCTGTAGGTATTTGTAATGGTTGTCAAATGTTGGCTCAGCTTGCGCCACTCATTCCGGGTGCAGACAACTGGCCACGTTTCCGCCGTAATACTTCAGAAGTATTTGAAGCCCGTGTTGTGAATGTGAAAGTTGAGAAATCTCCATCGATTCTTTTAGAAGGTATGGAAGGCTCTATTTTACCAATCGCTGTTGCACATGGTGAAGGTCGTGCAGAAACTTCTGCTGAAAACTTTGCTGCGTTAAATGCCGGTAATCAAGTGATTTTACGCTATGTAGACAGCTTGGGTAATGCGACTCAACAATATCCACTGAACCCAAATGGCTCTCCTGAAGCGATTTCTGGGGTGACTTCAAAAGATGGTCGTGCAACGATTATGATGCCGCATCCTGAACGTAATTTCCGTGCAATTCAGCATTCTTGGAAGCCTGAAGAGTGGACGGAAGATGGTGCATGGTTACGTATGTTCCGTAATGCGCGTAAGTTTATTGGTTAATTAAATCCTAGGTCAATGAATTGTAAAAGCCCCGTAAGGGGCTTTTTTAATCTATGATGGTTGAAAATATTGAATACTTACTAAAAATGAAAAAAAGATTATTGGATGTGACAAGAGTTATTTTGGATAAGTTTAGCAATCGCTATCATGATTATTATGGCTTTTGGGGTATAGGCGTACTGTATACGCATGCAAGACATTTAAATACCTTTAGTTTTACTTTTAGATTATTGAATCAGCACCATGACATTAACGATAATTTTTTAGAGAAAGTCCATCAAAGATTTTCTAAATATTTAGTTGATTACTTAAGTGTCCATCATAAATTTCTTACTGATTTAAGTTTAGCCATGGTTAAAATTGACTTCGATCACGGTCATCTTTTAAAGCCCTCGACGTTATATGGGGATTATTTTTGTGTGCAAGTCGAGTTGATAGATCAAAAAGGTCAGCGTTTTTTTGCTGAATCGGATGGTTATTGTTTTCCTCATATTGAGTGGATTCAACAAAGAAAATTGATTAACTCATTGTCATTCGGAAAAAAATTTTACTGGGAAGCCTCGAATGAACATCAATGAAGGTATTGGAAATTTGTTACACTTTTAGGGTTGGTTTATTTTTTGCATGTTATAAATTGTCTATTAAAAGACCGATGTTTTGCCCCAAAGATGTTCCATGATGTAGCAAGAATGAGGTGATAAAATGATAAGAACAGTCAATTATTCAACAGCAGATAAGGTCATCCTTCGCCAAAAAGGCTGGAAATGGTTTAGTATTATTTTAGCTATACAAATGCTGATTATTCTCAGTGCATATTTAATCGCGTAGCTAACGAAATGAGTACGTTCTCTGATTGAGAGTTTTTAGTTGCTAATGACAAAAGGCACTTTATTGTGGTTTTTATCTCTGATAAAGATATGTTCATGAGATAAACACAAGAGCAAGCTATTTGCATGTTTACTGCAAATAGCACTTTCTATTCATTTTGATTTAGATGGTTTTTCTGTTGCTTGTGCTTCTCGTTCAGCAGCTTCTGCAGCATCAGCGGCTGCAGCCGCCGCATCTGAAGCAGCTGTACTTGTTGATATGTCAAAATCAACATTTTCAGCTTCCAAAGCTGCTTCCTGTATAGCATCAATAGATACAATTCCAGCCTCTGCGCCACTAGAAATATATTCAGAAGATTGTGCTACATCATCGTTTTTAGCATGTGCTTGACTTAAAAATATGTTTGATAGCATGACTGCAATTAAATAGCTATTTCTCATTGGTCTTTCTTCTATGAAATCTAAAATATAAAGGTAACTATTTAATAATTTAAAGTAAATATAAGCCGCCTTATTTGGATAGCTTATAGGGGAATACAAAAATGTCAGATGATGAAAATAAAAAAAATTATTAATATGAGAGAATTGATTTAGAAAAATCAAAATTTTTTTAAATAGATGAGATCATGAAAAGAAGCATATTTCTAGTACCAATACTGATTTCTTTAACTAGCTGTTACCCGATATATAAAACACAGAAGCCTCAAGTGACTGTGACTGTTGTAAATGAGCAGGGAGTAGCAATTCCTGATGTAAAAATCGTGTTAGTAACATCAGTACATCCTGCAAAAATAGATGATCAATATGATGAAAAATTCACAAATAAATTGGGGATAGTGAATTTTGAAAAACAGGCCGAATGGAAAGTTGAAAGCTTAGTAATTCATGGGGTGCAAGTTTATGATTGGAATTTATGCCTTGAAAAAGATGGTTATATCATCCAAGAATTTGTCAAAGTAGGTAAAAAAGCGCAGATTAAAATCATTTTAAAGAAGGGTAAAACGCCATTAAAACAGTATCTTGATCAATGCTAGAAAGTTAATTATTCTGCATATCATATATTCAATCTTTTGGAGCGATTAGTGGAATTGAAAGTAGTCTAAAAGGTAGGTAATCTCAGTCAAGCATGTACAAAAAAACCACCCGAAGGTGGTTTTTCTGATCTTAAAAAATTAATGTGTGGCATCAAAATTATAAGATTTTTGTTTCTCAGTATCGAATTTGCCTTCCCATTTACTAATTACAAGAACAGCAAGTGCATTACCAATCACATTTAATACAGTACGAGCCATATCTAAAATACGGTCAATACCCGCAATAAATGCTAAGCCTTCTAGTGGGATACCCACGCTGCCTAAAGTTGCCAATAGAACCACGAAAGACACACCAGGAACGCCTGCGATACCCTTAGAGGTAATCATCAGGGTCAAGACCAAAACAAGCTGTTGAGTGATGGTTAAATCAATACCGTAAAGTTGTGCAATAAAGATAGCAGCAATACTTTGATAGAGTGTTGAACCATCTAAGTTAAATGAATAACCGATAGGAACAACAAAACTGGTAATTGATTTTGGCGCACCATAAGCTTCCATTTTTTCCATCATACGTGGTAAAACGGTTTCAGAGCTTGCAGTGGAGTAAGCAAGAATAAGTTCATCTTTTAAGATTTTGATAATTGTCCAGATACTAAAACCACAGAATCTAGCCACAAAACCAAGCACAATAAAGATAAAGAACAGGATTGCCCCATAAACTAAAACAGCAAGTTTAATTAATGGTAATAATGAACTAAAACCAAAGTTTGCTACAGTCGCAGCGATCAAGCCGAATACACCAAATGGTGCAAACATCATGATCATGTGAGTTACTTTGAACATTGTTTCAGAAACAGCTTTTAACACGTCAATCAACGGTTGCTTGGTTTCTTTAGTCAATGAACCTAGACCAATACCGAAAATGACTGCAAAGAAAATAATCGGCAACATGTGCCCATCACCCATTGCCGCAAAAATATTCGGTGGGATAAGTGAAAGAACAGTATTTACTAAGCCATGAGCTTCATGGCTGACTTCCTGTGTCGTTTCTTTATATTGCGAAATATCAGAGGTTGTCAGTGTAGACATATCAATGCCTGCACCAGGTTGGAATACATTGGCAGCAACTAAGCCTACAATAATTGCAACTGTCGTAATAATCTCAAAATAAACAATGGTTTTAAAGCCAAGTTTACCGACACTTTTACTGTCACCCGCATTGGCAATTCCTAAAATCAGCATGGAAAGCACAAGTGGAATTACAATCATTTTGATCAGATTGATGAAAATCTTACCCAATGGTTGTAAAAAGTTTGCAATGATGTCACCGCGAATTTCAGGTGCGTTGTGCAAAAAAGCACCAACAAGAATACCTAAGAAGAGCGCAATAACAATTTGCCAAGCAAGGCTAATTCTCATTTTCTTCATACTGAGCCCTTAAAATTCAGATTTTGGCGAAAAGGAAAACTCTATCAAAAAAACACAAAAGAAATCCCGCTAAAGCATGTGGGCGCCTTAGGGTGGGAGATTCTGAGTATTCAGAGTATTTCGAAAATGGCCTATTCTGACGCTATTTGCGTCAGCAGTACTAACTTTTTTATCAAAAATGCGTTCAAATGATTAAAAATAGTTCAGTTTGATTAAAGGATTCGATTTTATTGTTAATTTTAATTCATTATATAAATTAAATTTCACACAACTATTCTTATTTTTTATATGTTTGCATTAGGCGTATATATGCCCATATCATCAAAATTCCTGTTAAGCATACGAGATAAATTAACTTTGGCATAACCACCTGAATCGGCACACCCATTTGATTTAACTGAATAAATAAATTAATTCCTTGAGTGGACGGGAAGAGATGAGCAAAATACTGCATCCAAGTTGGCATTGCTTGCAAGGGCCAAGCTGCACCTGACAGTAAAAACAATGGAATTGAGGTGAAAACGATCAGATGTCCAGCACGTTCTGAAATATCTAGATAGCTGGCTAAAAGCATTGCCATTGCAATCACGCAACTAATAAAAATCGGAACGGAAAACAACATGCCCCAAAAATTGCCGCCTCTCGGATAGTCATTGATCCAGTAAGTGAAACCAAATAGATAATAGCAGCCGAGGCAACCAATCGTGAGTGCTGCTAAATAGATTCCCAAAAACTCAGTAGTTGTGGCTCGCCATCGTCTTTCACGATACCCCGCAATCAACATGCACAATCCTAGAACAATAGTCTGGTGAATGATCAGAGGCGCAATTGCAGGAAAGATATAACTGCCATATCCTGAAAGTGTGTTAAACAGCGGAATTTGATGGATCGGAAGCGCGACTTGGAAATGTGAAATTTTGCCAAACCTTTCGGCTTGTTCTGCAACGGCATTTTCAATTGCAGTGGCTAAGCCTAAACCAATCTGTTTGGTTTTAAGAAAATAAGCACTACTGAGATATAGACCAATACCACCAGCCTCACCTCGAACCACACTATTGGATAGGTTCTCAGGTAATAACAAAATACCATCGGCTTTTTGCTCTTGAACCATCCGTTTTGCTTGTTCAAAATTTCCAGTGATTTCAGTAATTTTTATATTGGGACTTTTGGCAACTTCAGTAATGATGGTATTGCTCAGATAGCTTTGTTCTTCATCAACAATAATAATCGGCAAACTTTCAGCAGTTTGCGCTTTATAGGCTGTAGGATAAAAAATGCTATAAAAAAATACTGAAAGCACCATAGTGGTCAAAATAGACGAGTTTTTCCCAATATTTTTAAAAGTGTCTACATAGTATCGAGCGAGCTCTTTAAAGAATTTAATCATGTTTTACGCCCCTTAAATTTTTATTGAGGAGTAAACTTGATAATGCAAAATAGAAAATACAATATGCAGCAAGGATGGCTAAAGGAACCATCGAATTAAAACTAGGACTGCCAACAACCCATTGCTCAGTTTGTAATTTCGCATAAGGTGTATAGGGAATAATGTTGGCCCAAAATTTGGTAAAAATTGGTGCATTATTTAAGGGAAGCGTGACACCTGCAAAACTTAGCGAAGAGCCACCATAGACTGCAATAAATCCAAAAGTTTTAGATAAATTTTTAGTTGCGAGAACGACGCTACTACTGATCAGTACATAGGCTGAATAAAGTAAGAACTGTCCAAGTAAAATCATCCATAAACTACCAGCAATGAACCAACCTCGGATTACCACCAGCCAAAACAGCCATACCCAAGTCCAAAAACAGAAAATTAACACATAGACCATATTTTTTGCCAGAAGTGCATTTAATACAGATTTGTCTTGAACCCATTGATTTAATGTGCCGTATTTCAATTCTTGACCCACTGCAAAAGCCACACAACAACATAGCAATAAGTGCAAAATTGCTGGAATCATAAAGGGTTCTAAATAGAACTCATAACTGAGATTGGGATTGAACAGGGGAGAAATTTTTATATTTGCTGTGGAAAGTTCAGCATAAGGAATTTTATTTTCAAAATATGAATTCTTTGCAAAATCAGCAATCGCTTCAACCGTAGAGAGAAGCATCGCTGAAGAAATCCCATTGCCAATACTAAAATAAGACTGATTAAACGCAATACTGATCTGTGAATCTTGTGCTTGAACCAGACGTTGTTCAGCACCTGCTGGAATATGCACATATCCCCAAATCTTGGTCTGATTGAGCAGATACTCAACTTCATTGGGATTGTCTGATACAGTGTAGATTGAAACCGTATGATTATGACTAAGATACTTTTCTATATTGCGACTAAGTTCACTTTGATCTTGATCAATAATTGCAATCGGTAAATGTTCAGCTTTTCCTGCATAAAACATACTACTGAATAAAATAATCACAAAGAGCGGGGCAAGTGTGACTAAGCATAAATCCCATTTATGCTTGAGCAAATATTGAAGCTCTCTTAACATGCCCGTCCACATGCTTATTGGCTCTCTTTTAATTTAAAGATCACACTCATGCCTACTTTTAATTCAGGTACGGCTTCAGCGGGTGTAAGCTTAACTTTAAAACTACGAATATCATAACCACCTGTCTGACGTGTGGTTTTAATGGTTGCAAACTCACCTTCAGCATCTATATTTTTGATGTTAAATGACACTGTTTTATTGAGTGCGGGTATAAAACCATCTAAGCTTTTTGCTTGATAAACTTGGGTGTATTGATCTTCACGGACATTTAAACTGACCCAATTTTCTTCATCTTGAATAATACTCACAACAGGAACACCAATAGCCACCAGTTCTGAGGGTTTACCGTAAGTTTTAGATACAGTGCCGTTTACAGGAGAGTATAGTTTGGTTTCTGCATCTAAAGCATTGGCTTCCGCAACAGCGGCTTTCGCGATCTCGACTTGTGCATCAGCCCCAGATTTTTGTTCAGTGGTACTGCCGCGTTTTGCACGTGCATATTGCTGATAAGCAGCTTCACTCATTTGAGTGGCTGATTGTGCAGCGGCATGCATTTCATCACGTCGTTGACGCGAGATAACCCCTTGTGCAAAGAGGTTAGCCCCACGTTGGTAGGTCATTTTTGCAAGATTTTCTTGCGCTTTTACACTTTGCCAATTGGCATATAAGGTATCAATATTTTCTTGTTGAGAACCTCTGTCTGCTGTCGATTGTAAGGCTAAGGCGGATTGTAAACTTGCCAGGGCTTGTTGTTTTTTTGCAGCAATTTCTGGACTACTTAGAGTAACTAACAGTTGTCCTTTTTTAATTTTTTGACCATCGCTGACAAAGATGCCTTCTATCCGACTCGGAACTTTAGTGCTGACATGTAATGTTTCAGCTTCAACACGTCCTTGAACATCTACTGTTTTAGGCTGATAACTTTTCCATAGACCAAACGCAATCAATCCCAATAATAGAATAAAAATTATTGCGCCAATGACCAGAATAGTTTTCTTTTTAGAAGGTTTTTGATCGTTGTTGATGTTTGTCGCAGCACTTTGTTCCTGTGCCGAATCTTTGATTAGTGTGTCTTTTTCAGATTCAATTTGGTCGGCTGTAGGTTGTTGCGCTACAGTTGCATCAGATAAAGCGGTCGGATCTGTATTGTTTTGTGTATTCATTTCTGGATGAACTAAATTTTCATTTAATGAAATATCTGAGTTTGCATCAGCTTGCGAAGTTGAAGATGAATCATTTTGTCCATTGTGATGGTCATGCTGTTTTGTCATTTTATGCTCCATCTTAACGAATATAATCTGTATTAGTTTGATTGACGTAGTCTTTGAATTGTTCAATAGAACCATGGCTTTGTAGCAAAGTTGCTAGGGAGAGCACGTATTTATAGGCATTGAGTGCTTTTTCGGTTTTGAGTAGGCTGAGTTGATTCTGTGCATCGATGACTTGAGTGGCGGTGCCCATATCTTCTTTAAATGATAATTGTTGAATTCTTAAATTCTCTAACACTGCTTGTTCATTTTGTTGTAGTAATTGATTGGACTGCTGTGCTGTGGCGAGCTCACTATAGGATTTGTAGATAATATTCTCAATCTCTTGTTGGGTGCGCGCTGTCATAAGCTCTGTTGCATATCTCTGTAATTCAGCTGCTTGGACATTTTTGTTCTTATCAATCCCTGAAAATAGGTTGTAGCGAGCAGCAACACCCACAATCCAATTTTGGTTTTGATCTAAACTATATTCTCCAAACGCAAAAAGGGTTGGTTTTTTTGCGGCGCTCTGGATTTTGACATTCTGATTGGCAAGCTGTGTATCCATTTGCATTTTTCGAACTAGGCTTGAAGTTTCAGGATAAGAAGCAAGGAGTTGGTTGAGTGATTGGCTTTGCTGACGATTGACAAATAAAGGTGTCGTCAATTGATCAATTTTGGATTTATGCAATAAATTTTGAAGTTGGAACTGACTGGCTTGTAAATTTGCCGAAGCATTTTGTTCTGAACGCTGGGCATTATTGCGCGCAACTTCAAATTGCATGCGTTGTCCTTTGCTAATAAATCCCTGTTTTTCAAGTTTGAGTGAATTGTCATAGTGTTGTTGCATTGCACTCAGATTGAATTGACTGGCATTGAATAGCTGTTGTTGTAATTGCACATTAAAATACGCCTGAATCACTTCAAAACGTTGTGTATCTTGCTGTTGTTTAGCATCGAGTTGACTACGTTCAACTTTTAAATTGGCAATCTGCTTTGTTGTCGAGGTAATCCCGCCAGTATAAATTGGCATCATCACAGAAACTGTAGGGCGAACAACTTGATCTTCAAGGACAACATTGGCTGTATCTGGAATTAAGCCAATACCACTATGAATTCCTTGGTTTAGTCCTTGTTTTAAAGGATCTGTGATATTCGATGGAATGTTCTGTTCAGATTGCCATTGATCAACCCGATCATTCACCCCTTGTGAAAGCGTCTGTTCTAGATTATTTTTGACCCCATTTAGTGGAATATCTGTTTCAGTATGAAACTTATAGGCACGTACATTTAAATCGATGCGAGGTAGACCAATATTTTTGACGGCTTCTGCTTGAAGTTTAGAAGCTTGACTGAGTGCTTGATTGGCTTGGGTGGTATAAGAGTTTTCAAGTAAATATTGTTCTGCTTGTACATAGCTTAGATTTTCAGCAAACGTGACGGATACAAAGGCCGTATTTAAGGCTACAAAGCTGCTTACTTGTATCAATTTTGATAATGCTTTAAGTGAATAGCAAGTTCTAAATTTCATCTGAAAAATCATCAGCATTTGTTTAAATTTGAGACTATTCTAACCTTGAATGACTAGAATAAATAATCTAAATGTATACTTTAATATGTGTGGTTTTTGTAGTTTCGATAATGAGTATAGATGTGATTAAATTATAATCAAAACCATGATAATTCAATCAATAAATTGAATCTCAAAATAGATATAAGGAGAAAAAAATGGCAAGAATTACCGTTGAGTCTGTGGTGACAGCACCAATCGAATTAGTTTGGGATATTTATAATAATCCAGAGGATATACAACAATGGAATACCGCTTCAGCAGATTGGCACACAGTCAATTCTAAAAATGATCTACGTGTGGATGGTCAATTTTCAAATCGTATGGAAGCTAAAGATGGAAGTATGGGCTTTGATTTTTCGGGTACATATACTGAAATTATTCCCCTTAAAAAAATTGCTTATTCTTTTGGCGAACGAAATGCTGAAGTTTACTTTGAACAGAAAAATGATGCTGTTGTGGTGAGGATTAGTTTTGATCCTGAAACGGTATATCCAATTGAACAACAGCAAGCAGGTTGGCAAGCAATTTTAGATAATTTTGCACGCTATGTAGAAAATAAAAGCTAGTTCTGCACAAACGTACAATACAAAATATTTCCACAGACTTACTTTGATCTTTTGAAATTCGTCTAGATCAAAGTTGAGTGTTGTTGTGGAAATCTTTCTTTATACCTTGAGTGTGATGTATAGCCCTGGTCCTGTAAATTTCATTGGATTGAATTCAGGACTGCTTGGGCAGCTTAAACAATCCATTGGTTTTTTCATTGGGGTGGGTTGTGCAATGTTATTTCTATTTTTGACCTTGGGCTATGTTGGTGAGGCTGTTATTCCTCACAATTGGCTAGACTATATTTCTTTGGTCGGGGCGGTATATACCTTTTATATCGCCGTTAAAATGTTGACAGTATATTTAGAAACAACTGAAAAAGCCGAATACCAACTGACTTTCTTAAATGGTTTCTTAATTCAATTATTTAATCCTAAAGGAATTCTGGTGATTTTACCCGTCACGACAATTATGTATCCTGCGGCTAAAATTACTGGCGTGATGATTTTCGTTGTATCTTTAATCATTTCTATTGGTGCTGCTGGAGCGCCGTTCGTATATGCTTTGGCGGGTAAATTTTTAGGGGATAAAATTTCTGATCCTAAATGGTTTAATTATTTAAATAAAATTATGGCAATCATGCTGATTATTACAGGACTTGGAATGCTTCGAGATTTTATTATAGGAATGCATTTGTTTTGATAAATCAAAATCTTGAACTGAATCTGTATGTGTTTTACACCTAAGGCAAATGATTGATCTTTTTCCAATGCGCAGGGCTGAGTCCAAATGCTTGTTTAAAATGTCGAGTCATATGGCTTTGATCATAAAAGCCTGCATCTGTTGCAGCTGCAACTAAAGAAGCCCCTTTGATTAAATTGATTTTAACTTTTTCCAGCCTGCGCATGGTTAAATAACGATGTGGGCTGGTTCCAAACAATAAACGGAAGTCGCGTGATAAACTCCACCGGTCGCGACCAATATTTTTTTCTAAATCATCCAAGCTGATATTTCGTTCAGATAATGTATGAATAAATTCTCTGGCTTTTTCTGCTGCACGATAATCAAAACTTAGCCGTTGTGATAATGGTTGAAAAGAAATTTCATTTAAAGCCATGGCCAGATCATACAGCGCATCTTCTTCTTCCAAGACTTCCATATGATTTTCAATACTTTGTAGAAAAGTATTGGTGGCTTTAAATAATCGAGGATCTGTACTGATCCCATGTTCGATAAAGGGTAGAGGTTTACCCTTTAAAATAGATTGAATTTTTGCAGGTTCTATATACACCATGCGATAGCGGAAACCTTCTTGTGTACCTGATTCGCCATCATGTTTTTCATCTGGATGCAGCACCATTGTCATACCTTGCTGGCTATGTTGCATGACACCTTGATAATGAAAACTTTGAACGCCTGAAAGGGTGCGACCAATGGCATAGGTATCATGCCGATGCGGTTCATAGGCATGATCATTAAAAAATGCTTCGATACGTTCAAATCGATCTGTTTCTGATGCTGTCCGAATCCAATCCTGATGATTTGAGGCTGGCATTTACCATCTACCAATGAATAAAGTTTAAGCTGGATAAATTATAACTGAGTTAAGCTTATAAATTGAGTTTTTATCCGTATATGGATATGAGTAACGGATATTCTAGCTTTGTGCAGTCAGTAATAAAATCAGAATGGCAATAAATTATTGTTTCAGGATGATGATTAAAATATCAATGCGCAGTCTAGCTACAATATTTTGCTTCTCTAATTGTCTATAGTTAATTGAATTATCAACTCTAAATCTTTAAACATATTGAAATATTGACTGACAAAGCTACTGCAAGAAAGGTCGATTTGTGGTTAAATGCGCCTATTTCATTCGTTTCACTTTTAAAAAGGGAAAAATCATGCGCGCGTACAATTTCTGTGCTGGTCCTGCTGCATTACCTACTGCCGTTTTAGAAAAAGCTCAGGCTGAGTTATTGGATTGGCATGGTAAAGGCTTATCCATCATGGAAATGAGCCATCGTAGCAAAGACTATGTGGCTGTCGCTGAAAAAGCAGAAGCTGATTTACGTAAATTGATGAACATTCCAGAGAACTATAAAGTATTGTTCTTACAAGGTGGTGCATCACTTCAGTTTTCTGCAATTCCGCTCAATTTATTGGGTAAAAATTCCAAAGCTGATTATATCCATACGGGAATTTGGTCAGAAAAAGCCACTAAAGAAGCGCAACGCTACGGCGATATCAATATCGTTGAGGCGGCAACAAGCATAAATGGAAAGCTTGCAATTTCTGAGCAAAGTACCTGGAACTTGTCAGACGACGCGGCTTATGTCCATTATGCTGAAAATGAAACAATTGGCGGTATTCAATTTGCCAATATTCCAGAAACAGATAAACCTTTAGTCTCTGATTTTTCATCAAGTATTTTATCTGCGCCACTAGATGTATCTAAGTTTGGTTTGATCTATGCTGGAGCGCAAAAGAATATTGGTCCTGCAGGTTTAACCCTTGTGATCGTGCGTGATGATTTATTGGATCAAGCAAAACCTGAAATTCCAAGCTTGTTAAAATATGGTTCGCAAGCGAAGAATGATTCTATGGTGAATACACCCGCTACTTATGCTTGGTATTTGTCTGGTTTGGTTTTTGAATGGTTGCTTGAGCAGGGCGGTGTAAACGCAATGTATAGAACCAACCTTGAAAAATCTAAATTACTATATGGTTATATTGATTCTAGTGATTTTTATAACAATCCGATCGCACTTCCAAACCGTTCAATCATGAATGTGCCGTTTACTTTGGCAGATGAAGCACTGGATAAATTATTCTTGAAAGAAGCTGAAGAAAATCATTTACTCAATCTTGCCGGCCATCGTTCAGTAGGCGGTATGCGAGCTAGTATTTATAACGCTGTACCTGTAGAAGGTGTACAAGCACTTGTCAACTTTATGGATGACTTTGCTCAACGTAACGGCTAATCATACTTCAAAACATTTAAATGATTTGTTGTGCGATCAGAACCTTAATTTCTCCCCCCTTGATTGAGTAAACAGAGGAGGAGGGAATTAAAGTCCTAGACATAAAAAAAATCCCTCCAGAGTGAGGGATTTTTTTTATGAGATAAATGCGGTAAAACATTAAGTCGTCGGGAATATGCCTAATATATGGATCATCATTGCAGCTAAAAACATACCTAGAACAAAAAAGCAGCAGGCTCCTTTATCCAAGCGTAAGTGAAAACCACTCACTTGATTGATTAGACTAGTCGATTGTTCAGGTATAATTTTCATTACTGAGCCTAGATTTTTAAATTATTGTTTAAATCCTATTGGTTCGTCGTATTTTTAACATAATTGACTGGTTAAATAAAGTGCTAAATTACATTATTAATATGTTGAGGTATTTATTATCTCGCGATCAATAAAAATATTATGAATTTATAATTATGATTTTGTGGGTACATTGTGGATAACTTGCCTATTTTTTAGTCTTTATATGAAAAATAATCCGAATTAAGTATAAAAATAGAGTCTATTTTTTAACAAGATCATGATATTTATTGGTTTAATTTTTATGTTTAAGCTTCTGTTTTTAAATTTATTTTCTGGGGATTCTTTAAATAGGGGGAATGTATTTATTATTTAAATAAACAGTCAATATTCTTCAGCTTAAATAGTTTTAAACAGACCTGATTATTTGATTTTGAATTTAAACTGTGGATAAGTAGTAAATTTGAATTCAAAAACATAAAAATTGCAGGGATGTATTTAGATATAATAGAAATGTTACAAAACATGTAATAAAAAAGCATGATGGGTTTCCCATCATGCTGATCAATCTGTTTTTGAATCAAGCAGCTGAATAAATGTTTGCTTGAATCCAAATATTGCCACGAATATATTGTCCAATTTCAAAATCTTTGAAAGCAGGATCTTTAGTTGCAATACGGATTAAGATTGCTGGTTGGTTCTCTTCAAGAATTAAAGTGACATCATAAAGTGTGTAGTTTTGTTGCATAAATTGCATTTCAGTTTTGCCAACAACTTTTCCTTGAAACCAAGCTTCATCCTCTTGTCCTAAAGTTTCTCCGTATAGGTATGCCACCATTTTAGAAAAATCAACAGTAACAGGAGCTTTGTCATCTTCTGACTTCGCTTCCCATGCATCAATTTGTTCTTGAAGATTTTCAGGCGTAATACCATTATTTTGTGAAAGGATATCGTTTAATGCACGATGGTGTTTGATTGAAGCAGGATCATCAACAATGATTTGTTCATGGTCTGAAACTTTTTCGAGCTCATAAGCCCATGCATTCAGTTGAACTTTATACTGTTGATCTTGAGAATATTGGTGTCCATTTACACTGTATAAACTGTCAAATGCATAGACCACACTATTTTCACCTACTTTTAAGCTAAGCACTGCTTGAGTGTTGGTTTTGCAGGTAATGATACGGTCGATAGAAGCATTTAATTGATACGGACTTTCAAAACTGGGGAAAGCCGTTTTTACAGCTTTAGGTTTGTTATTCTCGACATCAATCACTTGACAGAGCTGTACAGAAGAACCGTTTGGACCTTGGATTAACCAAGTTGATACATCCATATCACATTCTTTTGAACAAAGCCCCATGGGCATCACTGGTGCATCCAAAGCCAAACCTAACCATTTGGGTACTTCGGACGTTGGGTTTTCTGTCAATAGACTCCAATGTTCGACATGGCTACCAAAATTCTGATCTTCTATGATAATTGTTTCAGGTCTGTTTTGATTGTTCATTTTCACGATTTTAAATGCCTCTCTTATGCTATTAAATCGAGGATGATTGCTAGATTTCAAGTCCTGAAATGTAAAATCATAAGAAAAACCAGAATATTAAACTCAATTGCCATCAACCACGCCTTAAATTGTACTTTTAATCACCAAAATACAGATGAAAAGTTTGATTGGATTTCGAAGTCGTTAAAGATTTGCGCAATAAATAAAAGAATATGCATAGGACAGCGTAACGGCATTTTGCTAAAATGTTTAAAAATCTTTATCAGAGATGTTGTGTGCTGCCATTTAAACTTTGGGTCGATGCAGATGCTTTACCTAAAATTCTTCGTGAAGTGATCTTACGTGCATCAGACCGTTATCAATTAGAAGTTACTTTTGTTGCAAACCAGCCTGTGGGTATTACACCGTCTGTACGGATCAACTCAATTCAAGCAATGTCGGGTGCAGATCAAGCTGATCAAGAAATTGTTGATCGTATGAGTGAGCATGATATTGTGATTACTCAGGATATTCCTTTGGCAGCACAGGTCATTGAAAAGGGTGGTGTAGCAATTCACCCACGTGGAGAGGTTTATACATCAGCCAATGTCAAAGCTCGTTTACATTTGCGTGATTTTATGGATACCTTGCGTGGTGCTGGTGTACAAACGGGTGGGCCGCCACCGATTTCTGAGCGTGATAAACGTGAGTTTTCGAGTAGCTTAGACCAGACGATTCTCAAGCAGAAACGTAAGACTTCGATATAAGTCTAATGCTTGATTTAAAAATCATCTGCAACTGAATTTTTTCGACCTTTTGAATTAATCGAACTTGCTTTTCAATAGATATTTATATCAATAGAGCTTCCCGTTGCTTGATTAAGATTTAATTGAATTTGCAAAGATCAATGTAAAATTAATTTTTGAATCCAACAATTTAATTCACACCCAGCAGTCATTTAGGAATCTATATGCCCTCTAAATCCAACCTGATGACGACCTATATTTTATTGGTCTTAATTTGGGCAAGTACGCCTTTGGCAATTGTATGGAGTGTGGCAGATTTACATATGATGTGGGCTTTGGTTTTGCGGTTTTTTATCGCCTTGCCGATTGCTTTATTTTTGTTGCTGATTTTAAAAGTTAAATTACCGTGTAATAAAATTGCTTTACATAGTTATTTAGCTGGTTCATTTAGTCTGATTGGTTCACAAATTTTTACCTATGCCGCAACCAGTTATTTAAGTTCAGGTATTATTGCTTTGATGTTTGGATTAGCCCCGATTATGGCAGGACTTATTGGTCGTTTTGGCTTTAGTCAGAGATTACATGGGATTCAATGGCTTGGCATGCTGCTTGCTGTTGTCGGTTTAGCTATTATTTGTACCAGTAGCGGGGCCAGCCAACATGTGCATCCCGTTGGAATTATGCTGATGTTGATGAGTGTATTTACTTATGCTTTTTCCATCTTTTGGGTAAAAAAAGTGAATGCAGATGTCGTCCCAATGGCGCAAGCAACAGGTTCAATCTTGGTTTCTACGTTGGCTGCAATGTGTATTATTCCTTTTATTTGGCAGTATGCGCCTACGCATATTCCAGAAACTAAATCACTATTGGCATTGATTTATACCGTATTTATGGCTTCATTGCTGGCAATGTTTTGTTATTTTAAATTGGTTCAAAATATTAAAGCCACAACTTTATCATTGACTACAGTGATGACCCCAATGATTGCCATGTTTTTAGGCGCGATGCTCAATAATGAAAAACCAACTATGAATGTGTTTATCGGCGCGGTAGTTTTGATTTTCGGGTTATTTTTATACTTTTACAAAGATTTTAAAGCACGTCAATTGCTAGCCAAAAAGATTAAAAATTAGCATCGAATTTTTCTTTTTTCTTTTTTCTTTTTTCTTTTTTCTTTAGATTTTATGCTAAGTGATTAACCTTCAACTAAGCTTAGATTCAGGCTTTTGCATAGTTTATTTGTACAGCTCATTGAAGCTATGTAGATGCTTTTTAAAGAAGATGTGTTTTTAATTTTTTAAAATGTTAATCGATGCTTACAGATTGATGAAAGCCAATATATAGCCAACTTATCAAAAAACTCAAACACAAGAATATAATTTCCCTCAAATAATATTTTAAATTAAATCAAATACATGGCGGATAAGTTATTTGGTTATAAAAAGTTGGCAATGCCACACATTTCGTAGGGGGATGCCAAACTTTGCGCTGCAAACAAAACTCTGCTTTGTTTTTGCTCATGTAGAGCGAGGGGGACGTCCTCTACCCCCACCTAATGGCGGCTTCTCTGTCGCCTCACGGTAGGATCACCATCTTTGATTCAAAAATACAAAAAATGAATTGATAACCAGCAGTTCCATAAAGCGCATACAAAAAGATAGGCTTCATTTATGATCAGGAATTTGATGAAAATCACTTATATGAATAATTAGTTAGTTTGACGATAATTATGGTGAATAAACCAATTTGTATAAAAAAGTATATTTATTTCATTATTTTAGATAAAAGCAATCATGATAATAATTGAAGATATTGAGATAAAAGAATAAAGATAAATGGCATAGGATAAAAATAATATTCAAGATGAGTTGAAGAGAAATGACTAAGCAGATCCGCTTTAATGCCTTTGAAATGAATTGTATTGCACATCAATCTCCTGGTTTATGGCGTCATCCTTCAGATCGCTCAACAGAATATAAAGATATTGAATATTGGACTGACCTCGCTAAAATCTTGGAAAACGGGCTATTTGATGGCATTTTTATTGCGGATGTACTTGGGATATATGATGTTTACCACCAAAGTGCAGAACATGCATTGACTGGTGCAGTGCAAGTCCCAGTCAATGATCCTTTGCAAATTATCCCAGCGATGGCTGCGGTGACCCGACATTTAGGTTTTGGTGTGACAACATCAATATCTTTTGAACATCCTTATCCTTTTGCGCGAAGAATCAGTACATTAGATCATCTCACCAAAGGTCGAGTGGGGTGGAATATTGTCACCTCCTATTTGGAAAGTGGTTCTAAAAACTTAGGACTAAATACGCAATTAAATCATGATGATCGCTATGATATTGCCGATGAGTATTTAGAGGTGCTATATAAGTTGTGGGAAGGATCTTGGGAAAATGATGCGGTTTTAAGAGATAAACAGGCTGGAATCTTTGCAGATCATACAAAAGTGCATCCCATTTTACATGAAGGGAAATACTTTAAAGTTCCTGGTATTCATATTTGTGAACCTTCACCACAGCGCACACCTGTACTCTATCAAGCAGGTGCTTCTGCTCGAGGGCAAACATTTGCAAGCCAAAATGCTGAATGTATTTTTATTGCACCACCATCAAAAATAGCAGCCAAGAAAATTGTTCAAAGTATTCGTGAAAAATTAAAACAGGAAGGACGTGACCCTTATTCTGTTAAAATTTACACCTTATTGTCAATTGTAACTGATGAAACGGATAAAAGAGCTCAGGAAAAATTTAAAGAATATCAGTCGTATGGAAGTTATAACGGTGCTTTGACCTTAGTGTCTGGTTGGTCTGGTGTAGATTTTTCACAGTATCAACCTCATGATAAGGTTGAGTATATTGAAACCAATGCGATTCAATCGATGTTAGATGCTTATGTCAATGCGGACCCTAACCGTATTTGGACAATTGAAGAAATTGCCCATTGGAATAGTGTGGGGGGAAATGGTCCTGTGTTGGTCGGTTCAGCACAAACGGTTGCTGATGAGTTACAACAATGGGCAGAAGATACAGATGTTGATGGCTTTAATTTAGCCTATATTTTGGCACATCAAACTTTTATAGATATTGTAGATTTTATTGTACCTGAGCTACAACGTCGTGGTGCTTATCAAACAGAATATCGTCAGGGTACTTTACGAGAAAAACTATTTGAACAAGGTGCTTATTTATCAAAGAATCATCGAGGCTCACAATATCGCAAAGCGAATACGGATAGATTGGCACAAGCCAGTTAATCTTAAAATTATACTCTGAGATAAAATATTAATTCATCTGATTGTAGAGCATACATTGCCATTATCTAACAATATGAGTTGTATTGATTGATATTGTTTTAAAATTGATCTTTAAATGGTTTTTAAATTAGTCATTTATTTCATAATCATTTAGCTCGTTAGTCAGAACGTAGCCCACATAATGTGGGCTTTTTTTATGGTTTTAATGGATATGAATTTTAGTGATAAATTTATAATTTTGTTTTGAATAATAAATGCATTTATTTGTATAAATAGCATAAAAAAATAATGCTAGTTTAAATCCATGCTTATTTAAAAGAGTAACAACAATGACTGATTTAAACCAAAAAAACTTTTCTTCTCAGACGGCCGTTCCTTTGCAATTTTTTGAATTGAATCATGATGCACATGTTATTCAATCGGATGAAGAAGCTATTCAAGTAGCGAAAAATTTAGCCAAAGAGTTTGCCAAAGAAGCATCACAACGTGATTATGAACGACGTTTGCCACTTGAGGAGATACAGCTCTACTCACAAAGTGGTTTATGGGGGATTAATATTCCACATGCTTTTGGTGGGGCTGAAGTGAAATATCGTACATTAGCAGATGTGGTTAAAACTATTTCTAGTGTAGATCCTTCACTTGGACAAATTGCGCAAAATCATTGGGCTTTTATAGAGCATCTCCGTTTAGATGCCAGTATTGAACAGCAACAATTTTTCTTTGCTGAAATTTTAAAAGGTCGACGTCTGGGTAATGCCTTTTCAGAAAAAGGTAGCAAGACCGTTGCTGACTTAGAAACCAAAATACATAAAACAACTCAAGGCTATGAAATTAATGGTCAAAAATTCTTTGCTACAGGGGCTCTATTGGCACATTGGGTACCTGTCGTAGCAGTGAATGAAGATGGGCTACCTGTGGTTGCCTTAACGCCACGAACAAGTACAGGTCTGGAAATTGTCAATGATTGGTCTGGATTTGGACAGAGAACTACAGCGAGTGGAACTGTAGTACTAAAACAAGTTCAAGTTGATGAAAAATATATTGTGCCGATCCATAAAGCCTTTGAAAGACCTACAGCAGCAGGTGCGATTTCTCAATTCATTCAAGCCGCTGTGGATGCTGGTATTGCGCGTGGTGCAATTGATGAAACGATTCAATATGTACGCTTACATTCACGCCCTTGGATTGACTCAGGTTTAGAAAAAGCGAGCGATGATCCGTATACCATTGCAAGTATAGGGGAGTTAAAAATTAAATTACGTGCAGCCGAAGCCGTTTTAGACTTGGCTGGTGATGCAATTGATCAAGCAATTGCCGATCCATCTGAAGAGAATGCTAATCAGGCGGCATTACTGGTTGCAGAAGCCAAGGTATTAACAACTGAAATTGCCATTCTGGCTTCTAACAAATTATTTGAATTATCAGGTACTCGTTCAACATTGTCTGAATTAAATTTAGATCGCCATTGGCGTAATGCACGTACCCATACTTTGCATGATCCTGTACGTTGGAAATTTAATTTAGTCGGTAATTATTATCTCAATAACATTCACTTACCACGCCATGCGTGGAGCTAAGAATAAAAATAAGCAAATGATGGAGAGAAAAAATGGGTAACTTAGATATTCAAAACCGTTTTATTGAAGATTTATCAATCTCAGCAGACTATGAGACGGTTGCGTCAAAATATCGTGCAATTTTTGAAAAAATTTCACAGGGTGTCGTTGAACGCGAGCAACAGCGTATATTGCCGTATGAGCAAATAGATTGGCTAAAAAATGCAGGTTTTGGTGCATTACGTGTGCCAGTCAAGTTTGGTGGAGATGGGGTGTCTTTACCTCAGTTATTTCAATTGCTCACTGAACTTGCAAAGGCCGATTCAAATATTGTGCAAGCATTGCGGGGGCATTTCGCTTTTGTTGAAGATCGATTAAATGCACATAAGTTTAAGAATCAAGAATTATGGTTTAAACGCTTTGTTCAAGGTGATTTGGTGGGGAATGCATGGACTGAAATCGGTCATGTAAAAATTGGTGATGTGATTACCCGTGTAACTCAAAATAATAATCAATTGCTGGTCAATGGGAAGAAGTACTATTCAACAGGCACAATCTTTGCGGATTGGGTTGATTTATTTGCCTATGATGAACGTACGGATCAGCATGTTATTGCTGCGATTTCTCGACATGCTTCTGGTGTTGAAGTACTGGATGATTGGGATGGTTTTGGTCAAAAAACCACGGGAAGTGGCACTCTAACGTTAAGCAATGTTGCAATCGAAGCAGACCATATTTTGCCTTTTGAGCAACGTTTTAAATATCAGACTGCGTTCTACCAAGTCATTCATTTGGCAACCTTATCGGGTATTGCACAGTCAGCAGTTGCAACATTTATTCATGAAGTACAAAAGCGTGATCGTATTTTTAGTCATGGCAATGCTGACTTAGTACGTAATGATCCACAGATTTTACAGGTGATTGGTAAAGCTTCCGCACAAGCCTATGCAAGTCAAAGTATCACCACGCAAACAGCAGAAGCTTTGCAGCGTGCATATATTAGTCACTTTAGTGAATCCGAAAGGAAAAACACTTTTTATTACCGGTGCAAGCCGAGGAATAGGGCGAGAGATTGCACTAAAAGCTGCACAAGATGGTGCGAACATTGTGATTGCTGCAAAATCTACACAAGAGCATCCTAAATTAGGGGGCTCGATTTTTACTGTTGCTCAAGAAGTTGAGGCGGTAGGTGGTCAAGCTTTAGCACTTCAACTGGATGTACGTGATCAAGATGCGGTTGCGCTTGCCATGAAACAAGCAGCAAAGCATTTCGGTGGAATTGATATTTTAATTAACAATGCTGGTGCGATTAAACTGTCTGGCGTAGAGACGCTTGACCCAAACCGTTTCGATTTAATGTATCAGATCAATACACGTGCTGTGATGGTCTGTAGTCAAGCTGTACTACCTTATTTAAAAAACAGTGACAATCCGCATATTTTAAATCTTTCACCGCCGTTAAACTTGGATGAAAAATGGTTTGCTAGCTATGCACCGTATACCATTACTAAATATGGCATGAGTATGTTGACTTTAGGGATGAATCAAGAGTTTTCCGGTTATGGGGTGAGTGTAAATTCACTATGGCCGAGAACGATTATTGCCACAGCTGCAATTGAGTTTTCTTTAGGCGGTAAGCAATTATTTAGCAGAGCTCGTAAACCGAACATTATGGCAGATGCCGCTTATCGTATTTTAAACAGTGAAAAACGCGCCTTAACAGGACGCTTATTGATTGATGAAGAAATCCTCCGAGAGTATGGTATTACAGATTTTAATGAATATCGCTATGCTGATTCAGAGGATGAGTTAATGGTTGATTTGTTTGTTAAAGAATAATTGCTGAGCTGATCACGCCAATAATCCGTGCCGATTTTAAAATCCTGAGTTGATTGTTTAAAATCGGTACATTAAAACATTGGAAATTTTTATAAAAAAGCAGAAGATATAATATTGAATCTAGAAAATGAGTGAGATGTAATTTCGTGTATGAGTTAGATTGTAAGTTGCTCAGTATTTTTTACTATATCTACAAGTTTAAAAGTGTTTCTGTTGCCGCAGATCATTTAGCGATGAGCCAACCTACAGTAAGCAATATTCTAAATAAAATTCGTGTTCATTATAACGATCCGTTATTTTTACGGATTGGTAATGAAATGGTGCCTACAGAATTATCTAAACAACTTTATCCCTTGATCAGTGAAGCGCTGAGCAAAGTTGAAATTATTAATAATTTTAGTGTGGATTTTGATGAAACAGCATCTCAGCAACAGTTTACTGTCGCGATGACAGATGTTTCTCACTTAGTTTTATTGCCTAAAATTTCTCAATATCTCAAAGCACATGCACCACATGTTAAATTAAATGTTCGCGCCATCACCTCTGAAACCAGTTATCAGATGGCAAATGGTGAAATTGATTTGGCGATTGGGTTTTTACCGCAATTAGAAAATGGTTTCTATCAACAAAAATTATTCGAACAATTTTATGTGGTGATTGCATCAAAAGATCATCCACGATTAACTCAACAAAGCATGACCGTTGAACAGTATTTGAGTGAATCACACATCGATATTGATGCAGGTGTTGGGCATTACCACATCGCCAATGAGCTGTTAAATTTAGATTTAAAACGTAATGTGTTGATGCGTATCCCGAGTTATCTAGGCGTTGGATTGGTGGTGCAAGATACTGACTCGATTGCAACCGTTCCTTATTATTTGAGTGAAGTCTTGTTGTCACGAGGAAACTTACAAATTTTCCCAGCACCCATTTCGTTTCCGACTTATTCGATTAAGCAGTATTGGCATATGTCATGTCATCATAAAACTAGCCATCAGTGGTTAAGACATATGTGTTATGAGATTTTTAGTCAGGTGAATTCAATGCCTTTACCCAGTCAGTTATTGAACTATGCTGATCAGCCAGAAGTTTAAGGGTTTCTCGAATTGATACATCCAGAATGATTGGTATCAACAACTTGATAAAATATTATTGATGAAAAAGCTTAATATTTTTGATTCAGAAAGTTTAAACGAGATTTATACGCAGGTCAGCAGTTGAATGGATGTGTGTATAAACAATATGCACAGGAAAGCAGAATATCTTTTGCAATTAGGTCATTTTTCCCATCAAATTGTTCAAGCTTATCTTGATGTATTGAACTCGAATTATATGACACAAGTGCATGATGTATATCATTTTTTAAACAGCTATATTGTGACTTAGAAAAGCTATCACCAGTTCAACAGTATCAACTTAAAAGTGTAATTAATTGTTGTTTAACGGTCTTTAGATAATAATTTAGAACTGTAGCTTTTAGAAAAAAATCAAAATAAATTTTAAAAGGACTTTTTAAAACTAAATAGCTTAAGAACAGTTATCCTTTTAACATTAATTTGCTTGGTGCTCTGAATCGGTTAGCTTATCAGGTGTCATCAATGCTTGATTGACATAGAGTTTGATTAAGCGTTCACGTGAACCAATGGATTTTTGATAGTGCGTAGAATTTAACAATAATGATGCGCCATAAGTCACTGTCCAGATATAGGACAAGTAATCACGGATAGACATGCTACTGTTTAAGGCTTTGAGATGTGCTCCGAAAAGATCTTTAATTTCTAAAATACGTTGTTCACGTATGCTATAAAGTTCTTCGAATAAGTCTTTGAGTTTACGTTCATTATTGGTTAGACGCTCTTCAATCACATGCAGTAAAATTGTTCGATTCGAATTTAACATGTTATATAACATGTATTCAGATACATAGATTTTAATATCGTGATGGTAGGCTTTAGAAATATCTAAAAGTCGTTTTTCATTCAAAATAATCAGTTCAAGATACAGTTGGTTTTTACTTTTAAAATGTTTATAGATCGTTCCTTTTGCGATATCAAGTTCAGCAGCAAGCTCACTTAACGTAATATCCTGATTATTATCAAGCAATAAGGTTTCTGCCATTGCTAAAATTTTCTCTTTGCGAAGAAGAAAATTCTGTTGGCGCACTGAACTCATTCTATTGATCCAAAACTGCTGATGAAGAACTGGACTCAGAGTATATCAGCTATTTCGCTGATTCAATAAAACTATAGTCCATCATATTCAATAAAATATTTATTTTTTCAATATATTTAATAATTTAGATTTTATATAAGCAAATTAGCGATGTTAAAAATCTTAATGAACCATTTATAAAACTAAACTTAAGTAAGGTCACACTACGACTAAAAAAATGGCAAGAGATATACCGTTTAAAACATATTTAGTTAGCAACGACTTTAAAAAGAAAAACCTGATCGTTTGATCAGGTTTTTCTTTTTAATAAAGCTCTTAGAGATTAATCTGCGCGGCGCCAAATGGTACCTTGACGTGTATCTTCCAGTACTACACCTTGAGCAAGCAAAGACTGACGGATTTCATCTGCACGGGCAAAGTCTTTATTTTTCTTGGCATCAACACGTTGTTGAATGAAATCCTCAATATCCGTTTGAGATAAGCCAAGTGCTTCTTGACCAATATCTGATTTTAAAAAGTCATCTACATTGTATTGAACCAAGCCAAGGATATTGGTCAAGTGGCGTAACGTAGAATAATAAAGCGTAGATTGCGCTGCATTCTCTTCTTTAACCGCACGATTCAATTCTTTAATAATTTCGAATAAAACTGCAATTGCTTCAGATGTATTGAAGTCATCACGCATTGCTGAATTAAAGCGCTCGACTAGCGTTTCATCTAACAGGTCTGTGGTTTTATCGCCATAGACTTGTTGATACGCTTTAAATGCATGATAAAAACGAGAAAGCGTAGTTTTTGCTTCTTTTAGTGCAAAATCCGAAAAGTTTACAGGGCTACGATAGTGTGATGACACAATAAAATAACGAATCACTTCAGGATGAAATTTCTCCATCACATCACGAATGGTAAAAAAGTTGCCTAAAGATTTAGACATTTTTTCGCCATCGACATTGATAAAGCCAACATGCATCCAGTAGTTTACATATTGTTCATCTGTTGCAGCTTCTGATTGCGCGATTTCATTTTCATGATGTGGGAATAAAAGATCTGAACCGCCCCCATGAATATCGAAATGATTGCCTAAGCAGCAAGTTGACATTGCTGAGCATTCAATATGCCAACCTGGACGGCCATTGCCCCAAGGTGAAGCCCATGAAGGCTCATTTTCTTTAGCATGTTTCCATAGCACAAAGTCAAATGGATGTTTCTTCTCAACTTCAACATCAACACGTTCAGAAGCGCCAGCTTGCATATCGGCAAGTTTACGTCCTGAAAGTCGGCCATAGTTCTTAAATTTTTCAACTTCAAAATAGACATCGCCATTTGCAGAAGGGTAAGCCGTGCCTTTATTGACAAGGTTGCCAATCATATTCTGCATTTGATCGATATAATCTGTTGCGCGGGGTGCCTCATCGGGTGCTAAGCATCCTAAATTTTCGGCATCATCATTCATCGCCTTGATAAAACGATCGGTCAAAGCTGTAATGCTTTCACTATTTTCATTGGCACGCGCAATAATTTTGTCATCGATATCTGTGATGTTACGAACGTATTTAACATTCCAACCTTGACTACGTAAAAAACGAATAATGTAGTCAAAAGCAACCATCACCCGAGCATGGCCTATATGACAGTAATCATAAACTGTCATACCGCACACATACATGTCGATATGTCCTTCTTTACGGGGAACAAATTCAACTTTTTTTCGTTGCTCAGAGTTGTAAAGAACAAATGGTTGCATAGGTTTTCTAAAGGCTTCAACAAAATGATGATTAATCTTAACCTAAGCTCCATATTTCATAAAGTTTTATACGTTATTTTTCTAAGAAAATGAAATTTATACATTTAGGAAAGCAGCCTATTGTATTGCTATGCTAAAATAGCAAAAATATTCCATTCGATATTCAAAACTCTTTATAGAGTTAAGGTTAGCCCATTTTGAATCCTGAAAATAAATCAAATCAAGTTGATTTTCAAAAAGTTGCACTTGAAACTTTACGCATTGAAGAACATGCCATAGAGATTTTAGCGACTCAAATTGATGAGCGTTTTACGCGCGCATGTGAAATTATTTTACAGTGCCAAGGTCGTTTAGTGATTACGGGTATGGGGAAATCTGGGCATATTGGGCGAAAAATGGCAGCAACTTTCGCATCAACAGGCACACCATCATTCTTTATGCATCCTGGTGAAGCAGGGCATGGCGATTTAGGTATGTTGGTCAAAGGTGACGTGTTGATTGCAATTTCAAACTCTGGAAAGAGTGATGAGATTATGATGTTGATGCCACTGATTAAGTATTTGGAAGTACCTTTGATCACCATCAGTGGTGATGACAAAGGACCTATGCCACAAAATGCAGATGTTGCGTTGACACTTGGAAATATTAAAGAAGCATGTCCATTAGGTTTGGCGCCAACCTCAAGTACTACTGCAACATTGGTATTGGGCGATGCACTGGCTGTGGCGCTATTAGATGCACGTGGTTTTACTGCAGATGATTTTGCAATGTCACATCCTGCAGGTGCATTAGGCAAACGTCTGTTGTTACATGTAAAACATTTGATGCGTACAGGCACTGATTTACCAAAAGTATTTCCTGATACGCCAATGAATAAAGTTTTGTACGAAATTTCCAATAAGCGTTTAGGTTTAACCACGGTTGTCGATGAAAATGACAGCTTATTGGGCATATTTACTGATGGTGATTTACGCCGTTTAATTGATAGACAGCAAGGTTTTGATGTGAACTTGCCTGTTTCCGCGGTCATGGTTCAAAACCCTTCAACCATTTCAAAAGAAGCACGTGCAGTTGAAGCTTTAGAAAAAATGAATGAAAAGAAAATTAGTCAATTTATCGTCGTTGATGATGCCAATAAAGTGATTGGTGTAATTAGTATGCATGACCTGATTCAAGCTGGAGTAAATTAATCAATGGCTTCTTATGTTTTACTGGAACAAGCGCGTCATATTGAAGCATTGGTTTTAGATGTAGATGGTATTTTGAGTGATGGTTTTGTGACATTGACCAATACAGGGGATGAAATTAAATCCTTTGATATTCGCGACGGATTAGGTATGAAACTGGTGCAAAAATCTGGAATTAAAGTCATCATTATCACCGGACGTAAAAGCAATATTGTTGAAAAACGTATGGCTGATCTTGGCGTGGATTTGGTCTTTCAAGGTCGTGAAGACAAAGGTGCTGCACTTAAAGAAGCTTGTGCTCAATTCAATTTAGATCCTGAAGACTGTTTATATATGGGTGATGATTGGCCAGATCTTTCAGCCTTTGCAATTGCAGGGATGAAAGTCACTGTACCCAACGGGCATGTTGAAGTGCGTCGTCGAGCAGATTTAGTCACTCAGGCGATGGGTGGACGTGGAGCTGTGCGTGAAGTCTGTGATATGTTGCTGATGGCAAAAGGCACTTACCAAGAATTACTTGAAAAATATACAGCTATACCGCATTAATAGCGTAAATTCAGATTGATCAAATGTTGAATGTAATTTATGGATACTAAGGTTTTATATGTGACTGCAGTTGTCATCGCGGCAATCAGTGGTGGCTATTACTATTACAGTGGGAAAAGCAAAAAGTTGGATGCGAATTCAGCAAAAAGCATGACGTATACTGCTGAGGGTATCCAGTTGGTCCAAACAGATGAAAAGGGCAATCTTTATGTTCGTGCTCAAGTGGATCGTTTAGAACAAGATTTACAAAGAAAAACTTCAACACTGAGTAACCTCAATGCTTCGATGTTTCATCAAAATAAAGTTGATTCAACTTTTTTTGCAAAACAAGCACGAGGATTTAATGACAATGAAAAAGTCGTTTTATCTGGACAAGTTAAAGCGACCAAGATTGGTGAACGAGGGACCATGGAATTTCAGACAGACGAGTTAACGGGGTATCCTAAAATACGTCAGTTTGAAACGACTCACCAAGTGACTGTTAATGCACCTGATGCAGAATTTATTAGTCAGGGTTTAAAAGCTGATTTAAACCAAGGTCAATATGAATTTGCACATATTCGAGGAAAGTATGTACCTAACTAAGCCTTTTTTAATGAAACAATCTTTCCTAATAAAAGCGATCTGCACTGCCGGTTTAATGGGCTTGTCTGCAGCAGCATTTGCATTACCATCAGATCGTAATCAACCAATCTCATTGGTTGCAGATAAAGCAACCTATAATGAAGCTGCGGGTGTAACGACATATACTGGTAATGTCATCATTGAGCAAGGTACAATGAAGCTTCAAGCTGCTTCAATTGTGGCTCAATTAAATAAAAATAAGCAAATTAGCACCATTACTGCCACTGGGGGCCCAGCAAAGTTTCAACAACAAGTTGATACGGCAAAGGGTGTTGCTCGTGGGGAAGCACAAAAAATTATTTATAATGCTGAAACAGGTATTATTAATTTAATTGGTAATGCTTATTTATATCAAGATGGAGCAAGTATTCGCAGTAGTTCATTAAAATATAGTATGAACAAAGGCGATATTGAAGCTTCCGGTAGTTCAAATAGCACAGGTTCACCGAAAGGACGTGTACAAATTATTATCCCGCCAAATAGTACCAAGTCTTTTCCTGGAGCGCGTGATTAATGACAGCATCAAATCAGCCTCAAGTACTTTGTATTAAACATTTAGCTAAAGTTTATAGTAAACGCTGGGTGGTTAAAGACGTTTCATTTAGTATGCAAAGTGGACAGATTGTGGGTTTGCTTGGGCCGAATGGTGCAGGGAAAACTACCAGCTTTTATATGGTCGTTGGTTTGGTGCGAATGGATAAGGGAGAAATTCATCTAGATAATGAAGATATTTCTGATTTAGCTATGCATCAGCGAGCACGTAAAGGAATTGGTTATCTTCCTCAGGAAGCTTCAATTTTCAGAAAGTTAACGATTGCTGAAAATATCATGGCGATTCTTGAAACACGAAAAGACTTAGATAAACAGCAGCGCCAGCAACGTCTTAAAGAATTATTGGAAGATTTTAAAATCACCCATATTAAAGATTCACTTGGAATGAGCGTATCGGGTGGTGAGCGTCGCCGTGCTGAGATCGCACGTGCGCTTGCAGCAGATCCAAAATTCATGCTTTTGGATGAACCTTTTGCAGGTGTCGATCCAATCTCTGTAGGTGATATTAAAGATATAATTCGCCAGTTAAAAGATCGTGGGATCGGTGTTTTGATTACTGACCATAATGTTCGAGAAACTTTAGCGATTTGTGAGCATGCTTATATTGTGAGCGAAGGCGCTGTGATTGCGGAAGGTACACCAGAAGATGTTTTGGCAGATGAAACCGTGCGCCAAGTATATTTAGGTGATGATTTTACCGTCTAACTACTCAGCCTTTTTAAAAAGATGAAGGAACTCCTTCATTTTTTTTTGCTTTTTGTGCGGTATATTTGAAAAAAGATCAGTTTTGATTGAATATTTTATTAATTATTATTTCATTAAAATTTAACAACATAGTTTTAATGTGACATCTATCACTAATTAAGAAATGTGTTACATGTTTTGTTTAAAAATTAATCTAAGCTAAATTCTTAAGTTTCTATAATACCCATAAAATTTAAATGGGAATTACATACTTTTAAATACTATGAGTGGTATGAAAATAATAGTTTATTGTTTTTAAAATAGGCAGGATTATTAAACAAATTTAAATAAATTTATAAAATTGATCATTATGAATATTAATAATGAATATAAAGTGATAATTAAATTGAATCGAAATAATTTAGTAAAATAAACAAGTATGATTTTAATTAAATGATAATTACATCACAAATTAATGGTTTTAAAAAGACCAATCATTTAGCCATTATAGACAAGTGCTGTTTTTTATATGCTTATCTGATTTTAATATCAAAAATATACACTTGTGAAATTTATCTCACTTATTTATCTTTTTTGCATAACAGTAAATTATAAGACGGAAAAAATATTATGAAAAATATCACTATTTATGAAAAAGGAACGGCTAAGGTTCTTACTCAGGATTTAGTTAATAAACACTACTCAGTGTATAAAGTAAATCTTGATAGCGCAGAAATAGCCAAAATTGTAAAAGTTAATAATAATTTGGAGGTTTATTTACAAAATGGAGAAAAAGTCGTTATTGAGGATTTCTTTATTGGTGAAAAACCAAAAGAATTTACAATAGAAACTTCAGATGGAAAGCATTATTTACTTAACTTTCTTGAGTTTGATGCAAGTGGTACAGTAACTAAAATTGATTATTTGGGGATTGCTGATTTTCATGAATACCTTGTTGGTGAACACTCTGCTGTGCCAGCATGGGCTTGGGTCGCAGCTGCAGCTGGAGTAATCGGTATTGCAGCCGCATCAGGGAGCAGTGGTAGTTCAAGTCATTCGGGAAGTGGTGATAAAACAGGACCAAAACTAAGCTATGATATTTTAGATAATCAGAAAATCAAAATCACTGCAGATGAAGCAAGTAAAATTACAATAGTGGATGCGAGTGGTAAAATAATTGGATCAGGACAACTAAATCAAGCAGGTGGGCTTGAAGTTAGTTTAACAAGACCTTTAGTTGATAATGAAAAAATTACAATTACAGCAACAGATAATGCGGGAAATAAAACAACTGAAACAATAAATGTTGGGGATGTTACAAAACCTGATGTTGAAGTAAATATTGTTGATAATGACACCATTCAAGTCACTTCAAATGAACCTGGTAGTAAAGTTATAATTAAAAATGAAGCTGGACAAACAATTGCTGAGGGTGTAATTGGTGCTGATGGAAAATTAACAGTTGATTTAAACACACCTTTAAATGACGGTAGTAAGGTTATTGTTGATGTTATTGATGCAGCAGGTAATCAAACAGAAAAAGTAATTACAGTAGGTGATGTGACACCGCCTATTATTACGACAACTATTCAAAATGCAACTCATATTGAAGTTACTTCAAATGAAGTTGGTCAAGTTAAAATCACAGATGGAAATGGTAATGTAATTGGTACGGGTACCGTCACTGGTAATAACACGGTTGATAATATTCAGTTAACTCGCCCACTTACAGATGGTGAAAAAGTTACGGTTACTGTGACAGATGGCGCGGGTAATTCAAAAACAGTTGAAATTACAGCAGGTGATGTAACTGCACCAGTGATTACTACAAGCATTCAAGATGCGACACATGTTGAAGTTACTTCAAATGAAGCAGGTCAAGTTAAAATTACGGATACTAATGGCAATGTAATTGGAACAGGGACAGCAACGGGAAATGGTATTGTTAATAATGTCCAGTTAACCCGACCACTTACAGATGGTGAAAAAATTACGGTCACTGTGACAGATGGTGCTGGTAATCCAAAAGCGCTTGAAATTACTGCAGGTGACGTTACAAACCCGCAATTCCAATCTTCACATGTAGATAGTACAGGAACACAATTAACCCTTACCTACAGTGAAGCACTTGATCCATTACATCCACCTGTTGCTGGCGACTTTGCAGTGACCGCAGATGGTCAGGTGTTACCTGTAACAGCTGTTACAGTGAATGGTTCTAGTGTGGTGTTGACCTTAGGTACAGCAGTCACAGCAGGTCAAGCGGTTGAAGTGGGTTATACCGACCCAACTACGGGTAATGATCCAAATGCGATCCAAGATGTAGCAGGCAATGATGCAGCAACGCTTCCAGCAACAACGGTGGATAATGGTTCAACTGTGCCTGGCGGTGGAGATAGCACAGCACCGACATTTGTCAGTGCAGCACTCGATACAACAGGCACATCGTTGACGTTGACCTATAGCGAAGCGCTAGACGGCACCAACTTACCGCCATTGAACAGTTTCGTGGTGACCGCAGATGGTCAGGTGGTACCTGTAACAGCAGTTACAGTGAATGGTTCTAGTGTGGTGTTGACCTTAGGTACAGCAGTCACAGCAGGTCAAGCGGTTGAGGTGGGTTATACCGATCCAACTACGGGGAATGATGTTAATGCGATTCAAGATGCAGCAGGCAATGATGCAGCAACGCTTCCAGCGACAGCAGTAGACAATGGTTCGATTATTCCAGGTGGGGATAGCACAGCACCGACATTTGTCAGTGCAGCACTCGATACAACAGGCACATCGTTGACGTTGACCTATAGCGAAGCGCTAGACGGCACCAACTTACCGCCATTGAACAGTTTCGTGGTGACCGCAGATGGTCAGGTGGTACCTGTAACAGCAGTTACAGTGAATGGTTCTAGTGTGGTGTTGACCTTAGGTACAGCAGTCACAGCAGGTCAAGCGGTTGAGGTGGGTTATACCGATCCAACTACGGGGAATGATGTTAATGCGATTCAAGATGCAGCAGGCAATGATGCAGCAACGCTTCCAGCGACAGCAGTAGACAATGGTTCGATTATTCCAGGTGGGGATAGCACAGCACCGACATTTGTCAGTGCAGCACTCGATACAACAGGCACATCGTTGACGTTGACCTATAGCGAAGCGCTAGACGGCACCAACTTACCGCCATTGAACAGTTTCGTGGTGACCGCAGATGGTCAGGTGGTACCTGTAACAGCGGTTACAGTGAATGGTTCTAGTGTGGTGTTGACCTTAGGTACAGCAGTCACAGCAGGTCAAACGGTTGAGGTGGGTTATACCGATCCAACCACGGGGAATGATGTTAATGCGATTCAAGACATTGCGGGCAATGATGCAGTAACGCTGCCAGCGACAGCAGTAGACAATGGTTCGATTATTCCAGGTGGGGATAGCACAGCACCGACATTTGAGAGTGCAGCGGTAGATACCACAGGTATGCTGTTGACCTTAACTTATGATGAAGCGCTAGATCCATTACATCCACCTGTTGCTGGCGACTTCACAGTGACGGCAAATGGTCAAGCCGTTGCGATTATCTCGGTAGAGATCGTTGGCAATAACGTCGTATTAACCTTGGGTAGCCCAGTGACTGTTGGTCAAACGGTTGAGGTGGGTTATACCGATCCAACCACGGGGAATGATGTTAATGCGATTCAAGATGCAGCAGGCAATGATGCAGCAACGCTGCCAGCGACAGCAGTAGACAATGGTTCGGTTATTCCGAGCGATACTACAGCACCAACATTTGTCAATGCGACAGTTGATCCATTGGGTACGACCTTAACGCTGAACTACAATGAAGCACTTGATCCATTAAATCCACCAGTTGCAGGCGACTTCGCAGTGACAGCGGATGGTCAAGTGGTTGCGATCACGGGTGTGTTAGTGGTGGGTAGTAGCGTGGTGTTAACCTTGGGTGCTCCAGTGACCTTAGGTCAAGCGGTGCAAGTGGGTTATACCGATCCAACAGCAGGTAATGATCCAAATGCGATTCAAGACATTGCGGGCAATGATGCAGTAACCCTTCCACCAACTTCAGTGACCAATGGTTCGGTTATTCCGAGCGATACTACAGCACCAACATTTGTCAATGCGACAGTTGATCCATTGGGTACGACCTTAACGCTGAACTACAATGAAGCACTTGATCCATTAAATCCACCAGTTGCAGGCGACTTCGCAGTGACAGCGGATGGTCAAGTGGTTGCGATCACGGGTGTGTTAGTGGTGGGTAGTAGCGTGGTGTTAACCTTGGGTGCTCCAGTGACCTTAGGTCAAGCGGTGCAAGTGGGTTATACCGATCCAACAGCAGGTAATGATCCAAATGCGATTCAAGACATTGCGGGCAATGATGCAGTAACCCTTCCACCAACTTCAGTGACCAATGGTTCGGTTATTCCGAGCGATACTACAGCACCAACATTTGTCAATGCGACAGTTGATCCATTGGGTACGACCTTAACGCTGAACTACAATGAAGCACTTGATCCATTAAATCCACCAGTTGCAGGCGACTTCGCAGTGACAGCGGATGGTCAAGTGGTTGCGATCACGGGTGTGTTAGTGGTGGGTAGTAGCGTGGTGTTAACCTTGGGTGCTCCAGTGACCTTAGGTCAAGCGGTGCAAGTGGGTTATACCGATCCAACAGCAGGTAATGATCCAAATGCGATTCAAGACATTGCGGGCAATGATGCAGCAACGCTGCCAGCGACAGCAGTAGACAATGGTTCGGTTATTCCGAGCGATACTACAGCACCAACATTTGTCAATGCGACAGTTGATCCATTGGGTACGACCTTAACGCTGAACTACAATGAAGCACTTGATCCATTAAATCCACCAGTTGCAGGCGACTTCGCAGTGACAGCGGATGGTCAAGTGGTTGCGATCACGGGTGTGTTAGTGGTGGGTAGTAGCGTGGTGTTAACCTTGGGTGCTCCAGTGACCTTAGGTCAAGCGGTGCAAGTGGGTTATACCGATCCAACAGCAGGTAATGATCCAAATGCGATTCAAGACATTGCGGGCAATGATGCAGTAACCCTTCCACCAACTTCAGTGACCAATGGTTCGGTTATTCCGAGCGATACTACAGCACCAACATTTGTCAATGCGACAGTTGATCCATTGGGTACGACCTTAACGCTGAACTACAATGAAGCACTTGATCCATTAAATCCACCAGTTGCAGGCGACTTCGCAGTGACAGCGGATGGTCAAGTGGTTGCGATCACGGGTGTGTTAGTGGTGGGTAGTAGCGTGGTGTTAACCTTGGGTGCTCCAGTGACCTTAGGTCAAGCGGTGCAAGTGGGTTATACCGATCCAACAGCAGGTAATGATCCAAATGCGATTCAAGACATTGCGGGCAATGATGCAGTAACCCTTCCACCAACTTCAGTGACCAATGGTTCGGTTATTCCGAGCGATACTACAGCACCAACATTTGTCAATGCGACAGTTGATCCATTGGGTACGACCTTAACGCTGAACTACAATGAAGCACTTGATCCATTAAATCCACCAGTTGCAGGCGACTTCGCAGTGACAGCGGATGGTCAAGTGGTTGCGATCACGGGTGTGTTAGTGGTGGGTAGTAGCGTGGTGTTAACCTTGGGTGCTCCAGTGACCTTAGGTCAAGCGGTGCAAGTGGGTTATACCGATCCAACAGCAGGTAATGATCCAAATGCGATTCAAGACATTGCGGGCAATGATGCAGTAACCCTTCCACCAACTTCAGTGACCAATGGTTCGGTTATTCCGAGCGATACTACAGCACCAACATTTGTCAATGCGACAGTTGATCCATTGGGTACGACCTTAACGCTGAACTACAATGAAGCACTTGATCCATTAAATCCACCAGTTGCAGGCGACTTCGCAGTGACAGCGGATGGTCAAGTGGTTGCGATCACGGGTGTGTTAGTGGTGGGTAGTAGCGTGGTGTTAACCTTGGGTGCTCCAGTGACCTTAGGTCAAGCGGTGCAAGTGGGTTATACCGATCCAACAGCAGGTAATGATCCAAATGCGATTCAAGACATTGCGGGCAATGATGCAGTAACCCTTCCACCAACTTCAGTGACCAATGGTTCGGTTATTACTCCGCCACTTAATGCTGTAAATGATGAATTTGCATTGGATCTAGGTCAGGAAACTCGTATTGATCGTACAGAAGTTGCTGGTTCAGATATCGCAGTGGTTGATATCTTGGGGAATAATGCTACCGGTCTAGATTTTTCAATTCCACAAACAACAGGCAATGCAGGTAAGGGGTCGACTGGTAATATTTCTGTCACGGTTTCGCAACAAGATCTGATTTCGGTCGGTGAGGCTGTTCAGATTGTTATTTATCAGCAAACTACCAATGGACCAGTGGAGGTTGCACGTGGTACGAGTCAAGGTGGTATTGTCACTGTTGGTGGTATTGGAATCATTGGTGTCGTAAATAGCAACGATTCAATTAAGCTTGATTTTACTAATTTACCAGAAGGTAATTATACGGTAGCCGTTCAGGCAGATGATAGTGCTCTAACAACCTTACTCAAAGATGTTGCTATTAGTGATCTTGGTGGTGAAGGGGAAATTCTGGGGGCTTCAAATGCTGCAGCTATCGGGGCAGCAATTACTGCAGTACTCGGCCCGGTTTTGGGTGCTCCAATACTTGCTTTAGTCAATACAATTTTAATCCCTGTTAATACAATTGGCTTACCACTTTCAAGCGTAGTTAACCAGCTACTGGACGTATTACCAATTGGAGTAATTGATTACATTGTTGATGCTGCTGTTGCTCCTCTATTGTCAAACTTGTTAACGATTTATGAAAAAACAAATATCAGTGTAACTGGAACTGAAGAAGTTTTTGCTAACTATGAATTAACAGGTAATGTTTTTGCTGATAATGGCAATGGGCAAGATGTAGTCAGTGGTGGTTCGATTATTGAAATAGATGGTTCATCTGTTGCATCAGGTACTGTTACGATTCAAGGAGAGTATGGCAACCTTGAAATTAATACTCTAACAGGAGTCTTTACTTATACTGTGACAGCTGGAGAGGCGGCTTTAGGAAAAACTGAAATATTTGATTATAAACTGTCTAATGGAACAACATCGGATATTGCTCAAATCATTATTAATATTGCAGGAACACCAGCAGATCCTGGAGAGTTGACTCCACCAGATCATGTAGATCAAGTTGTGGCAAATGATGACCTTGCAACTGTTAAAAATTATCATGAATCTGTGGGTGATGATGTTGGTGAACAAGGACGAGCTTCTCAATTATTAGGTGTAAATTTACTCGGACTAAACATCTCTTTAGGTAATACTGTACCATTTAATTTTGAAGTTGAAGAAAACAGCACATCCAGTATTCATGTCAATGTGAGCGGTAGCGTTGTAAGTGCTGCGATAGGTGGACTTATTGGTGCTTTATTAGGAACAGCTGATAAGTTTTTCAATGCTGTACTTGAACGTCAATATGTAGATGAAAACGGCGTTATACAAAAAGAACACTTCATTGTGGAGGATGCTGTAAAACTAACGCCACCTGGATTGTTGGGCATTATCTTTAATTATTCTGGTCAGATTAATATAGATAATTTACCACCCGGCGTTTATACAATCGCGCTACAAGAGAAACCAACGGATTCTGGTTTATTACAACAAATTTTGAATTTATTGGATTCGACAGCATCTGCCCAGTTATTTGGTGGTGTTGAATTAACCATGCAAGATCAAACCAATAAATATTTGGGTTCAAGTACCATTGAAGGAAATGTAATTTCAAGTGTGGATGGTGCAGATGAAGTAAATACAACAACATTTGTTACTAAAGTGGCCAATGAAGTGGGTGATCCTGCAGTCACATTATCAGGTGCAAACACGGTTGTTGTAGGTGCTTACGGAACACTTTATATTTCTCCAAACGGACATTATAAATATGTGAGTAATGGTGATGCTGCAGATATTGGCAAGGTAGATACATTTACTTACACGATCAGGGACTTTAATGGCAGTGAAGCAACAGCGAATTTAAATATTCGTATTGATGGTGATAACTCTGGCGTGGTTTGGGATAATGCAAACCCTCAAAATGATATATCTCTTCCACCTCCAATTATTTTAGACAATGCAGAGCATGTCGCTATTGGTGCTGTAACGAATGTGGTACAAACAGTAAGTCCAGCCAATCAAGGTACATTTAATGTTTCAGCTGGTATATTTGGTGTCGGAGGTAGTGGTAGTTATACTTCGACAACATTTGATATTGCGAATACTGATACTTCAAAAGTACAAATCAAAGTTAATGTGCCAGCACTTTCAATTTCTGTATTGCCAACCTTTATTTTAACAATCAAGAATGCAAGTGGTGTAATCGTTGGTACAAAAACAGGTACACCTTTACTCAATGCACTTGGAAGTTCGTTGACTGTAGATATTGATAATTTACCACCAGGTAAATATACAATCGAAGCATCTGCATCAGGTAATACTGGTCTTGGATTTACTGCAACAGTGAGCTTAGCGCAAGATATTACCCATTATAATGAAATTGGCCCAGTAACCGCAGCTCCAATTATTGGCAACATGTTGACAGACGATACCTATAATCCATCTTATGCTAAATTTAGTATTGATACGGGTAATGGTCAGTTTGTAGAGGTTGGATATAATGGTGTGACAGTGCAAGGTGAGTATGGCAGTCTGTTCGTGAAAAGTGATGGAAGCTATGTTTATACACCAAGTGCGGGAGTAATCGGTCGTCAAGAAGTATTCGATTATAAACTCTCTGTTTTTGGTCAAGATCATACAGCATCTCTTACAGTAACAGTTGATGCACTAACCACTGGTGATGCTCTCCGCAATACACTGATTAGTGGTGAACTGAATGATACCTTTACGGGTAATGGAGGTTCAGATGTGCTTGTATATCATGTATTAGAAAGTGCGAGTGCAAGTGGTGGAAATGGCGTCGATCATTGGACAGACTTCCATTCAGGAAATGTGAACACTGATATGAATGCAGACATCATAGATATTTCTGATTTACTGATTGGTTTTAATAGTGCAAATATCACAACCGATTTAACAGCATCGGCAAACTATCTGAAAAACTATCTTGGTGTAAGAGTTGATGGTAATAATGTCACTCTCACCCTAGATCGTGATGGTGCAGGAACTACGTACACTGGCAAAACCGATTTACTCCAATTGGATAATTTAGCGCAATCAGGTGCTGCATTTAATGGCAAAACTGAAGATGATATCTTGAAACTCTTGCTTCAAAATCATCAGCTTGTTCTATAATTTAGTCAGTAAATTGAAAAACCCTAAGTTCGCTTAGGGTTTTTTATTGTCCCATGTATTTTAAAAGCACGTTATAATGACAATATATTGAGTTTGAATGCTTTATTTTCATTATGGTTTATACACTTGTATCTGAAACGATTTTTGAGGAAGACATTAAAAAGAGTCGCTTTCAAGCCATTGCAGCACCTGTTGAAAATGAGCAGCAAGTTAAAATATTTCTGGAAAAACATTTAGATCTAACAACAACACATCAATGCTGGGCATGGAAAATAGGTCATAATGTTCGTTTTAATGACGATGGTGAACCTTCAGGTACAGCAGGCCGACCAATCCTTGCAACCATTGAGGGTAATGATTTAACCAACACAATTGTATTGGTCAATCGCTGGTATGGTGGCATCAAATTAGGTACAGGTGGTTTAGTTCGGGCTTATGGCGGCTGTTCAGGGCAATGTTTGCTTTTGGCTGAGAAAATAGAACTGATTGAAAAGAAGAAAATTTATTTTCAATGCCACTTCAGCGAATGGTCGATTTTTCAGTATGAATTAAATACCCAAGACATTGAGTATAAAGAACAATATACCGCTGATGGTGTTGAAGTTGAGGCATTATTACAAATACATCAAATTGATCCACTTAAGTTAAAAGTTCAAGATGTAACGCGTGGGCGTGAGCAACTTAAATTGTTGGAAGACATTGATGAATGAGCAAGATCCATTACTAAAATATCGTGAACAACATAAGCATCGCTTAAACTATATGCCATGGCTGTATTATTCACTTAAACCGAAAAATCGAGTTTGGGCGGAGCAGTGGCAGCAGCAGTACCAAGCGTATTTGATGGCAATGGAAACTGTTGAAATAGGTAAAAATTGTTTTATTTCACCTTTGGCTCATATTTTTGCTGAGCCTGGTCGGAAAATTCTCATTGGGGATAATACTTTTATTGCAGCGGATTGTACGTTGCATGGGCCGTTAGAGATTGGTAATGAAGTTGCGATCAACCATCATTGTATTTTAGATGGGGGTAAAGTCGGTATTAAATTACATGATCAAGTCCGTATAGCCGCCTATTGTCATCTTTATGCTTTTGATCATGGTATGGATTTGAGTATTCCTGTTTATCAACAAGCTGTGACTTCCCAAGGTATTGAAATTGGTCAAGATGTTTGGTTGGGGGCACACGTTGGTGTAAAAGATGGGGTAAAAATTGCTTCACATGCCATAATTGGAATGAATAGTATGGTCACTAAAAATGTGGCTGAAAGAGAAATTGTGGCTGGAAACCCAGCACGTTTTATTCGTTATCGTGAATGAATGCACAGTTTGTACAAATACATAATTAAATTATGGAATTAATTACATAAAGTTGTCCAAACTTATAAAAACTTGTGCTAATTTAAATAATATAGACCCAAAGCTGTAAAGCTAAAGCGAGGTTAAAATGAACAGAGTAGTGGCTTGTATTGACTCTTCTCCGTGCATCAATGCATTGGCAGAAGCAGCCGCATGGATTGCTCAAAAAACTGGTCGTGAACTGGTTTTATTGCAAGTATTGGATTATTACCCTGCAAGTTATCATTTAGGGGAAATTAGTGGGGTAATTGGCTTCGAAAGTAATGCGATGTTGCTTAAAGAGCTGGCTGAGCTTGAACAAAAGCAAAGTGAATTAGCACTGGATTACAGCAATAATTTACTTAAGCATATTTCAGAAATGATTCAAGAAAAATACAATATCAGACCTATTCAAATTCAAGCCAAAGGTGATTTTCTAGAACAAAGCTTTAATGAGTTGACTGAAGATGATATCGCTGTAATCGGTCGAGTTGGTGAGCGTTCAGCTGAGAAGAATAAAATATTGGGCAGTAATGTTGAAAACTTTATTCGTGGAACGAAAAGTACTGTATTAACTGTTGGGCAAACATTTAAACCACCAACCCGTTTTATTTTTGCTTATGAGCTTTCTGAAACATGTCAAAAAATGCTAAAACGTGTTGAAAAAAGTGATTTACTTAAACTTTTACAATGTCATTTACTTTATGTCGGTGATCATCCTGAAATTCTCAATGAGCCTGCGCAACGTTTAAAAGATGCGGGTCTGGATGTAGTAGTAGAATATCGTTATGGTGATGTTGCTGAAAATATTTTGGATTATCAAAATCAACATCAAATTCAATTGATTGTGCTAGGTGCTTTTAGTCATAGTAAGATTCACCAGTTCTTTTTAGGTAGTGTGACAACCTCAATCTTTAGAAATGCCTCTGTTCCATTGTTAGTCGCAAAATAAGTTTTATCTTAGGAAAAAAAAGCAACTTCACCGTCGATATTAAGTCAAAAGATGGATGAAACAGAAGAAATGGAATGCCACAAATAATGGGATTTGTGGCATTTTTTTTGATTAAAAAATTTAATAAAAATATTGCATTTTGAAATGCAATAGCTTTTTAATGAACTATGAATTTAACTGGTTGAAAATTAATCGACAATTAAAAATATTTTATTTTCATAGGCTTATTAAATCATTATTGAGTTATCCACAATTCTACAAACAAGTTCAGGGGATAACTCTAAGGAAGATGATCTAAGCTTGAATAGATTTGTTAAAATCATAGCTACAAAAAAGCTGCTACATAAATAGCAGCTTTTAAATTTAGGTTACAATGGTTTATTTCACAATTGCAATGGCAAAACCATCATGTCCTTTGCTGCCAACTGTTTGTAAAGCAGTACATGACAGAATTTTAGGATGGTTTTGCATAGCTTTATACATGTCACGAATCCCTTCAATACTTGGTTTAATATTCGCTGGGTCAAGAATATCACCAGCACGAATCACGTTGTCCAAAACAATGACTGTTCCAGAATGTGAAAGGTTTAAGCTTAGCTCTAAATATTCAGGATAACTTTGTTTATCTGCATCGACAAAAATAAAGTCGAAAGCTTTAGTACTTTCAGGCAAATTCTTTAAAATATCAGCTGCGCGACCACATTTTAATTCAACGGTTTGCTTTAGATTAGCACGATCTATATTTTCTTGACCTAAAGCAGCATGTGTATCACGACCTTCAATCGTTAAAATATAGCCATCTTCAGGTAACGCACGGGCTAACCACATGGTGCTATACGCTGCAAAAGTACCTAATTCTAAAACACGTTTGCACTTGTTCATTTGAATCAACATTTGCAATAACATGCCCTGATTTGCGGCAACAGCAAGGTGGTCTGGAAATCCTTTATCCTCAGTGTTTTTTAATGTTTGTATGAGGATTGGGTCTTCAGGAATTAAATGTGATTCGATATAGGTATCGATGTCTGACCACATTTGTTGCATGTTATACCACCTAATTGGAGTCACTTCGTTTATGTAATTTGCATTTTAATCTTTTAAACGAAGAGTGCAATTTTAATAGAAACTTTTGAGTTAAATTTAATCAACTTGAAAAATAATAAATATATAGAACGATACATTCAGGTTTTATTGTTTTAAAGAAGCCAGATCAACTTCTATAAAACATGGTGATGAAACTGATTTATGCAGCGAAGAATGGGCTAAATCCAATTTTTTTTAATAAACGGCGATACATACTTGAACTGCGATCAGCAGGGAAGTGCGTCTCAATGGATAAATCTAAAGGTAGATATTCTGGTTTTTGTGTCTCAACGATCAAACGGTCTTCTTCAAAGATTTTAAGGTTGTATTCATAAGCATCTTCTATTGGTAAATCTTGATCATAGTTACGACAAATGGGGGCAAATAATCGAGTACTACGTGCTGTCATGGGCGAGGCAGCATTCATAATGACCTGTTTCGCTTGATTGGGGAAATGAATGGTTAATGTTGCGGTAAAAGGCAAATGAATTTCAAAATGGCGTAACCATTGAAAATCCGCTTGTCCTAATTGATCTAGACCAATCGGGTAACGACCTACACTACTGATATAATCAGCACTAAAACCATAGTCTGTTTCTTGCGTAGTGTAATCAGGCACTTCTGTATTTTCTGGGTCACCAAAAGTTTCTGGATGTACCCATGCAAAATGGGCAACATCGATAAAGCCTTCCAATTGTCGACCAGCAAAGCATTTTAAATCGACTTGAGGACAAACCAGTTGTTGGTACGCGGTCTCATCCCAATGCGGCATATTTGGAATATTGGCTATATCCTGTTCTTTTGCTAAAAGTGAACACCAGATTAATCCATAACGTTCAACAGCAGCATAGGTTTTTAGGTGGAAACGGTCCGAAATTTTATGATTGGGATGAGCAGGGATTCGATTACATTTACCATTTTCACCAAAGCGTAAACCATGATAACGGCAAACGATACCTTGACCATCATTTGTTCCGATGCTTAACGGAACACCGCGATGTGGGCAGGCATCTTTGGCAACAATAATTTCAGCACCTATTTTATAAATGACCAATGGCATATCCAGCAACATGGTTCCGAGTGGTTGCTCAGTAATATCTCTTGCTAATGCAATTGGATACCAATATTGGGCTAAGAGTTGCCAGTCATGTTCGGAGAAGCTCATATGAACGGGGAGGTCTGGGTTAAAGCTGTTCAGCGTTTTGCTATTCATATTCAAATCTTTTATGGAATGCTCATTTGAATATAAAACAATGCTGTGTTCTTTGAAATTTCAATTATTATGCGTAATGATGGAAAAAAAGAGAACACATGATTGACTACTAAGTATGATAAGCGGTGGATTTCCATATATAGGCTTAGCTGTAATAATCTTTTAACATTTTTCCAAAATTTAATAAAAAAGAACTGAGTACAATAAGTGCGATGGAGAAACTGCTGCAAAAGAAAATAATTTTTTGATAATTTAACCTGCAACTATTCATTAAAGGCAAATAGTAGACTTGATACATTGAGCGTAAGGTTTGCATGGTTAATATAAATAAACTGATGAAGCTAAAACTAATAACAATATTTTGGATCAGATTGTATTGACTAATTTGTGCCAATAAAAAGTAAATGATCCAACAGCTCATATAGATAATGAATGTAATCATGCTAGCTGAGGCTACCATTTTTAGAAAAGTTTCATGCCATTCTTTACGATTTAATCTCATTATTTAAATTGCTCTTTTTTATTTATTTTAAAGGTTTTTAGATGAGTAAATAAGGTTGATACGACGTATATTGTCGCTTTAAGTATGTAAACGTTAATACAGTTTTTGTGACATACACATGAAATATTACAATTTGAATTGTAATATCCTCAAATTTAAAAAATAGCACACAGTTGATTACATATTGAATTTAAAAGATTTTTAATAAAATCAAATGTGAATTATCAAATATCATAAAAGCGTCATAAAGCTGTAACTTATTTGTCATATTTTAAAATCAAAATGCAATTATCCGAAAAGTACTACACAACAAGAAGTGGTGTACTTCAAAATTGCAGTTTATTTAAGAGAGAAAAGAATGCGCATTAATCACATCGCACTTGCATTAGCAGTTTCAGGGGCAGCAGTATCAGCAAATGCTCGTGATACCATCCAAATCGCTGGTTCTTCTACTGTACTTCCTTATGCGAGTATTGTTGCTGAAGAATTTGGTAACACTTTCCCTCAATTTAAGGCACCTGTAGTTGGCTCAGGCGGTAGTTCTGCTGGTCTTAAACAGTTCTGTTCAGGTGTAGGCGATAACACAATTGATATCGCAAATGCTTCACGTAAAATTAAAGATACTGAAATCGCAGCGTGTAAAAAAGCTGGCGTAAACAAAGTCCAAGAAATAAAAATCGGTTATGACGGTATCGTTTTTGCTTCAAATGCAAGTAAAGCAGCTTATAAATTACGTCCACAACACGTATTTGCAGCCCTAGCAGCTGAATTACCATCAAATGGTAAATTGGTACCAAACCCATATACACGTTGGAACCAAATTGATAAATCGCTTCCAAATGAGCCAATTACTTTAGTTGTTCCAGCTTCTAACCACGGTACACGTGAAGTGTTCCAAGAGAAAATGGTTGAAGCAGGTTGCGAAACTTACGATTACTTCAAAAAGTTAGACAAAGATGCACAGAAAAAAGCATGTTCTAACTTCCGTAAAGACGGTAAAGTAATTGAAATTGCTGGTGATTATACTGAAACTCTAGCACGTTTAAAAACATCTCCAAGTGCGGTAGGTGTATTTGGCTTAGGTTTCTATGACCAAAACAAAGATAAATTACGTGTTGCGACAGTGAACAACGTTGTTCCTTCTGAGCAAACTGTTTTAAATGGTACTTACCCTGTATCTCGTCCTTTATACTTCTATGTAAAAGGTGAACACTTACAGTCAATCAAAGGCTTAAAAGAATATACTGAATACTTCCTTAACAAGAAGGTATCTGGTAAAGGTTCTAAGTTAGACAAAGCTGGTTTGATTTCATTGTCAGATGCTGAACGTGCAAAAGTATTAGCTGGTTTTAAAGCTGGTAAATAATAAAACCGCAATAATGGAGCTGATGGTGGGTGACTACCATCGGCTTTCCTTGCTAAGTAGAGTTTTTTCAAAGCATTGAAATTGAAAAAACGGTGGAGAATACATGAATCTGCTACTCATTGGCGTGTTATTGGCTTTAATCGCTATCGCATATCAAATCGGGCTACGAAAAAGCCGAAGCCTAGCAGGTAAGGGAAATAACACTGCAATTTTACATTCGCGTCCTGGCTACTATGGCTCTTTGGTGGCGTTGTGGTGTGGAATCCCAGCTTTTTTAATTTTGATTGTTTGGAATTTGGTAGAACCAAGTGTTTTACAACATCTAATTTTAAAAAATGTTCCAGCAACTGTTGCTTCATCGCTAGATACAGCTGGGGTAGATGTACTGGTAGATCGTATTAAAGCAATTGCCTCTGGCTTTGGTGTGACAGATACGCCAGCAGCTTATGAGGTTGCAGCTGCTGAACAACTCTCAAAATTTGAAAGAATTGGCTCGTTTGCAAAGTTTGCTGTGGTAACGTGTGCTGCGATCCTTGGATTGATTTGGGCAAGAAAAAGAATTAGTCAACAATTTCGTGCACGTAACGAAGTTGAAAAAACTATTAATGTTGTTTTGATCCTCTGTTCTGGTGTCGCGATTCTCACAACTGTGGGTATTGTGATGTCGATGTTCAGTGAAGCGATGCACTTTTTCCAGTTTGTAAGTCCAATCGACTTCTTCTTTGGTACAGAGTGGAATCCTGGGTTTAGTACTTCAGGAAATGCCGAAGGAAGTTATGGTTTGCTACCATTACTTTGGGGAACACTCATGGTCAGTGGTATTGCACTACTGGTTGCTGTTCCACTGGGTCTAATGATTGCAATTTATCTTGCTGAATATGCTTCACCTCGATTCCGTTCATGGGCAAAGCCAACAATTGAAGTTTTAGCGGGTATTCCAACCATTGTTTATGGTGTTTTTGCCATGATGGTGCTTGGTCCAATCTTCAAATCAATTGGTGATTCTATTGGCGTTGAAGTTAATGCGACTAGCGCACTAACAGCGGGTTTTGCAATGGGGATTATGATTATCCCATTTGTATCTTCTTTATCAGATGACATTATTACTCAAGTGCCGCGAGCTTTGCGTGATGGTTCGTTAGGTTTAGGTGCAACCAAATCTGAAACTATTCGCCAAGTGGTTCTCCCAGCTGCCTTACCAGGTATTACTGGTGCATTCTTACTCGCAGTATCTCGTGCGATAGGTGAAACCATGATTGTAGTACTCGCTGCTGGTAATAGTCCATTGTTACATATCAATCCACTTGAAGCTGTTTCCACAGTAACAGTAACGATTGTAAAACAATTAACAGGTGATACAGACTTTGCAAGTCCGCAGGCATTAGTTGCATTTGCACTGGGTTTAACTTTATTTACCATTACATTGTGTTTAAACATTGTCGCACTTTATATTGTGCGTAAATATCGTGAGCAATACGAATGAGTACATCAAATACATCTCCTGTGGATCAAAATGTATTTGATCCTCAAGCCGCTGCTGAGTTGCGAGAAAAACGTAAAGCTAAAATTGCTAGCTCATTGTCAAAACGCCATCGTAAAGAAAAGACCTTCCGTATTGCTGGCTTTTCAGCAGTGATTACTGGCTTGGCATTTGTAGCAATCTTATTTGGAAGTATTTTATACAAAGGGTTGCCAGCATTTTGGCAAGCAAGCATGACTGTACCTGTATATTTTGATCCCGCTATGATTGATGCAGGACCAAAACCAACGCAAAAAGTAGGGGAGTCTCCTGCTGTTTTTCAAGAGCGTTATGTAGACTGGCAAACTAAAATGGGTATGGTTGATTGGGATGCCTTGATTGTAAATGCAATCATTGCAAAAGATCCTACACTTGAAAGCCGTCGAGATGATCTTTCGGGTGTTTACACCAGCTCAGAAGCTTATCGTATCCGTGATATGGTCTTCAAAGATCCTGCATTGATTGGTAAAACAGTCGAACTCAACTTCCTTGCTGATGCTAATATTGATGTTTGGTTAGCAGGTCATATCGATCGTTCATTACCTGATGAGCAACAACAACTTAGCCCAGAAGTACGTCAACTTTCAGATGATTTGGCCGCAAAAGGGATTATTAACCGAACTTTTAACACACAAATGTTCACTAACCCTGATTCACGAAGTTCACCTGCAACAGCAGGTTTAGCAGGTGCATTTATGGGTTCATTGTTCATGATGTTAATTGTGATTGCGATTTCTATTCCATTGGGCGTGGCAAGTGCGATCTATCTCGAAGAGTTTGCACCAAAAAACTTTATCACAGACATTATTGAGGTAAACATCAATAACCTTGCAGCGGTTCCATCGATTGTATTTGGATTATTGGGCGCTGCCATTTTTATTGGTTGGATGCATTTGCCTATATCCGCACCTTTGGTCGGTGGTTTGGTATTAAGTTTAATGACCTTGCCTACAGTAATTATCACCACTCGTGCATCACTGAAAGCAGTACCTCCATCAATTCGTCAAGCGGCGTTAGGTATAGGTGCTTCTCGTTTACAAACAGTATTCCACCATGTATTGCCTTTGGCTCTGCCAGGGATTATGACAGGTGCGATTATTGGTATTGCTCATGCATTGGGTGAAACAGCACCATTACTCTTAATTGGTATGAGTGCTTTCGTTGCAAATATTCCAGTATCTCCATTAGACCAATCTACGGCTTTACCTGTTCAAGTTTACTTATGGCAAGGTAATGAATTACGTAACTTCTTCGAAGGGCGTACGGCTGCAGCCATCATTGTGTTATTGGCACTCATGGTCGGTCTAAACAGCTTTGCAATTTGGTTACGTAAGAAATTTGAAGTTCGCTGGTAAAAGAGGGCAGAATAGAGATGAATACTGTAGAAACTAAAAATTCCTTAAGACAGGATACAACCGTGAATTCTGAACAATCTCAATTTACATCGACTGACAGTAAGCAAAAGCAAGCAAGCACTTCTTTTGTATCCCAGTTTGAGTCTTCGACGCCGAAGAAAGAAAAAAATACAACTGTGAAAATTAGTGCTGAAGATGTGCATGTTTACTATGGTGAAGCTGAAGCGATTAAGGGTATTGATCTTCAAGTTTATGAAAATGAAGTGATTGCATTTATTGGTCCATCAGGTTGTGGTAAATCAACATTTTTACGCACCTTAAACCGTATGAATGATACGATTGATACTTGTCGTGTAACAGGTAAAGTGCGTTTAGATAATCAAGATATTTATGATCCAAATCTAGATGTTGTATTGCTTCGTGCTCAAGTCGGAATGGTATTTCAAAAACCAAACCCGTTTCCTAAATCAATTTTTGATAATGTTGCTTATGGGCCTAAACTACATGGTTTAGCCAAAGATAAGTATGATTTAGAAGAGATTGTTGAAAATAGTTTGCGTAAAGCAGGTTTGTGGGATGAAGTTAAAGATCGTTTAAGTCAGCCAGGCACAGGTCTTTCTGGTGGTCAGCAACAACGTTTGTGTATTGCGCGAACAATTGCTGTAAGCCCAGACGTGATTTTAATGGATGAACCATGTTCTGCACTTGATCCGATTGCGACAGCAAAAGTTGAGGAGTTAATCTCTGAGCTTTCTGCACAATATACAATCGCAATTGTAACCCACTCCATGCAACAAGCAGCACGTGTCTCTGACCGTACAGCCTACTTTCATTTAGGAGACTTAATCGAAGTGAACTCTACAGAGAAAGTCTTTACTCAACCAGATCACCAATTGACTGAAGCTTATATTACTGGTCGTTTTGGTTAAGTCGAGCACTGATTAAGTCCAGTTTAGTTGTGAAATTAAAGAGCCGTAAGGCTCTTTTTCTATAGATAAAGCATATAAAAATTTGAGACAATGAATTAAATTTATGAGAATGGTAGATAAAAAAATTAAAAACCTAAGCTGCCAAATAATAAATTGATTGTCTAAATCTTTTCTTTGTTGGGTGCTGAAATAGGGATGTAATGCAGTTTTAGTTAAGTCTAGTATTTTTTAATAAAACCAATTTAATAAGAATGGGTAAGGCTAAATAATTTAAGAGGTAGGAATAGATGAGCTATGCGTTCGTATTTCAATATAAGTGCCATGAAATAAATGCTTAATTATTTGAGCTTATAAGAGCGGGAAATTAGACAAAGGCTTTTTTAAGACATACATCATTTTAAACTTTGTGTATTAAACATATTTTTCAGTTAGGGCTTTATTTTATATGCGAATAGCAGTTGATTGTTATTTGTAATTTTCTGAGCTATTCATAGTTGCTTTATATAAAAAAGGAGCTCAAAAGCTCCTTCTTATTACCAAGATTGCTTATAGTATGTTTTTAATCGATTGGATCTTCACGATGTTGTTCAACTGCTTTAGCGTCATAGTGTGCTTTACTCGGATGAGCGAATGCAGCAGCCAGTTTGTCTTTGTCTAAAGCATTGTCCCAACGTGCCACAACAATCGTTGCACACGCATTACCGACTAAATTGGTCAGTGCACGGCATTCAGACATAAAGCGGTCAATACCTAGAATTAAAGCCATACCTGCAACAGGAACTGCAGGAACAACAGATAATGTGGCTGCTAATGTAATAAATCCAGCACCTGTAACACCAGCAGCGCCTTTAGAGCTTAGCATTGCAACGAGCAATAATAAGATTTGGTCTTGAATACTCAAATCGATATTGCAGGCTTGTGCAATAAAGAGCGCCGCCATCGTCATATAGATGTTGGTACCATCTAGGTTAAATGAATAACCAGTAGGAATAACCAAGCCGACTACGGATTTTTCGCAGCCTGCTTTTTCCATTTTACGCATCAATGATGGAAGTGCGGCTTCAGATGAACTGGTCCCTAAAACTAACCATAATTCATCTTTGATATAGCGAATTAGATCTGTAATTCTAAATCCATTGTAGCGCGCCACTGCACCCAAAATAACCAAAATAAAGAGTAAGGCCGTGATATAGAACGTCATAATCAAAAGTAAAAGATTTCCAATACTTTCAATACCATACTTACCAATTGTAAATGCCATTGCACCAAAAGCACCAATCGGAGCAAATTTCATCAGCATTCCAACTAAATGGAATACAGGTGCTGTAAGGTTGTTTAAGAAGTCTACAATCGGTTGACCTTTTTCGCCTACCGCAGCTAAGGATAAACCAAATAATACGGCAACAAATAGAACTTGTAGAATATCACCACTGGTTAATGGGCTAACGATGGTTGTTGGAAGAATATTCAGCAAGAAGTCGACAATCGAAGCGTCATGTGCTTTTTCAGCGTACTCAACAACTTTCTCTGATTTTAATGATGTAGGGTCAATATTTAAACCTTGTCCTGGTTTAATAATATTGGCAACAATCATCCCGACGATTAATGCGAGTGTAGAGAATGTTAGGAAATAAAGCATCGCTTTACCGGTTACTCGTCCTACAGTTCCCATATGTTTCATGCCTGATATTCCAGTGACAACCGTCAAGAAAATAACAGGTGCAATAATCATTTTGACCAGTTTAATAAATGCATCACCTAATGGTTTTAAACTTGCACCAATATCTGGCCAAAAGTGTCCAAGAAGGATACCAAGTACAATGGCAAAAATAACCTGAACATAGAGGATTTGATAAAACTTTTGTTTTTTAGGGGGTAGGTGTTCATCGTGTGAGGAGATATCCATACTCAATCCTTATCCTTGATGTTGATAAAATTAAACATTTTTTAAAGAAATGACATGCAAATGTTCATAAATTTTAAAAATGTAATTATTCTTTTTAACGTGTTGATTTTAAATAGTTTAATCAAAATAACAAATATGTTATTTAGATAAAAAGAGCTGCTAAATAAGCTAATATAAATTTTAAAAATGTGTGATATATGTTTATTTGTATTATTCGTTTGATATAAACATGTCTATGTTTTTTTATGTGAATTTGTCATAAGAAAAGCCAGCAAAAGTTCTACTAAGTGGCATTTGGCTTATTTTCAAGATAAAGTCGCTGAATATAATGAAATCATCAAAGCTTAACTTAGATGTAAAAACTATTAATAAAATCTTAATTTATTCACGATGTGCATCTTTACTCGAATTTTAATGCGTTTTAAAGTATAAAAAAAAGCTATATTATTCATAACTTAAATTTGGTTATTGTATTTTCAAAAGTCTTAATAAGACCGACTTTTATACTTTATATAGCCTAAGTGAGTTTAGCTTTGTCGAATTTTTCAAAAAGTGTATTGAAATTTACCTGATCCGTCCGCATCTTATTAGAAAAGCATTTCCTCAAATATTCGAGATTATAAATTCTATGTTATTCCATTTACCTAAAGTACCCGCAGAACTTCGCATTAGTCATTTAAATGCTCGAATTAATGAGCAAAGAAAAAGAATTGCTCAGTCTACTGCATCGAAATTGGAACTGTTTCAACTGACTCAACAGTTTGTAAAAGAAGCTCGTATACGTAAAAAGAATAATCAAAAAATCTATGTATTGGATTTTAAAGGAGATGTACAAGCTTCAGCGGTTGAGAATTTACGAGAAGAAATTACCTTAATTCTTGCGACAGCAAAAGCAGGGCGTGATCGTGTCATCGTACGTTTAGAAAGCCCAGGTGGTATGGTGCATGGTTATGGTCTTGCAGCTGCACAATTAGTTCGTTTACGTGATGCAGGCTTTAATCTGACGATTTGTGTGGATAAAGTAGCTGCGAGTGGCGGTTATATGATGGCATGTATCGCAAGTGAAATCGTCTCTGCACCTTTTGCTGTGGTTGGTTCGATTGGTGTTGTTGCTCAAGTGCCCAATTTTAATAGACTGTTGAAAGAGCATCATGTTGATTTTGAGCTATATACTGCTGGTCAGTTTAAACGTACTGTGACGATGTTTGGTGAAAACACTCCAGAAGGTAAAGCAAAATTTGAAGAAGAGTTACAACAAACACATCAATTATTTAAGCATTTTGTTGAAAAATATCGCCCACAACTCAATGTGGAAAAAGTTGCTACAGGTGAACATTGGTATGGTGAAGATGCGCGTAATTTAAATTTAGTGGATAAATTGCAAACTTCAGATGAATATTTGCTGAGCTTACTGCCACAACATGATGTATATGTGATTCAAACACGTCGTAAGCCAACACTTGGCGAGAAGTTAGGTTTGCAGGCTGCACAAATGGCAGATGCCTTAATTCCATCTGTCGTGAATAAATTGATGAGTGAGATCACCAAGCTAAATTCTTCTTTACCGATGTTTAAAGACGATAAATTCTAAGTTTTAATTGTTTATTGACAACCTAAAGAGTAATTGGTGAAAGCTGATTACTCTTTTTTTATAGAAAAGTCTTTTCTTTATTCGCAAAAATGCTCAGAAAAAATGACCTCATGTGGTCATGACAAGTCCGTAAAAAATGATTAGCATGCTAGGGATCATAAAATCAAAAACTCAGATTGAAAGGAATACAAGACATGTTGGCATATGATGCAGATTTAGAACTTTTTCGTGATAACTTTAAACGTTTTATGAGTGAACACGTTGCTCCATTTTATGAGCAATGGGAAAAAGAAGGTTTAATGCCACGTTCAGTATGGTCATTATTGGGTGAAAATGGCTATCTTTGTGTGGATGTGCCTGAAGCGTATGGTGGTTACGGCGTTCCAACTGAATATTCATTGATGTTAGTTGAAGAGTCTGCACGTGCAGGCTATGGTGCCTTGTCTACCGCAATTTCATGTCATTCAGAAATAGCAGCTCCTTATATTTTGCATATTGCCAACGAAGAACAAAAACAATACTGGTTACCGAAAATGGTGTCAGGTGAAGTGGTGGGCGCAATAGGGATGACGGAACCGGGCGCGGGTTCAGACTTACAAGGGATGCGTAGTAGTGCAATTTTAAATGGTGACCATTATATTTTGAATGGTTCTAAAACGTTTATTTCAAATGGTCAGCATGCAGATTTAGTGGTATTGGCAGCAAAAACTGATCCACAAGCGCGTGCAAAAGGTGTGTCACTTTTATTGGTTGATACACATCTAGATGGATTTAAAAAGGGCACCAACCTCGATAAAATTGGTTTGCATTCGCAAGATACCTCAGAACTGTTCTTTGATAATGTTAAAGTTCCAGCAAATCAATTGTTAGGTACCGCAGGTCAAGGTTTTGCCTATTTGATGCAAGAGTTACCTCGTGAACGTACTGCAATTGCAGCAACGGCACTTGGTGCAATTCGTGGTGCAATCGATATTACCACTCAGTATGTACAGGAACGTCAAGCATTTGGTCAGAAAATTGGCAGCTTCCAAAATACGCGTTTTGTTTTGGCTCAAGCAAAAATTGATGAGTTGGCAACAGCAGCATTCTATAACCAAAATTTAGCTTTATATAAACAAAGTAAATTGGATGTTGAAACAGCAGCGGCTTTAAAAAGTTTTAGTACTGATATGCAGATGAAAATCATCGATAGCTTGTTACAACTGTTTGGTGGTTATGGCTATATGACGGAATATCCAATTTCTCGTTTCTTTGTAGATGCACGTATTCAGCGTATTTATGGTGGAACAAATGAAATCATGAAAGAAATCGTGGCGCGTGGCATCATTGGTCGATAATGCATAAATAAATAGCAACGATAAAGTATTCAAATAAAAAACCTTCTTTATTTAAAGAAGGTTTTTTATTATCAAGGTTTAAGGATTAAGCACTTAATACATTTAAACATTCATTGATAAAGATAGGTAACTCAAAAGTTGAACGTGAAGAAATATATAAATTGTTGTCGTTTACCACTTCGCGATCAAAAACCACAGCGCCAGCTTCTTTAAGTTCTTTGAGGATATCTTCAATTGAGGTTAAGCGCCGTCCAATGGCAATTTGTGCATCGATAAGCAAATGGCTACTGTAACAACATAAAAAAATAGGTTTTTGCGCATTGGCAAAATTACGTAAAAAATCAATAAAGCGTTCATCTTCTTTAAGATGATAAGGGGAATAGCCACCCGGAATCATCAGCGCATCAAAATCCCGAACAGAGATTTCATCAATGCCTAAATCTATACTGACCGAAGATTTTCTTTGTTTGCTATACACAATATTCCCCGCAGACTTTTCAATATTGCGCACAGAATGGCTTGCAGCTCGAAAAGCTTCAACGGGATGATGATATTCCGCATCTTCGAAATCATGGGTAATGAGAACAGCGATTTTTTTATTCATATTCTATGACTCGAAATGCGCTTATGCTTTTTATCATAGAGCGCAATGTTTAAAATTCTATAGCTGCTTTGTAATTCATTTTGTGGTCAGAAAATTTATAAAGTGATGACATTTTATTCAATATATAAGTTGGAAGTGAAACATTGAAAAATGCACTATTGCCCAACAAATTAAACTGAACTATTGTTATACTGTCAGTGGTCTAAAACATAGACTTCTCGTAATTCTCGACTTTAAAGGGCGACATAACAATGATCAACGATGATCAAAAAACGACTTCTCTAGATCTTGCTCAAATCCGTGAAGATATTGACTCTGTAGATCAGCAAATCCAACAACTTATCAATCGCCGTGCAAAACTGGCCGAATCAGTTGCTAAAGCAAAATTTGCAGCAGAAGAGAATCCGTTATTTTATCGTCCTGAACGTGAAGCACAGGTTTTACGTCAAGTTATGGAGCGCAATGAAGGGCCATTGTCAGATCAAACCATGGCACGTTTATTCCGTGAAATTATGTCTGCATGTTTGGCACTTGAAGCACCACAAAGTATTGCATTTTTAGGTCCAGTCGGCACTTATACACATTCTGCTGTATTAAAACATTTTGGTCAGGATGCTGTGGTTCGTCCACTACCAACGATCGATGAAGTGTTCCGTGAAGTTGAAGCGAGCAGTGCACATTATGGTTTAGTTCCAGTTGAAAACTCATCTGAAGGTGTAGTCAACCATACTTTAGACTGTTTTAAAGCATCACATTTAAATGTGATTGGTGAAGTTGAATTGCGTATTCATCACCAATTCCTGATTTCTTCAAATACCCGTAAAGACAGTATTAAACAAATTTATGCACATCAACAAACCCTTGCGCAATGTCGTAAGTGGTTGGATGCACATTATCCGGGTGTAGAACGTGTAGCTTTAAGCTCAAATGCAGAGGCTGCTCGCCGTATACGCAATGAATGGCATTCAGCAGCAATTGCATCTGATGTGGCTGCAAGTATTTACGACTTAGAGGTTCTCCACGGCAATATTGAAGATAATCCTGAAAATACCACACGATTCTTGGTCATTGGTCGTGAAAAAGTACCACAAAGTGGCAATGATAAAACCTCATTACTGATTTCAGCACATGACCGTGCAGGGGCTTTATTGGAAATTCTTGCACCATTTGCAAAACACAACATTAGTTTGACCAGTATTGAAACCCGTCCAGCATTACCTGAAAAATGGGCTTATGTATTCTTCATTGATCTTGAAGGTCATGTGGAACAGGACAATGTTAAAGCGGCGATTGAAGATATTCGCCCACTGGTTAAAGAAGTACGTGTACTGGGTTCATATCCGATTGCTGTGCTTTGATGTCGTTGTGAAATAGGTAGTTCAAAATCGTTATGTCACAACCTTTATTTAAAAAAGTTGCTTTTATTGGACTTGGATTGATTGGTTCAAGTCTAGCCCGTGTGATTGCAGCGGAACATCTTGCTGAAAATGTTGTTGCATCAACACGCTCAAAAAAAACATTGGAAGATGCAAAAGCTTTAGGAATTATTTCTGCGGGTTTTAGTGATCCTGTAGACGCTGTAAAAGATGCAGATTTAATCGTTCTGGCTTTACCCGTTCGCGCGACACAGAAAGTACTTGAAACGATTCAAGCTTATGTTTCTGAAAATGCCATCATTACCGATGTCGGAAGTACCAAAGGGAATGTGGTGGCTGCGGCACATGCTGTTTATGGTGAAAATCTTCCTGTAGGTTTTGTACCTGGTCATCCAATTGCTGGCGCAGAACATACAGGTGTCCATGCCGGTAAAGTTGACTTGTTTGTAAATCATAAAGTGATCCTAACGCCGTTGCCGACTAGTGCTGATTGGGCAGTTGAAAAACTGATTCAGCTTTGGCAGGCTGCAAAAGCTGAAGTCATTTGTATGGATGTGGACAAACATGATGAAGTGTTGGCACATACCAGTCATTTACCGCATCTGATGGCATTTAATCTGGTCGAACAGCTTGCAAATCGTGAAGATAACCTAGATATTTTCCGTTATGCCGCTGGAGGTTTTCGTGACTTCTCACGTATTGCTGCCAGTGATCCGCAGATGTGGCATGATATATTTTTTGCCAATAAAACAGCCATATTGAAAGCAGTTGATGGTTTTGAAACGCAACTTGCGACATTACGTCAACTGATTGAAGATGAGAATTCACAAGCCCTGATGGGATTGCTAGGACATGCACAAGCGGCACGACAGCATTTCAATCATATGCTCGCCAATAAACCTTTGATGGAGAAAAATAAGGTGACACAACAATTTACCATTTTGCCGGGTGAGAAGACATTTAAAGGTAAATTTACCGTGCCGGGTGACAAGTCAGTGTCACATCGTTCCATCATGTTTGGTGCAATCGCTGAAGGTACAACCCATGTTACAGGTTTCCTAGAAGGTGAAGATGCTTTAGCAACACTTCAAGCATTTCGTGATATGGGTGTCAGTATTGAAGGCCCTAAAAATGGTGAAGTGATCATACATGGTGTGGGTATTCATGGTTTAAAAGCACCCAAAACGGCACTGTACATGGGTAATTCTGGTACATCGATGCGTTTGCTTTCAGGCATGCTTTCAGCACAACAGTTTGACTCTGTGATGACGGGTGATGCGTCTTTGTCTAAGCGTCCAATGGAGCGTATTGCAAAACCTTTACGTGAAATGGGTGCGCAAATTCAAACCACGGGTGAACGTGGTACTCCGCCTGTTTCTATCACTGGCGCTCAAGCACTGAAAGGGATTCATTACGATTTGCCAATGGCATCTGCGCAAGTCAAATCTGGAATTTTATTGGCAGGTCTATGGGCAGAGGGAGAAACCTCTGTGACTGAACCTGAACCAACCCGTGACCATACTGAGCGTATGTTACGTGCTTTTGGTTATGCTGTGAAAACGGAAGGTAACCATATTTCACTACAAGGTGGTGGCAAGTTGGTTGGGACAGAGATTCAAGTGCCTTCTGATATTTCTTCTGCTGCATTTTTTATGGTGGGTGCTGCCATTACTGAAGGTTCAGATATTACCCTTGAAGCTGTTGGGATTAATCCAACTCGTACAGGTGTAATCGAAATCCTTAAGCAAATGGGTGCAGACTTAACTGTTGAAAATGAACGAATTGCAGGCGGTGAGCCGATTGCTGATATACGTATCCGTGGTACCCGTACACTGAAAGGCATTCATATGCCTGAAGATCAAGTACCGTTGGCAATTGATGAGTTTCCATCTTTGTTTATTGCTGCTGCATGTGCTGAAGGGAAAACGGTGTTAACAGGTGCTGCCGAATTACGGGTTAAAGAGTCTGATCGTATCCAAGTGATGGCAGATGGTTTAAAAACCATGGGGATTGATTGTACGCCAACTGATGATGGCATCATCATTGAAGGAAAAGGTAAATCGGGCGACTGGTCTGCTATTTTCTCTGGCGGTGAAATTGAATCGCACCATGACCATCGTATTGCAATGAGTTTTTCGATGGCGGGTTTACGTAACTCTGGCGAGATTAAGATTATTGGCACTGAAACAGTAGCAACAAGTTTCCCCACATTTACTGAACTCACCAATCAGGCGGGGCTTCAGATTGAAGTCACGGAATAAATCAGTCCTTGTCTAATATTTGTATAATTAATTAAAAACAGCCAAGCAAATGCTTGGCTGTTTTGTTTATATTGCTTATTCTAAAACCATACAACTATAAAGCCTTTTGGATGAAGCAATGAGAACATTACAATTTACAGCAAACTGTGAGAATCATATTAACAGTCACAACCATGGTGAAAATGTATGTTATGTCACTCAGGAATATGTGACGACTTTGTTGTTAAAACAACTGTCTCAATATGGCTTTAAAGCGGAAACAACATACTCCGATGAAGACCTTGCTGTCAGCGTAGAAAATCATCCAATTGGTTTGGGGGTTAATTGTCATTTAAATGATCAAGGATTATTAACTTGTGAAATTTCAGCCCATGCTGATGAAGAACAAGCATGGTTTAAGAAGATTGCAACCCAGAGCATGATTAAGCAATTGGCAAATGCTGTAGAAAATACATTAAAAGAAGATGATGCGTTTAGTGGATTTGAATGGAAAGTATAAGCAGGGCTAAAGAAGATACTTATGCAATTACAAACATTTATCAATAAATTTTCAGTAGATCAGGCGGGAAACACAGTAAGCCCTGAAACTGTAAAAAAATATCAAGCATATTTACCTGAAGCGCTCTTAGAGCTTTGGCAAAATCATGGTTTTGGCTTCTATGGTAATGGTTTGCTACAGATCATTAACCCTGAGCTTTATCAAGATGTACTTTGGTCATGGTTAATGAAAGATCAACCTGATATGACCCGATTACCCATTGCTATTTCGGCATTTGGTTTGGTGTTTTATTATCGTTTATTAAGCGAAGATGGCGATGAGGATGTATCCTTTATCGACCCGCACAACTCGGATATTGGGGTAACAGCTTGGTCATTAACAGATTTTTTTAATGACTGGATTTGTGATGATGAGATCATTGAGCAATTTTTAGAAAAATCAGCCTTAGTAAAGGCGCAAACTCAATATGGTAAATTAACTGATAATCAAATGTATTGTTATCTTCCTGCACTGAGATTGGGTGGGCGTGCCAGTGATCTCAATTTAGATAAGGGTGATGCTGCCACACATTTAGATTTTTTATATCAACTTGCTGTGAATAACTGATTTAAAAATCATTCAAAATAGATGCTTAGAAATGACAGTTTGATTGAGATAAAACTGTCATTTCTATTATGAATTAAATTATGCTATTACTCGACACGTAACCATGTTTGGCTACGACCTACTGCTGAAATACCTAAATATCCACGAAGAAATAGTTTCTTGCCATTTGGGCTGACTTTACCTTTTAAGCGATAGATTTTACCTGAAACTGGGTCAATAATTTTCCCATCAGTATAACTCACATGATCATCTGTCTTTAGCCCAGAGATTACCTGTAAGCCAATAATTGGCTTGTTGGTATAAGGTGCAGGGCAATTGGTGCAAAATTCTTTTGGAGTGTAGCCTGGGCGTGGTGTTGCTTTTAATGCTGTACCCGCATAAGTACCGTTACTTTGTTTTTCAATTTTAACCAGTCCCTTTGCTTCACCAGTTTTGTCATCGATATAACGCCAAGTTCCCACGATATCTTCTGCAAAAGTTGTCGATGTTAAAAATGCGATACATGCTGTCCCCAATAAAACTCTCATCATTTCCCTTATTCCTTAAGTGGGTATTTTTTACTTTAAAATCATACTTATTTAAGGCGTTGATTATATAATGAATAGTTGGGTCATTTATTTACATAATGTGCCAATAAGTATGAAATTTAAAATGAATTGGCACATAAAGATAAGCAATTGATGAGCTTGTAAACTGGATTTAGCATAGCTGAAGCTTATGTGCTGACACTCACCTTAAAAATATCATTGATTGCTTCAAAGTGAATTTCACAATCTAAGAATTTTTGAATCATTTCAGCTTGTGTCGAGGTGTGTTCACTGACAACTTGAGCAGTAAACTCACCACCTTTACCTAAAGCTAAAGGTAATAAAAGTTGGTCTGCTAGATATTCGTCAGCCACAGCATCGCAAGCTAAAAAGGATTTAACTTCTTTGGCTAAATCATGCGCTACTTTTTCTGCACTTTTCTTCATTTCACCTAACGCAGAAAATACTTGTTGATGGTGTTGGTAATCTAACACCACAAAAGCTGTATTCCCTTGACTAATCCCTTGAAAATTTAGTCTATTACGTTGGCTTAAGCTCAATTTGTTATGTAAGACTTCCAGTTCACGATCCGCAATATTCTGTTGAATATTTAAGGCAGCGGCATAGCCACGTATTTCCAGTAATTTGCCTTTATCTAATACTGAATATTCAAGCTTATCTATCCAAGGATAAGTAGTAATATTGATTTGACCCGCACCAATTGGAAAGAAACCAGCACGTTCACATTCAAAATCAACCTTTATTCCAAGTTTATGAAGAGCAGGTAGAAAACAAGACTCTATGAAATCTGCAGTCGGTGCCATTGGATTATGTGTTCCGCCGTGGATACTGATGTGACTGATTTCATTTTGCATCATCAGTGCAGGCAGTAGTGTTTGTAAAACCAATACTGTGCTACCGGCTGAACCAATATGAAAATCATATTTACCCGCCTGAACTTGTTGGGGCTGAAAATATAATTTTTGTGAATGTAGTTCAGCACCTTCCACAATGGCATTACTGATGCGTTGTGATGCTTGTATACAGACTAAATGCTGTCGCATTAAGCCCGGCTTTTTGCGCCCTGCACGAATATTCACAAGCTCAAATGGAATACCCGTTAACATAGACAATGAAAGGGCAGTTCTTAAAATTTGCCCTCCACCTTCGCCTTGTGAGCCATCAATTTGGATGGTTTTATTTTTTACTAATGTGTTCATTTTGTTCTTCATCATTTCTTTCTAAATCATTCGGTTTTCGAACATGTTTTAAAAACCGTAATTCACTTACACCATATTGTTGATAATTATCTTGTGCTTCTGCTAATGAGATTGCATTTGCACCACTTTTTGAATTTGGATGAATATTTTGTACAGGATCATCTTCCCAAAAACAAACTGGACAAATCTCAAAGTCAAAATTACCCGAAGGTTGATCTCTCGTGTAATGATGACAACAAGAACAAGGGTAATTCATTAAAAATTCCAAAAAGGGGTGAACATACTGTCAGTGCATGGTGATGCTCAGTGCATTGTAACTTTGCTTTCACAAAGGTTGGCCTTGTACGTAGTGATGGGTTGATTTGTGCTTAAAGTTTTAAGCTAACCCGCTCGCTCATCAAGCCACTACACCTTATTTTCAATCCTGTGTTGTGGAGGTAGGGGATCTTGCACTCGCCCAGTATGTTCGGGTTTTCTCAAATGACGAATCACTTGAGAAAAGGTGAAATATATTGTCAGTACGTGGTAATGCTGTGTGAATAGTCACTCTGATTCACAAAGGTTTAAGTGATGATAGGTGATGGATTTGATTGGTGTGTTTCCGCTCTAAATCCGCTTCGCTGTCATTACCCAAAAATGATGCTGACTTTTATTTCAATCTATACAGCCTTAGATCTTGTACTCGCCCAATATATTTCGAGATCTGATAGGGTAAAGCCCTATCAAAGCTTTTAAATGATGGCTTTAAACGTCAAGTAAATCAACTTGCCAATTGGTGGCTTGTATCAATACATTCAAGTCGCGTAATTTGGCACTGATATCATCGGATTGTTTTTGCAAGGATGATACTGGAATGACCTTATGCCATTTGATTTCACGTGTGCTATAGCGGTCAGGCTCACGTTGTGTGTTGCTGATGGCAGACGTTAAAATTTTATGGCGCTCCACAAGCTCATCACGTTGAGTAAGTAAAGCCAATAATGAACGACCATCTGTTAATTTTGCCAAAGCATTGGTTTGATGAATGGCATAAACAAGTTTTTGGGATTCTTGAGTTAATGCAAATACTTGCTTTAATAACTCATTTGGATCCTCGGATGGCTCATCACCGTCTTGTACCAATACGTTCGCATTGATACGTTGTTTCAATGAAGCGAGTTTCTTTTGTTGATCGCTTCGTAATAAGAGTGCTTCTGCAAGTTTCATTTTATTTTCCTTATCGCTTTTAATAGTCAATAAATATTTAACACAACGATTTCATATAAAGTTTGCTGGGGTAGTGTATCAACTGGGATTGATCCGGCAAATTCGATAACATCTTCTAAAGTTTGATTTTCATGCCAAGTGGTCATGAAATTATAATCATCGTCTTTAGGTAGATCATAATTACAAAATTCTAAATAAGAATAATCCAATGCATCATCCCAAATTGAACATTCATGGCTCCAAGCTAAAGCCCAATAGCATTGTTTAGATTTTACAATCCAATCACTGCATTGATTGCGCCAATCATTAGTTACATTGTTGTTATGTATTGCTAGCACAACAATGTATGGCTCTTGTGGTAATTCAAGATGGATTGCTTGATTAGCCAAAAGATCGTAATGACTGATCTTGATTTGTTTAGAGCGATCCATTGGCATTACTCACATTCAATTAGGAGGAATTTGTGAAAGACAAAAGCTTTATGATATATAAGTCCTTTTTCAATCCATACATCATATGAAAAAGAGTGAATATTTCGTTGTAAGGCTATAATCTCATTTCTCCAGATACAAATATCTCCATGCTTTATCTGTTTGGACTCACTCAAATACCGTTGTAAAACCAAAGTTTTTTTAAAGGGATCACTTAATCTTTTAAATTGATAAGCAACCATATAGTAAAGCAGATACTTAAAATAATTCTGCTTATTGCATTTGTGGTCTACTGCTAGTTCCAGAAAAAGTAATAATTCATCTTTCCAGACCAAGTATAAATCCCATTCAGTCGTAGGCAGATATGTATCCGAAAATGCCCATGCTCGAATTTCAGTTATGCTCGGATTGGAGATGTTGGTTATCACTATATTATCCCTTTACACAAACAACCTGACTTAAGGTATAAACCACTTCCACCAAATCACTTTGTGCTTTCATCACATCTTCAATTGGCTTATACGCAGATGGAATCTCATCAATCACGGCTGCATCTTTACGGCATTCCACACCTTTGGTTTGTTCAATCTGATCTTCCACAGTAAACAACTTTTTTGCCGCAGTACGGCTATGTACACGACCAGCCCCATGCGAACATGAACAGAAAGACTCCTGATTTCCCTTACCTTTGACAATAAAAGACTTGGCACCCATTGAACCCGGAATAATTCCATACTCACCCAAACGGGCACGTACAGCACCTTTACGTGTTACCAGTACTTCCTGACCAAAGTGTTCTTCTTTATCCACATAATTATGGTGGCAATTAACGGCTTCAACTTTGGCATTAAATGGTTTGTTGATGATGATTCGTAAAGCTTGAACCGCTGCTTCCATCATTAACTCACGGTTTTTCATGGCAAATCGTTGTGCCCAACCCACTGCAAACCAATAATCATCAAAGTGTTCAGTCCCTTCCACTAAATAAGCTAAATCTTTATCAGGCAGATTAATAAAGTGCTTTTGCATATCTTTACGTGCAAGCTCAATAAAGTGGTTACCAATCGCATTTCCAACACCACGAGAACCTGAGTGCAACATAATCCATACTTGTTGATGCTCATCTAAACAGACTTCAACAAAATGGTTTCCTGTTCCCAAAGTACCCAACTGTTTATGGTTGTTGGTATTTTTCAAACGGGGATGCTTGGCACAGATATATTCAAAATCAGTCACCAACTCAGCCCAAGCCTGATCAACACGTGCAGTAGGTGTATCCCATGAACCTTGGTCACGACGACCACGACCTTTGGTCATACCATGCGGAATTAAACGTTCAAGTTCGGTACGCAGTGCGTATAAGTTATCTGGTAAATCTGATGCGCTTAGCGAAGTACGTGCAGCCATCATTCCACAGCCAATATCTACACCGACCGCAGCAGGGATGATTGCGCCTTTGGTTGGAATTACACTTCCAATCGTTGCTCCGATTCCTACATGTACATCTGGCATTACTGCCATCCATTTATAAATAAAAGGCATTTGTGCTGTTTTTAATAATTGGTCTTTCGATTTCTCATCGACAGGGACACCTTTGGTCCACATTTTTATAGGAACACCTTTAGCATCCTGAATTACGTTATAAGTACGTTCCTGCGCTAAGGAAGTTTGTTTTTCGATTTGTTCTGTGACTAACATCGTCATTGCTTTGATCCTTTTCAAAACCTGCCTGCCAAGCGGTTGCAGGCAGGTGATATTTATATACATCTCATGATGTATGCTCTATATATTGCAGAGAGTGTGCCAACTTTGTTTTTTAATTGATTTTGGTTTATAAGATATTGATTTTTAATAAATAGATAAATTTAAATTTTATTTAAAATGTATATTTTAAAAAAACTATGCTAATTTAAATATTATTTTAGATAGTAATTTATCTATTTTTATATTTTAAATGAAATATAAAACAACCAATTCCTAGACATAATAAGAAAAGTAGGCTAAAACCAATTGAAAAGATGAGGCTTATTTTAGAGCCTTGTAAATAGGCAAATAAAGTGATTGAAAATATTAGGCTATAAATACTACTAAGGAAATATCTTCCGCAATGTGGTGCAAATTTAGTTGTAAAATAGCCGAGCCAAATAGCTATTGGGAATGTTGATATAATTGAAAAATAATAAATTTTTGAGCAGGTTGGGATATCTTCTTGCTGGAAACCGCAACCCAAAGTGAGTGAAAGCAAAAAAATGACGTAGAAGAAAAATAAGAATATAAAAATTACTAAAGGAAATAAGAGGAAAGCAAACCAAGTACGCATTGTTATTATTCAGGATATTTATCATGTTACAGATTATAGTATGAAATCTAGTTTGGGAGAATTTCTTCTCCCAAACTAGATTTGATGAAATTTGTGAATCTTAATTTTTGTTCATATCCCATATTGTATTATCATCAGTTGGTTGATAATGTTCTTCGATATGGATTTTTAACCTCAGTGCGAGAGGATCATCTTCTAGGATTTGACTATGCCCATGTAAAAGTTTCAGTTCGCTTTTTTTACGACTTTTACTTGGCGGTTTTTCATGATAGTTCTGGCATTTCTTATACCAGTGGTTAGTTTCTAAATAGTACTTTTTGACTCTTAGTTTCTCTAAAGCAAGATCAAGATTGTTATCGTCAACAATAACTTGTATAGACATGATTTGCGTTTTACAGACTGACACCTGTCTTTGGTTTTAAGTTGAGACTCCAAGCTAGCAAATTTTTTGTTGATTCACAAGCATCGCTTTTAAACATGATAAGTTTAAAAAGAAAAGCAGCCACAAACGTTAAGATTGGATATTGTGAGTGAACACGATAGGAGGGTTTAAACCCTGCACTAAGGCGTTACCATGTAATCCAATTTATATTCGTGACTGCTTATCGTGTAAATCTATTTATTATAATGAGAGTACATCAACAAAAGGCTGAAGACAGTCGTGGCTCTACCAACTGAGCTACTGTATCTTGTTATACAGGGTGGTATCGAAGCACCGACAAACGCGTAATGTAGTCCTCAAAGCATTTGATCTACTTTCATTATTGCTTATACAAGATCAAAAAAGTTGGTGTTGGATATGTGCAGTACCCGAAATACTGTGCGTGAGATCGTGATGTAATCCAACAGGCATTTGATCGTTTAAACATAGGTCAAAGCCCATCAACAAATTTGATTATAAGACAAACAATTCACCGCTTTTGCTTTAAGCGACTGTATGTATATACAGCAGAGGAATCTAACCTCTGATCTGTGAATTCTAATGTAGTCCTATGCGTATTTGATGGACTGATGACCCCAGTATATTTTCATATACTGCCCTACAAGTGAATCAACAAGTTTTTCAAAGACGTTCGTGCCTTACCGCTTGGCGACCATCATCGAAATGATGGGGTGGATTCGAACCACCGATGACGTCAATTTTAAGATGTAGTCCTTGAAGCATTTGATTCTTTTACTGCTTTGCATAAACAAAATGTTAAAGACGTTTCGTTGCTCTATCCAACTGAGCTACTTTTCAAACTTGCAAAAGCGTGAAAAGGGTGGATTTGAACCACCGACCTACGCATTAAAGATGTAGTCCTTAACGCATTTTATGCGATGTATTTTGCCAACAAAGGTGTCGATAAAACATCAATTATTCAAAGTAATGTAGTTCTATCTGCATTTGGCAATTTCTTACTTAGCACAACAATTAAATATAGAAACAGCATAATCTTGAAATGTAGTTCCTATGGCATTTGTGCTTTTTATCTAACCCAGTCTTATCAAGTGTGGACATTGTTAAATGTAAACACTTGAAGAGACTCGATCAAATTTGTTTATACATTCAACTTGCATAAAGCTGAGTTTGTGTAATATCTATTTTTTCAATTTCGTTTACCCAATGATCTGCATGCATTTCATTTTTGGCAAAACTTTCAATCAGTTGAAATACCGTATCGGAAAACCCACCGACATTCATCACATCGCTATGTTCAGGCATTTGCGTAGTGGTATAGGGTTGCAGATCAACACACACCAGTTTTGCATCTGGGTTATGCTGTTTTAGCTGTTTCCAATAATGCATCATCCCAGTTTTTCGGTGTGATCTTGGAACTTGATCTGCCCATGATTCATTATCAGAGAAGAAAATTACCATATCAACTTTGGCATTTTCTTTCACTAACAGTTCCAAAGGCTTAGAGCAATCAGTTCCTCCACCACACATGCTGGCAAACTTTTTAGCCAAAGCAAAAATATCAATTTCTGAATTTTGCTGTTTTCCAAAATGTTTTCGTTTTAAATATTCCTGTACTTTGCTGAAATTGGATAATTGACGAACTTCAGTATCAAACGGCATCAAACGAATATTTGAATTTACATATTTAAATGCACTAGCAAATAATGCAGCAGCATCTACGCAACGTAACTGAGAGGTTGCACCCTGACGATAACCTGTCACAGAACTTGACATCGAACCGGAAACATCAATCGCAATCACCACATTTCCTTCAAGTTTCGGTACATTGGCGATGGCACGCTGCATAGCAAACTTTAGCGCATTGGCAATTTCATGTGGCATATCCTCTGCAAGTGCTGACCAAGCCATCATCAATTGATATGGAAATACTCGACTTTTGGCTATGGCTTGCTCATCCATCAATTTATCGGCAATGATTTTTGTCATTCCTTTGATTTTAAAAACATCATGGCGTAAGAAGGTATTTAAGTTCATACGTAGCATTTGCCAAGAACCATTTTTTGCAATTTCGGCCCATTGTTTCGCATTCAAATTTAAATTGGTTAGAAGCTGCATCGGTACTTTAGGTACTTGTGTTGCTGTTCCCAATCGAAACTCTTCCAATGCCTGCACTTGAGTCGGTAATTGGACAAGTTGGTATTCTTTTCCTAAGACATAGGCAAAAAAAGCATCGTGTTGAACTGTCTTTGGTTTTGGATGAGTCATTTTTAATACATCGGCAAGTGAAGGGCTGTTTCCAATATTGGCCGCAATCAATTGTTGATCCGATGCTGAAAGAATCCATTTATTGACCATACGTTTCGGTAATGAACCTAATGACTTACGACCAATCATTCCAGAGCGCATGATTTGAACAAAATTTCTCAACTGTTTTCCATTATCAATAATCAAAGGAAAAACTTGCTTAAATAATTCTGCATCAAGTTCAGAAAGTAAAGCCAATAACACTACAGGTGTATCTTTCATATGTGCCTTTTGGCGTGCATAAATTGCAGTTTTAGCCACAAATTCAGGCTCTACTTCAAGCGCTAGGTTTAGAATATTATCAAGTTGCACTTGTGCATTTTGATAAAAGGTCTGATTCAGTGTACCTGTTGCAGCAAGCTGCGCTAATGCGGCACGAGATTTTAATTTATATGCGCGACCACCAGCTTCGTTGTATTCAATGGTTTTTGGTTTTGCCTGTTGTTTAGAGGCAAAAATTGTCTTGTTCGCCATGACAGCATCCTCAATTGATTTTTTAATTTCTTGAGATGGATATTGCAGAGAGTGTGCCAATTTTTGTTTTTGGAATGAAATTTTATTCTTAAGTGACTGATTTTATAAGTTTAAAAATTTAAAAGTTCAGTGGTTATTTGTTTTTAAATTTAAAAGGTATAAAATAAAATATCTTTATTTATAGATTTTTATCTTTATTTCTATTTTTAAAATAAAAATCAATGAGCCTAATGTTGTGCAAATAAAAAAGGACACTAACTCCAGCTAAAAGCAAAGTTAGTTGGGATATAGTCAACCTATTAAAAACTCAGGCACAAAAAGATGTTTTTTTTAATTCATATTTTTAATTAAATTAATTGCATGGCGGAATAAACTATTTGAATATAAAAAGCTTACACTGCCACACCTTTTGAAGATGAGGCCAAACCTTGCGCTGCAAACAAAGCTGAGCTTTGTTTTGCTCATGTTGGGCGAGGGATAGATCCTGTACCCAGCGTTCCTACACAATGGGCGATATCCATATCTCCACACGATAGAACGACCATCTATGATTCAATAATATTGCATAGCGTTAAATTGAAGTTGGGAAAATTACTTTTCCCTGGGTTTCCCAGTGCGAAACTGTGTTAATTCGCCATGCATATTTAGTTCATACTGATCAAAATCATCAGCAATGTAAAAATTGCCATGATAGTACTGGGCAATTTCATTACCAATGCTTTGCACACCTTGTGCATCGTGGTAACGGGCACTGAGATGCGTTGCAATTAAATTGGATAGTTGAATCGATTCTGCAAACTCAGCGACCATTTTCGCAGAACTGTGCATTGGGCCTGCGCCTACTTTGTCTAATATCGATTGAGTATAGGTGGTTTCATGAATCAGCAGTGCTGCATCCTGACAAGCGTTCGATAGTAATTCTGGCTGATCGTTATCTCCACCGACAATGGCATAAACACTTTGAGTGTTTTGAATGAGAACATCTTGACTTAAGACGGACTGCCCATTCCACTCAATATTTTGACCTTGTTGTAGATCACCCCATAGTTTACCTTTTGGAATTTTGAGTTGATTTAAAACCTCAACATTGAGTTTGCGCTGAGTTTGTGTCGCTTTAAAGCCATAAGCATAACTTGTCACACGGTGGTGTAAGTGATGAACGTTAATGGAAATATGCTCATCCAATTGAAAGGGATTCGTCAAAGTATTTACATCGATAAAATGTATTGGATAAGGCAGAAAAAGTTCAGTGAATTGACAGGTAACTTCTAACCATTGCTGAATTTCTTTGGGTGCAATCAGCGTGATTGGATCTTTACGTGCATTCATACCAGCACTTGCCAGTAAACCCATCAAGCCATAACAATGATCGCCGTGTACATGCGTAATGCAAATGGCTTTTAAATGTTGTAAAGAGAGTTTTGCTTGTTGAATACGATGCTGTGTACCTTCGCCTGCATCAATCAATATCCAGTCTTTGCTTTTGCAATAATGAATCGCTAAACCTGACACATTGCGTGTTAATGTGGGCGCACCAGAGGATGTCCCTAAGAATGTAAACTGTAACATGAGGAATTAAAACCTATTGAATATTTAAAATGTTTTCTATGATTGTTTTTACAACAAAGCAGGGTGGATTCCATCAAAAAAGTGTCGAATCAGACGGTGATGGGAGAAGTGAGTAAAAGCTTTGTACATCAATAGTATAGTCGCATTATATTCAAAAGAGAAACTGAGATTTTTAAAATATTAAAAAATGACGGTATAAACAGTATTTGATTTTTGACAAAATAAAACTATGCTTTAAGCAAGATATATAAAATTTTATAGATTTATAGAAATATGCAAAAATTTAAAAAAACAGTCGTGATTGGTTTTGTGGGTTCAACTTTAGATCAAGGGAAAAAACTTGATCGCTGGCAACGCTGGCGTCCTACCATGAGTTTGTTGATGCATGAAGATTTAGTGATTGATGAGCTGGTTTTGTTACATGATCGCCGTAATGTCAGCTTAATTGATCATTTGCGGCAAGATGCGTTAGAAATCTCACCGCAAACCCAGATTACTGGCCATAAGGTGAGTATCCGTGATCCTTGGGATTTTTCAGATATGTATGGTGCATTATATGACTTTGTAAAATCATATTCTTTTGATACTGAGAACAATCATTATTTATTACATATCACCACAGGTACTCATGTTGCGCAAATATGTTGGTATTTATTGGTTGATGCGCATTATTTACCAGCCAAACTCATTCAAAGTGCACCTACAGGTAAACAACAACCCGAGGGTGAATATCGGATTATAGATTTAGATTTATCTCGATATGCGGCATTAACCCAGCGGTTTGAACATGAACAATCTGAAAATTGGCAGCAGTTAAAAGCCAATATTGCCACGAAGAACCAAAACTTTAATCAAATGATTCAAGAAGTGGAATTGGTTGCAACACGCTCAAGTGCGCCAATTTTGATTATGGGTGCAACAGGGGTTGGTAAGTCGCATTTAGCCAAGCAAATTTATCAATTGAAAAAGGAAAAATTTCATTTTTCAGGACGCTTTATTGATGTGAACTGCGCAACACTGGTTGGTGATAGTGCGATGTCGACATTATTTGGTCATAGTAAAGGTGCATTTACAGGCGCTATTGCAGCACGTACGGGTTATTTGAAAAGTGCGGATAATGGCATTTTATTCCTCGATGAAATCGGCGAGCTAGGGTTGGATGAGCAAGCCATGTTGCTCAAGGCCTTGGAGGATAAGTCATTCTTTCCTGTAGGAAGTGATAAAGAGGTTCAGGCTGACTTTCAGTTGATTGCAGGAACCAATCGAGATTTACGTGAGGAAGTCCGTGCAGGGCGGTTCCGTGAAGATCTATGGGCTCGCTTAAATACATGGACCTTCTTTTTACCGAGCTTAAAAGATCGCGTAGAAGATATTGAACCGAATATCACCTTTGAATTACAACGTTTTGCTGTTGCGCATCAACGGCAGTTGCGTTTTCATACCGACGCCTTAGAAAAATATTTAAAATTTGCGCAATCTTTAGACGCCAGTTGGCAAGGGAATTTTCGTGATTTAACTGCAAGCGTGACACGTATGGCGACTTTAGCCAATGGTGAGCGTATTGGTTTACATGAAGTAAATGCTGAGATTGGCCGACTACAACAAATTTGGAATATTGCTGAAAATAAAGATACTTTAACGCAATCGTCACTGATGAAAATTTTAAGTGCTGAACAAGTGGCGCAGATTGATGAGTTTGATCGTATTCAATTGCAGGGGGTGATTGAGGTTTGCCAAAAATCGAAATCCATGGCCGATGCTGGACGGCGTTTATTTTCTGTATCTCGCGAGCAAAGACAAACCACCAACGACAGTGATCGCGTGAAAAAGTATTTGGCGAAATTTGGTTTGAGTTGGGATGATGTGAACGGATAAATAAAGTGACTCATTCACCTTATTTATCCTAGAATTCTTTTTAAATTCAGATTTATGGCACAAGAAGAAAACGCGAAATTGCGATTCTTAACTGCTTTAAATAACCTGTAAAGAAATGGTTTGCGCCTGGCAATACTGTAATTAAATGGCGCTGAGGTTTTGCCCATTCAAGCAAATCAGAGAGTTTAGTCGTCGGATCTGCTTCACCATGTACAAACAGGATATCGCCTTTAATGGCTGGGGTAACATAATGACGCAGACCATCTACAGTGGATGTTGGTAAACCACATAAGATCACTTGTTGCGGTTTAATTTCATCAGGTAGCGCATGATAGGCTTTTGCCATTACATGTGCACCAAAACTAAAACCGCCAACGTAGAAAGGTAGACTTTTGTGTAATTGTCTAACGTATCTAATGACCTCTAGAATATCTTCAGTTTCAGCAAAGCCTTCGTCATGGATTCCATCGCTTTGTCCAGAACCACGAAAACTTGGGCGATAGACCACACAACCCTGTTCAGAGAGGATTTGTGCAAGTAAAGCAGGAACTTTATGTTGAGGTGTACCACCTTGCAGTGGGTGAGGATGACAAACGACAGCAAAACCTTTTACTTCGCCCACAGGATAGTCAACAAAAACTTCAATTTTGCCAACCGAACCTTGAATGAACAGTTGTTCGGACATAATTTAAACGATCATAAGCAGGGAAGTGCGATAGTTTACCGATTCTGTTCACAGAAAACATGAATTGGAATTAAAATATCCCGACTGTTATAGTTTGATTAGTTATTTTTTGATCAGGAAGACCATGCTCGCCTTAATTTCCCCTGCTAAGACACTCGATTACCAGTCAGCACTACCGACCGATACGCACACTCTACCAAGACTGCTGGATCAATCTCAACAGCTTATAGACCTAAGTCGTAAACTCTCCGCTTCAGATATTGCCAGTTTGATGAGTGTCAGTGAAAAAATTGCCAATCTCAATGCGGAGCGTTTTCGTGACTGGAATGCTGACTTTAGTTTTGCCAACGCGCGACAAGCAATTTTTGCATTTAAAGGCGATGTTTATACAGGTCTGGATGCATATAGTTTGTCGCAAGACGATCTCAATTTTGCGCAAGATCATTTACGCAGCTTATCTGGCCTATATGGCTTATTACGTCCTCTTGATTTAATGATGCCGTATCGTTTGGAAATGGGAATAAAACTTGCCAATACCCGTGGTCATAATCTTTATGAATTTTGGGGGGATCGAATTACCGATTTGATCAATCAGGATTTGCAACAAAGCGGCTCAACGTTATTGGTCAATATTGCTTCTGATGAATACTATAAATCGGTCAAGGAAGCAAAAATTCAGGCTGATATAATTAAACCAGTATTCTTAGACCAGAAGAATGGTAAATATAAGGTGATCAGCTTCTATGCTAAAAAAGCGCGTGGCTTAATGGCTCGATACATCATTCAAAATCAATTGAAAAAAATGGAAGATCTTAAATCCTTTAATACCGATGGTTATTATTTTGACGCCGAGAGTTCATTGAAAGGTGAACTGGTATTTAAGCGTGATGAGCAAGTTGCTTGAGTTTTTAAAGCGTTTAATGTATTGAAAGAGAGTTGGCTTGCTTTAAGCCAGCTCTTTTTCAAAAATAGTATATTTATGACCAAGCTAATTTACCGCTTTGATTTAAACAAAATTAAACACATCTTTAATTAAATCAATTATTTGATGATAAAAATATAGCACTGCCACACCTTACATTTAATGTTTAAATAGCTTTGCGTAGGCGATGCCTCACTTTTCGCAGGGATTGCCAAACCTTGCGCTGCAAACAAAGCAGTGCTTTGTTTTTGCTCATGTTGTGCGAGGGGTACGTCCTTTTACCCCCGCCCCACGGTAGGATCACCATCTATGCTTCAAAAGCACAAAAAAAGCTTCATTTTTGATCAATGACTTGATAGAAATCACTTATATGAATAATTAGCTGGTTTGACTATGTAATGATCTGCTGGTCTTTCGGTGATTTGTTCATGTGTAAACTCATCACCAAACATGGGATAACAGCCAAAAATGTTGTATTAATATATAAAGTCTTAGATGTTCTATAAATATGATCATAGCTAAAACAGAAATTTACCTCAAACCATTCAATCAGTATTGGGCTGAATTTGCGAATCAGATAGCAATCGAAAAAGAGCAGTGTATTTTTTTACAGCAGTTGCTTGTTGCTGCTTATACTGAGCCACAACGTCATTATCATACGGTTCAACATATTGTTGAATGCCTTGAGTTATTTCATCAAGTAAAAGCGCAATTGAATGATCCTATTGCTGTTGAGCTGGCAATTTGGTTTCATGATGCCGTTTATAATCCACAAGCAAAAGATAATGAACAACAAAGTGCTTACTTAATGCAAAAGCATTGTACGGGTATTTTAACGCAATCGGTCTTAAAAAAAGTTTCTCAATGGATCATTGCAACACAAGAACATCAGCCGTCTAATCAACATGATTTAAATTATTTACTTGATATCGATTTGGCAATTTTGGCTAGCCCCCCTGAACGTTTTGCAGAATATGAACAGCAAATTCAACAAGAATATGCATGGGTTGATACTGAAATCTATAAAGTCAAAAGAGCAGAAGTTTTACAGCATTTTTATCAAATGCAACCTTTATATCAGACTGAATATTTTAGAAATCATTTTGAGCAAAATGCGAAAGTAAATTTGTCAAAATTTTAAAGGTGAATCTAGATCAGCATAGAAATCGTTATTATTCGGTTTTTTATAGATTTGTTGATTTCATTTTTATAGTTAAATCTCATATCATTAAGTACTTACTCCATTATTAAACCTTACATAAAATTTTACATCAAACCCTATTTATATTTAGGAAAATATTTTGAACATCATTAATATTTTGAGTTTATCAGGACTTGTTTTCTTAAGTGCTTGCTCTCAGCAAAATTCTCAGAATGCAGCTCAAGTAGAGTCTACGAAAAAAGTTGCGATTGCAGCAGATAATGACAAAGTTGAGAGTGCAAAAGTTGATACAGGAAAGGCAAGCAGTGAGATTGAAGTCGAAATTCCTACAACTATTACTGAAGCAAAAATAGAGCGAAAATCTAAAACGTTAAGTTATCCTGATGAGCTTATACAGCAGGTAAAAGATGCACAGAAACATTGTAAGCAAGCTGTAGCGGTTGATATGAAAGATGTTGTTACGGTTGTGGATTTAATTGGGGATGATCAGCCAGAATATATTTATGAACCTGACTCAATTCGGTGTGTTGAAGATGGTGTATTTAGAGGGCATGGGGGAGATCAGCTGGTGATCTACCAATCTAAAGATCATAAAACCATACAAGAAATTTTTAACAGTGCGGTATTTTCTTATCAGATTATCAATAATCAAGCCAAAGCTATCGTTCAAGTCGAAGTTGGTGGGGGATACTGTGGGCAAAACATGGCAGAAATTAGCCGTGCAGAAGCAATCAATTGTAAGCGTAATTTGGAATGGGATGAGAGCCTAAAACAGTTGAAGATGGGTAAGATGTATGTTGATGAACCGAAGGCTAATGCTGAATAAGTGCTATTCAATATAAATAGCACTCTAAGCAGTCAATTATGTACGAATAATCATACAGGTCGCTGTTGCATGTGCATATAATTTGCCATCTTCATCGACCAATTTCCCTTCAGAAATGGCAAGACTTTTACTTAAATTAATCAACTGTCCAATAGCAAATAATTGCTTATTTTGAGGTACAGGGCGGCACATTTTTACATTTAAATCGATGGTGCCATAACCTACGCCTGCTTCTAGGGTGGTATGTACTGCACAACCTGTTGCTGAGTCTAAAACTGTTGCTGCAAAACCGCCATGTACGCCGCCTAAAGGATTTAAATGACGTTGGTCCGCTTTGACTTTAAAACTTGCATGACCATGCGAAATTTCATGTAAATCCATCGGGATGGTTTCACTAATCGATGCTCTAGGAATTTGTCCAGCAACCATTGCTTGTAGAAATTCAAGCCCTGTCATTTCTTTTGGGTGTTTCATATATTTATCCTTTATATAGGGTTCTAAAAGAGAACTTAAAGTAAAATATGATGTTGGGGGATTTACTGTCAAACTTTTTATTGAATTTGAACGATTGAGTTGATCTTTTTAATGTTCAAAATCGTAGAATTTTTCAATATGGTTGGATTGATGAATGATTTTTAAATCAATTCTTTCACCCGTTGCCCACGTGGCAATCGATGCTTGTAAGTCGACATCAATAATATCGAGCTCTTTACATAAGGTCTGATCAGTTTCAATCACAATGAATTGAGGTGATTGTGTCTTTAGGCACTTTGCAATATACCGTTGAATATTTTGGAGCTGATAAACATCTATAATTTTATAACGCATACTTTTCCAAATATTATATTTAAATTGTTGTATTGACTAATTTAGAGTGAATCATTTAGGTTTTCAATTAAAAAGCATGAGTATGATAAAAAATATCTGTTTCACTATAATTTCTCTACATCATTGTAGTATCTTTATTGAAAATTTATAAAACATAAGGAAATTATTATGAAAGGGCAATGTGTTTGTGGGGCAACAACTTTTACGGTTGAATTAAAAAATCATGATGTTCATGCGTGTCATTGTTCAATTTGTCGTAGACAAACGAGCGGTGTAATTATGACGATTGATGTAGAACAGGGTAGTTTAAAGTTTACTCAAGATGATCACTTAAGTATTTATAATTCTTCTGAATGGGGCGAACGTGGGTTCTGCAATTGTTGTGGAACGAATTTGTTTTGGCGGACCAAAGACCGAAGCTATTGCAATATCAATGCATTTGCTTTGGATCAACAGCTTCAAGAACTAAAATTTAATATGGAAATTTTTATAGACAATAAGCCCGAATTTTATGCATTTAACAATGAGACAAAAAAATTAACCGAAGCAGATGTGATTGCACTATTTGCCGGAACCACTGATTCATAAGTGCGTTATTCACTGATTCGGATAAATTTTTATAAAACCAATAACTCCATGCCAGCCAATTTAAGATTGACTGGCATTTTTATTGCTTTAGAAGCTGAGTTTATGGTTTATAAAGTCCAAGTTCAGTCAAATGTAATCTTAAAATCCGTCTAAGTTCCAATACCGCTTCAGGTGTCTCTTGGATCGAATGACCACCTTTGATAATTTTCTCAGATACTGCACCGTCTAAATGTGAACTAGTATATGGAACGATTCCATCGGTCATTACGTTAGGATCTGTACTATTGGTGATATTGCCCATAATTGAGTGATAGATCATGTCTTTCTTCGGCATAACGTTTTCAGTCAATTTGGTGAAGTTTGAGCTATGGCTTAAGTCACTTGGACCATTTTGAATCAGTCCATGCCCAACATCTTTTAAAAAGTTTTTTGCATTTAAATCACGATCATCAATAGAGTCAGCTAAAGCCCCCAAGAATGCACCTGGCAACTTAATAATTCGACGAGCAGCTAAAGTGAACCAGCGATCAGCAAATGCAGTGCCACGATGTGGTGCTGAAATAAAAATAGCACGATCAAAATTAGGTATAGATTGAATAGTCAAACGAGATTTGAACATTGGATCATCTTTAAATTTATCAAATTTACGATTGTTCAACATCTTTAAGGCTGGTTGTGTCAGATTGGCATCACTGACGAGTAAGCGCGCAATAATCCCGCCCATACTATGCCCAATCAACACAGCATCTTTAGCAGAAGCAGAATTTTGATTAATTGAAGCAAAACCTTGATTAATGATGGCATTGATCTGAAAACGGCTTTCTAAGATCGGCATATTGGTGGAATAAAAGACCTGCCAAACTTGATAGTGCTCACGTAATACATTGTCGCCCATAATATCATTAGTTAAGCGAATCCAAGCTTCCGGGCTACTGGCGAGACCATGTACCAAAACAATCACTTTCTTATTTGGGTTGTATGGTTCAAGCATATACAAATGAGGCATAGTCAGGCTTTGATCGCGATCAATTAAGCTCAGATAAGCCGCAATACCTAAATTATTTTGAGCCAGCCATAGACCATAGGGCGCTGAAAAGTTTGCCGCAAGCGGGTATTGTTTGCCACCAATTTTTAAATTTTCAATGCTATAAGGATCATAAACATTCAGTTGAAAATTTGGGTTATGTAAGATGTTTTGTAGTGATTCCTTCGAATTTTCAGGTTGTGCTACAATACTGACCGATAAATAACGTGGTTGATGAATGTTGGGATTCATGCCATTTTTGTATTTATAATCAAATGGATTTACAATATATTTGTTTTCTTCAGGTGCTGTGGTGTTGGGTAAAATTGCAACAAATTCTGCACCGAAACCGTCTCTACGGTTGATTGAGCGTAACCCTGAGAAGTTTAAGTTATAGCTCGAAACAAGATCCTCAAGTTCAATCTGAGCCAGTGCAGGATAGCCATTAAAATTAATACGATAAGTGCTTTTGCCAACTTTAATTTGTTTTGCTACTTTTTGGTTTTTATTTCTTAGGGCATATGTCGAAATCAGTTTAGCTAATGCTTGATTATAAAAGTCACGTATCTGAACTTGTCGGTTATTAAAAATACGGTCTTGGGGTTGGCGTTCAGTTTTAAATAAATAGGCATAACTATAGCGGATGCTATTATCTAACATCACCATCTGCTGATCTAAACATTGCTCATAGTTTTTTTGGGAGGATTGTTGCTTGTCAGTGGATTGATGTTTAGAAAAAAGACTGACTTTACAATCTGATGAGTCGCCCAGATTGATTGCTTTGGTTAAGTAAATTTCACTTGCGGTCGAAAGTAGTTGTTCATCTTGAATCTGTGGGATTTCAGCTAAATCTGCCACACATTTTTCGGGTTCATCTGTACATGATTTGGCTTCTCGTCCAGTCATTGACAAAACATTTAAGCTGGCTTCACTCATTTTTGAACGTGTCAAAATGCTGTCACGTTCATTGGCAATAGTTACATTAACCTTTTGATTTTTTACACTGACAACTTGGCATCCGGATAAAATCAATGGACAAATTGCCAGAGCACAAAGCAAAATATTGTTTTTTGAGTATTGCATAATCATTAACTAGATCAATCTTTGTCTGAATCATACGTGAGTTTTATTCAATTGATAAACAAAAAAAATAGACTGAATGTTCAGTCTATTTTTTATATTTTATAAATTTATTTTGCCTGTGCTGGATTTTTTAATACCTGCCAAACGTTGTAACGACCTTGTTTTTCAATTTCTTCAATTAAACGATCTGCAACTTCAGCTTCTTCTGGGTATTTCACTTTATAATTTTTCAAGGTTTGGATTGCATTTTTCTTTTGCTCCATACCAATAAAGTTATTTGCAGAAGATAAATAGGCTTCTTGAACACCTTGTTTGATAGCTTTATCTAAATATGGGATGGCTTCTTTTTGACCGCCACCCTCTGATAAAGAGAAACCAAACCACAAGTTTGCTTCAGCATCATCTTTGTTGATTTTAAGGATACGTTGAGCATATTCTAGTGATTTAGTTGTATAAGATGAACCAAGGTCAAGGTTACGGCCCAAAATACTTGCTTTAAATGCACGAATCAAAATATCAAAAGAAGCATTTGGTGCAGCGGCTAATTGGTCAAGCTGAGTAGAGACTTCTTTTAACTTACCCTCAAAGCCTTTACGCTCTTTACGGTCACTAAATTGTGGTGGGTAATGGCGTGCTTTACCTTCAACCATTTGCAAGAAATCATCAATAGCAGTGATGTCAATTTCATTGTTTTCCGCAAGTACTGCATACTTCATAGCACGTTGTGAGCTATTCACTGTAGGTACAATTAGTTTATTGGTATCTAAAATGATTTTTTGGTTTGGATTTGCTGGATCAGTAACTTCAAGTTTGTTTACAGGTTGAGCCGATGCTTTTTTTAACTCCAACTCAAAAACAGGTGGTTGAGAGTAATCGAAAGGGTTTAGTGCATAGAACGGAGGAGACAATTCAGGCTCAGTGTAAATAAAAGGCTCGTTTACATCTACTTTGTTTTGTTGCTTGATGGGTGTTGTTGAACACGCCGTAAGTACTGAAGCTGCGAGTAATGCATATGCCAAAGGCTTAATCGTCATGTGTTTCTTCCATTAATTTATATTAAAAAACGTGCATGGGCATCAGTCTATGAAAAGACGTCTGAACATGCAACTTGATTTGGTTCGTATTATTAAAAATTATACATTACAGTCTATTGACACTTCATTTTGTAAAGTATTAAGCAGCCTTATGCTTTCGATGAATGGTTTTGCGCCTCACATTCACGTCTAACTTCTTCAATGATTTTGATTTCATCTTCACTCAAAGGCTGCTCAATATTGTGTTGTAAATTGAACGTTGGGTCTAAAATTGATAAACGCTGGCACAAAATATTGAGGCGCTTTTCATTTTGTTCTAAGCGATCTAATAGAACACGCATACCATCAAGCATAGGATCGGATTGTTCTGGTACAGCTGCATAGGCTTGAAATTCTGTATTTTCAATAACACTGCTCATTTCTTCTGGACAACTTGGTTCAGGTGTTGAGATGATTTCTTTATCTTTGCTAATAAAGCGAGCAGGATTACCTACAGCCGTGACGCCATCCGGTACAGCTTTTGTCACCACAGCATTTGAACCTACTTTAGCATTTTTACCCACCACAAAAGGGCCTAGGATTTTTGCACCTGCGCCCACCACAACACCGTCAGCTAAAGTAGGATGACGTTTACCTTTATTCCATGTTGTGCCACCTAAAGTCACTCCATGATACAGGGTGACATCATCACCAATTTCTGCTGTCTCACCAATTACCACACCCATGCCATGATCGATAAAAAAGCGTTTACCTATTTTAGCGCCAGGATGAATCTCAATACCTGTTGCAAAACGACTAAAAGAAGACAAAATACGCGCTGAAGTTTTACAATCTTTTTCCCATAATTCATGGGCAACACGATGCATGATTAATGCATGTATCCCAGGATATGTGGTTAAAACTTCAAATGTATTACGCGCAGCAGGATCTCGCGCAAATACAGCTTGGATATCTTCTTTAAGCTGTTTTAGCATTAGTTTTGATCCTCATCTTTTGACTTTTTCCATGTACCATTATTTAAGGCTTGAACTCGACTAAAAATGCCTCTTAATAAATGATATTCCATCTTATCTAATTGTATACGCCCAAATAATCGACGCAAGCGTAAAGGCAGTAAACGTGGGTTTTTAGGGTCTAAAAACTCGATTTCAGCCAACATTTTTTCAATATGCGGATAAAACTGTTCCATTTGTTCGTGTGTGACCAAAGGTTCATCCCAGTGCATATCTTCTGAATCTGTTACACGCATCATCGCTTCAGTATCCAGTTTCTTATCAGCCAGTTCTAACGTTGCCATACGCATTTCATAGCACAGCACTTGAATTGCTTGAGCGACATTTAACACGCCATAATCACTATTTACTGGGACTGTAACGTGAAAGTTTGCCAGTGCAAGCTCTTCATTGGTTAAACCACGATCTTCACGACCGAAGACAATAGCGATTTCTTGCTGGTGTTGAATAACCGCTTGCATTGATTTTTGAGCCGCAGGGCGTGCATCAAGCAAAGGCCACGGAATGGTGCGACTACGCGCACTGGTTCCAAATACAATATGGCAATCTTTAATGGCATTTTCTAAGCTGTCGACAATTTCTATTTGCTCGATCAGATCTGCTGCACCAGCTGCCAACGCATCTATATCTGGGTGAGGGTAGGTTTTAGGCGCAACAAGCACAAGTTTAGTTAAGCCCATTGTTTTCATCGCACGTAAAGCACTTCCAATATTGGCAGGAAGTGTGGTATTGACCATGACAATACGTACATGACTTAAATGCTGTGAAATCACAGCATTGTCGAAAATATCCATGAATATTCCAAAATATTAAGCTTTAAATTCAAATAGGGAGGTTAAGAGAATTGGCCTGCATCTGCCATATAGTCATCCATTGCATCATCCATACTCATATTTTCTGGTGGCGGTGCAACTTGAGTCGGTTGGGCAAGTCCACGATGATCAACGGCTTTTGCCGCTTTAGATTTGACTTGGTATTCAATATGAATAGATTCTTTACCGAAGTAATCACGTAATTTCGAAAGTAACTCATCCAATGGGGCAACTTTCCATTGTTGACCTAAATGTAACTCAGCTGTGGCATAGTCGTAATCTAACTGGATCTGCATTGGGATATGTTGGCACATATCGACATTACAGAAGGGCAGTAAGATCTTTTGAATATCCGAGGCTAAAGTTTTAGTCATCACTTCAGTATTCAGTGTTATGGCAATGCTATTGGCACGCTTTTGTCGAATTTCATTGAGAGTGAATGCTTTGGTCAAACGTCCCATAGGACGGTCAAAACCTTCACGTTCATAAATTTCACCTTCAATCACAACCACTTTTTCATTTTGAATAATGTCTTTAAAGCGTTGGAAGCGTTCATGATTTGCAGAGACTTCGATACGTGCTGTGCCGTCATCAAGGGTAATCATCATCCGATTTGGGAAATTGGCAATATCGACCACTAAACCTGCGAAAACAGTAGTTACACCACGGCGAGTTGGGGTTAATTCATTAATTTTATTTGGAATAAAGGATTTTAATTCTGCACGATAGACATCAATTGGATGACCTGTCAGATATAAACCTAGTGTATCTTTTTCGCCTTTTAGACGCACTTCATCTGACCAAGGCTTTACAGGTTTAGCAGGCTTACGTTGAACCTCTTCAACTTCACCAAATAAGTCCATGATACCCGTTTCACGATTTGAACGTGCTTGTTCAGCTGCTTGGACAGCTTCAGGAAGTTGAGCCATTAAACTTGAGCGTTCAATTCCCAAACAGTCCAGTGCACCAGCGCGAATCAATGCTTCCAATGTTCTTTTATTGATTTTTTTCAAATCTACACGGTGGCAGAAATCAAATAAATCTTTAAAAGGACCATCTTGCTCACGTGAATCAATCACGGATTGCATGGCCTGTTCGCCGACACCTTTAATTGCACCTAAACCATAAATAATGGTGTTTACATCACTGGCATAGAATTGGTAGAACGACATATTTACCGATGGCGGCAATACCACTAAATTGTTGATTCGGCAGTCATCAATTAAAAATACAATGTTATCTGTATTTTGCATTTCCGAAGACATGACCGCAGCCATAAATTCAGAAGGGTAATGTGCTTTTAACCAAGCCGTTTGATAGGCAACTAAAGCATAAGCGGCGGCATGTGATTTGTTAAAACCATAGCCTGCGAATTTTTCCATATAGTCAAATATATGGTTGGCTGTACCTTCATCAATATCTTTTTTCGCAGCACCTTCAATAAAGGTGGCACGTTGTTTGACCATTTCCTCGACTTTCTTTTTACCCATCGCACGACGAAGTAAATCTGCACCACCCAGTGTATAGCCTGCACAGAACTGTGCGGCTTGCATCACCTGTTCCTGATATACCATGATCCCATAAGTGGGTTCGAGTACACTTTCTAACAGCGGATGTAAGTATTCAAACTCACCACCATGCATACGATGGATAAAGTCGGGGATAAGGTCCATTGGACCCGGTCGATATAAGGATACGAAGGCAATAATTTCTTCAAATTTACTTGGGCGTGCTTCTTTAAGCATTTTTTTCATGCCCACGGATTCAAACTGGAATACCGCGGTGGTATTTGCGTCAGCAAATACTGCATAGGATTTAGGATCGTCTAAGGGAATGTTTGAAATATTTAACGGCTTATCAGATTGAATACGCTTATTGATATTTTGAATCGCATCTTCAATTACAGTAAGGTTACGTAAGCCCAAGAAGTCGAATTTTACTAAGCCCGCAGCTTCTACATCATCTTTATCGAATTGGGCAACCCGTCCTGTGCCATCAGCTTCACACAAAATTGCCGAATAATCGGTGATTTTGGTTGGTGCGATGACCACACCACCTGCGTGTTTACCTGTATTACGGGTAATGCCTTCAAGCTTGAGCGCCATTTCCCAGATTTCAGCAGCATCGTCATAATCTGGGTTGGATGGATTGGTAACGATATCTTTAAGTTGTGGTTCAGCCTCAATAGATTCTTCTAAGGTGAGACCTAAAGGTTTAGTCGGAATCATTTTAGAAATACGATCTGCCAAACCGTAAGATTTACCTAAAACCCTTGCTACATCTCGAATCGCACCTTTAGCAGCCATGGTACCGAAGGTTGCAATCTGAGAAACCGCATCACGACCATAATGGCGTGCCACATAATCGATGACCTTATCACGCCCAGCGATACAGAAATCGATATCAAAGTCGGGCATGGATACACGTTCTGGGTTTAAGAAACGCTCGAAGAGTAGGTCATAACGCAGCGGGTCTAAGTCGGTAATTTTTAAACTATAAGCGACCAGTGAGCCTGCACCTGAACCACGACCAGGGCCTACAGGAACACCATTATTTTTAGACCATTGAATGAAGTCCATAACGATGAGGAAGTAACCGGGGAAATCCATTTTATTGATAATGCCAAGCTCATAGGCCAGACGTTCATCATAAGGCTTACGAATTTCAGCCCAATCTTCATCACGTGTTTCAACAGGATAAAGGAAGTCTAAGCGTTCTTCTAAACCAATTTCAGAAAGATGCTCAAAGTAAGAATGGATGGTATGCCCTTCCGGAATCGGATAGTCTGGTAGATCATGGAATCCTAAACGGAGTGAAACTGTACAACGCTTTGCAATTTGTAAGGTGTTTTCTATCGCACTTGGAATATCTGCGAATAACTTAATCATTTCAGCAGAGGTTTTAAAATATTGCTCAGGGCTGTAGTGCTTAGGGCGTTTATTATCACCTAGAACATATCCATCTGCGATACAAACGCGTGCTTCATGTGCTTCATAATCTTCTGGTCTAACAAAATGCACATCATTATGTGCCACAACACCAATATTGTATTTTGCAGCAAGTTTAACTGCTTCTTCATTGAAGCTTTCTTCTAATGGGCGACCTGTTCGCGTCAATGCTAAATAAACACGATTGCCAAATTTTTCGATCCATTGTTCTAACAGCGGTTCGGCTTTTTCAGGATAAGCTGCACAAAGCATTTCTCCGACATCACTATGTAGACCCAAAAGTACAATGATGTCTTGAGACTGTTCAAGCACCCACTCTTTTTGTACACATGGAATCGACAGTTGTTGTCCTTCAATAAAGCCACGAGAGACAATTTCAGTCAGCCCACGCCATCCCTTATTGGTCATCGCCAGTAAAGTTGCTTTATGGTTGGCATCGTTTAATCGAATTACACTGCCGAAAATAGGTTTAATCCCTTTCCCCAGCGATTTGTTGTAAAACTTAACTGCTGCATGCAGATTGGATAGGTCTGTAATGGCTAAAGCAGGCATTTCATCAGATGCGGCAGCTTTAATCAGATCAGGTATACGTACGATCGATTCTGTAATAGAGAATTCGGTATGAATACCAAGATGAACAAACTGCATAGACCTATCCTATATGAAACTGCCAGCTATTTTATCACGCTTAAACTGTGATGTGCTGAAATAAAATGTTCTGGATGAATTATTGATTTGCATTTAAGTTATTGAAATATATTTAAATATACTGAATTTTTTAATTTTGGCTTTTAGTTGCATGATTAACCAGCAGTCAGTTTGAGTTATATGTTGGCAGGCGGTTTTGCATGGGAATAAAGAAATTAAGCTTTATTTGAATCATATGGGTTAAATAAAGTAGCAGTGTTCGTCCGTGCGATTGTGTTCAGATGAGACCAACACGCAGGGACACTTTAATGTGCGATAAATAAGTTTAGGATGACTACGCCAATAAAAATATGATCTTTTATTGGAGAGTCTGCTATTCGCTTAGCTTGGTCATGTATATTGAACCGATTTATTTGATGAATAATTTAAAGCCCTGACTATTATTCAGTTAGAGCTTTGTATATCTAAAAAAGTTGGGCTTATAATGCCTTTAAACGTTCTGAACCAATCCAATGTTTAGAGAATTGATATGCTGCACGACCTGAACGTTGACCACGTGCCTGACACCATCTTAAAGCCTCCGCACGAACATCCTCAGTAAAGGGCATTGCTGCTTTTGCCAAATAATGTTCCACAATTTCTAAATAAAGATTTTGATCCATTGGATAAAAAGACAACCACATACCGAAACGATCTGATAATGAAATCTTTTCTTCGATGGCTTCTTGCGGATGCAACTCTTTATATTGCGGCACATCGACTTTGGTTACAGGCGTGTTTTCATGCATAAATTCGGGCAATAAATGACGACGGTTACTGGTTGCGTAAATCACAAAATTACTTGAGCCAGATTGTAGCGAGCCATCTAACACGCTTTTTAAACTACGGTAATTTTCATCTTCAGCATTAAATGCCAAGTCATCACAATAAACGATGAACTTTTCTGGCCGATCTTTAATAATTTTTTGAATTTCTGGCAAGTCAGACAAATCATCTCGTTCAATTTCAATTAAACGTAAGCCTTGTTCTGCATACTGAGTAAGTAAAGAGCGAACAATGGATGATTTTCCTGTGCCGCGTGAGCCAGTCAGTAAAATGTCGTTGGCAGGTAAGCCGTGTAGAAATTGTTCAGTATTTTGTAAAATTTTAGCTTTCTGCCGTTCAATCCCTTTAAGATCATCCAAATGCATTGCTTTCGGGTTATAAATCGCTTTGAGTTGTTTATCGTGCCACCTAAAAGCCACTGCTTTAAAGTCAGTATCTTGTTTCTTTTCAGGAAGGACTTGATGTAACTGATCCAGAACAGTGGATAATTTTTGGATGATATTGTCAGGTAAGTCGAAAGTTGCCATATCCGTTCGCTATTTTCAGAAATTACAATGTGTGGTTGATATTAGCACAGTAATTTTATTGAGCTAATCTCAATAGGCGATAATTGGAATCTAAAGCAAGAATTAAATGACTTATGGTAATTGATTATCTGGTTATTTTTCAGCATAGTTTATCGACAGGTATTTAAAAGTGTCGGATTAAAAATCAAAGGAATATTAGAAATGTTATTAGAACTTACTCAAGATTTAAATCCGCATCAGGCTTATTGTATTAAAAAACTAAAAAGAAAACTGAAACATGCAGAAAACTATGAAGAGTGGAAATCTATAGCGTTAAAACTGGATGAAGAAACGGGGGCACAGGAGTGGAAGCTAGATAATACCTCACCATATTTTGATGCTGAAATTATTTCCCATCGATTAAATTTATTACGCCGTTACCGAATGCAAAATCGAACCCAAGACTTGATGTATATCCTTAGAGAGGGATTTAGTCATGATGTTGCCAATATTGGGCACCCGATGTTATTTGCGCATACCTATGTTGGGACAAAAAAAATAATTGAAGATTATATTGAGGAAGTGAGTAATAGTTTGGCATTCATCGCTTCAGATGGTTGCCAAACTTTATGTCATGAAAGTAAAAGGAAGTTTTTTGAAAACTGTGAAAAGGCCTATGGTCAACCTGCATTGATGTTTTCAGGTGGGGCTACATTGGGTTTATTTCATAGTGGCGTTTGTAAAGCATTGATGGAACAAGACTTGATGCCCAAAGTACTTTCAGGTTCGAGTGCTGGCGCAATTATGACTGCGATGTTGGGGGTAAATGAACCAGGTGAAATTCCAAACTTACTCAGTGGTGACCAATTTTATAGCGAAGCTTTTCACTTTCGTAGTGTAAAAGAATTAATCAAAGGCAATGGTGGTTTTGCAGATGTCCGATATCTTAAAAAATTCTTGGTTGAAAATTTAGGCGATGTGACTTTTCATGAGGCTTTTGAAAAATCAGGATTAGATATTAATGTCACCGTTGCACCTTATGATGTTTCTCAAGAAGATGTACGCATCATGAATAAATATACCTCACCAGATTTGTTGGTCTGGAGTGCAGTATTGGCATCCTGTGCTGTACCTGTTTTATTTCCACCTGTGCGTTTAATTAGTAAACGTTACGATGGTGTACATACTCCTTATTTGGCCAATACCCGTTGGGTGGATGGCAGCGTACGAAATGATTTCCCTCAAGAGCGCATGTCACGTCTTTATAATTTGAATTACACCATTGCCAGTCAGGTTAATCCACATATTGTACCGTTTATGCAAAATGATGAAGAACGTTACCGTAGAGATTTACTGAGTTGGCCTGAACGTATCGTACGTAGTCAAGGACGCATGGCTGCAATGGGGATCATGGATTTTGCTCGAGGTCGTATGGGAAGAGTGCCATCTATGCGTCGTTTACTCGATCACGGTTACGGTATTATTGACCAGCGCTACTATGGTGATGTCAATATTATTGGGGAGTATAGTCTACGCCATTATAGCTATATGTTACAGAACCCACGCCCATATCTATTTAAGCTGTTGCAACGAGAAGGTGAGCGTGCAACTTGGCCAAAAATTTCAAGTATAGAAACACATGCACGTATTGGTAAAACAATCCAACATTGTCTAGAAGTTTTGAATCATCCTATGACGAAAGATATACCAGCAGAACAATTGATCGAAGTATGAGCCAAAGCAGAATTCTTCCAGTTGCATATAATTCAATCCAAAGTCAAAAATTTGGTCGCCGTGTTTATCAAATTCAACAGGGACAGCAATGGTTTTGGTTGAAATTGCAGCTCAAAAATTCGAATCGCTGTTATCAACAGCACTTTTTCAATGAGCTAAACTGCTATAGCAAATTGAATGCATTGGAGACAGAATCTCAGCCTGTAATATTAAACTTTTCAATATTTGATCCATTTCAGCAATTTAAAATTGAAGAAGAGGTCATTGATCAAGCTTTATGGGTGGAAGATGTCCCAAAGCTTTTTCAGGATGCACCTGATTTACTTAGCTTGGCTGAAATTGGTATACGATTGATACTCAGCTTAGATGTGCTTGAACATCTGCATGACTATGGTTATCTGCATGGCGATATCAAAGTTGAGCACTTTCGGGTTAAGGGTGGAAAAAGTTATTTGATTGACTTTGAACAGGCTGTAAAAATAGCTCAAGACGCAAATCTAACAAGTATTGAGACACATACAGCAACACCAAGGTATATGGCACCAGAATTGTTTCATGCGCAAGCAAAATCATTTCAATCCGATATTTATGCGTTGGGAATCGTTTGGTTGGAGTGGTTGACACAACAGCGGCTATCTGCAAAAAGCTATCAAGATTGGGCATTTTTGCATTGTCAGGAGTTAAATGTGGTGTTACCAGAGCGATTTAAAATTTTTGAAATGGTTTTAACAGCAATGTTAATGAAAAAAACAGGGCAACGTTGTTCAAATATTTATCAAATAAAACAAGTATTAAGCCAAATTGTTTAAACAAAAAGCAGTATTTGCAACATTTGTTTTTTATTTAAACAAACGAGTGTCTTTTTCGAAAAAAGGGCTTGTCATAATAAAACGATCTCTATAATATACACAGCCATTGGGGACGTGGCGAAATTGGTAGACGCACTGGATTTAGGTTCCAGCGCCGCAAGGTGTGAGAGTTCGAGTCTCTCCGTCCCCACCAAGCAATTCATTTTGCGGTACTGAAGCAAAATGAAGTGTTATAGAGGATTGGTGTAATGGTAGCATGACGGTCTCCAAAACCGTTCGTCAAGGTTCGAGTCCTTGATCCTCTGCCAAGTTATTTAAAAAGACTAAAACGTTAGTTTTTATTCGGGGACGTGGCGAAATTGGTAGACGCACTGGATTTAGGTTCCAGCGCCGCAAGGTGTGAGAGTTCGAGTCTCTCCGTCCCCACCAAATTTAAAAAAGCATGATGAAAATCATGCTTTTTTTATGCCTAAATTTTTATTCTGATGATGCTGTATCTTATCTTAGTCATAGGTTTGGGAATTTAATTTTATCCAGATCAAAAAAAGACCTAAACGAAATCGTTTAGGTCTTTTTAAAGAGAAACTTCATTTACACACTTACTAAGCCTTTAAGTGATCCTCAAACTCTTCACCGAGCTGTATCGCTAAGTTATTACCTGATAAATCACAAGTGACTAAACCATATTCTTTTTTAAAGCTGAAAGTAAATCCTTTTCCATCAGCTAAATTTTTTACTGAATAGCCTAATTTTTCTAACCAAATACGAAAAGCGATTAAATTCTTTGCCTTTACAACCTTTTTCACAGAAGATCTCCTTAATTCCTGCCTATAAATTTAATAGGGGTGATCATTAAATTTTTAAAGGGGAAACTTGATGAAAGTTATTTTTTATATCAATATTTGAGCAATTTGAGAAATGAGGCTTTTGTATCATTGCGTATTTTTTTGCTATAAATATGAATAAAATGTGAATTTATTATAAAATAGTTAAATAAAACAAATTGTTAAAATAGTGTGGAAATTGTCCTTGTAATATTTTGATGCAAAGATATCTATTTTTAAAAGCAGAAATTTTCTCATTTTTAGTTTGAATAAATGTAAGTAAATTTAACAGAAGAATAGATTATTGCAGTCGAACAGGATGATGTTGTTGTAAAAAATCTAAAATATCACTAAATAATTCAGCCTGATCTTTGCCTAAGGTCATGAGGTGTCCTGTCTTGGGATAGCTTTTAATCTGTTTTTCTGTGGAATTGACATGATTATAAATAATTTGTGCACTGGATTGATAATGTACATCATCTAATTCACCATACAATAAAAAAATAGGCGCGCGAATTAAAGAAACATTGCTTATGGTTACGGCAATAAACTGATGCAATTGGTGTAGTTGTATTGTTGCTTTATTTTCTAAGCTTTTTATGTCTAGTTCTAAATCGCTATTCTGAAATTGATGAAGATATTCTGCATAGTGTTTTAATCGCTTAAAGAGATCATTTACATTTCGATCCTGTGGTGCAGACATGCTAATACAAGCATCAATCGGAAAGTACTCAGTGAGTTTTAATGATAAAATTGCGCCCAATGATAGCAATATGCTTATAACCCTGATTTTCTAAGAATTGATAAGCATTATGTGTATCTCGCCACCAATCCTCTGTAGTGTAAGTGAGAAACTCATCAATCGTTAAACCATGTCCAGCGTAGCTAGGTGCATAGCAAGTGTAGCCATTTTGATGCAGAAATTTTGCCAAGGCCCTCATATCTTGAACGGTACTGGTATATGCATGTAATATCAGTACCGCCCGCTGAGAGGCTTTTAAAAACAGAGGCTTAAGTTGGCGCAGTTTTAACATTGTGAGGACAATAATCGTGATTGCTTAAAAATTATCTTTCAATGCGCGAATACGTGCAAATTCTTCAGCACTTTCGACACGTAAAAAAGGATTGGTTTCAAGCTCAAGTTCAATGGTACTGGGCAATGTGATTTGCCCATGTTCACGAAGCAGTTGGATCTCTTCGGCACGTTGTTGTATTGCTCGGTTCTCTGGTTCGATATGCAAAGCAAATTGTGCATTAGAAAGGGTATATTCATGTGTACAGTAAACTTTGGTTCTTGGTGGTAAAGCGGCGAGGCGATTGAGAGAGTGATAAAATTGTTCAGCAGTTCCTTCAAACATACGTCCACAACCCATAGCAAAAAGGGTATCACCACAGAAAACACTGTCTAATTCATCAATAAAATAAACGACATGTCCTAGGGTATGACCTGGTACTGCGATAATGTCGATGTTTAATCCATGAAATTCAAATTGATCATCGTGTTGTAGTGGGTAGGTAATAAAAGGAATGTGACTCAGTTCAGCGCGCGGCCCATAAACAGGAATATTATGGTCTGCGATCAATTCTGGAACACCACCAATATGGTCTTTATGCCAGTGTGTGAGCCAAATTTGTTTTAAATTCAGCTGATGTTCAAGGCAATAATTTTCAACGAGTGATGCTTCAGTGGGATCAATTGCAACGATATCATGGCTTTGACTTTCTTCGATCAGCCAAATATAGTTTTGTAATTGATTTTTTACATCTATGACGTGAATTTTAAATTGCATCGTTTAATTCCATGAATATGCTGACACAAATTTAATAGCAAAATCAGGCTATAGACAAGTTAGAAAGCTGATTACAGTCTTTTTTATGTGAAAACATATGTAATTCGATAGTGCGACATGTTATTTGCTTAAACAAATAAGTCATATGGTAGGTTATTCTTTTAGAGAATAGCATATAGATCAATATGCTATTCTCAATAAAACTTAACAGGCCATCCCTTGGTTGATTTCTAATTTGCTTAGTTTGCCATTTTTAAAATTAAAATTGACGTAGGCGAGATAGCCCGCTTCAAACTCAGCAGGATTTTTTAAAAACTCTTTGGCTTCCGATGCCGTTAAAATTAAAACACTGGTGCCAGTTTTGGCGCTGTTTGGGAAGTCTTTTTTAAATTGATTGATGCTATATAGATTAGTGATGGGTTTATTGTTAATCAGGATTGTATCTGTGATTGCTGGTGCATTTGTCCAAGAAAGCCAAACCCGTCCTTTGGTTGTGCCAAGTTGTTGAAAATTATTTTTGGTTTTATAGAAGGAGTTAGACTTAATCTGTGGATTGTCTTCACTATAAATTTCAAACATCAGTTTTTTCCCTGATGCAGTAGAGCTTGAATATTCATAGTTCCCACTACATTCAGAAAATGCTTTTATAGTTTTTTGAGAGGTGTTTCCGAGCAATTTTTCAATTTGCGTTGCACTTAGCGCTTGGTTGAGCTCTACACCATTGACTTTTACTGTGGTGGTGTAATCGTCTGAAGCTTGTGCAAAACTACAAATAGGTAGCAAAAGGAGTAGTGAGGTGACTGTTTGAGTAAAATTATTCATTTCAAATATTTCTTAAGTTTTCTATAACTTAATCAGTTCTGAAGGATTGATCAAGAGCAGATGATTAAATGAGTAGAATTAAATAGGATCTACAAACTTTTATAAAGATTTATATCTTGTAGCTAACTAAAAAAATACCCTCAACAAGGAGGGTATGATTTTAGAAGTAAGAAGAATTGAAAATGAGATGCAAAGATTATCGAAGCTTAGATAACCAATTTCCAAGACTCTGTACAATTTGTACAAGGATCAATAAGACAATCACAGTGAGATAAACCACACTTTGATCGAAACGTTGATAACCATAAGAAATTGCTAAATCACCAATACCGCCAGCGCCTACAGCACCCGCCATCGCTGTTGCACCAATCAAGCTAATGGTTGCTGTGGTAAGGCTCAGGATGAGTGAGCTACGAGATTCAGGGATAATAAATTTAAAAATAATCTGCCAAGGCGATGCACCCATTGCTTGTGCAGACTCAATAATCCCTTCATTCACTTCAAGCAATGATGTTTCTACAAGACGACCAATATAAGGACCAACATAAATGGTCAACGGTACAATCGCTGCCCAAGTACCAATAGTTGTACCCACGATCGCTTTGGTGAGTGGGAAAACCGCAATCAACAGGATAATGAAGGGTAGGGAACGTAGCGCATTGACGATAGGATTTAAAATCTGATAAACAGCGCGATTGGGTAAAATGCCATTAGGGCGAGTAACCAGCAAGGTAATTGCTTGAACAAAGCCCCAAATGGTACCAAACAGCATTGCAAAAATGACCATTTGGATGGTTTCTTGCATCGCTGTAACAAACTGGTCAATGCTTAAAGAGCTTTTCCAAAATGGTGCTGTGAGCGTAGTGAGCCATTGTACAATGAGTTCTCTCATAGTCTAACTCCTGACTGTTCCACCTTGACCCCATTTTTTTCAAAGAAATTTATGGTTTGGCGAATGCTTTCGGTATCTCCCAAAAGTTGTATAAACATTTGACCGATCACTGAACCATTAATTTCAGTCATATTGGCAAATAAAATATTTAAGCTGACATCAAATTGCTTAATTGCTGCTTGTACCACAGTTTCTTGCGCTGAAGTCCCCAAAAATTGCAGACTATAAATACTTTTATGATTTTGATTTTCGAGATTGTTTAAGATATTAACAGGGAGTTGTTGCTGTAAAACGGTTTGAATAAAGTTTTTAGTCGTGGGGTGTTGCGGTTGACTAAAAATTTCTAAGGTAGAACCTGTTTCAATCACTTTGCCTTGTTCCATGACGGCAACAAAATCACAAACAGATTCGATCACATCCATTTCATGCGTAACCATGACAATGGTAATCCCTTGCTCTTGATTAATCTTTTTAAGCAAAGCGAGAACAGATTTCGTGGTTTGTGGATCAAGTGCAGAGGTTGCTTCATCACAAAGTAAAATTTTGGGGTGGTTGGCCAAGGCGCGTGCGATACCGACACGTTGCTTTTGTCCTCCCGAGAGTTCGTCTGGAAAAGCATCTTTTTTATGCTTTAGATCAATGAACTCAAGTAACTCATTTAAACGTTTTTCACGTTGGTCTTTACTGACACCAAGCAATTTTAACGGCATTTCAATATTGTCAGCTACAGTTTTGGTTTGTAGCAAATTGAAATGCTGAAAAATCATGCCTATATTTGCACGTTCTTGACGTAATGCACGTGCATCAAGTGCCGTAAAGTCTTTTTGATTAATGATGACTTGTCCTTGGTTAGGACGCTCAAGCAAGTTAATCAAACGGATTAAGGTACTTTTACCTGCACCACTATAGCCGATAATGCCAAAAATACTGCCCGCTGGAATCTCAAGATTAATCTGATCCAGTGCACGTATGGTTTGACCTTTCAACTCATAGTGTTTTGAAATGTTTTTAAATTCAATCATATCGTCAAAAACTATAGCAAAAAGAAAAAACAGGCAAATTCACTTTGCCTGTTTTATGAGGGCCTATAGACCTTTCATAAAAGAATGGTCAATTGACCTGATCCATTATAAAACTATTTTGATTCTGTAAGATAGCTTACAGGTTTATTCACATCAACTTTAGTTCCACCGAAGTGTTCTTGAACATATTTACCTACAGCAGGAACATGATATAACTCACCCACTTTTTTCAAGAGGGCATCGTCTTTACGTGCATCTGCAACAGCAAGTACGTTGACATTCATTTTGGTTGTTTGGTCAACTGGCTCATAATAAACTGAATCTTTAAGCACGTTTAAACCACCTTCCATTGCTAAAGTATTGCCTAAAACAATTGCATCAACTTCATCTTTAGCACGTACCGCAGTCGCCATTTGAATTGGTTTGATGACAATTTTCTTTGCATTTTCAGTAATATCAGCAGGTGTACCTTTGACTAAATCAAAACCATCTTTTAATTTGATGAGACCAGCAGATTGTAAAAGTAACAATGCGCGCGATTCATTTGCGCCATCATTTGGAATAGCAATAGTTGCACCATTGGCAAATTCTTCAACTTTTTTAACTTTACTAGAATAAATACCCATTGGCTCTAAATATGTTGTAGAGATTGGTGCAATTTTTTCTTTGTTTGATTGATTGAAAGCAACAAGATATGCATAAGATTGGAATGCATTGATATCGACTTCTTTGTTTGCCACAGCTGTATTCATTGCAACATAGTCAGTGAAGTTTTTAACTTCTAATTTAATTCCAGCTTGTTTTGTTTCTGGTAATGTTGCGATATAGCGCCAAATATCTGCATCTGAACCTGTAGAAGCCATGGTAACGACTTGTTCTTTACCTGCATCTGCTTGGGCAGCATCATTTTTTGGAGCTTCTTGTTTTCCACAAGCAGAAAGAGTGAGCACAGACGCGCTAAGTAAAACGCCAAACAGCTTTTTCATGAATAAGTCCTAAGTAGCAAATGCAGTAGAATTTTGTCCTTTGCATTCTCGATCATTTAAATCGAATTTTTAACATTTTGAAAATAAATAATGCGGTGACGTACTTGTCTGATTGCGCTATCTATATTCTTTACATTTGAGGATTAGCAGCCTGTTTTAAAAGAATTTTAATTGTTTAAAACAAACTCTAAAGATTTGTTTATCATATCAATAAATGAAAATTATACATAGTGGCTGCGTGTTGACATTGGGTGGTGATGTCGTTGCATGAATATCAATGTTTTTATTAATTTAATAAAGAAAACAAATGCTTTTGTTGAATGCTAAACGATAAATGATTAAATTTTATACTTATTCATAATATATAAATTTTTTAGGATTTATTATCTTTTTTTTGAATAAGTAAAATAATCTTAGATCTGCATCTATAGCAGTGCTCTGATAAGCGTTATTTCAAATTGTTAGGCGAAATAGGGGGATTTTATTCAAACAGTTATTGACATTGACACTACTGTCATACTTTAGCATGAAGATCTTATGTACATCAAAGAGATCAATAAATGAAATTAATCATCTTTTTTTTAAGCAGTTTGTTATTTCTAAATGCTGCATATGCTCAAAATAATGTTTATATCATTCATGGCTATGGTGCAAAGGTGGATGATCATTGGTTTGATTATCTTGAGGAAAATTTACAAGATAAAAATACTAAAGTTGTAAAGATCGCATTGCCGAACTCTAACAATCCAAAGCTTTTACAGTGGAAGCAAACCTTAAAAAATAATATTGCTCAAATTGATCAACATACATTTTTTGTTGCGCATAGTTTGGGGTGTATTACGCTGCTTGATTTCCTGTCTGAATTGGATTTTCAACAGATAGGTGGTGTTGTCTGTGTATCGGGATTTTCGAATAAATTGGTAGTACTACCTCAACTAGATTCATATATCACTGAAACGAATAAGGATTTTTCTTTTAAAAATAAAATATTAAATCGAAAAATGTTTATATCGAGTAATGATCAATATGTTCCAACTGATTTAAGTATCTCGTTGGCAGAAAAACTGGAGTTTCCATATGAGATTATTCCCAATGCTGGACATTTTCTAGCCAGTGATGGATATCGGGAATTTCCTCAATTATTAGATTGGCTTCAAATGGTCATTGGTGGTGTTGATGAGGTTGAGAGTTCTTATGATTCAAACTAAATTTTTACAACATCTTTATTATAAATTAAGTTGGATTAAGCTTTTCTATGAATAATCGTAAAGGCGACTGATACTTTACAATTACAAGCGTTTTTTGCTGAACTCATACTGTTTAGTTGTTTTGAGATAGTGGAAAGAAGAATTGACTAAGAGGATTTTTGAATAAAAGGCAAAGTTGATTTATTGGTTGTGGTTGATTTAATTTATTGATTTTTCATTTTATTTATTGTTTTTATTAGATTTTTTGTAATAAAAACTATTCATTTTTTTAAATTGTTATGTTTAAATCGAACATTCTTTAATCAAGATTAAATTAGAAAATAATAATGAAAGCATTAATTACAGTTGGTTGTAAGACTGATCATGGCGGAGTCATAATTTTAGGTGATGTTTCTTTTCTTGTGGAAGGTAAAGCAGTGCATCTAGATGGTATGACACACTTTTGTCCAAAATGTAAAGTTCAATCTAAGGCTATTGCTTCTAATCAAGGTTTTGTGATTGTTAGTGGTAAGAGTGCTGTAGCTGATGGTGATAGTTCAACTTGCGGTTCAAAATATTTAAAAATTTCAGATCTTGCTGTTATGAGTAATGGGGCTAGTGTTGAAATGAGTAATGCAGTGACAGCACCTTTAATGAAAAATAATTTTATTGAATATCAGAAAAATACTTATGATGAACAGTTACAATTGCAAGATATAAATGGTGAGCCTTATGCCAATCTTGAATATTTAGTTACTTTTGATGATGGCTCAACTTGTAAAGGTGTTACTGATGATAAAGGTAATACAAAAAGGTTGAAAACAAATGGTGCTGTAAAAATTATTTCTGTTGATTTAATCGTCAATAGTAGTTGGATTGAATCTTGTTTTTGCGGGGAATAGAGTATGGATTTTAAAATTGTCCCTGATTTACATTTGCCCGAAGTTCCTGGATTTAAATTACCTAATATGCCTGAAATACCTTCAGGTAAGTCAGTAATTAGATTTATCACAGATAATCTTATAACAAATACAATTGCAGACTCTAAAATAATTATTAGAGAAGATAAGTCTAAAAATTATCGGTCTTTAACATCAGGTGAGATAGCAATATGTCAAAAGATCTTTCGTGACTCAATCAACTATAAAAATGTCAAAGTTATTAATAGTGCAATTTTACCCAAACAGGATGTTCCTGTTACACCATATGGAAGTCCTCATTACCCTGATAATTTAACGGGTTCGGATGTATACCAGTCTGATTTTTCTAATCCAAAGTTTAAAGGTAATACAAATGTTGGTAATGGCCGTGATTTAACAATAGTATCAAGAATGACGTTTATTCATGAAATGACACATGTGTGGCAATACCAAAAAGGGCTTAATCTGAGTAAAAGAGGTATCATTTTACAACCTTTAGATAGGCTGATTCCTGATAGTATTTATGATGCATATTCTTATCAATTAAAATATGGCTCAAAATTTAATGATTTTAATTTTGAGCAACAAGCAACTATCGTTTCTGACTATTTTAGAATTCTATCAGGTTTTAATGAGGCTAATTTTAGTTCATATTGGAGAAAATATTCTAATCCATTTTGGAGGCAATATATTCAGGACTTAATGCTACCAATAATGAATAATCCTAAAGACTTTAAGCTCAAGGGGACTCTATTAGATAATCCAATGACTATAGCTTCTAATTTATATTTTATAGTGAGATAAAATGAAAAAAACAGCATTATTTTTATCTATTGTATTACTCTTGCTAAATGGTTGTAAGAAAAAATATGAAGATAACTTTGAATATAAGATAGTGAACAAAAAAATATGTGCTGTAAAGAATAGAGTAGTGGAGAAAGCAAATCATATAAATTGGTTATTTCTGGAGGTTCGGAATTCTTTGGGTGATGTTGTGAGTGGAAATTTGCAGGTTGATAAAAACACTAAAGAGTACCTTTTTTGCTCAGATTTGAATGAATTTAAAAAAGAGGTTGGAGAAGGGTTTATACAGTCAGATATTTCAATTGAATTAGATAATACTTCATCTGTACAAGAATATAATTTCAGGAATTATTCTTGTATTTTTGCAGACTCAGTAAAATTAAACTTATCTCAACGTGATTCATCTAAAAGCTGTACCTGAAAAAACCTAATATGTATGTACAAAGATATGAGTTTTATAATCTTTATTTAAACGTAAATTTTTGATCTGTTTGTCGTTGGAGATTTACCAAATAAAAAACCCGCCTAAGCGGGTTTTACAACTCAATCGAGTTTAAGCATTTTCACGAGCAATCGCACGGTAACCAATATCTTTGCGGTATTGGACACCATCAAAAGTCACTCTTTGGCAAAGTTCCAAGGCTTTTGCTTGCGCTTCACCAATTGTGTTGCCTAACGCTGTAACGCAAAGTACACGACCGCCAGCAGTCACTACATCACCATTGGCATTATTTGCTGTACCTGCATGGAAAACTTTAGCATCTGTCATTTGGGTATCTAAACCCAAAATCACGTCATCTTTGCTCGAAGTTTCAGGATAGCCTTTAGATGCAAGCACAATACCAACAGTTTTACGCTCATCCCATTCAGCTTCAGCGGGTAAGTTACCTGCAATACCAGCTTCTACTAAATCAACCAAAGAAGATTTTAAGCGCATCATGATCGGTTGAGTTTCAGGGTCACCAAAGCGGCAGTTAAACTCAATGACACGAGGTTGCCCTTGCTCATCAATCATCAAGCCAGCATACAAGAAACCAGTGTAAGTATGACCATCAGCTTTCATACCATCTACGGTTGGACGCATAACTTCTTTCATGACTCTGTCAAAAACATCTGCAGTCACTACAGGGGCAGGGGAATATGCACCCATACCACCCGTATTTGGACCTTGGTCAGCTTCAAAAATACGTTTATGGTCTTGTGAAGTTGCCATAGGAAGGATGTTGTCACCATCAATCATACATATGAAAGATGCTTCCTCACCATCAAGGAATTCTTCAATAACAACACGCGAACCTGCATCACCAAATTTATTGCCTGCAAGCATGTCATCAATTGCATCAAACGCTTCTTGATTGGTCATCGCTACAATGACGCCTTTACCCGCAGCAAGGCCGTCTGCCTTAATTACAATTGGTGCGCCATTTTTTTCTACGAATGCTTTGGCTGTTTCCACTTCGGTGAATACATCATAGAATGCTGTAGGAATGTGATGACGTTTTAAAAAGTGTTTGGCGAAAGCTTTAGAGCCTTCAAGTTGTGCTGCAAATTGGGTTGGCCCCCAAATTTTAAGGCCAGCTGCTCGTCCTGCATCAACTACCCCATTTACAAGCGGTGCTTCAGGACCAACAATAATGAGATCAACGGCATTATTTTTTGCAAAGTCGATAATGGCAGGGTTGTTGAGAATATCTAAAGCAACATTTTCACATTTATGTTCAGTTGCTGTACCCGCATTTCCTGGTGCAACAAAAACTTTAGTGACTTGATCGTCTTGCGCAATTTTCCATGCCAATGCATGTTCACGACCACCACTACCCAAAACTAATATGTTCATCTTATGTATCCTTTTTTAATCCCTCCCAACCTCCCTTTATACAGGATGGGGTATCACGAATTTAAAGAGTCCTGTAGTTCGTGACAAGTCCCTCTTATGAAAGAGGGACTTAGGGGGATTTTTAAATAATGATTTATGGTGAATTAGTGACGGAAATGACGCATACCCGTGAAGACCATTGCAATACCAGCTTCATCTGCTGCTGCAATTGTTTCTTCATCACGCATTGAACCACCCGGTTGGATAATACATTTGATACCTGCTTTTGCAGCATTATCAATGCCATCACGGAATGGGAAGAATGCATCAGATGCCATAACAGCACCTTCAACCACTAAACCTGCATGTTCAGCTTTGATCGCTGCGATACGTGCAGAGTTTACACGGCTCATTTGGCCAGCACCGACACCAATGGTTTGACGGCCTTTAGCATAAACAATAGCATTGGATTTAACGTATTTGGCAACTTTCCAAGCAAAGATTAAATCATCAATTTCTGCTTCAGTAGGAGCACGCTTAGTTACTACTTTAAGATCATCTTTGGTGATCATACCGAGGTCTTGGTCTTGAACCAATAAACCGCCATTGACACGTTTATAATCGTATTGTGAAGCACGTTCATCAATTTTAGGAAGTTCGCCACATACCAGTACACGAACGTTTTTCTTTGCGCCAGTCACTTCAAGTACACCATCGGCAATACTTGGTGCAATAATCACTTCAACAAATTGACGGTCAACAATTGCTTGAGCTGTAGCAACATCTAACTCACGGTTAAATGCAATGATGCCACCAAATGCTGATTCTGGATCAGTTGCATAAGCAAGATCGTATGCAGCCTTAAGACCATCTAACGATACTGCAACACCACATGGATTTGCATGTTTAACGATGACACACGCTGGTTTTGCAAATGATTTGACACATTCAAGTGCTGCATCTGTATCCGCGATATTGTTATAAGAAAGTTCTTTACCTTGTAACTGCTTAGCAGTTGAAACCGATGCTTCAGTTGCAGTCGATTCTACATAGAAAGCAGCGGATTGATGTGGATTTTCACCATAACGAAGATCTTGTACTTTATTTAACTGGGTATTGAAAGTACGGGCAAATTTGTCAGCTTGACCTTCTTCTTTACCAACACGTGCACCGAGGTAAGAAGCAATCATGCCGTCATACTGGGCAGTATGTTCAAATGCTTTAACCGCTAAATCGAAACGAGTCGCATAAGATAAAGCACCATCCGCTTTAAGTTCTGCAATTACAGTTTCATAATCAGTCGCATTTACGATGATCCCCACAGAAGCATGGTTCTTCGCAGCTGCACGAACCATTGTTGGGCCACCAATGTCAATATTTTCAATTGCATCTGCAAGCGAGCAGTCTGGTTTAGCAACAGTAGCAGCAAAAGGATAAAGGTTTACGACAACAAGATCGATTGCATCGATGTTGTGTTCAGCCATGACAGCTTCGTCTAGACCACGACGAGCCAAAATGCCTCCATGAATTTTAGGATGCAGTGTTTTTACACGACCATCCATCATTTCTGGGAAGCCTGTGTGCTCTGAAACTTCAACTACAGCCACATTGTTGTCTTTAAGCAACTTATATGTACCGCCAGTAGATAAAATTTCCACCCCAAGAGCAACAAGGTTCTGGGCAAATTCAACGATCCCGGTTTTATCAGAAACAGAGATTAAAGCGCGTTTAATAGTCATGATCTTCGTCAACAGTTTTTAAGTCTAGAGATTGAACAGGTAGGCAAAATATAGGTAAAAAAAATGCCCACGCAAGCCGTGAGCATTTTATCATTTATTCACTCATTAAACCGTGAGCTTTTAACTTTTTGCGTAAAGTGCCACGGTTCAGTCCGAGAATCTCAGCAGCGCGAGTCTGATTCCCGCGTGTGTATTCTAAGACAACAGATAAAAGAGGTTTCTCCATTTCTGCTAGCACCATGTCGTACACTTGTGATGGTTGCTCACCTTGCAATTGTGCAAAATAGTGACGAACTGCGCGATCTACGTGAATACGAAGAGCGACGTCAGATTGTGCAGTAAAAATAGGAGATTTGCTATTCATGCGAGTTAATCCGAAAATCAAAATATTACTTGGGTAAAGTAATATATAAATGTGGTCTAAAAAAATCTGAGCTCCGTTTTAGATCCTAAAACGGTTGGCTCTAAAACAAGAACAATTAGCTTGCCACAAATCGTCGAGTTGAGTGAAAAATAAGCGTAACAATAGATTAATATTTGTTACAACACTCTTTTAAACAAAAAAATGTTCTACTTGCGCGATATTGGATATAAAGCACATAACAAAACAGTATTTTTTTTGAAAAAATGCGAGGAGTTTGCAGGACAAAGCTTTCGTGGCGCGTATGATACCATTGTCTAAGAAAAAATGAGCAAGAAAACTACATTTTTTTTCATTTTTTTATAATTTTTTTTAATTTTAAGGGTGAATAATGTCTAATTGGTACTGATCAAAACTTTTTCTTGGCTCTGTAACAACAAATTTAAAAGGATATGGGCTATTTTGAGGAATACGCTTAATTCCAACTAAACTTTCAATCAGATATTGCTCAGGTGTAATCACATGCGTAGCTATGACCTTATTTTGAGTTTTTAAAGTTACTCTTATTAGGGGTAATTCTAAGCTTTTAGAATATTGGTTATTGAGTTGACCTGAAAATTGAGTCTCCTGTCTATCAAGTGCTTTAACTTTAAGGTGACTAATCACAATTTGTTTATAGCGTTGATCAACAGTATCACACTGTAAGATGGCACAGATTTGAGTAAAGACAGTATTCAAAAACGGATAACGATCAGTTAAGTTTGGATTAAACCAAAGGATTTGAAATAATAAAATGCTGAGTAGGGCAAGATTAATCATGCTCCACGCCAAATAGTAAAACTTACTTTTTGTTTTGATCAAATGTTGCCCGTGGTTATTTAAACCTTGTGATAGATTTAAGCTGGGAATGTTGTTGACTGGTTCATTGTTAAAATAATTCAAATTATTTAAATAAGTTCTTAAATCAATATTGGAGTTTTCAATTTTACGATTAAAAATATCTAAGACATTGGTTTCTATTTGACGTTTCGTCGTCATGAGGTTTTGTACCTCATTCTGCACTGGCGTATCAGGATTGCCCCTTGGTTGAGTAGGCTGGCTGTTTTGTAGATGAATTAATGCATTAAAATTATGTGAACATTTTGGACAACAAACCATACCCTGCGCAACGGTGAGTTGCGTAACTGATACTTTATAAATTGAAGCACAATTTGGGCATCGGGTTTGTTTTTCAGTCATAAATACTTATATTTTCATAGATTAAACAGCCTTACGTGACCCAGAAATTCTGCACCAGGTTTCTTCACGTTTCTCGACTTCTACTATATCAAAAAATTCAGAATAAATACTAGAAACATCAGTAACTTGCTCTTCAATTACGCCGGCAAGTGCGAACTCTCCCTCAGATTTAATCAAAGTTGAGAATTCTTCAGCAAGTGACATAAGAGGGCCTGCAAGAATATTTGCAACTAAAATATCGGCCTGTTGGTTTTTAAATTCTGCATTGAACTCTTCAGGTAATCCAACATAAAGATTTTCAAGAACACCATTCAGCTCAGCATTTTGCTTGGTCGCCAAGACAGCTTGTGGGTCGATATCTGTTGCATAGACTTTCTTTGCACCTAAAAGCAGTGCTGCAACACCTAGGATGCCTGAACCACAACCATAATCAATCACGACTTTATCTTTAACATCGGTTTTGCCTAACCATTGTAGACAAAGGAAAGTAGATGCATGGTTACCTGTACCAAATGCTAAGCCTGGGTCAAGTTTAATATTGACTGCATCCGCTTCTGGTGGTTCTATCCATTCAGGTACGATCCAATACTTTTCACCAATTTGAATTGGTTCATAGTAATCCATCCAAGAACGTTCCCATACTTGGTCTTCAAGAAATTCACTGCGCATCGGTTCAGTTGGGAGTTGGGTGCGAATAAATGTTTCTAGTGCTGTTACATCAATGTCTTCGCCTTCTTCTTGCGCGTAGATTCCAGTAACAATCACTTTATTCCATAGCGGAGTTTCGCCAGGGAGTGGTTCAAGCAAGTCTTGGTTTTCAGCATCATCTAATGTCACGCTGACTGCGCCTAAAGAACTTAACAAGGTTTCAGTAAAATCAACTTGAGCTTGTTCTACAGTAATATGAATTTGTAACCACTTCACGGCAAAGACCTAAATCGTTTTCTTAAAGGCAGTATTGTAGCCCAAACTTAGAAGTTACGCTTACATTCAGTAGCAAAATAAAAAATGGATGCTTAAGCATCCATTTTAGTTGAAGCACATGATGGCTTTATATCGCAGGTTCAGTTTCAGTTGCTGCATGTCTTGAAATTAACGCACCAAAAATAGCAGCGAAAATATACATAAAGATTGAGTAAACCGCGGCAGGCATTGCAACAGTAGAATTTGCGATTACAGTCAAAGCAATAGTCATAGCTAAGGTACTATTATGAATTCCGATCTCAAATGCGCATGCACGTGCTTGGGCGCTATTAATACCCAGTAATCTTGGCACAAAGTAACCAATAACTAGACTACAAATACAGAAAATCACCGTGGCTAGACCAACCTGCGTCAGGTACTCCATGATATGCGTACGTTCTTTGGTGATTGCTCCAATAATAATGAGAATTAAAAAAACCACTGAGAAAATTCGCAAAGGTTTACTTAATTTTTCAGTAAAGTGTGGCGCATAATTTCGAATGAGCATGCCAATACACACAGGAATTAAAATTATTGCAAAAACTTGCAGTATTTTACTGAATTGCATGGTGATTTGTTGACCATCATTCATAAAGTATTGTATAGAAAAGTTTACGATTAAAGGCAAGGTAAAGGCAGCAATGACCGAGTTAATTGCAGTTAAGGTAATATTGAGCGCAATATCACCTTTAAACAAATAACTAAATAGATTGGCAGTACTACCTCCTGGTGAAGCAGCAAGTAACATTAAACCAACGGCAAGCAAAGGTGGGAGTGCAAGTACTTTACAAATAATAAAAGCAATACCGACCAAAAGCACTAGCTGACAGAACAACGCAATCAATACGGCTTTAGGGTGTTTAGAAACTCGCGCAAAATCTTTTGGTGTAAGCTCTAAACCAAGTCCAATCATAATGATGGCGAGGGCGAGGGGAAGCATTATGGTAATAATCCCTGAATCCATAGTGTGATCCTTTTTGTTGTTTTACATTAATTAAATATGTGAATATTCCGTACTCAATTTGAGTGTAATCGAAAGGTGTGAAATTGAAAAATAAATTCTATGACTCGGAAATCTTCTTAGAAAAATAAGTTATGAATATCTGTTCATATACCCAATAACAATTCTTTCGTAGCAGATGTAAAGCATATGGTTGTTATATCAAGAAAGTCTGTGTACTCGAAATAAAAAAAGGTGACCCATTTTTAAATGGATCACCTTTTTTACACATGCTATTTATAAAAACATGTATTTATGCTCAAAAGATATCATTGAGCTTGGATCGGATCTTCGCTCGGAGCAGCTTGACTAGGTTGCTCCATTGCTGGTTGTTCAGCTTGAGATGCCTCATTTGTTGCTGGTACATCTGCACTCGCTGGAGCAGATTGTTCTACAGCTGGGCGGTTTTCAATGGCCGGTTCAGGCGCTGCTGCAGCGGCAGTCGGGTTGCCACCTGCAGGTGCAGGGAAGCTAAATTGTAATTTACCATTTTCATTTGGTTCACAAGTACCATTAAAAGTTACCCCTTTATTGGCATAGGTCACCCAGTCTCCTTGTTTTTTCTTGGCACATACCTGAATTTGCTTTTTCACTTCAGCTTTGCTGGTGTTTTCATCAGCAGCATGGGCAAAACTAAATGCAACACAACTGAGTAAAGATGCTGTAATTACTTTAGACATGGTATTTTTCATCATGATATTCCTTATATATAAAGTCTCGAAAAAAATAATTTGTCCGTGTAATATCTATCGTATCGTGAGTTTTTGATAAGTTAAATTCTATTTGTAGGGCAGTCATGAAACGAAGTGTCAATTTATGTTGCCTATGTATAAGAGATGTTTAATCGTTCATATGCATGATTGAGGGGAATAATATTTGTAAAACTGCCTAAAACTAGAAGTAAAAATTTGCTATAATTTTCTGTCATTCTTTTATCTCTCATTAATCACTATGCATTATCCTAAAGTTTACGATGTCATTGTTATCGGTGGCGGTCACGCAGGTACGGAAGCGGCACTCGCTGCAGCGCGTATGGGTCGACAGACTCTGCTTTTGACTCATAACATTGAGACTTTAGGGCAGATGAGCTGTAACCCAGCCATTGGTGGTATTGGTAAATCTCACCTTGTCCGTGAAATTGATGCTTTAGGCGGTGCAATGGCATTGGCGGCGGATAAGGGCGGTATTCAATTTCGTATTTTGAACTCGCGTAAAGGCGCAGCTGTACGTGCAACCCGTGCACAAGCTGACCGTATCCGCTATAAAGCTGCGATTCGTCATACACTGGAAAATCAAGCGAATTTAGATATTTTTCAACAATCTGCAGATGACTTAATTGTTGAAGGCGATACAGTTAAAGGTGTAGTGACCCAGATGGGTATTCGCTTTGATGCGAAAACTGTGGTGTTAACCACAGGCACATTCTTAGGTGGCGTGATTCATGTTGGTCTAAATAATTCGTCAGGTGGTCGAGCTGGCGATCCGCCATCAATTTCCTTAGCGGCTCGTTTACGTGAATTAAATCTACCAGTAGGTCGTTTAAAAACAGGGACTCCACCACGTATTGATGCGCGTTCTGTCGATTTTTCTGTAATGATTCCGCAACCGGGTGATTTCCCATCACCGACCATGTCATTTATGGGGGATGCTTCGATGCATCCAGAGCAAGTAAATTGCTATATCACACATACCAATGCGCGTACTCATGAGGTTATTCGGGGTGGTTTAGATCGTTCGCCAATGTATACCGGCGTGATTGAAGGTGTAGGTCCACGTTATTGCCCATCGATTGAAGATAAAATTCATAAATTTGCGGATAAAGATTCGCATCAGGTATTCCTTGAGCCAGAAGGGCTGGATACTCACGAGCTTTATCCAAATGGTATTTCAACATCTTTACCATTTGATGTGCAGTTTGAGTTGGTGCGCTCAATCCGGGGTATGGAGAATGCACACATTCTTCGTCCTGGCTATGCGATCGAATATGATTATTTCAATCCACAGTCTTTGAAATTCTCACTTGAAACCAAATCGATTAATAACTTGTATTTTGCAGGTCAAATTAACGGTACAACAGGTTATGAAGAAGCTGGTGCACAAGGTTTATTGGCGGGCTTAAATGCTGCACGTCGTGCATGGGATCAAGAGCAATGGACGCCTAAACGTGATGAAGCGTATATGGGTGTTCTTGTTGATGACTTGATTACCTTAGGGACCAAAGAACCGTATCGTATGTTTACTTCTCGTGCGGAATATCGTTTGATGCTTCGTGAAGATAATGCTGATCAACGTTTAACAGCAATTGGCCGTGAAATGGGCTTGGTTGATGATGAGCGTTGGGCTTCTTATTGTGAAAAAATGGAAGCAGTTGAAAAAGAAACAGGTCGTTTACAACACCTTTGGGCTGCACCAAACAATCCAATGGGGAAAAGATTCGTTGAGTTGACCGGCGCTGATCTTTCTAAAGAATGTTCTGCGATCGATTTACTAAAACGTCCAAACATCAACTTTTCACAAATTGCTGAATTAACTGCTTCTGAAGTATCTGCATTTGTAGGTGAGCAGATTGAAATTGCTGTGAAATACGAAGGTTATATTAACCGTCAGCAAGAAGATGTTGCACAAATGAAGCGTTTGGAAGATACCAAAATTCCTGCTGATTTTGATTATGATATCGTTTCAGGGCTTTCTCGTGAAATCACGATGAAATTGAAAAATGTATTACCTGAAACATTGGCACAAGCCAGCCGTATTCCAGGTGTAACACCTGCTGCTGTTCAATTGGTGATGATTACAATTCGTAAAAATAACCAAGCGAGAAAATCAGCTTAAGGTGGTGAATTGTAAAAAACCCGCTATATGCGGGTTTTTTATTGTCTCGAGCTTATCTTCGTTAGGGCACAATTTGTGATTTATCTTTAAAGGCATATTTTAAATACACAGATCCAATCTAACTTTATAAAAATAAATCCTAAACAGAATTGATGAAAAACAAAGCTGTTTTAATTATTTTTCAGTTTGCAAAATCATCGCTATAGTCAACTTACATTCAAACAAGAGGTGAACGCCATGACAATGAAATCAATCCGCTACAATAGTGCTGAACTTGCGTGCTGTAACATGTGATGTTTAACATACTCCAATAAATCCCATGTCTTGTGGACATGTAAAAATGTGACATGGGTTTAATATCTGCGCAAAAACAATAAAATTTAAAAATAACAATCAAAACAATAAATCAAAGAGCCGAAAGGCTCTTTTTATTTTAATTATATTGGCTTAGGCGAAGTTGTTAGATTATTCAATTTCATGTACAGCATTGAACACTTCAACAGGCTCAATTCGGACTATCTTTTTACCAAAACTTCTTAACCACCATACCAGTTGTGAGGTAAAAGGAACCACAGCACTGACTTGATACAGTTCTTCGTTCAGTTGTTCCACTTTTTGTTCTTTACTGAGTTGGCTTTCCGTGAAGTACTGTGCATCATCTTCGTGCATGACTAATTTTAATTCAACATTTTTAGTTGGCCGAGAAAAGTCGACTCTAAAGCCTAGCGCACCAGAATCGATATATTCATCGATATCGAATTTGACAGGGTGTAAAGCACGTAAATCTAAAACAGTTGCAGATCTAAAGCGATGTAATGCAAAGGTCTGAACTTCTGTCTTGTCATGACGCGTACAAATCAAATAAATAATTGCACCTTTTTGAACCAAACCTAAAGGATTCAGAATATAAGTTTTCTCTTCACCTTGATAACCACGTGCGCGGTAGACACATTCAATTTGTTTATCTTGTAGCAGTCCTTCATAAATGGCTTGCTGTGCATGTCTTTCCACCAAAGGTGGGATCACTGGTTGGCTTGCAGGCACAATTCGAACTCGGTTAATCCATTGTCGAACATTGTTCTGCGTAGAAAGACTACGCCGTGCCAAATCGAACCAAGGGTTCATTTCATCAATTAAACTTGGAGGTAGCAGGTGTTTTAAATGTTCTTCAACCATCATAAACGTGACTGCTTGCGAGCTGGTCATATGCGGCAGACTTTGGATCGGGGCATCTGAACGCCAACGCCAGCCTTGTGGTACTGTTTTGTTACTCTCGATAGGAAAGCGTTGAGCAATCTGATTTAGATCACGCTGAATCGTACGTAAGCTGATTTCGATCCCTTCACGTTCTAAAACTTCTTGTAATTCACGTGTACCCATCCACTTCCCTGTAGAGAGTCGGGACAGGATTTGCCACTGGCGATAGAGGCTATTGGAAGTTTCTTTTTCTTGTGCAGACATGGTTTGGTATCAATGGAATCGTGAATGTTTAAGGGAAATAAATCAGCTACACAATAGAAAATTAAAACTGATTCTGCAAGTTATATCCTGTGAGTAGTTGCTTAGGTGTTGAAAATATTAGCTAAAAAATTTTGAAACAAGTTCGATCAAAACTCACATTGAGTGCTATGGCAAACAATGAATTAATAAAATTGAGCCAAAAAGATTTAATTGTACAGCGAAGAATACTGAATACGGCGATTTAATAATATTTTGGCATCGATATTGCATTATTAAAGAAGCCATTAGATAAGATAAAAAGAGGTTTGTATGCTAAAAGAAAACATGGATACAAATTCAAGCAATGAGAATTATGCAGATCGCTTCGCTTTGCCAGTTGCTGAGGCAGAAGTAAAAACTGAAATGACGAATCAACAACAGATAGGAAATATTCAACAGGCCATTCATCTAAATATCGATGCACAACAAGCCTCACATCATTTACTTAAACAGATGAATTCGGTTTTTTTTAATGAAATGACAGACGATCACGTTCTTTCTCCTGAAACTGCTGAAAAAATTGAAGATTGGTTATCTCAACACAGTATTTACCAACTTGAAAAACTCAATGAAACAGCTAAAGCGCATTTTTTATATCAAGGAATTACTTTTGCGGTTTATGGTGAAACATCGGGAATTGATCGCACCATACCATTTGACTTAATTCCGCGTGTGATTGCCAAACAACAGTGGAATAAAATTGCAGCAGGCTGTGCGCAGCGTATTCAAGCGTTAAATTTATTTTTAGCTGATATCTATAATCAACAAAATATTTTAAAAGAAGGCTTAATTCCAGCAGTACAAGTACTATCGCATGAAGCTTACCAACCAGTGATGATGAATCATCGTTTGAATGGAAATATTTACAGTCAAATCAGTGGAATCGATATTGTACGGGATTGCAAAGGTGAATTTTTTGTCCTAGAAGATAATCTACGTACGCCTTCAGGTGTGTCATATATGCTTGAAAGCCGTAAGATGAGCGAAAAACTCATGCCTGAATTATGTAATCAACATGTTGCTGATATTGGGCAATATCCGCAATTGTTGCGTGAGATTTTGGCTGAAAACTCAAAGGTAGATTGCCCAATCATCGTGGTTTTAACCCCCGGGCGTTATAACAGTGCGTATTATGAACATTCATTTTTAGCAAGGGAAATGGGTGTTCCATTGGTGACATCGCGTGACCTTTTTGTTGAAAACGACAAGGTTTATGTGAAAACCATCCGTGGTCGTCAGCAGGTTGATGTAATTTATAGACGTTTGGATGATGGTTTTTTAGACCCATTAAGCTTCAGGCCTGATAGTACTTTAGGTGTGGCAGGGTTAATGTCTGCTTATTTAAGTGGAAATGTGGTGATTGCTAATGCTCCTGGTACAGGTGTTGCAGATGATAAGTCGATTTATCCATATGTGGATCAAATGATTGCCTATTATTTAAATGAAAAGCCAATTTTGTCCAATGTACCTACTTATCAATGTCGTGAAGTTGAAGCTTTGGATTATGTTTTGGCAAATTTGGATCAATTGGTGGTAAAAGAGGCTCAAGGTTCAGGTGGTTATGGGATGCTCATCGGTCCTAAAGCAACTGAACAAGAAATTGATTTATTTAAAATGAAGCTAATGGCTTCACCCTCAGCGTATATCGCTCAACCCACCTTAAATTTATCTGTTGCACCAACACTAACTTCCCAAGGAATTGCAGAACGTCATATTGATTTACGACCATTTATTCTCAGCTCACCAGAACGCATAGAAATTGTTCCAGGTGGCTTGACTCGTGTTGCGATGCAACAAGGCTCACTGGTGGTCAACTCATCACAAGGTGGTGGAATCAAGGATACATGGGTAATTGATGAATATTCAATTTAACCCCACCTTCATACCAATCCCAGCCAAAGGAGAGCAAACATGATTTTACTCAGTACTAATGCACAGAATATATTTTGGTTAGGACGCTATTTAACCCGTATTCAATATTTATGTAGTCAATTCCCATTTAAAACCAATGAATTGGCTTTAGACTATGCGCATGCTTTTTGTTTACCTGCATTTGATGCAAGTTCTTTAAATGAATTGATTTTAGACAATAAGCAACCTGCATCATTTCATCAGTATTTTTTATGTGCCAAAAATAATATTCATGATTTACGTGGAGTGATATCAGCACAGTCTTTTGCTGAATTAAATCAGTTATTACAACAAGCAGAGCAAAATGCAGGTTTCATATGTGATGTTTGTGAAGAATGTAATGATGTTTTAGAGGCAGAAGATGATGAATTGTTATTTCTATTTTTTAGTTTAGGGCAAAAGATGGAACAATTTGATCGTCAATTACGCTTTAATCAAGATAAATCAGTCACCTTGACACAATTAAACCATTTAATTGATCGTTTAGACCAGCATGGTATGTGTAGTTTGCCTGAGGTTTGGCAAGAGCTAAAAAATCAACCTGACCGAATGAATTATTATCATTTTAGTGATCATATTGACTCGTTATTTGAATTGGATCGCTTATGAAGTTAATGATTAATCACCAAACCCATTATCAGTATTCTGAATGGGCAAAAAATAGTATTCAGTATATCAAGATGACGCCACAGTCTAATTTGCATCAACAAGTGACAGGTTGGCATGTCAGCGTCCCCGGTGAAAAACAAATCAAAAAAGACGCCTTTGATAATGTTTGGTTGACCAGTTCACAAATTGAACCTTATCAACAAATGTCCATTATGGCCCAAGGGATTGTTGACATTAATGTAGATAATCAATTTGGTATAGAAGATAAAGTATCACCTGTGGTTTTTTTACAACCAACCTCTACAACATTGTGCAATACTGAAATGATAGCTTTTGCAGAACACTATATAACGCATAAGCGATGGATAGATTTCCAAAAATTAGCAGAAGCATTGTTGCAACATATGCCTTATATCAGTGCAAGTACGACAGTAACCCACACTGCAATGGAGTCTTTTTCAGCACAACAAGGAGTATGTCAAGATCATAGTCACGTCTTAATTGCGATGGCGAAAGCCTTGGGGGTACCAGCTCGCTATGTCTCTGGTTATTTATATGTAAATAATCAATCGCATTTGGCGAGTCATGCATGGACTGAAGTGTTTTTAGAGGGCAAATGGCATGTTATTGATGTCAGTAATCAATTGTTTCGACCAGAATCACACGTCTATGTGGCAATTGGAAGGGACTATTGGGATGTTGCACCAGTCCGAGGGGTGAGAGAGCAAGGTGGAACTGAAACCATGTACTCTATTGTTCAAGTACTTGCATGTTAATGGTGGCAGTGGTAAATAGTGTGAATAATTGCAGAATCTGATTACTCTCAAATTTTAGTTGTATAGGTAGTTCCATGACGTATTGCTGTGCTTTAAGACTCAAACAAGGTTTAGTATTTATTAGTGATACGCGAACCAATGCTGGAGTTGATCACATTTCTGTATATCGAAAACTTTATACGTTTGGGGTAAAAGGTGAACGGTTTATATGTATTCAAACTTCAGGCAATCTTGCAACAACACAAGCAGTAATTGGACATTTAGAAAATCATTTGGCACTCAAGCAAGAACCCAACTTGTATAGTGTGAACACAATGTTTGAGGTTGCAGGTTTAGTCGGACAAACTCTGCGTAAAGTTATTGCTGATGTTACTGAGGATACTCAAGAGCAAAGTAACTATTATTGTAGTTTATTGGTTGGTGGTCAGATCCGTGGCGAGGAAATACAGCTTTATAATATTTATCCGCAAGGTAATTTTATTTCTGCAACTAGTGATACGCCTTATTTCCAAATTGGGGAAAGTAAATATGGTAAACCAATTTTAGATCGTGCGTTGAGCTATGATATGCCCTTAGATGAAGCTCTACGTTGTAGTTTAATCTCATTTGATTCGACTTTACGTTCAAATGTATCGGTTGGTATGCCATTAGATGCGATGATTTATCTTAAAGACAGTCTAGAGGTGCCAAAAGGTAAGCGTATTACAGATAGTGATCCTTATTTTCAGCACATCAGTAAACAATGGTCTGAAATGTTAAAGAAAGGTTTGCAAGATTTACCCAAACCGACCCATGATTATTTTGAATAATTTTATGATGTGATTCAAAGCGGGTGTAATCTCGCTTTTTTAACTGTAGAAATAATAAGTAGATCATAAAAAATTAATTTCATAAGTTTCTGTTTTAATATTTTCACTGGATAAATAGAATAAGCTGAAAATATTTTGTGTGTTTTTAATGATGGATGCATATTGAATAAATTTTTAAAATAATAGATGAATTACTGTATAGAGATATTGCAAATATAAATATAGAAAAGTCGATAAGCACTTTAATTATAAAAGTTAAGACTTGTATATTCGTAAATAATTGTTTATAAATAATGAAAGTTAAAAAATAGAAGAATTACATGACTTTTCAATTATGCTATGCAAGTAAAACGACATCACCACCTCATCAAATACTCAATGATTTAAGAGATATTTTAGGTGAAGCGAGAGATTTTAATATACTTCATCAAATTCAAGGCGTCTTATATTTTGCGGATGAACACTTTTTTCAATGCCTAGAAGGCGATGAAATGATTATCTTACACGTGCTTGAAAAATTGTATAAAGATCCAAGACATCATCAAATTAAGTTATTTAGAGCGGGTCACGTTAAGCAGGGGCATTTTTCACAATGGTCTATGAAATACGTTAGACGAAATGGCAAAATTCAACAATACTTTGAGAGTAAGGGTTATAAATACTTTCGCCCATTGAATTTAGATGAGCAGGATATTCCGACATTGCTCAAATTACTCTATGAGATTGAGCAGCCAGAAGAGTTTGTATAAAGTCATAAAATCGATTCAAAAAAATCCAAGCGATGGCTTGGATTTTTATTTTGAATAGAAAATCAGTGCTTAAAGTTTTTTACGGATAGGGCGAGCACTCATACGACAGAGTAACTCATAACCAATCGTACCATTGGCAGCAGCCACATCATCAACCAAACGATCTTTGCCCCACAGTTCAACGACTGTTCCTAGCGGTGCGTCTAAGCCAGTGACATCAATTGCGATCATATCCATTGCTACACGGCCAATGATTGCTGTCATTTGCCCATTGATGCTGACATAATTTTGTCGAGGAAAAGCACGCGGATAACCATCTCCATAGCCTATCGAAACAATGGCAATATCCATATCACTTTTGGCAACAAATGTAGAGCCATAGCCTACAGATTCATCTGCTTTAATATGATTGAGTGCAATGATTTCAGCGGTAAAGCTCATGACAGGTTTGATGTCTAATTCAGCAATGCTTCGATCTGCAAAGGGAGACGCGCCGTAAAGCATGATACCTGGACGTACAAAATCAAAATTCAGTTCAGGCCATTTAAAAATAGCAGCAGAATTGCAGCATGAAGCTAAGATCGGTTCACAAGCAGCTTTTACCTGTAATAATTGATCTTTCTGTTGTTCATTTAACGGGTGATGATCCGCATCTGCATTGGCAAAATGCATAGTCAGCACACAGGTAAAACCTTCTGCTTTGAGTGATTGAATCACTTCAATAATTTCAGCAAACTTAAAACCCAATCGGTTCATACCGCTATTGAGTTTTACCCAAACTTTTAAACTTTTGTCGATATATTGTTTTTTATGTGCACGCAACCAAGCCAATTGTGGCTGATGATGTACAACGACTTCAACATTGTTTTCAACGGCAGTGATCATTTCATCTGCACTGAAAATACCTTCGATGAGAGTAATCGGTTGTTGATAGCCTAATGCTCGAATCTCTAAGGCTTCAGCAAGGCTGGCGACACCAAAGGCATCAGTCGCATTTAAGGCGGCTAAACAGTCCTTGACGCCATGTCCATATGCATTGGCTTTAACCATACTGACAATTTTAGCGCTTGGTGCAAGTTGTTTGACTCGGTTTAAATTATATTGCAGTGCTTCACTGTCAATATAAACTGTTGCTTGACGCACCCTAGTTACTCCTGAGGAATGGCAAAGATTGTATAATGCTAAATCGCATAAATAGAGATAAAAGCCTAACTTTAAAAAAAGTGCAGCTTTAAAACGCTAAATATTGTAGTCCTATCAGCTTTAAATAAACATAAACATTTGTGTTTTGAATGGTTTATTGATTTTGTATCGATAAAATTTTTGCTAAGTGCTTTGCACATAATTTGTAAAGATATAGCTCTTTCTTTTTTAAATAAAATCGTACATTTTATATTTAAATTTAAGGATTTATTTCGGAGGGTGTATGGGAACATGGTCACATGAACCATTTGGAAATGATACTGCAAGTGATTGGGCCTATGAGTTTAAAGAGCATGATGGATATGTTGTCATTGAACAAGCCTTCGATGAAATGATTGATATGGCAACCGAAGAGTTTATCGATGCCGATATTGGTTGTATTGCACATGCTGCGGCAGATGTTTTAGCTAAATCATTTGGTGAAGGGATTGAAGAAAATGAATATTATCCTGAACCTGTAGAAAAATGGCTTGAACAGAATAAAAACAATGTCAATTATGCACTTATTCCAAAAGCATTGACTGCATTATTATTATTGACCAGTGAAAACTCTGAATTGGATGAGCTTTGGCAAGATTCAGATGATTATGATGAATGGACTAAGAATATTGAAACGTTGAGAGAGACTTTAAGTTCTAAGATTTGAAGATTAAAATCTCATCTCTACAGCAGTGTTAAATGATGCTAATTCTATTGATTAATATTATTCTTCATCTTGATATTGCGCATAATACTCAGGCGATAGATTACTAAAGCGCGTGTATTGACCTTCAAAGGCTAAACGCACAGTCCCGATCGGGCCATTACGTTGTTTACCAATGATAATTTCAGCAGTGCCTGCTTCTTTCGACTCTTTGTTATAAACTTCATCACGGTAAATAAACATAATTAAATCGGCATCCTGCTCGATTGCACCTGATTCACGTAAGTCGGACATTACCGGACGTTTATTTGGACGGTTTTCCAGAGAACGGTTAAGCTGTGATAGTGCAATAACAGGGCACATCATTTCCTTGGCAAGGGCTTTTAAGCTTCGTGAAATTTCACCAATCTCACCGACACGGTTATCACCCATGCCTGGCACTTTCATCAATTGTAGATAATCGATCATGATACAACCCAGCTTGCCACCATGTTGTTTGGCAATACGTCGTGCACGTGCTCGAAGTTCCGTTGGTGGCAGTGCAGATGAATCATCAATATAAAGGTGTTTTTCTTGTAGCTGTAAAATGGTTCCTGTGACTTTAGACCATTCATCGCCATCAAGTTTACCTGAACGTAAATGCCCTTGATGGACTTTACCGTATGCTGAAATGAGACGCATGGCGATAGAGTCTGCTGGCATCTCCATAGAGAAAACCAGTGCTGGCAGATCACAGTTAAATAACACACTTTCTACAAGGTTCATGGCAAAGGTTGTTTTACCCATCGACGGACGTGCAGCAACAATGATCATATCACCAGCTTGCATACCAGAGGTTTTATTGTCTAACTCCATAAAACCTGTGGTTAAACCAGTGATATTACCTTCCATTTGAGAAAGTTCATTTAACTTATCAAAAACGTCTGCTACAACTGAGGTAATGGCTTTTGGCCCTTGTGCTTTGGCATTGTTATTATGTTGTTCTGCAATAGAGAAAATATTGGTTTCAGCAAGATCAAGAATTTCACTCACTTCACGACCTTTGGTGTCATAAGCATTTTGCAGGATTTCATTGCCTACTTTAATCATGCTTCTTAAGGTTGAAAATTCTTTGATTTTCCCGGCATAGGTTTCTAAGTTATAGAAACTCGAAGGCGAATCTGACATTAACTGCATTAAATACTCTTCACCGCCAATTGCATCAAGCAAGTTTTGCTTAATCAGCCAATCGTTAACTAAAACTGCATCATACGGAGAATTTTCTTGTGCCAGTTTTTCAATTGCACGGAAGATATATTTGTGACGTGTTGCATAAAAATCAGTTTCATTCAAAGCGTCACTGACTTGTTCAAAAGACTCAGCAACCGTCATCAATGCAGCCAGTACAGCTTGTTCAATTGCCAAGTTATGAGGAGGCGTACGAAACTCTTTTAACTGTGCATTATCTTTATTTTTTGCATCAGTGTTGAAGGGATTCTGTTGAGCTGTGGCAGTTGCCTGAGACATATAAAACCTTGATTTTTAAATCGTGCAAAAACATTATGTACGTGTGTACTGAAGTACTCACTTATCTTAATGCAAAATACTAAAAGTATCTAACAGTAATACCAATAAGTAGGGGAATGAATCAACTAGAAACAATTTCAGCTGATCCGAGGTAAAATTTAAAGATAAAAAAAGAGCATACAAAAGTATGCTCTTTTTTTCTGCAAGAAATTACTCAGATACGATTGTAACGAGAACTTCAGCAGTAACATCATGATGCAATTGGATTGCGATGTTAAATTCGCCAGTGTGACGAAGTGCACCGTTCGGTAAACGAACTTCAGCACGGTCAACAACAAGACCAGCATTTGTTAACGCGTCAGCGATATCACGAGTACCGATTGAACCGAATAATTTACCTTCATCACCAGCTTTCGCGGTGATAACGATATTTACTTCGTTCAATTGGTCAGCACGTGCTTGAGCAGCAGCTAAAACTTCAGCTTCACCTTTCTCAAGTTCTGCACGACGAGCTTCAAAAGCAGCAGTATTCGCTTCAGTCGCTGCAACTGCTTTACCTTGAGGGATAAGGTAGTTACGGCCGTAACCAGCTTTAACTGAAACTTTATCGCCTAATTTACCAAGGTTTTTAATGCGTTGTAATAAAATAATATCCACGGCTCAACCTCACTTATGATTGTCAGTGTAAGGAATCAACGCTAAGTAGCGAGCTTGTTTAATAGCAAGCGCTAATTGACGTTGGTAACGAGCTTTAGTACCTGTAATACGGCTAGGAACAATCTTGCCGTTTTCAGTGATGTACTGTTTTAAAGTGTCGATATCTTTGTAGTCGATGTACGTAACGTTCTCAGCTGTAAAGCGGCAGAACTTGCGACGACGGTAAAAACGTGCCATTGATGTTCTCCTTATGCTTCAACAGAATCTTGAGCTTGTTGTGCTTCTTCACGTTGAGCTTTACGCGCACGTTTTTCTTCAGCACTCTTAGCGAGTAAAGATTCTTCAGTGATGGCGTTTTCACGACGGATAATCACGTTACGAAGGATTGCATCGTTATAACGGAACAATTCTTCTAATTCATTAAGCGTAGTTTGATTACATTCAAGATTCATTAAAATGTAGTGCGCTTTATGGATTTTGTTAATTGGGTAAGCCAATTGGCGGCGGCCCCAATCTTCAAGACGGTGAATTTGACCTTCAGCATCTTTGATGTGAGAAATGTAGCGTTCTACCATTCCCACAACTTGATCGCTTTGGTCTGGGTGTACCAGAATTACGATTTCGTAGTGACGCATTGTCAGCTCCTTACGGTTTATACAGCCCCAACCTTAAAAAGATTGAAGCAAGGAGTCACAATCAGCATAAGCTTTAAACAACAGTTTAAAAGCCAATAGATTGTGCCGCAAAAATTGCGAGGGCTTATTATAGGAAAGTTTGCGCACAAACACAATTTAATATTCAAATATTTATTGGAATAACCACTAAAATTTTACAGATGCGAGATTGAATTTCATCTTGTACCTATTTAGATTGAAAATGAATAAAAGTATGGATAGCTAAAATGACAAACTACAGCGCTGAAAAACTTGAAACCATTGAATCTTATATTGAAAACCCTACACAAAATTTCTACTTTGATGTTTTTGATGGTCGTTATGATATTGTCATGGTGGTGGATTGGAGAGAAGAGGATGATGCAATTATTGGCTATTGTGAAAACATTTTAGAAACTGGACAATTGTCTGCTGAACTTGAAGATGCTGATAATCAACAAGGTTTTAGTATCACAATTCATTATGGTGAAAAATCATTGTTGATTCCTTATCAAGGAAAAGGTGCTGATCGTGATACCACACTACGGGCACTCAATGAAATTTTACAACCTGAGTATGAAATCCGTTTCTGCAAAGCTTCTGATGGTTCCGACACATTAGAATTTATTCCACTTCCGAAAAAATTATGGCATCAACTTGATATGAAATATGCGGGAAAAATGGATGAGTTATTTGCTCGGTTTGAGCATGATTCAGTTTTTTTTGGAAGTTAATTTGGTTAGTCAATTAGAAGTTAAATTACTAAAATAAAAGCATGAATTTATTTATTGTGCAAATATTCGATTTTGATTGATGTAGATGCCATCACATATTTATTGGATTAATTCACGATTATTTTGTCGTAATAAAAATACCACAAAGCCCTTAAAATTTGGGTCAGTATCAAATCTAAGTTGGTGATCCCATTTACCATGTTGTACCAAACCAATTTTATAAGGCAGTTTCAATGTTGAAGCCTTAGTCAAATAAGCCTGATAATTTGGAATAGTGGTAGAGCCTTGATAGGTTTGAATCACCATTTCATCAATATTTTCTCTAAATAGCCTAAGTGTATCTGGATCGCGAAGATTGCCCCAATCCATCAAACTGGTGATGCTAAGTTGATAATGTTGTGGTAACTGCTTTCTAAGCTGTTGTAGAAATAAGCCATACGCTTTTAAATTTTTAGTTGGTACATCAAAGTCAATTTGAATACCTTGAATGTGATTGCCTGCGCTTTCCCATTGTAGGACGCGTTGTAAAATATTTTCTATTTCAGTGCTTTGCCAATTTAAATGATGATTTCGAAAAACCAACCATATTTTCTGATGTGGAATTTTAACCACAGAAATGCCTTGTTGGATCAAGATAGAATGGTTGGAACTTTTCTCTAGCCTAACTTCACCTTGTAAAATATAGATTTCCTTTGCATTACTTAAATAAGGCGTAGACTTGATATTTCCCCAAATCCAAAAGGCATCATAGTCATTTGCATTGACCTGATCGGAGGTTACCGCTGATTGACTCGGTTGACATGCCATTAATCCTAAACAACATTGGATTGTCAGTAGACCCGAGAAAAACTGTTTAAGCATGAATAAGCTACCAATAATATTTTAAAGATTTTGCCCATGTGGTATTTGGATAGTCACGTTTAATTTGTGTGTACCATTGTTTACGTGTGGATTTTGTGGCGTCTTTTCCACCACAGACATTTATACTACTCGGCGAATAACACATAACAGCGCGATAAAGTGCATAAGCTTGTAATTCACTTTTAGAATTTGATTTAATAATTTCTTTATAGACTTCACCACGACTAAAAGTTTCACCTGTAAAGGCATTTTTCGGCTGGTTAAAACTTGGACCATAGTAATAGTCACCATAAAAAATTTCTAAAGCAGTGCCTTGATTACGCATATATTCGCCTAGGCATAAACGATAAGTTAAATTTTTTGGATTTTTTTCTAAACCAGCTGTTAAGGTGCTTAATTTAGGGCATTTGAGCGTTGGTGTAATTTCATGACCATTCCAAACAAAAACTTCGAAGTGGGGTTCTGACTTATAAGCGTTAATTTTGCTGTTATATGCTTTGTATTCTGAGGCATCTTGAGGTAACCATGTGGTAAAGGCTTTATTGAATACCGCATAGTTTTGAGTCATTAAGCTTTTATCTAGTAATGTATATAAAGCCAGATTCTTTTTATCAACTGAACTGTCTTTGGCAATAATGATACTTTGCAAAGCTTTGACATCGGCAATTTGAGTAATGAATGCTTTCTGTAAGGTTGCTTGTTTGATTTTTGAATGATTTCCTAAAAAGGCATTTTGGTTATTGGTGTTTTTATAGTGAATCGCTAGGGCGACTTCTGCCAAAGTTTTTTGATAAGGATTAGCAGAAATTGCGAGTAAATGGTTCCAATATTGTTCAACCAGATTTTTATCACTAATTTTTTCAAGAATGACCCCTTTAAGCGTATATTGGCTGAGTTCTAAATAATTTTGAATAGAATTGGTTTTTTGTTTCGGTAAATAATTTAACGCATCTTGTGGTTTTTTCTGAATAAAATATAAATGAACAGCTTGTAAATAACGGAACAGCTCAGGTTGTTCCTTAAATACAGTTTTTTGTGCATTTAACTCGGACCAACTAATTGGCTGGTACTGCTTAGAATCACTCTGACGCATATGCATCAGATCATAGATAGCTAAAAAGAAAGGATCGTTGAGTGTTTTTGCGTTGAAGTTTTCTAAACCAAATACCTTGCGATCTATTTCGGCTGCCAATGTGGACATATCGAGATTGTAATAATCTGATTTTGGGTGATCCATCTGCCAAATCATCTCTTTGACTAGAGCATCTTGTTGATTAGCAATCCAGTAGCCTCGGCGTAAAAATCCTCTGGCACTGGCTACGTATTGGCCTTTAGGGTAAAGTTTAAAATAATCAGTAATGCGATTGAAAAAAGTTTTAAGAAGTGCTTGATCAACTTTCAGAGTATCTAAATCACCGTAACTTCCTAATGACTGGCTATACAGCTCATTTAATGATGTGCGGATGAGCATGTATTGAGCTGTTTCTTTTAACCAAGGGTCATCAACTTGGCTTAAGGCTGTAAATATTTTAGTTGCTGAGGAATAGTTAGCTTTGTAAAATAAAATAATCCCATTTAAATAAGAAGCATACTGTTGAGCGGGCTGTGTCCATTGTGAATTGACTTGAATCAGTGGAATACTTTGTTGACAATTTTTGATCTGATTTCGTTGTTCTAACAAGCTGCTTTTTTCGTCTTGAGATAGTTTCTTGTGATTTGAAACCTGTTGAAGAAAAACTTCAGCACCAGATTTTAGTGTTATACAGCGTTCATCATAGACGTGATCATTTGCATCGTAAAAAGCACGTTTATTTGGAATCTTATTTTCAGATGCTTGAGTTAAGTCAGTAGGGTAAAAAGGAACTATGCCACTAGAAGTATCCCATAAACTCATTTTATCAACTTCAAATGCTTTGATACTTGCTAAACCTTTGTCACTTAGCAGTAGCATCATGTTGGTTCTATTGTCATTGGCTGGATAGAGTATGGGGAGGTTTAATATACGATATTGATTGTTGTTTAGGTCAAAAGTTGGTGATGCGACTTCTTCTGCAGCGCCCGCAAAACTAGAAGTTGGATAAACAACCAAAGGTAAACCAACAAGAAAGGCATATTGCAGTGTTTTATTTTTAAAAAGCATAAAGTGCCTATCGTTATAATAAAAATTTTAATATTTTAATTTTATTTATGCAGATAAAAAAAAGATAGAGAGAACTCTATCTTTTTTTAAAACAGTGGCAAATGTGGTGCAGGGGAGACATAACTAAAACTAAAGCTCACACTGAGTGCTGTAATTAGAATGACGGAATACAAAAAATATTTTTTTGCCCAGACCTGATCATTTTCAGCTTTAAATCCAATAATCGATAAATATACCCAATAGGCACATAAAGCATTAAAGGTAATAAGGAAAAAGATGTTGGTATAGCCAAAACAATACAATCCATTTAAAACTGCAGCAAACAGAATAACGTATATTAAACTTTCAACTTTTGTGCGAAAAATTGAACGAGCTACAGGTAAAATTGGAATATTTGCATTTTTATAATCATCAAATCGGTAGATTGCAATTCCCCAAGAATGTGGCATTTGCCAAAGTGCGTAAGCTAAAAAAATCAGCAAAGCAGCAACATCAAATCCGTTGGAAACAGCAGTATATCCAATTACAGGAGGGCTTGCGCCTGAAATACTTCCAATCACAGTTTGGTGAATGGTGGTACGTTTACTCCAAAGACTATAAAAAATCACATACACAACAAAGCCGAGTACAGCAAAGCCAAATGCGTAGGCGTTGACAAAAAACCACAACAAAGCAAAGCCAATTAAACCGAGCACAGCTGAAAAAATTAAAGCAACTGTTGGACTGATGGTTTTTTTGACAAGCGCACGATTCATTGTACGTTGCATTTTTTGGTCAATGTCTTGGTCAATGACATTATTCACCACACAGCCAGAGGCAACGACAAGCGTAGTGCCTAGTAATGTGATGAGAAGTAAAAGGAAATCTACAGAACCTTGAGCGGCTAAGAAAAAGCCACCCAAAGTGGTAACGAAGTTACCAAAGAGAATTCCTGGCTTAGTCAGGAATAGATATTTTTTCAACATGACACCCTAGAGCATCATGTTTGAATGTAAGTAGTTCATGATCCATACAGAACCAATTAATAGAACTGCAATCGTCAGAATCGTATAGATGAATGCAATCACATTCCAGCGTTGTTCAGAAGATGAATTCATGTGCAAGAAGAAAACTAATTGTACAAGAACCTGAGCAATCGCAGTGATCGCAATCGTTGCAACAACTGCACCACCAGTCATTCCTTTCATCACCATCCCGAATGGGATGATGGTCAAAACGACAGAAAGGATGAAGCCGATAGAGTATTGTTTGATGTTTCCGTGCGAAGCACCAGCAGCATTATGATCATGACTCATTATAAAGCTCCCAGTAAATAAACTACGCTGAATACACAGATCCAAACGATGTCAAGGAAGTGCCAGAACAAACTTAGGCAAGCAAGACGACGTGTATTTGGTACAGTCAAACCATTTTTCTTGATTTGAACCATTAACACAATCATCCATACCAAACCAGATGTTACGTGGATACCGTGCGTACCTACAAGGGTAAAGAACGCAGACAAAAACGCACTGTGGCTAGGACCATGACCAGCGTGAACTAAATGATTAAATTCATAAAGTTCCATACCGATGAATGTTGCACCAAAGAGCCAAGTGATAATTAACCACATAAGCACTTGGTTTACATTTTTCTTGTAAGAAGCAAGTACCGCAAAACCGAAAGTCACAGAAGAAATTAAGAGAGCAAAGGTTTCAACAAGTACGAAACCTAAAGACTCGCCAAATAACTCTTTTGGACTTGGAGTACCAGGCGGAATATGACTGCTTAATACAGCGAACGCGATGAAGAGTGTACCGAATAAAATCAAGTCACTCATCAAGTATGTCCAGAAACCAAAGACGGTGATGTCTGTATCATCGTGATGATGATGTTCATCGTGTCCGTGGTTGTCGTGATGAAGTACTTCAGCCATATCCTTAGTCCTTCTTCAAGTGTTTTTCAAGTAAAGCATAACGCTCGTTTTCGATACGTTCTACTTCAGCAGCAGGTACGTAGTAGTCCACTTTTTTAGTGAATGAACTTACGATGAAGCTGATAACAGCACCAAGGAAAGTTGCAACGACTAACCACCAGATATGCCAGATTAAAGCGAAGCCCATTGCTGTAATGAACAAGGCAATAACAAAACCAGCAGCACGATCAGTTGGCATATGAATATCTTCATATTTCTCAGGACGTGCATATGCTACACCATTCTCTTTATCATTCCAGAAAGTATCAATACCATTGATTTTTGGAATTTCAGCAAAGTTATAGAACGGAGCAGGGGATGAAGTAGACCATTCAAGTACACGGCCATCCCATGGATCGCCAGTGTTGTCCATGTTGTCGTGACGTTGTAAGAAACCAACAATAACTTGCATTAAGAAACAAGCAATACCGATTGCTACAAGCACAGCACCAAACAAAGCAATTGCTAAGTATGGATCCCATTCAGGGTTGTCATATGTATTCAAACGACGTGTCATACCCATGAAACCAAGGATATAAAGTGGCATGAATGCAAAATAGAAACCAAAGAACCAGAACCAAAACGATGCTTTACCCCAAGTTTCATTTAACTTCCAACCAAACATTTTTGGCCAGTAGAAAGTGATACCCGCGAACATACCAAATACAACACCACCAATAATTACGTTATGGAAGTGAGCGATCAAGAATAACGAATTGTGTACTAAGAAGTCAGCTGGTGGAACAGCCATCAATACACCCGTTAAACCACCGATACCGAAAGTCACAAGGAAGCCAAGTGTCCAGTACATTGGTGATGTAAAGGTAATGCGACCCTTATACATAGTGAATAACCATGAGAAGATTTTCACACCAGTAGGAATCGCAATAATCATGGTCATGATACCGAAGAACGCGTTGACGTTGGCACCAGCACCCATGGTAAAGAAGTGGTGTAACCATACCACGAAAGCAAGTACTGTAATCGCAATCGTTGCATACACCATAGATTTATAACCGAACAACGTTTTACGAGAGAACGTTGAAACGATTTCAGAGTAAAGACCAAAAGCAGGTAATACTAAGATATATACTTCTGGGTGACCCCATGTCCAAATCAAGTTCACATAGAGCATTGGGCTACCGCCAAGCTCATTGGTGAAGAAGTGGAAACCGAAGTAACGGTCAAGTGTTAACATTGCAATTGTTGCAGTCAATACTGGGAACGATGCAATGATCAATACTGCTGTACAAAGTGCAGTCCAAGTAAAGATCGGCATGTCCATAAGTTTCATACCAGGTGCACGCATTTTGATGATGGTAACAAAGAAGTTAACACCGGTTAAAAGCGTACCTAGACCAGAAACCTGGAGTGCCCAGATATAGTAGTCAACACCAACACCAGGAGAATATTGAATGCCAGAAAGAGGTGGATATGCCATCCAACCTGTTGCAGCAAACTCACCTAATACTAGAGAAACCATCATCAAACCAGCAGCACCAGCAAATAACCAGAAGCTCACAGAGTTTAATAATGGGAATGCAACGTCACGTGCACCAATTTGAAGTGGTACAGTAATGTTCATCATACCAACAACAAGACCCATTGCTACGAAGAAGATCATGATTACACCATGTGCGGTGAAGATCTGATCGTAATGGTCGGGATGTAAGTAACCTTCACCACCACCTTTTGCAAGGAACAGTTGAAGACGCATCATGATTGCATCAGCGAAGCCACGAAGTAGCATCACAACAGACACAAGAATATACATAATACCAATTTTTTTATGGTCTACAGATTTAAACCATACATTCCAGAGGTAACCCCATTTTTTGAAATAGGTGATACCACCGAAAACTGCAATTGCACCAAGAGCCATAATGACCATTGTTACAAGTACAATCGGCTCTTTAGGGATTGCATCCCAATTGAGTTTACCTAATAACAAAGACATGTCTTATTCCCCTACAGAAGCAGTTGCATGTTCAGCACCTGCATGTTCAGCGCCTGCATGGTCTGCACCATGGTAGTTGCTCATGTAAGTGTTGATGATGCTTTTGAACAAGTCAGGCGTAACTGAAGAATAATAAGTCACAGGATGAGGCTTAGTAGGGAATGGACCTTTACGTTCAGCTTCGTGTGCAGCTTTAATTTCTTCAGGAGTATGCGCATTGTTCAGCATTGCTTCAATTTGGTGTTTAGAACGATCACCATCTTTGAGCGTAGCAAATTCTGTCGCATCAAGCGTGGTTTTTTGGATCGCTTCAGGATTAATTGAAGTACCTTTACCTGCTTTAATAGCGTCTACCCAAGTGTTGAAGTCAGCATCTGAAACAGCATGAGCTCTAAAACGCATTTGCGTAAAGCCGTAACCGCTATAGTTCGCTGAGAATCCACGGTAGCCGTCTGCTGGACTTGGGTGTTCTGCAAGCATATGTAACTTAGTTTGCATACCCGCCATAGCATAAACCTGACCTGCTAACTTAGGAATGAAGAAAGAGTTCATTGTAAAGTTAGAAGTGATTTGAAATTCAATTGGTTTATTGACTGGGAAACGAACTTCGTTAATTGTAGCTATTTGTTGTTCAGGATAGATAAACACCCATTTAAACTGTTCAGCGACTGCTTGAATTTTTAAATGTTCTTCCATCTGACCTTGAGTATTTGTTAACGGTCTATAAGGGTCATATTTGTGTGAACCCCACCATGTTAAATACGCAAGAATAGCAATAATAATACATGGGATACCCCATACTACAATTTCAATCGCAGTAGAGTGTGCCCATGTAGGTTTATAGTCTGCATCTTTATTTGACGCGCGATATTTCCAACCAAACCACAATGCCATTAAGATCGAAGGAATTACGACCAATAACATTAAGTAAATCGCAGTCATCATCAGGCTACTTTGACCTTCAGCGACTGGACCTTTAGAGTTTAGAAGTACTATATCACCACCACACCCAGTTAAGAGTGCGGTGATCGCAGATAAAGACAATACAGCTAAAGTCGTTTGTCTCATTTTACAACCTCGGTGAAGAGTCCCATTCCCTATATAAATATGGGATAGCGATTAAAGTGCCGCATGATTGAAAATGACTATTATTTCTAAATAGAAAACATTCTCAATGATCTGACACCGCTACGTTGTAGGGCATTATGCCTCATATCGGCAAACTTAGCTATACATAGAGAATGAATATATTGATGTAAAAATACCTGAGACTTTTAGTCGGAATTATAAAGAAAACAAAAACATAAATTATTAATTTCTGAATGTTTAGCTATAAAAAATGGCGGTATAACCGCCATTTGAATTATTCTGAAAGATCAATAACTTTGGTTTTAGAAATACGATCATGCAATGCATAATTCTCTTTAGAGAAAAACATAAACAAATCAACAATGAAAATGATGGCGATAAGCGGCAATATATTCATAATTTGTGACAGAATGAGAAATAAGAATGAACGAACAAAAAAGCCTCTTAAAGAACCTGGTAATTGATTGGTATTTACATCAACAATCTGTAGTTTGAATATTTTTTTGCCAATAGATTGCCCAAATTTAGTAATCATAAAACATTGAGTGATCAAGAGAATGAGTACAAATACCATCAAACCAATATTGAGATAAGCTGGCATACTTTGGCTAATCATTTCTGCAATTTTAACTTGGTTTTCTACTGAGAAACCGTCTGAAGCAACTTTGACCGCATCTTCTGGCATGAAGTAAGCGATAGCCATAATTTGCGGTAAAAATAATAGGGCAAAATCTACAAGTTTAGCTGAAATTCGTTTGCCTACTGGGGCTGCTTTAGTGATTCTTTTTGTACTTTTTTCAATTTTAATATTTTTGATTGCAGGGTTTTGTTGAGGATCAATTTGTTCACTAGTAGATAATGTCGGAGAGACATAACCAATAGGTTCATAAACGAGTTTACCTTGTGTAAGTTCACCAAGCGCTTTCCATTCTGTTAATCCTTGATGCCAAGCTAAATCCGTTAGAAGCACTTGCTGGCTTGCAAGCATTTGATTCAGTTGTTCAATTGAATACGGACCTGCTTGTTGGTTATTTCTCGCCAAGTAAATTTGCATAAAACTCAATTCTCAAAATAAATCTAAAAGTACATAATTGGTAGATGAAAATGAACACAATCGCAACTTTGTTCACCTACTTTTTTAAACCACTATGTATACTAGATTTTTGAATGTATTAACATTAAATTTACACGAAATCTTAAAATATCAAGAAAATTTAACTTATCTAATAGAAGAGGGTTGATTGTAAAACTGGGTCTAACATTTAACCTAAGTGAAGAAAACTTTAACTTACGATCATGTATCGAGTGATTGATATCTGTGCTGAAAGTAAGAAAATTTGAACTAGATCTTTGATATAGCTTAATTCAAAATTTTAAAAAATGTACATAAAAAAGACCCTGCTTGAGGGTCTTTTTTAACTGATTAGATTAAGACTGTTTAATCTTTTCTTCAGCAAGGAAGAACCAAGTATCTAAAACTGAGTCTGGGTTTAATGAAACAGATTCAATTCCTTGTTCCATTAACCATTTTGCAAGATCAGGGTGATCAGAAGGACCTTGACCACAGATACCTACATATTTACCGGCTTTACGGCAAGCATGAATTGCCATAGAAAGTAATGCTTTAACTGCTGGATCACGTTCATCAAATAAGTGAGAAACAATACCAGAGTCACGGTCTAAACCAAGTGTTAACTGGGTTAAGTCATTTGAACCAATAGAGAATCCATCGAAGTGTTCAAGGAACTGTTCAGCAAGTAATGCGTTTGTTGGTAATTCACACATCATGATTACTTTAAGACCATTCTCACCACGTCTAAGACCATTCTGAGCCAATAATTCAATAACACGTTTCGCTTCAGATACTGTACGTACAAAAGGAATCATGATTTGAATGTTGGTTAAACCCATTTCATCACGTGCTTTTTTCAATGCACGACATTCGAGTTCGAAGCAGTCACGGAAGTTATCAGATACATAACGACTTGCACCACGGAAACCAAGCATTGGGTTTTCTTCTTCAGGCTCGTAAAGCTTACCGCCAATCAAGTTTGCGTATTCATTTGACTTAAAGTCAGACATACGAACAATTACAGGTTTGTCAGCAAATGCGGCTGCAAGTGTAGAAATACCTTCAACCAATTTTTCAACGTAGAATTCAATCGGTGATGCATAACCTGCTGTACGTGCTAGAACTGCTGCACGTGTTTCGCGTGGTAGGCTGTCAATGTTTAACAAAGCTTTTGGATGTACACCAATCATACGGTTGATGATGAATTCTAAACGTGCAAGACCAATCCCTTCGTTTGGAATTTGAGCAAAGTCAAATGCACGGTCAGGGTTACCGACGTTCATCATAATTTTGAACGGTAGTTTAGGCATAGATTCGATAGAATTACGTTGAATTTCGAAATCCAATGCACCTTCATAAATAAAGCCTGTGTCACCTTCGGCACAAGAAACAGTGACTTCCTGACCATCTACAAGCACTTCTGTTGCATTACCACAACCTACGATAGCAGGAACACCAAGTTCACGTGCAATAATTGCAGCATGACAAGTACGACCACCACGGTTAGTTACAATTGCAGCAGCACGTTTCATCACTGGTTCCCAATCTGGGTCAGTCATGTCTGATACAAGGACATCACCTTCTTGTACTTTATCCATTTCTTTAATCGAAGTAACGATACGAACTTTACCAGAACCAATACGTTGACCAATTGAACGACCCTCACAAAGAACCGTACCTTTCTGTTTAAGGAGGTAACGTTCCATTGTGCCGACATTCTCACGGCTTTTTACCGTTTCAGGGCGTGCTTGAACGATATAGATTTGATCATCATCACCGTCTTTTGCCCATTCGATATCCATAGGTGCTTGATAATGTTCTTCAATGATCAATGCTTGTTTAGCAAGTTCTTGAAGCTCTAAATCATTTAAAGCAAATTGTTGACGATCTGCTTTTTCAACATCTACAACGACAACAGATTTACCCGCAGCACCTTCTTCACCATAAATCATTTTTTGGTGTTTAGAACCAAGATTACGGCGAATGACGGCATGTTTGCCATTTCTTAGAAGTGGCTTAGAAACATAGAATTCGTCAGGGTTTACTGCACCTTGTACAACCATTTCTCCTAAACCGTAAGAAGCAGTAATAAATACTGCTTCACGGAAACCAGATTCTGTATCAAGTGTAAACATTACACCTGCAGCGCCTGTTTCAGAGCGAACCATACGCTGAATACCAGCAGAAAGCGCAACAATATCATGTGCAAAATTTTGGTGTACACGGTAAGCAATGGCACGGTCATTATAAAGTGAAGCAAAAACTTCTTTAATTGCGATGAGAACGTTGTCGATTCCACGAATGTTTAAGAACGTTTCTTGTTGACCCGCAAATGAAGCATCTGGTAAGTCTTCAGCAGTTGCAGAAGAACGTACCGCAACAGCAATGTCAGGATTACCATTAGAAAGGGCAGCAAATGCTTCGCGAACTTCAGTCTCTAGACCTGTAGTAAGTGGAGTTTCTACAATCCATTGACGGATTTTTGCACCAGTTTCTGCAAGTGCGATTACATCATCTACATTTAATGCTGCAAGTTCTGCATTGATTTTAGCATTTAGGCCACTTTGCTCTAGGAATTCGCGATATGCATCAGCAGTCGTTGCAAATCCACCTGGAACAGATACGCCAGCATTTGCTAAATGACTGATCATTTCCCCAAGTGAAGAGTTTTTACCACCCACGATCTCAACGTCGTGTTTACCTAGTTTTTCCAGACCGATTACGCGTGCTTCCAAAGTTGTTACTCCACTTATGCAGTATTAATCACTATCTTGGCATGAAATTATAACAAAAAACTTAGCATTTTGATTCAACTAAGTGATAGTCATGTAAGATGGGCTTACTATAAAGATTATACATCGCTAAGACAAATGTTTGAGGAGATTTTTAATGTCAGAAAGTAACCAAATAAAGCGGAGCGTATTTTTTATTTCTGATGGTACAGCGATTACGGCTGAAACCCTTGGGCATTCATTATTAGCGCAATTTCCTCATGTAAAGTTTGATATCCATATTATTCCCTATATTACCTCTGAAGAAGCTGCAATGAATGTGGTCGAAGAAATCAATAAAAGGGCGGATAAAGATGGTCAACAACCCTTGGTATTCGATACTTTGGTTGATCCTTATGTTCGAGATATTATTAACACTGCAAATGCTGTGAATCTTGATGTTTTTGAAGGGCTTATCAGTAAGTTGTCCGACGTTTTAGGTACTCCGCCTACAACTTTAGTCGGACAAACACATGCAGTGACTGATTCTGAGTCGTATAAAGCACGTATTGATGCTGTTCATTTTGCTTTAGATAATGATGATGGCGCACGTACACGCCATTATGATAAAGCTGATTTAATTTTGATCGGTGTATCGCGTTCTGGTAAAACACCCACTTCAATTTATTTATCTTTACAGTTTGGTATTCGGGTTGCAAACTACCCATTGACCGAAGAAGATTTGGACGATAACCGCTTACCTGCAGTATTGAAGGAGCATAAAAATAAACTATTTGGCCTGATGATTGATGCTGAACGTTTAGTCGCAATTCGTTCTGAACGTAAAGCTAATAGTCGCTATGCGAGCTTTTCACAGTGTCAGATGGAGCTACGCGCAGTCGAGGGAATCTATATTTCTGAAGGGATTAAATATTTAAATGTTTCAGAGATGTCGATTGAAGAGATTTCAACACGTGTTTTACAGATGACTGGGCTTAAACGTCGTATTGGATAATCCATTATTATGTTTTTTGATGTGTATTGTAATGTAAGGACAGTAGTGAGCTGAATCAAATTTGGCTCTTTTTCTTTTATGTTTATTATTTTTTATAGTGTGATTTGTTATATGAATAAGATATTAAAAATAAGTTCATTTTTCATGCTTGTAAGTGTACAAAGTATATTTGCACAACAAACCAATGTTGAATCATTGAGCAACTTTGAAAATGGTTTGGTTGAAAAATACTATCAAAAAACCTGTTCAGGGCGTGGTGAATGTGATCAGTACAATGAAAAAATTTCTAGTGAAATTGAAAATAAAATAAAAAATGATTCATCTAGTTTTGCATATTCGTTTGCAAAACTCACTGAGAAAAATATGCTGGATATCCATTACAGTCCTGATCGAAAAATCAAATTTTATACGATGGACGTTTCTGCTGGGGGAACGATGAGAGAACCATATAGTTTAATTCAAGTGAAACAAAGCAATGCTTTTGCTTCCCAAGAGTTATCTCAAGTTGGATTTATCGATAAAATTGTGCAAGTCAAAATTAAAAATCAAGATGTTTATTTGGTCACCAGTCTATTTATTAATAGTACCTGTTCAAGGGGCTATCGGATTCACTCCTTTGTGTTGAATAACGGCAAATTTGTCGCGCAACCCATTTTTGAAACCAAAACTCAAAAACTTGATTCAATTGGTATTGAAAATGATTGTCAGGGATGGGAACATTCTGCTGATGATTTTATCCGTATGTCAAAAGATTTAAAAAATATAGATATATTAGTGGTGAATGCTTCAGGAAAATTGACCAATAACTATTTACGTTACCAAAAGACTCCACAGGGTTATCGTTATAGTGGTGTTGTCAAATAATAGTTAATCTAAAAAATAAAAGAGGCTAAAAAGCCTCTTAAACTCGAATCTTCTAAACCTATTATTCGTAAGTAGTAATAATCACATCCACTAAATGTTCAATTCCTTCCATACTTTGTACGGCATGCTCAGTAATTTTAACGACTGGCCAAGTGATTAATTTACAGTTTTTACGTTGCACCGCTGTATAGTAGCTATCTGATTTTAAAAATACTTTATTCTTTAGCGCAGAGTTCGGCATCAATTGACGTTTTAACCATTGTTCCTGAACTTGCGATTCTAGATAACGAATCGCCAACATTGATTTAACACGATGATTAAATAATCGACGGTTTTTGATGATCAAAGGGTGTGAGATTAGCTTTTGGACACCTTTTTCAGTTTGCGGTAAGATAAAAGAGGGTATGATTTGAAAAACTTTTACAAATTCAGCACTGTTTAAAACATGGCTAAGATGTGTGACTGTAAGTTGGTTTGCACCGATAATTGCCACGTTTAAACCTGTAAAATCGATGAGTTTAATCTCGGTAGATGCAATAATTTTACCTTTATAATGCTTAAAAAATTCCGGCTGATTTTGAAAAAAACCTTCATTTTGACTCTTTTTCCTGTCGAGCATATTATTTCCTTTTTATATTAATTGGTCGCAGTGGGTTCAGATGTTAATTGATATATCCAACTTGGAACTTTAGGTAAAGACTTTTCAGGAATCTTGTCAGTCACGCTAACCATGGCATCAATCGGAATATGGAACCATTTCTTATTGCGATCTACTACATTTTTGCCATGAAATTGAATGATTTGAAACCACGGGTTACGGCGTCCCTCTACTGTTCTTCCGCCAATTTTCGAAAATTTATTCATTGCTGCATATAATTTTTCTTCGGGAAGCCCGAGCTTAATAACATTGTCACGCATTTTATTGATCAGTGGTAAGTAAGCCAAAATACCGAGCATCAAACGTGGGTCGATTACCCTTGCAGCCATTTGGGCAAGCTCAATAACGCTTTTATTGATCCCTTGTGCTTCCATCACACTGAAACCTACCCCTAAATGCCGTGCTTCATCACCGTTAATCAGTTCAAAGGCTTGGTGGCAAACTGGATCATCTACAGTATCCAATAAAAAGGTGCATAAAGCGCCATCCAAAGCAACTTCAAGCATGGGAATTACTGCGCCTAAAATATAAAAAGGCATTTCATCGGCATAGGTATCCAGCCATTCAATAATTAAACGTAAATTTTTATTTGGTTTAGGGATATCACCATCTAACATTCCCCAGCGTTTCATAAGCGCCATTTCTGCATTGGCATGGCGTTGTTCTTCAGCATGGAAGATGGCGTACATTTCACGTAAAGTTGCCGTTGGAGCTTTTTTTGACATTGCTGAAAATGCACGAGCACCGACATGTTCAATCCACATCAGATCTGCCATAAAGTCTTTAAGTTTTGGCCATTGTTCGACTGTAACCAGCTCTCGACCTGGTGCATCCCAATCAATATCGGATAAAGTCCATTGTGTATTTTTGACTTTATCTAACATTTTTTCTAAGTCAATTGAAGCCATAGCAAATCTATCAAAAATAAGGATTTCATTGCATTTTATTTAATATCTCTGTGAATCAATTGGCAAAGATATTCATTGTGGAATGATGAAAAATATCAACGCAGTAATGATTTGATTTTGAAAGTGAAAATTTAGCTAAGTGATTGAGATAAAAAGAAAGACTTGTCATAAAAGGACAAGCCTTATCATTTGGAGCAATAGATTGTTTAACAATTAAAATTTATCTTCAGGTGTTTCTAGTTCTTTAACCTCAACTTGCTGAACAGGGTGGGGCTGAGGCAGTTCAGGCTGTGAATGAGTTCTGAGATATTCCAAGTCTCGAATATTCTTTTGTACAGCAACAGCACCGAAGAGGCTAAGTAAAAAAGCCATGATATAAAAGCCTTTCTCACTGAGTGTCATCGTCGCATTCCATAAACCCAATGCGAGCAGAACAATACAGATCACCACGGAAGCCCAGCACAATCCATAATAAATTGCTGTCACTTGCTGACCTTCAAGTTTATCCCGAACAACTTTTTGCAGTGAAACAGCAGAAAATAGACCATAAAGGATCAGGATTAAATAATAGCCTTTTTCATTTAATAGAATTTGTGCATTGAATAAACCGACACAGTAGGCCGCCGCACCAGCAAGCAAAGCCACCCAACTGACTGCAATAAAAGCAGGGGTGGGTTTATTGATATATTGGTTCATTGTTGTTCCTTATTACTATTTTACTGATTTTTATATGTTCTATTATGCTGATTTGAAATGAGATGGCAAATCTTTTCAATTTATGAGAGCTAATTCAAATAAAGTTTAAGTGTGGAAAATAGTAAATAGTATTTTAAATCAATTGGATATTTAAGCTATAGGGCAGTTTAATCAAAAAAAACCAAAATGAAATTTGTCATTTCATTTTGGTAAAGAGGAAAACATGATTGATTTGTATTATTTTTTTAAATCCATCAATAAACTAAAGTTGTCTAGGCGCTTCTGAGTATCATAAATATCGCAAGTGAAAATAAATTCATCTACCTGATATTTTTCTAAAAGTTGCTTTAGACCATTTTTCACTGTATCTGGTGAGCCAATTTGCGCCATACCTAAGAAGTTTTGTACGGAAATTTTCTCTGATGCAGACCACCGGCCTTCCATTGTTGCTATAGGCGGTTTCAGTTTTAAACTTTGCCCTGTCAGTAATGCAAGAATACGTTGATACACACTTGTGGCTAGATACTCTGCTTCCTCATCGGTTTGGGCAACGACAGTAGGAACCCCCATAGATACAAACGGTTTATTTAAATAGGCGGATGGTTCAAAATTTTCACGATAGAGCTGAATGGCTTGGCCTAACATTCTCGGTGCAAAATGTGAGGCAAATGAATAAGGAAGTCCTAATTTAGCCGCCAGTTGTGCGCTAAAAAGACTCGATCCTAAAAGCCACACAGGCACATGCGTACCTTGCCCTGGTGTTGCTTTAATTCTTTGCTGAGGCACTGCGTCGGCGAAATAGCTTAAAATTTCTAAAACATCTTGTGGAAATTGCTCTTCTGTTTCTTGACGACCACGTCTTAATGCACGCATGGTGGTTGGATCTGTTCCGGGCGCACGACCTAAGCCGAGTTCAATACGATTTGGATAGAGTGTTGCCAAGGTACCAAACTGTTCAGCAACCACTAAAGGTGCATGGTTGGGTAACATAATCCCTCCCGAGCCCACTTTAATATTTTTTGTATTGGCTAAGATGTAACCCAGCAATACAGCAGTTGCGGAGCTGGCGATACCGTCCATATTATGATGTTCAGCTAACCAAAGGCGATCAAAGCCCAACTGTTCTGCATGCTGGGCAAGTTGCAATGCATGCTTAAGTGAAAACTCAACTGTTTGATCTTCTCGAACAGGTGCGAGTTCTAGGATAGAGAACTTCGTATTCTTTAATGCGGTATCTGTTAAAGACGACATTTTTAAACTCGAAAATAATATATATCGAAATAATACGATATAAGTGTGCAAATGTATATCGAAAATTGTCGATATTTAGTGCTTTTAATGTTGATTTTATTATCCAAAAAAATTAAGCACCCGAAGGTGCTTGATTTAAATAATTGGATATTAATTTTGCAATGAAATTAATTTTTCCAGTTATTCCAACGGTTTTTGTTTTTGTAGTGACCATAATGATTGCCATTGTCTTTGCGATATCCACGGTCATTATAGCGATAATCAACATTACGATAACCGCTACGATCATAACGATCATTGTAACGTCCATAACGGCTGTCATAGCGGTCATCATAACGACGGTCGTCACTGACTTTTTGACCTAATGCCGAACCACCTGCAGCACCAAGACCTGCGCCAATATAGCCACCAGTTGAAGTTCCCGTCACATTACGACCTACGGTATAACCACCAGCACTACCTAAAGCGCCACCGATGATCGCACCATTACGGTCACGTTTATTTGATGAAGCGCCTGCGCCAACACCACCACCGATTGCAGAACCAATCATCGCACCTGTTGAACCACCCATTTGTTGCCCAATTGCAGCACCCACCACACCACCAAGTGCAGATGTTAATGCTGTATTGGTTGAGTTGCCTGCATGTGCAGTCGTCATCATTGTTGCTGCAATTACAGTTGCACCAAGGATTGCTTGTAATTTCATTTTAAACTCCTGATCGAAGCTTCTTCGAATTCTTTAACTTGAGGCTAGAATAACGAAACATTTAGCAATAATTATGGATTTGAATGTAAGCAATTTCTCTGTTTTGTGTGTGGATTGTATATTTGGCTGATTAATTTATTCATGATTAGTTTATGTTGATCTTATGAGGGGAATATTGTTGTCGTAATAATCATGATGATATTTTAATATTAAAATATCTTTTGAGATGCAGCTCTACCAATGTATAGCCATAACATACAGTCAACCTATTAAAAAACTTATATACAAGAATATAATTTCTCTTAATTAGCATTTTTAATTAAATCAATTGTATGGAAAATAAATTGTTTGATGATAAAAAGCTTGCAATGCCACACCTTACATTCAAAGTTTAAATACCTTTACGTAGGCGTTGCCTCACTTTTCAGATATGAAAAGATGATAAAAATCTTCCGTTTAACAGGGCTCTTGCGCTGCAAACAAAGCAGTGCTTTATTTTTGCTCATATACCCCCGCCCAACGGCGACATCCATGTCGCCACACGGTAGGATAACCATCTAGGATTCACAAATACAAAAACTTATTCATAGCCAAAACTTCTCGATTTCATACAAAAAACATTAGCTTCATTGATGATCAATGACTGGATGAAAATCATTTGTATAAATAATTAGGGGGTTTGACTATAACGAAACGTGATAGTGATATGTGAATAAATATGAAGAATCGCTCGGGCTAAAGACAAATGATCGAAACTGAACGTTTAATTTTAAAACCATTTATGGAAAAAGATTTATTGGAAATCTCTGCTTTATTTCAGGATGAAGATTTTATGGCTTTTTCTCCCAATGGGGTTTTAACGACTGAGTCTGCCATAGGGCGATTTTGGGAGATTGAGAAACATTATAAAGAATATGGCTATGCAAAAATGGCGATTTTCTTAAAAGCAACTTAGCAAATTATTGGATATTGTGGTTTTGGAAAATGCGTATTGAATGGTAATCAAACCGTTGAATTAGGATTTCGTTTACTAAAACAAGAAAGGCGAAAGGGCTAGATAAAAGAAGCTGCAATCAAATTATGTGAAGATATTCAAGCTAGAGGCTTTAAAAATATAATTGCATTTTCTGAATAAAATAATGTTTCTGCGCATCAATCTTTACTTAAACTTTTATTTATACAAAGACTTACTTCTCATTTTTAAATATGCAGGTCATTTTTTTTGAAAAAGAAGTTGAAGAAAACGGAGCAGAGTAATATGAAAAATAAAAAAGCACCCGAAGGTGCTTGATATCATTCACGGATCAATTAGTGATGACGACGGTGTTTTTTGTAGTACTTTTTATTGTACTTACGTTGATCTGCATGGCGGTCTTGAGAAACTTTTTTTCCGAGAACCGAACCACCCGCCGCACCAGCAGCAGCACCAATATAACCACCTGTGGTACCACCCATATTTTTACCGACGGTATAGCCACCAACGCCACCTAAACCACCACCGATTGCAGCCGCAGTACGGTCTTTTCTATTGGTTGATGCTGCAGCACCACCTGCACCACCTACTGCTGAACCAATCATTGCGCCAGTGTTACCACCAATTTGTTTACCTACTGCAGTACCAACGACACTACCTAGAGCAGAAGTTGCTGCAATACGTGTTGAGTTGTCAGCATGGGCACTTACTGTCAATACTGAAGTTACTGCTAATATAGTGCTTAATATGATCGTATTAAATTTCATGTGTTGCTCCATGTCCTTATTTGGACAGTTCTATCTATATTCGATGTGGCAAATGTAACAAAAATTTTTCCAAAAAATGTGGAGAGGAATCTGAAAATTGATAGCGTTTGGTATCTGAATGTATATTTTCTATTAAAAGTGAATTTAAAACACCCATATTAGTCAACAAATAGCATGAATAATGGAGAAAACAAACATCTAATCAAAAATCATGTTGATCATCTTGCTATAAATTCTACTGCTTATTTTGATGGTTCTTATATAAATGTGTCATTTAAATGGCAGAATCGGTAAACTAGGCACAATTTTAGAATTTTCTTACCAATTTTAAATGGGCTGTTATAAAGCTCGATGTTTTTGGTGAGGCTTAGATTGAGAATGTATTTAAAATGAAAGAATCGTTACGTTTACGATTAGACCAACTTTGTGATCGACATGAAGAGTTAGAAGCATTATTAGCAGATGTTGAAGTCATTTCAGACAATAAGCGTTTTCGTAATTTGTCCCGTGAGCATAATGATTTATCCGAAATTACTGATGTCTGGAAAAAGTACAAGCAAGCTGAAGAAGATATTGAAACCGCAGAAGCTATGTTAACTGATCCAGATTTTAAGGATATGGCTGTTGAGGAAATCAAAGAGAACAAAGCTTTAATTGAACGACTCGAAAGTGAGTTGAATATTCTCATGATTCCTAAAGATCCCAATGATGCCAACTCAGCATATTTGGAAATCCGTGCGGGTACAGGTGGTGATGAAGCTGCGATTTTCTCGGGTGATTTATTCCGTATGTATAGTAAATATGCTGAAACTCAAAACTGGCGTATTGAAATCTTATCTGAAAATGAAGGCGAACATGGCGGATATAAAGAAATTATCTGTCTAGTGAATGGTGAAGGTGTTTACGGTCGTTTGAAGTTTGAAAGTGGAGCGCATCGTGTTCAACGTGTTCCAGCTACTGAGTCACAAGGCCGCGTCCATACTTCAGCTTGTACTGTGGCAATTCTTCCAGAAGTTGATGTAGACACTACTGTAGAGATTAATGCTGCGGATTTACGTATTGATACTTACCGTGCTTCTGGTGCGGGTGGTCAGCACATTAACAAAACGGATTCTGCTGTACGTATTACCCATCTTCCAACAGGTACTGTTGTGGAATGTCAGGATGAACGTTCACAGCATAAAAACAAAGCAAAAGCGATGGCATTATTGGCTTCACGTTTAGAAAATGCGAAACGCGCTGCTGCCGATGCAGCAACTTCTGAAATGCGCCGTGACTTGGTGGGTTCCGGGGATCGTTCGGAACGTATCCGCACATATAACTATCCACAAGGTCGTATGACAGATCACCGTATTAATTTAACTTTATACAAGTTAGATGCAGTAATGGAAGGTGATTTGACTGAGCTACTTGACAGTTTACATCGCGAATATCAAGCAGATCAGTTGGCGATGCTTGCACAACAAAATGGTGGTTAATGAATATTGCAAAGGCTTTGGCCTTACGTGGAGAAGCTGAAAGTTACGAGCGTCAAGAAAATGCTTGGTTACTTGAGCATATTTTAAAAATTGATGCATTTGATTTGTCACTTAAATCTACGCAAGAATTAACGGTTGAGCAAGAACAGCAATATGTTAACGGTTTAGCGCGGATTGCTGCTGGTGAACCATTGGCTTATGTGACTGGCTCACAACCATTTTGGACTTTGGATTTAACGGTTAGCAAAGATACTTTAGTTCCTCGTCCAGATACTGAGGTCTTGGTTGAAACAGTTTTAAATCTTGATTTGCCTGAAGATACTCGTATGGTTGATTTAGGTACAGGTACAGGTGCAATTGCATTATCACTGGCGAGTGAGCGTCCTAATTGGTCTATTATTGCCACAGATATCTATGAACCAACTCTAGAAGTTGCTCTACATAATGCTGAAAAGCATGACTTAGGGCAGGTCAAATTTTTCTTAGGAAGTTGGTTTAAAGCTTTGAATCGTCAATTTTTTGATGTGATTGTTTCGAATCCACCCTATATCGATGTTGATGATGAACATATGCAGCATCTCGCTTCTGAGCCTGAACGTGCTTTGGTTGCCCAACAGCATGGTTTGGCGGATATTGAGCATATTATTCAGCAAGGTAAAAAATGGTTGGCAACACAAGGCTGGATTGTACTTGAGCATGGTTATGATCAAGCTGAAGCAGTTCAAAACATTTTTAAAGGTGCTGGTTTTAAACAGGTCAGAACTGTTAAAGATTATGGTGGAAATGATCGTGTGACTTTAGGTCAATGGATAAATTAGAATTGGATTGTTGTTTTAAAAAGACTTTGTTGGGTTGCAGTGATTGCTCAATCAACAAAGTCTTTTTTAACGCACAATAAACTTTAAAAGAATTCGATGTATTTTTATATTTTGAAGTTGAGCTTTAGAAAAATAGCTTAAGTCAAATTACTTTTAACCAATTGAATTGGCTCTAACAGTTCCTCACCTAAAGAGCTGAGCATTTCTCTTTCAATTAAACGGGTAATCGAATCTAAAGGTAAATCATTTTCTTGTAGGCCAAATGGTTCTTCAAGCTGGGCACTCAAAGCATCTAGACCTAAAAATAAATAAGCAATTAAACTGACGATAACAGGTGTCCAAATACCTAAGCTAGCTTCTAAGCTAAATGGTAGAATCAAGCAAAAACAATATACTGTACGATGTAATAAGACTGAATAGGAATAAGGCAGGGGGGTACTTAAAATACGATCACATCCGGCCTGAATATTACCAAGTGCAACAATATGTTGGTTTAAACCCTGATAGATAATGTCAGAAATTTCACCTGCTTTAAGTGATTGAACTAAAGATTTTTGAATTTCTTCTAAAACAAATTGTGAGGCATTGAGGTGATTTTTCAGCTGGTTAAAGGTCAATTCATCTAAATCGACTTTATTATTATAAAAATTAATGGATTGGTTTTGATTGCGTAAGCGATTTCTTAATAAACAGGTAAAAAGCATCACACGATACATTAAAACTTTACGCTGGCTTTCTTTTAAAACATGAGTATCACGAGAAAGGTGTCGTGATGTTGCAATCAATGAACCCCAGAGTTTACGACCTTCCCACCAACGATCATAGCAAGCAGTATTCCTGAAACTTAAGAAAATAGAGAGGATAATGCCGAACACGGTAAATCCAATTGCTGGTACAGCAGGAATTGTAAAATAGTGATGTGATGATAGGTAAACCAGAACTGTCGAGATCAGCACAACAAAGGTTAATGCGGGTAAGACTTTGGGAAGAATGGTGCCGTGCCAAGCAAAGAGAAGTGCGAAGCTGTTACTTTTATCTCGAATGATCATACTGTCTACCTAAATATTACTGTGACAGTGTTTCATAGAGAAAAGCAGAAATGCAAGTTGCAAATAAGCAATTTAAAAAAATACGGCTGATCAAAAGCCGTATCTGAATGGTTTAAGTTCTCCAACGTAAAAACCAGTTTTCAATCAATTTCATTAGACTGTCTGTGATTTTACCGAGGACAGCCAGCAAGATAATCGCAATAATCACAATATCGGGCCGTGAGGTTTCTCGACCATCACTGAGCAGATAACCGATACCTTGTGTAGCTGCAATCAGTTCTGCTGCAATCATAAACATCCACGCTAGGCTTAAACTATTTCTTAGTCCAACGAGAATTCCAGGAGATGCAGCAGGCAGAACAATTTGGAAGATAGTTTGTAGATAGGTCAGACGGTATACTTTTGCCACTTCTAACAACTTTGTATCAACACCATGTATGGCAGATACGCTATTGGTATAGGTGGGAAAGAATGCACCAATCGCGATTAAAGTAATTTTGGAGGCTTCATCAATGCCTAACCACAAAAGCAATAACGGAATCCAAGCAAGGCTTGGAATAGATTTGATTGCTGAAAATGTAGGTTCTAAAAATTCCTCAATGTGTTTGTTTAAACCCACTGCAAGTGCAAAAATTAGCCCCAATAAGCTACCAATAAAAAATCCTAAAAATACGCGCCAAGTGCTGGTATAAATATGGGTAAATAAATCACCTGCGGCAAGCTCCTTGAATGAGCTAACTAAGCTACTTGGGGCAGGGAGAAGATAAGACTCAATCCATCCAAAACGAACTAAATACTCACATAATAAAATGAACAACAACGGAATCGTAATTCCTTTGACCCATTTTAAAACATTGGCCTTAAAGGCAGGTTTGTATAAACCCGCCTGCGCTATATGTACATTTGATTGTCTGTGCATCGATTGAGTATGTGTAGACCTTGTCATTACTTCTCAGCAACCTTGCCAATGACCTTTTGCGCATATTTGCTGTCAAATAGTTGATCCACAACTTGATTTACATTAGTTCCTTTTCGAACCAATTCCTCTTCAGTCAAAATAGTGCCTGCTTTCTTTAGCGCATTAAGATGTTTCGCGGTTGGAATATTTTGATCTAGATTAGTTCGACTCAATTGCAACTTCGCCACTTCAAGTGGCAATTTTGCTTCACGTGCTAATAATTCTGCTAGCTTATCTGGATTGGCTTTTGCCCATTTACGTGCTTGTTCATAAGCTTTAATTACAGCCTCAACTGCTTCTGGGCTTTGGGTGCTAAATTGATCTTTTACACTTAACACACTGTAACTATTGAAAGCGATATTGCGATAGAGCAGTTTTGCACCTGTTTGCAATTGTGCAGACGCCATCAGTGGATCAAGACCAGCCCAAGCATCTACCTGACCACGTTCTAAAGCTGTTTTTCCATCTGGATGCTGTAGATGTACCAATTGCACATCGCGTTTATTTAAGCCAACCGTTTCAAGTGCTTGAAGAGTGAATAAGAATGGGTCTGTACCCTTCGTTGCAGCAATTTTTTTCCCTTTGAGGTCTTTTAAGGATTTGATTGCTGAGTTTTTAGCTACGACTAATGCAGTCCATTCTGGCTGGCTTTGGATATAAACCGTTTTAATCGGACTGCCATTGGCACGACTCAATACTGCTGCTAAACCCGCAGTCGAGGCGAAATCGATACTGCCACTGTTTAAATATTCAAGTGAACGGTTACTGCCTTGGCTAAATACCCATTTGACCTCGGTTTTGGGTAAGGCTTTTTCTAACAGCTTTTGTTCTTTAACCACTAAACTTGTTGGGGCGTAATAGGCATAGTCTAATTTCAATGTTGTTGGGATGGCTGCAAAAGAATACGTTGCGGTTAAACTTAAGGCTAAGGTGGAAACTAAGCGTGTCATTTTTTTGCTAAAAACTTTCATATATACCCCATAAAACTCAAAGAGAAACACAGAGCTAGATATGTATATTTTTTAGGGTGAAAGCACAAAAAAGAAAAACAGATATTGACTTCTTAAAATATGAAATGTAAAAAATATTGGTTTAACCATTTGAATTAATTTATGTTTCTGGGATATGCATATTTGTTTGTTGAATAGATGATTATTGAAATGAGTTATAAAAAAATATTCTAATTAAATTTTAGTCATTAGACAAAAAAAATGCCTCGGTATCGAGGCATTTTTGGATTGGGGTAAATTAAACTGGATAATCTTCCAGACTATCTGCAATTTCAACTTGGTCTAATGCATTGGTTTCAAGTGCCAGACAGAGCGCAACAATTTTTGCAGTATCAGCAATATTTTCTTTTTTCATTGCTAAGCCTGATTGAATTGCATCTAATCGTTCTTGGTGAATATCAAGCGCTTGTGCGACTTCTGATGCATCATTGGTTTTGAAAAAATCATTCATGGCATGTTCAAAGTCATGATCTGAAGCTTTTAAAATACCTTCGATAAGCTCATCTAAATGTTCAGTTTGAGCAGAAAGGGAATGGATAAAGTTTTGAACTAGATTTTGTTCTAGTACATCAATCATCTTAATCATGTTAGTGACCTAAAAGTGATTAAAGGGGAGGAGGGTACAACAGGAAAAAGCAGAAAATCTGCTTTAAATTGGGTAATAAATATACCATTTTTGATCAAATTGCAACCTGATTCAGATGAGCTGTAAACAGAGAGCCTGACTTTATATTGATATATTTTTTTATTATAGTTTTGATTTAAAAGAAATTTCCTAAAATACCGTTTTTTTATTGAACGATGTTATTTGGGTTCTCTATAAGCACCTGGACTTAGACCAGTCCATTTTTTAAATGCCCGATGAAATGCGCTGGCATCCTGAAAATTCAACAGCTCACTGATGTCTTGTAAGGTATATGTGGTTTTACAAAGTAGTTCAATCGCCATGTCCCGCCGTATATCATTTTTGAGTTGTTGGTAACTGCTACCTTCATTTTTTAAACGGCGTTGTATAGTGGCTTCTGAAATATTGAGCTGCGCAGATAGTTCACCAAGTTCTAACCATTCAGCAGGAGCAATAGAAAGTAATTGCTTGCGAATCATTGAACTTAAAGCCAAAGGATTCTTAAATCTTAATAGTAGATTTTCGGGGGTGTTTTTAATAAAACTATACCAAGATTTTTGGTCGCGTTTGATTTGAATATTTAAGTAGTTTGCATCGAATTGCAGATAATTTTCAACTGCTTGGTAAGTAATATTTTCACAGAATCGAACGCGATAATCGTTGTCATCTTCAGGAGGCATGCATTTTAATTGTAATTGATTGAGTAAAATTCTTTGATCTGCTAACCAACAGATTAAACTGTGAACCAACATGATATAAGTGGCATAGCAGAACATGCGCTTGGTTTGTAATTTGTCTGTAATGACAATGTATGCATAATTTTCATCTACAATCATTTTGCTGGAGAAATCATCCAAGACAAAATTAAAATATTGCAAAATTTGTTCAATCGCAGTTTGTAGGGTATCCGCTTGCATGACCATTTTAGACAATAAATTATAACAACCACGTCGCATCTGATGCGAGTCCATGCCAAAGAACTCATCATTCATATGGTCAGCTATTTTAGTCCAAAGTTTTGCATAAGCAGAAACAGCAATACGTGATTTGGCTGCCTGAAATATTTCCATTGGTATTTCTGCATCATGCAAAATCTGCTTTATATCATAGCCCTTATCTTGGGCACTGTTCAGGGCTTCATGTACCAATGCAATAGAAATTGTGCCTTTACTTTCACTGAATTGTTGAATATTCACAAGGTATACTTTAATAAAACCAGATAATTTATGAAATTTTAAACAAAATTAAAGTAATTATGCATTTATTTTATTGTGGAAATAAAATGAATACAGAAACATATACTCAAATTTTATTCTAGATTCGTCAATGAATAATATGCTTTTTCTTGGCTTTAGCTCAATCTTTTATTACAAGAATGAAAGGGCTAGCTGTTGCAATTGATTAGCATTGAAAATAAATGATAATTTGTTATTTTAATGCATCTATGATCAAAAATAATGTATAAAAATGAAATATTCACTTTTATTGCCATTACTGGTATTGCCAATCACAGTATTTGCACTTGAAAATACAAATAAAGAGCGACAGTGCCTGAATGTAAACGAAAGTATTACAGTTAAGTCTTGTCTAATAGTCCATGGGACTGGTACTGATGCTGAATATGTAGAACTTAATTTTAGTAAAAAAGTGTTTTTTATTGAAAAGCCAATAATATGTTATAACACCGAGTGTGATGTAAGACTTGGTGATCAATTTAATCATCTCAAAGTTGCTGAAGTCTATTATTTAAGTGAGAAAAATAAAAAGCAAACAACACGGTTAGTTGGTAAATATTGGACGTGCTATAAACAAATCGATGGAAAAATTAATGTGTGTTATAGAGAAAAATAAGTATTTTAAGATTATAAGAGTATTGATCCATTCTCTCCTATTCTTTTATGTTGTGATTTGACGCTGTTGATCTTATGAAATATTGCTATTGTCCAAATACATCATACAAGATGCAACTTTTGGAAATTGTACTCAAGCTTGACTATGTTTACTCTGCATCTTAAGTCGAAAGTGGGTTTAATTCATCATTTAAACTGCTCTATTCAAACAATGAACTAGGAAAATAAAATGAAAATTGAAGGAAAAGTTTTTGTAGTGACTGGTGGTGCATCTGGATTAGGTGCTGCTACAGCCACACATTTGATTAGTCAAGGTGCGAAAGTGATCATGGTGGATATGAATCACCAGCTTGGCGAAGAAATGCAGAAGCGCTTAGGTGAAAAATCAAAATTTGTTCAACTTGATGTGACAGATGAAATTGCTGTTGAACAATTCTTTAAAAATGTGGAACAGGATTATGCGCAATTAAATGGCTTAATTAATTGTGCAGGGATTGGTCCATCCGCCAAAGTTCTGGGTAAAAATGGCATCCATGCTTTAGATGCATTTCAAAAAGTATTGAATATTAATGTCGCAGGAACATTTAACATGCTGCGTTTTGCCGCAGATGTCATTTCTCGTTATGAGTTACAAGTAGGTGAAGAAGATCGTGGTGTGATTATTAACACTGCTTCAGTGGCTGCGTTTGATGGCCAAATTGGTCAATCCGCTTATGCTGCGTCTAAAGGTGCTGTTGTTGCAATGACATTACCTTTGGCTAGAGAACTTGCGCAACATGCCATCCGTGTGATGACCATTGCACCAGGGATTATGGAAACCCCAATGTTGAAATCATTACCACAAAATGTTCAAGATGCGCTGGGTGATATGGTGCCTTTTCCTAAACGCCTTGCGAAGCCTGAAGAGTTTGCACAGCTTGTTGGTCATATTTGTGAAAATAGCTATTTAAATGGTGAAACAATTCGATTAGACGGCGCAATCCGTATGCAGCCAAAGTAATCCGGTCTAATCTATCTGCTTATGTCTAAATTTGCTTTAACGCAAGCAATAGCAAACTTTTTAAAAAATCAATACTGCCTGACATGATCTCAACCATCGTGTTAGGTGGACTTCAGCCTAAATTTATACAAACAACAAGATTTGACTGGTCGCTGATCATGATTGCAGTGATTTAAAATTTAAAAGTGCTGAGAGGGATGCTCATATGATTCTCAATGATGAACAAAAAATGGTTCAGGAAATGATGCGGAATTATTCGCAGAATAAACTTAAATCCACTGCTGCTGAACGTGATAAAACTGCAAAATTTCCTCATCAAGAACTCAAAGAATTAGGTGAACTGGGTGCATTAGGCATGACCGTATCTGATCAATGGGGTGGCGCAGGTTTGGACTATATTTCCTTGGTGACGGCAATTGAAGAAATTGCCGCAGGAGATGGTGCAATTTCAACCATTGTCAGCGTACAAAATTCTTTGCCTTGTGGAATAATCCAAAAATATGGGACAGACCAACAAAAACAAGACTACTTAATACCATTGGCAACAGGTCAATGGCTTGGCTGTTTCTGTTTAACCGAACCACAGGCGGGTTCAGACGCAGGTGCTTTGCTATGTAAAGCAGAACGTGATGGCGATTCATGGGTAATTAATGGAACCAAACAATTCATTACGTCTGGAAAGCACGCACAAGTGGCGATTGTATTTGCAGTTACGGATAAATCCGCAGCGAAGAAAGGGATTTCTTGTTTTATCGTTCCAACCAATACAGAAGGTTATATCGTTTCTCGGATTGAAGACAAAATGGGGCAACATTGCTCAGATACTGCAACAATTTTTTTTGAGAATTGTCGGATTCCTGCTGAGAACATATTAGGAAATGAGGGGGAAGGATATAAAATCGCCTTGTCGAATTTAGAGTCAGGTCGCATTGGTATTGCCGCTCAATGTGTGGGAATGGCACGAGCAGCATTGGAAGCTGCGGTTGAATATGCCAATCAGCGTAAAGCTTTTGGAGTAGAGTTGGTACAACATCAGGCTGTAGCATTTCGCTTAGCCGATATGGCCACTCAAATCGAAGCAGCACGGCAGTTGATTTACCATGCCGCAACTTTAAAAGATACAGGTTTACCTTGTCTAAAAGAAGCATCAATGGCGAAGTTATTTGCATCTGAAATTGCTGAAAAAGTCTGTTCAGATGCGATACAAATTCATGGTGGTTATGGTTATGTCGCTGATTTTCCGGTTGAGCGAATCTATCGAGATGTTCGAGTCAGCCAGATTTATGAAGGCGCTTCCGATATTCAACGTTTAGTTATCGCAAGAGCGGTGATTCATTAAGTTCAATTGTAGATTAGCGCATCAAAATTCTATCTCAAGACCAGCTTCGCACTGGTCTTTTTTTAAAGCCTTCCACCATGACAGGAAAAACAGATGTTCAAAAACCGCAATACAATTGAGGTATTTGGAAATTGTGTGTGAATTCTAATCATGATTATCTATAAGCATAGAAACACATGTTGAATGATTCAACATTTTAAAGAAAAGCTATAAAGCAAAATATGGAACCGCACATCGAGATGATTTGTGCTGAAAATACAAGGATATTGCCATGAAAACATTGGAACAAGCCTATCAAGAATTCGATTATGAAAAACTAATCAATGAGCAACTGCTTGGCAACCCACAGTCAATCAATGCCTATATCGAGTGCTGCGAGCGTTTTGTTGGTTTAAATAAAGTGGCTTTGATCTGGGAAGGCAAAAACGGTGAGTCTTCACAATGGACCTTTGAACAACTGGCACAAGCAGCAGGAAAATTAGCCAATTATTTACAATCGCTCGGTTTAAAAACAGGCGATTGTATTGCTGGTTTGTTACCACGTACTCCAGAATTATTGATCACCATATTGGCAACATGGCGTATTGGAGCAATTTATCAGCCCTTATTTACCGCTTTTGAATCAAAAGCGATTGAGCATCGTGTAGCAACGGCCAATACCCAACTGATCATCACCAACATTGAACAACGTCCCAAACTAAACGGGATTGAACTTCCGCATATTCTGACCGTTCATCCACAAGATTTTGCCACAACAAAGCATGCAGATTTTTGGCAAGAACTAGAAAGTCAATCAGCTGAATGTGCACCCGTCATGATGAGTTTTGCAGATAATTTTTTAATGATGTTTACCTCTGGAACAACAGGTTTGGCAAAATCTGTTCCAGTGCCATTAAAAGCAATTTTGGCCTTTAAAGAATATATGCGTCACGCTGTTGATTTACGTGAAGATGATTCATTTTGGAACCTCGCGGATCCAGGTTGGGCATATGGTCTATACTATGGTATAGCGGGCCCATTGGGATTGGGACACAGTATCATCATGGATGAACGAGCATTTAGTGTCGACCATGCTTTGGAAATTATTCAAAAATACCAAGTCAGTAATCTTACAGGTTCACCTACAGCATTTCGTATGTTCTTTGGTTTTAAAGAAAAATTTAATACTTCGATCAAAGATCATTTACGTGCCGTTAGTAGTGCTGGTGAACCTTTAACTCCTGAAGTAATTCATTGGTTTAATCATGACTTAAATGTCAATATTTATGACCAATATGGGCAAACAGAATTAGGTATGGTAATAGGTAACCATCATGCTTTAACACATGCAATAAAAGTCGGCTCAGCAGGTTTTGCTAATCCTGGTCATCGTTTTGCAGTGTTAAATCAAGACAACCAAGAAGTTGAACGAGGTGAGATTGGAACGCTAGCAATTGACTTCTCTCAATCGCCACTCACATGGTTTAAAGGTTATGGTGGGAATAATCGTAAATCCTTTGTTGGTCATTATTACTTAACTGGAGATACGGTCCGTTTGAATGAATTAGGTGGGGTGGATTTTATTGGTCGTGCAGACGATGTCATTACAACTTCAGGTTATCGTGTTGGGCCATTTGATGTTGAAAGTACACTTTTGGAATGTGTCGAAGTTTTAGAATCTGCAGTCATTGGCAAACCTGATCCAGAAAGAACAGAGATCGTAAAAGCTTTTATTGTGCTCAAGCCTCAATTCAAGGGTTGTCAGCAATTGAATGCTAAATTACAAGAATATGTACGTTCACGATTATCTAAGCATTCTTATCCACGAGAAATTGAGTTCGTTGAAAGCTTACCTAAAACATCTAGTGGCAAAATTCAACGTAATTTATTGAAGCAGCAAGAAGTAGCTAAATTACAGCAAATACAATTGCTGGCTTAATATATTTTAAAGTTCCATGCTTTGCACCCGAAAGGGTGCTTTTTTTTATGATCAGCATGAGATCTCGTATTTCTAAGGTTCTTATAACAATTTTAGTCCACTTTGCCAGTAGTATATTTTGTCTAAACTATAAATGGATCAAATAGAATGATTTAAATTCACGATATTGTCATTAATAAAAATTAATCTGCTTTAAATTTCAACAAACGTTAAAAATTATGCAAAATTTAAAACTACATACACTTTGTTTAAGCCTTGCACTATTGGGCTGTTCATTTCCAAGCTATGCACAATTGATGTTTAGCCAATACATTGATGGTACAGTAAATAGAAAAGGCTTAGAAATTTATAATCCAGATGGCAGCACTGTAAATCTTGCAGATTATCAAATTGAACAATATACCAATGGGGCAACGAGTAAAACAGCAACTTACACCTTAGAGGGAAATTTAGCCAGTAAAGCAAAATTTATTATAGGTCGTACCGAATTACAGGCTGAACTTGGCACTAAAGTGAATCAGGTTGCTGGTTTGTCATTTAATGGTGATGATGCCTTGGTCCTTGTTTATAAAGGTACACCTGTAGACCGCTTTGGACGGATTGGGGAGAAACCAGCAAGTGGCGGCTGGGGAACAACAATCACCAGCTATCAAAATAGCCTAAGTAGAATAAAAAATAAAAATGATGTCAGCGCTGTAGATCCAAATAGTGCCTTTGATTTGGACAGTGAGTGGAGCAAATGGTCAGATCGTAATGCATTCAGTAGCTATTTAGGTACTGGTACAACGACACCGCCAATCACTGCAATCAGTTGTAGTACTGCTGATACTGCAATTGCAGATTTACAATCTGCGGCACAAAACCAACAATATGTGGTTCGAGGTGTAATTACTGCGGATTATCGCTATCAAAATGGTTTTTCAGGTTTTTATATTCAAACTCCTGACAGTAAAGCTAAAGCAAATTTAAGCAATGCGATTTTTGTCTATCTCCCTGCTGCAAGCACAATCACTGGCGGTAAAGTGGGTGAAGAAGTGATTCTGAAAGGGCGTTTAACCAATTATGAAAATCAATTGCAAATTGATCAACTGAGCAGCAATATTCAAACTTGTAATAATCAAGCCGCAAGTTTGGTGAGTTCTACTCCGATTCAACTGCCATTTTCAAGTTTAACCGATGCTACAGGCAATGCACCTAAGCGCTATCAAGGCATGTTGGTGAAAATTCCTCAAACCCTAACGGTTAGCGAGAATTATGATTATGGTCGATATGGTCAATTGTCTTTAAGTTTGGGACGCTTATATATCCCAACCAATTTATATCCTGCGAAATCCAATGAAGCGGTTGCTTTAGCAAAACAAAATTTACTGTCTAAGATTATCTTGGATGATGGTTATAATAATCAAAACAGAACACCATGGTTGCCACAAACATTTAATGCGGCAAACACTTTACGTACAGGCTATCAGCTTAAAAATGTTGAAGGGATTTTGGAATACCGTTTCAATGCTTGGCGTATTCAACCGATTCAAAACAAAGCTTTGCCTGAGGTTGTCAAAGACAGTAATCTGCGGAATTCAACCGTCTTGGCAAAAGAGACTAAACAGGTTCGTGTTGCCGCATTTAACGTCTTAAATTATGACAATTCTCCGCTGATTGGTGTTAAACCAGATCGTGGTGCAAACACCGAGACAGAATTTAATCGTCAACATGCCAAAATAGTCAGTGCGATTAAAACCATTGATGCAGATGTTTATGGCTTAATGGAAATTGCCAACAATGGTTATGGCGAAAAAAGTGCTGTGAATTACTTAACCAAAGCTTTAGGTGCAGATTGGAAATATGTCATCCCACCGAATATGGATAAGTTAGGTACTGATGTGATTGCAGTTGCGATTATTTATAATAGCAAACGTGTAAAAGCTGTTGGTAATCCTGTGGTATATGATGATTTGACACAGAAAAACCGAGTCACGATGGCACAAAGCTTCCAAGCGGTAACGGGAGGAAAAACCTTTACTGTTGTACCAAATCACTTAAAGTCTAAAGGTAGTTATCCTGACGATAAAACTTCACCAGAAGCAAACCAAGGTGATGGTCAAGGCTGTTGGAATCCGACTCGTGTTACTGCAGTACAAAAGTTGATTCAGTGGATTGCAACCAACCCGACCAAAGCTGAAAAACCAAATTATTTATTGGTCGGGGATATGAACAGTTATGCCAAAGAAGATCCAATCTTGGCATTTGAAAATGCGAACTACAAAATATTGCTAAATGATGAAAAAGTAGGGCAAGGTAAATCTGCATATAGCTATGTCTTTGGTGTGGCCAGTGATGCAACCGGGAATGGTGGTGCGGGTAATTTAGATCATGCCATTGCAGATGCAAACTTATACCCAATGGTTAAACGTACTTTTGCATGGCATATCAATGCTGATGAACCAACAGCATTAGACTACAATGAAGAATATAAGACTGAAGAGCAAATTGCTTCTTTCTATGCGCCAGATGCTTTCCGTTCTTCTGATCACGATCCGGTTATTGTTGATTTAGATTTAAATGAATCAAGTGGTACTACAGGTGGGCATAAGAGCAGTGGGGGCAGTACGGGGCTGTGGTCTTTATTTGGACTGATGTTACTTACTGCGACATCAGTATTTGCGCGTTCTAAAAAGAAATCCTAATACGCGATATCTTTTTTAAAGAGAAACTAGTGATCTAGTTTCTCTTTTTTATGCTTTTATAAAACTATAGAACATAAAAAATTGCACCAACTGATTTAAGATTGAATCTCTTCATAGATCAAGCGAATGATTGGTCGAAATTCTATTTCATCCATCCAAATCATTCAGTTTTATCTTTCAACGGTATTATGGCTCGGATCACGGTAAAACCCTGCTGAGAATGGATTTCAAAACTACCTCCAATTCTTTTTACTCGCACTTGCATACTCTGCAAACCCACATGCAAGCCAGCTTGAACTTGATCTACTTCAAAGCCAATGCCATTGTCTTGAATGGTTAAAACGAGTTGTTGTCGTTCATCTTCAACCAACGAAACTTCGACATCAGTTGCATGGCTATGTTTTACAATATTGGTTAAGGCTTCTTCTGCGACACGAGAAAAGGTTAAACAAATCAATGCAAGCGGTTTATGTTTCCATTTTTCTGCAAAAATCCAAGTCGATTCAATCTCCATTTCTTCGAAAATTTGTATAAAACGATGACGCAATGGCGCAACCCACATCACTGGACTTTCTGGTATTTTTGCCCCAGCACTGCTTCCTGAGTCAATCACTTGGCGTAAGTCATTTCTTAACAGTTTAAACATAGAGATCACTTGTTGTTTTTCAATATGTTCACTGTGATCCAGTATAATCATCGAGCGAACAATTGAACCACCCAGTCCATCATGTAATTCATGGGACAGGTTTAGACGCTCTTGCAACCGCATATTATCAATTTCGAGTTGGTATTTTTTATCTAAAGATTGTTCTAAGTCAAACGTGACTTTTTCAATAGTTTCTTCAAGCGTCTGATTAAATTTTTCAATACGTCCAACATTTTGCGAAATACGATAAGCCAAGATAAACGAAATCGCTAAGCTGGTAATTGGTGCGGCCAATGGCGTCCAATAGAGCGTCTGATCCAGATGATGGATCATGCTATAAAAATCATGAACAATAATAAGTAAATAGATAAGGAAAATAAACGCAAGCAGGAGAATGTCCATCTTTCTACGTTTAAAAGCAATCCACTGGAAAAACAAGCAGTTAAAAATAAATACCATGCCAGAATAGAAAAAGACAGAGGATAAGCTACGTTCTAGATAATTGATCGGTGTCAACAGCAATGCCGCAATTGCGATTGTAGAAGTCAATAAAAGTAAACGTTCTAAATACGGATAATGGCGATTGGCAAAACGCCAAGCAAATAAACAGAGGCAATAGGTATATCCAACTAAAAACACCAGATTTAGACGTGCTGTTAAGATACTGTCGGTAAAAGGAATAGGAATGGTCGAAATAATATTATAGGCAAACAATACCCATAAAAATGAAGTTAAACCAAACCACCCAAAGGCTTTTTCTTGGCGTCGAAATAGCCAAATGGTAAAACCTGTAGTTCCCACCACAAAGGTAATAATAATATTGATAAAAAATAAAGTTCGCCGTTCAAAAACCAACTGATCCTGTTGATTGGCGATATCTTCGGCCTGACCAAATTTAATTTTTCCTAGGCCTGAATGTTGTGATGCAACCCCTACAACACGGACTAAAATTTCATTTTGCTGGTTTTGAATAGATGTAGCAGGAAGCACCCAATATCTTGGCATATTCCAACTTCTAGACAATGGCTCTACTAAGGATTTGTCTTTCCATAACAGTTCATTATTGCTATAGACAGCTCCTGCAATATTGATTCGTTCAATCAGTAAGGCGACAGGTTGATTTTCCTGATCGCACTGATATTGCCATTTGATTTTATACCAAGCAGCGCCTGTGTAGTTTTTCCAGCGCGTTTCCCAGTCATCTGGCAAGGTGACTGTTTCCCATCCCTGTTGGGGAACCTGTTCCAGATTTGGAAGCGCTTTGACAACTTGTATACTTTGGATTTGAAAATAGCAGACTGCATCTGTTGCATTGGGCTGAGCTGTTAAGAGAGCACCAGCAAAAGCAAAATGTTGTGTCAAACTTAGGATAAGACCGAAAAGCCCGATTAACTTTAGAATTAGTCGAGTAATCCTAAGTTGCGTGCTGTATCGATGGCTTTGGCTCTGTTGCATACCGCAAGTTTCCGATAAATATGTTTAATATGAGATTCAACGGTATAACGGGATAAATTGAGTTGATCTGCAATTTCCTTATTGCTTAAGCCTTGAGAAACTAGTTCTAAAATTCCCAATTCTCTTTTGGATAATACACTGTCCTGATCCATTACCTTCTGAATGGGCGATGTTTTATTTGAATTATTTTTCTCATTAAAATGTAGTTGTTTTAAAATTTTTTGGGCAATAAATGGATCAATAGGGGCCCCACCACGTAAAACACTTTTAATCGAAAGAGAAACTTCCAAGTCATCTCTTTCTTTCAAAACATAGCCTGTTGCACCTGCACTTAATGCATTGAGAATGGCATCTTCAGTGCTCCAAGCTGAGATCACTAAAATCATGATGGTTGGATCATAGTTTTTTAAAATTTCAATAAATTCAATTCCATTTCCATCAGGCAAGCCTAAATCAACCAATGCAAATGAAGCTGAATGTATACTGAGTTGTTCTTTGGCTTGAGCTAAACTTTGGGCAAAACGTAAATCTGAAATTGAGTATCCAAGATTAATTAATATGTCAGTCAGTCTTTTTTGTATAAGAGGCTCGTCTTCTACGATGATAACTGGAACAGGTAAACTTAACTCATTGTTCATGATGTAAAAAACTCGCCCATGTCTATTGGACTTAGTTTTTCAGATATTGATGACTTTATCTATACCTGATAATAGGTATTTTTAGTATTTAATAAGGGTCTGTTGATATTTCATAAATGGCTTGCGTTGTAGGTTAAAATTGAGCATGAGACGTATACGTCGTAAAGCATGAAGAGAATAGCGAGACTATTTTCAAGTTTCATAACGAAGGCTGAGATAATTTTAACCACAACCCTGAGCAAGAACAAAGCACTGCTTTGTTTGCAGCGCAAGGCGCAGCGGGGACTAGCGTGTTTTTTGCCTCTACATCGTTACCTTGCGAAACGATGTTTCTCATCATTTAGAATGACTAAATTTCGTATTTCGCGCCTAGTATCATCTAAAAATATTCGTAGTCGCAAACATAGACGAATTGTTAACAGACCCAAAGTGATTAGAAATGAATATTCAGTTTATTACAATCGAGTTTTAACGCGCTAAATGAGTATCAAATGATGTCTAAAGTCAATTTATTGAGATCAAGTTAACTTTTTGAGATAAGGTTATTGAGACTGGTTAAGTAAATATTCAAATTTTATTAGATAAAAATCACAATTTAAAAGCAAAATATCGGTTATATTCGATAAATAATGGATTATTTTTATAATGGATGTCGTTTACGATGATTAAATTCCTTAGAAATTTGGCAGTGATACAATGTATTGCGATTACCATTTTGGCTATTGTTCTTTACTTGTATTAAACACTTAGCATCACTGCCTTAAGAAAAATAAAGATGTTTATTTTACCGCGCTAAATTGATCAACTAAGCTTCGACTTGCTTCATTCATCCCTATAATTTCAACCTGAATGTTATTTTGCAGAAACTTGTTCTGTGCCTGATTGAGCATACTGACAGAGGTAATATCCCATATATGGGCATGAGTTAAATCGATAATGACATGATCAATAGATTCATTAAAATCGAAAAACTGAAAGAATTTGTCTGAACTGCTAAAGAAAATTTGCCCAAAAATTTGATATTTACGGGTCGTGCTGTTCAATAGATGAGACTGGACACGCACTGCATTTTCTAATTTATTGACTAAGAAAAGTGCAGATAAAAGTACACCAACCAATACACCTAAAGCTAAATTATGCGTCATTAGTACAATGACCACCACCGCAAGCATCACGCTATTGCTTTGTTTGGGATGTTTTGAAAAGTTTTTGACTGAATCCCAGTTGAATGTAGTAAAAGCCACCATAATCATAATTGCCACAAGTGCAGCCATTGGAATATAAGACAGCCATTCTTTTAAAAAGACCACTAAACACAGTAAAAAAATACCAGCAATCAAGGTCGATAGGCGAGTTCGTGCGCCAGAAGATACATTGATAATTGATTGCCCAATCATGGCACAACCTGCCATCCCTCCCATAAATCCACTGACCATATTGGCGATGCCTTGACCACGACATTCTTTATGACGATCACCTTCAGTTTGCGTCACTTCATTAACAATTGTAGTTGTCATCATGGTTTCGAGTAAACCCACGGTGGCTAAAGTGATGGCATAAGGAAAAATAATTTTTAAGGTATCCACGTTAAGTGGAATGTCTGGAATCAGAAATAGTGGTAAAGTGTCTGGAAATTTTCCTAAATCACTAACTGTACGCATATCCGCACCCAAAAATAAGGCAACTAAACTTAGTACAATAATGCACACTAAGGGTGAGGGAATGAGTTGACCGATTTTGGGAATATAGGGAAAAAGATAAACCAACCCTAAGCCAAAGGCGACAAATAGATAAGCCGTCAGATCCATACGTTGTAATTCAGGAATCTGTGCCACAAAGATGAGAATGGCCAATGCATTAACAAAACCATAGACGACAGACTGTGAAACAAAACGCATCAGCTTTGCAACTTTAAAATAGCCAGCAAGAATCTGAATAATTCCAGTCAAAATTGTGGTGGCAAATAAATACTGTAAACCGTGATCTTTGACGAGGGTAACCATGAGCAATGCCATCGCGCCTGTGGCTGCGGAAATCATTGCAGTACGTCCACCGAAGAAAGCAATGCTCACTGCAATACAAAATGATGCATACAGACCAACTTGTGGATCTACACCTGCAATTGCAGAAAAAGCAATTGATTCAGGAATAAGTGCTAAGCCCACGACCATTCCAGCAAGTACATCTGTACGAATATTGGAAAACCATTCCGCTTTTTTTAGACTAATCACTACAAACCTTTCATCATTCTTTAAAGATGCGTATGTTAAAACATCTCTTAGTGAAAAAGCAGTTAACTTTGACTTGAAAAAGTCTTCATTTTGTTGAATATTCAAGTTATAGCTGATTTTATAAATTTATGCTTTTTGCAATTTTATGTTTTACGACTTGAAATTGTGATCTGAGCCATTTACAACTTAAACAGTCATATAACAAGGATTAGATATGAAATTATATTATTCACCAGGTGCATGTTCTTTAGCGGCCCATATTTTACTCAACGAAATTAATGTTGATTTTGATCTAGAACGTGTTGATTTAAAAACGCATAAAACAGAAAAGGGCGCAGATTATTACGAAATCAATCCAAAAGGCTATGTACCCGCATTAGAAATCAATCCAGGGTTACTTTTAACTGAAAATGTTGCAGTACTGCCTTTTATTGCACAACACGATCCTAAACAAGATTTGATCCCACCATCAGGTTTGGGACGTGCTAAAGTTTTAGAATGGTTGGGTTATTTAAACTCAGAGTTGCATGATGAATATGCTGTCTTCTTTGATCCAGCAATCACTGAAGATGAAAAAGTACGTGGCTATGCAACCATAGATAAGATGTTGAAATACATAGATGACTATCTTGCCGAGTCTGAATACGATTATTTGGTTAATGACCGCTTTGGTCCTGCTGATGCGTACTTGTTTGTACTGACAAATTGGTCGAATTCAATTCATCATGATCTAACTCCATTTACCAATATTGTGGCATTACGTAATAAAGTTGCTGAACGTCAATCTGTACAGATTGCAATGCGTGATGAAGGTTTAATTCCTTAAGTATAGTGGAATAGAGCTACAAAGCACCTACGGGTGCTTTTTTATTGAATTGATTAAAGTGAAATGGGCAGAAGCAGAAAGAATTAGATATTTATTGTTGATTTTTAATCAATAATGTTTTGTTTATTTTTGCGTTTTTTGGAATAAAAATAAGCTCTATAGTTGCGCCATAAATCAAACGTATTGGCAAAACATAGGTAAACAATGAGTAATATCTTAATCGTAAATGGTGCAAAACAGTTTGCACATTCAAAGGGTGAATTAAACGATACTCTGACTGACTTGGGTAAAGCAGTACTTACCGATTTGGGGCATAGTGTAAAGGTGACACGTACTGATGCAAATTACGATGCTCAAGAAGAAGTGGAGAAATATCTCTGGGCTGATGTAGTGATCTATCAAATGCCAGGTTGGTGGATGGGTGCACCGTGGACCATGAAAAAATATATTGATGATGTTTTTACCACTGGTCATGGCCGTTTATATGCCAATGATGGTCGTAGCCGTTCTAATACTGCCAAGAAATATGGTTCAGGTGGTTTAATTCAGGGGAAAAAATATATGTTGTCATTAACTTGGAATGCACCCTTACAAGCGTTTGATGATCCTGAGCAATTTTTCCATGGTGCTGGTGTAGATGGTGTTTATTTACCTTTTCATAAAGCCAATCAATTTTTAGGGATGGAAAGCTTAGAAACATTTATTGTCAATGATGTGATTAAAGCACCGCAAATTGCGCAATATGAACAAGCATATCGCCAGCATTTGCAGCAGCTTTTTGCTTAAATTAATTGGTATTTTGAATATCTCATTTAAAAATTTAAGGAGTTTAAAATGTTGACCATTGTGGCTGAAATCCGCGCATATCCAAATGGATTACACAAAGATAAAATTATCCAAGCATTTAAGAAAATCACCCCAACAGTATTACAAGAGCAAGGTTGTCATGGCTATCAGTTATTGGTTGACGCTGATGTTGATGTAAGTTATCAAATCAAGGATTGTGATTTGATTGTGATGCTTGAAAAGTGGGAAAGTATTGAGCTTCTCAATGCACACTTGCAAACTGAGCATATGCAAGCTTATCAACTTGAAGTAAAAGAGCATGTTGCTGATGTTAAAATCCGTATTTTAAACAATGGATTTTAAAATTTATACATTGCTGGATAGATTAAAAATATATAAATCAAAATGTCGAGCTTGATTATTGAATCTAATACTTAAAGTCAACCCAGCCGAGTTGGAGCGAAGTAGTTTAGTTTACTTTTGTGGGGGAGTGTTGGCCTTATTGCTTTTGTATGGAAGATACAGAGTATCTTCCATACATTCTTCCCCAGCTTTATGAATCGTTGGTAGATGTGAAAAGTGTTCTATTCAAATTCACCGTAGTCTTTAAAATTAATCTGCTCAAGTTTAAGTGAATAACTGTTCTTTAATTTAGACCAAGAAACTTGCTTAGCTTGATCCTGATTTTCAAACGCACTACCTCCCGTAGTATTTTTAATTTTACCTGTTAGAAAATTGATACTTTTCGCACTGGTTTCACCAGAAGCGCGATGGAAGTAATCTGTATCGTAACCAATTAGTTTAAAAGACTGGTTTTGATAACGAAAAGTAAAAGCGTTGTTATAGACAGACCATGAACCGCAACTGAGCCAATAATGTAAATTAATTTTAACTAATCCATTTTTGATGTTGAGTGGATCGCTTTCACCTAAAGGGTCAGTAAGACAGGGTGATTCTTGATCTCCCTCAGTAGGAAGCAAGGAATTACTTGCAATAAGACGATAGCCTTGAGGGCCTTTAAATAAAATTAATAACTTTCGATTGTTTAAATTCAGCTGAGGATTACCTAATCCCTCATTTGTCACAATATTTTTTGGATCTGTATTTTCAATAATTAAAGCAAGATCCGCTTGTTGATCACCATTTAAATCACCTTGTGCTTTACTCAGTACTTTCCAGTTTTTGGGGACAAATGATTGATAGTCAGCTTTGGTATTGGTGTCTGCCCAAACCAAAGCTGAGAATATTGTTAATGTACAAAATAAAAGTAACCCAGTTTTGTTTTTCATTATTTTTCTCCAATAAATTTAACGCTAAAGTTATGAATAAATTCTTCACTATCCCAAGGGATATTTTCCAAAGTATAGCCTGTCGAAGTTCTCAGTGTTTTCCAAACAATTTTGGCTGGCGTTTCAACTTGTGCAAAGATATTTGGAGTTGTGGTTACTTTGGCTTTGTTGCTTAGAAAGTTAAGGCTGGTTTCTTTTAGTTTGCCACTAATTTTATCTAAATCATAAACATCAAATCCAATGAGGTGGAATTGATTGTTCTTCAGTTTAAACCCATAGGTATACATCAAGCCATATGTATTGCTACAAGATGACATGGTATTGAATAACACATCTAAGCGTTGATTTTCTATCGTCAACGTAGAATCATCTAAAGCATCTTCGATACAGAGTTCTTCTGAACGATAGGTCCAGTTAGAAATTTGCCGACTTAGCTTGAGCTGTAATTGTTGATCTTTTCGAAACAGCACTAATAGCTTTCGATTGTGCTGGTTTTTATTTTTGGGTTGAATGATGATAGCAATATCCTGTCTACCATCCTGATTCAAATCACCCTCTGCTTGAGCAAGAATTTCCCAATTATTTGGAATAAATTTTTGTAATGAGTTGGAAGGTTGATTTGCAAAACTTAGCGATGAATAAGCGATCAGGAGAAGGGTGGTATTTATTATTTTAGTCATGATCTCTCTCAATGAATGTATCAAGATATTTTGAGCCTAAAAGTACTTCGGAAAATCCTTTTAGGCAATTCAAACTATTATTTAAAGAAATAACCTGTTTCAGGTGAGCTTGCATTTGCTATACGTTTACGTGGCATACGACCCGCCAAATACGCTTCACGTCCAGCTTCAACCGCTTTCTTCATTGCTGATGCCATTAAAACTGGATGCTGTGCAGCGGCAATCGCGGTATTCATGAGTACACCATCGCAACCTAGTTCCATTGCAATTGCGGCATCGCTCGCAGTACCTACACCAGCATCAACCAAAACTGGCACTTTGGCATTTTCTTTAATAATCGAAATAGTATGTGGATTTAAAATGCCTAGACCAGAACCAATCAAGCTACCTAAAGGCATAATCGCAACACAACCCATGCTTTCGAGTTCTTGGGCGACAATAGGGTCATCTGATGTATACACCATCACTTCGAAGCCATCTTCAATCAATGTGCGAGCAGCATCAAGTGTTGCTGTTATATTGGGATAAAGGGTTTTCTCATCACCTAATACTTCCAATTTGACCAAGTTATGACCATCTAAAAGTTCACGTGCAAGCATACAAGTACGTACTGCGCTATTGGCATCAAAACAACCGGCTGTGTTTGGTAAAATGGTATATTTTTCAGGAGGAAGTATCGACAGTAAGTTGGGTTGATCTGGATTCTGCCCAATATTTACTCGGCGAATCGCAACAGTCACAATTTCAGCGCCACTGGCTTGAATTGCTAAATCAGTTTCTTGCATGTCTTTGTATTTACCCGTACCAACAAGAAGGCGTGATTGAAAAGTACGAGAACCGATAATAAGAGGGGAGTTTTCAGTAGGAAAATCTAGCATGGGAGAGCTCCAAATTAGCCGCCACCGACAGCGTGAATGATTTCAATACGGTCTTTTTCAGTAATAGGGGTAAGTTCAAGTTTACTTTTTGAAATGATCATTTCATTCATTTCTACGGCAAAGCGTTTACCTTCGAGTGAAAGTTCCTGAACCAGTTGTAAAAGATTTTGGCAAGCGGTTTCTTGAGGCTCACCATTTAAGAAAATTTGCATATACATTCCATTCGATTGCGCAAATTGTGAGGTCTAAAATCAAAATAAATTTATTTAGCGTATTTCAATGCGTTCCATGCGAGAACTAGCCAACCTGCAATCATGAGTGCTCCACCAATGGGTGTAATTGCACCTAAACCTCGTGGTAAACCTAGTGCCATGACATAAAGCGAACCGCAGAAAAATAAAATACCGATTTGGATGAGTAAGAAGCTAGCTTTGATTGGAAGTTGTGGAATGACTTTACCGAGAATCGCCAATGCCAATAGACCTAGTGCATGGTAGAAAAAATAATCGGTTGCTGTTTGCCACCATACCAACTGAGCTTCAGTTGCATGAGCTTTTAAACCATGTGCGCCAAATGCACCTAAGATTACTGCAAGCGCTAAATTCAGTGCTGAAATTGCAATCCACATAAGCCAGTCATCTGCATTAATTTGCGCATAACATTAACACAATTTCAAAGCGGGATTAAAGGCAAAATCTATTAAGAATAAAGATTTGACAAAAATATCTGGCAAAATAAAAGGGCATGTCGCCCTTTTATTGAAAATTTAAATTTTATCTTGTATGTAGACAGTTTTGAAGATTTAGTTGGATGACATGGCAACTTTAATTTTGTCCATAGCATTTTTTTCTAACTGACGAATACGTTCAGCAGATACATTGTACTCTGCAGCCAGTTCATGCAAGGTCGATTTATCATCATCTAACCAACGGCGCTGTAAGATGTTGCGTGAGCGATCATCTAACTGTTCCATGGCATTATGCAAAGCTGATGTACTTTGTTCTTCGTAATCTTCTTCTTCGACTAAACGGGCAGGATCATAGCGGTTATCTTCAAGATAAAGTGCTGGTGCAACATGGGTTGAGCCTTCGTCATCGTCATCGCCTTGAGCTTCAAATGCAGCATCATAAGCAGTTAAACGACCTTCCATTTCCAAGACTTGTTCAGGTGTTACATTTAAGTCGTTGGCAATCGATTTTGCTTCTTCAAGTGTGAGTTTTTTACTCGATTTTTTTAGGCTACGTAAATTAAAAAACAATTTACGTTGCGCTTTGGTGGTCGCAATTTTGACAATACGCCAATTGCGAATCACATATTCATGAATTTCAGCCTTAATCCAGTGCACAGCAAAAGACACCAAACGTACACCCATATTCGGGTCAAAGCGTTTGACTGCTTTCATTAAACCGAGATTACCTTCTTGAATTAAATCACCTTGTGGCAAACCATAGCCCGCATAACTGCGCGCAATATGCACCACAAAACGTAAGTGAGACATCACTAACATTTTCGCAGCATCTAAATCTTGATCGTAAAAATAGCGATCAGCTAACTCTTTTTCTTGTTCAGCTGTCAAGATTGGAATCTGATTTACGGTGCTGATATAAGCACCTAAGTTAACACCTGGTGCAGATAAGGACAGGGGCATCAACTGATTGCTGCTGTCACTCATGGGTTCTCCTTATAGGAATTTCGTTGTATAGCTAATGTATTCATCTTAATTCGAATATTGTACATAAGTAAGGAAATTTGGGTATCGAAATGTAAAAATATATGCAAATTTGCAAAAAATAATTTGAATCGAAAATAATTAAGATTCAATTAAGTAATGAAATTCATGCTCTGATCGTTTAGTCAATTGGCAAGTTATCTTATTGATCTCGCAATAACGAGTAATGTCAATTTCGCTGTGCGGATCAGAGGACATTAAGAGAAATATTTGATTAGGCAATGCTCTTTTTAATTCACGTTTTAACATTAATAGAGGCATTGGGCAGGGTTTGCCCATACAATTTATTTCAATAGTTGTCTGACCTAAAGTTTCATTCATTTTTTGGCAAGGTAACAATAGGGTGATGGAACGCATATTTTACCAAGTTTATTGAAACACCCCAACAAAAATTGGAAAATTCTTCAACAAATAAAAAATAATCGTGAAGCTGTTTAAAAAACACGCTTGATATCGAAAATAATTATCAAAAAAAATTCTATTAATTGTCATAAACCCATGTTAAGCTCGTTGCGTATTTAGGATTTATCAGAAACAATTCTTGTTTTGAAACCCTATTACAAGATGGATGTAACCGGGATTTTGTTAATAGTTTTACAGAATGATTACAAGCTTTGAAATTAGAAAATATTTTAAAACTTTGTTTGCTCTGCTGTTTGCAACACCGGGTGGTCCCTTTTTCTTAATAACTGAGGATTAACTTATGACAGCTCGTGAACAAGGCGTAGTTAAATGGTTCAACGACACTAAAGGCTTCGGCTTTATCCAACGCGCAGGCGGTGATGACGTATTCGTTCATTTCCGTGCTATCCAAGGTGACGGTCATCGTTCACTTCGTGACGGTCAACGCGTTGAATTCAGTGTTGTGCAAGGTCAAAAAGGTTTTCAAGCTGAAGAAGTTCAGCCTTTAGACTAATCTTAAATTTTTAAAATTTAAGTGGCGCTCCAATTTCTTATAAATTGGGGCGTTTTTTGTTTATAATGGGCGCAATTAAAAGTGTCTACAGTTAGAGCTCGTATTTATGTCATCAGGTTTCGAAACCCTTAATTTACATCCGCAACTTAAACAAGCGATTGATGCTTTAGGGTTTAAAGAAATGACCCCAATTCAGCAAAAAGTATTGAAATATACTTTAGCAGGTCATGATGCGATTGGTCGTGCTCAAACCGGCACAGGTAAAACAGCAGCATTTTTAGTCAGTATTATTAATGATTTGCTCACAAACCCAATTCAAGAACAACGTTTCCGGGGCGAGCCACGTGCATTGATTCTTGCGCCAACACGTGAACTGGCAATTCAAATTGAAAATGATGCAAAGGATTTGGTCAAATATACCAATCTAAATGTCGTGACTTTGGTTGGTGGTGTAGATTTTGATAAACAAAGAAAGCAATTGGATCAAGGTTTTGTCGATATTTTAGTAGCAACCCCGGGTCGTTTAATCGATTTCACCGAACAAAAAGAAGTTTGGTTAGATCAAATTGAATTTTTAGTGATTGATGAAGCTGACCGTTTATTAGATATGGGCTTTATTCCATCAGTTAAACGGATTGTGCGTTTTTCTCCACGTAAAGAACAGCGTCAAACGTTAATGTTCTCGGCAACATTTAGCTATGATGTTCTCAATCTTGCACAACAATGGTTATGTGAGCCAGTTACAGTAGAAATTGAGCCTGAAAAGAAAACCAATGCTGATGTGGAACAACGTGTATATGTGGTCGAAAAGAAAGATAAATATCGATTATTACGTGAAATTTTGGCAGATGAACCCATTGAAAAAGTGATGATCTTTGCCAATCGGCGTGATCAAGTTCGTAAACTTTATGACCATTTAAAAGCTGATGGTTATAAGGTGGTGATGCTATCTGGTGAAATAGCGCAAGATAAACGTTTGAAAATGTTGGATCAATTTAAAAATGGTCAACATAATATTATGATCGCAACAGATGTTGCGGGTCGTGGTATCCATGTTGATGGCGTATCTCATGTGGTGAATTTCACTTTACCTGAACAGTCAGATGATTATGTACATCGTATTGGGCGTACAGGTCGTGCAGGTACGCAGGGTGTGAGTATTAGTTTCTTATCTGAAGATGATGCATTTAATTTACCGACTATTGAGAAAGCGATTGGACAAAAATTGCCTTTAACTCGACTAGAAGGTTATTGCTAGGTTTTTTGTTTCTTTATCGGATTGTGCGTAAAAAACCCACTTATTTAAAGTGGGTTTTTTAATGGCTATTTTTAATTTAGAAGACTAAACGGATTAACTTGCTTTACAGCTAAAGGTCAGAGTTGTTTGATAGTCAGTATCTTTTTCAATACCGTAATTTTTGCCCATCACTGAACCTAATACGCCTGCTGCTGCAGTGATCATTTTTCCAGTTTGTTCATCGACTACACCTTTTAAGCTGCCATGGTATTCAGTTTTTTCATCAACCAAGACGGGCGCACCTTTTTTACCGCAAGCCTTGTTTGCTGCAGTAATGGCATTGTTTTTTGCCGTAATTTGATCTTTACCTAAGCCAGTAACTTCATACTGGTTATCTGCTTTTTGAATCGCTAAAGTTTGTGTTGGATTTGATGCACATGCTGTGAAGAGTAATGCTGAACTAGCAAGTAAAGTGATCGTTGTTAATTTATTCATATTGATTCTCAAATTCCTGTACTAAAAATTAAAAAGATAGTGCTTTTAAATTAGTTATAATTTGAGCATAGAATGTGGGCTAAATATTGAGAAACATGTATAAATTTTGCAGTTTTTTTTGAGTTTATTGATGATTTGGCTTTATTTTTAAAGCCACAGGGTATTGAAGGCATTTTTTTTGTGAGCAATCATGATCATTGATAACCTAACAATAAGTTGTATGCATTATTGACAGATGCTAAGTAAATTTTGTTGGAGATAGCTTAATGATTTTAGATTATGCTAATCTTGAAACAAGTGAAATTAACTAGATAATAGATAGGTCAATGTCAGATTTAAATTTCAAAGCAGTACATGACAATATTCATCAACGTCAATCAGTCGGTCATTTGGTTGAACCAGCACCTTCACACGAACAACTGAATATTGCATTTAAAGCCGCTTTAACAGCACCCGATCATCATCGTTTAAAGCCAACACAATTTATTGTAGTGGATGTTGAACAACGTGAAGCATTTGGCGCATTACTGGCACAATCTATTGCTGACTTAGGTGAATTAGATCCAGCCCAAGTTGAACGAGTAAAACTTCATCCTTTTAGAGCACCTATTTTAGTACTTGCTGTGACTAAATTCCAAGACCACCCTAAAGTGCCTTTTTTTGAACAAACGCTGAGTTCAGGGGCAGCAATTGAAAACTTTTTATTGTCGATGCAGGCACAAGGTTTCGCAACAATGTGGCGGAGTGGGGCTGTTGTTGAATCTAAATTATTAAAATCAGCATTGGGTTTAGCTGAGCGAGATTTAATTTCAGGCATTATTTATGTTGGCACAGCGGCAAAAGCGATTGCCTCGCGTGCAGAGGTTGAAACAACACAATATGTTCATTTTTGGCAAGCTTGAGTCAAAAAAATATTGATATTTTCAGATTGAAAAAATCACTGGGTTATTAGGATAAGCATTTTAGGATAACAATAAATGTCGGATTTACAATTTAAAGATTTAGTTGAACCTATTGTTTTGGGTCAGAAAACAGCATTACGAGTGACTGTACTGGGTGGCGGTAGTTTTGGTACTGCAATGGCAAATACAGCAGTACGTAATGGTTGCGACACCATGATTTGGATTCGTGATGAAAGTATAGCTGCCGAAATTAATGCAACCCATGTAAATAAACGCTATTTACCTGATTTTCAATTGGAGACGGGCTTACGTGCTGAGTCAAATCTAGAAGATGCAGTGCGTGATCGCGATATTATTCTGGTCGCAATTCCAAGTCATTCTTTTCGTGATGTTTTACGTCAAATTAAACCTTTTATCAGTGCGCAAGCCGTTGTTTCATTAACCAAAGGGATTGAAGCAAAAACCTTTAGTTTTATGAGTGACATCATTCGTGAGGAGCTTCCTGAAGTTCCTTATGGTGTTCTTTCAGGGCCAAATTTAGCCAAAGAAATTGTTGCAGGACAACCTGCGGGTACAGTGATTGCCAGTGATAGTGAGTTAGTACGTTATGCCGTACAACAAGCACTGCATAGTGCCTTGTTTCGAGTATTTGGCAGTGACGATGTGCATGGTGTCGAATTGGGGGGGGCACTTAAAAATATTTATGCTGTTGCAATGGGAATGGCGGCAGCTTATAAAGTCGGTGAAAATACCAAGAGTATGATTTTAACCCGTGCCTTGGCTGAAATGAGCCGCTTTGCAGTTAAGTTGGGTGCAAATCCTTTAACCTTCTTAGGCTTGTCTGGTGTTGGTGATCTTTTTGCGACCTGTAATAGCCCGTTGAGCCGAAATTATCAAGTTGGTTTTGCCTTGGGTTCTGGAAAGACACTGGAACAAGCAACATCTGAACTGGGTCAAACCGCTGAAGGGATCAATACCATTGTACAAGTCAATGCACGTGCAAAGGAGTTGGATGTCTATATGCCAATTACAACTGCGTTGTATGAGGTTATTTTTGACGGTGCACCACCACTCAATATTGCTGTTTCTTTAATGAAGAATGGGCATCGTAGTGATGTAGAGTTTGTCCTTCCACATAACGAAGTTTAATGGCATGTTGTTAGGACAATATTTCAAGCTTTAGAGATGGATTTGTAACAAAGCCTCGTTATAATCAGTGCAATATTTAAAAGGAAATCTTATGCAACTGACTTTGGTGCGTCATGGTGAAGCAGCTCCACCCGTCAATGGGGTGGACAGTAAACGACCTTTAACACAACGCGGGCATTTACAAGCAGAACAAACGGCTAATTTTTTAAAACAAAACGTACAGCCTGATGTATTTGTTGTAAGTACTTTATTGAGAGCACAAGAAACATTGGCGCACATACAGACTTACTTCCCAGATGTATCAGTATTAGTCTGTGATAAAATAAAGCCAGATGATGATGCAAAATTAGCAATCGAGTGGTTGTCACAATTGCCATTTGAACGTATTGTTGTGGTATGTCATATGAATGTTGTTGCACATATTGCTGAACAGTTGACACATGAACATTTTAATCCTTTTGCCTTAGCAGAGGCTCGTATCTATGAGCAAACTGTGATTGCAAATGGTCTATCTACACAAGATAAAGCCTTTATTCCAACTGTATAAAAGCATTGTTAAAAGAACTTAACGGCAGAAAACGATAAATGTTGTACTTATGGATGCCTGAAGCCAATGGGGTTTGGCAGTGGTCTCGAGGAAGTGATTGGACTAAATCTTCGACCCTAGAACAATTAATACAAGATATTAAACTTTACCAAGGTGAAGAAGCTGTGGTTTTCTTCCCCAGTCGTGAAGTGCAAATTCTTCAACAGAAATTTAGTAAAACTCAATATAAACAATTGGGTGTAGATGGTGTCAAATATTTATTAGAAGAATATGTGATTTTGCCGATTGATCAGATGAAAGTGTTTTCATACTTTCAACAACCGGATCAGGTTTCAATATTGGGGATTCATCAATATGCTGTCACAACAATGCAGCATTCCTTGTCATTGATTCCGTTAAAAATCGTATCTTTATTACCTGACTTTTTGATGCTGCCCGCACCAGAAGCTGGACAGACGATTTTGGCCAATATCAATGGGCAATTATTGGTTCGAGAAGGTGAGTTTCTTGGTAATTCGATTGATGATATCAGTGTATATTTAGATTTTGCTGATCGAGAAAAAAATTATCTATATAGTGGATTGACAGATGAGCAAGCGGTCAGCTTATTTGCCATTGCTACAGCGGATCAACGTGAGCCTTTTGATTATCAATTTAGTGAAATCAAAAAAACTAAACAACATCCTTATAATGTATTGCCAAAAGCCAAGCAAGCCAATCAAGGTGTTTCTCGTTATTGGCAAGCCTGTGCAGTATTGGTGGTTGTGTTGATCATTGCGCAATTGAGTTATGATGCTTTGCGTTGGATTAAACTAAAGAAAGTTGCGGATCAAACTGCTTTAATTGCAGTGGATCAGTACAAAAAGTGGTTTCCAAATGAGCAACGGATTACAGAAGAGTCTGTAGAGCGTCAGTTTAAAAATAAATTAGCACTTAGTCAGAGTGCCAATACGCAAGCTTTACAATTACTCAGCCGTGTTGGGCCTATTCTGATGCAACATCAGATCATTGCCAGTCGTGTGAATTATGATACAGCTGTGTTAAACATGGATCTGGTGGCGAAAAATGCTGAAGGCTTACAGACCTTGGTAACGCAACTGAATCAACAGGGCTTTAAAGCGGAATTAGGTAATGTTCAGACGCAAGGTGCATCTGTCGTTGGTTTGGTGAAGATACAATAATGAAAACAATGGAAAATGTGCAAAATCGACTGGATATATGGTCTGAGAAAATCGCAGATAATTTAGAAAAAATATCACCACGTGAACGTGTCATGGTTATTTTCACTACGATTTTTGTCATTGTGGCAATTGTGGGTGCGGCATTGTGGTACACCCATAAAGCTGCCGAAAAACAGCAAGCACGTTTAAATCAGATGAAAGATCTTGTGGTTTGGATGCAAAGTAATGTGGTGACTATGAAGCCTGCAGATGACTTGGCTTTAACCACCGCAGATAAAATTCAACGTGTAGCACAACAACAAGGGCTTTCGGTTGCCTCGCAGCAAGTGGGTGAGCAATTTCAGATTATTGCACAACATCAAAACTATGCCGTTTTAGCAAACTTTTTAACCCAAATTGCCCAAATGGGTGTAAGTTTGGAAAAGATGGAGTTAGCCAAAGAAGGTGGGCAGATTAAATTAACAGCGACGGTACAGTAGTAGCGAAAATAAACACAGTTCAAGCATAGCCTTTTCAACATACTGTGCCTATAATATGGCAACTTAAAAAGCAGTAGACTTTTGTAGCTATGATGTATTCACTTGCTCGCCCTTTGTTGTTTTCTTTAGCACCAGAGCGTGCACATGAACTCACATTATCCATGCTTAAATCTGCCCATAGAATGGGGGCGATTCGTCAAACTGTTGCTGCCAAACCAGTCACTTGCATGGGAATTGAGTTTCCAAATCCAGTTGGCCTAGCAGCAGGACTAGATAAAAATGGCGCTTATATCGATGCCTTAGCGGGTTTAGGATTTGGTTTTATTGAAATTGGAACCATTACGCCTAAACCACAAGAGGGCAATCCCAAGCCACGCCTTTTCCGTATTCCCCAAGCCAAAGCAATTATTAACCGTATGGGGTTTAATAATGATGGTGTGGATCAATTGGTTGAGAATGTTAAAGCCGCAAAATTTAAAGGCATTCTTGGTATCAATATTGGTAAAAATGCCACAACACCAGTTGAAGATGCAGTTTCTGATTATTTAGTTTGTCTTGAAAAAGTTTATAACTACGCATCTTATATTACTGTTAATATCTCATCTCCAAACACCAAGAATTTACGTTCTTTACAAAGTGGCCATGCCCTCACTGAACTTTTGGAAACACTGAAAAAACGTCAGTTAGAGTTGGCAGAAGAATTGCAACACTATGTTCCTTTAGTGTTGAAAGTTGCACCAGATCTAGAAGCTTCAGATATTGAATTTATTGCATCACAATTGTTGCAGTTTAAAATTGATGGATTGATTGTGACCAATACAACATTATCCCGTGAGGGGGTTGAAGGTTTACCATTTGGTGATGAAGCGGGTGGTTTATCCGGTGCGCCAGTATTTGAAAAGAGCACGGCATGTTTGGCGGCTTTTTCAAAAATTTTGCAGGGGAAAATTCCTTTAATCGGTGTTGGTGGAATTTTATCTGGTGAACAAGCTGTTGCAAAACAACAAGCCGGCGCAAGCTTAGTCCAAATTTATAGTGGTATGATCTATACAGGTCCTATACTCATTAAAGACTGTGTTGACGCTATGATTTAAAATATGAATACCTTAGACATTATTATTCTGATTCTATTGCTCATTGGAGGGCTAAACGGTTTGCGACAAGGATTCGTGAAAGCCTTTGCGAACTTGATAGGATGGATATTTGCACTGATTGTCGGTGCCAAATATGCCAATATCATCGCACCTTCAATGTCTGCACTCAGTCAGGATCCTGTGGTGCAGAAAATTGCTGCATTTGCTTTTATTGTCTTGGTCATTATTGTTTTAACATGGATTGTCACTGCTTTACTTAATCAGATTTTAAAAACTTTAAAACTCGGTCCATTAAATCGTTTAGCTGGAAGTGCTTTGGGTGCCTTGAAAGGTTTGTTCATCGTCCTCATTACTATGCAAGGTTTAGGGCCGTGGGTTGAAAGTTCTCCAACTTGGAAACAATCCAAATTCATTCAGACGCTTTTACCATTTGCACCTTTGGCATCTGAAATCTCTAAAGATGCTGCAAATGAAGCATTACATCATATACATTCAGAAGATCGTTCCGATGATGCTTCTGTAACGAAGACTGATCGATCATCGGATATTCAAAACGATGAAAAATCAGCACATTCGACAAAGAATCCGTTTTATTAGTCCTAGCTGGTCTGCGAGGTAGTTATGTGTGGAGTCGTTGGTATAGCAGGTAAAGCACCTGTAAACCAAATGTTATTTGATGCGTTGACGATGTTACAACATCGTGGGCAAGATGCGGCTGGGATTGTGACTTGTCATAATGGACGTCTTTTTCTAAGAAAAGATAATGGTATGGTACGTGATGTATTTCATACTCGCCACATGCGTGCGTTACTCGGTAACTATGGTATTGGTCACGTGCGTTATCCAACTGCTGGTTCTTCAAGTAGTGCAGAAGCGCAGCCTTTCTATGTAAACTCACCGTATGGGATTACTTTGGCTCATAATGGTAACTTAACCAATGCAGCTGATATTCACGATGACTTATTCAAAACTGACTTACGTCATATGAATACGGACTCAGACTCAGAAGTATTGTTAAACGTTTTTGCTCATGAATTGCAAAAATGTGCATCATTAACGCCAATGCCTGATGATATTTTTCATACGGTTAAACGTGTGCATGAGCGTTGTAAAGGTGCTTATGGCGTCGTTGCAATGATCACAGGGCATGGCATTGTTGGTTTTCGTGATCCGAATGGTATTCGTCCACTTATTTATGGTTCACGTTTAACTGAAAATGGTGAAACAGAATATATCATCGCATCGGAATCTGTTGCAATAACAGCATTAGGATTTAAGGTAGAGCGTGATATTGAGCCTGGTGAAGCGATCTTTATCAATTCAAAAGGTGAATTCTTTTCACAACAGTGTGCTGCAAATTCGCGCTACCGCCCATGTATTTTTGAATACGTTTATTTTGCGCGTCCAGACGCAATAATTGATGGTATTTCGGTATATAAAGCACGTTTGAAAATGGGTGAAACCCTTGCGAAGAAAATTCTTCATGAATGGGGTGATATGCATGACATCGACGTGGTGATTCCAATTCCAGATACAAGTCGTACTTCTGCTTTAGAGTTGGCGAATATGCTGGGTGTGAAATTCCGTGAAGGTTTCATGAAAAACCGTTATATTGGCCGTACCTTTATTATGCCGGGCCAACAACAACGTACCAAATCCGTACGTCAAAAACTCAACCCTGTAGAGCTTGAGTTTAAAGGTAAGAACGTTTTGTTAGTTGATGATTCGATTGTACGTGGTACGACTTGTAATGAAATCATTCAAATGGCACGTGATGCTGGTGCAAAAAAAGTCTATTTTGCCTCTGCTGCACCTATGGTGAAATATCCAAATGTGTATGGTATTGATATGCCAGCAAAAGCAGAATTGATTGCTTCACATCGTAGTGTCGAAGAAATACAGGGAATCATTGGCGCCGATCGTTTAATCTTTCAAGACTTGGATGATCTAAAAGCTGCAGTAAGAACCAGTAAGGTTCCTGTAGTGCAAGAGTTTGATTGTTCAGTGTTTGATGGTGTTTATGTGACAGGTGATATTGATGAACAATATTTAACTGATCTGGAGCAAAGTCGTAGTGATACTGCTAAAAAAGAGAAAGATGGTTATATTGATGTCAATATCGATGCTGCATCTGTTGATTTGAGTGGTATCAAAGAAGAAATGTAATCAACTTTGATTTACATTGAGAAAAAGCGGGAAGTTCCCGCTTTTTTCATTTATAGTATTTTGCAATGTAATGAGGAATTTTACATTGAAAGATGTCAGTCATTATTTGATAAAAAACAAAAATATGTTGTGGTCTGCAAGTATTTGTTTACTTGCGGTCATTTTGACGATTTTTATTCTAAATACTGTTTTAGGGTTGCTGGTTCACTATGCAGACCCAGATCAAGAGATTTGGTGGAATATTCTCAGCCCATACTGTGTAGGCTTGATCATTGTCATTATTGGATGGTCAATCGCATATGAATTTTATGTCTTCCGTACAGGTGGTCATTCACTTGCAAAGCAATTAAAAGCCCGTCGTTTAAGTCAAATTGAAAGCACACCTGAAGAAAGTGTAGCATTAAAACTAGCAGATAAATTTGCGGAGACTTTTGAAATTGATGCACCTACATTATATGTTTTGCCAGATGAAGTTGGGGTTAATGCATTAACTGCTGGATTCCATCCAAGAGATACAGTGATTATCCTGACTTGGGGTGCATTACAGAACTTGGATGAATTAGAACTTTATGGTTTGCTCGGTCATGAGTTTAATCAAATTTTGTCAGGTGAAGCACGTGAAAATACCCGACTTAAAATTTTATATAGTGGTTTAATTACCTTTAGCCAGTTGGGAAGTAAAATCGCAAAACAGGGTTTTAATCGTTATAACGCCAAGGGAAATCAGCATAAATTTGAAACCAGTTTTGTTGCTGTTGGTGGCGTGATTTGGCTGTTAGGTAGTATGGGGATTTTAATTAATCGTTTGATTAAATATTTCACTTTAGGGGGGCGTACTTTTTATAACGATTATAAAACTAAAAAGTTATTGTTAAATAATGCCAATGTACAAACGTTATTACGGATCTATGTGCATCACGCAGGTTCTCAAATTCATAGTGAGTTTTCAGAAGCCATTGCGCATATGTGTTTTGCTAATTCATTAAGTCCGCAAAGTTGGTTAAATATCCATCCAAGTATTGAAGACCGTATTTATGAGTTAAATCCAACACTATTACAGGATTTACAGCTCGAAAATTTAAAAAAATTACGCAGTCAGCCTTTATTTAGTTTGTTGCGACCTTTGGAAGAATCAACAGGGGATGTTTATAACCCGTGGGTATCTCCACAGCCGCTACCTCTGTTACGATTATCGCCGATTAGTTTTGCTTTAAACGATGCAATTAAGCCTTTAAATCCAGAAGTACGCCGTCAAATTGAGCGTTCTGACTTGATTCAGCGCGCTATGCAAACAGCAACGGGTTCTCGTGAGGTGATGGTCGCCATCTTAATGATTCGACAGTATCGCGAATTTATTCCATCTGATGCAGAGGTGAGTCGTGCAATTATTGACTCACTTTTGAATTTAGATGGTCGGGTGCATATTCAAATTTTCCATGATGCCTGTGAAAATCTTGGTAATATGCCTGCGACCAGTGCACGTCAATTTGTGACCAAGCTAGCGAAAATTATTCAAGAAGATGGCGAGATTGGTTTGTTAGATGCATTGCTGATTGAACGTGTAAAGGCTGAATTGCATTTGCTGCCGATGCATACACCCTCATCATTGGAAACGGTGAAGCCGCAAATTGTGCGCTTGATTGATGCATTACTGCACGTACAGCAAATTAACAGTGCCAATCAGCTTGATGTACGTTATGAGATTTTAGAACGGGTTTTGTCTAAGGATGAGTTAGAACTGTTTGAGGAAATCTCAGATGAACCTATTGATTTGGGAGAAATCTTAAATGATATTGCAGGGTTATTATTACGTGATCGCCTAAGTATTTTGGGCGTGGCTGAAATTTGTTTGTGGAATGATCGAATTATTACGCAAGATGAACTAGATGTACTGCAATTGCTGTATTGGCGACTTGGCTTTGCCACAGATGATATCGTAGATCAAATGCAAAAAAAGAATAGTGTGATGATTATTTAACAAATGTAAAGTAAGTTGTAGTGACGTAATCATAGAAAGTATAATAAAAAGAATCAAATGGGAAACGCGAACACCCCTTTTTTTTGAAGTGGTGTTCACGAAACTTTGAATTAACTCGCCATAGCATCGACAGAAAGCTCAGCCACTGTTGGTTTGGCTTTTTCTGCTTTTAAACCTAACTTATTAAACAGTTGTTTGTCTTTACCTTCGCCTGCATTCGGTGTGGTTAATAATTTTTCACCACTAAATAGCGAGTTTGCACCTGCCATAAAGGCTAAAGCTTGATCTGAGTCAGTGAGAGATTCACGGCCAGCAGAAAGACGGATATAGCTGTGTGGCATGATAATACGCGCAACCGCAATAGTACGAATCCATTCTGTGACATCAAGTTTTTCAACATCTGCAAGTGGTGTACCTTCAATTGGGACAAGCATGTTGATCGGTACAGATTCAGGATGAACAGGCAAGGTTGCTAATTCATGTAATAATCCAATACGATCATTACGATTTTCACCCAGTCCAACAATACCGCCACTACAGACTTTCATACCTGCATTACGAACATGATCCAAGGTGTCTAAGCGATCATCAAAAGTACGGGTGCTGATAATATGTGAATAGTATTCACGAGACGTATCTAAGTTATGGTTGTAATAATCTAAGCCTGCTGCATGTAAACGTTCAGCTTGTGATTGGTTAAGCATACCCAGTGTCATGCAGGTTTCTAAACCTAAGGCTTTAACTTCACGCACCATTTCGAGGACATAAGGCATATCACGCTCATGTGGGTTTCGCCATGCTGCACCCATACAAAAACGCGAAGAACCTGATTCAATGGCTTCTTTTGCTTCACTGATTACTTTATCAACCGCAATACGTTTTTCAGCTTCTAATTTTGAATCATAGCGTGCAGATTGCGAACAATATTTGCAATCTTCAGGGCACTTACCAGTTTTAATTGAAAGTAAAGTACTGACTTGGATGGTATTGGCATCAAAGTGTTCACGATGAATTTGCTGTGCTTTGAAAACTAAGTCTAAAAAAGGCTGTTCATATAAAGCTTGAATTTCTTCACGAGCCCAGTCATTACGTACTGTCATTAATTAAATCCATGATAATCATTATCTATCCCTGTATATAATACATAATTCATGCCAATTCTATAGGGCAAAAAAGTACAAATATGATGGTATCTTACGATTAAAATGATCAAGAGTATAGAGAACTAAAATTATAAATATAGTTGCAAAGTTAATCACATTTCTTGTGATTTACTCACAAAATTTTAACTTTAATTTTTGTTAACTTCAGTGTATTGGTTATTAAAATATTCAAAAATTACGAACTTTGTAACGATCTGAAAATTATAATTTGGCACAATTTAAGGGCATAAATGAGCTTGAATTTAGCCTTGTTTAGAGCTTTGCTCTTTAATAGCCCAATCAATATGGACTTGCACAACTTCATCATGTAGGGCTCTATTTTGGGTCAAAGCTGTAATAATTTGGGCTGAATACGGTGCATTACCTAAGCCGATTGCAATATTGCGCATAAAGCTTTGAAAGCCTGTACGTCGGATGGGACTTCCTTCAGTACAGTTGAGGAAGGTTTGCTCATCCCATTGCCATAAATCTAATAAATTAATATTGTCTAAGCCATGACGTGGATTAAAGTCTTCAATTGAGGCTTTTTTGGCAAAACTGTTCCAAGGACAAATCAGTTGACAATCGTCACAGCCAAAAACACGGTTACCAATACCACGTCTTAACTCTTCAGGAATAATTCCCTTATATTCGATGGTTAAATAGGCGATACATCTGCGCGCATCCAGCATATACGGCTCAACGATCGCTTGTGTTGGGCAAATATCGATACAGGCTGAACATGAACCACAATGAGGCGTTGACGGTTCATCAAAGGGTAAATCAAGTGAAGTAAATAATTCACCTAAAACAAAAAAGGAACCCGATTTTTTATGAATCAATAAAGTATGTTTACCCGTCCATCCCATTCCTGCACTTTCTGCCAGTGATTTTTCAAATACTGGTGCCGAGTCCGCAAAGGGGCGAGATTCAAACGGACCAACTTTTTCTTTAATGAGGGTTGCCAAGGTTTTTAACCGACCACGCATGATTTTATGATAGTCACGTCCACGTGCATAACGGGCAATAATGGCTGAATTGGGTTCATCTGGGACATAACGTGGTTTTGGTGTTTCAACCAAATAGTTCATTCGTACACAGATGATACTTTTCGTGCCTGGAACCAATAGTGTGGGATCCGCTCTTTTTTCTAAATTTTCTTCTAAAAACTTCATATCGCCATGGTATCCGCGTTTTAAATATTCTTTAAATCGTGGTAATTCAGCTTGAGCATCAGGACAAGCAATGACACAATCAGCAAAGCCCAGTTGCAAAGCCTGTTGTTTGATCCAAGACTTTAGTTCTTGAAGATCAAGCTGTTGCAAGGGAATGGATTGCAAAGTTAAAGTTGCCGACATAATGAATCAATGCGCTATAAAATAGTGAGAAGAAAAGGACAGAATGATGCATCAGCAAGTTTATCACAGCCGTGAAATACAAGCATGGGAAGCGCGTTGGTTTGCTCAGCAAAATAGCACTTTTGGTTTAATGCAACAGGTGGCTTGGTCGATTGCGCAACACTTAAATATTTTGTTTCAACAAGCTTCTCCCTCAATTACTACTGTTGCGCTGTGGTGCGGTGCGGGAAATAATGCTGGTGATGGCTATTGTGTTGCTCATTATTTGCATCAATACGGTTATCAAGTCGAAATATTTGCAACTGAAGCAGGGCATTCTCAGCAGTTGAAGGCGGCAATTGAATTAGCACAGGCAGATCAACTCAAAATCCATCCACATTTTAATATCCAAAAGCGGTTTGATTGTCATATTGATGCATTGTTTGGTATTGGTTTAAATCGTGATTTGGATGATGCATTGCAAGCGATTATTCAACACTATAATACCCAATCAGGTTTAAAAGTAGCCATTGATATTCCGAGCGGTTTAAGTGCCAATACAGGACAACCTTTACCTGTGGCGGTAAAAGCAGATCAAACATTGACTGTTTTAGGCCTTAAAGCGGGTTTGTTTACAGGACAAGGTCGAGAATATACGGGGCAAATTGAGCTCATTTCAGTCGTCCCAGTAGACTCGCAATTAAAAGCAGTCGCACAGTTGTCACCCAAACAGATCCAATTGCCACAACGCCAAGCGTTTGGTCATAAAGGCAGCTATGGGCATGTTTTGGTAGTTGGTGGGCATGCAGAGATGGGGGGAGCAGTCATGTTAGCTGCTGAATCTGCATTTAGTGCGGGTGCAGGAAAGGTCACGATTGTATGCCATGCCAAACATCACACTGCAATTCTGGCACGCTCTCCTAATATCATGCTGAGAGATATCAATGCTTTAAATGATTTAGATATTCAAGATTTATTAAGCCATGTGGATGCTGTTAGTTTTGGCATGGGTTTAGGACGTGATGCTTGGGCAAAACAACAATTTTCAAAATGGTTTTCACCTATCCACTTAAACCCACAGCTACAAGTGGTTTTAGATGCTGATGCTTTATGGTTTTTAGCTGAACAAGCTGTTCAACTCAATCAACGAACTTACCTGACCCCTCATCCTGGTGAGGCTGCTAAATTATTAAATTGCTCAGTGGCAGAAATTGAACATGATCGTATTGCTGCGATTCAAAAACTTCAGCAAAAATATTCAGGCCAGTGGGTACTTAAAGGTTCTGGAAGTTTGATTTTAGAAAAACATCTATGGATCTGTACTGCGGGGAATGCAGGCATGGGCACTGGTGGAATGGGAGATGTTCTTGCAGGAATGATTGCTAGTTTAAAAGCACAGTTTGATGAAAATATTCATTTACATGAAATTGTCACCTTGCATGCTTTGGCAGGTGATAGGCTCGCAAAAAACGGTATGCGCGGTTTACAGGCACAGCAAATGCGTGATGCTGTCTACTATGTGGTCAATCATTGTGAGGAGTGAGTTTGCGATGAAAGCGGTTAAATTGTTAATTCGTGGTAAAGTTCAAGCTGTAGGTTACCGTCGGTGGTTTGAAAAAGAAGCTTTACAATTGGATTTAAAAGGTTATGTGAAAAACCTAACTACAGGAGAGGTTGAAGCTGTTGTGATCGGAGATGAACAAGCGATTTTAAGTTTGATTCGTCATTGCTATGTTGGTCCGTTACGTGCTGATGTGAGCAGTATTGAACAACAAAACCTTAATCATGGTTTAGACTATACTGATTTTAAGATGATTCGTTAAAGAGATTATTTAGAATAGCAACCACATACTGATATCAATCAATATTACATATGATGATCAACAAAATTTTATTAAGCTGTATTTTGATTTGCGGTATTCATACTGAGCTTGTCGCACAACCAGTAGATGCTGTGACGAATAAGAATAAGATTGCTTTAAAAAATTTGGACTTTAAAACTGTGATGAAGTCTTTTTATCAAAAACAGATCCAATATGTCAAAATCCCTCAATTAGATCAGAGTAACATACAGTATGTCGGGATTAAAAATCCCGAATATACCCATGTCTTTGATCGTGATGATGCTGTAATTGTATTTAGCCCTGCGAGTGCTTATCAAAATGCTCAAAATGAGTTGCGCTATCTTATAAGTACGACAGAAGTTTCGATAGATAAAAATAATGAACTACTAAACTTTTGTGGTGTATGCGCAACATTTACTAAAATCTACCTATTTAAGAAAAATGCTTTAGGTCAATTTGAGTTAGTGAGCCAGAGTCAGGATGAAAATAGTTGGATGAATGCAGATTTTAATTATTTGCCTTATCCGACTGAAAATATAGTTAAAAATATTCGAAAAATTGGTCCGAGAATAAAAGGCTATGTTGAAGAACAAGCCTATAGTCGACAAGGCTATTCAACGAGCACGCTCTATATCATCCCATTTGATGAAAACCCTGCAATGGTCAAATTGGAAGTTGCAGAAATTGGGAATGACAATGAAGTGACAGGAAGTGATAAAATCTACAATACACAAGCTGATTATCGTTTTTTAAGCACTGAGCATGAGGGTTTGTACGATATTGAAATTCACTATTCTGGTACGCAACAAATCTATGTTGGTGATATCGCTAAAATTGTGCCTATAAATGAAACCCATGTTTATCAGTATAATGAAAAACAGCAGAAGTATATTCGAGTGAAATTACATGATTGATAAATATTTAGTTGTTGGAATTGTATTTGCTGCGTGTTTGGTATTGATTATTTATACCCAACTCGATAGTGGAAAAAAAGAAGATAAGTCTTTGTCATTTAAAGCAAAGTTGCAAAAAGAATTTCCAAGTTATACCATTCTTGAACGGAATCAAAATTTCATAATATGTCGAGAAGGGAGTAATCCACGTATCCCTGAAGAGTTGGTGTTGATTCGTGTTGATTCTGAACAGAAGAAAAATTTAAGAACTTCTGGAAAAATGTTAATTGCAACCTATACGAAGCAGCCCAGTATTCGTGAGATTCGAAAAGATACTTTGCCTTATTTAACTTGAGATGGGCTGTACCATCTCAATAAATAAAAACGCTTTGAATTCACCTTTATGACTGATATAGCTTGGGCTTAGACATGGGTAGAGCGAGGCGTTTTGGTGGAGTATATAAATTAACGTCGACGACTACTATTGCGACTCCGCCCACGAGCCATACCGCCTAAAGCATTCAGTACAGCTAGTTTGCTCATACTGCCAGAAGCATGGGCATGGCAAATTGCTGCAGCGAGTGCATCGGCAGCATCTTGTTGGGGTTGGATTGATAAGTTGAGTAACTTCATCACCATCAACTGAACTTGTTCTTTGTCTGCAGCACCATAGCCCACAACAGATTGTTTAATTTGACGAGCTGTATATTCTGCAACTTGTAAGTCTAAATTGACCAATGCGGCAATTGCAGCACCACGCGCTTGCCCAAGTTTTAAAGCAGAATCAGGGTTTTGTGCCATAAATACTTGCTCTACAGCAGCTTCTGTAGGGCCATGAAACTGAACAATGCGTTCAACTCCAGCAAAAATTCGTTTGAGTCGCTCAGGCATTTCAGTTGTTTCAGTGCGAATTGTACCAGCATCAACAAAAGTAAGTTTTTGACCATCTTTTTCAATGATGCCATAACCTGTTAAGCGTGAACCGGGGTCAATTCCAATAATTAAAGGCATAATACTGCTTATAGTAAGTCTTGCTTCAATTATATGATTCTAAAAATGAATTGTAAGTAAAATTTTCACTTAGTTGTATAATCAAAGTACACATCAGTATTATTTCCTATAAGCACAGTGCGAGGGTGCTCATTATTTGTAAAACCTTAGTCAATAAATTGCACAAATATACAAAATCGCTGTTAGAACACAAAATTACCCTTTAAAATTTTTTAACTGCCCATATAAATGATAGAAGCAACGAAATTCATTGTTTTTATATGTGAATTTTCAAGCTCACTTTTAATTTATCTTTGAGATGCCTTGTTTCGATGAAACTTTTTCCTATTATTTTAATTGGTACGATTCTTGAAATTGCTGTATGGATTGGTGTAGCCCAGTTCATTAGCGGTTGGTACGTATTTTTCTGGTTTATCATTGCTTTTGTAATTGGTTTAAACTTGTTGCGCTCAAGTACCGCAACAATTATGCCGCAATTACAACAAATGCAAATGACAGGAATGATGGGGAATGATCCTGCAATTGCCAAAAAAATGGCGACAGCATTTGCGGGTATTTTGTTGATGATTCCAGGTTTAATCACCGATGTCTTGGCGCTACTGGTTATTCTTCCACCTGTACAGAATGCAATTAAAAATGCTGGTATGAAATATATGGCGAAAAAGCAACAAGCCATGATGAACAATATGATGGGTGGAATGGGGGACATGGGTGGTGCTCAAGGTCAAAACCCATTTGCAGATTTGATGCGTCAAATGCAGGATATGCAAAACCAGCAATCTGGGCAACATCGTGATTCAACCATTATTGATGGTGAAGCGCATGAAGTTGAACCGCAGCATAAACAAATTGAATTGAAAGATATAAATAAAAAGTAAAATACAGTCTACGATGTTGAATAGAACGCCGAATCAATGATTCGGCTTTTTTATGCCTGAAATCATAGGGTCTGTGGACAATTCGTCTACGTTTGCGACTATGAGTGTTTTTTAGGCGATACTAGGCACGAAATACGAAATACGAAATACGAAATACGAAATACGAAATACGAAATACGAAATACGAAATACGAAATACGAAATACGAAATTTAGTCATTCTAAATGATAAGAAACATCGTTTCGCAAGGTAACGACGTAGCGTCAAAAAACACGCTAGTCCCCGCTGCGCCTTGCGCTGCAAACAAAGCAATGCTTTGTTCTTGCTCAGGGTTGTGGCTAAAATTATCTCAGCCTTCGTTATGAAACTCGAAAATAGTCTCGCTATTCTCTTCATGCTTTACGACGTATACGTCTCATGCTCAATTTTAACCTACAACGCAAGCCATTTATGAAATGTCAACAAACCCTAAAGCAAGCATAATTTCTTAAACATATTTTTGATCAAACGATATAATCACTGAGTCACAATTTCTAAGATTTTATTATGTCGATGTTATTGACTATTTGTGCACTACACTTTGTTGCACAGTTGAGTCCTGGTCCAGATGTATTACTTGTCGCTAAAAGCTCAGCATCGACAACACGTGCCAATACTTTAAAAATCATTCTAGGCATCTCTGCCGGTGTGGTGGTATGGGTTGCTTTAACTTTGCTTGGTTTTACGGTTTTATTGGAACAATGGCCGTGGATTCAACAGGTCTTGATGCTGATCGGAGGCCTGTTCCTTGCCAAAATGGGCTATGCAATGTTGAGAGGCGGCATTGCAACACTTAAACAAAATACCAATTTAGATGGCGTGATCGAGCAGCCCCCTAAAAACTATTTTCTATTAGGGCTTTATACCAATTTAGCTAATCCTAAGATTGTGATTTATTTCAGTAGTGTTTTTTCATTGGCATTGAGTTCAACAGCAGGTGCAGATTTAAAACCGCAATTGGCAGTGATTATTCCCATTCAAACATTTTTAGTTTTCAGCCTATTGATGATGATCATGTCAATTCCTAAAATTAAGCGCATTTATCAAAAATCTGGAAGTTATATCGATATTGTTTCAGGAAGCTTTTTCTTATTATTTGCTATTTTCCTGTGGGTCGATGTTTTGAAAATGTTTTAATGGTCAGGATGTGGTTGAGATTTTAAAAGCTGTTCTTGTGACGGTTGATCATTGCGACTGTGGTTCGGATCTTGAGTGGTATACCGATGCGGATCTAAGGTTTTCATATTATTCTCAGATTGCGTGTATTTACGACTGCGATTTGCACGTTCTCTTAATCCGCCTTTTTTAATCAGCTGTACCAAAATAATCTCCAAAACAATTTCTTTCACTTCGTAGATTATAGCCTGAATCAGTGTGATACAGAATATTGAATGAATGATCCACAATTAGATGGTATTGATTTATAATCATTTATTTTTATTATATAAATTTAAGTTGTTGAATTTATATAAGAATATATTGAAACAAATTTGTCTTGTCAAAAGATGCGAATCATGTACACTAAAAAAAGAAACAGATTTTTTGCATTACATATATGGATATAATTGTAGTGTAATAATTAAAAACAATAATAGTGCCTAAAAGGAGATCTGAATATGATTCTACAATATCATTGTGCTTGTTGTGATGAAGCGGTCAGTTCAACACAAAAAGTTTGTCCAAAATGTGGCTCTCAACATATTAAAAGCCCATATGGATTATGGACGTTTTGTCTGGTTGCTTGTTTGATTGCAGCAGTAACGTTTAAAGTGGGACATATTTATTTGCAAAATCACAATACAGAAACCCCAGCACAAGTTTCTTTATTGAGTGTATTACAGCCAGATTCTAAATCAGATGGTCAATAATTCATGTAAGTGTAGATGGTAGGTTTAATTGTATAAAGGTTTGATTTTTTAAAAAACAATAAAATTAGATCATGCTAATGATTAAAATAAACAAACCATTAGAGCTGTTTTAAGTTATAAATATCGATAGGATATTTAACATATAGAAATTCAGTGGTGTAGAGGAGGAAAAATTTTGAGGTATTCATCCCGATAACATTAATTCAATAAAAAAGCTCGCATTTGCGAGCTTTTTTAGATTTAGATCTTAGGCTAGAATTACAAATTTGCAGAAGCTTTAAGCGCTTCAACTTTATCTGTCTTTTCCCAAGTAAATGCAGTATCTGAACCTTCTCGACCAAAATGGCCATAAGCAGCGGTTTGCTTATACATTGGTTGAATCAAGTCAAGCATACGGGTGATACCGTATGGACGTAAGTCAAAATGCTCACGAACCAATTGGATAATCAATTCATCAGATACTTTACCGGTATTAAATGTGTTGATCGAAATGGAAGTCGGCTCAGCAACACCAATTGCATAAGACACTTGAATTTCACATTTATCCGCCAAACCTGCTGCAACAATATTTTTTGCAACATAACGGCCTGCATACGCTGCAGAACGGTCAACTTTTGATGGGTCTTTACCCGAGAAAGCACCGCCACCATGACGCGCCATACCACCGTAAGTATCTACAATGATTTTACGACCGGTTAAACCACAGTCTCCCACTGGACCACCAATCACAAATAACCCTGTTGGGTTGATGTGAAATTTAGTACCTGCATGGAACATTTCAGCAGGGATAATTTTTTTCACGATTTCTTCAATCACAGCTTCTTTAAGATTGGCTTGCGAAATTTCAGGATCGTGCTGAGTTGAAAGAACAACTGCATCTAAGCGAACAGGTTTGCCATTTTCGTAGGCAAATGTTACTTGGCTCTTTGCATCTGGGCGTAACCACGGTAGTGCGCCGTTACGACGTAATTCAGCTTGTTTTTCCATTAAGCGATGTGCATATGAAATCGGTGCTGGCATTAACACATCAGTTTCACGGCTTGCATAACCAAACATTAAACCTTGGTCACCTGCACCTTGGTCTTCTGGTTTCTGACGGTCTACACCTTGTGCAATTTCAGGTGATTGTTTACCCACCATGTTAATCACAGCACAAGTTGAACCATCAAAACCTAAATCGGTATGGTGATAGCCAATTCCATTTACGGTATTGCGGACAATAGTTTCAAAATCGACATTTGCAGTCGTTGTAATTTCACCTGCAAGAACGACTGCACCAGTTTTTACTAATGTTTCGCATGCAACCCTAGCGTATGGGTCTTCTTTTAAGATTGCATCCAAGATAGCGTCACTGATTTGGTCAGCCATTTTATCTGGATGGCCTTCGCTCACAGATTCCGAAGTAAAAACAGCATACTCGCGCATGAAAGTCCTATCACAGTAATTTATAAAGACGCAATATGTTACATCGACTTCAGCCTGAGGACTAGCATTACCTGACTAAAATGCATGAATTAAATTCATTTTCATGTGTTTTTAATTGATATGCTCATGAGTAAAATTGATAAAAGATTGCGATTGGGTATTGTTTCTGGGCAAATCACCAAAAGTGTGGCAGTTTGAATTCAAGTTATCATGATTTTTTATCGCGTGAAACGCTTTAGCGAGATCTTGTTCTATTGAATAATGATCAGCATGAAATTTTCAAAATTTAGACTGAATTGGATGGTGAAAGAATGTCCGAATGTAACTGCATCGCTTAAACATAATCAAATTTGTTTTGCTGATGTTGAGATGTTCGATGTGAATAAGAAAAAAGACCGTTTTTAACGTTGATTTAAGACTATTCAGTATATTTTTTAATTAATTTGCAACCTAAGCGGATAAATATAGACTTAAGTCTTTACCCTGATCGCTTTTTTTAAGACAATACATCCCAGTTTTTGAATTTTCTATTCATCTTCCTATATTTTAATTTATTGGACTCTGATTTATGACAACCCCGCTGAATGAACGTCGTATAGCTAACGCAATTCGTGTATTGGCTATGGATGCTGTGCAAAAAGCTAATTCTGGACATCCAGGTGCTCCAATGGGGATGGCAGATATCGCTGATGTCGTATGGCGTGAATTTTTAAACCATAATCCAAGCAACCCACAATGGGCAAACCGCGACCGTTTTGTATTGTCAAATGGTCATGGTTCAATGTTGCAATATGCTTTGCTTCATTTAACGGGTTATGATCTTTCTATTGAAGATATTAAACAATTCCGCCAGTTACATTCTAAAACTCCTGGTCACCCAGAATTAGGTTATGCACCAGGGATTGAAACGACAACAGGTCCACTTGGTCAAGGTGTTGCCAATGCTGTAGGTTTTGCACTTGCTGAGAAAACTTTAGCAGCACAATTTAATAAAGAAGATATTCAAGTTGTAGATCACTTCACTTACTGTTTCTTGGGTGATGGTTGCTTAATGGAAGGTATTTCCCATGAAGCATGTTCACTTGCTGGAACATTAGGTCTTGGAAAACTCGTTGTTTATTATGATGACAACGGTATTTCTATTGATGGTGAAGTAGAAGGCTGGTTCTCTGATGATACAGAAGAACGCTTTAAAGCTTATGGTTGGCAAGTACTTCGTGCAGACGGTCATGATGCAGATGCAATTCGAGCTGCAACAGTTGCTGCGCGTGCAGAAAGCTCGAAACCAACGTTGATTATCTGCAAAACGATTATTGGTTTAGGTTCGCCAAACAAACAAGGTAAAGAAGATTGCCACGGTGCGCCACTAGGTAATGATGAAATTACATTAACTCGTGAAGCATTGGGCTGGAAAGAAGAGCCGTTTGTTATTCCTGCCGATGTTTATACAGCTTGGGATGCAAAAGCAAAGGGTTCAGCCTCAGAAGCTGCTTGGAATGACGTTTTTGCAACCTATGCTGCAAAATACCCAACAGAAGCGGCTGAGTTAAAACGCCGTGTCAATGGTGACTTGCCAGCAGAATTTTTGGCACAAGCGGATGCTTATATTGCTGAAGTGAATGCAAAAGGTGAAACCATTGCAACACGTAAAGCAAGCCAAAATGCGATTCAAGCATTTGCCCCTTTACTACCTGAAATCTTAGGTGGTTCTGCTGACTTGGCTGGTTCAAACCTTACACTTTGGAAAGGCGCGAAAGGGGTTGAGTCTGATCCTGCGGGTAACTATGTACATTATGGTGTGCGTGAGTTTGGTATGACTGCAATTGCCAATGGTGTAGCATTGCATGGTGGTTTCATTCCTTATGTAGCTACATTCCTTATGTTTATGGAATATGCTCGTAATGCAGTTCGTATGTCTGCATTGATGAAACAACGTGTGATCCATGTTTATACCCATGATTCGATTGGTCTAGGTGAAGACGGTCCAACACATCAACCTGTTGAGCAAATTGCATCTTTACGTGGTACACCAAATTTAAATACGTGGCGTCCATGCGACACAGTTGAAGCGTCTATTTCTTGGAAATCTGCTTTAACACGTAACGAAGGCCCTACAGCGTTAATTTTCTCTCGTCAAAACTTACCATTCCAAACACGTACTCAAGCTCAGATTGAGAATGTTGTGAAAGGTGGTTATGTATTGGCTGAAGAAAAAGGTGAATTAAAAGCGATCATCATTGCGACCGGTTCAGAAGTTTCATTGGCGATGGAAGCATATGCACAACTTGAGGGTGTGCGTGTGGTGTCTATGCCATGTGCGGAAGAATTTGTTAAGCAAGATGTTGCATATCGTGAAGCGGTATTACCATCAAATATCCGTGCACGTGTTGCAGTTGAAGCTGGACATGTAGATTACTGGTGGAAATTTGTAGGTTTAGACGGCAAAGTCATTGGTATGTCAACTTACGGTGAGTCTGCACCAGCCAAAGATTTGTTCCAATTCTTTGGTATTACCACAGAAGCAGTTGTTGGCGCTGTAAAAGAATTGACAGCTTAATTCTTACATTGTTTAAATATAAAACGCCCCAACAGGGGCGTTTTTTTACCTTTGTTAAATCTTTTAAAATAACAGACAATGGCTTTTTTTCCTTAAAACTGAATTATTAATTCTAGGGTAACAAGCTGGCAATTTTTTAAAAGCGAAATGGCAGCGTAACAGCAACAGTTAGAATAAAACCCCATCCACCTAAATCGAAAACTTTTGATACTGCAAGAGATGCAAAAGCTTGGGCCAAAGAACTTGAGGTCACCTTGAAAAATGAAAAGGTGCAAAATTTTAAACATATAGTTTTTAAAGATGCTCTGATTGAATATCGAGAAAATGTATCTATAAATAAAAAAGGTGCATCCCAAGAAATCACCAGAATAAATTACATCTTTAAAAAATATGGACTGTTCAAAGGCTTTGATAAATGTAGATAAAGAAATGCTTGTTAAATGGAGGGAATTGCGTTTAGAAACCGTTAAGGAGGGCAATTGTTCGCCGTGATCTAATAATGTTTCAAGGCTTCTTTGCATGGTGCATAGAAACAAAAATATGGTTAGGTAGTAACCCACTCAAGGATGCGTCCATACCTAAATAATCAGAGCATAGAGAGCGTGTTATTGCTGATTGGATTAATGATGATTCAAAAGTCTTAATCCCCAAGAAGAACAAGCATTGTTGTGAGATATCAGACAATGAAGCAAGAGCAGTACGGCGACTGATCTTAGATATGCAAGGTCAATCTGAAGCATTGGATGAATGGCTGGATGCTATAGTTGATCGATATTTTTATAGCAGTTCATGGCCCCAAATGGTTATTAAATCAGGTACAGTGGATATGCCAGTTATTGCTCGCGCAGAAAGGGATGCTTGTTTTGATGTGAAGTGTGGCTTAGATGCATTAAATGTGAGGTATCCATTTATTCAATATAAAGCACACTGCTTGACCCTGCACAGGGTATATGGCATATTTCTTGTTATAGTGGGCAAAGTTATGGTAATCCGCTAGATATTAAGCTCACTTTTAAGTGGGCTTTTTGCTTTTTAGAAATACAAATAAAAACAGATATTATAATACTGTAGAAAAATTGGAAATTATATGAGTAAACGGTGAGATCAGTAACCTAAGACCACTTTTATTTAGATAATTTAAAACACTATACTTAACTGTTGTTTATTAAAAAAATTTATATTCAAATTATATGGAAGTTTATTTACTCATTTCTATTTACTTTAATACGCATGAATATTGAAATTTATCTATGTTGCTTTTATTTTAAAACTAGAAGATGGAATAATTATTTGATTTATATAGGTTAAATATTTTACATATATTCTTGTTAATTATTTATTCAGGATGAGACAAGCTCAAAATTATTAAAAGGTAAAAAGATGAAAAATATATTAAGTGGCTTAGTGCTAGTATTTATGTCTAATCATATATATGCGGCTGTAACATGTGGTACGTCAACATCAACACTTCCTACTTTAAATAGTGTTTATAAATCAGGTGAGTTTAGAATTTTCTACTCATCAAATCCAAGTAATGCTGATTACATACCAAATCAAACTGATCTTAATAATAATGGTATTCCAGACTATGTTGAAAATGTAGCAATACAAGCTAATGCGACTACAGAAGCTTTAACTAGCCTTAGATTTGTTCATCCTTTAAATAGTGAACGATACGCGGGTGCGGCAAAATTCATTGATATCCATTTAACAGCTTTAACTGGCAATGGTGTAGCGTATGAAAATCCTTCAATATTTATTAATAAACCAACCAAAGAAGGTAAATGTGCTCTTAACATATATATTCGAAATAATATTGAGAGTTTTACTGGAGATTATTGGGTTACAGGAACGCACGAAATTTTTCATCTTTATCAATATGACTATAATCAATTTAAAGGTGGCTGGTACCTTGAAGGAATGGCTAAATGGCTGAAAGTCTTTTGCAATCGGGTACTCAAAATGGAGATGGCCTAACTCCATTGCCAAAAGAACAAAAAAAATTAACAGCAGAGGTTTATGAAGTACCATACAATCAATTATGGAGTCGATTAGCCGTACTTTCTGATACAACAAATGGTCAACTAAATCTTCCGCCAAATTTAATAAACCGAACATACCTAGATGGCACAAAGGTGTTTAAGGATGACAAGTTAAAAGGTTATTTATTTATTAAGAAAACTTTAGAAAGTTTGAAAATTAAATCAGATCAAATTTCTTCACAAAATGGTCGGAATCCTCATAATTGGGACGAAATAGATCAGTCTAATCCTGCTAATAGAACATTAATGTTAAAGGCAATCCAAGATTCAATGTTGCAATTTGGGATGAATCAAACAACAGAAGAACAAGAATTTTTACTTTTACAGTAAGAATATGATTTTCAATAGTTTTAAATTTAAAGCTCACTTTTAGTGGGCTTTTTTATTTTCTAAAGCTTATAAATTATAATTCAATTAACAGGCTGAATTTAGTAGTATCGACCTAGAGTTCATTGCATTGAGATAATCATGAAAAATAAATATTTATTTCTATTTGTCATATTTATTTGTATTGGTTTTTTTATTTTATTAGTTAAAGGTGAATTACAATTATCTCAATCTGGCGGTATTGAAAAGGAATGTATAGGAGTAAATATTCCTGAGAGTGTAAAATATACAAAGTCCCGACAATATTGTACTTGTTTCAATAATCAGCTTAATTATAAAGATAGCAGTAGTGCTCAAAGTTTTTGTTTAAATAAAATTAACTAAAAATAAATTTTATCCGTCAAATAGTTTGATGGATTCACCATGACCGCCGAAAAGCGGTTTTTTATGTCAGGAGAAAATGAATGACACGTGAAGAACGCCAACATTATGTAGATGTAATTAAAGCCCTCTACAAAACCTCTATTTCAGTTGATGAAGTCAAATTTCAGATGAAGTAGTAGATATTGTAGATACAATTCTTTATGCAATTCGAAATTGCACTATGAATCTTGGCATTTTTATTTCTATTGTTAATGATGTTACTTCTGAAATAGACTTCTTTCATAACTCACTTTTACTCAGTTCTAAATTATAAATTCCTGCAATAAAATTGAACCTTAAGACAAACTTTTTCCATCTATTTCGATATCGCTCTGCAAGGATTTTGAAAGTCTTTAATGTTCCAAATACATGCTCAATCCCTATTCTTCTTTTATTAATTTCTCGATTATATGTTTTTAGTAAAGGATCTAATTCACAACGTTTTTTAGCCTTGCACGGTAACAAGCTATTGGGATATATAGTATAAATCCCTTGATAACCTTTATCTTCCAGAATAAATGAATTTGTTGGGACTAAATGCAGATTGCGTTTGAACAGTTCAAAGTCATGTACAGCGCCTTTGCTCATGCATAAACTTAGTATTTGCTGAGTTTTACAGTGAATGATCGCTTGTACTTTAAGCGTATGAGTCTTTTTCTTACCACTATAGCTTTTTTTCTGTTTTTTTAGGCCTTTGAATTGGAGTTTCAGTAGCATCTACAATCACCACATTCCAGTCTATACCTTCACCTTCGGGGATATCTTTGGGTAAATTAAACAAACCTGACTGGATTAAACTAACTTCAACTTGACGAACAATTCTGGAAGCTGTTGGCTCTGATACACCGTAACTTGCAGCAACATGAAATAAGGTTCGGTATTCTCTCCAATAGCTTAAACAGAGTAGTACTTGATCTTCAAGACACAGTTTCGGTGGTCTGCCTTTAGATGGAATTTGCATCTGCATTTGTTCAACCATTAGAGAAAATGTTGAACGAGATATGCCTGTATAACGCTTAAACTGGGAATCAGAAAGCTTTGTTAAGTTGAGATATTTCATATACAGATTATGCTTGAAAATCTTAAATTTTAATCTATTTTTTGACAAGTTCATCAATACTCAATAATGTAATTTTTTATTTATATATTAGTTTAAAAGTAATAATTGTTTATCCTTAATCAGATTGAACTTATAATTTTGCTTTATTTTTTTAGGATCAAAAGTGAAAATTTATAAGGGATTTCTTAATCTCATTGGTTGCACATGTTTAATCATCAGCTCTTCAGTGATAGCAAAAACAAGCATTAGTGTTTTTTCACCTAAAAAAGGTGTGATTTGTGATAAATATATTTGTGCTGATAAGAAAGGTGTATCAAAATCCCTTACGGCCAAATATTTAGGGACTAAGAAAGCGAGTAAAGCTTTTTCACAAAGCAATTTTGACACATCAGCATTTACACTTTCTAATGGGGTATTTTGTGATACAAATACAAAAAGATGTCATGTAGATCGATATTTTGAGAACGGACATAGAAGTAAAGTTGATAAAAGCATGACTGATAAGCTTTTTAATTATAAATAGTTCTTTGTCATAAATAACTTAAAGAGCTCGTCTAAAGGTGAGCTCTTTTATGATCGAAATGTGGAAATTAACCAATATAATATTCTTAGCAAAAAAGAAAACCATAAAATAAACCAAGAACAAGGCCGTTACAAAAGGCAAAGCAAATTTAATTTGAAGTTAATGGGCACAAATTGGAACAGATGAAATTTTCTGATTGAAAAGAACCCAATATATAGAAATTATTTTGAGTGAACATAAAATTTTAAAAGAAATAATCATTGAAATTTGTATATTCCCATGATTATGAAATCAATTATTCAATAAATTTTTGTTATCTGATATGAAACAAAATAAGAATGATTATCTACATCAAATTAGATATGATAAGGGCAACTATTAATTTATCAATATAGATGAAATTACAAAAGACAATTGTAGAAATTTTATAACTTTAAAGGACTATGGATTGCATATTTCAAAGATTGTATTTAAGAGTTGAATAAATAATACATGTAAGATTTTTATAATTATAAAACTGTTGATTACAGTTAATAAAGTATCAGAAAAATCATTATGAATTACATTAGTCGTCATAATTGATATAAATAAGACCAAAATTAAAACATAGAATTTGCTATTAAGATATTGATTTGTCATGAAAAACTCATTCTTTAATTGTTATATTGTAACATTTATCTCTAGAGACTTGTATATTAGATATGTCATGAAATGAAAAGAATTATTTATTTGTAGAAATAATAAAGCAAAAATAATCGTAAGTGTAAGTTAATAAATGAAATTTTAACATTAAATTTTAATAACTATAAGCATTTATGAAGAACTTTTATAAATAAAATTAATATATATATAAGAAAACTTGATTATTTTTGTTTTGGGTGTACAATAAACTTAACTAGAAAAAGTCATGTTTGGTAAATTTTCTCTAAGTACCGCAGTATTAGTCATAATCCTTCGTTTTTTTCAGATTTTAAGCTCCATTCTTTATTATTTCGATGTTACAGAATAGTCAATAAAATGGCTAAATTTTTAAAAAATAGGATTTATTATGTCTAATTCAAATGTTATGAAAGGTACTGTTAAGTGGTTTAATGAAGCCAAGGGTTTTGGTTTTATTCAGCCAGAATCAGGTCCAGATGTTTTTGCTCACTTTAGCGAAATCGCTAGCTCTGGCTTCAAAACTCTTGCTGAAGGTCAACCCGTTGAATTCAGTATTGCACAAGGTCAAAAAGGCCCAAATGCTATAAATATTGTTGCTGTATAAGTAATTGTAAATAGTAAAAAGAAAAGCACTAATTAGTGCTTTTTATTTTCTCTTAAAATTAATTTTAAGATTGTTAATAAGTTTAAATTTAGGATGTAAATTGTTAAAAATAAATGATTTAATTGCAAAATCTAAAAATGGTACAGAAATTCTTGTGTCTTTGATTCCTCTAAATAAAATACAAAACACACGTGAAGGCTTTAAAACAGTAGAGGTTGGAAAAAGAGTTCTTCTTTCCTCTGGAATTGAAGTTGATTTGAATTTAGATGGACGGACCTTCTATGCCTCTTTAAATCAACTATTTAAATTAAATGATAGAGTTATTTAAAAAACTCAATTAGTTACTGAAAACTTAGGTGGATTCTTCATTTCTGCCAAAATTTTATTAGGATATCGTAATGCTTAAACATAGTATCAGTGTTAAAGACCAGTTTGGAATTAAATATCTCATTCAGGCAACCGTGGATAATTATTTCGCTAATACCCAATGTTTTTCAAATTTAAAATACATTACAGTTGAAGGCGAAGACATACGACCGAGTTTTGAAATGTTTTTTCAAAGTAAGCTCACTGGTAAAATTTTTAAAATTGATAAAATCTCTTAGTTATAATGAATTTAGTGTTTTAAAGGGGATGAAGAGCAAATACCTTAATTAAAGTGGAAGCAGGTATTTACATCGCTTATTTCAACTTGCATTTTAAAAATATTAGTGTATTTATAACGTATTCAAATTTATTTGAAATTTGTTATTTCCGTGAAAGTGCAACAAAATTGCAACATTCTAAATTATTTAATTGATTTATAAGCAAATTATTTGCCCCAATTGGGGCGGTTTTATTTTGTGAACTTGGTTTGTAAATTAACTAAATTTTAGTAGCAGTTTTTTGCAATAGGTATATAGTTGTGCCATTCATTGGGTATTCATGAAACATGGTGATACATATCCCATAAGTGAGGAAAATATGAGCCTTTATGAACAAATTAGTGATGAAATTACCTTGATGGATGCAGGTGAGCAAAAGTGGATTGGGCAGGATTTGCCGCTTGAATCTATGGTTGCTGTTGAGTTACTGCTACAAGATTTTCAAGAAGATAAGTTGATTAAGATCCGCCGTAAAAACCATGAAAAGCACTCTGGTTTAAAACAGGTTGATCGTGTCTTGGTTGAGAAGTTATAAGTTTAAAAGCCCCGTAAGGGGCTTTGATATTTTAGAAATATTTTGCAGAACAATCGTACAAAAACTGACTCAAGTAAATTAGTTATAAATAAAACTTTGATAATTCAAATGATATTAACCTAGAAAATTTAAGATAAACGATCCATCATATTTTTAATACGTTTTTCAGCATCGCCCAATGAAATATCATGATAAAAATCATCTACAAATGGATGTTCCTTAGCGAGATATGGAATCAAAATAGTTCTTAAATTACCAGTTTGGGTATGAACAGACATCAGTGTCGAAGAATCACCAAATTTATATTCAGAAAGAAAATTACACAGCGACCAAAAAAGTGATTTCATGATTTTCTTTATTAAAATGATCTTAATAATCTTGAAAACTTTTTTCACCTACAAATACCCATAAGCCAAATTCGAGCTCACAACAACGATTAATAACTTTTTTTAAATACAAGGTATAAAATGGTTAACTTGATCATGGTGTGTAATCACACAAAAGTCATTATGGATAACAGCTAGATTACTTTTAGCTTCCACGGAAAGAATTGCAAAATAATTGGGATTAGAAAAACAAAGTGTAGGCCATACGGATTGATGTAATTACCAACATTTTTGACAGGACGTTTTGTATCATATTTTTACGCTACTATTATGAATATGTGCTTGTCCTATGCTTAGCATTTAGCATTCAATTCCCAACTCTGTTTGAATTTGAATATTTGAAGTCAATAATTTATGAACAGGACAACTTTCTGTAACTTTAAGCAGGCGTTTATGTTGCTACTCGGTGAAATCACCTTTAAGAAAAATTTTCCTTGAAATATTATTCTCAACTAGTTCAGGGTTTAAAGCTCAATCTAATTGTACATGTTCAATTTTAGCCCTTTATGATTTGAATACATTTCTAAGTTGCTCACAGTACAAGCAGATTATGTAGATAATAGAAATTAAATCGGATTCTGTGCTGTATCTTGAACACCCTTATCGCTAGGTTTATCGGCATACCATGTATGTCCTTGGGGGTGGGTGAGTGTCACACGATAAGGTGTCTGTGTACTTTCTACTTGAGCAAGATTTGCCATAAAATGTTCATCAGATAAAAATAGACCAGTATCATCAATATAAAATTTTCGGAAAAGTTTTCAGTTTAATTTATTGCTTTATAAATTTTAGATTTGAATGTGACCTATGGTCAATGTTTTTCTTAATTACTTTTTAAAAAATAAATAATTATAAAACAAAGTCTTGTTTTGTTTTTTTAGGGTTGGATTAAGTTTTTAAAATGGTCATTATAGAATCGTTGCATATATGCAACATATCGTATTATCAATAACAGTGAATTTATACGGGAAGTGTATACACTAATATCCATTCGATAGCGAGAATATAAAGATGAACTTTAAAGCATTAACATTGGGTTTGGCCGTAGCATCAGTTACAACTTTCAGTATGGCAAAGCCTGTAGATTACAAAATTGATCCAACACATACTGCAACAGTATTTACTTGGAATCATTTCGGTTTTTCAACACCTTCAGCAAACTTCAGTGACATTCAAGGTACGATCTCTGTTGATAATGCAAAACCAGCAGACTCATCTGTCAATGTAACTATTCCATTAGCTAGTTTAAATACCAATGTAGCAGCATTAGACCAACATTTAAAAAAGGCAGATTTCTTTGATGCTGAAAAGTATCCAAATATCACTTTTAAAAGTACTAAAGTTCAAGCTTTAGGTAAAAATAAATACAAAATCACAGGTAATTTAACTGTGAAAGATGTGACTAAACCAGTTATTTTAGATGCTGTTTTAAACAAACAAGGTGAACATCCAATGACTAAAGCGCAGTCAATTGGTTTCAATGCAACGACATCATTTGACCGTTCAGCATTTGGTGTTGGAGCATACGTGCCAAATGTAGGTGATAAAATTACTGTAAATATTACAACAGAAGCGTCTGTAGCAAAGTAATATTTAAATAGATCAAAGGCTTATAAGGTGGATATAACTTGCTTTATAGGCCTTTTTTATCGACTAGATAAAAGTTGCATCAATCTAATCAGTACGGATATCTAAATATTCAATATAACCAGTACCTTCAACTGGACTCCCTTTGAATGTACCTTTGTATTGATAGCTTCCTGCATAGCCTCCAGCCATGCCATATTGAAAATCTGCATTTGTTAGACCATCAATACGTATTAACGAATTTCCATTATTATCATTCACGCACCATGAGAAAGTACGAGGTAAACGCATTGATAAACCATTCGGTGTTATAACACGTTGAGCTTGAAATGCATGGACATTAAAATTAAATCCATTTGAATGAATACTGCCATGATCATCTGTAGAACGAATATATACTCGACGTTGCAATACAAGATTTAATGGGCCAAGAACTTCGACAAGTAGGACTTGAGTTTTCTCATCGATATTTAAAATATGATAAGTAAAATAATTGATATATAAATTTACATCTACTGCACGAGCATATTCATAAGTACAAAGTCCTTGAACTGAGGTTTTCTTACCTTGATATTCAAGAAATCCTTCATATGTACATAATAATGCCCAGTGATCATATAAACCTAATGACATTTGTGCAAAATGTGCAATTTTATCAGTCGCACGAATCTTTAAATCAAAATTGAAATCATGACCTTCACGATGCGCATGAAAATTTGGATATGTGCCTTTTAATAACAAGTCATTCCCAAATTTTAAGGATGAACCATTACTTTCCAATTTACAGTCATTTTCTACACTATAGCCATTAAAGTGTTTGTCTGTACCCACTGCTGTGCCTATTAATACATTTGCTGTATCAAGCGCAGTGGTTTGGATCAAATGTTGATTTCTAAAAATTTTTACACGTGGTTGACCAACCACAATTAAAAGATTCAAAAAATTAAATGGTGCATTAAGATTCGGAATCATAACCCCATAATGAACGCAAGAATATTTTCCTCGTGGTGTATGCGTTGGCGTATTCACCTCAAAAGGTTTTCCGTTGATTGTCTCTGAACAATCGATAAAATTATGTAAAAACTTTGGCGCAGCAATGTGTTTGGGTAATAATCGTTTCATCTAAATGATCCTTAATACTTTATTTGTTAAAATTTACAGTTCTAATGAGATGCCTTGACGAGCACTTTTTATATCCAATGCACTCTTAGAAGTAATTTTAAGATATGATTTTGCAAATATTTTCTGTGATGTCTTGTTTAGGATTATTTCAAAATTTTTAGGTAGATTTATTCCTAGAGGATTGCTTTCTTTAATCGAAAGCTCAGTAAAAACACGTGTTCCCATAATATAATCAAACCACGGACGTGTAACACACCAATTGGCATTTTGATTACTAGCCATATGATGATCATAGTGCCAAGGGATCCGTTTACGCGCATATTCAGGGTCTAGGTGAGATTTTGCATGTACTCGCCAATAATTCCAAATCCCATAATATAAGCCGGCAGTAAAAAATGGTGCAATGGGTAAAAATACAGTTGAAACAGCGGCTATACCTAACAATGCGGTTTTTTCATTATAAATTTCTGCATTTTTAAACATAGATTCACGATATCCTTCATCATGAAACACATGTGTTCTGGCACGTTTATGATGTGCTATATGTGTGAAGAAAGGGCTATTACGGTGTTTACTTGGAAATTCATGCAACCATACCTTATGTGCATACCATTCAAATCCATTCGCAACTAAAAGGCCAATTGGAAAACCTAACATCTCTAATCCTTTTCAATTAAGAAATAAACATCAGTGTAGAAAAGAACAGCTCATTTTTTTTGACTGAAAAGCTAACTCGTTAAATGTCATTAGAATCAAGTTATAGCTAAAAAATTATTTTTGCTTACGCTGGCGATAATGGGATGGCGTTTCATTTGTCCAGCGTTTAAAGGCACGTGAAAAGGCGGAAGGCTCAGAAAAACCAAGTAAATATACAACTTGATCTATGCTTATATTGGGATTCATCAATAGTTTTTTGGCCATTTTTTCACGGTAAGTTGCCAAAACTTTTTCAAAAGTCGTATTCACTTCTTTAAGATCTGCACGAAGTTTTCGTGGCTGCAGCCCTAAATGTTGGGCAATTAATTTTAAATCTAATTGACCTGATTCTAATAAACCGGAGCTGAGTAAGTTTTCTATATCATTAATTAAATAATATTTATCGACAACTTTCACCTGCTGTTTAGCAACATGCTCATGTATTTTTAATAGCATTGGTTCAGCTGATGCTGAAGCTAAGCTCAATATTTCAGCATCAAAAACTATACAGCCGTGCTGCATACCTAAACGAGTAGGGCATTTCCAGATACGTTGATATTCATCTAAGCTCGCACCTTGTTGGTATGGCAACCATATTTCTTTGGGATTAAAATGATTGTTAGTTATATAGTTCAAAAAATTAAGCATAACGCTTATGGCGCATTCTAGATAATGACGAACTGGGTGCTGAAGATTCGTGATCATTGCATTTTGATTTTCAATGTGTAAATGAGCCACAAAAGCATCAGTAAAAATTTTTTGATAACGCAAAGCTCTTTGTAAGCCGTCCCCAAATGTAGGACTACTCATAAAAATGTATTCTAATATTTCGCCTCTAAAAATGGGGAAATGTTCACCTACATGAAGTCCGATATTTTGATCAGCACTGATTTCTTCAGCTATTTCCCAAAAGCGTTGTTGGGTCGAATTATCTCGCCGAATGGTTTTGTCAGGTGGTTGTTCTGATAATCTTATTTGTGAAAATATCCGATTTGCATCCAAATTCATTTTATTTAGGGTGTGATATGTTAACCAGAGGAAAACACCAGAATCACTAGATTTGTTTTGATCCATAAATCAAAAATACCGATTTCAACATATACAATTAATACTCATAGATCAGGCTACAAATGTATAAAAGTCATGAAAATTTAAGCTTGTTTTATCATCTTAGAGAAAGCCATTTGACTGTTCAATGTCATTGCGTGCTAATTTTAATTATTGTTCTACAATCTAATTTAGCTATTCAACAAATACGCCTAACAATCTTTTTAAAATGTCTTTTATTTCTGAGCTGCCTTCTCAACTAGTCGCTTAAAGCTAGGGCATTGCAAATGCGATGGTGCAGGGCAGTCACCTACGTGGCGAAGTATGTCACGGAGTGCGATCAATTTATGAATTTGAAGATCAATCTCATCGGCTTTTTGATGAATAACACTTGGAGAAAGATCAAGTGCGCCACGACTATCGAACATTGCTGCGATCTCTTTAAGCGAAAAGCCCGCCGATTTTCCCATTGAAATCAAAGTGAGTCGTAACAGAACTTCAGAAGAAAATTGTCTACGTAATCCATGACGAGAAATTGAGAAAATCAAACCGATTTCTTCATAATAGCGTAGTGCTGAAGGTTTAATTCCACTTTTTGCTGAAACTACACCAATATCAAGAAATTTCATACTTGACCTCAAGTCAACTTGAATTAGTAGTATGTGATTAAACACCACTGCTGACAAGAGCGCAACATGACAGAGCAGACAGAATCGATAAACAAGACCCAAACTGGAATCACCATCACTTTGGCGTTATCCATGCTATTGGCATCGCTGGGGACAAGCATTGTCAATATCGCCTTACCCACACTTGCTGAGGTATTTCTACTGCCATTTAATCAAATACAGGCTATTGTAATTGGATACCTTGTCTCGCTGACGCTCTCTGTTGTCATTGCTGGACGCTTAGGTGATCGATATGGATGTAAGTCTATGCTGATCGTTGGACTGATTATATTCAGTTTGGCTTCACTGCTATGTAGTGTTGCACCTAACTTATGGATATTGGTTGCTTCACGATCATTTCAAGGAATAGGTGCGGCATTCTTAATGACACTTGCAATGGCACTGACACGTCATACCGTCAGTAAATCACAGTTGGGAAGAGCAATGGGAATGCTTGGAACGATATCAGCTTTAGGTACAGCACTTGGACCAGTGTTGGGTGGGTTTCTGCTTGTTGTGAGCGGTTGGCAAGGCATTTTTGGATTACAGTTTATACTTGCGGGTATCGCGATTATTCTGGCTTGGGTACTGCTGCCTAATGATTACATTAAAAAAGAAATTCCTGCACTAACTTCTTTGCAACCAGACACGAACATAACACAAAACCTCATGGTTAATTTGCTGGTTGCCGCCGTTATGATGACCACACTTGTCATTGGACCTTTTTATCTCAGTCTTGGTCTAAACTTGAATCAAATACAAGTGGGTTTGATTATGGGGATTGGGCCAGTGGTTGCTATCTTAAGTGGGATTCCATCGGGTCGACTTGTCGATCGTTGGGGCAGTCGCTATATCGTCACTACAGGGTTGATTTTTCTGATTATCGGTAGCTCGATGCTCGCTATCTTACCGAAATTGATGGGTATAAGTGGCTATATTATGCCGATCATTATTTTGACTTCGGGTTATCAACTGTTTCAGGCAGCCAACAATACCATGACCTTGGCAGATGTTCCCAAAGCTCGACAAGGGATGGTATCAGGACTTCTTAGCTTATCTCGTAATATGGGCTTAATTATCGGGGTTTCAGTGATGGGAGCTATTTTTTCATTTGGTGTCGGCACAAATCAACTCACTCAGGCAACGGCTTTAGCAATCATTGATGGGATGCAATTTACCTTTTTGTGTGCTGGAGCATTGATGATTGTGGGGGTGCTCATCAGTTTTGTCTCATTTCGTAGACAATATTGATAAGAAGGATTTGTAGCGTAATCGTATAAAATGAGCTAGATCTAACAAGCCCTTTTAAGGGCTTGTATGCGTTTATTTTTGTTTGGTTTCAATTAAATCACTTAAATTATAACCTAAGCTTTTAGCATAATTTAAATATTCTTCAGTTGTGGCTGGATCAAGCTGTGGAGATCGACTGAGTAACCATAAATATTTTTTGTTGGGTGTACCGATCAATGCAACTTGATAATTTTCATCCAGCTTTAAAATCCAATAATCACCACGCCCCACAGGTAACCAACGAAGTACTTTTGGTAAAAAACTTACTTTTAATTTGGAGTTCGTAGGCGCGTTTTGTACATATGCTTCGCCAATTGATTGTTGAAGCTTGCCATTTTTATCGTAACAACGATTATCTACTTTGATTGAGCCATTTTCATTTAAGGAATAATCAGCAGTAACGTTATAATCGCATTTATTTTGAAAATACATTGGCTTGCGTGCAATTTCATGCCAAGTACCCAGATACCTCTTTAAATCTACATTTTTAACGGTTTGAATCTTTTCATTTCCTGCATAAGCAAATGCCGCAACACTAAGTAATGCTATTCCACCGACGAGCGTTAATATTTTAAACTTGTTGTTCATGACATAGCCCTATATTTAAGTATTTAATATATATATTCATTATGTCGCGCCTGATGCGGGGATATTGTAATTTTGCTTACAAGTCATGTAGTTTTTTCATGTAAAAATCTCTTCTAAGCAGTCCAAGTTGTCTTTTTCTTGCGATAATTTCATCATGCTGGTAAGGCAGTATTTCAGCCAATTGATCAACAGTTAAATGGTTGTTTTCAATGAGAAAGCAATCTTGATCTGTTGACCAAGCAGAGGATAACAATTGTTTTGTGTTTGGCTTATTTCTATAGGACATGGGATTAAATTTTTTACACCTTAAATGGCTGACAATCAATAAAATTGCGAGTGATTGAATTTTAACGCTCTGCACTTTTAGCGATATAAATTTGATATATTTATATCAAATTTTGATTTTGTTACTTAATCAAGATTTTAATATGTACTTTAGAAAAACTCAAATTTTAATTGTTATCGATAAATTGAGAGGGTGATATAAGATATAAATAGTTTATGATCAGCTTAACCTAAGAACGATGAAGCAAGTTTATGAAAAAAATAACAATGGTATTATTGCTTATGCTTACAGGTTGCATTACTCCAAATCCTCATAGTTTGGTACTGATGAAACAAGAAAAACCCATTAAAGTCATGCATGAGCAACTGGATGATGAAAATACCAGTAATGAGGTAAATAGAGCATTATTATGTGGTGAATATGAGCGTGTCTATAAAACAGAATACCTGCCTGCTTTAATGAAATATGATAAATCATTAGGGCAAGAAAAACCAAAACAGTACTATTTGGATGAATTAAATAACACCATTTCTCAATATTTAGAACTGAAAAAAATAACCTGTTAAGGCTTTTTAGTTTGTTCAGTATTTATGTTGAGTTTCTTCCATTTTCTGATTTGAACTCTAAAATTGGTAAAAGGGGCGACAGTGTTGATATGAATCCATTTATACAGTGGCCAGTTGGCAGGTGTGGTTGCCCATTTACGTTGATTTATTTCAAATAGTTCTCCATCTGTTAGATTTTCAATCCAGTCTGTGACTTCTTTGACCTGTTTAGATAATAACCGAGTATTTTCTTTTAATGAATGCTGGGCATGGGTTTGATAAAAATTTTGATATAGACTTGCTAAGTTATTCCATTTATAGCCTTCTTTCGGCATTGAAACGGGGAAACCTGCAAGTTCTTTGCTTTCCCATTCTAATAATAAATTTACCCATCCCAATTGATAGGATAAATTTTGGGCAGGGGTTTTATCTACAGTTGCAACTTTATGATCTTTTAAGTCTTCGGATATTTCTTCAAATTCTGTTAAATATTGATTTAATGAATTATTGATTGCAACAATCAGTTCCTGTTTAGATTGATAGGTTTTCATCTATTCAATATTCCCAAAATAAATACAATACTGTTTATATTTAGTGCAAGTTTAGATCTAATTTATTTTAATTATGAAAAGGGTGGAGCAACTCATTACCGTAGTGAATATATAGTAATGAGTCTGAAATTAATGCCAATAGAAAATGAGTCATTCAAGAAGGCTTGTCTATTGTTTATATTCCGCAGCGATTATTCAAAATTATTTAGCAGCAGCTTGCACATCGCCTTGTGCACTTCTAAACAACTTCCATTCATCAACCACTGTTCCATTTGGAAGCTTACAATATCCTGCTTCATTTCCTAATGCATCTTTTTTAATCTGAGACTCGCCTCCCATTTTTTGACAATACACACTTGCGGGATTAGCCATGCCAAGCGGTTTAGCATTTTGAGTATTTACTTCAGGGGTAGAACAGGCAGAAAGAAGTGTTGTCATGAGCACAGATGTGCCAATATATATTTTATTCATTGCAAATAAAGTCTTTGTTTTAAAGTATGAAGTATAATTAAATTAGCAAGTTTTAATGTATCTACTCTGTATAATCCTGTAGCTCAAAATAATGATGAGTACGACTTAGTATAAAGTTTAATTAAATAATATTATGTATAAATAAAGAAAATCTTTTAAATGTAAATGGTATAGTCAGTTAAATATAATAGTAAGTTAAATATGGGCAACGCAGTATTGATATTACACTTACACCAACACCGTATTTATGGGTGGAGACTAAATAGGGTATAAAAAGCACGAAACAGTAAAGTCTATTTCATGCTGATATAGATAAACAGATTATACATTTAAGTGTTTGATAAAATGCTCTAAAACCAGGGGTGATTTTAATTCTAGATTTGGCGCATATTTTTCATTTTCAGTTCGTAAATGAGGAATATTTAAGGCAGCTTTACGCAATTCACAAGTATGACCAATCAGCCATTTTTCCATATCCTCTGCTGCAACTTCGACATGGAATTGTAGTGCTAAGATATTTTGACCAACTCTAAATGCCTGATTTGTATAAATTGCAGAGCTTGCAAGTAATTCAGCCTGTACTGGCAAGTCAAACGTATCACCATGCCAATGTAAAACTTCGGTATTTACGAGTGGCAATAATGGATTATTTTGAGCCAGATTTAGCTTCAATTGACTCCAGCCAATTTCTTTTTGATGGCCTGCATAAACCTTTGCACCCAAAGCATGTGCAATCAATTGTGCACCTAAGCAAATACCAAGCGTTGGTAAATTCTTGGCTAAACGTTGTTTAAGATAAGTGATTTCATCATTTAAAAAAGGATAATCCTCAGTTTCATAAACACCAATTGGACCACCTAGAACGACGACTAAACCTTCAAATGCAAATGCTTGCTTTAAATCATCTATACCTGCTTCAAAATAACGTATGCGATAGCCCAAATCATAAAAAGTGTCTTCAAGAATACCTAAATCTTCAAAAGCTAAATGTTGAATGGCATAGATTGTCTTCGGCAAAGCGTATGTGGAGGAAGTCATGGTTTTATGATGATTTAACGAGAATATCGCTAATTTATACTAGATTCTATTGGGTTGAAAACTAAATTTATGATGTGATTTGCAACATAGAATAAATACAGTGTTTGCTTGATTCCAAAATGGTCGATTTAACCGAATCATCAGAAACACTTCTTGCTATGAGTATAGCACCTACCAGTTGACATAAGACGCCCCAGGCTTTTTCTTCACTTCCGAGGCGTTGAGTAAATAGGGCATGACCGCGCTGTAATTCTTGTTGATAGCGTTGTTTAATCTCCTCATCAGAACGTGCGACTTCTGTGGCGAGTGTTGGCAGTACACAACCATGATTTGGATGTTCAACATGAGAGAGGGTTAAGTAACGATTGAGTTCAAATTCAATCCATAACTCAGCCTGATTATGGGGATTGCTTTGCCACAGCTGAATGCTATTTTTAAGTTCATTTTCAACCAATGCTTTAAACAAATCCTGCTTGGAAGAAAAATGTGAATAGAATGCACCACTGGTCACGCCAGCAGCTTTCATAAAGCCATCTACACCGGTTGCAGCAAAGCCATCTTTTTTGGCAAGCTGTCCACTGATTTTTAATAGTTCTTTTCTTTTTTCTTCTTTATATCCAGATTTGTATCGCATATTTTCCTCGATCAAATTTTCCTTGACGCTCTTGTAAAACTATAACATAGTGATCGTTATAATAACGATCGTTATGCAAAAAGGGAAGCATGATATGCAAGATGAAATAACAACATCAAATCAGAAAGTTGCATTGATTATTGGAGCAGGTGATGCAACAGGTGGCGCAATTGCGAAACGTTTTGCCAAAGGGGGATATATTAGTTGTATGACCCGTCGCAATGCTGACAAGTTACAACCACTGATTGATGAAATTGAACAGGCTGGCGGGACAGCATATGGTTTTGCATCAGATGCTCGAAAAGAACAGCAAGTTATACAATTAATCGAAGAAATTGAAAGCAATATTGGTGAAATAGAGGTACTGGTTTTTAATATCGGTGCCAATGTCCCATGTAGCATCCTTGAAGAAACAGCGCGTAAATATTTTAAAATATGGGAAATGGCCTGTTTTTCTGCTTTTTTAACTGGTCGTGAAGTGGCGAAACGAATGGTAAGCCGACAACGCGGGACATTGATCTTTACAGGTGCGACTGCTGGTCTACGTGGTGCTGCTTATTTTTCAGCATTTGCAGGGGCAAAGCATGCACTTAGAGCTTTGGCACAGAGTATGGCGCGTGAACTTGGTCCACAGAATATTCATGTGGCTCATGTGGTAGTTGATGGTGCAATTGATACAGATTTTATTAAAAACAGTTTTCCTGATCTTTATGAGAAAAAAGACCAAGATGGTATTTTAAATCCTGAACATATTGCTGAAAATTATTGGTATCTTGCCCAGCAACCACGTGATGCATGGACGCATGAGCTAGATTTACGCCCTTGGATGGAAAAATGGTAAGTCACTTTATATTAGTAAGTTTTTTGTATGAGTAGGTTAATATAGCTAGATGACTTATCTCGATATAGTGAGAGTAAGAAGTCATGATTTAAGTTTTTTCTAGAATTATTTTTACAGTAGTACGATAAAAATATGATCAGTACAGTTAAGGAATAACACTGAATGAAACAGGTAGAATTTTATTTTGATTTGGGTAGCCCATATAGTTATTTAGGCTTTTATCAGATTCAAAAAATTGCAAAACAAAATCAAGCACAAGTGATCTGGAAGCCGATCTTGCTTGGTGGCATTTTTAAAGCCACAGGGAACAGCAGTCCAATGGCTGTGCCAGCAAAAGCCAGTTATTCGATGATCGATATGGGGCGTTGGTCAAAACTCTGGAATATTCCAATACAAATGAATCCCTATTTTCCAATTAATACTTTAAATCTGATGCGCGTGATTACAGCAGTTCAGCTTTATCAAGCTGAAAAATTCTTAACAGTGTTAAACGCTTTATTTGATGCAATGTTTGGGCATCCGCGTAATTTAAATGATATCAATGAATTTATTACCTTGCTTCAATCATTGGGTTTTAGTACAGAGCAGGTTCAAACTTGGCTTTCAGATGAACAGGTTAAAGCCCAACTAAAAAATATCACAGAAGAAGCCATTGGGCGTGGTGTTTTTGGTGCACCGACATGGTTTATTGGAGATGAAATGTTTTGGGGTGTTGATCATCTTCACTTTGTTGAGATGGAATTGGCTTAATCTTGATAAATACGCTTTTAAATTCTGATTCTATTATTTAGATGCTAGCATTAGAGAATTGCGTTGTATTGTGTTACAGCTAGCCATGCCGCACAGTTATTCTATAGAAAGCCAAACTGCATTGAATCAGAAAAATATTTGATGAAGAATGCTAATCGTAAATGTAGAGGATTAAACATAAAAATGCTGTAATAGTGCAAGGATTAGTGCCAAAGTAAATACGGATAAAAGTGTTTGCATGCTGATGCTTGCCGCCATTAATTGATGATCGCCGTTTAATAGTTTGGTTAAGATATATGCGGAAGATGCGGTTGGGATAGAAAAGAAAATCATGATAGCAATCACGGCGGCATGACTTAGCTCAAAAAACTGCAAACAGATAAAGGCAATAAGCGGGATCAGCAATAATCTGATTAGGCTAATGAGCAAAGACTTTTTCAGATAAATTCTGAGGGTCGAAAATTGAATTGCTGTTCCTACACATAATAAGCCTAACATCAGACTACTACTTGAAAAAGCATTTAACAGATTTGCAAAGCCAGACCAAATAGGGATGTTTAAAAGATTAAATGTAATTCCCAATATACAAGAGCTGATCAGTGGGTTTTTGATTAAAGACCAGAATATATTTTTAATGTTCTGTTGATCTTTATCTGTCAGAGAAAGGATCGAAATAACATTAACCAAGGGAATTGCTATAGCAAGGATATTTACCAAGATACTTTTGATTTCAGCATTATTAAGTGTTGTGGCAATCGAGAGTCCGAGATAGGTATTAAAACGAATCAAGCTTTGGACATATACACCGATCTGGGCAATAGGTGTTCGGTTTAACTTTGCAAACAGATAAACGCCAGCAATGATCATGGCCATAATTAAAAAAATGACTGTAAGAATACTGTTGAGATGCCCCATATTCATATCTGCATTTGCAAGAGAACTAAACAATAAGGCTGGAAATAAAATATAGTAATTTAGCTTTTCTGCGCCATTCCAGAATTTTTCATCAAGTATATGTGACTGGAAAAGATAAAAACCTAAACCAATCAGGGCGATGGATGGGAAAAGAATAGTAATCATTTGTAGCATGATGAACGCTCTATGCAGAACCTAATTCGACCAAGTCCCACCCACTGATTTTTTTCATCTGTAAGCTAAACCCAAGTAAATTTTAATCAAGAATATGACTTATGCCTATTCATGGTAAAATGAGTCTTTACTCATGGATAGAGTAGCGATGACATTTACTCAACTGACTATTTTTGCCGTGTTAGCTGAACAGAAAAGCTTTACTGTTACAGCTCAGCGTTTGCAAATTTCTCAATCTGCGATTTCTCATGCAATTAAATGCTTAGAACAAGATTGGTCGGTCACATTGTTTTATCGCAATCATAATGAAGTTGAGTTAACTGAATCGGGTATACGGCTTTTAGTGCATGTGAAAGAAATTTTGAATATTTCCAATGTCCTAAAGCAAGAAATCTCCGATATACAAGGATTTCATTCTGGAACTTTAAGAATTGGATCTTTTGGTGCTTCATCTTCTAATGTACTTATTCCCTTAATTCTAGAAAAATTTAGTTTAAAATATCCAAATATTGAAGTGTTTATTAAAGAAGGAACGGATAAAGATATTACTCAATGGATTCATGATCGTACTATTGATGTTGGATTTGTAGTTTTACCCGAAGAACGCTTTGATACTTTTCCTGTGATTGAGGATATTTTTGTAGCACTTATTCCAAAGTCCTATGCACGATCACAGCAAAGTGCAGTTCGATTGGATGAATTGGCAGAATATCCTTTTTTAATGACCTCAGCAGGCAGTCAAAACCATGTCACAGAGATGTTTAGAAAAGCCAATCTGAGTCCAAAAATTAAATGTTATTTTTCTCAAATTTTGACCATTATTAATATGGTTAACAATGGTGCAGGTGTTTCAATTGTTGCTGATATGGCATTGAATAAAGAGTTAATGACACTGTTTCCCAATGTGCAAAAATTACCTTTATCACCCAATATTAAGCGGTCTATTAGTCTGGCAGTGAAGAATAAAAAACAGATGAGTCCAATTACGCAGGCATTTATTGATATTGCACAAATGGTTTAGCATTTTATCGTGAACGTTTCGCAGAAGAATAAATGACGAGTCTAAACACAGCATGAATGATTTGATTTATAAATTCATAGAACGTCCTAAAACAGCATTTATACTATGTGGCTGTGTTGCTAACCTATCCTTATGGGCAATTAGTCATATCAAAAGTTTTAGTATTTTATGGGTAATATGCTTCTTTGTTTTTACCGCATTTTCTGCATTGTTTTTGTCTGTTTATTTGATGGAATTTGTTGAGAAAAAACCAAGATACAAGATCTACTTTCAACTGTTGTTTTATATACTTTTGATCATTTTATATTTAGCATTGAATACTTATAAATCTGTTTTAGATCAGAAATTTCTTCCACAAAGTTTAGTGATGTCTGTGATTGTGTTTTTCACAATGTTATTGATGATGAATTTAAGAGTCGTGGTTGGATATAGTTTCGAACATATTAAAATGTTATGGAAAAGACCTAAATAATTTTGCTGCTGATCTCAGTATATCTGTTTGAACGCATTGGTTTATTCAACTAAACAAACAATACGAAACAGGCAATAAAGGAATGTGTTGATGAATTTAGAAACATTACAAAGGCAAATTTGCAAAAAATATGAATCAAAATATATGGAATTTAATCTGTCGGATAGGGTTGCAATTGCATTACAGAGTCTAGGCCAACAACCGATTTATGCAGTTCGAGTTGCGCTTAAAAAACAAGACAATGTTTCTTGGTTTATTCACTGTGGAGAATATTCTTCAGCTGATGATTTTTATCAACCGCTGCATGCCTCACATTTACAGCAATATTTACCTGAAATTTTACCTTATTTGGCGCTTGAGCACGGTTATCATGTCATTATTGATAAGCATGGCTATGAAGATGTTTGGATGAATCCAACAACCGACTAAATTTAGCGAATCATCGCAATCTGTATAAAATAATGAATGAATTGACAGTTATAAGGATTAAACAGCATCTTAATCATGACTAAAAAAAGCGAACCGAAGTTCACTTTTTTAAAGTGTAAATCAACTATAGAACTTAGAAGAAGCCCATTGCTTTGGTTGAATAGCTAACCAATAAATTCTTGGTTTGTTGATAATGATCAAGCATCATCTTGTGGTTTTCACGGCCAATACCAGATTTCTTATAACCACCAAATGCTGCATGTGCAGGGTAGATATGGTAGCAGTTGGTCCATACACGACCAGCTTCAATCGCACGACCCGCACGATAAGAGGTATGCGCAGAACGAGACCATACACCAGCGCCTAAGCCATACATCGTATCATTGGCAATTCTGATTGCATCATCATAATCTTTAAATGTTGCTACAGAGAGAACTGGTCCAAAAATTTCTTCTTGGAAAATCTTCATACTGTTGTCGCCTTTGAAAATGGTAGGTTCAATATAGAAACCTTGACCGACTTCCTGACGATCGCCACCCCCTGTAAGCAGTTGAGCACCTTCAGCACGACCTGTTGCAATACAACCCAAGATTTTGTCTTGTTGCTCTTGAGATGCCTGAGCACCAATCATGGTGTCTGTGTCTAAAGGATGTCCAGTTTTGATGCGTTTTACACGTTCAACTGCCATTTCAAGGAATTTATCTGCAATACTTTCTTGAACCAATGCACGTGATGGGCAAGTACATACTTCACCTTGGTTTAAGGCGAACATGGCAAAGCCTTCAAGCGCTTTGTCTAAATAATCATCATCTTTATCCATGACATCTTCAAAGAAAATGTTTGGTGATTTACCACCAAGCTCAAGCGTTACAGGAATAATATTTTCAGTTGCATATTGCATGATCATTTGACCAACCGCAGTAGAACCTGTAAAGGCAATTTTAGCAATACGTGGATTGGTAGCCAGTGGGCGACCCACTTCAACGCCGTAACCATTGACAATATTTAAAACGCCTGGCGGTAAAATATCTTGAATGAGTTCTGCAACTACTAAAATACTTGATGGTGTTTGTTCAGCAGGTTTAAGTACAATACAGTTACCCGCTGCAAGTGCTGGTGCAAGTTTCCATGCTGCCATAAGAATAGGGAAATTCCATGGAATGATCTGACCCACTACACCTAAAGGTTCATGGAAGTGGTAAGCAATGGTATCTTCATCAATTTCAGAGATACCACCTTCTTGTGCACGTAAACAACCTGCAAAATAACGGAAATGGTCAATTGCTAAAGGAATATCGGCTGCCAATGTTTCACGAATTGGCTTACCATTTTCCCATGTTTCTGCAACCGCCAGTAATTCTAAATTTTCTTCTAAACGATCTGCTATTTTCAGTAGTACATTTGAACGTGTTGTTGGAGATGCTTTGTTCCATGAAGCTTTGGCTTTATGTGCTGCATCTAATGCAAGTTCGATATCTTCCGCGGAAGAACGTGGAATTTTGGTAAAGGCTTTACCATCTACAGGAGAGACATTATCAAAATATTGCCCTTTAACCGGTGCTACCCATTTGCCATCAATAAAGTTTTCATATTGGGCTTTGAACTGTACTTTTGAACCAGGTTGATTTGGATCTACATAACGCATAAGAGTATCCCTTTACTTATATTCATGATCATTCATGATGTGTTTAATATGGCATGTATGAACAATGATTGTTTACATGATGGATTGAGCATAGAGAGTCAAAGGTAGGGAAAAGGTTGGATGAAATCCTAGAGTCATTTGCGCTATGCTTTAATCTTTGGCAATATTTTCTTGTTTATTAGAAAATTGCTAAATATTGGAAAAAATTGGTTTTATTCTACAGCTTTGGTATGAGTTGTGTTGACTCAGGTTAAGCTCACTATGTTAATGTGCTAGAGTAATTTATAAGCAGGTCCGCTGGATAAAAACAACAGAGAAAGGATAGGATATTTTTTAACGAATTACAGAGGAAGTAGCGTATGTTAAGCCAACAAGAGTTATCAAATAAACGGAGTTTAATTGAGCAGTTACGCTAAAGCAGTAGTTTGTCTTTAAAACATGCTGATCAACTCGGACAGAGTATTGCAAGTTCATGGCAACGTTCCAACTCAGCTGCGATTCCCAAAGATCGTGATGCTGCACCTTTGATGAATGTAAAACAAGAAAGAAAAACGCTGTTAGAAAAAGCAATAGAACATTGTCGGGATGAATTAACTCATATCGCAGAACAGTCAGCAATGGTTGCTGCAGTAGGGGATATCGGTAGTACTATTATTTGGTCAGCCGCAAGTGGGCAAATGCGCAATGCTGCAGAACGTGTCCATTTTATTGCTGGTGGACAATGGCGTGAAGATTTGGTGGGAACTAATGCTTTGGCACTGTCATTAAAAACCCAACAATCCAGTTGTGTGTTTTCCAACGAGCATTTTATGTCTTCTGTGCATGACTGGGTTTGTTATGCCTCTCCAATTATAGATCCATATTCCAAACAAGTTTTAGGGGTCATTGATCTTTCAACCACATGGAATCATCACAATAGTTTGGGATTATTGGCGGCTGAGCGCTGTGCCTCGATTATTCAATCGGCATTGCTAGAGTTTCAACAACAACATTTATTTATCCGTGCTTTTGCTGTGCCACAAGTGTTGTTCAATGGCAAGATTGTGGTATTGACACCACGACAAATTGAAATTTTGACCATTCTTGCGTTGTGCCCTCAAGGGATGAATCTGGAAAATTTACATCAAGCGTTGTATGGTGAACGAAAAGTGAGTGTCGGCACATTAAAAGCAGAAATGTCGCAGTTGCGTGATATCTTGGGCGGCATGCTGGGTTCACGGCCTTATCGTTTATTGGCACATGTTGAAGCAGATTTCTTGCAAGCAGAGAATGCTTTAGATGCGGGTTATACCGAATCCGCTTTAAAATTATGTAAAGGTGTATTTTTAGCTAAAACCGAAAGTCCTTTTTTATCTGCATGGCGAGATTGCCTCGAATCACGCCTAAGTGAAGCGATTTTTAAAGCCAATGAAACAGATGCTTTATTAAAACACCTTGCACATTTTCCAGAAGCGATTGATGCCGTTGAACGTCTAATTGAACTTACACCAGACGGGCATCCTGCTCATCAAATTCTAATGAAATATAAAGATGAGCATTGATTTTGCAGGATACTTTTAACTGATCATTTGCTTGCAAAGAAAAATGGATTTGAGCCTTTAAGGTTGCTTTTGAGCTAACCATGAAAAAAGTTGATGATAAACTTCTCTTCTGACTTCTGGTGCCGATAAAACCAAGTCATGTAGTCCATTTTGAATGGTCATGACATTAACATCGCCCTGTATTTTACCTGCATCTCTGACGATGTCTTTGACCTCTAAAATAACATCAGTGCTTTGAGCATCTCGGTTAAATTTCTTAGGATAGGTTGTTCTGTGAGAATGCATCACTAAGGTTGGTACATTGATCTGTACACCTGCATGAATTTCTTTTTGGGCTTCAAAAATTGCATGCACAAAGCTTAAATATACTTTGGGGTAAGTTGGTTTTTTCCACTCTAAGCTGAAATCCCATTCGCCTTGCAAATCTTTATGCAGACTGGTGACATACCATTTATTTAATTCACTTGGAAACTTTAAATTAGGTAAGCGTTTGCCCATTGCGCTGAGTTTGGGGAGGGCTAATTTTTTCTTCCAAGCAGGCATATTAAAGTCATAAAAAGGACTATTGCACCATAAGGCTTGAATAAGGGGATGTTGTGGATAATGTGCTGCATATAATGTTGCGATCAATCCACCTGTAGAATGTCCTGCCAGTAACACCTCAGTGTGGCCTTCCTGACCAATAATCTTTAATGCTTGCGTGATTTCTTCATCATATTCATTCAAATTTAGAACATAATAATATTTTTGATGTGGTAGGTAAGAACGACCATATTTTCTTAAATCAAGTGCATAAAAATCATAATCATGTTGATTAAATTGTTCAGCCATTTCTGTTTGAAAGAAATAATCGATAAAACCATGGATATAGAGCACCGCTTTCTTGGTCGCTTGAGCTGCTTGTTTGCGTACCAAAGTCGCAATGACTTTACCATCATAGTCATTTGGTAAGTTTAAGGTTAGTTTTTCATAACCCGTACCAAGGGTATCAGGTTGATATTCAATAGATTGAGTGGTCATAGCGTATTCCTGAATTTTATAGAAAAATGAAATCCGAAAAATTACAGATAGTCTTTTACCAGCGCATAGGATTCATCATATAGTTTTTGTGCCAACTTTATATTTTTGGCCCTGCCTGATTTAAACGCTGGAGTTTGTAAACTCACATAATCACCATTTCGCTTTTCCCATGACGGATCAAAAGCAATTTTTTTAATTAATTCGGCAGGCTTAGATGGTGGAATAAGACCAAGTTTAATGATTGCATATTGCCATTTGGGTAATTCACGATAAATCTCAGAATCTACGCCACCTGGATGTAATGCATTGCTGGTGACATGACTTCCATATAGTTGTTTGGCGAGGATATTACTAAAGAGCAGATTAGCTAATTTACTATTGCCATAGCTCAAAACACCATTGTATTTCTTCACTTGATCCGCGTTAAAGTTTTCAGGTTGGATACGACCTAAAAGATGCATCATTGAAGCCAAATGAATTACACGACCTTGTTGGGCTTTTTGAACCAATGGAAGAAGTTTCAATGTCCAAAGAAAAGGCCCCAGATAATTTACCCCAAACTGTTTTTCAAAACCATCAGCTGTGGCCTCAAGATCAGGTGTCATCATGCCAGCATTGTTGACTAATACATCAATTTTTTCATATTTAGCAATAATTTCATTGGCTGCTTGGTTAATTTGTTCAAGACTATTTAAATCAAGGTGAATTACGTCTACTTGACCTGTACCGAATGACTCTAAATGTTGCTGTGCTGTTTTGGCTTTTTCTGGATTACGACAAGCAATGATCACATGGTGACCATCCTTAATAAAGGTTTCTGCAGTTGCAAGCCCGATTCCGGTATTTGCACCCGTGATGATGATGGTTTTACTTGTTGTTGTCATTGCTGAAATAATCCGCTGATGTTTTAAGCATCATAGTCATAGATTGTGACTTTATCAATATATCTGACAATAATGATTGTCATTTTTTATAAGCGTATAAAAAAGGAATATTACTAAAGTAATATTCCTGAGTATCAAGCACACTTCATTGTATTTGGCCTAAAAGGTTCTTAGGCTGAGTAGAAAGAAAGCGGATCGTTTTACATGGCTGATTCAAAAATTTTAATGACTTGAGCATCAGTTGCTTTACGTGGATTGGTCAACATACAGGCATCTTTTTGCGCATTTGAGGTCATCACTGCATGCTCTTCCGCTTTGACACCCAATTCAGCTAAGCCAGAAGGGATACCAATAGATGAAGATAACTCACGAATTGCATCAATCGCAGCAAAGGCAGCCTCAGTAACGGTTAAACCCTCAGTATTGACACCCATTAATTGGGCAATTTTTGCATAACGGTCTGGGCAGGCAATTAAGTTAAACTCACACACATGCGGTAATAGAATTGCATTACATACGCCGTGTGGAAGGTTATAGAAGCCACCTAATTGATGAGCCATTGCATGTACATAACCTAAAGACGCATTGTTAAATGCCATACCTGCTAAATATTGTGCATATGCCATTGCATCACGTGCTTCAAGATTTTCGCCATTGGCAACAGCAGGGCTTAACCATTCGCTAATCATTGAAATGGCTTTTTCTGCACATGCATCAGTAATTGGGTTTGCAGCAGTTGAAACATAAGCTTCTACAGCATGAGTTAAAGCATCCATACCCGTTGCAGCAGTTAAAGCAGCAGGTTTTGCAATCATGAGTTTAGGATCATCAATTGCAACAAGCGGTGTACAACGCCAATCAACAATTGCCATTTTTACATGGGTATCAGTATTGGTGATAATACAGAAACGAGTCATTTCGGAAGCAGTTCCTGCTGTCGTATTGATTGCGACAAGCGGTGTCATTGGGACTTTACTTTGATCAATCCCTTCATAATCACGAATATGACCGCCACCTGCGGTAACTAAGCCGATTCCTTTTGCACAGTCATGAGAAGAGCCACCGCCTAAAGACACAATAAAGTCACAACCATTATTGTTATATTCGTTTACGCCATTATGTACGTTAATGTCTGTCGGGTTTGGTTCCGCCCCAGGAAAAATATGACTGTCTACCCCAGCATCTTTAAGATATCCAACAATAATGTCTGCAACACCAAATTTGAATAAGCCGGCATCAGTGACGATGAGGGCTTTTTTTGCCCCTAAATTTTGTGCTTTAGCACCGACTTCTTTGGCACAACCTGGACCAAAAAGTGAGACGCAAGGGATGTAAAAACCGTTTGTTTGATCTGCTATATTTTTAAAAGCCATGGTGCGATTCCTTCTACCATTGTTATTTCATCATTCCAGAAAGGTGATGTTCACCTTGAGGTTGAGTATCTGTTTTGAGGGCTAGATTGAATACCTACTAAACACCTACCAAACTTTAATAATGCAAACCTTAAACTAAGTATTTGATATTTTTATTTAAAATAAAGTAGTGAAGTTTTTCTTTATAATTTTTAAGGTGAAAATTATATTTGAACGTGAGTTTTGATTAAAAAGTACAAAAAGCTATTTTGTTGGGTGTTTTTTGCTCTAACAATTCATTTTATTTTTAAAAAGTGAATCGTTGAGTTTAATTTCGGGCATACATTTTAAAATCCATCAAAATAGAATGAATTATCAATTTATGAGAATGTGTATTGATAATTAAAAAGTTAAAATTATGTGAAAAATTTGATATTTATATAATAGTTCAGCAGGGGCTTAAATAGACTTTTTAAATATACCTTTACTGTTAAATTATGCTAAATGATAAAAATAAAACAATGATATATATCATTAATAAGTAGTATAAAAAATTTAAAAATAAAATTACCTATATTTTTTACGGCTGAGTGAAAATGCTATTGATCAGAATTTTATACATAAAGATTGTTTTTTATGTATGTTTTTTAAACAGGTTGCCACGGTTCGGTAATCTCATATTTTAAGGATAAAAAATGAAAAAAATATTAACGTTAAAAAATATTGTCATAACAAGTTCATTGTTCGCGATTACCAGCATGAGTTTTGCGGGGGAGTATAAACGCTTTTCAGTATCTGCAGGTTGGTTACATGTTATGCCTCAGGGAAAAGCCAATCCCTTTAATATTAATACCAGTGTTAAAAATGGTACCAACGCAACAGTCGGAAGTATCTCTACAACCAGTTTTTTAAACTCAGTTGATCCTAATGCTATGGGGGAAGACTTAGGCGGAGTACCATTTAATCAGAAAGAGGTTTTAACTGAATTTCTCAATGATGCATTTATGCAAACCCTATTGACCGATGGTAAGGGTAATATTTTGCCAGAGGTCGCAGGAACAGCAAATATTCATGGCTTGGAAAATTGGCAAGCTAAGGGAACAGGGCTTGAAGTCGATGATGTAGATACCCTTGGTATGATGTTAAATTATTACATTAATGACAATGTTTCTTTGCAACTCATTGGTGGAATTCCTCCAAAAGTTGATATTAAAGGTAAAGGGGAAATCTTGGCACCCCTCACCGGATTAGCCACCTCGCCAAGTGACCTAGTCGGAATTTTATTTCCAGATGGTATAGATTTAAACCAAGCAATTCCAATCACCAATTTAGGCAACAAATCTAAAGCAGCTTCAGTCCGTGCATGGACACCAGCGCTTGAAGCGCAATATCAGTTTGGTCAGTCTGGTGTCAATAAATTGCGTCCATATATTGGGGTAGGGGTGATGTACTCTCATTTTACTGATATTAAATTGAACTCACAGATCAAAAGTGATCTGGTCGCAGCGGGACACATGATTCAAAACGTTTTAGATGGAAAAGCAGGGGCTGCGTTGGATGGCAAACCTTCCAGTGCAAATCCTTATGTAAGAGTTAAAACGACTGATGCAATTGCACCTATTGTAAGTCTGGGTGCTACTTATGATATTAATGAAAACTGGTTTGGTGTGGCTTCTGTTTCTTATGCCAAGCTCAACAATCAGGCTAAGATTGATGTTGTTGATGCCAAGACTGGTAAGCGACTGATTAATTCCACGACAAAAGTTGATATAGATCCATTGATTACTTATGTTGGTGTGGGGTATCGCTTCTAAAATCAACACTATTTTCCCTAAGAATAGTGAAGATTTTAAATGGTTAGCTTCGGCTAACCATTTTTTATGTTGAGCAGAATGGTCTATGCAATTTTTTTTAGCTAGATGTAGATTGATGAGCAATAAAAAAGCATCCTAAATGGATGCTTTTTTGAGAGTATTGTACAAATCAGAGAATTTATTTCTCTACGATTGCAGTTACACCTTGACCACCAGCAGCACAAATCGAAATAAGTACACGACCTGAACCTTTTTGGTTAATCAATTTTGCAGCAGTTGCCAAAATACGACCACCTGTTGCTGCAAATGGATGACCAGCAGCTAAAGAAGAACCTTTAACATTGAGTTTGCTACGGTCAATTGAGCCCAATGGTGCATCTAGACCTAAACGTTCTTTACAGAACTTAGGATCTTCCCATGCTTTTAAGGTCGAAAGAACTTGTGATGCAAAAGCTTCATGAATTTCATAGTAGTCGAAGTCTTGAAGTTTAATACCCGCACGAGCCAACATACGTGGAACAGCATAAGCAGGCGCCATCAATAAACCTTCTTTCTTATTCACAAAATCTACCGCAGCAGTTTCAGTGAATGTTAAGTAGGCAAGGACTTCATGACCATTTGCTTTAGCCCATTCTTCAGAGGCTAATAGAACAACTGAAGCACCGTCTGTAAGTGGGGTAGAGTTACCTGCAGTCATTGTTGCAGTATCACCTTTACCAAATGCAGGTTTAAGCTTAGCCAATTTTTCAACTGAAGAATCAGGACGCAAATTATTGTCTTTGTCTAGACCCATAAACGGCGTGATCAAATCATCGAAGAAGCCTTCATCATATGCTTTGGCCATTTTTTGATGTGAAGATGCAGCAAGTTCATCTTGAGCTTCACGCGGAATACCCCATTCTAAAGCAGTAATCGCTTGGTGATCACCCATAGATAAACCAGTACGAGGTTCACCATTTTTTGGTGCATCCATCAAGTCTTTAACATTGATTTTAGCTAAAGCTTTTAAACGGTCTTTACCTGTTTTTGCAATGTTTAATTCAAGCAATGCTTTACGTAAGCCGTCACCAAATGCGATTGGTGCATCAGAGGTAGTATCTACACCACCAGCAATACCCACTTCAATTTGGCCTAATGCAATTTTGTTTGCAACAAGGAAAGCTGCTTGTAAGCCAGTACCACATGCTTGTTGAATATCATAAGCAGGGGTTTCAGGCGCAAGTTGAGTATTTAAAACACATTCACGTGTCATGTTGAAATCACGGCTATGTTTTAGAACTGCACCAGCAACCACTTCACCTAAACGTTGACCTTGAAGGTTAAAACGTTCAATTAAACCGTTTAAAGACGCAGTAAGCATGTCAATGTTTGACGCTCGGAAATAAGGGCCATTTGAACGTGCAAAAGGAATACGGTTACCGCCAATAATTGCTACGCGACGTACAGTGTTTTGACTCATAATTTTATCCTGCTGACCAGAAGTTTGAGTTTTAGAAGATGAAGATGTTGTAACTTTTTTTGCCGTCGATGCAGTTGCTTTGCTACGTGAAGCAGCTGCTGGTGCACGAGTCGGTTTTTTAGTCGTGTTGGCTGCATTGGCATTTGTAGAATTTGTGTTGCTACTTTTACTCGTACGAGTACGAGGTTTTGATGTATTTGACACAGTTTCTTGTACAGTGCTTTCAGCGTTCGAATTTTCTTGAGTTGTTTTGCTCATAAGGCTTTTCCAAGCATGTTCGCAATATTCTTAGGGCTTACATTAACATAATTGGCTATGACTCGAATTGACTATAATGACATTTGCATATTCTTTCAGGTCAAGTCATCATTTTGGCAACTCAAGTATGATTTAACTGAAACTTATGGGTCATAGAGATGATAGCGTTGTTGACGATTCCTCTAAGTCTTGCGCGAAGACCAACGCAAGCCATTTAAGAAAGCGTAACACAGCTAAATATCTGAGATTATACTGAAGTTAAAAGATAGCTTAAGCCCCATACAAAATTAATTTGATGAGAGATAAGAAACATGTCTGACCAATACCAAGCATTTGCTAAATCTCCAATTGGTAAATTTGTCATAAAAAATTTAGGTTTACCATCACCAATCCAGCTAGACCGCTTTGAGTCAGCCACTCCTGTCGTTAAAGGTGCTGTATTATTTGGTGCAGCTCCAAAGAGTCATTTCACTGGTGAAGTTGCGCAGGTTCTTAGTAATATTCATGCCAACACTTATGCAGGGAATAACGCAGAGTTACAACAAGCTGCGGCAAAATCTGGTTTGAATGTGGGTGCTTTTAATGAAGGCGATAAAGAATCAAAATTCAAAGCAGTGATATTTGATGCATCAGGGATTCAAAATTCAGAACAATTACATGAACTACACAAGTTTTTTAATCCTGTTGCCCGTCAAATTGCAACATCAGGCCGTGTAATTATTATTGGTTTAACACCTGAAACTGCACCAACGATTAAGCAGGCGATTGCACAACGTGCATTAGAAGGGTTTGTTAAATCGGTTGGTAAAGAGTTTAAGAAAGGAATTGCTGCTGATCTTATTCTGGTTGATGCAGATGCTGCACAAAACTTGGAATCAAGTTTACGTTTTGCAATTTCTCCACGTTCAGCATACGTATCGGGTCAAGTGATTCGCGTATCTAAAGGTGATGTGATTGATATCGATTGGGCAAAACCGCTTGCAGGCAAAACTGCACTAGTAACAGGTGCAAGCCGTGGTATTGGTGAAGCGATTGCACATGTATTGGCACGTGATGGTGCACATGTAATTTGTTTAGATGTTCCACCACAACAAGCAGACCTTGACCGTGTTGCAAGTGAAATTGGTGGTTCTACACTCGCAATTGATATCACTGCTGCTGATGCTGGTGAAAAAATCAAAGCTGCGGCAGCTCAACAAGGTGGTTTAGATATCATCGTACATAATGCGGGTATTACACGTGACAAAACTTTGGCAAATATGAAGCCAGAGATGTGGGATTTGGTGATTAATATCAACTTATCTGCTGCTGAACGTATTAACGATTATTTATTGTCAAATGATGGATTAAATGCAAATGGTCGTATTGTTTGCGTATCTTCAATTTCAGGTATTGCAGGTAACTTAGGTCAAACCAACTATGCTGCATCAAAAGCGGGTGTCATTGGTTTGGTGAAATTCACTGCACCTGTACTAAAAAATGGTATTACCATTAATGCTGTAGCGCCGGGTTTCATTGAAACTCAAATGACCGCGGCAATTCCATTTGCAATCCGTGAAGCGGGTCGTCGTATGAACTCAATGAGTCAAGGTGGTTTACCTGTTGATGTTGCTGAAACAATTGCTTTATTTGCATCTACAGCATCTACAGGATTAAATGGTAATGTTGTGCGTGTTTGTGGTCAAAGCTTATTGGGTGCATAATCACGCATAAGTGAAGTCCTGTTTCGTTTAGGGGATTATTGCGAAGTGATTATTTAAGTATTTAAATAATCACTCTCACTGACTTTCGCTTGAACGAAATCAGGATGTTTATTCTCTGTCATTCGTTAATTTTCAACTGAAATGTTGGATTTTTTAAATGTTGAATAAGAATTAATTTTTCAAAGGTCTAGTATGAATACTCGCCATTTTAGTCAGCTTCCTAAGCCATATTTAGCTTATCCAAAAGTGATTCAGGGTTTAATTTTTAAAAAGCCAAAAGGTGAAAAAGTTCTACCGCAAGTTGAATATGTGGTTGATTCATTCAAAATTGATCCAAATCATTTAAAAGCATATAACGAAGTGTGTGGCTTTAAAAATAATGGGTATATTCCCGCGATTTATTTAGCTGTTTTATCGCAAAGTTTACAAATGCATATGATGACCTCTGAAGCATTTCCTTTTGCAATCTTAGGCTTGGTGCATATTCGCAATCAAATTAAGCAAACACGTAAAATTGGTGTCAATGAACAGCTGACTTTATCTTGTCAATTTGGTGAGTTAAAGCCCCATGATAAAGGGGTTCAGTTCGATTTCATCACAACAGCCAAAGTTGGCGGTGTCGTGGTCATGCAAGGATTAACCACCTATCTAGCACGTCAAAAGACTGAGGGTCCTGTTGCTGATAAACCAAAAGATAAAAAAGAACCAAATTATCAAGTTCAGGCAGTTTGGGAAGTTTCTGAAAATACTGGTCGTCGTTATGCTATGACATCAGGTGACTTTAACTTGATTCATATCCATGCATTAACTGCAAAAGTATTTGGTTTTAAACAGGCGATTGCTCATGGGATGTGGAGCAAGGCGCGCGTTCTCGCTGGGCTCAACTTACCAGAAGCTTATGAAGCCGATGTATTGTTTAAATTGCCGATGTATTTACCTTCAACAGTAGAATTTTTAACTGCACAAGATGGTACAACAACTGACTTTTTGATTCGTAATCAAAAATCACAAAAACCTCATGTTTCTGGTGTGGTTAAGGCTTTATAAGATAAAATATAAAGCCTGAGTCGAGATGATTCAGGCTTTTTTAATTAAAAAAGTTATGATTAAAAAAATAGGATGGGGTAATGAGCAGTTTAACGGACATTATTTTTGCGAATACGAAAAATTATCAGGGTTATGTGGATGAGCGTTTTCAAGATCTCGCTGTTCAATTTAGCCGTTTGCAGGATGGTCGTAGCGAAAATGGTGGTGCTGCTTTAACTGTTTATTTTCGAAATGAAAAAGTTGTCGATATATATACGGGTAAAAAATCCAAAACTGAGCAATGGGATGAGCAAACTTTATCAGTGTGTTATTCCACTGGGAAAGGTGTATTGGCAACACTCGCACATATTTTAGTGAGTGCAGGTTTCTTAGACTACGATACGCCTATAGTCAATTTTTGGCCTGAATTTGCTCAAAATGGTAAAGAGAAAATGACACTGCGTCATATTTTAAGCCATCAAAGTGGCTTATACGATATTCGCAATATTGTTGCTGGTGCAGTTGAAATGGCAGATTGGCAGCATATGCTCAAGGTCATGGAGCAGGCCACACCTCGTTTTGCTGTAGGAACTGATATTGCATATCAGGCATTAACATTTGGCTGGTTGGTGGGTGGTGTTTTAGAGAAAGCAACGCATCAATCTTTAACACAGTTAATGCAGAAGTATTTGGTTGAACCCCTACAACTTGATGGTGCCTATTTTGGTGTGCCTGAATCTGAGTTAAATCGTGTGGCGCGTTTAATTCAAAAAGCAGTGCCAGTACAAAAAACAGAAACAAAATCCAGTAAGAGCAAAGCTAAGAAGCATCATAAAACGTCATTTTCAGATAAATTGGTTGAATTAACCGGACAAAATCCGCAAGATTTTTTAGATGCTATGGTACCGAAAGGGATGCGTGATTTTAGTTTCTTTAGTGACCAAGGGCTTCAAGCGATTATTCCAGCGGCCAATGGTGTATTTAGCGCCAATAGTCTTGCAAAAGTTTATGCCATGATGGCAAATAAAGGGGTTTGGGAAGGAAAAGTTTTAATTCGCCCTGAAATATTTACAGAGTTAAGTCAGATCCAATCGATTAAACGAGATCGCGTGATGCCAATTCCTATGAAATGGCGTTTAGGCTACCATCGTGTGATTAGTATGGGTAAACGTGCTAAGCAAGGCTTTGGACATATTGGATATAATGGCTCTGGGGCGTGGTGTGATCCGCAACGAGGGCTTAGTTTTGCCTATACTCATAATTTTGCCATTGGTTCAATCACAGGCGATTATCGTCTTTGGGGACTGACCCAAGAAACATTACGTTGCGCTGATGGTTTACTTAAGGGAAGTAAAGGCTGGTTTTAAATATTAAGATCAAAGCGATTGAAATTTCATAGAAGGTTAGATGGCTGAGTCTTATAGTGCAAAAGAATTAAAAATAAGGACTTTATACAGCGGCATGTAGATCCATCTATATTTTCTTAGGCAAGTAACTCCATTTTTAAGATGGTTTCGACATGATGTTTAAACGAGTGTTGGTCTAGACCTTTTAAGCCAAGTTGATAGATTCCTTCTAAACCACAAACAAAAGCAATCAGCCGCCAAGCAATGTCTTGGCTACTGCTGGCTGTAGCAATTTTAAATTCTTGTTGGGCGACGCCATGTTCAATCGCTGTAACCAAGGCAACATGCCATTGTTCCATCGTAATATTATAAGCTTTTTTAATTTCAGGATCTTGATCGATTAAAATCTCAGCTTCATTCCAGAGTCGTAAATAGGGTTGCGTTAGTTCAATATTTTCAAAGCCTAGCAAGAGAGATAAACGCTCAAAACTACTATCGGTTTTAATTTGATCTTCTACTTCATTGAGTTGATCCATCAATTCAATAAAAACTTCTGCCTTTAAATGCGAACTTGATTCAAAGTGATGATGTACTTGTCCTGTTGAAACTTGTGCTTCTGCGGCAATACGGCGCACAGTTAATCCATTCAATCCATCTTGTAGTGCAACACGCTTTGCTGCATCCAAAATCATAGTACGACGCTGTTCTCGGTTTAAATAATTCATCACTTTTAATACAACAAAATTTACAAAACAAATATTAAACAAAGTTGGACGTTTGTTCAAGTCTGCTTATAATGATGAAACTTGAACAAGCGTCCAACTTTAATTAGGTGTGTTATGTACCGCAATTGGGTGATTTTGGCAATCATCGTTTTAATTTATTTACCGGTTTCAATTGATGCAACGGTTTTGCATGTTGCCATCCCAACATTGAGTGCTGCTTTATCACTATCCAGTAATGAAATGCTCTGGGTGATTGATATTTATTCACTGATCATGGCAGGCTTGATTTTGCCCATGGGGGCATTGGGGGATCGTATTGGCTTTAAACGTCTGATGCTGATTGGTGCTGGTATTTTTGGTGTGGCTTCTCTCATGGCTGCTTTTGCGAGTTCAGCCTATATGTTGATTGCGGCAAGAGCATTTCTTGGTGTAGGTGCTGCCATGATTTTACCTGCAACCTTGGCAGGTGTTCGCAATACCTTTTTAGATGAAAAACAACGTAATTATGCTTTAGGTATTTGGGGAACTGTCGGTGGTGGTGGAGCCGCTTTTGGTCCACTGTTGGGTGGTTTTATTCTGGAACATTTTTCATGGGGAACCGTGTTCCTGATTAACGTGCCAATTATTATTTTGGTCTTGGTATTGACGACATGGCTGGTGCCAAAGCAAGTGGTAGAAACCAAACAACCTTTAAATCTATTACAAGCGCTCACTTTGGTCACTGCAATCTTAATGCTGATTTATTCAATTAAGACCTCTATCTATGCGTTTAGCCTAGGGATGATTTTGATTTTTGTGCTTGGATTGGGATTGTTGGTGGGATTTATCCGCCATCAATTAAAAACAACCCAACCGATGATCGATTTTAGTCTGTTTAAGAATCCTGTGATCTCAACCAGTATTGTGATGGCAATGGTGGCTATGATAGCTTTAGTAGGTTTTGAGCTACTCCTTTCACAAGAATTACAGTTTGTGTATGGATATAGTCCATTGGAAGCAGGTTTGTTTATTTTGCCCTTTATGATCGCTATTAGTATTGGAGGACCTTTTACCAGTATTTTAATGAATCATTATGGTTTACGACCTGTTGCAACTATTGGGATGCTGATGTGTGCCTTATGTTTCTTTGGCTTGGCCATGACCAATTTTGATATCGATTATATTCAAGCTTGGGTTTGGATGGTGTTGATGGGAATCAGTGTTGAAATCGCGTTATTATCTTCCACGGCAGCTATTATGTCTGCTGTACCTCCACAAAAAGCAACGGCTGCTGGTGCAATTGAAGGCATGGCGTATGAGTTAGGTGCAGGTCTTGGGATTGCGATTTTTGGACTGTTACTGTCTATATTTTATGCGCATTCAATTGTCTTGCCTGAGCATTTACCGCTGAATATCGCAGCTCAAGCAAGTTCTTCTATTGGTGAGGCATTATTGTTGACCAAGCAGTTAGAACCCGCATTGATGCAACAGGTAAAACAAGCAGCTTTTGAAGCGTTTATTCATTCACATAGTAAAGTCTTGGGCATTTCGGGTCTGATGTTTCTGGTTTTATCTGTATTTGTTTGGCGTGCTTTACCTGCAAAGAAACAGATTACTGTCTAGAATATTGCGCATGATTTAAATTATGCGCTTGTTTTTATATTTGTAGTCAAGCAACTAATTGTTTATACAAGTGATTTTTATGTAGCCATTGATCTGAAATGAAGCTTTTATTTTGGTATGAACTTTTAGAAACTATTTATTGCTTATCAATTCATTTTTGAAACTTTTGAATTATAGATGGTTGTCCTACCGTGGGGGCGACAGGGATGTCGCCGTTAGGCGGGGGTATATGAGCAAAAATAAAGCACTGCTTTGTTTGTAGCGCAAGAGTGAGGCATAGCCTACGCAAAGCTATTTAAACCTTGAATGTAAGGTGTGGCATTGCAGGCTTTTTTATAATCAAAAATTTTTTCCATATAATTGATTTAATTAAAAATATTGATTAAGAGAAATTCTATTCTTGTATCTGAGTTTTTGACAGGTTGACTATAGGTTTTACGGTGTAATATAAAAGTTTGGAGAAGCGATTGAAAAACTATAACAGCCCAAAATGTGATTTGTTTAACACTGCCACGTCAGTGTTTTTTAAAGTAAAATTAGCTATTGTGTGTTTTTAAATCTATTTAAGCGATAGATAAACTTTATATTGTAGAGCACAGTGTCAAATTAGAAGAAATTGATCGAATTATCTCTAATAAAAAATAACTCTACAGTTCTTCATTCACTAATCAGTAAAAAAACAGTATCCTTAGACCTGTAACTAGGAGCTTCCATGTATCAGGTACTTGCACGTAAATATCGCCCACGTAACTTTAATGAATTGGTCGGACAGAATCACGTTTCACGTGCACTGACCAGTGCGTTAGATCGTGGACGTTTACACCATGCCTATTTATTTACTGGAACACGTGGGGTGGGGAAAACCACGATTGCTCGAATTTTAGCGAAATGTTTAAATTGTGAAACAGGGGTAACCTCTACACCTTGTGAAGTTTGCGCAACTTGTAAGGCGGTAAATGAAGGGCGCTTTATTGACCTGATTGAAATCGATGCTGCTTCACGGACAAAAGTTGAAGACACACGTGAGTTGCTCGACAATGTACCTTATGCACCGACCCAAGGTCGATTTAAGGTATATTTGATCGATGAGGTACATATGCTGTCGACGCATTCCTTTAATGCGTTATTGAAAACATTAGAAGAACCGCCTGAACATGTAAAATTTTTATTTGCGACCACAGATCCACAAAAATTACCAATTACGGTGATTTCACGTTGCTTGCAATTTACTTTACGTCCATTGGCTGTAGATGAAATTACCCATCACCTTACAGACATTTTAAATAAAGAAGAAATTGCATCAGAGCAAGATGCGATTTGGCAAATTGCTGAATCTGCCCAAGGTTCGTTACGTGATGCATTGTCTTTAACTGACCAAGCAATTGCTTATGGTCAAGGCGCAATTCATCATCAAGATGTCAAAGAAATGCTAGGTTTGATTGATAGAACCATCATTTATGATTTGATCTTGGCAATTCATCAAAATCAAAATGCACGGGTTAGTCAGTTATTACTACAATTTAGGCAACAGGCTTTAGATGTTTCACTGGTTTTAGATCAGTTTATTTCAACTTTGCATGAGTTGGCGATGTTGCAATATTTGCCTGATTTAAGTCTAAAATACAGTGCTGAAATTAATCAAAAAATTATGCAGTTATCAAAAATTGTCTCTGCACAAGATTTACAGCTTTATTATCAAATTGCCTGTAAAGGTCGAGCGGAGCTACAACTTGCAGTAACACAAGAGCAAGGCTTTGAAATGACAGTATTGCGTTTACTGGCATTTAGACCGATGCAAATCAATGAAATTGTAGTCTCTCAAGCTGAACAACCACAAAACAATCAAAATATCGCTCAAGTTGCTGTGTCACAGCAACCGCATCAAGCATCTGTTCAAGCCGGGATTATTCAAGAAGCGCAAATTCAGCAAGCACAGATTCAACAAGAACCAGCTCATCAACAGCAGGCTCAGCAAGCACCTGTTGAAAAAAATAATGAACAACAAAATGCTGCTTTGAATGTAATTCCGCAACCAGAAAGTTACGCGCCATTAACAGAAGTACAGCAACCGCAGGTTGAGATCAATTCGCAGCGTGTAGTGAATGATTTAGATCCAGCTTTTGACGAAATAGAAGAGCTGCAAACTCAACAGCAAAGCGTTGATCATGAACCCAGTAGTGATGACTACTTGGATGACTTTGCTGAGGAAGCACAACAAAGCGCTGTAGTTGAATCAACTGTTCATAATAATCAAAATATTGAAGCGCAGTCGCCAACTGTTCAAGAGAAAATTGCAGTAGAAAATGCTGAACCAAGTTTAACTTTATTTGGTGCTGATTTGAGTCAACCGAAAAATTCTACGTCTCAGTCTAGTTTAAATAAAGATGTATTTTTTTTAGCACCTGAGAATCAGGATCAAAATGTTGAAATTGATTTAGTTGAGCCTATTCATTCTCAAACAGATACTCCAGCTCAAGTTTCTAATATTATCCCTGAAATAGAACCAGGATCTTCTGGTGAGCAACAAACGCCGCAACAGATACTTGCCTTAAAATTACAGGTCTTAGAAGGTGAGTGGACAGTTGAAAAATGGGAGTATTGGTTTAGAAACAGCTCACTTTCTCCAGCTGTTCAAGAACTTGCACAGCATGGGTTAATGACAGGGGATGTGAATGGTCAATCTATTTTTCAAATTTCACAAAAATATGAAAAATTACTGAACCAAGCACAACATGACCTTGAGGCAAAATTAAAACAGCAATGGCCGAGTACTTTGTTTACAGTGCAATATGGTGAAGTTGAGTCGACTACACCTTATATGATGCAAAACGAGCGTAAGCTTCGAGCTTATGATCGTGCGAATGAAATGCTTGAAAAAGAACCTTTGGTCAAAAGTTTAATTGAAGCATTGGATGGGAAGTTGGAAAATATTCAGCTCAAAGCTTAGGGGCTGTAGACATTTCATAAATGGCTTGCGTTGTAGACTAAAATTGAGCATGAGACGTATACGCCGTAAAACATGAATGAGAATAGCGAGACTATTTTCGAGTTTCGTAACACAGGCTGAGATAATTTTAGCCACAACCCTTCGGGACTTGTGTGTTTTTTGCCGCTACGTTGTTACCTTGCGAAACGATGTTTCTCATCATTTAGAATGACTAAATTTCGTATTTCGTGCCTAGTATCGCCTAAAAACACACGTAGTCGCAAACGTAGACGAATTGTCAACAGCCCCTAATTTTAAAAAACATCTAGATTAAATAACGTTTTAAATAAGCTCAATTTCACTGGAATTGGGCTTGTTTTTATTCCACTGTATTTTGCCGAAATTTAGGCAATATTCACAATCCTTTTCTGCCTGTGCCAAGGTAAATCATTTTAAAATCTCATCAGGTTCTCAATTTATATAAGAATTTTAATTCAAATTATGATGATCAATCTGGCATTTATGGGCGTTGTTATGCTGAAAATCACTTGTTTTAAATATTTTTATGGTTATAATTGCGGCAACTTTAATTAGCGGAGACCCTAAGTGGCAAATTGTTCATCGAGGCGCTGTAGTTTATATACAGCCATTATTCGTATCTGAGCAAGAGAGCGCTGCCTTTAGGAAAGCTGTCTTGCAATGAGACAGTTATAATCTGATTTTAAACTACATCCCCATTTTGACGTGAAACAGCTCAATTTTGACTTTAATCAGTTCAATTTTGGCTTGTTTTTGTGCGCACTTAGATTCATACCGCCTCAGCAATGAGGATTACGGATGGTAATCAATCAACTTTGTATGATAGAAACAGTACTGATTACGGGCTGTTTTTTATTACTTATTATTCATAAATCAGCATATGCCGATCCTGTATTAATTACAGATGATGCAAGTGTTGCTGATCTATATACTTGCCATTTTGAAAGTAATATAAACTTTTATAAACATCAGGAGGTCAATTCCAGTTTTTCTCCAGTATGTGGCATTGCCAAAAATTTGGAATTAAGTTTTCAACTGGATGATCATCTTCAAAATAAGAATCGTCATGATGTGATATCAGGTCAATTCAAACGTAATTTGAAAGCAGTGGAATCGAATAGTTGGGGCGCTGCCGCATCCCTAACAATAAGCCGAAATATGTATGGTGATGACCACTCTAGTTGGAAAGTGAATCTCCCCGTAACTTATTTATTACTGGATGATCGTTTATTTTTAAATGGCAACATCTCCTATGAACATCAGGGCAATACTCAGTATGTTTTAGCTGCAATTTCAAGCAATTATTGGATCAATGCTAAAACTTCGCTCAGTGCAGAAATCTTTAATCAAGATCATCAGTCTGTATTTTTTCAAACCGCATTTGGTTATGAGTTGATTCAAGATTTTGTCAGGGTCCAAGTGGCTTATGCAGATCGATTTGACCACCATCATGATCGCTGGTTTGGGCTGGGAGCTGAGTTTCTCACCAATTTTAAGCTCAAAAAAAAATCATCTAATTCAATTCCTGTTCAATAGGAAGAAATCTTTATTGCCAAAAAAGGAGAACACTATGCTTCATAATCTATGGCAACGTTTATTTTCTAATTTCATCAAAAAATATCATATTCAACATTTATTTGAACGTCATCGTTCATTTAAAGAATTACATCAAGCAAGTTATGCCAGTGAAATTAGTAAAAAAATTTCACAAAGTTTGATCAATGCTTCCTATGTACTTTCAGACCAATTGCTCAATCATTTAAATACAACAGAGCATGGTCTGTCAGCAAAACAGGTTGAACAACGACAAGAACAATTTGGATTAAATGAGCTTGCGCATGAAAAACCACTGCCGTGGTGGAAGCATCTTTGGTATGCCTATCGCAATCCATTTAATATTTTACTTACAATTTTGGCTCTGGTGGCTTTCTTTACTGATGATATAGAAGGCACAATCATTATTACATCCATGGTTGTACTTTCTACTGTGTTGCGCTATTGGCAAGAGTTTAAGTCAAATAAAGCGGCCGCTGCATTAAAAGCCATGGTGAGTAATACAGCTACCGTGATTCGTCAAGTAGATTGGGATGATCCAGATTTTGAAACCATGCAAAATGACTTAGATCAAGGATCTCAACAGATTGAACTTACCATCCAAGATTTGGTCCCTGGCGACATTATTTTATTGTCTGCTGGTGATATGATCCCAGCAGATTGTCGAATTATCTTTGCAAAAGATCTCTTTGTTTCGCAAGCGTCGATGACGGGTGAATCTATTCCTGTAGAAAAGTTTGCTGATCAAAAAGATCACACTCTGCAAAATGCATTGGAACTGGAAAATATTGTTTTTATGGGAACTAATATTGTGTCGGGTTCTGCAAAAGCGGTGGTGGTAAATACTGGCACACAAACCTATTTTGGGGCATTGGCACACCGAATATCACATGCAGATCGTGCAACGACCTCATTTCAAATGGGCGTAAATAAAGTCAGTTGGTTATTGATTCGATTTATGTTGATCATGGCGCCAATTGTATTATTTATCAATGGGTTTACCAAAGGCGATTGGAGTGAAGCATTGCTGTTTGCTTTATCTGTTGCTGTGGGTTTAACACCTGAAATGTTACCGATGATCGTGACCTCAACATTGGCCAAAGGTGCAGTATTCTTATCTCGTAAAAAAGTTATCGTTAAACGTTTAGATGCGATTCAAAATTTCGGTGCAATGGATGTTTTATGTACAGATAAAACAGGTACATTGACTGAGGATAAAATTTGTTTATCACAACATGTCGATGTAAATGGCAAGTCATCACAACGTGTACTGGTACAGGCGTACTTAAATAGCTATTACCAAAGAGGGCTGAAAAATTTACTGGATGCTGCAATCTTGGACCATGCTGCACAAGACTTGCAAGATCTAAATTTTAAATTTAAGAAGCTGGATGAAGTACCATTTGATTTTGTGCGTCGACGTATGTCAGTAGTGGTCCGCACCTTACAAGGGAATGCACGCATTATCACTAAAGGTGCGGCAGAGGAAATGCTGAAAGTCTGTTCGCATGTAGAGATAAACGACAAGATTGAGCTATTAACGCCTGAGTATCTTGAAGCTATTCAAGAAAAAATACGCCAATTTAATCTTGAAGGTCTACGTGTTATTGCCATCGCATATCGAGATTTTAATGGTAGATCAGATCACTTTTCTGTCGCAGATGAAAATAATTTGATTTTAACTGGTTATCTAACTTTCTTGGATCCTCCTAAAAAATCTGCTGCACCTGCTCTAGCTCAATTGGCAGCCCATGGCGTCAATGTCAAAGTGCTTACAGGTGATAATGAGTTTGTTACTCAAAAAGTCTGCGAAGAACTTGGGTTGGATTGTGAACATGTACTTTTAGGTGGGCATGTTGAGAATATGACTGACGAAGAACTAAAATTTGCAGTTGAATATACTCAAGTATTTGCCAAATTAAGCCCAGTTCACAAAGAACGTATTGTGATGCAGCTGAAAGAGAATGGACATGTGGTTGGATTCTTAGGAGATGGTATCAATGACGCGGCGGCTATACGCAGTGCTGATATTGGAATTTCGGTGGATACAGCAGTGGATATTGCCAAAGAGTCAGCAGATTTAATTTTACTTGAAAAAAGTTTAATGGTGCTTGAAGAAGGCGTGCTAGAGGGACGACGTACATTTGCCAATATGTTGAAATATATCAAAATGACGGCAAGTTCAAATTTTGGTAATGTTTTTTCGGTATTAGTAGCGAGTGCTTTTATTCCGTTTTTACCGATGCTACCAATTCATTTGCTTATACAGAACTTACTTTATGATGTATCACAAATCGCCATTCCATTTGACAATGTTGATGATGAGTTGATCGAGAAACCGCAAAGCTGGAAACCAAATGAAATTGGGCGTTTCATGATTTTCTTTGGACCGCTTAGTTCGATCTTTGACATTTTGACCTTTGCTCTCATGTGGTTTGTATTTCATGCAAATTCACCAGAACAGCAAACCTTGTTTCAGTCAGGTTGGTTTGTCGTAGGATTATTAACACAAACAATTATTGTGCATATGATTCGTACAGAAAAAATACCATTTATTCAAAGTCGTGCGGCAATGCCTTTGATAGTCATGACCTTGGTCATTGTGGCTGCTGGTATTTTCTTACCAATGGGGCCTTTTGCTGAGTACTTAAAATTACAAGCTTTACCATTAACTTATTTCTTATTTTTACCATTAATCTTGCTTGGCTACATGCTGGTTGTGCAACTGATGAAAAAAATTTACATCCGTCGTTACGGTTGGTAATGGAGAACACCAATGCAACTCCAATTCATGCAACATCTAGAATTAGCGAATATGTTAGATTCTTTGATTAGTTTACTTGGCGCTTTTATTTTAGGAGGATTGATCGGGTTTGAGCGACAGTATAGACAACGTACTGCAGGTTTAAGAACCAATGTGTTGGTTGCACTTGGCGCTGCTATATTTGTTGATATTGCCAATAACTTAACAGGTGCTGATGGCTCGGTACGTGTGATTGCTTATGTGGTTTCTGGCATTGGATTTCTTGGCGCAGGGGTAATTATGCGTCAAGAAGGGAATATTCAAGGACTTAACACTGCTGCAACCTTATGGTGTTCTGCTGCCGTCGGTGCTGCGGCAGGCTGTGACCGTTTGGTGGAAGCAATATTGGCGACGATATTTATTTTGGCAGCCAATACTTTATTGCGTCCTATTGGGCACATTATCGACCGTAAGCCTTTAAATGTTGATTCGGAAATGCAACATGAAATTTATGTGGTTTGTCAAAAAGAGCACAGTAAATATGTTATGGATGAGCTGAATAAAGCTTTAAAGCGTTATCATTTTCCAGCCAAAGATTTTGATGTAGAACCTTTTGGTGAGCAAGATGTGGAAATTAAAGCGATTTTGATTGCGAATTCCGTTGAGGAAAAAGAAATTCAGCCCATTATTGAAATGTTAAATCAAATGCCAGAAGTGAGTCAGGCTTTTTGGGATCAAAATACGCTCGCTTGAAATGATAGTTTATTTTTAGGATGTTGGGGATGAGTTTTTTAAGAATTAATTTTGTCTTAAATGATATAAAGTGAACTCGACTTATCTTTAACTGATTGAAAACAATGATCTTGACAGTGTCTTACTGAGCTTTCATTCAATTTCAGGGTCAGCCTGCGGCATGCCCTACTTTTTTTCGGAGGGAGGAGCTAAGCTTCGCATGGACAAGCATCTTGCAAAGTCTTGCTCCTCACCGCAAAAATCGTCGACAACCAGCTACACATTCAATAAATCGTAGAAAGAAGACTTTATGAATGAAGTCCTGCCTCAGACTATTACGGATGACGTTTCTGAGTAGCATATTTAATCAAGAACCTATATTGAACTCAGATTATATAGTTTTGCAAAGAATCTCGCATTTTTTGTGGAATCGGGGTGCTTTTTTTTGTTTCACGTTCTACAAAAACATGGATAAAGTGACCTTGTGCTGAAGCATCATTTTTACCTTGTTTGAAAATTGCCAGATCATAACTAAGTGATGTATTTCCAATTTTTGTAATCGCTACACCAACTTCAATAATTTCAGGGTAGGTGAGTTCTTCTAGAAAATGGCAAGAAGAATTTACCACCAAACCAATGATGGGTGAATGATGTATGTCAAAGTCTGCTTTGTGGATCAATAGCGCATTTGCAGCAGTATCAAAATAGCTATAATAGGTCACATTATTGACATGTCCATAAATATCATTGTCCGCCCAACGTGTTTGGATGGGTAAGATAAAGGGATATTGGCTGCGTAATTTTATTTCTGGTTTCATTTTGATTGATTCATTTCTATAGATTAAATATTTAGAATATTTTCGCTGTCAATCACGAAGTCAATTCTTTATATGGTTTTATAAACAAGTAACTTTATAGATGAATTTTGCATTTTTTTACAAGTGTTTTGGTTAAAACATTCACGATCAAGTTTGGGCAATAAAAAAGCTCATTAAGTATAACTTAATGAGCTTTTCAAATTTACAACTGATTCAGTTCAAATTGATTAGAAACGATAACCAAGACCTAAATAAGTCACGATTGGTTTAATTTCAATGCTGCTTTGGCCTGAAATTAAAGTTGTTGGTCCGCCTAACGTTGTACCATTTACATTTAATTTTGCTTTTGTTGTCAGATGCGCATATGAAACAGAAGCAGTTGCATACCAATTTTTATTGATATTGAAATCTGCACCTAGAATTGCAACAGGAGCAAACGCATCATCAACTTTAACTTTACCTAGTTCAGGTCTAAACGCGCCGATAGGTGAAGCTTTTAATGCATCATTGATTGCTGGATCAGTCTCAACATTTGAGAAATGAGCATACATCAAGCCAGCACCCACATAAGGTCGGATCTTGTTATTGATTGAACCAAAGTGATAACGAGCTGAAAGCGTTGGTGTATAAGCATCTGTTGTTGCAGCTTTATCAAATTTATTCAAATCAACTACAGTTAGGCCATGAACTTTAATGCTACCTTGACCAGCAAGTTCCATTTCAGGAGGAGCACCTAAAGTTAATTCAAGTGAAACGTTATCATTAACAAAATAATCAAGCATCAAGCCTGCTGTATCTGCATTTTGTACTTCAAAACCTGCATCAGGGTTATTAGCTTGTATATTTGCCAGAGGTCCTAAGAAAGGACTATTACCAGTTTTACCATTGACGCCTTGTCCTTTACTTTGAGGCATAACATGCAACCAACCAGCAGAAACACCAAAAGTCTTACCATCTGAAGTTGCTGCGTGAGTAACGTTGCTTAATCCAAATGCTGCTAATGGCAGAATCGCTAATGTAAGTTTTTTCATAAAATGATTTTCCAATACTATCAGTTGTCTTAATTTTCCGATTAAGATCCGGCGCGATTTTAGAGTAATTATTTTAAAAATTAAATAAAAATTAAATAAAAACTCATTACTAGGCAGTCATAAAAATAGTCATCTAATAGAGTATTTTTTTGAAAATTAATGAATTTTAAATTATTTCATTAAAAAAACTTTAAGTTTAATTGATTAAAAAATATAACAAACATTATAAGTCACGTTGATTTTTCACATATTAAGAATAACCAACTTCAACTTTAAAGTAGTTTTTGCGTGGTTACATTTTGAGTTGAAATGTAGTCAAATTGATGAGATATACCCTATGTGCATACTATGGTTTATGTTTGTATAAGTTATATAGAAGATATTTGAAAATAAAACACGAAGATGAAATATGCTAACTTATCTCAATGTTTTATTTAGAAATTTATTTAATGTATGACTTCGTAAATGAATACTGATAACTTTTAATAAATCGTTTGATAAATTTTTAACGCATCTAAGTGGCTTAGCGGTCTTGGATTATTTTGTAAAAGACGTGTCTGAAGCATTGCATCGGATGCCAATCTGTCGAGTTGGTGTTCTTGTACATTTAAATCTCGTAACTTCAAAGCCAACCCACTGTGATCCAAATGTCTCTGCATATGATCAATAAATAAATCACACAAGCCGTCTGTGCTACCTTTACTATATGGATCAATCCATTGCATTAATTCTGCGTAATGTATTTTTGCTTCAGGCGCATTGAATTTTAAAATTTCCAATAAAACTAAAGCATTGGTATGTCCATGTGATAAATGAAAATGACCGCCCAACGGATAAGCTAAAGCGTGAACAGCACCTACTGGAGCATTGGCAAAAGCTTGTCCTGCAAGCATAGAGCCAAGTAACATATTCTGACGAGCTTCTAAATTTGTACCATCAGTTAATACTAATTTTAAATTTTTATTTAAAAGTTTAAGTGCTTGTTTAGCAAGCATGTCTGCATAAAAATTCTTTTTAATTTTAGAAGTATAGGCTTCAATTGCATGCACCATAGCATCGATACCTGTTGCTGCTGTGATATGTGCAGGTAAGCCTGAGGTAAAGGTTGCATCTAAAATTGCGACATCTGCATATAAAATTGGAGAAACAATTCCAGTTTTGGTTGTTTCACCTGTCGTGACAATAGAAATGGGCGTTACTTCAGAGCCTGTGCCTGCTGTGGTTGGAATAAGAATTAAAGGAAGGCGAGGGCCTTTGACATTATTAACCCCATAGATTTCCTGAATACTTTGTGATTGCTTTGGATTTGCCAATATCGCAATGAGTTTGGCAACATCCATAGAGCTACCACCACCGAAGCCAATAACCACATCTACTTGATTTTCTTTGGCGAATTTAACTGCCGATAAAACAATTTGCTCTGCTGGATCTGCCTGTACATCGGCATAAATTTCATAGTTTAAATTGCATTGCGCTAAAATTTTTAATAGCGGCAAATGCAGTGCGTGTTGAATCATGCCTGCATCTGTCACGATTAATGCTTTGTGGTATTGATTGCCTAATACTGTACTGAGTTCTTGGATTGATCCTAAACCTGAAATAATATTGGCTACAGTTTGGAATTGAAAATGACTCATATGTATTATCCTTAATCTATCATCACAAATTAAACATTATTGTTTTAAGGTTCTATAGGATTCGCCTGCTAAATAACTTAACATAAGACTTTATAAAAGAAATGATCATTTGAGGTTGTTATGTCATCCAAAATGCCATACAAAGTTTTATGTGTGTGCTTAGGAAATATTTGTCGCTCACCCACAGCAGAGGTGGTTTTACGACACTATTGTGATGAAAAACGATTAAATGTAATTGTGGATTCAGCTGGAACGAGCAATTATCATCCAAATAAATCACCCGATAGTCGTAGTCAAAAACATGCAATAAAAAGAGGCTATGATCTTTCTAGCTTACGTGCTAGACAATTAAAAATACAAGACTTTTTAGAGTTTGATTTGATTCTTGCCATGGATCATGAAAATCTTGGGGATATACAGCATTTGTATAACCAAGCCAGCAGCCAATTTGGTCTTGCTCAAATTAAAGCTAAAATTGCTTTAATGAGTGAGCACGATTGTATTTATCCACAACAGGCGCTTCCAGATCCTTATTATGGTGAAGCTGATGGATTTGAACGTGTACTTGATCAGTGTGAATCAAGTAGTTCGGCTTGGGTACATGTGTTTCAACAACAGTTTTAATGCACGTGATTGAAATATTTTTAGGAAATAAATTTAAGTTATGAATATTGAATCACAGGTTCAACTCAAACCTTTCAATACATTGAGTTTGAGCTCGATTGCATCACATTATGTCAAAATACAATCTATTGTAGATCTTCAGCAAGCATTACAGTTTTCTAAAGCACATGATTTAAACGTTTTACTGCTTTCAGGTGGTAGTAATATAATGTTGCCTGAACATATCCATGCGCTTGTTGTTGCTATAGATATACAAGGTGTTGAATTTTTAAGCGAAGATGCAAGAAGCAAAACAATCAAGGTGGGTGCTGGGAAAGTTTGGCATGATTTTGTGTTGTGGACGACCACACAACAGCTTTATGGTTTACAAAACCTGGCTTTAATTCCTGGTTTAGTCGGCGCATCGCCTGTGCAAAATATTGGCGCGTATGGTGTGGAAGTCGGTGAATTTATTCAATCTGTGGAAGTCTATGATCGTCTATCAGCACAAACTCTTTCAATTCAAGCACGAGATTGCCAGTTTTCTTATCGACACAGTATTTTTAAAGATAATCCAGATCGTTATGTCATTACCCATGTAATTTTTAAATTACTTAAACATGCTGATTTAAAAGTAAATTATGGAGATTTAAAAAATGCGATGATGGGAGATATGAGTGCTGAAAACTTACAAAAGCAAGTGATTCAGATTCGTCAAAGTAAGCTCCCGAACCCGAATGAATACCCAAACGTGGGAAGTTTCTTTAAAAATCCAATTATTAAGCAACAAGAGTTTTCACAATTAATTGCAAAATTCCCTAATATTCCACATTATCCTCAAACAGGGAATCAAGTTAAAATTGCAGCGGGTTGGTTGATTGATCAATCAGGCTGGAAAGGTAAACAGCTTAATCAGGTAGGAATGTTTCATAAACAAGCTTTGGTATTGGTGAATTATGCCGATGCAACACTGAAAGATGTACGCGCAACGTATCAGGCAGTACAAAAAGATGTTTTTGAGAAGTTTGGTGTGCACTTAGAACCTGAACCTGTGCTTTATGATGAATTAGGGTTAATCGAAAACCATTAGATTGAGTAAATATATGGTCAAACCGCATTGGATGGTCAGATTTCTACGAATAATTGCCATATTATTTGTATTGTTCGGCTGTTTGGTCGTTTTTTGGTATACGCCATTTTATTCGACAATGATGGTTAAAATCCTAAATAGTATTGTTCCCGTTGAAGTGAATCGGGTGGCAGCAAAGAGCCAACAAAATGCTGCGCTTTCGGAGGCTGAAAACTTAGAACCTGGTTCTGATTTATGGATTGCTCGACAAGCCTATCTTAAGCTGATGGATGAAGCGATTAAGAGTAAAAATGCACAGGATTTAATCTTACTTCAGTTACGATATAAAGCCTTACAAGAAAAAATTGCTAAAGAGCAAAAAAATGAAGAACTACAACAAAATAAACCCGTAATTCCTTTAGTTTCTGAACGTGCTGCATCAGATGTTGTTGAAAATCAGTCGAGTGATGTTGTTAAAAACTTATTGGATTTAAATAGTGAAGACAATAAAGCACTAATGGATGAATATTTAACATTCTTAAAAAAACATAAAATTGATGAAAAATTACTTCAAGAAAACTCACACACATTGGCAAATGAATTGTCCAGTTCGCAGGTACAAGAAGATCTTGAGAGTTTGCCAACCAAAACCAGTGAACAACCGAAGCCCATCAGTCAGCCTTATGCAATTGTAGTCTTGGGTGGTGGTTTAACTTTAGATAAAAATCAAAAAGATATTATTGTTAATGACTATACTAGGCTAAGACTTGAGACAACCTTGGCCTTAGAAGAAAAAAATAAGCTTCCTATTGTACTCAGCGGTGTAGAAGCGCCCTATATGCAAAAATGGTTGTCTGACCGTGGTGTTCAAGCAAAATTATTAGAAAATAGGAGTATGAACACATGTGAAAATACACGTTTCAGCTCATTACTTTTACAAAAGAAAGGTGGTGCACCCACAGTATTATTAATTACCGATCGTTATCATATGCCTAGAACACGTCGGTTATTTGCATTAAATGGTATAGAAACAATTCCTGTCAATGCACCTATGCCAACTCAATTAACAGCATGGCAGCCTAGCAAACAAAATTATGATCATAGTCGTAGAGCCAATTATGAAACTTTAGCAACAATCCGAGATATGTTGTTTGGTTCGAGTGGCTGTAGAGAGGTGCCTTAATGGCAGATATTCCATTTTTAAATCCAACAATTCTAAAGCAACTTGACTTACCTATTCCAAGTCGAGATACAACACCACAACTATTAGAAGCTTTAAACTTAAATCGTGAATATATTCCAAATAAAGAAATAAAATCTTACCAACGTCTTTATGGTTTTGATCAACTGGACTGTGTGCAATGGCAAGGTTTTATTGATATGCCATTGTTTAAACTCCATGTGCAAGTATTTAAACCCAATATAGATAAAATAAAAGGTACTGTGTGTTTGTTGCATGGCTATTTAGAACATAGTGGTATTTACCAACCGATTGTAAAAGAAATTCTTGAACAAGGGTTTAGTGTGATTACTTATGATTTGCCTGGGCATGGACTGAGTAATGGTTCTCCTGCAAATATTCAAAATTTTGACCATTACCAACAAGTGTTACATGCGGTCTATCAATATGTAAAAAATGCAGAGCAGCTTCCTAAGCCGTGGTTGGGAGTGGGGCAAAGTACAGGTGGTGCAATTTGGATGCATCACTTACTTGAGTATGCGCAAAAACGTGAAAATCCAATTGTGGATCGGGTGTTACTGCTTTCACCATTGGTACGACCTGCAAAAACAGCGTGGTGGCATAATTCTATTGGTTTAGGAATTATTCGCAGAATTAAAAGAGAAGTTCCTCGGCACTTTAAAAGAAATAATCACAATCCTGAGTTTTTAAGATTTGTACGCCTTAAAGACCCGTTACAACCTCGAATGATGGGAATGGATTGGATTTTGGCAATGTCAAAGTGGATGCTGGAAATGGAAGCCTATCCAAAGTGCCGCATTCCGGTTTGGTTGGCACAAGGTGCACAAGACCAAACTGTAGACTGGAAATATAATATTGATTTTGTACGTCGACAATTTAGATTACAGACCTTATTGATTCTTGAAGAAGGCTCGCATCAATTGATTAATGAACGTGCTGATATACGTGCAGCATTAACAGGATTAATTCCTGCGTTTCTACATGCACAATCTTCTGGTGATTATTTTGAATAGATATAGGTTGCTTTTAAGCTGAATTTCTCAAAAATGCCTAAAAAATAGGTGAATTATGCGGTTTTTTGAATATTTAGATTAAAAAATAATCACACGATGCATTTTGTTGAAAATAGGGCTTGCGCTGGTTTAAAATCTGTATAGAATACGCAGCATCCCGACGCGATACAGCAAACGAACTTAGCTTAGAGGGTTAAGTTGTTAAATGTTTATTGCGTCTTATTTATCACTGACGAAGTGATAAATTAATCATTAAGAGAATATGAAGAACAACTTGTGTGGATTTTTACTAATTGATTGATCGAAATATTATCATTGATTGATTGGTTTAAATTACTCGAAGTTTATTTGAGAGAATTTGTCAGAACATTGATGAGCCAGAATTGTGACCTTAAGTCACTAATGATTTTTAACTGAAGAGTTTGATCATGGCTCAGATTGAACGCTGGCGGCAGGCTTAACACATGCAAGTCGAGCGGGGGAGATTACTTCGGTAATTGACCTAGCGGCGGACGGGTGAGTAATACTTAGGAATCTGCCTATTAATGGGGGACAACATCTCGAAAGGGATGCTAATACCGCATACGCCCTACGGGGGAAAGCAGGGGATCACTTGTGACCTTGCGTTAATAGATGAGCCTAAGTCGGATTAGCTAGTTGGTGGGGTAAAGGCCTACCAAGGCGACGATCTGTAGCGGGTCTGAGAGGATGATCCGCCACACTGGGACTGAGACACGGCCCAGACTCCTACGGGAGGCAGCAGTGGGGAATATTGGACAATGGGGGGAACCCTGATCCAGCCATGCCGCGTGTGTGAAGAAGGCCTTATGGTTGTAAAGCACTTTAAGCGAGGAGGAGGCTCTTCTAGTTAATACCTAGGATGAGTGGACGTTACTCGCAGAATAAGCACCGGCTAACTCTGTGCCAGCAGCCGCGGTAATACAGAGGGTGCGAGCGTTAATCGGATTTACTGGGCGTAAAGCGTGCGTAGGCGGCTTTTTAAGTCGGATGTGAAATCCCCGAGCTTAACTTGGGAATTGCATTCGATACTGGGAAGCTAGAGTATGGGAGAGGATGGTAGAATTCCAGGTGTAGCGGTGAAATGCGTAGAGATCTGGAGGAATACCGATGGCGAAGGCAGCCATCTGGCCTAATACTGACGCTGAGGTACGAAAGCATGGGGAGCAAACAGGATTAGATACCCTGGTAGTCCATGCCGTAAACGATGTCTACTAGCCGTTGGGGCCTTTGAGGCTTTAGTGGCGCAGCTAACGCGATAAGTAGACCGCCTGGGGAGTACGGTCGCAAGACTAAAACTCAAATGAATTGACGGGGGCCCGCACAAGCGGTGGAGCATGTGGTTTAATTCGATGCAACGCGAAGAACCTTACCTGGTCTTGACATAGTAAGAACTTTCCAGAGATGGATTGGTGCCTTCGGGAACTTACATACAGGTGCTGCATGGCTGTCGTCAGCTCGTGTCGTGAGATGTTGGGTTAAGTCCCGCAACGAGCGCAACCCTTTTCCTTATTTGCCAGCACTTCGGGTGGGAACTTTAAGGATACTGCCAGTGACAAACTGGAGGAAGGCGGGGACGACGTCAAGTCATCATGGCCCTTACGACCAGGGCTACACACGTGCTACAATGGTCGGTACAAAGGGTTGCTACCTAGCGATAGGATGCTAATCTCAAAAAGCCGATCGTAGTCCGGATTGGAGTCTGCAACTCGACTCCATGAAGTCGGAATCGCTAGTAATCGCGGATCAGAATGCCGCGGTGAATACGTTCCCGGGCCTTGTACACACCGCCCGTCACACCATGGGAGTTTGTTGCACCAGAAGTAGGTAGTCTAACCGTAAGGAGGACGCTTACCACGGTGTGGCCGATGACTGGGGTGAAGTCGTAACAAGGTAGCCGTAGGGGAACCTGCGGCTGGATCACCTCCTTAACGAAAGATTGACGATTGGTAAGAATCCACAACAAGTTGTTCTTCATTGATGTATCTGAGGGTCTGTAGCTCAGTTGGTTAGAGCACACGCTTGATAAGCGTGGGGTCACAAGTTCAAGTCTTGTCAGACCCACCAAGTCTACTGAACACAGAAGAGCAGATATATTAAGATCTTAAGCTGGGGACTTAGCTTAGTTGGTAGAGCGCCTGCTTTGCACGCAGGAGGTCAACGGTTCGACTCCGTTAGTCTCCACCACTAATTACAGACTAAGTGATTACAGAACTTAGTAAGCCGATAGCTTATTAAGTTCTGTGATTTATCACAGTTAACTACTCGCTGACGAGGCGGTAGTGAATCATTAACAGAATATATTTGAGTTGAAATAATTGTTTAACTCGTTTTAGTTGATGTTAGCAAGCAATTGTTAATATTGAATGAAATGAGAACTAGCGATAAAACTGAATCAAGCGTTTTGGTATATGAATTAAATTGAAGCTGTATAGTGATTAAGTTCACAGGCAACAAATAGAAGTGGTTGAATCCACATTGTTGATCCTCCTTGTAGGGATTAGCGACTGTTTGGGGTTGTATAGTCAAGTAATTAAGTGCATGTGGTGGATGCCTTGGCAGTCAGAGGCGATGAAAGACGTAATAGCCTGCGATAAGCTTCGGGGAGGCGGCAAATATCCTGTGATCCGGAGATTTCTGAATGGGGAAACCCACTTACCATAAGGTAGGTATCGCATGATGAATACATAGTCATGCGAGGCGAACGAGGGGAAGTGAAACATCTCAGTACCCTTAGGAAAAGAAATCAATTGAGATTCCCTCAGTAGCGGCGAGCGAACGGGGATCAGCCCATTAAGTTATATGTGTTTTAGCGGAAAGCTCTGGGAAGTGCTACCGTAGAGGGTGATAGTCCCGTACACGAAAGGGCACATATAATGATGACGAGTAGGGCGAGGCACGTGAAACCTTGTCTGAATATGGGGGGACCATCCTCCAAGGCTAAATACTCCTGACTGACCGATAGTGAACCAGTACCGTGAGGGAAAGGCGAAAAGAACCCCTGTGAGGGGAGTGAAATAGAACCTGAAACCGCATGCATACAAGCAGTGGGAGCCGACTTGTTCGGTGACTGCGTACCTTTTGTATAATGGGTCAGCGACTTATATTCAGTAGCAAGGTTAACCGTATAGGGGAGCCGTAGAGAAATCGAGTCTTAATAGGGCGTTTAGTTGCTGGGTATAGACCCGAAACCGGGTGATCTATCCATGAGCAGGTTGAAGGTTGGGTAACACTAACTGGAGGACCGAACCCACTGTCGTTGAAAAGCCAGGGGATGACTTGTGGATAGGGGTGAAAGGCTAATCAAACTCGGTGATAGCTGGTTCTCCCCGAAAGCTATTTAGGTAGCGCCTCGGACGAATACCATAGGGGGTAGAGCACTGTTTCGGCTAGGGGGTCATCCCGACTTACCAAACCGATGCAAACTCCGAATACCTATGAGTACTATCCGGGAGACAGACTGCGGGTGCTAACGTCCGTAGTCAAGAGGAAAACAATCCAGACCGCCAGCTAAGGCCCCAAAATTATAGTTAAGTGGGAAACGATGTGGGAAGGCATAGACAGCTAGGAGGTTGGCTTAGAAGCAGCCACCCTTTAAAGAAAGCGTAATAGCTCACTAGTCGAGTCGGCCTGCGCGGAAGATGTAACGGGGCTAAAACTATATGCCGAAGCTGCGGATGTATACTTAGTATACGTGGTAGGGGAGCGTTCTGTAAGCCGATGAAGGTGTATTGAGAAGTATGCTGGAGGTATCAGAAGTGCGAATGCTGACGTGAGTAACGACAATGCGAGTGAAAAACTCGCACGCTGAAAGACCAAGGGTTCCAGTCCAACGTTAATCGGGGCTGGGTGAGTCGACCCCTAAGGCGAGGCCGAGAGGCGTAGTCGATGGGAAATTGGTTAATATTCCAATACTTCTGTGTAATGCGATGAGAGGACGGAGAAAGTTAAGTCAGCCTGGCGTTGGTTGTCCAGGTGAAAGGCAGTAGGCATGCATCTTAGGCAAATCCGGGGTGCTCTATGCTGAGAGCTGATAGCAAGCTAGTTTACTAGCGAAGTGGCTGATACTATGCTTCCAGGAAAAGTCTCTAAGCTTCAGTTACACAGGAATCGTACCCGAAACCGACACAGGTGGTCAGGTCGAGTAGACCAAAGCGCTTGAGAGAACTCTGCTGAAGGAACTAGGCAAAATGGTACCGTAACTTCGGGAGAAGGTACGCTGCTGACGGTGATAGGACTTGCTCCTTGAGCTATTGGCAGCCACAGAAACCAGGCCCCTGCAACTGTTTATTAAAAACATAGCACTCTGCAAACACGAAAGTGGACGTATAGGGTGTGATGCCTGCCCGGTGCTGGAAGGTTAATTGATGGGGTTAGCGTAAGCGAAGCTCTTGATCGAAGCCCCAGTAAACGGCGGCCGTAACTATAACGGTCCTAAGGTAGCGAAATTCCTTGTCGGGTAAGTTCCGACCTGCACGAATGGCATAATGATGGGGGCGCTGTCTCCAGCAGAGACTCAGTGAAATCGAATTCGCCGTGAAGATGCGGTGTACCCGCGGCTAGACGGAAAGACCCCGTGAACCTTTACTGCAGCTTGACATTGAACTTTGATCTTACTTGTGTAGGATAGGTGGGAGGCTTTGAAGTAGTGACGCCAGTTGCTATGGAGCCATCCTTGAAATACCACCCTGGTAATATTGAGGTTCTAACTCTGTCCCGTTATCCGGGACGAGGACCATGTCTGGTGGGTAGTTTGACTGGGGCGGTCTCCTCCTAAAGAGTAACGGAGGAGTACGAAGGTGCGCTCAGCGTGGTCGGAAATCACGCGTAGAGTATAAAGGCAAAAGCGCGCTTAACTGCGAGACCCACAAGTCGAGCAGGTACGAAAGTAGGTCTTAGTGATCCGGTGGTTCTGTATGGAAGGGCCATCGCTCAACGGATAAAAGGTACTCTGGGGATAACAGGCTGATACCGCCCAAGAGTTCATATCGACGGCGGTGTTTGGCACCTCGATGTCGGCTCATCTCATCCTGGGGCTGAAGCAGGTCCCAAGGGTATGGCTGTTCGCCATTTAAAGAGGTACGCGAGCTGGGTTTAGAACGTCGTGAGACAGTTCGGTCCCTATCTACCGTGGGCGTTGGAAATTTGAGAGGATCTGCTCCTAGTACGAGAGGACCAGAGTGGACGAACCTCTGGTGTACCGGTTGTGACGCCAGTCGCATCGCCGGGTAGCTATGTTCGGAAGGGATAACCGCTGAAAGCATCTAAGCGGGAAGCCTACCTCAAGATAAGATTTCCCTAGGACTTTATGTCCTCTAAAGAGCCGTTGAAGACTACGACGTTGATAGGTTGGATGTGGAAGTGCGGTGACGCATGAAGCTGACCAATACTAATTGCTCGTGAGGCTTGACTATACAACACCCAAGCAGTTGTATACGAACTTCGAAAGAAGTAAGCATCATTTGATTCATAAAAGATCAAACATACTTGATTTAGTTGTAAAGCTAGTTAAAATATTCAACTCAAATGTTCTGTTAAACTCATTTGGTACGAAGTAAGGCATTTAAATAAGACCCGAACAAGTCCATAACAGTTTGCTGGCGACAATAGCAAGAGTGAACCACCTGATCCCTTCCCGAACTCAGAAGTGAAACCTCTTAGCGCTGATGGTAGTGTGGGGTTACCCATGTGAGAGTAAGTCATCGCCAGCTTTTAAATCTAAAACACCCCGGTCTCTAACGAGAACGGGGTGTTTTTTTATGTGTGAAAGAAAATAATAAATAGTAAGAATAAGATGTAAATTTTGTTGTTTTATATCCTCATCAAAATATAGAAAAGTAGGATAGAGTTACGACAAACTATAGTTATGGGTGACTTAAGCAGAATAGGATAAAGGATAAAATTTAAATAATTCATAATAATTTTTCTATTAGCTCGGAAGAATTTGTACAGGAATTTAAAACCTATCTATCCTTCAACGTATTTCCTTATTTTTTATGAAATTTGCTTTGCTTTGACATAGCTTAAAAAATGAAAGTATCAACTGAATAAATTTATGCAATATACAGTTAAATGAATTGAGCTTAAAATTCAATTTTATTTCTGTTAGGTGTTCTTATGCAATGGGTGGTCGCTGAAACATATTCATTTCCTTACGAGGCTCAGATTGCCAAAATACAATTAGAAGCAGCTGAAATTCCAGCACGTATTGAAAATGAACACACCATTAACATGGATTGGCTTTACTCCAATGCTTTGGGTGGTGTGCGACTGTTAGTTCCTGAAAGCTATGCAGAAGAGGCTAAAGGATTACTTACCCAAGATTTTAGCCAAGAATTAGAACAACAGTTTGGAGCAAGTGAAAGTTGCCCAAATTGTGGTAGTAGTGATATACAGTCATATACACAAGGAAAACGTCCCGCTTATTTGGTTTTTTTACTGCTTGGTTTTCCACTCTTTTTTTATAAAAATGGAACGAAGTGTAAAGAGTGCCAACATTTTTGGAGCTAGTGCTATATTGGTAAATTGGCAAGATATTTTAAATAAGCAAACTTTAGATCAAATAAATCACTTTCTAGAAAATATCGCAAAATTTGATCAATAAAACCAATGCATCATTCAACAGGATTTTGAAGTTGGAGGGGGGAAAGAAAATGTGGATTTTCATATTAAAGAATTAGGTGATGATTTTTTATTTTTACCAAATTATATTTAACAGGACGTGGGCTTTATCCAGATGGAAAATATGATACATCATATTTTACCATCTTTGATTATACTGTTAATCAGAAATTATCTGATCAGCTGATTGTGGTCAAAATAGATCATCAAGGTCATTTAGACCATCTAAGTATCTAAATTGGGAAAGTTGAAATATAGAGCTAAACCTAACATGTTCATATTTTTGTTAAAATGAAACAAAGGCTAAGCTTTAAACTTGATATATTCTATGTAGAGTTTATTTGCACAATCATAAGTACTTATATTTGCTGAAATCTGAACACTGCAATTTACAAATAATGGATGAACATGGATAGAAATACTCCCATTTATGTTTCTTTAATAGGTACAAATAGCCATCAGATAAAAATTCCAGCAGGGCAAGGAAGCTTCTCAATTGGTCGAATCGGAATGGACAAGAAAAAGGTTGATGTTCTTGTCGATGAAAATGCTGTAATCAATTGGAATGCTTTTAATATTTTTTATACGCCACATGGTCAACAAAATCCGCATTTGTATCCTTATGGAAATTGGCCGAGATTTTTTTATTATTGGGGAAATGATCAGGGTTTTATTGAATGGTCGAAGAAAAGAGTAATAGAAGATTTTTCTTGGCGACCTACGCAAGCGATTTGTCTAGATTTAAGTCATGCTCAAATTCATAACTTTTCAATCAAAGCAGACGAACATCCAATCATACTGGATTTAAGTCATCCTGATGATGAGAACAAGAAGGCGTTATATTCGCTTCATTTGGCTGGTCATATTGATCATTTTGAAATTATTACCACCGCACCATATCCCCATATTAGAATAGAGCCAACAACAAACCAAGATCCAATGATATCGGCATACCATCTTCCTGTTATGAAAAATTTAGCGGCAATAACTTCGTTAGATTTAACTGTTAAACCTTTAGGCCAAGCTTTTGATTGTGGAAGTTTATTACAGTTTCCTAATTTAAAAAATCTAAACTTAACTGGGAATATAACCAATACAACAAGTTTAAAACAACTTCACCGACTTGAACGTATTGGGATACGCTATGCCGTAAATTTGGAAGGCTTTCAAGCTTTAAATACTTGGGAAAATTTAACCTCCTTCATTGGATGGAATATTGATGAAAAAATAGGGAAAAGGTTAAATGCTGAATTAAAGCATTTAGCTAAAGAAAAGCAATTGGATTATTCTTCGGTGTCTAAATTGAGGAGTTCAATATGGTTTACCAATGAATATGGGATTCCATTTGAAAATTGGGAAAGCTGTAATGCAAAAATAGCGATCAAAGCATATAAATTTGCTTTAAAAGAAATCTCCAAGGCGAAGACGAAGCAAGATGTGGAGGAGGTAATTATTGAACTTGTAGCGATGGTTAATACATTGCCCAATATTGAAACTGTTGAAAGAGAAGATATTGGTCTTGCTATACAGCAACTGGTTGAAGCTTCAACATTAGATATAGATCAAGAAACAGTGAATACTTGGTTTGATGAAATACGAGATTTTTAAAATATTTTATGGTTAAGTAAAAAATGACAAGATTTCTTGCTATTTTTAAGATTAGGATTAGAAGTTATATTCCATAGCTAAGTTGATAACAGTTTTTGTTCTCTATATGCAACTGTCTCATTACTTTTTTTAATTAATAATTGCGTAGAAGCGAGCTTGCTTATTGATATTGTAGTCAACGCTAATTCCATAACTTATGATCGCCATGGCCATTTTTTTGTCATTGCAAAATATATTTAACTTTAGTTGAATTGGTATAAAAGGAATTGCATATGCAGAGAAATTCATTGAATTATCAGTGCCACACTGTTTAATTATTCCAATTCCGTATGTCTAAAAATTGGATTTGGTTAGGCTTGAGAGATAATGCTATGCTAATAAAGACTTAAAATAAGGCAGTAAAATAAAATGACAAAACAGCAAGAAAAACATAGTCCGTTACAAATTGAAAATCTATTAAAAACTTTAGAACAGCGCTTTCAACAGCATATAGAACGACATGCACAAGTGAGCTGGGATTTTATACAAAGACAACTTTTGCTTTGTCCTGAAAAGCTACCGGCTTTACAACAAATGGAAATGACTGGCGGTGAGCCTGATGTGGTTGTTTTACCGAATACAGAAGGTCTGTATTTTTTTGATTGTGCAATTGAGTCGCCAAAAGGGCGGCGCAGCATGTGTTATGATCGAGAGGCGTTACTCAGCCGCAAGGATCATCCTCCTGAAGATACGGTGATCGATTGGGTGCAGAAGCATGCTTTAGCGCTAATGACTGAACAACAGTATTATACCTTACAACAAATATTCAATTTTGACTTAAAAACATCCAGTTGGGTCGAGACACCAAGAGTATTACGTGAGCAAGGTGGCGCGATCTTTTGTGATCAGCGTTATGGGCGTACATTTACTTATCATAATGGTGCTGCTTCATATTATGCGAGTCGTGGTTTTCGAACCTATATCAAACTTTAACCGTTTAAAACTGAGATAGTGAAATCCTAAGATTCTATCGAGCTTGTTTTTATTTTTTTGTTTAGAATATAACTCCTGTCATAGCCTATAGTCAGCTTGTCGAAAACTCAGACACAAGAATATAATTTCTCTTAATTTAGATTTTTAATTAAATCAATTGCATGAGTAAATAAAGTGTTTGATTATAAAAAAGCTTGCAATACCGCACTTTACATTAAAGTTTAAATAGTTTTGTGTAGGCGATGCTTCACTTTGTAGAGGATGCCAAACCTTGCGCTTCAAACAAAGCAGTGCTTTGTTTTTGCTCATGGGCGAGGGTACCTCCCCCCAACGGCGACATCCATGTCGCCCCACAGTAGGATAACCGTCTATGATTCAAAAGTACAAAAAATGAATCGATAGCTAACAGTTTCTAGGAGTTCATACGAAACATAAATTTAATGATTTTTAGTTTTCGTTTAAGAAACTGTATGCCTATCCAATGATGAAATTGATGTTGCTAAATGACAGGTCTGTCATGGATGATTAAACGTATGTGCTATTTATAAAAATGCTGAATTTGTATTATGGTTACTTCATTAATGAATATGAATTTTATAAAATTAGTTTTTTATTGTTGAGTCGAAATAAAAAACGGCAAGATGACTTACCGTTTTTATAAAGATTAGGATTAGAAGTTATATTCCATACCTAAGCCAATAACAGTTTTCTTTTTCTCTGGGGTAGATGTCGTTGACCAATCACGTTTTTGTTGACCAACAACACCATAGAAGCGAGCTTGTTTATTGATGTTGTAGTCTGCGCCAATTCCGTAAAGGTCTTGTTTACGATCATCACGCCCATCGAGTTCTGTTGTTGCAGAAATATATTCAGCTTTTAGCTTAATTGGTGTAGAAGGAATCGCATATGCAGCAGTGATGCCATAAGCATTTTCTTTCAAGCCTTTGAACGATGTTACTGTAGTACCAGAAGTGGTTGCAACAGTGTCATCAGTTGGTTTGGCTGTTTGCCATAATGCACCGAATACTAAGCCATCAAGACCCGCAGGTTTCAAGTCTACAGAACCTGTAACACGGATTGCGTCAGAGTAAATTGTGTTACTACCTAATTCAGAGTTATATGCATTATATTTAGATGCAACACCGAAGTTACCTGCAACAGAAGCAGCTAAACCGTAGTCTTTGTTGTCATAAGTAAGTGAGGTAGAGATACCATCACCGAAACTATCACGACTACCTTTTTGGCCTTTAGCATCATTTTTTAAAGCAGATGATTCTTCACCTTGCTGGAACATGATGTTGAAAGCTAAACCAGCCAATAATTTTTTATCAGTTTCAAAACCGATCACGTTTTTTAAACGATCTTCACCAACTAAAATCGCAGTCATATCGAGTTCATTGTGATCGTTGAAGATATCTTGGTTGTTACCAGCAGCATTTTTGAAATATGAATCAAACTGACCCACTTTTAAAGTTGCGATACCGTCTGATTTAATCCCCACGAAACGGTTACGGTTAGTAAAAGCATCGCCATCACCATCAGCACTGATTTGCCATTCTGCCAAGTAAACTGCAGACAATTTATCTGTTAATTTCTCTTCGCCTTTAACACCAATGCGAGAAGCGTTAGAGTTTACTTTAGTTACGCTTTCGTCTTTAAAGCCATTATTATCGATTTGATCTAAAGTTACGTTGAATTTACCATACAATGTTGGCGCTGCTTGAGCTGCGCTTATGCTAAGGGTGGCGATTGCTGCAGCGAGTAGCACTTTTTTCATTGAGATTTCTCCAAAACATGTTCAATGGGTTTGCAGTTACTTTTTTTATTCAGTAAGTGTGGATTTGTGCACTACTTACTAACTTGCATGCAGTATCTGTAAACTTTGTTACATATCAGTGAAGAAAAAATGACAATTTAATGACGTGAATTTAACATTTGTGTAATTTAAATAAAAAAATGAGGCCTGATTAGCCCCATTGATTCTAAAAAGATTTTTAATTAAGCCAGTGCAATCTTAATTTTTTCAGCAAACCCTTTAATTTTTTCCTGATCACCCATTTGAATAGCGTGACGACCTAATTCATGCACCGAGCTCGGAATTAAATGAAAGTGTACATGAGGTACGGTTTGTCCAGCAGAAGCCCCAGAAAGTTGCATCAATACAATACCTTGAGTATTCAAAGCTGTTTCAATTGCTTGCGCTATTTTTTGCACAATCTTGATTGTATAAGCTGCAATTTCAGGATCTAAGTCTAGCAATGTGATAGCTGGAGCCTTCGGAATAATCAGAGTGTGCCCATCGGCTTGCGGCATGATATCCATAAATGCAAGCACATGATCATCTTCATAAACTTTAATTGCAGGAAGTTCACCACGTAAAATTCGTGCAAATATATTCTGATCATCATAAGCCATGTTTATTTCCTTGAAAGTATGAATGTGATTATTTACAGTTCAATTCTTTCTGACGTTCCTTGATAGAGTCAAGTTTTTGCTGCTCTTTTTCAGAAAATTTAGGCTTACTTGTATAACAATTGTCATTATTATATTTTGCTTTTGCTTCAGGATCTTTAAAACAGAACCCTTTTGATGCATAAATGACATTGTAATCATCTTGCAATTTTTTACATTCTTGGGTGTTATCAGCAAAAGCGTGACTAGCGACTAAAATAGATAAACTAGAAAGTGTAGCAATTACATATTTATTCATGATACGACCTCGAAATTGACATATTTACATGTCACTTAATGTGATTATAAGGTTTAGTTGTGATTATTCAATGACGAAAAATTAATCTAATGTAATTTTGCTCCATGATTCATACATTTTTACGGCGGTAGAAAAATCGCTATCAGGCTCTGAAAGACTATTGGCTACGGTAATTAAGCTTTGTGTTAAACCAAGAATAGGTGCTGATAATCTTGCATCACGAACTAAATCAATGGCAATACCGGTATCTTTTGCCAATAAGGGTAAAGCAAAGGTCAGTGGAAAGCTGCGATTGAGGATACGTTGCGGTAGTGCGGTTTCAGTCACACCACTTTTACCACTGGATGCATTGATACAATCAAGTGCTTCATTTAAATCTACTCCATGTGCTTTCAGTGTGGTAAATCCTTCAGCAGCCGCACATAAATGAACCGCCATCATCATATTATTTACAGCTTTTACTGCAAAGCCTGCACCTGAGTCACCAACACGTTTAATTAATTTACCCATCGCTTGCATTGCAGGTAGGGCAATTTGAAACGCTTCTGCCGAACCGCCGACCATGAAGGTCAGTGTTGCATTTTCAGCGCCAATGGTTTGACCACTTACAGGTGCATCCAAAAAGTGAATATTATTTTTGAGAAGATACTCAGACTGTTTACGCGCAGCATCAGGTACACCACTGGTACAATCGACCCAAATCGCGCCATTTTTGATCTTTAAATCTTGGATTAAATCATCAATATCTTGGCTAGTCGGTAAACATGAAAAAATAATATCAGCTTGTACTGCTTGATTAAGTTCGACCGCTTGAGTACCAAACTGAGTTGCATGTTGCTTAGCCTTTGCAAAATTTCGATTCCATACATATACGGTATCAAAATATTTGGGTAAATGTGCTGCCATACGATAGCCCATTGCGCCTAAACCAATAAATGCAACTGTAGTCTTCATATCTATCTCTTAAATTTTTGTCGATCTTTGTTCTAACCATCTGGACAGAGTAGGCCAAAATTCATCTGCACTTTTTTGACTAGACATTAGCCCTAAATGTCCCCCAGGAATAAGAGTAAACGTGACATCACTACTCTTTGTCAATTCACTTAAAGGCTTAACTGCATCTGCGGTGACCATTTGATCATTTTTTCCAGCTCCAATCATCAGTGAACAGTCGATATTTCTAAGTTCAATTTTATGGTTACTGAGCTGAATTGCCCCATTTTTCAGTGGATTTTGCAGCCAAACATTAAATAACATGTCTTGATTGACACCACCGGGGTAATCCACCATGTGATTTAAAAAATTTCCAAGGGTGGCGTGTTCATGCAAGAGTTCTTTGTCGTCTAAATTTAGCAACAATTGTTTATGACCCTCATACCAACCCTTTGGATCTAAAATCTTAAAACCAATGGCATTGAGTAAGCCGGGGGTATGTATCAGTTTTTTCGGTAAACCACCTTTATATAAAGTATCTTTCAGTTTTTGACTCTTTATAATCAAATTATTTATTTTTTGATAAAGTTTACCAATGCCACCCGAGGCGTAACTGTCAATTGGACTGGCCAAGATAATTAAGTTTTTAACATAATTGGGTTGGCGTAATGCCGTGTAAAGTAATACAAAAATGCCAGCCATACTCCACCCATGAAGGGATATTTGCTCACTTTGAGCATGCTCTCGAATTTTATTAATGCATAACGGCATGGCTTCATCAATAAAATATAAGAAGTTTAAGTTGCGATCTTGATAACTGAGTTTTCCCCAGTCCAATAGATAAACATCATAACCTTGTTCAGTAAAATATTTAATGAGTGAACGATAAGGGTAGAGATCATAGATTGCCATATTGATAGACAATGGTGCTGTAAAAACCAAAGGTTCCTTAAATTTTTTTTCAACAGCTGCATAGTAACGCACTTTGGTTTGATGATGCTCTGCAATAATTTTATAAGGGGTACTTTGAGATAAAACCAATGACTTACCATTGAAGATACGTGTGGTTAGATTCTTCAATTTGGATTTGCGCTGTTGGAACTTAGCTGATACTTGTGTCATAAGCGGTGTTTGTCTCATTTTTATGCAGATTTAAGCGAAGTGTATGTGATAATTTACGATTTTACCTTGACCTTAAATACATAGGACGCTCAAAATGTTGGCAATATTTTACAAAGGCAGTTTTTGGACTGAGTAGTTGAAATGAGCCAGCACGACGACATTGAATACCAACTTGATACTTTAGCGATTCGTACAGGTCATACACGCAGTTTTGAAGGTGAACATAGTGAGCCGATTTTCCTCACTTCGTCATTTGTGTATGAAAATGCAGCGGAAGCAGCAGCAAAATTCTCTGGTGCTGAACCAGGCAATATTTATTCACGTTTTACCAATCCAACAGTAGCAATGTTTGAAACGCGTTTAGCTGCACTCGAAGGTGGTGAACGGGCTGTGGCAACAAGTTCGGGTATGGCTGCCATTATGGCAGTTGCAATGTCGTTCTTAAAAGCAGGTGATCATGTGATTTGTTCGCGTGCTGTTTTTGGTTCTACTGTTGCATTATTTGAAAAATATGTCGCCAAATTTAATGTCGCAGTGACTTTTGTTGATTTAACTGATTTAACAGCTTGGCAAGACGCGGTTCGTCCTGAAACTCGCTTACTGTTTGTTGAGTCACCTTCAAATCCCTTGGCTGAAGTCGCTGATATTCAAGCACTATCAGATTTAGCACATGCAAATGATGCTTTATTGGCTATCGATAACAGTTTTTGCACACCAATTTTACAGCGCCCATTACAATTTGGTGCAGATTTAGTGATTTACTCTGCCACCAAATATCTAGATGGACAAGGTCGTGCACTGGGTGGGGCTGTGGTCGGAAATCACAAATTACTTGAAGAAGTATTTGGTTATGTTCGTACCGCTGGCCCATCGATGAGTCCATTCAATGCATGGGTCTTTTTGAAGGGTTTAGAAACCTTAAAACTACGCATGAAAGCGCATTCTGAAAGTGCACAAAAAATTGCCGAGTGGCTAGTTGCTCATCCAAAAGTGGAAAAGGTTTATTTTGCTGGATTAGCAGACCATGTTGGGCATGAGTTAGCAGCCAAACAACAAACTGGTTTTGGCGGAATCGTTTCTTTTGAAGTGAAAGGTGAGCGAGAAGGTGCATGGAAAGTTATTGACCACACACAATTTATCTCAATTACAGGCAATCTGGGTGATGCTAAGTCAACAATTACTCATCCTGCGACAACGACTCATGGTAAGCTTTCTCCTGAAGCTAAAGCAGCAGCGGGTATTCGTGAAGGTTTAATCCGTTTGTCTGTTGGTTTAGAAGATGTCGATGATATTATTCGTGACCTTTCTCATGGATTAGATTTAATTTAAGATAAGCATAATTTGTGAAAGAGTTTGTTTCATTTTCTTCTAGGCATTTAAAAAAACTAGTCATGAAAGTGCAAGACAGAGATTTAATTTAGGACTTTTGTTCGGAGTATTTTATGAACATTAATATGCTTATGCAGCAAGCGCAACGTATGCAGAAAGATATGGAAAGCAACGTTAAAAAGGCAAAAGAACAACTTGCCCAAACTGAAGTGAATGCTGAAGCTGGTGGCGGTTTAGTAAAAGTAACAATGACTTGCCGGAATGTTGTTAAGCGTATCGAAATCAGTCCAGATTTGTTACAAGACGATCCAGATATGATTGAAGACTTGATAGCAGCAGCAATGAATGACGCGGCTCGCCAAGCTGAAGTTATTACAGAAGCGAAGATGAAAGAAGCTAATTCAGGTATGGGTTTACCACCAGGTCTTTCAGGTTTGTTCTAAGGAATCATAGGTGTTTAGCGACCGTTTTGACCAACTCGTACAAGCTTTACGAATCTTACCTAGTGTTGGGCCGAAATCGGCTCAACGTATGGCACTCCATTTGATCATGAAAAATAAAGAAGGTGCTATTGGTTTGGCGCATGCGCTAAATGAAGCAACCTCTTATATTCATGAGTGTAGTGTTTGTCATTCTTTAACTGAAAATGAAGTCTGTGATATTTGTTGCTCAAATGATCGGGATGATCAACTGCTTTGTGTGGTTGAGTCCCCAGCAGATGTGATGGCAATAGAGCAGTCTGGTAGCTTTAGAGGAAAATATCATGTACTTGGTGGACATTTGTCGCCTTTAGATGGTATTGGTCCTGAAGAGATAGGTATTCCATATTTAGTGCAACGTTTAACTGATGGTAAAATTACTGAAGTAATTTTAGCCACCAATGCAACTGTAGAAGGGCAAGCGACTGCACATTATCTTGTAGAAGCAACAAAACATTTGTCTTTGCAAATGACACGAATCGCACAAGGTGTTCCACAAGGTGGTGAATTGGAATATGTGGATAGTCATACATTAAGTCAGGCTGTTCATAATCGTATGCAAATGAAATAGTGATCTTAGGTTTTGTAGCATTTAGAGTTTGTTGGGCTTGGATGTTTAGCGCAAATGCGATAACGATTAAAAGATCAACAAACTCTGTTTAATTTAAAAATTATTTACATTCATTCTAAATTTTTTATGTACACTCAAGCTAAATCAATGATTAGCCTGGTTATTTATTACTTTAAAATATGCTTTTATTAAGTTGTAAAACCTATATATAAAATAAATATTCACAAGAAACTTTATTGAAAAATAAGGTGTTTACGGAGAATTAGTTTAAAAATATTATATTTAAATTTTATATATTAAGGTAAAATCATATTTCATTTGAATGTAACATTTTGACTTAAACTGACATGTTTCAATTTATTAATCAACAGACCGATCTCGAACATGTGTTGAATTTGATGCAACATACTTCGACTTATGGTCTAGATACTGAATTTATTAAAGTCGACACACTTTGGCCAAAACTCGGTGTATTCCAAATTAATGTCAATGGTCAAGTATTCTTGCTCGACGGTACAACTCTAAATTTAGATCAATTTTGGTTTGAGCTTTTTAAAGCACAGCAAAATGTTTTTCATGCCTGTGGGGAAGATATTGATTTAATTTATCATTATGCAGATAAAAAAAACCTGAATAATGTGTTCGATACGCAAGTTGGGCTGTCTTTTTTAGGCCATGGTCTACAAGTCAGTTATCAAAATGCTTTGAAATTAGTCTTAGATATCGATATTGATAAAGATCAGACACGTTCAGATTGGTTGGCTCGACCACTAACGGATGAGCAAATGAATTATGCTGCTAATGATGTTTTATACATTATGCGTCTGGCTGAAAAAGTAAAAGCTGAATTGGTCGAAAAAAGTTTATACTCGCATGTGCTTGAAGATTGCCAAAATTTGACCTTTGAAATTGCTTCTGAAACCCCGAAAGACAAATTGTATTGTGATATTGGTAATTACCGTCATTCCAGAAAACAGCTAATGCAATTGCAACAGTTGAGTGTTTGGCGTGAAGAAATGGTTAAAGCACTGAATCAACCGCGTAGCTTTATTCTCAAAAGTGCCACAATGATTGATTTAGTTGAAGTCAATCCAAAAAATAATTTTCAATTGTCTTCTGTTAAGGGGATACGTCCCAATATTGTTCGTGAGCATGGAAAAACAATTTTAGATTTATTGAAATTCCTGCCTGAAACAGATGAGTGGCCACTTCGTATTGCTCGCCCAATCAAACATTCATCTCAGGGAATCACGGTTGAAGTAGATGAGTTGATTTCTCAGGTTTCATTTGAAATGCAAGTACCCAAAGAAGTACTTATGCGTAAAAAATGGCTGAATGCCTTGTATCATCATGTGGTATTTCATGGTAATGAGCAAGATTTACCTGGGTATTTACTGGGATGGCGCTATGAATTGCTCACTCAGCCGCTTATCCATTTACTACAAGAAGATATTAAATTTTTAAGTATGCAGATGAAAGTAAATGAGTGATTGGAACTGGTTCTTTTGAGCTATTGTTTAGGGGAATAATCTTCAAGACTATTGCGTTACTATTGATCAAAGAATTAGCAATTGAACCTAAATAACGACTGATGCGTTAACTTTCGATAATGTCTCCATTGTTTTTTTCATGTATGCTGTCAACTAAGTTTTACTGAAGCTGTTGTTTAAAATGCATTGTGATATTTATAAATCGAGCAAAAAAGATGAAATGTATCTTTATGTGGCTCGTCCAAATCATCCAAATAAAGATGAAAGTGCAGATCCCTTAGCGGCTCTTTCTGAGCCTCTACGTATTGCCTTTGGTCGGGCTACGCATATAATGCATCTTGAACTAAGTGAAACTAGACCATTGGCACGTGTAAATGTGTTACATGTAATCGATTCACTTAATACAAAAGGCTTCTTTATTCAAATGCCGCCAGAAGGTTTAATTAACCCAAATGCGGTTGAACCAGAGGGACTACGTGGTGCTTGATCAGTTATCAGGAATATGGGCAAATTTTTTAGATCTATTTGATTCTATCCCAGAAGATAATATTGCAATATCCGTCTATATTCTTGGGACGCTGTTGATTTTATGGTGCTGGTATTCGATTTCAAAGCGATTGCCATCGCCACTTGGCGGTATTACATGGATCATTGTATTTGCCGTTCTAGCAACCCCGACCATTTCTGAAGGACCAAACTCAGCGATTGCGCCAGCAATTTTTGGACTGTTATTTGGTATTCTTACCAAGGATTCACCATTGATTTGGTCAAATCTTGCCTTAATTACATTTGTTATGGGTATTGGTTTAGTCATTGGATTTTTTTGGTCTAAATACAAAACTACGAAAAATGCCCAAGCAAGCGCTGTAGCAAAAAATATTTCACCACTTTAAATAAAAAATAAAGGTAAGTTATGTCTGTAGATTCTCAACAATTCACAGGTACTGAACAGTATATCGCAACGGATAGTTTAAAACTGGCTGTAAAAGCAGCTCGAGCATTGCAAAAGCCATTATTAGTCAAAGGCGAACCTGGTACAGGTAAAACCTTATTGGCTGAACAAGTTGCTGAGAGTCTAGGCCTTAAATTAATTACTTGGCATATTAAATCTACAACCAAAGCACAGCAAGGTTTGTATGAATATGATGCAGTTTCTCGTTTACGTGATAGCCAGTTGGGTGATGACCGTGTTTACGATATTAAAAACTACATCAAACCAGGTAAGTTGTGGGATGCATTTACCAGCGAAGAGCGCTGTGTATTGTTGATTGATGAAATAGACAAAGCCGATATTGAATTTCCAAATGACTTGCTACATGAATTAGACAAAATGTCATTTTTTGTCTATGAAACAGGTGAGACCATTACTGCAACTCAACGTCCGATTGTGATCATTACTTCAAATAATGAAAAAGAACTGCCAGACGCGTTTTTACGTCGTTGTTTTTTCCATTATATTGAATTTCCTGATGAAGAAACGATGCGTGAAATTATCGCAGTTCATTTTCCTGATATCTCCGGAACACTGGTTTCAGAAGCATTACAAGTCTTCTTTAAATTACGCCAAGTGCCTGGCTTAAAGAAACCTCCTTCAACATCTGAATTAATTGACTGGTTAAGCTTGTTAATGGCAGATGATATGCCTGAAGACATTTTGCGTAATCATGATAAATCAAAAGCGATTCCACCTTTATATGGCGCATTGATTAAAAATGAGCAAGATGTACAGTTGCTTGAACGCTTAGCCTTTATGTCACGTCGTTAATGAGGAGATCGCAACATGTTTGTGCGATTATTTTATACCCTCAGGAAATATGGTGTTCCAGTTTCAACACGTGAACTCATTGATCTCAACCAAGCAATTAGTGAAGGATTAGTTTTTGCCGATCAAGATGATTTTTATCAATTAGTAAAAACAGTCATGGTCAAAGATGAACGCTTCTTTGACAAATTTGACCGTGCCATGAAAGATTATTTTGAAGGTATTCATACTTTTGATATCGATGATCTGCTCAGTAAAGTTCAAAAACTTCCCAAAGACTGGTTTGATTTAGAGTTACTTGAAAAACATTTAACACCAGAACAACGTGCTGAATTGCTGAAAGCAGGTTCGCTTGAAGAACTGATGAAGATGTTGGAAGAGCGCTTGCGTGAACAACACAAAAAACATCAAGGCGGCAACCGTATGGTTGGCACAGGTGGAACTTCACCGTTCGGTGCTTTTGGTGACCATCCTGAAGGCGTGAGAATTGGCGGCCCGAGTCGTAAAAATTCAGCTGTAAAAGTTTGGGAACAGCGTAAGTTTCAAAATTTGGATGATGAACAAATTTTGGGTACTCGACAAATGCAAATGGCTTTACGTCGTTTACGTAAGTTTGCTCGTCAAGGTGCTGCAGAAGAATTAGATATTAACAGCACTATTTATGAAACTGCCAAACAGGGCATTCTAGATGTACAAATGGTGCCTGAACGGCGTAACCGTATTAAAGTTTTGATGTTGTTTGATGTGGGTGGATCGATGGATTCACACATTGCGCAATGTGAAAAACTGTTTAGCGCGGCAAAAACTGAATTTAAAACTTTAGAGTATTTCTATTTCCATAACTGTCTATATGACTATGTGTGGAAAGATAATCATCGTCGTTCGTCTACCCGCATGAATACATGGGATTTATTTAATACCTACGGGAAAGACTATCGTGTAATTGTGGTAGGTGATGCAAGTATGGCACCTTATGAGCTGAAATCGGTTGGTGGTTCTGTCGAATATATGAATGATGAAGCTGGGGATGTATGGTTACGTCGCTTACGCAATCATTTTGAAAAAACAGCATGGTTAAATCCAGAAGAGCAAGGTTACTGGCATTACACGCAAACCATCGCACTTATTAAACAATTATTCGACGATCATATGTTTCCAATGACCCTTAAAGGTATTGAGGATATGACGAAATATTTGTCACGATAAATTATTCTCAAGCAAAGTTGTTATTCATAAATTCAACAGCTAATTTATTAAATAGGGAAAGAAATGGATCATCAAATAAATGGTATTGCATTACCAAATGAACAAGGCTTTTTTGGTGAATATGGTGGTCAATTTATTCCACCTCATTTAAAAGAAGCAATGGATGAAATCAATATTGCATATGAAGAAATTCGTAAAACGCCTGAATTTCAAAATGAATTGGCTGATTTATTTGCCAATTATGTAGGTCGTCCTAGTCCTTTATACCATGCAAGACGCCTTTCTGATCAATTGGGTGGTGCACAAATCTATTTAAAGCGTGAAGACTTAAATCATACAGGCGCACATAAAATTAACCATTGTTTGGGCGAAGCTTTGCTTGCCAAATATATGGGTAAAACCAAAGTAATCGCAGAAACAGGTGCTGGTCAACATGGCGTTGCACTTGCAACAGCGTGTGCTTTGGTCGGTATTCCATGTGAAATTCATATGGGACAGGTGGATATTGAAAAAGAGCATCCCAATGTCGTGAAAATGAAGATTTTAGGTGCAAAACTGGTTTCAGTCACTCAAGGTACTGCAACACTCAAAGATGCTGTAGATAGTGCATTTGAAGAGTATTTAAAAGATCCTAAAAACTTTATTTATGCGATTGGTTCTGTGGTTGGACCGCATCCTTTCCCAAAAATGGTACGTGATTTCCAATCTATTATTGGCAATGAAATTAAAGTTCAAGCCCAAGATCGCTTTGGCGCACAACCTGATTATGTAGTTGCATGTGTAGGCGGTGGCTCAAATGCAATTGGCGCATTCACTGCATTTTTAAATGATGCAGAGGTTAAACTTGTTGGTGTGGAACCAGCAGGTCATGGTCTGGATACTCAACAGCATTCAGCAACATTGACTTTAGGTAAACCAAGTCAGATTCATGGTATGGCATGTTATGTGCTTGAAGATGAACAGGGCGAACCCTTGCCTGTGCACTCGATTGCATCTGGTTTAGATTATCCAGGTGTAGGCCCTCAACATAGCTTTTTAAAAGATTTAGGCCGCGTGGATTACTCTACAGCAACCGATCAAGAGTGTTTAGATGCGTTTATGACCCTTTCACGAATAGAAGGGATTGTTCCTGCATTAGAAAGTTCTCATGCTGTGGCGTGGGCAATTCGCGAAGCGCCTAAATTAGCGAAAGAAATTAAAATTGTTGTAAACCTTTCTGGACGTGGTGACAAAGATGCCGACTATGTTGCTGGAAAGTTAAATCTAAACTGATTAAAAATTGATTTGATCTAAAAACCTAGCATTGGCTAGGTTTTTATTTTGTCGTTAAATTTGAAATTCAGGTTTAGCTTCTACTTAATGAAGTAAATTGTTTATAGCTATATTAATTAAAGACATGCAACTCAAAATAGATGATTATTTGTAATATATTAAAATAAAAAAATTTGATATTTTATAGCTAATCTGTAAAAAACTCAGACATAAGAGTAGAATTTCTATTAATTAATATTCAAATAAATCAATTGCATGAGAAAAATAATTTATTTGAATATAAACACGCTTGCAATGCCACACCATACATTCAAAGCTTAAATGCCTTTGCGTAGGCGATGCCTCACTTTTCGTAGGAGTTGCTAAACTTTGCGCTGCAAACCAAGTAGTGTTTTGTTTCTGCTGATGTTAGGCGAGGGGTACGTCCTTTAGGTCCCTCAACGGAAACATCCTAGTCGCCCCTTAGAAGGATAACCATCTAGGGTTCAAAAATACCAAAAATGAATTGATCCCCCAACAGTTTTTAAAAGTCCATACAAAAAATGTGCTTCATTTCTGATCAATGACTTGATGGAAGTCATTTGTTTGAATAAATAGGCAGTTTTGATTATAACTTAGCTGTTAGTTTTCTAAGCACAAGAAAAAACCCTCCACATGGAGGGAGGGTTGTATTTTTATAATTTAACTTAACCTGAAATATATTGTCTTAACTGTTCAATCAATTTTCTTTGATCTTCCATCGTAGCTTTGACTAAATCGCCAATAGAAACAAACCCAACCAGTGTTTCGCCTTCAATTACAGGTAAATGGCGTAGGTGTCCGTCAGTCATTAAATTTAAACATTCTTCAACGGTATGGCCACGGGTCACAGAAATCACTCTAGAGGTCATAATTTCAGCGACTGTTGTATGGTCAGATGTACGCTGCATAAGCGCAATTTTACGTGTATAGTCGCGTTCAGAAAGAATTCCAACGACCTTTGTATCTTGAGTGACAACCACAGCACCAATACCTTTGTTTGCCATAAGTGTAATGGCTTCTAATACTGTGGCAGAGGGTGAAATCGTATAAATTTCACGACCAATCTTATCTTGGATTACTTGTGCTACTGTCGTCATAATTATTCTTCCTTTTCTAGGGTACTTACCAATCTGCACACCTTTAAATTAACTGTATTTTTTAACTTTGCAAATACTTGGCAGTCATAAAATATAAAGTTTATTTTTTACAACAATTTTAAACCGATAAAAATATATCTTCGCCTTTAAGTCGTTTGAAATTGAACATGACTATGAAAAAAGAAATGTTCCATTTGAGACGTTGAGAGTTTAAATTTTCGAGATGAAGAATTAAACAATGCTGGCATGATATTGAGCCGTGTTAACGTGGGTAACAGCGAGTCTCTAAAATCTTTAGGTGTTATTCTACGTGGGGTGTAGTGGGGCCAATGAATCTTTGCATACTGATGGGCTTGAACAGCATTTAGCCAAAAAGGAAAATAAACTTCATTTGAACCAGACTTCATTGCCCAGCCATCATGGTAAAGTCCCCAAAGTACACCACAATACATGAGTGATTTTAAAATAGAAATTTTAATAAACAATTCATTCGAAATGGGCTGAAGATGAATATACTTTTTCATAATTAATAATCTTATTTAGTACATTGCCTATTGTAGTTGAAATTCTTATAAGAACTGTTGGTGCTTTATGCTCAATCGTAAGCATTTATTAAAACAATAAAAAATGTATTGAAAACGTAATGATTTATTAAAAAATAAAAATGATAGGGCAAAAAAAACGCCACCTAAGTGACGTTTTATTATGCTTGCATGGTTGCCATCTTTTGCCAATATTGGGCTTTTAGAGAATCACGTTCAACGCGGAAACCTTGGTAGTAAAGTTCTGCAAGAAACATTGCTGCTTTACCATGGCCAGCCTTCGCCGCATCTTCTAATGCTTTTACTGCTTCTACAAAGTTCATTTCACATTGGATTGTATTTACAGCATCTGCATAAACATGTTCTAAGTCTTGGTGAGAGATCTGATGAATCATATATAACTCCTTATTGTAATTATGATCTTTTAACATAGCTCCCCAACGGAGCTTATACTTAACTAATCTAACTTAACTTTATTAAACTAATATTACAATTAGCCTTGTTTGTCAAGTGATTTGAAATCTATGCTTGACGAAGATAAGATTACATGATTAAACATTAATCAGAAATAATATTTATTAAAATCAATATGAGAATTAAGACAAAGGGAGAGCAAAATGACAAACACTATAGATGGCTTTATTTTTGATGTACCCGCTGCTGAGTCTCAGATCGTAGAATTAGCTCAGTATCACCGTAAACAACTGGATGAGGCAATTTATCATCAAGAAATCCATCTTGGGGATTATTGTTTAGCCCAGCGTAAACGCGTGTACGATTATACCCGAAACTTAAATCCAGTGCAAAAAGCAGGTTTTTACCGAATCTATGATGGCGAATTGAGGCGTCTTGCTGATGATGATGATTTGCACCCTGCGCATGCAGAGGGTGGAGTGAGTATCTTTGCTGTCAGCATTGCATTGGCAATTATCGCGATTATTTTGTATTTCGCATTCTTACGTGCAACGATCCTTTAATTGGTACTAATATTGAAGTGATTCACGAGTTGCTTAACTTTACTCAAGCCCTTTTCTTGAATATGAGAAGAGGGCTTAAACTTTCATCTCTACACGCTATGATATCTATGCTGGGATTATTAAGCGCTGTCGTACTATCTATCAATTTTGATCTTAAAGATCATCTTACAACCGATCTTCAGATGTCTTGAAGAAAGCCCTATATTTTTATGGTCAGGATGATAAACTATCTGTAATTAGAGGTAGTTCATGCAAAAATTCAAAGATTATTTTCAAAAATTATTCTATTCATTCCCTGTGGAAAAAATCTTGAATTGTTTTGTTGCTGTAATCATCGCATTGATGATTTTTCTTGCAATACTGGCTTTAACACGCCCAATTAATCCAAATCAATACAAATATGTTTTGCAATATTCACAACAAGCAAGCAATCCAAAGACACAAAAGATTGCCAATCAATTACGCAGCCAAGATCGTATTTATGTGGTTGAATATTTACGTCTATTACGTGCCTACCATTTTGAAAATCAACAAGTAAAACGATATCCAGCTGTGGATAGTAAAGATCCGCAATAATGGATAATATTTATTTGACTGATCCAGCTTGCGTACGAATAGTTTTTTGAATGATCAAAGTCGGGACATCCGGCATGGTATGCGTATCCATTTGCTGGTGTTGATTTGAACTGGATTGCTCTGGGGTGGTTAAATCAGCCTTCAACATGTCTTTTAACGCATTCTGATCCAGTATCGGTGCAACAACAACCAAAGTGAGACGGTCTGCACGAAGATGTTTTTCAATAGCTTTTTGAACTTGTTTGGTGGTAACTTGACTCAATTGCTTTTGATATTGGGTTAAATAATCCGCAGGAAGTTGATAAAAGCCAATCGATGCGATTTGTGCATTGATATTGGCATTGGAGCTGAAGGTCATTGGGAAAGAACGTAACATGCCTTCCTTAGTTTCTTCGAGCTGTTTTCTTTGTATTGGATTTTTTACAAAATCGCGTAAGGCCTGATGTGTAACTTTGATACTCTCCATCAATTGATTTTGTTCAGTGGAATAACTCAAGCTGAAGAAACCTTGAGCCAATGTGGAGGTCAAATTGCTATAAGCTCCATAGGTATAACCCCGTTTAACTCGAAGTTCTTTCATTAAAATGGAATTAAATCCGCTTCCGCCAAACATTTGATTGGCGACTTCTAGTGCAACACGATCTGGATCACTGCGCTGAATCGCCAAGTGTCCCATCATTACGTTGGCTTGGGTTGAGTTAAACGGGATGTAATGGATATTAAAATCATCTTGATCTTGTGGTTCAGGAAGTGCTTGTGCAGCTTCACCTTGGGTGAGGTTTTGACTGATTAAATTGGCCAGTTGAGTTGCATCGGCTGAAGTTAAATTACCAGTAATAGCAATATTCATGTTTTGGGCAACAAGCAGTTTTTGTCGATACGCTCTAAGTAGTTCTGGAGTAATTTTTTTTAGGCTCCCATTGGTGCCAACAGTGGGCTCGGCATAAGGATGTTGTCCATACAGAGCACGATAAAAGCGAATATTCATAATCCGACTTGGATTTTCTTGAATTTGCTTCTGCCCAACTTTGGTATTGTTTAATACAAGATTTAAACCCGATGGATTAAATTGTGCATGATTCAGCACATGTAGCATGGTATTGATGGCAGGGTTTAATTTTTCAGGATCTGATAAGACCCGAAGTCGGACGACAAACATATCACGGTACGCCGTAACACTAAATTGAGCACCTAATCCTTCAAATGTTGACGCAATTTGTTTTGCTGTATATTGATCTGTCCCTTCAGTGATCAGCTTGGCTGCCATATTTGCCATACCATACAAGCCTTTTCCTAGTGCTTCATCTTGTGACGAACCTGCATTAAAGGTGAGTTGAATATCCACAATAGGCAGGTCGGTGGCTGAAACAAAAAGTGTCCTGACTTTTTGGTTGTTGGAGAGGTCTTGAACAAATGGCGCTTGATACAGTTGATGTTTATCTAAATTTTTTAAGCTTTGTAAGGTCGAATTTGCTTTAAGTGTTGAATCATCTAAAACAACCTCCGTTTCATCATGATTGTCTAATTCAACCTCCGCATGGTTAAGGGGGGAGTAGAGTAAGCTGATGAACACAAACAAGGGTATTTTTATCGAATAGGTCGAGAATGGATTAAAATTCATGAGAGATCCTTTTTTATTCTTTTGTACTTTCAGGCATTAAATACAAACTACTCAGATTGGCTTTGACAAAATAAATATTGGCAATTCGTTGTAAATCTTGTGGTGTCACTTTGTCATAATGTTTAGGTAATTCATCCATTAAACGAAAACTTAGGCCATTTACTTCCAAATTCCCAATCATATTGGCTTGTCCACCAATATCATCCTGACTATAGATTAAATTTGAAACAAAGTTGTTTTTGACACGATCGAGTTCAGTTTGATTGACCAATTCTGTTTTAAATAAATTCATCTCTTTTTCAATCGCTTTTTGTGCCTCATCCAGAGAAACATCATCACTTGGGATCGCGGAGATCATAAATAAACTGTCGCCACGATTATAGGGGTCATAACTGACACTGATTGCGGTCAGCACTTTCTTATCTCGAATCAGACGGTCTTGTAAACGAGCGGAGATTCCGCCATCCAGTAAGGACTGGATAATGGTTAGTGCGTAGGCATCTTGTGGGTTTTTTGCTGTGGCAATGGATTTGACATTCCAAGCCATAAATAAGTTGGGCACTTGTACTGGCAACTGCACTTCCATATGCCGATACCCCATTCGGTCAAACTCTAAAACATCATTACGGTCTGGAAGTTCCTTTTTGGGAATTGCTGCAAAATATTTTTCAACTTGTTTAAGTGCCTGTTCTGCATTGACATCTCCTACAATGACTAAAGTCGCATTATTGGGCGTGTACCATGTTTGATACCAATGTTTAAGATCATCCAGACGAATATTCTGTAGGTTTTTCATAAAGCCAATCACAGGTTGACGGTGGTGACTGGTTGGATAGGCGATCCATTTAAAGCGTTCGTAGGCAAGATTTCGTGGATTATCATCTGTCCGTTGGCGTCTTTCTTCCATAACCACTTTGATTTCAGGATCAAAGTCTTGTTGTTTGAGGACCAGATTTGTCATACGGTCTGCTTCAAGTTCCAAAGCCAATGGAAAATACTTCTTGGGGTAAAGCTGATAATAGTTGGTGTAATTTGTATATGTGGCAGCGTTGGTGCGGCCACCATAAATACGACTTAAACGTGCAAACTCATCATCTGGAACCTTTTTAGTTCCTTTAAACATCATATGTTCAAGTACATGGGAAATACCAAGCACATTACCAGACTCATCACTACTGCCAACACCATACCAAATTTGAGTCATGACAATTGGAGAGCGATGATCTTCTCTGATAATCACTTTTAAACCATTTTTAAGTGTGGTTTCGAAAGTAGTCCTTGAAAGTTGGCTTTGAGGTGCTGCCTGAAGTTGAGTATTTATCGTGCTTAATGATAAAAAGAAGATTGGCGCAATGATAACTTTGGATTGTCTAAGAAGATTAAAGAATCTAGATTTCAGAATATACACAGATAACCCAAAAAATTATTTTAAATTTAGAACTATTCTTAAAAAATTAATGATTTAAAGCAAGGTTAGAATGTTGCATTTTGGTTTGCTTGTTTTATCGCTGCTTTAACTCTAAAAATGATGCAATCTATGCTAAACTCATTCTTTTTTAACGCTATGCTTTTCAAGGAATCGGCATGCAAGAACAGCAAAATAAATTCTTGATTGATGCGGATATCGGGGATGACGATGTCACATTACCTAGTTTACCAGCCGTCAATGTGCCTATTATTGAAAATAATGTAGAAACACCTAAAGCGGAACCTATTCAAACTGAAAGCCAAGCCGCACAGATTGAATCAGCTGATGAAAAATCCAAAGGTGGCTTTTTTAGTCGCATGAAAGAAGGTTTGACCAAATCGCGTAAAAGCCTTGCCGATGGTATGGTTAATATCCTGATTGGTGGTAAAGAAATTGATGATGAGTTGCTTGAAGAGGTAGAAGAGCAACTTTTGGTTGCTGATATCGGGGTAGAGGCGACTAAAACCATTATTACGAACTTGACTGAGCGTACGGAACGTGGTGATTTAATTTACTCACATTCATTGTATAAAGCGCTACAAGAAGAGCTAGTTGCTTTACTTGCGCCTCGTGTAAAACCATTGCATATCGATCCCAATAAAAATCCATTTGTGATTTTAGTGGTGGGTGTAAATGGTGTAGGTAAAACAACCACGATTGGTAAATTAGCCAAACGTTTACAAGGCGAAGGCAAGAAAGTCATGCTTGCAGCAGGAGATACCTTCCGTGCAGCAGCAACTGAACAACTTCAAATCTGGGGTGAACGTAACAATATTGCTGTCGTGGCTCAAGGCCATGGTGCAGATAGTGCTTCAGTCATTTTTGATGCCTTTGAAAGTGCTCGTGCCAAAGGTGTGGATGTTTTAATTGCCGATACAGCAGGGCGTTTGCATAACAAAAGTAACTTGATGTCTGAATTGACCAAAGTAAAACGTGTTATGCAAAAAATTGATGCAACTGCGCCACATGAAGTGATGTTGGTGGTGGATGCTGGTACTGGTCAAAATGCGATTAACCAAGTTGAAATGTTTGATGAAGCTGTAGGTTTAACTGGTTTAACCATTACCAAATTAGATGGAACTGCAAAGGGTGGTGTGTTGTTTAATATTGCCAGCCGTACCCATGTACCAATTCGATATATTGGTGTCGGGGAAAAGATAGATGATTTACGTCCATTCTCTGCAAAATCGTTTGTCGCAGCATTATTTGAAACAGATAAGTAATTTAGAAAACTATTTATCTTCAATGAGACTCCGCTTTATGCGGAGTTTTTTATTTTTTTAAGACTGGGGCTCTTGATAGTATGTTATTGGAAGAAGGCATTATAAGAATGTCATTGAGTTGTATTTTAATACTATGTCTAGAATCGTATGTCGAAATTTGCATATTTTTACCACAAAATAAGTAATGAAAAGCCCATAGGAAATTTGACATATTCTTATCGTTTTAAAGTACAAAGTACCTTAAAAAGGGGTTACAGAAACACGATGGCATTTTAAAAGACCCAATTTCACATATTGTTCTAAATATAGAACACATTGTTATGTATATAAGCATGACGAAACTAAGAATGATGCAATACACTCAAACCATGTTAAATAACACGACCCATTTGGTCATAGAAGGATTAACACCATGTCATTTTTAAATCAAATCAAACAACGCCGTACAATTTATGCAATTGGTAGAGATTTAAGCTTAGACCAAGCGAAAATTGAAGAAATCATCAAAGATGCAATCAAGCATAGCCCATCTTCATTTAACTCACAGTCTTCTCGTGCTGTGATTTTATTTGGTGATTCACATGTTAAATTCTGGACAATCGTTTTAGAAACTTTACGTAAAATCGTTCCAGCTGAAGCATTTGAAGGAACTTCGGGTAAGATTAACAGCTTTATCGCTGGTGCTGGTTCAGTGTTGTTTTATGAAGATTTAAGTGTGATTAAAGCTTTACAAGAACAATTCCCATTATATGCAGACAATTTCCCAGTATGGTCTGAGCATTCAACAGGTATTGCACAATTTGCAACTTGGACTGCATTGGCTGAAGCGGGTATTGGTGCATCTTTACAACATTATAATCCAATCGTAGATGAAGAAGTGGCGGCAACATTTGATGTGCCTGCTGACTGGAAACTTCGCGCACAATTAGTATTTGGTTCAATCGAAGCACCAGCGGGCGAAAAAACATTTATTGATGATGCAACACGTTTTAAAACTTTTAATTAAGTGAAGCATTTAGTTTTAAGTTGAGGTCTATCTCTTATTTAGCTTAGACCTTGCTATTCCAGAAACCTGTTTAGAATGAAAATTTTAAACAGGTTTTTTATGTGTAGCACTTTATCCGTGCTTGTCGCCAGATAATAGATAGACGCTGTATGATTAAAAGAGACAAATGTGTTTGCACAGCCACGTATTAGAATGAAACTTTAAATTTAATTTGTGTAGGGGATACCCCAGCTACACCTTGTAGGATTAAATAATGTAAAAAAGCATAAGTGCTTTAAAAAATTATGTGATTCCACCTTGTTGCTAAAGATTCTAATCATCTAAATTGAAACAATAAGATGAGATTTGAACAAATAGAAAAAAATATAAGTGAGTCGAACAATTCTTTACACAGAATTATGGATTGGTTTTATCGACATTTAGCGCTATTCATGGCTTAATCTTTGCTCAAGGAATAAAAGTGTATAAAAAATGGAGAAATTAGGGTTGATTCAGCACTTTGGTCTAATTTAGACATTTTAAAAAATTTATACACTGTTAAAAAGCGATTTAAGTTGATGGTGTTGCTGTATTTTTGATCGTTATTTTTTAAGTTAATATAGCTATTTTTTTAATTAAAATGATCACTATTTAGCAATGTGATAGTACTATTCAGCATGGTTTAAATCGGTATACTAGAAACTCTTGTTATAAAAAGTAGCAATATCAGGAAAGACAATGACTGCACGTATTCAAAAAGGCAAGTTAGCGATTGCTAAAGAACTTTACGATTTCATCGAAAATGAAGCACTACCAGGTTCTGGTTTAGATAGTGAAACATACTGGAAAAACTTTGAGCAAGTTGTTGTCGATCTTAGTCCTAAGAATAAGGCGCTTTTAGCGAAGCGTGACGAGATTCAGGCTAAAATTGATGAATGGCACCGCAACAATAAATTTGAACTTCAAGCTTATAAAGCTTTCCTAAAAGAAATTGGCTACTTATTACCAGAAGTAGAAGATTTTCAAATCAGTACAGAAAATGTAGATGAAGAAATCGCATTATTGGCTGGTTCGCAATTGGTGGTACCTGTGCGGAATGCACGTTATTGCTTAAATGCGGCAAATGCGCGTTGGGGTTCTTTATACGATGCACTTTACGGTTTTGACGTGATATCTGAAGAAGGTGGCGCAGAAAAAGGTAAAGGCTATAACCCAGTTCGTGGCGATAAAGTTATCGCATTTGCAAAGAATTTCTTAAATGAAACATTCCCATTGGCGAATGGTTCACATGCAGATGCAACAAAATATGCTGTTGAGGGCAAAAAACTTGTTGTCACACTCAAAGATGGTTCAACCTCGACTTTGGCGAAAGAATCACAATTTGTCGGTTTCAATGGTGACGAATCTGCACCCGTTGAAATTGTACTTTTAAATAATGGCTTACACGTTGTTATTGAAATTGATGCAAATAGCCCAATAGGCAAAACTGATGCAGCGGGTGTAAAAGATCTTGTTTTAGAAGCTGCTGTTACCACGATTCAAGATTTAGAAGATTCGATTGCTGCTGTAGATGCAGAAGAGAAAGTAGAAGGCTACCGTAACTGGTTAGGTCTAATGAAAGGTACGCTTGAAGAATCAATTGAGAAGAACGGTAAAACCGTTACGCGTACATTAAATAAAGATCGTACGCATAAGAACTTGATTGGTGGTGAAACAACACTTCATGGTCGTTCATTGATGCTTCTTCGTAACGTTGGTCATTTAATGACAAACCCTGCAATCCTTGTAGATGGTGCTGAAATCTACGAGGGTATTATGGATGCTTTAATCACACCATTACTGACTTTCGCAGACATCAAAGGTCAAAACGAAAACAAAAACTCACGTAAAGGGTCAATGTATATCGTTAAACCAAAAATGCATGGTCCAGAAGAAGTTGCATTTGCTGTCGAATTGTTTGAACGTGCTGAACAAGCGCTTGGTTTACCAGCGAAAACTTTGAAAATCGGGATTATGGATGAAGAGCGCCGTACATCTGTAAACTTGAAAAACTGTATTGCACAAGCAAAAGACCGTACAATTTTCATCAATACTGGTTTCATGGATCGTACAGGTGATGAAATTCATACCTTTATGGAAGCAGGTCCGTTCGTTCGTAAAGGCGAAGTGAAAAGCCAAATTTGGTTCCCAGCTTATGAAAACCGTAATGTTATGGTGGGTCTACAAGCAGGTTTACGTGGCAAAGCGCAGATTGGTAAAGGTATGTGGCCTAAACCTGACATGCTTTTAGACATGTATAAAACCAAAATTGAACATCCTGAAGCGGGTGCGAGCTGTGCATGGGTTCCTTCACCATCAGGTGCAGTGATTCACGCGATTCATTATCACCAATGTAATGTCTCAGCACGCCAACAAGAGTTATTGAAAACTGAAGCACTTCCGTTAGATGACTTGTTGACACCGCCTTTAGCGACAGATACAAACTGGACTGAAGAAGAGAAGACCAAAGAACTTGAAAATAACCTTCAAGGGATCTTGGGTTATGTTGTTCGTTGGGTTGATTTAGGTGTAGGTTGTTCTAAAGTGCCAGACATTAACAATGTCGGTTTAATGGAAGACCGTGCAACTTTGCGTATTTCTTCTCAACACGTTGCAAACTGGTTGCGTCATGGGATTGTGACTAAAGCGCAAGTTGAAGAAGTTATGCAGCGTATGGCGAAAATTGTTGATGAACAAAATGCCAACGATCCTGAATATAGCAACATGGCGCCTGGTTTTGATGGTTATGCATATAAAGCTGCTTATGATTTAGTATTCAAAGGTGGTGAACAACCGTCTGGCTATACTGAGCCATTATTACATGCATATCGCTTAAAGTTAAAAGGTTATACAGGCGATTAATTTTATCGTCTAATTTATTTTGTTTGATTATCAACAAAGCCTCTTCGGGGGCTTTATTCTTTTTATTGTTTATTTTAACTGTTGCTATGCTTCCATATATAAAATTTGTAGACGTGACTTTGAGTTTTAAGCCAATGATATAAAATCTCTGATACAATTTAAGGGAATTAATCATTAAGCTGAATTATAAATGACATCAATTCTGAAATTAGATGCGTTGAAGAATGCTGAAGTTGCGAGTACGCCATATCCGTATTTTGTAGTTGAAAATGCTTTGGCAGATAGTGAAGTCCAGGCAGTAATCCAAGACTTTCCTAAAATTGAACAAGGCGGAAGCTTTAACATCGAAGATGTAGAAATCAAGCCTAATTTTGATCGCTTTCTAAAATCATTGGATACACCAGAATTTCGTCAAATTTTAACAGATAAATTTGATGTCAACGTTATGGAACATCCGATGATGATTACTTTACGTGGCTACTCTCGTCAAAAAGATGGCCGGATTCACAGTGATTCAAAAAGCAAATTGTTGACGGTTTTAATCTATTTAAATGAATCTTGGGATGCGCCGAATGGACGTTTACGTATTCTCAATGACGATAAAGACATCAATAACTATGTGACAGAAATCAATGCAGGACCAGGTTCACTGGTTGCATTTAAAGTGACTGATAATGGTTGGCATGGCTATATTCCTTATGAAGGGCAACGCCAATCCATTCAAATTAATTTTTTGACTAGCGAAAAAGCCAATGCAAAACATAAGTTTTTTCATGGTTTAAGCGCCAAAGTGAAAAAGATTTTTGGATAAAAGCAATGAGGGTAAACTTCGGTTTATCCTCAATTGAAATTGTGAACTGTTTCAATTTTTTATCAATGTCTAATGTTGTTATCAATAGATAGCGCGATAGATAAATTCAACAATTATAAGTCAGTATCTTAAATCTTATTATCATGTGTGCTAATTTTAAACCGATCAGCTTAATACAAGTTCAGCAGCTTGGCTTGCCTGCAGTTCCTTTCCCGTATGAAGAAGAAATATTTCCCAGCTTTCAAACGCCGTTGCTATTTAAATCCAATCAAGGGATTGAATGGCGTTTAGTCAACTTTGGTTTAGTGTCAAAATGGGCTGAGGATAAAGATGTTGCAAAACATACATATAATGCAAGAAATGAAACTCTGATGGAAAAACGCAGTTTTGTCGAGGCTTTTAGCAAGTGCCAATTTGGTGTGATCGCCGTGACAGAGTTCTATGAATCCAAATATATCAATGGTCGACCACAACGATGGGGTGTACGGCGTAAAGATGGTCAGGCTTTTTATATTGCTGCACTTTATGAGATTACTCGATTAAAAACTGGTGAAGTTGTTCGTTCAGCCGCCATGATTAGTATGGATGCCCACCTGCATCCGATGATGAGTGAGTTTCATGAACCTCGAACAGACAAACGTTCGGTGGTAGTTATTCCACATCATCGACTTGATGAATGGTTGGGCTTACCGCAGCCCAATATTTTGAGTTTTATCGAAGGGTTCCCTGTGGCTGAGTTTGAGTGTTTTTATTGCCCCAAAAGATCGAATAACAAAAACTCGCCACAGTTGAACATCTTCGATGAATAGCCTTAAATATTAATGTGCAAGGTTCTTAAAAATAATTTTTAAGTTTTCCATGGTTTTTTCAATTTGAAGTGGCGTTAGACCTTCAAATGACTTTTCAAGTACAACACTCATTAAGTCATTTATTTTTTGCGTCATTTGTTGTCCAGCTTCTGTTAAATGTACTCTTGTGATACGCGCATCATTTTCACACGAGTAAGTATCAACAAATCCTTCCTCTTTTAAGCGATAAACAATTTTAGTTATCGTCGACATTTTTGAAACGATCATTTCTGAGAGCTCAGAGACACTTGCATCTGGTTTGGCTTCTAATGCAACCAACAATCGTCGTCTAGAATGGTCTACCCCATACTTTTTAAGTACGTGATCTAAATTTAAAACATACTGCGAATGTACTTGAGTGATCCAGTAGTATGGGAAATTTTCGATATTAAAATTTTCAGCTGCAGGTAAAAATTTTGCATATTTTTTAGTCATTTAAGGGTCCCTGTTTTTGTAATTATTGCCATATCTTAAGCGGTAATCATATTTTACTTTGAATACTTGAATCAATATGTGATAGATCACTTAAAGAAAAAAACAAGTAAAATCGACGAAATGTAAATTTTGCTTGAACTAAACTTAAGTTAAAGTATTTAGTAAAGGCATTGTACGACTGTCTATAGATAGATGGAAATCAGTAATACTTTGCGAAAACTTAGTCGCTTCTTCATGCAATTTAGAATGAATATAATTCATTCTCTAGTGTCGCCGTGGAATAGAAAGTTTTAAACCAACCCCAAAGGCAGATTTTATTAAATGTTAATGAAAGTCCTTGTGTCATAGTACGATCCTAAGTATTTCAGCTTGCCTAATTATGAAAATTACCAAGAAGATGTTGTTAAAAGCAAGCTCATTAGTTAAAAAAAATAACATCTTATGTTATTTTAACTGAAAAATAAAAGAAATCAACTTCGCTTAGCTCTAAATATTTTTTTTTGTTAAAATTTATTATATAAATTTATCAATTTTTTACTCCGTTAGTTGCCCTTATATCTAATTGAAAATAATTGATTAAATATAGTTATGATTAATATAGTCTACTAATTTAAAGGCTTCTACAAACATAGTTATACGTAATTTTTTACGAAAATACCAATGACATTTCTGTAATATTGATTGAAAAATAATTTGAATATGATGTATCGATATCTGTTAAAGACTATATTTGTAAAATGATGATTAGAAATACAGGAAATTTGCAGGTATCAGTCGGCTATACATATATATAAACTTAAATAAATGTAAATTTTTTATGAAAAATAATTACAAGCCTAAGATATTGTGCATAATTATAGCAATTTAGTTGAAAAGGTATCATTCATGGATCCGTCGTCTTGTAGGTCGAATTTATTTTTCTCCAATTTATATATTTATAATAATAAGCAGGAGATCTAATAATGGAATTTTTATTAGACCCTGGAATTTGGGTTGGTCTTTTAACCCTAATAGTTTTAGAAATTGTACTGGGTATTGATAACTTAGTTTTTATTGCCATTCTTGCAGATAAACTTCCTCCTGAACAAAGAGATAAAGCACGTATCATCGGCTTATCTCTAGCATTAATAATGCGTTTAGGTTTACTGTCTATTATTTCTTGGTTAGTGACATTAACTAAACCTCTGATTGAAATTGGTGGTCTCTCTTTCTCAGGACGGGATTTAATTCTATTATTTGGCGGGTTATTCCTCGTCTATAAAGCTGTCACTGAACTGCATGAAAAAATAGAGGGTAAGCCCGAGGTTAAAAGTTCAGGGGCTGTCGTTTATGCAAGCTTTTGGGCTGTTGTTGCCCAAATCATTGTTTTAGATGCTGTATTCTCTCTCGATTCAGTGATTACTGCGATTGGCATGGTCGATAATATTTACGTAATGATGGCAGCAGTAACAATTGCTGTTATTGTGATGCTGATTGCTTCTAAGCCATTAACATCTTTTGTCAATAAGCATCCTACTGTCGTGATTCTGTGCTTAAGCTTTTTATTATTGATTGGTGTGAGCTTAATTGCTGAAGGTTTTGGTTTCCATATTCCAAAAGGTTATATTTATTCGGGTATTGGTGTAGCTATTTTAATAGAAGCTTTTAACCAGTTTTCTAGCCGCAATGTTGAAAAACATCAGTCGAAAACACCATTGCGTCATCGTACTGCTGACTCAATTTTAAAATTGATGGGAAGCAAACTTGATGCAGATTTATTACAAAACCCTGAGACTTTAGCAGCACAAAAAGCCTTTGGTGATGAAGAGCGTTATATGGTCGGTGGAGTGTTAACGCTTGCAGAACGTTCAGTTGCATCAATCATGACCCCTAGAAATCAAATATCTTGGATTAATCTTGAGGATGATGCAGAGAGTATTCGTCAGCAAATTTTGGCTGTACCGCATAGTTTATTTCCTGTGTGTCGTGGACAATTAGATAAAGTGGTTACGGTTGTACGCGCTAAAGAGTTAATTGATGTACTGGATGAACCAGAGCAATTACAAGCCTTGCTTAAACGTAGTCGTCCGATTTTTATTTTTGAAAAAATGAAAGTGATTGATGCTATTCATACTTTAAGAACGTCTAAGGGTTCTTTAGTCTTGGTGAGTAATGAATTTGGTAATATCCAGGGTTTGATTTCTCCATTAGATGTGTTTGAAGCAATTGCTGGTGAATTCCCTGATGCAGATGAGCAGTTGGAATTAATTAAACTGGATGATACGACCTGGAAAGCCTCTGGCATGCTGGATTTGTATCAACTTGAGCTGGAACTTGGTATGTTGGATCTAGTTCAGGAAGACTCAGGCTATTTTAGCGTGGCAGGTTTGATTTTAGATAAAACCCAAGGCGAAGCAAAAGTAGGCACTCAGATTGAACAAGAGGGCATTTGGTTTGAAGTCATCGAAATGGATGAAAATCGGATCAAAACGGTAAAAATTACCCGTCCAGAGCAATTTTCGTAACTGTTTTGCGATTAAATCGTAAGCAGATATAAAAGACTAAAAAATGCCTCATTAATGAGGCATTTTTTTGAATAAAAAGAGCACTTAGATAGGATTACTTATCTAAGTACTTAAAACTAAAAATTAATTAAAAATATTTTTTGTCATAATTGGCCATAAATTTTGATGTGACTTCCTAAACATTAACATATGACCAATGGCTTTATGACCTGTATCTTTCGGTTTAAGCTCTATCATTTCAGTGGGGGCTTCTGGATACAAACGAAGTAGGTCTTTGACATTGGCTTCAGTGGCGATCTCATCGTCCGATGACCAATACACCGTAATTGGGCATTGAATTTCGTTGTGATAGTCCTCGAAAATAGTTTTACCTATAGCGTTCATCACATAACCGGGTTTACTGCAAAATTCCGCCCATTGTTTTGCAACATTTTTGGGTAAATTTTCTCCCATTCCTAAAAACTTAGTAGCACCATAGCCTTTGACTAAACTTGAAATAGGAAAGATCATGTTAAACATGACAGGTGCCATACGTTTGGTTCTCCCTTTAAGTCCTTTTACATGTCCTGTAGAGCCTGAAATTGCAATCACTTGAGCTACTTTCTTGTAGTTGGAAACAATGCCTAGTAATTGCCCCCCAGCACTATGACCTAAGAGTATGACTTGTTCTTTGCCTGTCTTATTCAGCAAAGTTTCAATAGCAGCAGGAATATCCAGTTGTCCCCAATCTTGGATACTTGCTGTGGACTGACGAATAGGACCATGTAAGGAGTCACCTATACCACGGAAATCGAAAACTAGTACATCTGAACCTTGTTGAGCAAGCCACTCTATAAAGTGATGATAAAAGCTCTGAGTAATACCTGTGGCAGGACAAACCAAAATAGGCAAACGATTAGTTGATTGTTTTGCCGGATAAAAACGTGCAGTTAAGCTATAGCTATCTGCACAAGTTATGGTTAAATTTTCAAATGTATTCATAACAATTCTATGAGTATGCTTTAATGATTACTTTACACAAGTTCCAAAAAGAAACTTGTTAAAAGTATGACTTCTGAGTCAAATGCAATAAAAAATATTTTAAGTAATTGGAATAAAGGTGTTTTAAATGGATTTTGTGAGTTTGGATTTGTCGGTAAAGTTAGCGTTAATATTTAGTGGAATTTATCTATGGGTAGGCATGTTGACAGGCGTTTGGAAGTATTACCAAATCAGCCGTTCAGAAATTGCCCGAGCGCATTATTATGTTGATATCGCACATCGCAGTAGTTTGCTTTATGCTCCAGCCACTTTGATTTTAGCGGTGATGGCCTATTGTTCAAGCTGGACTGAAACAATAAATTTGATATTTGTTTTGGTCAATTTATTCTTTTTTAGTTTTTCAATCGCCAGTTATGTTTTGCATGGTTTCTTGAAAGATACGACCAACCAATTTAAGCAACCACATCAATTAGGAACAGTGCAATTACCGAAAATATTGTTACGTATAGCAATGCTATTGTTGGTGTTAGGGGAGATTGTTGCGACTGGTGGATTATTACTTGGAATGTTTATTACTTTATTTTAATAGTTAATTTTTATAATTTTCTTATTTAAGATGGATGCATGGCATCCATCTTTTATTCTGTAATCTTCGCAAGTTTACGAGATTTATGGTCGACTACATCCCAAACATAGAAGGCAGCAGAAACGACTAATGCATAGGCAAAAAATTCAGGTTTTAAATTTCCTTGAATGAGTCCATGAATTAATAGTGTCATTAAAAGTGCAAGCGTTGTACTTAGATAGATGACCAGTTTCGTATTTGTCTTCAAAGAATTAATGAAGACTTGCTTATTGAAATGTATTGATAACATCTCCATCCCTCCTGTCTGCTCGACAAAAACCACATTGTTTTAGTCTGGATTGGTTTATTCAGTTGTACCATATCTAATAATTATTTCAAGAGCAAATACCTCTATTATTCAAAATAATTATGACATATTTATTACAAGTGATGATTATTTTATAAAAAATGAAAATATGTGTAATTTTTTTGATAAATGGCGTAATAGTTGTTGAAGTAGTGTGAGCTAGTTATCAAAATAAAATACAATAACTTAATAGGTCTTGAAAGTGTTTTCGACTAAAGTTGATAAAAAATTATGCAATATTTATGCAAAAATCGAAAAAAATGACTATTTTTTCAAAATAATTCAATTTTGGCATGGAGAACGGTTCACTCATTCAAAAAAAAGCAACAACGCGACTGAATTTATCTTTGTTGAATTAAAATTAAGTTTTAGTATTTTTAGCCAAATGTTTTTTATACGTAGAGCAATGCTTGATTTGATCTATTCAGGTTCATTGATCACATGTTTGAAGCACTAAGATGGATCAAAGAACGCTTTAAAAATTGTGTCGCAAACAATAACGGCCTGTGGGGTAAACATGACAATTATTGATCACTGTTAAAATAAGATTTGGGTAAAATCAAATTTTAAGGATGATAATTAAAAAGCTTTATTTTTTAACTTTATCAATTACGACACAGATGATTAACACGATCAATGATGGGATCACCCATGCAAGGTTCTGTTCATTTAACGGTAAGTTTTGAATCATCAAAGGTAAGCTGTCTTTAAAGCTTGTGACTTTAATTCCTTCAATAAGACCAAATAAAAATGCAACGCCAGTAACAGGTGCGATAACCGTGGTTGGGTTATTGAATTTACCCCAAAAGAAGCTCAATAGAATGACCACAATTGCTGGTGGGTAAATTGCACTGAGTACAGGCACTGAAAAAGCAATCAGTTTGGTTAACCCTAGATTTGAAATCACCAATGAAAATAACACCAAAATAATCACTAAAACTTTATATGGAATTTTTGTCAATTCAGAGAAGTATTCAGCACATGCGCAGGTTAAGCCAATCGCAGTAACCATACATGCAATAAAAATCAAAGCTGTAAGGAATAAAGAGCCTAAGTCACCAAAAGCATGTTGAACATAAGCATGCAGGATCACTGCGCCATTCTCAGCATTTGGAGCAGCATCATGACTGCCTAAACCTAGTTTAAATAAGCTGAGATAAACCAGCGTTAAACCTACACCAGAAATCAAACTTGCAATAATGGCATATTTGGTTACGAGTTTTTTGTCTGTTACACCACGAGAATGGATGGCATGAATAATAACAATACCGAAAACCAAAGCACCTAAAGTGTCCATGGTTAAATAACCATTCACAAAACCTTCAGAAACAGGGCTGGTTGCGTAATTGTTGATTGCAGGAGAAATTGAACCAGTAGGGATCAGAAATGCTGCAATACCTAAAATTGCGAGTGCAACAATTTTTAGTGGTGCAAGAATATGACCCACTGTATCCAATAATTTATTTGGATAAAGAGAAACTAAAGTCACAAATGCAAAATAGATAACACTATAAATAAATAATGCTGTACCACCATTGCCAAAGTATGAGGAAAAACCAATTTCATAAGAAACAGTTGCGGTACGTGGTGTCGCGAATAATGGTCCAACCGAGAGATAACATACTACGGTCAGTATTAAACTTGCGACTTTACCTAAAGGCGAGCTTAAAATCGCAATAGAACCTTCAGTTTTAGAAAGTGCCATAATGGTAATAACAGGTAAGCCTACAGCCGTGATTAGAAAACCAAGCGCTGCGAGCCATACATGTTCACCGGCTTGTTGAGCAACAATGGGTGGAAAAATAATATTGCCTGCCCCAATAAATAAGGCAAAGGTCATAAAGCCTAAAGCAATAATATCCTTGGTACGGAGATTAGTCATAAACTGTGGTTGAAAAAGCAAAACAGCGATTTTAGTAGAAATAGCTTATTTTTTGTATTTTATTTTATGGATAATATTCCCATTTTTTATAAATTTTAACCAATTAGTTATATTGATTATATTTATGTGGATGATTCACAGTTAATTTTCAAAAATCAAAATTTTTAAAAAATATAGAGTGTGAAAGAACATTATAGGGAGAAATTATACTTATTCTAAAATTTGTGTGCTTGATTTTGCATTTTTATTGAATATGATAGGCGGTAAATTGCCCTAAACGTATTGAAAAGGCATATAATATTTTTTCACTTTTGCGGACAGATCCAATGAAAGCTTCTACAGTCACCATTAAAACCGAACAAGACCTTGAAAAATTAAGAGTGTCGGGGCGTTTAGCTGCTCAAGTTTTAGCAATGATTGGTGAATATGTGAAGCCAGGGGCGACGACTGAGTATTTAGACGATATTTGCAATGATTTTATTGTCAATACGTTGAAAGTGATCCCTGCAAATATTGGATATTATGGTTATACCAAAACCACCTGTATTTCTCCAAATGAAGTGGTCTGTCACGGTATCCCATCAAAACACAAGGTTTTAAATGATGGTGATATTATCAATATAGATGTTGCGATTATCAAAGATGGTTATTTTGGTGATACCAGTCGTATGTACTATGTGGGTACAGTTAAACCTGAAGCGAAAAGACTGGTTGAAACGACTTATGAAGCGATGGTGGCTGGAATTCATATGGTTAAACCCGGTGCAACACTTGGGGATATTGGTCATGCGATTCAACAAGTTGGGCAACGTGAAGGTTATACGATCGTTCGTGAATATTGTGGTCATGGGATTGGTAAGATTTATCATGAGCAACCTAACGTATTACATTATGGTCAACCCGGGCAGGGCTTAGTGCTTAAAAAGGGTATGGTTTTTACCATTGAACCGATGATTAATGCGGGGAAATCCAGTGTCAAAGAGTTGAAAGATGGTTGGACTGTGGTCACTGCGGATAAGTCACTGTCAGCGCAATGGGAACATATGGTTGCAGTCACAGATACGGGCTTTGAGTTGCTTACACCGTGGCCTGAAGGCACTGGAAGCTACCCGGAAATTTGAACTTTAGACTTTAGTCTATTGAATGAATTGTGATCGATGATTTATTGTTTTTTTATCTTTAAAAATGATATTGTTATCACTTTATTTAATAGAAATGTGACTATTTCTGGGGATATTTCCGTTTAAGAAATATCCAATAAGTGTTTTTAAGTATTGGTTTAAATATTAACCAATCGCTAAGATAGCTTCCAGATTCTCGCTGTAGTTTCTATTGTTGTTCCAAGCTTTCTAGCTTACCCATCCTAGGGTAAGCTTTTTTTTGTCTATCGCTTCTCGATTTGCTTTGATTCGACAATTGAAAATTTAAAATAAGATGAATGAGCCTCCATTCATCTTATTGATCAAAATGCTATTTTTTAAGTTTAAAGTTTAAAATAAACGAAACAGCGAAGCCAAATAGGAGTCCCCAAAAAGCGGAACCAATCCCAAAAAACTGAACACCTGATGCACTGAATAAGAAGGTGAGCAGTGCGGCTTCACGATCTTTGACTTCATGAAATGCAATCGCAATATTATGGCTAATCGTACCAAACAAGGCGATCCCCGCTAATGCCACAATAAAAAGATGTGGAAAAGACATCAATAGACTTGTCAATGTTGCCGCAAATAGCCCCATCAAAATATAAAAGAAACCACAGCTCATGCCAGCAATATAGCGCTTCGCAGGGTCTGGGTGAACTTGGTCATCCAGACTGACTGCAGCACTGATTGCAGCAATATTCACGGTATAACAGCCAAATGGTGCAAGCAAAGTCTGCGCTGTACCTGTCCAACCAATAAGTTGGTTAACATGGGGTTTATAGCCATAACTTTTAATCATCGCAATCCCTGGTAAATACTGAGATGCCATATTGATTACAAATAAAGGCAGTGCCAATCCGAGAATTGCAGACCATGTGAACTCAGGTGTCATCCATACTGGTTTTGCCAATCCCCACTGTAAGGTTGGAACATGAAACTCCATAAAAAATGGACAAATGATAATTCCTGCGATCACGGTAATCACAATACAATAACGAGCCCATAGCCGTTTAGTGACGATATAAACCGTCAAAAGGCTGAGAATAAATGCCCAGTCGTTTTGCATACTGGCAAATAGAGCAATACCAAACTTGAGTAATACACCTGCCAGCATGGCACTGGTCAAACTCTGAGGAATATACGAAATAATTTTTTCAAATATGCCTAAAAAGCCTAGTGTGGCGGTCAGTAAACCACTCACTAAGAAAGCACCAATGGCTTCATAGAGTGAGTAGCCGCTGGCAGTGGCAATGATGAGTGCAAGTGCAGCGGTTGACCATGAGGTGGCAACAGGATATTTGAATTTCCAAGAAAGAATTAATCCTGAAAGACCTATACCTAAACCGAGTGCCCAAAACCAAGAGGTAATTTGTTCAGGGTTTGCGCCAAGTAATTGAGCTGCTTGTATGACGAGTACAGCCGAAACACTGATACCAATTAAAAAGGTAATGAAACCTGCAAATACAGCAGGTATAGAGAAGTCTTGGAGTAACTTTTGCATGATCCCTTGCTTTTAAATTTGATTGAATGGTTGAAAATGCAACCATCATACAGGGATCATTTTAAAGCTTATAGGGTTAATTGGAATTAAATATAAAAAGTAAATATAAAACTGATTAGATTATCATTATGGGAGAATATGGCTTTTTTAATCTAGAACTATCTTAGTTGAAAACAATGTATAGTCAAACCACCTAATTATTCATATAAGTGATTTGCACCAATTCATTTTTGGTACTTTTGAATTATAGTTGGTCATCCTACTGTGGGGCGACATGGATGTCGCCGTTGGGCGGGGGTACAAGACGTAGCCTTCGCCCAGCAAAAGATTTTTGTCCCTTTTTATCCCTAAAAAGGGAGGCATCGCCTACGCAAAGGTATTTAAACGTTGAATGTAAGCTGTGGTATTACAAGCTTTTATAATCAAAAATTCTTTCCATGTAATTGATTTAATTAAAAAATAATTAATTGAGAGAAGTTGTATTCTTGTGTCTGATTTTTTTGACAGGTTGACTATAGATTACCCATTGATAAAAATTAGATATTGCCTTGAATAGAAAGCGCAGTTTATTCAAAAGAACGATTTAAAAAAGAATGTTTTAATTGGGAGATTTATTTAACTAAATCAGCTTACATTGTTGAAACAGCAAGCTTTATTCCAAAAGCACAGAACAGTAAACCTACACAGGCAACACAACCTGCAGCAATTTTGTAGCGTGTATTGAAAAAAGTGGCGAGCTTAACGCCTGAGAAGATCAAGATCGTCAAATAACTCATACTGATGATTTGCAGAATCACAGAAAGTGCCGCAAAGCTTAAAGCGGGGTAAGGGTAATCGGGATCAACAAACTGAACAAAGAACGAGAGATAAAATAAAATTGCTTTTGGGTTGAGTAAGCTAATGGTGAGTGCTGTTCGAAATGGATGGAATTGTTCGTGAGTTGCAGTATTGGATGTATTTGTTTGCAGCGTTTGTGGTTTGTTTTGCCAAGTTTTGATACTTGCGATCAGTAAACGAATACCGAGATAAGACAAATAGCTTGCGCCTACAACTTTGAGAATGATAAATAACCAGGGAAAGGCGTGTAGTAAAGAGGCAGCACCTAAAACAGTACAGAGAATCAGAATTAAATCTCCTGTAAATACGCCTAAAGCACCGATATAGCCCGTTTTAATTCCAAATCGAGAGGCAATTGACATGACATACAATGAGTTGGGACCGGGTAAAATGACGATAAAAATAGTCCCTAGTATATATGTCACTATATCGGTAATACCAAACACAACATTCTCACTGTATAAATAAGAAAAGCGAAATAAAAAAGCCGAGTGGTTATGATAACAAACTCGGCTTTAGAGTGTGAGCGATTTTAGTGCAATTTTACCCAAAAGCGCATCTACAATTTAGATTTATATAAATCCTTCTAAATACATAGATTAGTCAATAAAATCAGCATCTAGACCAAAAGATTGGCGCAATAATAATGCAAGTTGTTCACGCGCTTTGATAAAACCGTCAATCCCGCTTTGCAATAATTGGAATGCCATTAAATCAGCTTCCAATTGTTGTTTAAATTCAGCTTTAGAGATCTCTTGATGTTCTTGAGCAGTCTGTTCAGTGTCTAAGCTAAGTTGAGAAACCACATGACGTTGATCATTTTTCAATTTTTCTAGCAGACCCGGTGCAACGGTTAAAAGGTCGCAACCTGCTAAACCTAAAACTTGGTCAATGCTACGGAAGCTTGCGCCCATCACTTCAGTTTTGATTTGATGTTGCTTGTAGTAATGATAAATTTGTTTAACAGACAATACGCCTGGATCTTTCTCAATTGGATAGCTCTCTACATTTTCAGCTTTTTTAAACCAATCTAAAATACGACCGACAAATGGAGAAATCAAAGTAACCCTTGCATCTGCACATGCTTTGGCTTGATGTAAACCAAAAAGTAGCGTTAAGTTACAATGAATGCCTTCTGCTTCTAGCACTTTTGCTGCTTGAATACCTTCCCATGTAGAGGCAATCTTGATCAGAATACGATCTTGGTCTATCCCATATTCTTTATACAACGCAAGTAGCTCTTTGGCTTTGGCAATGGTTTCTTCGGTATTATAGGAAAGGGCTGCATCCACTTCTGTTGAGACACGACCTTCTACAATATTTAAAATTTCGACACCCAGTTTGACGGTGAGAATATCGATGGTGCGTTCAACGAGTGCATCTAATTCATAACCTTCTTTTTTTGCTTGAGCATAGGCATCTTCAATCAGCTCACGACTTTCAGGCTGTTGTGCTGCTGCTGTAATGAGTGACGGGTTAGTCGTTGCATCCAAAGGGCGAAATTGTTGAATTGCGTTTAAATCACCTGTATCAGCAACGATAGTGGTTAAGCGTTTTAATTGATCTAATGCAGATTGTGTCATTACCGATTATTTCTTAGTTAAAATATTTGTGATTTATTTATAACACAATGCGATTTGAGCAAAAGAGGAAAATGTACTGAAAGGCCTATTATTTTGTATGAATTCTTTGATTTCGAATGTGATTAATCAAAAAACGAGCAGCTGAGCCTAAATTGCTCTCACGACTCCAGACTAAGTCGACAAAATATTCAAATTTTGGTGTGAAATCGAGCAAATCCAAGATTTTTAACTTATGTTTAAGCTCAGGATTTTCATTAAACATTTCTAAGGGAAGTACTCCCCAACCCAGTTCTTTTAAAATTAAAGCACATGCTGAGTGGTGATTGTCCGTCCGCCAATAGTTTTTAGAATAAAGCAGTTCAGGTTTAATGGTTCGATCACGACTTGCCACGACAATTTGTCTGGATTGTAGGATTTGTTCAAAAGTAACTTGTTTATGTGCTGATAATGGATGATGAATAGCTGAAACAGGAACCAAGGCTTCTTTTTTAAATTCGACAAATTGCTCACGGCTTTCAAGTATTTCACGTTCAAACATCAATGCCAGTTGTGCAGTCTGATTCATCAGCATTTTCAGCGCATCTTCTTGTGGTGCTGAGAAGATATTAATTTCTAAAGTTGGAAAATGCTCTCCCAACAGTGCAATGTATTCAGCCCAGTCTGTATGCAGTAATTCAGAAACCACCACGATATTTAATGAGGATTCCAAGCCTTCGCTAAGTGCAATCGCTTGTTGTTTCCACTGATTCATTTCTACTAGCAGTTGTTCAGTTTTTTCATATAAGCGTTGAGCTTGAGGCGTAGGGATTGGTTCACGTCCCACACGATTAAAGAGTTTTAGATTTAAGTCTATTTCCAAGTTGGCGATAGACATACTGACAGCGGAGGGGACTTTGCCAAGCTGTCGGGCTGCTGCTGAAAATGAACCTGTTTCCATCACCGTTTTAAAGATGGTGAGTTGTTCTTGGTTAATATTCATACGTTTGGCGCCATTCTGTTTAATTCTTCAATCATTAAATTTACTCCAATTCATACGACCTTTCAATGAAATTGAAAGAACCTGACTCGATTGATCAATATTATAAAAATATAATGCATCCATCGAATCAAAAAAGAGTAGTTTTAAATGATGATTTCCAAAAGAAGGGTTATTCATGCATTAAGCTATGAAGTCATCCTGTTGGTGATCATAGCGATTGCATTAAGTTTTATTTTTGAAGTGCCAATGGAAGTTACTGGTGTATTAGGTGTTGCGATGGCCGTGACTTCAGTGGTTTGGAATATGGTGTTTAACCATTTCTTTGAACAATTTGAACGTAAGAGAAAACTTAAACGTACCATTGGTGTACGTATTTTACATGCCATTGGTTTTGAGGGTGGTTTGATGTTAGCCACGATTCCAATGGTTGCTTACGCAATGGATATGTCTTTGTGGCAAGCAATTTTATTGGATTTTGGAATGACCACCTGTATTTTGGTGTATACCTTTATTTTCCAATGGTGTTATGACTTGATTGAAGAGCGTATGGGGGCAAAGCCTGTACATTCTTAATTAAGCCTGCAATGCATTTATTTTAAATTTTAGTGAAAATTTCAAATGTGTTGCGTTAGAGATCCCCTTAGTTTTTTTGAAAACTAAGGGGATCTTTTTTTATAAAAATTTAATTGAATAAATAACATATAATTAAAATAGATTTTAAATAATTAATAAAGAATGGATAAATTAGAATCAATAAAGATAAAACCCGTTACACGATCACAGCTCAGTTTAAACAAACTTTTGCAAAAGATAATTGGAATTCAATTTGTTTTGTAAAATTGTTCGCCTACAATAGGGTCTGTTAACATTTCATAAATGGCTTGCGTTGTAGGCTAAAATTGAGCAGGCAAGGCATGAAACGAAGAGAATAGCGAGACTATTTTCGAGTTTCATAACACAGACTGAGATAATTTTAACCATAACCCTTCGGGACTAGAGTTTTTTTGTCGCTACGTCGTTACGAACTACTCATTTAGCTGACTAAATTTCGTATTTCGTGCCTCGAATCGTCTAAAAAAACTCGTTGTCGCAAATATAGAAGAAGTGTCAACAGACCCTAATAAATTCAATATATGTAAGAGATGGATTGAGGCAAATATGGTGCAGACAGTTCAGGAGCAGCTGCCAGATAGACACCAGCTTGCTGCTCAAGAATTACTTCAGGTTTCAGCAAATTTAAATAAGATTTATCTTGATCAATTTGACTATTTGTCCGAGATTACTGCGCACAACTTTTTCCAGTTTGATCCACAGCAGCATCAATTCAGTCTGGCAAATCAGTTACTCAATATCTACTTTGATGAAGAAAAGGGTTTAATTTTTGATTTAAATTTTGAAAAGTTACCGCGTTGTTTAGAAAATAAAATTAATATCAATCGTTTTGTTCAATATTTCTCAGAAAATATTTATTTTTATACAACAAAATATCATGAGATACATCCAACTGATTTAAAGACCAAAGCCCAAATCATCCGCCAAACGCTGATTGAGCAGGTTTTTGAGTGGGTGGATGGTGAAAATCGGGTAGAGCAGTATTTATATAATATTAGTGAAGCAGATGCAGAGCGTATTGATCAAATTTTGCTGCACTATGAATATTTTGATTATGCCTATGTTTCTGATTTTGCCAAATATGGTAAAGCGATTCCTTTAAGTGTTGAAATTAACATTAAGCATTTAGTGCTGATTAATTCTGTATTGGGTCAAGAGTTTTTACCGATTCAGTCATTGGTACCCAAATTTCAACAGGCCATTTTTTCTTTAGATCAGTTTATTCCAGCGCATTATTTGCGTATTTTAAAGATTTTTCACCCAGAATCATTACGCTTAAAAGAACTCAGCCAGTATTTTGCAAGTTATCAATTGCTGGCGGTACATGCTCAACAACAACCGCAAATGCTTGCTTATGCAAAATATATGAAACGCGGTTTTTGGCAATATCAGGATTTATTGAGCAAGCAGCACTTTTTACAAAAAGATGCTGAATATTGGGAACAGGATCAAATTCCACAAATTCCAATTTGTAGTCTTAAGCGCACTGCAAATTGGCTATTTAAACAAGATGAACAGGTCAATGATTGGATTAGTCGACATATAAAGGACCCCAATGTCCGGATCACAATCACAGCATTAAGTTTGATTGATACTTCAAAGATTTATCCTGAAGTCACTGTAAGTGTTTTAAAGTATTTTAAAAATATTGCAGCACGGCTATTTTTAATTGAATGCCATTCCTTTGCAATTACAAATGAATGGCAAAACAACCCAAAGAACAATCGTTATAGTTTTTTAAAAACAGAGATTGAAAATAAATCGAATAAGAAAACGATTTCTCATTCTTATTTGTATATCGAAGAATGGTTGGATTTTGCTGCGTTGATGTTGGCAGATCAACCGCAGATGTATAAAAAAATATACCTTAAGATAAATCGAATCATTCAAGCATTTATGCTGTTTGTACAACACATTGCTCAGGGCTTGCCCAAACAACTGATTAAATTTATTGATCCGCAACGACAACAACATGCTGAATTCTTTATTCAGTTGCAAAAGCAAAATATAACAGTCGATGATTTTCGTAAAAAACTGAAACACATGCAGATCGGTCGTGCATCTAACCCGAGTATATACGACAGCTTTGTTTTGGACTATGTGATGCATTTATTTAATGATCATCACGATATAGAGCGAAATGTCACTTGGTCTGGTTTATATCAGCAAGCACAGCGTTGGCATCAACATCATTATTTTGTTGATACCTTATCGACACTTAAAGAAAAAATAGATGTAGATCATTGGGATCGCGTTGCACCAATGCAAAAGATTTATTTTGATGAGTGGTGCTATGAGGAACTGAATAGCCTAAAACGAATTATTCAAGAGTCGTTGGTGTTTAAACACTGTTTGGCATTGTCCTATTGTGCGCGGATTGTAGATCGAGAATATGTAGCATTTCATGTATCGAAAGTTGATGATGTGACGCAGGAAATGACTTTGGGTTGTTATTACAAATTAGGACGTTTGGTCTTTGATCAATTGCGTTTACCCAATAATCTTATTCCTGATGAGTTCTATATATTGAAAGCTCAAGCTTTTATTGATGATGTAAATCAGCATTTAAAATGGAAAAGCAGTATTCAACCCAATGAAGAATTGGGAAACTTATAGTTTGACGCAGATCATTTTTAAGTGGGCTGCTTGGCTTTAATTCACTTTTCGTGATGCATTTGGCTTAACTTTTTATACAAAAATCGTTAGGCTATAGCCGTCCCATCCTGTTTAGGTAATTCAAGGCTGTTATGAAACAAGAAACTGCACTCAAACTTATGAAAGCGGGTGAAAATGTCTTTTTGACTGGATCTGCTGGTGCAGGAAAAACCTATACGCTTAATCAGTACATCAATTATTTAAAAGCACGCAAAGTCCCTGTTGCAATTACAGCATCTACGGGGATTGCAGCAACACATATGAATGGTATGACGATTCATACTTGGGCAGGTATTGGGATCAAAGATACGCTGACTGATGATGATTTGAAGCGTATGAAAGAGCGTAAATACTTAAAAGAGCATTTAGAAAATGCCCAAGTCTTGATCATTGATGAAATTTCAATGTTACATGCCAAACAGCTAAATTTAGTCAATCAAGTTTTAAAATATTTTAAAGAATCTGATGATGCTTTCGGTGGAATTCAAGTGATTGCAGCCGGAGATTTTTTCCAGTTGCCACCTGTAGGTAAAAACAGCGAACTAAATCGAGATAAATTTTGTTTTATGTCAACCGCTTGGGTTGAAGCAAAATTTCGTGTTTGCTACCTGACAGAGCAGCATCGTCAAGATGATTCGGCATTGAATGACGTACTCAATGCGATTCGTGCCCAGAATATTCAGCCACAGCATATTCAAGCGCTACAAGATACCCGTAATCAAGACATTGGTGATACCTACACGCGTTTGTATACCCACAATATGGATGTGGATAGCATCAACTTTCAGCATCTCAATGCGATTGAAGGGGATGATCATCAATTTGTAGCGGTGACAGATGGTAACGAAAAGCTGATCGAAACATTGAAATCTTCTGTACGTGCGCCTGACGAGTTGACGCTTAAAAAACATGCCAAAGTCATGTTCGTTAAAAATAACTTCGATATGGGTTATATCAACGGTAGTTTAGGTGAAGTTATTGGTTTTGAAGAGGACGATGAACTGGGAATGTTGCCTAAAGTCAAAATGACCGATGGTACAACCTTATTGGTTGCGCCAGAAACATGGTCTGTTGACAATGAAGGTGGTAAAACCATCGCCAGTCTACAACAAGTACCATTACGATTAGCTTGGGCGATTACTATTCATAAATCACAAGGGATGACCTTGGAAGCTGCGGAAATCAACTTAAGCCATACTTTTGAAAAAGGTCAGGGTTATGTGGCTTTATCACGGCTTAAATCGATTCAGGGTTTAAGATTGTTAGGTTTTAATGATCAGGCATTGGAACTGGATAGTCTTGCAATTAAAGCAGATCGCCGTTTTCAAGAGTTATCTAATGAAGCCGAAGTGCATTATGCAGATTCAGATTTAACTTCACAGCACAATGCTTTTATTCGTCATTGTGGCGGGACTTTAAATACCACTGAGATTGAACGTAATGAGAAGAAGCTGGCGCGTAATAGTGGTAAAACCAATTATGCCTCGGCAACACTTGATGAAACACGTGAATTGTTCGAGAGTGGGTATGAGATTCAGGATATTGCGGTTGAACGTGGATTAACTCCTGCGACGATTATCAATCATTTGGCTCGTTTACATCGAGAGCAAGGTTTAGATATCTCGATTGCAAATCCTGGTGAAGAAGTTGTAGAAAAAATTCGTGTGATCTATAAAAAATTGAAGAAACGTCAAGATCCAAGTCATTTTAATGATGATGGTGCGATTAAATTGCGTCCAATCGTTGATTTAACCAGTCCCAAAATGGGCTATGATCAGGTACGTTTGGCATTGTTATTTGTTGAGTGATAGATGTTTTTAGTGATGAATTAATGGCTAAATTTGAGAAAAAGTTATTAAGTCCACGTTTAGCTATTTTGTCTAAATGCAAATATTCTAATAGTTATAATCTCAGCTTTCAGTTGTGCCCATTTTATTATGCGCATGAATTGATAGATTCAAATATTTCTTTTGAAGGGTTGGAGCTACCATCTCCATTTTTAAAAGATTTGCTTGGGTTGACGTTGGTTTTTGATGAAAATGAATCTGAAGCATTTAATGGGTGTTTTACCATTAAAAGTATCCATAATCCTGTCGATTTATACCAATTGGCATTTATTGAAAGTCGTGACGGTTATCTAAAAGTGATTGCGAAAATCAAGATCGATTTTGAGTTTGAGCAATTTGATGATTTTGAAAATCTAGAATTGGTGATCAATGCTACTGTTGCTTCTCAGATCTTATGATTCAATCGTTTTAAGTGAAAAAGAATGCATTAACACAGATGTTTATTGATGATTTTGTTAAGGTCTATCAATAGAATACAATAGATGTCGTGCTTTGAATGAGATAAAGAACCATAAAGCGCCCTAGTCCAGAAATGTGTCATCTCATGGTTATTCTTATTCTAAAATTAAAGTGAATTTCAGCATCGTATAGCTGTGTAGTAAATTTGGATGCTATACTCGCACTTTAACTTCCTTCAAAACCAGTGCTTTTTTATGACACTTACGCCACCTTAAGTTTATTTACCTCTTCTAATTTGTAAATAACTCATCACTGTCTAGTGATGTGGTGTAGTCGTTTGTGTGTCGTATATCACATCACTAGCCTATCAAAAAATCAAAAAAATAGGCGCTATTTATGTTATCTAATATCCGAGAACAATGGTTCTCTAACATCCGTGGGGATGTGCTTGCTGGACTTGTTGTGGGGCTTGCACTCATCCCCGAAGCTATTGCTTTTTCAATTATTGCTGGTGTAGATCCAAAAGTGGGTTTATATGCATCATTTTGTATCGCCGTCGTGATTTCGTTTGTTGGGGGACGTCCAGCAATGATTTCGGCAGCAACAGGCGCTATGGCATTGCTTATGGTCACTTTAGTAAAAGAGCATGGCCTTGAATATTTACTTGCTGCAACAATTTTAACGGGTGTGATTCAAATATTTGCAGGCTATTTGAAGTTAGCGAAGTTAATGCGGTTTGTTTCTAAATCTGTAGTGATTGGCTTTGTGAATGCTTTAGCTATCTTAATTTTTATGGCTCAGTTGCCTGAATTTGTGAATGTGACGTGGCATGTTTATGCTTTGGTTGCATTAGGTTTGGTAATCATTTATTTATTTCCGCTCATTCCAAAATTAGGAAAAATACTGCCTTCACCGCTTGTGTGTATTATTGCAATTACGATATTGGCAATGAGTCTTGGATTTGATGTGCGAACAGTTGGGGATATGGGGGCTTTGCCTGATACGCTTCCAATATTTTTACTTCCAGACATCCCTTTGAATGTTGAAACATTGAAGATTATCTTGCCGTATTCATTCGCATTAGCGGCAGTTGGTTTACTTGAATCTATGATGACAGCGACGATCGTGGATGAAATGACGGATACACCAAGTGATAAATATCAGGAATGCAAAGGGCAAGGAATCGCCAATATTGCATCTGGTTTTATGGGCGGAATGGCGGGTTGCGCAATGATCGGTCAATCTATGATTAATGTGAAATCTGGCGGTTTAACTCGCCTATCAACATTCTCAGCAGGTATTTTTCTTCTTATTCTTGTTGTGTTTATTAGTGACTGGCTCAAAGTGATTCCAATGGCTGCATTGGTTGCTGTAATGATTATGGTCTCTATTAGTACCTTTGAATGGCGTTCTCTAACTAGCTTTAAAGCAAATCCTAAAAGTAGTAATGTTGTGATGATCATGACTGTCATAGTGGTCGTGGCTACTCATAACCTCGCATTAGGTGTACTCAGTGGCGTTTTGCTTTCAGCGCTATTTCTTGCCATTAAATTAGAAAATGATATTCAGGTGAAGTCTGCTTTTGAAGAATCAGCACGTTTATATGATTTAAGCGGTCAGATTTTCTTTAGCTCTTCTGAAAAATTTATGCAAAGCTTTGACTTCAATGAGAAAATTTCAAATGTCATTATCGATTTGACTCACTCCCATATTTGGGATGTCACATCTGTTGCGATGTTGGATTCTGTTGTAAGCAAATTTCGTAAGAATGGAATCAACGTCACAGTACGTGGTTTAAATGAAGCGAGTTCAATTATGATCGATAAGTATGGTACACATGCCAGAATTTAAATTAACGAGACTCTATATTTATGTAGAGTCTCTAAAATCGGTATAATCTTAATTATCCAAGTACTTCGTAATATGAATTAGCTAAGATTCATTTATGGGATATATGCCACAAATGCTAAAACTAAAATCAGCAAGTGAGAATGGTTTTAGCTTGTGGAATATTGATACAGCTGAAAAATATAATCAATGTAGTGTAAAAAATGTTTGAAATAATTAAGATGCTAACTTAAGCCCAATGTCTAGCTTTTAAAAAAGATTCAAACTTAAAGTAATATTTACAGATTAAAATCAACGAAATATAGATTAGTGTTTGATTTATCTAGAATTCCCTATCATTTAGAAAATTTAGTATTTGGAAGTAAATTTGTAGAGCTAAAAGTAAGCTAAAAAAAATAACACCTCTACGACTTGCTTTTTCTTTTACCGTTCTCATAAATCTAAGCGCTAAAATGTTAATTTAGCGTTAATTTTACAGTTTTTTTATATGTTAATGCTATAATTGTTATCAATATCTAGTGCTTTCAAACGGTTAATACCATGCCACAAATGTTTATTGATTATTCTGACAATATTCAAAATTTAGATAAAAAGAAATTGATGTTGGGCTTAAATCATGCACTGTTCGATACAGGGTTAGTGGGGCAAGCACATGATATTAAATCCCGTATTCAATCAGTTTCGGATTATTTGATTGGCTTTGGGGATGAAAGTGGCGAGCAGAGTAAGCAGGCATTTATTTTTGTACGTTTACAAGGTCTAAGTGGTCGTACTGAACCACAAAAAGATTTAATGACTGAAAATTTATCGCAATTTTTACAGTCATTTGAAGATTATTCTGCACAGGGTTTAGAAATTCAGCTCTGTGTAGAGTTTGCTGAAATGCCACGAGAAATTTATAAAAAAGTTTTCGTGCAAAAATAATCAGATTGGGGCTTAGAAGATAAGCCCCAATCTTTTACTTATTTATTTCTAAGTTCGCATATTGCTTTAACCAGTTTTGGATATCATGCTTGTAACTCAACACCATTGAGTAAATCTCTTTCAATCTTGCCTGCTGCAAAATCATAGTGATGTTCTGGATGTTGTAAATATACTGCATCACGAATCTCAGACTCTTCTTCATTTTCATAATGAACGCTATATGCTTCATCAGCAACATAGAGTAGACCCTCAGCCCAAGTGTCGCCTATATCAAAACTATATTTTCTGCTAACAAAGTTTTGAATATCTTCTTGTATGTCATCAAAGAAATCCTTGCCTTTGAGGATTAACCAACATCTAAAATAAATAAAACCATCATCTGATAGATAAGCATCGAAATTGAAAATACCATCTTTTTCCGTAAATTCAGATTCTAGAATTGTCGAGAGTTCTGCGATTTCAGCGCTATAGAGTTGTGAGAGTTTGAGCTGAAGTGTTTTTTCAAAAATAATCAGTTGTTGTTTATCCAACTGAGATAAATATTGCACAAGATCTTGTAAATGCTGGTCAATATCATAGTCAGACCAGTGAGCATCTTTGTTGTGGTTCGACTGGTCTATTGCGTCCCAAAACAATTTTTCTTCTTGTAATGACATATGTGGTTTCATAATCGGTTTAAGCTTAATTTTAATGATTAAAAGCAAGTTTATATTTGTACTCTAAAGACTTAAGACTTTTATATCAGCATATTGCCAAATTTTATCCGCACTCATTTGATGTATTTCATCTAGAAATGCGACATTAAAGCTCCCAACAGATTGGGCTTTTTCAAAAGCTAATTTTCCTGCAATCGCAAAATGGATATGTGCAGAGACTGCTGCGATCGTGACTGTTGTGACCGAACTATACGCTGCAATTAATGCGCCTAAAGCGCAACCTGTTGCCGTAACTTTAGGCTGTAAAAAACTTCCGCCATTAACCTGAATCACGCTATTGAGCTGTTTAGAAAGAATAAAGTCAGATTCACCAGAAATTGCAACACATTCAGTATGGGTTAAAAGTGCTAAAGCTTGCAAATAGACTTCATTACTCGAAACAGTACTGTCTACACCTTTGGATTCAACCTGATTACCGGCAAGTGTACTGATCTCTGAAGCATTGCCACGAATAATACTCGGTTTAAGCAAAACCAATTGATCGACCATTTCACTGCGCCATTTGAGAAATGCACCATAACCAACAGGGTCGAGAACCCACGGTATATTTTTACTTGTTACAGTTTGTGCTGAAATCTGCATGGCCTGCATTTGTTCAGACGTAGGCGTTCCCACATTGATACTTAATGCTGCAGCAATAGACGCAAAGCTTTCAGCCTCAAATGGGTTATCAATCATTGCCGGTGAAGCCCCTGCAGCTAACAAGACGTTGGCAGCATAATTTGCTGCGACACTATTGGTAATACACTGGACTAAGGGCTGTTGAGTTTGCAACTCAGTCCAAGCATCCACAACTTTTTGTAAAATGACATCAGTGCGCGTATGAAGTTGATCCGTTTGAGAATGGGTAATATTTTCAGGATGATTCATAGATGCTCCTTACTGAGTAAAGTAGTGGTCTTGGTGTTTGCAACTGCGACAAAATAATGTCACATAATTTTGTGCATCGTACTCAACTGTCAATTCGTTTGAGCCACAATACATACAGCGCTTTTGTGAATAGAAATTTAACCGGGGTTCGATCTTTTTCCATGATTTCCACACAGGTTGAAAGAAGATACCTTCATCGTAGCCTAAAAACCGATAAAACAGTATTTCACTCATTCTACTCAATGGAATATTCGGTGGGCGTGGCAGGGTTGAGGTTTCCCATTTTTCTGCAATTGCACGTTCTCTATATTGTTGTACTGTTTTTTTGAGAATATTGGTATTTATAAAGTTTTCGTTACGAACTTGTAGCGCCTTTTTTTGATATAAATATTCAAGCGCAGTTTGAATAAGATAGAAAATTTGCCCAACGGCCAATGTGTCGAGTAGGTGATAACAGAAGATTTGGAAGTTTTTATTACCCGAAATCTGGATACCCCACGTGCGGCAATAATGTTGGGTAAACTGTACAATTTCTTGATACAGCACAACATAGAGTGCATTTTTCACTTCATCGGATGTTTTAAATGGGATACCTTGGCTTAGATTCTCATAGAACCAATGGCGTAGTTGTGTTGCAATACTAAACATACTCGGTTCAGAATAACCATCCAAACGAACGTTGATATAGTATTGGTGGGCATCATCGCTAAAATCTTTGGCGACAAAAACATTATCTTTAATCAGCTGATTGAGAAGTTGACTTTGAAAATAGTAATTGGGTGTAATGGGATGATATTTAATTACTTCCCAATCAATAAACTCTTGATGGTTGGTATTTTCATGCACCTGATTGTCTAAAATACTCAGTAAAAATAATTTATGTAAAAAACTGAGCTGGTCTAAACCTAATTCAAAGTTATCTTTTTTCTTTAGCTTACGGGTTTCTTGCAAGCGAGTTTCTTTAATCAGTTTACGCCGTTTACTTTGACATGTTTCACAATGACAGTTACGTTGATTGTTTTGAAAAACTTGATGATTGCAATGGCTACATTGGTGAAAACTGACTTCTTTCTCAAATTCTTCAGCTTCAACATAATACATACTTGCCTGACAAAGCGGGCAAAATGTACTTTCATCCAGCTGTTTTTGCAGAATTTGAAGCATAGAGATAAATGTATAAATTATTAAGGACTTTTCATTATACACATCTATATAGATGAAAGCTGATTGCTTAAATTGAATGTTTTATAAAATATACATATTCGATCATGATTGAAGCCATTGTATTGTTATTCAATGATATTCAAAAAACTAAATCTCAACGATTCAATCCAGTTGAGTGCAAGTTTAGATGTTTCTAAATGAGATCATTTTTTAATCTTTCCCTCTGGTCCGTATGTAGAATGCTGTTATGGTATTTTCTTGCTCAAAGAACTTAAAATATTCAAAATGACCCGATTGAGAACCGTTATATTGGTCGCTTCGTTGCGTCAAAACATATTGACCATTCAGAATTATTGCAGGACAAATAGCGCAGTCTGACTTGTATTATCATTTTGAAAAGCAAATATTTATAATCCCATTGCAAAAGTAACGATGTGGGGCCTTGGAGAACTGAAGCTTGTATATGGTTTAAATGCGGTAAATAGAACGTATCTATTGATTCTATTTACCGATAAAAGGTGATTTAAACAATAATCCTAATGGTTATATGCCCTTAGTAAGCAGCAGGACACGGTAATTCAGAATCCTCAAAATGCTCCATTTTAGCTTGAAGCAATGCCTTGGCTTTTTTAGCTGGAACTCTGTGCTGTCCTAGCATTTCATATTCCTTTAAAAGCGCAGTCACTTCACTGCTTTTTAAAGGAATGCCTTCGCAAGTCATAAACATCGCAATAACTTGATGATCTAACTTAGCTTTATCCAGCATTTGCATCGTTTTAATGTTTTCAACACGAACTATATGGTCTTTAAAAATCATGTTGCACCTCATTTTTTGTTGAGTATTTTTATTGTGCGATATACACGATATTAAACAAGCAAGAACTGTGCTCAAAATGTAGTCGCTTTGAAAAAAGTGTAATGTTTTGCATTGTGGCGGTTTAGGATTTATCGTGCACCTAAGGGTTGTTATAAGCCATTACCCTTGCCAATATGCAACTGATGGTTGGATTCCATGACACAAAGAATATCTTTTGTTTCCATTTATTCAGTACATTGAAACCATTAGGTACAATCGCAATACGATGTTGCACATTGGCCAGATTGGTTGCGGTGAGTGGTGCTGGAATAATGAGATAGGGGTGAACATTAAGTTAAATTTATTGATGCCCACAAGGATATCACCACGTAAGCCTAAATTTTTTAAACAGAGTGACACTATAAAATCGTTAAGTTTAGCAAAATCGCGTATTAATGACTTATCCCACATCGGTTGTAGGATTTTCTCTTGTTCATGAATACCAAAGCTGATGGTGTATTTTTAGCCATTTTTTTAAATTTTGATGAATAAATGCCTAATCGAAGTGTTTCTTCATCCGCAATTTTTGTAATTGAAACGCTTGTGTCAGGGTAGGTCTATAGCCAGTCAGATATTGTGCGCATCATAATGTTGATGCATGATACTGAGTCCACCAGTATCTGCCATAACATTGGCTTGTCCATTAAATTCATTCATCATTGGCTTGGGCAATGGTGGCCTTTAATGTCGGTACATTCATCCTTCTAATAATGATGTTTTGACTATTGGTGACATTTAAAGAGGGGTCAAAGCATTAGACAATGAGGAGTTTGATTCATAGGTAGAACGGACCTTATTGACTAAAAAACACTCAGATTTGACCAGAAGAATTTTAGGTTATATGACTGAGTGCATCGTAATACATCAAAATAAAGGCATTGGTTGCTAGCACTATTTTTTATTTTGATTAGTGATGACTATATGTATTTATAGCTAATTGCCTAACTGTGGCCAATTTTTCTACGGGTATTTTTTGAGCGTTGTACAGGGTTAGCTTGAGTGGTGTAACCGGTTGCTACTATATATAGTTTGTGTGGCATAAGCTACGACAAACAGCTGTAATAATAATGATATATCTCGTTATTATTGCTTTAAATCAGGATATGATTTTCTTATTCATGGGGAACATCCTTTTAATTTGTTTTTAGAGTTATGCTTATTCTGAATGTGTGCTATTCAAAGGATCTAGTTTTAGATAAGAAGAAATAATTTTAAAATGTGATTTCAGGACAAGCAGATGAATGATTTTATTCCAGTAAATGAGAAATTATGTGATAAGTAAAATGAAAATTTTTTCATTATAAAAATTAGAACAAATCACCATTGTCATAAAACTGTCATCACGACATTGCATAGTGCAATAAATTTTACATATTTTTGACATAAGAGTAGAGCAATATGGCATTTAAATACGGCGTTGCTGCATTAGCTTTAATGCTAAGCGGATCAGTTTTTGCAGCAGTCACCTTATCTGCGCCAGAAGAAATTGTAGTATTGGCGGTGAACGATCAAGAAGTGAATTCAGGTTTAATCCGTAAAAAGAATGAATATAAAGTCGATGCAGGTCAAGTTGCAGTAAGTGTTCGTTACCAGCAATATTTTGAACATTTAAATGGTGAACACGATATTTTAAAATCGGGTGTAGTCACAGTGACAGCGCCAGATTTAAAAGATGGTCAAACTTATAAAATTGCTTTAGTGAATCCGCCTCAGCGTTTTGAAGATGCAAAAAAGTATTCAGAACAACCAACGATTGCGATTTATGACAATAAAAATCGCCTCGTGGTACAACAGACTGGTGTAAATACTGAAGCGAAGCCTTGGTTAGGTTCTGGGTTATTTGGCAAAGTGATTGATTTAACTTCAAGTAAGAAAGCGCCAGTAAATCAACCAGCGGCTGTATATGCAACAACGACAAGCCAGTCACCAGCAGCAACCACAGTTACTAAGACCACTCAAGCCTTAAGTGATGCCAATTCAGCAGATCGCCAATTGATTCAAATCTGGCAAAATGCAAGTAAGGCGGAACGTCAGAAGTTTATGACTTGGTTAGCTGAGCAATAATTTTGAGTACATGTGAAAGACCATTTCGATGGTCTTTTTTTGTATTTAACTGAATAATACAATTTTATAAAAGTTAGTTTATAGTTCTGTGGAGTTTGCACTTCCCCATCTTTTCTTGAAAATTTAAATATCTTTGTGTAGGCAATGTCTCACTTTTGTAGGGAAATACCAATCTTGTGCTACAAACAAAACTGTACTTTGTTTTGCGTTTGTTTGGCGAGGGGGGGACGTGCAATACCCCCGCATTTTCACAGATAATGGGCGACATTGATGTCGCCACATGATAGACATACCAGATATGATTAAATAGTGCAAAAGCATAAATGGTTTGATTGATATAATATTCATCATCTTGATGATTATAAATTATTTTATGGGTAAGACGGAATGGAGTGAGAATAAGGCTTTTCTCGCTACCATTTTCGTTTTATAAAGTACTTTACTCAGCTTTAATATGACAGAAATAAAACTTGATAAAATATCAGCTTAATTTTAGAACAGTACGAATATCTGACATTACACATTTAGTTGATCTGATTAATTCTGCCTATCGGCAGCAAGAAGGTCGTAGTTGGACAAGTGAATCAGAAATTGTCGCGGGTGATCGTATCAATGCCAAGCAATTAGAACAAGCATTGACTCAGGATAATTTTCAGTTATTTGTTGCTGAATTGGAGGAGCAAATTGTCGCATGTATTGGTCTGACTTTTACCCAGCATGATGTGGAAATCGGCACATTTTGTATTGCAGCTCAATTACAGAATCAAGGTATTGGCAAATACGTTTTAGATTTTGCTGAACGGTATGTGCATGACAAAGTTCTATCCAACCCTTGCCATTTTACGCATTTCGTTATGTGGGTTTTAAGTGTACGTTATGAATTGATTGCTTATTATCAGCGCCGTGGCTATGTTCAAACGGGTGAAGTGGCGGATTATCCTTTAACTGCAAATGTAGGCCTACCTATTGTAGATTTGCATTTAATCGAAATGAGAAAGAGTGTTAAAAGTAGCGTTTCATCTAATTAAAATAAAACCCTAAATAAATCAGGGTTTTATTGTTTCAAATTTTGGATTTAGCTCAAGAACCAAGTGTAATAGCCCCATAGCATGAGTGGCCATGCAACATAGGGGCTAAATAACCATTTCCATAACCAAAACTGTGGTAGAAATCCTACCCCATGTATAAAGCCACCTGAAATACCAATCATCACCATCATGAGCGCACTATGGTTATAATGACCATTGGCATCAAGCATTGCGCCAGGGTGAATCAATAATACCGCAGCAAGAGGCAATGCCATCAAAAACGAAATGGCCATTGCAAACTTATTCGGCTTTCTTTCTTTTGTTGTCATTGCGATCTCTGTCATGGTTTATTCCTCATCCAAATCTTGATGATGTTCAATATAGAGTGCGCTTAACACACCTGCAAAACACGCCATCAAGATCCCAAGAATCCAAGCGAAATACCACATAAATATTCTCCTATTTGCTTAGACACAGCCTTAGTACAGGCTGTGTGAGTTATCTTGAACATGTTTGTTGGTGATAACGCCCCACATCTTGTAATAACACCATGTGGTATAGATTAAAATAATTGGCACAAATATAGAAGCAACCACAGTCATTACTGTTAATGTATTCTTACTCGAAACCGCATCCCACATGGTTAAACTTACAGTTGGGTTGATACTCGATGGCATTAAGAATGGGAATAGTGCAAAACCAGCAGTTAAAATTGAACCAGTCACTGCTAAGGTAGAACCTGTAAAGCTCACGCCAGCTTTGTTTTTACCAGCACCAAAGATAATCAGGATTGCACCAAGGATTGCAGAAATAGGTGCAAGCATGGTGATCGGGTAAATTGAATAGTTATTCATCCAACCATGGTTACCCGTTGTTAATACTTCTTTCGCAAGCGGATTAGCAACAGCATTGGTATTAAATGGTTGTACCAAAGTATATCCTTCGATGCCACCAAAATATAACCAAGCACCAACGCCCAAGAAGGTAACTAAGAAGAGAATGCCCATCAATTGTGTGGCTTTAGCAGAACGTTGACGTAATACACCATCTGTACGCAGCATTAACCATGCGCCACCATGTGCACACAGCATCGACAAGCTTACTATACCGCAAACCAAGGCAAATGGATTGAGTAGGGCAAAGAAGCTACCTGTATAAGTTGAACGTACAGTCTCATCTAAAGTAAACGGTACGCCTAAGAACATATTACCAAATGCAACACCGAAAACCAGCGCAGGTACAGCTCCACCGATACATAAGCCCCAATCCCAAGAATTACGCCATTGAGTATTTTGAAGTTTAGAGCGATAGTCAAAGCCAACAGGTCTAAGGAAGAGTGCAAATAAGACCAGCAAGAGCGCCCAGTACATACCTGAGAAGGCCGTTGCATAAACCATAGGCCAAGCAGCAAATAGTGCACCACCCGCAGTCACGAACCAAACTTGGTTGCCTTCCCAATGCGGTGCAATGGTATTGATTGCTGCACGGCGTTCATCATCAGTTTTACCTACAAATGGCATGAGTGCCATTGAGCCCATATCGAAACCATCTGTCAGGGCAAAGCCAATCAGTAGAACACCGACTAAAACCCACCAGATAATTTTGAGAAGTTCATATTCGATCATGATTGATTCTCCCCAGTTTGAGCTTGCTGAGCTTCAAGTTTCTCGAAGTGATATTTGCCTGTATGTAAAGAACTTGGTCCTAAACGTGAGAATTTGATCATTAAATACATTTCAATAATCAATAACACCGTATAGAACGCGGCTAATGCAATGATTGATCCCCATACATCGCCAGTGCTTAAACTTGATGCAGACAGATGTGTAGGCAACACTTCACCAATGGTCCATGGTTGACGACCACCTTCAGCCACATACCAACCTGTTTGTGCTGCAATCCAAGGTAATGGCAGTGCAAACAATGCAAATTTAAGTAACCACGGTTTATTTTCTGCATTACGTTTTGCCACAGCAAATGTTGCAAGAATAAACAGGAGTAGCATCAAGAAACCAGAAGCGACCATTGCACGGAAAGAGAAGAACAATGCGGTTACATTTGGAATCGTATCTTTTGTTGCTGCTTGAATATGTGCTTCAGAAGCATCCGTTACATTTTCAGTATACTTTTTGAGAAGTAAGCCATAACCTAAATCTTTTTGGTTTTCTTTGAACGATGCCATAAGTTCAGGCGAACGGTCACCAGCACGAAGTTTTTCGAGTTCGCTATATGCGACCATACCATTACGGATACGGGCCTCATGCTGAACCATCAAATCTTTAAGACCTGTGACTTCTTTATCGAGTGAACGTGTGGCAATAATACCCATTGCATACGGGATTTTTATAGCGTAGTCAGTACGTTGTTCTTCCTGATTTGGAATACCAAATAAAGTAAATGGCGCAGGCGCAGGATGTGTTTCCCACTCAGACTCAATTGCTGCCAACTTAGTTTTTTGAACGTCACCAAGCTCATAACCAGATTCGTCACCTAGTAAGATTACTGAAAGTGTAGATGCTAAACCAAAGATTGCAGCGATGGCGAAAGAGCGACGCGCAAATGGTAAATCACGTTTTTTCAATAAGTAATAACTCGAAATGGCAAGAACAAAGATTGCACCAGTCACATAACCTGCAGACACCGTATGAACAAATTTCACTTGAGCAACTGGGTTAAAAATCAAAGCACCAAAATCGACAAGTTCCATACGCATGGTTTCAAAATTAAATTCTGAACCGACAGGATTTTGCATCCAACCATTGGCAACTAAAATCCATAATGCGGATAAATTCGAACCCAGCGCAACTAGCCATGTCACACTTAAATGTTGAACTTTTGAAAGGCGATCCCAGCCAAAGAAGAATAAACCAATAAAAGTTGATTCTAGAAAGAATGCCATCAATCCTTCAATGGCAAGTGGCGCACCAAAAATATCACCCACATAGTGAGAGTAGTACGCCCAGTTTGTACCAAACTGGAATTCCATCGTCAGACCAGTGGTTACACCTAAAGCAAAGTTAATACCAAAAAGTTTGCCCCAGAATTTGGTCATGTCTTTATAAATTTCTTTACCAGAAATCACATAAGTGGTTTCCATAATGGCAAGAATAAAAGCCAGACCTAGAGTAAGTGGTACAAATATAAAGTGATACATCGCGGTCATTGCAAATTGGAACCGCGAAAGATCGACCACGCTTTCAGAAATCATCAACGTGTCTCCTTGATTTGGGAAGGACTGCCAGCAATACGCTCAGCAACTTGGTTATCAAAATCTTTAGGAATAGTCGGAGCATCAAACCAGATATGTTTGATCGTCATTAGAAGAGCAATCTTAATTATTAATATGACTGCAATTTCTCTGACAAGCCGACGGTTTAAATCGTTAGGTTTTAAGCTCATGCGTTAAGCCTATTATTTAAATATGCTTATATTATTAAACAAAACGCAACAAGAAATAAATAGATAAAACAGTTAAAATAAAAATATATTATTAAATTTATATTAAACAAGTAGTTAAAAATTTACTTTGTTAAAAAATATACTAAATTTTATTGATTTTAAAGTTGATCAAAACACTTAGAATTAATAAAAATAAAACCAACTAGAATGGTATTGTTTAGATTTTATTAAACCAACTAAATTAGTTTGATTTAGTTTTTTCTTTAAAAATTAATCTGATTAAAAGAGTTGGTTTTAAATTTTTATAATTGTGCTGTAAAATAAATCAACCACTTGAATTCTTACACAAGTACGATTTTATGTTTTAGTAAATAATAGACTTTTTACTAGAATTTTACTTAAAGTAAGAGCCCCATTGGCTCATGTAAAAGATGAAAGAGTAAAATATCGGATTGTGGTTTCATGTTTATTCTAAAGAGTAAATTCTAATTTTTGCGATGTCGTAAATTAGGGGGGATGTTATGCAATATTTAGTGGGTTATAAAGTGGAGCTATCAGTGTGAAGGGTGGTTTTCATCTCGTAGAACATGTTTAAATTTAGCTATAGATCTCTGAAATTATTGCTGATTAAGTTTAGTTTTCGCTTAGACTATTGCATTAAATTCTGCTTCATTTCTTGATGTAAAGTTATTATTTTATTAAAGTTTATGGGGGAGAACAAGATATAAAAATATAGTGAGTAATTGTACTAATACGTCGCACAAAAGAATGTTGACTTAAATGAACAAATTATGAATTAATATTGGTCTGAACTAAATAGATGATTTGAAATTGAAATCTTCTTCGCAATATAATGGGATTTTCTAAAACGTATTAAGATAATTTGAGATTGAAATTCTAATTCACCAAATTCTGGTTCGACTTGGATATAGTGAAGCTGTCCATTTTCATCACGTACTCGTGCTTGAGCTGAAAAACCTGGGCGTGCATTACCACTAGAAACAGTAGCTAATCGTCCAAGCAAGTCAACTTGATTCAATGCAACTTTAGGTTTTATCACCTGATCCAAACAATGAATCATAAACACGGTAAAGAAGATTGCAATCACCAATGCGGGTAAAACCACATAATACCAAGCGGCAAAAACTTGTTTGCTGGCAAAGATAGATAGCTGTAAAAAATAGCCTGCAAAACTAAAATTCAATAATAAAAAAACGAAAATAAGAACTTTGGAAAATTTAACTTGTAGTAAGGGGGATTCGATGAGCCAATCTGGTGAAATTTTTTTCAGAAAGGTACTTGGCCGTAAGCCGATATAGTAGCCAAAAGTTTCTGCCATACTCAGCAGAATTAAAGCCAAGACACTGAGGTGAAAGGGCATTAATTCATGTTCAAATAAAAATCCAAGCATGGCAGTTTCCAATCTTATTCGTCCTCGATGTAAATACCACCATCTGAATGGACTGAAATATTTACTTTTTCAAGTTTATCACCCAGACATGGTCCTGAAATACATTCACCTGTTTCAACTTCAAACAAAGCACCATGTGTAGAGCATTGAATATATTCGCCATCTTGGTCTAAAAACTGATTTTCAAGAAATTCTAACTCAGTTTGTAGGTGTGGGCAGACGTTTTGATAGGCATAAAATGCACCATCACGTTGAGTGATAAAAATTGTATCACCTGTCATTGTGTCAAACGCACGTGCCTTACGCTCTTCAATTTCATCGGTCATTGCAATTTTTTCAGACATTTATGCACATTCCTTTTTGAACGTTTCGAGTAGATTTGCGTATTCTGCAACGTCTAGACGTGGCCCAAATTTAGACACCACTTCACTAGAAATAAGAATAGCAAGTTGTGCCGCAGTTTGTAAATTTTCACCATTATTTAAAGCATATAAGAAAGCACCTGAGAATGCATCACCAGCGCCATTTGCATCGACTGCATTTACTTTACGACCTTGAACATAAAAATGTTGTTTTTGATCTGCGACCAATGCACCTTTTTCACTCAAGGTGATGACCACATCAGTACTTAGCATTTTTAACTTATTGAGCGCAGCTTCTACAGAGTCAGTTTCTGTATACATCATAGCTTCTTGTTCATTACAGAAAATTAGATCTACACCATCATCGATTAATTCATTTAAACCTTGACGTGCATATTGCACCATAGCTGGGTCTGATAGAGTTAATGCGATTTTAACCTTGTGATCACGTGCAATTTGACGTGCTTGATTTACTGCAGCTCGTGCTGAATCACTTGTAGACAAATAACCTTCGATATATAACCATTGTGCTGTCTTTAAAGGTTCAAAATCCATTTGTAGATCTGAAAGCTCAGCAGTAATACCGAGATAAGTCTGCATCGTGCGTTCTGAGTCCCCACTGACTAAAACCATACAGGTGCCCGTAACGCCTTCACTGATGGATTTTTTAGAAGTTTTGATGCCTGCTTCATTTAAACCATCGAGATAAATTGTGCCTAGATCATCATTTCCAACACGACAGGCATAAAATGCTGAAGAACCTAATGCACTAAATGCCACTGTTGTATTGGCAGCTGAACCACCAGATGCTTGACCTTTATAATTTTGGCTAGCTTTTAAATTATTGTATAGCTGAGTTTGGGACTCACCATCTGCGAGTTGCATGGTGCCTTTTTGCAAATTTTGTTCAGCTAAAAAGTGATCTGATACTTTAAATTCTTGGTCAATGAGCGCGTTACCAATTGCAAAAAGGTCAACTGTAGCCATGTTCTTCATCACATCAATGTTAAAAACATAAAGTTTACACGAATGCTCAGCTTTACAGTAGTTTGTTGAAAAAAATTCAATTACATTTGTCAAATATGGTTTGTTAGAGTTTTATAATCTGCTTGTGTGCTGAACAAAACTGTTTTTGAGATGATTTTTGCTTCATTTAAGCCATTGTTTTTATCAATGTGCGTGATTAAATTAGATTGCTAGGTTAGGTTTTGTTTGGAAATAAACATAGGCATAAAGTTAAAACTGTCTACAGACCCTAAACATATTGGAGGTTGAGTGAATATTTTAATTCAACAGGTAGATCAATTGCCTGCGCAAATTCAAGATTTAGCTATAGTTGCTGAGAAAGAAGGGTTTCATTTTATTCAACGGTTGGTTGATGAATTTCAGAAAGGAACCAATAAATTTAATCGACATGGTGAATTTTTATTGGTTGCGTTTGATGGAGATAAACTGGTTGCATGCGGTGGTTTAAATATTCAAATCAGTGAAGATGGTGATACAAAGCATAACCCTGAAACTCAGCATAAAATTGGTCGGGTACGTCGTTTTTATGTATTGCCTGAATACCGCAAAAATGGATTAGGTAAAAGTTTATTGCTTGAACTTGAAAAAAGAGCAAAACCCAATTTTTCTGCATTGTGCTTAAATAGTGAAAAAGATGCAGCGCCATTTTACCAAAAGCAAAATTATGTTTTTGTCTCAAATCACCCAAATTATAATTACTTTAAATATTTAATTTAGTGAATTTGGAAATCCTTTGGTCTCTAATCTGTAATGTTACGCAACAACATAATTTGAAAATGCTGCTGGATTACAAAGATAGGCTTTAAGGTCATCTTTATTTTTGGAGACGAATTTGTATTGATCTCCAAAAATAGTTTTCTTGGTAAACATACTAAAAATAGCCTAAGTAATTCTTTTCTACAAAAACCTAAACATAGATAAGCCATATTTAATCAGTTTTTGTAAAGTCATGATAAGTACTAAATACAAATCTTACTGAGTCTTTAAGAGGGTTAAGTGACTTTTTTCACATTTTAATTCTATTTTAAGTCGAAGTATAGACTATAGCTTTTAACGCATAATTGCTGAATATGTGAAATGAAGCAAAATGATTTAGATGTGCTGATTGCAAAAGTTCCGCAAGTCACATTACTATTTTGGATCACCAAAATCTTTGCAACCACTTTTGGTGAAACGGCCGGTGATGCTGTGTCAATGTCGCTTAATTTAGGGTATTTGCTAGGAACCTTTATCTTTGCTTTTATCTTTATCGCTTTTGTCTATTTTCAAATTCGGGCTAAGGCTTTTCACCCCTATTTATATTGGTTTACCATTATTGCAAGTACGACAGTGGGGACCACATTAGCAGACTTTGTCGATCGCTCACTGGGTATTGGCTATTTCGGTGGAAGTACGTTATTACTCAGTTTGGTATTGTTGACTTTATATGCTTGGTATAAGGTTGAAGGAACAATTTCACCACATATTAATCAGCCCCGAGCAGAACTGTTCTATTGGTTAACCATTACCTTTTCGCAAACTTTAGGTACAGCATTGGGAGATTGGTCATCAGATACAGCAGGACTGGGTTATAGCGGTGGGATTGTGTTATATGTGGTATTGATTTTAATCGTCATCACTTTGTATTTATTTACAAAAATATCCAGAGTTATTTTGTTCTGGAGCGCATTTGTGCTTACTCGACCATTAGGTGCTGTGGTTGGTGATTTTCTAGATAAACCAATTGATCATGGTGGATTAGCCCTGAGTCACTTCATAGCATCAGCTGTATTGTTGAGTGTAATTTTGATCTGTATTTTTATTGCTCAGCGTTGGGATACAGAAAAAACATAAGCATCACTAATTTAAAAATATTGAGTAAAAAAAGTGAAGTTTTACAGTGATGATCGAATCTTTTGATCATCACTTTTTTTATTTATCCCATTGCTCATTCTTGATATTTTGACAGTAAGTCGCGATTAATTCTGATTGATTTACTAAGAATTAGTTTTAGGAATGAATCGCATTTATTTAAGTTTCGGTTATACTTAAACGTATAGATAAATATTTAATATTGGAGATCGCATGACTGTAGATGTCACTGAAACCTTATCTCAAACTGTTCATCCTGCGTTTCAGCTGGTACGTCAACACCATGTAGAAGCTTTAGACATTTTAGTGTCTGAATATAAACATAAAGTGACTGGTGCGATGCACTACCATTTAGCAACAGATCATGACGAAAATGTGTTTCTAGTTGCTTTTCGTACTCAACCGATGGATTCCAAAGGTGAGGCGCATATTCTTGAACATACAGCGTTATGTGGTTCAGAGAAATTTCCTGTACGTGATCCATTCTTTTTGATGATTCGTCGTTCATTAAACACATTTATGAACGCATTTACGGCAGCAGATTGGACGGCTTATCCATTTGCAACACAAAATAAAAAGGATTTCCAGAACTTATTGGAAGTCTATTTAGATGCTGCTTTTGCTGCCAATTTAAATCCATTGGACTTTGCTCAAGAAGGTATTCGTATTGAGCTTGAAAATGGTGAACCTGTTTATAAAGGCGTGGTATTTAATGAAATGAAGGGAGCGATGAGTTCGCCTTCAGACCAGCTTTATCATCAGCTTGCACATCATTTGTTCCCGAAAACAACTTATCATTATAATTCTGGTGGTGATCCAAAGGATATTCCAGACTTAACTTATGAAGAGTTAGTAGCGTTTTATAAATCACATTATCACCCAAGTAATGCTGTATTTATGACCTTTGGTGATGAGCCTGCTTATAAATTGCAAGAACAATTTGAAAAGTTGGCGCTGTCCAAATTCAGTAAAGGTGAAACGATTTACTCTAAAGAAGAGCAGCGCCTCACAGCACCAATTGAAGTACAAGAAACCTATGCTGTTGATGCAGAAGATTTAAAAGACAAGACGTACCATATTTTGTCTTGGTTATTGCCGAAGACCAGTGATGTTAAACTTCGCTTGGGTATGCGTTTAGTTGAAGGGATTCTTTTAGAAAATTCAGCTTCGCCATTGCGCCATTATTTAGAAACATGTGGTTATGCGCAGTCTACGGGTCCAATCATGGGTGTAGATGATTCAAACTATGAAATGACGTTCTATTGTGGTGTTCAAGGTTCAAACCCTGAGCATACTGAAGAATTTAAAAATGGTGTACTCAATATTCTTCAAGATGTTGCTTCAAAGCCTATTGATAAAGAAATGGTTGATGCAATTTTGCACCAAATTGAATTACATCAACGTGAAATCAGTGGTGATGGTACACCGTATGGTTTAACGCTGATCCTCAATGGTTTGGGTAATGCAATTCATCATAATGATCCAATCCATGCCTGGGATGTAGATACTGCCATTGCAGAAGTAAAAGAAGAACTCAAAGATCCGATGTGGTTATCTAATTTGATTCAAGTTCATTTATTGGATAATCCACATCGTGTACAAATGACTTTAGTTCCAGATGCAAATAAATCTGCTCAAGAAGCAGAAGATGAAAAATCACGTTTAGCGAAAATTGGTGAGGCTTTGTCTGAAGCAGATAAAGCTGAAATTATTGCTCAGACAGAAGCTTTAAAAATCCGTCAAGAAACACCAGATGATTTGAGCTTATTGCCTAAAGTCGGTTTGGAGGATATTCCTGCTGAATTGGCCATTGTTCAAGGTCAATTGCGTGAAGTGATTTGCAATGGGGTAGATACACCATTAAATCTGTACCATGCAGGTACAAACGGAATTTACTACCAACAAGTATTGATTCAAATTCCAGATCAAATTGTAAAATCGCCTTATTTCAACTTACTGTCTGTTCTCATGGGAGAAGTGGGGGCGGGCGAATATGATTATCTTGAACTTCAACAGTTACAGACTGCTGTCAGTGGCGGCTTGGGAATGGGCGCTTCGCTTCGTTCTAAAACCGATGACAAAGGTCAAATCAGTGCATGGTTGACTTTAACAACTAAATCTTTAACTGATAAATTTGATGCCATTCAGTTGCTTAAACTGGCTTTTGAGCAGTTACGTTTTGATGAAAAAGATCGCATTATCGAACTTTTACAACAACGTAAAACACGTTGGGCTTCTCGTTTATCTGGTTCTGGCCATAGTTATGCGATGCAAATTGCCTCACGTCATATGAGTGCGTTAGCAAAACGCGATTATGACAATACAGGCCTAGGCGCATTGAATTGGCTAGGTGATTTGATTGCAAAAATTGAAAAAGATGATGCGGCATATGATGCGTTTATAGATGAGTTAAAATCAATTCATAAAGGTTTAATGCTTGCACCAAAACAATTTTTATTGGTGTGTGAAGAGCATCATTCAGAGCGTTTAGTTGAAGAGGTTCAAACTGTTTGGGATAAGCTTACGGTTGATCAATCTCCTGTTTATTTAACTCAAGTGGCTATGGATGAGAGCGATGCAGATCAAGCATGGTTAATTCAAGCCAATGTTCAATTTTGTGCTTCTGCTTACCAAGCTGTAGATGTTGCACATCCAGATGCTGCGCCGTTAATGGTACTTGCAGGCTATTTACGGAATGGTTTCCTACATAGTGCCATTAGAGAAAAAGGCGGAGCATATGGTGGTGGTGCAAGCTATGACGGCAATGCTTGCTCGTTCAGATTCTATAGTTATCGAGATCCGCGCCTTGCAGAAACATTCCAAGACTTTGAGGCAAGTCTAGATTGGTTATTACATAAAGAGCAGCATGATTATCAACTTGAAGAAGCAATTCTTGGTCTAGTTTCGAGTATGGATAAACCTGGATCACCAGCAGGTGAGGCCATTACTGCATGTTATGCATTGCTTCATGGACGGACACCTGCGTTTAGAAAGCAATTACGCGAACGCTTATTAAACGTTACTATTGATGACCTTAAGCGTGTCACACAAACTTATTTACTTGAGCAAAAGCCTGTAAGAGCTGTAGTCGCTCCAGTTGTAAAAAAAGACGTGTTGGAACAATTAGGTTTTGAAATTAAGAAAGTAAATTAACCCTATAAATTCTTTCTGGAGAATTCTATGTCGTTCAAAAATTTTGAACGTACACCATTAAATCTGAGCATCTTAATGATGCTCAGTTTTGGTTTGGTGACCATTGTACACGCAGATGATACTGCACAAGTAAATCCTGCAAGTACACAAGCCTGTGTTGCACTCGAATCTAACGCTGACCGTTTGGCTTGTTACGATAAAATATTTAAAACGCCTGCGGTTGCTCCGCAAGTTTTGGTGTCAGAGCAACGTGCTGCCTTAGATATTCAAAAAGCCAATGTTGAACCTGAAACACTAAAAGACAAAATTACCCAGACAGCTGAAAATTTATTTGCAATTCATGGTGATAAAATTGATCCCAACACCTCATTACTTGATCGACGTTGGGAGCTTTCAGAAGATAGTAAGTTAGGTACATGGAATATTCGTGCGAATCAACCTGTATATTTACTTCCTGCATTTTGGACCAGTAAGAAAAATGAATTTCCACAGAGCCCAAACCCCCAAAATACAGTGGAAGAAGATCAAAATTTAAAGTCTATGGAAGCAAAATTCCAGATTTCTTTAAAAACCAAAGCTGCTGAAAACGTGTTTGGAAATAATGGTGATGTTTGGGTAGGATATACACAATCTTCTCGTTGGCAAGTTTACAACAGTGAAGAGTCCCGTCCATTTCGTGAAACAAATTACGAGCCTGAAGCAAGTTTAATTTTTCGAACCAATTATAATTTATTGGGTTTAAATGGACGTTTATTAGGTTTGACGTTGAATCATCAGTCAAACGGACGTTCTGATCCACTTTCACGTAGCTGGAATCGAGTAATTTTAAATCTTGGATTTGAAAAAGATAATTTTGCTTTGATGGTGCGTCCGTGGTATCGCATTGAAGAAGATTTTCAGGATGACAATAATCCTGATATTAAAAATTATATTGGTCGTGGTGATTTAACCGCATTCTATCGTTGGAATGACAATGATTTTTCTTTGATGCTACGTCATTCTTTAAAAGGTGGAGATGATTCACATGGTGCAGTGCAGTTTGATTGGGCGTTCCCTATTAAAGGGAAGTTACGTGGTCATTTTCAATTGTTTGATGGATATGGCGAAAGTTTGATTGATTATAATCACCGTGCGACCTATGTTGGACTAGGTGTTTCATTAATGAACTGGTATTAATCATTTAAAATAGCGTTGATTGGCTAGATTTAAATAAGAAGCTGTCTTTATATAAGGCAGCTTTTTTGTTTTTGATTTATACGGAAAAGTTGTTGTTTTATCTGGATAAGTAAGCGGAAAGCTCAAGAGTACTGTTTTTATATACTAGTTTAAATATTGCAATAACATAAGTAATAATTTGAGTACAAATGATGGAGGGTATTTAATCATATCAAAATAATCAATTCTGTTGCCTCGTCAAGCCGATTAATTCTTGATTCTAAAAATATAATCATTGAACTGCATGTTGTAGCTAAAATATATCCAAATAAGGCTATGATGTATACTTAATCAATAGAATAGACGCAATAAAAAACCACGTTATTTTTAACGTGGTTTTTATAATTTGGCTATTTAAACGCTTTATTTATGAAGCGCTGACTGTTGAGTCTTCATCTTCAGTGGTTTTCTGTTCAGGTTCAACTAAAAAACCACCCGTCTGCCTATGCCATAAATGCGCATAAATACCATTTTGTGCAATAAGCTCTTCATGGGTGCCTTGTTCTGCAATTTGACCTTGATCTAGCACAATCAAACGATCCATTTGTGCAATGGTTGAAAGACGATGGGCAATTGCGATCACGGTTTTCTTTTGCATTAACTCATCTAAGCTTGATTGAATTGCAGCTTCAACTTCGGAGTCTAAGGCACTAGTTGCTTCATCTAAGATTAAAATTGGCGCATCTTTTAAAAATACACGTGCAATGGCAATACGCTGACGTTGACCACCCGACAGTTTTACTCCACGCTCACCAACATAAGCATCATAGCCAGTACGACCTCTTAAATCTGAAAGTTGTGGAATAAACTCATCTGCTTTGGCTTTTCTTACTGCTTCATACATTTCTTCATCAGTCGCATCAGGACGACCATATTTGATATTTTCCGCAACTGTACGATGTAGCAACGAGGTATCTTGGGTGACAAGCGCGATATTTTTTCTTAAACTGTCTTGAGTGACTTCCTCAATATTTTGACTATCAATGGTAATTTTTCCCTCATTAATGGTATAAAAATGTAGAAGTAATTGAATTAAGGTGGATTTTCCCGCACCAGAACGTCCAACAATACCAATTTTCTCGCCAGGTTGAATGTTTAAGTTGAAGTGATCAATTACTTTTTTGCTATTATAGGCAAATGTGACATCACTAAATTTAATATTGCCTTCAGTCACAACAAGTGGTTTGGCATCTTCTTTGTCTTGGATATTGATCTGACGGCCTAAGGTTTGCATACCATCTTGAATTGTTCCGACATTTTCAAACAGGGCAGAGGTTTGCCACATCATAAATTCAGCCATACTATTGAGTTTAAGAATCATGGCTGTTGTTGCCGCAATGACACCAATCGCGGCTTGCCCCTGTAACCATAACCAAACAGCAGTACCTAGAACTCCAAAGAATAAAACGGCGGTCAGCAAATTGATGCAAAGTTCGTATGCAGTGCCTAAACGCATTTGTTTGAACACAGTACGCATAAATTCTTTCATTGATTCTTTTGCATATTGACTTTCACGGCCAGCATGGGCAAAAAGTTTCACTGTCTGAATATTCGTGTAGGCATCTGTTACTCGTCCGGTCATCACCGCACGCGCATCGGCTTGTTCTTTAGATATTCGTCCTAATCTGGGAATGTAAAATAATGCTGCACTCACAAACAGTGCCAACCACAATAAAAGTGGAATCAATAGAATAGGGGAAATTGAGCCCAATACTATACTGATGGTGATGAAGTAGATGACAACATAAGTCACCATATCGCCTAAAATCACCCAAAACTCACGTACTGCTAGCGCTGTCTGCATAACTTTTGCAGATAAACGACCTGCAAAGTCATTATGAAAGAAGTCTAAGCCTTGGCGTAACATAAGATTATGAAATCTCCAACGCAAACGCATTGGAAAACTACTGTATAAAATCTGATGTCTGATAATAGATTGCATACTGGCAAAAAAGATATTTGCCAATAAAATACAGCTTAAAAAGATCAAATTTTCACGATGATTCACTAAAAAGTCTTGAGGTTTTGACTGAGTCAACCAATCGACTAAATGTCCGATTTGTGAAAAGAATAAGGCTTCAAAAGATGCTGTTGCAGCAGTGAATAATATTAAAATCAATAAATAACGCTTAACACCAGTCGCAGCTTGCCAAACAAATGGAAAGAACTTAGTGGGTAATGGTTCGTTTAAACCTTTCGACGGATATGGATCTACTAACTTTTCAAACCATTGCAGCATAGTTTACCTAACTTTATGTGAATTACTTTAACAATTATGAGTTTGCAAAAATTTACTTTCTAAACAAGACCTTACATGAGATGCAAGTTTAGTTTTGAACATGTGAAAACCTATGTGAATAATAAGTTTATTACGCCATAATTAATAAAGTAGGAATGGCGTAAATAATTATGGGTTCAATTAGACAAAGAAGTCTTACCGATGGCACTATTCGTTATCGAGCTGGAATTAGAACTAACAGAAAAGTCTATCTAGTTTTCATTGAAAGCAAAACATTTAACCCTCGTAGAATAGCAGAAAAATGGATTGAAGATCGTAAAAAAGCGATTAACCTTAATCCTAATATATTAAATGGTCATTCTGATCTGATAAAAATGAGTTTAGGAAATGTTATAAAAATATTTAGAAGAAGTAAAAGGTGTATATATTATCTCAAAAATAAATACTTTGAAGCAGATACAGAAATTTGCAATTGCTAAGTTAACTATTTCAAACTTAAGATCAATTGATATATCAAACCATGTTAATTTGCGAAAAAATGGTAATGTCGAATACATTTGATAACTGTTGCTTGAAGTACAATTCAAAATGAACTAATACTAATAAGGGGAATTCTGACTCATGCAATGATTATGTGGGATATGCAGATATGGCAAGTGAACTGGTACTGCAAATTTGTGCCTTGACTGGTGAAGTAAGCTGAAATGCTCGTGAAATTGAAAACATGTCTTGTCTTACCAATGCGAAAACCCAAGAATATTAAGAGAGGACATTTGCTTCGAAAAATCAGTAAGTGTAAGCCAAGAAAAACTTAGCGAAACCGTGAAGGATGTCAACGATAAGTTTGGTGATTTTATGCAAACTGGTGGCGGAGAAATATCAGATTTCTTCGAGAAAATTACACCTTGAGTTGGCATAACAGCTAAAGAGTTTCAGGACTTATATGGGTATTCATTTTGTGAGTCATCTAGTTGAAAAGAAGTTAGACAATAAAATTAATAGATAACTGGGAACAGTCACACAAACTTAAATCAGTACAGATTGGCGCATGAAACGCTATTTTTTGCTTTAAGTTTATTCTCTTAGGATTTTAACTCTATAGAATGTTATCCCTCAGGAAGTTAAAAACTCTAATCCTGAACAATGCAAAGAATACGTGGTGTTTAAAAACTGCTGGTGTAGTGTATCCAAAGCATTGGTATCGGGCTCTAGGTTATGTAGGCTAAGGATCTAAACTAACAAAACCAGCCATGGTGAAGTAGCCAATAAAAGCCGTAGCGGTGGTGGTCATTTCTGCTTTGTAGCAGGTCGGGATAGTAATTCAGGTAAGTTGGATCTGCATTGGTGGAAATCAATCAAATATGGTTTGATATGCTTTATACAACGAATCTGATTTTAAGAGTTCCAGCGGTACAGCAAAACGAATAAGGCAGCAGAGTCACGGTATAAGCTTCTAGTATTGAGTGGCGTTACAGAAACTCAGGTTACGGAAGTATAGGTTTAAAGGCTCTGATTATGAGGGCTTAATTTAATAATCTATACGTATCTTATTATATATTGTATTTAATAATAGCTGTTATAAATAAAATAAACTGTGACTTTATGAATTTTAAGAATAATTTTTTTATTTTTTTATCTAAAATCCTTTGTATAACTGTTCGTGTAACAGAAAAATTTATTGCAATAGAATAAATGCTTTCACCTTTTTTAAATTTTTCAATAATTTATTTTTTCTGATTTTCTGATTTTCTGATTTTCTGATTTTCTGATTTTCTGTTAGAATTTCCGGCCTTCCAGTTTTTTTGACAACTTTATTTTGCTTTTTAATATTTAATTGAGATAATTTTTCAAATTCAATACATAATTTTAAGAAATATATAAAAAATAATTTCATATCTCCATTGATTTCACTTTTTGAATAATCAAAACATATCAATCGAATTTTTTTCATTAATTTATTAGTAATAAATAATATTTATTAAAAACTACTCCCTAAACAATCTATACTTATTATTACTAATAGATCATCAACTTCTAAGGCGTAATTAATCAATTTTTAAGTATATCCCTAAAATATATAGACTTATTAACTGAAATTTATTTAAAAACAATCTTTTTTTTGAATTTTATAAACATATTTATTAAAAAAGAAAGAAATTTTAACGTTTCAAATTTTAAATTTGGATCAATCCTAACATGAGTATATGCACGCATATTAATACTCCTAAATTAAAATATATTAAAACTATTGAAATATTTCAATATGGTAGATATAATATTTATAAAATCTATAACTTTAATAATGAGGTTTTAGTGATTTATTTAGCCTATCATGTCGAATTAAAGCTATTTTTTCTATATTTCATACTTTAGATTGCTGAGAGCACTTATTACTAAAAGCAAACTGAGAGCCATATTTAAAGATTAGAATATTTTAAAAATATACTTTAATTCATTATCTGTAATTATTTTTTACAACAAGTTGATTTATATAGTAATTATATAAATGGTTAATGATTGATAAAAAATCACCACTTTATCCTCAAATAATCTTATGCTTATTGATGATTGAATAAGATATTATTTAATATTTATATCACTGAAATTAGGTATTTTTAGATTTAATTTTAGAACTAAAAAATTTAGCTTGTTGTTTAAATGTAGGCTGAATAGCTCTTTTAGAATTTCTTACTAAATGTGATATTAAGAATTATACTTTTAAGTCCGCCTTTACAGTAAACGTAATAATCTCCGTAAACTCCTTTAACACGAATCAAAGCAAGGGCAAAGAAAACTATCATTGAGTACAATACCAGCGATGACTTATTCGAAAAGTGCATCAATGAATATCGAATAGTGGCAAAAAATACTGATGGACACGTAGCTGATGCAGAAAGATTGAGTGAGGTATGGCCCCCGGAGCGAGAGCTGAATAACGCCTATTATGTTAAATGACAAATAGATGGCTATTTATTTGTAACTTTGAAATATTTATTTTAACACGATTGTTCAATAATTTTTAGGCTAATTGAATATTTATGAGAATATTAAAATTATTTGATTTTCCTAGGTATTTAGAAAAAGCTCCAGTTTGGTTTTTAGATAAATGGGGTGTTCCTGCTGAGATATATAATGAGAGCATACAAACCTCTATTGATCATAAAGAAAGTATTCCTCAATGGTATATAACTTTAGATGCAAGTCAGAATATTATTGCTGGATTTGGAGTAATTGAAAATGATTTTCATGAAAGAGAAGATTTATCCCCAAATCTATGCGCTTTATATGTAGAGACAAATTATAGGAATTTAAATATTGCAAGAAAACGATTAGATTGTTTTAAAAAAGATATATGAATAATGCATTTTAAGAGGCTATACCTGATTATTGATCATGAAACATTTTATGAAAAATGTGGATAGGATTTTCTAACTAGGGTTCAAGAAGATGAAGGTAGGGTAGTTCGAATGTATGTAGCGGATTTTTCAGAACCTATATAGGGAAATTTGAAAATTATACTAATGCATATTAATCCTAAAGATTTTCTAAAATTTAAAAAATACGGCTTATACCCCCAAACAACAATTCAATACATTAATAACCAAATAACTACTTAGCCCAAACTCTTAAAACTCTAGTCAGTGCAGGGAATCACGCTTTGGATCATTGATACTGTTGCTAAATATAATGAGTGTAGTGCTCTGAATGATGCAATAAATAAATTAAAACAAATAAATTACAAATCAATATGAAATTTTTATAAAATTGATTTTGGGGATTATTCAATTGACGCATATGAAGCATCATTTGGATTTTCATTATTTGATTAGGCAGGATAGTATTTCTCAGCAACTGAATATTCTTTACATGAAATCATCTCAATACAAACTTATTGTTAGGAGTAGGAGTTTTTTGACTATAGAGTGTTTTTTAATTTCAAGCTCATAAGGTTTACAATATTTTTAATGTCTATTCACAGATTTTTATTAGTTCTATTTTCCTCTAGAGAATATTTTTTAATATAAAAAGTAAATTTAGATTATTGATATTTCAAATTATTATTAAATCTACAATGGGGTTTATGTTTTTATCTATGTTTTAAACTTATTTAGTGTTTAAATCCATAGTTTTAAATATTTGATCAATAAATACAAAAAGATAAAGTTACATTTTTTAATTCTAAATAAACATTAATTGAACACTAATTCATCACATGCAAATATGTCGATGCTTTCACACTTCTTGTGTAAAAGTTAATAAATAATGCATAACTCGGGATTAAATATGAATATTTTAACAAAAGTAACACTTACTGTATTGCTGACCACAGGGTATATCGCATCTTCACAAGCTCAAGCTGCGGTTGCTGGTCAAGTGGATGTCAAGCTGAATGTTTCAACAGGCTGTACTGTCGAAGGTTCTAAGGTTAGTGGAAATATTAATCAATTTGGTACATTAGATTTTGGTAAAACTTCTGGTACATGGACTAACGTTTTAACTGCTCAGGTAGCTTCATCTGCTTCTGGCACACCTCTAACAGTAAAATGTGATGGTACAAAGCCGGTTGATTTTACTGTGGCAATTGATGGTGGTCAACGCACTGATCGTAGCCTTAAAAATACAGCCGGTGCGGATACCGTGAGTTATAACGTCTACCGTGATGCAGCACGTACAACTGTGTATGCGATCAACACACCTCAAACTTTCACAGCTGCTACTGGAACATCTCAACCAGTTCCAATCTTTGGTGCAATTGCTGCAAACAGTGGAACTGCAAAAGCACAAGGTGATTATACAGACACTTTATTGGTGACTGTGAATTTCTAATCAGTATACGTGTGAACAGGTTTGTTGTTGAACAGGCCTGTTTTTAGGAGGTGCGTATGCAGTTGTTGATTAAACAATGTGTAGGATTTTTGGCTTGTTTCCTAGTTTCGTCATTAACTACCGCTGGGCAAGTGGCAGCTAAGCTAAATCTACAGTTGGAATTACAACCATCATGTGAAATTAATAATCAGTCTGTCTTTGATGGAGCAAATGGTTTGAATTTGGGGCAATTGGATTTTGGCAGTACATCAGCCTCTTTTAATAACATTAATGAAACCAGTTTAAGTAATGGTTCAACATCGGGATTGACCATTCAATGTCCTGGCAATTCTCCGATAAAAGTTACTTTTGGTGCAGGACAGAATGACAGCAAGGTTCCAGCCCCTTTTAGTGCAAATTATTTCCGTGCTATCAGTAATGGTACCGATTTCCTTGCCTACAACATCTTATATGGCACTGCTCGGGAAGTGTTAAAGCCGAATCAGTCCATCACTTTGACCAATAATGGTCAACCACAGAGGCTTAATCTTATAGGCCAAACTGTCAATAATGGTCGGCCAGTCTCGCTTGGACAATATACCGACACTATTCCAATTACCATTGAATTTTAAAGAACAAAATCATGAAAAAAATAGGTTTAAGTGTTCTGCTGATTTCGATTGTTCAAAGTGGATTTGCTGTTGATCCCGTAAAATCAGCAAGCTTTAAGGTAGAGGCAATTATAGCGAATGGATGTGGTTTAAATAATACCGAACAATTACTTGATTTCGGTCGTCATCCTGTTGTGACGCAGGGGCAGTTAAAAGGATCTGTGATCAATACTGCGCAAAGCTGGAATATCCAGTGTACAGAGCGTCTACCTGTCCTGATTACACTAAATGGGGGAGATAACTTTTCTAACAGTTCTCGGCGGATGAAAAATGTACAGCAGAATGAATTTGTATCCTATCAGCTTTACCAGGACAGCTCTTTAAAGAGTGAATATGCCAGTGGGAATAGTTACTCACTGACGCCAACCACTGCTTTAAATCCGCTATTGAACTTTTCAATCTACGCTGTAGCAGATTTGAATAATAACAATCAACCACGATCAGCAGGCCTTTATAAAGATACGGTCGCAATTACGATTACATGGTGATTCTATGAGCTTAAATAAAATGAACATATGGTCGAGCAGGACTTTCTCAGCAGCCGCAATATTGATGATGACCTCACCTGTATTCGCACAGGCTACTTTTTTAATCTGGCCAATTTACCCTAAAATTGAAGAAAACGAAAAAGCCACTGCGGTATGGCTACAAAATACTGGTAACTCTGATGCCATGGTACAGATTCGGGTATTTAAATGGGATCAGAATCATCAGCAAGATGCTTTTGAGGAGCAAACTGAGATTATCCCAAGTCCGCCGGTGGCAAAGATCAAAGCCGGTGAAAAGCATATGTTGCGTTTAACTCGGGCAACCTCAGTACCAGATACAAAAGAACTTGCCTATCGAATTATTGTTGATGAACTGCCGATCAAGCTCAATCCAGAAAACGATAAAGAAGCCTCGACAGTCAGTTTTCAGATGCGTTATTCAATTCCCTTGTTTAGCTATGGCAAAGGACTTGGCAGTGGCTTGACTGAGCTTTCACAAAAAACCAATGCGAAAAATCCTTTGGCTAAACCGATATTAAGCTGGTGGGTCAAAAATAATGAACAGGGGAAACCTGAACTTTATATTCAAAATACCGGTTCAAAATTTTCACGACTTTCAGGAATTAAATTGACTCCAACTTCAGAACAAATGGCTTTTGGCAAAACTGCCTTTGGTTATGTGTTGGCAAACAGCACCATGAAGTTTGATCTGGACAGCAAGATACTCAACAGCCTAAGTGATCAAACAAGCTTGTATGGAATCGACAGTTCAGGGGTACAACAGGAGTTGATTGAGATTAAAAAACAAGGAGGGAGATAAATGGGTTATTTATCTGGTTTAAATTCACCTTCTTTTTTATGCAAAAGCCTGACCTTTATATTGATCTCGAATATCCCAATGTTGAGCTGCAATGTGTATGCAAATGGCTTACCTCCACCACCGAGAGATGTTTCAGAAGTGAATAGCTTATTTAAGCTCTATCTGGACTTGGTGATCAATCAATATTCGACGCGACAAGTGATCCCCGTCATTGTCAAAGGAGATCATTATTTTATCCAGCAATCAAAACTGGATGAATTACAGATTAAGCTACCTGCAGATGCCCTACAGCAACAGACCGAAAAAAACCTGACTGATCTGGATGTATTTACTCTAGGCTTTTCGGGCAAGGCCTTGGATTGGGTCAGCCTCAATCAGATTCCCGAATTGAAGTATGAATATAATTCAGCACAACAGTATTTTAGTCTAGATCTTCCAGCCAGCTGGATGCCGGTGCAAATACGTGGATTAGACTCCTGGTATCAACCTGAAACAGCACAGTCGGGTATTGGTTTATTAAATAACTATGACTTTTATACCTACCGCCCAGAGAATGGTGGCTATAGCAGTACGCTATTTACAGAACAACGCTTTTTCTCACCTTATGGGGTACTGAGAAACTCTGGGGTCTATAGCAAAACAGATTTTAATTCTGTTGAAAAAGACTCAAATCAAAATAATGATGGCTACCGTCGCTATGACACCACTTGGCAATATGATGACCCAGTCAGGGTATTTTCATTTTTAGCGGGTGATGTAATTACCGGAAGTAAAAACGCCTGGGGAAGTTCAGTGCGTTTAGGTGGATTACAACTCCAGCGTAATTTTGGTACTCGCCCAGATTTGATTACTTATCCTTTACCGCAGTTTAAAGGACAAGCGACCTTACCAAGCACCGTAGATTTATTGATCAATGGACAGAAAGCCAATTCAACTGATGTGCAATCAGGCCCCTTTATTCTCAATAATGTTCCGTTTATCAATGGTAAAGGCGAGGCGGTGATTGTCACCACGGACAGCGTGGGTCGTCAGGTGGCCACCTCAGTGCCATTTTATATTTCGAATACTTTGCTTAAACCTGGATTATTGGATTATTCGGTGTCGATGGGGCAAATCCGCGAAGATTATGGAATCAAAAACTTTTCATACGGCAAGTTTGCAGGTTCAGCGGATGCACGTTATGGGATCAATGATTGGCTCACTGCTGAAGGGCGGGTTGAACTTTCAGATTCAATTCAGTTGGCTGGACTGGGTTCAGTGCTCAAGCTGAATCAGTTTGGTGTGTTAAGTGGTTCGGCAACTCAGAGCTGGGCTGATGCTGAATTTAATCGAGCAAACAACCAAAATCTCAAAGGAAATCAATATACTTTAGGCTATAGCTATAACCAAAAACGTTTTGGATTGAGTCTCAATCATACCCAGCGCGATCAAGCTTATTATGATCTTTCGCGTTTGCAATATAGCAATTTGATCTCAGCCAACAGCAATAAGAGTTGGGTTGCCAATACTTATTTTGCCACAGATAAGTCAGGTACTTTTGGAGTGGCCTATATCCAAACCAAGAACCGCGACATTAAAAATAAACTGATGAACCTGTCGTGGGCACCAGTATTACCGTCCTATCTACGTGGTGCGACAGTGTCTTTAAGCGCTAATCGAGATTTTGTGGAAAAAGAGTGGAGTGCTGCATTTCAGTTGTCAGTTCCATTTTCCAAGAGCAGATCTACAGCCAGCCTAGGCTACAGCCAACAATCAAGTGGCGATTATGGTTATATCAACTATAACCGTAGTGCACCATTGGATGGTGGTGTTGGTGTTGATTTAACTCGACGCTTTAATGAAAACAGTGATGATTTTAATCAAGCCCGCTTGAGCTACCGAAACCAATATTTTAATACCGATATCGGTATGTCGGGTAGTAATGACTACAACTATTGGTTTGGACTGTCAGGTTCAGTGGTGTTGATGTCAGGCAATGTCTTTGCTGCCAATCGATTGGGTGAGTCTTTTGCTTTAATTGATACCAACAAAGTTGCAGATGTACCCGTACATTATGAAAACAGCTTGGTTGGTCGTAGTAATGCGAAGGGTTATGTCTTTGTACCGTCAGTGACCCCGTATTACGCGGCTAAATATAGTATTAACCCCATAGACTTACCTTCAAACTTTAATGCGACTCAAGTTGAAAATCGGATTGCAGCAAAACGTGGTTCAGGTGTTGTGATTGGCTTCCCTATCAAAAAGTCTTATGCGGCAAATGTGTCTTTAGTACAGAGCGATGGGCAAGCGATTCCAGTGGGTGCAATGGTACATCGTCCAGATCAAACATCGAGTTATGTGGGGATGGATGGGATTGCTTATCTTGAAGATTTAGCAGCAGAGAATACGATAAGAGTTCAACTGCCAGATCAGCGCATATGTGAAGCAAACTTTTCATTGGATTTAAAACAAGCACAGCAACAAATTGCAGTGATTAAGTCGGTTGTTTGTCATGAGGTGGCTAAACCATGATTACTTTAAATAAAATAATACCAGCAGGTCTATTATTCTCTGGATTAATATTGATTAATGCTCAAAGCCATGCAGAGTGTGATGTTAATTCGAGTGGTAAAGTTTCTATGGGGCAAGTTCCTTCAATTACTCTGGCAGAAAGTGGAGTGGCATCTAATCAGTTTAGTGCAGGCTTGAAGTGTGAAGGATTTAGTTTAGCTTTCGCAAATATTACTTATCTGAAGTATCGAGTTGATCAGATACCAGTAAACTATATAAATAGTGTCACTGGTGAACGTCTTACTATAAATTACTTAGATACTAATAAGAATCCTATAAATCTTGGTAAAGAAGTAGAAATGAATACGTTTTCACTGGTTAATTTTTTTAATGGACCAGAAGGCTCATTACCATTTTATGCAAAGATTAATCCTGGACAAACTGTATCGCCTGGGATATATCGAGCTGAAACGCCATTTAAAGTCAAATGGTATCACTCTGTGCCAGCTTTTGCATTTATAGGTGCCGGGCTCTTTTATGAAAGCCCAGGCTTTAATAGAGGTTTTTTGGGTTTTGGTTTTAATTGGGGGACTGGTAAAGATGCATCATTGGATTTGAGTGTTGAAGTTTTACCTGATTGTCGCATTGCGACCAATGACGTTAACTTTGGGACAGCTCCTTTTGCGACAGCTTTTAAACCAGTGAATACCTCGATGGGAATACGCTGTTCTGTAAAAACACCATATTATGTAAGTTTAAATAATGGTTTATATCCGCAAAATGGCAATCAACGTGCAATGAAGTCTAATAATGGCAATAATTATTTAACATATGAAATTTATAAAAATGCAACGACAGAGCGTTGGGGTAATAATGCAAGTGAGAGATGGTCGAGTGCCAATGCAACTACAAACGCAGGAAACTATAATGGTATAACGCAACAAAGTTATGCATTTACAACAAAAATCCTAGAAACCAATCCTGATAATTTACCTGCTGGAAATTACAACGATACAGTAACTATTCAAGTAGAGTTTTAAGCTATGTTAAATATGTGGAGTATATTTTTTTAAATGAATATTATTTTGTTAATAAAATATTGTATTTTATTGGCTAAAATAGAACGTAAAGTTTATCTTAATTAATTTTTTTGATTTTTTAATAAGTGAGGTATTTATGGTGTTTAAAATAAGATATTGTTTTATATATTTTATTTATTAAAATATTGTATTGAATTATTTTTAATTTTATTAATATTACATTTTTATTACAGTTAAATAATTGAAATTTAAATGTGTTATTTATTTTTTTAATATGCATTTTGTCGTAAATGGGTATTGATAAATAGAAATTAAGAATATAATTTTATTGTTTCAACTTATAGTATTATGGAATGTTAAGTGCGAGTCTATGCGTATTATCGAATCGATGATCTTAAAGTGATTAATGATTGTGATGTATATTTATCATCAAATATTAGTTATGAAATACCTAAAAGTAGGGTGGTTTATGAACAGGTTAAAATTGATATACCAGTTAAATATAGAGACAAATTTATAAATTTAATTAATCACTCTATGGAGAGTGGAGATATGCTGTTTATTAATGATTTAGATTCCTTGGGTAGTGATTTTAATGAAATTGATTTTAGTTTAGGCTTGATTTTTAAAAAAAGAATAAGATTAATATGTTTAAGATTTTCAAAAAATGAAATTACTGGAGATATGAAAAAAATATTTATTCATTTTATTAAAATGAGTTGTGAGTTTGAAGAAAATCTTAAAAAGTCTAAAAAAAGTAATAAAAATAATAAAAGTAATAAAGAGAAAGTAATCGGAAGGCCTGAGATTTTAGATTCGAAACAGAAATCTGAAATTATAAAGAAGTTTAAAAAAGGTCAGAGTGTTTATTCTATAGCAAAACAATATGAAGTAAGTCGAACGGTAATTCAAAGATTGATATCTCAGTCATGTAATGCAATAAAAATAAAGGAAAATTAAATGAAAGTTACTGAAAATTTAAAAATAAGTAGATTAGCAATAGCCCAAAATAAAAAAAATCCTAAAAAAACAACAATTGTTAAAATTTTATATTATAGGACAGTGAAGTCTAATAATGTTAATGAAATTAAACTCAAAGATTGTGTGATAGAAATACAATCACTAAGTGGTGTTTTAAATTATGAGGTTTTAGAAGTCAGTTTCAGAGAAGGAAAAGTTTATTTTTTAAAAAAAGATCAATTGTATTTTATCGAAATTAATAGGTCTTTGTTTAATTATGTTTGAATTTATTTAATATGTAAGGATAAATTTATGTAAGTGGAATGCTTAAATGTTTTAAATTGGATTGTGTTTATATTACGGATATACAATTTTTCTTTCTCTATAATGCGCTACACTTTCTTGAAATTTTCAATTGTTTCCTATATATAACATTTTTCATCAATAATTTATTAGATTAATCTAATATCGAACTCTTACAGCAGAAGTTTATTTTATTGAAACCTGTTGTGCATATGGACCAACCATTGCGGAAATTACTATGGTAGCTTTCGTAATAAATGAAATATCACCAAGCCCATTACTTGATATTACATAATTTAAGTTTTAAGGAGTGAGTAAAACAATACAATGATGTTTAGTTTTTTTAAGTTATTGTTTTTAAGATAAATTTAATTTAATTTAATTTAATTTAATTAAAGCGGATAATAAGTTTATTTTGTTAATATTTACGCCATAATTAATAAAGCAGAAATGGCGTAAAATTATGGGTTCAATTAGACAAAGAAGCCTTACTGATGGCTGAAATTAGAATTAACAGAAAAGACTCCCAGCTTTCATTGAAAGTAAAAGATTCATCTCTCGTAAAATAGCAGAAAAATAGATCGAAGATTGTGAAAAAGCGATTAAACTTAATCCTAATATATTTAATGGTCATTATGATTTGATAAACTAGAATCGAGATAAGAGTATTGATAAATATGTTTATGTATCCAGATGTTCGAGTAAGAATACTAAAATATGCTTTTGGTGATGAATTAACAATCATACTTCGAACTATCGCATCTAACTTTAAAAATGCAAGTAGAATATTGGAAATTGAAGATTAAAAAATTCATGATTTCAGACATGAGGCATGTGGTCAACTGAGACTAGCCTGACAATTCTTCAAATACAAAGAGTATGCCTAAATTCCTCTTGGTAAACATTACAAAGATATATTTCAGTTGAAAAACGATTTTAGCCTTTAGAGTTTAGTAAGTTGTTAGTCATTATTGATGAAGGCTAACATGGTTCTAAATGCTTTAGTTTGATAGTCATCATTTAGGTTTTTAGCTAATTCAGTTTTATGTGAACCATAAATGTGTATGTTTACTTTTCAATCTTAAACACAGTAAATGGAAATTGTAATTGAAACAAATTACATTGCATCAAACATTAGGAAATAAACTAAGCGCAACGAGTTTTGAAAGCCAGGTGAATGAAATAGATGCATGTATGTTGTGGTTATATAGATTCACCAAATTAGGCAAACCGAAACCCGAGGTGATTCTCAAATTTAAGTTGCTTAGGGACTTTTGAACATTTCAATCTTTGTGCAGCACGGCAAATAGGCACTAGCACTGAACACACCAATACAAGTGGTGACTTATTGGAAAAGTCCATCTGTAATTATCGAGAAGTGGCAAGAGCAGTTGATGCCGAAGCATTAAAGGAAGCATGGCCTTCGGAGCGAGGACTAATTAATATGGGACCAATTATGTTAAATTTGATAATTTCTACTTATAAAATCGGTAATATAATGATGATAAAAATGCCAATCAAATTGATTGGCATTTTTGAAATAGCAAATTAATTTAGGTAAAGCCTACAATGTTTGCCACTGATTTCTTACTTCTTCTGAATTTTTATTCAAAATTACATTTCCATCTTTAATTTCACTCACCCAACTTAATGGAATCAGGTGATGTTCATTATGTTCATCATCACTTCGTGTCAATTTAATGGAATCTTTTCCCTCAAGATGATCGACTTTACCGATCTGTGTACCACATGAAGCAATTACTGAAGCATGTTCTTTAATATCGTTAGCATTAACGTTACTCATAATGTTTGCCTATTTATTGTTCAAGTTGAGATACCAGTCTAAAACTTAAAAAAAGATAATGATGTAAGTATTTTTAAGCTTTAAGTTTTATTGAGTTAAGAATGTAAGGTTTAAAGAGTTATTTAATTTAAAAAATTATATTTGTAAACAGATATAAAACTAATGGTAATGTGATTTTTTTCTCACTTGCTTTGATATATTATGTTTGGTTCCTTTATTTTTTGTGATGCAATTATAATTTAAAAACTTTATTGAGAAGTATATGATTATTCGCTTTGATTTTAATGATGTTGTTGAGATATTTTATTTTAACTTTATGTTTTATAATTATTTATTTTTAATTTATCAAAGTGAGGTTTTAGTGTTTTATATTGTAATTTAATGTTTTTTATTTAAGAAGTTTTAAAAGCGATAATATTCAACAGTGCTGTGGTTTTGAACATGTTTTATTTTAATTTACTTAATTCTGTTTTATACAAACTGTTCTTCAAACTATAACAAATAGTAATATTGAATGAAAATAATTAATCTAGGATGATTATCGTTGACTGAGTATCTGGATTAATAATTTTTATCAAATAGAGGATTAAATATGTCAAATTCTAATATAGATAATGAAGTTGTTCAAAATATGAGTAAAGAACAACGTAAGCAACTAAATGCTGACCCTATTTCAGGTGAGCCAGGAGCTCACCCAATTGGCACAGGTGTTGGTGCAGCAGGTGGCGCAGCAAGTGGTGTAGCTATTGGAGCCGTTGGCGGACCTGTAGGTGCTGCAGTCGGGGGAGTAGTAGGAGCAGTTGTTGGAGGATTAGCAGGGAAAAGTATTTCTGAAGCTGTAAATCCAACAGATGAGGATGTTTATTGGCGTGAGACTTATAATACGCGGCCTTACTTTAAAGACACGGTTAACTTATATGATAATGTAGATTACGATCGTGATTATCGTGATGCCTATCAACTAGGGTACACTTCTAGAAGCAATTATCCTTATGAAACAAAATTTGAAGAAGTTGAAGCTGATCTTAAGCTTCAATGGGAAAAGACTAAAAGAGAGTCTCGTTTAAAATGGGAAGAAGCAAAACATGCAGTTAAAGATGCTTGGGAAAGAGTAACACGTTAACAGATGCTCGAAAAAGTAGTCCTTCAATGTAAGGGCTATTTTTTCAAGCATTTGTTTTATAACAACATTTTATACTTTCACCTACTTCTATAAACAAACACAAGTAATCAGGATGTTTCTGTGCCATGCTTGCTAAATCATAATCTCCATTAAATCGCTTTCCCTTTTTTGCTTTCTGATTAGCGATATTTGCTTCTGTTTTGTTGGAACCAATTCATACTGAGACAGGCAATCCGCTTCATTGTTGAATACGTTCGTGCATTCCTTGGCGATAATCAATCACCAAGATTATAATTATGCTTAAAACTTGATAGATCTAGAAAACACTCATCAATTCAATAAATCTCGAGTTCGGGTGGTGCGAAATAACTGGCAAAAAATGAATGAAATCGACGTGACATCTCAGCATATATCGCATAGTTACTTGAAGGAACTTGAAAACAATTTTTCTGGACAGCATCTTTGATTTGAAAAAATGGAGGCTCATTTTAATCCCCATAGCCTTGACTTAGTTACTTCGAGCTACTGCGCAACCATTGTTATTTAATAAAACTATCACCAAGACATTATTTAGCTTCGGGTTAAAGAAACGCTCAGACCAGACATAGCAATTATTGATATCAATAAGAACAAATATCTTTTCTTCATGTATCATTTAAAGTTCTTAATAATTTTGGTGACAACACCCCAAATTACTAATTCTTGTTCATTGCGGGGGAGGATTGGTTTGTACTCAATATTCTCAGGTTTGAGCCACACTGCAGGCAAATTTCTAAGATCATTTTCATTATGAAAAATATTAAACAATTCATCATGTGACATCCGTTGTGTAATCATCATTCTTTTCACAGTGAAATCATTGTCAATGAATGCGATAACAATATCTTGGTGCTGTGATCGAATACTTCTATCGATAATCAAATAGTCAGTGATATCAATTCCAATGTCTTTCATCGAATACGACTCAACTTGAACAATGAATGTAGCTTCCTTATTTGAAATAAGCAGATCATCCATGTCAACAGTTTTGTCTATATAATTCTCAAATACTGAGGAGGAATCTGCAGTAATTTTATTTAAAACTAATGGAATAGAATACTTAGTGATTGCCTGAAATGACGATATTCTAGATAGGTCAGATGGACATTTTAATTTAGATGAATGTGCTCTGATATCAATAACTTTAGAGCTTTTCAAGTGATCTAGACTTGCATCTTTAAGCTTTTGAAGTTTAGCTTTCGATAATTTTGAATTTAATTCAATATTCATAAAAAATACCACTTGAATAAGTTACGTATTCAAGATATTAAATGTAATAGTTTTTAATTTCAAATTTAAACTATGTGGATAAACAGTCTTAATTTAAAAAAGGTCACTTTGTTTGGCTACTTCAGATGAGTGTTCACGAGGGAAAGCGGAAAATCATCACGCATTTCAAAGAAATTTTCGTGTGCATTTTCTTTATCAATATTCAAGCAGTCTTTTCGATATTCTCTTGATATGACTATGATTGATCTTTTTTCATCGGTAGGCGCATAAAATTGCTTCATGAAAGGATGATTGTCAGAATTGATTGTAATCATTGAAAAAATATTATTATTTTTTAATTAACTAATCATCGTGAGTTTCTGCAACAGCGAATGGTAGTCGTTCTTACGGTGAATTCTGTACAAATGGCTTTTACCATCGATGCACTTGAGATCATCAAATTCTTGAACCGGCACAAAGTAAAACTTGCTATAAGTCAAGCATGTCGAAAGTTAGGCTTCTCAACTATAGTTTCAGTTCAAGTATTATAGGTGTGTCCCTAACTTTGTATCCTCAGCCCATTTTGGAATTAGTGCAAATCTTCATAAATCTAGGTTAAACTCTTTCATAATAATTGGAGCAGGGTATAACGGATAAACGTGTGACTTTAAAGGATAATCCATTGCATTGAGTTCGATTCCTAATTGAACAAATGCTGTTATTTTTGGAGTTTGATAGTTTGAGCACATGAGTTAATCAATTTATTATAAATTTTAAATTTCGTTTTTAATTGTATTACAATAATTTATTGGTTAGTTATTTAATATATAAAAATTAACTGGATAAAATAATTTCATAAGAGTTAATTGATGTTTAATATCAGTACATTGAACAAAATTAAGAAAAATTAGTTTACATATTTTATCTGAAACCATATTTAAAAAAAAATTAAAAATAGGTTATATTCCTAATCAATTAAGATCGACGGAAATCTTCTATTGGATATTCAAGAAATAGTACTTCAAGATGAAAATTTTCATTTACATAAATTGGTAAAAGTTAAAGATACCACTTATGACCCTATAAAAAAGGATAGGTCTATTTTATGGTTTTGGATTTACTCTGAAACTTCTGATTTTTTTCACTTTGAATTGTGGGATCAATTAGACCGTGCTGTGGTAAATCAAAATATTACTCATAAAGATTACCAGTTCAAAGTTGTAAGCATCAATGATAACAAAAAAATAAATTATTCATGAATAATAATTTTTTATCATATAATTAAAATATTTAATTAACACTAAGAAACTATTTAAATTTTTATATTGAGGAGATATTGGTATTTCAATTTACATGAGAATGTTAAAATTGGAAAATTTAAAAAATGATTATGTCTCAATTAATGGAATTGCAGAATGTGTCCAAGATTAAGAGGTGCTTGATCAATTGTGGTCCTCCGCTTCGTATGGAACTTTTTTTGAACAAGGAAAGTCGGATCCAAATATTCAATTAGTACGTGTAATATGTAATGGTGCACAATACTGGAAAGGTGCAGGAAAATTTGTAACTCTTTTCAAAGTAGCAAAAGCGTCAATATCACGTGAAACAGAGCAGCTTGGAACAAGTCATTCTGTTAAGCTATAAATTTTTGTAAAAAAGACGAACTTACGTTCGTCTTTTTTTATTAAAGAAAATTAGATATTCCACGTTGGTTTAAACCAACTCGCTTTCGAAGCCGAGTCTGCTTTTCATTTAAGAGTTCATTTAAGAAGGCATCTAAATTGTCTTCGGTTAAAGCAGTAGGAGTGAACGAGTCGTAACCTAAACGATTAAAGAAGATCTCTGCTTTTGAGCACTTTTGAACATATTTCATTGACCAGTTTTTAAAACTAATTTGGTCAATTTCTACATTTTTGAATTCAATAATATCTTTATGCCTAGCGTCATTTCTAATGTTATGGAATAGCTCTAGTACAGTTGATCTTTCACCTTCAAGACACTGGAAAAAAAAGTTATTAGCATAGTAAAGCACACCAAAAACATTGTTTTTCGAATTAAAATCTCGAGCAGTATTCAAAATATCATTTAAATCTTCTATGAGGTCATTAGTTGATTCATTTCTTGTACTTGCGTAGCACAAACGAATCATGATTTATCATCTATATTAACGTTTTCAAAATAGACTAATGAATTACTCATCGATTTCAAAATTATATGGTTCATGAGCATACTCCGAAGCTAAAAGGTCTATGAATGAAGGAATAGTGTTACTTGAAAGAAGAAATGGGTTAAAATCATCAAGATGGTGTTCTTGAAAAAAGTCACCTAATCTTTTGTTAACAGGTGCAAATTTCATATTCCAATGTTTGAATAATCCAACATCGCATTTCTCATGATAGAGAATTTCACAATTTTGATGACGTGGATCTTTTAAAATGCGGTTATAAAAAAGATCATTAACTTTACTCTTGCTACCTTCAAGACATTGGACAAAATATCCATGTCCATAGTAAAGAACTCCTGTAATCTCATGACGAGAATTAAAATCAACAGCAGTGTTAAGAATATCAATTAGATCAGATTTAAGTTCAGGGTGCGCTTGTGTCGCTTTACTAGCGTATAAAACCCTTACAAATTCCATTATGAATTCATCCAGTTTGATTTGTTACTGATGGTGTGTGATAACTATTTAATTTTATTAGTAAACTTTATGTTTCCACATAGAAAGAATAGTAACTTTAAAAGTTTACAACATAGTTAGGATTGAAGCCAATTTAAAATAAAAACGATCAAAAAAAAATGTAATGTAAACTTTTTTTACTTTTACTTAAGTTAATTGTTAATATATTGTGTTGAAGTGATAGTTTATTAAAATTAACTTTATGAAAATAAATGAAATAATTCTAATTTTTTAAATATTAATAGGTTAAAAAATAAACAAATGTACGAAATTTCTCACAATCATGTAAGCCAGAGATTACAGCCTGAATTTTTGATTTATATATACTGCGTTCATACACCATACGTGTTCATTATTATTAATATACAACTGAATATTAGTTTAAGATGTGGTCGCTTACACTTAAATTAGAATAAGAAGTTATAAAATTAATGAGCATAATAATAGATGGTGTATTGGGGTAGTCTTCCCCCTTAGTTGCTCTACTAAGGGGGAAGCATTTTATTAAATCTAAAGTAGAGGAAATGAAATGTTAATTTTAAAAAATTTTTTTATATTTATTATCTCAGTTTTAATTATATGTTTAATAATCATAATTTTTGACAAGTTAGGAATACATAAAAAGTTTAATGTATTCTTTTCGGCAATGTTATATGGTCTTATTATGACCTTATATCTAAAAAAAGTATTTTTAAGTCTTTTATTTTTCTTTGGCTTTTATAGTCTATTATTCATGATTAGTTATTCAATTGAAGTTATAGGAATGCTTCTTATTTCCTGTTCAGTTCTTTTTTTAATTAAGATTGTTATGCCAAAACTAAAGAATCAAGAAATAAATAGGTTTTTTATTTCTGATAAGCTATATAAAGAATAGGTTTTTATATAGATTGATTTAGATAAATTTTATTTAAATCAAAAAAAATTAAATATTTTAGGAGTAATAATGTATGTTTCGTTGGGCGATAATTTTTGCAGTTATAGCATTAATTGCTAGTTTATTAGGTTTTGGTGGAGTTGCTGGTCTATCGAAAGATTTTGCTGTAATTCTACTAGTTGTAGCTGTTATTTTAGCAATTATTGGTTTTATATCTCGTGGAAAATCATAGTATTTTATATAGCCAACTATCGAATATATTTGTTCTATAGTTGGCTAATTTCTTTACAGTAAATTATCTCATTAATAATCTATAATTAAGGTTTTTATGAAAAGTAGTAACTATATGTGTGTTTTAGAGCAGATCTATAATTTTTTACTTTTGACACCGGACTTCAAGAGTAAGACCAAGTCCGAGAAAATTGTTGCATATTTCAAAGCTTTAAATGAAGGAGATGAAACTGACTTTAAATTTAATAATTCTAATAAAGTATCCGGTAAGTTTGGAAATAAAAAAAATATTTTAATAATGAGTGCACCTGAAATAAGTAATAAATACAAATTCTTATCTTGGGTTGATGAGCAAGTAAATTCATAGTTTTTAAAGTAAGGTGTTTATATGCATCAAAGGCGCAAGCGTAAAAAAGTTACAATACTTCCTGAATGGTCTACAGATCAAGACTGTTTTTTAATTGAAAATAGTTCATTGCCTATAGAGTTATTGGTTGATTCATTGTCATTTACTGAAGATGAAATACTTGAGAGAAAGATACTTTTAGGGTTAGTAAGGAGGCACAGACAGATGATGAAAAGCTCTTAAATCAATTAATTCTGTCTATTTTAATTTTTAAAAATCTACTTCGATTTAAGCTGAGTGCAGAATTTCTAAGAAAGGGAATTTCATAGTTTGAGTACACTCACGGCTTCATTCATTGTTAAAATATAATTATTTTCAATATCATCAAAAAATTGAAATAAATAAAAATAATTTTACGCTATTTATTGCACTAAGATTTGTTTAAATTTTTTAAATCATTGATTGTAAATTAAAATTGAATCAAACCATTGCAGCAACATAAAATCCTCGGGGAAATTTTATAGATTGATTAAATTGTAAAATATTGAAATGCAGTTACAACCTGAACAGCTTAAATTATTTTAAGACAAATTCTGCAGAAATTGGGAGAATAGCGGTGTAATGTAGATTGTGTATTTTTCGTGGAAATACACCAGTTATTTATATCGAATAAAAACGATTTATATTGCGCCTAAACCTTGTTAAAAAAATTTATCGGTTTAATCAGGATTGCCCAATGAATTATAGCTTAGCCATTGAGCATCCTAAAAAACTAATCAAACTTAGCTAGCAGTATTAAAACGCTAGATGTCTACTTTTTAATTTTGGGTTTTAAGTCATTTACAAAGAGTATCAATCCAAACAGTATTGGGCTACTCAGTATACATAAGGCCACAAAAGAGATGCTATTGCCATAATTTACACTGAATAAAAATAAAGCCGAGATGATCAACGCAAACGCGATAACTTTTACCAGTTTCACATGTTGCGCTAAAACAGACAATTTACTTTTCTGAGTCTTGGTGATCTGCTTTGAACTGATCAAATATAAGCTATAACTGGCAATCAGGATCAGGAGAAATGCAAATGCCAATATCATGATACAGATTCCTGTGATTGTTTTTGTTCTAGCTTTTTCTTGATCTTCGCCACAGCTTTGTTTTGAATCGGTGTGATTCTTTGATGTAAAAAAATCGCTAAAATGGCAAATAACCAGATCATTAAGTCCACACGTAAAAATAACCAATAGTCCTGTAATGAATGAATATATTGATTAGAAATCAGATAATAGACATTTAAAATAGGCAAGGCTAATGTCATGGCAATTAGCAGCTTGAGCTGAGTTTTCCAGAGATATTGTTGTTTTGTGCAGAGCGCAATAATAAAACTGAATAACCACAAAGTAAAAAATGTATAGACTTCATAATTCGGTGTATCTGATTGAAGTTGTACAAAACGATTGGCATACAAATAACCCAACATCGCAATGGGTAAACCAATAATCATCGTGGTATTGAGTCGGTTTACCAGATAATGCCCAACGTGAAAATCATCATTTTTCTTTTGTAATTGTCGTTTTAAACTCCAGAGCAATAAGCCAGAGGCAATCATTGCACAACCTAAGAGGCCAGAGAAAAATAAGCCTAAACGCAATAAAGGTTGGGCAAAATTCGCCATATGCAGTCCGTACATACTGGCATTTAATGTTGCAATTGCACTGTTATTACGGGTATTCCCAATTAAACCACCTGTAGCGCCATTAAAGCTAAGTTGTGCTTGATTACGAGTAATCGAATGATCTTCTAAGGCAGTAATCGTGAGCTTAGCAAGCTGTGTATTGGGTTGATCTACGGTAATGTTATCAATATTAGTTTTTCCCCATTGCTGTTGGGTTTGTTGCAGGAAATGTTGAATAGATAACATATTCTTCGGCTGTGCGTGTTGAGCCTTGTTTGCAGTTGAAACATGACGAATTTCATCAAAATACTGATATGGATTATCTGGATAGGCTTTTTTCATCCCTGCGGGGAAAAGCAGATAGAAAAAGATCGCTAAGCCGGTAAATGTAATGGTTAAGAAAAAGGGCAATGCTATTACCGAACTTACATTATGAAAATCTAAATATGAACGCTGACCTTTAAATACTCTTAAGGTAAAGAAATCTGTAAATATCTTTTTATGGGTAATAATGCCTGAAATCAAGGCTATAAACATAATTAACGCTGCAAAGGTGACAATCAAACGACCAATCGAGTAAGGCATTCCATAAAGCTGATAATGAAACCCATAGAAGAAATCACCGCCTTGTGTGGCAGAAAGACTCAATTCTTTACCTGTATTGGCATCTAAAGTTTTACTTTCATAACCACCATCGGCTTTTTGCCAATAAATTTTATTTGCAGGGGTATTCTGATTTGCAACGCCGATATACCAACTTTTTGCATCTGGGGCATTTTTTTGCAAATAAGCAAACGCAGACTGTATAGCGGATTCCTGTTTGATTTGCATACTTGCGAATTGTGGTTGCATCCACATACTAATTTCATGGCGATAATATGTTGCAGAACCTGTCAAAAAAATTGCAAATAACAGCCAGCCGAAGGTAAGCCCGATCCAAGAGTGTAACCATGCCATAGATTGACGAACAGATTTATGCATGAGTTAACCTATAAACTTGGAAAATAGGAAAAAAGTAGCGACCAGAGCTAGGCTGATCAGCGTAAGCTTCTTTAAAGAATGAATACAAAAGCTTAGAATCACAAAAAAAATGTAAAAAATAAGTGCGCTAAATGCTGCCAAATAAATAGATTCAGCCTTGGCAAAATAAGGATAAAACACGTCAATTAAAGTTAAGGATACTAAATAACTGCACAGATAGCCCATACCAAAAGCCAGTATAAAACGAAAGAGCACTGATAAAGGGTAGAGCACAATCTGCATAACGATCACTTTCTTGCAATTGAAAACGCCTCAATCATAAAAAGATTAAGGCGAGTTCAGATTAGTATTTAAATTTTACAGCAACACTATAGTTTGTAGATGGGCCATAAAAAGCCTGACCATCTGGAAAGCTATATAAATATTTTTTGTCTGTCACGTTGTTTACATTTGCCTGTAGCGAAATATGCTTATTCAAGTCATAGCTGCTCATCATATTCACTAAAGCATAAGCATCTTGGGTAATTGTATTCTTTACCGAAGAATCATACTGCTTAGTCGCCTCTTGCCATTGTAAAGCTGCACCAATTTTCAGTTTAGGTATAGCAGGAATAGTATAAGTCGTTAAAAGATTAATGGTTTGGTTCGGGTTGTAAGTACGAGCCTCTCCACCATTTTTTAAATCTTTTAAGCTAAATTGGCTATAACCAAATGCAATATTTAAGTGATCTGTTAATTGCCCAGCCAAACCAACTTCTACCCCTTGAGAGCGTAAATCACTGGTTTCAACTTTTCGATTGAGAATATTTCCATCTGAATTGCGCAAAGGGTAATTACTTTGTTCTGTTCGAAACACCGCCAAAGTTCCAGTGAGTTTGTCATCTAGCCATGAACTTTTAATACCTGCCTCATAGCTTTCACCTTCAACTGGTTTGAGTGCTTTATTATCAGTACCCACTCCAGATTGTGGGCGGAAAATAGAGGTATAGCTTAGATAACCTGTGTATTCAGGGCTAAAGTTATAGGTAATGCCAGCATAAGGAGATACTTTGTTTTCATCATAGGCCATTGATGAACCGTAACTTTCACCTTCACTTTTAGCTTGAACATAATTTAAACCGAGTAAAAGTTTCAAATCATCGTTTAAGTGTAGTCGTGTTGCCGCATATACAGAATTGAGCTTTTGGGTATAGTTTGCCGCATCACTAAATGCTGACCAAGTGACTGATTGAGGTGTCCAGCTTGCCCAGTCTGTGGTTTGATTATTATTGATATTGCTGTCATTAATTGTGCCTGACGTCTGTTGATCATACTGTTTATTTTGTAGATAACTATAACCCAGTGTCGCTTCGTGTTCACGGCCAAATAATGAATATGAGCCTTGTAGATTTAAGTCGGCAAAATGACTTTTTAGACTTTCTTTTCCGCCCCAAGCGGTGAGGGCTACACCTGCTCCATTTTGATCAGGATAACCGAAATAATAGAGTAAGTTACTGTTATGGTCGGTTTGGGTGTAGTTATAACTCAGCTTAGCTGTCCACTTGTCATTAATTTTTTGCTTTAACTCAGCAAAAGCATTTTGTGACTTATTATCCCAATATGTCCAATCTGGATTGGGATTATAATTACGCTCATAGGAAAGTTGTTTCCCATCTGCACCGAGAAGTGGTAAAGCACCCCAATTATTTGCATTAGGTTTGTTCTGTTGTTGGCTATAACCGACAGTTAATAACGTGCTATCACTTAAATCCGCATCAATGATGCCAGAAAATCCATTTTTCTCAGATGAATAACGGTCTAGATAAGAATCTCCAGTTTGCTCATAACCCATCAAACGTCCGCGGATGCTGCCTTCTTTATTTAATGCACCTGAAACATCTGCTTCATAGCGTTGGGTATTCCAAGAGCCATAACTTAGCCCAGCATTGGCTTGAAATTCTTGAGTAGGACGCTTACGGATATAATCGATTGTTGCGCTTGGATCACCAAAAGCATTGGTTAAGGCATCTGCACCTTTAATCACGTCAATACGATCATAAAAATATGTATCAGGATTGGTATTATTATAATTGTAGCTGCTAGAAGGGAAGCCAACGCCATCTGTTAAAATATTTGATATTTCAAAACCACGGGCAGTGTAGGTTGAACGTTCGGTTTCTTGACTGCTGACAGTAATACCTGGGGTATTACTTAAAGCTTCACGTGCACTATTGAGTGCAAAATCATTTAATTGCTGACGTGTAACAACATTCACTGTTTGTGGTGTTTCTTTGACAGGAATATTCAGCTTGGCAGCACTTGCAGATTTTTTAACGATATAAGATTTTGATTGTTCGGAGCTTAATTCAGTTTGATCAGCCGTGGCTTGAACTGAAATTGTGGGTAGATTTTCAATATCTTCAGCAAAACTCTGCTGGGCAATGAGTACCGCTAAACTAAGAATAGAGAACTTAAAACTGTGTGGGAGAGGATTTAGCATTGCTTATCTTAAATGATAATAATTATTGCTTAGTTTATTGTTGGTGAGGTGGGCTTACAATAGTCGTGCAATTGAAAATATAAATAGAAAATAAAATAACGATAGAAAATTAGATGAATTGTTATATAAATTTCCCCATTTTCCAAGCCAGCATCCAGTTTGAGTATTCACGATTAAATCCTATGAATATGCTATGATGCGCTTATAGTGCTGATCAGGAAGAATATCTTGCAAAATCGAAAGCTTAAAATTGGAATTGTCGTAGGTGAGGTATCAGGGGATACTTTAGGCGCAAAACTTATTCGTAGTTTTCGTGAACAGGGTATTGATGCTGAATTTGAAGGGATTGGTGGTCCTCAAATGATTGCAGAAGGATTTAACAGTTTTTATTCAATGGATATTTTATCTGTGATGGGGATTGTTGAAGTACTTAAGGATTTAAAAAAATTATTTGCTGTACGTGATGGTCTGGTCGAGAAATGGTCTGCCAATCCCGTAGATGTTTTTGTCGGTATTGATGCACCAGACTTTAACTTGCGCCTTTCAAAAAGCATAAAACAGAAAAATTTGCCGATTAAAACGGTGCAATATGTCAGTCCATCTGTATGGGCTTGGCGACAAGGACGGGTACATGGCATCAAGGCCAGTATAGATTTGGTGCTTTGTCTATTTCCTTTTGAAAAAGGCTTTTATCAACGATATGACGTACCAGCAGCCTTTGTTGGACATCCATTGGCAGGTCAATTGCCATTACAAAATCCAATTTTGGATGCAAAGCAAGAGCTTGGTTTAGATATCAGTCAAAAGCATATTGCCTTGTTACCAGGAAGTCGGCGTGGTGAGATTGAACGACTTGGGCCGTTGGTTTTGGATGCAGCAAAAATTCTTTATCAAAAATATCCAGATTATCAGTTTTTAATTCCTGCAATTAATGAGTTACGCAAACAGCAAATTCAGGAATTATTAAAGCATTATCCAAGTGACTTAGTCGCAAAAATTCATTTACTGGAAAATACCGATAAAGAATCAAAAATTGGTCGTCAGGTCATGAATGCTGCCAATATTGTGGCTTTGGCATCGGGGACAGCGACACTTGAAGCATTATTGTTACATCGTCCAATGGTGACTTTTTATAAGTTGAATTGGTTAACTTATGTAATTGCTAAATTTTTAGTGAAAATTCCGTATTATTCATTGCCGAATATTATTGCGGGCAAAAAAGTGATTCAAGAGCTTATTCAACAAGATGCCACATCAGAAAATTTGGCCAATCAAATTGAAAAATTAATGAATATTGAAACTGCACAAATTCAGGTGATGCAATTAATCACCATGCACAAACAACTTTTGGCTGGAAATAGTGAAGATCCGGCTCAGGCGATTTTAGCAATTTTAACAGCTTGATTTTTAAAGCTAACAACTGATTAAGCAAATATCCGTTTGCTTATCGAGTTGCTGGAAATTTTTATTAATCGCCCTATTGTCAAAGCATCTAATTATTCAAACCAGTGATTTCCATCAAGTTAGTGGGGTATCGCCTACGCAAAGGTATTTAAACCTTGAATGAAAGGTGTGGCATTGCGGTTTTTTTAATCAAACAATTTGTTTATTTCATCTAATTGATTTAATTAAAAATATTAATTAGGAGAAATTATATTCTTTTGTCTAAGTTTTTTGACAGGTTGGATATAGAAAACCTTTAACCAATAAAAACTCCTCTAAATCTAAGATAAAGAGGAGTATGTATAAATAAATTTCTGGGTTTGGGTGTGAAAAATTATTCCGCCCGAACTTTAAGTTCATAACCTGTATATTTACGAATATTGATGACACCGGTATCCATAATCAAGTATTGGCCTTTAATTCCTTGTAGCTTGCCCCGAATGATTGGGGTTTTATCTAAATTGTGTGATTTAACTTTTTCAGGATAAATGTCGACAGGGTAGATGAATTCACGGGGTAATTCATTTTCTAACAATTCGACCGTTTCATTAAACTCAAGATTTTGCGCAAACTCATTGCGAATACTTTGAATCTTTGGGGAAAACTCTTGAATCAATTCATTACGAATTTCAATTAGATCAATCGGTTCAGCTTCACCTTTAAGCAGTTTACGCCAATCCGTTTTGTCCGCAACCTGCGTTCCAAACATGACTTCAAGCTGACCAGAAAGACGTCGCGAACCGACTTTTAAAATAGGTAATGCTTGGGTCGCACCTTGATCTAACCAGCGTGTTGGCATTTGACCTAAACGAGTTATTCCGACTTTTAAAGCGCTTGAATTTGCTAGATATACAATATGCGGTTGAAAGCAAACTTCATGAGCAAAATCATCTTCACGGCAAGTACCTAAATGATAATGACAAGTTTCAGGCTTCATGATACACATGTCGCAAGATGCCTTGGTTTTCATGCATTTAAAGCAGTGGCCTTGAGAGTAAGACTTTGGTGTTTTAGCTCCACAAGAAACGCAATAAATATTTCCTGTCGCTTCAATCTCGATTTCCTGGCCTAAACTAAATGGTAGCTCGGTTTCTGAGCGATCTAATATAAATTTATATTCAACATTTGCCTTATGTGTTTGTTGATCAGTTACACTAAGGTCTTTAAGACCTGCATGCATTTTATGACAAATGCCTTGTAGTTCCATGTTTAATTACTCGCTTCAAAAAAGGTGCAGTTATGGCTGAGCAAAATGTCATCACTTCAATGCTAGACGATTTATCGCAAGAACAGCCAATTCAAACTGCATTATGTATTGGGCAAAATTTGGCGCAATACCCAACAAATTATTCGATTCAATGGTCCTATTTTAACGTATCTGAGTTTTTAAGTCTGCCTTTTACGCAACGATATGATTTAGGATTTGTACTTTTAGATACAGATGAAATGTCTGGGATCACCGATTTACAGAAATCCCAGTTATTGGTCAAGTTACGTGATTTACTGGCAAAACGAATTGTTGTCGCATGTCAGCTAAAAGATGAACGGTTGCTCAGATCGCTTGGTTTTACCCAACTGATTGATAAAACATTACATCAAAATGATTTTGCACTTTGGCAATTTAATATTTTGACCTATAAACATGTACCAGATTGGTTTAACGCTAAGTTTTGGGCCAATCCAGAAAACTGGAATAAATTTCGTTGGTAGTGGGTTTATTTTGCCTATAAAACTAGCCTTAAGCTATTGCAAAATTTAACAATTCCAATTTTGGTGAATCTGATAAAGCCAAGTATGCTGTACTTGTCTCATAAAACTTAAAAAAGGAAAACTCATGACAGATTTAACCAATATTGTGGAAATTCTGGCAAAGCAAGCACTTGGCGGACAACAACAATCACAAGGCGGGCTAGGTGGTGGATTGGGCGGGGTACTTGGTTCAGTACTCGGTGGCTTGGGGGGACAGCAACAACAATCACAAGGTGGATTGGGTGGCGTACTTGGTTCAGTTTTAGGTGGTTTGACAGGTGGACAACAACAAGCACCACAAGCGGGTGGCTTTAATGCCTCTTCTTTATTGATTGCAGTTGTGCCATTGGTCTTAGGTTGGATTCAACAAAATGGTGGCCTACAAGGTGCTTTAGCTAAATTGCAAGGCGCAGGTTTAGGTGGGCAGGTTCAAAGCTGGGTCGATCCGTCACAAGGTAATGGAGCGGTAAATGTAGAGCAAATCCAGAGTTTATTTGGTGGCCAGCAAGTTGAACAAGTTGCCCAACAAGCCAATGTTCCGACCAATGAAGTGTATGGCGCAATATCTACTGTATTACCGCAAATTATTGATTCACTGACACCACAAGGTGATGCAACAGATCACACTGAAGCCAATGGTGATATTCAAAATGTTATGAATTTGGTATCAGGTTTTTTAAAGTAAAATCGAACATAAAAATGTTCAAAGCCAGTCAATAAATGTTGACTGGCTAATTTAAATTAAGGTTGTGGGTCATCACCAATTGCTTCGCTACTTTTTACGTCACCATTCTGTTTCTTTTTAACGTATTTAATTTGTCCATACCCTTCAGCATACCATTCATCCAATGTTTCATCTCCAATTTGAGAAATGAAATGACAGGCATTATCAAACTTTAATGTATTGTTATCGTTGTCAATTAAAGTCAGATCTTCAAATCCTACAAATACTAAGTCAATCGTCTTATTGTTTACAGACTTATCATTGTTATCCATTTGCGATTCAATAACCGCGTTATAAGTCATCTGGAATTTTTGCTGTGGTTTAAGATTAGATGGGAATGTTGGGAGCGGGGCTTGGTAAGTGGTTTTTACCAGCACATCATTTGGATTTGATCCGAGTGCGGCAATACCATAATCCAAGTTTGCAAGCATGGTACGCCCAGTTAAATCGTAGATATAATCTGTACGCACACCTGCACCTTGTCTAACGATTGATATCACATTTTGATTGTTGAAGGTTGTGGGAACAATTTGTATTTCTGTTTCTTCATTGTTGTTCAGGGTAAACTGTTTGTTGGGTTCTAATTTAAAACAATCATCTGAATTAGCTACTTTATGTGCTTTTTTAATCGCTGGTGTTTCTGCTTGATGTTCAGAACTGTCATGCGGTTTATTTTTAGAGCAAGCAACACTAAAAATAGAAAGTAAGCCAATTGCAACAACAGTTTTCTTCATTTTTACCCTAGACGATAAAGTTTAAATTTCACGAGGCTATTTTTCACTATGAGCCAATAAAAAACAACCATATTCTTACGAAATATGGTTGGAGTAAACTTTATATTTATGAGTCGCTTATTATTCTGCTAAGACGGTTTTATCTTCCTCTTCATCATCTTCAGCAGAATCCATACCTAATTCTTTGAGTTTGCGGGTTAAAGTATTACGCCCCCAGCCTAAAAGTTCAGCAGCATGACGTTTACGGCCACGGGTTTGTTGAAGCGCTGCTATGATCAAAGTGCGTTCAAACATTGGTGTGGCAATGTCTAAAATTTTCATTTCACCATTTTTAAGCTTTTGAATTGCCCATTGTGCCAGTAACTCATCCCAATGATGTAACGCAATGCGGTCAATACCAGCTTGCGCTTGTCCCTGATCATCAGATTTATTGATTGGAATTTGTTTTAATTCAGACGGCAAGTCTTCAGGATAAACTTCACGGCCTGTGATCATTACAGTTAACCAGCGGCAGGTATTCTCTAGCTGACGTACATTGCCGGGCCAAGGCAGTTTTTGAATATATTCTTGCGTTTCTGGGCGTAAAATTTTCGGACTAACCCCGAGTTCTTTACCCGCACGTGCCAAGAAGTGTTGCGCCAACATCGGAATGTCTTCAGAACGATGAGCAAGTTTAGGGATATGAATACGAATGACATTTAGTCGATGATATAAGTCTTCACGGAAACGCCCATCATTGACTAATTTTTCTAAATCTTGATGTGTTGCTGCCACGATACGAACATCAACACGAACTGGAATATGCCCACCCACACGGTAGAACTCACCATCAGCCAAAACACGGAGTAGACGTGTTTGGGTTTCAAAAGGCATATCACCGATTTCATCTAAGAATAAGGTACCGCCATTGGCTTGTTCAAAACGACCTTGGCGTTGAGTATTGGCACCGGTAAATGCACCTTTTTCATGGCCAAATAATTCAGTTTCAATTAAATCTTTTGGAATAGCAGCCATGTTTAAAGCAATAAATGGTTTGCTGCTTCTTGGTGAGTGTCGATGTAAAGCATGTGCAACTAACTCTTTACCTGTTCCAGATTCACCGTTGATCAATACGGTAATGTGCGATTGAGATAAACGTCCAATGGCACGAAAAACTTCCTGCATTGCAGGGGATTCACCAATAATTTCCGTAGATTGAATGGGGGTGACTTTGGCCGATTCTTGTTGTTGCAGTTTGTTGATGTGCAAAATGGCACGATTCACCAGTGCAAGTGCTTCGTCAATATCAAATGGTTTTGGAAGATATTCAAAAGCACCCGTTTGATAGCTCGATACCGCAGATTCTAAATCTGAGTGTGCTGTCATAATGATCACAGGCAGATCAGGATAACTTCCTTTGACTTTTCCTAAGAAGGTTAAACCATCAATGCCGGGCATACGAATATCAGTGAGAATGACGTCTGGGGCATTGCTTGGAAGTTGATCCAAAGCCGATTGTGCCTCTTCAAAACTGGTAACATCGAAGCCTTCCTCTTTAAAGGTTTTTTCTAAGACCCAACGCATAGCACGGTCGTCATCGATCACCCAAATTTTATTATGCGACATTGTTAGACTCCCAAGGTAGATATAAGCTAAATACTGTTTTTCCAGGAATGGATTGGCATTCAATCATTCCATTGTGTTGATGCATGATATTTTGAGCGATGCTTAAGCCAAGACCTGTTCCTTTGGCACGGCCAGTCACAAGCGGATAAAACACGGATTCTAAAATTTCTTCAGGGACACCAGGACCATTGTCTTCAATATCAATACGAATGGCTGATTTATTTAGTACACCATTAATCGTAACCAAACGTTGAATGCGTGTACGCAACATCAGTTCAGGTTGATGATCAATAAAAAACTCACGATTCTCAGTCATCGCCTGTACCGCATTGACACTAATATTAAGCATTACTTGAATTAGTTGATCGCGATCTGCTTTGACATCAGGCAATGAAAGGTCATAGTCTCGTGTGATTTTAATTTTTTTCTTGGTCTGATTTACAATTAAAGAGCGAACACGTTCAAGCGGTTCATGTACGTTGACCAACTCGTAGCTGGGAAGTTGACGCGAACCCAGCATAGTATCAGCAAGGTTTCTTAAACGATCGACTTCACTGATAATAATATCGGTGAATTCTGCGTATTGTGGATCATTTAAACTACGAGCAAGCAGTTGAGTCGCACCACGAATTCCGCCCAAAGGATTTTTGATCTCATGTGCAACACCTCGAATAAGTTGACGTGCAACTTGATGTTGTTGAATTAAGTTTTCTTCTTTAGAGATTTTAAGCATCCGATCAATTGGATTTAACTCAATTAATAGTAATGGGTGATAAGGTCTTCCTGTATTTAACTGCGACACTGAATAATCAACATGCATGTCTTTAAAGTTAACATTGATAATTGCTTCACGGCGTGTATAGGCTTGACCTGTTTTTATTGAGTTGTTTAATGCTTCCAATGTATTAAAGCTGTCATTTGGTGCGTGTAAAATATTAATCACTGGCTGACCTGCCGCACGAAGCAAGCTAATATCAAACAATGCTTCGCATGATGAATTAAGATAAAAAATATTTAAATTACAATCGACCAAAAGAATTGCAGTGGTTAAATTATCCACAAGCAATCTATAATCAATTGTTGGGTATTGATCCATTAGCAGAGCTTTCCTGTCTTTAAATAGCGCAATGGCATCTGCACCTCGTTTTCTATTTTCCCGAACAAGGGGATTGAATCGGTATAAATCGTGCTGATATAAAGCAAGATGTACGCCAACTTTTATATGTTGCGCAGTTTTCTTACATGAATGATAAAAATTGCGCATTTACTGCGCTTTATTCAAGTGTAAAAACTAGCATTCATATTACGCTATCATCATATTGTTCCAAAATAGTGCATTGTAGTAATTTAATTATTTGATTGGATGTATTTTGGTGCATTATACAAAGAGTGCAGTTTCCACCTGTTTTTATCTCTTGAAAAGTCATACAATACGCGGATTATAGTGGAGCGCAGATTCATGAAGTCCCCCAAAGTCGGTTTTGTATCTTTAGGTTGTCCTAAGGCATTGGTAGATTCTGAACGCATTTTAACGCAGTTAAAGACTGAAGGTTATGATGTTGCATCAGATTATGAAGGTGCTGATTTAGTTGTTGTGAACACCTGTGGTTTTATTGAATCTGCAGTACAAGAGTCTTTAGACGCAATTGGTGAAGCCATGAGCGCCAATGGTCGTGTGATTGTCACAGGCTGTTTGGGTAAAGATGAAGATAAAATTCGCCAGATGCATCCAAATGTCTTAAAAGTGACAGGTGCGGCGGCGTATCAAGATGTGATGGAAGCTGTCCATCAATATGTTCCAGAACCACCTAAACACAATCCTTTTGTAGATCTTGTGCCTGAACAAGGTATTCGTTTAACACCTAAGCATTATGCTTATTTAAAAATATCAGAAGGCTGTAACCATCGTTGCACATTCTGCATTATTCCAAGCATGCGTGGTGATCTTGTGTCACGTCCTGTTGGTTCTGTATTAAATGAAGCACAGGCGTTAAAGAAGGCGGGTGTAAAAGAGGTCTTGGTGATTTCTCAAGACACTTCTGCTTATGGTGTAGATACCAAATATAAGCTTGATTTTTGGAATGGTCAGCCTGTTAAAACCAAATTCTATGACATGTGCGAAGCGCTCGGTCAGTTAGGGATTTGGGTGCGATTACATTATGTTTATCCCTATCCGCATGTGGATGCAGTTATCGATTTGATGGCACAAGGTAAAATTCTTCCGTATTTAGACATTCCTTTTCAACACGCCAGTCCGCGCATCTTGAAATTGATGAAGCGACCAGCTCATAGTGAAAATACCTTGGAACGTCTAAAATTATGGCGTGAAAAATGTCCTGAATTGGTTATTCGTTCGACATTTGTCGTTGGTTTCCCTGGTGAAACTGAAGAAGATTTTCAAATGTTATTGGATTGGTTGCAAGAGGCAAAACTTGATCGTGTGGGTTGTTTTACCTACTCACCTGTAGAAGGTGCAACAGCCAACGATTTGCCTGATCATGTTCCTGAAGAAATTAAGCAACAACGCTATGAACGTTTTATGGAAGTTCAACAAGCGATTTCTGCTGAAAAATTGCAAAGTCGTATTGGTCAAACCATGACGGTTTTAGTCGATGATCTTGAAGAAGAATTCCCAGTCGCAGTTGCACGCTCTTATGCAGATGCACCTGAGATTGATGGTAATGTTTTTGTCGAAGATATTGATAAGTCAGTGATTAAAGCTGGTGATTTACTTGAAGTCGAAATTACAGATGCAGATGAATACGATTTGTTTGCCAAGTTGATTAGCGTTAAATCAGCTTAAAAGTTGCCGATTTCGATTTGATTAAATACGAATAAAATTGTAGATATAAGTATTGGAGTTTCGTGATGTTAGATTCTAAAAAGCCACGCTATGAGCGAATTTTGCTGAAACTTTCGGGTGAAGCGCTTGCGGGTAATAAAGACATGGGGATTGATGCCCAAGTCTTAGATCAGATGTCTTTATCTATTGCTCACTTGGTTGGTTTAGGTGTGCAAGTGGGTATCGTGGTGGGTGGTGGTAACTTATACCGTGGTAGTCAATTACAAAAAGATGGTTTGGTTGGCCGTGTAACGGGTGATCAAATGGGTATGCTTGCTACAGTAATGAATGGTTTGGCATTACGTGATGCTTTGGTTCGCCGTAACATTAAAACCCGTTTAATGTCAGCACTTCCAATTGGTGCAGTAGTTGAAGCATATTCAAGTCGTGATGCAATTCGTCATTTAACCCAAGGTGAGGTGTGCGTATTTGTTGCTGGAACAGGAAATCCATTCTTTACAACGGATACAGCGGCTTGTTTACGTGGCATTGAAATTGAAGCAAACCTTATTTTAAAAGCCACTAAAGTTGATGGTGTCTATAATAAAGACCCAAGTAAATATGATGACGCTGTTAAATATGATCATTTAAGTTTCGATGAAGTTTTAGATGAGAAACTTGGTGTAATGGATTTAACTGCAATTTGCTTATGCCGTGATCACAATGTGCCACTTCAAGTATTTGATATGAACAAGTCTGGTGCTTTGCTTTCTGTAGTAATGGGCGAAAAAGAGGGCACTCACGTTACAAACTAATGTACGTGAGTAGTAAAGCTCTTTATACTACTGCAATTTTAGATTAGGGTGTATTGACACTTCGTCTGTTTATGAAATGTCACTAGACCTCATACACATTTAGATAAATAAGTAAGGAAGATCATATGATTAACGATCTTAAAAAAGACGCAGAAGACCGTATGAACAAGTCATTGGAGTCTTTGGAACATGGTTTTGCAAAGGTTCGTACAGGTCGTGCGCATCCATCTATTTTGAATGGGGTTATGGTTCCTTACTATGGGTCTGACGTGCCGTTAAATCAAGTAGCTAACGTGGGTGTTGAAGATTCGCGTACCTTATTGGTACAACCATTTGAACGTTCAATGGTGTCTGCAATTGATAAAGCTATCCGTGAATCGGATTTAGGTTTAAATCCAGTAACGGCTGACGCGATTCGCGTGCCAATGGCGGCTTTAACAGAAGAAACACGTAAAGATATGCAGAAAGTTGCGCGTAATGAAGCAGAAAATGCCAAAGTTGCGATTCGTAATATTCGTCGTGATGTTTTAGGCGATATCAAATCATTGTTAAAAGATAAAGAAATTTCTGAAGATGATGAGCGTCGTGCAGGTGATGATATTCAAAAAATTACGGATAAATTTGTTGCTGAAGTAGACAAACGTCTTGCTGCGAAAGAAGCTGAATTGATGAAGGTCTAAGATTTAAATGACCACATCTGAAGACAATCATCTTCCAAAACATGTTGCCATCATCATGGATGGCAACAATCGTTTTGCAAAAAAGAAACAACTGCAAAAAGGTGACGGACATCGTGAAGGTAAAAATGTCCTTGATCCGATTGTAGAGCATTGCCGTAAAGTGGGTGTTCAGGCGCTTACTGTATTTGCTTTTTCAAGTGAAAACTGGAATCGACCACAGTATGAAGTTGATTTGTTGATGAAGTTGTTGGAAGACACAATTAATGAACAAATTCCACGAATGGAAAAATTTGAAATTTCGTTGAGATTTATTGGTGATCGTAGTCGGCTTTCTCCACAGCTACGTGAATTAATGTTGCATGCTGAACAAAGGACTGCTAAGTTCAGTAACATGACTTTAACGATTGCAATTAGTTATGGTGGTATGTGGGATATCGCAGATACTGCTCGACAACTTGCACAACAGGTTAAAGATCAACAAATTGATGTGAATCAAATCAATACTGAGTTATTTGCACAACAAATAAGTTTGGGGGATTTGCCACCCGTGGATTTATTGATTCGTACAGGCGGTGATTACCGATTGTCTAATTTCTTGCTGTGGCAGGCTGCATATGCTGAGTTATACTTTACTGAGACATTATGGCCAGAATTTACAGTACAAGAGTTGGATCATGCGTTCAATATTTTTTCAGGGCGTGAAAGACGTTTCGGAAAAACCTCTGAACAAATTCAACAAGAACATATAGAGAATTTATAATGTTAGAGCGGATTATAACCGCATTGGTCTTGGTTGCCGTTGTGCTGAGTTGTATGTTTGCAACTAAATCTCAATATCCAATGTTAGTGTTAATGATTATCGCAGCTGGGGCAGCAGGTTATGAGTGGTTTAAACTCATGCCACATGAGTCTGACCATGTGAAGAAAATTAAAGCTGCTGGATTTGGTTTATTGACCGCTTTTTTTTCGGGGTTAGCATTATATTTTAATGATTTGGCGCTTATTCTTTGGAGTGCCTCTATTCTCACTTGGTTGTGTAGTCTGTATTGGGTTAAACATTATCCTGAATACGATGGCTGGTATAATATTACTTTAAATGTTGTTGGCTTGGTTTTAATCAGCGCAGCAGTTACTGCTATTTTTGAAGTTTGGAAAAGCTCGCCTTGGTGGTTAATGTATCTGTTCTTGTTGGTTTGGGGTGCAGATAGTGGTGCATATTTTGTTGGGCGAAAATTTGGTAAACGTAAACTTGCACCCGATGTGAGTCCAAACAAATCAATTGAAGGCTTGTTTGGTGGGATTCTCACTGTTGCGATTGTGATCATTGTTGTTCAATCAATTTACCTACATTTAACGCTTCCACAACATATTCTTTTCCTGGTTTTGTCTATTGTGACTGTGTTTAGTTCTGTGTTAGGTGACTTGTTTGAATCTATGATCAAACGTCGTGCAGGAATTAAAGACTCAGGCCGTATCCTTCCAGGGCATGGTGGAGTGCTTGATCGTATCGATTCATTGCTTGCTGCGGCTCCGTTCTTTGCAGCTGGTATGTATGTTTTAAAACTTATTGGTGTAGATTTATAGATGTCACAATCTGTTTGTATTTTAGGTGTTACAGGTTCTATTGGGCGCAGTACTTTAAAAATTTTACAACAGCATTCGGACCAGTATTCTGTTTTTGCGGTAACTGGATTTAGTCGAATAAAAGAACTTAGTGAAATATGCAAACAGTATCGACCGAAATGTGTTGTTGTACCATCAGATAAAGTAGATGAGTTACAACAACTACTAAATACACATAATATTTTTGATATCGAAATACTGACAGACGAGGCAGGGCTTATCACCGTATCGGAACATCCTGATGTGGATGTAGTGATGGCTGCAATTGTTGGTGCAGCAGGTTTATTGCCTACTTTAGCCGCAGTGAAAGCAGGTAAGCGCGTTTTACTTGCAAACAAAGAGGCATTGGTGATGTCTGGTGACATCATGCTTCAAGCGGCTAAAGAGCATCATGCTTTATTGCTACCAGTGGACTCTGAACATAATGCTATTTTTCAATGCCTTCCTCAAAACTATTTACAGATTCAACCCAATGGTGAGCCTCAATTAGGGGTGAAGCAAGTATTGTTGACTGCTTCAGGCGGTCCATTTTTAAATTTTAGTTTAGAACAATTAAAAACTGTAACACCTGCACAAGCCTGTAAGCATCCAAATTGGTCTATGGGGCAAAAAATTTCGGTAGATTCTGCAACCCTGATGAATAAAGGTTTAGAATTGATCGAAGCATGTCATTTATTTTCAATTAAAGAACAATTTGTTACAGTTGTTGTTCATCCACAAAGTATTATTCATTCAATGGTTCAATATGTGGATGGTTCAACTTTGGCACAAATGGGTAATCCTGATATGTGTACGCCGATTGCGCATGCACTTGCATGGCCTGAGCGGATTCAAACTCATGTCCCGCCTCTGGATTTATTCGTCCATTCACAACTCGACTTTCAAGCGCCAGATATTATTCGTTTTCCATCGCTTAAGCTGGCTCGACATGCGATGCAGGCGGGCGGATTAGCACCCTCTATTCTCAATGCTGCAAATGAAATTGCTGTTAGTGCTTTTTTACAGCAAAAAATTGCATTCTTAGAAATTTCACAAGTGGTTGAACATACATTAAATCAAGTTCAAAATGGGTTAGCAGATTCGATTGAGACGATTTTGCAGACAGATCAACTTGCACGCCAAGTTGCTTCACAACGCATTACACAATTGGGAAGCTGATCATGAATGTTTTATTTATCATTGTTGCTGCCATATTTTTACTTGGTCCACTGATTGCGATTCATGAGTTTGGGCATTATTGGGTTGCGCGTAAGCTTGGTGTAAAAGTACTGGTCTATTCTATTGGTTTTGGTCCAACTTTGTTGAAATGGACATCGAAAAAATCAGGTATCCAATATCAACTTTCGGCATTACCACTGGGTGGCTATGTCAAAATGTTAGATGAGCGTGAGGGTAATGTTAGTGCGGAAGATTTACCGTTAGCATTTAACCGTCAAGCACCATGGAAACGTATAGCGATTGTTGCTGCAGGACCATTGATCAATTTAATTTTTGCAATTTTCTTGTTTTGGATTTTATTTCTTCCTGCGCAAGAGCAATTAAATACTCGTGTTGGTGCTATTTTGCCCAATACCCCTGCTGCAACAGCTCAAATGCAGATTGGTGATAAAATTGTTGCTGTAGATGGAACAGATACCACGACTTGGGAAAAACTTAATTATGCAATCGTTGATCGTGTTGGTGAAACTGGTCATATCGATGTTCAAGTTGAGCGTAATGGTCAGCCTCAAAGTTTTGCTCTACCCATCAAAAATTTCTTAAAAGATCAAAGTCAGTCACCTTTTGATGTACTGGGTTTTACCCCATATCGTCCGCAAATCCCTGCAACTGTTTATAAGTTAAGTAGCGATGGCGCTGCGTTTCGTCAAGGAATGAAAGAGGGTGATCAAATCATTTCAATCAATCAAGTGAAAATGAAAGATTGGTTTGATGTGGTAGATGTGGTACAAAAATCACCTGAAAAGTTACTTAAAGTTGATGTGTTGCGCCAAGGACAGATTGTACATTTACAAGTAATGCCACAAGGTAAACGTGACAATATGGGAAATGTAACAGGTATGTTGGGTGTACAAGCGCAGACTGATAAACTGACAATTCCTACTGAATATAAACAAACAATTCAATATAATCCTGCTGAAGCATTTGTTGTTGCTGTTGAAAAGACCGGGCAACTTTCTGCAATGATTTTGAATTCTATGGTGAAGATGGTTCGTGGTTTAATTGGCTTAGATAATTTATCAGGTCCAATTACAATTGCCAAAGTCGCTGGTCAAAGAGCTGAAATGGGATGGCAGACATTTATTTCGTTTATGGCTTTGATGAGTGTGAGTTTGGGGATCTTGAATTTACTACCTATTCCAATGCTAGATGGTGGTCATTTGGTTTATTACATTATTGAATTAATTCGTGGTAAGCCTGTTTCTGAACAAATACAATTGGTTGGGTTAAAAATTGGTATGGTACTGCTAGGTAGCATGATGCTTCTAGCAATATTTAATGATTTTATGCGTTTATAACGCAATTGTGGATTAACTTACTGGAAAATAATAGGCATGCAGCACTCACATTTATTTATGCCATTAGCGCTCGTTAGTGCGATGGCAGCTGTACAGCAAGTACAAGCGGCAGATGAGTTCATTGCACGTGATATCCGTGTGGATGGCTTGGTTCGTTTAACGCAACAAAATGTTCTTGCACTTTTACCAATAAATAGTGGTGACCGTGTCAATGATCCTGCAATTGCGGATTCAATTCGTGCTTTGTATGCTTCAAATCTTTTTGATGATATACAAGCATCTAACCAAGACGGTATCTTGGTGTTTAAAGTGATTGAACGTCCAGTAATTTCAAAAATTAATTTTAAAGGAAATAAACTGATTCCCAAAGAAGCTTTGGCGGATGGTTTAAAGAAGATGGGCTTGGCTGAAGGCGAAGTGCTTAAAAAGTCTGCATTACAAACCTTAGAAACTGAGTTAGAGCAACAATATGCTCAACAAGGTCGTTATGATGCAGATATTAAAGTTGAACAAGTTGCTCAGCCAAATAACCGCGTCGAATTGAATATTAATTTTAATGAAGGGAAACCTGCAAAAGTTTTTGATATCAATATTATTGGTAATACCGTATTTAAAGAAGACGAAATTAAACAAGCGTTTGCGGTAAAAGAAAGTGGCTGGTTATCGGTAATTTCTCGAAATGATCGTTATGCACGCGAAAAAATGTCAGCAAGTCTAGAGTCATTACGTGCGTTATATCTCAATAAAGGTTATATCAATTTTGATATTAACAGTTCAAATTTGAATCTTAGTGAAGATAAAAAACATATCTTTATTGAAGTTTCAGTGAATGAAGGCGAGCAGTTTAAATTTGGTGAATCTAAATTTTTAGGTGATGCACTTTATAAAACTGAAGATTTGAAAGCGTTGCAAATCTATAAAGATGGGACAACTTATTCTCAAGAAAAAGTGAATGCTGTAAAACAGTTACTTTTACGTAAATATGGTAATGCAGGTTACTATTATGCAGAAGTAAATGTAGTTCCTGAAATTAATAATGAAACGCATGTAGTTGATTTAAATTATTATATTAATCCTGGTCAACAAGTAACTGTACGTCGTATTAACTTTACTGGTAATACCAAAACTGCGGATGAAGTATTACGTCGTGAAATGCGTCAAATGGAAGGTGCTTTAGCGAGTAATGAAAAAATTGACTTGTCTAAAGTTCGTTTAGAACGTACTGGTTTCTTTAGTAAAGTTGATGTTAAGCCTGTTCGCGTACCGAACTTGCCAGATCAAATGGACTTGAATATTGATGTTGAAGAACAGCATTCTGGTACCAGTACATTGGCAGTGGGTTACTCTCAGAATGGTGGTATCACATTCCAAGCAGGTTTAAGCCAAACTAACTTTATGGGAACAGGTAATCGTGTTGCTATCGATTTATCTCGTTCAGAAACTCAAGATTATTATAACTTAAGTGTGACAGATCCATACTTTACCATAGATGGTGTTAGTCGTGGTTATAATATGTACTATCGTAAAACCAAGTTAAATGATGACTATAACGTTAACAACTATGTGACGGATAGTATTGGTGGTGGTATTACTTTTGGTTATCCAATTGACGAGAACCAAAATATTAGTGCGGGTCTAAACATTGACCAAACTAAAGTAACTACCGGTGCTTATGTTTCAACTTATGTACGTGATTATTTGCTAGCAAATGGTGGCAAGCAAACGCATACTTCAACATATTGTACAGTTGATTTAGAACCACTTTATGAGGACCCAAAAGATCCTAGTAAAATAACGGGTTATAAAGACTGTCCTGCTGATAAGTTATCTCCATATGGTGATGCATTTGAAGGTAAATATCTAACTTATAATTTAAATTTAGGTTGGTCATATAATACATTGAATCGTCCAATTTTCCCTACCAATGGTACAGCACATCGTATCAATGCTGAAATTGCATTACCAGGTAGTGATGTTGAATATCAAAAAGTCACATATGATGCGCAAACTTATTTCCCATTAGGTCGTGATTTTGTATTACGTGGCTATGGTAAGTTAGGTTATGGTAATGATTTACCCTTCTATAAAAACTTTTATGCAGGTGGTTTTGGCTCGGTTCGTGGTTATGACAATAGTACATTGGGACCCAAATATCCTGGTGTAACGTATAATGAAAGAAAAACCAAAGATTACGATCCTGAAGAAGTCGGTGGTAATGCTTTAGTACAATTTGGTACAGAGTTGGCTTTACCAGTGCCATTTAAAGGTGATTGGGCACGTCAGATTCGCCCTGTGATTTTTGCTGAAGGTGCGCAAGTTTTTGATACAAATTGTAGTACTGCTACAGGTAAATTATATTGGCAAGGTGGTGACACTGATCAAGGTGTTGATGCTAAAAAGTACTGTAAAGATAACTATGATTTTGACTTTGGTAACATGCGTTATAGCGTGGGTGTAGGCTTTACTTGGATTACCATGATTGGCCCGCTTTCGTTGAGTTATGCATTCCCACTGAATGACAAACCGGGCGATGAAACTAAAAATATTCAATTCGAGATTGGTCGTACTTTCTAAGTGCGATCTTTTTACGAGATTTAACTTAATATAAGGAACAATGATGAAAACAATGAAAATGGCCATTATGGGCTTGGGTTTAGGTTTTGCTGGATTGGTTCAAGCAGCTGGTTTTGGTGTAGTTGATCTAGAAAAAGTTGTAGAAAGTAGCAGCTACTTAAAGCAACAGAATGCAAGTTTAGAACAATCGGTTAAACCGCAAACCACGAAGCTTGAACAAATCACCAAAGATATTGAAGCATTGAAACAAAAAGCACAGGCTCAAGGTGCAAATGTTCAGCAAATTAATGCGCAGTATCAAGCAAAAGTGAATGAATTCCAAACGATTCAGCAAGGTGTTCAGGCTAAAGTACAAAGTACAATTCAAAATACTAATGCGACTTTTGAGGCTCGTGTAAAGCAAGTTGCTGAACAATTGCGCCAAGAAGGTGGATTAGACTTTGTTTTGAATAAAAATTCAGCACTAGCTTATGACGCAAAGAGTGATTTAACTGCTAAAATGATCCAAAAGGTTAATGCAATTAAATAATCAATGAAATCAAATCGTTTTCATCTCGATGAATTAGCTCAGCTTGTACAAGGTGAGCTAATTGGTCAAGCCAATTTTGTTTTAGATGGGCTTGCAAGTTTAGAACATGCGCAATCCAATCATATTTCTTTTGTAAATAACGACAAATATTTGAATGAAGCTCAAAACTCTAAAGCCGGTGCTTTGATTGTCACGGCCGAGTTAAAAGAACAGCTTACAAATTGCCAGAATTTTATTGTTGTTGCCAATCCCTATCTCGCTTTTGCAATTTTAACCCATCAATTTGAAGTTAAAATAAGTAAACGGGGGATCGAAAGTACTGCACAAATCTCTCCTTCAGCAATTATTGCAGATGATGCGTATATTGGTCATTATGTTGTGATTGGTAATGATTGTGTGGTGGGTGCAAATACAATTATCCAATCGCAAAGCAAAATTGACGATGGTGTTGAAATTGGCAAAGACAGTTTCATTGACTCTCATGTGCTGATCACAGGTCAAACAAAAATCGCAGATCGTGTTCGAATTCATTCTAATACCGCTATTGGTGGAGAGGGCTTCGGTTTTGCTCCCTATCAAGGAAAGTGGAATCGTATTGCTCAATTGGGTTCTGTACGTATTGGAAATGATGTCCGTATAGGTTCAAATTGTAGTATTGATCGTGGTGCTTTGGACGATACAATCATTCATGATGGTGTCATTATTGATAACCTTGTGCAAATCGCCCATAACGTGCAGATTGGCGAGAATACTGCCATCGCAGCTAAGTGTGGTATTGCGGGAAGTACCATTATTGGCAAAAAATGTGTTCTTGCGGGTGCTGTTGGTATCGTAGGGCATTTAAAAATCACGGATAATGTTACGATTACTGGAATGTCAATAGTCACAAAAAGTATTTCTGAAGCGGGTTCTTATTCTTCAGGTACTGGACAGTTTGAAACAAATCATTGGAAAAGAACGGTTGTTCGCTTAAGACAATTAGCAGATGTGCCATTGACCAAACTGGTGAAACAAATAGATCATATGCAGGCTCAAATTGAGTCCATTGAATCAACTTTAAAGTCGCGTAAATAATTATGACTGAGTCTAAATCTCTACCTTTTACGGTTCCTGAATTACCAATGCAAACCCAAACGATTCGCGAATATTTGCCACATCGTTATCCATTTTTGCTTGTCGATCGTGTAACTGAAGTTACAGAGAATGGGATTGTAGGATACAAAAACGTTTCAATTAATGAAGAATTTATGCAGGGTCATTTCCCAGGCTATCCAATTATGCCGGGTGTTTTGATCGTTGAGGCGATGGCACAAGTTTCTGGTGTGCTCGGTTTTATCATGAATAATGAAAAGCCAAGACCAGGTTCTTTGTTCTTATTCGCTGGTGCTGAAAAAATACGATTTAAAAAACAAGTCGTACCAGGTGACCAACTCGTGCTAAAATCTGAATTACTCATGCAAAAACGTGGCATTTACAAGTATTTATGTACTGCCAGTGTTGACGGCGTGGTAGCAGCAACCGCTGAAATTATCATTTCTCATCAGAAATTAGAGCAGGCATGAGCAGTAACGACTTAATCCACCCAACCGCTATTATTGACTCTTCTGCAGTGATAGCACCAGATGTCCAAATTGGACCATATTGTATTATTGGTCCGCAAGTGACGATTGGTGCTGGTACCAAACTTCACTCACATGTTGTGATTGGAGGTTATACACGTATTGGTGAAAATAACGATATTTTCCAATTCGCAAGTGTAGGTGAAATTTGTCAAGATTTAAAATACCAGGGTGAAGAAACTTGGTTAGAAATTGGCGACAATAACAAAATCCGTGAACATTGCAGCTTACATCGTGGCACTGTTCAAGATCGAGGTCTAACCAAAATAGGGAACAATAACCTATTGATGGTGAATACACACATTGCACATGATTGTTTGATTGGAAATAACAATATTTTTGCAAATAATGTAGGCATCGCTGGTCATGTGCACATTGGCGATTTCGTCATTGTGGGCGGGAACTCAGGTATCCATCAATTCTGTAAGATTGATTCTTATAGTATGATTGGTGGCGCATCATTGATTCTTAAAGATGTTCCCGCTTATGTCATGGTTTCAGGCAATCCTGCGCATGCCTATGGTATGAACGTAGAAGGGATGCGCCGTAAAGGCTGGTCTAAGAATGTGATTCAAGGCTTAAGAGAGTCGTTTAAATTGATCTATAAAGAGAGTTTAACCACTGAGCAAGCCATTGAAAAAATTCGTCAAGAGATCCTTCCAGAAGTTGAAGAAGTCCAGTTATTGATTGATTCAGTATTAGAATCTAAGCGCGGTATCGTGCGTTAATTGTTAATGATTCCAAAAAATGCCTCATAGTTGAGGCATTTTTTTTGTTTAAGCTATAAATAAGATTGTTAGCCTTTTTTGAAAAAACCAGCTTCTTCTGATTTAGGGTAAGTGCTTAACAGTTTATTTTTATAGACATTCGCAGTTTGGGTATTCTTGTTGACATCTTTGGCAATACTATAAAGTTGGTATAAGGCACGTGGTGCTTTAGATGAGTTTGGAAATTTAGCTGCCACAATTTCATAGTTTTTCTTGGCGTCATTATAGTTTGGCGGATCAATTGCCAATTGAAACTCAGCTAACCAGAAATAAGCATTTCCAGTATAAATACTGTTTGGATAGTTTTTAATAAAGTTTTGCATAGGAGCAATGGCTTGTTTTGCACCGCCTTTTTTATACGCATCTAAAGCGATAGTATAGGCAGCTTTTTCGAGTGCAACAGGATCGCTGGTATTATTGCCACTATCGGTGGTTGGTGTTGCTGAATTTTGTGCCGTTGTCGGTACTGGGCTATTTGTCGTAGCTTTCTTTGTCGAAGTTGTTTGATCAGTTGTGTTTGAACTATCGACAGGCGCATTTTCAGCGGGGGCTTGTTCTGGTTGATTGCTCTCAGGTTCAAGCTTTTGATTGAGAAGTTCAAGACGCTGGTCTAAATCGGTATAGCGGTTGGTGAGTTCTTTGTTTAATTGATCGATGGCATGATCTTGTTCTTCAATCTTGCCACGTAATTCACGAATTTGATTTTCTAATTGTTGATTCTTTTGTATTAAATCCCAATTCATATTTCCAGCAATGGGTGCTGGTGAATTTGCTACATCATTTCGCGATGATGCAGTATCACTTAATCCACGAGATTCTATAGGAATTGCATATAAAGATGCTGAACTGAGTAAAGCAATAGAAAACAGAGCATGCTTTTTTAGCATAATTTAAAATCCATCAAAGTCAAAATTTTTCAAATAGGTTGATATGGGCTATTTGAAAATCAATAATTGTTATCATTAAAAACGGCTAGGGGCGGAATTGCAAGATGCTTTTACAATCTTCAGCTAATTCTAATGCAATATGAAGCTTTTTTGTATTTTAACGCTTGTAATTTATGAAGTAGTGCTGAGAAAAAAATCAGTAAAATATTAACGGATGCTTGATAAGTTTAATGGGCTATTGAAAAGAAAGTTAGAATTACTGTTAAAAATTAACCATATTGATGATGAAATAAGCAAACGAATGAATAACTTGAGAAAATCACAATGTTAGGCTTGAAAGAAAATTAAAAATCTCTATACTCTGTTCTTGCAATGGTAGCCCTGCTGGTGGTTTCGCAATTGTACTCTGAAAACCCCGCCAGGACCGGAAGGTAGCAACGGTATCAGAAATACGATGTGCCGAAATTTTGCTAGTAGGGCTGCCACCAGATTTCTAAATTTACCAATAATAATAACTCAATATATCCATTCAATTTATATGCTACATTTTAAAACCATCTCTGCTATTTAATCCCTGAAAATTTATATTCTCAATCTTTAGACCCTCTTATTTAATTCAACCATCATTTTTTAGTCGTGACTAAAGATCTATCGCCCTTATTGAGCTTGTATTGAAAATACGCATATAGTTTTATGGATGAATGAAATGCTAGCTTGTGCAGGGCTAAAAGATATTGCATCTGCTTAGAATTTATAAGAAATCGAAAGTGAGAAGGGAATTCTATCAATAGATTTTCAGCCTAAGATTTTCAACTTACCTTTAAATGAAAAGTTTATTTGGAATTGTATCGACTGACCCTCATCAATCATCACTTGGTTTTTTTGAAATTGCTTTCATAATCGCATCCATTTCAAACCCACGATATTGTAAAAAGCGAATTTGTTTGGCTTTAATTTTTGGATCCTTGCTGACCTCTGTGCCATATTTCTTAACTTTCAATTGATAGGCTTGTTCATACCAATCAATTTCTGCAATATCCTCTTGTACCAAGGCTTTATCCAGTTGTTTGGCACGTAAAGCCAGTTTGATTCGATTCGGGCCTTTACCTCTACGGACTTGGCTACGTACAGTCATTTCCGCTACGCGTTGGTCACTTTGGTAGTTATTTGCTGACAACTCATCAACCAAAGTTAAAACCTCTTCACGGCTTTGTGCATAGGTCATCAGCTTTTCAATCAGATCAGCTTTGGAATATTCTTTTCGAGTCAACACAGCAAAAGCATAAGAACGCAAACGAGTACCGGTCAAGCCCTGTGGTTTGGGTGCAAGATCCTGTTCGGCATTAAAAGCGTGTTCATCATTTGCAATATTAGATTCAGGTTCTGCAGGTCGAGATGTAGAATGCTGATACTCTGTTGCTTCCTGTTCACCAAATTGCTGTTTGAGTTTTTGGTAATCTAACAATTTGGGAAATTTTGCTCGGCTCATAGCTATTGATAACAATCTATTTATTTCAGAGATAAATGCTAGTTTAGCTTTAATTCATTTTTTTAACAGTGCAAATGCTATACAGATGAATTTTACTCCTCCTAAATATCAAAGAGTCTAAGCAAGTATTAGAGGGGGAAGATAAACAGATATGAGGATTTAAATTTTTATTTAAAACGCTTCATGTCGAAGCTTAATAACGCCTAAACTGGCTTACCGATACTATCCGTTTCTATTCGGTCAATGATTCGAATTGATTTAGGGCGAAGGTAGCGAGGAGTTTGGCCGCTAATCCATAATTGTAATTCTTCAATATTCAGTACCTGATAGAGAATAATGTCTACTGCCAAGCATTGTCCAAGATCAGTATCATCTATAGCATAAGCGCGTGCATAGCTAATTGCGCTATGGGTATATAAAATATTTTCCAAGTCAATCGGGTAAACATTGACTCCACCGCAAATTAACATATCATCAGAGCGACCTTTTAAATAATAATAACCTTCAGCATCTTGTACGGCTAAATCTCCGCACTGTAGCCATTGATTCGGTGTAATTGACCAAGCACATTTGCTCCATAAAATACCGATATTGCCATTTTCTAAAGGCTGACCCGTAGAGTCGGCAATTTTAATTTGTACACCTTGAATAGCTTTTCCTATACTTTCTGGATTTCGTTTTAAATCAGTTGTTGTTGCCAAGAGGTTAATACCACTTTCAGAGCTGCCATAGAGATTGAACAGTTGTAGCTGAGGATAGTGTAGTAGCGCGTGTTTGACCAATTTCGCGCTTAAAGGCGCGCTACCTGTAATGATGTATTGTACTGAGCACAGAGGAGCATTCAGTTCAATTAAACGGTATAAAATAGTGGGCACTAAGTTTAAACAATCAATTTGATGGTGTTTAATCAGTTGCTTGGCAGATTGTGGATCAAAACGTTTTTGCAAAATCACAGTTTTATGAAAGCTCAGTGCCATCAAACTGGCAGTTAAACCTGCCGCATGGCAGAGCGGTGTCATCACAAAAATTTGCTTAATTTTAAAAAATTTTAGTTTCCTGAGCATGAGGTCTAACAAAGGTAAACTTTGTAGTGGTTTAGATTGCCTTGTCGCAACTTTAGGAATTCCTGTTGAACCAGAAGAACAGACACTTATTTTATTAAAATAAGTCGGTTTTATACGAAATTTCTGCTGAGTACTTGGTGGAGGAATAAGCGTAAAATTTTGGATATTGAGTTGAGTGAATGTATCTAAACCGCCAATAAGATGCAGTTGTTTCTGGTCAATTAAAGCTTGAAGTTTATGCTGTACGAGGCTGGGGTTAACGATAATGATATCTTTACCTAAACGGCTCAGTGCAAACAAGGCCGCTAAGCTATCTAGGTCTTGCTGCATCATTAAACCAATTTGTTGTGGAAGTTGCTTCGGACTATGTGGGTTTTGCCATGCACAAATAAGTTGGTCAGTTCTGTATTTTAATTCTAAAAAGCTAATTTGTTGATCATCAATAATAAATGCTGTTTTATTTTTTTGAATACGTGTTTGAACATCTAAAATACTATATAAATGAATACCATGTTGAATAGTGCTATAGCATAAACTTATGCACCATCTTAACCAAAAGAACCATTTCATCTTATAACTTTCGCTTGAGTAAATTTTTATAGAAATAATAAATCGGTGTGATCAACAATATTGAAGCAATCTGTGTAATTCCTAGCCACCATGGTTGCCATTGTCGTTTACGATAAATTAGGCACGCAAGAATTGCTTGAGCGGCGTCTTTTGCTTGCATCGCTGGCATTTGCTGATATTGTTTAGTGGGTAAAATCATTCGTGTACGGACTAAGGGTAAGTAGACTAAGCCTGCGTGTACTTCATAAACCGCCAATTCTGGTTGAATGGCAAGAATCCACTGTTGCATTGCTGTTTTCGAGGCTTGATAGGTTGACCAAAATGGCGGGGCAAATAGTTTGGTGTTGATGGTTGAAACCACAATAATTTGCCCTTGCTTGAGTTTTAAATCAGTTAACAATAAACGGGTAAGTTGGGCAGGGTTGATGTAATTAATTGCAATGGTTCGATCGATATCCTGTGGGCGATCTAAGCTATCCCAAATAGAGCGCTGAATTGATTTTCCTGCATTATGGATCAATACATCAATCTGAATATTGCGCGCTGTTAGGCTTTGAAAAATATGTTCTGCGGCATCGGATTGATATAAATCTGCACAGATGATTTCAATATGGCACTGATTAGATTCTAATTCACTTTTGAGTTGTACAAGCTTATCTGTACTACGTGCAATCAGCACAAGCGTGCATTGTGTATTGGATAACAGCCTTGCACATGCTTCACCAATCCCAAAACTTGCACCTGTAATTAAAATCGTTTTATTGCAGAAATGTTGATCCAGTATGTTTTCTTGAATTTGTGGGGCTCGAAAAAATAAAAATTCAGTGATTGTTCTGATTTTTTTATACATGATAATGATTAAGTCTGATTTATAGGGCTTTCGTTTAGTTATAACTGAAATTTATCTTAAATCAAAATGACTGTTGTTTAATTTGGTTTTTAGCATAAAAAAGCGCCTCGAAAGGCGCTTGATATACTTAAAATAAAGTTTTAATTTAAACATCTAAAAGATCAGGTTCTTCTTCTTTATCTTCTGCAGGTGCAGCATTGGCAGTGGTTAAAAGTTTTTCACGAATCATACGATCAAGATCTTGAGCCAATTGAGGATTTTCCTCTAAATGTCGAATGACATTGTTTTTACCTTGACCGATTTTGTCACCTTGATATGAATACCAAGCACCCGCTTTTTGTACGAGTTCTTGTGCAACAGCCAGATCAACTAATTCACCTAAATGGTTCACACCTTTACCATACATAATTTGGAAAAGTGCTTCACGGAAAGGAGGCGCCATTTTGTTTTTAACAACTTTGACTTTGGTTTCAGAACCTACAATTTCATCGCCTTCTTTAACTTGTCCAATACGACGAATATCTAAACGTACAGAAGCATAGAACTTCAATGCGTTACCACCAGTTGTGGTTTCAGGGCTACCAAACATAACCCCAATTTTCATACGAATCTGGTTAATGAAGATAACCATACAGTTTGAACGTTTGGCATTACCTGTGATTTTACGTAAAGCTTGGCTCATCAAACGTGCTTGTAGACCCATGTGAGAGTCACCCATTTCGCCTTCAATTTCGGCTTTAGGGGTTAACGCTGCTACAGAATCGACAACGATCATATCGACTGCACCCGAACGAACCAACATATCTGCGATTTCAAGTGCTTGTTCACCATTATCTGGTTGTGAAACTAAAAGGTTGTCTATATCTACCCCAAGTTTACGTGCATATTGTGGATCTAAAGCATGTTCCGCATCAATAAAGGCACATGTTCCACCTGCTTTTTGGCATTGCGCAATGGCTTGTAGCGTCATTGTCGTTTTACCAGAAGATTCAGGACCGTAAATTTCAACGATACGACCTTTTGGTAAGCCCCCAATACCCAATGCAATATCAAGTGTTAAAGAGCCTGTAGAAACTGCTTCAACCGCTTGAACAGTGTTATCACCTAAGCGCATCACTGTGTTTTTACCAAATTGTTTCTCAATTTGGCTCAGTGCCGCATTCAGTGCCTTGCTTTTGTTATCATCCATCTCGTAAACCTCAAACGATGTAATATCACTAATATCTTAAGTGGATGTCATTAAATTTGATCTTTCGTCCACGGCAGTAATAGTGACAGAAAATAAAAAATGGTTCTATATTAAAAAACATTAGTACGACATAAGATGTCGTACCCAACCTAAACGAATTCAGTCATCATCATAGGACCAAGATTGGTCAAATTGTTGATCATTTTCTTGTTTAAATTTGCTAATTTGTCGTCGATCTTTTTTACTTGGTCGATGATCAGGGCGTGCTAGATTATGCAATTTTCTTTGGGATGAAATCAACTCTCTACGTGCCACACTCACCTCAGTTTCTTCATAAAGTTGTTGGGCGATCGGTGCGCCGCCACGAACAAAGGAGAGTGCTTTAATCACTACCGTTTTACGATCAAAACCTTGTTGTATGGTGAGCTCCATTCCAACACGAATCTCTTTTGAGACTTTAACACGTTCATTATTATGATGAACTTTACCACCCTCGATTGCATCTTTGGCAATAGAGCGTGTTTTAAAAAAACGTGCAGCCCAAAGCCATTTGTCTACACGCATTGTTTCAAGTTGTTGTTTCTCAGGCTGTTTTGACATCGACATCCTTATGTTCTAAATCTGTTGACTGTAAATTTGCTAACACTACGTTTTTCAGTAAAGGTAAAAGCTCAGTTAAATGATTGATTGCAGGATATTCCAATTCTAATTGATGACGCGCAGTACGACCACTGGAAGGTTGGGTAATCGTGATTAAGTGTGCTATACCAAACTTTTCAGCACCTTTTAATACTGGAATGGTGTCATCCACAAAACATGCATTTTGTGGGTCAAATGGATGCTTTTGCTGTAGGATTTGCCAAAACTCAATAAACTCTTTGGAATAGCCAATTTCTTCACTACTGATCATTACTTCAAAATAAGGGCTGAGATCAACATTTTCAAGTTTAAGTTTTAAGCCAGCACAATCTGCATTGGTCAGTAACCAACAACGATAACCTTGTGCTTTTAATTGTTTTAATAATTCAAAACAGCCAGCTCTTGGGGTGATTTTATCTTTAAAATCATATTGTAACTGGAGGACATCAACCCCAACTTTTTCAGACCAATATTTTGAAGAATACCAGCAGAGAGTATGATTATGTTGTTGATAAAATGCATTTAGAATATTTTGACTGTGCTCTAAACTATATTGATGGGTTTCTGCATGACGTTCGGGGAGTTTGGTATTCCAGATCAGATCATCGAAAGCTAAATCAAGGAGTGTGCCGTCCATATCAAAAAAGATGATCGGTTTTTGCATTCAAGAAACTCCTAAGTTTTTTAAAGTTTAGCAAAGACACGATGAGTGTGTAAATTTTAATAAAATAAATGTGGGATGATGAACTGGATAGCTTACTATTTTCGAATTTCTTTATTGGTCACTAATCGCTAGCGATGGTTTCAAAATTTGAGCCAACTACATATATTGCAATCTAAAGCATTAGATCTAAATGCTATAACACTTAGATCCAAACGATATAAATGAGAATTAAATGAAAATATTAGATATTATAAATTCTGAATTACATCAAGCAGCGATGCTATTAGATAATATTTCAGGAAAAATCCAAGAAGCACCAGAATTGGAAAATAGGGAAAATATTTTGCTTATCGGCAAAGTGCTCAGTCATATTTTTGAACTGCAAAAAAATATATATGAACATAGACCCGATTTAAAAAATATTCATGAACAAAACAACGATTAAAATTCAACGCATCTGAAGCCTGAATTTTAAAGTTGTGAGGAATTATATAAATACAATTAATAAAAACAATATGTTATTGGTTAATTTATCCATATTAAAATGGATTTCATTGGATAAAATTTTAAATAGGTTGAATAGACTTGGAGTAATCTAAATCAAATGAAAATTTAGAAGTCTATATAGTGTTCGAAAAGCACATCTAAGCTCAAGATATTTATTACTTAAAAGTTATTGTTTTCATGCACTCAACATAAAAAAATGGTAGGCTTGTGGACAAAAATCAGACATCCTACAGGTCGGATCAATGTTTATTACCACTCAAGCACCACAAGATGAACAAATTTTAAAATTAGTTCCAGTTTTGGCATCTGCAAGTCAGATCTTGCTCGAGGAATACCAAAATTATTGTGCTGGAAATGCGTTTAATATTGATAAAAAGGATGATCAGTCACCAGTTACCCAAGCTGACTTAAAAGTAAATGCCTATTTAATTGAACAATTAGCTAAAATTACCCCTGAAATTCCAGTTCTATCAGAAGAGAGTGATTATTCTCAACGACATACATGGAATATTTGCTGGATGCTGGATCCTTTGGATGGAACAAAAGAATTTATTCATGAACGTGATGAATTCACCATTAATTTAAGTCTAATTCACAATCACCAAACCATATTCTCAATCATTGCTGTACCTACTGAACAAGTGATGTATTTAGGTTATTTAACAGAATTGCCTTATAAATATTGCTTTATTCATAATACTTGGGAACGTTATTGCAAATTTAAAGCGGTAGAGGAAGATGCAATTCAAATTGGGCTCAGCCATAGCAGTAAAAACCCAAAGTATCAGCAATATATTGATTATATTGAGCAAGAGTCACCTGTAATTAGACGCGAGGCTGGCAGTGCCTATAAGTTTTGTATGATGCTTGAAGGTGAAATCGATATTTATCCAAGATTCCATCCTACCTCTGAGTGGGATACCAGTGCAGGACAAGGATTATTGGAAAGTATTGGTGGCGGATTACTGAGTTTAGCTGCGGTACCATTTACCTATAATCAACGTGATACCGTTTTAAATGATGGATTTATCGCATTTCGGAACATCGAAAATAAAGAAATTGCTTTAGAAGCATTAAGCAATGTGAGCTTTTAATCTGATATACATATGCATTTTATAGATAATTTAACACTTTGAGATTAGATTGAGCGTTTGGCTGCATATGTTATAGTAAGCTTGTATAAAAATGAGTTTTAAGTTGATATGGTCTTAGATTTATTGCCGAACAGTATGCTAAAAGCAATAGATTTATTGCCCGATGCGAAAACACCTGTAACCTTATTCACGCGTCATTCAATTCGTGAGGTTGTGAATGGGCAGGGGCTGGCAGGTTATGATCTGCAATTAACTTCCCAAGGTCGTGATCTAGCCCAAGCTTGGGGCTGTTATTTGATTGAAAATACGGATCGAGTGATCCAACATTGTATTTCAAGCCCCATTCAGCGTTGTGTCGATACCGCGGCTTTGATGATTCAAGGCGCTGACGGAATTTCTCCTTATCCGAATACCCATCATATCGAAATTGTAGAAAAGGGCTTATTGGTTGAGCCGGGAAGCTTTGTGCTGGATATTAAACAGGCTGCTCCCTATTTTAGAGCACAAGGTGCTTTAGGTTTTATCAACAGTTTTGTCAATAATGCCTTACCTGGTATGAAGCATCCGATTACGGGTGTGGTGGATGTGCTTGAATTAATCTATGAAACACATCCTACGCTAAACAACGGTATTAGTTTGGCTGTGAGCCACGATACGATTCTTGCTGCGATTATTGCGGTGATTTCAAAACGTACCTATATCAGTCAAAGTGATTGGCCTGAGATGATGGAAGGGCTATTTGTTTGGTTTGAAGGTGAACGTTTTGCAGATAGTCGTTTAAAATGGATTTGGCGAGGCGAACGTGGTGAATTGTCGATACGAGATTTTCAGCAATAGTTGTTTTTAAATCCAAAAATAATTATGTTGAGTGAATCATATTGATCTTGAAAGTTCCTTCTCTCTTTGTGTAGGTGATGCCTCATCTTGCACTACTCAATCTGTATCCCCACATACCCACACACAATGGGCGATACCCCCAATCGCCACGCGATAGCGCCACGGTGCCGATAAATAACAACCTAAGACTCAATAAATCCATAAAAGTAAAATTTAGGGCAATCTGTCCTTTTTATATTTTTTAAATAAAAAAACACATGATTATAATCTGTGTGATATATTTAAATTATTGAAATATATAATTATTTTAATTTAATCTCAAAAACCAAGGATAGAGATAAGTCGTTATAAATATGGGGAAGATATGTGATGCAATTACGGTTTAAATATTTAACAATTTGTACGCTTTCAGCAATGCTTATCGCATGTGGGGGTGGTAGTGATAGCCATACAACAAATGATCAGCCATCGAATATACCGCAAAACCCTGGCGATGGTACAAATGAGTTACCTGGAGATGGTACACCAGAAACCCCAGACAACGGTTCAGGGGGTTCAAATAGCGGTACGACTTTGCCTCCAGAGAATGGTTCGGGTGATTCAAATGGAGGATCAACTGAGACTCCTCCTGAGAACGGTTCAGGCGACTCAAACGGTGGCACGACTCAGCCTCCTGAGAGTGGTTCGGGCGGTTCAAACGGTGGCACAACTCAGCCTCCTGAGAGTGGTTCGGGCGGTTCAAACGGTGGCACGACTCAGCCTCCTGAAAATGGTTCGGGTGGTTCAAATGGTAATACAGGGACAACACCACCTATAGTAGAAAAATATCCAGAACCAGTTAAAAATAAAATCTCAAGCAGTGTATTAGGCTTTTATGATTTTAATGCACAGGGTGGAAATCGCTTATTGCGCAATGATTTAAATGGTGACTTTGCTGCAATGCTACAGTTTGCCCAAAGCCATGTGGTAAATCCGAAGAATAATGAACAGGATAAAATGCCACGCTTAACAACGCAAAAAGATGCATTGTTATTGGTTACACCTTTAGTTTCAATGGGAGATGTTGATAAATTACAAGCGGAAATCTATCAAGGTAACCAACTGATACGTACCGTAAATCTAAATGAGCCTTCACGTCTTGCTGCTTCCGATCAATCTAATCAGGATGATCGAGCGCGGGTGATGTACTCTAAACAGGCATGGTCAGCAGCATTAAAGTGGGATGAGGTACGTTCAGGATTATCCATCCGTATTATAGATCCTGTAAACAATCGCAGTGGTTCTTTAGCTGGGGCAGATATTGATTTTGCAGCACCAGGCGAGTTGGTGGTACAAAGTATTCGTTTAGGTTTATTGACTGATGCACCTAAATCCAATGGTCACTATATGCTGTTGGAACCTGAAAAAGCAGGAACCGATTATTTCCAAACCATCCCTGCTGCAAAAATGATTGTCAGCAAATACGATGAAATGAAGCTTAATCGGGTCATGGTTGCAAGTGGTGTCATTTACGATTCTGTCAGTGCAACCAATGGTGGTGTCTATGATGGAGATATGCGTGAAAATACTGCTAAATCAACATTTAGTGTGGGAATTAACTTAGCGAATTGGGGTGTCACCAGTTCATCGATGCAAAGTCAAGAGCAACCACAAGTGACTCAAAGTGTGGTGATTCATCATGCCAGAGGTAAATATGCCAATGGTGAGTCCAATCACGGCTTAAGTGGTGGAAATGGTATTTTGACATTGATCGATTCGGTGGGGAATGAATTTAGCCATGAAATCGGGCATCACTATGGTTTAGGGCATTATCCTGGCTCAGTCGAAACAAGTGGAAGTCCAACAAATTATTTCTGGTCTGCACATCATGCTGATAGTGGCTGGGGATATATTGCATTTCGAAATAAAATGCGTGGCAATTTAAATTGGGGCAATACCAATTTAGGTGATGGTAGTAATGGTGTACCAAACTTCCAAAATCTCTATGCTTATGGTTGGGATGCCATGAGTGGTGGATCTAGCGCCAGCTCGATTTCCAAATATACCCACTATACTGGTTATAGTATGTGGTTAAAAATTCAACCTGCTTTTGATAAATACGTTTGGGATCCAAATTCTACGACAGGTTATAAAAAATGGAATGCAGCAACGCGTGAAATGGTAGATGCACAACCTAAAACACCAAACTCAGGCAATGTTTGGTATAACAGTGCCGATGGTAACTTTTTAAAACCACGTTTATTTAGTGTGCCTGTTTATACGATTTTAGGTGGCTATGATCCAATCAATCAGGTGGGGATTATTTATCCTGCAGCACGAGGTAATTGGGGCAATGTCTTTAATCTACCTCAGGCCAACTCGGCTGGCACTGCTGCAAATTGTTGGTTAAATGTGCAGTATGTCAATAAAGTAGAAAATATTGCACTTGCACCACAACGGGTAAACTCAGGTAGCAATGCCAATAAGTTCCATATCAATCTTGCGCAAAGTGATGCCCCTCAAAATATTGATCTTTACTGCCAAAAAGCAGGCCAGCAAGCAGTGAAATTGTCGAATATCAATATCCCAGTCACTACACAAGCAATGACACCTTTTGTTTCTATTGGTAAAGAAGCAGAGTATTCGGCATTAAGAACACTTGAAATGCCACAACTCGAACAAGCTTTGCTGAATAATAAAGGTAAAGAGGTGGTCAGCCTAGATGCGGATTCACGCTTATTATTTGACTCTTATCGTCAATTTAAAACTGAATTGTCAGCGGACGCGCAGACAGAAATGGTTCGTTATACCCAACAGCAAATTAAACTTTATCGTTTAAATCGTTGGATAAATGCATATCGAACTGATCTCGAAAGTGGCAATGTTGAAGCGATTGAGGCATTTAATCAGTTTGTGGCAAAGTTGGAACTAAGTACTGATTTCAATTTAAACCATGTTTCCAGTATTAAAAATGGGACAAATTGTTTAAAAGTTGAAACACTGGCTAATGGCAAATTGAATGCCTATATCAGTGGTAAGAGTGGCTGTACGGGTGATGACACTGAACAGTGGATCTACGATGCAATGGGTAAAATCCACAGCAAAAAATATATGGATCAGTGTTTAGCCAATCAGGGTGGGGTGATTAATCTAAGCTCATGTAACCATGATGCAGCAAGCCAAGTGTGGGCGATGAATGCCACACTGCAACGTATCGAGCAAGGTTCAAAATGTTTTGATTTGGAATATGGTTATTTAAGCAATAACCGAGCACGTTTGATTAGTTATAATTGCGGTACTGGTGGGAATCAAAAATGGACAAATCTTACTGCCAATAACAGTTTGATTTTGGCTGCAACCCGTGCTGAAAATTTAGCTTTGATCAAGCAGCTTCTAATCAAGTAACCATTGATCAAATAAGCAAATCAAACATTAAGTTATCACAATAAAATAAGCGCCATAAGGCGCTTATTTTTGTTCATGTTGATGATTTTACTTAAATACATCAATGATTGAAATGTTGTTAGGCTGGTTTAAGAAAACTGATCCGCATTCATCAAAGAGTGTTGTAAATCTTCAGTGGCTTTACGCCCTTGTAGTTGTAAGGCAACAGCATGTATTAAACCAGTCCAAGTTTCATTGGGTTCCCAAATTTGATGCATCAACTCTTGTGCGGCTGGCATATCGATATCCATATAATATTGGCGATATAAATACATCAAACAACTCACCTGCATATTCTTCGCACAATGTACCCAAACGATTTTTTCCTGTACTAAATGCGCGATCAAATCTAACACAAATAAGCATTGATCATCTGCTGGTGTATCCCAATGGATTGGAATTTGAATGTAGTTGAGTCCAAACTCAGCACAGATTTTATCTTCATGTTCAAGGTGTAAGCTGGCATCTGTAAATGCCAGATTGATGATTGTATCTACGCCGTATTCTTTAATCTGTTTCAGTTGTTCAGCACTCGGCTGACCTGAAGTCAGTAAATGTTCGTGGACAAACTGGAAGTTTGCGATTTGACAGAGTTCTTGTTCAAGTTCGTTCATAGCATTCTTACAGAAAATGTTTAATAACATCATAAACAAAAACGCCATCTATGTAGATGGCGTTTTTATATTAATTAACGATTTGGTAAAATTTCTTTTAAAGCTGCATCCATTTCCAGAAGTGCTTTTTCAGTTGTTTCCCAATCGATACAGCCATCAGTCACAGATTTACCATATTCTAAATCAGCCAGATTTTCAGGAATATCTTGGCGCCCACCTTTGATATGGCTTTCAACCATAATGCCGACAATAGATTTGTTGCCATCTAAAATCTGTTCGGTGATATTTTTCAACACAAGCGGTTGTAAATACGGATCTTTATTTGAGTTGGCATGACTGGTATCAATCATGATTTTATTGCTGACTTTGGCTTTTGCTAATGCATTTTCCGCTTCAGCAACAGAACCCGCATCATAGTTCGGCTTACCATTACCGCCACGTAATACAACGTGTGCATAAGGGTTACCACTAGTACGAATCACTGAAACTTGGCCTTCGTTATTTAAACCCAAGAAACTATGACCATGTTTAACAGACTGCATAGCATTGGTTGCAACGGTTAAACCACCATCTGTACCATTTTTAAAGCCTACAGGTGACGAAAGACCAGAAGACATTTCGCGATGTGTTTGGCTTTCCGTTGTACGTGCACCAATTGCAGACCATGAAATAAGATCTTGGTAATATTGTGGTGAGTTTGGGTCAAGCGCTTCAGTTGCACAAGGTAAGCCTTTATCGTTTAACTCAAGCAATAGTTTGCGCCCTAAACGTAGACCTTTTTCAATATTAAAAGAATCATTCATATCTGGATCATTGATCAAACCTTTCCAGCCAACGGTGGTACGAGGTTTTTCAAAATAAACACGCATGATGATATATAAAGTATCTTTTACTTTTTCACTTAATACTTTTAAACGATTTGCATAATCATGTGCTGCAACAGGGTCATGAATAGAACAAGGGCCAATCACAACAAATAGACGTTTATCTTTACCATCTAAAATATTACGAACAGTTTCCCGACCATGAAGTACAGTTTGGTAGGCATTTTCATTTAATGGTAATTCAGCTTTAAGTTCCGCTGGGGTTACCAGCGTTTGAATGCTTTGGACATTCACGTCATCAATATCTGATTGAGTAATTGGATTTGAATTTAATGTATTCATTGCCGTCACTGGGTATTAGAAACATACAGAAAGTATTTTTAGTGGTCAGAATATAACACGAATTGGCCGAAGTTTTGTCATAAATAAATCATTAAAACTTTGCGGTCAATTCATAACTATTAGTTATTAATAAAAGCTTAATTTTAAACCTGTGGTTGTTGGACGGATGGCGTCACCATTGCAGCCTGTGGTTTTTCTACAGGTTTGGATTTAACTGGGTTTAAGATAAAGTTAATACCCAAGGCAAATAGGGTGATCCCCAAAACCTTGCGAATCATTTTTTCTGGCATTTTAGAACTGATTAAGGTTCCCACCACAATTGCAGGAATTGAGCCCACCAACAACCATCCAAGCAGATGAAAATCTACATTGCCAGATGTCATATGTGCAAATCCAGCAACAGAGGTTAATAAAACAGCATGTACAACATCAGAACCAATGATACGAATCATGGGTAAATTTGGAAACATGAGGATCAGTGCCATGATACCAAATGCGCCAGCACCTACAGAAGAAAGGGTCACAAACACACCCAGTACAATCCCCATAATCACCACATAAGTGCGTTTGCCTTCAATGTTGAAATTATTAGCTTCATGAAAATCTTGCTTTTCTGCACGAAATTTGGCAAAGAATTTTTCAATTCTAGAACGGAACACGATAGACAAGCCTGTTATGGTCAGCATAAAGCCTAACACCATGGTTAAAATGGCTTTGTAGTGCGTTGAACTGCTGAGATAATTGTCTAAAACCCAATGGGTGATAAATGAAGCAGGGACACTGCCTAAAGCTAACCAGAGAACAATCGGCCAAACGATATTCAGTTTTTTAGCGTGAACCATTGAGCCACAAAATTTAGAAATAGCTGCATAAAGTAGGTCTGTTCCGATTGCGATGTGTGGTTCTATTCGAAATAAACTAATCAAGATGGGGGTCATAAGTGAACCACCGCCTACACCAGTAATACCTACACAGAAGCCGACTAAAACGCCAGCTAGAATAAACTCAACAGGACCAAACATGACTTATATTGCCAGATATCAAAAAACAGGCATATCTTATGACTTTTTTGTATAAGTGGTTGTCTTGATTGTTGATTTGCTTATGCAAAAAAATGCTAAAGTCTTTTAACTTTAGCGTAATGCAGGTTTTTATATCTATCTAATTGATTATTATTCTAAATTTTGATTAGGTCTCTTTTGTAGCTTGAAGATGATCATTTGAATTAAATCATATTAGTATGAAACTTCTTCCTTCCTTTGGGAGGAAGGCTAGGATGAGGGTGCTTTTACATCGATTTATGCTTTTAAAAAGACTTGTGAAAGAAACCTAATAAATATACGAATTATATGATTTATCTTACAAAAGTAAACTTTATAACTTTATAACTTGGAACTTATACTTCTCTATGGAAATGAATATTTATGATTGAAAAGCTTACAATGCCCTACTTTACTATTGGCGCTTAAATAGGTTCACGTAGTCGATGCCTCACTTTTGGCAAGGGATGCCAAACCTCGCACTGCAAACAAAGCTATACTTTGTTTTTGCTCATGTTGTGCGAAGGGTACGTCCTGTAACCCCCGCATTCCCACGCTCAATGGGCGAGAGCCGTCGCCACGCAATAGCCCGATCATGTATAATTCATCAATATAAAAGCAACTCATTGCATACTAGTTCAAAATATGACTGAGTATTGAATGCTCATTTTTTAGTAACTCAAAATCTAATAATCAGCTCTAAAATAAGCCTTATTCTGAAATAAATATTCACATCAGTACCCGATGTTTAATGGGAATATTCAAGCAGATAAAATTTATAATAGAATGCTTTGATATTTAGATGCCCAAGGTTGCGCCTGCTCTAATTGTGCCGCCAGTTGTAATAACACATCCTCACGTCCAAAAGGGGCAATAAATTGTGAACCTAAAGGTAGATTATCCTTATTCCAATATAAAGGTACTGACATGGCTGGTAAGCCCGTGATATTGGCCAATTGAGTAAATGGAACCCACTGCAAATTATTTTTAATCATTTGCTCAACTAACTTACCTTTTGCCAGTAAGTGGGCTTGATCAACTTTGAGCAAGGCTTTTAAAATCGGAACCTGCCAAGATGGTGTTTTTACCTCACCATTTTTCGGTGCTACTGAGGCTGTAGACGGGATCAAAAATAAGTCATAATGCTCAAAGAAATGGTTCATTTTTGCAACATAAACACCCCAGTTATTGAGGTTGTTAATATAGTCCACAGCAGAAGCCTTGGCCCCAAATGCGGCAATTGCCAGTGTATCTAATTCAAAATCTTGATCTGTTGCGCCAAATTTCTGTTTGACTTGATTGACCGTATAAGCGCATTGACTAAACCATGTGGTAATAAAGTCTTTGGCAAGAGACATACCGTCAATTTGAGGCGTTGCCTCTTCAACAATATGTCCTAAAGATTCTAAAAGTTTGCTAGTCTTTTGGATAGCTTGAACTGCATCTTTTGAAACTTTGGTTCCAATTGGGGAAACAGTGGAAAAAGCAATTCGCAGACGCTTTGGAGCTTTTTCAATGATGTCTAAGTAGCGTTCAGTCGGGCTTTGGATGTTGAAAAGAGCAGTGCGATCTGAGCCTTGAGTGGCATCTAACATGGCTGCACTATCACGGACTGATTTGCACAAAACATGTTGCATCGCAGCACCATGCATTGCTTCACTGATTTCAGGTCCCCAAGGCGTACGTCCACGACTTGGCTTTAAGCCAAATAGGCCACAATATGAAGCTGGGATTCGGATAGAGCCACCTCCATCACTTGCACCCGCAATCGGTACGATACCTGCTGCAACCCCAGAAGCGGAACCTCCAGAAGAGCCGCCACTATTGTGTTTTAAATTCCATGGATTTTTGCAACTGCCCCAAGCTTCAGGTTCAGTGATACCTTTAATGCCAAATTCAGGCGAATTGGTTAATCCGAAAGTGACTACCCCAGATTTCACCCAGCGATTGACGATTTCTGAATTTTCTTTAGCAATATATTGCGCATTTTTAAACGATTTGGAACCAAATGAAGTTGCGACACCTGCATATTCTTGATGTAGATCTTTGAGTAAAAATGGTACACCTGAAAAGGGACCAGTCGCATAATTTTGGGTGTTTTTTAATGCATGTTCATAAATCGGAATAACGATCGCATTAATTTTAGGATTAACTTGTTCAGCACGTTGAATTGCGATTTCTAATAATTCATGTGCTTGTACTTCCTTGTTTTTTACAAGTTGTGCTAAACCGATACCATCATATTGAATATATTCTGAAAACTTCATAGCTTTTCCTTGCTGTTTTGAGTTATTGGGCAAATATGTTTTGGTTTTGTTCGATGGTTTTTTCTAAACAAAGCTGATTTCTACCTTTTTCCTTGGCTAAATACAAAGCATCATCAGCTCGTTTTATCAGCTGTTGAAAAGGTATGCAATAGGGTAAAGTCTGATAACTTAAGCCAATACTGACGCTGATATTTAAGCTACGTTGATCATCTAAATGAATCGGGGTATTGAAAACGCTATTACAAATTCTTTGTGCAATGGCAATACTTTGATCTAAAGATAGATCTTTTAATAATATAGCAAACTCTTCGCCACCTAAGCGACCAAATAGATCATTCGTGCGAATTTGTGCTTTGACTTGATGGGTAAACTCTTGCAAAACATAATCGCCGATCACATGGCCATATTGATCATTAATTTTTTTAAAATGATCTAAATCTAAAACTAAAATTGTGACGCTGTGTGCTTGTTGTTTTTCAACATCCTCAGCAATGGTGCGTTCACTTTCTTCATAGAAATAACGACGATTTAGTGTGGTGGTGAGGCCATCATGATTGGCTAAGTATAAGATTTGGTGATAAAGCTTTTGTCGATTTAAACTGATAATAGCGAGGGTTAAAGGCCCCAAAGCCAGCATCATTAAACCGATGCGTACAGACAGTGTGGTGCCCAAATAGGCATCGGGTGACTGAGCAATATAATATGCAGTCAATGCATTATAGAGCAGCATACACACTATACAGTTAATGATAGAGACAAAAAATAAATTATAGCTTAGTGCAGCCCAGACTAGCGCTGCAATTGGGAACATGATTGCACCTGGACCCAGAAAAAAATGAGTCAGAATGACGGAGAAAATCACGCCCAATAGCGGAAGAAATTTTTCGTATTGAAAAGGCTGTTGTTTAAATAGTTGGATATGGTTTTGAATGGCTTTTTTATCTGGGATTGCCAATATAATCGGTAAAAAGGCAATAACATTGAGGATTTCACCCGTCCACCACATACCAAAATCGACCCAGATTCTATCCATAATCATAAAGGTGTTTGGTAAATAAGGGACAGTTAAACTTGCGACGATTGGCGAGGCTAAACAACCGCCAAAGGCACTGATTGCAAATAAGTATAAAAATGTTAGACCTTTATTATATTGTTTATAATCTAGTTTAAAAAAACGAATCAGGCCTAATGTGACCACGGCGTGAGTTAGATTGGCTAAAGTCAGAAAGAAGGTGATTAAAAATGAATTGCCAGTAAGCAGATCTGCAAGCATAAATGCGATAAATGCACCAATCCATCCACCTATATTTTTTAAGCGATGAAACCTTAAAAAGAGTCCAAGTAAAACAGCATTTGCGGGCCAAAAAATGGCAAGAAAAGATAAGGGTCTACCCAATATTCCAGCCAATGCACAGACAAAAATAATCATTGCAATAATAAAAAATGCAGAGATGTTGTCTTTAAGCACTTGACTTAAATATGCGAGAGCTCGAGGCAATTTACTAACCTATTCTAAAGAGGGATTAATCTCTAAGCCAATATTTTATCTGGCTCTGCTAAGGTATTAATCAGTAATCATATCTATTTGTATCGATAAATCAATAGTTTTAGTTACCTTAATTCGGGCTCGTCACAAAAATGTTTTTTGCATAGATTACACAAGAAAGATTGTTCATATATGGTTAATTTTACATGTTTTATTCTAAATCTATGCTAATTTATGTCTGATGAAATATTACATACAGACTTGGTATGAAAAAAACAGCACTTATAATTTCTTTATTGCTTAGCCTTTCACCTTTTGTGAGAGCTGAAACAGTTCAACCTCAAGCAACCAATCCTACGACTGTGGCTGCAACCAATACCACAAGCACAATTCGTATAAATACTCGCCCTGAAATTTTAGGCTTATGGGGTATGGAAATTCCAGAAAATAAGAAATGTACAGAATATTATAATTTCCGTGGTTCCAATGAAGTGGTGGTGAATAGTGCCAAAGAGTGGTCAACTGGTCTGTTTGATTATCAACCTTCACCGGATAATACGTTGGAAAAGCCACCTGCATTAATCATGCAAATTCGCTATGAAAATAATGAAACAGATTGTTCAGGACGTAAAGAAGATCAGTCTGGTGAAGTTACCCAATATTTTGTGAAGTGGATTAATAAGAACACCTTGAATTTTTGTATTTCTGACAAAGGGGATCAGTGCTTTGCTACTTTACGCAGAGTCTTGCCTTAAGTCGATTTAAAGCATCAATGCTTGTCTAAGTAATGAAGCATTTGCTTTAAAATGAAAAACCTCTGATTTTACAGAGGTTTTTTATTGGGTTTTTACGGGATTAGAGAATGTATATTAAGCTTCTTTTTCATGTCCTTGAACTTGTTTTAATAAGTGTTTTTCAAGGTAGTGAATATCCATTGCTTGTGAACAGAAGTTTTTATCTTCAAGAATCAGATCTTTATGTAATGGAATATTGGTTTTAATTCCAGTTAAGATCATCTCATCCAAGGCTTGTTTCATACGGGCAATCGCGGTTTCACGATCTTTACCATAAGAAATCAACTTTGCGATCATTGAGTCATAATACGGAGGAATGCTATAGCCTTGATAGATATGAGAATCTAAACGGATACCCGCACCGCCTGGCGCATAGAATGATTCAATTTTACCTGGTGATGGTAAGAAGGTTGACGGATCTTCTGCATTGATACGGCATTCAATCGCATGACCTTCGATTTTAATGTCTTCTTGTTGAAGATTTAAACCTAGACCTGCAGCGATACGTAATTGCTGTTCAATAATATCAACACCAGTCACTTGTTCAGTCACCGGATGCTCAACTTGAACACGAGTATTCATCTCGATAAAGAAGAACTCACCATCTTCAAATAAGAACTCAAAAGTACCAGCACCACGGTATTGCATCAACTTACATGCATTGACACAAGCTTCAAGAATATGTGCACGCGCTTCTTCTGGTAAACCTGGTGCAGGTGCTTCTTCAAGCACTTTTTGATGGCGACGCTGTAAAGAGCAGTCACGGTCATATAAATGAATCGCTTGACCATTACCATCGGCTAAAACTTGTACTTCAACATGACGTGGTTTTTGTAGGAAACGCTCCATATAAACCGTATCATCCCCGAACCACATTTCAGCATCACGTTGTGCAGCTTGAACAGATTCAAGTAATGTATCAACACGCTCAACAATACGCATCCCACGCCCACCACCGCCTGAAGCAGCTTTTACAATCAATGGGAAACCAATTTCTTTGGCTTCAGCCAATGCATTGTTTGGTGTGACCGCATGAGCAGAACCAGGAACTGTTGGAACACCTGCTTTACGCATCGCCGTAATTGCGGAAACTTTATTTCCCATCAGACGAATGTGTTCGGGACGAGGTCCAATGAAAATAAATCCTGAGTTTTCTACAATTTCTGCAAATTCAGCATTTTCAGATAAGAAACCATAACCCGGATGGATGGCATCTGCGCCTGTAATTTCTGCTGCGGTAATAATGGCTGGAATATTTAAATAGCTTTCACTACTTGCGCCAGGACCTATACATACGGCTTCATCACAAAAACGTAAATGCATCAAATCTTTATCAGCATCTGAGTAGATTCCGACAGTTTTGATTCCCAAAGTTTTACAAGCACGAGTGATGCGTAATGCAATTTCACCTCGGTTTGCAATTAAAACTTTTTGCAACATATCAACCCCCGAGGTATTACGCGCGGTAGCGAAATAAAGGTTGACCGAACTGGATTACATCACCATTTTTTACTAAAATTTCTTCAACTACACCACTTTGAGTTGCTTCAATAGGGTTCATAATTTTCATTGCTTCGATGATACCTAAAGTTTCACCCGCAGAAACAGTCTGACCAATATTCACAAATGGTGCTTCACCCGGACTTGGTGCTGAATAGAACACACCAACCATTGGAGACGTTTCTACTGCACCACGAGAGGCAGCTTTAACTACAGGCGCTTCAGCGGTTGGAAGGGCAATAGGTGCTACACCAGCAGCAACCACAGGATTACGGCGAGTTAAAGCAATCGATTGATCGCCTTCTTTCACTTCAATTGCTTGAAGATCAGATTCGATCATCAAATCGATGAGCTTTTTAATTTTGCGAATATCCATGGGTTCGTATTCCTAAATTATGATTGGGTTGAAGATTTAAGTTTTTCGATGGCGAAATCAAGTGCAAAAGAATAGCCTTTGGCACCTAAACCACAAATGACGCCAACAGCTTTATCTGATAAATAAGAATGATGTCTAAATGCTTCACGTGCATGAACATTAGAAAGGTGTACCTCAATAAATGGAATCGCAACGCCAAGTAGAGCATCACGTACAGCAACTGAGGTATGGGTCAGCGCGGCAGGATTAATAATGATAAATTTTATGCCGTCTTGTTGTGCTTGGTGAATACGATCGACCACAGCTCCTTCCCAGTTGCTTTGAAAAGTATCTAAACTCATATTAGCTTGTCGTGCTTGGAGACTCAGTTGTTGGTTAATGTCATCCAATGTGAGGTGACCATAGACCTCAGGTTCGCGCTTTCCTAGCAAGTTTAAGTTTGGTCCGTGAATGACCAAAATGGTCGAACTCATTGAGAGTGCTCCAATTCAAAAGTCGCAAAAAAAATTGCAAGATGTCTGCAAAGTTTGCATATTATGGCATATTTTTCCACAAATACTTTATATTTTCTTTGAATCGTCGCGGAAACGCAGTGCCTTGTATGGGCTATATAATGTTAATTTTGTCTGTAAATGGCAATGTTAAAATATGACATTTTTAGCAGATGTTTTACAGAGACTTCATTTTAAACTGAGTGACCAAAACTATTCATTTGATTTGTGTAACAGCCATATGGCTATCATCAATACATAAGATGTCACTACAACGCGTTGTATAGCTTGGAGAACGATTTTGCTGACGCATTTTCCATGTTTCTTTGTCGGAATGATAACCTACTTGAATACAGTCTGAGCCAAAGCGTTGTTTCATACTGGAGAGTGTATCCATCAGTTGATCACGTTGCTGAATAAAGTCTACAGGATGCCATAAGTCATTGATGTGCTGGCTTTTGCTATGCAGTGCTGAGAACATGACGGCGACTTTTACATACTTTAAATTTTCTTTAAATAAAACATCAATTTGCTGTAATGCTGACTTGGTTAAAATCATCAAATCGTCTGTTGCATACATCAAGCCAATGACACTACTTTGTGCCTTTTTATAGGGTGCTTGAGCAACTTTTTCATATAAGGAAACATGCACAACTGCACACAGTTGGCGTTGCTTGCTTAGTCGTTGATGTGCACGATTGACATGGAAAATAATGGCTTGTTTAATAATCTCAACATTATTTAGAGCAGATGCAAAACTGCGTGACGAAAGGATACGTTTTGAGGGAATGTCTGCATCGTCCAAAGCAATACAGGATTGACCTTTTAGCTCACGAATGGTGCGTCCAATGACCACTGAAAACTCGCGTGCAAGGTAATGTTCATTGGCAAAAGTTAAGTCATAGCAATTATAAATATTATAAGCTTGTAACCGTTTGCTGGTTTTACGTCCAACACACCAGACCTCAGCGACACTGGTTTCAAGTAGTAAACTTTCAAAACTGCACAAATCTAAACCAGTCAGGTCACAGACACTATCAAAGCCGCGCCGTTTCTTGGCAAAACTATTGGCAAGCTTTGCTTGGGTTTTACTATAGCCAATACCAATACAACAGGGTAGACCAAGCCATTTTTGGATGGTTTCGATGAGTTTTCTACAGTAATCCTGTAGAACGAATAAGTCTTGATAGGAACTGAGATTGATAAAACACTCATCAATAGAGTAGGCTTCCAAATCCTCATCTTTAAAAAAAATCTTTAAAATTTTAAAAAAACGATCTGAAAAATCACCATATAAAGCATAGTTACTTGAAAAGGCGAGTACTCCGGCTTTTTGGGCTTGTTGTTCAACTTCATGCCAAGGGATAGCCATATCTATATTTAACGCCTTGGCTTCGTTGCTTCGTGAAACGACACAACCATCATTATTGCTTAATACGACAACTGGTTTGTTATTTAAACTGGGGTTAAATACGCGTTCGCAACTGACATAACAATTGTTAATGTCGATCAAAGCAAAAATTTGTTCACTCATGAGATATTTTGAAAAAGTTACAAATTCAAGTTAAATATTAAAAGATGTTTAAAATAAATTCAAATCAAATGTGGATTTATTCATCATTTGGACGGGATGATTTCAATAAAGGGATTGGCGAGATACAAAACTTAATAAGCACTGTTGAGCTTCGTAGTGGTTTAAGTAATTTAGGTAAAAATGCTGAATAGAGAAGTGATTCTTTTAAAAGGTATATCTTAAATTGCAGCTTACAATGTCGAAAAATGAAACATCTCAATCCTTGTATAGAAAACTGAAAGGGCTAAATTAACAGTTGTCGTAGATTTGTACGGCATATCCCAATATTGAAAAGGATGGATATGAAAATGGCTAATCAACAACAGAATCAGCAGAACGACCAACAAGGTCAGCCCAATCAATCTAATCAACAGCAGAAGCAACACAGTCAGCAAGATCAACAATCAAATCAACAAAACCAGCAAAAGCAACAATCCAACCAACAAGCTCAACCAAATCAGCAAAACCAACACAAGCCTCAGCAAAAATAGGGCTTTGAACTAAACTCAATCGTAGCTTTTAATGACAAAACGCCTCAACTTAGGTGTTTTGTCATTTTAGATTTAGATAGAGTTAACCTGTAAAAAACGCATACACAAGAATATATACAGCTACATATTAGAGGGGGAAGTTTAAATTTAATTTGCGTAGGCGATGCCTCCAAAAGATAATAAACCTTGCACTGCAAACAAAGCCGTGCTTTGTTTTGCTTATGTTGTGCAAGGGAACGTCCTGTACCATCGCATTCCCACCTTACAACGATAGGCGATATTTATGTCGCTCCACGGCAGGATAATCCTCTAGAATTCAATAATACAAAAAATTATTCATAACCAAAAAACTTCATACAAAAACATAAGCTTTATTGATGATCAATGACTTGATGCAAATCAATTGTATGAATAATTAAGTGGTTTGACTTTATTATGCTTTTAAAGCATTTTGATTTTAAGCTTACGTTACCTATCACTTGAATTGTTTCTTGCTATGATCAAGAATTTTATGAAGACCTTCATTTATATTTATACATTGATTAAATTGGGCAAAATAGTGTATTTCAGTGTTTAGTGTGCTAAAAAAATGCGCTGGATCCGCAATAGTATGATTAAGATGATAGGGTTCAAAATGTAGGCTGATGACTTCAAATTGATTTTTTGCCCGATGTGCTTTGCAATCTATACGTCCCACAATTTGATCCCCATATAAAATAGGTAGACAAAAATAACCAAATATACGTTTAGGTGGCGTCACATAACATTCCAATCGATAATCAAATTTAAACAGGGTATTTAGACGTTCACGATGTATCACCAGATTGTCAAAAGGAGAGAGAAGTTTGACTTTCAACTCAATAGTCGGGATCCGTTCTAAGGCATCGGTTGGGATATAAAGATTTTGACTATCTTTGTCCCTACTGCCTAATTGAGCTAAAGTGGTGATTACACCCGCATCTAATTTTTCATTGACAATGTCACGCATTGCCTTACGGATCTTTTGTCCAACTTTTAAATGCAACAATTGCTTCCATGTAAACACGCCATGTGCACGAAGCGTGGTATTGAACAAGTAGTGGGCATATTCCTCTAATGTAGGAACACTCAGATCAAGCTGACTTGGAATACAATATTCAGTCAGTTGATAGACTTTTTCCATACCATTACGTTCAGAAATCATCAAATCGCCTTGCATAAACAATTGTTCAATAGAACGACGCGCTAAACTTGAGTTCCACCAGCCCCCCGAATTTTGCTTATTGCCTTGTTCAATGTTACGTAATCGAATACTGCCTTCAGCTTTCGCCCGAGCCAGAATCTCATTCATAAAAGCTTGATCACCGTGCTTAAAATAACGATGCTCTCCATTTCTAATCGATGTCATATGAGGAAGTGCATAGCGATAATCCTGCATCGGTAAATAAGATGCTGCATGAAACCAATATTCAAAAATATGTTGTTGTTTGATCAGTTGATTTAAATGGCTTTGTTGATAATCCGGAACACGGTTCCATAAAATATGATGGTGGGCACGTTCTACTACTGAAATTGTATCAATCTGGACATAGCCAAGATGTTCAATGGCATGGCGTGTTCCAGATAACCCTGTACCGAACGAAGTAGGTGAAATTAGACCCTGATGAGAGAGTGCTAGGCGTCTTAATGATTCAATCATAACAATTATTTTTTTAACCTATTTTTAGTGAGTATTGGCTTACAAGAGTATCGCAAATGAAACTTTAAGATGATTAGCATAAACCAGTGCTGTCACTTTTAATGATCATTTTAATTTTTTAAGAATATAAGTAACTACGCCCCAAATCATAATTTGTTCTTCACTGTGTGGGTGAATATCTGGAAAATCAGGGTTTTCTGCTTTGAGCCAAATATCATAAATTCCTGTAGATACTTTAACTTGCATAAAGCGTTTGACTGTAAATTCATTGTTGATTAATGCCAAAACAATATCGCCATGTTCAGCCTCTAGACTACGATCAATTAAGATTTCATCTCCAATTTCAATACCTGCATTTTTCATTGATAAGGAGTTAACTTTTAATATAAAGGTTGCAATAGGGTTATGAATTAAGTGTTCATTTAAATCAATTTTCTTTTCAGTATAGTCTTGGGCGGGTGATGGAAAGCCTGCTGCAACAGTTTCTAAAGGATAAGGAATGCGAATGTTGCTACGAAATTCAATTGTAAGTAGATCTTGCATTGAAATAGACTCGATAACAGAGATGAGGGGATTCATTGATTTAAATTTTTCCCTTACAGTGCTATCACTTAATTTCGATGGAGAATTTAAATTTGGCTTCATCACGATTCAACTTGATAATGTAACATAATCAAGTTTACCAAAATAAATGCTTGATGCAAGATTCTTTTGGTGAATTGATTGTGATTGTCAAACTGTCAGCTTACAATTTGACAAAATCCAATCGCTCGGAAATGTACATGTTGCAAGATTTTGTAGAAGAACAGAAATTAGTGTGTGAAGAATTTGACTCTCGCTATATCAAAGTCAATGAAACGGATCTCGTGGCTATCGCTAAGCAAACATTAAATAAAGAACCGATCGTGGGTTTACGTAAACAGCCAGATGCTGAAAACGTGTCATGGTTTATTTATGGTGGTGAGTTGGAAGAGGGTGAAGATTTTTTTGATGTGATCAGTGTAAAAGAGCTTGAAGAGGTTTTTCCTGATGCGATTCCTTACCTTGCTTTAGAAGAAGGCTTTAGATTTATGATAGATGCTGATGAATACGAAGATGTATGGAAAGCAGATATTTTATAAAAAAGGTTTGCTCAAGCATGAGCTATAGATTTATTTTGACCCTCTGCAGTATTGTTCTGAGTAGTGTATTCAGTACCCCAAGTTTTGCTGAGCAATCCACGCAAAAACTCACTCAAGAACAATATGATCAGCGTATTCAAACCTATACTGATCAAGTCAATGTAACCAAACATATCTTGGATGAAGATCAGAGCACGATCACTGCAGCTGAACAGCATAAAGCATTTTGTTCGCGCTTAGATGCTTATCAAATGATTGCTAGAATTTCGAAAGAAAATTTAGAGCTCGATACGGCCAATATGATGTTAATGATTGCCAACAATTATTTAGATCGACAAAAGCAAAGTATTGAGCAGTCAGGAATGACGCTTGAGCTATTTTGTTCGATTAAGAAATAAGCAAAATGTCATTTAAGCCTTATTTTAGTCAAAAAATGATATTTAATTGGCTGAAAATGATAAGTTGTTTTTTTTTTAAATGATCAATAATAGACGCATTAAAGCAATACAAGATTTGATTTTCCCTGGTCTGTATTTTGTTTGGCTTTAAGCATCAATCATATGACTGATGCACCCTAAACTCGCTTAATTGCGAGTTTTTTAATGCGTGTGTTTTGTTCTGGCTTTGAATTCACACTAAGATCGTAAAAGATTGCAAGCCAATTAAAAGAAATATGACAACTCAATTCAAAAGGAAACAAGAGTTCACTTTTCAGCAGAATTTTAAAAAATAGAAGAGCAATCAAGATTGCGCATAAAGCCAAATAGGTTTAATTACTCTAAGCAAAGCTAAAAATTTTCTTAAATATTAGAATGATGTAAGTAAATTTAATTTTTGATTTTATTGATTTTTTATTTTATCTAAGGGGCAATGTTTTCATTTTTGAGCAGATGTTGTTACTGTGAGACTGTTATCCTGATCCGTATATATTTTTTTTATCACTTTCTAGTAAAGAAAATATGGGTTTATATGTATAAATTTATCAGTAAAAGTGTGATGTCGTTGCTGATATGTATTGAATAAATTCTTTAATTAATCAAGTGATTAATCTATCTGTTAATTTTTTATTTAAAGGGTTTTTATGAAATCTATCCGTTTATCGCCATCGTTTACTTTAGCATTGTTACAAGCCCGAGAAGCAACAATGACTCATTTTAGATCAGTATTAAATGAAATGGATTTTAACTGAGCAGAAATGGCGGGTGATTGCTGTAATTTATCAATATGATGAGCTTGAAAATAACCATTTGGCTGATTTGGTGTGTATTTCAAAGCCCAGTTTAACGGGAATCTTAAGTCGTATGCTTGATCGAAACTTGATTAAGAAATGCAAAATCTCCATGATCAACGGGTGAGTTTGATTCGGCTTAGTGAAGAGGGTAAACAATACTTTGAAACGCAAGCGAATAAAATGGAAGAAATTTATATAGATATTCAAATGCAATATGGTACAGAGAATATCCAACAACTTATGGGATTGTTAAATGATCTTTCGAAAATAAAACCACGATAAATTTTCAATTATCAGATCGCAAGTAAAACAATGGTTTAGGGATTAAAATAAAACTGCATGTCACTCAATTCATTTTAAATATGCAAAACACTTTAATCAAAAATGAGTGGGTTTTAATCACTCATTTTTATCATTGCTTAATCAAATAACTTTTTAATGTCTTTCGGTGCACCTTGCTGGCTTTGAATTTCACCTTTTGCATCTTTCCATACCATTGCTGGGGTAGCGTAAAAGCCGTATTTATCCATCAGTTTGGTATTTACATCTAACTTTTCAGATAATGCATTAGGAATACTTTTCATTTCCACCAATTTATTCTTACCGTTGCTTAAATTGTATTGTTTGAAAATTTCGGCAGGATTGGCGTGATTTAAAATCGTTGCGGCTTGTCCTTTACTGCTTGGACGAATTACCCCAACCATAATATGTCTTAATTGAACTTTTCCTGAATCTACAAAAGGACGCGCTTGTTGCCAAAAGGTATGACAGTAGGGGCAGTTTGGGTCGTTAAATACATAAACCACTTTAGGAGCATTGCTATCGCCGTCTTGAATCCAAGTCGATTTTTCGAGGCTCTTCCAAATTTCATCTAATACTGCACCTTTAACATGGGTATTAATTGCTTCTTCAGTTAAGTTTTTACCTGAAGCATTAAATAGATCACCAACGATATAGTGCTTTTGATCTTTTGAAATAAATATCGTAGATGGATATTCATCTTTATAACCTGTCCAACCCTCTAAACCTTCGGGTGCACTTATTTGCTTAACAAAGTTATAACCTTCTTTTTCCAATTTATTTTTAAGGAAATTTGCATCAGCAGCAAACAAAGAGCCACTTAACAACAAACCAAGCGAATAAATACCGAGTGTTTTTAAATCAATCATCAATATGACTCCTTAAGTTAAAAGCAATATTTCTTCAATCAATACCAATGAAATACATTATTCTGAAACTATCCTTTGAACTTTTTGGTGAAGCGCAGCATGGGTAAGTTCCCCCATATGTGTATCGATTAATTTGCCTTGTGCATTAAAAAATAAGGTGCTGGGTAAGCCAAACATTCCCATTTTATGTGCCGTTACACCGTCAAAGTCTAGTAGAACCCAATGCAAATTAAGTTTGTGTTGTTGCAAATACGTTTGCACTGCTTTGGCATCTTCATTTTGATTAATAAAGACAAATTGCACATTGGGATATCGTTGTTGCGCATCATTCAACACTGGCATTTCACGTCTGCATGGCGGACACCAACTGGCCCAAAGATTAATTACTGTGGGTTTGCCGAGGAATTGAGTCAGCTCAACATGCTCTTGTTGAAGACTCACTAAATTGACTTGAGGAAATTGTTGGTATTGCAATTGTACTTGTTGATAGAAATATTGACCTGAAATGAAAAACAGGGCAAAAGCCGCAAAAAATAGTGCAATAAAGCTTTTCTTCAGAGATCTGTTTTTCCAAATCATCCACAGGCCAGCACAAGCAATTCCCACATAAAGATGAAAACCTTTATCTTGAATCTTCCATATTTCAACTGGATGCTCTAAATAAACATCTAAGTTAAGTAAGACAAACCCAAGTCGTGCAGATAGCAGGCCAACCAAGAATGCAGACCAAATCGAGTCTTTAAACGCAGACCATTGTAAATTTGATACAGCAAAATATTGAAAGCAAAACTTTCCAATCACCACACTCATCAGTATCGCAAGCATGAGGATGGTTAATCCCCATGGCAACATAATCGGTCCTAAATGAATTGCCTGTGCAGTGATCATGGAAGTTTGTTTAACGTCCTGTGTGTATTTTTTCAGTTTGTTGAATAAGTTGTGGTGCTGAGAAGGTTCCAGTAAAGCGCAATTCACGGATTTCTTGCGCATTACTATTTAAAAACAACATGGTGGGTGGACCTAAAATTTCACGTTGTTTTAAAATAATATCTTGCGAGGCGTTGTATTGCGTTAAGTCTAATTGGATGAGCGTGAAGTTTTTCAATGCATCTTGTACATCTGTACGCGGGAATACTTCTTTTTCAATTGGTTGACACGCCACACACCAGTCTGCATAGACATCAATAATGATTGGTTTGTCTTGCTGTTTTGCATTGACCAATGCCAGTTCTAATTGTTCAGCGGTGGTCACTTTATTCCAAACTAAATGTTCTGTTTGGCTATGTTGAATTTGATAAGCAGAATAACTTTGTTGAATATTCCAAAAACCAGCAACTAAACTGGCTATTGCGATGATGGCTAGAATAACTTTATTGACTATTTTTTCACTGTCGCGTAGAGCAAAAAAGAGATAGATTGACAATGCGATACATAGCATGGCAAAAATTGCAGCGTACACAGTCGAAGGAAGCATTGGACGAATGAAATACAATGCAACCATCAACATAATAAAGCCGAAACTGACTTTAATCCGATCCATCCATTTACCTGGTTTTGGTAATAATTTAGAACCAAATACACTGGCAATAAATAAAGGTAAACCGATACCTAGACCTAGAATAAATAAGTACAAGCCACCTAATACAGCACTTTGAGTTTGTGAAACAAATAATAATGCGCCAGCAAGCGGGGCACTCATACATGGGCCAACAATGAGCGCTGATAATGCACCCATAACCACAGCACCGAGTACTGTCCCAGCTTTTTGATTATTTTGCAGATGACTTAATTTATTGGTAATAAATTGTGGTAAGTTTAATTGATATAAACCAAATAAATTTAAAGCCAGAACAACAAATAAAACTGCAAACAACGAAACAATCCAAGGGCTTTGGAACCAACGCTGAAAGCTATAACCAATTTCAGCCACCACAACACCCATAATCGCGTAAACTACAGCCATACTGATCACAAAGCATAAGGCAATCACAACAGCTTTATAACCTTTAGCACGTTGAATGATGATCCCTGAGAGAATAGGAATAAGCGGAAGCGAGCAGGGCAAAAAAGCCAATAAAATACCTAAACCAAAGAATACCAATAAGTTTAAAAACAGAGAGTCTTTAGATAATAGCTTAAAGAATGATTGATCATCATTCCATTGTAATGACGATGTAGTGTTTTTAGTGTCAATATTACTGTGTAAACCAGTAGAATTTTCTGTATCTGTAATGACATTACCGCTTGCAGCAGAAGCGTTGAAATTGTTTGGATTTACAGTGTTGTCTGCTTCATTAGTAGTTTTTTGTCCCAGCTCAGTGGTTTGTTCATCCAATACTTTGTCTAAACCTGTTTTTCCAACAGTTGAATTTACTTTAGTCTCAGCATTTTCTTTGATTTTTGTATCTAGAGCTGCGACTGCGGTATCAGATTGATTGAGTAATGAGCTAGTAGGATTGTTATTGAAAAGGCGTTTTGAAGATGTATTACTTTGCGGTAATAAGCCATCTGCATCAGTTGCAATGGTTTTTCTTTGTAATGGATAACATAAGCCATCTGCAGAACAACCTTGATACATCACTAAATATTGTGAATTAGGTTTAACCTGAATTTGTGTTGTCACATTTTCATAATGAACTTCAGTTTTCCCAAAAGTTGGATCATCTTTGATATGACCTTTGGGAAGACTTAAAGGTACAGCTTTATTGTTAATTGTTACTTTAAACTGATCATGATAGAGGTAATAGTGAGGTGCAACTGTCCATTTCAATTGTGCTTTATTTTCTGAAATTGATTCGGCAGAGAATTGAAAAGCTTGATCTGGTGGGAGAAACTCAGGATTGGCGTGGCTGATTGTACTTAGACTCAACAAAGTAAAACAACATACACTGAGCAATGTTCGCAACTTCATAATTCCATATCTTGATTTCATTTAAAGCCATTATCCATAATTTCAGATAAAGAAGGCATAATTCTAAGTTTTTCTTTGTAAAAATATCGTTAAAAACATTCAACTCCATTTTGCTTAAGTTTTTGAAAAATTTGTTCATCGTCATGATAGAGTCTGTCGAATTGGGTCATTTTCTTAGTTTTTTTACTGGTGTAATTGACATTGTAAAGCACAGCACCTTGATAAACGATTTCATAAGTTCCTGTTTCTTTCTGATTGATTATTTCTTTATAGAAATCGTGAAATTCACTCGGTCTACCTTGTGCTGTATCAACAGCATCATAGTGAGTAAATTTTAGCGAGATTTTTTTCATATAAGGATAATATTTTACTGTTTTGACTTTTGGAAATTCTTCCTCAGAAATAAGCAGAATATTATTGTTTTGACTTTCCTTAAAGCAAAAATATGGGGCAGTTTGCTTTGCATAAACAGACAAAGGGAGAAGACTCATTACCGTTATAAATAGCCTAAGCGATTTCATATATTTTCCCATTCTTGAATATCTTCAAGACGATCTTGTTTGAGTTTATCTAAAAATGTTAAAAAATCTTGTTTGCTTTTTATTGCATTAATTTTCATAAGCATCATTTCTGATTTACTGGATAAATTGTTGTATAAAGATAGGCCATCTCGCACGTTTTTTGCATTCTAACAATTGAAATTAATTTCAACTAGACCCATATAGAAATTAATCAACAGTACAGAACAGACATTTTGTGAAATTTGATTGATGATCAAGCTCACGATAACAAGTCGAAGCTCAACAATAGGATTAGGACATCATATGAATATCGCGGCAAACCCAGTAGTTGAAGCAAATCAAACTATATATTTAAAAGATTATCAAAAACCTTCATATGTTGTAGATTCAATCAATCTCGATATCCAAGTTTATGATGACCATACCAACGTAAACAGCAAATTAGTCATGAAACGTCAAGCAGCTGGAGATATGGTATTGCTTGGACGCGATCTTGAACTTAAATCAATTTCTATTAATGGTAAAAAACTGACTGAAAGTGAATATAGGCTTGATTCTGAGCAGTTGGTGATTGCCAATGCGCCAGATGAATCGATCGTTGAAACATCTGTAGTCATTCATCCTGAAACCAATACACAACTCGAAGGATTATATCTCGCGGGGAGTGATCTATTTGTCACTCAAAATGAGCCAGAAGGTTTCCGTAAAATCACTTTCTACCCTGATCGCCCAGATGTCTTATCCGTGTTCACCACTCGTGTAGAAGCCGATAACAAATACCCTGTGCTTTTGGCAAATGGGAACTTGATTGAAGCTGGTAAAACTGGTGATGAGCGCCACTATACCATTTGGGAAGATCCAACCAAAAAACCGGCTTATTTATTTGCCTGCGTAATTGGTGATTTAGCGGTTTTAAAAGACCGTTATACCACTTCAGAAGGTCGTGATGTGGCATTAGAAATTTATGCAGAAGAAAAAGATATCCCAAAATGTCATATTGCGATGGAAGCGTTAAAGCATTCTATGCGTTGGGATGAAGAACACTATGGACGTGCATATGATCTAGACAATTATATGATTGTGGCAACCAGTCAGTTCAATATGGGCGCAATGGAAAATAAAGGCTTAAATATTTTCAATACATCATGTGTGCTTGCTGATGAAGAATATACCACTGATGCAGCAATCATGCGTGTACAGTCTGTGATTGCTCATGAATATTTCCATAACTGGACAGGTAACCGTATTACTTGCCGTGATTGGTTCCAATTGTGTTTAAAAGAAGGCTTAACGGTTTTCCGTGATCAGTCTTTTTCAGAAGATCTACAATCAGCAGCAGTACAACGTATTGACGATGTTGCGGTTCTTAAAGCGCATCAATTCCCAGAAGATGCAGGCCCATTATCGCATCCGCCACGTCCAGATCATTTTGTCGAAATCAACAATTTCTATACTGCGACAGTGTATGAGAAAGGTGCGGAAATTAACCGCATGATGTCAACCTTATTGGGCAAGGAAAAATTCCGTAAGGGAACCGATGAATATTTTCAACGTCATGATGGCCAAGCTGTCACTGTTGAAGATTGGGTTGCTGCTTTAACTGCGGGTTCAGGTGTCGATTTATCTGCATTTTTAATCTGGTATAACCAACCAGGAACGCCAAAGCTTGAAGCGAAAGGTGAATATGATGAGAGTGCTCACACTTATCGTTTGAGTTTTAAACAAAGTTTAAAAACCCATCCTAAATATCCAAATTTAAAAGCTGTACCTATTCCTGTGGCTTTAGCATTGTTTAATGCAGAAACAGGTGAGCAGTACACCTTACATTCTGAGGCTTTATTTGAAAATGGGGTAAAAGATGGGGTGTATTTGTTTGATCAAACAGAAGCGACCATTGAATTTACAGGCGTGACCGAAAAGCCTGTAGCATCTTTATTACGGAATTTCTCAGCACCGGTAAATCTTGAATTTAATTATTCAGATGAAGAACTTGCCTTCTTGCTACAATATGAAACCAATGGTTTTAATCAGTGGCAAGCAACACAGACTTTACTTGAGCGTATTTTGCTTAATGGTCATGATGCTCAAATTTATGTAGAGGCAATTAAACAGACCTTACCAAGTGTAATTGAAAAAGATCCACTCTTGGCATCACGCTTATTTGATGTACCAAGTGAAGGTTATTTGGGTAGTCGTATCGACCAAGATTATAATCCTTTGATTGTAAATGAAGCACGTGAAGCTTTGTTGAATCAATTGGCAAAAGTACTGGATGACTTTGTTAAAGAAACATATTTATCACTTGATCCAGATTCACAAAATGAATTTTCACAAGCAATGGGTGTTCGTGCTCTGAAAAATATTATGTTGAGTTTTATGGCACGTCAGGGGGATACCGCAGTATTTGATTTGGCTTATGCACAGTATGAAAATTCTGTCAATATGTCTGAGCGACTTGGCGCACTTAAAGTATTGGTATGGAATGATGCTCCACAAGCAAAAGCAGCCTTAGAGGACTTCTATAAGCGCTTTAAGGATGAAGCATTGTCATTAGATCAATGGTTTATGATTCAAGCAGCGCATCCGAAAGCAACCGCTGAAACGATTCAGTATTTAACTTCACATGCTGATTATGATTTAGGTACACCTAACCGTATTCGTTCAGTAAGTGGTGGTTTAAATGCCAATCCTGTCAATGCATGGAGTTTTGGTGTTCAGCATTTTGTCGATTTGGCGAAGTATTTGGATGAGAAAAATCCAATTGTTGGGTCTCGTTTACTTCAAGTCCTCACCCGCTGGTATACATTAGCTGAGCCACAACGAAGTGAAGTAAAAGCCGCACTTGATGGATTAAAATCTCAAGTGAAATCAAAAAATGTCAGTGAAACCTTAAATAGTATGTTAAGTGTTTAATGGCTTATAATTTTTTGATTTAATTATATTTGTAATGCTATTTCTCTTATTTTTATAGGGGAAATAGCATATTTATAAGTTCTTAAACATTCAGATTTATTATTTATCTATTCCTTAAAAGTCTCATTTAAAGCTTGTTGCACCGCATCTACACGTGACTTACAGGTTTTATATGCAGACATAGATTCTTCAACAATCTTCATTAAATTATCAATATCAGGTTCTTCTTGAGATTCTAATAATTCTGCATTTTTCTTTAGAACGTCATAACCTTCTTTAAATGTTAAATCTTGTTTAGCCATTGCTTAATACCTGTGTCACATTTGCGTTGATCGTGCCATCCAGTAACTCTACTTGGATGCGATCAGTTGAAATTTGTTGAATAGAACGAATGGCTTTACCATCACTACGGACAATAGCATAACCTTTGGCCATGACATGACGTGGATTTTGCAAAAGCGTTTCACGCATGAGTGATTCAACTTGATTGGATGCCAATTTAATCAGTTGCTGTGCCAAATACTGAACAGTACCTTTCATCAAATCTAAGCTTTTATTTGCCTCATTGATCTGCCCTTGAGAAAGCGTTTTAATGACTTTGATGTATTGATCATTTTGGCTTTGGTAAGCAGTGATTTGATGTTGAGATAACAGTTTAATCTTCTGTAGAGAATCTAGCACATCTTGGGTTCGCTCTACGATTAGATTTCGAATCCCTGCAATCACTTTACTCGGTGTATCAAAAGAACGGTTCGCTACTTCATCTAAAATGGTTCTATCTTTTTCATGACCTATACCTACCCAGATTGGAACAGAGCGTTTGCAAAGTAGCGCAGCGAGATTGTAATCATTGAGATAGGCCAGATCATTGACTGCACCTCCACCACGAATAATCACAATAAGATCTGGTGGGGTGTTGAGGTCTTTCGCCCATTGTCGTAATCCATTTGCTAAAGCTTCAGAAATACTTGTAGCCGCAGTGTTCCCCTGAAACGTTGCTGTATGATAGACAAAATGACAAACGCCAGCTTGATCGAGAGCATCTGCATCTTTCTTAAAGTCACCCAAGCCAGCAGCATTTTCAGGAGCAATGACGAGCACATTCTCAATATCAAATGGGGTAGGCAGTAATTTATTTTTATTCAGTAAACCTTCGCTGGTCAGTCTCTCTAGAATTTGTTGATAACGCCGTGCAAGATCACCTAAGGTATAACTTGAATCTATTGCTTCAATATTGACTGAAAAACCATATTGGGGATTAAATACAGCTTTCACTTTAATCAGTACATTGAGATCACGAGAGAGTTCAATGCCACTTTCACGCTCAAACTTTAACACCATTTTGGCAGCAGAGAATTTCCAGATTGTTGCCTTACAACTGGCAATGACTTTATCTGAATCTTCCTCCTTTTCTGCAAGTTCTAAGTAGTAGTGGCCGCCCTTGATGCTTAGATTTCTAATCTCAGCTTTTACCCATATTGGTTCATCAAAAGTTACACGTATAACTTCTTGAACAGTTGCAAGGTATTCGCTTAAGGAAAGCTGTAAGTCAGACATACAAAGGCAATTACGGTAAATTTATCTAAAATAGTATATAACATGGTGGCTCAAGGCGGTGAAGATATATTGATCTTATACATCGGGTATGGCATATTTTTATGATGTTGATGGGCGTTATCGACATCTACTTAAACCAAATTATTTTTTAGTCTTTAAAGTAAAAACACAAGTGAAATCATTAATATTTATTAGCTTTTTTATTGGTATTTTGTACCAGCTATGATTTAGAAAGTAATCATGCGCATTGTATGGGATATGGAGCAGATGTCAGTAACGTTACATCAACAATGAGTGATTATGATCGCTTTAGATATCAGAGTCAGAATGGGATGAGTATGCTTAACAGTAATGCACTCTCACCGAAAATGCGAACCGATTGTTATAAAATTGACCCGAAACAAACCAAATAACTTCAAAGCTCATCAAGGGATGGGCTTTAATTTTATGTAAACTAAACTTCTTTTATAGAGCATTCAAAAAATTATAAATTATGAAAAAAATCCTTTTTTTATTTATTTTATGGATATCACAGCTTTGTTATGCAGATCCAATAATGCCAATTTTTGATAAAAAATTAAATATAGAGAAATTCAAAGAACATTTTGATCGTGATCATACTCGGTATCCTGAAAATGATAAATTAATCGCAGAACGAGAAACAGCTTTGGATCAACCTAAATATAAAGTGATTGTGACGAGAATAATATTTGGTAGAGAATATGAGCTTCAAACTTATATCAAAATGATTGGTTATCACGACTGCGAAGCTAGAAAAATTTTCTTATATTCAGGATATTATGATTACAATGCAGATCTTACTGAAACTTATAGAACTGTGACTAAATTTCCACAGGGTAGTAAGTTGATTGAAGATGCTTGTTTAGATAAATAAATTTTAAAATTTCATTTAAAGATAAATTCTCATACATCATAATCAACTAATATATTATTTTAATAACCCATTTCCCCAAAAAGTGGGTAATTTCTAAAAGTATTTTTTGAAAAAAAGTTTATCTAGCGTGAAAGAATCTGGCTTGTTTGTAAAAATAAAAAGTAAAATGAAAATATAAAGCAAATCATGGGTATAAAAAAACCAGCTTATCCAAGTGATCAAATTAAGACCCGGTGGAATTGTATAAATACCAACGGTTACGAGTGCTACAAAGCAAATAAAGAGCAATATAAGGCTGGTTAACTGAGTAAATAATCCTAGGGTTAGCAATAGCCCGAATGCAAATTCAAATAAAGAAACAATGATAGCTGTGACTTCTGGAAAAGGTATACCAGCAGAAACAATCGTTTCCAACATGATTTGTTGATTTTTCTCTACAAATAATTTGTTATAACCCGTTGTTAAGAAAAATAAACCGATTGAAACTCTGGTTAATATTAAGGCGAACTGACTAAATTTTGGCGAATTAAATGGATTTTTAAAGAGAAAACCAAGCATGTGTCTATAATTCTGAAAATTAAAAAATATCTTAATAATCTGAGTAGACTTTTTAAATGTAAGCATTGTTGGTGAGTGTATATAATTTGTCATTTATACAGATTTAAAATTTTGCAAGTCAGTTCGAAATGTTACCTAAGTTTCATAAAATACACATTATGAAGTTCATACTTTGATATGGTATATTTTTTAAGCAAAATTGAGCGAACTATGAAAATCTTTTCAATTTTAAGTTTAGCTATGCTGATCGGTTTAACAGCGTGTCAAAAAAGAGATACAGATACACAAAAGCAAGATCAAACAACAACGCCACATTCAGTGGATAAGGACAGTTAATCCAACGCCCACTGATACAGTGGGCTGATTGATATGATGCATTGGTCGAAATCGAAATCATGTTTATGATAAGACGCTTAAAGCGTTTTTTTATTGTAAAAATAAAGTCTTGTTTGAGATTAGAAAAATATTTTATAGATAGATCTTTGATTCTTTAGGCTCGATTTCACAATTAAAAGATATCGAAAAGTGGGAGGATTATTAAATTATAAAGCAAAGTTTTATTTAGATATTTTATATCTAATTCATGTAATTTTTAGGCTTTCTCTATAAGAATTCATACTAGAGGTATAAGCTATGATAGCCGAGTAATTTTCTGTAATGATATAAAACTGCCTCGTCCTAATCGGCAATGACAGCACTTGTCTGAGCTCAATACATCTTGCTAATTGATTAAAAAATAAATTTAAATATATAAATTAAAAGAAATTCAAGCTTAAAATGTATAGGGTTCTAAATGATTTTTATGATTTGTGTAGATAACAAGTAGTAATTCGCAATTAGTGGTTGGATTGCTCTAAAGCGCTATGTTAGAACTTAACTTCCATATTTATTCGAGATTAAACATGAAAAAATTATTATTAATTTCATCTTTTTTAGCTGTTGTTTTTGTTGCTGGGTGTAATGCAAAAGACAAAGATAAAGCGACATCTCCTGATAATGAGGTAAGTAGCAGCGCAGTTGCTGTTGATACAAATGAGTCAGCTGAAAAAACGGTAAAGTATGAAACAGCTGATAAGAAACAATTTACGCTGAAGACCAGTGATAATTTTGTTACAGCAACATTAACTGATAATGATGGAAATAATTACTCCTTGAAAGAGGTTCCTGCTGGAAGTGGTATGCGTCTTGAGGGGGAAAATGGTGTTTCAATTCATTCTAAAGGCGATGAAGGAACCATTGAACTTGCAAAAGATAAATCTTTTACAGTGAAAGAAGTAAAATAGAGTTGTAACTTCAACAGCCTCACCATCTGGTGGGGTTTTTTATTGTCAATCAATAATGAAATTAATATGGTATGTTCAAGTGATTTGTAGAAAGTAGAGTGCAAACCATAATTTAGAATAGACATCTTTAAAATTCAATTGAAATAAGATATTTAAGCATACTTCCTCATTTATGCACTTGATTAGAACGCACAGATGAAAATAATTAGCGCACTTTTCATTGAAATGCTTAAATTAATGTAATTTTACCGTGGCATGAAATTTGCTGAAGCTCCTTTGCAATATTTTTATTTTTCAATTGTTAAAGGTATTTTTTATGTTTAAGCAGACGGTTCTTTCACTGTTTATTTGCAGTGCTATCAGTACTTCAGCAGTTAATGCTGAAAGTTTTAATGTCCTTAAGCAATTATCCAACAAGCCTGTTCAATTAAAAGACGGTGAATACAAAGGTAATTATTATGTACCATCAACTTTAAACACGATTACTTGGGGTTACTTACCGAATAAAGAAGCAAAGCCAGTGATAACTGTTCCATCGGGAAGTGTTGTGACTTTCGATACAGTTTCACATGAGGGGTTACTTGAAGATCAAGGACGAGATGCAGAAAAATTCTTTAAATCCAAAGGGGTACGGGATGAATATATTTTAGATGAAGCAAAAAATATTACCAAATCTTCGCTAAAACATGATTTTCATAAAGATGGTCCTCATATTGTGACTGGTCCAATAGCAATTCAAGGTGCGCAACCAGGTGATATTTTAAAAGTAGAAGTCATTAAAGTAGAGCCTCGTGTTCCATATGGCGTCATTTCGAATCGTCATGGTAAAGGTGCATTAGTGGGTGAGTATCCTAAAAGACCACAACAAGAAAATGCTTCGGCTGAACATCCTGAGCGATATGGGAATGTTTCAGTATTTACTCCAATAGAAAAAAATGCAAAGGGTGAATATGAGGGGGTATTAAAAACAGAATCGGGTAAATCGATTCGTTTCCCACTGAGCCCTTTCATGGGGATCATGGGAGTCGCGCCGAATACATCAGAACCAGTGCATTCAGTTCCACCCGCGATGTATGGTGGCAATATTGATATAAATGAGTTAGGTGCTGGATCAACTGCATATTACCCAGTACAAGTGCCAGGTGCATTGTTTTATACAGGTGATAGTCATTTTGCCCAAGGTGATGGCGAAGTTGCTTTAACTGCATTAGAAGCCTCAGCAAGAGCAACACTCAAGTTCACTTTATTAAAAACAGGCAAAGATAAAATCCCAGGTAAAGAAATCGTACAGCCATTAGCCGAAAATGCTGAATTTTGGATCACACCCGGATTAGATCAAGATTTAGATGAAGCAATGAAAAAATCTACACGTGAAGCGATCCGTTTTTTAAACCAAGAATATGGTATTGATGAAGCGATTGCTTATGCCTACCTCAGTGCTGCTACTGATTTTGAAGTATCGCAAGTGGTAGATAAGACCAAGGGAATTCATGCCAAAATACGTAAAGCTGACTTTAAAGAGTTTGTTGAAGACCATAAATAAAATTAAAGCTGCTTAATTAAATATCCTTGAAAGTACCGCCGTGATGTAATTTCAAGGATTTATGATTAGATCTAAAATAATATATAATCCATAAAACGATAATTTAAACGTTATGCATTCATTTCCTTCAATTCAATCATTTATGCTTTGAAACTACATTTTATTGTGATTCTGACTCTCAACAGGAAAGGCATGACTTTTGAAACATGATCAATCGGGTTGGTTTAAACTTTGGTCATGTCCATTCAGTACGCAAAATTTAAACATGAATCATACTTTTACTATTTATATCCTCTATCCAGTCATTTAAATCTAAATCATTGGTAAAAGAATGTTCACCATCGATCTTAAAGACTAACAATGAGTCATGAATACTAATAATATTCGCTAAATGCTGGCGAATGATGTTGGCTTCATAAGTTGTATTGATCAGCCAAGTGGTAGGATTTACTCGAATTGAAGCATCATAGTCACAAATGAGCTTATGCATTTCATCAAAATGGTGTGCCTGTGATGAATTTAAAATAATCAAATAATTCATATTAACAACCTCCATAAAAGAGATTTAGATAAAATAACTTTTATTATGAAATGTGATAAGTATCACGATTTTTTCAATCTAACATCAAAGTATTTTGATCAGGTGAAAAAATGTCGGACAATCTAAAGCTGATTTTTGATGATGTGTTAAATTTTTTTATTGTATTGTTCAAGAAAATTATTAGTGGATATTCCTTTTGTTACATAATAAATAATCAAAAATTTTAAATACTGGCTAAATTGAAGTATGATTAAGTTTAAAATATTTAAACAATAAGCTCATCAAAAGATGGGCTTTTTTGTCTTACTCTCTCTGTGTTATAAAGTTTGAGGCTTAAAATGCTGGTTAAAATAGAAGATGGTTTTTACCTAAATTCACTGCATATTATCGCGATACATGTTTCTAAAAATATGATTACGCAGAATTTTTCTATAAATATAGAATATACCCCGCACAATCAAAATGCCAATGGCCTATATCATAAAATGTGTCAAACCAAAGCTGAAGCGGATTTATTTTTGCAAAGTCTACATCAACAAATCGCGCAAATATAAATTAAAATTTTTAGTTGTTTTTAGCATTGAAATTAAAAGTAAAAAACTTCATTTTTTAGACTATGTTTGGGTCAAAATTGAAGTTATCGATAATGTGAAAATCACAATGATCGAACATTTTGAAGATCAAAATGTGTAAACTGAAAATTCTTATTTGTATAATTTCACTATTCACATTATCAGCTTGCCAAAATATGCAAAAAAATAACAAAATCCTTGCTAAGGTGATTGATACTTGAACACTATTTGATAGATAAACATGCACCAAAGAATGTCATTGTTAGAAATAACATTCGTTATCAAGAACAGCTAAAACTCAGTTTAGATCTCTAGCAGTCAAAAGATATTCAACACCTTGATAAAACGTCCAAGCGTGATTTGGATTCATGGTGGTGGTTGGATTTCAGGTGCTAAAGATAATGCTAAAGGATATTTTAAGCTGCTTGCAGCATAAAGTTATAATGTTGTTTTGGTGCGATAGCAATTTGCAGCACAAGCAACTTATCCAACGCAATTGTATCAAATCAATATCGCACTGCAATTTATCCAGCAAAATGCAAAAAAACCATATAAATGCAGATCAATTATTTTTAGCAGGGGATTCAGCTGGGATTAATTCAGCCAGTCCTTATGTAGTGCTTCTCACGAGCCCTAATATCTCCATGCAATCTGGATTTATAGCTACGATAGAAGCTTCACAACTTAAGGAATTGATCTTGTAATGTGGGATCTATGATATGAATGCTTTTATCCATACAGCACCAGATGAAATCAAACTGATTGAGTGAGGGTAAATAAGCTTGTCCAAGTTTATATAGCTAATCAAAAAGATAATCCTGAATATTTAAAACTTTGATCACCTCTACAGCTTTTTACCAAAAACTATCCGCCTCTTTTTTATCAGTGGGGGAAATAAAGATTTTTTGACTGATACGAAATCCATTCCTTTTGTAAAAGCTTTGCAAGAAAAGCAAAATCCTCGTTCAAGCTATTTCCTACCCCGAATCAAAAGAATAGTTGGTCCATGAGTATCGATTTTCTTAGGTAAAAAAGCGAGCCAATAAATATTTAATCAAACTATTATGTTTTTGAAGAAAAATGTTGCTGCAAAATAAACTCAAAAAATAATGATTTAAACGGTATTGTCATAAAAGCATGTTATAAAAAATGAAATTGTAGCGAGAAATGAAAAATGGAAATTAGTGTAAAGCAAATCAACAAGCGTATAGATGAATTTCAAGAATCTAGTAAAAAAGCATCAACTTTAGAAATTGGCTATAAAACTTATGCGAAGTTAATGAATGAAGATAAATTTGCAGATGCACTGAAAAAAGATCCAAATAACACAATGGTCCGCTACTACAAAGATATAAAAATTAAATTGGTCACAGAAAAACATCATTTTGAGGTGAAGTAAGTTTTTTACTGAAAAGAATAATAAAATTATCATTTATTAAAAAATTTACAACTCAAGGAATGAGTGTGAATTTTTTATCATATTGCATGAGAAAAGTAATATATCTTTAGAGCCCTTACTTGATCCAGCAGGGATCACTCTTTGCTTTTAAAATCTAAATTTATCACATTTAGAATATTGACATCCGCGACCATTGTTAAACACAACTTGTAACACTTTTTTATTAATTCTTCATTTTTTATCCACTTTTTTTGGATGATGTATCTAAATATTTCTTTTTTTTGATTTTTTTACCATGCGGTTAATGCATTAATAATATTATTTATTAAGAAAAACTAATGAGTTTGAATATTTTTTAAACAGCAGGGTGCTGCAATAATTATTGTGATATAGGTATCAAAACCTGCATAATAACTGAATAAAAACAAATATGTGAGAATATTTATCATTTATAATAAATCTTTTTAATATCTATTCATGCCGTAAAAGTAGCCAGTTAGACTTATTTTTAAGTGTTTTTTAATTTAATTAGGCTTAATTATCTTACAAATTGTGACAAAATATATTAAAATAAATACTGGTTTATTTTGTGACGAAAAATAATGGAAATTTTAAACTTTATAAAGAGTTTCAACACGGTAAACACGTATTTAATTTTGGCGATAATTGCCTTGTTGTTTATAATTTCATTTTTCTACTTTATTCATCCAACCTGATTAGGTGGGAAATTGAAAAAAAGAGGTGAGTATCATATTGATAACTCGCCTTTTTTTATAAAACTAGTTTTTATCAAAGTGATGTTGCTTTTTATTCATAAAATTTAATGGCTGAGATTACAAATAGCTAAAGATTGTATTGTAAATTGAATTTATATAACATACCAACCAACTGGTATCTTTTGATGAATTTATGAATTCTATACTTTTTGCCTATAGCTTATTGGCTATCGCTATCCTCGCTGAAGTAACTGGTTCAACTTTCTTAGTGAAATCCCAAGGCTTCACAAAGTTAGTCCCAAGTTTACTGGTGGTGTTTTTTTATGTGATTTCTTTCTATTTACTTTCTCAAGTGATTAAAACAATTCCATTAGGTATTGCTTATGCAATTTGGGCTGGTGTTGGTATTATTCTCACTGCTTTGGTGGGTTACTTCATTTTCAAACAAAGCTTAGACTTTGCTGCAATTGCAGGTATTGGATTAATTATTTCAGGTGTATTGGTGATTAATTTATTTTCAACATCAGCAGGACATTGACAAAAGCACGAAGCGGGTAAGATTTGAGTATGGATAAAATTGTTGGAAATGCTTATCAACGTAAAAAAGATCCTGAAGGTGTTAAAAAATTAATTTTAGCCAACACGATGAATTTAGTTGCTGAACACGGTGTAAATGGTGTGTCGATTCAAAGTATTGCAACTCATTCAGGTGTAACTAAAGGTGGTATATTTCATCATTTTGCCAATAAACAAGTTTTAATTGAGGCAATGTTGGAAGAGTTAATCCAACAATTGGACCAGCAAGTCAGCCTGGCAATTGAAAAAGATCCAGTCACTTATGGCTGCTTTACTCGCGCATATATTGATGTCACCTTAAGTTCTTCATTTGGAGTCAACACTATATGGAGTGCTTTAAGCATGACATTGATGACAGATAAATCTTACAGTGAGAAGTGGGATCAATGGCTAACACGACGGTTATCTCAACATGCTGAAACTGATTATTCTGTCACATTAAAAATATTACGTTATGCTGCCGATGGGGTATGGTTTGTAGAAAGTCTATCCCCAAAAATACAGGATAATTATGAGAAAATTAAACAGGAATTATTGTTAAGGAGTTATCCTGAATAGTGATTCATTTGCTCAGATTTTTAAGCAAAATCAATATCTACAAACTAAAATAAAAATTCTAAAAAAAACCAAGCCAATTGATTTTGGCTTGGAATGGAAAAATTATTTAAATCATTGCTTTATGGTTTACTCACTCCCTAAAGTCATTAAACTTGCATTTCCGCCTGCAGCCGCAGTATTGATACTGATCGCACGCTCAATGAGTAATGGTGCAAGTGGAACAATTGTATTGGCATCCGTTAAGTGAGTTATGCCGACAATTGCACCTTGACGTTGCGCAATCTGGGTCTGTAATTCTTTTAGACCCGCACCTTGATGTAAAACTGCATCAAATTCTCCAGCAACAACATCCTTGATCATCGAAAATTTTTGTTGCAATACTTTTGGCATCGCTTGAATCATTTTTAAAGCAATCGCATCATCACTTAAAATACAGACTTGCGTATTGAGAGACAAAATTGCATTAAATTGATTCAGCAAAGCCTGTTCTTGCTCTGCGATTGCCAATATCCGATGACGTGATACAACATGATATTGATTCAATTCACCTGTTGGGCCCGGAAGCTCATATAAGGCAATCGGTGATTGATACTGATGCAAAGTCCATTGTGAATAATGCTGTTTTGCCCAAGTGTGAAATTCTCTTTGAATCTCAGATGGTTTTAGATTGAGCTGTTCAGAGATATTTTTTACAGTACCAAAAGGATGCTTTGGTAGGGCTGTATGCTGCATTAATTTATATAAATAAATCGGACCGCCAGCTTTAGGCCCTGTTCCTGATAAGCCTTCACCACCGAAAGGTTGTACGCCAACAACAGCCCCTACAATATTACGGTTAATATATAAGTTACCCACTTCCGCATGTTCAATGGTAGTTTGAATAGTTTCATCGATACGCGTATGTAAACCCATGGTTAAGCCATATCCTTTTGCATTGATATGTTCTAACAATTGCTTTAATTCACCATATTTATAGGTAATGACATGCAATACAGGTCCAAAAACTTCACGTTTTAAATCATTAAGATTTGGAAGTTCAATCACCGTCGGAACAATAAATGTGCCTGCATTTAAATCAGATGTTGGTGTTTCATAAGCAAGTTGATGTATTGCATAACCCTTGCTACGCATCATTTCGATATGCTTTTCAATATTCTGTTGCGCTTCAGAATCAATCACTGGACCTATATCTGTTTTAAGCAAAATAGGTTGCCCAATGTTGAGCTGTTGCATGGCGCCTTTAAGCATCTTAATTAAGGTTGCTGCATTGTCTTCTTGAACGCACAATACACGCAGGGCAGAACAACGTTGACCAGCACTATCAAATGCTGAGTTTACTGCATCGATTACGACTTGTTCTGTCAGTGCAGAAGAATCTACGATCATCGCATTTTGACCACCTGTTTCAGCAATTAGCGGAATCGGTTGACCTGTTGGACTCAGACGTTGTGCTACGGTTTTTTGTAAAATCTTAGCAACTTCAGTGGAACCTGTGAACATAATGCCTTGAATACGCTCATCTTGGCTGAGTTTTGCTCCAACTGTTTCACCACGACCAGGAAGTAATTGTACAACTGATTTTGGAACTCCTGCTTCCCATAAGATTTGAATTGCTTGTGCTGCAATTAATGGGGTTTGTTCAGCAGGTTTAGCAATTACGGTATTTCCTGCAACAAGTGCTGCCGAAATTTGTCCAGTAAAAATTGCAAGTGGGAAGTTCCAAGGGCTGATGCATAAAATTGTACCCAGTGGGCTGAGTGTCCCATTTTCCTCAATGCTTTGCATTTGTGCTGCATAGTATCTGAGGAAATCAACAGCTTCACGTACTTCAGCAATACCATTACTATAGGTTTTACCACTTTCACGGCATAGTAAAACCATTAGCTCCTGAATACGCGACTCCATAATCGAAGCAGCTTTGAGCAATAACTCTGCACGAAAATCTTGAGATGCATTTTTCCAATTTTCAAAAGCTTGATGAGCGTTATCTAAGGCCAAATCCACTTGTGTTGTTTCTGCTTCGATCACATAACCAACTAGATCTGCATGATCAGCTGGATTACGGATTTCTTGCGAATTTATTTCTGATAAGTCTCGTAAATCAAGCTGATCGACAAGGCTATAACTGTTCCATTGGTGTTTTAAATAGTACTGAACAGTTTGATTTAAATCCTTTAATTTACTGTCATCGGCTAGGTCTAAACCTTGAGAGTTTTGGCGTATGCCTTGATATAAATTATGAGGAAGTGGAATAGCAGGGTGTTTTAGCCCAATTGCATGTTCTTTTTCTGCAGTATGTAAAATCTCTTGAACTGGGTTTTCAATCAAGTCTGCAATTTTAATATTTTTATCAGCAATACGGTTAACAAATGAGGTATTAGCACCATTTTCCAATAAACGTCGAACCAGATAGGCCAATAAGGTTTCGTGATTACCGACAGGCGCATAAATACGACATGGAATCCCTAATTTTTGATCTGAAACCTTGCCTACTACTTGTTCATAGAGTGGTTCACCCATGCCATGTAAGCATTGGAATTCGTATTGACCAAGATAATATTTTTGTGGATCTGCTAACTCATAAATTGTGGCAAGCGTTTGTGCATTATGTGTCGCAAATTGCGGATACACTTGATCAGGTGCAGCCAATAATTTTTTTGCACAAGCAATATAAGACAAATCTGTATGCACTTTACGGGTAAACACTGGATAGTCAGACATACCGTCAATTTGTGCTTTTTTGATTTCACTGTCCCAGTAAGCACCTTTGACCAGACGAATCATTAAACGTTTTTGACTGCGTTTTGCCAGATCAATAATATAATCCACCACATAAAAACAACGCTTTTGATAGGCTTGGATCACAAAGCCAATACCTTTCCAGTTTGCTAGTTGTGGCTCAAAGCATAAACGCTCAAGTAATTCTAAAGACAGCTCTAACCGATCCGCTTCTTCTGCATCAATATTGAGGCCAATATCATAAGTCTTTGCTAAAAGTGCTAAATTTAAAATACGAGGATAAAGTTCATGATGCACACGTTCGGTTTGAGAACGTTGATATCGTGGATGTAAAGCCGAAAGTTTAATAGAAATTCCTGGACCAGTATAAACATCTTTACCTTCAGACGCTTTACCTATGGCATGAATCGCTTGTGTATAGTCTTCGAAATAGCGATCTGCATCGTGTTCAGTCAGTGCAGCTTCACCAAGCATGTCATAAGAATAACGGAAACCTTTGTCTTCAAGGGTTTTGGCATTGTCCAAAGCCTCTTCGATGGTTTCACCAGTAACAAATTGCTCACCCATCATACGCATTGCTGCATCAACTGCTTTACGGATGATGCCTTTACCTGTACGTGCTAAAAGCGAAGTGAGGATCCCAGAAAGGCTAGTTTGTTTAGGTGTTTCCATCAGTTTGCCAGTCAGCATGAGTCCCCATGCAGCAGCATTGACAAACATGAGATTACTTTGGCCTAAATGATCTTTCCAGTTACCTTGATTAATTTTATCGCGAATCAATAAGTCTCGGGTCGCACTATCAGGAATACGCAATAAGGCTTCAGCTAGGCACATCAATGCAATGCCTTCTTGTGAAGACAATGAAAATTCTTGTAGCAGTCCTTGTACAATCCCTGCTTTGCCTGATGAACTTTTACGGTCACGTAAGCTATGCGCTAAATTAAATGCAATGTCATAGATTTTCTGATTCATCTCTTCAGAAATTTGACTGTGCTCAAGTAAGTTTTCAACACATTCCGACTCAGCAAGACGCCATGCATGATTGATTTTTTCTTCAAAATCAGTTTTGTCTTTAAATTCGGTAATGTAATCCAAACTTGGCAGTAGGTTTGCGTTTAAAACTTGAGGTGAATCCATATTCATTGTCAACGTCCTGTGACTAGCAAATATTTTTGTTGAGCAGATGGGTTTATATAATTTATGATTACAGAATATTTAGTGAATAACTCACTATAATTTGAATAATATTTAGAGAATTATTCTATGGAAAGCGCTTATTTAAACTTGGATCGTATAGATATTCGAATTTTGGATATTTTGCAAAAAGATGGGAAAATTTCCAATATTAAGCTGGCCGAAAAAGTCAATTTATCGCCTACAGCTGCGCTTGCTCGAGTACAGAAATTGACAGGAGAAGGGTTTATTTTAGGCTATGAAGCAAAACTAAATCCAAAAATGTTAGGCGCTAATTTTGTTGTATTTGTTGAGATTCTTTTAGATAAAACCACACCCAATGCTTTAGATGCGTTTTCAGATGCAATCGTACAATATCCAGAAATTATGGCATGTCATATGATCAGTGGTGGTTTTGATTTTTTGGTAAAGATTCGATGTGCTGATATGGAAGAGTTTCGTCGTATTTCAGGGCAGGTGCTATGGCAATTGCCTGGGGTAAAAGAAACGCGTAGTTATCCAGTAATGGAAGTGATTAAAGACAGCTCACAATTACATTTAAATTTTAAAGCGAAAGTAAAGAAATAGAAAAGGGGCATCAATGCCCCAACTCTAATGATTTATTCAAGCACATGAATTTACATGTTTTTCATTTCACGATTATAAATTTGTTCAGCATTTTCAAAACGATCAATCACATCTTTTTCAGGCGCTTTGTCCATTAAACTAACCACAATGATACTGATGAAAGACAGGATAAAGCCTGGAACGATTTCATATAAACCGGTATGTACCATCGTGTTTTTCCAAACAATTACTGTTGCAGCACCGACAATGATACCGATTATTGCACCATTCAAAGTCATACGTTTCCAGAACACAGACAATAAAATAAGTGGACCAAATGCTGCACCAAAACCAGCCCATGCATAAGCGACTAAACCAAGTACCTTACTTTCTGGGTTAAATGCCAAAATGATAGCCAGTACTGAAATGGCTAAAACCATTAAACGACCGACCCAAACCAACTCATTTTGTGAGGCTTTTTTGCGAAGAAAAGATTTATATAAATCTTCAGTCAAGGTGCTTGAGCATACCAAAAGCTGACAGCTTAATGTACTCATTACAGCAGCTAAAATAGCGGCTAAAACAACACCTGCAACCCATGGATTAAATAAAATTTTGGTCAATTCCATAAACACTGTTTCTGGATTTTTTGCCACAATTGCAGCAGACGGAATGTCCGGATGTGCTTGGAAATAAGCAATACCAACATAACCGACAGCAACAGCACCTGCTAAACATAGAATCATCCACGCCATACCAATACGACGAGCATTGGGAATAGTTTTCACTGAATCTGCTGCCATAAAACGGACTAGAATATGTGGTTGTCCAAAATAGCCTAAGCCCCATGCCATTGATGAAATGATGGCGATAAAACTAACTCCTTGGAACATATTTGCGGCATGGGGGCGTGCGGTTTCAATCAATTGATTGACATGTTGTAAATCACCAACTGCCAAGAAAGTCATAATTGGCGCCAAAAGCAATGCAAAAATCATCAAGCCCGCTTGAAATGTATCCGTCCAACTGATCGCAAGGAAGCCACCGATACACACATAGCTGATGGTTGCAATCGCACTGACCCAAAGAGCAGTGGTGTAGTTCATAGCAAAAATACTTTCAAATAAACGTGCACCTGCCACCATGCCTGAAGCACAGTAAATACCAAAGAAGATTAAAATGACCAGTGCAGAAATGATACGTATCACTTTCTTTTTATCACCAAAACGGCTGGTGAAATAATCTGGTAATGTTAATGCATTATTTTGTATTTCAGTATGGACACGTAAACGGCCTGCGACCAAGTACCAATTGAGCCAAGCACCAATAATAAGCCCGATTGCGATCCATGATTCAGATAATCCAGTCAGGTAAATTGCACCCGGTAGTCCCATGAGTAGCCAACCACTCATATCCGATGCACCCGCTGAAAGTGCGGTGACAAAACTCCCTAAACTTCGACCTCCCAAAATATAATCTGAGAAATCGGTGGTTTTTCTATAGGCATATAAGCCAATACAAACCATTGCAATAATATAAAAGATAAACGTTACAACTGTGGGGTTGAGTGAGTCCATATTTAATTCAGTCCTTGTGGAGTAAATCTCCAAGTTTTATTTTTTATCGCATAAGTTTCACGAGCGAATTCTTTCACACAACTAAAAAATATCGCTGTGATTTTTATAAGGTGATTGTGCAAGATTTATGTATCCGATTGTAACTTTAGATACAAATGCAAATAATCAGCAATTTATATCTAAAAAATTCTACTGGGAGTGTTTAAGTGACTGTGGGATTATACTTTACGTAAAGTTACATTGTTAACATTTAATTGATAGTTCCATAAAATTGTTTATCGAAATGACATCTTTTGCTAGTACAAAAGCAGATGAGAAGGAATATTATTATCACTGCACAACTATAGTGCATAAATACATAATGAGCAGATCACATGGAAACGGTTCAACTTGAAGTTACAAGAATAGAAAAAGATTTGTTAGGAAGTAAAGAAGTTCCTATAAACAGTTATTATGGCATTCACACAATCCGAGCTTTAGAAAATTTTAATATTTCTAAACATACCGTTGGAGAGCAAAGCTTTTTTATTCGTGCTTTGGCTCAGGTCAAAAAGGCCTCGGCACAAACTAATTTGCAATTTAATACGATCTCTGAAGAAATCAGTGTAGCAATTCAAAAAGCCAGTGATGAACTGATTGAAAATCCGCAAAATTGGAAAGATGAATTTCCAACAGATGTATACCAAGGTGGCGCGGGTACATCGATTAATATGAATACCAATGAAGTTATTGCCAATATTGCGTTAGAATCTTTAGGTTATGCGAAAGGACGTTATGACATCATCCATCCAAATGACCATGTTAATAAATCTCAATCGACCAATGATGTCTATCCCACAGCATTACGTTTAGCAACTTACTATTCACTGGATTTGTTATTTGAAAAAATCAATAACTTGATTAGTTCGCTGACATTGAAATCTGCTGAGTTTCAATATGTGTTAAAAATGGGACGAACACAGTTACAAGATGCTGTCCCAATGACATTAGGGCAAGAGTTTCATGCCTTTGCTACATTACTCAAAGAAGATGTTCGTTTAATTAAAAAAACCCGTGAACTTTTATTAGAAATTAATTTAGGCGCTACTGCGATTGGTACAGGCGTAAATACGCCTCATGGTTATGCTACCCAGGTCAATGAAAATTTAAAAGCCTTAACAGGATTAAACTTAAGTGGTGCAGAAGATTATGTTGAAGCGACCAGTGATTGCGGTGTATTTATTATCCTTTCAAGCACCTTAAAACGTTTGGCTGTAAAACTCTCTAAAATTTGTAATGACTTACGTCTATTAAGTTCTGGCCCAAGAACAGGTTTATGGGAAATTCGCTTACCTGAATTACAAGCTGGTTCATCGATCATGCCAGCGAAAGTCAATCCAGTGATTCCCGAGGTGGTCAATCAAATTGCATTTAAAGTGATTGGTAATGATTTAACCATTACCTTTGCAGCAGAAGCAGGCCAATTACAGTTAAATGTTATGGAACCTGTGATTGCACTTACCATGAATGAGTCAATTGAGTTACTAATCCATGCAATCCAAACCTTGGATGAGAAGTGTATTCAAGGTGTGGTTGCCAATGAAAAAACCTGTTTTGATGCTGTGATGCGTAGTGTCGGAATAATTACCTTACTTGATCCAATTTTAGGTCATGCGAAGTGTGATGAAATTGGGAAGCAATGTATTGCTGAAAATAAAACCATTCAAGAGGTTGTACTTGAACAAGGTTTATTGAGCCAAGAACGTCTAGATGAAATTTTCTCTTTTGAAAATATGATTGCAGAAATTGCAGTACAGCCATATGAAGAAATCGGTAAAGCAGGCTAATTGTTTGAATTACGGCTATTGATCCGTGTAAAAAAGATCTGATAGATACAGCATTTGGGTGCTGTATTTTTATGCATGGTAAAAAAAGTAAAGTTTCTTTATAATTCAACAAAATTTAAAATCACCAACAAAAGTCAATAATCTATGAATAATAAACATTTAATTCTCGCCTTAAGCTTGGTACTTCTTTCTGGATGCGCGAAAAAATCGGAACAAGCTGCTGAAACTTCAGCAGCTGCTCAAGATGCACAAGTCGTTGCTCAGGATGCTGTTCAAGCGGCTGATGCCGCAGAAAAAAGTACTGAGCAAGCTAGTGAAAATTCTGTTGATACTACACCTCTGACTGAACAAAAACCTGAAACTATTTTAAGTACCGATGTCAGCCAAGCAGAAAAAGCACGTCGTATGGTGCGAGAAGCACAGGTTAATTTCACAGCCAAAGATGTGGTGAAAACTGCTTTAGAAATTGATAAGCTCACTTTTCAAGCGGGTGGCTTTATAGAGCAGAAAAATATCAGTTTTGATGTACTCGATGTAAAAACACAAAAAATTGCGGATGGTAAAATCCGAGTTTTTGAAAAAGTTGATCCGCATGCTGAGATCATTGTCAGAGTACCGAGTGATAAAGCTGCGATATATGTCAATCAGTTATTGCCATTGATGTACTTTTTAAATCAACAACAATATTCTGCTAAGCGTTTTGAGTTAAAGCTTTTAGAAGAAAAAATTGGACAAACGCAAAGCGTTCCAAGTGATACCAAACCATCACAGCTGAATGAAATTTCCCGTTTAACCCAACTTGAAGTTCAAGATCGTGTGCGTTTTAGCACGATTAGTATTGCCATTAAGCAACCTGCGATGGTGAGAGAAAGTCTGGATGTTGATGTTGCTGCTGTGGCACGCTTAAACGGTGATAGTTTTTGGAAGCGTGCTTGGGAAGGTGTTCAATATGGCTGGCAATTTATTTTGGATTTATTGGTTATTTTAGTCACCATTTGGCCTCTTTATTTACTGGTATTTATTGGCTTGATTATTTATCGAGTGATTAAACCTGTAATGAATAAATTATTTAATGATTCATCATCGACTAAAGCGCCTAAAGATGTAACAAAAGATCAGATGAATTCTACAGATGAAAATGAATAATTTTGCTTAGTGCTATGCTGTAATTTTTAAAACCAGTGCAATTGCACTGGTTTTTTAATGTGTTGTCAGTTTTTCAAAAAGCTGTTGCATCCCTTCAGTCGCACTCATTTTTAAACATTGATATTGTTGGGGAACACGCTCATAACTGGCTTGTGGATCAATATAATATGCATCACAGTGTTCTGGAATCTCGTGTATCAAACTTGCCACAGGGTAAACGGTTAATGTGGAGCCGATAACAATAAAAATATCAGCATCACGGATTATCTGTACTGCTTCTTCATAAGCAGGAACTGCTTCACCAAACCAAACCACATGGGGGCGAAGTGGATATCCTTCAGGACATTTATGTTGTTCTAGATCCAATTGCCAACCATCTATAGGATAAAACTGAGTTGTGTACTGCGAATTGGGTTTAGAACTTTTAGCAAGGCGAATATTGCCATGTAAATGAATAACTTGTTGGCTTCCAGCACGTTCATGAAGATCATCAATATTTTGAGTAATTACAATGACATCAAAATGTTGTTCGAATTGAGCAATGATATTGTGTGCTTGATTAGGGTGGGCTTGGAGAATATGTTGACGTCGTTCATTATAAAAACGTTGCACCAATGCAGGATTACGCTCCCAAGCTTCAGGTGTAGCCACCTCTTGAATATCATAATTCTCCCATAAGCCATTACTATCTCGGAAAGTGCTGATTCCACTTTCCGCACTCATTCCCGCACCTGAGAAAACTACAATTTTTTTCATAGGATAAACAATTAAAATTTTTAAAATGCTAACATAAATATTGTGAAATATGACTGAAACGTTTTATATTGGAATTAATTTGTTATAAAATAATAGTCAGTCATACTTCGATCATTTCGAATATTTTTTATAAAAATCAAATGTACTAGAAATAAGTTAAAATGGAACAGCATGGAAACACGTGATATTGTCAATGCCCCTGAAGTAAAAAAGACAATTGTAGAGCGTAGTCAACGCCGGAAAGATGATCCAGAAATTACCCAATGGTTTGAAAAGAAATTCTTTGAATATGTGATTAAACAATTTAATCCAGTTTTTCATGTAAATTCGGTCTCTGCTTGGAAAATTTGTCAACTTCCGCAGCCCATTCCTACATGGTTTTTGAACAAGCTTGAACAACAGCCAGAACATCAGATGTTGTATGTTGATCCTTTAAATGAACAGATTTTGGAGCTGGAAAAGCCCATTTTAGAGTTTTTTAATTCGCGTTTAAAAAGCAATTTAAAAGGCAAATTCATGAAAATGACCTATGAGCAAGTGTTAGAAGCTTGGCATAAAGATCATGAAGCAATGAAAAAGCGTTTAGAAAAAGGGCAATGGGACAGCAGTGAGCAGGCAATTGATGAAGTTTTAACTGTAAATACAGGCAAGTTTATTGAAATTACGGCAACAGGAATGTTGTTACGTAAGGAAATGGCATTTGAATCACGTTATATGCAGCACTGTTTAGGGCAGTTTAGCAACCTGATTGAATTGAAAGATGGCTATGGTGAATACTATGTGACGCAAAAAGAGCAGGGGATATTTCGTTATTTTAGCTTAAGGGATTCAAGCAATAAGCCCCATGTAACCATCAGTTTAGAATGGGATGGTGAAGCCTGGTGTATTGAGCAGATTAAGGGTAAGCAGAATCAAGCACCAGTTAAGAAATATGCAGATGATGTCTTATTATTTTTAAATCATATTCAACCAAATAATAATCACAATCCTGATTGTTTAAGCATGGGAATCGTCTATCAACCTGAGATAAATGAAGATTTAACCAATCATGTCAATCAAGCCTTATATTTCTATTTTCATGAATTAGATGATCCTTGTAAAATTGAAACGCTGTTGATGAAAAATCATCATCTATTGGAACAATATGATCATCAAACCAATGTGATTCAGCATCTTTTACTGGGACTAAATCGTCCAGAACATATCAGGCACCCATCAGAAAAATATATAGAAGAAATCCTTGCTTATACAAATCAAAAGCAAACTGAGAAAAAATTTGATTTAAAGGTTGAGTTAAGTCAAGCAAAGTCAAAGAAATCGCTGTGGAGCGTGATCTTTAAGCCTTATTTCTGGTTGCTTCAGACTTTATATGGTTTAAGCAAGATTCCATTGCTTGGTTGGATGATTAAAATTATCGTCTATATCATTGCTTTGCCTTGGATGCTGTTAAATTTAAAGCAGGACAATCGTAAGCAATGGATGCTTGCAACTGGTGATCTGATTTATTTTCGTAATCATATTCAATGGTATCAGGTGGATAGCTTAACGTTAGCGCATTTTGAACAGCATCCAGAAATATATAAAAACCATTTAAATCAATTGTTAAATATCAAACAGAAAAAAGCAGGTTCTAAAGAGAAACAGATTCGTTATTTTTTAAATCAATATTTTCAAATCGTTCAATTAGAAAATCTTTATTCAAGTAGTGAATTTGGTACTGCAAGTTATTTAAGAGATATTTTGGTGTTTAGCCATATTCAAAAAATATTTACTATACGGTTATTGGTGCAGTTTTATGAATTACAGGAATATGATGCATGGCAATACATTGTTGCTTCATCGAATATTATTCAAGACTGTTGTTCTAGCTGGCAGGATATGGGCGAGAAATATGTCGCAGGGCGTGAGCTGTATTTGATGTTTAAACATTCAGATTTTGAAAATTATGATCGCTCTGCAAAGCAAGACTTACACTTATATCAATCCATATATCCCAATAATTGGTCACTTTATTCATGGAATATTGATTTATTCTCAACCCATAATAAAAACAAAGTAGCTGAATGATGATTAAATCTGAATATACCCATGAAGTATTTCGTAAAGATATCCATTGTCCGCAAGGTTTATTGGAAAGTAAAAACTATGCAGAATTGGAAGATTTTTTCAATGTGTTATGGCAAAGTCGAAGTCATAAATCGCCGCAGCTTTGGGAAAATGAATGGTTTGATCAGCCCAAACAAATGTTTAAGGACATATTCTTAAATCATGGCGTAACTGCATTAAAACATATCAATGAATGGCATTTGGCTTTTCCAGAAAGTTTTTTTCCTTATATTGTTCGTGTGCGTTATTGGGCTTTTTGGGCAGCGGAATATCGTGGGCAAGAATGGTCAAGCAATGTTACAGATGAAATGTGGGATTGTGCAAGAGAGGCGCAAAAGCAGTTGTATGCTTCCGCAATGCAAGCTTTTGCATTTAGTTCGGATACATGGACAATTGCGCTGCATCTATTAAATTCGGCAGTTCACTTGGATGAACCCGAGTGGTTTTCTGAGTGGATGCTTAGGCGTCGATATCCTTCAAATTTAGTGCATAAAATAAATGCTTCAGCCCAAGCAATGGCGCAGAAAAGTGGCTTAAATCAAGATTTAAAAATTGATCTACCCCAAGATGTACCTCAACTTTTACTAAAATATCTAAATTTGAAAGAAGAAATTGATTTACCTCAAGCTGATGCCGCTTTTTGGTTAAAAATATTTATTGAAGAATCAGGTTTTGGCTTGCTTGCGGTAAGAGATTATTGTTGGTATCTATTGCCAAGATGGGGACACGATCATCAGGCCATTATTGATTTTGCTCAGTCGGATTGGTGTCAACATTTTAGTGAAATCGAAAAAAGTGAATTAAATTATATCGTATGGTTTGATACGCTTGATACAAGTTTTGATAAAGATCAAACACTTGAAATAAAAAAATATATCCAAAAAGCCCAAGCAATATTAAAACGCCCCTTAACCGAACGTAATCGAGCAGTTATCTATTTAAAATTGGCGTATTTTTATTATCTGTTAGATGAAAATGATCCAAGAATTTTATCTTGTTATCAAAACGCCGCAGATTATCCTGTATTTGATGAGTATGATCTTGATCGTGCAATTTATTTTTGGCGACATAATGCTCAAGATTCAGATTTTCTAGGCCGAATCGCGTTGTCCAACCGAAAGCGTCTTGCCAGTGCTGCTGTTCTTTATGGTTTTCTATGTCAACATGGTTGGTCAAGTGTTGAAAAAAATCCATTGGTTGCTCAATCTTGGTATGAACAGGCAAAATTATTGGAAGCACCCAAAGCTTATCCTGAAGGGCGTTACTGTTGTTTTTTTCGTGTCGCAAACAACTTTGATGATGATCACGGATATATTTTTATTATAGATTTATTACATCAAGGTGCAGATTTAGGCTTTGTGTATTGTTGCTTTAGTGCTGGTTATATTCACTCTTTGGCTGAACATGCCTTATATGATGTGAAACAAGAACTGTATTATGCAAAAAAAGCAGCAGATCAAGGTCATTATATTGCCATGTATAATATGGGTATACATTATCTAAATTTAAGTATGGATGAAAATCAATCTCAACCTAAAGAATATTTAAAAAAGAGTTTAGGGTATTTTGAACAGAGCCGATTAGGTTTAGAAAAGTCGCAACAAGACCATCGTTATATTAATTCTGATTTGCTGAATGATTTAATTGATATTTATGTCACCCGCTTATTTAATTTTAGCTATTATCCTGAAATTGCAGAGCAAATGATTGCAGTTTTAAAAACAAAAGCACATAAACGCCATATTGCTGCAATGTGTGCGATCGCAAGACTGCATTTTGACCCTAAAAATCGACCTCATTATTATGACTATGTTGAAGCAGTTACATGGTGTCAGGCGGCATATTTACAAGCTCCAGAGCAGGAGCTTGTAAAAGAAGTTTTATATGAAATTATGGGAAAAACCAAGCGCAGTATCAAAAAGTATAATCAAACAATTGCCAGTATCGCCGCTTCAAACATACCTGGGCGTCAAGATGTTTTAATTTAGTTGGTTTCTGAGGAGTGAAATATGAAGCTAAAATATTTTAAAATTGATTATTAAGTCCATAATATAGAACATAATGCTTTTGACCTTAAGATCATGACTTTAAAAAAGAATGAAAGGCTTCTAATTTCATGATTTATTTTTAAATTATTCAATAAATTTAATTTGATTAATAAAATAAAAGGACTCATCAGCACTTGGACCCATGACTCGATCTGCATTCTTTTCAAATTGAATATCTGCTTGGATTTTTTTTTCAATATATTCCTTTTTTAAAATTTGTCCGCTTGTTTCTTCATCATGGTCAAACCATTGCCCGCACTTTTGATTGCAATATGCATAAATAGTTTTACCTTGGATGTTTTTCAACAGTAAACCATTATCATCAATTCCACCACCATTGACCAATATATAGTTTTGAGTTTGAGCATTGGCAAAATGACTATACGAAATACAGATAAGAATAAGCAATATCTTTTTCATCTTTTCCTCAAGGTTTAATACGACTTTATTGTATATACGCGGATATTTTACAATAAAAGGCGTGTATTAAAAGAAAAGGTCTGTAAAACAGACCTTAAAATGCAGAGGCTAATGATCATGGTGTAAATATTTCGGCTGTTTAGGTAATTGCATGCTACAGAACAGACAAATAATCAGCATGACAATCACATAAACAAAAAAGCTATTTTCATGACCGAGGTCTTTTAACTTTAATGCAACTGCAGGGGCAGAACCACCAAAGATTGCATTACCGACTGCATAAGCAAAACCAACCCCAAGGGCTCGAATATGTGGTGGAAACATTTCTGCTTTAACTAAACCACTGATAGAGGTATAGAAACTGAGCAACATCATTAAGAAGACCAGTAACAAAGTCACAATAAACGCTGAACCACTAAAATATGGCATCGCAATGACCATTACAGGGTAGATAAAAATAGCACAGCTGGTACTGAAGAGCATCATTGAAGCACGACGACCAATTCGATCTGCCAGCATTCCGAACAAAGGTTGCGCACACATAAATACAAATAGGGCAATGGTCATCATATAGCCGACGGTTTTGTCTGCAAATCCAAGGCTGGTAATATAGGTTTTTGAATATACGGTGATGATGTAAAAACATAAAGAACCCGCTGAGGTATAACCAACCACCAGCAGAAAGGTAGTCCAGTTCTTGCTGAGTAATTCTTTTAAACTGCCTGAACCCTCTTTCGCACTATCATTTTCAGATAAAGTTTCTTTTAAATGTCGTCGTGCAAAGAATGAAAGAATGGCAACAACACCACCAATAATAAATGGAATACGCCAGCCTCCATCCATTAACTGTTCTTTGGACATGAGTGCCAACATGATTACACCCAAAAGGCTTGCTAAAAGTTGTCCGCCAGACAACGTCACATACTGAAAAGAGGAATAAAAACCACGTTGACCTTTTAATGCAACTTCACTCATATAGGTTGCAACAGTACCATACTCACCACCTACTGAAAGTCCTTGTAGAAGTCGTACAGCCAATAATAGAAATGGTGCTGCCATACCGACTTGATCATAAGTAGGGAGTGCTGCAAATAAAAATGAACTGATTGCCATTAACGTAATAGAAATAATCATGGATTTTTTACGTCCATAGGTATCGCCAATCCAGCCAAAGAGCCAACTGCCTATGGGCCGCATGAAAAAACTAGCAGCAAAGACACCCCACACATAAATTGCTTTTGTAGAGTCATCCATATCTGGAGCGGTTAATGCGTGGGTGAAATAGGTTGCGAATGCTGCATAAATATAGAAATCAAACCATTCCACCAAGTTACCAGAAGCAGCCCCAACGATAGCCATGACACGATTACGTTTTTCATGTGGCTGATATATATGTGTTTCAGTCATAAAATATCCTTATTATGCTGCTGCGATTTTTATGCTTTAAAATGTGAAAAATTAATTTTTTTGCATTTTAAACCATTTAGATTTTGCATTTCGATTTTAAAATTAAACGATTATACAAATACGGTATTGGTACAAAAAATACACAGCTTTATACAGCTATATCTATAAATTAATGCAAGAATGTTCTTGTTTTAATTTGCATAATATGAGAATTTATTGATTAATTGCATATTGTGAAAATGAAAAAAATAAATAATTATCAGAAAAGATTAATAGATAAATCTAGTGACTATTTAAATTAAATAGTTTTGGATGGGAAGTATATAAAAATATCACACAATAAGTTCAGCTTTTTTTGAAAGGAAATAATGGATCGAACTTTTGTTTTATTAAATTTATATAAAAATAATTTTAAATTATATTATAGCATTTATGCAAAAGTTGAATTTCATAATATGAACTCTAAATTATAAAATATTATAAAAAAATCAATAAATTGAGATTCACATGAAAAGTCTCCTATGGTAGACAAAATATTATTTTTTATTATAAAGTAATATACAACTTAAAAAAACTACACAATAGATTATGTTGAATAATATTTATTTTGCTTTAGAAAAATTGGGGCTAACAGCACAGAATCGTACGATCCATGTTCTATTTTCAAATCCATCTTTAAATGATCAAGTGTTCCTGCAACGTATTGATGGGACACATGCACTTAACTTAGGCATTAACCTACAATTAACTTGTCTATCTACATCAGCAAGCATTGCTCTAAAAAGCTTTGTTGGTAGTCAAGTGGCCGTGGATATTGTTAATGACAAATCTGAGCTGAATCGAATTTCAGGGATCGTAACCAAAGCCGATGTAGGTGCCAGTGACGGTTCTCTTACAATTTATCGCCTTACAGTAGAAGACCCCACAGCGCTTTGGAAATATCGCAGAAACTCCAGAGTGTTTGTGAATAAATCTGTTGTTCAAGTTGTGGAGGTTCTATTTCAAGAATGGCGAGAGCGAAGTCCATTGTTTGCCTCAAGCCTGACTTTGGATAAAACTGGTTTAACCAAAGACTATGATGTCCGACCATTCATCATGCAGAGCAATGAGCTCGATTTTGACTTCATTCAACGGTTGTTGGCTTCTGAAGGGATAAGCATCTTAGTCGATGAAGCGCAGCATAAAGTTTCAAGTTCTTCAGAGCAGATTCAACCACAGATACTACGTCTAATCGATCATAATGCACAATACAAAGCACTAGATCGCCGTAGTATCCGTTTTCACCGTAGCAGTGCTGTAGAAAGACAAGATAGCATAACGGCATTTACTGGTTTACGTTCTATTCAGCCTACGGCTGTACATGTACAAAGATGGCAAGCGGATGCTTTAGAACAAGAAGAAGGTGCAGGTTCAGTTCTTAGCAAGCATAAGCATTCAGCCAATCAGAATGTGGCAAGTTTAGCTTTAGAACAGGCATTTCATGTCAGTCCTGCATGGATACAGGACTTAAAAGGTGAAGATGGTGTAACCAAATCTGGTCATGTCCAAATTGAAAAGCTCAATGAAAACTTGAGTAAATATTTCGATCTACAAGCCAAAAAATTTATTGCTATTTCTACAGTAAGAGATGCATATGTGGGGTATTGGTTTGAATTTAATGAACATCCTGAAATAGATCAGCATTCAGGTGCAGACAAAGAGTTTTTGATCACCTCAAAGACATTCTATAATCAGAACAACTTGCCTAAAGACCTGAATGATCAAGTGACAGCATTACTTAAACAAAGTCATTGGCAATTGAACAATATCATCACCAATAACAAAGATGAACGTCAAGCCAATCAGCTTGTATTGCAACGTCGAAACATCGACGTCGTTCCTGAATATAACCTACTGCAACAACGACCTATAACACATCCACAACGAGCAAAAGTTGTCGGGATGGATGGGGAGGAAATTCATGTCGATGAATGGGGACGTATCAAAGTACGCTTTTTGTTCACTCGAAATGAAGACCACACCCATGATGGTGGTGCAGGTTCAAATGACAATGATACAGATTCGGCTTGGGTCGATGTACTGACGCCTTGGGCAGGAGAAGGCTATGGGGCACTATTTTTACCGAGGGTTGGAGAGATCGTCATGATCTCTTTCAGTAATGGTGACATTGACAGACCCTTTGTGGTGGGACGAATTCATGAAGGGTGTCGTTATCCGACTAAGTTTGATGACAAAGGCAAGTTGCCTGACACAAAAAAATTAGCAGGGATTAAAACTAAGGAATATCAGGGCAGTGGCTACAATCAACTTCGCTTTGATGATACGACCAACCAAATAAGCAGTCAATTACAGAGTAGTCATGCGACAAGCCAACTCAACTTGGGTAATCTCAGCCACCCAAAAGAAACCGAGACCAGTGAAGGGCGAGGAGAAGGTTTTGAGTTAAGAACTGACCAATGGGGTGCGGTGCGTGCAGGGCGAGGTTTATTGCTATCAACCTATCAACAAGTGCAGGCCAAAGGTAATCATCTTGATGCATCAGAAGCCAAATTACAGCTTGAATCTGGTTTGAATAATTCAAAAGCGTTAAGTGAAGTCGCTAAAAATCAACAAACTGACCCTTTAGAAATTCTAGATGATCTTAAGCAGTTTATTGAACAAATCGAACAGCAAAGTGAAACTAAGGCAAAAGCATTTAAACAAGCTTTGATGATTTTGACTTCATCCGATTCAATCGCTCTTGCAAGCAATGAAGATGTACATCTTTCAGCAGATGGTCAAATTAGTCACAGTGCAGGCGAAAGTATTAACCTAAGTACTCAAAAGAATTTATTAGCTCATGCGCAAAGTAAAATCAGTTTGTTTGCAGCACAGGAAGGTGCCAGATTCTATGCAGGTAAAGGCAAGGTCGAAATACAAGCTCAAGGAGATGGGGCTGATTTGATTGCACGTAAAGGGATTCAAATCATTTCAACTGAAGATGCAATCTATATTACGAGTCCTAAAGAGATTAGATTAGTTGCAGATACCTCAGAATTAAGAATCAATGGCTTAGGTGTGTTTACCACTACAGGCGGTTTGTTTGAGAGTAAGGCGGGGCAGCATAAGTTTGTGAGTGGATCGAAAGTTTCACTGAATTTACCAACTCTCCCATTATCTGATAGAAAAAACTGGATTGCTTTAGAACATTTGGATGCAGACAATCAACCATTTGCTAATTTAGGTTACAAAATATTTTTTGAAGGCAATCAAATTATAGAAGGCAAGCTAGATGATCATGGGAAAGCTCATCATGATAATGTGCCTGAAAAGGCGATTAAAGTAGAGTACGAACAATCCGATTATAAAGATGATCCTTGGGATCTATATGATTTAGTTTTAGATCAATTGAATCAATTAAAAAAATAAGAGAATAAATAAAATGACAGATTTTTTACCATCTAAGCAAGACCTACTCAATGCAATGGCAGCTATAGCAGCCCCAGTGAATAAAGCACTTAAGAAAGGACAAGAAACTCTTGCTGATATTGCAGATTGGCTTTGGGTTGTTATTCAGGGGGATTTTGCTAAAGAACAGACTACTGCTCAAATTGTTACTGGAACGGTAATTTCAATGATCCCGTTTGTTGATCAAATATGTGATGTACGGGATATCTGCGCGAACTGTTCTAAAATTAAAGAAGATAATAGTAATCCATGGCATTGGATTGGTTTAATTTTAACTTTAATTGGATTGTTTCCAGTTTTGGGCTCTGTATTCAAAGGAATATTTAAAGTTATATTAGCGCCAGTACGCCGTTTTATGCTGAGACCTACAGCGAAGCTGGCACAGTTAACAGGTTCTAATATTTATAAAATAGCTGAACCAGCAATAGAAAGTGGTATAAAGGAGTTGAATAAATTTTTGGCACGTCCAGCCGTTAAAAAAGCATTAAAGGACGCTAAAATTACGAATGTCTATAAGGCCACATCTGCAAAAATTCGTGAAGTTAAAGGAGTATTAACAACCAAAGCATTGCTGGAAGTGTTTGATAAACTCGTCAAATATTTGAAAGAAACAGTTAATTTTATAGATAAGTATGCGAGTAGAGGGATTGGACTAAAAGCTAAAAATTTATTAAATATAGTAATTGAAGTTAGAAACGCGGCCAATAAAAAACTGGGAGAATTTTTAAAACCAGTCCAAGATTTTTTAGAAAAGTTGGCGGTTCGTATAGATAAAGAAGGTGATGCAGCATTTAAAGCAACAACCAATGTAAAAAATTTAACTCAATTAAGACGAATTTCAGATGCAGAAGAATTAGAAGCCTTTAGAAAGAACAAGCCTAATTGGGTTCATGTAATTCCAAAAAATAAAGTATTACCTTTTCCTGAAGCTATAGTTGATCCAAAAACATCAAAAACACCCTTACATCCAAGTTTAGGAGGAACTCAATTAGCAATGAAAAGTGGATATGGCCATCCTCTAAGAGATGCTTACAAGACATTTGCTAGGGTGGGAATAAAAGCTCAGACTTTTAATGAAGGTGAAGTATTGGTTCGCGTTTTAGCACCAGGAAGTTTGGACAATAGTATTTGTTGGATGCGTAAGGTGGAATTTGATAAACTTAAAAATCGTGAGGATTGGCGTGATAAATTTGCTGTATGGGCAAGTTGGAATAGTAATGGTGAATATTTGGAATACACTGTTCCAAAAGGTAAAAAATTATACGCTTGGGAAGGCCCAGCAGCATCTCAGAAACGTGGCGAATTTTATTTAAAGGGTGGTGGTATACAAGTTGTAGTAGACCCTAAAGATTTAATTCCATCGGGTCTAAGTAAGCGTAAGTTAACAGGTTGGGGCTATGGGACTGATACAACAATAGGGGAATTTTCCGTGGTAGGTGTTCCAACTTTAAAAACTCAAACGGGTGATTTTTCTTTGGCTCCTCGTTTGGAACATAAATCAAAATAAAATTATTGACGATATATTGAGAATGACATGAATTATAAAATTAATCCTAAAGCCGCTTATTTATTGGAACAATTCAGTTCTTTGAGTTTTTTTGAAATTATGATGGAAAACTATAAGAAATTCTTAAATGAATTAGAAGAGTTATTTGAAATATATATGCATAATCCTCCTTATAATCTAAGAGATTTACCTTTGCCAGAACAGGCTGATATTAATTGGGGGGGCACTGTTTTACCTAATTTAAGAGAAACAATGGATCGCATAGATTATGCTTATGCAAAAATAAAATCAGGAGATTTTACTTATCTTAATTATGTTGGTGAAATTAGTTCTGATCAGAAAGGTATAAGCGAGTTTTCCCCTCATTGGATGGATGATTTACCCTATGATAAAGTTAAAAAATGTTGGGATTATCATTCAATAGCAACAAGTTATGCTTCAGTTATAGGACAAACATATCCAACCTATTGGGATATGGATACGCTTATTTATGATTTTAAAAAAATCGATATATTTAATAATATTATCCTTGATTTGCCAAACAGTTATCCAATTTATCGTATAAATCCAGAAATAATGGTTAAGTCTAATGAAAAGTTAGAAAAAACAGGCATCTATTTGTGTGAAGAAATAGGGGATCGGATCGAATTTATGGCAGCAAGCGAAGAAGAAGATAATGGTGTAGCAAGCGTTCTTGCTGTTGGGCACGATCCAGACACATATGAAACATTGTATGCTGAAGCGAATTGGATATTAATTGAAAGAATTGCAGATGATGGTGGTTCTGCAGAAATGATCCAAACTGACAGTTTAAAAGGCTTTGCAGAACAAAGTTGCCCAAGATCAGGATATTGGTGGAGTCCAGCAAACAAATCTCAATCTCGTTATTTTGAACAAGGAGAAATTTTTCCAAAAATTGAAAATAGTGATTGGGGAGAAACGATTTGGTATTTAGAAATCACCAATAAGCAACAGTGAAATATTTTAAGATTTAACTGCAAGAAATGGCGCTTTCATAAAGTGAAACTTGGTTATATTCCAGAACGCGTTATTACATAAAAATCCCATCGAACTGCATGGGATTTTATACTGATTATTAAGTGAATATATTGGTTTATTGACTTTGCGGCGAATCTTGTATTGGAGTAGGAATGGCAGCCTTTGATTGTTGTCGAGTTAAAATCAAGTGTGCGATCATGCCAATACAAATTCCCCAGAAAACCGAACTAAATCCTAAAAAATGCATACCTGATACAGTGGCAAGAAAAGTAATGATGGCAGCATCTCGTTGTGTTTCATCTTTCATTGCAATACCAAGATTGGTGGTAATTGCTCCGAGTAAGGCCAATCCAGCAAGTGCCGCAATCAACTCTTTGGGAAGTATGCTAAATAGCATCACCAAACTGCCTGCAAATAATCCCCCTAAAATATAGAAGATGCCATTGGCAATACCTGCGATATAGCGTTTTTCTTTCAGTTCATGCGAATCTTTACCCGTGCAAAGTGCAGCAGTAATCGCTGCTAACACAATCGTGATTCCACCAGTAAAAGCCACAGCAATAGAGGTGATACTGGCTATGCTTAAAATCGGTTTAGCAGGTGTTTCGTAATGATTCAGTTTGAGAATTGCCATACCCGGCAAGAACTGACCCGTTAAACTGACAATTGTAAGTGGAATTGCAAGGTTTAATGTAGAAGACCAGGTCCACTCTGGGCTGATCAGAACAGGAACTGCCAATGAAAAATCCATTGGTACTGGATTGATTTTTCCAAAGATAAAACTGAGCGCAATACCTGAAAATAATACCCAAATTATGGCATAGCGAGGTGAAAAGCGTTTTGCCAGTAAAAAACAGATCAGCATACCAAAAACCACATAGGGCATTGTGTCAGTAGCTTTAAACAGACCTAAACCAAACTGGAACAAAATTCCAGCCATCATTCCCGCTGCCAGCCCTTGTGGTATCCATTTTAAAAGTTTGTCAAAAGAACCAGTAATCCCAATGATAAAAATAATGATTGCAGAAGTAATATAGGCTGCAACAACTTCATGGAGAGAAATATGCGGAAATAGAGCCACCAAGAGCGCCGTTCCCGGTGCTGACCATGCAGTAATAATCGGCGTTTTAAACTTAATGGATAAAATTATTCCAGTGATTGCCGCACCAATAGAGCTCCCCCAGATCCATGATGCCATCATGGTTGAGGAAACATTGGCTTGTTGAGCGGCCTGAAAAAAAATGATCATTGGCCCTGCATAAGAAATCAGTACAGCTAAAAATCCTGCAACTGTCGCTGATAAAGACCAATCTTGTTTTAACGTTTTGAACAGGGATGCCATTGGGCAAAGCCTCCATGCATTGAATTTCAATGATCCTGCTATATAAAAAAGACCAGCTTTAACCCTGATCGCCACCACCTACAGGAACGATTGAACCTGTCATATAAGAGGATTCATCAGACGCAAGAAATAATATTGCATTGACCTGTTCCTTAATCGAACCATAACGGCCCATAAAAGTACGATCAATGGTTTGATCTACCACATCTTGCATCCATTGTTTTTCATTTTCGGTCAATGCCGTAGTATTGCGTAGGACTTTACGTGGAGGTGCTTCTGTACCACCAGTCGCAACAGCATTAACCCGGATACCATCTTTGGCATGTTCAAATGCAAGTGCTGTGGTTAGACCATTTACACCACCTTTTGAGGCTGAATAGGGCACTCGATGAATACCGCATGTTGCAATAGAGGATACATTAACAATGGTACCTTTTTGATTTTTGATCATTTCGGGCAGGACTGCTCGACAACACCATAGAGTTGGAAATAGCGAGCGATGCACTTCTTTGATAATTTCTTCTTCAGAAAACTCTTGAAACGGTTTCATCCAAATTGCACCACCGACATTGTTAATCAGAATGTCAACACGGTTATAGCTTTCAATAGCTTTAGCAACGACAGCTTGAGCACCCGCTAAAGTTTCCAAATCTGCATGGACGGTGATTGCATCACCGCCATTTTTGCTAATTTCAACAAGCACGTCTTCGACATATTCTGAACGATCGGCCATAACCACATGCGCACCTTCCGCTGCCACTTGTAAGGCGACACCACGTCCAATACCTTGTGCTGCACCAGTAACAATGACAACTTTATTTTTGAATCTTAGGCGATCTGACATTCTTCTCAGCTCCTGAACAGTACGATTTTAGTTTGCAGAGAATTTCTCAAATAAGAAGTTTGCAGGTTTAATCCCTTCAGTATCCAACCAGCCTCGAACAGCTTCAACCATAGGTACAGGACCACATAAATAAACATCGACGTCACCGCCATTTAACCAGTCATTGTCAATATGACCTGTCACATAACCTTTGCGTTCATGTGTTGATTCAGCATGTGCAACGACTGTACGGTATTCAAACCATGGCAGTTTATTTTGCAGTTCATTGAGCTTTTCAAGTGCCACAAGGTCAAAGTCATTGGTTACTCCAAATACTAAGCGTACAGGGTGTTGTGAGCCTTTGTCTTCAAGTACTTGTAACATCGACATAAACGGTGCAATACCTGTCCCGCCTGCCAACATAACGACAGGACGAACTACATTACGAAGGTAAAAACTTCCAAATGGACCAGTAAAGGTCATTTTGTCACCCGCTTTGGCATTGGCACTTAAAAAGTCACTCATCTTTCCATTTGGAACATTACGTACCACAAAGCCTGTTAAGCGATTTCCGGGTTTAGAACTGAAGGAATAAGAACGCGTTTCAGTAGTTTGTGGAATTGCCACATTGACATACTGACCTGCAAGAAAATGAATATCGGGCTGACCTTCATCTAATTGAATATCGAAAGTGATGGTGGAATCAGAGAGTTTTTCCACACGAGATAATGTGCCTTGAAATGCATGAATTTCGGTTTTGCATACTTCAGATGAAGCTTGAATCTGGAATACTGCGTCAGAAGAAGGTCTGCATTGGCAGGCCAAGATATAGCCTTGTTCAGCCTCTTCTGGTGTTAAAGCATCTTCAATATAACTTTCTTCAGGCATGTCAAACGAACCCGATTCACAAAAAGCACGACATGTACCGCAAGCACCATCACGGCAATCTAAAGGAATATTGATTTTCTGGCGATATGCTGCATCAGATAAAGTTTCACCTTGTGTAACTGAGATAAAACGCGTTACGCCATCTTCAAATTGAAGAGCAACATTGTGGTTTGACATGGCTGAAAATCCTATAAAAATCTTTAAAACTTTTGAGTGCTTTAGCCAACTTTCCATTTGACTAAAGCAAACACCTCATATTTTTTACACCATTCGAGATAAAAAATTAGAGGTGGTAAATATCGATGACTTGATTGATGTAGTCATTTTTTAACACCACATATTTATTGAGAATCTGCGGTTGTGTAGCAGAAAAGTCGATGACATAACGAGACATACCAAAGTAGCTATAACTGTTTTTGTAACGAAAGCTCAGCGTATTCCAGTTAAAGCGGACTGTGACTTTGTCACCATCTCTTTCGATAATTTCAATATTGCTAATATTGTGGCAAGTGCGTGTATCAGGCATGGTTGCTGAAGAACGCTCAGTTTTAATCCGGAAAACACGGTCTTCCAAACCTTGACGGTCTGGGTAATAAATCAAGGAAATTTCAGACTGAGGATCTTCGGTTAAACGATCATCATCATCCCACGCAGGCATCCAAAAACATGCCGAGGGTGAGTAGCAGGCCAGCCATTGATCCCATTGTTCATCATCTAAAAAACGAGCTTCGCGGTAGAGAAATTGCGCAATATTTTCTAAAGAAATTTGATCGATGTTTGCAGTTGCATTCATGCTGTTGCTCCTTGCTTAGATGTTTCTTGTTGAGCAAGATTTTTTTCAGATTGAATGGCATGTTTCATCATTTCTAACCAGTATTGATGTTGGGCGAGATATAAGCCTTCATCTTCTGTTTTAATACCACTCAGTTTAGGTTTTAAACCAATTTCATTGGCCGCATCATCTGGGCCTTGAATCCAGTGTTTTGACCCACGACACATGTCATTCCATTCAAGCTCAATACCAGCATAACCCGCTTGACAAGCACGGAATTCTTCAAGGTCATCAGGAGTTGCCATGCCCGAAGCATTAAAGAAATCTTCGTATTGGCGAATACGTCGTGTACGTGCTTCAGGGCTTTCACCGACGGGTGCAATACAGTAAATCGTCACTTCAGTTTTATTGACTGAAATTGGACGTAATACACGAATTTGTGAACCAAATTGATCCATGAAATAGACATTTGGGTAAAGGCATAAGTTACGTGAACGTTCGATCATCCATTTCGACATTGGCGCACCGAATTTTTTAGTGTACTCATCAGCTTTTGGATAATTAGGACGATCTTCAGGATTTGCCCATTGAGTCCATAACAGCATATGTCCATGTTCGAAACCGTATGAGCCACCCCCTTGTTTGCCCCAAGCACCTGCACTCATTGCACGTACATTGTCATTTTCTTGCTGTTTTTCTTTACGTTGCTGAGTGGTCGCAGCGTAGTTCCAATGTACAGCTGAAACATGATAACCATCTGCACCATTTTCAGCAGTCAGTTTCCAGTTGCCTTCATAGGTATAGGTTGAAGCACCACGTAAAACCTCTAAGCCTTGCTCAGATTGATCTACAATCATGTCAATGATTTTGGTTGTTTCACCTAAAAATTCTTCTAAACTTGGCACATCTGGATTTAAACTGCCAAATAAAAAACCTTTATAGCTTTCAAAACGTGCTACTTTTTTCAGGTCGTGTGAACCTTCTTTATTGAAGCAGTCCGAATACCCAGCATCACTTGGATCTTTAACCTTGAGTAATTTCCCAGAGTTATTAAATGTCCATCCATGGAATGGGCATGTATAAGTCGCTTTATTACCACGCTTATGGCGGCAAAGCTGTGCGCCACGGTGTGAACACGCATTGATCATGGCATTTAATTCACCATTGCGATTACGCGCAATCATAATGGGCTGACGACCCATGTTCGTGGTGTAATAATCGTTGTTATTTGGAATTTGGCTTTCATGTGCCAAGTAAACCCAGTTGCCTTCAAAGATGTATTTCATTTCTAGGTCAAAAAGGGCTTGGTCTGTGAAAACAGAACGATGAAGTTTAAATTCACCCGTTTCAAAATTATCGACTAAGAGTTCGTCAATCCGATCAAGATGGCTGGTGTTTATAACAGGAATACGTGGCATATGGGTTCTCCGACTTTCCAAAAGAGAGGAAGTCCCCGAAGTGCTGCAATAGTGCAAACATTTCGGTTCCGTGCGTGTGGGTTTAAGCGCTTGCGCGACGACGATCTACTTCTGTAGATGGTGCTTTAGATTGTTCTTTTACCAGTGCTACATTGAATGAAATGCGTTTAAATGGTTTGTTGAGACCACGACGGGCAATTTCAGCTTCATCACTGATATCAATAGCTGTCGCCACTAAGCCCTCACGTGTTGCAAAAGCAAAATCATCCCAAAGGTATTGATCACCTTCGATGTTGAATTGTGTGGTTAATTTACGATAGCCGGGTGCAGATACGAAATAATGCACATGAGATGGACGGTTACCATGGCGACCTAATTTGTTCAGTACAAACTGAGTCGTCCCTTGCGGTGGACAACCATAGCCAACGGGCATAGTTGTTTGTGCAACATACTGACCATTGCTATCAGTCAATATGCTACGGCGGAGATTAAAATCTGATTGTGATTTATCGAAGAAAGAATAATTACCTAAACTGTTGGCATGCCAAATTTCAACTTTAGCATTTGGAATAATATTGCCATCTGTATCAGTTACCGTACCTTCAATAAATAGGGTCTCGATTTTATCGCTTTCTGATCCATCATCCATACGAGAAAAGCCGACAGATTCAGGCGCACCAGCGACATATAATGGACCTTCAATAGTACGGGGTGTACCACTTGTAATTCCAGCTTTAGCATCTGCTTCATCAGCACGTAAATCTAGATAATGTTCCAAACCTAAACCCGCTGCTAAAAGACCAAGTTCATTGGCTTGACCTGCATCGGTAAAATATTCTAGGCCTTTCCATAATTCGCTTTGTGAAATGTCTAAATCTTCAATGGCCTGGAATAAGTCAGCTAATAAACGTACCACCACTTGTTGTACGCGTGTATCAACTGCACCTATTGCAGTGTCTACATTCATTTGTTTGACCAAAGTGTCGATTTCTTGACGGTTCATACCAGATCTCCTGCAGTATGCGTGGTTTGGCATTGCATACGAAAAATTCGCTTGAAACTTTGCTGTCCACTTTCCATGTTCTTCATGCGCGAAACTTAAAGCTTAAACTGTTGAAAGTGATTCATTGGGCTAACAGAATGTGATTCTTTGGCTGGCTGTGAATATCAAAAGTTTTACAGTCTTGCTTTACATCTTGCTTTTGATATACCTTAAAAGAATGGATGATCGCTGTCTAAGATCAAATTTGCATTTTTTTATATCTTAAAGGTATGGAGTTTGAGATGGAACTCAGGCATTTGCGCTATTTTGTTGCTGTTGTAGAAGAACAAAGTTTTACTAAAGCAGCAGAGAAGCTTTATATTGCTCAGCCCCCACTGAGTAGACAGATTCAAAACCTTGAAGGTGAATTGGGTATAGCGCTTTTTGAACGAGGAAGCCGTCCTTTAAAAACCACAGAAGCTGGGCATTTTTTTTATCAACACGCTGTTAAACTTTTGTCTAATGCCGAAGAAGTAAAGTCCATGACTAAGCGAATTGGCTTAATTGAAAAAACGGTGACTATGGGTTTTGTGGGTTCTTTACTGTATGGATTATTACCCAAAATCGTTTATATGTTTCGCCAACAGCAGCCACATTTAAAAATTGAGCTGATTGAAATGAGTACCAAAGATCAAATTCAGGCGCTTAAAGAGGGGCGTATTGATGTTGGATTTGGACGTTTAAGAATTTCTGATCCTGCCATTAGGCGAGTTTTATTACGAGAGGAGCCGTTAATGTTGGCTGTTCATATCAGTCACCATCTCGCTACAGATTCTAAAGGCACTTATTTTGCCGATATTGCAGATGAGAACTTATTTCTTTACCCAAGTCATCCTAAGCCCAATTTTTCCACTCAAGTTCGTCATTTATTTTCTGAACATGGGCTAGATCCTAAAAATTTAAAAGAAGTTCGAGAAATTCAACTGGCTTTGGGATTGGTCGCTGCGGGTGAAGGCGTTTGTATTGTGCCTGAGAGTGCAAAAACCATTCAATTGCCGAATTTAATCTATATCCCATTGTTAGATAGCTCTGCAAAAAGTCCAATTTTTATGGCAATACGCTGTATGGATGAAAGCGAAAATATTCGGTCTTTATTTGATTGTATTTATCAGGTTTATGATTTAGAGGGTTTTCAATATGATCGTGCGAGCTTTACGACGATATATTAGGCTTCTTTCCTAAGTTCTTTTTTAAATCATAAATCAACATAAAATCCCCCTCATCCTAGCCTTCTCCCCCAAGGGAGAAGGGACTTTCAATACCAATTTTATTCACACCATATGATCATTTTTTCGATTTATGAAAAATCCATTCAGTCCAATCATTGAATGAAAAGTCATTTATAGATGTTATTTTACGTGAAAAGTAACATATTGAAAAATCAGAAAAAGTCGATTGATTTGTTCTAATACTCTAAAAATATCGAGATAATCATTAAAATAAAAAATAAATCATTGAAAATATAAAGCCCGATTTCTTTATTAATTCTTTTTAATCCCTTGTTTATTCAATAAAAAATATTAAACCGACTTTTAAGGTATGGATATATATGCAATCGGTTTTGGACAAAAAATAACAGCTGCCTCATTGTTTGAAAAAATTTCGTAGCGTTTCACCGCAGGAGGCAAAAGTGCAAACGAGTAAACTAAATATTAATCGCATCGTGGATGAAGCAAAATTCAGCCCTTTTCATTGGGGCGTTCTATTGTGGTGTTTATTAATTATTATTTTTGATGGTTATGATCTGGTTATTTATGGCGTAGCTTTACCTTTATTGATGCAAGAGTGGGAATTAACTGCTGTACAAGCAGGCTTGCTGGCCAGCACAGCACTTTTTGGCATGATGTTTGGTGCAATGAGTTTTGGAACACTGTCTGATAAGTTGGGCCGTAAAAAAACCATCATGATTTGTGTGGCTATTTTTAGTGGATTTACTTTTCTCGGTGCATTTGCATCAACCCCCGTTGAATTTGGGATTCTCAGATTTTTAGCAGGACTTGGTATTGGTGGTGTGATGCCGAACGTTGTGGCTTTAATGACTGAGTATGCACCTAAACGTATACGTAGCACACTGGTCGCTGTGATGTTTAGTGGCTATGCCATTGGTGGTATGACATCTGCCTTGCTTGGTGCTTGGCTGGTGGTCGATTATGGTTGGAAAATCATGTTTTATATCGCGATTATCCCATTCTTAGCTTTACCCCTTATTTGGAAGTTTTTACCTGAATCATTGATGTTTCTAACTCATCAAGGCAAGACCGATCAAGTGCGAGAAGTGGTACAGAAAATTGCACCGCAGCAACAGATTCATGCCTCGACTCAATTTGAATTAAATGAAGTCACTGCTGGTGATGAAGCACCGTTACGTGCATTGTTTCAGCAAGGTCGTCGATCAAGCACAGTAATGTTCTGGATTGCTTTCTTTATGTGTTTATTGATGGTTTATGCACTCGGAAGTTGGTTGCCTAAATTAATGATCCAAGCAGGCTATTCACTAGGTGCAAGTATGATCTTCTTATTTGCATTAAATATTGGTGGCATGGTTGGTGCAATTGGTGGTGGTGCTTTGGCGGATAAATTTCATATTAAACCCGTATTGACCATCATGTTTACAGTTGGTGCGATTGCGCTCATTTTCCTTGGTTTTAAAAGCCCACAATTCATTCTCTATACCTTGATTGCAATTGCTGGTGCAGCAACCATTGGTTCACAAATTTTACTCTATACCTTTGTTGCACAATTTTATCCTGCAACAGTACGTTCTACAGGTATGGGGTGGGCATCAGGCATTGGACGAATTGGTGCCATTGTTGGACCAGTCTTAACAGGTGCATTGCTGACCTTAGAGTTACCTCACCAAATGAATTTTCTTGTTATCGCTGTTCCTGGATTTATTGCAGCACTGGCAATATTCTTTGTGAATTTAAATGCTTCAGTGGAAAAAACTCAAACGGCCGAAGCACCAACAACTCAACAAAATATTGTTGGAAATACAATTAACTAAGCTCGTAAACCAAACTCACGCACAAACTGACTTGGTATTTCAGCCTGAATCATGAGGATTAAGGCTGGTTCAAAATAATCAATCGTAGAGAATAGGATGCTTTCTACAATGAAAAAATTTAACTACAACATTATTTTGGTGTCAATGGGATTACTTAGCCTAAATATGGCACATGCAGATTCATTAACAGAAGTTGAGCAGTTACGTAATGAAGTTAAACAATTACGTGAAATGATTGAACAACAGCAACAGGTGCAAAATAAGCAAATTGTGGCATTGGAAAACAATGTTAAAACGGCACAGGTTGTATCGCAGGCAAAAGATCAAAGCTTTGCACGAACAAAAGCAGGCGCAGAAGTAACACTATATGGGAATATCCGTGCGGATCTATTGTATCAGTCGGAAGGTGGAAGTGCCGATCGACTGTATAATCAGATCAATACCGTACCGCTTAAAGGCCATAATGAAAGTAGTGATCAATTAAAATCGACACTTGCCGCGACTCGTTTAGGTTTAGATTTTAAAACTGCTGACAAAGATATTTCTGGAAAAATAGAAGTTGATTTCTTAGGTGCGAATGATGGACTTAGAATTCGCCATGCCTATTTTAATTATGGTCAGTGGTTGATTGGTCAAACATGGTCTAACTTTGCAGTGCCTGATTATATGCCAGAAACAATTGATGCTTTGGGTTATGTGGGGGGCGCTGTTAAACGTGATGCACAAATTCGTTATACCCATAAATTTAATGCAGAAACACAGCTGGTAACGGCTTTGGAAGATTCCAAAGATGCCTTATCGAATATGCGGATCCCGGTTTTATCAACTCGATTAAATCAATCATTTGCTGATCGAGCGGGTGCATTGAGTTTGCGAGGCATGGTTAGTGAAAAGAGAACAGTTGCTGATAATGAACTCGCTTGGGGTGTTGGACTTGGAGCAAAATACGATATTTCTGCAAAAACCACACTTAAAGCAGATTATTATCATGTTAAAGGTGACTCCAGTTTAGTGTCATGGACGAACCAAGGCTTTACCATAGATGCCAATAAAAACATCATGGCGCTGAATCAATTTGACTCAATCACTGTTGGAGTGACGCAACAGTTTAACTCACAATGGCGAGGAACATTGGGATATGGCTATATGAAAGCGGATGAAAATCAGGAGTATATTCGATATTTAAGTGATCCAACCAAAGCCAATAAAACACTTTGGCAAGCTTGGGCCAATGTATTTTATAGCCCGAAAAAGCCATTAAGTTTTGGTCTGGAGTATGTTTATGGTGAGCGTAAAGCCTTTGTTGCAGCGCCTAATGGACAGGATACAGGTGAGGACAATCGTTTTAATGCGGTTGCGATGTATAATTTTTGATAAACATTTCTATTAGTCTTCTTACGAAAATAGGCTTTTAGAGGATATTAAAATGAGGTTAAGTCTTTAAAAAATATCAAACTTATATCATTCTATAAATGTTAATTCATATGGTGATAAAGTTTGTACGGCCATACCTTGCATTTAAAGTTTAAATATATTTGCGTAGGCGATGCCTCCCTTTTAAGGGATGAAAAGGGACAAAAATTCTATGTTGGGTGAGAGGTACGTCCTGTACCCCCACCCAACAGCGACATCCATGTCGCCTCACGATAGAATGACCATGTATGATTCAATAATATATAAAGCTGTTTAATTTATATGATGATCAATTTATGGATTGGTATTAAATAACGACTTTAAAAGCATTTTTTAAAAATAACATGAGTAATTTGATGAAAAACCTCTTTTAATTTGATTTAAATGAGGTTTTTATATTTTTCGTTATTCGTTTAAATTAAGCGGATTCTTTTAAAAATAAACGGATTGCATGACTAAATTTCACAGGTTCTGTAATAAGCGGCGTATGCCCTGAACGTTTAAAAATAATATTTTTTGCATTGGCTAAACTGTCGGAAATTTGCATTTGACCTTCAGCAGGATAGAGGGATGACTTTTCCCCAATAAAGAATGTAGTTGGACATTCCAATTGTGAAATTGCCTGACGATAATCTTCATCATGGTTTAGATAATTATCGATATACCATGTTAAATAATCCATTCGACGGATAGGCAATAAATGTTTTTGTAATTGAGGATGTTTAAGCGCCAAATTAAACATAAAGGGGCTTAATTTATTACTGCCTTGAATTTTAATAAAATTTAACCAAATTTGAATCAATTCAGTTCGTGGTTCAATTGGTAATTCATCGACAAAACGATAGTTTGAATATTGATGTAAAAAATCAGAGAAGTCTTTTAGCAATCTTTTAATTTTAAAATACTTTTTCCCAAATAAACCAAATTCCCATGTTTCATCCGTTGGAATTTTAGGGGTTTGGTCAATGTGTAGATAAGCTTTGAGTTTTTCAGCCAAATTGCCATATTGCATCCCATGCATGGCAGTGGTTGCTCCCATGGAATAACCCATAAGAATAAAATTATTTAAATTCAGTTGATCAATTAAGCTGTCAAGGTCACGCCAATGGTTGCTAATCGCATCGATTTCTTGAGGGATCTTACAGGTTCTAGAGCCACCAAATCCGCGCCAATCTGGGATATAAAATTTATAATGTTTGATATTAGGCAGTAAAAAGGGAAGCCATTGCCAACTATGCATGCCTAAACCAGACAAAACCAGTACAGGTTCACCCTGACCAATTTCACGGACAAATAATTTTTCACCATCTGGCATTGTATAGTGTGGCATGCAGTTTCCTATGAATTCTCTTTATTCTCAAACGCTTTAAGCTGTGGAATGACTTGGTCGAGCCAATTGATCCAGCCCATTTCTAAGTCTATACCCAATTGTAAAATCATTTTGTGAATATATAAAGTTCGATCCAGTTGCTCGATTTGTTCAAAATCTTTGGAAAAAATCTGGCGGTATAGTTTTAAATTTTCACGATGTAATTCTAAATGACGCTCAAGTTCAGGTAAAACAGTATTTCCACCAAATTGTGCTTCTGCCCGTAAGCGAACCATAATTTCTTCGCGAAGCTGGGCAGGTTGGCCTTGTTTGACCATCCAGTCTGCCAGTTCGACGCGTCCAAGTTGCTCAACTTGATAGGTTTTTTTACGGCCATGATCAGACTGATCTTCAAGTGTGGAAATCCAGCCTTTCTTTTGCATGCCGTTAAGTTCACGGTAGATTTGTTGATGCGTTGCATTCCAGAAGAATCCCATAGATCGGTCAAAGCGTCGCGCCAATTCAAAACCTGTACTTGGCTTCTCTATCAGACTGGTCAATAAAACATGGGCTAATGACATTGTGTAATATCACATCAACAAAATGAATATAAAGTCATTATGCAACATGTTGCATAAAAATCAAATCTCGATTATAAATACTCACACTATGCAACTTGTTGCATTAAACAGATATGAAGTGTCATTTAACAGATTGATAGCTAGCGAGAGCACGCCAAGGGAGTTCACATGTCTAATTATCCGCATTTACTTGCGCCTTTAGATTTAGGCTTTACCACATTAAAAAACCGTGTATTGATGGGTTCAATGCATGTTGGACTAGAAGAAGTCCAAGGTGGATATGAACGTATGGCTGCATTTTATGCAGAACGTGCAGCAGGTGGTGTTGGCTTAATTGTGACGGGTGGTATCTCGCCCAATGATCATGGGGTAACATTCTTTGGTGGTTCAAAACTGGATCATTTAGAAGAAGCAGAAAAACATAAGGTCATTACCAAAGCTGTGCATGATGCTGGCGGTAAAATAGCACTGCAAATTTTACATACAGGTCGTTACTCATATCAGCCTGAAAATGTTGCACCATCTGCGATACAAGCGCCCATCAATCCAACTAAACCGCATGCTTTAACTTCAGCAGAAGTTCATCAAACCATTGCAGACTTTGCCAATTGTGCAAAATTGTCACAAATCGCAGGTTATGATGGTGTGGAAATCATGGGATCAGAAGGTTATCTGATCAATGAGTTTATTGCTGCACGAACCAATCATCGCGATGATGAATGGGGAGGAAGTTATGAAAACCGTATCCGGTTCCCGATTGAAATTGTCAGAAGAACACGTCAGGAAGTCGGCGAAAACTTCATCATTATCTATCGTTTATCTATGCTGGATTTGGTTGAAGGTGGCTCTACACTTGAAGAAGTAATTCAACTTGCGAAAGAAATTGAAAAAGCTGGTGCAACCATTATCAATACTGGAATTGGCTGGCACGAAGCACGTATTCCAACCATTGCCACCAAAGTACCGCGTGCCGCATTTACTTGGGTGACTAAAAAATTAAAAGGTTCCGTCAAAGTTCCTTTAATTACCTCGAACCGTATCAATACGCCTGAAATGGCTGAGCATGTCTTGGCTCAAGGTGATGCCGATATCATTTCGATGGCGCGCCCAATGCTTGCAGATTCGCATTTTGTATTGAAAGCTGAACAAGGCCGTGCTGATGAAATCAATACCTGTATCGGTTGTAACCAAGCTTGCTTAGATCATATTTTTTCAATGAAAATTGCAACGTGTTTGGTCAATCCACGTGCATGCTATGAAACTGAACTTATTTTTAAAGAATCACCAGAAGCTAAAAATATTGCTGTGATTGGGGCAGGTCCAGCAGGACTTAGTTTTGCAACATATGCAGCTGATCGTGGACACAAAGTCACAATCTTTGAAGCATCTAATCAGATTGGTGGTCAGTTTAATATTGCAAAAACCATTCCTGGCAAAGAAGAGTTCTATGAAACTTTACGTTATTTTAAACGTAAAATTGAATTACAACCGAATATCAAACTGGTACTTAACCACACTGCAAGCTATGAAGAGTTAGCGACAGGTGACTTTGATGATGTTGTGGTGGCTACAGGTGTAACGCCTCGCCATTTAAATATTGAAGGTATCGATCATCCAAAAGTTTTGTCATATATCGAGGTTTTACGCGAGCGTAAACCTGTCGGTAAGAAAGTGGCAATTATTGGTGCAGGCGGTATTGGTTTTGATACTGCTGAATATCTTTCTCATGAAGGTGAAAGTGGCAGCTTAAATCCACAAAAATTCTATGATGAATGGGGAATTGATACATCATATGAACATGTGGGTGGCTTGAAACAACCTGAGATCGAACAATCTCCTCGTGAAATCTATTTACTGCAACGTAAAGCCAAATCTGTTGGTGCTGGTTTAGGCAAAACAACAGGTTGGATTCATCGTACAGGTTTAAAACATCGTCATGTCAATATGATTCCTGGCGCAAGTTACGACAAGATTGATGATCAGGGCTTACATATTACGGTTGGCGACAAAACCATGATTTTAGATGTCGACAATGTGGTGATTTGTGCAGGCCAAGAACCTTATACAGCAATGTTTGATCAACTCCAAGCTGATGGAAAATCTGTACATTTGATTGGTGGTGCAAAAGAAGCGGGCGAGTTAGATGCGAAGCGTGCAATTCGCCAAGGTGCTGAATTGGCAGCTGTGATTTAAAAGAATAAACCCTGTTTGAACTCCTTCTCTTTAAATCATGTGTAGTGTGAAGCATGCTGCGAGAGAAGGGACTTCATGACTGGATTTTTAAGAAAATGACTGGAAACGAATTCAAATTATTTCAAATCAAAGGGATATAAAAAATGAGTTATACAAATACCAAGCCTGCAATCAAAAAATGGCACAACATGCTGGAAAGTCGAGACATGAGTCTTTTAAATGAATTACTGGCAGACGATGTGGTTTTTCGTTCACCTGTGGCTTATAACCCCTATGAAGGTAAGCAAGTGGTCTTTTTCATTTTAAGTAATGTGATTCAAATTTTTGAAAACTTTACATATCATCGAGAATTTTTTACAGAAGATGAGCAAAGTGTAGTTTTAGAATTTTCTGCCAATGTTGGTGAAAAAAAATTAAAAGGGATTGATATGATTCGTTTTAATGAACAAGGTCAAATTGTTGATTTTGAAGTGATGATTCGACCAAAAAGTGGTTTGGAAGCATTGGCAGCTCAAATGGGGCAACGTATGGCCAGCTTTATACCTAAAGCCTAATTACGTATATACTGCAATAAATAAAATTAAGCGTGAAAAATTTCTTAATTTTTAAAATGATGATGAGTGGTAAAAGAGTTGAGGTGGAAAATGTCTGTATTACATAAGTTTACTGAGATTAGCCAAGATTTATTGGATCAAGTGACAGGTGCTGAATTACCAAAGCTTTATTTTAATCAGCAAGGGAAAATGTCTGAGATCATCAAGAAACTGCCTCAACTACAAAATAAATATCGTCCTACACCATGGCTCAGCAATACCCATGCTCACCTGTTATATTTTGATTTAATTAAGAAAAAATCCGTTAAGCTGGACTATGATCGAATTGATCAGCTGACCATGCAAGATGGCGGTATCACGGCTATTGCTTGGTATGGCTACGATTTACCACAAGAAACCCCAACTATCGTGATTATGCATACGATTACAGGCACACCTGACAGTATGCGTGAATTGGTCAAAGATCTCCATGAGTATACGGGATGGCGTATTGCATTATGTCTACGCCGTGGGCATGCGGGCTTACCTATGCCTGTTCCTCGCATGTCAATTTTTGGTTCAACTTCTGATTTAAAAGAACAATTGGCTTCGATTCAAAACACATTTCCACAATCTGATCTTTATGCAGTAGGTTCTTCCGCTGGTACAGGCCTACTTGTGCGTTATCTTGGTGAACAAGGCCTAGATACACCTTTTAAAGCTGCTTTTGCCATGTGCCCTGGTTATGATACCGAGCTTGGATTTCAAAATGTCCATCCTTTCTATACCAAAGTCATGACCAAAAAATTGTTTAAGGCATTTATTAAGCCTTATGAGCAAACATGGACACCATTACATTCGGTACAAAATGTTCTACAAACGAAAACCCTACAAGAGTTTCAGACTGAATATTTTGAAATGGCTGGTTTTTCAGATTATGAAAGCTACTCAAAAGCCACCAATCCAATTTATGTATTTGAAAATGTTAAAATTCCATTAATGATTCTAAACTCAGAAGATGATCCTGTATGTTCAATCAAGAATTTAGAACCGTTTAAAGAAACCATTCAAAATATGGATAATGTTGTGGTAGTGACAACTAAAAAGGGCAGTCATTGTGGTTTTTATGAAGGACTCAATACAAAATCTTGGGCTTCTCGTTTAATGGCTGATTTTTTAAAACAGTATTCATGATATGCAATACCAATAAATATCTATTCAAGTTAAAAAACTGACAGATCAAACTATTATTATTATTTGATCCGTCAGTTTTAATTGCTCAACTGTGGTGTTTGATCGATGCTAAGTTCTAAGCTAAGGTAAATATTAGACTTCTTTTATAAGTCGATGTTAAAACATAGATCAACATAAAATCACACCCATCCTAGCCTTCTTCCAGTGAGAAAAAGCACTTTTCAATATCAATAGATTCACGTTATATGATCATTTTTTGAAGTAAGAAAGATCTTTATTTAAAATAAAGGCCTATTTAAGTGCTAAATAATTCCAAACAAAATTTATCTTTTGTGAGTAAATAATATTGCTACGAACGATATAAATATCTTGAAAGAAACTATAACCATCAAGTATTTTTAATTTATTTTCATTTATTTCTTCTTCAATCAGTAAGCGAGGTAACCAAGCTACGCCTAAGCCTTGTAAAGCCAAGGCTTTTAAGTCACTGGCATTATCTGTTTCATATAATGTTCGATAATTGAGTTTACTTTCTATAATTTTATCTACACATTTTCTCAGATAGGCTTGTTTACTATAGGCCAAAAGGGGGAATGTCTGGTTAAGTTGGTATTTAGGTAATCCATTTTTGCTTGCTGTAACTGGCACAATTTGCATATTTACAATTTTATGATAGATAAAAAGTGTGAGATCCAATTGTTGTAAAGTGAGTTGATCACAATAACAAATGAGAAAATCACAAGAACCTTCTTTTAATAAATGTATGCCTTGTTGCAGATTTGCAGCAATAATTTCCAACTTTAGATCATTATAGTCTGAGTATAGTTTTTGAATAAACTTAGGAAAAAACTGCGTGATGAGAGAATGGGATACTGCAAATTTAATTGAGAGTTCATTATCCTTAATGTTTTTTTCTAAATATTTTATTGTTGTATCCATTTGGTTTTTAATATTTTTTGCTGTGGAGAGTAAGACTTGGCCAGCATCTGTAAAATCAATATTTTTACTATAACGCTTTAAAATTTGAAACCCTAACGACTCTTCAATATTTTGTATTCTACGTGTAAAAGCCGATTGAGTGACATGACGTATAGCTGCAGCTTTAGAAATGGATTTTTCTTGGTCTAATGCAAGAAGATCCTCTATCCACCGAATTTCAAGCGTCATGTTCAATCACCAATAAAGATTTAACTCAAGCAAAGTATAACAAGTGATATGCAAAAAATGCATACAGATATATTTTTTTACATTGGTCAAGTTTAGATTGTTTCACCTAAGATGAATTGATTATCTTCGTAGAGTTACATTGCAAATGAACATTGAAATTAAAACGAGAACTGAGAAAGATTTATTGGGAATGAAAGAAGTCCCATTTCATTGCTATTACGGTGTACAAACATTAAGAGCGGTTGAGAACTTTAACCTAAGTGCGCATAAATTAAGTCATTTCCCTATTTTTATTCAAGCGCTTGCTATGGTGAAGTCTGCTTGTGTAGAGGCTAATTTTAAATTAAATAAAATTGAAGAAAATAAATATAAAGCGATTCAACATTCATGTCAGCAATTGATAAATGGTTCATACCATAATCAATTCCCTATTGATATGATTCAGGGTGGGGCAGGAACTTCTACAAATATGAATGCAAATGAAGTTATTGCAAACATTGGATTAGAGTTTCTGGGTCATGCAAAAGGCGAATATCAATATCTACATCCCAATAACGATGTAAATATGTCTCAATCGACCAATGATGTATACCCAAGTGCAATAAAAATAGGTCTATTGTTTGCATTGGATCATCTCAATATTCCGTTTCAAAAACTAATTGAAAGCTTAGGTCGCAAAGCTGAAGAGTTCTCTGATATCTTGAAAATGGGACGTACTCAGTTACAAGATGCGGTACCGATGACATTAGGGCAAGAATTTAGTGCTTTTGCGCATACCTTACAAAATGATTTGCAAAAGTTAAATCATATTATGCCAGATTCACTCAGTGTGATTAACTTAGGTGGAACAGCAATCGGTACGGGAATTAATACCGAGCTTGAGTATCGCTTAAATGCAATTCAAGCTTTATCAGAAATCACTGGTAAAAACATTTCAAGCTCACCTGATTTGATTGAAGCGACTACAGATATGGGTGACTTTGTACTTTTATCAAGTTTACTCAAACGTACTGCAACCAAGTTGTCTAAAATTTCTAATGATTTACGTTTGTTATCGAGTGGGCCACGTACTGGTATCGGCGAGATACAATTGGAGCCACGCCAGCCTGGTAGTTCAATCATGCCAGGAAAAGTAAATCCAGTGATTCCTGAAGCGATGAATTTGGCGTGTTATCAAATTATTGCAAATGATTTAGCAATTACTTTGGCTGCAGAAGGTGGACAACTACAATTAAATGCGTTTGAGCCATTAATTGCGCTTAAACTATTTGAGTCTATTGAACTATTAGGTAAAGCAATGCAAATGCTGAATGAAAAGTGCATCCAAAATATTCGTGCCAATGCGGCACATTGTCAGCATTTAGTGGATAACTCAATTGGTATCATTACGGTGTTAAACCCATATTTAGGTTATGAAACTACTACACGAATTGCAAAGATGGCAAATGAATCTGGGGAGAGTGTTTTGGCTTTGATTAAAGCTGAGGGATTACTTTCAGATGAAATTTTGGCGGATGTACTTGCTGTTCATAACATGGTTCAGCCAAAACAACACGCAGCTTAGTTTTTTAAACTTATTGTGCAATTTAAGCAATTCATGACTTACATTAGAAATTAAGTTTCATATGACAGATAAAGCTTAATATTTAAACGGATTTATAAAAAAAGGGAAATTATAATTTCCCTTTTTTTAGTGATGAAAAATCTTAGTTTTTCAAAGCTGGTGTAGCAGCAGCGATGGCTGCGGCAACAGCATCATCTTCAGATTGGGCTGAACCAGAGCTTGCTTTTGGTGCTGGAGTTTTAGTTTGTGCAGTTTCAGTTTTTACTGACTCTGCTTTTGCAGGCTTTGCCTCAGTCGCAGCAGGTTTACTTTCTGCTTGTGCACTTGGCATTGTTGCATGAGCTTCATGCGTTGGCTCGCGTCGAATTTCTGTGGTTGTATTTGCTGTTTCAGTGCGTTCAACTTCTACATGTGCCGGAATTTCGACTTGTTGTGCATTATTCTGTTCAACGCTTGGTAAGCTTTCAAACTGTGTCGGTTCAGAAGTCGCAGGCTGAGCAGTTTCAACTTTCTCTTGCTCAGCTTCTTTAGGCTCTTCTTTTTTTACACAAGCAGATACCAAAAGCGCTGTCGCAATTGCACCACAAATTAAAAATTTCTTATTCATAATGACTCAAAACAAAACGTATTAAAGAGATGTTACTTAGTATAACAGCAAAATGATATTTAAAAATCACCTTATCAAGTGCTAATTTTTTATTGGAAATGCTGATAGAATAGCCAATTGTTTATTGTTCTATGAATTGATGTGAATTGACTTTGCTTTCTTGGTACAAGGTAAAGTAAAATCGCACAACATTGTAGGCCAATTTAGGCTCCATTGTACGAGAAACTTAATGACCCATTTTATATTCGTAACTGGTGGTGTTGTATCATCACTAGGTAAAGGTATTTCAGCTGCTTCAGTTGCTGCACTTTTAGAAGCCCGTGGTTTAAAAGTAACCATGGTCAAAATGGATCCATACATTAATGTCGATCCTGGGACTATGAGCCCATTCCAGCACGGTGAAGTATTTGTCACAGAAGATGGTGCTGAAACTGACTTAGATTTGGGTTATTACGAGCGTTTCTTACGTCGTGCCAAAATGACCAAATTGAATAACTTTACTTCAGGTCGTGTTTATCAAGACGTTTTAAATAAAGAACGTCGTGGTGATTACCTCGGCGGTACAGTACAAGTTATTCCGCATATTACGGATAATATTAAAGAACGTGTTCTTCGCGCAGGCGAAGGTTATGACGTTGCCATTGTGGAAATCGGTGGGACAGTAGGTGACATTGAATCTCTCCCATTCATGGAATCTGTACGTCAGTTGATGGTTGAGCTTGGTCATAAACGTACCATGTTGATGCATTTGACTTTATTGCCATATATCAAGTCTGCTGCTGAACTTAAAACCAAACCAACTCAACATTCTGTTAAAGAATTATTGTCGATTGGTATTCAACCCGACATTCTGATTTGTCGTACTGAACATGATGTTGACGCAGATACTACCCGTAAAATCGCACTCTTTACAAACGTTGAAGCACGTGCCGTTGTGGTGTGTAAAGATGCGCGTTCAATTTATCAAATTCCTCGTACATTTTATGAACAAAATGTTGATGATTTAATCTGTGAACGTTTTGGTTATGACAGCTTGCCTGAAGCTGATCTTTCGGATTGGGATCATGTTGTTGAAGCATTATTGAACCCAGAATACACAGTTCGAGTTGCGATGGTAGGTAAATATGTTGAATTGCCTGATGCATATAAGTCTGTTAATGAAGCACTCTTACATGCAGGTATTCAAAATCGTGTCAAAGTTCAAATTGAGTATATCAATGCAGAAGAACTTGAAGGCCAAAATCCTGCTGAAGTATTAAAAGGTATTGATGCAATATTAGTTCCTGGCGGTTTTGGTGAGCGCGGTACTGAAGGTAAAATGCAGGCGATTCAATATGCCCGTGAAAACAAAGTACCTTTCTTGGGTATTTGTTTAGGTATGCAATTGGCCGTAATTGAATTTGCTCGTCATGTTGCTGCTATGCCAGAAGCGACTTCTACAGAGTTTAATCGTTCAACAAAATTCCCATTGATTGGTTTAATTACGGAATGGCTAGATGAACGTGGTGAAATCCAGCATCGTAGTACTGAGTCAAACCTTGGTGGCACAATGCGTTTAGGTGCCCAAAAATCAGAATTGGTTGAAGGTACTAAAACACGTGAAGTTTACGGCAAAGCTGAAATTACTGAACGTCATCGTCACCGTTATGAAATGAATGATCGTTTCATTCCTGCAATTGAACAAGCAGGTATGAAAATTTCAGGTTATTCTACTGCGCAACATCTTGTTGAAACTGTAGAAATTCCTGAACATCCTTGGTTTATTGCTGTACAATTCCACCCAGAATTTACAAGTTCACCACGTGATGGACATCCATTATTTGCTAGTTTTATCGATGCTGCTAAAAAGCAGCACCAAAACAGCAAGTAAGTATGTAAGAACTTAAACTAGGAAGTTTAAATGTCACAATTAAAACCACAAGAAATTGTACGTTTAGGCGATATACAAATGGCAAATCACTTGCCATTTGTATTATTCGGCGGCATGAACGTACTTGAGTCGAAAGACTTAGCTTTTGAAATTGCAGAAACTTATGTCGATATCTGTACGCGTTTAGAAATACCATATGTATTTAAAGCCAGTTTTGATAAAGCCAATCGTTCAAGCTTACATTCGTTCCGTGGCCCTGGTTTGGAAAAAGGTATCGAATGGTTAGGTGACATTAAAAAGCATTTTAATGTTCCGATTATTACCGATGTCCATGAACCTCACCAAGCTGCCGCTGTCGCTGAAGTTGCAGATATTATCCAGCTTCCAGCATTTCTCAGTCGTCAGACTGATTTGGTTGAAGCAATGGCGAAAACTCAAGCCATTATTAATATCAAAAAAGCGCAATTCCTTTCTCCTCGTGAAATGAGCCATATTCTAAATAAGTGTTTAGAAGCGGGTAATAACAAACTCATTTTGTGTGAACGTGGTACGTCATTTGGCTATAACAACTTAGTCGTTGATATGCTGGGTTTCGACACCATGAAAGAAATGAATGTACCAGTATTTTTTGATGTAACGCATGCATTGCAAACACCGGGCGGTCGTGCAGATTCAGCAGGCGGACGTCGTGCTCAAATCACAACCTTAGCTCGTGCAGGTATGGCGACTGGGCTTGCAGGTTTATTTTTAGAAAGTCATCCAGACCCTGAAAATGCAAAGTGTGATGGACCTTGTGCATTACGTATGTCGCAGCTTGAGCCGTTTTTAGCGCAGTTAAAAGAATTGGATACCTTAGTTAAAGGTTTCAAAAAGTTAGATACACATTGATGCGCTTAGAAAGCATCTTATTTTTAATCAACTGAGGAATTATTCATGAGCCAAATCGTTGACATTCGTGCACGTGAAATTTTGGACTCTCGTGGTAACCCAACCATCGAAGCAGACGTAATCCTAGACTCTGGCGTTGTTGGCCGTGCATGTGCACCATCTGGTGCTTCAACTGGTTCTCGTGAAGCTTTAGAACTTCGTGACGGTGATCAATCACGTTACTTAGGTAAAGGTGTTCGCACTGCTGTTCAAAACGTAAATGGTCAAATCAAAGACTTATTAAAAGGTCAAAACGTATTTGAACAAAAAGCACTTGATGACAAAATGATTGCGCTTGATGGCACTGAAAACAAAGAAAAATTAGGTGCAAACGCAACTTTAGCTGTATCTTTAGCTGCTGCGCGTGCTGCTGCTGTTGAGAAGAAAACTGAACTATTCCAATATATTGCAGATCTTCGTGGCCAAACAACTTTGTCTATGCCTGTTCCAATGATGAACATCTTGAACGGTGGCGCACATGCAGACAACACTGTTGATATTCAAGAATTCATGATTGAACCTGTAGGTTTCACATCTTTTGCTGAATCTTTACGTGCTGGTGCTGAAATTTTCCATGCTTTGAAATCTGTATTGAAAAAGCAAGGTTTAAATACAGCAGTTGGTGATGAAGGTGGTTTTGCGCCTAACTTACGTTCCAATGAAGAAGCAATTACTGTTATTCTTTCTGCAATTGAAACAACTGGCTATAAAGCAGGTTCTGATATTATGCTTGCACTTGATTGTGCATCTTCAGAATTCTACAAAAATGGTCAATATATTCTTGCAGGTGAAGGCAACAAAGCATTCACAAGTAACCAATTTGCTGACTATCTTGCTGGTCTTGTTAAACAATATCCAATTATCTCAATCGAAGATGGTTTAGATGAGTCTGATTGGGAAGGCTGGAGCTATTTGACTTCTATCCTAGGCGATAAAATCCAATTGGTCGGTGATGATTTGTTCGTTACAAATCCTAAGATTTTACAACGTGGTATTGATGAGAAAGTAGGTAACTCTATCTTAATTAAATACAATCAAATTGGTACTTTGTCTGAAACTTTAGATGCAATCTATCTTGCTAAAGCAAATGGCTACAGCACTGTGATTTCACACCGTTCTGGTGAAACTGAAGATTCTACAATTGCAGATCTTGCTGTAGGTACAGCAGCAGGTCAAATTAAGACTGGTTCACTTTGCCGTTCTGACCGCGTTGCAAAATATAACCAATTGCTTCGTATTGAAGAATTGACTCATGCTGCTTATCGCGGTAAAGCTGAGTTTAAAGGTTTAAATTAATATCTTTTATTGATTTAATTTAAAAAAGGCCATTCTTTTATTTGATATAGGGAATGGCTTTTTATTCGCTAAAAATAATCAAGAATAGTATGTGTTAAGTGAGATTTAATATGATGTAATTGATAAATAATGAAATTTAGAGGTGGAGTTTAATTAGCATAGTTTGTGGAAAAGAAAATTTATAATAAATAATATCGCGATATATGAGTTTTTAGCATAAAGATAATTCTTAAATTTTTAATTACCAAGTAGATTATTGAGCACATAATTATTCTTTTATAAAAAAGAGAATTTATTTTGTTCTAGTTTTGCAGTTTTCGCATAGTTTAGTGTTCTTCATACAAAATATTTGATGTATATTAGCATCTTAATTTAATGCTGTTACTCAAGACGCAAATACATGTTAGAAGTCTTTAAAACAACTTCAAGTAAAGTGATTGCAATACTCGCGATTTTAATTGTTGTGGTATTACAATATCGCTTTTGGTTTGGTGAGGGTGGTCATTTCCCTCATCAAGCTTTACTACAGCAAATTGAACAGCAAGCTGAAGTCAATGCTGAGTTAAAAGAACGCAACCGAATTCTTGCTGCTGAAGTGTATGATTTAAAAAATGGTGCTGAAGCCATAGAAGAACATGCACGTTTAGACCTTGGCTTAGTAAAGCCACATGAAACTTTTGTACAAATGAGTACCATTAGTACCCATTACAAACCTATTTATACCGATCCAAGTGTAGATTTAAGAACCAATGAAGATGACAACGAACCTGCGCCAGAACAACCGTAAAATTTGGGCAATTGTTCCTGCGGCTGGCTCAGGTCGTCGTTTTTCAAAAACTGAACTAAAACAATACCAAGTCATCCAAAATCAAACAGTTTTAGCGCATACCATAGCGCGTTTAAACGATTTACCACTTGCGGGTTATGTACTTGCTGTGGGTGAGCAAGATCATTATGCTCAAACATTGCCATTAAAAAATAAACATTTGAGTCATTTTTGTTTGGGTGGTACAGAACGTGTTGATTCGGTTTTAAATGCGTTGCGTTATTTAGAACAATTTGCACAAGCCGATGATTTGGTTTTTGTACATGATGCTGCTCGTCCTTGTGTGACACAGCAATGTCTTGAAAACTTAGTCGATACCGCAATAAACCTGAACAGCAGTGCAATTCTTGCAATTCCTGTACGAGATACTTTGAAGTGTGTTGAAAATCAGCAAGATATCAATAAAACAGTCAGTCGTGATCAATTGTGGCAAGCACAAACACCACAAATTTCTACCTTTTCAAAGCTTAAAACGGCAATCGAAAAAGCTTTAGCGAATAATATTGTCATTACAGACGAGGCGAGTGCATTGGAATATATCAATGAACCTGTCAAAGTAGTGATGGGGCGTTCTGATAATATTAAAATTACTTATCCAGATGATTTGGAGTTGGCCAAGTTAATTTTGCAATCGCAGCAATAAAACAACGAAAATAAAAATAATTATGCATTGATTGATTTTCTCAACCGCTATTTATCTCTATAATTTGACCAGATTAAACTAGGTTTAAGATTTGTATTCATGACACCATCGCCACAGTATAAGTTTTTACGTCAATCAGTCAGAGATGGTTTAAGTATTAATCAAAAAGTTTCAAGGTGGGACAAATTACACCTTGATCCTTGGTTATTGGGCTTTTTAATTATCAATGCAATTTTGGGTTTATTGATGGTCTATAGCGCATCTTCTGAAGATATGTCTATGGTCATTCGACAAGCCGTGAGTTTCGGTGTTGGTTTTATTTTGCTTTTTATTTGTGCACAAATTCCACCAAAAGTATATCAAGCGATTAGCCCTTGGTTTTATTTGTTTGCAATTTTGTTGTTGATACTGGTTTTATTGGTCGGTGATGTTCGATTAGGGGCAAAGCGCTGGCTGACCATTCCAGGGATTGGCAGTATGCAACCCAGCGAATTTATGAAGTTTGCCATGCCACTGATGATGGCATGGTATTTTGCACGTAACCCGTTGCCGCCAAAGTTTAAACATATTGTAATTGCCTTGATTATTATGATGGTGCCTTTCGTATTAGCATTATTACAACCAGACTTGGCAATTGGTATCGTGATTGGTGGCGTGTTTGCTTTGTTTTTAAGTGGCATGTCGTGGACTTTAATTATTGGGACTTTAGCGGCATTAGCACTGGCGTTCCCTTTAATTTGGACTTTTGTATTACAAGCTTATCAAAAGAAAAGGATTATGACCTTATTTGATCCTGAGTCAGATGCGCTTGGGGCAGGATGGAATATTATCCAATCTAAAATTGCGATTGGTTCAGGCGGAATGACAGGGCGTGGATTCTTAGAAGGAACACAGTCTCAGTTGGGCTATTTACCTGAACATCATACTGATTTTATTATGTCGACCTATGCAGAAGAATTTGGCTTTATTGGGGTATTCTTCTTATTTGCACTTTATACCGCAATGATTTTTAGATGTATGATCATTAGCTTAAGCAGTTTCCATAATTATGGTCGTTTATTGGCAGGTACGATTGGTTTGTCTTTGTTTTTCTATGTATTTGTAAACTCTGGTATGGTCAGTGGGATTTTACCTGTGACTGGTGATCCATTACCACTTATGAGTTATGGTGGATCGGCGGTAATTGCGTTGTTAGCGAGTTTTGGTATCGTTATGTCTATCCATACGCATAAATAAATAGAATCTTCAAAATTTAAAATTTCTTAAACTAAAGCTATTCCTTCTCTTTTTTAGAGGAGGATAGTATCAAATATAAATAAAAAAGTTTTTCTTAAATTTAAGTTCCTTAGATTGTCAAACTACCTAATTATTCATACAAGTGCAATGCATCAAATTATTGATCGTAAATAATAAATATTTTTTTGGATGAACTTTTAGATACTGTTGGTTTTAAATTCGTTTGGTGTACTTTTGAATCATAGATGGTTGTTCTATTGTGTGGCGACATGGATGTCGCCGTTGGGCGGCGCCCATGAGTAAAGAAAAAGCACTGCTTTGTTTGCAGCGCAAGGTTTGGCATCTCCTACGAAAAGTGAGGTATCGCCAACGCAAAGGAATTGAAACTTTGAATGTAAAGTGTGGCATTGCAAGTTTTTTTATAACGGAACAATTTCTTTTTCTATGCAATTAATTTAACTAAAAATATTAATTAGGAGAAATTGTATTCTTATGTCTGAGTTTTTTGACTAGGCAGCTATAATTTGCTGATGGTTTAAAAATCATGTGATATTGTGAATGATGTATCTATTTGAAATCGAATTTAAGCTGACACTTCAACATCAAATCAGTATTGCTAAATCTGTTCTAAGTGCTAAATTAAAATGGTCATATAAATTATTTCTCTAACTACATTATTCTTATTATAAGACGATTAAATCGTATAAGGTTCGGTTCAATATGCATATCATCATCATGGGAGCTGGTGTTATTGGTACAACATCCGCCTACTATCTAAAACAAGCAGGTCATGAAGTCACTGTGATCGATCGGCAACCCAATGTGGCTTTAGAAACCAGTTTTGCCAACGCTGGGCAGATTTCGCCGGGTTATGCGTCGCCTTGGGCTGCACCAGGTATTCCATTAAAAGCGTTTAAATGGATGTTTCAACCACATTCACCATTGGCAATTAAGCTAACGGGTGATATGCATCAGTATCAGTGGATGATCCGTATGTTGGCTGAATGTAATATCAATCGCTACCAAATCAATAAAGAGCGAATGGTACGGATTTCTGAATATAGCCGTGACTGTCTAGATGAATTACGTGCGGAGACTAAAATTCATTTTGATGAGCGCCAATTAGGTACATTACAACTTTTTCGAAAACAACATCAATTGGATGTGGCAGGCAAAGATACCGAAGTTTTAAAACATGAAGGCGTGCCATTTGAGTTGTTGGATAAAGCTGGCGTAATCAAGGCTGAACCTGCTTTAGCCCACGCAACTGTTGATTTTGTTGGTGGTTTGCGTTTACCGAATGACCAGACAGGCGATTGCCAAAAATTTACAACAGAGTTGGCGGAGCTTGCAGCCAAACAAGGGGTCAATTTTTTATTTAATACGGTAATAGAATCAATCGAAAAAGATGCTGAACGGATTACCGCGATTCATTTAAAAGATGGTCGTAAAATCAAGGGAGATGTTTATGTCATGGCACTGGGCAGCTATAGTCATGAAATGCTCAAACAATTGGAAATTGATGCGCCTGTATATCCATTAAAAGGCTATTCGATTACCACCAAAATTGTTGATCCGGCACTTTCACCAGTGTCTACAATCTTAGATGAGTCTTATAAAATTGCCTTAACCCGTTTTGATGATCGAATTCGTGTAGGGGGGATGGCTGAAATTAATGGGTTTGATCGCTCGTTAAAATCTAGTCGTGAAGACACTTTGCTTATGGTTTTACAACAATTATTTCCAAATGCAAGTGACTTATCAGATGCAAATTTCTGGACGGGTTTAAGACCTGCGACACCAGATGGTACCCCGATTGTTGGGCAAACAAGGTATCAAAATCTATATACCAATACAGGGCACGGTACCTTGGGTTGGACCATGTCATGTGGTTCTGCAAAATTATTATCGGACATTATTTCTGGAACCACACCACAAATTGAATATGATGATTTGAATGTGTTTCGATATGACTCAGTGAATCACTAAGATGTTTGTGAAACTGATATGAACCAAAGTTAGCAAGTCGCAGAACAGGCAATTTCATTTTCCAATGTGCATTTTTGGCATTGGTTTATGCTTTCACTTCGTGGTTTTAATGAAGAAAATTCAGATGAGGCGATTTAGGCTAATTTCAATCAAACTACAACAAAGCCAGAGTCAGTGATCAAGTTATTGACTAAGCTATTTAATTCTTAAGCGATTTAAAAATTAGATAATAATTGAACATATTTTACTTGTATTCGAGCAAATTCATGGCATATTAATTGCTAATACAAGGAAAGATGATTGCAGGAGAGAAGTCTCTTGCGGACTCGCCGAAGGAGCAACGACCCCGGAAACTCTCAGGCAAAAGGACTGTAATCATTGTAAAACCTCTGGAGAGAAGTCATTCTATTGAAAACAAAAAAGAAATGACTCACCGAAGGGGATGGTAAAGCCTAAATAGTTTAGGTTTTTATCGAAGCTCTCAGGTACACATGACAGATGGGGCATACATTGACAATGTAATTAAAAATATTGCATTTCAACGGAGTGTGCGTATGTGTCATGTCGTCATTATTGGTTCTGGTATTACAGGTGTTACTTCTGCCTATGAACTTGCTCAATTAGGTTATCAAGTTACTGTTATTGATAAACATTTATTTCCCGCAATGGAAACATCATTTGCCAATGGTGGACAGCTGTCTGCGTGTAATGCTGAAGTGTGGAATCAAAAATCCACTGTGTTAAAAGGTATTAAATGGATGGCGAAGAAAGATGCACCATTATTGCTCAATCCATCTTTTGATTTGCACAAATATGCATGGCTGGTCGAATTCCTTGGCAATATCAAACACTATGAAGCAAATACTCAAAATACAGTGAAAATGGCACTTTTAGCGCGTCAAAGGCTATTTAATATTGCTGAACATGAAGGGATTGATTTTGATTTAGAAAAACGTGGCATCTTGCATTTCTACCATTCTGAATATGATTATAAAGTGGCAACCAACGTCAATGCGCTGTTATGTAAAGGTGGTTTAGAACGCCATGCAGTGACCAATGAAGAAATTAAATCTATCGAACCGAGTTTGACGGGTGAGTACTATGGAGGCTTTTATTGTCCAGGTGATGCAACGGGGGATATTCATAAATTTACCACTGGACTTGCCAAAGCGACTGAAAAATATGGGGTAAAATATTTATTTGGTATGGAAGTTATTAATGTAGAACACACTGCCAATGGGGTGAATATTCAATATCATTCGAGTGTTGAAAACATGGAAGGTGGTTCAGTAGCAGTTGAACAACTCAGTGCAGATGCCGTGGTGATTTGTGGCGGTGTTGGTAGTTATCAATTGGCCAATCAATTGGGCGATCGTGTGAATGTTTATCCTGTAAAAGGCTATTCGATCACCGTACAATTGAATGATGAAGAAAGTATTAATGGTGCACCTTGGGTCAGCTTGCTCGATGAAAGCGCGAAAATCGTCACGTCACGATTAGGCGCTAATCGTTTACGTATTGCTGGAACTGCTGAATTTAATGGCTATAATCGAGATATCCGCTCAGATCGTATCCAACCTTTAACAGATTGGGTCAATAAGAACTTCGATATTTCAACCGAGCATTGTATCCCGTGGGCGGGTTTACGACCAATGATGCCGAATATGATGCCTGTGGTAAAACGTGGAAAACGTGAACGGGTATTTTATAATACAGGGCATGGACATTTAGGCTGGACGTTGTCTGCTGCAACAGCTGTGATGATTAGTCAGGAAATTGCAAGCTCGCATCCGATTTAATCGTATAGGCAATATTTTTGTATTTGCACTCTGGTGAATGTCCATATTCACCAGAGTGCTGGTAAAAATAATTAGGTGTGTTATGAATATAGAATCAACAACTCAAAAGCACTGGCATGAAACGAGCTATGTAAAGTTAGTTGAATCGATTCAATATATTGCACAAAATTATCACGATGTGTACGCCTTGGCCTTGTACTATTATTGTGATGATGATGAACCTTGTTTTCCCAAAGTTGAGCTGAACTTTAATACCATTGAACAGTTTGAGTCGCAAATTTCTGAATCTTCGAGTCAAGCTGAAGCGAAATGGAATTATGCCTATTGGTTACAACAACCGTCTTGGGATATTGGGGGAGAGAATGATCAGCTTTTGGCACAATGGTTTGAGCAAACACCATTTTATTATTCTCAAAAACAGATGGAATATGCTGAACAAGAAGATGATGCACTATTTAATGAACTTTTAGAAAAAGGCGAGCAGTTTGCTCAATTGTTTATTACACAAATAATCAAAATAGTTCAGCAATTATTTTCTGAAAATATTCTTCAAGATACATTTGGGAAAAATCTTCCAGTCATTATTCATGAGCTTGAATATTATGAAGAACCCATTTCGTGGACCAAAAAAGCCAATCCAAGTGCATTAATCAATGAATTTATGGATGCCTGTGAAAGTGATTTCTCTTAACAAAATATGCTTATGATTCAATGCTGAGGGACGTGATGTGTCCCACAGCACTTATTGAGTGGAAGCAAGCACTTTAAACGTTATAGACGAGTAAAGACATCTTCTTGGGTTAAACGAGACTTGGGCAATTTTGCATTAAAGTCAGTATCACTACGATAACCGAGTGTCATAATCACAGACGGGACCAAATTCTTTTCAATTAAGCCTAATTCTTCAGTCAGAATATCTTCGTCAAAACCACCGATTGGCGTTGCATCGATACCTTCAATACCTGCAGCTAATAGCATTTGACCCAGTGCGATAAAGGTTTGATTTTCCGCCCAGCGCTGAATATCACCTTTTTCATTGCGATAATAAGAGACATAGCCTGTACGACTGTCTTTTTGACCTTGCTTAGCCTTGTCATCTTTAAAGCGGCCACTGAGATCATCCTGCTGAAGTAAATTACTCAGGTGCTGTTCTGTAATATCTGCTTTGGTACAGAATAAAATCGTATGTGATGAATCTAAAACCTTTGGTGCGTTGTAGCTATATTTTCCGACTAAGGCTTTAGCAATACGTTGTTTAGCTGCATCATTGTCAGCAATAAAAAAATGCCAAGGCTGGATATTGATTGACGATGGGGTTAAACGCAGGATTTCAAGTAAACGTGCAAATTGTGCTTGAGGAATCTTTTTAGAAGAATCATAAGCTTTTGTGGTGTAACGTGTTTTTGCTACATTTAATACATCCATAAGGCGATCTCATATATCGTAAATTTTCGATATATTGTATGCTAAAATGGCGAAATGTGAATCTTCAAAACGTAAATAAAGGTGGAAAATCTTTTTTAGCTGGGATAAATATTTGTAAATTTTATCAATGGATTAAATTTGAACCAATATATCCCTGCAAAAAAGCATAAATTAATTGATTAATTCTTAATATTTTATTTCGTGTTTTTATTAAACTCTTAAATCCGCTATTTATCTGGTATTACAATAGATTGGATTCGTTAATTACAGCAGAAAAATCATTGGTTTTAGAATGATCAGAAACTCATTTAACAGTATTAACTTAAGAGAAATTTGATAGAGTAGTGTAGAGGAAAAGACATTTTTTAATAATTAAGTATTAAAATTCTTTTATCATTTTTTACTCCATGAAAAAGTGGAATAAGTTGAAAGACATAATATTATTTATAGGCTCAATTTTTGCTCTCTGCTGGATAATATACTAATAAGCATTCTCGTCTATTTTTACTATTAAGCTTTCTGTGATATTGATTCATGTTTGGATGGTTTTAATTTTATGGAATTATTAAATCTGTTTAGTTTAAGGGGGGGGAGTTATTGAATAATCCACTTAATAAATTTCCAATCCGCATTTTCATCCACTTCTAAAATCATTGCTTCAGATGTTTTTTCACGCCAATCTCCTAAAACAATTCTAGCTTTACCATTTACATCATGAATTTCAGGGCGATGAGTGTGACCATGAACCAACAGATCGACATTATTAATTGCTTTTTCTACTGCTTGTTGGTTAACATCCATAATTTCATAGGACTTATTTTGTTGAGACTCACGGCTTTTTTTACGAAAACCATTAGCAAGTTTTTGTCTAAAACCAAGTGGAGTACTTTTTAAAAGTCCCAATACAATCGGATTGCGAATAATTTTCTTAAATCGTTGATAAGAGATATCATCGGTACATAAAGCATCGCCGTGTTCAAGTCGAAATTGTTTATCAGCTATGGTAAATGTATAAAATTCGGGAAGTAGTTTGCCATCAAACTGATTTAAAAATTTTTCCCCTAAAGCAAAGTCACGATTACCCACTTGAAAATAAATTTGATTACCAGCTTGCAAGGAAAATTGTTTTAGATGCTCAATAATTTCATCTAACCAAGGCGCAGTATAATCATCCCCAATCCAAGCATTAAACCAGTCACCGAGAATAAACAGTTGTGTGTGTTGATATTTATAGTGTTCTAATAAATCAAAAAACCCTCGAACCAGTCGAGGGTGTTCTGGTGACAAATGTAAATCAGCGATAAACAGATAGGTCACTTATTTTTCCTATTTAATAACTCCTCCTAACCTTGCTTAGTAAAGGGAACAATATCCCTTTATTTAAAAGAAGCTTCGGGAGGATTTATAAATTATTCAGAGATAATTTTTGCAGATTCAATCACAATGTTTTCTAAAGGAACATCAGCATGATAACCACGGTTACCTGTACGAACACCTTTGATTGCTTCAACGATGTCTAAGCCTTCAGTCACTTTACCAAATACTGCATAACCCCAACCTTGAGCAGTTTTACCTGTATGGTTAAGGAAAGAGTTATTTTTTACATTGATGAAAAATTGTGCAGAAGCAGAGTGAGGTGCTTGAGTACGTGCCATTGCAACTGTACCCTCATCATTGCTTAAACCATTGTCCGCTTCATTTTCAATTGAATCACGTGTGGTTTTTTCTTTGAAGTTTTCATCCATGCCACCGCCTTGGATCATGAAACCGTCAATAACACGATGGAAGATTACGCCATCATAAAAACCATCACGAACATATTCTAAAAAGTTAGCAACAGTTTTTGGTGCTTTTTCAGAGTTAAGTTCAAGAACAATGCGTCCTTTGTTGGTGTTTAATTCGACTTGAGGAAAACTCATTCTATAATCTCCTAATCATGACTAAAAATGTCATGGGTTTTTGGTTGAGAGAAGCATAAGCAAACTGTAAACTACATAGCAAGTAAAAATGTGAAATTCTTTTGTTAAAAAAGGATAAAATCACATTTTATATATTCAATTTTAACTTTTAGAAGTGATTTATCAACTATGAAGCCAAATGATGTTGTTTCAGAACTGCCGAAAACTCCGACAAATAGTCCAAGCCCTGTCGATAATGCGCAGCAAGAACAACAAGCGGGCTTAGATTTTGTACGCCAAGTCATTACAGAAGATTTGGCAGCGGGCCGTACACAAAAAGTTGTTACGCGTTTTCCACCTGAGCCAAATGGTTATCTACATATTGGCCATGTAAAGGCTATTTGCTTAAATTTTGGTATCGCTCAAGAATACGATGGTTTATGTAACTTGCGTTTTGATGACACCAACCCAGATGCTGAAGAACAAGAATATGTTGACGGTATTGCCAATGATGTAAAATGGTTAGGTTTTGAATGGAATGGCGAACCTCGCTATGCATCAAGTTATTTTGACCAATTACATGCTTGGGCAGTTCAGTTGATCAAACAGGGCGATGCTTATGTAGATCTACAAAGCCCAGAAGAAATTAGAATTAACCGTGGTAATTTTGTCGAGCCAGGTAAAAACTCACCTTATCGTGATGCATCTATTGAAGAAAACCTTGCTCGTTTTGAAAAAATGAACAATGGTGAATTGGCCGAAGGTGAAGCAGTATTACGTGCCAAAATTGATATGACATCACCAAATGTACATATGCGAGATCCAATTCTATATCGTGTACTTCATTCAGAACATCACCAAACTGGTGATAAATGGAAAATGTACCCAATGTATGACTATGCTCATCCATTGTCAGATGCGATTGAAGGGATTACACATTCATTATGTACCTTAGAGTTTCAAGACCATCGCCCATTTTATGATTGGGTTGTTGAGAAAGTGCACTCACAATCGGTTCCACGTCAGTATGAATCTAGCCGTTTAAATGTAGATTATACGATTACCTCTAAACGTAAATTACGTAAATTGGTAGAAGGTAACTATGTTCATGGTTGGGATGACCCGCGTATGCCAACTGTGGTGGGCATGCGTCGTCGTGGTTTTACTCCTGAAGGGTTACGTGAGTTTTGTAAGCGTGTAGGTGTATCTAAAACAGACGGTATCGTAGATGTGGCTATGCTTGAATTCTGTATTCGCCAATCCCTTGAAAATACAGCAGCACGTGGTATGGCTGTTTTAAATCCGCTGAAAGTGACTTTGACCAACTTGCCAGCAGATTTGAATTTAAGCCATTCACGTCATCCAAATGTAGATATGGGCGATCGTATTATTCCTTTAACCTCTGAAATTTTTATTGATCGTAAAGACTTTGAAGAAGTTCCGCCAAAAGGTTTTAAACGTTTAGTTCCTGAGGGTGAAGTGCGTTTACGTCATGCGTATGTGATCAAGTGTGATGAAGTGATTAAAGATGCCAATGGCGAAGTGATCGAGTTGAAATGTTCTATTGATCCGGAAACTTTAGGTAAAAACCCAGAAGGTCGTAAAGTGAAAGGCGTTGTACATTGGGTTTCTGCGTCGAAAGGGATTCCTGCTGAGGTTCGAGTTTACGATCGTTTATTCACCGAAGCTGCACCAGATGCGGATGATGATTTCTTAGCAAACTTAAATCCAGAATCTTTAACGGTACTTCAAGCGGTAATTGAGCCTGCTTTGGCAAAAGCGCAGCCAGAAGATCGTTTCCAGTTTGAACGCGAGGGTTATTTTGTTGCGGATCAATATGATCATACAGCAGATAAACCTGTGTTCAATCGTGTCTTAGATTTGAAAGATAGCTTTAAACCGGGTAAATAATTTTATTCAATCCTGAATGAAATCATGAATTAAGACCTAGCTTTGGCTAGGTTTTTTTCATGTTGTTTAAAATTGATTGAGTAATACTATAGAAAAAAGATATAGTAAATGCATAAATAATAATCAGGACAAATATATGTCTTCCCAATTTGATTTTGTTACGGTCCATATTAAACCTAATGTTCATTATAAAGGACGATCAATCAGTTATCTTATCGAATGTAAAGATGGTTCGAAGAAAACATTGGGGGTAATTTTACCCACAGAGAAACCTTTAACTTTTGAAACTCATGTGACTGAGCGCATTGAAATTGTTTCTGGAAGATGCTTGGTTCGGATAGCAGATCAAGAAGAAATGGAGGTCTACAGTTGTGGAGAATCTTTTACTGTACCTGCAAATAGTCGTTTTAGTCTGCAATCTAGCGAAGTTGTAGATTATGTTTGTCATTTAGAATAACGAATAATGTTAGGCAAATCATCATTAGAATTCTTTAAAGTAATCCTGTAAATACTCAATAAAAACTTTTACTTTATCAGAGATTAATTTTTTATCTGGAATAACAGCATAAATAGCAGTGGGTTCTACCATAAAATTAGGAAGCACATGAACCAGTTTTCCTGAATCTAAATCGTTTTTGACATGCCAAAGTGAGTGATTGGATATGCCGAGCCCTGCCAAAGACGCCTGACGAATCCCTTCGCCTGAGTTGCTAATAAAATAGCCATTTACGTGGATATTTAATCTTTGATTGGATTTAGCATGATCCAGAAAGTTCCATGTATTGGTGATGCCTTGTTGATGACGCTGCACGATACAACGATGTCGCTGTAAATCCTCTAAACGTTTGGGGATACCAAATTTAGCTAGATATTCAGGTGCAGCACAAAGTAAGCGTTTATTGATAGATAAAGGTTTTGCAATTAAAGAAGAGTCTTGTAGTTTGCCTATGCGAATTGCGATATCCATACCTTGGGTAATAAGATCTACATTTTGGTCATTTAAATCTAGATTGATTAATAATTCAGGGTGGTGTTTTAAAAACTCAGCAATAACTTGAACTAGTATCTGGGTTCCAAAGGTTGCGGAAGCCGTGATATTAATGCTCCCTGAAAGTTTTTGATCTTGAAGCTTTAAATTTTCGGTCAATGTTTGAAAACTATCGAGAAGTGGACGTCCTTGCTTAATCAATATTTTGGCTTCTTCAGTCAGACTCAGTTTACGTGTCGTGCGATAAAAAAGTTTAAGGCTAAGCTGATTTTCAAGCCTTTGCACTCGTTGACTTGCCACTGAAACTGCAATATTGGCTTCTTTTGCGGCTTGGCTGATTGAACCCAAATCTGCGACACGTAAGAAGAAATGAAAGTCTTGTGTATTCATTTTCCATAAAATCGAAAAAGTAATTTCTTATTATCCTGATTTTTTAAACAATACCAAGTTGTTATTTTGTGATGAGACACATTATTCAATCAAGGTGAATGATCATGAAATATAATTTTTTAGGCGAATCTGGTTTAAAAGTATCTGAGCTGGGGTTTGGTGCTGGAACCTTTGGAGGAAAAGGTCCTCTATTTTCTGCATGGGGACAAACAGGGCAGATCGAAGCGAATCAAATGATTAGCACATGTATAGATGCAGGAATTAATTTCTTTGATACTGCCGATGTGTATTCAGACGGTGAATCTGAAAAAATGCTTGGAATTGCATTAGCGCCTTATCGGCACAGTACGATTATTTCAACTAAAGTTGCGCTTCGTAGCAATGAGCAAGTGAATCAGGTCGGATTTAGTCGTCATTATTTAATTCATGCAGTAGAGCAATCGTTAAAACGATTAAATACAGACTATATCGATGTTCTACAGTTACATCAGTTTGATAGCTTTACTTCACTCGATCAGCTTATGAAAACTTTAGATGAATTGGTCCGAAGCGGAAAAGTTCGTTATATCGGGGCATCTAATTTTTCAGGCTGGCAATTGATGAAAGCACAGTCGATTGCAGATCGTTATGGTTATGAAAAAATGGTAGCACATCAGGTGTATTATTCATTGATAGGTCGGGATTATGAATGGGAATTGATGCCTTTAAATCATGATCAGCATATTGGTGCTGTTGTGTGGAGTCCTTTGGGATGGGGACGTTTGACGGGTAAGTTTGATCGTGAGCGTCCTATGCCTGAAAATAGTCGCTTACATGAAACAGCACAATTTGCACCACCCGTAAACAAAGAATATCTTTATCAAGTGATCGATACTTTAAAACAGATTGCATTAGAAACGGGAAATTCAGTCCCACAAATTGCTTTAAAATGGCTGTTAACACGAGCTACCGTTTCGACTGTATTGATTGGTGCTCGAAATCAACAACAACTGCAAGATAATCTCATTGCAAAAGATCTAGTGCTTATGGATTCACAATTACAGCGTTTAAATCAAGCCAGTGCGGTTTATCCAGCATATCCATATTATCCATATTGGAATGGTCAATTTTCAGAGCGCTATCAGAGCATCGTTGAATCATCACTTATTCAAAACTAATTGGTTAAATTTATTAACAAAAACATGATACTGATTATATAGCACTTATGTTATCAGTATCACTTTGTTATCTATATAATTCAATATAAGTTTAGAAGAGTAATAAGAATGAATCCAACCATTGAAACTCAAATGTTAATTCGTAAACCCGTGTCTGCGGTTTTTAATGCATTTATTGATCCTGACATTACTTCAAAATTCTGGTTTAGTCGATCTACAGGACCACTAAAAGAAGGCAAAATTGTGCAATGGAGTTGGGATAAGTATCAAGTCAGCTCAAAGGTTATGGTATTTAACATTATTGAAAATAAATTGATTCAAATTACTTGGGGTGAACCCAAAACATCGGTAGATTTTATATTTGAAGAAATCAGCTCAGAGCAAACTTATTTAAAAATTAGAAATTATGATATTTCGCTTCAAGGCTCTGAACTAATTCAATTTATTATAGATGCAACTGGGGGATTCACCACAGTGCTGGATGGTTTAAAAGCTTATTTGGAATACGGATTAGAACTCAAATTGGTTGAAGACAAATTTCCACCATTTTAATGGTAATTTAAAATCAGGGCTTTACTTAAGGTCATGTGAAGAACCTCGTTGAGTATTTTACTTTTTAGGCTGTTGTTCTTTAAGTGATAAATAGGTTGGAAGTTTTAATTTTGACTGAGCCCTGAGTTTCATTTTTATGTATAAAACCAAAGCAAAACAGGTGGTTGCAACTGTTAAAAATAAGCCATTCATATAGGTCATGATTGAACTGATATAGCCAATCGTGGTTAAACGGTTCATCATTTTTACCACTTGAGGACTACTTTCAACCCCTGTAATTGCCCAACTACACAGATGTTCACAATTATTGATAATTAAATGATAGCTGTTTTCGTGCATGCGTGTACGCATACGTCGAACCACATGACGACCAGAAAACTTAGGTTGATCATAGTAACGGACACGGATCACTTTTCCATGTGAAAATTTTTCAAGTGAAGTGATTTCGATTGGGCGTTTTTTTACAAAATGTGCCAGTCCAGAATAATGTATAACACGACCTTTTCCAGCATAGATTCCATGATGACTATAGCCAAAATGTTTGACGATTAAATGCGCACCTAACGGGTATTTAGCTATTTGTTTTGTCTGCATATTCCCACTCAGTTCAAATAAAGTGTACACATGTATTTAATTGAAAGGATAGTTTGATTATAACGATGCAAAATGAATTTGATAGCCCTTAAAGTGATAATTAAGTAAAAAAATGCATTAAAAATGCTAATTAGCCTTCATTATTCAATAGATCACACGATAAAATATAACACTTTGAATGGGGTTGTTATGAATTTGAAAACTGGAGTATATGCGCTGATAAGCATGATGGGATTGAGTGCACTTTCCTTTCAAGTCAATGCCAATACCGACTATATCAAAATAATCAAAGACAAGAAGGTGATCGCAGATGCTGTACGTATCGACGATCTTGATCAGCTACAACTATTTTTAAAAAACCAACAAGGACAAACTTATAAAAAGTTCGCAGCTGTACAAAAAGAGCGTAAAAAATGCCAGATCAGTTTTGCCATGAATGCAGGAATGTATCATCCAAATTTTACACCAGTGGGTTTATACATTGAACAAGGTAAACAACAAACAGAATTAAACCAGCAAAAAAATAAATTTGGTAATTTTTTTATGCAACCCAATGGCGTGGTTGCTTGGAACAATAAGCAAGCTGTGATTAAAACCACTGAGCAATATCTTAAATCTAATTTTAAAGCTCGCTATGCAACACAATCTGGTCCAATGTTGTTGATCAATGGTGAGATCAATCCAATTTTCGTTAAAAACTCAGATTCATTGAAAGTTCGCAATGGGGTGGGAATTAAGAATAATCAACTGTATTTCGTGATAAGTCGTGAAAAAATTAATTTTTATAATTTTGCTGATATTTTTAAGACGCAGCTCAAAACAGATCAAGCTTTATATTTAGATGGTTCAATTTCAAGTGCATTCATTCTACAAGTGAAAAGGCATGATCAGACTTATGATTTAGGCCCAATGTTTATTTATAGTGAAGCAAAAAATTGTGACGATTAAAATGTAAAAATTAAAGTTTTGCTTATGACCTATATGCTAAATCAAAATGGATGCCTGCAAATTGAAGCATCCATTTTGTAGATTAAAGATAAATTACTTAACCATGCCAATGATTGAAGACTGTGCTTTACAGGCTTGAATAGCATCTTCTTTAGATAACTTTTTAATTTCTTCTTCAAAGGCTTTTTTCTGTTCTTTTAGTGAATCTTCAGGAATGCCACTTTGTTTTGCCAAGTCTTCCATATGCTTCCAAGATTCTTCACATTCCTTTGGCATACCACCACATGCGGTTAAGATAGTGCCTAAAGCGAGAATTGGAATTAAACGTAATAATTTCATATTTAGATCCTTTAATTAAGTTGGTTTTTTACTGAGGTTTATTCATATTGATCATTAAAATTTATAGCGTATACAAATGACGGAAAAATGAATTTGTCTTTGAATAAAAAGAAAAAGACTTCATTCTCAAGTATATACACTAGAATGAAGTCTACGCTAAAAACAATTTTAACAAGATCATGCATTGAGCATTAGAAACGGTAACCTATTTTTAAACCATAGCCTATGGCATTGTTGTCACGATAATCACCTTGTTAGGCAATTTCTGAAGCACCGGGTACCGGAATGTAATAGGTACCATCTTGTGCCGTGGCATCCCCAATCCAAATATATTTGATGCCTCCTGCGATAAAATAATTTTCAGCAGGATTGTATTGAACACCCAACCCTAAGCCCCAACCGCCTTTGGTAGGATTCAATACAGAAGCAGGATTTCCAGTACCAGAATCCCATGAAACATCAGCCGACGCAGCCCATTTTTGTGTAAATTGATGTCCTAAACCAATAGTGATGCTGTATTGGTCTTTTTGATAGTCATCGAGATTGAATCCACCAGCATACAGGCCTTGGCTTAACTCAGCTGTTGCCAGTTCAGTGAGTGCACCAAACTGTGTTGGACGGATTCTAAAATCTTTCCAATTTACCCAACGTGCATTTAAATATGCCAGCGTGTCTTTATAGATGCCTGTTTGAAAATCTAAATTTACCGATTGTGGCGTTTTGATTTCTGTATCTTTATCAGTGGTGAATGCTAAAGGTTGTCCAAAAATGGTTTCTTGAGCATCTATTTTGTGCTTGATTTCAGAACGATAAGTTACCGCTGCTTTTAAAGCAATTTCAGGAATCTGAAAAGCAGCACCAGCAAGCCATCCAACAGCATTATCTTGTTTAAAATTAGCATCATAGCCATTAAACACACTCATCGAATTACCACGCAAAGACACTTTGCCTTTGACTGTCTGGTATACCGCACCGCCGTAAAGGTTAAAATGGGCATCTGGCTGAAAACCAAATAACATCGCAATATTTTGAGTATCAACATCCGCAATGGTACCTTTCATACTGATTTCGGTATCAGAGAAGGTATTATTACTACGTAAAGGATATTCGATTGCAGCACCATAAGGTTGATCATAGATGAGCCCAAAGGAAACTTTTGGCGCAATTTGCAGTTTTAAAGCAGCATTATAGTATTGATATGATTGTGCCATATCACCTGTAGTTAAATCATTGCTCCCTGTATTGACTAAATCAGGTCGATTTCGGACTTTGCCTGATACTTCTGGGTCAACTGTGGCAATACTGGCTTCGAAATAATTCTTGTCTTCAAGAAACGCCAGTATCGATTGACCAGATTGATCCATCGCAGCTGCATGAGTATATGCAGTGGGTAAAATGCTGAGGACACTGAGAATCAGTGATTGAGTTTTCATGCTTTTCTTTCCTTGAATGTTTTTTTTTATTTCGCATATAAAATTCAGATAAACAAAGTGAACAATAGAGGTTAAGCTATTAGTTTATTTAACTTTTATCTGAAATCTTTATGATTTTAGTGAATCATTTTTAGTGGATTTAATAAAGGGGGCTAATGACCAATTTAAGGGGGGATTATCGGACAACTCATGTTTGCATTGTCTTAAGAAGTTGCCTCAGATCATTTAAGAATATTGTAGAATCAATTAATGATTTAAAAAGGTTCATTTTCTAAAAAGGAGTAATTTAAAATGACTGTTTTGATCGATCAGGAATTGATAAATCAGCAAGGGTAGAAAATAACCTCAACAAGATAATTAAGTTCATCAATGATTTATTAAATATTGAATCAAGCGATCAGGGTGGATAGCTTATTGCTGCAAAATTTATTAGTATTTAGTCTGCATTACCTTGTAGTACCAACAGGGCAAACTATTCGCTGCCAGTTTATTTGGAATGGAATTTACATATCGCTATGAACTATAAAAGATCCTCTGTCATGGAAGAGAAAATGCAACATAACCGTGAGACAATTTTATTGTCTGCACGTGAATTGGTTGCACAAGGAGGATTTAAAGATGCACAAATTCAAGCAATTGCAGATAGGGCGGGTGTATCAAGTGGTTTGGTCTACAGATATTTTGAAAATAAAAATCAGGTATTGATTGAAGTTTTAAATGCAGCGATTCATATCGAAGTTAATATTCTCAATGATATTGCACATACTGAACTTAGTGCGATAGAAAAATTAGATCGAGCAGTCACAACCTTTGTAAAAAGGGCAATGAACAGCCCTCGACTCTCTTATTCTTTATTATTTGAACCAGTCGATCCTCAATTTGAGTTAGAACGCTTTCAAAGTAAGCAATTGATTAAAGAAAGTATTATTAAAATTTTGACAGAAGGACGTCATTCAGGCGAGTTTATTTTTGAGGATCTAAACACCACCGCATTGTGCATCGTTGGCGCAATGACTTTCGTTGTGATTGAACCTTTAAGTATCGCCAAGACCAAGCGTTTTGATAAAAGCTATAAAGAGTATTTTGTAAAACAAATCGCTGATTTTTGTTTACAGGCAGTGAAAGTCAAACATCCTCAGGAATAGTATTAATCATCATTACAAGGCTTAAAGAAATGGCAAAGGACTTTAATAATCCAGTTGTAGTTGAAGGATATGATGCACATATTCGTAAATTAATTCCCGGTTATGAACTGATACATTTACAAGTCCATGCTGTATTAAAGAGCTATGTATCGACTCAAGCGAAGATTTTAGTCGTGGGATGTGGTACAGGTTATGAACTGCAATATTTGGCTGAGCAATTTCCTCATTGGAATTTTACAGCAATCGATCCTGCAGCAAATATGATTGATAAAGCCAAACAACATATAGCAGATTTAGGGCTTTCTTCTCGAATTCAGTTTGTGCAAGGTGATACATCTGTTCTTAAACGAGTCCATGAGAGTTTTGATGTGGCTTTGGCTATCTTGGTTACACATTTTGTTCCAGTCGATGCGAAAGCACAATTCTTAAAAGATATTGCAAATCGCTTAAGCAATACTGGTCTATGTTTAAGTTATGAATTGATGGAAATTTCGAATGCCAAACAATTAAAAACTTTAAAAAATTTGAGTTTAGCAACAGGATTAACAGAAAAACAGGCGCAACTTATGACAGATCGAATTGAACAAGATTTTGCTTTAATTTCTGTTGATGAAATGAGCGCTTTGTATTTACAAGCAGGCTTTAATCGTGTGGAAAGCTTTGCTCAAGTATTGAATTATCATGGCTTTATTGCCTTTAAAACAGACTAAGTTAATGGTGGTTAAGTAACAACTATTTAAGTAAAAACTATAGTCAAACCGCCTGATTATTCAGACAAGTGATTTGATTTCAATAACTCATATCCAATGAACTTTATGTTTTTATACAATTTGTTAGAAGCTTTTGGTGATTAATTTATTTTGTACTTTTGGATTATAGATGGTCTTTCTATCGTGAGGCAACATGGATGTTGCCATGTTGAGCGGGGGGATAGGATGTACCCCTCGCTTAACGAAAGATTTTGTCACCTTTTCATCTGAGCAAGAACAAAGACTGCTTTGTTTGTAGCACAAGAGTGAGACATCAACTACGCAAATCTATTTAGACTTTAGAGGTTAAAACGTGGCAATGAAAGCTTTATAGTGTTAAGCAATATATTCATTGCATTGATTTATATGCGCTTATAAAAATTTCCTTATCCAAGTGAATGAAGGAACTCTTTTGATTGCGGATCAAAACCAAAAATAAAGGATTATTTCTCTTTTCCGTCTTTCTCAGATTCTTTTACAACATTGACATCATACAAATGAGAAAAGGCAGAAAGTAAGCGGATTTTAGGATCTGCATTTAAAATTTTAATGCTTTGATCAGCTTCGAGTGTAATTAATTTTTCAGCAACAAAATAATCGACAATTTGTCTGATTTCACTCTCAATCTCAGACTCATCCCATTTTAAAAAGAAGGCTTTTTGAATAAGTGGGTATTGTTCGATGACTTGGGTATATAAATCAAATTTTGAAATCTCAAATTTCTGCTGCTCTGTTTTAACTCTCAATATTTTAGCAATGAGTGCTGGCAATATAAACGTGTGCATAATGTTATTACTAAAGTACTTAAGCAAGCCCACCTGTATATCACTGACTTTCACCCAGCGTTCATTATCATGCTCAATCAATTCAACTTGTTTCAGTTTCATGGCATATTGAATGATTTCTGTATTGGAAAGCTCAGTGATTTGCATACGATCATCATAGCGATGCTGTTTGAGTAGATTGCGGAATTGTTCTAAACGTACCAATACTTCACGCTCTGCCAAAGCATGAGTTGGTGCATTTAATAAGACCAGAGAAATTAAACTGATAGGATTAATCACTACTGCTTTATTGATATTTTCCAAAATATCAAACGCAACATCATTGACCGTGGCCTTAACTGACTCAGGCATCTCTTCATGCAAAGCAACACGTTGTGGAGCATTGTTCTTTTTTAAGATATCTTCAAGGAAAACCGGTTCACCTAAATTGACATGGACAACACCAAAGACTTTTTCAATTTTTTGAATAGATTTAAGTAGTCCAAATAGTGATTCAGCTTGTTTTTTCTGCCCACCCAGCTCTTTTATGTATGAACTGCCTTCGATCAGTTTTTCATATCCAAAGTAAGTCGGAATAAATGCAATCGGTTTGCTATTCCCACGCAAATAACTTTGGATGGTCATTGCGAGCATACCTTTTTTAGGCGGCAATAAAAGTCCAGTACGAGAACGTCCACCTTCGATAAAGTATTCCATGGGGGTATTTCGATTGAGCATACTGTAGATATATTCTTTAAAGACGGCGGTATAGAGCGCATTTCCATTAAAGCTACGTCGAATAAAGTATGCACCTGCGCCACGCATCAATTGCCCAACTACAGGCATATTTAAATTAATGCCTGCTGCAATATGGGGAACCATCAAGCCACGGTTATAAATCACATAAGACAATAACAAATAGTCAATGTGGCTACGGTGACAAGGGGTATAGACAATTTCATAATCTTTGGCAAGTTCACGAACTGTATCGAAATTATGTACTTCGATACCGTCATAGAGTTGGGTCCACAATTTGGTTAAAGCAATTTCAGCAAAGCGTAAGGTCGAATAAGAAAAATCAGACACGATTTCATCGAGGTATTTATGCGCGAGTGCTTCGGCTTCATTGATGCTGATTTTTTTATGAATGCTTTCATTGAGAATGGCTTCTTTGACCGCATCACTCAGCATGAGTTTGTTAATTACATTACGACGATCTGAAATATCAGGACCAAGAATTGCTTCTTTATAGCCATTAAATTGTTTATTAAGCTCAGTCACCACATAATGCGCTGGTGAAAAATTGGGTGTGAGTTCAATGGCTGAGTCAATTAACTGCCGTAAAGAAACTGCTTGATGGAATTCAATATAATTATTACGGCCATAGAGAGTAATGTTGAGTGCTTGTTTAATGCCCGTTGGCTTAGCCCAAGCATCAGTCATCAATGCTTTATACCAACTGTCCTCATTTTCCGGCGCACGCCCCCATAAAATCGTTGTTGGTACTAAAAGCACATCTTGTTCAGGGTGTTTTAATAAATATTCGACCAAACGAATAATTTTGTCTGGGTAGTATGCAGAGGCGTTGCTTTTGGTCGGTTCTAAAGTGATAAAACGATCATCTTCCTGATAATCTGATCCTAGGTTAAGTGGCGCAAAAGCAGGGCTGAGTTTTCTTTTTTCTGTTTCATTGTCAATTAAGACTTTATTCGAAGTTGAGTCATCTTGGATGACATAGCAAATTGGAAAATTGGCTGTGTTTGGATCATTAACTGTATTTTCAAGTGTTTTTGTATCGCCTAAAACTTGTGGGCTGACGATTTTATCTAAGATTTTTTTTGTAAATTGACGATAAAATTTTTGATAAGCATTGCTTGCCATAATATTCTCTAAATATGAGTCATATGGTTATTATGCTTGAAATAATATACAAATATATAGTTTGATTTGATGACAAATCGGTCAAACACTTTGCCTAAAAACTAAACTTATGATTTTTATCAATAAACTATTTAAATATCGGTATAATTAAATTCAGTTACTCAATATCAAAGTTTCATAGAAAAGCATTATGATAGATTGATATAAATTCATTTAAATTCAAGGAAAGGTCATGTCTACAGATCCAAATTTTCCAGCAACTGAAAACTTAGGTATTGCTGTTTATTCTAATAATGCTGAAGCAATTGGTAATACACCACTTATTCGTATCAATCGTCTTATTACAGGTGGCGCAACGGTTTTAGCAAAAATTGAAAGCCGTAATCCTGCTTTTTCAGTTAAAGATCGAATAGGTGCTGCACTCATTGCAGATGCAGAAGAGAAAGGGCTCTTGAAAAAAGGTATGCATATTGTAGAACCTACGAGTGGAAATACTGGAATTGCATTGGCATTTGTAGCAGCGGCAAAAGGTTATGCCATCACTTTAACTATGCCAGCAAGTATGAGTATAGAGCGCCGTAAAGTATTAAAAGCGTTGGGTGCAAATTTAATTTTAACTGAACCTGCAAAAGGTATGAAAGGTGCAGTTGACGAGGCAGTGCGTCTAGTAACTGAACATCCTGAAACATATTATTTACCGCAACAATTTGAAAACCCAGCCAATCCAAAAATACATGAGACAACGACTGGCCCAGAAATTTGGGCAGCCACTGGTGGTAAAGTTGATATCCTTGTTGCTGGTGTTGGAACTGGCGGTACTATTTCAGGTATTTCAAGTTATTTTGAAAAGGTCAAGCAGCAAGCGATTTACTCCGTTGCTGTAGAACCCGCAGATTCACCAATTATTGGACAAACCAAACGTGGTGAAACGTTAACGCCTGGTCCACATAAGATCCAAGGGATTGGTGCAAACTTTATTCCTAAAAACTTAGATTTAAATTTAGTGGATGAAGTTATTGCTATCGATAACCAAGAAGCGATTGATTTTGCTCGTCTAAGTGCCACTCAAGAAGGTATTTTTGTCGGTATCTCTAGTGGTGCGGCTTTAGCTGCTGCAGCAAAATTAGCTGCTCGTCCTGAAAATGCAGGCAAAACCATTGTGGTCATTCTTCCAGATGCGGGTGAACGTTATTTGTCTTCCGTTTTGTTTGAAGATATTTCAGCAGATTAAGATTGAATTAAATCATTTATGTTTATGCTGTTTATTGTTGCTATGGACTAAAAAAATAAACCCACTCAAGTAGCAGCAGTGGGTTTATTTTATTGAAATTCAGCCCCTATTCTTAAACTTCTATAAAGAAGACTTTAACTGTTTTTCATGTTGTTTGACTTGTTTCGCATATCGTTTACCTTGACGTTTCATTTTACGATTTGTTTGGTAATTTGTGGGTCCAACGTTGTAGTAGGCTAAGGCCTTTTTCCAGCTTCCTGCACTTTGATTATATTTTGCCAAGATCATAGTGCCACAACGTACATTGGTATATTCATCAAACAAATCACCAGGACAGGCTTGTTGCCAATAACGTGGCATGATTTGGGTAAGCCCGACAGCACCAGATGGAGAGGTGACATAACTCCGGTAGCTCGATTCTTGACGTATGGTCGCTGCAATCAGTAAAGGATCTACATCATACTGATCTGCGCTTTGTACAATCATTGGGGATACGCGATTAGCAACGTCTGGAGAGACAGAATAGGCTTTTTGGATTCCAGTCGAAAGTTTAGCAGCACGTTTTTGCACAGAGCCGCCTCCCAAAGACGAACATGCTGTAATCGCAAGTGTCAAACTCACTGTAGAAATTATTTTTAACTGATACTGAAAATTCAAAATAAAACCAATGTTATGTATCCAAGATTGCCCTGATGTTATGTAGCTGATTTAAACCTGTCAATCTATGAAAATTGGTAGATTTATTCGTGATTTGTATCTTAAGCTGTTGGTTGCTTGCTATTTAGGCGTTATTGCTTGAAAAATTAATTTGTTCAATGCATTGAAAGATAATTTTTGTTTTTTAAGTTATTCTTGATAAATCTCTTTAAGTTGTAAGTAAAATTTGATAAAAGAATAATTGTTGACGAATACAAAAAATGTTAATGGTTATGGCTAAAAGATATAAAATTTATCCAATAAAGACAATTAAGGATTGGCAAGGTGAAGACTGGGATGTATATGAAGAGCGAAATACACAAGCTGGGATTATGATCTACAAAGGTTGGATGTACGAGCAAATTGCAAAGAGTCAATATGTTTACATTTTGACCAATGATTTAGCTGAGTTTTTAAAGAAACATGATCGAGTTAAATCTATGAAATTACTCGGATTATCGGTTAAAATAATCACTAGATTTAGACGTGCATTGGGTCTTCAAAAAAAATATGACTATACTTTATCTACTTTAAGAGATTGGATGTTTGAACATCAAGATGAGTTGTTTACTCAAAGCTTTCAGATGTTAAAAGAAAAATATGGATTAACTCAAACTGAAGTTACAAAGTATTGCACCTTTTTAAGAAAGGAAGGAGTTCAGCGTAGTAACAAACTACGTAAGAATAAAATTGGTTATGCAAATCGTAAAATTGTACAAAACAACAAAGACGCACTAGCTAAATCTGAAAATATTTTTGAAGTACAATCGTTATTGAATAAAAAAAATCTTAAAGCTGCAAGGCGAGCGCATAATCTGGTATGTAAAGAACTTGGTATACCTACATTAAATGACATACGTGTACAACGTTTGAATGAAAAAAAAGAGTGGCGATTAGAACATAAAGAGATCATTTTGAGTACACAGTATTCAATCAAAGAGATTGCGATACGACTCAATAAAACTGAACAGGAGATTTTAACTTCTCGTTCTTATTTAAAAGAATTATTAGGTGAAAAAAAACGAGTTTCTCTTCTAAATTGGGTAAGAGAGCATCAACAGGAATTAAATACACTTTCTATAAAAGAATTATGCGAAAAATTTAATTTAACTGTGGGGGCGGTAATGTATCGGAGAAAACTATCGAAACGAAATGAAATACAATAAATTATGTAGATAAAATTAAATGTGGACAAAATATGATCTTTTTTGTAGAGTGTGCTTAATTTAGAACAACTATACAATAACTCATGTTTAATAATATTTATTTTGCTTTGAAAAATTGGGTCTTACTGCTCAAAAGCGTGCCATGCATGCGTCTTTTTCAAACACTGATCTTAATCAACTGGTATTTTTACAACGTATTGATGGGATGCATGAATTAAACAAAGGCATTCATTTACAATTGATTTGCTTGTCTACGTCAATGAATATTCCATTAAAGCAATTTATCGGTAGCCAAGTGGCTGTCGATATTGTGAATGATAAATCAGAACTCAATCGAATTTCAGGGATTGTGACCCAAGCAGATGTGGGCGCGAGCGATGGTGCGCTGACGATTTACCGCCTGACAGTTGAAGATCCAACCGCACTTTGGAAGCATCGTAGAAATTCCAGAGTGTTTATGAATATGTCTGCGCCTCAAGCAGTTGAAGTTATATTTCAGGAATGGCGCGAGCGAAGTCCATTGTTTGCTTCAAGTCTAACATTGGATAAAAGTGGCTTAACCAAAGACGACGATGTTCGCCCATTTATTATGCAGAATAATGAACGGGATATAGACTTTGTTCAACGTCTGCTTTTTTCTGAAGGGATTAATACTTTAATTGATGAAGCCCAACTTAAAGTATCGAGTTTCAGTGAACAAATTCAACCTCAAAAGCTTCGTTTGATTGACAACAATACTCAATACACCAGCTTAGAACGCAAGAATATTCGCTTTCATCGTAGCAGTCCCACCGAAAGGCAGGACAGCATTATCTCATTTATTGGACAGCGTTCTATTCAGCCTACATCAGTACATATTCAACGTTGGCAAGCCGATGTACTGGAAATAGAAGAAGGTGCAGGCAGTGTTCTAAGCAAACACAAGCATAGTGAAAACTACGACAATGCTAGTTTAGCTCTTGAGCAAGTTTGGCACTTTAGCCCAGCATGGATCCAAGACTTGAATGGAGAAGATGGTGCAACAGCATCAGGTAATCGTCAAATTGAACGTTTTAATGAAAATCTGAGTAACTACTATGACTCACAAGCCAAACAATTTACCGCAATATCTACAGTACGTGATGCACATGTGGGTTATATCTTTGAATTAAATGGGCATCCCGAAATTGATCAACACGATTTTTCCGATAAGCAATTCCTAATCATATCGAAGCACTTTTATAATCAAAATAATCTACCAAAAGAGTTGACCCATCAGGTTGAAAATTTGCTTAAGCAAAGCAATTGGCAAATAACCAATATCACGACAAACAATAGTGATGAACGCCAAGCCAATCAGTTGGTGCTACAACGTCGCAATATCACCACTGTTCCAGAATACAATCCATTAAAACATCGTCCGATTGCGTCACCCCAACGTGCCAGAGTGGTTGGACCAAGTGGAGAAGAAATCCATGTGGATGAGTGGGGAAGGATCAAAGTACGTTTTCTGTTTACCCGCAATCAAGATCATAGCCACGATGGTGGTGCTGGTTCCAATGATAACGACACCGATTCAGCTTGGGTGGATGTACTGACGCCGTGGGCTGGTGAAGGCTATGGTGCACGATTCTTACCGAGAGTTGGAGAGGTCGTCGTTATAGATTTCTTCGATGGCAACATTGACAGGCCGTTTGTGGTGGGGCGTATTCATGAAGCGCATCGTCATCCAAGCAAGTTTGATGAAAAAGGTAAACTGCCTGATACCAAAAAACTGTCAGGAATAAAAAGTCGAGAGTATCAAGGCAGTGGCTATAACCAACTTAGATTTGATGATAGTACTGAGCAAATCAGCAGTCAGTTACAGAGCAGTCATGGGGTGAGTCAACTTAACCTCGGTAATTTAAGTCATCCCAAAGAGACAGACACTAGCGAAGGACGAGGTGAAGGCTTTGAACTGAGAACTGACCAGTGGGGTGCATTAAGAGCAGGACAAGGTTTATTACTGAGTACTTATGCTCAGGATTCAGCCTCGGGCAATCACCTTGATGTGACCGCGGGCATAAATCAGTTAGAAAGTAGTCTCAATAACTCTAAAGCATTAAGTGAGGTTGCCAAGAATCAGCAGACTGATCCTTTAGAAGTTTTAGATAATATCAAAGGCTTTATCGACGTATTGGCTCAACAAGATCCGAAAAAAGCAGATGAATTTAAGTCTGCGGTGATGATGTTGGCTTCACCAAACTCAATTGCGCTTACCAGTAATGAAGATATTCATCTTTCAGCAGATGGGCAAATTAGCCACACATCAGGCGACAGCATTAACCTAAGTACACAAAAGGCTTTGATTGGACATGCCAGCGCTAAAATTAGCCTTTTTGCGGCACAAGAAGGTGCAAAGTTATTTGCTGGAAAAGGTAAAGTTGAGATCCAAGCGCAGGGTGATGGGTTGGATATGATCGCACGTAAAGGCATTCAAATCATTTCAACCGAAGACGCAGTTTATATCATCAGTCCGAAGGAAATTAAGTTGGTCAGTGATGGTTCTGAACTCAAGATTAATGGTTCAGGTGTGTTTTCAACCACAGGTGGCTTATTTGAGGTGAAATCTGGGCAACAGAAACTGACTTCCCCAGCTTCTATAAATCCGCCAGCTTTAGACTTGCCTGATTGCTCTGCGAAACAAGGACAGGCAGCTCAAAATGGATCAGCGAAGGTGATCTTATGATGAGTGAGAACTTTCTACAACAAACGGCGATATCCTCTGAACTTCATTCCGTAGAAGCAATTTATCAAAAAATGCAAGCAGTCTTTAGCCAGCATCATCGGCTGTTAGTATTGCTTGATGAAACATTAGCGCCTGATGTTTTTGATGATTTAAAGAAGTGTTTAAGAGAACACAATATTATTTATATTCCCTTGGCAAAAGGCAGTCGCTATAAAGACACGCATCTGTTTTTTATAGAAATATTAGATGAAAAGATATTAAAAGAGATCGGACCACAGCTAGCAGAACATTTACTTAATAATTTTGAAATTTCCAATGATCAGTATTTAGTACATGGTTTTGGGGCTTCTCATTATGAAAATGATCAGTTGAACCAAAAGTTTAAAACCAGTTTGGTATTGCAAGATATTGATTCCAAAATTTTATTTCGATGGTATGACCCACGAGTAATGATTTATTTGGATCAAATATTCAATGAACAGCAAATGAATAGTTTATTGGGAAATTTTACCCAATGGGAATTTATCCATCCTAGTGGATATTTTCACTGGGAAAATATCCAACAGAAAAAATTGCTGAAAAAAGCCATTATCCAAGTGAATGAACAACAATCCTTAGCTTTAGATTTGATTGAAATAAGTAATATTGTTTTTCGAAAAGCGCATGAATTAGAACAAGTCGACATCAATCACTTGAAATCACAACAGATTCTTAAAAATTTATATCAAGGACATGAACAATACCACATTACCAGATATGTCGACTTAGTCAGTTATGGCTTATACGCAGAGGTACTTGGTCACAGCTTTATGAAGCATCCTTATATTGTAAAAGTACTTCAACAATACTGGAACACTGAACCTGAAAATTATAATTTTACTGAAGCGATGAACTTTGTTGCTGAAGATTCTTGGGCATTGATTAAAACAGAAACATTGGAATAAGGAAAATAAAATGGGCGGTGATAAAGAAGCTTTTGCAAGAAAAGAAAATAAAAAAGCCGAACAACGTAGACAGGGAGAAGAGATTTTAGCTGCTCCAAATGCGATAACAAAAGCTGCTAATGCAGCAATACAAGTCAATCAACAAACTTCAGATGCAAAAGGCAGTAAAGACCAATGTAATTTTTGCCGTAAACTTGGTTTGCAGATTTTGCCTTTACGTTATACGGTAACTCAAGACAAAGCCCCACACCTTTCATCACAACTTGGGAAAAATGTAAAAAACGTAGCATTGTCATACTCCAAATATACAACTGAAATGATTGATTCTAGTTATATTTATGCAATGGTGAAGCGAAAAAAAGGTTATCAATGGATCGGGTACATCGTCACACCGCAAGGCTATTTATCATCTTTTCCATTAGACAAACCTGCACCCGTATCTGTGCTTGAGTTTGCATGTAAAGGAAATGAACATGCGTTATTTGCCTCATTTGTCACCATTGAATATATTGCAACGAATTTGGCCGAGAAGGCATATTTGATATACACCCACGCACCTATGACGGATGAAAAAAGAAAAGAATACCAAGCGAAAGCGGATGAATATGTCAGTTCAGGGAAATGGCAATCTATAGATGTTGCAGGATGGGCTAAAGGATCATCACAACAAGAACATTGTTTAAACAATTCAACTTTAAAGGACGGCGTGAGTTTTCCTTTGTCATTTGGCTCAGACCGCTGGAGTAAACTGCTGACTAAATTTGCTGAGAAACCTAAAGCCTTTGCATCTATAGTGCTGTATGACCCAATTGGCATCACTGTAAAGCTAAATGAATATCGAAATGAAGCTTATGCCCCTGTAGATGATTATTTAGAAGCAAAAGATAAATATGGCGTCACAAATCAGCGTAAACTGGATTCAGTGCAACGGGTAGAAAGCATTGAAGGATCACTACTTAAAAATAAAGCAAAAATTGTACAACGGGAAAATGAAATTCATGAACAAACAGCAGAATTTATAGAAAATAGGTATAAATCTACTTTAATTAGGATTGAGCAACAACTTGTATATGCAAGGAAAAGAAATGATACAGCAGAAATTGCACAACTAGAACGAAGTAAGAAAGAGCTTGTCGAAGACCATGAGCGTACGATGAAAACACGGGCAGGTCATGGTGAGGTTGTTGGAGAAGCTAACTTCCAAACTGACCGAAAAGTTCTGCTCGATAATTTAAACTATAAAGAAATAGAAGCGTTTAAGCTGGAAGCAGCACAAAAATATGACACAGCTTTGAAGGTTGCAAACCAACGTGCTCAAGAGCATTTGAACTGGGTTGTTTCTGAAAGTTTATTTGATGCTTTAGATGCCTATGATCAGAAAAATTTACGAAGTGGTTGTGCGTTTAAAGCTCATGTAGCGTCTATATTATTTGGAATGGAAGGTGCGGAAGCAGGTGCAAAACAGTTAGATGACTGGGTTAAAAAGCCAGAATTTGAGCGTAAAAATTTATTTATTCGTGGCTTGTATAGTAATCAGTTAGAAGCCAAGGCAAAGCATGACGAACTGAAAAAAGCTGCAACTGATTTTACCGCTGTTGGTCTAAAAGCAATGAAGGGTACAATAGACTTTTTAAAGAAAACTGATTCTGCATGGGATGAATGGGCAAGGAATCAGGGAATAGACAAAAATAAAGGCAATATAGGATTTTTTAAAACGGAAAAGAAAGTGATGCTTTATGTTTCTAACTTTTCTCGAGTGGTGTTTAGAGCGGGTATGGGGTCAACTGCTGAAAGTCGATTTGTCTCTGCAATTTCGCAAAAACTGTTGTTTGCTCAGATGGGTGACTTGGCTGGAAAATTAAGATTTGATCAAGTTGTATATAATATAAACCCTGAAAAATTAAACTCTGGAAATATCAAACTCAGTCCTGAACTTAGTGAAAGAGTCGGTGGTCAGCTGTCAAAAAATGCAAAGGAAGCAACAATTCGTTCTTTGGATGTATTGATCGATGATGCAATGGCAAAAAAGCAACAAGTGGCATTAACTTTAGAAGAAATTGAAAAAGCGGGCAGTAAAGGTATGGCGAACCATACCAATAATTATCATCAGGTACGAGCATCAGGCATTCTTGTATTTATAGAGGCGATTAATTTAGCGCATATGCTTAACTCTGGAAAATATAAAGACTCGGTACAAATTGCTGCTTTGGTGGCATCTGTATCCGCATTGATGGCTTTTGGTTTGGATATCTTTTATGGTCTAGCAAAAGGTGCAAGAGAAGTGGCGACTCAAACATCTTATGCAGGCGCTGGAGCAGCAGCCACACGAGGCGCAGCAAATATTCAAAGAGCAGGTATTAAATGGGCAGCAGGTAGTTTAAGTACTATTGCAGGGGGAATTACTGCTTGGTTAGATTACAACAAAGTTGAAAATTTGACTGGAAAGGAAGGAATACCTACCTCCTTAATTATATTATATTCAGCTCGTGTAGTTACAGGAGCTGCTGCTGCTCTTTTGGGATTATGCGCAACTTTAACCTATATAGGACCTTTAATGACATATTTAAACCGTGTTGGAGGTAGTCCATTGATTCAAAAGATGGGCGCTAAAGTTTTTGGTGAAACTATGGCTAAATATAGTGTTAAAAAGCTTACTCGAGAGATAGTACGGAATGCTTTACTGCGTTGGATTGCTTGGGCAAGTGGTATAGGTTTAATTTTAACTTTAGTTGAAGTCGCCTTTTTAATATATATGGAGGCAACAAAGCTTCAACGTTGGTGTCAGTATTCTACTTTTAGAGCTTTAAAAACCAATAAGCTAATGTCGGAACAACAAGAAGTCGAAGATTTTCAGACACTATTTGCATAATAGAGTAGTCATAGTATGAGTTTAAAAAAAACAGACCGAATGATTGATGAATTGTCAAATAGGCTTTTTATCGTAGAAGGCGAAGTAACTGATCTGTTGACCAGTGAAACCATGCAGAACTTAAATACCAATATACAAACGGGTACAGGTGCAATGGCTGTAGGCTCAGCACTTGTCGGACAGATCGGTACAGCTGCTTTAGCCAGTTTTGCTGCCAGTGATGAAGGAATAGAAGTCAGTGATTTTGCTTTAGAACTCACAGATAAAAATAATCAAAAGCATTACTTTAAGGGATGTTTTCCTGTAGTGATGTTTAAAAAGGGAGATATGGTTAAAGTGATTGCAGAATCGCTTTCGGGTCAAAATAAATATGCTTATGCAGCAACTATTATTGATATAAAGAATAATTATATATGGACTGGGCAAGAAGTTGTAAAAGGAAGAATGCAACATAGAATCACATCTATGAAGTTTGGACTGATTGTTGGGTTCCTATCAGTATTAACTTTCTGTTTATTTGCAATATTTGGTAAATATGGGATTTCACTTATATTTAATCCTCCTATAGGCGGTACTCTGTTCATTTGTTTATTTTTTTTCTTATTTATAGGCTGGCGTGTTGGTGCAAGTTTTGATGAGCAAAGTATTGAATTAGAATCTATTTTAAAAAAACTTGGGTTTAATAAGCCAAGTCGAATGAATTTACAAATTTTTGCATTGAGTGATTTAAGTTGGAAAAATCAAGAAAAAGATTTTATCCATGAGCGTTGGAAAGATTATACCTACCGTATTGATTTAGCCAAACAATATGATGAAGAAAAATATGGAAAAAAATGAGCTTAAAAAAAACAGACCAAATGATTAATGAATTGGCAGATAGACTTTTTATCGTTGAAGGAGAAGTCACAGACTTATTGACCAGCGAAACCATGCAAAACTTAAATGCCAGTATGCAACCGGCTACAGGTGCAATAGCTGTCGGTTCAGTACTAGTCGGACAAATTGGGAATGCTGCCTTAGCTAGTTTTGCAGCTAGTGATGAAGGTATTGATGTTAGTGATTTTGCTTTAGAAATCACAGATAGAAATAATCAAAAGCATTATTTTAAAGGATGTTTTCCAGAAGTTAATTTTAGAATTGGTGACAATATTAAAGTTATGGCTGAGCCTTTTACAACAAAATATTCAATAGTAAAAGCAGTTATTGAACCAAAAAATCAATATATATGGACAAGTCAACAAATTATAAAAGGACGAATAAGATATAGGATTTTTGGGATAAAATTAATAGGTGGTGTAGGAATATTTGTCATGATAATTTTTATTTTATTTTCGATATTTGAGGATAATGGTATCTCATTTCTTTTAAGTCAGCCTATATTTATTTCTTTTTTCATTTGTTTATTTATTTGTTTATTTATTGGATGGAAAGTGGGTGCAAGCTTTGATGAGCAAAGTGTTGAATTAGAGGCAATATTAAAAAAGTTGGATTTTAATAAACCAAGTATGGCAAGTTTAAATGATTTTTCAGTTTTCTCAATAAATATAAAGAATAAAATAAAAATGGATGAGCATCCTGATCGTTGGGAGCAATATACTTATCGTTTAGACTTAGCTAAACAATATGATGAAGAAAAATATGGGAAAAAATGAGTTTTAAAAAAACAGACCGAATGATTGATGAATTGTCAAATAGGCTTTTTATCGTAGAAGGCGAAGTAACTGATCTGTTGACCAGTGAAACCATGCAAAACCTAAATGCCAATTTGCAAACGGCTACAGGTGCAATAGCTGTGGGTTCAGCTCTTGTCGGTCAAATTGGGAATGCGGCTTTAGCCAGTTTTACAGCCAGTGATGAAGGGATAGAAGTCAGTGATTTTGCAATAGAAGTCACGGATAAAAACAATCAAAAGCATTACTTTAAAGGATGTTTCCCTGTAGTGATATTTAAAAAGGGAGATATGGTTAAAGTAATTGCAGAACTACTTTCGGGACAAAATAAATATGCTCGTGCAGTAGCTGTTATTGATCAACAGAACAATTATACATGGACTGGGCAAGAGGTTGTTAAAGGAAGGATTCGCTATAGGGTTTTTGTAATGAAATTATTTGGAGTCATTAGTATTATTGTAGTAATTTTTGCTTTGCTTTTTGATTTTTTTATAACAAATTCAATAAAGCAAATGTTAATTAATAATATTGGTATTCAAATAATTTCTTTTTCATTTATATTAGTTTTTATATTCATTGGTTGGCGAGTAGGTGCTAGCTTTGATGATCAAAGTATAGAATTAGAAGCAATATTAAAAAAATTAGGATTTAATAAACCTAGTCGAATGGATTTACAACATTATGCTCTCAACGATTTGAGTTGGAAAAATAAAGAAGATAATAAAGGATATGTCCATGAACGCTGGAAAGATTATACCTACCGTATTGATTTAGCAAAACAACATGATGAAGAAAAATATGGGAAAAAATGAGCTTTAAAAAAACAGATCAAATGATTGATGAATTGTCTGACAGACTGTTTATTGTTGAGGGAGAAGTCACAGACTTACTGACCAGTGAAACCATGCAAAACTTAAATGCCAATATGCAAGCAGCTACAGGAGCAATAGCGGTGGGTTCGGCATTAGTTGGTCAAATTGGGAATGCTGCTTTAGCCAGTTTTGCAGCCAGTGATGAAGGAATAGAAGTCAGTGATTTTGCCTTAGAAATTACAGATAAAAATAATCAAAAGCATTATTTCACTGGATGTTTTCCAGTGGTAATGTTTAAAAAACGAGATATGGTAAAAGTAATTGCAGAAGAAATACAAGGTGAAAAAAAATATGCTCGAGTTAGTACAATAATAGATCAGAAAAATAATTATATGTGGACAGGCCAAGAGGTGGTTAAAGGGCGGTTTCGATATAGAATATTTGGAATAAAATTATTTGGTATAATGGGAGGAGGGGCATTATTAATAGGTATAATTACAGTTTCATTTATGGGTGCATTTAATAGTTTATTAGAAAATTATATGATTTTAACAATTTTAACAATTTTAACAATTTTAACAATTTTAATTACTTTTATATTTATTGGTTGGCGAGTAGGTGCAAGCTTTGATGGTCAAAGTATCGAGTTAGAGGCGATATTAAAAAAATTAGGATTTAGTAAACCCAGCAGAATGAATTTACAAAATTTTGCATTGAGTGATTTAAGTTGGAAAAATAAAGAAAAAGATTTTATCCATGATCGTTGGAAAGATTATACCTATCGTATTGATTTAGCAAAACAATATGATGAAGAAAAATATGGGAAAAAATGAGTTTAAAAAAACAGACCAAATGATTGACGAATTAGCAGAAAGGCTTTTTATTATTGAAGGTGAAGTCACAGACTTATTGACTAGTGAAACCATGCAGAACTTAAATACAAATATACAAACAGGTACAGGTGCAATGGCTGTAGGCTCAGCACTTGTCGGTCAAATTGGGAATGCGGCTTTAGCTAGTTTTGCTGCTAGTGATGAAGGTATTGAAGTTAGTGATTTTGCTCTAGAAATCACAGATAAAAATAATCAAAAGCATTATTTCACTGGATGTTTTCCAGTAGTAATGTTTAAAAAAAGAGATATGGTTAAAGTGATCGCAGAACCACTTTCTGGTCAAAATAAATATGCTCGTGTAGCAGCTGTTATTGATCAAAAAAACAGTTATACATGGACAGGCCAAGAAGTAGTTAAAGGTCGATTTCGATATAGAATATTTGGGATGAAATTAATGGGGGGAGTTTGCTTATTTGTAATGTTTATACAGCTAATCATAGATTATTTTATATCAGATTCGATAAATCAAATGTTATTTAGTGATACAGGAATTCAAATAACAGCCTTAATGGCCCTTATTGTTTTCACTGGTATTGGTTGGCGTATAGGAGCAAGTTTTGATGGTCAAAGCATTGAATTAGAGGCAATATTAAAAAAATTAGGATTTAACAAACCAAGTCGAATAGATTTGCAAAATTATGCTCTCAATGATTTAAGTTGGAAAAACAAAGAAGACAACAAAGGATATGGGCATGAACGTTGGAAAGATTATACCTACCGTATTGATTTAGCTAAACAATATGATGAAGAAAAATATGGGAAAAAATGAGTTTTAAAAAAACAGATCAAATTATTGATGAATTTTCAAAAAGGCTTTTTATCGTAGAAGGCGAAGTAACTGATCTGTTGACCAGTGAAACCATGCAAAACTTAAATGCCAATATGCAAGCAGCTACAGGAGCAATAGCTGTAGGTTCAGCACTCGTTGGGCAAATTGGGAATGCTGCTTTAGCCAGTTTTGCAGCCAGTGATGAAGGAATAGAAGTCAGTGATTTTGCCTTAGAAATTACAGATAAAAATAATCAAAAGCATTATTTCACTGGATGTTTTCCAGTGGTAATGTTTAAAAAACGAGATATGGTAAAAGTAATTGCAGAACCGCTTTCGGGTCAAAATAAATATGCTTGTGCAGTAGCGGTTATTGATCAACAAAACAATTATATATGGACAAGTCAAGAAGTCGTTAAAGGGAGAGTAGGGTACAGATTTTCTACTATAAAATTATTTTTGAGTATAGGTATCATAGGTCTTTTTATATTCATACCTTTGTTAATGTTAATAGGAGATGGAATAGCTACATTAAAACATGAAGTTACTAGGCTCATTTTATTTATTTATTTATTTGTTTATTTGGTGGTTGGGTTGTTGGAGGAAGTTTTGATGAACAAAGTATTGAGTTAGAGGCAATATTAAAAAAACTCGGATTTAATAAACCCAGTATGGCAAATTTAAATGATTTCTCAGTTTTCTCAATGAACATAAAGAACAAAATAAAAAGGGACGAATATCCTGATCGTTGGGAGCAATACACTTATCGTTTAGATTTGGCTAAACAATATGATGAAGAAAAATATGGGAAAAAATGAGTTTAAAAAAATAAATCAAAATTTAAGGATATAACCAATATTCGTTACTTCCATTGATTTCACCCCAAATTTTGCTGATTAACTGATATTGGCAGATTAACTCCACCAATATCTCAAAATATGAAAGAAGATGGGTGCAGAAAAGCAGATAGAATCAATCCGATCTAACATCCCGCCATGACCATGAATCAACTGCCCCCAATCTTTTACACCACGGTCACGTTTGATAGCTGACATCACCAAACCACCGAAAAAGCCAAAGATACACACAACCAGTCCTATCAAGGCAGCTTGTAGATAGCTAAATGGAGTAAGCCATGCCATAGCAACACCTAAAGCTGTGGCTAAAACAATACCACCCACTAAGCCTTCAACTGTTTTTGATGGTGACAAGACAGGTGCAACCTTGTGCTTTCCAAAAAGCTTACCACAGACATATTGCAAAACATCGGATGCTTGAACAACCATAATCAGCCAGATTGCTAACCAAATCGGTTCACCTTTAAAACCATTTAGTTTTAAATTGAGTAATGCAGGAACATGGGAAATACAGAAAACACAGACCATGAGTCCCCATTGAATTTTAGAACTACGTTCAAGGAAGTGTTTGGTATCTTCTTGTTTTAAACTGGCAATCGGAATCAGTAAAAATACATAAAGTGGAATAAAAATTGAATATAAGCCGTACCAGTCGATATAGATCAAATAATATTGATAGGGAATAACAAAATAAAAGGCGATAAGTAAAGGGAAATAATCACCACGCCGTGTCGGCAATAGACTGGTAAATTCTCGTAGAGCAAACAGGGAAATAATCCCAAATAAGATAATAAATGCAGTTTGACCCAATAGAATTGCTGCGCCAATGACGATCAACATCACCCACCAAGCATTGATCCGTGCATTTAAATTATCAATCACTGATGAGGGTTTTTGCCCAGCTTTTTGTTTGAGAATAAAGCCTACACTAGATGCAAAAACTAAAATTCCCGCAAAAATACCAAATAAAAGATAGGTTTTATTCAGATTATCTAAAATCATTGATTCTCAACCTCTTTTAATAGTACTAGCTGCTTCTGTGCATAATCTATAAATGTGGCTTTATCCATTTCTAAATGTTGTTCTAAAGGAAAGCCAAAGCATACGGTAGACAGTAAAGGCAAAGGAACAAAAGAACCTTTTGGCATGACACGTCTTAGATTTGAAATCCAAACAGGGACAATCTCAATCTCAGGAAATTGTTTATGTAAGTTATAGAGGCCACTTTTAAAAGGTAATAGCTCAAGATCATCATCAAGATTTCGAGTACCTTCAGGAAAGAAAATAATGGAATACCCCTGAGCAAGAGCGTCTTTTACAGGTTGTAAAGGGTCTGCATTATCTTCGCGATTACGTTGAATCGTGACACCATTAAAGGTGTCTTTAATTAAAAATTGTCTAAAACCATCTTTCAGCCAATAATCTGAAGCAGCAACAGGTTTAGTTTTTCGACGCATCAGTTTGGGAAGTGAGGACCATAGTAAGATAAAGTCGATATGACTATTGTGATTGGCATAGTAAATACGTTGTTTCATCTCAGGCTGACAACCAACCCATAAGCTACGAGCACCAGTTAACAGTCGTGCGCCACGGCGTGTCAAAAATGCGATAAAGCGAGCAATAGAGTGTGATGCTAAATTTCCATTAGAAGAATCTAAGTGTTGAGTCTTTTGCTCTAAAGACTGTTTATTGTATGACTCTTTATCTTGTTCGGAACGTGGTTCAGGTAGTTGATTCATTCTTTAAGCCGATTGATATTGAAGCATTTTATTGTGGGGCAAGCTGTATAATAAGATGACTAAAGTACAAAATTCTACTTTTTAAGTGATTAAAATAAAATATAACCAAACTTAGTTTTGAATAAAAAGTAAAAAGCTTGGTCTCCTTTTACAAATTTATCATTTCTATTTTTTGAATCATAGAAGAATTTTATAGCATTTCAAGATCTTCACTGCTGAGAAGCTGATAATTTTCTTGATTTAAGATCATTAAAACTATCATACGATAACAATTGAATATATCAGCAACTGTATCAGTTGAGGTTAAAATCGCTTTAAATCATTCTAGAAATCAAAATCATTAAAACCAGATATTGTACCAATAATAAAGCAATTTGTAGTTTTAAAAGTTTAAAGCATCCTACAAAACGCTGTGACCAATCACGTCCTGCTTTGGATGCGGGCATCAATTTCATACTCATTAGGGTTTGATCAAATTGTAGGGTTAAGTTTTCAATAGATTCAGTTTGGGATTCTCGTGCTATCATTTTAATGATTTGAGCATCAAACTTAACTCTAAATGAGAGATAGTGATGAAGCCCAGATAATAACAATGTAATGACAATGAACGTCCAAAACTCAAAGGATTGCCAACCTTTGAACAGGATGGCAAAAATAGATAACGCAAAAGCCAAATAACCTGAAAGTAATATAGCTGTGGTTGCAGACAACAGTTGCGCAACCACATAAAAATTCATTTTCATGGCGCTAAACCTTTCAGTTTTAGATGGTAAATTTCTAATTCTTCCAGTTGGGCTTGTTTTAATACCACCCAAGGGCGAGCTTTACGAATAATGTTTACCATTTCATCAATATTGGCATCTTGGTTTTGTTGAATCAGCCAAGCGGTGAGTACAGCGCTACTTCTTGAATAACCTAAGGCACAAAAAATCAGAATATTTTGGATAGAGCTTGCTTCAAGCTTTGACATCAAATCATTTAATCGTGCTACGGCTAACTCAAGCTGATTGGCTTGTAATGGAATCAGATCTAGACTGAGATATTGCTGATATGCCGTTACTTGGTTTAAGGGTAACTCAGCAACACAATCAAATATTGCATTGTATTGGAGGTGCTCTTGTTGTGTTGGAACTCTTCCAATATAGATTTTTTTAAGTTCATGTTGAATGATAAAAGAATCTTCGTGATGTTTTTTGGTCCAAACACGACTATTAAGCCAAGCAAAGATTAAATAAGGCGCAAGCAGTATTTGTGCTGCAACCGTCATTTTGCCATTTTCTTGTTTTTGAAAAAAATGTGGACGTACAAAACTATAGCTATGTGCAACGATAAATAGACTCACAGCAGGGTAAATTAGCCACAATCCCCAAGGTCTAAACTCATAAGCTAAGATAAGGAAAATCACTGAGCCACAAAGGTAATAACTACCAAGCTTTAAATGTTTTGCTGTTAACAGTTGCAGCCCATCTTTTCTAAATGGGGATTTTACTGAAATTGGAAATAACCATAAGCATAAAGCACCAACAAGTATTCCTGTAGGAAGATCAATAAAATGATGTTGCCATGTCGTGAGTACAGAAATTCCAATCAGCACACACCAAAAATCGACCACATATTTCCATGCCCCAAATACATGGCGACGATAGAAATCCCAAAGGATAATCAGCAAAACAATATGTAATGAGGGCGCTTGATTAAAGGGCTTATCGAAGCCCATCAGGACATCAAACCATAGACCGAAAAAACCATCTAAAGGTGGACGTTCAAAACTAAACTTTAAAGGGAACACTAAGAAGCAACTAATCGAAATGACTTGCGCTAAAAATAGCCTAAGCGCTTGTTGTTTAAGCTCAAATTTGTTCCAACAAAGCAATAAGGAGAGGCCGTAAAACAGGTCAATTGACCAATACGGCACAATCGTCCAAGCCCAAAGTGGAATATGCTTTTCCCAAGCAAAGACAATACTTGGAACATCACTAAGACCTGACGCATATTGATTTGCAAAGCCATAAGTGAGGAAAAAGAAAGGCGCAAGAAAAACTAAGCAAAGTAGGCCCCATTTCCAAGTCCCAGTTTCTTTGATGAGTGTTCGCATAAAACATCCGTAGATTATTATTCTATTAAAATTAAAAAATTGGTGACTTAAAATGATTTATATCAAGTCACCAACTGTGTGATCGCAGAAATTTTATAGCTTTTGTGCGACTGAGACGGTAAATATTCCAAACTCATCAATACATTGGTCGACCTTTTTAAAGCCAGCAGCTTCAACAAGTGCATCCATTTCCGCTTGTGAGCGTAAACGCATTACCCATGCATCACCTTCACGATGTGAGGTTAGTGCGCGCGCAATAAACTCTTGCTGCGGGTGCCAAATTTGACCAGTATAAATCAAATAACCATCTTTAAGGATTGCTTTACTTAAGCCCTCAAGTGATTGACGTAGCAAATCATTGTCTGCAAATAACTCATATAAACCCGAAACCACAGCAAGTGAAGGTTTTGGTTTAACAGAGGCCAAAGACTGTGTATCAAATGCATCTGCTTGAACAAATTCAGCAATGTCATTGAGTCCACGTGTTGCAATCATTTGCTGACCAGCTTGTACATTGATATCACTATAATCACGCAATAAGATTGAATCTGGTCGTTTTGGTAGTTGAACCACAGCATCTAAAATATAACGCCCATGACCAGAAGCAATATCCATAATGCTCAATGGTTTACGGTTTTTAATCAGAATATCCGCATATTTCTGAACCAAAAGTTCAATATTCTGTTTACGAACACGGATTCCACGCCAACCAATCGCATTTAAATATTGGCGGTCTATGATGTTGCCAATAGGATTAGAACTTTCAGGTTGGTTACGATAAACAAAATCTAAAGTGCTTCCAGAGTCATAGCCAGTGTCTTCACCAATTTTTAAGCCTTTTGATAAATGACTACCAATTTTTAGATTCTTTTTGGTAATTTCCCAAAATGCATTCTTTATTGATTTAGCGGGTAATGGTGAACTGAGTTCTTCAGCTATAGCGCAACTTGAACCAATTTTGTCCGCATTTAAAACATCTGGAGCTTGATATTCAACCGCAAAACATTGCTGGATAAATCTGCGTATTTTTTCTGTTGCAATATGGCGATCTTTTTCGCCTAAAGTATCGTGAAAGAAACCCTCTAAAATATGTAATTCTTTTTTAGGATGTGGAAGCTTTTTGTAAAATTCACGTTGCGGTTTTTGAAAAACTACAAAATCTGAACCTGAACATAACACCTGAGTCGGCACAAAGATATTTTGTGAGTCAGCAACAATACGCTTAGAGGCATCATAGAGTCCAAGCAACATTCTCACCGAAATTGCTTTAGCAATTTTAGGATCGGTATCATAGCTTTGAGCACGTTCTTCATCATGGGTCAGCATTTTGGCTTTAACATAACTTTGAATGAAAAAATTACCACGAATTTTTTCCATGACTCTTAAACTTGGTTCGGCAAATGGCACATAAAGCTTAATATCAAAAGCAGGGGAAGCGAGACACAAGGCGCGAATTTTTGGCGCATAATCATGTACCCATGTTGCAGCTAATACAGCACCTACACTTTGTGCAACCACAGCAATGTTTTTGGCGTCGATGCCATAGTTTTCTTCAATATGCTGTACAAAATATTGAATATCTTTTACACATGTGGAGAAGCTAGGTGCATCACCACGTTCACCTGGTGAATCGCCGTGCCCACGGGCATCCCATGCAAAGAAATCAAATTCACTTAAATTGAGTTCATTAACTAAATGCGCCATACGTCCTGAATGTTCATGGCCGCGATGAAACAGAAGAATGGCTTTTTTTGTTTCGCTTGGAGTGTTGGTCGACCAATGTTGATAAAACAATTCTGTTCCATCATGACTCGCAAAGGTGTGATGACTGTTGTTATACATACGAATTTACCCTAAATATGAAACTGTTTTATAACGCTGTTTTTAAACTATTTTTAATTCGGTTATAGATGGTTAAACTAAGTAGTAGACCAATTAAAATGAGTATGCCATTACAGATTAAGCTGAGAAGTTGTAAATTTGTAGTGAATAATGGCAAGATGACAATCACGACAGTGATTAAACTAAACCAAAATGCGCGATCACTTTTCCCCATTGGGCCGTCATAACGACGTTCTTGACCAATCAGTGGGGCCATAACGCCAGTGTATTCACTTAAAATTGCAAGAAAAGCGACTAATAAGAGTAATTTTGCATTAATAAAGCCAAAAGTAATCAAGCATAGATAGAGTGCTGTGTCCGAAATAACATCACACAACTCATTGTAAAACGCACCTAAGTTGGATTGTTGTTTAAATTCACGGGCAAGCATTCCATCGATGGCGTTGAAAGCCATTCGTAGCAGCATCCACAAAGGAAAGAGCAATAACCATCCATTTACAGCATGATTCAAATAATACTGGTATAGAAAAAAGCTTAAACCGAGCGATATAAACATCGCTAATAATGTGACTTGATTTGCCGTGATTCCGATATTAAAAAGCTTTTTAACAAAAGGGCGTAGTAAGTTTTGAAATGCTGGTTTTAATTGATAGATTGATGGCATTGTTCTAGTAATATAAGGTATATGATAGGATTTTAATCAAGTTTTCCATGATTTTACAAGTATTAATTTTCATCATTTAAATTCGTGATGTTGGGAGCTACTGACATTTCATAAAAGGTTCGCGTTGTGGGCTAAAATTGCATATGAGACGTATACATCGTAGTGTATTGAGTGAGATTGATTAGAGAAACTATTGGCGAGTTTTACTGCTCAGGCTGAGATAATTTAGCCATCACCTGAGCAAGAACCAAGAAATATTTTGTTTATAGAGAGGGTGTGCGGGGACTAGAATATTTTTTCAGCAACGTCGTTAGCTTGTGAAATGATGTTGCTCATCTTTTAGAGTGTCTAAATTCAATATTTCATGCCTCGTATCATCTAAAATCATTTGTAGCCGCAAACGCAGACAAATTATCAACAGACCCTAATTTAAAATTTCTATGAATGGTCCTATAATTCAAATATCATCTTAATTTTGATCTTGTTTATGCTATGACACCTGCTTGTAAAGTTTTAAAATCAAATAAAATTGAATTTTCTGTTCATGAATATGAACATGATGTAAATGCAAAAAGTTTTGGCTTAGAGGCTGCTGAAAAATTAGGTTTAAATGTCGAAGAAGTTTTTAAAACCCTGATGGTAACAGATGATAAAAACTATTTTGTTGCCATCCTTCCAGTGAATCATCAATTAAATTTAAAGAAAGTAGCGAGCGCCTTTGCTTGTAAAAAACTACATATGGCTGATCCTAAAGATGCAGAGCGTTTAACTGGATATTTAGTTGGTGGAATCAGTCCTGTAGGTCAAAAAAAGCGTTTAAAAACGGTAATTTGTGAAAGTGCACAGCCGTTAAGTAAAATGTATGTGAGTGGTGGGAAAAGGGGCTTGGATATTGGGGTTAATCCACTAGATTTAGCGAAGGTTTTGAGTGCGAATTTTGCTGATATTGTTGATGAATAATCCATCCTTTTATTGATGAATTTTAATTAAAAATAATAATGTTACTCACTATGTTACTCACAAAAAGATTTGCTCAAAAATAAAGCCACTGAAGTGGCTTTATTTTTTGAATCTATATCTAATATTACAGACTGGACATATGAACTAAACCAATAAATCTTCCGACCATCCTTAAATGGCTTCGTGTAGCGTCCTTCTCTAATTCTGGCATCTAGAGTTTCTGGTTCTATATTCAGCAAGTGAGCAAATTCGGCTCGCCCAATTCTGCGTTCTTCTTTTTGGCTTACCAGTTGCTCAACAAGTCTTGTTAAATGTTTGAGAGATTCAGATGCAATTTTTAATGCGACCATTTCATCACCTCAACAAGCTTTCTTTCTAGTGCGCTTCATATCAGCAGCAATAGATTGAGTAGAATTAATAATTAATTGTTCAGCCTGATTAATATTATCAGAACTGTTCATGTAACAAGCAATCGCATTACTAGCTATGCAATAACCAAATTTAACTGCTATTAAGGTTTACTACAGAACAAGTGAAGTCAGTTTTAGCGGTTCAACAGCTAGAGATGATACTAGGGGATTTATTACACTGGGAACTGTAGATGCGACGCGACATATTTTACAAGCAGTTGATTGATCCCGTTTTGACTTAATAGTTAAACTGAAGTTTTTTCTAAGAATGTTACTTGATCTGGATCAAGGCGTATGGCATATTTTAGCTGTAGTGGACGAATTTATGGTAATCCACACAGTTTAATAGATTTGTATACCCACTGATTCCATCAAGTGGGTATTTTTTTGAGATATACAGCTAATGAAATGGATTTTATCGCTAACTCTTATAATCGTATCTACGACAAGTTTTGCTTATCAAATTACAGATTATTCAGGGAAATGTTTTACACAAAATGAGAAAAAAACTTATTCCTGTTCAATTCAAAAAGGTGTAAGTGCTGGTGGAAAGTTTGTATACATAGAATTTGATCAAAAAGAATATTTAATTGAGCAATCAACAACATGTGGTGGTAAATGTAAACCTTATTTGGGTACAACTCCAGAAAATGTATTGTCTGCTAAAAATTATAAAAAAGATCAATGGAGTTGTTACAAGCAAGAGCAAGGCAATATGAATATTTGTTATATGCTAACCAAATAAATTAATTTTTAAGGAGCTCATCGAAAGGTGAGTTTTTTTTTCATAAAAAACAAATCTGTAATGATTAGGTGCTAAGATACTATTGAAGAATAGGAAAAAACATGAACATTTGTATTGGTGGTCCTTGGCATGGAAGTAAGTTGCTTGGGAATGTAAGCCATGAGAAATTTTTCAAAATTAAAGGTTCTACATCAAAATCAATTACAACCTATTATAAAAAAATAGTTAAGATTAAAAATCAAGAGTATGTATTTTGGGTATCTGATGAGTTATTAGATATGCAGGCTGATGAAATAATTAAAGATTATTTAGTAAAAAATTTTCAAATTCAATAGAGAAAACATATAGTCGTTAAAAGATATAGATTGATAGTGATTGTTTAGAAAATTATAGAATGTTACGTATTTCATTGAGATAGAGATTATCTGGCATTGCATATTTATATATTTAATGGATAATTATGTTTTCTTCCATGGTTTTTTACATGCCAATCGTTAATGTTAAAAAGCTTGATAATATTCTTAGTAAATTATTTGAAAGTAAAAGAATTCCAAAAATAATTTTAATTGGCTATAAATCATATAGTGATCTTATGAATGACCGAAAATTTTTTGAAGATGTAGTGGGCTCATCAATGAAACCCAGCAAACGAACTTATAAAAATATTAAAATAAAAGTAACCCAAGATGATAATCAGCTTGAGGTTAGATGTTTTTCTTGAATTTTTGAAGATCCTATTAGCATGAAAATTAAAATTGGTTTACTTATTTTGAAAATTGAGTGCAATATTAGATTAAAATATTATATTAGTATCCTACGCTAATGAATAAAAATAAATTTTTATAATAGTTTTTACTTCTGTATTAATAGTTAGCATATTTTTACTAGGTTTTTCCGTTTATAAGATTTCTCAAGCACGAAATAAAAATAACATCTTGAAACTTTCTAGCGATGCTAAAAATTCATTAGTCGATATTGCTAAATAGAATTACTTATTCGATATAGATCGAACCAATGAAAATACCATAATGATTTTTTTAAATTTTATCGGCTACTTAGTGATTGATTTTTTGATCCTGTTACTCTTGATTATGAGCTTTTTCATCATCTTTAGCTGAATTTTGTGCTTTAATTGAGCATGAGCTGAATCACAATTAAACAGTTTAAGGATGAAATGCAGGTTATGAAATTCAAATTATGAGATGAGCATCTTAAACAGCTTGAAATAGACAGAATTAAAAGCGGTGATAGTGAAGGTACTGATGATCTTACATCAGTAAAAATAACTATTCAGGTTGTTGATGCAAGTAAGTAAGCCCTCCTCGATAAGGGATTACATCCTAAAAAAAGGACAAAATTAAAATCTTAAATTTATCAGTTTTATAATTATGTTATTGAATTGACTGATTTAAAATTAAGTTGTAAATTACCATGTTACATCTTAGATGATTAAACAGTGACCTTATTTTTTCGTTTTTTTATTTCGGTGCTCCTAATATTAATATTCTTCATGTTTATGTATATTGTTATAAAGGGTATTTGAGTCTGACATATTTTTTAAGCAATAAGAAACCCGCATTAAGCAGGTAAATACTGAGTTTCTTTTTTGGAGTAAACCATTGTCTAAGTATGAGGTGCTTTGTTTATAGCATCAATAGAATTTCTCTTTTTTAGTTTTATAAAATTAACATGATATAGCTATCCAGAACTCTAGATAAGCTTCACACATCAAATAATAGAATGACACCTTGCCCTAAACTTTTAAAATTAGCGTCAGGGCAGGGTAAACAAATCACACGATGTATCATTTACTATTGCTAATTACAATGAGTGTAATACATTGAAAGATGCAAAGAATAAGGCTTTTAAGTGAGGGTTAAACTTTTAATTTTGTATAATCTTTTAAAATATTGGGATGAAAAGTAATTGTCAGATATTAAATTATATTCGCTAAATAAGAGCGTTGTTACACTTGTTAAGACTCAATCTAGTGACTTTGAAGCGCTTGTTGCTATTCGAATTGAAGCAATGTTTGAAAGCCTTAAGCGTCTTGGTCGTTTTGATCCCATACGTGTAAGAGAGCGTTTTCGAGAAGGCTTTAATCCTGAGTTTACTCGCTATATAGAAGTTTCTGGTGAACGAGTAGGTTTCGTGGTTGTTAAACCTTATATCGATGGAATGTTACTTGACCATCTCTATATTAAACCAGGTGCACAAGGTATAGGCATAGGTTCTGTAGTTCTTCGTCATATCTTCATGGAGGTGGATGAACTTGGTTTGTCATTGAAAGTAGGAGCTTTAAAAGAGAGTGCTTCAAATCGATTTTATAGTCGTCATGGTTTTCAATTCGTGGAAAGTAGTGAATTTGATAACTACTATGTTCGTCATAATGGACAAAGTGGTTTGGGGGTGGATATTTGACTTAAACTTATTTGTTATTTAGGAAAATAAATAATTTAGAACGAGCGAATGCAGTGCGAATTGATAATGAAAATTAGATGAAGCATGACCCTTAGATTGAGAGTAGTTCCCTTAAAGACCATTAGGTTTAATGAGATTGTTATTCTTTTGAATTTTCACAATTTAGTAGAATACATTTGCCATCAATTTTACCAACCGAACTTATTGGTTTCGATGTATCTCCATCGTCTAGAGAGATCTCAACAAATAAGTTTTGATCCTCGAAAGATTCCAACTCTTTAATTAATTGTTTGATAGTTTTTCCACGTGTTATCCATTCTGGCTGTTTAGACATATTTTTTCCTGTTATAGATCATTGATACTGTCGCCAAATACAATGAATGTAGTGCTTTAAATGATGCGAAAAACAATGTGTTAGAATGAGACTAAATAAGCTATAAACTCATTTGAAATTATAGGCTTTAAGCTACACTATCACTTCTTCTTATTACAGCCGATCACACTGGCATCTGTGATGATATTCTTTTTATCGGTGTACAGAGTGATATTGCAAAAATAATCGATAACAGTCCGATTCTCTGTATATCCAGTTTTCCGATATACAGGTTCGCTACCAACTGGCATTTGGCCAATCACGCCACCACCTCCGATTCCAACCATTGTCGTCTTTTGGCCAATATACTCAACACCTGTCTGCACGAAAACTTTTTCTGGTGTTACATGGGTCTGCACTCGATTCCACCCATAGAAGCCACCACTACCATACGATGATGGACCCAGACCATGATCAGGTTTACCAAATAATTTAAATGCATTACTGGCTGGTTGCCCTACTAGTTTTTGTGCAGCCACTTCGACTTCATTGGGTTTGGAGACAAAGGTAGCGCAAGCGGTGATGGTAAACACCATAAGGGTTACACAACTATATTTGAATAAAGGCATGGAAATGATTCCCGAAATAATGAATGTTATACGCATAATGCAGATTGAGAAATTAATCAATAATGACTAAGTATATAATTTATTCGATTATATCGCTTAATTATAGATAACCTCAACATAGCCTAGTCCTAACTCATAGAATCAGGACTAGCAAAAAATATCGATTTACGATGTTTAGACTATTCAAAAGTACACTCAGTGTATTTCTTCAAGTGTTTCGAAGAAAACGCATTTAAGCCTCTGAGCTTTGGGTTATTGATTTTGAATATTACGCTGATTTAATAAAGGTGTATTTAGATTATTGAATTTTCTCTGATACTCATCATTTGAAATAAGCCCTCGATCTTTTGCTTTTTGTAAATACTGAATGTTTTGTTGATTTTGTAGAGACTCTACTGCATTCATATCATTTTTCTTTAAGTAGTATTGAGTCTTTTCATACGTATTCATAGTAGATGTGTTTAATGAGTCTTCTTGAATTTTTACCGCCTTTTCATATCTTTGTTTTTTTGATAATTCTTCTTGTTGTTTTTTAAAATCAAAAAAATCAACTGAAGGAGTGCTTTCAAGTGAAATTTCATTTTGTTCAGAACTAAACATTAATGATCTTTCTTTTGAGTTTTGCTCAGAAAATGCTGGCATAGAATACGATTGCCCACAAAGTATAAAAAGATAAAGGCATTTTTTAATCATTACTAAATTTCTCAGAAAAGATTTTACGTTAAAATAACTAGCAAAGCTTTTGTAGAATATCTTAAAAATGAAAATATAACTATTTAAATTTTGTATAGATGACACATTGGTAAGCATACAGTTGAGTCTAATAAGATCAATCAAAGCAACACAGCCATTTCAATGGATAATTGTCTACACATTACGGTAGCTCAACTTAACCATATGAAACGCTAGAGGAGTTCGATGAACTACTTTTCTAGATTTATTCAATCTTTTAAGATGTTTTTTCAATTTGTTTTTCTCATAGATTTTACATAATTATAATAAATATTTTGTTGGATTATATTTGTGGGATGTATTTTTAATAGAGGTAATTTAAATAAATATTATTTTAAAGATTTTATTTTTTATTGAAAATTCAGTGTTTTTCTATAAATAAGGCTTATATTAGGTTGCAATATAAAATATTTAATCCGTGATGTTTTATTGTATTAAGAATGTGTGATTAAAATTGTGATAAATAGATTGTTAAAATTTTTATCTTTTAATCAAGTTTTAAAGTGGTTTTGATGGTGAGATGTATTTTATATTTCGCTTAAAAGGTGTAATTGGGTCTTTATTAAGATTAAAATCACATTAAAAAATTACAAAAATAATAATGCTGTAAACAAATATTAATATATAGTTTTATTGTATAAGACATTACTTACATAATTTTGACATAAAGTTAACTTAAATTATAATGTAAAATTTAAGGATATAAATGATTATAAATTATCGGAAATAACTAGCTTATAAATTATTGATTATTTTGTTGTTGAAATTTTGAGCTTTAAAAATTTTATATCTGATAATTTATAGATCTTTTTTATTTGAAATTATCTTAAACACTTGAGGAATTATTATGAAAATTGCTTTGATTGGTGCAACAGGTATGGCAGGTTCACGTATTTTAGAAGAACTTGTTTCACGTGGTCATTATGTTAAAGCTATTGCACGTGATACACATAAAATACCAGATACGGAACGTGTTTTATCTTTAGATGTTGACTTAAATGATCATGATGCACTCGTAGAAGTACTAAAAGGTCAGGATGCTGTTATAAGCTCAGTTCCTTTCCAAGGATTAGATGCTAATGCATTGATCAATACAATTAGGGATTCAAAAGTTAAACGTTACCTCGTCGTAGGCGGCGCTGGTGGATTAACGCTTCCTAATAAAAATGTACGTTTATTGGATACCGATGATTTTCCTGCTGCTTATAAACCTGAAGCAGAAGCAGCTACAAATTTTCTTGAAAAACTCAAACAAGTTGATGATATCGACTGGACTTTCATATCACCTTCTGCTGAGTTTGCACCTGGCAAACGAACAGGGGAGTTTCGTTTAGGAAAAGATGAACTTATAATAGGTAAAGATGGTAGCAAAATTTCAGCTGAAGATTTTGCAATAGCATTGTCTGATGAAATTGAAAGTAATAACCATATTCATCAACGTTTTACTGTTGGTTATTAAGAAGTGAATGAAAGCCCTCAATTGAGGGCTTTTTTATATATAAAATCATTAAAATTAATAGTATTAATAAGATTTATAGTTTCTTGAATGAATATTATTTAAATATTTTAAGTGGATTATAAGTGTTTGCAAATTTTATTTTTGATTGATTTTTAAATGTTTATATTGAATTGATCTAAATAAATATTATTAAAAAATAATGAAATAATATTTCAATCAAATCAATGCTTTTGAATTTATTTTTATAATTTTAATATATGTTGATACATATAAAGAGTAGCTATTAATAAAGCAAAGGATCATGCTTGATTTTGTCATTAATGTTAATGATAAAAAAAGGATAATTATTATGTCTAACTCCACTAATCAACCTGGTTCAAATCAAAATAACCAAACATCTAAACAACCTGATAGCGATCAAGGTAATCAACCTCAAAAACAGCAACAAGGAAATCAAGATCAGCAAAATTCTGGTGTTAATCCTAAACAAGATAATAATGCAAAAGAACAGCAGCAAGCTCCTAACACGAAGTAATAATGTCAAAGTATTATCTTATAATTAAAGGGGCGTAAGCCCCTTTAATACATGGAAAATAATTAAATGGGCTCCAAAACAACATTATGATATATGTGAAATATTGTATCAGTATATGAGCTTGCTCATACCAATGATGATGAAATAATAAATAGAGATCTAGATATTAATTATTTTTTAGATGTTGATATAGACATGAAGCTGCTACTTTTGAATATTTACACACGCATATCTATTTGGTTGAGTAAGTTTTACTGTTGTATAACAGCCACTATTTTAAATAGGTGAAACTATTCCCAATATCTTTTCAGCTATTTCATTACCATTTAAATATGCTCCATGAACAGTACCTGCATATTTCAAACTACAATGCTCGCCAGCGAAGAAAATTTGTTCTCGAATGGGTTTGTGTAATACTTTAACCAGATCATCTGTGTGCTTCAGTGATGGAAAACTAAAGGAACCATAACTATAAGCATCAGAACCCCAACGTGTAATGATGAGCTTCTTAGGCTTATGGGGAATACTGCCGAATTGTTTTTTTAAGCTATTATAAATAAACTGGTATATTTGATTATTCGTTGAATTATCGATAAATTCTGATTGTTTTCCTCCAAACAGCATCAAATAAACTGGTTTTTTATAAATTTCAGATAAGTCTAAAATATTAAAACAGCCAATATCATTCCAATAGAAATCACTTATATGTCTGGCAGGTAGTTTTAATCTAAAAGAAAGCGGTTGTTCTAATTCAAAAAATACTTTATTGAATGAACCAAATCCAATATTTTTAATAGAATTAGCATAGTGATTAGGGAGCAAGGGATAAAATTCGATATGATTTTTTTGTAAAACACCGAGTGGTACAGTAACCACCACACGAGAACCTATGTAAAAATTATTATTGGAATCAATAATTTTTACATAATCATTTTTGCAGATGATTTTTTTTACATCTACATTTAATTTAATATCTAATTTTTTTGAAAGTACATCTATCACTTGATGATAGCCCGTGGGAAATATTACTTCATCTCCTTCAAAATAACCTTCATAATTTTTATAATTTGCTAAAAGTTGGTCAAGATTTGTCGCAAATGGATCATTTGCTATTCGCTCGAAAAAGTTAAATAATATTTTTTTAAGATAACACTCTGAAAATTTGCTACCTGAATAATCTAAAGAAGATATTATTTCTTTAATTGCATTCAGGGCAGATATTGTTTGTGTTTGAGAAAGTAGCATTTCTATTTTTTCTACATGAGATTCAAACTCCTGAACTTCTTGATCAGAAAATAGCAAACCATTTTCATGAAAATATTGAGATTTATAGTAGTTAAATATTTTTGTTTCAATGTGGTTTTCTTGGGTAATTTTCCATATAGGATTACCTTTAATACCATGAATCCATGATGCACCTAAATCAAAAACATCAGAATCAGATTTCAATGAATCTATTCGTCCACCTATACGAGATCTGGCTTCAAGTAGGGTAACTTTTTTACCACTTTCTTGTAGTTTTTTAGCGCATGCTATTCCAGCAATACCGGCACCAATAATAATAATCGGAAGATGAATATCGCGATTTTTTAACATAAAATTTATAGTACACTTATACATCCTAAAACTAGGATAATACACCTTATACTTTTTATACAAAATTATTAATATTTTTTCATTATAAATCAATAGATTGGTTTAATAGGATGCGTATTTCAACCTACAAACATGGCTTTTTATGGTAATTGGAGTCGGACTTGGAGGGCATATATGTAACTTCTGATCAACTTTGATACAAGGTAAGCGATATCTTTAATAAACCTATACATAACTTAAATAATAAATATTTAAATTTTCCTATACTTAGAGACAAGTAATATTATTAGGTTTTAAAATGAAAAACATCATAAGTGTTCCGCTTTTATCAGTTTTAGTATCATTTAGTTCACTATCTGCATTTGCTAAAACTTCTCAAGAATCTATAACCTTTTCCAAAGGTACAGATCAAAAAACACAGACAGGAAGTTTTAAGGGATATGATGATATTCAATATAAAATTTATGCAAAAAAAGGACAAGTTCTTAAATTTAAAATAAACAGTAATAAAAATTTAGCAAATATTAATTTTTTCTCTCCTAATAGTAAGCCGGGTAGGGATGAGGCAATTTTTATTGGTTCTACTGGTGGTCAAGTTGGTGAGCTTATTTTACCTTTGAGTGGTGAATACACAATACAAGTTTATCAGATGCGTAATAGTGCTCGCCAAAATCAGAAAGTTAATTTTCAACTTAATATTCAGATTCAAAATGAACTTAAACATGCTGCTAGGTGATCTTTTTAAGGCATAAAAATCCAATAATTTAAAGTATATAGTAGGTATAGAATTTATATTAATATGATATTGAAAGTACATTATAGATTTAATTTATCTACATAATGCATGATTGAAAACTAATCTTATTTCTACTAGAATACAAAAACTTCATTGGCAAGTAGCCGCTTTTTACTCAGGTAAAGAGGTGATGATCAACATAATTGCTCAAATGGGCATGGTCATCCTAGCAAAGAACTAAAAGATCTTTCGAGCATATATTTCTTTTTGCTGGCAAGACCTTTGATTTATGACTCTGCTCTGGCTAGAAAGAGTGACAAATCATTGGTTATTGCTAGCCAGAGAAATTATTATGCTATCCGCTTTGCTAATATCTCGTTCCGTATTTGCTTTATCCGAAATTGGGGATAAAACCCTATTATTGGCGTTACTACTTTCAGCTCGACTCCAAAAGCCTACTCCTATTCTTGTCGCTATATTTCTCGCAACATTACTAAAACATGGTGTTTCAGCTGTTTTAGGGCAGTGGATTACTACTGTTCTTAGTCCTACATTATTGTTTGGATAGTTTCTGTGGGATTTATCGGTATGGCTGTATGGATGCTTATTCCAGATGACTAGGCGATGAATCCGAAAGTATTAAAAAATGGCAAAAATATGGCATCTTTGGTGCAAGCTTTATACTTTTCTTTTTGCAGAAATTGGTGATAAAACTCAATTAGCTATGGTGGCTTTAGCAGCGCGTTTTGACAGCATAGCCTGAGTAACTATAGGGAAGAGTTTGGGGATAATGTTAGTGAATGCTCCTACAGTTTTCATTGGAAATAAGCTTGCTGGAAAACTTCCTATTCCATTAATTCATGAAATTGGCATACTTGTCTTTTTATTTATTTGGATCACTGTACTCATTCAATATTACTTTTTCTAACTATAATGAGGCGATTTAAACTAATGCCCATATATTGGCACCGCTTATTTTTTACTTTGTATCTACTTACTCCGCCACTTATTACTTTACTGCTATTGGGTTTAGCAGGTAACTGGTCGGATAGTGTACGATTGGCACTTTTATCACTACCAGGTTGCTGGCTGTGTTTTCAAGCGACCCAAAAATCAAACTTATTGTGGAAATTTTTTTCCATATTTTGGTGGTTTATCTTTATATTTCATACAAGTTTACTTTCAGTAAGTTGGCTATTGTTCAATAGTGATGCTGAAGCATATACAGTTGTAGAATCTATTGCGAATACAACATTTAATGAAAGTTTAGAGTTTTTTCATCTACATGTGGTTTTTTTTACGCTCTTTATTGGCTTTATTTTAATTGCTCTAATTTTATATTTTTCTATATTATTTAAATATTTTAATAAAACAGATTTACATGATCAGCAAGTAAACCGAGTGGGACGCTATGCTGTAGGTTTGTTAATATTACTATGTATAGTGAGTTATGCGTTTAAGCCTTCAATTGCTTTACATCCATTACTTTTTTGGTATGGATATTATGGCAATATTGCAGACTTTAAACTCCGTATTTTACAGCATGATAAAATACATAAAGAATGGACCCTTAATGCAAAAAAGAGGTTGGTTGTTGATGGTAAATTTAATAAAAAACAGATACATACGATTGTTTTAACAGATAGTATTACAAGTTTTAATTTTGGATTATGTGGTTATCCAAGAAATACAACACCTGAACTAACTAAACGTAGTGATCAGTTCAAAGTATTTTGTCGTGGATACGCACCTGCATCTTCTACTATTCAATCTTTACGTTATTTATTTAATGATGGTACACGGGATGTAATGGATGATAATGCGCCAGAAAATATCATGGCATATGCAAAGGCTGCAGGTTTTAAAGTTTACTGGATTAGTAACCAAGACGATGTTTATATTTCTTCGCTTTTTGCAGCTTATGCAGATAAAGCAGTATTTATAAATAAGAAATCAGGCCGTAGTAGTACTTCATTAGATGAAAAGATTCTTCCTGCATATAAAATTGCTTTAAATGATCCAGAACCTCGTAAATTTATAATTCTACATCTTATTGGTTCACATCCGAATTATAAAATGCGCTATCCAGAACAATTTTCTAAATTTAGCGATTCTTCAAATGATGAAGTAGAAGAAAAACTTGAAAAAAATGAGATAAGCCATTTAATTCAACTGAAGCGAAATGAATATGATAACAGCATACTTTACCAAGACTGGATTGTTTCAAAGCTGTTTGACCTTCTAACTTCCACTCAATCAGATTTTAGATCTTTTACCTTTTTATCAGATCATGGTAATGAAGTTGGACATGATCAGAACTATGCTGGACATAGTGCAAGTACCGAGGCTGGATATCGTGTTCCCATTGTTATTTGGTATGATCAAATGCCAACTAAAGGTATAAGAAGTGAAAGACCAATTGATGCTGGTGATTTAGATCGTTATATATTACATCTAATGGGGGGACATGACAGGTTAGATCGTAAAGAACAACTATGTTGGTTAGATCAAACCTGTAAATTTTTACCTGGCTTACTTTGGCATTAGCTAAAATAATCCAAGACATTGTTTGTGCTTTAAGCGGGTTTTTGGGTAAGTTGATAGTTTTTATTGAAATTAGATGGTCTTTAATAAGTATAGGAGTGTATCAACTCGTCACTATATTTCTTAATGGTTGGTATTTTCTTATTGCTGTCTTTTATTTTGTTGTTTTAAATGGAATAAATAGATAATGGTCATATCAGTGTCATGTTCTTTGATTAGTTTGCCTGCATTCAACCTAATATGATATTTCAATGATGAAACCATTTAAAATTAAATATTCTCTAATCATTTGTTTATATTCAGGAATTTTTTTAACAGCCTGCAACAATGATCATGATGATAACTCAGCTGTTGTAGTACCACCTAAGGCAGATACATCACTATATTTACAGACTAAACAACCCTATCAACCTCAGCAGAAACTAAGCAGTTATGAAGCAACACCCGTTGGTTATCATGCAGTTTTTACAGAATTAGTTGCTCGACATGGTTCACGAGGTTTATCGAGTATTAAATATGATTTAGCTTTATACAACATGTGGTTAAAAGCAAAACAGGAAAATGCCTTAACGCCATTGGGTGAACAATTGGGTGCCGATTTAGAAGCTATGATGAAAGCCAATATTCTATTGGGTTATGGGGTAGAAGGTATACGTCAGTATGGCTATGGCAACGAAACTTCTGTGGGTATTAAAGAGCATCAGGGTATTGCAGATCGTTTATTACTACGCTTACCACAATTATTTAATCAAGCTAGCCAACAAGGTAAATCTGTACAAGTCATCAGCTCGGGTGTGGATCGAGCGGTGGACAGTGCTAAATTTTTTACCCATGAATTATTGAAACAGCAACCGAGTTTAAAAACTGTAATTACACCAGCAAGTTATCAAAGTCTCAACAGTATCTCTATACCAAGTATTGTTGATGGTGGGGTAAATCGCTTTCATCTGTATTTTCATAGTTTAAATGTACAAGACGATTTGACCAATGTTAAAACGGATTTAGACAAAACAGTCTATGCTGCTAGCTTAAAATATCAAGATTTTGAAGAGAACGATCCAGACTTAAAACAAAAAATTAAAGCATTGAGTGCAGATCCTAATGCGCAAAAAATCGCAACAGATGTATTAAGCCCAATTTTTAAAACAGCGTTTATTCAAAAAATTGGTCAAACTGGCTATAGCTTTAGTAATTCAGGATCATTCACTGTAACAAGTCCAAAAGGAGAACAGATTACTGAAAAAGGAAAAGGTAAAAATACTATTGCCAGTGCAGTAGATGCTGCGGCTTATGTGTACGAGTTGTATTCAATCACCGATGGAATGCAAGACGAGCTTGGTGCGACCCATTTTAAAAAATATATGCCTATCAAAGCGGCTAAGTTTTATGCGCAATATAATGATGCCAATGATTTTTATAGTAAAGGCCCAAGCTTTGATACAGGAAAAGCTGTAACAACAGATATTGCCAAATCACTTAAACAGGATTTATTTAAACAAGTTGATGATGTTATGAGCAACACACAAAAGAATGTTGCTGTATTAAGATTTGCTCATGCTGAAATCATTATCCCTTTAGCAACTAGCTTAGAGTTAAAGGGGATGATGCAATCTGTGCCCTTGACACAGACGTTTAATTATTCAAATAGCGCATGGCGTGGTGAAGATATCTCACCGATGGCAGCAAACTTACAGTGGGATATTTATCAAAATTCGCAAGGGCAGACTTTGTTAAAAATGCTCTACAACGAAAAAGAGATTGCTTTTAAAAAAGATTGTGATTATGCCCGCTATAAAGCAAACAGCTATTATTATGATTATTTAAAGTTGAAACAATGTTATAATATTCAATAGATTGCTATAAAATTTTAGGGGAACTGGTTTCTCCTTTTTGATCGGTTTATAAAAGGAACACTGTGAAATTCCAGCGACATACTATTCAAGCTGCTATTTTTGATATGGACGGTACGATGCTGGACACTGAAAGGCTTAGGTTTAATGTATTAAAACAAGCGTCGTTGGAAATTATCGGTGTAGAGTTTAGCTTAGATTATTTGATGCAATGTTTAGGGCTTAATGCGTTAAGCTCAGAACATTTAGCGCAAAAGTTTTATGGTCAACATATTCCTTACCAGCACATTCGGCAGCGTGCTGAACAAATTGAACTTGAGATAGTTTTGTCGCAAGGCGTACCAGTGAAAGCTGGAGTTTTAGAAATATTAGCTTATTTGCAATCTCAAAATATCCTATTGGCTGTCGCTACATCTAGTACCCGAAAAATTGCTGAAAAATATTTAAAACTTGTAAAAATTGATCATTATTTTACCTTGTTGGTCTGTGGCGATGACGTGATACAAGGTAAACCACATCCAGAAATTTTTAACAAAGCCTGCACTTTATTAAATCTAAATCCGCAACACAGCTTGATGATTGAAGATTCTGAAAATGGGATTACTTCAGCAGATTTGGCTGGGGGAGTCACGATTTTGATTGAGGATATTAAAGCGCCGAATCAGGTCATGCTGGCGAGAGCAGATTACTATTTTGAATCTATGTTGGATTTTTATCAGGCAATCATAAAATCTGACTGAATAAAATTCATTTTCAATTGAACAACACTCAGTCAATTCAAGATTTAAACATGATGATTACGTGCTTTAATAGAAGCATTAAAATTAATGTGAATTTGATGTGTTTTTAGATTCTCAAAGTTTAACAACTCCAACTGAGACACATAATTATCCTGAGTGGCACAAAGGGAGAAAACACTACGCCTTATGGTACGTCGAAATTCATCATCCCGAATTATTAGCTTATTTAAATGATTTAACAGAAAAATTCTCAAACTATTTATTGCAACCCAACACACGCCAATTTCATATCACATTGTATATTTGTGGCTTTCTAAAAAAAAATAAAATGCAATTTGATGATGATTTTATTCAAAGCAAATTTCAACAACAGCTTAAAATTCTGACCCAAAACCAGCCAAATAGTTTTAAATTAACGACAGGAAAAATAAATAGTTTTAGTAGTGCTTTGTTTATAGAAATTCAAGATCATGAAAATAGCCTAAGCAATATTAGACAGTTATTATCCTATTCAAGCCAAGAAATTGCTGCATTACATTATTATCCACATATTACCTTAGGTCTGTATTCAACAGAGATTAGAGCACAAGAAATATTCAAAGCTATCGAAACGATTGATCAAAAAAGTTTTGAAATTAGCGTTGATCGGCTTAATTTTGGTATATATCAAGCGCAAGCCTTACAAGGGCCTTTAGCCACGTTACATCAACTTATACTCAATCCGAAAAAAACAGATGGATCTTGGGAGTGGAATTCATGTTGCAATTAATCCTTGGCGGCGCGCGTTCAGGAAAAAGTAAATTAGCTGAAAAGATCGCGAAAGACTCAAATCTAAAGGTCATTTATATTGCTACGGCCCAAGCTTGGGATGATGAAATGCAACAACGTATTTCACACCATCAGTCACAACGACCTAATGAATGGCGGCTGATTGAAGAACCACTCTATCTAGCAGATTGTTTAAAACAAATAGATCAAGAAAAGCAAGTGATTTTGGTCGATTGCTTAACCTTATGGATGAGTAATTTATTGATGCATGAGGACACAAATATGCAACGCATTGAATGTGAAAAATTGCTTAAAAACTTACCTAAATTAGAGTCTGAAATTGTTTTAGTCAGTAATGAAACTGGGCTAGGTGTTATACCAATGGGTGAAATAACCCGAAAATTTGTTGATGAATCAGGACGTTTACATCAACTATTAGGTCAAATTGCTGATAAAGTAGTGTTTTGCGTCGCAGGTTTTCCGATGTTATTAAAAGGATAAATATTGTGATTACTATCATAGAAATTTGAGCATTTTAACGATTAATAATGAATTTTTAAAAATTTGAGATGGAGAGTAACAATGAATTGGTGGTTAGAAGCATGTAAAGTACCAAATGCAGAAACAAAACAACAGGCTGAAGAACGTCAATTACAATTGACCAAGCCAACAGGCTCACTGTCTGTTTTGGAAAATGTCGCCGTGCAATTGGCTGCTTTGCAAAGTAACCCAAAACCTAATGTAGACAAACCTTGGATCACGATTTTTGCAGGCGATCATGGGGTGATGGCTGAAAATATTTCAGCATATCCACAAGCAGTAACTCGTCAAATGCTGCAAAACTTTGCAACGGGTGGCGCGTGTATCAGTGTGATTGCTAAAGAATATGCTGCCACTTTACAAGTCATTGATTGTGGTACAGTGGGTGAAGTTTACCAATATCAAGGGGTTGAGCGTCACAGTATCGCTCAAGGGACTGCCAATTTTGCTCAACAATTGGCAATGACTGAGCAACAATGTCAGCAAGCCATGGCGCTGGGGCGTGAGAGTGTAGCAAAAGCCATTGCACAAGGTGCTTCAATTTACATTGCTGGAGAAATGGGGATTGGCAATACCTGTTCAGCTTCAGCGATTGCATGTTTCTTATTAAATGAGCCCGCTGAGCAACTGACAGGTGTAGGCACGGGGATTCGTGCTGATCAGTTGATTCATAAAAAAAATATCATTCAGAATTCACTTGAATTACATAAAAATTATGTTAAAAATGATGCATTTAAAGTTTTGTGTGCTGTAGGTGGCTTAGAAATTGCTGCAATGACAGGAGCTTATATTCGTTGTGCTCAACTCGGCGTTCCTGTAATTGTTGATGGTTTTATTAGTTCTGTGTCGGCATTAGTCGCGGTACGACTCAATCCTGAAGTTCGACAATGGATGTTGTTTGGTCATCAGTCTGCTGAATATGGACACCAGCGTCTATTACAAGAATTGAATGCTGATCCATTATTAAAGCTTAATTTACGTTTAGGGGAAGGCAGTGGTGCGGGTGCTGCCTTGGGGGTGATTAAGTTGGCATGCAGTTTACATAACAACATGGCAACCTTTGCAGAAGCAGCTGTGATTGGCCAGAAAGTTTAAATTTATTCATAATTCAAAAAGAGCATATGCATGAAACTGAGGATTGATCTATTACGTCATGGGGAAACTACGCTGAATCATACTTTGCGTGGTTCGACTGATGACGAATTGACGGAATTGGGCTGGCAACAAATGCACCAGACCATTTCTTATGATCAATCTTCTGTGCAAACGAACTGGGATTTTATGTTTAGCTCGCCCCTTAAGCGCTGTTTTTCATTTGCACAGTCACTTTCTGAACAAGTAAAAATACCTCTAATGCAGGATCATCGATTACAAGAAATACATTTTGGTGATTGGGAAGGCATTTCAACACAGCAGATTTATGAAAAGTCCCCAGAGTTATTGGAAAATTTTTGGCAATCTCCGACACATTTTACCCCGCCGAATGCTGAAAGATATTTAGATTTTCAGTATCGAATTAAGCAAGCATTACAAGCAATCAAAGAGCAGATGTTGATTAGCCAAAGCCAAACTGCTTTGATTGTGACGCATGGTGGTGTGATTAAGCTTTTAAAATGTATTGCACTAAAGCAATCTCTTGATGATATTTTAAAAATGTCAGCAGAACTTGGGCAATTAAATCGGTTTATATTGGACAGTGAAACCATGCAGTTAGAGTTATTGGAGAGCAATAAATGACCCCATTTTTGATTGCATTGCAATTTCTAACGGTTTTCCCTGTTCATTTAAAAAATATGCCTTCGCCAAAACAAAATGGTCAGTCACTGCTATTTTATCCAGTGATTGGGTTTTTGATTGGTTTGGTTCTGTTTGCCGTTGCCAGTTTTCTACATGTTTTACCTGTTGTTTTACTCAGTACTATTATTCTAGTCCTCTGGATTTTACTCACTGGTGGTTTACATTTAGATGGTTTAGCCGATACTGCGGATGCTTGGGTCGGTGGCTTTGGTGATAAAGAAAATACTTTAAGAATTATGAAAGACCCAGCATGTGGACCATTTGGTGTGCTGAGTTTAATTGTTATCTGCTTGATTAAGTGGTCTGCACTGTATGTGTTATTACAAGAGCAATACTATACTGCTTTGATTCTATTTCCTATTTTAGGGCGTTTAACACCATTATTTTTATTTCTAACCACTGAATATGTCCGTGAAAAGGGTTTAGGTTGGTCTATTGCTCAATATATTCCTAAAACTTGGGCAATGATCATTTTTGGTATTAGTTTATTGGGTGCAGGTTATTTTGTCTGGGTAGGTTTAGTGACCGCGACGATTTTTATTTTGACCTTAATTTATCTTCGCTATAAATTTATTCAACGAATTGATGGCATTACGGGTGACACCATTGGTGCAAGTATAGAAATCGCAGAAACCGTCTGTTTACTCTGTTTTATCATTTGTGGTTTTTATATTTAAGCAGATTAAGAAAAACCGAAGTTTCTAAACTTCGGTTTTTAAATGGATCACTTATTTATGTTTATTTACTCATTATTTATTGGTAAGTAACTTATAAAAGTTTGATTTATATATGTATTTATTCCAATGAAAATTAGAATTTTTTCTCGACACTGAACAAGAAACTTGGAATAGCATCATTGACTCGAGCTTCATATAAACTACCATCACTTTGATTATTTAAACGCTCTTTATAATCTGTACTCAAAATATTACGAGCACTCAGTGTTGTTGCCCAAGCTTTAGGGAAGCGTTTTGTTGCACTAATATCGACATTTACACGTTCGTTACTTGTACGATCATAGGCAAGATTATCTAGAGCACGAGTAAATTCTGGCGTGTAAGTAAGATTAATACTGGTCGCTAACTGCCAAGGCTGGTAATTGTATGAAACGCCTGTACTAGCTGTATAAGGTGCAACATCACTGGCTAAACGAGTATTGTGATCGGTATCTTCGATTTTGGCGCGTACCGTCGATAATTGTCCATTCAACATAAATGAATGACCATTTTCAGTTTGTTTTAAAGCATAACGACCGGAAACTTCTACACCATAGGTTGTTGCTTGGTCTTGATTATATGGACGCTCAACAAAACGTGTACCTTCTTGACGAATCACTTTTTCGATATAGTCATCAATATCTCGATGAAAAGCCGTAATATTTATACCTCCTGTAGTAGTGTTATAACCCAAGGTCGTTTCCAGTGCAGTGATTTTTTCAGGTCGAAGATTGGGATTACCACCACGGTCTGGGTTATTGATAGAACCTGCATCAGCATCAGTTGAAATGGAAACAGTCGGCATGAGATTGTTACTATTTGGACTTTTATAGGCGCGACTAATATTGGTTTGCAAAGACCATTGATCGTTGAAGTCTAAACGATGTGCAAGCACAGGACTTAGGCTTTGATCACTATAACCAACCAAGCCTGAACGTTCTAACCATTCCTGACGCACACCCACGGTAAGCGTTTGACGTTTTGAAAATTTTAAACTGCCTTCCAAATAAAGTGCATAACGTTGCTCATCTAATGTATCAGCAATATTGCTTGCTAGCTCATTGTCACGCGCATCAAGTCCAAATTTTACTTGTTTACTTTCATCAAACTTGCGTACCCCATCATAAGCTAAACCGTATTCATTCACAGTTTCATCAATATAAGAACTGTATTGATTGGAACGAGTGGATTCAGTTTCATTTTGTTTTTCAATAGACAAGCGGACTTTGTCTGAGTCACCTTTATCTTTACGCTCATAACGGCTGTTTAAACGAATACTGTCATTTTTATCATTTTGAACTTGATTACTGCTAGAGCCATCACTTTCATTCTTACGATAAAAAATTTCTGAAACCAGTTTTCGTTGATCATCAATTTGATATTCAATACGTGGTGCAAACATGGTATTAGTACGATTGGTACTGCGTATTTGTTGGCGTGTACCATTTATATTTTCAATTTCTGTGCTTGTTTTACTGTCATTCCACATTTGATTGGATGAAACACTATAAATCCATGCACCATCACGCCCATCTGCTTGGACACTGATATTTTTACGTTGTTCTTCTTTTTGATCGGATTGGGTGATGCCATATCCTAATTTAACATTGCCACTGATTCGAGCATTGTCTAAGGGTTCTTTTAAAATGATATTGATCACTGCGGATGAGGCAACTGAGGCTTGAGCTACACTAGGTTGTTTGGTGATTTCAATTTGTTCAATCATTTCAGGCGTAATCGAGTCAACAATAGATATACCACCGCGTGGTCCACCTTGCACAGCTTCCCCATTAATCAAAAATACTGGTGCGCCACCACCACGAAAACGCATGCTGCCTGAACCGCTTGATCCACGCGGTCCTTGTCCAAATGTTGGCATTTGAAAACCTGCTGCACGTCTTAAAGCATCATTGACCGATTGATCGCCAAATTGTAGCATTTCTTCACGTGTCACAATGGTTTTAGCGACCGCACTGATATCAGGATCTTTAGCAGGTGTTTGTTCCGCTGCAAAAACCAAGGTTTTTAATTGTTGAGGTGATTCAGTTTCTTGATGTTGAGTCATTTCAATAGTTTTATTTGTAGATATCGTTTCATCATTTGCAAGGCTTGCAGAGGTGATAGCGCATATTGTAAGGCTTAAAGTACTCAATGTACCCCAGTAAAGTTTTCTACGGTGCATGTTGCATCGTTCCATTTATGTAATTTCGCGTAAGATTAGCGCACAATTATGTAGAAATTTTGAGGAAAAGTGCAGGGATAAAAAATAAATTTAATACTTAAACTGTTTTATTTATAGCCAACCTGTCAAAAAACTCAGATACAAGAATATATTTTCTCTTAAAAATAGTTTTAGTTAAATCAATTGCTTGGATATAAAAGCATTGCAATACCACATCTTACATTCAAAGTTTAAATACCGTTGCGTAGGCGATGCCTCACTTTTCGTGGGGATTGCCAAACCTTGCGCTGCAAACAAAGCAGTACTTTGTTTTTGCTCAGGTTGGGCGAGGGGTACGTCCTTTACCCCCGCCCAACGGCGATATCCATGTCGCCCCACGTTAGGACAAGCATCTATGATTTAAAAGTATAAAAAACGAATTGATTACCAATCGTTTCTAAAAGTTCACATAAAAACCTCAGCTTCATTTTTGATTAATGACTTGATGAAAATTAATTGTATGAATAATTAAATGGTTTGACTATAAATCAAAAAAAGCCTAATGATTGAAGCATTAGGCTGATGAAATTTCTAAAAATATAACAGGGGATTACCACATCAAATCATCTGGAATAACATAAGCAGCATAAGGATCTTCCTCATCTGTCACTTGTTCATTCTTCTCAGAATTGTTGACAATAATAAATCCATTCATTTTTTCATTGATACGTTCACCCAAAGCTTTGGGTAAAATTGCATACGCATCATTATTATCATGCGCGATCACCAAACTGCCTGAAACTAAAGCATTATAAATTTGCTGATTGATATAGATTTTTTTAATTGAACCATCAATAAATTGATAGACCGCATCGCCATCTGTATCTTTGATTTTATGTTGAGCTATCATTTGGATAATTGAAGCTTTTAAGGCTTTTTCATCTAAAACGCGTTGTTTCTCTTGATTCAGCGCTTGATCTTTACTGATTTTTTCTTGCTTGTCTTGTTCAATTTTAGCTTTAAGCTCAGCTTCATTGCTCTGACCTGTACGTTGCTCATGCTGTGCCTGCTTTGATAATTTCTTTGCTTTTTTATTATCTACTAAGCCAGCTTTGAGTAACTGTGCTTGTAACGCGTTTTTGACCATAACAATAACCAACCATTAAATGTGTTTCGAACCATGCCGAAAATAAATAAACCAATACGTTAAGCTGAGTATTAAACTTAATCCAGCAGGGATAAGGAATGAATTTAATTGTAAATAAGGATGTACTATACTGGCAATCAGTCCACCCAGAATAAATCCGAAAAGAATCAGTAGATGTAGTGTCACACGGCGTTTTTCAATGCCAAGGCCTCTAAAAAAATAACCTAAAGCCAAACCAAGATCCGTTAAAACCCCTGAAAGGTGTGTAGTGCGGATGATCGTACCTTTATAGTGACTGACCATAGCATTTTGCATTCCCATTGCTGTACTCGCCCAAAGCAAAGCATATTTTGGATAAAAAGGAATAAATAACCAGCAAAGGAGAATAAACACACCCACAAGACTAAGTGGAATACCATATCTCCGTTCGAGTTTAAAATTGCTATTTCCTAAAATAAAGCCACTATAACTTGAACCAATGACGTAACTGACAATCACCATAAATAAGTAAAGCACATATTCATATTGTTGATGAATAAGTGCTTGCGCAAATAAACTAGCATTGCCCGTCATATGAGAAATAGATTGATGTAGAACGGTAATTAAACCAAGTACGTTAATTATGCCTGCATTGACCGCAAGCATAAACGCACCTAGTTGAATCCAAACGGGCAAATACTGTAGAGGCATAATTCCTTCTTTTTGTTCATATACGCTGTATATTACTTTTTAGAAAGATCGACTGCTGCTGTAAATAATACATCAGTCGAGGAGTTCAATGCTGTTTCTGTTGAGTCTTGAAGCACACTAATCACCATACCAATTGCAATCACTTGCATTGAAATTTCTGAAGGAATACCAAATAAACCACAAGCGACAGGAATTAACAACAAAGAACCACCAGCAACACCGGAAGCACCACAAGCTGTTACCACAGAGACTATAGATAAGATCACCATAGTGACGATATCAACCTGAATACCAAGCGTATGCACCGCAGCTAGAGTAAGTACAGTAATTGTTACAGCAGCGCCAGCCATGTTAATGGTTGCACCTAGAGGGATTGCAACGTTTGCAGTGGTATCATTTACCCCTAATCGTTTTGCTAAATCAAGGTTTACAGGAATATTGGCAGCAGAACTACGAGTAAAGAATGCGGTGATTCCACTTTCTCTTAAGCATTTTAAAACCAATGGGTATGGGTTTTTACGCATCACAAAACCAACAATTAATGGATTGATGATCAGTGCAACAAAAAGCATGGTACCAATAAGAACAGCAATTAAGTGCGCGTAGTTTTTTAAGGTTTCTAAACCTGCTTGCGCAAATGTCGCAACAACTAAACCAAAGATCCCCACTGGAGCAAAAGCAATCACGACACGAATGATAGCGTTAATTGCATCTGCAACATCTGTAATCACTTGTTGAGTCGTTTCCGAACCGTGACGCAGTGCTGCACCTAAGCCTACCGCCCAAGCTAAAATCCCAATGAAATTGGCTTCATGTAAAGCTGTTATTGGATTGGTAATAAAACTGAGGAGTAAATTTTTTAATACTTCTGCTACGCTACCTGGTGGTTGTAAAGTAACTTCACTTGCGTGGGCAAAAATTAAAGTACTTGGAAATATTGTGCTTATCGTAATTGCACTAATAGCAGCCAGTAACATTCCAATTGCATATAATCCAAGGATTGGTTTTAAGTTGCTTGCGCCTTCACCAACTTTAAAGTTAGCGATAGACGAGAGAACCAAGACAAATACAAGAATTGGGGCAATGGATTTTAATGCTTTAATAAAAAGCTCGCCTAAAATAATGAAATATTGGGCTGAATTGGGGAATAGATACGCAACTATAAAACCAAGAATAATGGCAATAAGAATACGAGTAACTAAACTTAAACGTGCTAGGGCAGCAAACATGTTGAACCTTTATGCCTAAACTGGTCTAAAATCGATGAACAAGCCGCGTATTCTATACCTAAAAGCGAAAACTTAAATAATACAATTTCGCCATAAAAATTAAGATATTAAAAAATATATAGCTTTTTCAGGAATCATAATAAAAAATGTTGATAATTTAAACGATTATTTAACTAAAAGTTTGAGCATCCAATTTATGCATGGCTTGGTAATGCGTTAAATAAATATTTCCACTGAGCTGTTTAATTAAATTGGACTGTTTTAAACGATCCATGACTGGGCCTTTGACTTCTGTGAGATGCATTTGGATTTTTAATTTATTTAAATCACTGTTGATTTCTTCCAAAGTTTCTAAAGCACTTGCATCAATATTACTAATACTTGAGCAATTGATCACTACATGATGTAGTTCTGGATGTTTACTGACTTCTAAAATGATAAATTCTTTTAAGGTATTGGCATTTAAAAAACTTAGATTTTCATCTATACGAATAGACACAATATTGGTACTTGTTAAAACATCATGTCTTGAAATATTACGGAAATGTTGCGTGCCTTCAACTAAGCCAATGACGGCAATATGCGGACGGCTAATACGCCATAACAGCAATAAAAATGTAGAAATAATACCAATAATCAAACCTGTTGATATATCGATACACAATACCCCAAAGAATGTGACCCACATGGCAATTCCATCCGCTTTGGAATAATGCCATGTTTCGACAAAAGGTTTAAAATCAACTAACTTCCAAATTGATACTATAATGGTGACAGCAAGAATAGCCAAAGGAAGCTCTTTAAATAACCCAGTAAAATACAAGCTCACAATTACGATAAAAATTGATGATATAACGCCAGCCATAGGCGTTTTTGCGCCTGCATCAGCATTGACCACTGTACGTGATAAACTGCCAGTCACAGGAAATGCTGATGTGACACCTGCACTAAAGTTGGCTAAACCCAGTGCAATCAGCTCTTGATTACTATTAAGCTCACTACGTTGCTGAAATGCTGTGGTCTGTGCAATAGAAATAGATTCGACAAAACTCACCATGGTAATCATGGCTGCACCAGGTAAAAGCTGGATCACCAAATCCCAGCGCCAGTAAGGCATGGCAATTGGTGGAAATCCCGAAGGAATCTCACCCACAGTTTTGATACCAAATTGGTCTATATGCAGGAAATGTATTAACGCAATCGAAATAAACACCAGAACCAAGGGCAGTGCTTTAACCCAGAATTGAAGATAATTTGAAAATGATTTGCATAACTTTGATTTAAAGAAAACAGGCATGTAAAGCAAAAAGAGTATGGAGCAAACCCCAAAAATCAAAGTTTCAATACTAGTAAAGTTAATGTATTGCCAAATACTTTGGATAAACTCAATAACATTGCCTGATTTTAAAGGTATATCAAGTATAAACTTAACTTGACTAAGTGCGATCAGCACTGCGGAGGCGATGATAAAACTTTTAATGACAGGATGACTGATTAAACGAATTAAAAATCCGAATCTGAAAATGCCAAGTAAAGTTGAAAGTATACCGACAAGAAGTGCCAATAAACATGCAGCTTGAATATAGACTGGTGAGCCTACCTCATATAAGGGTTCAAGTGTTGCAAAGGTCATCATAGAAATCAGTGCTACAGGACCAATAGACAATGTTGGGCTACCGCCAACAATGGCATAGATGATCATGGGTAAAATACTGGCGTATAAGCCTGTCACAGGGGGTAAGCCTGCGACCATAGCATAAGCCATGCCTTGTGGTACAAGCATTGCAATGATGATTAAAGCAGCAAGAAGATCGGCTCTAAATTTAGGAACATTATAGTCTTGGAGCCATTGCCAGACAGGAAGTATTTTACTGAGTTGAACTTTAGGATCAGCCATTTGAATTTCATTAGCATATTTTCATATATATTATGCATAAAAAATGCTAAGAAAAATAGTGACAACTAATTTTTGTATATAAGGTATTGTTTTATTTTAAATTTATCTAATGTTAAAAGAAAAGCTAAATTTGTGGACAATATAAATCATATAATGTCGACAATACCACCGTCATTTTCTGATCTTTAATAGAATAATAAATTTGCTTTCCATCACGGCGCGTCGAAACAACATCACTTTTACGCAACATCATCAATTGTTGAGAAAGGGTGGGTTGGTTGATCTGAGTTTTTTCTTCTATTTGTGAAACATTTAACTCTTCTTGAGCAAGATGGCATAAAATTAATAAGCGATCTGTATTGGCTAAAGATTTTAAAATAGTTACCACTGAAGAAGCTGATTCACGCATTACATCAATTTCAAGATCACTAGACATAGGCAGGTTCTATCCGTTATTTAGCACATTATAACTGTGTCGGAAGTTGTCGTATGGCTTTTAGCATATGTTTTTTGATGAATTTCTAAATCAATTTTGTGAATATATCTTCACATTGTATTTTAATCTTCTACGGAAATAGATTTTCTGTGTTCAATGATGAATAAATAGACAAAAATAAGTGATATGTTAAGATGTAACTACAGCTAAAGTTTATGCTGAGGATATATGACATGACGACATTTACAGCAATGAAGACGACATTACGTGAGGAGGCAACGATTCCAGTGCTTGCTATCGATGCGTTTAGTGCGGCATTTAATCATGCAAGTCAGTCAAACGCTACAATCACTTATGTAAAAGATCAACAGCTGGTCCAACAAAGCAATGGTGAAGTCAAAGTTGTTGAAGATTTATCTTCTGCCTATGTGGTTCCCAAGCTTAAACACAGTGTGTTAAAACGTAAAAAGAAACAAGAGGTGATGGCATAACTTTATATGCGACAGCCGAGAATAAGAATGTTTGCTGGTCCAAACGGATCAGGTAAAAGCACAATTAAAGACTATTTAGCGCCCCATCAGATTGGGGCATATTTAAATGCAGATGAGCTTGAAAAACAATTATCTGCGACTCAAAGTTTGTGCTTAGATGATTATCATCATGATTTATCTAGCGCAGCGTTACTGAAATTTTTAAAACAAAAAAAACGTAAAAAAAATGACCAAGTCGTGCCGCTATTAACCTCAAAACCACAAATTGTGGATGGACTCATTATATTTAACCGAGATGAAATCGACTCCTATCTTTGCGCACGCATTATCGATTTTATTCGGATGGAATTTTTAAGGTTAAAAATGAGTTTCACTTTTGAAACTGTGATGTCGCATATCAGCAAAGTTGAGTTTCTACGTGAAGCCCAGAAACAAGGCTTTAAAACATATCTGTACTATGTGGCAACCGTTGACCCAAAAATTAATATTGGACGTGTGCAATATAGGGTTGCTACAGGTGGTCATGCTGTACCAGTGCAGAAAATCTGTGAGCGCTATTACCGTAGTTTAGATTTATTGATGTTGGCAATTGAAGCCTCAGATCGTGCATATATTTTTGATAATTCAAGTCACGGTGAAAAAGCAGCTTTTATTGCAGAGATAGAAAAGGGTGAAGTGCTAAAACTAAATCCTGTTGTAGAGTATTTCCCTAAATGGTTTGTAGACAAAGTATTGAGTGAGTTTAATTAATCTGATGATTATATCTCTTTCATAACCTAAAAATAATCCTGCTGAGTGAAGTATATTGGTATTGAAAGTTCTTTCTTAGTTTTTGAGAAGGCAAGGATAAGAGGGATTTTATGTTGATGCATTGCTTAAAAAAGGTCTTATAAAAGAAGTCTATTGGGAAAGTATTAAAAATTAAAATAAATCATAAAATATTGATTTTTAAAAATAAACGTAAATAAAATTATTCATATTTTTAAATCAAAACTAAAAAAATGCTGTGCAACTCTTTGGTAGAGCATATAGGGATTGTATTTGCAGTTATGCCTTTTATTTGCATATTTCTACATATATTTATCTGAATGATGAAGTTGATTAATTTAAATAATTATATATTATAAAAACGTATATTGTATGGGTTTAAAGCAATGCATGATTTCATATTGGCCTTTTGGGGTGGTCTTCTGCTCGGATTTGCTGTGGTTGGCTACCTATTTGTAAATGGTCGTGTAGCAGGGGTAAGTGGTCTAATCGCACAAGTCCTCAATACACACACGATTTTTAAAACCCCTGCTTTGTGGTTTTTGTTGGGATTATTTATCACACCATTTATCTATGGACAGATTTTTAATCCTGAAATTGTGATGCTAACGACAAGCCCAATTTTGCTTGTCATCGCTGGTCTATTGGTTGGCTTTGGCACAAGATTAGGCTCAGGCTGCACCAGTGGTCATGGAATTTGTGGGATAAGTCGTTTGTCTAAACGCTCAATTGTCGCAACCTGTACCTTTATGCTGGCTGGATTTATCACTGTGTATGTGATGCGCCATGTGATTGGAGCTTAATCATGAAAAATATCTTTGCATTTATCTTTGGCGGGCTATTTTCTGTAGGTTTAATGCTTTCGGGTATGTCGAATCCAGCCAAAGTCATCGGTTTCTTAGATATATTCGGGCAGTGGGATCCAAGTCTGGCTTTTGTGATGATCGGCGCAATTGTAGTCGCATTTATTCCTTTTCAAAAAGCGATACGAAAACCAGTGACTGTGTTTAATGAAGTGATCGAATTACCAAAAAATACCCGACTCGATACAAAGTTAGTTGCAGGCGCTTTCATTTTTGGTATAGGTTGGGGAATTGCTGGAATTTGTCCAGCACCAGCATTTACATTGATTGGTTTAGGTTATTATCAAGCCCTATATTTTATTGTTGCCATGCTGTTTGGCGTGTTGATTCATCGCAAAGTGACAGGAGCATAATTTTTTATGAATCCATTTGTACAAGATTTTTTTGATGAAGCCAGTAATACCTTTAGTTATGTGGTGGTTGATCCTGCAACTCAATACTGTGCCATTATTGACAGTGTATTGGATTATGATGCGGCATCAGCAACAACATCGACAACACATGCAGACCATATTATTGAGTATATTCAAAAACATCATCTTACAGTGCAGTGGATTCTTGAAACACATGTACATGCAGATCATTTAACAGCTTCGCAATACTTAAAAGCACAGTTAGGTGGTCAAATCGCCATGAGTGAAAAAATTGTGACTGTTCAAGATATTTTTAGTCAAATTTATCATCTTGATTATGAAGCTTTAAAAGCACAGCATTCCTTTGATTATTTATTTAAAGATCATGAGATTTTTAAGATTGGCAAGTTAGAGGCATATAATCTACCTACGCCTGGTCATACCCCAGCTTGTTTGACCTATGTGATTGGTGATGCAGCCTTTGTTGGTGATACTTTGTTTATGCCTGATTATGGCACAGCGCGTTGTGATTTTCCAAAGGGCAGTGCTGCACAACTTTATGATTCTGTAATGAAAATTTTTAACTTACCCGAGTATACTCGGTTGTATTTATGCCATGATTACCTGTCAGAATCACGCCAAGATTTTCATTGTCAAACAAACATAAAGACCCAACGTGAAGAAAACATCCATATCCATACAGGAGTCACTAAACAAGCATTTATTACTATGCGGGAACAACGTGATGCTACATTGTCTATGCCGAAACTAATCCTTCCAGCTATTCAAATTAATATGAATGCAGGTCAATTTCCTGAGCCTGAAAAGAATGGTGTTCGTTATTTAAAATTACCTTTAAATTATTTTAGGTAAATTGCTTAAATTAAAATGTATTTATTAAATGATAATGATTTGAATTTTTATTCAATAATTTTTAGATTTAATAATCATGATTGTTTATTTAATTTTTTAAAATAATCTTCTTTAATATGCTTGAAAATTGCGCAATGATTGATTTGATTATGCATATTGTTAAGATTATTAGGAATAAGGGCAGAACTCAATGATGGAATTAAGTTTCTCTAGAAAAATCAAAAGAGAGAGCGGGATTACTGTTATTACAAAAGATAAAATTTATTTATCAATTTGATATTTAAGGATAATTTAAATAAATAAGGATTTGTCATAAATTTGAAACATACTTAAAAACTTAAAAGAATAGATTTTATAAGCTTTATTGTATACAATTTAAACTTATTACTTAAAGTGTGATTTGTGTCACATGACTATTTGAAAAAAATAATGACTCGACGCTTAAGTGATATATGAATCTGTGGTTATTTTAAATACATATAAGTTTGAACGATGGTTTATCTTAATTTTGCGTTGATAGATAGGATTAATTTATGGCAGGCATTTATTTACCTTTGCATTCGAGTTTGAATCAGGTGGATTCGTTTCCAAAGTCTATAAGTCCTCGATCTGCGCAAATTTTGAATGAAGTCAAAAAAGCTTTGGATTTGATACCCCACCTTATCTGGGTGACAAAGTTAGGGATTGGATATTGTAATACACCATTAAAAGAATTTATTGGTGTAGATACTCATCATATTTGTGATTCAGATTGGATTAAATGCTTACATCCAGATGATGCAGAGCATATCTACAATATTTGGATATCAGCGCAAAAAACTGGACAACGTTTTGAAAAAGAATGCCGTATCCGCCATGTGAATGGCGAATATCAATGGTTTTCGTTGATTGCACAAAGTACAGTTTATAAACAACAATTTTTTGATTGGACTATAACCTGTACCAATATTCATGATCGTGTAATGCTATTACGTGAAACCAATGAGTCATTAAAAGCCAATACCGATATGCTTGATGTAAGTGTCGACTGTATTAAAATTATCACACCAGATGGTTATGTTTCACAGATGAATAAATCTGGTTGTATTGCCTTACTAGGGCAAGAAAAAGTAAAAAATTTTGGTATGGAATGGCTTGCACTATTACCACCCGAAGTGCGTGAACAAGGCAAAAAAGCCATTAAAGAAGCTGTAAAAGGCAAGAATTCTAGATTTGCTGGTAAAAGTGTGTTTGGCAACTTAACCATGTATTGGGACAATATTTTAACCCCTGTTATCAATGAAAATGGTCAAACTACTAGCATTTTATGTGTTTCACGGGATATAACGAAACAACGTATTGCTGAAGAAAAATTAAGAGTTATTTGTGAATTTGATGAAATGACGAGTCTGATGAATCGTCGTGCATTTAAAAGAAAGTTAAAATCCTCTATTACTAAAGCCCGAGAGAATCGAAGTAAAATTGGATTATTACTAATTGATTTAGACCATTTTAAGTATATCAACGATACTTTAGGGCATTCTGCTGGTGATCATTTACTTAAAGTCTTGTCGAAGCGTCTCGCACATTGTTTAGATGACAATGCATATATCTCAAGACTAGATGGTGATGAATTTGCAGTAGTGATTGACCACGTGGAAAGTCATGAGCAGATTGAGGCTGTTTCCCAAAAATTATTGAAACAATTGGACGCACCTATTACTTATAGTGGTAAATTGCTCAATGGCGGAATGAGTATTGGCGGTTCAATTTTTCCGCAGGATGCCAAAGATGGTTCAGGTTTATTGAAATGTGCAGATGCTGCTTTAAATGATCTTAAAGAACAAGGTCGTGGTGGTATTCGTATGTTTGGTGTAGACATGTTTGAAATTGCTCAAGGCAAGGCGAAACAATTAATCACAGCACGTCAAATTATCCGTAATAATCAAGTTGAACCATTTTATCAACCTAAAGTGAAACTTGATGATTGCTCAATTATTGGTTTCGAAGCACTATTGAGATGGCGCGATCCAAAGGGAAATGTTTATTTACCAGCGACAGTTGCTGAAGCATTTAATGATTTTGAATTAGCAACCAAAATCAGTGAAACAATGCATGATAAAATATTTACAGATATTTCCCATTGGATCAAACAAGGCTTTAAAGTGTTGCCTGTTTCAATCAATGCTTCGCCTGTAGAGTTTATGCGGGATAATTATGCCGAGATTTTATTGAAGCGCTTAACCCAGTATGCAATTCCACACCATCTTGTTGAAATTGAAATTACTGAACATGTTTTGGCAGACCGTGGCTATGAATATGTCATCAGAGCGTTGAAAAAACTTAAACAAGAAGGCGTTCGAATTGCCTTAGATGATTTTGGAACAGGGCATTCATCGATGACACATATCCGAGATTACCCTGTAGATAGTTTAAAAATTGACTATAATTTTGTGAGTCGTATGCATGAAGAAAAGTCGATTAAAGCAATTGTGGAAGGTATTGCAAAATTAGGTCCAATCCTTTCTTTAGATATTATTGCAGAAGGGATTGAAACAATTCAGCAGCTTGAAAATTTAAGAGCCATGGGCTGTAAATTTGGCCAAGGTTTCTTATTTAGCCAAGCGATTTGTGCTAAACAAGTACAAGAAATGTTGAAGTGATGGGCTTTGGATTATCACCAATGATTAGGTTAAATTGTGTCTTAACTCAATCATTTGTATTCCATACATAAAATATAGAAAAACTTTAAAAAAGGGCTTGAAAAGTCTACAGACTACAGGTATTGTAAATTCAATATAGATTTTTATGAACGACATAAAGATGAAAAAGCAACCTGTAATCGCTACTTCTTATTATTTCTGGCAATTCTTTAGATAATTGCCTGAAGTCGTTCGGGCAATGAATTGGTTGCCCATCAAAGTTAATACCTGATCGGCAACACCGATCAGGTTTTTTTATATCTGAATGTTAAAAATATTTTGAATCAATTAAGTGTAAAGATTTTGGAGAATGTCATGATGAAATTTAACTACGTATACTTTAGCAACTTTTATTGGACTTACTTTGGTCAAGTGAAAAACCTGATCGCCCATTTGAATAGATCCCATACGCTCAAATAAAAGTTCGGACTTTATAGAGTCCAAAGGAATACATCATGAATGCACTAAATATTGCTTTACAACAAAATCAAACCATAGAAACTCAACTCAGTTTACCTTATGAGTTAAAAGAAAAATTTGCATTAAAACATAAGCTCACTTTACAAATCACTGAGCAACGCCAAACAATTGAAAATATTCTCGATGGTACAGATGACCGTTTATTGGTGATTACAGGCCCATGTTCTATTCATGATGAAAAATCCGCATTGGAATACGCAGATCGCTTAATACAATTACAAGAAAAAGTGTCAGATCAAATCTTTCTAGTGATGCGTGCATATATTGAAAAGCCACGTACAACAGTGGGTTGGAAAGGGTTTTTATACGATCCAAATTTAGATGGATCTGCTGATATGCAATTGGGTTTAGAAAAATCACGCCAATTGTATTTACAAATTATTGAAAAAGGTTTGCCGATCGCCAGTGAAATTCTAAGCCCTATGGCAACTGCATATTTTGATGATTTATTGGCTTGGGGGGCTATTGGTGCACGTACCAGCGAATCACAAATTCATCGTGAAATTTCAAGTCATATGCCTTTTAGTATTGGCTTTAAAAATGGGACAGATGGCTCGATTCAAATTGCTTTAGATGCAATCCAATCTGCAAGTCATCCTCATCAGTTTCTAGCCATGGGCCAAAAGGGATTGCCTTGTCTTGTACATAGTCATGGTAATCCTTTAGCACACATCATTTTACGTGGTTCAAATAAAGGCACAAACTATGATGCAGAATCGATCCAACAGATCCGCCAGCAGCATCAAGGGAAATTACCAGCATTGGTGATTGATTGTAGTCATGGTAACAGCAGTAAAGATCCTTTAAAGCAACCGTTGGTTTTACAGCAAATCATTGAAGAAAGACATGTGACCAAGGTACGTGGTGTAATGTTAGAAAGTCATTTGGTAGATGGTAATCAAAAAATCTCTTGTGATATGACTTATGGTCAATCTATTACAGACGGTTGTTTGGGGTGGAATAAGACGGAGCAATTGCTGTTGGATGTTGCAGAGCAGCTTTCGAAACATGAGTTGTTGCTGATGGCTTAATTAAATGCCTTTATATACTTTATTTAACGACAAAAACAAAAAAGATCAGACTCATCTGATCTTTTTGTGTTTAAACATTATTTTTAAGCATTAGTATTTTAAAAATTAAAGACCAGCTTCATATTCGCTATTGCTGAGTAACTTTTCAACATCTGCAATATTGTCTGGTTTAATTTTATAAATCCAACCTTTGCCATACGGGTCGTCATTCACAAAATCAGGATCATCTTCGAGGGCAGTATTCACTTCTACAACTTCACCAGAAACAGGCGCATGAATATCAGATGCTGTTTTAACGGATTCAACTACACCAGCTTGAGCACCAGCAACCACATGGCTACCCACTTCAGGCGCTTCAACGTAGACTAAGTCGCCTAAAGCATCTTGAGCATGGTCAGAAATACCAGTAATCACAAGATCACCTTCAATTTTTACCCATTCATGTGTAGCTGCATATTTCAAATTTGAAGGATGATTCATAATGACTCCATTAATCAATTTATTTTTGGCACGAGTTATACAGGTTTTTTAATCAAAACAGAAAGCAGAGATACTGATAAACTTATTCATCGAAACAAATAATCGTGATAAATCACATTATAAGTATGGGTCTTTGCGCCAACTACTTGGGCTACGACCACTCCAGCGTTTAAATGCACGACTAAAGTTTGCAACATCACTATAACCGAGTTCATCTGCAATTTGTTCCAGTGTATAGTCAGTACGGGAAAGTAACGATGTGGCATGGCGATAACGTACTTCATCTACCAGTGTAGAGAAAGAAGTACCTTCGGCAGCCAACTGACGCTTTAATGTACGGTCTGACATATGCAGACGATCTGCGACATTTTCAATACTTAAATAATGCTGTTCCGAATGGGTCAAGATATCACGTACACGCATCGCCAAACGACGTCTTTCACCCAAAGCTGAAAGTTCTGCTTCACATTGATTAATCGCAATTTGACTGGCAATCGGGTCAGCATTGACCATTTTTAAGCCCAAGTAGGATTTGTCAAAACTTGCAATGAGATGTGGCTGTTCAAAACGCATATTGTATTGCTTTGCCAGTTTCTCGATGTATTTGTCAAAACCATCAGGTTTGGGAAAATCAAAATCGATATCGCCATGCAAATAATCAATGCCGGTTAAGGCTTTTGCCATGGTCATGATACCAAAGGTTAGCCCCATCACAATTTCTGTGCGCAAAGGTTCGATTTCGATATCACATTGCAATTGAAGTGTGGCTTTTTCACCAAAAGTCGAGAAATACAATTGTAGAAAGGGCATACGCAACTGGATAAAACGGTTGGCTAAAACAAGCGCATCGGTAATATCGTGTGCTGTCATGATGGCATAACCAATAAAGCCATGAATGGAAATACGCATTTGTGTACCGAGATGAAAGCCTAAGGTGCTTTCACCGGTAAGTTTTAATGCATGTTTAATCAATTCATTGGCAAGCGGTGTTGGGATCCGACACTCAGGATCTGCTAACTGTTCACTGGTAAAATTAAAGGGTGCGAAAAGTGTTTCTGCGCTATATCCCCAACGAGAAACAATATCTAGTAATAATAGTCCATAAACACCAGGAATTCCCTGATCTTGGCGAGCTGAGACTGTTTTCATGTGCTTTCCATTGCTCTGAACATTGTTTTTACTTGTTTAATCATATTGTCATGATATGGAAAAACCCTTAAATATTGTAAGACAAATTTAGGATTAATGTGCATCAAAATTGCGTTTAAAGACCACAATTTTAGTGGTTGAAATCAACAATACATCATCATCTTGATTTTTTGCTTGTGTTACATAGGTCACAATTGCGCGATCATTTTTGGTTTTAGACGGCAGGATAGCCACAACTTCGACATCAACATGTATTTTATCGCCCACACGTGTGGGTTTTGGCCATCTTAAACTTGATTCTGAACCAATTAAGCCATAAGCAACAGGGAAGCATTCTGTCCAAAGACGCATAGTAACTGCAGACGTATGCCATCCACTTGCAGCAAGTCCTTTAAAAATCGGGTGATCTTTGGCTTTTTCAGCATCAGTATGGAAAATTTGCGGATCATACTTATGCGCAAACTCTAAAACCTCATCCAAAGTCATTTCGTACTCACGACTTTTAAAACGATCGCCTATATTTAAATCTTCCAAGTACAACATTGTTTATACATTCCCTTAATTTCACACAATACTCATAAATAATGATGTTCTACGCATAAAAATTAAATTATCTAAACTCTTTCATTGTAAGTCACCATTAAGCAATTTCAATGACTGTTTTTGCCAGTCATCATTTTTTTAAGTCGTATTGAAATATCAATCAAAATATAGAATGATTCAGATCATAATAACATTGTCTAATGTCCTGAAAGTAATGAAAATACGACCAAAGTGAATTGAGCAAGCTCAAGACGCGTTAAAGCAATGTTTTAAGCATCCAAACTTCACAAACATGGCTATGACCAGTATTACCTTTAGGTTCCGATAAATGCTTAAAGCCTAACTTTTCATAGAGTTTAATGGCTTGCCATAAATCTTGTGTAGTTTCTAAATAACAGGATTGAAAGCCTTGTTGTTGTGCAAATTCGAAACACTTTTCAAGAATTAGTTTGGCAAAGCCTAAACCACGAAGTTCAGGCAAAAAATACATCTTTTGAATCTCTAATATGCTTGCATCTCCTTGTAATGGTGAAAGTCCTCCACCGCCAACAACTCGACCATTTATATCCTCAATGACCCAGTATTGAGCATTAGGTTGAGCGTATACCTGATATAAATCATCTAAAATCGGATCGGCCACTGCGAAGCCTGATTCAGGGGCTAAGCCAAATTCTTTAGATACTTCACGAATGACTTGTGCGATCGATGGATTGTCTTGTATTTGTATCGTTCTAATTTGGTACATAAGTAAATGAAAATAAAAAAGGTAGAATTTTTATAACAAAAATTCTACCTTTTGTGATCAGTTAAAAATTCAACTGATCAAAACTTTACCACTTGAATAGTTGTATAGGGTCTGTTGACAATTTGTCTAGTTATGAAATGCCAACAAACCCTAAGTAAATTTACAAGTTTTGCTACTAGGCTATTTTAATTCACTTGAAGATTTACCCAATTCTCGACGGGCAATAATCAGCTGTTGAATCTGTTGCGTTCCCTCAAAAATATCTAGAATTTTTGAATCACGCGCCCATTTTTCTAATAATTCATCTTCGTTATAACCCATACTAGCAGCCAGCTCTACACATTTTAAAGTGATTTCATTGCAAATACGCCCAGCTTTTGCTTTGGCGATAGAAGCTTCACGAGAGTTTGGTTTTTTATTATCCGCCATCCATGTGGCTTTTATGGTGAGTAAACGTGCAGCTTCCCATTCTGCCTCCATCCGATAGATTTGCGCAGCCAAATTTGAGGTTTGCAAATATGGGGTTGCATAGTCGAGATCTAGTTCATCTTTAAAGATTTCTTTGATGCGCTCTAGAGAAGCTTTGGCACAGCCTACTGCCATAGCTGCAACTAGTGGGCGGGTATTATCAAAAGTTTCCATCACACCCGCAAAACCTTTGGCTACATCAATTTCTGCATTACCGAGTAAGTTGACTCCAGGTACACGACAGTCAATAAAACTAATTGCTGCTGTATCGGATGCTTTAATACCTAGTTTATGTTCAAGACGTTCTACCTTCATACCAGGTGTGCCTTTTGGTACTACAAAAGATTTAATCGCAGCACGCCCCAATTTCTTATCCAAAGTTGCCCAAACCACGACTGAGTCAGCACGTTCCCCAGAGGTGACAAATATTTTTTCACCGTTCAGAATGTAATCATCACCATCTTTGGTTGCGGTTGTACGAATCGCAGCAGAGTCAGAACCACAACCAGGTTCAGTGATGGCCATCGCAGCCCATGTTCCTTTAAAACGCTCAAGCTGTTCATCATTGGCGACGGCAGCAATGGCTGAATTTCCCAGTCCTTGACGTGGCATGGTCAGCAATAGGCCTGTATCGCCATAACACATTTCAATCACACCCAATGCAGTCGACATATTTGTGCCATTTTTATTATTACTGTCTGTATCGCCACGTTTATTAATCGCAGCACCAGCGTTGAGTCCATCGCCACCATCGTTCATGCCATCTAGTAACGATGCGAGCATATCGAGTTCTTTTGGATAGGCATGTTCCGCTTTGTCGTATTTACGAGAAATTGGACGTAAAACATTTAAAGCAGTTTCATGTGCTTGATCTAAAAGCATTTGGAATTTTTTTGGATTTTGTAAATTCATGATTTTTATCCTTTATCTTCTAAGTTAAGCGTGTAAGCCAGAATGTAGAACGGCAGTTGCACGTAAGTCACGGTACCAACGCTCAGCTGGATGTTCCTTAGTAAAACCATGTCCACCTAAAATTTGCACACCATCTGTACCAATTTTCATGGATTTTTCTGCACAAAGTAGACGGGCTAAATACGCTTCTCTATGGAAGGGTTGTCCTGCTTCTGCAAGACTTGCTGCATTTAAAATCAGCATACGCATTGCATCAATTTCAATCGCCATATCTGCGATCATAAATGCTACACTTTGACGGTGTGAAATGGGTTCACCAAATGCAATACGTTCATTGGCATATTTGATGCTGTAATCTTTAACCGCTTCACAAGTACCAACAGCCATTGCACACCACATTAAATTGCCTAAATCTAAAAATGCAGCGTAATTAAAATCGTCATCACCCAAACGTTGGGCTGGGGTATTGTCAAATTTCAAGCTTACCGTTTCCGTTGCTTTTAAACCCATTGCAGGTGTTTTTTTCACTGTAATACTTGGATCTCGCTTTACAACGAAAACATCCGCTTGACCTTTAAAGTCAGCATTAACAAGGAATAAATCTGCTGTTGCACCTAATAGCACTAAAGTTTTTTCTCCAGTAATGCTGAATTGTCCGTTGTTGGCAGTTGCTTTAGTTTTTAAATGTAATGGATTAAATGCAGGGGTTGCTTCTTGTACTGCAAAAGTGGCTTGAATATCGGTATCATTGGCAAAATTGGGCAAATAAACAGATTGAACTTGTTCAGAACCCCATTGAGTAATTGCATTGATGACACTAAAAGTAGAGAGCAGACCTGCAGCAAGTGAAAAATCACCTTTAGCTAAGCGTTCAGCAATTAAAATATTACTCACAATATTTTTTTCAGATGCGACACCACCTAAAGCTTCAGGCAGTGCATAGTAATTTAGACCTAAATCGGTACTGTGTTGCCAAAGCTCAGCTGGAAACTTTTCGTCGTGATCCGCTTGATGAGCCAATTGATAAAGTACTTCGGAAGCAAATTGATCCATGGCATCCACAGTCATTTGCTGTTCTTCAGTCAAGCTCAGATCAAATAGGGACTTTTGTTGGTTGGGTAAACGTTGTTTGGTTACATTTGAATCTGATTTAAAGGCTTTTTGTGTAGCACTTAAGGTTTTAAAACCTGCTTTAGACCCTTGATAAAGAGATCTTTCAATAAATTTGCGCAATTTAAACTGATCAAGTAAATCACTACCTGCAATTTTTGTAATTAGATTTAAACCCAAACCTTGAGCTTTATTTACCATATTGGTCATGCCGAAGTCCCTGTATTTTAGTGTCGGTATACATCAATCCTGACATGCATAAATATAAAAAACCATGTCAAAGCTGACAAACTGATTGACCATAGATGAATGGTAGAGTTAAGGGTTTATAAGTTTTTAATATTTTGATTTTTATAAATTATTTTAAAATAAAAATACCCAACATTTGTTGGGTATTGGTAAAAGTGACATTTTAAAAACTTTTAAAATCTCTTTTAACTTGTATGAAAACTAAAAAGATTAAACAAAAGGTACAATCATTTTACGAACATTAGTCTTTGCTTCAATCACCGTCATAAATGTATAAGCACCAATAAATTTACGACTGATAAACATAAATTCTTTTGGTGGAATACTGAAGTAACGTGAAGCCATTGATTTTGAAGCACGTTGCATCACACGGCTATGCAACTGGCTTTTTTTCCAGTCATAACGATTATGTTGATCCATCACGCCAGCGGGTAAATCTGGATTATTTAAAGGTGTACTAAAGGCTTCTGTTGCCAATAAAAATACTTTTGCCATATCGGGTTTAATGCTTAGGGGCATGGCATCAAAGAACTCATAGCCTGACATTGCCTTGACCATAGCTTCAGCATCGTGGTTATAACCGGCTTTAATTAAATTACAGGCAACACCAAGGAGTTGATCATCAAACTGACGTATTGCACCAAAATCTAATAAAATAATTTTGTCTTTTATATCTTCACCATTACCCAAGCGAACAAGGTAATTACCAAAGTTAGGATCGGTTTGCATTTCGCCCCACTCAAACAATTCACGGACTGCGATTTCAAGTGATGCTTCACCTAAAAGATTTCGGCGCTCTTGCGGTAAAGATAACATGACAGGGCTGTTGATGGGGACACCACGTTCAAAGGTCATGCACAGGACTTGATTGGTACAATAGTCATCAATAATTTGTGGCACGCCATAACGTGGATCTTCTTTAAGTCGCTGGCCAAAACGACGGGTTGTTGCCGCTTCAACTTTATAATCAACTTCACGATGCATCATTTCACGAACTTCATCAAACCACTGATCGAACTCACGGGTTTGTGGCACCATACGTGTCAATTTAAGCATATTTCGAAATAGGCTCATATCTGAGTCTATGGCGTCAGCTACACCTGGATATTGGATTTTAAGAACCAACTCTAATCCATCTGACTTACGTGTTGCGCGGTGAACCTGAGCCAGAGAAGCTGTACCAATCGGCTCATGATCAATGGTGAGATCGTTGAGTTTTGAACCCAATTGACTGACCAATTGCTCTTTAATCGCAGGCCATGCAAGGGCAACTGTTTGATTATTGAGGGTGTTTAATGCTTGAGTAATTTCTTCAGGTAAAAAATGCTCGCCATAAAGCGCCATCATTTGACCGATTTTAACAATTGAGCCTTTTAGCTTACCAATTTCTTGAACAAGGTAATTGGCTTGTTCCTTCATCGCTTGTTTACGTTTTTTTTCTTTTTCTTCTTCACTTGAAAAGATTGAACTCGCACTTGAAGCTGCCCAGCGTGTACCTGCCAATAATGATGCTTTTGCGATTGATAAGCGACGATCCATTGATGAGGTTTTTAACTGTTTGAGCTTTTCGTTCTGATCTGACATGAAGATAAAATCCTTTAAAAGAGATTCGAAAAGATAAAAAGATGACTAATTGTAAGGAATATTACATGGAATGACTGTATTTAAACAGTTCAATTCGCTGAATGGAGGAATTAAATTAATTTCATCAAAATAGCCTAAGCAATATTAAAATTTACATTCTAAATTGGATTTTGAGCTCTTTCCGAAGTATTAAACCTTGCTTATTAGAAGCAATGTAATTAATGATCAGATCCTTAACACTTTGATTGGTAAAACCCAGTGCATAACCTTTAACAATGATTATGCTTGGCAAGCTAAAGAAAAAATATTTTACATCATCTAGAGAAGCCGGTTCATAAACACCTTGTTCTGTAAGGGTTTGTTGAAAAAATTGCTTTTCAATTTTGACATTTGGAGTGGATTCATCATCCCACCATGACTGACGCATTGCCATGAGGTTATTATGTTTGTAGCTCATAAATTAACTAAATTCATAAATATTTAAAAACTTATTGTATATATAAAGGTGAAATGACCTAATTTCAAGTTAAGTGCTCAATCTCAGCAATTTAGCCACAAATAAGTTGATATTTTATAACCATGAAGATCGATTTTTTTAAAACATATAATAATAGCTTGAAAATAAATCTGAAAAATTAGTGATATGGTGTAACAAAGTTGATTGCTTTAAATCAATTTTTAACCACAATTTATCTACAATGATTGTATTTAGTTTCAAATCTTTTACACTCTTCTACATAGCTGATTATTTAAAATTAGCGCCTTAGTTCTTTGGATTAAGAGTTTTTGAATTAAAATAATGATTTTGGGATAGGGAATTGGATGTATTTAAAATATTGGGGTATCAGTTTAGTTGTATTATTGCCGATGCAAATACAGGCGATCGGCTATAGTTCAGAGTATTTAAACTGTATGAATTCGGCAGGTTCGAGCTCAGCAACACTTGCCAGTTGTATGAAAATAGAGTTGAGTAAACAAGATGATCGTTTGAAATCATTATTTAAACAGACACTGGACCTGTATACAGATAAGCAACAGAAAGTTCAAAAGAAATATCAGAAACAATGGCTTAAACTTCGAGAACAGCAGTGTGATGAGTCGAATAAATCAGTTTCAGATGATTATAAAATGAAGTATTACAATTGTGCGCTTAAACAAACAGTCAATAGAGCCAATATCTTAGAGAAACAAAGCTATCGTTTATAGTGCTTTATTGCGCTATAAAATAATTGCTAAGTAAATTGTCGTAAAGCATTATAAATGTCATGCAAAACAAGGTATCATAAGGCGTTTAAAAATATGACCTTGGAGAAACCTTAAGTGGATCGACCGACTATTAGCCCTGAACATTTACAGGAAGCTGCTGAAAACCTATCAACAATTCGTGATTTTATTCGTTTTGGGGTTACAGCTTTACGTCAATACGATGCACATTTGGGTCAAGGTACAGAAGATTATTTTGCAGAAAGTTCTGCCTTGGTGTTACAGACGCTTTCTTTAGAATGGAAGGCGGATGCTGAAATTTTAGATTCAAAATTATTGCCAAGTGAAAAAGCTGAGTTTTTAAATTTACTCGAACGTCGTGTAAATGAAAGAATTCCAACCTCTTATTTACTTAACCTCGCTTATTTCTTTGGTAAGCCATTCTATGTTGATGAGCGTGTGTTAATTCCTCGTTCACCGATTGCTGAATTGATCGAAAACCGTTTTGCACCTTATTGTTTAGATGAAAATGGACAAACACGTGCAGGCGTGAATAATTTACCTGAAAACCCAAATCCAAAAACACCACAGCGTATCTTAGATATGTGTACGGGTTCAGGTTGTATTGCGATCGCGCTGGCATATGCATTCCCTGATTCAGAAGTAGATGCAACTGATATTTCTAAAGAAGCATTAGAAGTGGCTTCTATTAATGCGGAGCACCACAATAAGCAATATCAGGTGGCTTTGCTTGAGTCAGATTTGTTTGCCAAAATTCCAGCTGAAAATCAATATGATTTGATCGTTTCAAATCCACCGTATGTGGATGCCGAAGATATGGCAGATCTCCCGGATGAATTTCATCATGAACCTGAACTTGCTTTAGCTGCTGGTCAAGATGGTTTGGATTTAGTTCGAAAAATGTTGGCTCAAGCTGCTGATTATTTAACTGAAGACGGTTTAATCGTGATTGAAGTAGGTAACTCAGAATGGGCAATGAAACAGAATTTTAATACGATTGATTTTTACTGGTTACAGTTCCAAAAAGGCGGTACAGGTATTTTTGCTTTGACTGCTGAACAATGTCGTACATTCCGTGATTTATTTATTCAATCTATTCAAGCTTAAGGAGTCGTAAGCATGGCAGGTAACAGTATTGGACAACTCTTCCGTGTAACGACTTGTGGTGAATCTCACGGCGTAGGCTTGATGGCAATTGTTGATGGTGTGCCACCGGGTCTTGAATTATCTGCTGAAGATTTACAAATTGATTTAGATCGTCGTAAACCGGGAACGTCTAAGTTTGCTACTCAGCGTAAAGAGCCAGATGAGGTTGAAATCATTTCTGGAGTTTTTGAAGGTAAAACGACAGGAACTTCGATTGGTTTATTGATCCGTAATACAGATCAAAAATCTAAAGATTATGGCAATATTGCGCAAACTTTCCGTCCAGGCCATGCAGATTACACCTATACGCAAAAGTATGGTTTCCGTGATTATCGTGGTGGTGGTCGTTCAAGTGCACGTGAAACGGCGATGCGTGTGGCAGCGGGTGCGATTGCAAAGAAATTTCTTTTTGAGAAATTTGCGATTGTGATTCGTGGGCATGTGACGCAAATTGGTACAGAAAAAGCACAAGCTTTAGATTGGAATGAAGTTCCCAATAATCCATTCTTCTGTGGTGATGTCAATGCAGTTCAACGTTTTGAAGCGCTGGTGACATCATTGCGTGAACAGGGTACCAGTTGTGGTGCAAAGCTTGAAATCCTTGCAGAAAAAGTACCTGTAGGTTGGGGTGAACCCGTATTTGATCGTTTAGATGCTGATATTGCCCATGCCATGATGTCAATCAATGCGGTGAAAGGTGTTGAAATTGGTGATGGTTTTGCAGTTGCAGAACAATTTGGTCATCAAACACGTGATGAACTTAGCACCGATGGGTTTTTAGCCAATCATGCTGGTGGTATTCTCGGGGGTATTTCTTCAGGTCAAACCATTCGCGTAGCGATTGCGTTAAAACCAACCGCAAGTATTACCACACCAGGAAAAACCATCAATCTAGATCGTGAAGATACAGATGTCCTCACCAAAGGTCGGCATGATCCTTGTGTGGGCGTGCGTGCGACACCTATTGCTGAAGCCATGCTTGCCATTGTATTGATGGATCATTTTATGCGTCACCGTGCACAAAATGCGGATGTGGTTGCACCATTTGCCCCAATTGAACCTAAATAGCAAATATATTTGAGATAAGAGAGGGTATTTTAGTTTTGAAATATCTTTAATTATGAGAGTAAATTTCAAATGATTTGTCTTTACTTAACAAATTTAGGTCAATGCGAATGGATTCATTATTTTAAGTTAAAGATTTTCAGTTAAAAAAACCAGACATTTTGTCTGGTTTTTTTATATCTATTCTGCTCAGTCTTATTGAGTAACAATTTGACCTGTATAACCCTTTAAGAACGTTAGGTACGCAGAAGATTGTTGACCATCTGCCTTTAAGATTGAACGTTCAACATCGCCCTGATTGGTGACCAATTTAAGTGAAATTTCTTTACCATTACGGAATGAGTTAAGAAAACTGACTGGAACATTAATCGAGTTTGATGAAACTGTACCCGCATATTGGGTCGTGTTAATGGTTGAATATGTATACGGCTGGCCATCCACTAAGAAAACAAATTGGGTAATATCATATTTTGTTGGGTTGTTAATTTCTGCTGTGATTTTAAAGCCATCACGGACTTCATCTTTCCAACGCATAGATAGTTCAGGGCAAACTTCATTTGCTTCACAGATTAAAGGGCCTTTTGTAACAACTCTTTCTGGATAAGAGCCAGCACAACCCGCCAAAGTTAAACATGCTAAAGAAGAAATTACTGCAAATTGAAGTTTCATACCGCTTCCTAATAAGCTCATTTGTGTTATTGATATGTTGATAATCTAGGTAAAATTTAACGCTTTTTAGTTAAAAAGTGAATTAAATATTTCAGTAATTTGTATTTTAGTTAAGGCATAGCATAAATCTTAAACAATATTTAAGATTTTTAATATTTCCTTTGCAATATTCTCAGTCAATTGATTTAGTCGAGTCAACGGCTCACCTTCAATAAAATATTTAAAATTTGATAACCTGTTTTGATAATAGATTGAGATAAAGAAAGTACCTTCTGGTTTTTCAAGACTCGCACTACCACCTGGTTTAAGTAAGCCCGTACAACTGACAATGATATCTGCAGCTGTAAAGAGCTTTTTTCCTTGAATTGCCATTGCTTGAGTAACTTCAACTGATTCAGCACTATATTTTTCGATGAGGGATGGATCAACTTGTAAAATTGAAATTTTAATAGAGGGGGCGTAACTGACTAAACCGCCTAATAAAATATCTGCACCACTGTTTTTATAGATCGAAAATTGGCTGGATAAATAACCAGAACTTGCACTTTCAATAAATGCGATTGTTAAATTCTTTCTTTCAAGCAGATCACAACATTGTTTTAAAAGCATAAGTATGACTCTAAAATAATTATTGATATTCAATAATTTAACTATAAGTAAATTGAAAAAATTTGCAAGAAAACTATGTGGAAAGTAGGCATACTCATCGTGTATTTATTTAATTAATTATAAAAATTAATATGTTAGATTGATTTTTATCAATAATAATAAAATAACTAAAAAGAAATTGTGGTTGAAATAGGTTTGTCATATTTATTTGCCATAATGTCTGCACAAACAACAAAAACCAAGAATAAGCATTAAATAACAATCAAAAAAAGTTTAAAAGAATAATCAGCGTAAAGTCTGTAAATATGCAGTCAACCCACTCTTCAACAGGTGGGTTTTCCTTTTTTGGGCCAATCGTAGAATTACTGTGCAATATGGTGAATTTATATATTTCAAACCTGCCAAAAGGTGATATAAATAAAAATAAAGTGCATATGAAAATGGAGTACGAATCATGAAAACGACAGTTAAGTATGTTGTCCTAAAAAGTAGAGAATATCAGCTTGGCACCGCTTTATTTGAAGAAAGTATTGAAGCCGAAGGAAATTATTTTGATCAAATTCCCGATATCATTCACTATCAAAATCATAATTTTAAAGTAAAGTCCAAAGAACTTAGCCGTAAGCAAATTTTTGATGATTTTGAAGAATCTCAAACCATTTTAGTCAAAGTTATCGCGGTTTAATAATTTTCCCAAGTTGTCTTTGCTATGGACATTGCATAAATAAAACCCAGCTAAACTGGGTTTTATTTATCTGATAATTTAATCAATCACTGTTTGACAATCAATACAGGGAGTTTAGTTTGACCTAGTACATCTTGTGCAAAGCTACCCAAGAAAAATTTCTGGAAGCCTTTACGTCCATGTGATCCCATGATAATTAAATCTGTATTTAATGATTCAGCAGTTTTAATGATGGTTTCTGCTGCAACCGAGTCTCTCACGACTTGTGTATCAATCTGAACACCTTGCTGTTCAGCCAATTGTTTGGCTTTGCCCAAACCTTCTTCCGCATTTTTAATTGCTTCTTCAATGTAATCTTTTAACATATCTGGCGAATAGTAGAAATCAGCAGCTGCAAAAGGGTCTTCGGCAACGACACTGATCGCAGTGACTTTGCTTCCAAAGGCTTTTGCAATCGCAGCAGCATGTTTTAATGCAGAAAAAGAAATGTCAGAACCGTCAACTGGGACAAGAATATTTTGATAACTCATAATCACACCTTTTTAATTAAGATTTCAAATAAAAACTAAGCTTCTTCTTGGGGAGATTTAATAATCAACACAGGCAGTGGAGAAATAGACAACACTTCTTGTGCAACACTCCCTAAGAAGAATTTTTTCAGACCAGTACGTCCATGGGAGCCCATTACAATAAGGTCCACATTTAGTTCATCTGCAACATCTAAAATTCCAGTAGCAGGAGGAACTTCACGTACCACTTTGGTATCTACTGTTGTTACACCATGGTGAACTAAAGTTTCTTGAATATCTTTTAAACGTGCTAAAGCATTTTTTTCAGCTTCAAATAAATATTGAGTTACAGCAGGCGCTATTTTATAAAAATCGACGCCTTTAAAAGGATCAACTGCGATTACACTCATCACAGTAATTTTACAGTTAAAAGCAAGTGCAAGTTTCTCTGCATGTTCAAGTGCAGCATAAGAAATAGGAGAGTCATCTACAGCAAGAAGGATATGTTGATAAGCCATTATAAGTTTCTCCTTTTAAGGGGGCTGTTGACATTTCATAAAGGGTTTGCGTTGTAAGCTAAAATTGAGCAGACAAGGCAGGAAACGAAGAGAATAGCGAGACTATTTTCGAGTTTCATAACGCAGACTGAGATAATTTTAGCCACAACCCTTCGGGACTAGCGTGTTTTTTTGCCGCTACGTCGTTACGAAATATTCATTTAGAATGACTAAATTTCATACTTCGTGCCTAGTATCACCAAAAAAACACACGTAGTCGCAAATCTAGACGAATTGTCAACAGACCCCGTCATTATTTATTCATTGATAACACATTGTGTTGTTAGTCGCAAATTATCGATGAGAATTTTAGTTGATCAAAACTGTGTTATTTCAAGCTTTTGTGAAATACACATAATTTTATTATGGTTTTATTTTGTAACGTTTAATTGTTCTGATTTTTTATTGAAATCTCGCTCATGTAAATTTGATCTCAGGTTTTAGGTTAGCGTTCTAAATAAGATGCATTTTGAATTCTTACGATTCTAAAAACTGGCATGATAAATGCTTTAATTTAATGCAAACCGATATTTATGAATAAAATTTTGGCATCAATTTGGAACATTTTAAATCAAGTGCCATAGGTAATTGGATCAGTATGAAAATTTATACGCAACGTCTAGACCATATAGAGTCAAACATTGAGGCTGAAAGTATTGAATTGACTTTTGATACTCGGCAAAAGAGCCGTTTTCGTGCAACTTTAAATAATGGGCGCGATATTGGTGCGGATTTACCACGTACAGGCATTTTGCGTAGTGGTTCTTATATTGCAACTGAACAAGGTGAAGTGTTACGTGTAGATGCCAAAGCTGAAAAATTAATGCAAGTTTCGGCACTGCATAGTTTTGACTTACTTAAAGCTGCATATCATCTGGGAAATCGCCATGTTCCGTTAATGCTTTCCCCAACTGCACTTTATTTTGAACCTGATCATGTCCTTGCAGAAATGATCCAAGGTTTAGGGTTGACAGTAGATGAAGTAGAACATCCATTTGAACCTGAAAGTGGGGCATATGCCCAACATCAGCATGATCATCGTTTAAGCCCAATTAAGGCTTTACATCATGTCCATCACTAACGCATCGCAACTACTAAGTCTATTGACCTTGTCATCGACAGCCTTACCCATCGGTGCATATTGCTATTCGCAAGGGGTGGAAAGTGCGATTGATCAGGGTTTGATTCATGATGAAGCAAGCAGTATCGCTTATTTTGAAGAAGTACTGGAAATGTTGCTGGTTAGGTTTGAACTACCCGTTTTAAAACGTTTAATGCAACATTATTTAGACGAGGTAGAATTTTTAAATTGGGCTAACTTTTATAAAGCAAGCCGTGAATCAAAAGAATTACGGGCTGAATCTCAGCAGTTGGCATTTTCTTTGAATGCTTGGATTCGTGATGTTTTAAAACAGCAACCTGAGATTAAAAAGCAGTTTGGTTTTGTACCAGTTTACGCACATTTATGCGGAACGTTGAAGCTTAATCTGGTGGATGTCCTAACAGCATATAGCTTTACTGTTTTAGAAAATCAAGTGCTAGGTGCAGTAAAAACTGTCCCTTTAGGGCAAATGAGTGGTCAAAGAATTTTGTGGCACTTACATGGCCTAATTCCTCAAGCCGTAGTACGTGCCTTGGCCTTAGAAGATGATGCGCTAAGTAGTGCCTTGCCCAATTATGCGATGTTAAGTATGTCGCATGAAACTTTATATTCACGATTATTTAGATCATAAATGACACGGTTCATTCCCTACTTTTATAGAGAATGAAGTATAGAAAAGGAAAAAATGATGACAGAACGTAGCCCTTTACGTGTTGGAATAGGTGGTCCTGTTGGTTCAGGTAAAACAGCATTAACCCTAAATTTATGCCTTGCTTTACGCAACAAATATAATATGGCGGTTGTGACCAACGATATCTATACCAAAGAAGATTCTAATTTTTTAACTCGTCATGAAGCGATGTCACCAGAACGTATTGTTGGTGTTGAGACAGGTGGTTGTCCGCATACTGCAATTCGTGAAGATGCTTCAATTAATTTGGCTGCAATTGATGATCTTTGTGAAAAATTTAATGGTTTAGAGCTGATTATTATCGAAAGTGGTGGAGATAATCTAGCCGCTACGTTTAGTCCCGAATTATCTGATTTAACCCTTTATGTGATTGATGTTGCAGGTGGTGAAAAGATCCCACGTAAAGGTGGTCCAGGAATTACCAAGTCGGATTTATTGATTATTAACAAAACAGATTTAGCCCCAATGGTCGGTGCAAATCTCGATGTGATGGATCAAGATGCAAAACGCATGCGTGGTGATAAACCTTTTCTATTTTCAAATATGAAAACTCAAGCTGGTTTAAACCAAATCATTGAGTTTATTGAAAAACAAGGTTTATTTAAAGCTTAGTCGCGATATTAAAATAATTGTAACTATTTGAATTTAAAAATAATCAAAGGAGAATTTGAATGCGTATTTTTAAAAAAACTCTGATGGCATGTGCTGCATATTTACCTGTATTGGCTTTGGCTCATCCTGGACATGATCACCATACTGGGTTTTGGGCGGGCTTTATTCATCCATTTACAGGTTTAGATCATTTGATGATGGCAATCGCATTTGGGGTATTGATGTGGACAGCAAATCAACGCTGGAAGCTTTTTGGCTTGATAGGCTTAGCTTCAGCGATGGTGGTTGGTTTTATGATCGGTAGCCAAGGATTTATTCCAGCAGCAATTGCTGAATACGGCATCATTGCTTCATTGGTTTTACTGGCTGTAGCGCTTTGGACAAAAACAAATCAAGTTTTACCTATTGCAGCAGTTTTATTGGCAAGTTTTCACGGTGTTGCGCATGGAACTGAACTAGGCCAATCCGGTCATGCCAGCTTACTGATTTTAGGCATGGTGACAGCAATGACATTGATCTATGCGGGTGGTTTAGGCATTGGTGCTTTTATTAAAAAGTACGTTCCATATGGCAAGAAAATTATTGGTACTTTGGCTGCGGTCGTTGCAGTTATTGGTTTGGCTTAATGTTTAAGCGCTTAATTGCTGATATCCATTTATAAAGGCGGCCATGATAAGTTTAGTGGAACATCTTCCTGATCAGCGCCTTTGGTATGCAAAACTAGAATTGGGTTTTCAGGCTCAAACTGAGCGGACAGTACTAGCCCATCGTAGACATTTTGGACCTGTACGTGTGCAAAAGATGCTTTGGCCTGAAAAAACTGGGATTTGTCATGCGATTATTGTCCATCCGCCTGCGGGTATTGCAGGTGGCGATCATTTAACATTTGAGATTAATGTTGATGTTGCTGCCCATGCCTTAGTCACGACCCCTGGTGCAGGTAAATGGTATCGAACCAATGGCAAACAAGCTTATCAACATATCCATATCTCAGTTAAACACAATGCTGTGTTTGAATGGCTTCCTCAAGAAACCATGTTATTTGATGGTGCCAATGCTCACTCAGAAACCTTGATTCAGCTTGATCAGACAGCAAGCTTTATCGGTTGGGATATGTTGGTGATTGGTCGACAAGCTCGAAATGAAAAATTCCAATCTGGTGCTTATCACAGTCATTTAAAATTATGGCGAAATCAGCAATTACTGGTGGCAGACACATTGAGTTTTAAAGGCAATGATCGTTGGCTAAGTTCTTGTCTAGGCATGAATAATCATGCCGTTATGGGAAGTTTATGGGCAGTTCCTCCTGAAAAATTCCGAGCAAACATTTATTTAGAGGCACATATCGATTTAATTCGTGAGTTGATGATGCGAATGGATATGCCTGTCAGGTTAACCTTATTGGGTGATGTCATCAGTGCACGTTTTTTAGGTGATGATGTTCGACATTGTCATGATGCTTTTGCAGCAATTCGTGCCAGATTGAGGCGATATTGGTTTGATTTGGATGAAGCATTTCCACGAATTTGGCGAACTTGATTCATTTAAAGTTCGTCTTTTAGAAATAAAATCTGCGTGTTTAATTTAAAACTGAGCACATATTTTGCATAAAAAATGCAAGAACTTTAGGAAACACATATGGAACTCAATCCTACTGAAAAAGACAAACTGCTGATTTTTACAGCGGGTTTGGTTGCAGAACGTCGTAAAGCACGTGGACTAAAACTCAATTATCCTGAATCTATTGCATTTATTTCCGCAGCACTGCTTGAAGGTGCGCGAGATGGAATGACTGTCAGTGAGTTGATGCATTTTGGCACTACCTTGCTCAGTCGTGATGATGTGATGGAGGGTGTGCCTGAGATGATTGCCGAAGTGCAGGTAGAGGCTACTTTTCCAGATGGCTCGAAGCTCGTCACAGTCCACCAACCGATTATATAGAATACTTTTTAAAAAATTAGGATAAGCACATGATCCCTGGTGAAATTATTACACCTGATTGTGATATTGAAATGAATGTCGGTCGTGAAGTACTGAAAATTTCAGTGTCAAATTTAGGTGATCGACCGATTCAGGTGGGTTCACATTTTCATTTTTATGAAGCCAATGATGCTTTGCAATTTGATCGTGAACGTGCCAAAGGTTTTCGTTTAAATATTGCAGCGGGTACAGCGGTTCGGTTTGAGCCGGGGCAGCGACGTGATGTTGAAATCGTTGCACTGGTCGGAAAACGTGAAGTCTATGGTTTCGCAGGGCGTGTGATGGGTAAGTTGGACTAAAAGGATAATCAAAATGAAAATGTCACGTCGAGCTTATGCTGAAATGTTTGGTCCTACCGTTGGGGATCGAGTACGTTTAGCAGATACCGAACTTTTTATAGAAGTTGAACAAGATCTCACCACCTATGGTGAAGAAGTTAAATTTGGGGGCGGCAAAGTTATTCGCGATGGGATGGGGCAATCTCAATTACTTGCAGCAGATGTTGCAGATACGGTGATTACCAATGCGTTGATTGTCGATTGGTGGGGAATTATTAAAGCCGATGTAGGATTGAAAAATGGGCGAATTTGGAAAATAGGTAAAGCTGGCAATCCGGATATTCAACCCGATATTACCATTCCATTAGGTGCGGCCACTGAGGTGATTGCCGGTGAAGGGCAAATACTTACAGCAGGTGGAATAGATACCCATATTCACTGGATTTGCCCACAACAAGTTGAAACAGCGTTAATGTCAGGAACAACAACCATGATTGGTGGTGGTACTGGTCCCGCTGCAGGAACATCGGCGACAACGGTAACACCAGGGCCATGGCATATTTCAACCATGCTGCAAGCCATTGATGATTTACCTATGAATATTGGCTTATTGGGTAAAGGTAATTTAAGTCAACCTGAACCGATTGCGGAGCAGATTAAAGCAGGTGTGGTGGGGCTGAAATTGCATGAAGACTGGGGTTCTACCCCTGCTGCAATTGATAATTGTCTAACTGTGGCAGATGAATATGATGTACAAGTTGCGATTCATACCGATACTTTAAATGAAAGTGGTTTTCTTGAAGAAACACTGGGGGCATTTAAAAATCGTACTATTCACACTTATCATACTGAGGGCGCGGGTGGCGGTCATGCGCCTGATATTTTAAAAGCCATTGGTCAGGCAAATGTTTTGCCATCTTCAACCAATCCAACCCGCCCATATACTATCAATACCATTGATGAACACTTAGACATGCTCATGGTCTGCCACCATTTAGATCCAGCGATAGCTGAAGATGTCGCATTTGCTGAGAGCCGTATTCGTCGTGAAACGATTGCCGCAGAAGATATATTGCAAGATCTCGGCGCAATTTCAATGATGTCTTCTGACTCTCAAGCCATGGGGCGTGTGGGTGAGGTGATTTTACGTACTTGGCAAACGGCGCATAAAATGAAAGTGCAACGAGGACCATTAGAAGGCGATAATCAGTATCATGATAATAATCGGGTGAAGCGTTATATTGCAAAATATACAATAAATCCTGCCATTACTCATGGTTTAAGCCACGAAATTGGTTCTATAGAAGAAGGGAAACTTGCTGATTTAGTGTTGTGGAAACCCGAGTTTTTTGGGGTAAAGCCATCAATGATCATTAAAGGTGGAATGATTGCGGCAGCGCCAATGGGAGATATTAATGCCTCAATTCCAACACCACAGCCGGTACATTACCGTCCAATGTTTGGGGCATATCCAAGAGGCGTGCACAATACCTGTATTACTTTCTTGTCACAGGCCGCAATTGAACTAGGTGTTGCTGAAAAATTACAATTAAGGAAGTTAATTTCACCTTGTAAAAATACCAGAAACATCACTAAACAAGACATGAAGCATAATAACTATTGTCCTGTGATGGATGTGCATCCTGAAACCTATGAAGTTCGTGCCGATGGTGTACATCTAACTTGTGAAGCTGCTGAAGTATTACCCATGGCACAGCGTTATTTCTTGTTTTAATTCAAGATAATTCGAATTTAAAAATGCCTTTCTTATGATAAGAGAGGCACTATTTTATTTGAAATCAATATGTCTCTACGTAATGCAACCAAAGACAACTTTATTAATTTAAAAAGCTATGTTTAATATTGGTTGGTATAAGTACAGCGATACAATCCTTTTCTTTTTTTGAGTTTTATTGATGACGCAATTTTGGTCTAAATTTTTTTCCAAGTCATTTTCTACTTTGTTTTCAAAACTATTGAATGAAAAACAGCGCGATTTGAATAAACATCATCAAGCTTATTCTCGTTCAGACGTTGCAGTGGCCGTGGATACAGGTGCTACGGAGATTGGCTTTGCACAAGATCAAATTACTCAAGTCAGCCCTCAAGGTGTAGATTTGATTTGTGGTTTTGAGGGATTAGAGCTCAAAGCCTATGATGATGGCGTCGGGGTTTGTACTATCGGTTATGGAACAACGATTTACCCGCATGGAAAAGCTGTTCAGTATGGGGATACTTGTACCATTGAACAAGCAAAAAACTATATGCAACATGATCTTAGGCGTTTTGAACAAGCAGTAAGTTCTGCTGTAAACGTTCCTTTAAATCAAAATCAGTTTGATGCGTTGGTTTCATTGAGCTATAACATAGGTATTGGTGCTTTTAAAAACTCAACCTTATTAAAATTATTGAATACCTCTGATTATCACGCTGCCAGTCATCAATTTGATGTTTGGATCAAGGCAGGTGGCAAAACGGTACAAGGTTTAGTAAATCGAAGAGCAGTAGAGAAAACTTTGTTTCTTGAGCACTAATATGACTTGCTTTTTCAAATGTTGTTCTGAAAACGTGTGTTAATTCCAGATGATTCATTTTGAATTATCATTCTTTTCAAAATGTTGTCTAAAAATTAAAATAGTCAAGGTTGATATGAGCATTTATTTAATTCGCCATGCGCAAAGTTTAGGGAATGTAAATGGTAAAACTGAGTCACATGCAAGTATTCCCTTAACCGAATATGGACATGAACAGGCGCAAAAACTTATTGATGTTTTACCTCCAGCAAAGCAGATTTATGTCTCTCCATTTATCCGTACACGTCTAACAGCTGACCCAATTTTATTACGTGATCAGATTACACCTCAAATTTTGGATATCCATGAGTTTTCTTACTTATCCGATATGCGATGTAAAAATACCACTTTAGAGGAACGAAAACCTTGGGTAGATGATTATTGGAATCAAGCAGATGTCAATTTAGTTACAAGTGAAGGTGCTGAATCTTTTGCAAATTTTTATTATCGCGTTACGGACTTTATTGTGCACTTGGATTCCCTAAAAGCGCATTATCAACATGATCATTTACTGGTATTTAGTCATGGTCAGTTTTTACAGTTATTTAAAATGCTGGTTGAGCAAAAGCGAGAGTTATCATCACAATTAATGCGTGATTTTCGTTATGCATTGTTAAATCATCAATTAAACAATACAGAGTTTTTTATTTTTAAATAAAATGAGAATAAAATTATGAATTTTATAATAAGAAAAATTGCGCTATTGACGGTTTTTACTTTTATACCTGTATCGATATATGCAGATATTGCGGCTTTAAAGTCAGATTTAACTCAATTTGCGCAACCTCTTGAAACACAATGTAAGGGGCTTGATCGCTATATGCCTCTTAACATGTTACATCAATTTTTAAATCGCCCAAATTCTGAAAAAATAGATGTGTATTCGATGGATGTAATTTTTGTTTCAGATCTTTTGGGTTATTTGGAAGATAAAAATTGTGCTTTAGCAGCTTCTGACTTCACAATATCAGGTGTTAAAATTTTGAATCAATATCATGATTTATGGGAGAAAGATTTACCTAAAGAGAGAAATGTTCTGAGATACGAAACCTACCTTGCAGCAGGCGATGCAAGTTTAGTGAAATATAAATGGACTCATAAGATTCAATATCTAGATGATGCACATCAATTTTATACACAGTACTTAATGACCAATGCAATCAGTCAACAACAAAAAGATCAATGTGGGAAAAAATGTGCAGAATACTTAGCCGATGTGAGTAAGGTGCAATACTTTAATCTCTATGATTACGCTTCTATATCTAAGGAATATCAAAAACTTTTTCATGATATTTATGAACAATATTCACAACAAGATGCAAATTTCTCAGATAGTCTTGAAAGCCTTAATCTAGTTTTTGAACGGACTGATCAATTTGAAGTGGGCGCAATTAAAACCACAGGATTAAGCTCAGTCAATAATGAAGTGGCTTCTTTAAATAATTTTGAGACTGTTTTTAGTTCTGGTGATAAAAAACTTATAGAATTTTATATAAAACGTTTAGATCAATATCTACAAAATAGAATCCAGCATAAATTATTAGATGCAGAGATGACGGATAAAATTTATCAATTCTTGTTAAAAGAATCGAATGAAAATAATTCGATGATTGTACGTACTCAGCAGGAAAGTGCTCTTCAACCTAATCTAAGTTTTCAAATTGGAAAACACCACTATATTTTCAAGGGAACAAGTCATCACATGCAGTTAATTTTCCAACCCGTTAACTAAAGCATGAGGAGATTGGCATAAAAACTGCTTGATCATTCACACTAAAAAATGGTGATTGAAAAGTTTAAAGGCGGTTTGAGTGAATAAAACTTATTTACGTGGGCAAGACTTAATAGACCAAATCCAAAATACTCCCTATTCACGAGATCTCATTGGCTATCACGGTGAAGTACCCAAAGTAGCATGGCCAAATCAAGCCCAAATAGCGGTACAGTTTGTTCTTAACTATGAAGAAGGTGCTGAAAACCATATCGAACATGGTGATGCCGGTTCTGAGCAGTTTTTATCTGATATCGTGGGAGCAGCAAGTTTTCCTGACAAGCATATGTCGATGGATTCGATGTATGAATATGGCGCTCGTGCAGGATTCTGGCGTATTCATCATGAGTTTAAAAAGCGTAACTTACCCATGACCATATTTGGAGTGGGTATGGCGCTGGCACGTAATCCATATATTGTGGAAGCCATTCAACAAGCCCATTACGATGTGGTTTCACATGGACAGCGTTGGCTAAATTACCAAAATATAGATATTGAAACGGAACGTCAGCATATTGATCAAGCAATCAGTATTCTAGAAACCTTATTTGGCACTACACCTATGGGTTGGTATACAGGACGAGATAGCCCAAATACTCGTAAATTATTGGCTGAATTTCCACAGATCAAATATGACTGCGATTACTATGGTGATGATTTGCCATTTTGGACAAACTTAACCGATTTACAAGGCCAAAGCCGCCCGCACCTGATCATTCCATATACTTTAGAAAGTAATGATATGAAGTTCTGCGCGCCTGCTGGTTTTAACAGTGGCGAGCAATTTTACCAATATTTAAAAGATGCCTTTGATGTGCTTTATGCAGAAGGTGAAACGGAGCCGAAAATGCTATCGATTGGAATGCATTGTCGTATCCTGGGACGTCCCGGTCGTTTTAAAGCATTACAGCGTTTTTTAGATTATATACAGGCACATGAAAAAGTCTGGATCTGTCGTCGCGGTGATATCGCTGAACATTGGTTTAAACACCATCCAGCCGCATAATTGTCGCTATGAGGATGTGGCTTTTAAGGTAAGCACTTTATTTTTAATTGAATGCAGTAAAGCGCGCAGCAAAGTTTATATAAAAGTGTTTGAAAATTTTAGCGAACTCAAGCATAGGTATTATTCGTGAAAATAGAAGAATTTAATCAAGCATCATCAGAAGAGCTTACAAGCTTGCTCAAGCATTGTGTGCACATTCAACGTTGGTCAGATGAAATTTTGTCACAACGTCCATTTGTCAACACTCAAGCGTTAATGGATTTTGCAAAAATACAAGCCTCAACTTGGACATGGTTAGAAATTGTAAATGCATTAGCGACACACCCACGGATCGGTGAAAAAAAGGCTCAGGCAGTGCTGAGTGAAAAAGAGCAAGCATTTTCTCATCAAGAGCAATCAGCAATAAAACAGAACACTGAAACACAACATGCTTTATTGCAAGGCAATATTGCTTATGAAAAGAAATTTGGTCATATTTTTTTAATTCGTGCTAAGGGCTTAGATCAGACTGAAATTCTACAAGCACTGAAATATCGTTTATTAAATGATCCTGAAACAGAACAGCGTATTGTTAAACAACAACTTGGTGAAATTGCAATGTTAAGACTCAATCAAGAACTGAGTGAAAATGAAAGCTTAAATAATTGATTGCATTAAAATAATGTTTAGAAAGGAAATAACATGATCAGTACCCATATCTTAGACACGCATCTTGGCAAGCCTGCCGTAAATGTTCTGATAAAATTATTGGATAGCCAAGACAATATTGTTGCAGAATCAAGGACCAATGAAGATGGACGGGTAGCAGATTTTAATTTAAGTGGAATTAAAACAGGGGATTATAGTTTGGTTTTTTATACTGCTGAATATTTTGACCGTTTAGCCTTAGCAACGTTTTTCCCAAAAGTTGTGATTCATTTTTCAGTCCTTGATTTGGCACAACATTATCATATTCCTTTATTAATCAGCCCATTTGCTTATTCCACGTATCGTGGTAGCTAGCTTTTATAGAATTAGATTATTTTATGATTTTAAAGCCCATTGATTTGGGTTTTTTTTAATAAATTTTGACCAAGTGTAAAAATTGGCTTTGTTTTTGCTTATTCACACAAGTGTTTACCGTTATTTCTGATGGGGAATTTATAAAATGAACTTAACACAATTTGCTGCGCTTTCAACTTTAGTTTGCACTGCTTTTAGCACTCATGCTGCACCTATTTGGCAAGACTTTAGCATTACAGGTTTATATGGAAAAAACTATGAACTGATTGCTCGGGAAGACGACCAATCGACCATAACTTTTGAATATGCAGCCAAATTAAAATATGGGGATTTCTTTGCATTTGCGGATCGTACCAATAATGATGTTTCAGGTAATGAGACGTATTTTGAAGTGTCACCACGATTGAGCTTGGGTGCTATTTCAGGGCATAAGTTGGAAGTGGGTCCAATCAAAGACGTTCTCATTGCCACAACATGGGAAGGTGGTGAAGGTTTTAACAATTATCTGTATGGGATCGGGGTAGATTTAGCAATTCCATATTTCCAGTATGCACAATTAAACTTCTATAAAGCAGACAATTATAAGAATACGGATGACGATTATCAGCTGACTTTTGCCTTTGGTGTACCATTTAAAATCGCATCAGAAGATTTTCTTGTCGATGGTTTTCTTGATTGGTCAACTGCAGAAGATGACCATGCCAGTGAGTTAAACTGGACTACACAATGGAAATGGAATGCGGGTAAACATATTTCACCAGATACTAAATTGTATTTAGGCGTTGAGTATTCAGTTTGGAATAATAAATATGGAATCTCTGGCAAAGATGAAAACAATGTCAGTGCGTTGATTAAATATCATTTTTAAAACGATTTTTATCTGATCATGATTTTATTTGATTAAGTTAAACTCAGAATAAATTTTCCAATCAGAGCAACATAAAACAATGTTGCTCTGAAGTTTAAGAACATACAAAAAAAGTTTTTAATCAATACTTTTAAAGCTAATTTCGCCCCATTAGCATTTTGAATTCATGTTATGAAATGATGCTTATTGCTTATAAAGTCAGGACAATATTTTCATTAAACTGAAAAACATCACAATTGTGACCCTCACCGATCCGATCGATTACCGTAAAATCACTGGGTGCTTCTAGTGTCAATAACGGATGATGCCAAGTGCCTGCGCGATAGTTTACAGCCTGTAGACCATTGCTAATAAAGGCGTAAATATGTTCAAGATCAGGTTGGTCTTGGTCCAAAGCGGCTGCAACAACAACCAAGAAAGATTGACCTTGCATCGGGATAAATGCCTGTGAACCAATCGGATGTCGTTCAAGCATTTGAATTTCACAAGGCACTTGGGTTTTTTGAATATTTCGAAAAATACTCAATCCGATTTCAGCGTTGGTCGCTTGAGCCAAGGATAAAGCATGATAACGTTCCGTATGCGCACTATTGATATGGAAAAAATCATTGCCAGTACAAGCAATGACCTCACCAAATGGGGCAAAAGCTTCAGCTGTTAAAGGTTGAATTTGAATATATTTCATAAAATCACTCTATAATTTTACCCCATAATCGGATACGACTAATACCACCGTCTGGAATCATATTGACACGAATATGTGAAATTTTTTCATGCTTTAAAATGTCGGCTACATAATCATGAATATGATCCATTTGCATATCCTGAGCATTGAGTAGAAATGGCCAAAACATACTTTGTGGAATTAGTTGTGGATCAGTCGCATTTTCAATATATATCGCCTGAATAGAAACTTGAGCAGGGAAATTTCCTTTGAAATGTGCAGTATCAATTTCAATTTTTTCAATTACACCACTTTGACCGAGTGCTAAAATACACCAATCAAATCCAGGCGCACGGCGACGTTTGGTTTCCCAACCATCTCCCATATTGATTCCACGATTCGGATTGATCAAATTACGAGGATGACCAAAGTGGGCGTCGCTATAGGCAATCACGCGTCCACCATTTTCTAGTGCCAGTAAATCTAATGTTTTTTGATGATCTTGAATCTGTATTTGCACTTCGCCATAGACGCGAAAACGTGCAATACCCCCATCAGGAAAAATATTTAAGCGGACATGGGTAAAGACTGCTGAATTTTTAATGTTAAAAATATGGTGTTGGCTTGGGCCAAGAATAGAATTATTTAGAATGGGTTGCCAAAGTGCATTGCTTAAGTCCCCATTTGGTGCATAACAGGCTTCAATTGAAGCAGAAGCAGGGTAATTCCCAGTAAAAAAAGTGGTATCAATATCAAATGCTGTAATTTTTCCAGCAACGCCTAATTTAATAATTGCCCAGTCATAGCCTGCATGTCGTTTACGACGGGTTTCCCATCCATCCATCCATTTGCCGTGATCATCAAATTTATCTTCTACAAAAATGGGTGGATTAAATTGCAACATTCGTTGTGCTTCTGCAAAAAAATCATCTGAACATTCAAGTACTTTTGTACCAATTCGGGGATCTGCCAAATTGGTGCATTGTTGTAAATGTGCAGGAAGCTCAAAACTTGGTGCAAGTAAAGTTGCCATATTTATTTACCATTCATATTGCGATTTATATCATTTTATTCATTGATATGGGTGCTTAAAGTTCAATAAGCACTCATAAAAACAATATCTTACCGTCCTCATCATGCATAGCCTATGCCAACTTTGCTTGACGAATGTTGTAATTTTTAAATAAATGGCACGTTTTTAGCATTTTAGTCATAAGTGTTAAAGATACAGACAGAGGAGAAATAGATGGAGATTACTATTATTGGTGCAGGTATGGGGGGATTAACCGCAGGTATTGCACTAAAAAAATTCGGACATACGGTCACCATCTATGAACAAACTGAACAAATTCTAGCTGTAGGTGCTGCTATTTCTTTATGGTCAAATGGCGTTAAGTGCCTGAATTATTTAGGCTTAACGAATCAAGTTGCCAAACTCGGTGGTCAAATGGATCATTTAGCCTATATCGATGGACTAACTGGTGAGCACATGACTCAGTTTAGTTTAATGCCTTTGATTGAAGAGGTCGGACAACGGCCTTATCCAGTTTCACGTGCAGATTTACAAAACATGTTGATGGATGAATTTGGCCGTGACGATATTCATCTTGGGAAAAAAATGGTTGCACTAGAACAAGTAGATCAACATATAAAAGTTCAGTTTGCAGATGGCAGTGAAGTCATCACAGCATTGTTAATTGGTGCGGATGGAACACATTCGCTAACGCGCCAATATGTATTGGGTGAACAGGTTGAACGTCGTTATGCTGGTTATGTCAATTGGAATGGTTTAGTGGAAATTTCAGATAATTTAGCCCAAGCAGATCAATGGACAACATTTGTTGGAGAGGGGAAACGTGTTTCGCTTATGCCAGTGGCAGATCAACGTTTTTACTTCTTCTTTGATGTGCCATTACCTGTAGGTTTGGAAAACAGTAAAGCCCAATATAAAATACTATTTAAACAATATTTTAAGGACTGGTGCCAGCCTGTTCAAAACTTAATTGAAGCGATTGATGAGCAAAAAACCAATCGAGTAGAAATTCATGATATTGAACCTTTTACCCAGTTTTATAAAGGCAGAGTGGTAATTATGGGGGATGCGGCTCATAGTACCACACCTGATATTGGTCAAGGCGGTTGCCAAGCCATGGAAGATGCAATTTACTTAGCACGCGCTTTGCAAATCAATACATTAGGTGTAGAGGATGCCTTAAAACGATATCAAAATAAACGTAATGAGCGCGCCAATGAGTTGGTATTACGTGCCCGTAAGCGCTGTGATGTGACCCATATGAAAGATGAGGCTGTGACCGAAGCATGGTATCAAGATTTACGTCAAGAACAAGGTCCACATATTATGCGTGGCATTATCAGTAATATTATCGGAAATCCTTTAGATTAAATGTTGCTAGGTCGATGCTGAATTTAAATTACTAAATCTAAATTCAGCATTGGAAATTTAACACTTTTGATTCATATATATGTTTAGGGAGTTATTGCTAGTCATCACTCAGCTACACGTCATTGCTTTGTTGCTTAAGGGGCTGTTGTTCATTTCTTTAAATCAATGATTTGTATTACAACATACCCAAACCTGATTATTGATAAGGGATCAACTTGAGCTTAAATGCTTCGATTTGTTCAATAAGATGCTTAATCATAATTTGCGATACGCGTGAAAGTTGTCGTTTTGGTGCAACACATAAAGCTAGTGTTAATGGATATAAACGTTTTTCTCGAATTGGCTTAAAAACCAGCTCGTCGCGCTCTAAATAAGGATAAGCATCAATAAATGACAATAAACCAATGCCCAAGTTCTTTTGAATTAATGACATCATCATTCGGATGTCATTACAATGTAAGTGATGCTGAGGGCTAAACTTATGATGCTTATACAAGGTCTGTGCGTAATCATGAATAATTAAAGGTGCGCCAGGAATCAAGTGCTTATAGTTGACACTATCTGATAGATAGACTTTCTCATTTTTTGTTAAAGGGTGATCTTTAGGTAAAATAAAACCGATTGGGATTTCTACAAAAGAGAGAACCTCTAATTGATGATGTCCTTTAGGGTTTAATAAAATCCCAAAGTCAATTTCAGCCTCCATAATCATATTTGACACAGTTTCACTGTCTTGGATATGAAAATTAAAGTTGATCCAAGGATAGTTGTCATACATATATTGAATTGAATCTAAGACAAAACCATCACTCAGTGCTGAAATAAGCCCACAATTAATGGTTCCCCGAGAAAGCCCTTGAATTTCATCAAAACGATTACGAGTTAATTGAAATTCTTTTTGCCACTTAATCAAATCCGCATAGAGTAACTCTCCAGCAAGGGTCAGTTTTAAACCACTGGGTAAACGTTCAAACAGATCAATTCCAAACTCTTCCTCAGCGAGTGCGATTTGACGATGTACTGCAGATACTGAAATATAGAGTTGATCTGCTGCTTTTCTTAAGCTACCTGTCTTGGCAACGGCAATAAAATAATCTGAAAATCGTGAAAAAGTTGTATTCACAGGCATATGGGCTGTCCATTATTTATATTTCACGGACTTATTCCTAAGCAATGAAAATCAAGGAAATTTGAAACTCGCTAAAATCACAGATCACTAAGCGATTTTTATGCCAATGATGAGTTTTTTCTAAAAATAATTTTAAATAGGTGTTCTATTTTTTAGAATGAGATAAGTAAAACATTCTAATAGACAGAATTAGACAAAATTCGTAATTTAAAACTCAGCCATGATTTTAGCTGAGCGCTATGCTGAAATCACAGCATAAGATCATGACATTAAATATATATTCTGTGAGTTTTTGTATGAATGCAATTCCAGTTCTGAACTTGTTTAGTCAACCACAATGTAGTGGTTTTGAGCCTAAAGACTGGGAAATACTCGCTCAGCATTGGTATCCTGTCGCACGTGTGCAAGATGTCACAACAGCCCCACAACAAGTACAACTCCTCGATGTGAAAATGGCGCTTTATCAAACGGCAAGTGGTGCGATTCAGTTGGTGCGTGATATTTGCCCGCACCGTGGTGTACCACTCAGCAAAGGTTGGGTGCAAGGTGAAGAGATTGTTTGTCCCTACCATGGATTGCATTACAACACAGCAGGTCAATGTACAAAAATTCCAGCACAGCCAGAACTGACAAATATTTCAGAGCGCTTTAGCCTCACCAAATTTCCTGTAGTTTTAAAATATGGTTTGGTTTGGACGAGTTTATTTAGCCGTGATGAAAGCCTCGCAAACTTTCCAATATTGGATACTTGGGATCATCCTGATCATCAGCCCATTTTGCCACCATTTGTTGATATTGCTGGTTCAAGCGGGCGGCAATTGGAAGGTTTTATTGATGTTGCACATTTTGCTTGGGTACATCAGCAGTCTTTTGCCGATGCTGAAAATCCTGTTGTACCCAAATACACCACTGAACGTACAGATTATGGTTTACATACTGAATATGTCAGCAATGTAAGCAACTATCCACATGGTTTACAGCATCTGGCACCAGAAGGTTTTTTATGGAAGCGAATTTTTGACGTTTACCCGCCATTTTCAGCAGTGTTAAAAGTTGAATTTCCACATGAGGGCGTATTAAAAATTTTAAATGCCTGTTGTCCTGTATCACATAACCAAACTCGATTATTTGTACCACTCACCCGTAATTTTGATACCACAGGCGATTTGCAGGCAGTTTATGATTTTAATGCACAAATTTTTGCAGAAGATCAGGACATGGTAGAGAGTCAAAAACCAGAAGAGCTTCCATTGGATATTACAATGGAAGCACATTTTGAAGCAGATCGTTCATCTACAACCTATCGCAGGATATTGGCAGAATGGGGACTAAGCAAACGCTATATTGTGTAAATTTTCATTTTTCCATCCCCAGCGTCTGGAGGTATTAACATAATTAATCATATATTGATGATGAATGATCAATATATGATTAAAGCTGATCTTAACAACATAGATCTTCTTATAAAAAAGAGTTTGACTTTGTTAGTTTAGCTAATAATTTTTCTTTTAATTGTTGCCAATTTGTCGAAATCCAACACACCAAAGAGCCTGAAGTTACCAACATCACACCATACCAAAACTCTGGTGGTAGGTGGGTTTGTAAGATAAACATTGAAATCACAGTGGAGATGACTGGACTAAAATAAGATAAAGTCACCAAAATCGTAATATTGCCTTTGATAATGCCAATATTCCAAGCAGCATAACCCAAGGCCATCACCACTGAAACAATACCTAACAATCCAATTGTTGTAAGTTTAACTTCTGGAATTACATTTAGACTCAACCCATGTGACCATAGGTATTTAGTCCACAGTACAATACTGATCGAAACAAAGAAAAATGAAATTGGATTATGCCCATCGCTATATTTTTTGGTAATTACACAATATAAGGACCACAGCGTTGCCCCAACAAGTGCCAAAATATAACTGATTGGATTTTCTAGAATATTGGATAAAATATTAGACCAAGTTAAAGCACCTTGCCCAGTTTGAATTAAAATAATTCCACTCAAGCTGATGGCTAATCCAACAATAACAAAGACATTAAATTTAATTTCTTTAAATAGGATCAGCATGGCAACAGTTAATCCTGGCCAGAGGTAATTGACTAGACTGACTTCGATGGCCTGTTGAGCAGTTTGTGCCAGTGCAATAGCATAAGAAAAACATAATTCATAAATAACAAATAATAAGGTAGAAAAAATCAGATATTTTTTTGAAATTAATTTTAAATTTGGGATTTTAAAAAATATTAATAAAATACAAGTACTCAGTGTATACATCAGCAGCACAGCTAACTCAGCGCCCAAACTAAAACTAATTTTTTTCAATAAACCGACGATGGAAGACCATTGTAAAATGGCACTTAAACCAATCAACGTAGCGAGATTTTTTGACATATTGGGCTTTAAAATCTGAGGATTCAGATTAAGGTAAATAATAAAACAATTATAGCTTAGAACTCTGCAATTATTTTTAAAATATTACCCAGCATAAAACAAATAATATGTCAGAATCAGATCAATTAAAAAATAGAGTATTTAAGTAAAATTTGATATTTGGATAAAAAATTAAGTATTAAAAATGATAAAAAGCTTTGTTTTTAGTTCAATTTTTTATATAAACATATACATAAAGATTAAAAATTAACGAGACATTAAACAGAGATAAACAAATGAGAAGATTACCCGTATATTTATTATTAGATACATCAGGTTCGATGCATGGTGAACCGATTGAAGCCGTTAAAAATGGTGTTGAAATACTGGTTTCTTCACTCAGACAAGATCCTTACGCGCTTGAAACAGCCTATTTATCTATTATTACTTTTGATACTCAAGCCAAGCAGTTGATTCCCTTAACTGAAATTGCGCTGTTTCAACCGCCTCAATTACAGGCAACGGGAACTACACAGTTGGGCGAAGCGCTTGGATTATTGGCAGATAAAATTGATCAAGAAGTGCAAAAAACCACACCTGATACCCGTGGTGACTGGAAACCCTTAGTTTTTATTATGACAGATGGTGCACCAACAGATGATTGGACTAAAGGTTTTGCAAAACTCAAACAAGCGAAGACGGGGATGATCATTGCTTGTGCAGCGGGACATAATGCAGATAGCAGTATTCTCAAACAAATTACAGAAGTTGTGGTAGAACTTGCAACTGCAGATTCAAATACCATTAAAGCCTTCTTTAAATGGGTTTCTGCAAGTATTTCTACAGGTAGCCAAAAAGTAGATGCAGGTCAAAAAGAAGTCACAGGCTTAAATGATCTTCCACCACCACCACCTGAAGTGAATGTGGTTTTATAAAAATAAAGGAAAATGCATGGCAATTACATTAGTAAAAGGTCAAGGACTCAGTCTTGAAAAATCTAAACATGATTTAGAACGAGTGACGATTGGACTCGGTTGGGATATCACTGAGCAAAAGAAAGGCTTTTTAGGCGGATTATTTTCAGGCGCTAAGAGTGAGGAACACGATCTAGATGTGGTAGCGTTCTTATGTGATATCAGTGGAAAAGTAAAAGATCTAGGTTGGAATGCCGCAGGTCAAGCCACACTCGAAAATAGTGATGTTATCTTTTTTAATAATTTAAAACATCGTTCAGGGCAAATCTGGCTGACTGGAGATAACCGTACTGGTGCTGGTGACGGGGATGATGAGCAAATTATTGTCAAATTAAATAGCTTGGCAGTTGAATATCACAAGATTGTTTTTATTGTTCAAATTTACAATGGTGCAAAAAACAATCAGCATTTTGGTCAGGTGAAAAATGCCTTTATTCGTGCTGTCGATGGTACTGGTAAAGAAATGGTGCGTTTTGATTTATCAGGCATTGGTCAATATGATCAACAACGTTCATTATTATTTGCTGAACTGGTCAGAGAAAATACTGGTTGGAAATTTAATGCGGTCGGTAATGCATCACCCACGGATAATTTCGTGGAATGGTTAAAAAAATATAGTTAAAGAATGAGAATATAATGCGCCGTTTACCTGTATATATTTTATTAGATACATCTGGCTCTATGCGTGGTGAGCCAATTCACTCGGTGAATGTTGGCTTGCAGTCGATGCTCAGTGCATTAAGACAAGATCCTTATGCGCTTGAAAGCGTGTATTTAAGTGTGATTACCTTTGATATTGATGCAAAAGTTTATTTACCGCTTACCCCTTTGGATCAAGTTCAAATTCCAGATCTAGATGTGCCCAATGTGGGAGCAACATTTATGGGTGCTGCATTGGAATTACTGGCACAGCAAGTACAACAGAATGTGCAAAAAAGTAGTAATGAGGTTAAAGGGGATTGGCGCCCGTTATTATTTTTGATGACAGATGGTTCACCCTCAGATGTCTATGCTTATCAGCAAATCGTTCCCACAATTAAACAGCTTAATTTTGCCACGATTGTCGCTTGTGCTGCGGGGCCAAAAGCGAAAACCGAATCCCTGCTGCAACTAACGGACCAAGTGGTTGTGTTAGACACCATGGATTCAAATAGTTTTGCTAGCTTCTTTAAGTGGGTTTCTGCAAGCGTGGTCGCTGGTAGCAGTAGCGCAGGGGTATCCGATTCAATTTCTTTACCACCACCACCTGCCGAAATTCAGTTGGTTTTATAACTGGATATTACTTGACGTTAAAAATGTTAAATCAAACAGGTCAGCACTTATCTGTTTGATTTAGATTTTTGAATAATATGATAAAAATAATGTAGGTGAAGTTATGCGTCGTTTACCGGTATTTTTTGTTCTTGATTGTTCTGAATCAATGGTCGGGCAACCGCTTGAATCAGTTCAAGAGGGTGTGGAGTTTATTTTAAGCAGTTTAAGAAAAGATCCTTATGCGCTTGAAACTGTATTTGTTTCCTTGATTGCATATGCAGGGATTGTCAGAACATTGGTCCCTTTAACTGAGTTATTTGCCTTTAATCATTTTAATTTGCCCTTGGGTGGTGGGACACATTTGGGTAAAGCTTTAGATCATTTGGGTCAGGAAATTGATCGTTATGTGATGAAAACCACCAGTGAAGTCAAAGGCGACTGGAAGCCAATGGTCTATATATTTACCGATGGTCGTCCAACCGATGAATATGATCAGGCAATTCAACGCTGGAATGCTAAATATGCGCATAAAGCAACAGTCGTCGCCATTGGTTTAGGTGCAGATGTTGATTTTTCTGTGCTGAGTAAGATCACTGAAAATACCATTTCAATTGATCAAATCAATCAAGAATATGTCAAAGGTTTGTGTAAGTGGATCACGGCCTCTGTGGTCTCACAAAGTATTAGTATTGGTAGTCATCAACAAAAAGATGAACTGTTGCCGATTGATGAGCGTTATATGCGCTTGGCAAAAGATGCATTGTCCCTGCAAAAAAATAAAGCCGATGATCATTGTGCGATATTTGTGGGTCGCTGCCAAAAGATGAATAAACCTTATATCATCAAATATATACGAAATTTACAGTACAAAGGTCCAGCTGATTTAAATATCAATATCTATAATTTTAAGTTAGATACCTGTAGCGCGATATCTGAGGAGTATTTTACTTGGTCAGATCATAATGCATCAAATAAGCAGATCAATACAGCCGAGCTCGATGGTTTCCCTGAATGCCCACATTGTTTTTCTGAGACTGCTTTTGCCGTGTGTGGTTGTGGTAATTTGATGTGCTATGACGGCTATCGGGAATCTGTGGTTTGCCCGTGGTGTCGTCGACAAATCAGTTTCTCGTCTGGTGAGGGAGATTTCGATTTAACCCGTGGTCAAGGTTAGGCTTTATCTGTTGATGAATACATTATTAAAGCATTGCTGTATTGACGAATATTAAAAATCTATATGGCTAAACGCTTAAATGCATTGTGATTGGTGAGTGACCAAATGGCCAAGCGAATAGAATAGAAAAATGGGTAGAGGGTAAAATGGATAGTGATGTATGCAAATTAAAGCAGATTTTGGAACATAATTCCGCTGATTTCAGTGAAACATTTTCTCAATTTCTATTAAGTGATCCGCAAAATCTCAAACAACTTTCAAAACTCATCAACGAATTGGAAAAAGTTAAGATAGCTTCGCCGTGTTTGAACAAAATCAATGAAGCTGATTCATTGGATAATGCATCAGCTACAGAGTCCCAGCATAAAACTATAAGCTCGGATAAACCCCAAGTCACTGTACAAAATAATGTTCAAGAGCAAGCCTGTTTTAATCAGCAAACTGGAACCAATCAACATGCTAGAGTGGATGAACAAGTCAACCTTGATGAAAGTATTCAACAAAGTTATGTTGTTCCTTTAGTCAATGTAGATCAACTCGATACATCATCAGAAAACATCAACTCAGTTGGAGCAATTTCTGATACGCAAAATATCACTTTAGATCTTCACACAACATTGGAACTCGCGCCGATCTTACATGTTGAACAGCAAATTGTTGTAGATCAAGCCGAGAAAATGTCAGCCTTTACAACTGAACCTAATTTAGAAAACAAGTTGACGATTGATGCTAAAAATATAAGCTCAACCCCTGAAATAATTTCTTCTGAAACTGAGAAGAATAGATTAGAGATCGAATCTGTGTTTAGACGAAGTAAATATGAAGACATTAAATTTCAGGTTGAAAATGCCCGAGTTGGACAACACTATCAATCTCGAATTTCAGTGATTTCTCAACATGATGTCAATCAATTAATATTCAAACCTGAAAGCTTTAAATTTCCAGATACCAGCTTTTATTTCGATGAAGCCACACAACGTATTCATGGTGAGCCACAACTAGCAGATTCAATCGAATTTTCTTTTCAGTTTATTGCTGATGGAGAAACACGCTCCGCCCAGTGTCGGTTGAATGTCATTGCAGACCCACGCAGTTTATGGAAAGTCATTGAACCTGAGTCTGGGCAAAAATTTAGCAAGCCACATTTGGATCAAGCTTTGATTGATGCGGTGGACTATAAAATTATCGCTGCAAGTCGTCGAGGCCGTTCACATGAACACGCAGGCTTATTTAGAGATGATGATTTCTCAATTACCTTAATCGAGAATACACCTTGGTCGGTTTTGACTGTGGCAGATGGTGCAGGCAGTGCGCAATACTCAAGAGAAGGTTCTCGAATTGCGGTTGAGATTGTTGAAAATAACTTGAAAAACTATTTAAACCCACAAACGGTTGAAAGCCTGATTTCTGATTTAGAAAAGTGGCAAGTGGGCAGTCAAGATGCTGAAACTGTTGAAGTTGCCAAGAAGTTAAATGAGCAGTTTCATCATGTATATTATGAAATATACAAATCAATTATTAACCAAATCCGATTACAAGCAGAACAGATTGAGGCAAATACTAAAGATTTTTCAACCACATTGCTGGTTGCGGTCGTATGTAAATTAGCTGATAAAACCTTTATCAGTGCATTCTCAGTGGGAGACGGTGCAATCGCAGTATATAGCGATAACAACGTGCGCCTGATGAATGTTCCAGATGGTGGTGAATATGCAGGACAGACTAAGTTTCTAGATCTGAGTATTGCTACAGAATTTCCAAACCGTTTAAAAATAGGCTGTTTTAAAGATACCAATGCCATTATGTTGATGACTGACGGTATTTCAGATCCAAAATTTGAAACAGATTCTGGTTTATCCAATTTTGATAAATGGCAAAGTTTATACCGTGAACTAGATCCGTTGCTACAGAATGAAGCAGCCGACACTGCATTGTTGGAGTGGATGCATTTCTTTACAGCTGGCCATCATGATGATCGTACTATGGCCGTATTATGGAATAAGCATTCAACAACATCTGTATAAATAATATCTAAGTATTTGAAGAATATAATGTAAGGTGGCAAATATGTCAGCAAAAATTATTAAATGTACCACCGTTGATGGACGTGAAATAGAATTTGTAGATGAAATTATCGGTTCAGGTGCAATGAAAGATGTATATTTTTCACCTGATCGTAGTTATGTGGTGTGCTTTTTCAGTAAAGAAAAGAATAAGTTTTATGAATCTAAAGCCACCTTTGAGCAGCAAAAAGATCGTTTAAAAGAAATTGTAGGCAATAAGTGGCAAAGTATCTTTAATGGGATTGGTGGGGATTATTGGAAGAATATTTTCTGCTGGCCAGATGGTTTAGTTGAATATAATAATTTGCTTGGGATTACCGCCCCAACCTATAGAAAACAATTTTTCTTTGAATATGGTTCAAAAAATAATGATTTTCTGCAAATCAAAGGCAAAGAAAAAGAAGGGAAATGGTTTGCAAGTGCAAACAACCAAAACAGATTTCTCGACGACAAAGAAAAAGGTACTTGGCTTAATTACCTTAAAATAGGAATTCTAATTTCCCGCGCAGTACGCCGTATGCATGCTGCCGGTTTGGCCCATTCAGATTTATCTTATAAAAATATTTTGGTCGATCCTGTTTCTGGGAGTGCCAGCGTTATCGACGTTGATGGTTTGGTAGTACCTGGAAAATACCCACCGGACGTTGTCGGTACTCCTGATTTTATTGCGCCAGAAGTGGTACGCACTAGTCATTTATCCAAAGACAATCCTGATCGTTATTTACCCAGTATTGCGACTGATAAACATGCTTTGGCAGTATTGATTTATATGTATTTATTGTATCGACATCCGTTACGTGGTGGAAAAATTCATGATATGAATGATCCGCAAAAGGATGAAACACTGGGGATGGGTGAAAAAGCGCTGTTTATTGAACACCCAACAGATCATAGTAATCAGGTGAAACCAACTCAACTTAAAGTGAGCCAGCAACCATGGGGTGATCCTGCAAAAGTACCTTTTACAGTGACTGGACCGTATTTGTCTGAGCTCTTTATCAAAAGCTTTGTCGAAGGTTTACATGATCCGGCCAAGCGTCCTTCAGCCAATGATTGGGAAACAGCTTTGGTCAAAACAGTGGATTTGATTCAGCCTTGTCATAATCACCGTTGTGGTCAAAAGTGGTATGTCTTTGATAATTCAACTAAACCTGAGTGTCCATTTTGCCATACGCCGTTTAAAGGTAAATTACCTATTCTCAATCTGTACTCAGCACGGCAGCAAGGTAATTTTAGACCCGATAATCATCGTTTAATGGTATGGACAGGTCAATCTATTTACGCATGGCATACCAATAATATGATTGCACCGAATGAACGATTGACCGCAGAACAGACCAAGCGGAAAGGGTATTTTGTTTTACATCATGATGTGTGGTGGTTGGTCAATGAAGATATGCCTGATCTTACCGATGTTGCCAATAAAATACAGATCCCGATTGGTGGTAAAATTGAGTTAAAAGATGGTGTTCAAATTTTATTTTCTAAACAAGATGGCGGTCGTTTAGCTGTGGTACAAATGGTTGAAGCATAATGTGATGCTTCAACCTCTAAATAAGGCCTATACCACCAATATTTTGTCGTGTGTTGAACATGAGGATTTGACCAAACCAAAAGTTTTATATCTGAGTAAAATCATTTCAGCCCAATTTTTATGGGTGGCAGGTTCGATCATTGAACCGTGACTTTTAAATACACTTTTAGCGTCGTGGGCCAAGATTAATTGAGCCTCATGGAAATCTTCAGGTTGAACTTGTAAGGCATGATGAATATGAGTAATTTGCGCAGGATGAATTGCAGTTTTGGTATAAATTCCATTATTCATGTCTTGTGCAAGTTCTTGCATCAATAACTGTGTATTTTCAAAATGTTCGCAGACAGGTGAACTCAACTGAAAACCATTTGGAATAAATAATCCTGCCAATTGTGAAATTAGAATGCCTACTGGAGTTTGATAAATCGTGGTATTTTTGGGTCTACGCAGATTTAGACAAGACAACAGATCATTACCACCAATTCTTAAACATAAAGTTTTATGAAAGTCATATTTAAGCGCTTGGTAAAGCTCAATATTGTGTGCCACATCAAAGATTTCTTTAGTTTCGAGCGTTGGCATATATTGTAAATTAGCTGGTAATACATTCATCCAATTCTTTAGATTAAACACATTAAACTTAGGCAAAATCATACCATTAAATGTTTGATTTAGATCCCAGTCGACAATGTGTTTTGCCATTTCCATATTTCTTGGGCGGATAAAAATGGCAGGGGCTTTTAAACTCGGTTCATCCAGCCGTCTTTGCAACAAAAGTTTTAAATTCACCATTGCTGTTTGAACATCTGATTCAAGTACAGCGTCTTCAAGACATACCGCAATTGATTTAATCTGAGGAAATTTAAGTCCTTGGGTAACTTCCCACAATTGTTCATGTGTTGCAGGAATATACATGGTTGCGCCAAGTTCAATAGCGTGTAAAAGTGGTTTCATTTTTTCTTCTCTACTTTTTTTATCAATGTTGCTGCGTGATAAGGGCCTAATTTTGTTCCCAAAATATCTACCGGAATATTTCGTTCACGTGCAAAGTGCAATAATAATTGTACATGAGGGTTAGATTCATCTTTCAATAAGATTCGTTCAGGTACTCGTCTTAAAACTGCACGGGTTGCTTCAGCAATACTAGGTTTTATATGGTTAATATTTTGAATCGCATACTCTGTTGCAATCCAGTCAATCGTTGTTGCACATTGTTGCTGTTGCGCTAAACGAATCTGATCGTTCCAGCTTACCTGCATATCTGTGGGATTTTGTTCAATCAACTCGCGTATTTTTTCGACAAAAATTACTGAAAGGTCGTAAGGTTTTAGCTGATCATAGATCAAACAACTGTGCCATTTTTGTGTCTGATAGCAATTATTTCGAGCATCTTGCTGTTCTATGCTTTCTTTTAAAATCGTCCGAGAAGTCAATCCAGAGATTACAGAACCCAATATCCCAAACGGAATCAACCAATCATCTGTACTTGCACTTAACCAAGAATACCCCCCCAAATCAGAAAGGGTAACTAAACGTGGGATCTGCCAATTTTGATCAAAGAGCTCAGGAATCTCTTGTAAATTTTTTGTGAGTTCTTTGCATATCGCACCTTTACCTGTCCAGCCATCTACAAAAACGATATTTTGAGCACCATGTTGTTCAATAATTGCTTGCAATGCAGCAAAGTCGACGCCTCGATCACGAATTATACTAATACCATAGTGATAGCAAGACTGGTATTTTTCAAGATAATGCTTCAGTAAAACACCTAAAGGTACACCAGCTCGAACCAAACTTACCAAAACAATCTCTTGATTGGGAAAGCGTTGCACCAAACTGTTACCAATTTTTTGAACTTCTTCGGCAAGACGTTGTGCACCTTGCTCAAAGGCATGTTGATAATGTTGCATTTGTTCATCTGTTGGCGGATGTTCAGCACTGATCATTTGTGAATAGTGCATTTTTCCTGACTGGATCAGATATTCTTTTTCTTCAACGGCAGTGGGTTGAATATTATCAATCTGCATCAAAAAAGTGACATCTTCGGGACGGTATGAACCGTGAAAGCCAAGCTCGCTCAATGTTGGATTGAGTAGTGTGATCAATGAATTAGACATGACCTAAATATCCTTTAGTGTCAAAATCATGGCTTAAATGTATATTGAGAAACTTATCCAACTGACTACTTTTCGGCATTCCAAACCAGTCGCAACAGCTGAGGAATCCAGCATCTGATAGACTATCGCCCCAACCTAAAATAATACGTTCTCGTTGCGGATCATGTTTTTGAATATAAAACTCAACGGCGCTTTGTTTGCTGACATGATGTGGAATAATCGCCAGATTATTGCCATTGATATGGATATAGCACTGTTCCAGTAGCGTTTTAGGTAATTTTTCAACAAGCTGATCTAAAAATAAGGCACCAGTTTGTTTTTGCTTTGCAACAGAATAAATACTCAGTTCATTTTCAATCAAAGTCCAAGTTCTGACTTCACCCAAATCTTTGGCGTAGTCATGCAAAGCATCTGGCAAGTCAGTCAGTATGCCATTGAGTTGAATTTCATGTTGTTTTTGAAGATCAAACCAGTCTGTATCTACAGCTAAATTCTGATCTAGAATTGTGCCCCCGTGGGAACAAATCGCACCATATTTAAAGGGGATTTGTACACGTTTAAATCCTTCAACTGAGCGAGCAGTTACAGGCACAACCTCAGCAGATTCAAGCAACCAATTCAAAAAAGACTGCTGTTTTGGACTCATATATGAAAGCGGTTGTCCTGAAATATCTGTAGTCACTATTTGATGTTGTGGTGTCGGTTGCTGTTTTCGATAAGTTTGAAATAAAGTGTCATCCAAGTCGACAAAGACCAAAGGTTTAGGGTTCATAACTGATCACTTCCAAATTTTTGATTTGTTCAAACAAGCTTGGGTCTACACTATCTTGATGTGTTTCAATCACCAAAAGCACCCGGTCAAACTCTTGATGTTTAACGTTATAAGCAAAGTTTTGGATATTGAGCCCATAATTATCATGAAACTGGCAAATACTTTTTATCGCATGTCCTTGCATGATCGGTGAACGTGTTGTTGAACTGAAATAAGTTTCCGCCCCTTGTTGTTCTAACTGTTCAGCAATAAGAAAAGGAATCCAACTAAATTCACCTGAACCAAGTACGAGTATTTTTTCGCCGGGATGATTTATGTGAATATCTTCCCATGCTGTACATTCTAAATAACCTGGCTCACGTCCCCAATCATTTGGTGCAATAATTTTCTGTGCCTGTTGCTCAGTGGAGCTGACATTGGGCATATTAATCTGAATATTGTGTTGATTCGCTTGCCACTGCCAATTTCCTTGCAATAATGAAACCACTTCCACAGGGATATCAAGCTCATCCGTTGCAAGACTCTGCTCAGCCCAGTTAACCAATGTGACCAAGATCACGCGTTCAACTTGCTGCAAACCAGAATTTGTTAAACTATTGATCAGGTTTTTGAAGGTTTTTCCAGTCGAAATTTCATCATCAACTAAAATCAAAGTCTTTGAATCAATCACTTGCTGATGTTTGGCTAAATCATGACTGCTTAAAATAAACTGATCCTGAGCATGGCTATGTTCTTCTAGAAAAAGCCCCAATGTGGGTAAAGTCGATACAGGGTGTCGTGTTGTAGTTAAGAAAATCGCATTTTTGCCATGTTGTTTTTTTAATTCACGATAAATTCCAGCGCCCAAACCGACTGCTGTTTCGGCCATACCAATGACACAGATTGGACCAGCCAAATCTGTAGGCACTAAACTGGCCAAATCGCTATAGCTACGCTGCATAACAGAAGGTGGGACAGGGATATGTTTCCCCAATACTTTGGAAACAAATAAAAATGCTCTTTTAGGATTAATTCTTTCTGCAAAATCTAATAAATCATCTAAAGCCCAGTGGCTATGTTGTTGGTTAACTTGAACAGTGATTCGCCCACGACTTAAATCTATATGCTTCATCTAATTACAAATCCAATTTTATACTATGGGCAATCGGTAAAGCTTTTACAGGCGATTGGTGTGCTGCTCGAACTAAATTCAAATTTAATTTTTCAGCAATCAATTCAGCAATCAAATTGACTCCCGTATGTTGTGTATAGGCAAAACCACCAGCAGGGCGTGGATTGATCTCAAGAATATGCCATTGCAAGCTTTCATCTTGTTTAAATTGGATATTAATTAGTCCATCACATTGAAAATAATCGACTAAATCTATACAAATTTGATGACAAGGATGTTGCAAAAAACACTCTTGAAAATAAACATGTTTTATTCTGGTTACTTGAGTAATGATCTTTCCTTGACTACAAGCAATATCAACTGAACATTCTTGCCCGGCTAAATAAGGCATAATCAGATATTCAACTGGCTCTTCCTGTTGACTATATGCCTCTATAAATTGCTGAGTATTACATTTGGTCGGTGAACTAAAGTTTTTAAAGTACGATACATGATTCTGTAACCGCACAAAACCCGCACCATAAACCCCATAAACAGGCTTAGCACAGATTTCACTATGTTGCTGCTGTAATGTTTCAATGGATGCTTTCAGTGTTTCTGTGGAATTGGCTAATAATGCAGGAATGACAGATAAATTTTGCGCTTCACAATGTAAGGTAAATTGGTATTTATTGTTCATCAACTCATGTTGTTCTGAGCTGAGTGTACCAGTAATCAACTGAATACCATATTGTTCAAATTGGGTTCTATACGGTTCAATATGTTGACTGTGTTTACCACAAAAGAGCAGTTGGATATTATGTTCAATACATTGTTCTAATAACCATTCAGCACTCTTTGAAATAGCAGGTTGCTGTAGATAAACATCAGCACTCAATGCAAGTTCGGGACGGTTACGGCTGTGAGAACAAAATATAGTCAGTTGTTTTGATATACTAGAACTTTTCAGTAATTGAATCATATCATTTTGACAGGAATAACACTCGGCGATCCAAATTTTATATTGCTGTAGCACGGGTAATTTAATCTCAAATTTTTATAAAGAATAACGAAGATTTTAAAGCGACTATCTGATGCGCTGGAAAATATAACAATTCCCCACAGTGATACAATATTTAATTTTAATATTTTGTAAAAGTAATGAAACACAAAGAAAAAAACACTGAAACACTTGAGATTCGGAATTTTTATGGTAAAACATAACATATCTATTTTTTATTTGTTTTTTATAAAGAAAGTTAATTTAAAAACTTTATTTCAATAACGCATGATTTTAAATTCATTTTATCAAAAAGCGATAATATACCTATAAAGTGGAGGGTTTATGCAGCTGGTTGCTGGTGGAAATATTCAAATACCTGCTCAGGATATTGAAATTTGTATAAAAACAGGGTTTTCATCTGACATTGAATTAGATGTTACAGCATATTTACTGGCCCAAGGCACGCTTAAAGTGCGTGGTGATCAGGACATGATTTTTTATGGGCAACGTCAAACCTCCAATCAAAGTGTGGTTTTGCTAGAATCATCATCTAAGAACCCAAATCTCACCAAATTAAAAATCAATACTGCACGTCTAGATGCACAAATTCAAAAAATCGCTATTTGTGTCACGATTAATGAACCAAATACCATTGGCAATATTATTCCGATTGATATTGAGCTTTATGCAGGGCAACAGCATATTGCGACCGCACATTTAGATACCCAAAATAGAACTGAAAAAGCTTTAATCCTTGCAGAGATTTATTTTCATAACAGCCAATGGAAGTTTCGCTTTGTCGGTCAAGGATTTAATGGTGGATTAAAACCATTGGCTGAAAACTTTGGTGTTGTGATTGCTGATGAAGTGAAAAATACTACACCTACACCTACACCTACACCTACACCTACACCTACACCTACACCTACACCTACACCTACAAACTCAAATATTAATTTATCTAAAATCCGACTGGATAAAAACAATTCAACCATCAACTTAACCAAGAAAGGTAATGGTTTTGGAAAAATATCAGTCAATTTAAACTGGAATAAAAGCCAGCCTAAATCCCAATCATTTTTTCAGAAACTATCGGGATCAAGTGCAATAGATCTAGACCTTGGTGCGATGGTGCAACTTAAAAATGGTGAAATTGATTTAGTACAACCGCTGGGTAATCGTTTTGGGCGTTTTGAAATCAAACCGTTTATTCAGCTTGATGGTGATGATCGTACAGGTTCATCTGTACAAGGTGAAAATCTTCATATTAATGGGAATCAATGGGATCAAATTGAACGCATTGTGATCTATGCTTATATTTATCAGGGTGCTGCACAATGGGCAGCAACGGATGGTGTTGTCACCATTAAGATCCCAGACCAACCTGAAATTGAAGTTCATTTGACGGATGGTAATCAATTGACAACATGTTCTATTGTAGAATTAAAGAATAACAATGGCACTATACAAGCCAACCGAGAAGTTCGTTATTTTAAAGATCAAAAATATTTAGATGAACATTATGGTTTTGGGTTCCGATGGACACATGGTTCTAAAAATTAATTGACTGCATGTATTTAAACAATGAATGCACACTGCAATAAAGTAGAGGAAATATAAATGGCAATTTCATTAAACAAAGGTGGCAACTTATCTTTAAGCAAAACTGACCCAAGTTTAAACCAAGTTTTGGTCGGCTTAGGTTGGGATGCGCGTGCAACTGACGGAACAGATTTTGACTTAGATGCTTCAGCATTTTTATTAAGTGAAAACGGTAAAGTTCGTGGTGAACACGATTTCATTTTCTATAACCAAACACGTTCACCTGAAGGTTCTGTTGAACATACAGGTGATAACCGTACCGGTGCGGGTGATGGTGATGATGAAGCAGTTCGCATTAATCTCGCACAAGTACCTGCAGATGTTCAAAAAATTGCAATTACAGTCACCATTCATGAAGGTGAAAGTCGCGGTCAAAATTTTGGTCAAGTTCAAAATGCGTTTATTCGTGTGGTCAATGATCAAAGCAATACTGAAATTGTTCGTTTCGATTTGAATGAAGATTATTCAACAGAAACTGCCATGATTTTTGGTGAATTATATCGCCACAATGGTGAATGGAAGTTTAGAGCTGTAGGACAAGGTTATGCTGGCGGTTTAAGCGCAATGTGCCAACAGTTCGGTATAAGCATCTAATATAAGAGTTCAATGGATGAAACATTTTCGCTTTTCGATTCTTTTTACCATCATTTGTCTAGCAATTTCTGCGTATTGGGGTTTTACACATGGTCCCCAAGCCGGCCTAATGACCATGTTCAAGGCATTGGCAATTACTGCCATTCTTGCAGTGATGGAAGTTTCTTTATCGTTTGATAATGCTGTAGTAAATGCTTCGGTACTCAAACACTGGAATCATTTCTGGCGAACCTTATTTTTAACAGTCGGTATTGTTATCGCTGTATTTGGTATGCGTTTAATCTTTCCATTACTCATTGTTGGCGTCACTGCAGACATGGGCATGATAGAGGTTGCAAAACTTGCGCTGAACGATCCAAAAACCTACTCTGAAAAGCTCATGGCACACCATGCTGAAATTGCAGCGTTCGGTGGTATGTTCTTGCTCTTAGTTTTTCTTAACTTTTTATTTGATGATGAAAAAGATGAGCATTGGTTCCATTGGTTGGAGTCAAAACTCGCTGATCTAGGCAATATTCAAGCGATTTCAGTGTTTATTTCATTATGTGCATTATTGGTTATGGCTAATTTTGTACCTGAAACTTCTCGTCTGGTTGTAACGATGGCAGGGATTTGGGGAATTGTGGTTTATGTTGGTGTTCAGGTGATTGGACACTTACTTGAAGGCGGTTCACATGATGATGAGGAAGAAGCATCAGAACAAACGACTTCAAATAATGGTGCACCTGTAACGGGCACAATCATTAAAGGCGGTATCGGTGGCTTCTTGTATCTTGAAGTACTTGATGCGTCTTTTAGTTTCGATGGTGTAATCGGCGCTTTTGCAATTACCAGTGATGTGGTAATTATTATGCTTGGCCTTGCTATAGGTGCGATCTTCGTGCGTTCTATGACCGTTTATCTTGTAGAAAAAGGTACGCTCGATGCTTATGTTTATTTAGAACATGGCGCGCATTATGCGATTGGTGCACTTGCATTCATCATGCTTGCAAGTGGGACTGGCTTACATGTACCTGAAGTCGTGACTGGTTTGATTGGTGTCGCATTTATTGTTTGGGCAGTAATTTCATCAATTTCATATAGTAAAAAACAATCTCTTGAAACAACTGAAAAAGGAAATTAAAAATGGCTATTAATTTATCAAAAGGCGGTAACATCAACCTGTCTAAAACAGCGCCTACAATGAATAAAGTAGACTTAGGTTTAGGCTGGAATCCTCGTGTTACAGATGGTAAAGCTTTTGATTTGGATGCTGTTGCTTTTCTAACTGGTGAAAATGGCAAAGTCCGTTTAGATGGCGACTTCATCTTCTTTAACCAAAAAACTTCTCCTTGTGGTTCTGTGAACCATAACGGTGATAACCGTACAGGTGACGGTGATGGTGATGACGAAACAATTTCAGTTGATTTATCTAAAGTTCCAGCAGATGTGGCTAAAATTGTATTTGCTGTAACCATTCATGAAGGCCAACAGAATGGTCAAAACTTCGGTATGGTAGATAAAGCATATATCCGTGTAATTAATCAGGATAACAATGCTGAAGAACTTGCACGTTTTGACTTGTCTGAAGACGGCAGTACAGAAGTTGCCATGATTTTTGGTGAGTTATACCGTCATAGTGGCGAGTGGAAATTCAAAGCAGTTGGCCAAGGCTTTAACGGTGGCTTAGGCGCTTTGGCTGCAAGTTATGGTGTTGCAGTTTAATTTTTAAAATGAGTACTAAAAGATTTATCTTTTAGTACTTGAAAGTGATTCGGTTTAAATTGGTTTATTTATGAACACAGTAAAAATTATTTTCAAGTACTAAATAGAGAACAACAATGCAATTCATCACTGGACAAAAACTGGCTCTGCACCAATTGTTGCAGACTAATACACAGTTTAAAGTACGTGTACAGGTTCAAGCACCTTTTGAAATCGATATTTCTAGCTTTGGTATTGCGCCAAACGATAAACTTTTCCATGATGATTATATGACCTTCTATAATCAACCACAAACACCGAAAGGCGAAGTTCAATATCTGCTTCGTGGCAACATCCATAGTTTTACCTTTGATTTAAAAAAGATAGATACAACACGAACGCCACGTTTTGTGATCTGTGCAACCTTAGCCAATGAGCAGTCTCAAATCCACAATATACAATCGATTCAGGTCGAGTTATGTAATCAAGACGAACAGATTCTTGCGACTTATCGTTTAAATGGTTCTAATTTTAGCCAAGAAAAAGCTGTGATGCTGACTGAGATTTACTTTAAAAGTGATACTTGGCGTATCGCTGCAATTGGTCAAGGTTTTAATGGTGGCTTACAGGCTTTGGTTGAACACTTTGGGGGAGAGGTTGAAGAAAGTGTTACAGTTGCACCCCCAACAGCAAACCCATCGATCAGTAATGCAGCGGTTACAATTGATCTAAAAAAGAAAGTGGTACTAGATAAAATTCAAGACGCCGCTCCACATTTAGTGGATATTACGAAAAAGTCTTTAATCAGCTTAGAAAAAAATAATTTGCTTGATGTAAAAGCCCGAGTAGCTTTAGTCCTTGATTATTCAGGTTCAATGCACCAACAATATATTAAAGGTGATGTTCAAAAAGTCCTCGATCGAATTATGCCTTTGGCAGTCAATTTTGATGATGATGGTAGTTTTGAATGTTGGGCTTTTGCAGAAAAATCATTGCGTTTAAGTGATGTAACCTTGAACAACTTACAAAATTTTGTCAATACAGATCAAGGCGGTCATCCAAAGTGGAAAGCTGGTGCACGTTATAATAATGAACCTGTTGTACTTGAAGCTGTGATTAAATATTTTACCCAAGAAAATCCATCTCATTTACCTGTTTACGTGGTATTTGTTTCAGATGGTGGGGTCAATGAAAGTAAAAAGATTAAAAATATCCTTAAAAGCGTATCTAGTTTCCCTATTTTTTGGCAATTCGTGGGTATTGGCGGTCGTAACTACGGTGTGTTGGAACAACTCGATACGATGGAAGGGCGAGTGGTGGATAATTGCAATTTTTTTGAAATGAGTAATATTCAAAGTATGCCTGAAGCACAACTGTATGATGCACTGCTTCAAGAATTTCCACTGTGGTTAAAAGAAGCGAAAAATAAAAACATTATTCGATAAAGAGAGGGCAATCGATGGCTAAATTTGAACTTGTAGGCAGTCCAGAACCATTTCTGTTGGTTGATTTGGTACAGGGAGAAAAAATATTTTGTGAATCTGATGCAATGGTCATGATTGAGCAGAATCTAGAATTAGCTGGGAACTTACGCGGCGGTTTATTTCAGTCATTTATGCGTAGATTTACTACAGGTGAATCGCTGTTTCAGCAAGAAATCAAAGCATCATTGGGTCATGGACAGTGTTTACTTTCTCCAAACATAGATGGTGATATGCAAATTCTTAACATAGGTCCTCAGCAATACACTTTATCTGATGGTGCTTTTGTTGCAGCAACAGAACATGTCAATGTCAAAGCCAAGATTCAAGCAAATTTAGGTGGGGGATTCTTTGGTGATACAGGGGGCTTTGTGGTGATGGAATCATCAGGACAAGGTCAATTGTGTATTTCTGGTTGTGGTACTTTGATGGAAGTCGATGTAAGCACTCAGAACGGCGAAACCACCATTGATAATGGTCATGTTGTGGCATGGGATTCATCTTTAAGTTACAACATTGGTATGCCGAGTTCACAAAACCGCGGAATTGTTGGAAATCTTTTAAACAGTTTTACCAGTGGTGAAGGTATGGTGCTTAAGTTTAGGGGCAATGGCAAAGTCATTATTTGTTCCCGAAATCGCAAGAGCTACCTCACCTGGTTATCTTCAGCTTTAAATTTAAATAGAAACAATTAAATCTATGAGGGAAACACATGAGTATTAGTTTAGTAAAAGGTCAAAAAATCTCTTTAGAAAAAGGTGATGGCTCATCTTTGACCAAAATTTATCTTGGTGCAGGTTGGGATGTGGCTAAGAGTGGCGGATTTTTAGGTGGTCTTTTTGGGGGCGGCGGTGGTGATTCAATCGACCTTGATGCATCTGTCATTATTTTTGATGAAAACAACCAACCGCTCGATGCAGTATGGTTTGGACAATTAAAAAGTAAGGATGGCAGTATTTGGCATTCAGGTGATAACCGTACGGGTGCTGGTGATGGCGATGATGAAGTGATCCATGTTGATCTAACTAAAATCCCTCCTCAAGTTAAAGCACTGGTTTTTACAATCAGTAGTTTCCGTGGTCAAACTTTTGAAAAAGTTGAAAATGCTTTTTGTCGTTTAGTTGACTCGAATACCAATACTGAAATCGCAAAATACAACCTTTCAGCAAAAGGCAATTATACTGCCTTGATTATCGCTAAAGTCTATCGCCACAATGGCGCATGGAAAATGTCTGCGATTGGCGATACCTGTAATGGTAAGACCATTCATGACATGCTTCCTTCGATCATTCCAGTGCTATAAGGGTAGCCATAAAAAAATTTTAATCAACAAAGCCATTCTTAGGAATGGCTTTTACTTAAAGTATTTTCAATCTTTCCATTCTAAAGTTATCAATTCTGTAAAATAATTCTATAATAGCAACCATTATTACTGACCTCAGTTGGGGTTGGTTCGTTTTTAAGTCAATTTCTTCTCCGTGATTCGGCTTATTTTTCAATATTTAAATTTTATGTGTTTATGTTTACACGTAAGAATATTTAGGTGCCCACATGGAAATCAAAGTCAATTATCTCGATAATCTTCGACAAGAAGCCAAGTTCGATGACTTTACAGTAATTGCTGATCAACCCATTCGCTATAAAGGTGATGGTTCTGCGCCGGGTCCTTTCGATTATTTCCTTGCCTCATCTGCTTTGTGTGCCGCTTACTTTGTGAAAGTGTATTGTGCAGCTCGTGATATCCCGACCGATAATATTCGGCTATCTCAAAACAATATTGTAGATCCTGAAAACCGTTATAAACAAATTTTTAAAATTCAGGTTGAACTTCCTGCAGATATTTCAGATAAAGATCGTCAAGGTATTTTACGTTCGATTGACCGTTGTACCGTTAAAAAAGTCATCCAAACTGGTCCTGAGTTTGTTATCGAAGAAGTTGAGAGTATTGATGCAGATGCACAAGCGTTGCTCATGCCTAACTTGGCACAAGAAAGCTTAACTTTTATTGAAGGTAAAGATCTGCCTTTAGAGGAAACCATTGCCAATATGTCTGAGATTTTGGCAGGATTGGGAATGAAAATTGAAATTGCATCATGGCGAAATATTGTCCCAAATGTGTGGTCATTACATATTCGTGATGCTCAATCTCCAATGTGTTTTACCAATGGTAAAGGCTCGACCAAAGAAAGCGCTTTGGCTTCTGCATTGGGAGAATTTATTGAGCGTTTAAACTGTAATTTCTTCTATAACGACCAGTTTTGGGGTGAAGAAATTGCCAATGCTGAATTTGTACATTATCCAAATGAAAGATGGTTTAAACCTGGACCAAATGGAGAACTACCTAAACAAATATTGGATGAATATACATTAGAGGTATATAACCCAGACAATGAATTGTTAGGTACACATTTATATGATACCAACTCAGGCAATACTGAGCGTGGTATTTGTTCATTACCTTTTGTACGCCAATCTGATCAAGAAATTGTATATTTTCCATCAAATTTGATTGAAAATTTATACCTAAGTAATGGTATGAGTGCAGGAAATACTTTAGCTGAAGCTCAAGTACAGTGTTTATCTGAAATTTTTGAACGTGCGGTTAAACGTGAGATTTTAGAGGGAGAAATTGCACTTCCAGATGTGCCTGAGGAAGTTTTAGCAAAATACCCCCGTATCGTTGAAGGCATTAAAGGCTTAGAAGAACAGGGCTTCCCAGTATTGGTTAAAGATGCATCATTGGGTGGTGAGTTTCCTGTGATGTGCGTTACGCTGATGAACCCACGTACAGGTGGTGTATTTGCATCATTTGGCGCACACCCTAAGCTTGAAGTTGCTTTAGAACGCAGTTTGACCGAGTTGTTACAAGGCCGTAGTTTTGAAGGTTTAAATGATTTACCAAAACCGACCTTTAGCAGTAATGCTGTGACAGAACCAAACAATTTTGTTGAGCATTTTATCGATTCCAGTGGTGTCGTGTCTTGGCGTTTCTTTAGTGCAAAATCAGATCATGACTTTGTCGAATGGGATTTTAGCCATGCAGGTGAAAATGCCAATGCTGAAGAAGCTAAAACGATGCTCAACATTCTTGAAGAAATGGGTAAAGAAGTTTATATGGCTGTCTATGAGCATTTAGACGCGACAGCTTGTCGAATCATCGTTCCTGATTATTCTGAGATTTATTTGGTTGAAGACTTAATTTGGGACAACACCAACAAAGCATTGTTATTCCGTGAAGATATCTTAAATATTCATCGTTTGGAAGATGATCAGCTTGAAGCTTTAGTTGAGCGTCTTGAAGAAGTTGAAGTGGATGATTACACCGATATCGTAACATTAATTGGTATTGAGTTTGATGATAATACTGTATGGGGACAATTGACGATCCTTGAATTAAAATTGTTGATTTATCTTGCGTTACAACAGTTTGAAGAGGCAAAAGATTTAGTTGAACAGTTCCTTCAATACAACACCAATACCGTAGAACGTGGTCTGTTCTATCAGTGTATGAATGTGATGCTTGAAGTTGAACTAGACGACGACATGGATTTAGATGATTATGAAGTCAATTTCCGTCGTATGTTTGGTGATGAAAGAATGGATGCAGTCATTGGCTCTTTAGATGGTAGTATGCGTTTTTATGGCTTGACTGAAACAAGTATGAAGCTTGAAGGGCTTGATCGTCATTTAAGACTTATTGACAGTTATAAGAAGTTACATAAAGCACGAGCAAAAGCTGTTGGCTTAGCAAGTTAAAAATTTTTTACAACAAAAGCTAAAACCCAAGATTCGTCTTGGGTTTTTATTTTAAAAATAAATTAATAATTCAAATTAAATTGCCATATAAATACTTCGTTCTAAAACGACAACAATCCAGTAAGTTTGAGACATACTAAAATTTATGTTAAGTTTTTCTTATTAGTAAAGGGGCATAATAATAAATGTTGAACAATATTTTTACACGCTTAGATAAGTTTGGCTTGGGAACTGAAAACCGTTCAATTCATGTCCAGCTTTTAAATTTTCAACTCAATTCCCACATCATGTTGCAGCGTATTGATGGCTATCATGGTGTCAACGATGGCTTATCAGCAGAACTCATTTGCCTGTCATCAAACCCATTCATAGAATTAAAACAATTCATTGGTTGTCAAGTGGCAGTGGATCAAGTTATAGATTCAGGCAATTTATTCAGAACCACTGGCATCATTACGGGCGCTAGCCAAGGACAGTCAGATGGCGCTTTGAGTCTTTATCGTCTAACCATGCAAGATGCTACCAGTCTATGGCATAAAAGACTGAATAGCCGTGTGTTTATGGATAAAAGCGTTGTAGAAATTTGTGAAATAATTTTCAAGGAATGGCAGCTTAAGAGTAGTTTATTTGCTTCAAGCTTAAAACTGGATACAAGTGGTTTAACCAAAGATTATGATGTACGTCCATTTTCAATGCAATCAAATGAAAGTGATTACTCCTATTTAACTCGATTAATGCGTGAGGAATCAATTAATTGGCTGGTTGATGAATCAAATTATTTGGTTTCTAACAGTAGCCAAAACGTTGAACCACAAAAGTTACGCTTGGTCGATAGTAATTTTCAATTTAAAGCCAGTGAACGTAGGACTATTCGTTATCATCGTTCAAATGCAACGGAACAGTCCGACAGTATCACCAGCTTTATCGCAAATAGACAATTACAATCGACAGCGATCCATGTACAACGTTGGCAAGCGGACAGTTTAACTCAGCAAGATGGTAGCGGTTCAGTCCTCAGTTCACATAAGCATAGTGCTCAACGTGATAATGAAAGCTTAAGCCTAGAACAAGCTTGGAGTATATCTCCTGCATGGATTCGTGATCTTAAGGGCGAAGACCAAGCGACAATGTCTGGAAATAGCCAACTTGATAAACTGAATAATCAACTTAATCTGCATCAAGCTTTGCAAGCAAAATACTTTACAGCACATAGTAGTGTCCGAGATACCCAGGTTGGCTATTGGTTTCAGTTGGTGGATCATCCAGAACTAGAGAAAAATCATAGTGGCAGTGATAAGGAGTTCTTAATAATTAGTAAACATTTTTATAATCAAAATAATTTTCCCAAAGATATTCAAAACCAAATTGAAAAACTCTTAATTTTGAGTCATTGGCAAAGTAGTAAAGATAGTGAACAAGAGCGTCAAGCCAATTTACTCACTTTAGTTCGTCGTAATATTGAGCTTGTTCCAAAATACGATCCGTTGCAGCATCGCCCGATTGCCCATGTACAACGCGCTAAAGTGGTCAGTGATGGCGAAGAAATTTATGTTGATGAATGGGGAAGGATTAAAGTTCGCTTCCTATTTACGCGAACTGAAGATCATACCCATGATGGTGGTGCAGGATCGAATGATACAGATACTGATTCAGCATGGGTGGATGTGCTTACATCTTGGGCTGGTGCAGGCTACGGTGTAAGATTCTTGCCTCGTAAAGATGAGATTGTCGCGGTTGATTTTTTTGATGGTAATCTTGATCGTCCATTTGTTACAGGACGAATTCATGAAGGACATCGAAGTCCAACCATGTTTGATAATAAAGGTAAACTGCCTGAGACCAAAAAGCTGAGTGGTAACCGATCAAAAGAAGTGGCAGGTGAAGGCTTTGGCCAGCTTAGATTTGATGATACTACCGCGCAAATCAGTACGCAGTTACAGTCGAGTCATGGTGCGAGCCAATTGAATTTGGGAAATTTAAGTCATCCTAAAGAAACCTCAGTAAGTGAAGGTCGTGGTGAAGGGTTTGAGTTAAGGACGGATGATTGGGGGGCAATACGTGCGCCTAAAGGGATATTGATTACAACTGAAATCGCAGGTCATGCCTCAGGAAACCAACTTGAGCGTAGTAAGCTTCAACAGAATATCGAAAAATTCTTAGGAACTAATAAGGCTATTCAAGATGCAGCTAAAGGCCACCAAACCATTGAGCCTGAACTTGAATTACAAGAAGCCGTAAAAACAGATCTTCCAAATTGGAATGAATCAGATTCAACCCCTTTCATTGCAATCGATGCCAAGGATTCACTTATTTTTGATGCAGATAAAGGAATTATTGCTCAAGCCAAGCAAAATATTGATATAAGCTCAGAACGAAATATTCAAGTTTTTTCAGGGCGTGGTTTTCTAGCCAATGTTTTAGACAAAATTTCACTCTTCGCCAAAGCAGCCGGTATCAAGATCAAAGCTGGACAAGGTCCAGTCGAAATTGAGTCGCAAGCAAGCACCATGAAAATCGCCTCACAAGAACTGATGCATGTTTATGCAGTTAACGATTTTGTTAAAGTCGAAAGTGGTAAAGGCATAATGATCTCATCTGGTGGTGGTTTTATCAAAATTGAAGATGGCAATATCGATATCGTTTGCCCTGGGTTGCTTTCTTTAAAAGCAGGGCAAATTAAAACCATGTCAGGCGCTACGATAAGCTCTGATTTAGCCGCGATGCCAAAACTTCAAATGGATTATGGTGAACACTTTGTATTGCGTAATAAAGCGGATAAAGCCATATCGAATATGAAATATAAAATAAAAACAGAAGATGGAAAAACCATTGAGGGTGTTACAGATACTGAAGGTAGAACCGAGAAAATAACCTCACTGGCTATGACAAAAGCCGTTATTTCATTATTAGGATATGTTGATGAATAAACTATTTTCTTCTTTATTACTCACCGCTTGCATGATCACGACAAGTTGCGCATTTGCACAATCAGCAATAAAAAATACTGGAAATAATATGATCAATTTAGAAAAAACTAAAACTTATTGTATTGGGCGTTATGTGGTGGATATTCCTGCTGAGGCTAATCCATTAGAACGTTATGATAAATATGATTCTTTTACTATTAAGGTTCAAACTAAAGCAACACGTCAAGATTTTGATGAAGCAGTTCAAAAATGGAGAAACGATTATTCCAAAGGTAATCGAAAAATTTTTGAAGACCCACAAGAACAAGTATTCGATGGTCGATTGACTAAGATTTTTAAAGGGAAATTAGCAGATAAAAAAATACTACCTTATGATGTTTTTGGATTTGTACTCGATAAAAATACTTTATTTTTAATAGAGGGAATGCATAGTGATACACCACAGTTGACAGCCGAAAGTAATGAAGCGATTCATAATTTAGTGAAAAATTTACGCTATCGTAATGAACATGAGATTCCTAAGGAAGCAGGACAATGTATTTACCAAGGCTTTATCAAAGATCAAACCAAACAGTACCGCTATAGTATCCAAAAGCTTGGTTTTAGATTTAAGGACTATCCAACAGTGGTGTTACGTTTTGAGGCAGAAACAAATGATGAATATGTCTTGCCAATGATTCCACGGATAGAAAAAAAGTTTAAAGAGGTCGGGCAAAGCCAGCGTCAAATTGATAAAGGCAATATTCGTAAAGGTGAAAAAAATACTGGGCATTTAACGGGACAAGAATGGATTTCAGTAGAAAAAATGAAAGGGAAAAATGGCATTAGTGCCTTATGGGAACATACAGGCAGTGCCAATAATAACCAAGATCCATTGATAAGTTTTGAAACGGATACTGGATATTCATCTCCGCTTAGTGAAAGCAGTAGCCTAGAACAATATGATGCCTTAAAACTATATGAATCGATTCTAAAAACCATCCGTAAATTCGGAGAATAATAATTTTAAACAATGCTTATAGATCTGATAACGCTTATCTAAAAAGGAAATATTAATGAATAAACTATTTTCTTCTTTATTACTCACCGCTTGCATGATCACGACAAGTTGCGCATTTGCACAATCAGCAATAAAAAATACTGGAAATAATATGATCAATTTAGAAAAAACTAAAACTTATTGTATTGGGCGTTATGTGGTGGATATTCCTGCTGAGGCTAATCCATTAGAACGTTATGATAAATATGATTCTTTTACTATTAAGGTTCAAACTAAAGCAACACGTCAAGATTTTGATGAAGCAGTTCAAAAATGGAGAAACGATTATTCCAAAGGTAATCGAAAAATTTTTGAAGACCCACAAGAACAAGTATTCGATGGTCGACTGACTAAGATTTTTAAAGGGAAATTAGAGGATGACAAAAGACTTCCTTTTATAGTAGCTGCCTTTGTATGGGATAAAAATACTTTATTTTTAATAGAGGGAATGCATAGTGATACACCACAGTTGACAGCCGAAAGTAATGAAGCGATTCATAATTTAGTGAAAAACTTACGCTATCGTAATGAACATGAGATTCCTAAGGAAGCAGGACAATGTATTTACCAAGGCTTTATCAAAGATCAAACCAAACAGTACCGCTATAGCATCCAAACTCTTGCTTTTGACTTTAAAAACTATCCAACAGTAGTGTTACGTTTTGAGGCAGAAACAAATGATGAATATGTCTTGCCAATGATTCCACGGATAGAAAAAAAGTTTAAAGAGGTCGGGCAAAGCCAGCGTCAAATTGATAAAGGCAATATTCGTAAAGGTGAAAAAAATACCGCGCATTTAACGGGACAAGAATGGATTTCAGTAGAAAAAATGAAAGGGAAAAATGGCATTAGTGCCTTATGGGAACATACAGGCAGTGCCAATAATAACCAAGATCCATTGATAAGTTTTGAAACGGATACAGGATATTCATCTCCGCTTAGTGAAAGCAGTAGCCTAGAACAATATGATGCCTTAAAACTATATGAATCGATTCTAAAAACCATCCGTAAATTCGGAGAATAATAATGTCAAATAATGTCCATCGTCATGAAGCCTATGAAATACTTTACGAATCTGGAAGTGTGTCTTATGTTTCATATACCACACCAGATAGTGTTAATTCCGAGTGTGTAATTCCTGCACCTGTCAAATATGTCGTGCCGATTATTTTTATTCCAGGGATTATGGGGTCAAATCTCAAAGATGCAAAGAAAAATAAAGTTTGGTATCCCCGAATATCACTGTCTACGATTATTGAATACAGTAAACGAGATGCACGAGAACGACAGATTGCCCTGAACCCAGCAACAACTCAGGTTGGGTACGATGGCGATGTAAAAATAAGTAAAAAAGTAATTCCGCATATGACCAAAGACTTGGCTTTGGCACGCGGTTGGGGTTCAGTGATTACCATAGGTTATGCAAATTTACTGATTTATTTGGAGAGTAATTTAAATCAACCCTTCAAGAAATTAAAAGATCAAGAGAAGGATAAGTTTAATGGTACCGCTGAATGGGAAAAAATTGTCCAACCCGGCAATGCAGATACGGAAAAAATACTTAAAAATTGGTCGTCGCAAAAAACCGTTGAATTATTAGGTCTAGAACAGCATGAGGAGTTGGCAGATTATGCTTTTCCAGTGTTTGCCTGTGGCTATAACTGGTTACAAAGTAATATGAAGTCAGCAGATCATGTTGCAGACCGACTGAATAATCAAGTTATGGCGCAAGTTAAAAAAGAATTTCCTACAGCAAAATTTAAAAAATTTATTATCGTTAGCCACTCTATGGGTGGCTTAGTGACTCGCGCCCTGATCCAAAATGCTAAAGTTAAAGATAAGATTGCTGGTGTGATACATGGTGCGATGCCTGCCAGTGGTGCGCCAGCAGTATATCAACGCCTCACTGTAGGCTGGGATGGTTGGAAAGCCTCAACAGGACTTTTCAAAAGTGCTGTGGCTTGGGCAACCAAATTTATGTTTGGGAATACTTCCGAACGTCTCACTGCAACATTGGCAAATGCGCCCGGTGGCTTAGAGTTATTACCTTTTTCAAATTATTACAATGTTGGGGATTTTCCCAAAAATCCTCAAGCATGGTTGGTCATTAAAGCTAAAACGCCTACAGGTGAAATGACTGCCACATTGCCAAAAAGTAATGATCCTTATAATGATCTCTATAAAAGAAAAGACTGTTGGTGGGCGATGATCAATCCTGATTTTATTGACCCAGCTGGTTTAGTTGCCGAAGCTGTGAAGAAGGATAAATTAGCCAGCATTTTTGATGCTTATATAAATAATATTGTAATAGTTAAAGAATTACATGATCATATAAAAGATACTTATCATGCCAATACTTATGCAAGCTATGGTGCTGACGAAGGGTATAAAGCATTTGGTCAAGTGGTGTGGCGTTGTAAAGAAGAGCTAAATATTAGCAGTGAAAATGAACTAATTGAATTAATGAACTTATACGGCAAAAAAAATTTAATTGAACTCCCAGATATAAAAGATCGAAGTGATATAAAAGAAGACGATGTAACACCTGTTCCGGAAGATGATGCTGAATTAAGTATAAAAGGTTCGAAAATCCATAATTTATTAGACAATGCCTATAAAAAAGATGGCATAAGGGAAGTCTTGCTAGATGAAAAGTCAAAAATTTCTAAAACCAATAAAGCCACGTTTTATTTAGATATTAAGCCAACCTCAAAGGGAGATGGAACGGTTTGTTATCAGTCTGGACAGGATGTGCGTGCTGATGGTCGTAGTCCAATTGAAACATTTATAATTAATGGCTATGAACATGCGAGTAGTTATGATAATGCGCATGTTCAATTAAATACCATCTACTGTATTGCAAATATAGTGGATATGATCAAGAAATCTTCAGCATTAGAGGGATGTGAGAGTAAAATAAAAAATCTATAAATTTATATGATTTTAAGGACTTTTCGGGTGAATAATAGAAGTTCTAATTCTATAGGAGTTTTATTATTCTCAATGAAGATGAAGATGAAGATGAAGATGAAGATGAAGATGAAGATGAAGATGAAGATGAAATTATCAGATAATATTTTTGGAAAATAATAAATTTAAGATCTAGTATGTATTTTATGAAATGAATAACTTGAACAAAGTTAAATTCGTCCAAAATGCTTAATCCATCAATAAATTTTGATATTTATCAGCTTGTGTTCTTAAAAAATCCCAGACCAATTTAATCCGTGGTTCATGCTGTAAATCAACTAAAGTCAACATCCAAAAAGTATGAATAAAACGAACTTCATCTTGTAACACCTGTTTAAGTTCTGATTTATTTTCTGCCAAAAACTTCGGCAAAATTGCCAATCCAGCACCTGCACTCACAGCAACTTGTTGGGCCAATATACTGCTACTTCTAAAATTTGCATTGAGCTGTAAGGGTAGACGTTCTAAACAATACAGTTCAGGACTATAAATTAGATCATCAATGTAGTTTACAAACTGATGGTTTTTTAAATCTTCAAGTTTTTTAATCGCTTGAGTGCTTTCTAAATAGCTTTTGCTACCATAAATTTTAAGACAATAATCGGTTAAACGAGTAATGATATAAGGTCCTGACTTAGGACGGTCAATAGAAATCACAATATCAGCTTCACGATGCGACAGCTTAATCATTTTTGGAACTGGGATAAGATCAATTGTAAGTAAAGGGTATTGTTTAGACAGTTGTGCCAATAGCTGTGCTAAAAACGCTGTTCCAAAACCCTCAGGTGTGCCAATTCGCACATGCCCCTGTAATGGTAAGTTGGGCTTTTCAATTTGCAAAAACGCTTGTTCCATTTGCTCAACACGAGGAACTAACGCTAAGCCCTCCATAGTTAGTTCATAACCTGTGGCTTCTCGTCTAAACAACGGCGTTCCTAAAGACAGCTCTAGCGCTTGTATTCGTCTAGATACAGTACTGTGTTCAACTCCAATAATACGGGCTGCATTGGTTAAAGTCTTGGCACGCGCTAAAACTAAAAAAAACTGTAGGTGATCCCAATCGACTTTCATTGTGTATAACATCCTTGTGCATATTTGCACATTCATTGTGCGTTAATTTCTATTGGTCATCTATATTTTCTTTGTTAGTTTGATTTGAAACAGCACTGATGAAAATACTGCTTTTGGCTATTTTCTAAGAATGTAACAACAAAAAATATTGCCTATGGAGAGGTTATGAACACAATGTCAAATATTCATTCGACGACGGCTAAATTATTAATTCATGGAAAATTTACCGAATCAAATACTACTGAATGGCAAGACATTCTAAATCCCGCGACCCAAGAGGTACTTGGTCGTGTCCCGATGGCAACTCTAGACGAAGTTGATGCTGCTATTGCTGCTGCACAAGAAGCATTTAAAACTTGGCGTTTCACACCAATTCAAGCTCGTATGCGGATCATGCTGAAACTGCAAGATTTGATTCGTGACAATATGAAAGATATCGTACGTGTCTTGACCGCAGAACAAGGTAAAACTTTAGCTGATGCAGAAGGTGATATTCAACGTGGTTTAGAGGTAGTTGAACATGCTTGCTCGATTGGTACCTTGCAAATGGGTGAATATACTGAAGGTGTAGCTCGTGGTGTAGATACTTATACCTTGCAACAGCCATTGGGGGTATGTGCTGGAATTACCCCATTTAATTTTCCTGCCATGATTCCACTATGGATGTTTCCAATGGCGATCGTTTGCGGTAATACCTTTGTTCTTAAACCGTCTGAACAAGATCCATTATCAACCATGATGCTAGTTGAGTTGGCATTACAAGCTGGTGTACCTGCTGGTGTACTCAATGTAGTACATGGTGGCAAACAAGTGGTTGATCGTCTATGTACGCATCCAGACATTAAAGCCATTTCATTTGTAGGTTCAACAGCAGTAGGAACGCATGTCTATAACTTAGCAGGTCAGCATGGTAAACGTGTGCAATCGATGATGGGAGCAAAAAACCATGTTGTGGTAATGCCAGATGCCAATAAAGAACAAACGTTAAATGCTTTAGTCGGCGCTGCTTTTGGTGCAGCTGGACAACGTTGCATGGCATTGTCAGTTGCTGTCATGGTCGGTGAAACTAAACACTGGGTGGATGAGTTGGTTGAAAAAGCCAAAACACTCAAAGTGAATGCAGGGCATGAACCGCAAACAGATATTGGTCCTGTGATCTCTCCACGTGCAAAAGCTCGTGTTATAGATTTGATTAATAGTGGTATTGAACAAGGTGCACAACTCTTACTTGATGGTCGAGACGTGCAAGTACATGGCTATGAAAAGGGCAATTTTGTTGGTGCAACCATATTCAACCAAGTCACTACCGATATGCGTATCTATACTGAAGAAATTTTTGGCCCTGTTTTAGCCATTATTCATGTTGATACGCTTGAACAAGCCATTGAATTGGTTAATGCCAACCCATTTGGGAATGGTGTAGGATTGTTTACTCAAAGTGGTGCAACAGCACGTACTTTCCAAAGCACCATTGATATTGGTCAAGTGGGCATTAATATTCCAATTCCCGTGCCGGTTCCATTCTTTAGCTTTACAGGGTCAAGAGGTTCAAAATTAGGGGACTTAGGACCTTATGGTAAACAAGCAGTACAGTTCTATACTCAAACCAAAACCATTACCAGTCGTTGGTTCGAAGACACACAAGAAAAAGGTGAAGTGAATACCACCATCAGCTTGCGTTAATACAGGAGTTCAAGGATGAATATTGCATTTATTGGTTTAGGTAATATGGGCGGTAAAATGGCCCATAATTTACTCAAATCAGGCTTGACAGTTTATGGCTTTGATTTAAGTGATATTGCAATCACACATTTCACCGAAGCAGGTGGAATCGCCTGTGATAGTCCGCAGGCAGCAGCAGAAAATGCAGATGTCGTAATCACCATGCTGCCAGCAGCAAAGCATGTTAAAGAAGTGTATTTGGGGGAAAATGGGGTACTTACTGTCCTTAAACAAGGTAGCTTATGTATTGACAGTAGTACCATTGATCCGCAAACCATTAAAGACATTGCTGCAATTGGTATAGATCAAGGGATTCAAATTTGCGATGCACCTGTTTCAGGTGGCACGATCGGCGCTCAAGCAGGTACACTGACCTTTATGGTGGGAACTGATGATAAAGCCTTTGAACAAGTAAAATCTGTGCTTGCACCCATGGGCAAGAACATCGTGCACTGTGGTGAAGTGGGTGCAGGGCAAATTGCTAAAATTTGCAATAATCTCATTTTAGGCATTTCAATGGCCGCAGTGGCTGAAGGCATGGCGCTAGGGGCTAAACTCGGTATCGATGCACAGGCGTTGGCAGGTGTAATCAATAGTTCCAGCGGTCGTTGCTGGAGCTCGGAAGTGTGCAACCCGTGGCCGGGTATTTCAGCCAATGCACCCGCTGGACGCGGTTATAGTGATGGATTTGCCTCTCAACTGATGCTTAAAGATTTGGGTTTGGCTGTAGAAGCCGCAGGTCAAGTCAAACAACCTTTGCTTTTAGGCGGTTTGGTACAGCAGCTTTATCAGCAATTGTGTATGCAAGGTAATGCTCAACTCGACTTCTCAAGCATCATTCAGCAATATTTGCCTAAAGAAGCTTGATCATCAGTCGAAGCATAGTTAATTTCACCACCAATGGGTGGTGAAAAATCCATAGATTCACTCGTGTCATGAATAACAATAAATCCAGGCCGGAGTATATAATATGTTGAATTATCAGGATGTTGCTAAAAAATTTGATTTAGATAGTGTTGTTAAAGAAATGCTCTCAGGATCAGTTGATCAATTGAATGCCTGTTATGAATGCTGTGACCGACATGCGGAAGCAGATCATGAAAAAGTTGCGCTATATTGGCAAGGTAAAGATGGTCGTAAAGAACAATATACCTTTACTCAACTGAAAAAATGGTCGAGTCAGTTTGCCAATTTTTTAAAGTCACAGGGTATTCAAGCTGGTGATCGTATTTCGGGTTTATTACCAAGAACTCCCGAATTATTGGTGGTGATTCTAGCTGCTTGGAGAATTGGTGCAGTCTATCAACCGCTGTTTACTGCATTTGGGCCAAAGGCGATTGAACATCGAGTTCAGCTGGCAAAAAGTAAATTAGTCGTGACTGATATCGGCAATCGTAGCAAACTGGATGAAGTTGCACAGTGTCCACAAATTATGACCGTCGCTGATCAACAGGGTCATGGTGTACAACAAGGCGATTTAGATTTTTGGAAAGAACTCAATCAACACGCTGAGCACTGTGATCTAGTCATGCAAAGCATTCAGGATCCATTTTTACTGATGTTTACCTCAGGCACCACTGGACCTGCAAAACCTTTAGAAGTTCCACTCAAAGCATTAATTGCTTTTGGTAACTATATGAAAGATGCGATCGGCTTACGCGCAGATGATGCATTTTGGAATATTGCTGATCCAGGTTGGGCGTATGGACTTTATTACGGTATCACAGGACCTTTGTTGTTAGGTCATGCCACTTTGTTTTATGAAGGTGGTTTTAGCATAGACAGTTTATGTCAAATTATTGATGATTATAAAATTACCAATTTGGCAGGGGCACCTACAGCATATCGGATGATGATGGCCGCAGATTCCACTCAAATGGCACAACTAAAGGGTAAATTTCGTGTTGTGAGCAGTGCAGGAGAACCTTTAAATCCAGAAGTTTTTCGTTGGTTTAAACAATTGCTTGATGCACCTATTTTTGATCATTATGGACAGACTGAGGTGGGCATGGTGGTGTGCAACCATCATGGTTTAAACCATGACGTCCGTGCTGGCGCTGCTGGTTTTGCCAGTCCAGGTTATCGTGTCGCTGTGGTGGATGATCAAGGGAATGAGTTGCCTGCCGATACCGCTGGAATTTTAGCGGTAGATATCAGTCAATCACCGATGATGTGGTTTGGTGGCTATAAAGAAAGTCGTAAATCACCGTTTATCAAAAATTATTATTTGACCGGTGATACTGCTGAATTACATACAGATGGGAGTATGAGCTTTGTTGGACGTAGTGATGATGTGATTACCACCTCTGGATATCGTATTGGACCTTTTGATGTAGAAAGTGCATTACTTGAACATGAAGCAGTGATTGAAGCCGCTGTTGTTGGAGTACCAGATCCAGAGCGAACGGAAATCGTTAAAGCTTTTGTGATTTTGGCAGAAAATAAAATACCATCTGAGGAATTGGCTGAACAACTTGGACAATTTGTCAAAAAACGTCTGTCTGCCCATGCTTATCCAAGACAAGTAGAATTTGTCAATGAACTGCCAAAAACACCAAGTGGCAAAATTCAACGCTTTTTACTGCGTAATCAAGAGATTGCTAAACAACAATTAAACGCATAAAGCTGGTGAGTAGAGTCCTATATAGAGCAATCTTGCCGAATGTAGGACGTTTAATGATGCTAAGGAATCTGAAATGCAATTTACTGAAGAACAATTATTGATTCAGGACATGGCGAAAAGCTTTGCCAAAAAACAAATTAAACCGAATGCAGCAGAATGGGATAAACATAGTATTTTCCCAAAAGAGACCTTGTCACAAATGGGGCAATTAGGTTTTATGGGGATGCTGATTTCAGAGCAATGGGGTGGTTCAGATACCGGCAACTTAGCCTATGTCCTTGCACTTGAAGAAATTGCGGCGGCCGATGGCGCAACCTCCACCATTATGAGTGTACATAACTCAGTCGGTTGTGTGCCGATTGCTAAATTTGGTAGTGAAGAACAAAAACAAAAATATTTATTACCTTTGGCGCAAGGTGAAATGATTGGTGCTTTTGCATTGACCGAACCGCATACAGGCTCTGATGCAGCAGCGCTGAAAACCCGAGCTGTCAAAGATGGTGAGGACTGGATTATTAACGGCGCAAAACAATTTATTACTTCAGGAAATAATGCTGGTGTAATTATTGTATTTGCAGTGACCGATCCAAGTGCTGGTAAAAAAGGTATCAGTGCCTTTATTGTACCACGGGAAACTGCGGGCTATGAAGTGATTCGGACTGAAGAAAAACTGGGATTGCATGCTTCAGATACCTGCCAAATTGCATTGACTGATGTGCGGGTACATAAAAGCTTAATGTTAGGTCAAGAAGGTGAAGGGCTTAAAATAGCACTGTCTAATCTTGAAGGCGGTCGTATTGGTATTGCTGCGCAAGCGGTGGGTTTGGCACGTGCGGCCTTAGAAGAAGCCAGCAAATATGCCAAAGAACGGATTACTTTTGGAAAGCCGATTTTTGAGCATCAGGCAATCGCCTTTCGTTTGGCCAGTATGGCAACAGAAATCGAAGCAGCTCGTCAATTAGTCCATCATGCCGCACGATTGAAAGAAGCAGGCAAGCCCTGTCTTAATGAAGCCTCTATGGCAAAATTATTTTCCTCTGAAATGGCAGAGCGTGTGTGTTCAGCAGCTTTACAGGTCTTCGGCGGATATGGTTATTTAAAAGATTTTCCAATTGAACGGATTTATCGTGATGCCCGTATTTGCCAAATCTATGAAGGCACTAGTGACATCCAGCGCTTGGTGATTGCGCGAAGTTTATAAATAGATTCAATCGCTGTGTATCAGATGATGGGATAAAATAGATAAGGAAATGAATATGCAATTTGAAACAATTTTACTGGAAAAACATAAAGGCGTAGGCTTAATTAGACTCAATCGTCCAAAGGCTTTAAACGCATTAAATTCAAAATTAATTCAAGAAGTGAATTTAGCTTTAGATGATTTAGAAAAAGATCAGAAGATTGGTTGCATGGTGCTGGCTGGTTCAGAGAAAGCCTTTGCAGCAGGGGCAGATATTAAAGAAATGGCGGGATTGAACTTTCCGAATATTTATTTTGATGATTTTTTCAATCTCGCAGATCGTATTGCACAACGCCGTAAACCTTTAATCGCTGCTGTCAGTGGCTATGCTTTGGGTGGCGGTTGTGAGTTGGCATTGATGTGTGACTTTATTTATTGTGCAGACAATGCCAAGTTTGGCTTACCTGAAGTCACTTTAGGCGTGATTCCAGGTATTGGGGGGACGCAGCGTTTAACCCTTGCCATAGGTAAAGCCAAAGCGATGGAAATGTGTTTAACCGCTCGACAAATGGGGGCAATTGAGGCAGAACTGAGTGGTTTAGTTGCCCGCGTCTTTAGCCCCGAAGAGCTTTTAACCCAGACTTTAAGTACAGCTGAAAAAATTGCTGAAAAATCATTGGTGGCGACCATGATGATCAAAGAATCAATTAATCGTGCCTTTGAAGTGAGTTTGGCGGAAGGTTTACGTTTTGAACGACGAACCTTTCATTCAATTTTTGCTACTTTGGATCAAAAAGAAGGCATGCAAGCCTTTGTTGATAAACGCCAAGCCAACTTTAAAAATCAATAACAGGATGAAGATGGGATGAATACTGAAAATCATTTAATCGTCGAACAGCACGCTGCTTTGGGGGTGATTACCTTAGATCGAGTGTCCAGCCTGAATGCACTGACTCTGGATATGATCAATGGTATCCGTACACAAGTTGAAACTTGGCAAGATGACGCTGGCATTCAAGCGATATTGATCAAATCTAATAGTCCAAAAGCATTTTGTGCAGGCGGTGATATTCGCTATCTTTATGATTGTTATCAAAATGGTACAGAGGGACATAAAGAGTATTTTATTGCTGAATATGACATGTTGAATAGCATTCGCGCGTCTAAAAAACCTGTTGTGGTATTGTTAGATGGCTATGTCTTAGGTGGCGGTTTTGGTCTGGCACAAGCCTGTCATATTATTGTCAGCAGTGAAAAATCACGTTTTGCCATGCCTGAAACGGCGATTGGTTTCTTTCCTGATGTTGCCGCAACCCATTTCTTGTCGCGTTTAGATGATATTGGGGTTTATCTGGCAACCACAGGCGATCAGATCAGCAGCAGTGATGCCTTGTATTTAGATTTGATTGATTATCATGTTCCTAGCCAACAATTTAATGCTTTATTCGATGCCCTGAGTCAATCAAGCAACTTAAGCAAAGATAAGATCGAACAGATAATTTCTAAATTTATTACCCGTCCTGTAGCAAGTGAACTCAGTACATCTGTTGAAAACATTCGGAAGCATTTTGGCTTTGAAAATTTGCAAGATATTGAAAAAAGTCTTGAAAATGAAAAAGATCAACAGCATAAAGCTTGGGCAAGTAAAGTCCTAAGCACTTTGCAACAACGTTCTTGGCTGGCGAAAAAGACCAGTTTAAGACTGCAATACTTAGGACGGGGATTGTCATTACAACAATGTATGCAACTGGAACGAAATTTACAGGATATCTGGTTTGAACATGGTGATATTCTTGAAGGTGTACGTGCATTAATTATTGACAAAGATAAACAGCCGAAATGGCAACAACAGAATGCAACGCTAGATAAAATCTTGGCTGAATTAGGTTAATATTTTTAATGCGTATATCAGTTTTGTTTTTACAAACATTCAGGTACTTTTAATGGCAACAAAAAAGGAAATCATGTGATTTCCTTTTTATTTTACAATGATCAAAAACCAACTATAAATCAATCTTATCATATATAGCATTGGCTTTATCTGTGATTGCAGTCATATGGATTGCACCATGAATCATTCCTGCTAGAAAATGAAATTTCACCGAGACACCAGCATTTCTCAATCTTTCAGCATATTGTTCGCCATCATGACGCAGTGGATCATATTCACAGACAAAAATTTTTGCCTCTGGTAAGCCTTGTAATGACTGTGCCAGTAGGGGGCTCACCAACTCATTGGTTTTGTCAGAATCACTATTTAGATATTGATCCCAACAATATGTCATTGTTGCAGTGGTTAAGCCATAGCCATCTGCATAAGTTTCATAGGATGTGCCATGCATCGTAGCATCTAAGGCTGGATAAAATAGCAGTTGTTGACTAATCTGGATTTCTGGATGCGCATTAGCGAGTAAGCATGCAGCCGCTGCAAGATTGGCGCCCGCACTATCACCACCCACAGCAATACGATTTTGATCAAGCCCTAAACTTAAAGCATGTTCTTGAATATAACGAAGTGCTGTAAAAAAATCTGTCAGCGGTACTGGAAATTTGAATTCAGGCGCTAGGCGATAATCCACTGAAAAGATAACATGCTGTGTTGATTCTGCCAGTAAACGGCATGAACGATCCCATGCATCTAAACTCCCCAAACACCATCCACCGCCGTGGGCAAATACTAAAGCTGGATTGCTTTGTAGCTGCACCATAGCATAGGGCGTATATACCCGAACTTGGATTTGAGCTTGATCAGAGGTTGTGACCCAAAAACTGGTTTGATAGCTGGAATCTTGCTCAATACCTTGCTGTTGTATGATGTCATGATTTACCTGCGCTCTTAATTCACAAAGTGTATTTGCAACTGCTGTAACAACAGGTCTAGTGTTAAGCCAGTCTGCAATTTGATGATCTAAGGACATCCTATTGCTCCAATTGTAGAAATTCTAAAATCAGGGAACAAAATGCTTCGGGTTGTTCCTCCATAATAAAATGACCACAATCTTTAACAATTGCACTGCTTAAATATGGTGCAACTTTTTTCATGGTTTCATAAGGTGCATCATTGGTTGCCTGTTCTGCACCAATCGCCAATACAGGCATTTCTAGATTTTTAGCTGCTCGGATTTTATTTTGACGAATAGTTTCCGGGATTGAACGATAGTAGTTAAAACCTGCCGTTAAACGCCCTGATACTTTATAAGCCTCAATATAAGTCTCAGTGGCAACTCTATCTCTATGCCATGACCACTTATCAAAAATATAATTAAGATAAGTTTCTTCACGGCCACTGACTAAAGCTTCAGGTAAATCCATCACTTGATTAAACATGAAATGCCATAGAAAAATATTTTCATCAGGTGAAACAAAAATAGGCGGTGGTGTTGCCAATCCGGGAATAACAGCTTCAGTCACGGCCAGAGAAGTGACAGATTGGGGAAAATCAGCTGCAAGTGCATAAGCAACCCACATCCCGATATCGTGACCAATCACTGAATAAGTATCATGTCCAAGTTTTGACATTAAGCTGGATAAAATTGTCGCAATTCGCCCGGTATCATAACTCCCATTCAGCGGAACAGAATATCCCGTTCCCGGTGGATCTACAGCAATTGCCTGATAACCGTTGGCCGCCAAGACACGCATCACATTTCGCCATGCGTACCATGTTTGTGGCCAACCGGGGATAAGTAATACGACAGGACCACGACCTGTAGAAACATAATGAAGTTTTTTACCATCAATATGAATGTAATGATGCTGAAATTGATCGACTAAATTTTCATGTGTTGTAATGGTTGTCATAGTAAATTCTCAATCTCTGCCTTAGATACCCAAAAGTTGATTGATTTGCAATTGATTGACAGGCGCTGCGGCAAAATCATCAAAGGTTTTATCAGTAACATGAATAATATGTTGTTGAATAAACTCAGCACCTTCACTTGCGCCATCCTCTTTATTTTTTAAACAACACTCCCACTCTAAAGTTGCCCAGCCCTGATAGTCGTTATGTGCCAATTTTGAGAAAATTGCTTTAAAATCAACCTGACCATCTCCAGTAGAACGGAATCGACCTGCACGATCTCCCCAATTTTGATAGCCCCCATACATCCCTTGGCGACCTGTCGGGTTAAACTCAGCATCTTTGACATGGAACATTCGAATAAAATCTTTATAGATATCGATGTATTCCACATAATTCAGTTGTTGCAGAATAAAATGACTCGGGTCAAAAAGAATCTGACAACGTGGGTGGTGTTGTGTTCGTTCTAAGAACATTTCAAAGGAAATACCATCATGTAAGTCTTCACCAGGATGAATTTCGTAACACAAATTGACATTATGTTCATCACAAGCATTGAGGATCGGCATCCAACGACGTGCAAGTTCATCAAAAGCGGTTTCAATAAGTCCAGCAGGGCGTTGAGGAAAAGGAAAGATATAAGGCCATGCCAGTGAACCGGAAAAAGTTCCCATATCTTGTAAACCTAAACGGGCAGATGCTTGAACAGAAGCCAACATTTGTTGTTCAGCCCATTGAGTTCTAGCTACTGAATTTCCATGTAAATGTGAAGGTGCAAAACCATCACATAAAGCATCATAAGCCGGATGCACAGCCATAAGTTGACCAAAAATATGCGTTGTCAACTCACTAATTTCTAAACCATTATTTTGTAAAACCCCTTGTATTTCATCGCAATAATCTTGGCTTGTGGCTGCTAAATTAACATCAAATAAACGCTTATCCCATGCTGGCAGTTGTACAGCTTTAAAGCCTTTATCTGAAACCCATGCGGCAATGCTCTCTAAATTATTAAACGGGAAAATATCATCACTGAATTGTGCGAGATGAATACTTGGACCTTTGATGGTTTGCATAGCTAAACTCAATTAGTTGTCGATCGACAAACAATAGGCTTTCTTTTGAATAAAAACAACAAGTTTTTAAAAAGAATCTGAAAAAGGGCAGCCTCTCCAACAAATCCTATTGATTTATTTGCGAAATTTATTTTTTCGAATGATAATAAAAAATACTAAATCGGATTGAAGCGTCGTTATGGCTGGTAGACCAAGAGAATTTGATAGAGAAAAAGCACTGATTCAAGCGCGTGATTTTTTCTGGCAACATGGCTATGAAGGGACTTCGATGTCAGATTTAGTCGAGGTCTTAGGTATTGCTTCAGCGCGTATTTATAAAGCCTTTGGCTCGAAAGAGGCGTTGTTTCGAGAAGCTGTTATACATTACGAAGAAAATGAAGGCGGCTTTGCGATCCACGCTTTACAACAAGCAAATATTAAGGATGCGATCAGCCAATTATTTCAAGATGCAATCAAACTTTATACCCAGAATAATCATTCATATGGCTGTATGGTTGTATCATCTGCAAGTGTATTAAGTCAGGAAAATCAAGGTCTTTTAGACTGGATGAAGCAACAACGTATTGAACGTGGTCAAAGTCTGGTTAAGCGCTTTAAACAGGCGAAAGCAGATGGACAATTATTAGAACATGCCGAACCTGAAATATTAGGGCAATATTACGGACTAGTGCTACATGGATTATCTGTTCAAGCTAGAGATGGTTATTCAGAACAAATGCTTTTGCAAATCATCGATTTTTCCCTTAAAAATTTAGATCAATATCTGGTTTCATCTTCAAAAGCTTAGGCATAGATCAGCAGTAACAATGTATAAGTGATGCATTGTTAACAGGTATTGAAGCAAGTGGTTGGTATGATTACTTCGAACATGTAAATGCTGCGGGGACGGAAGGTGATTTCCAGCAACATCTTGATGCTTTAGCAAAGTTTTAATTTTTCTTCTAAGATGCATATTTATTTTTGAGGTCATATCAAGGTGTTCTTTAAAGCTTAAATATCTTATAGAAATGCTTGTTCAATCGAAGAAAATTGTGAATACTCATGCGCATAAATTTAGGCTGTAAAATTATCTTTTGGGGTTAGACAATTACTGTGAAAACGTATCCATTTTCTCGTTTACAAAAAGCATTATTGGCAGTTGGTTCATTTTCATGTCTAGGGCTAAGTTCAGCATTGGCACATGCTGATACTGAAAAAGATACCCAACAACTTAAAACGATTAAAGTAAGCGTTCAAACAATAGAAACAACACCAACTGCTTATTATCAACCCAAGGTAAATTTATCAGGATTTACTCAGCAAAATCTTGCTGAGATTCCTGCATCTATCAGTACAGTCACCGCGGAACGTATCGCTGACCAACATGCAAAAACCCTGACGGATGTTGTTAAAAATGATGCAGCCATCGGCGATGGCTATGCACCCATTGGTTATTATCCAAACTTTATTATGCGTGGCTTTAACCTGAATTTAGGGTCAAGTTATTTACTCAATGGTCATTTGTTGCGTGGCGAGCAAAATGTGGCACTAGAGAACAAGGCACAAGTTGAAATTCTAAAGGGTATAAGTGCAATCCAAAGTGGGATGTCAACACCGGGTGGTGTTATCAATTATGTCACTAAACGTCCAGAAGACATTCGTGCTATCACCGTTGAAGTGGATAGTCATGGTGGAAATCGTGTCGCAACTGACTTGGGTGGTTTGTTCGGAGACGATCAGCAGTTTGGTTATCGACTGAATCTGGCCAAAGAAGAAATTCATCCTTATGTTGAGCATGCAGATGGGAAGCGTTTGTTTGGTGCTTTGGCTTTAGATTGGGAAATTTCAGATCAGTCAAAATTAGAATTTGATATTGAATCACAGCATCAACGTCAGCGCTCAGTCGCAGGTTATCAGTTACTGGATGGTACCACTGTACCCACTGGCGTCAAATGGGACCGTTTACTTGGTTATCAAAGCTGGAGTAAACCAGTGACCAATGAAAGTCTAAATGCCAGCTTAAAATATATTTACCAAGTCAATGACCACTGGACAACAAATCTGTCTGCTTCACAAAGCCGTGTCGTGATTGATGATTATTCAGCATTTCCGTGGGGTTGTGGTAGCAGTATTTGTCAAACGACAAGTTTAGGTAATACCTTTGACCAAAATGGTAACTATGATATTTATGATTTCCGTAATCCAGACGACAGCTTCTTAACCAATCAATTTAAAGCAGGCTTAAACGGAAAGTTTAGTGCAGGGGCTTGGCAACATAAGCTAAGTTTAGAACTGTCACATACAGGGAAACGGCATATACAATATAATGCAATCAATGAATGGGTGGGTACAGGAAATATTTATAATGATCCTATAACGTATGCGCCTACTGACAAAACTTTAGGTAAACATTATAAATCATTAGACAGTCAACAAACTGCATTGAACTTACTTGACCAGATTGACTTTAACGCTGAATGGTCAGTATTGTTGGGCGGCAAACTAATGCACTTAAATGAAAATGCCTATGATGAAAATGCAAACAACATCCGAGAGACCAATTTCAATCGTTTCTTACCGCAGTTTGCGTTGATGTATCAACCTTGGGAACAGACTCATCTCTATGCTTCTTATGCCAAAGGATTAAGTGATGGCGGACAAGCCCCTTGGTTTGCTACTGGTATTCCTGATCAAGGTATTGAAGGTAATGCTTTTAAAACGTTAGCACCGATAAATTCAACTCAGTATGAATTGGGTCTTAAGCAGCAGTGGCAAACATTACTGTTTACCGCGGCGTTGTTCGATTTAACCCAAGACAATCAATACACCAACGCAGACAAATACTTTGTCACGGATGGTAAGCAACATAATCTTGGTTTGGAATTGGGCTTACAAGGACGCTTAGGGCAAAATTTAGATATGACTTCTTCTTTAGCTTTAATTCGTTCACGTTTAAAAGAAATACAAGTGGCTGATTATCAAGGTCATCAAACTCAGAATGTACCAAGTGTTCGTTTTGCTAATCATCTATCTTATCGAGTACCACAAGTAGATGGCTTACGTTTATTGGCTGGTATGCAATACAGCAGCAGTAAATATGCCAATAAAACAGGTACAGTAAAAGTATCAGGCTATAGCGTGTTTGATGTAGGTACAGCTTATAACTTCCGTGCTTATGGTTATGACAATACGCTTCGATTTAATGTTGATAACGTGTTTAATAAAAAATACTGGCGCGATGCGGGGAGTTTCTTAGGCGATGACTATTTATTTCTTGGCGCACCACGTACTGCACAAATCTCATGGACAGTGGGTTTTTAAATAAACTAGTTTGGCTATATCAATATTTTAGGCTTCTTTCATAAGACCTTTTTAAAGCTAAAAATCAACATTAAATCCCCCTCATCCTAGCCTTCTCCCGTGGGGAGAAGGAACTTTCAATCGCAATATGATTCATTCAACATGATCATTTTTTGATTTATGAAAGAGATTTATTTAAATAAATATCAAAAATCTAGATAGTACAAACCTAAAAATATAAATTGGATTTATTCTAAAAAATAACCAATTATAGAATTCTAAGCAATTTAGTAAGGAATGCTAAAAATGGACAAAAAAATTAGAGTTGCTGTGATTGGTGGCGGTATTGCGGGATTAGCACTCACGACTCAATTGGTCAAAAATAAACATTTGGATGTACATCTCTTTGAGTCCGCATCACAGTTTTCCGAGATTGGCGCAGGGATTTCATTTGGTGCCAACGCAGTTAAAGCCATTCAATTATTAGGTTTAAGCCAAGAGTATGAATCTATTGCAGATCAGGTAAAGGCACCATACACTGATATTTGGTTTCAATGGCGTAATGGTTATACCGATGAGTATCTATCTGCATCGATTGCGCCACAAGTCGGACAATCTTCGGTACATCGTGCAGATTTTCTCGATCGTTTAATTCCGTTGGTGCCTTTAACAAATGTACATTTTAATAAACGTGTACAAGAAATTGAGGCAGATGAAGAACAAGCGACAATTCACTTTATCGATGGACAACATATTACATTTGATTATGTGATTGGTTGTGATGGAATTCGGTCAGTTGTTCGAAATCATGTGCTTGATTCTAATCAATTAGCGCGTGTTGAACCTCAGTTTTCGGGGACTTGGGCATATCGTGGAATTATTAAATTTCAAGATTTTAAGCAAGCCATTGCAAAACTGGGAAATGATGCAGAAATTGCCGATGTACCACAAATGCTTTTAGGGAAAGATAAACATATCTTAACTTTCCCAATCCGTCAGGGTGAAGAAATTAACATTGTTGCGTTTAAGTCAGATCGCACGCAAACTGTATTAGCAGAGAATACACCATGGACATCTCCTGTTTCAAAACAAGCCATGCTGGCTGACTTTGCAGACTGGAGCGAGAGTTGTAAAGCATTATTGGATCTGATCGACTCACCAACCATTTGGGCATTACATGAAATTCAACCTTTAGAAACCTATATAAACAAAAACAATAATGTGATTTTGATTGGCGATGCTGCTCATGCCATGTTACCGCATCAAGGTGCTGGTGCTGGACAAGGTTTAGAGGATGCTTTGATTTTAGCTAAATTATTAGAAAACCCTAGGTTGACATCTGAATCTATCAAAGCTGTATCGGAAATCTATGAGCAAGTTCGATTAGCGCGCGCCGTGACAGTTCAAAATACCTCGCGTGAATCAGGTGAAATCTATGAGCTATATTCATCGAAATATCCTGATTTTGAATCAATAGGCCAACATTTGACACAGCGTTTTGACTGGTTGTGGCAGCATTCGCTTGAAAATGATATTCAGACAGCTAAAGCAACATTAGCAAAACAACTACAGCACACTGAAATGACGACTTAAACAACAAAGATTACAAACAGGACAATATGACCAGGGAGGTCTATTATGCAAAGCATAAATGCAAATGAAATTATTGATCATGCCAAATTAAAAGCCATTCATTGGCGGGTGATTTTACTCAGTGCATTGATCATTATCTTTGATGGTTATGATTTAGTGATTTACGGTGTTGCTTTACCCAAGTTAATGGCAGAATGGAAAATTGACAGTATTACGGCTGGATTTCTGGGCAGTGTCGCTTTATTTGGGATGATGTTTGGTGCAATTATTTTCGGTAGCCTGAGTGATAAATTAGAAAGCTATGGATTTAGCCGCAAAAAATTAATTATTTTATGTATCTGTTTATTCAGTGGTTTTACTTTAGTTTGTGGTTATGCCAATAATCCACAAAGTTTTGGAGTTTTTCGGTTTTTGGCTGGTTTGGGGTTAGGCGGGGTCATGCCAAATGTAATCGCCTTGATGACTGAATACGCACCTAAAAAACTACGTTCAACCTTGGTTTCCTTAATGTTTAGTGGTTATGCAGTCGGTGGGATGTGTTCAGCTTTATTAGGAATGTGGTTAGTCCCGCAATTTGGTTGGAAAATCATGTTTATTCTAGGAGGAACGCCACTTTTACTCATTCCGATAATCTGGAAGCTGTTACCCGAATCGATTGATTATTTGGTGCGCCGTGATAAAACTGACCAAGCCATTGAGATCCTTAAACAAATTGACGGCAATATTACCTATACGTCTCAGACTCAAATTGGTCTTCATCAAGACAATCAATCTACCTCTAAAACCCCGATCAAGGATTTATTTGCAGAAAATCGTGGGATGGTGACACTCTTATTCTGGGGCAGCGTATTTATGGCGCTTGTACTGGTCTATGCTTTAGGTAATTGGTTGCCTAAATTAATGGTAGAAGCAGGCTATGACTTATCGACCAGTCTGGTTTTTCTATTGGCTTTAAATATTGGTGGAATGCTTGGTGCAATTTGTGGTGGCTACTTAGCGGATCGTTTTAATCTGGCAAAGGTATTATGCTCACTGTTTTTAAGTGGCGCGATCGCATTAATCTTACTGAGTTATAATTTACCAATGGTCATTCTTTATTTTTGTATTGCGGTTGCAGGTGCTGCATCAATTGGTGGGCAAATCTTATTATTGGCGTATATGTCCCAATTTTATTCATCCAATATTCGTGCAACAGGCTTAGGAATGGCTTTAGGTGTGGGGCGCTTAGGCGCAATTTTAGGGCCAATCTTATGTGGTTGGCTGTTAAGCTTAAGTCTGCCCATTAATTATAATTTTATCGCATTATCAATCCCTTGTATTATTGCGGTAATGAGTGTTTCAATGATTCGCTTACAGCTGAAAAAAACAAAATTGGCGGTGAAAGCGGTACAAATCTAAAAGTAGAGCAGGGAGGTCTACCTCCCTCATTCAATAGAGATATGACAATTGATTGATCTAAGTCTTATTAAAGTTTTTATTATCGTTTTTGAAACTAAAAATATTAGTCATGCAGCTGAGCGCCTCAATTTAAGCCAGCCATCTGTCACCTACAATCTAAATCGCCTACGTAAATTTTTAAATGATCCTTTATTTGAACGAGACAAATTTGGAGTCAAACCGACCAAGTTGGCACAAAGTTTATACCCGAGCTTTAGGCAAGCAATTACCGATATTGAAATGGCAATTACAGCTTCTAAATACTTTGACCCAAAAACCTCAACTCGGATATTTCGTTTAGGCTTATCTGATTTGGGTGAAATATGTTTACTACCTTCTTTAATTCAATACCTTTCTAAAGAAGCACCATTTATTAAGGTGGAAATTGAAGAAATTCAATCGCATAAAGTTGAAGACTGGCTGACTGAAGGTTTTTTAGATGTTGCTGTATTCAATAGTAGTTATACCGTTATGCCTAAAATTGAATCACGTAATTTATTTGAAGAACGCTATATGTGCATTGCGCATAAGTACCATCCACGTATCAGGGATACACTGAGTTTAGAACAATATTTTCAAGAAAATCATGCTGCTATTAAGTCTTCAACGGGTCACATTGAAATTGATCAAAGGCTGAAGGAATTGGGCTTAAAAAGAAAAATCATGCTTGAGCTTCCTCATTTTAGTGTTTTACAAGATGTGGTGACCAGTTCTGAATTATTGGTGACCTTGCCTTCACGAGCAGCAAAAGTATATGCACGTAATGGTGATGTGAACATTTTTGAATTACCATTTTCAGTTAAACCCTTTAATGTGAGTACCAATTGGTATAACCATCGAGATGATATAGAAGCCCGAACTTGGTTTATACAAACGTTACAAGAACTTTTCCAAGCGTTGTAACGCCGTATTCTTATGAACAATGCGTTAAAAAGTAGTGGATAGAGTCATAACTTATCTGAACTAATCTTTATTTGAATGAGAGTTTCAAGTAATCAGCATTAAGAATTAAAAATCTATTTATCTGGTCAAAAATAGAATATCATTCCAATAATCGATAAATTAGTGACTCATTTTTTTAATTTCTTATATAAAGTGAACTGCATGAAATTACAGCTAGATAAATATGATCGTGGAATTTTGGAACTCTTACAAAAAGACTGTACCTGTGCAATTGGTGATATCGCAGATCGTATTGGATTAAGTAATACCGCCTGTTGGCGACGCATTCATAAAATGGAAGAAGAAGGAATTATTCGCGCTAAAGTTGCTTTATTAGATCGTAAAAAGTTAAATATCAACGTGATTGTTATGGTTTTTATTAAAACAGCACAACATAATGCAGAATGGATTCAAAAATTTCACAACCATATCCACACAATCGATGAAGTTATAGAAGTGTATCGGATGGCTGGAGAGACTGATTATTTGTTAAAAGTCGCTGTACCCGATGTTCTTGAGTATGACAAAGTCTATAAAAAAATAATTCAAATTTCTGGTCTTACTGATGTGAGTTCGAGTTTTGCAATGGAGCAAATTAAGTATACAACTGAATTACCTTTAAATTTTCTTTGAGCATTGATGTTTTTCCATAAAACCAAAGTCCTCAATAGTCTATATTTTTTTTAGGCTTTGATCTGTGAAATGCTTTTTACAAAGGAATCGAACTATCTCAATGACTATAGAAAGGTAAATAAGCCTTAAAAATTATTCAATAAAGCACTGAACATATCAATCAGCCACATTATCAGTATTTACCTTATCATGTCATTAATGGAATAAAATTCCCATTAAATGTTAAAATACGGATTTATATTCTATATTTTTTAAAAAATAGTGATTTATTTAAAATAAAAATTCTATGCATTTTATCTATTATTGGTTGTAGAAATATTTCTTAGAAATCATGCTGGTGTTGCTATGAATCATTTTTGTACACAAGTCATAAATTTGGGAAGAACCCCTCAGCGTTTTGATGGTTTGGTGAATACACCTGTTTATCGAGGCTCAACTATTGTTGTCGATAGTTTTAAAGAATGGGAAGATCATAAGCAAAATGGCGGTGTTTATAAACATTATGGCCGTTTTGGTGCTGCTACAGCAAAGTCTTTTGAAAGTGCAATTAATGCATTAGAAGGTGGGGCAGGATGCATGGTTTTTCCATCTGGACTATCGGCTTGTACACATGCATTAATGGCATTCGTTGCAGCAGGTGATCACGTTCTGATTGCTGATAATATTTATGGGCCAACACGAAGTTTTGCAGACAGTATGTTGCCCAAACTGGGAATCCATGTTGAATACTTTAACTCATGTGATTTAAACGAGTTAAAGAGCAAAATTAATCAAAAAACCAGTGTGGTCTTTGTAGAGTCACCGGGTTCAATTACTTTTGAAATTAGCGATATTACTTCAATCTCAGAAATAAGCCATGCTATGAATGCCAAGGTTTTAGTGGATAACTCTTGGGCAACGCCATTGTTTTTTCAACCTTTAAAACATGGTGCCGATGTCTCAATTCAGGCTGTCACAAAATATATTGGTGGGCATTCTGACATTCTCATGGGAACTGCAACAGCAAATGCAGCATCGATTGAGCAATTAAACAAAGTTGTGCATTTTTTTGGTGAAACGACAAGTCCAGATGATATTTATTTAGCTTCACGTGGATTAAGGAGTTTAGCTGTCCGCTTAAAACAACATGAAGAGAATGGCGTGATACTTGCTCATTATCTAAATGAACATCCAGCAATTGATGTGGTAAATCATCCTGCTTTAGCAATGAATCCATATCACAAACTATGGCAACAGAGCTTTTCTGGGTCTACAGGCTTATTTTCTTTTTATTTAAAACAAAACAATCCATGTTTTGTTGAGGCTTTCTTTGATTCTTTAAGGCTTTTCCACATTGGCTTGTCATGGGGTGGATTTGAAAGTTTGATTTTGCCAGTTGGAACGCCTTATCGAACTCAAAGTCATTTGCCTAGTCGTGGATATTTGGTACGTCTACATGCTGGACTTGAACATGTAGACGATTTAAAAGCGGATTTGGAGGAGGCACTAACTATTGCTCAGCGTGCGATAGCTTAATTTCATTATACATTATAGTAAAATGAGACCTTAAATATCCAATATAGCAAGACTATAGAAGAAACCCTCTAATAAAATAGAGGGTTTAATTTAAAATGTATTAAAAATTATAGCGGACACTTAATGTGGCATTTCTTGGTGTACCCCAATTCATTGAGTTTGCACCAATACCTTCGTAGTATTTCTTGTCAAAAATATTGTCAACGTTCAGCTGAAGCTTAATATTTTTATCAACTTGATAACCTAACATCGCACTAGCAAGTACAAAAGCATCTTGATCTATACGTGTATTTCCAGTACCCGTATAGTATTTACTCTTGTAATTTAAACCGAGTCCAGCACTCCATAGATCTACTTTATATTTCACAAATAGATTAGATGTTGTGCGTGAATTCGTTGTATTAACCTTTACACCTTTTGCATCTTTTGCTTCAAAATTAGCAATACCAAAATTAACGCCCCAGTGATCATTAATTTCACCATCTGCTTCGAACTCAAAACCTTTACTTTCAACTCCATCTACACCACGATAAGCTTGATCAGTGGTTAGTGCACCATTACGAACAATAAATCCTCCTGGTATCGCTTCAGCAAAATTAGATTGTTCAATGCGGAATACTGATAAAGCTGTGTTTAAACGTCCGCCAAACCATTCACTTTTTAATCCTGTTTCATAGTTTTTACCGTTCGCAGGATCTAGATATTGATCATTTACATCTTTACGGCTTTGCGGTTTAAATATGTCTGTATAGCTGACATAGACTGAGTGATCTTTTGCAAAATCGTAAATAGCGCCAATATAAGGCGTGACTTCGTTGTTAAATTCACGATTGCCTACACCATTTTCAGACTCATATTTCCAATTAGATAAACGTGTACCTACAATCACTTTTAATGGATCGAGAATTTGAAATTTACCAGAAATATAAGCCGAAGTTTGAGTCGTTTGATTCAGAGCATTTACACCATTCAAAATGACGGATTGAAGTAGTGGTTGTGCCATATTGTTATAGTCGAGCGGACCGCCTAAATACTTCTCGACTTCATTTTTAGTATTGGATCCCCCAAAAATATCCTTGGTCTTCTCGTTTTTGTTCCATGAACCACCAATAATTATTTCTTGTGGGCGGTTAAATAGTGTAAAAGGCACGTTGATGAAAAGATCAATATTATTTTCTTCATTGCTTGCTTCTGAGCCATATACTGAAACATTATCTGTGATTTTACCTGTCTTAGGATCAGGTTTATTTTTTAGTGGGCTGGTATTGGTTGCTTTGTTTACTTGACCGCCAGTGTAAAGCAGAAGGGTATTTACATCTTCTTTACGAAAGGTATATGCAACATTTAAATTAACATCATTGAATAAATTCTGTTTTAAATTGGCGAATACTGCTGTGGTATTTACATCCCAAAATGTCCAAGGTGCAGTTACCGTTAAGCTTCGATCAAAGTTAGTACGACTTCCATCATCATAAAATGCTGGAGTGCCTCCCCAGCGAATGCCATCACGTTGTAACTCTTGATAAGTTGCACCAAGTGACATACTAGTTTTATCACTCAAATCGTAATCAATCGCACCATAAAATACATTGCGTTCTTTTTCATAAAAATCCATAAAGGATTTTTCATCAGTATGTTTGACGAACATACGTCCACGAAGTGAACCATCTTCGTTCAGTGGCGTAGAGATATCCGCATAGCTACTCCATGCATTCCAAGAACCGAGTGAAGTGCTCAGATTACCCGTCAACTCTTTTGCATTGGCATGTTTACGGACCATATTTAGTCCCATTGCAGGATTACCAGCACCTGTGGTAAGCCCATTTGCACCTTTAACAACTTCTACACGATCATAAATATCTAAATCAAGATCACCTGCACCTAAGTTTGTGGTACTCGGCATTCCATCTATTAAATAGTAATCGACCTGAAATCCTCGAGCATAAACAGACTGACGTTCATCGGTACGCGATGTTGAAACACCTGTAATCGTATTCATTAAATCTTGAAAAGAATCAATGTTTCGGTCATCTAAATATTCACGTGTTAAAACTTTGACAGATTGAGGTGTTTCACGAAGAGACAAATTTAATTTTGTTGAAGTATTTGTCTTTTTGGCTGTATAGCTTTGAGTTCCTTCTGTAATAGCTGAATTTTCGCTTTCTGCTTGTACTTTGATTGTTGGTAAAGCCACTGTTTCTGTTTTTTCTTCTGCATAAACAACAGATGGAATAGTTAAAGCCATAGAAAGTACTAAAGGATGCATTTTGAATGCATGTCTTAGAGGGAAGAAGGTGTACATAAGATAAATTCCATAATAAAAAATGCGCGCTATCGGGTTTTCTGTCTTTCTATTGCTTTAAACCTGTTACGGGCAAAAAAGCGTTACAAAAAGTAACATATGCACAATTAATTATCAATAATCATTCTCATTTATTTAGTGGAATTTTTATCATTACTATTTGCAAGATAATAGTTACATTTGATTTTGGGTTATAAACAATGCAATCGGAGATATTTTGAATTTTTGATATAGATAAAGTAATTATAGAAAAAATTAGATAATAGTAATATGTAAAGGATATTTTAGAAAATGATCAGTATCCGAATGCCTTGGATACTGATGGCAAAGTTAAATTAAGATAAGATTTAAAAACGATTAAAAACTGATAAAACAAGATGCTACCAAAGACTTAGTTAACTTAAGTTTAGCTCAAATCTACTTTCTTACTTTTATGATGAGTTCTTTCAAAGAATTAACTTAATAATACTCTTAACATTTCATAAATTTACACTGTAAATTGAGTATCTTCCAATAAAGAAGATACTCAGTATAAAAAATAAATAACCATTTGATAATATTGATTTCAGATAAGCAGCTCAAACAATCAATCGATATTCAAAATGAAGCTAAGAAAGTTTTTATTTCTTTTCCTACGATGGTTGGCTGCTCCCAAGGAGTCCAGTGTCCGCAATCTTCAATTTCAATTACTTTGGGATTAGGAATGATTTCTATATATCTTTGCGCCATATGTTCACCAGAATTAGGATCACTTTTCCCATTGATGAGTAATAAAGGAATCTGGCTATTAATCAAAGCATTGACAAGTCTATCACGGTGTTTAAACCTCTCGAAAATTGAACGGTTTAATTGAACTAGGCTCTTTTTCCCATGATTCATAATTAATTGTTGATACCATTGTTCTAAATCTAACTCACTTGGCTGATTCTTTTGATCAAACATATTTTTCATATTTTTTGAGAAAACACGAAAAGATAAGAAATATATTATTATATGTCCAAGAATAGACGCCATAAGTTTTTGGATTAGGCGAGGGCGATATACTTCAGGAAATAAACTACCATTCATAAAAATAGAAGATTTAACTTTAAATGCTAAAAGGTTGTTCTGCTGTCGATCGAGCAATTCCTGAATGATTCCTACACCTAAATCATGACCGACTAAATGAATTTCCTCTAGCTTCAAATACTCAATCAAGGCAATAGCTTGATCGGCATGATCTTGAACAGAATATATATATTTACTTGGTTTATCAGAGAATCCTAATCCAAGTAAATCGATAGCAAGTATTTGATAGTTCTCAGCTAGAGTATCCCAGATTTTAGCCCAGTCAAATGAGCTTGTGGGATAACCATGAATTAATAAAATCGTTTGGGCATTCAGTTTAGGTGAAAACTTGTAAAAGATTTTATAATTTTTAAAGGACAAATAATTCCCTTCATACTCCCAGCGATGTAATGTGTACTTCATTTTTATTCCTTTTTTTGCTAAACTTACACTGTAAGGTAGATTATAAGGTAAACACTATTATGTCAAATCGAACAGAGAACCATAAAAAAACAAGAGTCAATTTGTCGAGAGATTTAATTATTCAAACCTCTTTACAGATGATAGAAACGAACGGTATAGAAGGTTTCAGTCTGCGTAAACTTGCTCAAATGCTCAATTGTGAAGCTATGAGTATTTATTATCACATGAAGAATAAAGAACAAATTCTTGATCAAATCGTAGATTTTTTGATTTCAAAAATTAATTTAAAAAAGCAAGTAGACGATCCAAAAGAACAATTGATGTATATAGCAAAACAATGGAGAAAATTATCTAAGGAATATCCAAAATTTTTTCCTATCTTAGCTGTTCATCCATTGAATACAGATATTGGATATAACTTTATGAATAGTATTTTGCTTGTTTTCAAGAATGCCAATTTAGGTGTAAAAAATGCGAGTTATTTTTTAAGAATTTTAAATTATTACTTAATAGGAGTAGGAATTGATGAAGCTAAGGGATATCAGCTAGCAGGTAAAAATCTAAAATTAGACAAATATACTTTACTGGAAGATGCTAAATCTTATTGGACAATAGAAGATCAGGATCAAATTTTTGAGTTAGGTTTAAACATGCTTCTGACCAATATGCTACATAAAAATAATGAGTGATGTTTGCTAAATCGAAATAACAATCTATTAATTAATAAGTTAGGCATACAGTATCTAACTTATGTTTACCTAAGTTTAGTTCATCACCTAAAGGCTTTATGTTGTTAGTTAGCTAAATTCTATATAAACCATACATTTGGAAAGTGACTATTCATATTTTTACAGCTCTAGATATTTTTTTAAATAGAGCCCCGTTAAGGATTTTTCAAATGAGAGTAAGTCGCTAATTGTTCCAGAGAATACCAATTCACCGCCGTTATCTCCAGCCAATGGGCCAATATCGATCACCCAATCTGCTTGAGTCATGATATCTAAATTATGTTCAACAACAATGACGGTATTGCCTTTTTCAACTAAGTTATTTAATAACTCGATCAATCGTTCAGTATCAGAAGGATGTAAGCCTGTGCTTGGTTCATCTAATACAAAAACATTATCTGTTTCATTGAGCTGCTTTGTGAGTTTTAGTCTTTGACGCTCACCTCCAGAGAAAGTATTTAAGCGTTGGCCAATTGCAATATAGTCTAAACCCAAGCTCACTAGAGAATTAAATTGCTGCTGTAAATTGTAATCTTCAAAAAAATGACTAGCTTCACTGACAGTCATTTTCATAAGTTCAGCAATATTCTTATCTTTATAATAATATTTTAACACCTCTGGTTTATATCCCGAGCCATGGCATAAGTCACACGTCATTTCTACATCATCTAAAAATGCCAACTCAATTCTCTCGATACCTGATCCTTCGCATTGAGGGCAAGCCCCTTCACTATTAAAACTAAACAGCTTAGCACTAACTTTATTTGCTTTTGCAAATAGTTGACGAATCGGATCAAGAAGGTCTAGATAGGTAAGTAAATTTGACCGAATACTTGCAGTAATTGCAGATTGATCAATGACTTTCGTTTCAGGGTATTGTTGCGGTAATACTTTACTTATTAAAGTACTTTTTCCTGAACCTGCAACTCCTGTAACAACAGTTAAGCAATTTTTAGGGATAGCTACATCAATATTTTTCAAATTGAATAAATGGGCATTCTTAATCGAAATCCATTCATGACTGACACGTGGGATTTTCTTATAGGTATTGGGTCTTCTAAAAAATTGACCTGTTAAACCAGACGAGTTTTTTAATTCCGCAAATGTTCCTTGGTAAATAATCTGACCACCGTTTGCGCCAGAAAGTGGTCCCATATCAATAACATGATCAGCTGTTCTAATAAGATCAGGATCATGTTCAACAAGCAATACGCTATTTCCTTTATCTCTAATTTTTTGAATGATTTTAATAATATTATCTAAATCTTTTGGATGCAGCCCCACACTTGGCTCATCAAAAATATACAGTAAGTCGACTAAGCTATTCCCTAAATGTTTGACCATCTTGATTCGTTGAGACTCACCACCAGACAAGGTGTTGCTTACACGATTAAGATTTAAATAGCTGAGGCCGACCAAGTTTAAGTTCATTAATTTGTTAATGATCTCATATAAAACAGTTTCAAATTTCTCACTTTTTATCGACTCTATAAACGCTAAAAGCGCTGACACAGATAGGGCAGTACAATCAGCAATATTTTTACCATGAATTTTACAAGATAAAGATTTTTGATTAAGCCGTTGTCCATGGCATAAAGAACATGGTTTGGTGCTAATAATCTGCTCAAGTTTTTCTCGATAACGATTTCGTTCTTGTGCTTCACCTTTTAAAAAGTTACGTTCAAATCGGGTAATCAGTCCTTCATAAAGGGCCGTTTTTTTCCATTCACTTTTTGGATTTAAAGGTTTATGCTGGGGAGCGTTCAAAAACAAATCCCATTCTTTTTCACTATAATCTTTTAATTTTTTATCTAAATCGAAATAACCAGAATCAGCATATCTCGTCCAACGCCAAGCAGTGGGTTGATAGGTAGGGAAGTTGATAGCACCTTCTTCATTCAAGGATTTATTTAAATCTAATATTTTATAAATATCAATTATTTGCTCTAGACCTATGCCTTCGCATTGTGGGCACATACCATTGGGATGATTAAAAGAAAAAACATTTGAATAACCAACAAAAGGTTCACCCATACGTGAAAATAATAGGCGAAGATTTGCATAAATGTCTGTAATTGTTGCAACGGTTGATCGGATATTTCCTGTTAATGGTTTTTGATTGATAATCACAGGAACATTTAGATTCTCGATTTTGTCAACATCCGCAACTCCAAAATGCTGCAGACGGTTGCGAACAAAGCTGTCTTGAGTTTCATTGATCTGTCTTTGCGCTTCAGCACCAATAGTTTCAAAAACTAATGATGATTTTCCTGAACCTGAGACTCCAGTAAAAACAACAATTTCATGTTTGGGAATCTTCAAAGAAAGATTTTTTAGATTATTTTGCCTAGCTCCGTAAATATTTATTGTTCTTTTAGTCATATGAGATCACTTGAAGTTAAGGATTTATAATAAAGATAAGACAAAATTTATAAAAAGGATGTATATGTTTATTAAATAAAAAGTTTAAATATTAAAAATTTTGATCTTTCCTCCACATTAGTGATACACAAGTGTTCAATAAAGTTAATGTATCAACAAGCACATACGAAAAACAAAATGGGGCAAGAGTTTTGTATATGGAATAAGACTTGGAAGAAAGCTTATTTAACTTATGTTCACCTAAAATCTACTTTATAGGCTAAAAATCATATATATCACTTTAATTCAATTGCTTATAACAAAATATACCTTAAATTAAAAACCAAAGTTCATGAACACTGTAGTATCTATTTAGGTGAGAGAAATTTTATACCATCAGTTTTTTAAAATATTAATACTATGATTTAACAATACTCAAAACGGATTGTAGTTAAACATTGATTCGACATAATTTATGATATTTTTGATCCATCGATAACGAGCTCAACACACTCTGCCACTTAGACTGAGATCATTAAAGGAGTTATGAGAATCTTCTCTTAACTCCCTTTTTTAAATTATCTTTTGATAACTAATGCTAACTTCCCAACATGTTTTCCTTGCTGTAACAATTCATGAGCTTGCCGCGCATTTTCAAGATCAAAGGATTGATAAAGTATTGGTTTGAGTTGTTCTTTTGAAATTAAAGGCCAAACTTTTTCCTGAAGGGCAGCCATAACTTCAGCTTTGGCTGTAGCAGATTGGGAACGTAACGTTGCGCCAGTATGAGTAAGACGTTTTGCCAACATTGGGAAAATATTGACTTTTTCTGCAAGCCCTTTTAGGACACCAACTTGTAAAATAGTGCCATTCATAGCTGCAACCTCATAGTTTTTCTGAATGTAATCGCCTGCAATAATATCTAAGACAAAATCTACACCTTGACCATTGGTATGTTTTTTTATTTCTTCAACAAAATCCTGTTCTTTATAATTAATCGCAACATCAGCGCCAAGTTCTAGACTTGCTCGTTGGTGTGCAGTACTAGAAACTGTAGTAAAAATTTGAGTAGCACCAAAGGCTCGCGTCAGCATAGTCGCCGTAGTTCCAATGCCAGAAGTGCCACCATGAATTAGAATAGAACTGTTTTCTCTAAATTTTGCATGTTGAAATAGATGAGACCAAACTGTCATAAATGTTTCCAGCAGAATTCCACCCTCTATTAAGGTTAAACCCTCAGGAATAAACAAAACATTATCTTGATGTGCAATCACATATTCAGCATAACCACCGCCTTGTACCAAAGCACATACTTCATCACCAACTTTCAACTTACGTACAGATGAACCTACTGCTTTCACTACACCTGAGACCTCTAAACCAGGGATGTCTGTCACACCTGGAGGCGGAGCATATAAACCTTGTCGCTGCATTACATCTGGCCCGTTAATACCAGCAGCAACCACTTCAATTAAGACGCCATCATTACTTAGCTCAGGAATAGGACGTTCACTTACTGTAATAACTTCAGGACCGCCTGCACCATTAAATGTAATACATTTCATAAATGTCTTTTCCTTATCATTGTTGGAAATGGGATTTTGAATCGTCAATCTCGTTTTAAATAAAATTAATTTGAAGAAGGTCTCTTACCTAAAGTGATCGCTAATGCAAATGCTATAAATTTACCAAAAGGAGCATGGAGCAGACTTGGAAAGTTCCACCGGCCTTGATCAAATATACCTTTGGCATGACTCATCGAACGAAAGCCCTCAATTCCATGATAGGCTCCCATGCCACTTGGACCTACTCCACCAAATGGAAGATCATCTTGCGCAACATGGATAAGGGTATTGTTAATGCCTACATTCCCTGATGTAGTACGACTTAGTATTTTTTTGCAATCTGCATTTTTTTCACCAAAATAGTAAAGAGCTAAGGGTCTATCTCTCGTATTAATATAGTTAATCACTTCATCAACACTGCGATATGTACGAACAGGAAGAATTGGACCGAATATCTCTTCTCGCATAATGGCATCATCATCTTTTGCACCGATAACAAGAGTTGGGGTGAATGTACGTTGTCTATTAATTGCAGATTCAGGTCTAATACCTACTTCAACAATACGTGCACCATTTTTCTCAGCATCTTTAATCAGATTTTGCAAACGGTTGTAATGTCGTTCATTCACAATGGAAGTGTAATCTAAGGTATCAGGACCATTTGGATAGAATTTTTTAACTGTTTTATCATATTGATTAATAAATGATTCTAGATCATCTTCATGTACCAAGGCGTAATCTGGTGCAACACAAGTTTGCCCCGCATTAGACAATTTTCCATAAGTAATACTCGTCAAAGTTCTTGAATTGACATGACCTTTAGCGACAATCACAGGACTTTTCCCACCTAACTCAAGCGTAAGAGGGACAAGATTATCACTTGCAGCTTTCATCACTTTACGACCAACAGGTGTGCTACCTGTAAATAAAAGATGATCAAAGGGCAAGGCGCTGAATTCTGCACCAATTTCAGGCCCTCCAAGAACAACTGCAACCTCATCTAGTGGAAATATATCTGCCAACATTCGATAAATGACATCACTGGTACGAGGCGTTAATTCTGATGGTTTTAACATGACTCGATTCCCAGCAGCTAAAGCAGTCGCTAATGGAATCAATGTCAATGATATTGGGTAATTCCAAGGTGCCATAACACCAATGACACCTTTAGGTTGATATTCTACACGGGCAGTCGCAGAACGATAAAATAAACTGACATGGCGGTGTTCAGCTTTCATAAAACGACCTAAGTTTTTAGTCAGATAATCTATAGATTGAATGATACCCAGCAACTCCATCACATCCGTTTCATGATGTGAACGATGTCCAAAATCTTCACTTACGGCGGTCTGCAATTCAGTGCGGTTTGCAAGCAATGCAACACGTAATTTTTTTAAATTTGCTTTTCTTTGGGACAAAGTTGTTGGCTCTGATCGGAGAAAAGATTGGCGTTGTTGATCCAAAATTTTATTCAAATTTTCAATTGGATGGGTCTTATTTAAAGCATTCATTTTTTCACCTCACGATATGAAGACAACGATTAATGCCTACATGAATGTGTAACTCGTTAAGATAACTATAAGATTAAAGTCAACTTTAATGTCAACTGAAATAAATCAAAAATTAAAAAATAATTTGTAGAGGTGTAGGAAATGTATAAGCAAACTTTGATAGGAAATACGGGGAATAAATAAATCTTTTTCTATTCAACAATCACTGACTAAAAAATCAATTTTTTAAACTTAAACTTTTGCAATCAAAACTGACTAAAAGCATTGAGCTTGAGGTGAGCTTTAATCTTAATATTGAATAACTATCTGAAGAGATAGTGCCGTATTTATCCAATTTACCAACATTGACGACAACATAAATTAGTAATCAAATTGTGCAATTTTTGCATCATTAGCTTTTTAAAAATCGTGCTGAGTTTTATTAAAACCTACCAGCAGGACCGTTTTATGGGTTCAAGCGTGATGGTGTTGACCCATCTGAACCTATTTTTGGAATTGGTGGCGTCAAGGTATGATGAGTGGGGCCAAAGCACACTATGATGGGATTGTCGCATTCTCTCAGACTGATTTTACAGAAGATTTAAAAAAAGATCTCTGTTCCAGTATGAGTAATGCATGGTGATGATGACCAAATCGTACCTTATGAAAATGCTGGGGCTTTGTCTGCCAAACTCTTACAAAATGGAACTTTAAAAATTTATAAAGGTTTTTCAGATGGAATGCCCACTGTGAATGCAGATGTTATTAATCCTGATTTATTAGCATTTATTCGTGAATGGTGAGTATGAGTCATACCTTAAGCATGTTAAAAGATAGAGGCAAATAAAGCCTCTATCTTTTTAAATTAAAAGCACAAATTTTTTAATAAGCTATTAATTAATAAATATTTTGATAATTATATTAATTAACTCAAAAAAATCCATTGACATTAAAGTTGGCTTTAATCTTAAAGTATAACCATACCAAAACAGGACACCGAAATGAAAGTGTTTGATAAATTAGTTTTACCAAATGGCTCCCAAATTCAAAATCGAATTGCCAAAGCAGCCATGGAAGAAAACATGGCTGACTTAAACCATGCACCATCAGAAAAACTGATGCATTTATATCAAGCATGGGCGAATGGTGGAGTAGGGCTCATCATTACAGGAAATGTTATGGTTGATCGTCGTGCTATGACAGGACCAGGTGGTGTGGTTTTAGAAGATCATAAATTTATAGATACTTTTAAACGTTGGGCACAGATAGGGCGCTCACAAGGTGCGCAAGTTTGGTTGCAAATTAATCATCCCGGTCGCCAAATGCAATCAAATTTAGGACAGGAAACATGGGCACCCTCTGCTGTAGGACTAGATTTAGGGAAAATGTCTGATCGTTTTAGTATTCCGATTGAAATGACTCAAGACATGATCGATGAAGTCATCCAACGTTTTGCAAATACTGCACGTTTAGGTGAGCAAGCAGGATTCACTGGTGTTGAAATCCATGCTGCACATGGCTATCTATTGAGTCAATTCCTCTCACCTTTAAGCAATAAACGCCAAGACCAATGGGGTGGCTCATTGGAAAATCGCGCACGAATCCTAATTGAAATTGTCAAAGCAGTCCGTGCTGTGGTTTCACCAACATTTACAGTTGCAGTGAAACTTAACTCTGCTGATTTTCAACGTGGAGGTTTCAGTGCTGAGGAGGCACAACAAGTCGTTTGCATGCTTAATAAATTGGCTGTTGATTTGGTAGAGCTTTCAGGTGGTAGTTATGAGGCACCAGCGATGCAAGGTCAATCAAGAGATGATCGTACATTAGCCCGTGAAGCATACTTCTTAGAATTTGCCCAAGAGATTGGTAAAGTTGCAAATATGCCTGTCATGGTGACAGGCGGAATACGTCGTAAACAAGTCGCTGAAAAAGTAATTGAAAGTGGTGTAGATATGGTCGGTATTGCGACTGCATTGGCGATTGATCCAAACTTACCAAATAAATGGAGGCAAGGACAAAACGTAGCACCTGAATTAAAACCAATTACTTGGGACAATAAAACCTTAGCGTCACTTGCGAGTATGGCGACAGTTAAATTCCAACTACGGAGGTTAAGTCTGGGCAAAAAACCAACCCCTAAAGTCTCACCTTTATGGGCATTACTAATACAACAAGCAGCGATGGCACGTCGTACTCATCAATATAAAAAGCGAATGCGCGATTATGCATTTTCGTCTTAAATACCGAGGACAGATTTCATGATAAATACAAATGATTCCAATTGGATGATTTATGGTGCAAATGGCTATACGGGCGAGTTAATTGCCCGTGAAGCTGTCCGTTTAGGTCTTAAGCCAATTTTAGCAGGACGCACACAAGCCAAAGTACAACAACTTGCTCAAGAATTAGGCCTTGAATACAAAGCTTTTGGTCTAGATGACGTTACAGCTGTGAGCGAACAATTAAATGGTGTTAAGCTAATCATGCATTGTGCTGGCCCTTTTTCCGCAACCTCACATTCCATGATGAAAGCTTGTATTAAAGCAGGTTCTCACTATTTGGATATTACAGGTGAAATTGCTGTATTTGAATTAGCGCAATCACTAACGTCAGAGGCACAACAAGCAAATATAGTGTTGTGCCCAGGTGTAGGTTTCGATGTGATTCCAACAGATTGTGTTGCTGCTGCCTTGAAAGAAGCTTTACCCGATGCGACTCATCTAGCACTCGGTTTTGATTCAAAAACAGGACTTTCACCAGGCACAGCCAAAACCAGCACAGAAGGCATGGCAGATGGCGGAAAAATAAGGAAAAATGGCAAAATCACTACCGTAGCTTTAGCACATCACGTACGTCAAATAGATTTTGGTGATGGCAAGAAGAGCGCAATGAGTGTCCATTGGGGGGATGTTTCAACAGCTTTTCATACCACTGGTATTCCTAATATCGAGATTTTTGTACCAGCACCAACGTCCATGATTTTTGGTGCAAAAATGTTGAACTGCATACGTCCTATATTCAAACTTAAATCAGTACAAAACTTGATGAAATCAATTATTGAAAAATCTGTGGTAGGGCCTGATGAAGAATTACGCGCTAAATTGCCGACTTATGTGTGGGGCGAAGCAAGAAATGAAAAAGGTGTAATAAAAACAGCACGAATACAAACTCAAAATGCTTATAGCTTAACCGTAAATGGCGCTTTAACAGTCGTTCGTTATTTACTTGAGCATGATGTTAAGGGGGCAGCATATACTCCAGCAAAGTTAATGGGCTACAGCCTAGTGACTCAGATCGAAGGTTCAAGTGATATTGTAATTTCTTAGACGTACTCGGGATAGGATCTATCATATTTCTTAAATGTTTGTGATCCTTCTTAATTTAAACCAATTCCAAATATTTTATTTAGAATTGGTTTTTTTATTACTTTAGTTTTTAAATGATGAAAATTTTATATTAAATATAGCTATTTAAATTTATCTTATCTCGCTATGATTAAAATACTAAAAATATTTTAATCATCTTGAAAGCTATTTATTAGTTGAAAAATAATAAATGAGTATCAATGGTAGATCAAACAAAAAAGTACCTCGCTAGGAAGTACTTTAATTTGAATATGAATTACTTTTTGTTGTTTTCATTACCTAAAGACTTCAATGGTATTGGCATATTTAAAGCCAACTGAGCATCTTTGACCACATCTAAACGTAATACTTTACCAGCACCGAGCTCATCAAGTAGGTTAGTTATAGGACCGCCATTTCGAACAAGTTGTACATTTCTCGGAAATAGCTGTTGTCCAAAGGCAAGTGTATTAGATTCTACAGATGTACTATGCCATTGGCCATCAACTAAATTAAACATCGTTTTAGTTTCGATATGAGATTGTGGTTTGACACGCTTAATCTTTGGTAACGGTGCAATTAAACTCAAATCTGGTTTACCATCAGTATTCAAAATCTGAGCTTCAACATTTTTATTACCAATCGTCATATCAATTGCTGTCAGCCATTTAGGGAGTTGATATCCATACACACCACGCACACGGGCAATTTCTGTATCTACAGGCAATGCTAAAACATGACCATAGTATTTATGGTTACGCATTGAACTTAACAATTCTGTAGTGTGAAACTTATGCGCACCAGGTTGACGAACAACTACAGCGACTGATACTTCATCGTAAGGATCGACATCGCCTACAGCATAAGAAAAGAACGTAAGAGAAACTAAGCCATAGCCAGGGAAAGGTTGTAATGGCTCAAGTGGAGCAGGAAGTTTTGCTTTTAACTTGGATACTGGAGCAAGCATCAACAGTTGTACATTACTGGTACGATAATAAAAATTTGGTGACCAAACTTTACCAACACGAGTCTCTACCATTTTTTTAGGGATAGTACGGAAATAATCGATATTTCCAGCAGCGGGGTCTTTAGCAACTTCATCCAAGTCTGGATTCATGCGGAAACGATCGTAATAACCACCTTTAGGTACATTTACTTTATATGGTCCAAATTCAACTACGGTGGTTTTTTGATCACTATTCTCAACATTGCTAGAGGTAGTATTGGGTGTTGTAGCATGAGCAGATAAACTCAAGAATATACCAATTGATGCAGTAGCAGTTGAGCGACGGAATTTAATTTGATTGAACATAATGGTGTTCCTCCTATTAACATTAATTAAATGCTAAGATTAAAGTAAGGTTTAAGGTCAAGCTTTTTATGATTTTTAATTGATTTTTTTTTGTTTATTACAGTTATTAAAATAAAAAAACCAGATTTACATAATCTGGTTTTTGATGACGAGTGTAAAATGGATTAATGCATGGTTTTTAAGCGTTGTATTACAGCCTCCGCAATTTCTTTACTTGATTGAGGGTTTTGTCCAGTAATGATTCGATCATCAGCAATCACATAAGAGGTGAACGGAACCAAAGAACGCTTATATTTAGCACCGCGTTCGATTAATTGGTTCTGAAGTAGAAAAGGGACTTGAGATTTCATCCCTGATAGAGTCTCTTCAATATTTGCAAAACCAGTTACTGTTCTCCCCGCAATTAGTGATTGACCCTTATGATCCTGTAATGGTAATAATCCGCCCACTCCATGACACACCGCAGATACTACACCCCCTTGCTGATAAATTGTCTCACTGATCTTCTTTAGTTCTTGGTTATTAGGAAAATCCCACATCGTGCCGTGACCACCTGTGTAATACACTGCTTTATAATTAGATGGCACAATTGCTTTTGGTTCGAGCGTTGTTTTGAGATGTTGCATAAATTCAGGATTAGCTAAATGAATTTTTGCTGCGTTATCTAAATAGATTACTTTTAAACTGCGCTCATCGAGCGGAACACTGCCACCCCGAGGACTTACAAAATCCATTTCATAACCAGCAGCACGTGCAACATCATAAAAATGGGTAAGTTCAGTCAACCATAAGCCTGTCGTATCTTTACGATTGGGATAGGCGAAGTGATTTGTCATCACCACTAAAATTTTTCCATTCGATGCTAAATGCTTAGTTGGTTCAGATGCATAAGCGAAAGTATTGGCTAAAATTAGTGTAATAAAGCCAATGATCCAGTTTTGAAGAGTCCAAGATTTAAACATGACAGGTTCCTCATAAATTACCTGTCTCCAATGCTATGTTTAAAGTTCGGTTTAAGGTCAATAGCTTTTATGATTTAGCGACAAATGGAATACTTAGGCTTGATCATTAACGTAATAAAGATTCAGCAAACGTTGCGCATTTTCCTCACAAGTTATTTCATCAGGTTTGTTATTAATTGCATTAATCATAGTACGCAGATTATTTTTACTCATTGCTAATTTTTGCTCTAAATCTTCAATATCTTTAATTTTGCTTTCCAGTAAGCCAATCAAAATATCGTGATTCCATGTTGTCACGTTAGATGGCAAAAATGATTTTATTTCTGCTAAAGAAAAACCAACTTGCTGAGCTTGTTGAATTAAATAAAGTTGTTTAAGGTCATTTTCGCTATATTCTCTATAGCCATTTGCTTTGCGTTTTGCCTTTGGAAGCAGCTTAATCTGCTCATAGTAGCGAATCGTCGGTGTGCTTAACCCACTTTGTTTTGATAGCTCGCTTATATTCATTTCACTTAATTTCACTTGACATTAAAGCCAACTTTAGACTTATAGTGTGTTAAAAGCAAGATCAATAAAAATGAAAAATAGATGCTGCTATGACAAAACGGATATTACATATTGTCACTAATGTCGATAACTATGAGGGTATAAATTATCCTACAGGGTTATCGTTGGGAGAACTTACTCATGCTTACGATGAGTTTGAAAAAAATCATTATGTTCAAGATATTGTAAGTCCACTCGGTGGAAATTCACCAATTGAACCTAAATCATTAGGACGTTTTGTTGCCGATCAATCAGTATTAAAACGTAAAAATGATCCAAGCTTTATGAAATTACTTGAGAATACAAAGAAGCCCTCTGAAATCAATTGGCAAGATTACGATGTGATTTATTACACGGGTGGCCATGGGGGTAATGTGGGATTTTTTGGATAATCTAGAACTCCAAGAAATTACCAAAAATATTTATGAAAACGGTGGGGTAGTATCTAGTGTTTGCCATGGTTATTGCGGGTTATTAAATATTCGGCTTTCGAATGGCGAATATTTAATTAGAAATAAAAAATTGACTGGTTTTGCGTGGTGTGAAGAAGTCTTAGCAGGTGTGGCTAAAAAAGTTCCATATAATGCAGAACAACGGGCAAAAGAACATGGTGCATTTTATGAAAGAAAGTTCATTCCTTTTGCCCCAAATGTTGTTAAAGATCAAAATTTGATTACTGGTCAGAATCCATTTTCTGCACGTGTTACTGCTGGAGCAATTATCGAGTATTTACAAAAAATGTAGTTCTATATTTGAGTATAGTGCAATAGAGTTAAAGTGATAATGCCTGACGGATGAAAGCATGAATACTAATTTATATAAGAAGAAATGTATAAAATGACACGTGTTATTTATTTAACTTATGTTTGCCTGAATCTGAATCCATATTTTTATTTTAAAAAATATTAAAAAAACAATAATAAATGTCTTAAATTTGAAATAATAAAAAACTAAGTTCATGAACTTGCTCTGTAAAGTACTGTTTGAACCAAAATAATGGCTAAGAATTGGACACTGATAACTATTCATTTTTCAATTAGTGATTTTAGATAACTCAATAATATCGGTCTTAAATTTAACTTTATGAGATGGAACTAATCAACAAGAAATAATTATTGCAGCTAAAAGATTGATGAAAGGAGCATATTCATGGGGAAATTATAAAATAAAACTTAAGATATTGATTTTTATATCTAATTAAGCATTGATGGTTACTAAAAAAATATATACTGTAATAAGCATTCATGGTAAAAAATTTAAATTCTTGATTGAGCTGTAGATGTATGTCCCTCGTCGTTACTAAAAGAAATAAAAATAGAGCCCAACTGATCCACGCTGTTTCACATTTAGCTGAAACAGAGGGGGATCATGTTTCTAGTATTTCAGGACTTTCTTTTCATAACAGAATAAGCCCAACGGAGAGCACTCATTGTGTCTACAATTTAGGTGTAGGTATTATCTTGCAAGGGCAAAAAGAAATTGTGATTGGAGATAAAGTCTATAAATGCTTTGAAGGACAAAGTATGTTGACGACGATTGATTTACCAGCAACATCACATGTTGTACAAGCCTCCTCGCATAAACCATTTTTAGCTGTTTTACTTTTACTCGATCTTCAGATGCTGAATGAGGTTGTAGCAAATATGCCAATCGAAGATGAACATTCATCTTCAGAGGATATTCATGATTCGTTTTCAGTAGATTGGGTAGATGATCCTCTTACAGATGCAGTATTGAGATTGGTTAAAGTCCTCGAAGAGCCTGCTATGATTCCTCATCTAGCACATTTAATTCAAAAAGAAATTATCGTTAGACTATTAAATAGTTCACAAGGTATTTATTTACGACAACTCGTCAAAACAGGATCTGTAAATCAAAAAATTCACCAAGTTGTGAATTGGTTGAAAAATAACTATACACAACCGATTCGGATGGATGATTTGGCGGAACGGGCATTTATGAGCCCATCAACTTTCAGACAACATTTCCGCGAAATTACAGGAATGAGTCCATTACAATACCAAAAACAACTCCGTTTACAGGAAGCTCGTCATTTGATGTTAAATCAAAATTTGGATGCAGGACGTGCAGCGAGTTTAGTCGGTTATGAAAGTGCTTCTCAGTTTAGTAGAGAATATAGTCGTTTGTTTGGAGAGTCACCTCAACGTGATGTGCAGCGATTAAAGCAGAGTTCATAATTGAATTTTGCCGAATTAAATATAATAGGCAAATAACTCGTCATTTTAGGCAATGTTAAAGTTTTCTCATTTTTTATACTGCTTATAAATATTCAACTTATTATTTAAGGCAGTTGAGATGTCGCTAAGCAAGCTTACTTTATTTAAACCTTTTGAGTTAGTTCATGGGATTTCTTTACGTAATCGAATTGTCATGGCGCCTATGACGACGTGGTCTGGAAATGAAGATGCAACGGTTTCTGAGCAAGAACTCGAATATATAAGACATCGTGCTCAAGATATAGGACTTGTTATTACAGGTTGTACGCATGTTCAGGAAAATGGAATTGGTTTTACCAATGAATTTGCTGCGTATGACGATCATTTTATCCCAAGTTTAACCTCACTTGCACAAGCAGCTAAAAGTGGAGGAGCTCCCGCCATTTTGCAGATTTTCCATGCAGGGAATAAAGCTGTACCTAGTTTGATACCTCATGCTGATTTGGTAAGTGCAAGCGCTTTAGCTGCACCTGCTGGACCATTTAATGATGGTCAACTGAAAAGTCGTGCTTTAAGCCATAATGAAATTTTAGAGGTAATCCATGCCTTTGGTGAAACGACACGTCGAGCTATTGAAGCTGGATTTGATGGAGTTGAATTGCACGGAGCACATGGGTTTTTAATTCAAAATTTCTTTTCCCCACAATTTAATCAGCGTGAAGATGAATGGGGTGGTTCCCTAGAAAAACGTATGCATTTTCCTCTAGAGATTGTTAGAGAAGTAAAACGTGTGATTACGCAATGTGCCAAAAAACCTTTTGTTTTAGGCTATCGTATTTCTATTGAGGAATATGATGAAAAAGGCTTACGTATAGCTGATAGTTTACAGCTCATTGGTCGTTTAATAGATGCTGAAATTAGTTATCTTCATGTTTCATTAGTTGACTTACTTAACTCAAAACCTGTCGATACTATTGATGAACAACTTATTATTAAACAGGTAATTGATTATGTTGGTGATCAATTACCTATTATGGCTGCAGGTATGATTCTAATTCCTGATCAAGCTGAAAAGGCTTTGGGTTTGGGTCTCCCCCTAGTCGCTGTAGGTAAAGGGCTAATTATAAATCCAGAATGGGTACAGTTAGCCCAAAATGATCGTGCTGATGAAATTGAAACTCAATTGGATTTAGAAAAAATGCCTGAACTTGTGATTCCTGAAAAGTTACAGCAGGTGATCGAGGCAACAAAAGGCTGGTTTCCGATTAAGCAAATAGAGAAGTCTTAAACAGACTAGATTTTGAATTGACTGGTCAAGGAGACAAAAATGTACGATGAAACTACAAATGATGTCATTACTTCATTGGCAAAGAATGTCGATCGCCTCAGTCAAACTGATGGCGACCACCGAACAGCAATTTCTACATTATCCTTGCATCGACGTTCCAAGCCAAGTGCGACACATTGTATTTATAACTTAGGTTTAGGTATTGTTCTACAAGGCGAAAAGCAAGTCATTATTGGGGAAGAAATTTTTACATATACATCAGGACAATCAATGCTGACAACGATTGATATTCCAGTTGTTAGTCATACTCGTTGTACTACTGGCCATAAACCTTTTTTGGGATTAATGCTTTCACTTGATGTAGCAATGATTAGGAAAATAGTTTCTCAACTGGGGCAATTGGATTTTAAGGAGAAAATACAACCCTCTTTCGGTGTTCAAGTTATTGACTATGCTCTAATCGAATCGATAAATCGTTTGGTAAATTTAATTGATGAGCCTGTTTTATTATCTCAGTTATCGCCTATTATTCAGCAAGAAATAATGATTCGTTTATTAACAGGGCCCAATGGTGTTTATCTACGTCAATTAATTAAAGTTGGCTCTATGAATAGCAAGATCGAAAAAGCAGTATCATGGTTGAAGCATAATTTTATTAAACAAATTCAAATGGATGATCTTGCGGATCTTGTTTTTATGAGTCCATCGACGTTTAGACAACATTTTCGGGAGATTACGGGTATGAGCCCATTACAGTACCAAAAGCAACTCCGTTTACAGGAAGCCCGTCATTTGATGTTAAATGGTGAGGTAGATGTAGGTCATGCAGCAAGTTTAGTAGGTTATGAAAGTGCCTCTCAATTTAGCCGTGAATACTCACGCTTGTTTGGTTCTTCACCCCAAAAAGATATCCAAAACCTACTCTTAGCTTGAACTAACAGAAAATTTTTTATATTCGCCCAACTTCTAAGAAAGAAGCGGGGTTTTATTTTTTTAAGATATTGAAAAATATATTTAATTTAAAAAAATTATATAAATAACAGAATAGGCAAATTATCCGTTGAATTAGGCAATTCAATCAGGTTTCGTCATCCTATACTGAATACATAGAAAGATAGGTAACCAACCTAAAGTAGATGGTAATTAAGCATAATTAACGAGTGAGGTACTCCATATGCAAACTGTAAAATATAAAAATCTAGCATGGGAATCAGCAGCTAATATCCTTTTTCCTAATGACTTTGACAAAAGTAAAAAATATCCAGCCATTGTCAGTGTTCATCCAATCGGAAGTTGTAAAGAACAAACTTCTGGCAATATTTATGGTAAAGCCCTAGCTGAGGCAGGTTTTGTAGTTCTAGTAATCGATGCATCGTTCCAAGGTGAAAGTGGCGGTGAACCACGTTTTATAGAAAATCCATATCACCGTGTTGAAGATATCCGTTATGCCGTAGATTATTTGGTCACTCAAGATTTCGTTGATGAAAATCGTATTGGTGCTTTAGGTGTCTGTGGTGGTGGTGCTTATGTACTCAACACGGCAATGACAGAGAAACGTATTAAAGCAGTGACTTCAATCACTGGCGTGAACTTTGGCCGTATGACCCGTGAAGGTTATGGTGGAACAGGTGAGGCTTTGATTGAAGGGCTCGAGGCAATTGGATCACAACGTACTGCCGAAGCTCGTGGTGGAGAATTATTAGTGAATGATTTACTTCCTCCATCCGTAGAGGAGGGTAAAAAAGCTGGAATTACCGATATTGACCCATTAGAAGCGACTGACTACTACAAAACTGCTCGTGGTCAGCAGCCAAACGGTGCAACCAGTGCATTACTTTCTCGTATGAGTGTGGCTTTGGGTTGGGATGCATTTCACTTAGCTGAAGTCTTATTAACCCAACCGATTTTGGTTGTAATCGGTGACAAACCAGGAGCTTTTGGAGCTTACCGAGATGGTCATGAAATTGTATGTCGTGCAGCATCGAAACAAAAAGAGTTGTTGGTTTTAGAAAATACATCACATTACGAATTGTACGACCAACCAGAACCTGTTGCTAAAGCATTAGCGAAAGCAATCCCATTTTTTAAAGAATATCTTTAATTTTGAAATATAAAAAGTTCAATAGAGGAATACTAAAATGTCAAAAGAAATCAGTATTCAGAATCAAAATGGTCAAGGAATTATACTTGCAGCAGTAATTAATTTCCCTGAAGGGTTTGATGAAAGCAAAACTTATCCTGCGGTTGTGGTGAGCCATCCTGGCGGTGGTGTCAAAGAGCAAACGGCTGGTTTATATGCTCGTAAGATTGCTGAACATGGCTTTGTAACAATTGCTTATGATGCATCTTTTCAAGGTGCGAGTACAGGCTTACCACGTCAGTTAGAAAATCCTTATATCCGTACTGAAGACGTCAGTGCCGTGATTGATTATTTAACAACATTACCTTATGTCGACAATAACCGTATTGGTGCGATGGGGATTTGTGCAGGTGCCGGTTATACCGCAAATGCAGCAATCAATGATCGCCGTATAAAAGCTGTAGGTATGGTGAGTGCAGTCAACATTGGCCAAATGTTCCGTAACGGATGGGAGAACAATGTCAAAGATGCAATTACCTATATCCAAGCAGGTACAGATGCTCGAACTGCAGATGCGAGTGGTGCAGAGATTGTAACTATTCCGCTTGCTCCATTGAAAGAAGAAGATGCACTGAACGAAGAATTGCGTGAAGCTTGGGAGTATTACCATACTCCACGAGCAGAGCATCCAAATGCACCGGGTTTTGCAACAGCACGTAGTTTAACCCAAATCATTACTTATGATGCATACAACAAAGCAGAAGCCTTCTTTACTCAACCTTTACTCGCAATTGCAGGGAGTAACGCGGGCAGTAAGTGGATGAGTGAAGATCTAATTAATCGTGCAGCGAGTACAGATAAACAGCTCTATGTCGTTGTAGGGGCAAACCATATGTCACTGTATGACAAATTGAATTTTGTTGATGAGGCAATTGGTCAACTTGTTCCATTCTTTACGACAAAACTTTAATTACTCTGCATTTAAAGTAATTCAATAGGTCACTTTAAAGTGGCCTGTTTTTTATTGAATGTTTAGAGTAACGCAAGGAAACGTGTTTGGTTTGTGATAAATACAACGCGCGGAAAGGGTGTTGAAATTGTGAAAGCAGCGGTTCAGCAAGGGGACTCTGTAATTGCTATAGGTCAAAGTTAACGTCCCAGTGATCATATTGAAGTTGATATTTGTGTTCAACAGCAGTAGATATTTGGATAAAACGTTTCAGGTGCATTGATATTTTACAGGATAAAACACATTTTCTGCTAAAAAAACGGCTTTAGCGATAATAAAAGAGTTTAAAAACTCATAACTTAATGTCTCAAAAAAACTAAAAGCAAAACCATCACTAGTTTTGCTTTTGGGAGAGTTAAATAAAATGATCTGCTTTAATAAAACTAATTTTAAGGAACAATTACAAAATCAGGATTTGCTATAGCAAAAACAGCTTCACGATCTGCAACTGGCGGATAAATCCATACCGTATTAATTTCTTGTTTAATTTTTTTCGCCTCATGGCGCACAAATTGAACTTTTCGATCCCATCCTTCAGTGTAAAGTGCTCCCCATGGGCCTAAGTCGACACAAGTCACATACTTTGGTTGGCTATACGCATGTAATGGCAAATCAACCAATTCTGCTGCAGCATTGTAACCCGCTACACGGCCTAGGCTCATGGCATGCTGACATGACATCACGTTAAAATTACCTATATTGTCGGTTGGAACTTTTACAGTATCACCCGTCACAAAAATATTTTTTGCCTCTGGTGCATGTAAATAAGCATCACCTAAAATACGACCTAAATTATCTTTTTCACCTACAATTTGAGAGGTCAGCGAGTTCGCTCGCATGCCCGCAGTCCAAATGACAGTTTCTGCTTCAATTCTTTCGCCGTTAGAAAGTGTTACCCCAAAAGCATCAAGTGCAGTAACCCGTAGTCCAGCTTTACCTTCAATGCCAAGTTCGCTCAGCGCTTCTCGAATTACCGCCGCAGCTTCGTCACCCAATGTTGCACCAATTTCTGCTGATGAATCGACTAAAACCACACGAATATCAGTTTCACCTAAAATGCTACGTAGGCGCTCAGGCATTTCGGTCACTGTTTCAAGCCCAGTCAGTCCACCGCCTGCAACCACGACGGTATTACGTGCTGCATTTGCAGGTTTATTGGCTAAGCTTTTAAGATGTTGGTCAAGTTTTTCAGCATCTTCTAATGTACTTACGCTAAATCCAAATTCAGTCAGCCCCAGTATAGGTGGCATAAAAGTAGTACTTCCAGTTGCCAGAATAAAACGCTCATAGCTTAAAGTCTGTTTATCGCCGTGAGTTGTGGTAATTACAAGATTTTGGGCAGTAGTATCAATTTCATTTACCCAGCCAGCCACATATTTAACGTCTACTATACTTAATAACTCTGAAATATCAGGGTACATATTTTCAAGTACAGCTTCATAAAGTCGAGGACGAATATCCACATTTGGACTAGGGGAAACCATCATCACTTCAATGTTTTGTTGTTGGGAAGTCAAGTAAATTGCTCGTTGTGCGGCAAGTGCTGCCCATAACCCAGCAAAGCCAGAACCTGCAATAATAATACGCTTACTCATTTGATTATCCTTTTGATAGATTTTTCGGACATACAAATTCTTACTCATCCCAAAATTTTGGGTGAGTGAATCCTTTCTCTGACTGTCCGAAAAATCTGAGAAGGCATTTAAAACGTTTAGAGAAGTTTTACCCTAGGGATGAAAGCCCTATAAGCTCATTAGTCGGGAGTATCCCGTGATATTTTACTTTTCCGCATTTTTGCTGTTCTTCCTTCTATGCGTTTATTAATCCAGCCATTTACATCACTAAAAAATACGTCGGGTGCATAACGACCAAAACGGTCTGCAATATCACCAAGTGTGTGAGCACCTAAAGCATCTCGCATGGCTTTTTCAGCCTGTAACATAACTGCATGTACTGCACATACACCACTGGTTGCCCAATCGGGTGGGGCATTGTTAAAGACCGCACATTTACCACGAACTTCTTGGCACTCAAAAAGTGATTTTTCACCTTCGATTGCATTCACTATATCTAAAAAAGTAATTTCGTGAGCAGATCGAGCGAGTAAATATCCGCCGCGAATACCTTCTTGAGCAACAACAAGACCTGCCTTTTCAAGTTTAGGAAAAATCTTGGCCATAAAACTCGGAGAAACTCCTTGTAATTCAGCAAGATCCTTACTACTTAAAGGTTTATCTTCATTGTTCACAAGAAAAAGAAGACAGTGAATCGCATACTCGACGCTACTAGTAATATAAGCCATTTAATTTCATAATTGATCAATTACAAACACAGACTAATGTAGTCTGTGTTTTAAGTCAACAATAGAACTAAGACAAAGTTAGTCCTAGTTTTATGAAAAGAAAATATAGATGAAAATAATAAGGCTATATCACTGAATATAAATACATTTAAAAGAGAATTAAAGGACGTAAATAATTTAAAAATGATCGAAAAAATTATGAACGCCACCAATAATTTTCGACATTTGGCTCGTTTAAGTTCAATACTTCACCCATTTGAGGCGTACTAATCGCTAATTGGTTTTGATGAGCCAAAGCCACAATCCGTTCAAATGGATCATCCCAAGCATGAAGCGCCAAGTCAAAAGTCCCATTATGTACAGGCAACAAATGACGTCCTTTTAAATCGATATGTGCTTGTAACGTTTGCTCAGGTTGCATGTGAACATCTGGCCATTCTGGATCATAGGCCCCAGTTTCTAGCATGGTAAGATCGAAAGGACCATAACGATTTCCAATCTCTTTAAACCCATCGAAATAACCAGTATCACCACTAAAAAACACACGTAAATCATTATCAATAATTACCCACGATGCCCAAAGCGTTGCATTGCTATCACTCATACCACGGCCTGAAAAATGATGGGCAGGGGTGGCGATTAGCTCAAGACCATCCACATGGATTGTTTCCCACCAGTCAAGTTGCTGGACCTTTTCTGCTGGCACCCCCCATTTAATCAGTGCGTCACCGACGCCAAGTGGTGTTAAGAAGTGTTCAACTTTGTCTTTGAGTTGGATTACTGCATGGTAGTCGAGATGGTCATAGTGGTTATGCGACAAAATCACACCTTTAATGGGAGGTAAATCCGCAATACTAATTGGTGGTTGGTGAAAACGCTTAGGGCCAATCCACTGAAAAGGCGAGGCGCGTTCAGAAAAAACAGGATCGGTTAACCAAAATTCATTACGCAATTTTAATAAAATTGTCGAATGCCCAAGACGAAATAGAGAACGGTCTGGGGCACTCATGAGTTGTTCTTTTGATAAACTTAACATAGGAATTTCTCGATTTGGCACCGTATTTTTGGGTTTGTTAAATAAAAATTTCCACATTAAGCCTAGCGTTTTTCCGAAAGAATGTATGTGCAAATTCGGCTGTGTATTGCTAAATTTCCCATTGTGTTGCTGTGATGACATGAAGGGAGAAGGCAAGTCTGTTGCATTTGAAATTGTCATTTTATTTTCCTTGAGTGGAATAACCTATGTCTGTAAATAAGAACTTGAGATAAGTGCTTATTTTGATTTATTTAAATGAGTATTTAATCACTCATTAATTAATTTAAAAAATAAGAATGTTGCACATTCTTACTTTAGTCTTTATCTAGATTGAAACTGCATGCCAAAACGCTTCAAAACCGGACTTCCGATAAAGATCAGCTTGAGAAGTGTCTTGGGCAATAAAGTTGAGTGTGACTTCAGCAAGTGCACCCAAAATCGAACCGATAAACAAAGGTGGATAATCTCTTAATTTGCCGTCATCAATATGTTCTTGAATAGTCTTAGTAAAATCACAAAAAGTTTGCATACCAATGTGTTTACTCTGTTCTGTAATTTGTTCTGAAGTCGACAACTGCGCCATCACTTTACGTTTGAGTGGGGCATCTAAACTCCAGTCCAGATAGCTTTGCCATATATAAAACATTTGGGTTTGTAGGTCTGAGTTGTTCGGATAATTCAGCATTATGACCTGACGCAGTTCGGCCTTTAGCGAAAGGTATAATTGGTTGAGTAATTCCTCTTTATTACTGAAATAAGTAAATAAAGTCCCTTCTGCCACACCAGCGACTTTGGCTATTTTTGAAGTAGATGCACGCTCTCCAAGTTCTGCCAATGTTTCAATAGCAGCATTTAAAATTGCATTACGTTTATCTTCACTACGAGGACGGGCCATAAACAAATATATTAATTGAGTGATTACTCAATCATACATAAAAATAGATAAAGTGCAAGATATATATTTTAAAAGGGATGGGCTTTTTCAAGATCATAAGCTATAGCATCACATAGACGGGTCCACTCAGCAAAGTTAGAACTATAATGAGTAGTCATAATTATAGTTTCCGCAACCGATAAGACACGAGAAATTATTGATCAGTGTAGGGGATCAGATGGTCAGTTAATGCTTCTATTGAATAAAGCTATTTTTAAGTCGTTGATCTATATATTAAAATTTAAATCACGGGCAACTTTTCAGAGATATGTTTAATCCTGAATATCTGCTGTTACAGCATGTGTAAATCGCTAGATTCTCTCATTAGATTGTTTCAATATAGATCCAGACACTCAAATTTACAGGACAATCATCATGATATTGAGATATCGTATATTTTTAAAATATCTTGCTATTTTAGGTTTTATGGCAAGTTCTGCTGTAACTAGCGTAGCTTTCGGAAGTTCCGAGAAGGCATGGAACAAGCATGATCAGGAAATAAAAGCGGCTTGTATAAAAGCCAGTCAACTTAAAAGTGCCAAAACAGTGAGTAATATCATGCTTTTTGATGATCGTGTTGGATATTCGGCACTCTTGATTCAAGGAAAATATCCGCAAGCACATATGAAAAACAAAACAGGACAAGAACTGTGTTTATGGAATAAGACATCGAAGAAAGCTTATTTAACTGAAGCAAACATGAAAGTACATTGAAGTCATAACTATACAAAGTCGAGTAGCGATCTGATTTCTGCATATCTTAAATTATGTTGCTTAAAATAGTCAGCAACGTGAATAAAATTATCTAGATTCACGTTGCTGAGCTGTGGCAACAATATCGACAGATGACACATAAGTTGTCATTTCTGATTAAATAATATCAATGAGTTATAGAATTTAGTGACAATCAATGACATTAGTTAGTGACACATAAGCTGTCATTTATTTTATTTTGTTATTCAATATCTTAAAGTAAATATTTCAGAAAAATAAAAAGATATAATAATGAAAGAAGACTTTTTTACTTAAACCAGATTGAGATGTTTTTAGAGCATGTGCTGTTTGTGATAAATTGAGATTATGTTGAGCGAGTTCTCTAATAATTCTAAGTTGTTGAAAGTTCATAATTTGGATATAGAATATAAAAATAAGAGCAAATATATAAATAAATGCTCTTTTAGATGATCAATGATTAACGCATTGTGACGAATTCTTCAGCAGAAGTCGGATGAATTGCTAAAGTGTTATCGAAGTCTTTTTTAGTTGCTCCCATTTTTAAAGCAACAGCAAAGCCTTGCAGAATTTCATCCATACCGTATCCAATACCATGAATTCCGACCACTTTCTCATCAGTTCCTACACAAATTAATTTCATTTTTGTGAGTTGTCGATGTTCTGTTATCGCTGTATACATGGATGTAAAGGAAGAACTATAAATTTTGATGGCATCTTTACCAAATTTTTCTATCGCTTGATCTTCGGTTAATCCAACTGTTCCAATAGGTGGGTGACTAAACACCACAGTCGGAATATTTTCATAATCTAAATGTTCATTTGGCTTATTGTTAAATAAACGTTCAGACAGTCTTCGACCCGCTGCCACAGCAACTGGAGTTAACTCGACTTTACCTGTAATATCACCCACTGCATAAATGCCAGACTGTGTTGTATTTTGATATGCATCAACATGAATAAAGTGATTCTCGTTCAATTGAACTTGAGTCTTATTAAGATTGATCGCTTCAGTTGCAGGTTTTCTACCAATTGCCCAAATCAAGCAATCTACGGTATGTTCTCTACCATCTTCTAGGTGTAATACAAGTGAGTTGTCTTCAACTTTAGTCACTTTGTTAATCTGACTATGAGTATGCACGTTAATATTTTCACTGCGCATATTCTCTAATAGTGTTTTACCAAGGAAATGATCTAATCCACGCAAAGGCTGATGTTTACGAATAAATAATTGTACATCCGAACCCAATGCATAAAGAACACCTGCCAACTCCACAGCAATATAGCCAGAACCAACAATAGCAGTCCGCTTCGGTAAGTGTTCTAATTCGAAGAAACCATTGGAATCAATACCATATTCAGCACCGTCAATTTCAGGTTTGAATGCTTGAGTCCCCGTAGCAATTAAAATATGGTCAGCTGTGTACGTTTCACCATTTACTTCAATTGTTTGAGCATCTAAAAATTTTGCAAAACCTCGAATGACATCAACATTATTTTTAGCTAGTCCTGTGTCATACGATGTATGTATTCGGCTGATATAGGCTTGTCTGTTTTCAACTAATTTCTTCCAGTTAAAGGATTTCAATTCTGTATTAAAGCCATAGTCAGGACCATATTTATGAATCGCATCGGCAATTTGAGCTGAATACCACATCACTTTTTTAGGAACACAACCTACGTTGACACAGGTTCCACCAATATCACCCATTTCTATCAGTGCACATTTCTTACCATACATGGCAGCACGATTGACTGATGCAATACCGCCACTGCCTCCGCCAATCGCAATATAATCATAGTGTTTAGACATAAATGAAATTCCTGTTTTTTAGATTTAAAAAGTTAAAGACTTAAGCATTCATTTGAATGACAAATCTAAACTTAACATCTCCTGCTCTTAAACGTTGTAAAGCATCATTAACACCTACTAACGGTACAGTTTCTATTTCAGGACGAATATTTGCTAATAGACTAAAATCGAGCGTTTTTTCTGAATCGTGAGGTGTTCCTGTTAAAGAGCCTTGAATAATATTCTCTCCAACGACTAATTTCCCAGAAGATAGTGAAAGAGGATCTTTTCCTGCACCTAATAGAATGAGTTTTCCTTTAGGTTCTAATCCAGCCATTAAAGGAGATACAACAACTGACGCATTACCAACGGTTGTTAAAATGAGCTTAGCACCTCCTAGTTTCTGTAATTCGGCGATAGTATCTTGGGTATTGGTATCAATATAAATATGTGCACCAAGTTTTTTGACATCATCTGAGATGTCATCACCACGTCCGATTGCAACAACTCTAAATCCCATTTTATGGGCATATTGCAGTGCCAAATGACCTAGACCACCGATACCTTGAATTGCAACTAAATCGCCAGCTTGAGCACCAGATTTTTTTAAAGCATTGAATGTTGCCAGACCAGCACAGAGTAGGGGGGCAGCATCAACAGAATCTAGACCTTCAGGAATTGCAACTAATCCTGTTGCTTTTGCAAGCATTGACTCTGCATAACCACCATCTTGATTGCTACCAATATACGTTTGATTTGTACAGTGGACAAAAACCTTGACGGCATTGATCACATTCATTGCAATGTCCACCTAATCGGCCAACACCGACACGCTGTCCCATTTTCCAAATCGTTGGTACATTTTCGCCTAATGCAATAATGCGTCCAATAACTTCATGACCAGGTACACGCAATAATTGATTTTCACCTGAAATATCAGATAGATCTGCGCCACACATACCACAAGCTTCAACTTTAATAAGAACTTGATCTTTTAATGGCATAGATATTTCTTTCTTTACCAGCTCTAGCTGTCCAGTTTCAGAAACTTGTAAGGCTTTATACATATTTAATGTGCTCAGGATATAAGTGATATCTAAAATAGACTTGAGCCATTTTGTAAACAAAGCATATTTTCTTTTTAGATTAGAAAGAAAATGTTTCGATGAAAAAGCAAGGCATTGACTAATGCGAAAGCGCAAAATGCTGTAGCAACAACAGTGTTGTGTAGGCTACAGTCTTGGATATTCTATTTAACATAATATACATTATGCGAAATCAAATAAACTAATAAATTGATATACATAATTTTAATACTTAAAAAAATAAGCCTTAGTCATATTAGGCTCAATTTATTAAGACTTTAAAGCTATCAATTAATCTAAAAATGAATTTTATCTCGATGCATTTCTACAATCATTAACCAAGCTTTGGTTGCTGGACTCATTGCTACAGTCGTATTCCAAGCCATACTCAATGTCCAATGTAATTTAGGCTCATTAAGGATTGCTGAACAAAACTTCCCCTGATCTAGCTGATCACAATAAATTTTGGGTAATATAGCGATCCCCATATTAAACTCCACCATTTTGGTGATAAAGTCCCACTGGCTACTTTTACATACGACTTTTGGTTCAAAACCTACAGAATTTGCAGCCTGTATAATCATCTTATTTAATGTAAAAGAATCAGCGTAAAGTAAAAAAGTTTCTTCTTTAAGTTCATGCAAATTTACTGAATCTCGTTGATTCCAATGTGAATTTTTCTTTGCTAATAAACACATTGGTGAATCTATTACAGGAATAGCTGCAAAACTTGGCCTTAAATTACCGAGTAAAATTCCAACATCAATACTTTTATCAGCAATTGCTTCCTCAATACCATTGGCACCGACTTCTAAGAATTTCAATTGAATATCGGGATGATTTTGGTGAAATAAAGCAATTAAAGGACTAAGTAATACCGAACCTAGTGGTGGTAAGCCTATGGTTAATTTACCTTTTTTTAACTGCTGTACTTGATTTATATTATCAAATATTTGCTTTTGTTCATTTAAGATATTTAAAGCATGGTGATAAATTAATTCACCAATATAAGTAAGCACAACTTCCCTTTTTCTTCCAGCTTCACCTTTTTTAAACAAAGCTATACCAAGTTCTTCTTCTAAATGTTTAATTGATTTACTGATTGTAGGCTGTGACATAAACAAACGATCAGCAGCCAAAGTAAAACTTTCACAATTGACAATTTCTACAAAAATTTTAAGATTTTTAATGTCCATTAATTATTCCAAAAACGCATAATTATGATTTAATTATTCATAATATGATGTGATGTTTGCAACTAAAATAACTCATCTTTTTAAAATATCTGCAATAAAATGTCTACGAGTACTCAAAGCCATCAAATTTCATCAATCTATAAAGTCACATTGCAAATTGGGCTTTTAATTTTGATTTGGTGGATTGGTTCAATCATTCAAAAACAATTTAATTTACCTATTTCGGCAGCTGTGATTGGCTTATTTATGGTTTTGATTGGGCTCATGACAGGTATTTTTAAGTTAAATTGGATTAAATCAGGCTCAGATTTCATTCTAGGTGAATTGGTACTATTTTTTATTCCTTGTTTTATCGGGTTAATGAAATATAAAAACCTATTTATGACTGAGGGTTGGCAACTGATTGTGGTGGTTGTACTGGGTACAATTTGTGTGATGGTATTTACTGCTTATAGTGTGCATATAGGTTTTAAACTAGAGCGGAAGTTGAAACAACGTCATGTTCATAAAACCGTACATGTATTACAGGGAGATAAATAATGTCTGCCATTTCAATATTTTGCCTAGTGATCACATTAGTTGCGTATGTGTTGGTCAAAAAACTTTATCGTAAATTTCCATATTTAATTTTATCTCCAGCAATTTTGGTTCCGATTGTTTTAATCATCATTTTACTGTCAGCACATGTTTCTTATGATGCTTATATGCTTGATAGTCAGTGGATTATATGGATGTTAGGGCCTGCAACTGTTGCCTTTGCAATCCCAATTTTTGAATATCGCCAAATCATTAAAGAACATCTCATTTCAATTTCAATGGGTGTAGTCATTGGTATGCTTGCTGGAATGATCAGTGCATTCTACCTTGCCAAGTTATTTCATTTTGACCAAACAACAACCTATAGTCTAATGGCTCGTTCAATCTCTACACCATTTGCAATGGAACTAACAACCCATATCGGCGGTTCTGTTGAACTGGTGATTTTATTCACCATGATTACTGGGGTGACTGGTATGTTAATTGGTGATTTGATATTGGGTGGATTAAGACTGAAATCAAGCTTTGCGCAAGGTGCGTCTTTGGGTAATGCAGCACATGGTTTTGGTACAAGTAAAGCTTATATGCGTGATAAAGATGAAGGTGTTATTGCTAGTTTAACCATGGTTTTAGCTGGTATTTTTATGGTATTGGTTGGACCTTTTATTGTACATCTCATTGTCTATTTACTAAATTAATCCGTACAGTATCGATTTGGATGTGCTGAATCTCTTTTCTGCAAAGAGATTCATTTATCTTTGAATCGTTTGTAATGTTTTAGGTAAAAAATTAATCAATAGCAAACCAAGCAATGCTGAAAGTCCAGCAAGGATAAAAATATATTCTCCTGATAATTTTTCCCAATATTGCCCAGCTAAAATACTGCCTGACGCAACACCAAGTCCCCACATGGTACTATATAGCGCTTGTCCTCTGCCCTGTTGTTTGGCTGCAAAGTTCTGCAAAATGACCCGCATTGCAATAATATGAAATAAACCAAAACTAAATGCATGAAACGTTTGAGAAATAAATTGAATAATGAAACTTTCTGAAAATAAACCTGCCAAAATAAATCGAATACTGGTCATGATTAAACAAAGCGCGACTAAGCTTCGCCATGAAAAACGATTTAGGAAGAAATTTGCATAGTTAAACATGATAATTTCAGCAATCACACCAACTGACCATAAAAAGCCAATCTGAGTTGTACTGTAACCAGCAAGCTTTAAATAATTACTATAAAAACTATAAAATGGTGCTTGTGCAAAAAGCATAATAAATTCAATGATAAAAAATGAAAAAACCACAGGTCTTTTTAGGATGGGAAGCAATGGCTCTAATATTTTTTGTGCACTTGGTGCTGCGCTAGGTTCCTTAATCGAAAAGGACCAAATAAAAGCTGTAAATGCAATACATAACAACATCATCGGTAAATATTGAATTGCAATAAATTCTAAAATCGCACCGATACTAAATACGCCAATAATAAATCCAATAGAGCCCCATTTTCTAATTTTTCCATACAATGCTGTATGTTGATTACCCAGCCAAAACAGCGTTACACCTTCAAATTGCGCAAGTATGGCATTTTGAAAGAAGCTAAAAATCAACATCAGAAATGCAATTGATTGCATATTGTTGGGAATAATAAAAATCAAAAACCAGATTGTAGCTTCCATCCAGGTTGCCACACGTACCCATAACATTCGTTTGCCCGTTTTGTCTGCGATAAATCCCCAAATAAAGGGTGCAAATATACGGGTTAAAATGGCTATAGAGGACAGTAATCCTATTTCTTGATAATTAAATCCTTGATCTTGAAGATATAAGCTCCAATACGGTAAAAAAGTTCCAACTATTGAATAATACCAAAAGTAGAATCCACTCAGTCTGTATTGGATTGGCATGGCTTGCATATCGTTGCATTCACTTGGATTTTCAAACAGTTAGAAGAATAAAGCGTTGTATAAGTTTGTACTCAAAAGCACTCATCCGTAGTTCAACTGTATACTGCTAAAAAAATATTATTTTTTCAAAAACCCATAATACTCTGTTATATATTTAATGTCTTTTAATAAAAATATATTTTGCTTATTTGGTAAAATTACTAGATTCGTAACAGACTCACGAGGCACTAAATTTAACGCAAAACACCTAACACCTTGATAATTGTCAAAGATTGAGCTGTTAATCTCGATATTACTAGACCTACATTTGGGTTGGTTATTGTAAAAAAAGATCATGGATATGCTGCATATATATTTAACAGCCAATAACTCGGAAAAAGAAATTTAGACTTATTATATTGCAAATCATTGTTTTACCTTATAAGTATAGGAAGCTATCAAATTATATTTAGATTAGTTTGTTATGATCGATATTCAAATAATACAGTAAATTAAATCTTAAACAAAAAGTATAATCTGTAAATTAATAAGAATAAATTATGCTCTCTAAGTCTATATTTAGTGATTAAAAAATCAAAATAACAATTTAAAAATATTCGCACCCCCAAATTTCTCTTCGCTTGGGTTGAATTTGTTCCACTAGTAAAAATAAAGTAAATAAAGGCATTATATACATCATTGGCTCCATCCACGCTATACATAACCACGTAAATGGTCAACAAGCTCCTACGCAGTACCAGGCTTTTTTAATTCCAAATTTAAAATTATCAATACCAGACTGAAGCCCAAAAGGATTAATTTTTGCAGGAAGATGACAGCGATTTAGACTGATTTTTTTATATGGAGTTATCTGCCATAGAACTAAAACAACAATAATAAAGCATGCCAATATTATTTGGTTATGTAATAATTCATTTAAATAATGTGTCAAAATTGAGAGTAAAATACCAATAAGTGTCCAAAAAAACATATAGCCGATAAAACAATATTAAACTTAACTTCCTCTTTCTCTTAAAGTTCTTTTTCTGAACATCCTCTACAGATAAAAAAAGTAATGGTCAACAGCTTGATGGTATTACACAAAAACAAATTAAATCTGATTTGGATAATAATTTAATCATGGCTTTTACCCCATTAGATTTTTTACAAAAAATTGAAAGTAGTAATAGCGACATCAAAATAGGTCAACAACAGCTTAATTTTAATATTAGTAAAGTCTTTGGTATAAGTAATGAAAAATTTAACGCTGATTTAGCACTTCCTTATGGCGATAATTTAAACCGCTATTTAACTTTAAATGGGATTGATGAATGGACCTTAACATCTACTCTTGCAGGACATCCTTTCCATATTCATGTGAATCCTTTTCAAATTCAATCCGTATATAAGGTTGATGGTTCAAACAATCGTATAGGTGGAGATATAACTTTAGAGAAAAATACTAATCCTTTATTTAATGGTTTAAATGGCGTATGGAAGGATACTCTTTTTGTTCCAACGGGTTATGAGATTGTGGTCAGAACCAAGTATGAAAAATTCACAGGAGACTTTGTATTACACTGTCATATCTTAGATCATGAAGATCAAGGCATGATGCAAAATGTCCGTATTTGTGATCCGAATGATAAAGATTGTAAAACAAGACCATTTGGATCTGTCGTACCTGCAGGACTTCATTCACATGCACATTAAATGTATGCGTTCAGTTCTGATCAGACATTGATCTTGAAAAAGAGAAAGTTACCCATTTTGATAAAGGTGTCGAATCTTAATCAAACAAAGGTAACTTTCTTATGTTTTATACTAACAATCAAACCATCAAGCACAAAGTAGGCTTACTCAATTTAATAACAATTTTGTTCCAGCAAAAATTACTTCTTAAAATCAAATCATAGTAGATAAAACATAATAAAAACATTCTTAACGCCTTCACCTTTACCAGAGTTAAGTAAAAAGGCAGAAGATAAAGTCATATTAGCAAACTGGTACCTTAAAAAATATTTAAAGTGTATCTTATAGCAATACCACATTAAAAATACACTCTACTACTTCTTTTTAAAATCTTAGGGGTAGAGTTTATGTCTTTTCAGCATCATTCTAATGATTTTCTTCCCCCCATTATGGCAGGTTTAATTTCGGTCATCGTTAATTATGGTGGTACCTTTATTTTAATCTTCCAAGCTGCGCAGATGGCTGGTCTTAGCCCTGAACTCACTGCCTCATGGGTATGGTCTATTTCTATTGGGGTTGGTATCACAGGAATATTATTAAGTTGGTATACCCGCGAACCCATTATCACTGCATGGTCTACGCCTGCCGCTGCATTTTTAATTACGACGCTTGTAACTGTGCCATATTCCGAAGCAATTGGTGCATATTTACTTTCTGCACTGGCATTTGTGATCTTGGGAATTACGGGCTATTTTGAAAAATTGATTCGTCTAATTCCAGCGGGTATTGCATCTGGTCTCTTGGCAGGTATTTTATTGCAATTTGGGATTGCAGCCTTTACCAATATGACAATTGATCCTTTTTTGGCGATTTCATTATTTTTGATTTACCTCATCACCAAGCGTTTTTCTGCAAGATTTTCCATTATTAGTGTCTTGATTTTTGGCTTTATTTTCTTACTTTTACAATCACGGATTGATTTCTCTGGATTTGAACTAAAATTAGCCTCGCCTATTTTTTCCACACCAACTTTTTCTATAAACTCGATACTGAGTGTTGCCTTACCTTTATTTTTAATTACCTTAACAGGACAATATATGCCAGGTTTACTGGTTCTTAAAAATGATGGTTTTCACACCAATGCTAAACCGATTCTTATCGTGACAGGCTTAGGTTCGTTCCTCATGGCTCCATTTGGTTCACATGCGTTTAATCTTGCTGCAATCACTGCTGCAATTTGCACTGGAAAGGAATCCCACGAAGATCCTTCAAAACGCTGGATTTCAGGGATTGCCGCAAGTGTGTTTTATATTTTTGTTGGAATTTTTGGTGTAACGTTAGCAGCTGTCTTTGCAGCGTTTCCAGTCGCTTTTATAAGTACTTTAGCAGGACTTGCATTATTAGGTACAATTGCTGGAAGTCTTGCAAATGCGATGAGTGATATCGATTGCCGAGAAGCCTCACTTATTACCTTTCTCTCAACGACAGCCAACATCACTTTGTTTGGTGTTGGGGGTGCATTTTGGGGTTTGGTTTTAGGTCTAATTTCATACCTTGTACTCAATGGAAAATTCAAAACCAAGACACTTTCTTGACCCTACAGGACTAAAGAACTGATAGTGTTCATAAAATAATCATTTATAAACAGCATATTACCTTTAAATATGCTGTTTTAATTTATTCAGAGCCTAAAACCTCATTTTATAAACCCAGAGATCATTTGATTGACTACAGCCGGTTTTTCAGCATGTAACCAATGCCCGACTTGTTCAATGACTTTAACTTGGCTATGACTAAACTGGGTTTCGATTGCAGAAAAATGTTCAACTTTTGAGATATAGGGTGAGTTTCCACCTTTAATAAACAATGCTGGAATAGGATTCACCTGCTGATTTTCCCAACTTAAAATATCGGCATAATGATTAAATAAAGCTTGGACATTAAACAGCCATTTTCCCTTACTGAATGATTTTAATAAAAATTGAATCACCATTTCTTCTTTTAAATACTGACGCATAATCACTGTTGCTTCTTTACGAGATTCAATTTGTGCATTTTCAACCGCAAATAAGGCTTTAAAAATTTGATCATGGTGATTTTCTTGATATGCAAAAGGTGTCATATCCAAGACAATCATTTTTTGCATACGATCTTGCGCTAAATCTGCAAGTTTCATTGCAATTTTTCCACCCATAGAATGTCCAATCGCGATAAATTTTTCAATATTTAAATGATCAAGTGTTTGCAAAACATCCTGAGCCATCAATTGATAATTCATTTCATCTGAATGTGCAGAATGACCATGATTTCGAACATCAATTTGCAATAAGTTGAATTTGCCTTGAAATTCACGTGCAATAATGCCCAAATTACTTAAACTTCCAAATAACCCGTGAATCAATACCAGTGTGGCTTTTTGAGTTCCATGGCTATCTTGAGCTTGATCGTATTGATAATTCAGTAACATTAAAAACCATCCAGAATTTAAATATTGCGTTTGCGCTATGATGACAAGAAGCGAAATGTAGAACAATAGTTTTATCATTCATTAACAATACTGCGACTTAAAAACAATCAATATCTTAACTATCTCTCTTCCAATACCGCACTTGATACATTGTTTAAGTTTTATCTTATTTATCCTCTATTTTGTAGTAAATGCACATTTGGCTATAAATATAGACAAATGAGCGGTGGCCTTAATTTAAAGTTGAATAAATAATAAAAAATAAACCTCAATCTACTGTTGAGTCGGGGTTTGAATTACCTATATTATCAGACTTGATTTTTTCGATTGATTTAGGACTTTAGACCATGTTTCAACATGTAGATCCTTATGCAGGTGATCCAATTCTTTCTCTAATGGAAGCCTTTGGTAAGGATGAACGGACACACAAAGTAAATTTAAGTATTGGTCTTTATTATAATGAGGACACAATTGTTCCTCAGTTAGACGCTGTAAAAGCGGCTTTGAAAAATATTGAACCAAGCAATGACAAGGTAAAGCTTTATTTACCGATGGATGGTTCAAAGTCATATAACGAAGCAACCCAGAAATTAGTTTTAGGTGCAGATAGCCAAGCACGTAAAGATGGCCGTGCAGTGACCATTCAAACCCTAGGCGGTTCTGGTGCACTTAAAGTTGGTGCAGATTTTCTAAAAAAATACTTTCCTGAATCTGATGTTTGGGTGAGCCAACCGACATGGGAAAACCATATTGCGATTTTTAATGGTGCGGGAATCAATTCACATTTCTACCGCTATTTTGATGCAGCAACCAATGGTGTCAATATTGAAGGCATGTTAGAGGATTTACAGCAAATCCCTGCAAAAGGCATTGTTCTCCTTCACCCTTGTTGCCATAACCCAACAGGCGCAGATTTAACACCTGCTGAATGGGATCGTGTGATTGAAGTACTGAAAGCACGTGATTTAATTCCATTCCTCGATATTGCTTACCAAGGTTTTGGTCAAGGCTTAGAAGAAGATGCTTATGCAATTCGTACTTTAGATAAGTCGGGATTGAATTTCATTGTTAGCAATTCTTTCTCTAAAATTTTCTCACTATATGGTGAGCGTGTTGGTGGTTTAAGCTTTATTTGTGATGACCAAGCAACTGCACAAAAAGTTTTAGGTCAGCTTAAAGCAACTGTACGCCGTATCTACTCAAGCCCACCTACAACGGGTGCCTTAGTGGTTGATAATGTATTGAATGATGCAACATTAACTGAAAAATGGCATGCAGAACTTAAAGAAATGCGTGAGCGTATCATCCAAATGCGCGAACTATTAAAGGCAAAATTAACTGCTGCTTTACCTGGTCGTAATTTTGATTACCTTACAGAACAACAAGGCATGTTTAGCTATACTGGTTTAACTGCTGAACAAGTGGATATATTGAAAGATCAATATGCCATTTATTTGCTACGTAGCGGCCGTATGTGTGCAGCGGGCTTAAATTTAAAAAATATTGATTATGTGGCAACATCTGTTGTAGAAGTGATTAAAGCAACTGCTTAAATAAATTGATAAGCGTTGATTGGTTCAATCCACTGCCACTTAGCTCCCTTTCATAAGGGAGTTAAGTTTTTGAGATAATTCTTTTTAAATGAGCATTTTAAAAGCTTAACATTGACATACAGATTTATTTTTATACAATAGGTATTCTTATCCCCTTTCTTAAAAGAGCAACGCCAATGAAGTAAGTCATTTTCTCATCATTATTTATTTAATTTTTGATGTGCAAAATAGATTCTACTCAAGGCTACACTTATCTTTTGGTTCTGATACTTTCTTTACGATAAATTAAATAATCTACTGTTATTTAAAGCTTTTATTACATACTATTTTGTGCATCCTCTATATGAGGATCATTTAATGCAACAAGCATGTATCATTTCAAATTTGAGTTTGGCATTTCCCACTCAAACAATGTTTACTCAACTGAATTTTGTGCTTTTTCCAGGGCAAACTTCTGCTGTGATTGGCCGTAATGGTTTGGGAAAATCATTACTTTTTAAATTATTACACTTACAACAGCATTCAGATTTAGCCTATTCAGGTCAAATTGCGTGGCATATCCAACATGATTATTTAGCACAATTACAACGATTAAATGCCAAAACCATAGCTGAAGCTTTAGATATTACTCATCTACACAATGCTTTTGAGCGTATTGAAAATAGTAGTGCCAGTTTTGAAGATTATAATTTGGTTGAAAACTGTTGGGATTTACCACAAAAATGGCAACAAATTTTAAGCAATGCACAACTGCCGCTTGATTTAAATTTTCCCGTTAAATCCTTAAGTGAAGGTCAAAAAACTAAGCTGGCTTTGTGTCGCTTATTTCTAAAACAAGATCATTATCTACTTTTAGATGAGCCAAGTAATCATTTAGATGCCATGGCAAGAAAATGGCTAATTGAATCGATTCAGTCACATAAAGCGGGGGTTTGTATTATTAGTCATGATCTTCAATTGCTAAATCAAGTTCAGCATATTTATGCTTTAACGGCAAATGGTTTACAGCATGTTAAGGGCAATTATGCAGATTATTTTAAACAGCACCAACAACAAGTCCATGCATTAACTCAGTCTATTCAACAAGAAAAACGTGAATTTAAACAGTTAAAGCAACAACAGAACGAGAGTTTAATGAAAGCACAAAAACGTCAACGTAAAGGTGCTCAATTGCGTGACTCGAACTCTCAAGCCAAGATTCTTCTGGATTTTAAAAAAGAGCAAGCTGGGCAAAGTTTTGGGAAATTACGTGCACAGCAAATTCGCCAAGCTGATGAAACACAAAGCAATTTACAGGAGAAACAAACAGCTTTAGAAAAAATTAAACCACAACGATTTCACTTTCAATTTCAATCATTTAAGCAAGGTGAAATATTAAGAATTCACGATTTACAATTGCCTTATGCTACAACACAGAAAATAAATTTGTCACTCCAAGCCGGTGAAAAAATCCAGCTTAAAGGTGCGAATGGCGTGGGTAAATCCACCCTATTAAAAATAATTGATCAATCACAATGTACTGAAATTTTCTTTATAGGACAAAGCTTATATTTGGATCAAAATTTTAGTTTGCTCAATGATGATCTTTCTGTGATCGAGAATTTAGCTGAATTTAATCCAGATCTGCCAGAGGTTGAATGGCGAAATTTATTAGGTCAACTGCGGATCCGCCGTGAAAAAGCACTCTTAAAATTGGGCCAACTCAGTGGCGGTGAAAAACTCAAAGTTGCATTACTGGGAATAAGTCACAATCATCAAAATATAGATTTATTGCTATTGGATGAACCTGAAAATCACTTAGACATCGAGTCACGAGAATTACTTGCACAAGCCATTCAGCAATTTAAAGGTGCTGTCATTCTGGTTTCTCATGATGATTGTTTTGTTGTTCAAAGTGGAATAGATGAGAAATATTTACTGAGTTAAATGGTAATGATTGAATAAATCAGTATTTATTCAATCATTTAATACTTAAATTTGTGTCATTAACCACAAGCCGCTTGGGTAATTTTTTTGGTCGCAGGATCTACTGTTACCGTCACACGTTCAATACGATAATCCATGGTTACACCTTGATTTGGCGCAACTTTACGTACGATTGATGCTTGTGTAAGCTGCTTAATTTTCGCTTCAGACATATCATTTTGTCCAATCAATTGAGTCGCACGTTCAGCAACACATGTGGTTTGAGTGTTTTGCGCTGTTTGATCTTCCGTTGAATTGGTTTGAAGCGAAGAGCATGCTGATACAGTTAAAGCCATGATACCAAGACCTAAAATTGCAACATTTTTCATAAGACGACCTATTTTGATTTTTTGCTTTAAAGCCATAACATAACAAAAAAAGATAAGCTTAGAAAATTAATATATAAAACTCATACATTTATCATGCAAATAAAAACCAGTGATTCATGATTTATCACTGGTTTTTGGTAGTTCTAAATATTTAAGCTTAAAAATTAATCACCGTACGGATTGATTTACCTTCATGCATTAAATCAAATGCTTCATTAATTTTATCTAAGCCCATTGTATGGGTAACAAATGGTGCAAGTTGAATATCACCTTTCATCGCATCTTCAACCATACCCGGCAATTGTGTACGGCCTTTTACCCCACCAAATGCAGTTCCTTTCCATGTACGACCAGTCACAAGCTGGAACGGACGGGTTGAAATTTCTTGACCTGCACCTGCTACACCAATGATGACTGATTGTCCCCAACCACGATGAGCACATTCAAGCGCTGAACGCATCACATTGACATTACCGATACATTCAAATGAATGGTCTACACCCCAGCCTGTCATTTCAACAATCACTTCTTGAACAGGTTTGTCATAGTCTTTTGGATTGACAAAATCAGTCGCACCAAACTCTTCTGCCAATTTAAATTTTTCCGGATTGGTATCAACAACAATGATACGGCCTGCTTTCGCTTGGCGCGCACCTTGTACAACAGCCAAACCAATACCACCTAAACCAAATACAGCAACTGAATCGCCTTCTTGTACTTTTGCCGTGTTATGGACTGCACCAATCCCTGTCGTTACACCACAACCCAGTAAACAAACATGTTCAGGATTTGCTTCTGGGTTAATTTTAGCCAATGAAACTTCAGCAACAACCGTATATTCACTAAAAGTTGAACAACCCATATAGTGATAAATCGGTTCACCATTATAAGAAAAACGTGTCGTTCCATCAGGCATAACCCCTTTACCTTGTGTAGCACGAACGGCTGTACATAGGTTAGTTTTGCCTGATTTACAGAATAAGCATTCACCACATTCTGCCGTATATAGAGGAATCACATGATCCCCCGGTTTCACTGAAGTTACACCTTCACCAACTTCAACAACAATACCAGCCCCTTCATGGCCTAAAATTGCTGGAAATACACCTTCTGGATCATCACCTGATAAAGTAAATGCATCTGTATGACAAACCCCTGTATGGGTAATTTTAACAAGGACTTCGCCTTTTTGTGGAGGAGCAACATCAATTTCCACAATTTCTAAAGGTTTTCCTGGACCAAATGCAACAGCAGCACGTGATTTCATAGCTAAATATCCTAATAGGTTTGTGTTTTAACAGTTGGACTACAGTAACCTTTTTCTATTTACAGATTCAACCATTAACTTAATGATATGATTTAGTAAAATTTAAAGTACTCATTGAAAGAATGAATCATTCAAAGACTTCACTTGCCTTGGTTATTTTGGCTTTTTCAATCACTGGATGCAGTTTACCTATGAATCAACCAGAACAAGAACAACAAGTTAAAGTATATGCAGATCATTGGATCAATGAGCCTCAAGCAAAAAAAATGCTTACTCAAGGGCTAACTGCATATTTAGCCATGAATGATGCTTTCCAAAGTATCGCGTCACGTATCCATCTGATTCGAAAAGCCAAATATACTCTTGATTTACAATATTATATTTGGGCGGATGATTTTATTGGCAATTTAATGCTACACGAGTTGTTAAAAGCTGCTGATCGCGGTGTAAAAGTCCGACTATTGATTGATGATCAAAATGGAACAAAAATAGATCGACAATTAAGTGCATTGCTGACACATCCAAACATTTCGATCAAATTATACAATCCTTATAAATTTCGGCACTTTCGTGTAATGGATTATATTTTTAGAATGAACAGAATAAACCATCGAATGCACAATAAATTAATTATTGCTGATGGCGCAATTGCTGTAACAGGCGGACGAAATATTAGCAGTGAATATTTTGATGCTAGTGAATCTTTCCAATTTACCGATATGGATATTTTATTTTTTGGTAAAGCGGTTAATCGTGCAAATGAAGTTTTTACCGACTTTTGGAATTTTCAACTCACCTATCCCATTGATCAATTTATTCATAAAGGTTCTGAACAAGATTTATTAACTTTACGAAAAAGCTTTGAACGACTTGAACAAGCTGAACATACAGCAGATGAAAAGGTAAATCTTGAGCAGAAAGAACTTGCCAATGAGCTTAATCAAAATAAAATCAATTGGGCTTATGCCGATTTTTTAGCAGATTCTCCAAAGAAAAGTTTAGGACAAGCGCGCGGCAATGAATTAATTTCACATCAAATTCACCAGCATTTGGGTGATCCTGAACAAGAAATGGATTTGATTGCTGCTTATTTCGTTCCTACAAAAAATGGAACGAATTTTATTAACCAATTCCCTAAACAAAATGTCAAAGTGAGAATTCTAACCAACTCTTTTATGGCAAATGATGTTGCGCTTGTCCATGCGTTTTATCAAAAGTATCGAGTTGACCTGCTTAAAGGCGGAGCTAAGCTTTATGAATTTAAACCTTATATAGAACGTAACCGCCGTACTTGGTATGAGGTCCTCACAGGAAATATCATTCCAAAAAAAGGCAAAAATAAATCGAGTTTGCATGCAAAATTTATCAATATTGATGACAGAGTCTTTATTGGCTCATTTAACCTAGATCCAAGATCATTCAATATCAATACTGAAGTTGGACTGATCGTTCAGTCAGATCCTTTACAAGAACAAATTTCAAATCTATTGGATCAAACCCTATTGAGGGTTGCTTATGAGTTAAAACTTAATTCACAAGGTGAGCTAATCTGGTTAGATCATCGTGTTGATGGCAATGTGATCGAATATAAAGTTGATCCTGAAACTACACGATTCCAACGATTTATTATGTACAGTGTGTCATATTTACCACTTGAATGGATGATGTAAGTTTAGTGTAATGACAAATAGCATACTAATTCGCTAAAACATCATTATTATAAATAACATTCGAATAAACAGAGACCTTTGATCTCTTTAACCAATTCTATGTCAGTAAAGCCCGCATATTTTAAGCTTTGGAAATGTTCATGTTTCGACATAAATAAGTCACTATCGCTCATCGCGTCCGACGCAAAAACATGGTCACAGACCAAGTACATCGCATCACTTTTTAATAGCGTTTTCACTTGTTGATGAAATTGATTTGCATAGCTTTTATGGCGTAACTCATGTAAAGCTTGATGAATAATGATTGCATCATACTGTCCAAGCTGATCACGCCAATCTTCATTTTTAAAATCAGCAATCAGATATTGCGCCCGGTCTAGCTCAGAAGAAAGTAGCTTACTTTTGGAAAGCTCGTTCATTGCATCAGAGAAATCTAGCGCCGTATATTTAATCTCAAGGCAATGACTGAGTAAATGTTTTGCTAGAAAACCAGGACCTGAACCTATTTCTAAAATATTGAACTGTGCGTTTTGATCAGTTTGATGCTGTTTCTCTCTGGCTGCTTTTTGAATTAAATTCACATAATAATCAAAAAAATCATAACGCCAAGGTCGTTTTTCATTGGCATCATTTGCCCATTGCAAAGCATCTTGCGGGTTTTTCAAATCAATTGGACTCGGTACATCCTGAACACTCATTATAATTATTCCACTGAAATCAATATAAATTTGCTTACTATTTACCCATATTTTAAAGCAATAGGGAAAAGGATTTTCGCTAACTTTGTAAGTTATTTATTTTTAACTGCTGAATAGAAATTGCTAAGATATCAAAAACTTTTTTATCTACACATTGTGCAACATTAAAGCGCATAAACTGTCCTGCATTTTCAGCTTGGCTAAATGAATTACCTGGTGCTAGAATTACGCCCTGTTTGAGACATAACTTTGATAATTCTGCAGCTTGTATACCATCTGGTAATTTGCACCATAAAAAAATCCCCGCTGTTGGAACAATCCACGGTTTTATACCGAGTTGCCCCAACTTTTGCATCATTTCATTGCTGACTTTCAGCAAATGTTTCTTTAACCAATCTAAATGTTTAGGATAACTGCTGTCCATTAAAGCCTGATAAATAATTTCTGAATTTAAGTGACTATTGCTAAAGTTGGTCGCAATTCTTAAATCGATCAATTGATCAATCAGCTCAGATTCTGCAATGATATAACCGCAACGAATCGCTGCTGAAAGAGTTTTGGTAAAACTGCCAATCTGAATGACATGTTTAAAACCAGCTAATGAAGCATAGCGTGGTGCTGGTGTATATTCAAAATCAGCAAAAATCTCATCTTCAATAATCAATAAATCAGTTTTCTCAACCAGCTTAGAAATTTGATAAACCGTTTGTAGCGAAATCGTGGTCCCTGTTGGGTTATGAATCCCTGAATTGGTTAAATAGATTTTTGGCTTTAAATTCAGTGCTTGTTCAAATTTTTCTACGTCTGGTCCCAGTTCTGTAAACGGAATTGGAACGGCTTTTAAATGATGTGCCTTAATCAAGGCGCGGAAATTAAAATAGCACGGATCATCGATCAAAATCACATCGCCGGCTCTAAGTAAATGTCTGAAAATTAAATCAATGGATTGCGTTGCTGAGTCAGTAATAAGAATTTGATTCAGTTTAAATTTTAAATCATACAATTCTTTTTTTCTGGCAATAAATTTACGCAACTCCAAATGTCCATGCGGTGTTGCATAATCAGTGAGCATGCTGATTTCAGACTTGGCAGCTTGTTTTAACGCTTTACGGATCGATTGTTCAGGCATCCAAGTGGTGGGTAACCAACCACAACCCGGTTTTAGCACATCAATCTTCGCCTCTAACGACTGCCTTGAAATCCACAATGGATCTATTTCACGTTGATACTGTATTTCAGTGTCAATCATTTGCATTGGTTCTGCTTTACCTAACACATAATAACCAGAACCAAGACGAGATTCTAAAACACCTTCCGCAACTAATCTGGCATAGGCTTCAACGATCGTGGAAACAGAACAGTTTGTTTGTATAGCAAACTGACGAACTGAAGGTAAGCGTGAACCTGCAATTAAACTTTTATTGGAAATTTGATTTTTAATCATCAGCACTGTTTGCTCAATTTTAGTTTTTGCCATTTATAAACCATATATTTAAAAAATAAGAAATACGAGAAAATTTGTTAGATTGAATAGAATTGTATTGGTAAAAATAGCATAACAGTTCTTTAAAATTGTACTGCAGTGTACATATATATTTCCAGTAAATAGCGCTTAAATAATCATAAATTTACTGAGTAATTGATGATGGATAAAACAAATATTGGCTGGCTGAATGGTTTTATTGGTGTAGCAATTTTTGCTGGCTCTTTGCCAGCAACACGTATAGCTGTCATGGGATTTAGTCCAGAATTTTTAACCACAGCTCGAGCAGCCATTGCAGGAAGTATTGCTTTAATCTGCCTGTTTATTTTACAGCAATCAAAACCCTCTTTTGTCCAATTTAAATCATTGGTTATTGTCGCTTTAGGTGTGGTGATTGGTTTTCCATTATTTACGGCCTTAGCTTTACAAACAGTTTCTTCTGCACATGCCATTGTCTTTGTTGGTCTATTGCCTTTATCGACTGCAATTTTTGCAGTTTTACGCGGGGGGGAAAAACCTGCTACACAATTTTGGTTATTTGCTTTAATTGGCAGTGCGATTGTGGTTGGATTCATGTTTTATGAAAACCGTAATTTAAGTTTTAGTGTGGGTGATCTCTACATGCTTGCATCAATTGTCGTTTGTGGACTGGGTTATGCCGAAGGTGGAAAGCTTTCAAGAGAATTGGGTGGATGGCAAGTGATTTGTTGGGCTTTAGTAGTTGCATTACCCTTGATGCTCATCTCAAGTCTATATTACTTACCTACAACCTTTGCAAATATCCATTGGCCAGAAACCATTGGTTTAATCTATGTGTCACTGTTTAGTATGTTGATTGGTTTTATTTTTTGGTACAAAGGCTTAGCGTTGGGCGGAATTGCCAAAGTTGGACAAATTCAATTAGTACAACCATTTATTGGTTTAATGCTTTCAGCGGTTCTATTGGGTGAACACGTAAGTTTTGCGATGATTGTTGTTTGTTTTGCAGTTGTGATCTGTGTTACGTTGGCAAAACGATTTGCATAGAAAATGATAAGGTTTAAGCATTTATTAACTATATGTGTATATCGATTTAATTAAATATAAGGGAATAAATGCCTAAGCTTGAACAAAAACAGTCAGTTACTAATATGGTTTATTTTGCTAATTTTATTCAAAATGTGGACGCTTTAAGAAGGAAAAAACATGCTGGATTACCAGCTTTACCAAAAAATAATAAAAACCACTTCAACTGTTCAACCTGCCTCAATGCATGGTTCGATTACAACTGTCGATCAATTGGGGCAACTCAATATAACGACTATACGAGCCATATTCTGAAAAAATTCAAACTGAATTATTTTTCGATACTTATAGTGAATCATTTAAAGAAAACATTTCTAACCATAGCAAAGCGTAATTATAAACTGTGAATAGCAATCGTTTTTTTGGTTAAAATCTATGATTCTAGGTAAATTTTCAGATTTCCCTGTTGTTCGTTTAATTATCGAAATTGGTGAACTAGATATCGCCACTGCTGAAGAATTAGCAATGATTGAACAGCGTATCAAACCACTCTCATGGACTAAAGGGAGCCAATTTTGATTTGGTCTAGTTTTACCCATGTTCGAGATTTTAACGTAACTGGTTTTAAATGGGTTCAATACCCAACCATGATGCCAAATTATGAGTTTTAAACTTACTTAAAGTAAGCCTATTTCTTTAAATAAGTTCTTATATGCCTCTGCCTTCTTATCCAGTGCTAATGGATACGCTCTTGATGAAGAAGGCATCCGATATAAACATATCTCTCGTTCAGCAAATATAGCTTGTGAGGATTGCCCTATCTGTGGCTTTTCAGTTTCTTCAGGCATAGATAACATCAGGGTATCTGTTGCCTTATCTCCAGTGGTCATGATGCTGTTACATTCAGGAATTTGCGCTAAAAGCTGTGATAGGTCTGTGGGGGTTTTAATCTGTAGGAATTTATCTGAGGCATTCCCTTTTAAGCGAATAACTTGATACGCCGTATCAAAAATGGCGATACCTTTTTCGATTAAGAATTCGCGAATGCGTTGTTCTTTAAAATTTTTATTGGGTAAATCTAAAAAGTGGTCTTTATTTTCAAAGAAAATAAGCCCAAAAATCCGCCACATATCATTTTGATAATTCGGATAATAAAAATCCATCTTCCATCTGTTTTGAGGCGGTGGAAAGCTACCAAGCATCAACAGCTTAGCATTTGAAGGAAGAAATGGTTTAAGTGGGTGGGTTTCTATTTCGATATCAGTCATTTATAAATAAGAAATAATCTAAGAATTATACTGTTATCTTAACATTTTTACTTGCTAAGCATGGGTAGTTGTTTCTAATTTTATATTAAAGATTTTAAATCGTAAATTTATCCATTTTCTTTTAATTAACCAACTTAATCGATTGTTGTGCTTATTCAATAAAACCACCCGCAGGTGGTTTAAATACAACTTACACAATAAAAATCAGTAGCCATTCGCGCTTAACTTAACTCTAAAAGGCTCTGTTTGATTTCTCATCATTTCCTTCATCTCAGCTGTGATCTCAACACCCATCTCTTCAAGCATTAACAAACCAAATTCTGAAGTGCTCTCTGCAAAATTTTTGTTATCTATTAACATTTGAGCAAGCTTTACATTTTTAGGAAAATCAGGGAAAAACTCATTAAAGTCTTTTTTATCTTCAATTCCAAAATAGATAAATCTTCTCCATTCATTAGTTTGAATATCGCGTATAAAAATTATGTCAGCTTCAGTCTGCATACTTTTTTTGAATAGTTCATCTTGTGATTGTATAGGCACAACACAAACTTCGCCTACACTTGAAATATAATTTAATTTTGGTTTTAAAAATGTAGAATCTATATTCTTATAAGATCCATCTTTGGCTAAATCTTGCTGTAATTTAATGTCTTTTCTGTACTCAGTATCGCTAATCCATTCACCTGAAGAAAAAGTCTGTCCTTGATGCTTAGGTTTAAGTTTTCGATCATATTCAATCTGGTCATAATAACTGATCACATCATCAAGTGAACCATTTTTTAGTATTTCTATTTCCTTGTCCCCTTGCTTATTAAAAATCTCATAGCTTTTTTCACACTGTAATTTCTCTGCAAATGAGAAACTTGATGCTAAGGTTGTTAAAGTAATAATGAATAATTTTTTCATGAAATACCCTCTTAATATTTTGGGGATAAGATACTCAGATTGAGATCAGAAATAAACCTTACAAAAAATTTATTTAACACAACACATTAGTTGAATTTTTCAGATTAACTACTAAGCCATTATTTTTAAATAAATTTTGACGATATTTTGACAAGAATATTTTTTATCAAATTTCTTTATAGTGAGGACAGTTCTTTATTGCTGCTATTATTAGAGGTTTTAAAAAAATATTAGAAATTTCATATAAAATAAAGTCTTAATCAATATTCTTAGTATTAATAAAAGTCGTTGCCTCAACTCCACCCCATAAAAAATACAAAACTTGGCGATGTGCTGTTTTTAATCGGAAAGTTCAAATAAAATCATTAAACATCTTGAATTTGTAACAGTTTCAAGATATGGTAATAAAAATCATTGCATATCTCGGTAATATATTTGATAGTTAAGGTTCTTTAAGATTTATCTAAATATTAACTGACTTTATACCACCGAAAACTTTTTCTTAACATTAAAAATCAATTCGTTATGAACATTAAACTTTTTACAGCATTATTCTTGATCATTGCCCTGTCTGCTTGCAATAAAGAGCCTGAGCAGCATGCAACTGCGCAAACAGATCGACCAACCCTCACTGCACAATTTGAACAATCAGATGAAATGATTAGTAAATATCTTGATCAACTTGATGATCCAAATACAACATTGGATGATAAGACCAGAATCGTATGTCAAGATTATCCTAAAGAATACAAATCGAATTACATGCCAAATTTACTTAAATTAAATCCAGAGAACTATACTGAAGCTAAATTACTTTCAGACTTAGATATTGCTTTAAACTATTACAAAGAAAAAGAAAATATTCAGTGTAAAGATACAAAATAGTGATGGTCATTTATCAAGTTTTAGCGCTTACAATTTTTTAAAAAATTTAGATTAAATGTTTGTTTTATATAAATAGTTTAAGTGTTTGGTATCTAATAAAAAATAGGGAGCTTAAAAGCTCCCTATTTTTAGTTCTTTTCACGGTAGTATTGATGTTTTCTTTTTGAATGATGTTTCCAGTTTTTTCCACCATAGCAAAAAAAAGGTGGATGTTCATTCGTCCAAGAGCACATTAATGCCCTACCACGTCTGCGTCTTAGTTTAAGAGGATAGGATTTATACTCAATCTCGTGCAAGAAAAAACTACTTTTTTCTTGTTTAACACTGTAGTGGCGATACCAAATATCTTGGCGATTTGGAAAAATTTCATCATCATAATCGCCAGTTAAACCTTTTTTAACAACGCTTACATATTGTTGTTTAAGGTGTTTAAGCTTATCCATATTTCTCTCATTAGGTAGTTAAAACCTAATAGAGAGTTTTCGCGTAATAATTCATATTTTATGTTCTTTTTGAATTTGATTAATTTTATCACATGAATTTGCTAAAAATACACTGTGAAATTTGTTTTGCCCAAATTTGATAAATTTCCTGACTCGGATGAAAACCATCACGTGCCATTTGTAAATTTAAAGTTTTAAAATGGGCTAAATCAAACGAATCAATTGATAATTGATTTTATTTTCGATGAATTGGGCTAACTTCTGATTCATTGCACTCGAATACTGTCCAAACAGCCATCCCAGTGGATTTGGTAATGCTGGAAACAGATTCATTGGGGGAACACCCGTGACTAAAATCATCTTTGGTAAAAACTTAGCTTCAATTTCTGTATAAAGCCCCCTTTGTTGCTGAATCCATTTTTGTGGTGAAATAAGTTTTGTGACATCGTTTACTCCAACCGATGTAATCACAACATCAAACTGCTGATTGTCTAATTGCTTGGTTCTTTGCAAAATTTCTAAGGTGCTATCCCCTGTTTTTGCTTCTAATTGATAAGTGACTTCAAAATTAGAGGTTAATTCATCGAGTAAACACCCCAATAAGGCTTCACGTTGATCTTCAACCCCCACACCTGCGGCAGCAGAGTCACCCAAAATTAAAATAGATAGTGCTTTTCCTTGTCCTATAACACCTTTTCGCAATCCTTGAGGTTCAGCTAATCGGGGTGTATTTTTCTTGACGCGATAACCTTGAAGGATTAATGCGGGAACGAGAACAATGGTAGAGATTTTTAAAAGCATATTTGAGTACCAATCCAACAAAACTATCTCAAAATCAGTCAGAGTCAGATATAGTTTGTCGCAATATTAAAATCATAAAGTTCAATGTCGATTTTACTTAATTGTATGGCCAAGTTGCTATTGGGCTAAATCAACAAAATTTAAGGCAAAAGCAAATATAAATGTACCAATAAACTCAAAAACTAAAACCGCATACTTCCTGCTTTTGCTCATCAAATAGGCATTATAGGTCCCGATTAAAATAATACCAAGATACATTAACTTTTGAATATCATCGATTTGCATCAGGCATTGTTGAATTTCACAGTGCTTTTCAAAAAAGAAAAGATACAAGATACGCGCAAGAAAAACTAAAAAGCTGGTCAGGAAAAAACCCAATACGATAAACATATTAAAATTCTCATTATTTTTTATCCAGTTAGATTTTAAAGCTTTATCTATGCATTGCAATAAAAAAGACCCTTACTGGGTCTTTTAAAACTAAATAAAGCTCAACCGAGTTTATTCACAATTTTTAATGGTAATATTTTCATGGCTAGTCCTATCGGTAACCTAGGCCATTGTGGTACATAAGCTTTAACAGGTTGTTTTTCAATTGCTTTAACCAATAAATAAGAACCTGTTTCAACATCTACCTCAAACGGCAGTTTTTTTGACCCTTCATTAATTTCAGTACGAATATAACCAGGGAAAATCGTAGAAACTTTAATTTTCGTGTCAATTAACTCAGCACGTATCCCCTCCGCTAAAGCAGCTACACCCGCTTTACTTGCGCCATACGCGGTCAAGTGTTTAGGCATACCACGAAGTGCACTCATAGACGAAATCACAACCAGATGACCAAACTTTTGTTCACGGAATATTTCAACAGCAGCTTCACACTGTGCCAATGCAGAAATAAAATTGGTTTCTACAGTTGCACGGTTAATCTCAAATTTGCCATTGCCAATTCGACGACCATCACCAACACCTGCATTGACGATAATACGATCAAGCTTACCAAAGTCTTGCTTAAATGCTCGAAAGACTTGAAAAACTTGCTCATAGTTGGTCACATCTAAAGTTTTGGCAATCACTTTGATGCCATATTTAGACTCCAACTCTTGTTTTAAGCTTTCTAGACGCTCTAAACGACGTGCACAGACTGCTAAGTTATAACCTTTTTGCGCAAATTCTCGTGCCATTCCTGCACCAATTCCAGAACTTGCGCCTGTGATTAAAATGGTTTTTGCCATGACAAATTCCTTAAACTGTTTTTATATTTCTAAAAGTGTGACTTTAAATCCACGTTAATAATTGCGGATCTTCAGCCTTAATAAAATGATGTTCATTCAAACTCAACAATTGAGGTTCATTTCCTACCAGTCGTAATGTGGTTAAACTGGTATTGGCAATTGCCCAATTCAATGCAAAGGTTTTATTGGCACTTAACTCCAAGAGTTTCCCAGCAACAACAGAAATAACACCGCCAGAAGTAAATACGATTGCATAGCGAGGTTTGGTTTTCACCAGCTCATCACATAAATTCTGTAAAGCCGTTTCTACACGGTTTTTAAAATCTGGCCAAGATTCGTCATACTCATGGTGATATTCACCACCAGTCCAACGGTCAATTGCCCCTTCAAAAATTTTTGCCAAGTAGGCGCGTGGGCTTTTTTCTTTGGCAACATCTTGTTGAAGTAGATGAGGTTGATTAAAACGCGGATCATATTGAGCAAAAACTTGTTGATGGTTAAATTCATTCCAATGATGGTCTGTCACAATTTGAGCATCGGAAAAACTTTCAGCCAAAGCAAAACTTGCTGTTTGCTGATGGCGTAACATTGAACCTGCAACCACACAAGGCTCTTCTTTCAAAATTTTATCGAGATATTGCCCCAATAGTTTGGCTTGTAACTCGCCATTGGGTGAAAGCTTGTCATAACTCTCTGCACCAAATGACGCTTGTCCATGACGAACGAGGTAGATTGTGGTCATTTTCCTAAAATTTCCTTAAATTTTTCAAGATATTTCTGTGCAACTTCATTGGCTTCAATTTTTTGTATACCGATGAGCTTTAAGGCACGAATATGTAAGGCATGAATCACAATCCAAAAATCTTTAAAAGCAGGATTATCTGTTTGTTTATGATAGTAACGATAATAAATTTGCTGTGCGATTACAGCTAAACGGAAAATACCAAATACTTCGTAGAATGCCCAATTATCTGGTTTTAATCCGGTTTTTTCTAAATAATATTCAACCACTTCTTTACGGGTAAGCATCCCTTTTAAATGTGTAGGCTGGCGACGGGTTGATTTAAAAATTTGATTGTCTGTATCTTCCACCCAATAGGCCAAAGCAGAACCTAAATCCATGAGAGGATCACCAATGGTTGCCATTTCCCAATCCAATACACCAATCACTTGGGTTGGGTTTTTAGGGTCAAGAATGACATTATCAAAACGCCAATCATTGTGAATCAAACACGTGTTTGAGTCAGCAGGAATATTTTCATTAAGCCATTTACGTACAAATTTAAAACTCGGCACATTGATGGTGTGCGCCTTTTCATAACGTGCATCCCAACCTTCAACCTGACGACGGCAATACCCATCACCTTTTCCAAGTTTTTCTAGTTCGGTGCCTTGATATGGAACTTGATGTAATTCAATCAGCTTGTCCAAGACATTAATACACAATTCATGCACTTGCTGTTGAGTAAAATTCAGTTCAGGGGGCAGTTTGGCACGTGGAATAATCCCTTCAATGCGTTTCATCACATAGAAGTCACAACCGATTACGGATTCATCCTGACACAGCGCGACCATTTCAGGAAGAACTGGGTAGTATGGTGCAAGCCATTTTTGTACATGATATTCACGCGCCATATCATGTGCAGATTTCGCCTTTGTCCCTTTGGGTGGACGACGTAAAATTAAATCAGCATTGTCATATTTTAAACGATAGGTCCAGTTTGAAGCTCCGCCAGAATATTGAGTTACTTCTACATTGCCTGAAATTTCAGATCCATTTTCAATGAGCCAATTTCCGACAGCACGAATGTCCAGCTCCTCTCCTTCACGTATACTTCCACCAATATCAATGACTGACATATTATTTCCCTGAATCTTATGTTTTAAACCATACATCTATAAAGAATGATACTTTTAACTAAAAACTTCATTTGCTCACTACTTTATATATAACACCTCTAACATAAAGCAGTTATTTTTTATCAGCAAATTGTTATTTTTTACGCGAGCCATAACCTCGTTTTTTTAATTCTAATTTTGCAATCATCCCTTTATGCACTTCATCTGGGCCATCCGCTAAACGTAAACTGCGGGCTTGAGCAAAGAATCCTGTTAAAGGTGTATCTCGTGATACGCCCATGCCACCATGAATTTGAATGGCCATATCAACTACTTTTTCAAGAACTGAAGGTGCAACAACTTTAATGGCTGAAATCTCGGTAAGCGCAGCCATAGTCCCTTGAGTATCCATTTTATACGCCGCATACAGGGTTAACAGTCGTGCTTGATCAATCGCAACACGAGCATCTGCCACACGTTCTAAATTTCCACCTAATTTAAGCACTTCTTTACCAAAAGCAGTTCGACTCATTCCTCGATCAATCATTAATTCTAATGCTTTTTCAGCAGCACCAATGCATCGCATACAATGATGAATACGACCCGGACCTAGACGCCCTTGTGCAATTTCAAACCCTTGTCCAGCACCACCAATAAAATTACTTACAGGTACACGAACTTGATTAAAACTAATTTCGCCGTGCCCATGTGGCGCATCATAATCACCAAACACGGGTAACATACGTTCAATGGTCACACCTTGAGTATCCACAGGCACTAAAACCATGGAATGTTGATGATGACGATCTTTGCTTTCATCAGGTGTATGCGCCATAAAGATAATAATTTTCGCATTTGGATCTCCCAAACCTGAAGACCACCATTTACGACCATTCAATACAATTTCATCACCATCTACCACTGCAGTTGCCTGCATATTGGTTGCGTCCGATGAAGCAACTGCTGGTTCAGTCATACAAAATACTGAACGGATTTTTCCTTCTAATAACGGCTTAAGCCATTGTTGTTTTTGTTGATCTGAACCATAACGCCATAGCACTTCCATATTGCCACTATCTGGAGCATTACAATTAAATACTGTGGGTGCGATTAAACTACGGCCTGACAGTTCTGCAATATGGGCATATTCCTGTACAGATAAACCTGCACCCCATACTGGATCTGGTAGAAACATGTTCCAAAGTCCAGCAGCTTTTGCTTTATTTTTCAGGACTTCAAGTTGTGCTGGCCATTGCCATTTTGTCCAATCACCACCTTGATTAAGATGATGGACTTCATTCCAAAAATCAGCTTCTACAGGTTCAATTTCATTTTTAATAAAGGCTTTGGTACGTTCTACAAATTCTTGCGCACGTGCTGAAAGTTCAAACATGCTTATCTTCCTGTAAATATATGGATAAATATTTGAATAGTGTCTCTTTACTTTACCTTAGCTGAAAACCTATTATGAACCAAATGATTTAATTCAATACCTCACTATGAATATGATTCATAATAAAACCAATCTTGATATGTCGATTTTCAATCATATTGATATTAATTTATACCCACTTTTTATCACCATTTATGAGCAAAGAAATATTTCAAAAGCGGCAAAGATTTTATGCATTACTCAGTCTGCTGCGAGTCATGCTTTACAAAGACTTAGGCAGCATTTGCAAGATGATTTATTTGTTCGCGCTGGGAGTAAAATGCTGCCGACACCTTTTGCTGAACAGATTTATCCATCTGTACAAAATGCTTTATTTGCTTTTCAAAATATCTCCAAACAAAAACAACAGTTTGATCCCAGTTCAGTACAAACCTTACGCATTGCAATACATGATGAAATTGAACCGATTATTTTTCCCAAATTGATTCACCATTTCCAAAAATTGAATTTAACCATTCAGTTTCTAAGTACCAAGCTTGACCGCAAGAATGTAATTGCTGATTTAGCTGCTCAACAAGTCGATTTTGTCATTGATCTAGAACAAAATTATGGTGATAAAATTAATTATCAAAATTTGGTTCAAGATCATTTTGTGATTTGTTCTCAGCATACAAATATCAATTCTGAACTGTATTTTGCATCACCTCATATCGGTGTTTCTTCACGCCGTACTGGTTTGCTTTTAGAGGACATATATTTAAATCAAGCGCAATTTCGTCGTCAGATTATTATGCGTTGTCAGCATTATTCAACTGCCCTGCAAGTTTTAGCACAATACCCTGATGCGATGTTAACCATCCCAAAGCAGATACTGGCACATTTACAAGTTGATCAAAGTATCAATATTTTTGAGCATCCTATTGATCTACCTGTATTAAATATGGGAATTTATTGGCACGGTGCGCTAAATGAAAATTCTAGGCATATTTATTTAAGAGAAGAAATTTCTAAAATTTTTGCTTAGGCTATTTTATAAACGATTGGATTTAGCATGCGGTTAAGCCGCACACGTACGATCATCCCTATTTCTAATGATTTTCTTCATTCTAGTAGGTGAAATTAAGCCACTTATCTATTCCATTCGACATTTCATACATTGAATTCAAATTATAAAAATAAGACATAAAATCCACCTTAACCATGATAATATACATTTTATGTCATTTTTTGGATGATGTTGCTATGAGAACTTCGGCGCATAATTTTATGCTTGATGGTGTGGAAGACATGTTGACTCAAATTGGGACGAATATCAAAAAAGCCCGACTTCGACGTAATATGACCATTCATGATTTGGCCAATCGCATTCATGTAGATAACCGAACAATCTCACGTATGGAAAAAGGTGATCCAAGTATCAGCCTAAAAAATGTGATTTCAGTTTTAGTAATCTTTGGCCTTGAACATACCCTAGGCTCACTTGCGAATCCTGAGTTGGATGAAGTTGGCTTAGCACTCGAAAATCGTAATAGTTCAGTACGTGCAAGATTAAAAAAACAGTCTGTGATTAGTGATGATTTCTGATAGGTAAATGAACATGGATGAAGTTAAAGGATGTTATGTTTTCATAGATACAGGCTCCCAGCCAACAATTGCTGCGCACTATTCTTATGAAAAGCCGATTTATCGCTTTCTTTATGGTCAATCATACTTACAACGTGTAGATGCCTTCCCTTTAGATCCACTTAATCTAAGCTTTCAGTCTGATAACAAACCATATGAAACTATTTCTAAAGATGGTTTTGGTGTACTTGCAGATGCAACACCAGACAATTGGGGTAAACGCTTAACCAATGCCTTACACCGTAGAACACCATTAAATCAATTGGAATGGTTACTCGCTTCACAAGGAAATTCAGTCGGCTGTATTGTTGGAAGCTTGTCTAAATCGCATATAAAAAACAATTCAAATATCATCCAATATGCAGAATTAGAAACCTTCATACAAATTACTGAACTTATCGAAAAAAAACGAGATCCGTTTGAGATGAAACTTGAGCAACTCGAATTAAATAAGCTGTTATATAACGGGGCTTCAATGGGCGGAGCCAGACCCAAAACCCTTGTGATGTATAAAAATAAAGAATGGATTGCTAAATTTAATAAAAGTGATGATTTGTTTGATACCTGTAAAGTTGAATATGCTTCGCTGAATATGGCACGAGACATGGGGCTCAATACATGTAATGCCGAACTAACAGAATGTGCGGGCCGCCCTATTCTCTTAGTTGAACGCTTTGATCGAAACTGCCCTGAACGTAAAAAACACTATATAAGTGCCAATAGTTTGCTCAATATTCAGAAAATTCGTATAGGAGATCCTAAAATGTCCTATATGAGTATTGCCAAAGTCTGTAGTCAGATTTGTTTTGATGCTATCAGCAATCAAAAAGAACTCTATAAGCGTATGGTGCTGAATGTCATGATTAGCAATACTGACGATCATTTAAAAAATCATGGTTTTTTAATGTATGACATGAAAAAGCAACATTATGCTTTAAGCCCGCTTTTTGATGTTTTACCTCATGGTATGCCAAGCTCATTTCCAAATGAACATGCTCTGGTTTTAGGCAATGATGGACGGTTTGGAAGCTATGACAATCTTATCAGTCGTAGCAATGCCTTTGGACTAAACCTGGATCAAGCTAGAGATTGTATTAAGGATGTCCGTGATGTTCTCGAAAATAGACAAAAATACCTTTTAGATGCAGGTCTTAAACCCACAGAAATTCGTCAATTAGAACCCTATTTCTATCTAGATATCCTCAAAAACTAAAGTTCAACAATGCCAGCCATTTATACTATGCATCATGAAAATCATTGGCTAGGGTGTGCCGGAGTTTAGTCATCAATCTTTGCCAGAAAATAATCCAAACATGACATAAAATCCAGTTTAAATTAGATAAAGTACTTTTTATGTCATTATAAAAGATAATATCAGATTGCATTCCTATAATTGTGCTTAGGCTATTTTATTATTTTACGATTATTGTCACTGTTGCCTTTACTGCGGTTTATATTTTTATTTCAGTCTATTATCTCAATAGTTAATGAAAAACAAAAAATGAGGAACATAGTTCCTCATTTTTTATTCAGTAAAACCTTAGTAGGCTAATTGAATTAACATTCTAAAAAAACCAGCAATAAGCGCCAATGTTAGAAATCCACCTAGCCATAACACGACAAACCATTGCGTTTGAGATAGTTTCATACTTGCTTACCTCATTTAAACCTTTAAATTTTTACCATGTTGCATGTTTAATCTTGCTTAGGCTATTTTTCACTCAAGCCAAAAGACTAAACATGCTACGTTTAACCTTAGTGATACCCTTCATCACCAATTCGAACTTTGTCTCGAAACACCCAATACGAAAGCCCGGTATAAATCAAAATAATTGGAATTAAAATCAATGCACCAATTAAAGCAAACAATTGACTGCTCTGTGGCGCGGCAGCTTCCCAGATAGTCACTGATGGCGGAATCACATAAGGCCACAAACTGATGATAAACCCAGTATAAGCAAGGAAAACCAAAGCCAAGGTATAAAGGAATGGACTCAGTTCATAACGCTTTTTACATGCGCGAAGTACTAGGAAAGTAAACAGCACCACCAATATTGGTACAGGACTAAAATACATCAATTGTGGTTGGCTAAACCAGCGTGCTGCAATTTCAGGATGTGCCATCGGGGTATAAATACTGACTGCGCCAAAGATGACAAACAAAGCAACGATTAATTTAGGCATCAACTGATACATACGATCTTGTAAATCAAGTTCAGTTTTAAAAATTAACCATCCACAACCGAGTGCTGCGTAAAGTACAACAACACCAATACCTGTAAACACAGTAAACGGCGATAACCAGTCTAAACCACCACCTGCATACATATGGTTTTCTACTTTGATCCCTTGGATATATGCGCCAAGAATCATCCCTTGGAAAAAGCTGGCAAGAATTGATCCACCAATAAATGCTTTGTCCCATAAATGCTTGGTTCGATTGGCTTTAAAACGAAACTCAAAAGCCACACCACGGAAAATTAAAGCAATCACCATAAGGATAACTGGCATATATAACGCGGATAATACAGTCGCATAGACCATTGGAAATGCCGCATATAACGCTGCACCACCGAGTACCATCCAGGTTTCATTACCATCCCAAACAGGTGCAACAGTGTTCATCATCACATCACGTTCGTGTTGATCTTTAACAAAGGGAAATAAAATCCCAATACCTAAATCAAAACCATCTAGTACTACATAGATGAATACACCAATGGCGATAATGACAATCCAAATCAGAGATAAATCAATCATTATTTACGCTCCTGTTCATTGGAATCAACGCTATCTTCAACACTCGTCAATGGGCGTTTAGAGGCCAAAATAACCGCTTCTTCACTATGCGCTACACTTTCTGGTGTGGCGTAGATAAATTGTGGACCTTTGTGCATCAATTTCAACATATAGTAAATGCCGATGCCAAATACGATGCAATACACCACAACGAAAATAATTAAAGTGAGGCCGACTTGTTCCGCAGAAACAGGAGATAAAGCATCTTTGGTTCGCATCACTCCATATACCACCCACGGTTGACGACCAACCTCTGTGGTAAACCAACCTGCAAGCAAGGCAATAAATCCTGATGGTCCCATAGCAAAAGCAAAACGATGTAACCATTTATTTTCATAAAGCTTGCCACCTTTGCGTAGAAACAATGCCATCAAGGCGAGGAGAATCATCAACATGCCCATTCCAACCATGATTCTAAAACTCCAGAACACCACGGTAGAATTAGGACGATCTTCAGGGGCAAACTCTTTTAAGCCTTTTACCTCACCATCCAGCGTATGGGTCATGATTAAGCTACCAAGATTTGGAATACCAATAGCATATTTGGTTTCTTCTGCTTGCATATCTGGAATACCAAACAGATATAGCGGCATGCCCTCACCTTTGTTGGTTTCCCAATGCCCTTCAATCGCTGCAAGTTTAGCAGGCTGATGTTTTAAGGTATTTAAACCGTGATTATCGCCGATGAGAACCTGTAATGGTGCAAGGACCAGAATCATCCACAATGCCATTGAGAACGATTTTTTGATTAGCGCGTCACGGCGTCCTTTCAATAAATGCCACGCAGCAGTTGCAGCCACCAGCAAGGCTGAAACAAGGAATGCTGCAGCAGCCATATGGGCTAAACGATAAGGAAATGAGGGGTTAAACACAATTGCAAACCAATCTTGCGGTACGATAATTCCATTTTCGATGCTAAAGCCTTGTGGTGTTTGCATCCAACTGTTTGAAGATAAAATCCAGAACATTGAAATACAAGTACCAATTGCCACCATAGCAGTTGCAAAGAAATGCGCTCGAGGACCTACCCGCCCCCAACCAAACAGCATAATGCCTAGGAAACCAGCTTCTAAGAAAAATGCACTCAATACCTCATAAGCCAATAATGGGCCTGTCACAGAGCCTGCAACACGTGAAAATTCACTCCAGTTTGTTCCAAACTGATAACTCATCACCACACCAGAAACCACGCCCATACCAAAAGCGACAGCAAAAATTTTCACCCAAAATTTAAATAAATCTTGGTAAACAGGGTTTTGAGTTTTTAGCCAGCGCCATTCAAGCACAGCTAAAAAGCTTGCAAGTCCGATAGAAATTGAAGGAAAAATAATATGAAAAGAAACAGTAAAAGCAAACTGAATACGCGCCAATTCTAAAGCAGTTAATCCTAGATCCATGACATCACCTTATTCATTGGTAAAGTTGGTAAAGATTGAATTTTGAATACATTGATAAACATTTTTTGTTTTACAAACTCAGCATACGCCTGAACATTCAGTACAATCTGTTGTTTTCTTTTTGCTGTATTTTTAAACAATGCTAAAAATAGCATGCAAAGGCTGCTTTCCTGTAAATCGAGGAAATTTTGAAAAATCATGATCATTCTCTACACAATAAATTCGAAATACGACCGCATGGCTTTAAAGCTTTCATTTAAAGAAGCTAAAGCTTTGGATCGGTGAATGTGTTATGCAAAGACTACAGGTGGGGCTCGCCCTTGAGGAATCAGAAACAGGCGTTGTAATTGAAAATAGACATGCTGAAAGTTTTCAACATAAGCCATTAAACGTACTTGAATACGCACTAGGATTTCTTTTACGCCAATTTCTGGTGGCATCACTAAATTGCCATATACCACACAATACTGACATTGATGGTTAATATCATGATGATCATGACTTGAACTGCTTGCTTGCTGGGCTTGATCTAAATGCAAATTGTGATGAATAAAACTAGATTCTTGCTCATGATGAAGATGTGCATGTGTTGGTCGCAATAAAGCTTGAGTGATGTCTTCACAGACCGGAGCAATTTGATACTGCTCAGGTAATAACGGCTGTAAAAAAACCGCAAGCTGTAAAAATACTGTCGCAAATGCCAGCAACAGACCACTGCTTCTTAACACAATTGATTGCTCATATTGAGAGAGATAGAAAAAAGTATAAGTTTGCTTTTAACTGTAGATCTTTAACTTGAAATAAAGAATCAACTGCATAAAAACCAAGCATATTACTCAACTTTTCTAGCTTTACTATAGTACATTTAAATTTTAAATCAAAGCCTCTTTAGCACTTTTTTGGAAATCGTTTTCTTTTTTAATGATTTGTTTGTTATATAGCAATGATCAATAAAACTTAAAAAAGCATCCATCGTCGCCTCAGCTTTTAGTGAGTAAATAGCACCAGCTCAACTTTCAAGCTAAATTCAATTGAAAAGCTTATACCCGACGACTGAATCTACAACGATATTCTAAGGGTGTTAAGCCGATTTTCTTTCTAAACAATCTGCGAATTGAAATTGGGTCCAGATAACCGACACTTTGTATAATTAGATCAATAGATTGATTAGCCTTTTCAATACCAAAGCTTCTTGGCTGAGCAAGCCAAGAAGCTAGAGAAAATAAAACAATTATTTAAACACTTTAAAACGCACAGCATCATCGATATAGGCCTTTTCAGCCGCCGCCGCTTCAATTGAACCAAATACCAACTGTGCACGAAGTTTCCAAGTTTTAGGTATATCCCATTCCGCATGAACTTGTTCATCGACAATTGGATTATAGTGCTGTAAGGATGCACCAATACCGTCACTATTTAAGGCTGTCCACGTTGAAAATTGTGCGATTGCTGTAGAGTGTTCAGCCCAAATCGGAAAGTTTTCTGCATAAGCTGGAAATTTTTCTTGTAAGTTTTGGATCACCTCTAAATCTTCAAAGAAAAGAACGGTACCAAAGCCTGCGATAAAGCTGTCCATTTTAGTCTCTGTTTTTAAGGCACTCGCTTCATCTTTGGCATAAGCTTTCAGTTGAACTTTTACAAAGTTCCAGAACTTCTCATGTTCAGCATTAAACAAGATCACTGCACGAGATGATTGCGAATTAAAAGAAGATGGACTTTGCTTGATCGCTTGCTGAATCAAATCAGTAAAATGCTCAGGAGATTGATTAACATTACGTCCAATCGCATAAATTGTACGGCGTTTATGAATTAAATCTAAAAAATTATTCGACATTGCTGAATATCCTTGGATATATCCCCGGGGAAATCCTATACTTTAAAAAAGATTATCAAGATATTTTAAAAAATCATAACAAGTATGAATTGATTAAAATCAAAAGTATTACAACATAAAAAAACTTGCTAGAAATATCTACTTTTGTCATATGTTTCTAAGCAAAAGTGAATTAGGAGAAATATAAGGGGCTGTTGACATTTCATAAATGGCTTGCGTTGTAGGTTAAAATTGAGCATGAGACATATACGTCGTAAAGCATAAAGAGAATAGCGAGACTATTTTCGAGTTTCATAACGTAGGCTGAGATAATTTTAGCAACAACCCTGAGCAAGAACAAAGCACTGCTTTGTTTGCAGCGCAAGGCGCGGCGGGGACTAGTGTGTTTTTTGCCGCTACGTCGTTACCTTGCGAAACGACGTTTCTCATCATTTAGAATGACTAAATTTCGTATTTCGTATTTCGTATTTCGTATTTCGTATTTCGTATTTCGTATTTCGTACCTAGTATCGCCTAAAAAACACACGTAGTCGCAAACGTAGACGAATTATCAACAGACCCTAAGCATCTCCTCAACATAGAAATCACGACATATACCATCAATCCACAAGCAGAAGTTTTATCGTACAACCGCGTAAAAAAGATGATTGAATAGAAGCACCAACATTTAAAATTAAATCATGCAGACTTGATAAACGAGTGAACTCATTTAAATCATTGTCATCATGCTTAAACAAATGCTAAATAAAATCTAAAAATTAAAAATCGTTCCACTCAAAATTTAGATATCGCAATTGGTTAAAAAATGAAAGTTTTAAATATATTAAGTATCATCAGTTCAATATTTATTCTATTTTTTATGTTTTATACGCTTGGGCCTACAATTTAAAGAACTTAAACAGAGAATAAAAAATAAAAGGCAGTTTTAAACTGCCTTTTATGCATGAATTTGAGCATTTCAATCTATTGCTAATTTTTGACTAGAAATTAGCATTCAGCACTTTGGCGGGTACAGTGTTTTTCCAAATATCTCGCAAAGTAGGTAAATAGAATTTTTCACCTAACTCAACCAATTCAGCGTCAATCAATGCATGTGTTTCATGCATAAATAAGTAGTCCAGTTCAACCGTAGACAATTGTTGCTGCTTTTTTGCAAATTCTTTACGTTTGGCTTGAGCTTGTTTAAGCAATTGATCTGCAAAATTTTTATTTTTATATTGGCTAATCGCTTGTAAACGTAACTCAATCACGCCCCAACCTGTAAGGAGTTTCTTAAAAATCTCAAAATCTTCAGTTGTGGATTCCCAAGTCATTTTATCCAAGTCTTCATCATCAGGAAGTACTGGGAGTAAAATTTCCATTACACTTGGAAAAATCTTTTTGAAATTTAAAATAAATTTAACAGGGTGCTCACCAGGGTAATCTTTAAACTGCACATTTTCCTGAACATCTGTTAAATAAATTGATAACATTAAAAAATCCTTAATTAAAATACTGTTTATTATAACGTTATTGATCATCTTGCAGCCTAAATACAAAATAAAAACAACATGAAAACAGCGAAAGAAATGCATTTTAACAATTATGACAGTTTATTCAATGCCAATTGCAGTATTCACCTGTTGTCGATCAAAGATTCTGGTGGGCGAATAAAGCTGATTCTTGTAAAGAACTAAACCTGGTCAAACTCAGTGACCAAAAACTCGATTAAAGCTTTTACCGATGGTAATAGACCTCTTCTAGAAGTATAGGCCAAATGAATAAGCTCTGGCATCGGTTCCCACTCAGGAATCACTTTAACTAGCCTGCCCGCTTTTAAGTCTTCAGCAATAATTAATTCCGGTAGTTTTGCAATTCCCAAGCCATCTAAGGTCGCTAAATGCAATGCACTTAAATCAGTAGTGGTTAGCCTCGGCTCATCCTTAACCACATATAATTCATTATTAGAATTATAAAGATCCCAATGATATTCAAAGGACAAAGACTCCATCATTAAAATAGGCAATCTTGTTAATTCTCCTGGTGTTTTAATCAAGAAATTTTGATTCAACAAATCAGGGCTTGCGACAATAAATTGTTTTGAAATGGATAGGCTACGTACAATCAAATCACTATCTTTTAAAGGTAAGGGTCTGATGCGAATTGCAACGTCATAACGTTCATTAAACAAGTCTACCTTTCTATTTGTCGCTTCCACATGCAATTTAACTTTCGGATAACGTGCTAAAAATTTATTCAACATTTTACTGACATTAATATGCAATAAATTTGTAGGACAAGAAATTTTTACAATTCCAGTCGGCTCTGCGCTTAACAGTGCGATTGCCTCATCAGCTGATTCAGCTTCCACAAGCATTGCTTTACAGTGTTGTAAATATATGTTCCCGACATCTGTAATCGAAATTCTTTTGGTGGTTCGATTGAGTAGTTTTACTCCTAAACGGTTTTCCAATTCCGCAACTCTTCGACTTAACAATGATTTGGTCACGCCCAACGCATTACTTGCAGCTGAAAATCCGCCATATTCAATAACTTTTGTAAAATAATACAGGTCATTTAAGTCTTTCATATTTTGCCCTTACACATCACAAATGTTCTCTCCACAGGACAAAGTGTCATATAAATAGAATAATACAACATCTGTCCTACTGATAGTATTAAACACAGCAAATCATTGCTCACTTAAGAGGATATAAGAATGTCTACTCCAGCAAATTTTAATGGTCTAGCACCAGTGATTGACGTAAATGATTCCGTTATGCTATTGATTGATCATCAAAGTGGTTTATTTCAAACCGTTGGCGATATGCCCATGCCTGAGCTACGCCAACGCGCAGCAGCTTTAGCTAAAATAGCGTCCTTATCAAACATTCCTGTCATTACTACAGCCTCAGTTCCTCAAGGACCCAATGGCCCTCTCATTCCTGAAATTCATGCTAATGCCCCTCATGCGCAATATGTCGCACGTAAAGGTGAAATTAATGCTTGGCATAATCAAGAGTTCGTTGACGCTGTTAAAGCAACGGGTAAGAAGACCTTGATTATTGCGGGTACGATTACCAGTGTATGTATGGCATTTCCTGCAATCAGTGCAATTGCTGATGGCTATAAAGTTTTTGTTGTGGTTGATGCATCAGGTACGTATAGCAAAATGGCACAAGAAATTACCTTAGCGCGTGTGGTTCAAGCAGGTGCGGTACCGATGGATACAGCGGCGGTTGCTTCAGAAATTCAACAAACTTGGAACCGCGAAGATGCTGCTGAATGGGCTCAAGTGTACACTCAAATCTTCCCTGCTTATCAATTACTGATTGAAAGTTATTCAAAAGCACAAGAAGTTGTAACAAACAAAGAAGTACTTGATTCGGTACGTAAATAATTTTAAATAAATGATGATTTTAGACACCTTTCGAGGTGTCTAAATCTGCGCTATGACGCAATAATTGCTACTTTCATTTTGTTACTACTTCAAGTTTAGAGAATAAATCATATCTTTAGATTAAAAATTAATGTACATGATCCATCTCCTTTTCCGCTGCCTCAAGCGCAGCAGATTCATTGGCAACGTCATTGACCCATCCATAGCCATTTTTCATCAAAATGGCATAGGTTTTATCATCTGCTGTAATCGTACCCATGGTAAAATTATCTTTAATCGTTTGAGTAATATGAAACTTCTCACTATTTTGATCTCCTCCTTCTAGTGAGCCTGACCAACTGATAATATCTTCATCTGGATCAACCTCTATACGTTCTATAACGGCCTGTCTGTTTAAACCATAGCCCGGCACATTAAACACTATTTGATCACCAACATTCTTCGCCTCTAAGGTATATAGATCATTCCTTAGAAATATTCGCCCATCTTTTTTTTGTGCATCTGTCAAAGGAATAGGATTATACATAGACACCGTATCCACAGTACTCAAATAGAACATTTGTTGATTGAAAATTCCTGCACGTAATTTGTCCTCATCTAGCGATACAAGTTTACGGCGAGCATGGCTGTCTTTTATACGTTGCAATACTTGTGTTTCACTTAGATTTGCATTTAGCTTCGGTGAATTCACTTGATCAATTTGATCAGATTTGTTAGACGTCATCGTTTCAGCGGTATCCTCTTGACCTGAGATGAACCAAGCCAACAAAGAAACCACCAGAACAGTTAAAACAACGAAAATAATGAGATACATCCGTTTATTCATTATGGATTAACTGCCACTAAAAATTTTGAAATAGCTTCAACATTCTCATTAATTTTTCTCAAGCCATCAAATTTGTCAGTTTCACCTAAACGCACACCATATTCAGGGCTATAGATATCGGGGCTTGAATATAAGCCAATTTGATTTCCCCCCATAATAGTGCTGCCTAAAGGATGACCAAATCCCCAGTTATAACCTGTGGTTCGATCAAAACTATGTCCTAGCCCCATGTTATGCCCTAACTCATGCCGCATTGCGGTGATACCACAACCATAGTTATGTGATCCGATCATGTTGTACTTGCTCGGTGTGCTATTTATATAAGCTAAACCGCAACCTGAATGATCTGTAATGGTATATATCGCATCAGCAGCTGTTCTGGTTCTTTCCGCTTGTACGGTGGCATCTGAACGTCCTAAATTAATCGCATCACCGAGTGTCGTTCCAGGGATTCGATAATCCAAGTATCCAACTTCTTTGTAGTAGGCTTTTGCTTGCGAGTTTTCAAGCGCTTGATTGGTTAATCTAAGTGCTTCACGGGCTTGAATTTTTGCAGCTGTTGCACCGAGTTTTTCATTGACTACCGGGCTATTCACAAGTAGTAAATCAATTTGATAACTATCGATGTTCCAAACACCATTGTTAAATACTAAACGGATTTTATCGCCTTTTTTCAAACTTGCACTAATGTTGCCACCTGAAACAGTAAACGCTGTATCCGCAGAATTCGATAAGATGACCTTGTCACCCGACTGAGCCACTGGCAAGTTTACAACAGGTGCCCATTGTGCATTATCAGCGGTTATTTCAACGACAGGGGTTTTAAATGTAAAACCCTGTGCAGCGGCGTTTGCAGTTAATACGGTTTTAGGAGCCGAAGCCAACACCCAATACGATTTATCTGCAATATAAATGAACTCGTAACGATCGCCTTTGTTGAGTTTTAGCGTCGCTGTGGTATTGGTATTTTCATTTTCAATTACGGACTGCCAACTCGCACTTGAGCTAACAATGATACGATCACGGTCGTTAGCAATTTTTGGTAGTTCCAATGAAGGAACCCATGCTCCATCTCCAAAACGAATTTCGGTCTTAGGTGCAGTTAAATTCTGCAAAGCTGTGTTTAATACAGTAGTATTACCGTTTACAACGTTTACTATACGTGTTGGAACAGACAGTGGTACCCATTTACCCAGTTCTTGATTGTATTGAAAAATATAAGTGTCATTTTTATTGAGTACCAGTGTACTTGGAAACAAAGCATTCGCTGCATTAATTTTTGAAGCTTTAAGTGCATTAGACTTAACCACAAGAATCTGGCCATTCTGAGCTGACTGCGGCAAATTGATTGTATCAATCCAAGCAGCATCGCTTACAGCATACTCAGCCTGTGATTGTTGAAATACTGGAATAGCATTGCCGTTTTTTTCAGGATTAAAGCTGGCAGTTTCTGTTGCATAAAACGCCCACTTTCCATTACTAAATTTGAATCGATAACTGTTTCCAGATTTTAAAGTGAGGACCCCTTTTTTTTCAATATTTATATTCGTTAAATCAATATCACTATCATAACCCGCCGTTGATTGAATTGTAATTAATGCACCATCTTTTGCTACATTGGGTAAGGCAATATTCTTCACCCAATTGCCATTGGATACACTAAATATCAGCTCATCATAGCCTGTTGGGATATTCCCACTCTGGTTATTCTGGTTGGGTGATAGTGTGGTTGCGGCTATGGCAAAAGTGACCATGCCACTTGTAATGAAGACTGTAATAACTTTTATTTTATTCATATTATACCTGAGTCAATATTATAAAGTTGAGCTGATACTATAAATTAATTTTTATTGAAAAATAAAATTAAAAATTGTTAATAAAATCTATAAAACCAATAACAACCCCAAGCGCTATAAAATTTCAAATATTTGATATATATAAAAAAATTAAAAATAACATCCAAAAAAATGCAGTGATTTAAAAATAAAATTTAGTAAAATCATCAATATAAATCAATCAATAATTCGTGAACTATCATTCTTTTTATTGAATAATCAATGTGTTTAAATCTCAGTGTTAAAAGATAGAAATTTGATATTTTTATAGCTGATTCAACCCATTAAAATTATTTTATATCATTTCATCCACATTAATTATCACATCTTAACTTTCTAGATTTACAAGTTAAAAAATAACAATATCAATGATTTAAAATATAAAATTAAACCCTTAAATTAATATTTCCTACTCAAAAGAATAAAAATCATAAAAAAAAGTGTCCCTAAAGGATATGGTCGCAAATTATTCTAAATGGTAAAAACTTTTAATCGTTTAACAGTTTCATGTTGGATAACCACAATGATCACGGAAAGTCATCAAATTAAAGCAAGAAAAGTATATTTCGATTTTTCTGAGTCTTCTGTATGTTGGATGCCAGATGATCCATTATGTTCGCATATCGCCAATGGTATCAATATGCTTTTGCCTGCCGGTGAATTTTGGTTCTGTAGAGTATTTAATAAAACCCTTCCACATATTACAGATAAAAAATTAAAACAAGAGGTTATTGGCTTTGTCCGTCAAGAAGCTGCACATGCACGCGCACATGAAAAAGTACAAGATTTTTTAAGAGAAAATGGCTATGACATACAAGAACCATTAAATCGTGCCCATCTTGTTTTCAACATTTTATTAGGTGACAAACCATTAGGAATTCCATTTTTAAAACTAAAGAAATTTGACGAATATTGGTTAATCTTTCGTGTAGGTGTCATTGCAGCGATCGAGCATTTTACAGGTACGATTGGGCAATGGACGCTGGATAGCAAATCTTGGGATAAAGCAGATCCAGCCATGGCTGATTTATTCCGCTGGCATCTCGCTGAAGAAGTAGAACATCGTTGTGTCGCTTATGATTTGTTTGAGCATTTATTACAACAAAAATTAGGTTTTTATGTTTCCAGACAACTCATCATGATGGGAATTTTTCCACTCTTTATTTATTTCCTTGTTGATTTTGCTCGCAGTCTTGGACAACAAGATACTGAACATCAACACATTCAAAAATTAATGCGCCGTGGGTTCTTTTCTTTTATTCGAGAGTTTGAAAAAACTGCAACGAAAACAGATCACCTACCAACCATTAAATATTTATGGAAAGCCACTCTACGTTGGACATCTCCAAAGTTTAACCCAATTCATGAAGGTGATACTGAGCAGGCTTTAGCTTATATGTCACGTTCACCTGCTGTTCAATATTTTGAGAAAACGGCGCTCAATTAGAGGCTCATAACAAAATAGAGCGACCATAAAGTTAGCGAGAAACATGGTTAATGCGAGTCCTATAACTCCTCCAAATTCAAAATAAAAAAGCACCTTAAGGTGCTTTTTTAAACGACTGATGCTTTCTCAATAAATCATCAATAGTATAGTCGCTTACAACTCATTATTTCGCGTTTGGACGTACCATTTTTTCAGGTTGTACCACTTCATCAAACTGTTCAGCCGTGACAAAGCCAAGTTCTATCGCGACTTCTTTTAAAGTCTTATCTTCTTTATAAGCCGTTTTGGCAACTTTAGCGGCATTTTCATAACCAATCACAGGATTCAGTGCTGTTACCAACATCAATGAATTATGTAAGAAGTAATCAATTTTTTCACGATTTGGTTCAATACCTACAGCACAGTGTTCATCGAAGCTGTTACATGCATCGCCAAGCAATTGAATCGACTGAACAAGATTATATGCAATCACAGGCATATAAACATTCAGTTCAAAATTCCCCGCTGCACCTGCAAAGTTAATCGTGGTGTCATTCCCCATCACTTGCGCAACCACCATGGTCATTGCTTCACATTGGGTTGGGTTGACTTTACCAGGCATGATGCTTGAACCAGGTTCATTCTCAGGAATACGCAACTCGCCCAAGCCACAACGTGGTCCACTTGCTAACCAACGTATATCATTGGCAATTTTATTTAAACTTGCAGCTAAGGTTTTCAATGAACCAGAAGCAAATACAGCAGCATCACGACCAGCAAGTGCTTCAAACTTATTGGGATTACTTATAAATGGTAACCCCGTCAGTTTGGCTAATTCTTCCGCTGCTTTGTCTGCATATTCAGGATGCGCATTTAAACCTGTACCAACAGCTGTACCACCAAGTGGTAACTCATAGAGCCACACCAAAGCCTGTTGTAAACGTTTTAGTCCATGATCCAGCTGTGAAACATAGCCACTGAATTCCTGACCTAATGTAAGCGGTGTTGCATCCTGTAAATGAGTCCGACCAATCTTAACAATATCGTCAAACGCTTCAGATTTGCGATGTAAAGTGTCTCGTAAACGTTTTACTGCTGGAATAAGCAACTCATTGATTTGTACCGCAGCAGCCACATGAATCGCTGTTGGAAATGAATCATTGGTAGATTGCGCACGATTGACATGATCATTCGGATGCACCGGCTTTTGCGAACCTAATGGATTACCTAATTTTTGATTGGCAATATTGGCAATGACTTCATTACAGTTCATATTACTTTGCGTACCTGAACCTGTTTGCCAAACCACCAAAGGAAATTGTGAATCCCATTTGCCTGAAATTACTTCATCGGCAGCATCGACAATATACTGTGACAGATCATGCGGAATTTGGTTTAAGCTGGCATTGGTTATTGCCGCTGCTTTTTTAACCAGACCCATCGCTCGAATCATCGGGCGTGGCATATGTTCTGTACCAATTTTAAAATTTTCTACGCTTCGCTGAGTTTGTGCGCCCCACATTGCTTCGCTTGGGACTTCAACATCGCCCATTGTGTCATGTTCAATACGTGTTTGCATTTTCAACCTCTTCTTTATCCATATCTTATTTTCAAGTTAAAGCTTGTTTTGACAACATCTGCGTAAAAACACCAGCTTCAGCGAAGCGATTATGCTAAACAAATCAATTAAACATGTAAATGATAATTATTTACAAAAATAATCTATTCTGGATTTTTACCGATTATTTAAAGTATTTTGATAAAAACGCCATTCATCTTCGATCATTTGTTTAAGTGAGCGCTGAGCTTTCCATTTTAAAACCTCGAATGCTTTTTTGCTGGTAGATGCAACCTGATCCAGTTCATCTAATTTATAAACTGCATCAATTTGATGGATTTGACTTGACGTAACCTCTTCGATCAAGTGAATCAAGTTCTGTATCGAACTGACAGAACCTGAAATATCAAAACTTTGGTAAACATTGCCCTGCTCATGTAGCCAAAGAATAGTGGATCTAATTGCTTCACATAGGTCAAGAACATGTACAAAGCTACGCTCAGTCGTTTTATCCTGAGTATCTGAATTACGTTGTACTTCAATCAGATCACGTTGCTGAGCCGCAACTTGTAGAGCCAAAGGGACAACATTTTTAGGAAGTGGTACAACAAACTCCCCCAAGACACCATGCTCAAATGCACCGACAACATTTGAAACCCTTAAAATGGCAATTTTCCATTCTTCGTCAGTTTTAAATGTGTCTTTAATGATTTCTTCAATCATTTGCTGAGATTTTATATAAGGATTCGGATAACCATAATTAAATACGGTTTGTTCATTCAGTTCTAAACTCGATTGAGCATAAACCATAAGGCTAGAAAGATGTACTAAATTTCTGACACCGGTACGCTGCATCGCGCGTAATAAACTCATAATACAACTGAGATTGTCATTATAATATTCAAGTGGTTTTAAATTTGACTCTTCAATGGATTTAAATCCGGCACAATGGACAACGGTATCTATTGAATATTGTTCAAATACTTTATTTAAAGCGGGAGTATTACGAATATCAATTTTGACAAAGGGAATATACATTCCTGTAATAAATTCTAAGCGCTCTAAGCATTGCAGATTGGCATTGGCTAGATTATCCACAATGACGACCGCTTGCCCTTGAGCTAGCAAACTTAAAACCACATGCGAGCCTATAAAGCCTAAACCACCAGTCACTAAAATCATTGTATACTACCTATCATTATCAAGTTTGAATGTTGCAAACTGTCCATTCTCCAAGTGAATCGCCATCAAATGAGTACTTTATTACTAATCACCGCAGCACCGACTTCAATCCATGCATGGCATGCATTGGGTTTAGCGCAGGCACTGCAAGCTGAAGATCAAGAATTTCGTGTTTTCTTTTATCAAGATGGTGTACAAGTTGCGAACAACTTGCAATGGGTTCCTGACGATCAACGTAATTTATCTGTAGAATGGCAAAAACTCTCAATTCGACTTCCTGTCTGTGTGAGTGCTGCATTAGCGCGGGGGATAACAGATCAAGAGAATGCCAAACGTCACCAAATTCCAGCCGATAATCTTGCAAAAGGTTTTGAGCTTGTGGGTTTAGGCGAACTTGCAGATGCTGTTCAATCTACAGATCGTATCATTCAATTCTAAGTTGATCATCCCATTAGCGTGTTGCATTTAAAAGGTAATTTGTGTGAATACTGTGCTCGTTGTGATAACTCAAGCAAATTTAAATACATTGCAGATACATGAAAGCTTGTCAGCAACCATGGTGCTTGCAACTTTTGGCTGTAAAGTCAAAGTGTTACTTAAAGACGCTGGATTAAGCCTACTTAAATCAGAAATGGCTTTTGACCAATTAAATCACGTATTTAAGCTTGCTTCGAATCTAGTCGATAGCTTTGAATTCTATGATTTAACACCAGTTTTAGTAGAAAATATGAATAAATCCTCGAATTTTGTTACTCAATCACAACAAGAGTTGAAATTTGTAGAACTGAATGCTGAATTTATTCAGTCTTTTGATCATGTGTTGTATTGGTAAGCTGTAGATGGAAAGTTCAAATGTCAGATAAAACACTTTATTTAATTCAATCTTCTTTTATACATACAGACCATATATTGAATCAGTTGGATCAACTGTATGGTTCTCATGATCACATTGTTTTAATGGGTGATGCGGTACTGTTTGCAGCAGATCAGCGCTTAACAAACAAACAGAATCTTTATCTTCTTGAAAATGATGCTGAGATTTTATCTGAATCCATTCCTGAAAATTTTAAATCAATTTCTTACTCACAATTTGCTCAGTTGGTTTTAGACTTTAAGCGTTGTATCAGTTTAAAATAGTGGGCTAGGTTGTAAATTATCTTCGATTTTTTAAAAATCAATCTTTGATGTTTTATTGATCAAAAGTTGCATTGTTTCGTTTGTTTTATTTAGGTTGTTTTATGAGCTTTGAGTTAGACCAAGATGGACATTTAGTAGATTATACCATTTGGAATGAACAGGTTGCCCAAGAGTTGGCACAAAGTTTAGATCTACAACTGACCCCATGGCATTTTGAAGTGTTGTATGCAGTACGTCAATTTTATACCCAGTTTGGCCACTCTCCTGCAACTCGTCCACTGATTAAATTTTTAATGAAAACGATCAACCCAGCAATTGATAATGCTGTTCTACAAGAGAAGTTTAATACAGGACTGGTTGCCCGCCATTTAAGCCGTTTGGCAGGTATCCCGAAACCTGCAAATTGTTTATAACTTAGTTTATATAAATTGATTTGTTCACTTGAGAACCAATCACTGTAGACAGGGCTTATATCTTAGATAAATAGATTATTTCACTTTTTTTCTAAGTAAATCCCATTGGTATTTGAAAAAATATTTTAGTGTTTGATTTGGATTGACTGCAGTTTTATTTTTTAAATTTACGCCATCCGAATGATCATAATCTAAAAAATTAGCTGTAGTACCCTGTATAAATTGAAAGCTCGATCCTTTGGCTGTAATTTTCTGTGATTCAAACAAATGATCTAATCCAAAACGATGCCCTAATTCATGTACCACGACTTGATTAAATATATTTTGAGGACAGTTAAATAAAGTAACACTGTCACCACCAGCACCAACTGCATTCTTTATTTCTACAGTTGTGACGAAAACATAATTTTTAGTCGCTAAGTTTTTATCTTGATATTTTTTATAAAACTTAGTTAAGTCACTTAAAAAATAACCCGTGTCATTTATATTTAATTTATTCAAAGATATATTAACATCATCGTCTTTGCTACGATATTTGTTTAAATCAAATGTTGGGGCATTTTTTATTTCTACATTAATTAAAGCTTGGTTAAATGAGTTATGCTTTAAAAAATTTTCATAATCATGTGAACGGCTTGGTTTTTTTCCATCAGTTATAACGTCTACAAAGATAACTGATATAGTAGGAATCACAGCATTATGATAAAGCATTAGCTTCCCAACTTTCTCTTGGGTCTCTCCTTTTATTGCTGTTACAATGATTTCTTCATGTTTTTGCAAAGCACCTGTGCACTTAATATTCACTATTTCTGAAGCTAAATAATAAATCTCTTCTTCTCTTTTAGTATCTTCGCCTAAATCTCGCGTCATTTTTTTGGCGTAAATAAAATCTTCGACACTGAACTCTGCTGGTTCAATAATAATATTCGGATTTGAAACTTCAAACTTAATCTTTGTTCCATCATTTTTTAATGAAAAATTATTTTCTGAATCTAATAGTCTCAACTCTAAATTAAGCCTAACCCCTTGATTGACAGGGTTAGAACTATTGTTATCCTCCTGTGAGCTTGGGTACATTGCTAACCATGCAGGGATATATTCTGTGCCAAATGGGCTAATTTTGGTAATTTGGTCTTGAGTATATGTCGCTTTTAATGATTGTATCGAACCGCTGACTAAAGCAACTTTGTTTCCAAATTTTGTTGCTGCATTCGGTCTATAGTTGGTTAATTTTTTAAAGTATTCAGGTCTGTACCAATCAAAACCATAACTTCCATCATATATGTTATCTTCACATCTTCGAAAATGAATCGTAAACTTCTGTAGGCACGTATCACAAGTACTTCCGACTGTTGGGCTTGAACCAATTCCCATTCGATTACTCCATATTAAATATTTTATAAATTATTAAAATTTTGCATCAGTTAAATAAGTATATAAAAGTGAATGACTTGATCAAAATTATCTGTTTAAAAAATCGCTCTATTCTTTATCAAGCAATAATCCTTATTTTCTAAACTAAGATTACAGTTACTGTTTTTCATACTTTTACTTATTAATTTAAATTATATATTTTTTAAATTGAACAATCACATATTTTATATCTTGTTAACAAAAATCAAAAAACAATATAAGTAATTAAAAGTTCAAATTACTTGCAACGCTTCATCTAAACATTCTCACAAACACTTAAGATAATGAGTGCACCTGCTTTTAGATTTTTATGATATTTACCAACAACTTAATCTAAAATTAATTCATGATAAATATTAAAAATCATCTAAGGAATAGCAATCAAGCTAATTTTTTCTGCGCTAAGTATTGGAAAAACGCAGACGTAACGATTGGCTTCACCTGTCTCGCATTCACAGCCTGCTGACATTCTGAACATACCAATATCGGAGTAAACTCATGTCCACAGACGCTATGTTGATACACCATAGGCGCACCCAGCCCCTCATCCATCCATTTATCCGCCCATGCCACCATGGTTAATAAAATAGGATATAGATCTAAACCCTTATCAGTTAAGCGATATTCATAACGCTCTTGTCGATCTACATAAGCCACTTTAACCAATATTTCATGCTCAACCAAACGTTTTAGGCGTTCAGACAATACATGTCTTGTCACACCTAAATTTTCTTGAAAATCATCAAAACGACGTAAACCCATAAAAGCATTACGTAAAATAAGCATGGTCCATCGATCACCCAATACAGATAATGTACGCGCAATTGAACACGGTTGATTGCCTATTTCTTCCCATTTCATACGAAGTTCCAAATTACATTTGTAAATTTAAAATACCATTAATGAATACTATGAAATAAACAGAAAAAGAAAGATAGTATTTCAGGGATTTTTTTTACATTCATTGAAATTGAGTTACAAGTGCTTATGCTTTAACAAGGATGACTCACAACTAAAAGTAGCGTTAGTCAACATTTAAAATGCTGGGATATTTTTTAATGCTCAAAAACAATAAAAGCCCAATTCTGGGCTTTTATCTTAAAATTAAATTTTATTTATTCAACAATTTGTCCACGACCCCAAATTTTTTGAAAATGTTTGCTCGGCGTTTTGGATAAATACTGGCCTTATTTAAATCACCCTTGTAATGATCAAATACCCGCTTATCCATGATTTTAAACCACCACGACGGGATCATCGCTGGCAACAGCATACTTGCATAACCGCTTGGCAATTCAGGTGCTTCATCAAAGTGACGTAACGCTTGGAATGGGCGTGTCGGAAAGGCATGATGGTCTGAATGACGTTGTAACTGATACAAGAATAAATTCGTTACGATGTTGTTATTGTTCCAACTATGCTCAGGCATTGTGCGTTCATATTTGCCATTTTCATCTTTTTGGCGCAACAAACCATAATGCTCAATATAATTAATGATCTCAAACAACGTAATACTATAAGCTGATTGAGTTACCAAATAAGGTAAAATACCTTTACCGAATAACCCAACCATAGATGAATGGAATGCTGCGGTCATTGTCCAGCCTTGCAATAACTCATTATCTTTAGACCAAAATCCAAGGCCCTTACGTTTAAGACGATTGGTTTCAATTTCAATCGCTGATTTAAATGAACCAATGACAGTACGTGGTAAAAACTCATAAAGCGTTTCACCCATTTGCGATGAAGCTGGATCTTCAGGTGTAGCAGCGCGTTTATGGTGTCCATAAGGATGTTCGATACGGAAATGGTTATAACCTGATGGAACCAATGCTAAATGCGATAAAATATGATCCATACGGTCATGCTTATGGCTTAACTCATGTGCTGTGTTAATAGCAATACCATTAATTGCACCCATTGAGACACCAAGCAAAATCTTATCTAAAAGAGATGTTTGTTTACGTCCAACCAAATAACATGCATAAACATTGGCGACATATTGGATCGGAATAAAGGATTTGACCAAACGTGAATAATACGGATCTTGCTCAAGTAATTTTACATCTTCACTGGTCGGATTGTTTTTATCCTTACCAATCAATGAATCTATGGCTGGAATAATCACATGCAGTACAAGTGGCCCACCCAATGCAAAAACTTTTTTCAGTGGCTTAGGTGCAACATGATATCCCGCTAAAATTCCTAACCCAATCACGGGAAGTGATGGGCTAATCATCCAAAGATAACGCTTTTTATCAAGTGCCAAACCTGACTTTGGTTTTAATTCTTGCAATTGCTGCTCTGTCAGTTGAACTGGTGCATTCATGGCTATATCTTCCCTATCTTTCTACTTAGTTATATATTTATGTAAAATTCAACTTAAAGACAGTTGTAAGCGTCCATAAAACCTATGAAAAAGTCTTTGGCATCTTCAACATAGAGTTTGTCCTTTGCGCACATGTTTTAATAGCATGAAACATTTTTATTATTTGAGAACAGGAAATTTGAACTGAATCTATGGATGCTTTAAGTAAAATTTTTGATGATATTCATCTCAACCATTCAGAATATATTTACCTTCAAGCTCAAGGTGATTGGTCATTTCAGAGCCCAAAACAAGATGCCGTGATCGCGCATATTGTTCTGTATGGAAATGCTTATTTAGAATTTTCACCCAAAATGAATGTTGCACTACAAACCGGTGATATGTTTTTAATTCCAGCAGGTTTAGCACATACTGTAAAAAATCACTTAGACACGCAGTTGGTTGAAAGCCTAAATATAGAATCACTCTTTGATGGATTAAGACAAGACGCAATTGAATTTGGTCAAGGAAGTTCTGAGAAGACATTAATCCTCTCTGTACGTTGCCATATGAATGCAATCATGGCTCGCCCATTGATCAATGCACTCCCACCATATTTGCATATTCAAAATGCCTTGAGTGATGAGGCGCCTGAATGGCTTAAAATTGGATTATATTTTGTTTCTGCTGAAACGCGTAGAACTATAGCGGGAAAAAATAAAATTATGGATCATGTCGTCAGTATTTTGATGATTGAGTGTGTGCGTGACTATATTGAGCAAATGCAAGATCACAATAACTGGTTAAATGCCCTCGTACATCCAGAACTTTCAAATGCACTAGCAGCCATCCACAGTCGCCCAGAACAGAGTTGGACCGTAGAAAGCTTAGCTGAAACTTGTTGTATGTCACGTTCTAAATTTGCCAGCTTATTTAATCAAATTATTGGTGAAACACCTTTAGCTTATTTGCAACAGCATCGCTTACGTCTTGCCAGTCAGTTGATCAAACAAGGACAACTGCCTATTCAACAGATTGCCCACCAAGTGGGATATTCATCTGAAACTGCATTTAGCCAGGCGTTTAAGAAACAATTTGAACTTAGCCCAAGCCAATATCGCAATCAGATCTAAAAAAAGATTAAAGACATACGCTAATCAGATCTGACTGATATAGCTCCTGTACTAATTTTATATTTAATTTCACATAAAAAAAGCGCCGAGGCGCTTTTTTTATCCAAGAAGATCAATTATTTAATTTTTGCTTGTGATTTTAAATAACGCGAATAATCATCTAATAATTGTTCACCACGGAACTTCTGATACATTTGCGTAAGTTGTTGAATTTCAGCTGGATCCATCTGAGCAGTGTCTACTTTTTTCACATTCGCTACAGCTACAACAACTAACTCATTTGGTAGCTTGGCAGTGCTGACAGACCACATGCCTGCTTTAGGTACTGGCTGGCTAAAGGCAACACGCTCGATCTCACGCTTAAGGCCTTGTGAACGCGTAAATGTTCCCGCATGGACAAAATTAGATTGGTATTTCGCAGTAACTTCTTGAGCTGGTAATTTTTTGAAATCCGCAATCATGGCATTTAATTTTGCATGGGCAGCATCGAACGCTTTTTGTTCAATCAATTGTGCTTTTACACGTGCAGTTGCTTGCGCTAGAGGTTGTATACCTGCTGGGTGATACTTACGAACTTTAACCCATACCACATCGCCGTTGGCAGTTTGGATGTTACTTGAAGCCGTCGTATTTCCGCTTTTCACATCTTCATTAAATAATTTAGATTTAACAGCAGGATCAGCAAGAACTGGATTGGTTGTCGTTAAATTCACATTATTCGCAGATTGAATTTGAACTGTCTTAACTGCTTGTGAAACTACATCCAATGCATCACTGTTAACCACTTGCTCATTTAAACTATTTACAGTATCAGAGAAATAGTTAGCAGATTTATTCTTTAAAACCTCAGCAGTCAATTCAGCTTTTTTTGAATCAAACGATGGTACTGAATCTACGGGTGTATTCACTTCAATCAAGTGATAACCGAATTGAGTTTTAACAGGCTTAGAGACTTGACCATTGCTTGTTGAATTCACAGCTTTATCAAAATCATCACCAAAGGCACCTGGCGCATAGGCAGCAAGTGCACCACCTTTCGCCTTAGAATCAGGATCTTCTGAATATTGCGCAGCAGCTTGAGCAAATGACATACCTGCCTGAATTTTTGCATACACTTCATTTGCAAGTGTCGCAGCTTGCTCAGGCGTACGAGAATCAGTTGTAATCAGGATATGTTTAACATCTCGTTTCAAACCTTGCTTATATTTTTCTGTAAACTGTGAATATGCCTGTTGTAATTCAGCATCAGTCACTGCAACATTTGGCTGTGTCAATGCCGCAGGGCTTAACACCACATAATCCACATCCACTGAAGCAACTTGTTTGAACTTATTTTGATGCTTGTTGTAATAATCAGTAATTTCCTGATTGGTCACATTAACGTTGGTTTTATAGTCATCAAGTTTAACGCTTGATAAAAATAATTCACGTTGTTCAGATTGCAGATTGGCAATTTGTTGGATATCTAATTTACTAATCAATGCATTATCTGAAATTGTAGAACTTAGAATGCTTAAAGCAAAATCTTGGCGAATATTTTGGATAAATGCTTGGCTTGTTAAACCCTGTGAACGTAAATAGTTTGCATACAATGTATTGGAAAACTTACCATTTTCCTGAAAGGCAGGAATTTGCGCAATTTTCTGTTCAATTTGAGCATCGCTCAAAGTCACACCCAATTTATCAGCTTGCTGTCTTAAAAGACTTTGACTAATCAGATAATCAAGTGCTTTATTTGCAATAAATTCTTTATTCAATAATGATTCATCCCCATGAACAGCAGGATTTGCCAATAATTGATCTGTATAGCCTTTTGTAACCGTTTCTAACTCTTTTTTAGAAATATCTTGACCATTAACAGTTTTAGCTACGTCTGCTTTTTGCCCACCGCTGAAATAGCCTTCAATACCAACCACAGCAAATGGCGCTAAAAATAACACAAGGAGAACTTTACCAAACCAGCCCCTTATGAGAGTGCGAAACGATTCCATGAGTATTCCAATATTATATTTCGTAAGGATTCTAACTGAAATTGTGAAATGAATGAACGAGCAATCACTGATAATTTAATATATTTCATAAAAAACGCGCCACGAAGGCGCGCTTTCAATAAGCTCAGATTAAGCTACTGAGTCTTTTAAGCCTTTACCAGCTTTAAAGCTAGGTACTTTGCTTGCTTTAATCTGAAGCTCTTCACCAGTTTTAGGGTTACGGCCAGTACGAGCAGCACGGTCTTTAACACTGAATGTGCCAAAGCCGACTAAAGTCACTGTATCGCCTTTTTTAAGCGCTTCACCAATTGAAGCAATAGTCGCATCTAATGCTTTACCAGCATCGGATTTTGACAATCCCCCTTTTTCTGCAATCGCATCGATTAATTCTGATTTATTCATGAAGATTACGTCCTCTTATATCGTTTGTTTAAGTTCCAAGGCTGTAGATCAAAGGCCATGACGACTTTATAGCAATGCTTTGGGGGGAAACGCAAGACTCCAAACCCGCTTTTCACAAAAATTACGACTAAAATTTACGATTTTTTTGGATTAAAGGTAATTATTTCATTTTTTTTAGCAATTGTTCACGTAAGTTTTGGTTATCTTCTGCTAGCGCATCAACCTTATTGTGGAGTTCCAGTATCAAACTTTCCAAATGCTGAAGATCTTTCGCAGTTACCAAACCGATTCTATTTAATGAATGATTTACACTCTGATCTAAAAGCTTTTCAACCTTATCTTTGGTTTCTGCAACAGATTCTTTGGTTTTTTCAGTTACTTTATTGACTGTTTGATCAGTGACTTCAACTGTCTTGGACTCCAGCTCCTCCCCCACTTTGACTAAGGAATCGAATAGTTTGTTGCCCTCTTCTTCCGCTCTTGAGAACGCTCCCAATCCAGCCAACCAGATTTGTTTTGTATATTTTCTGAAATCTAATGCTGACTTTTTATGATTTCTAGGCTTTATTTGAGATTCATTAAATTCATTTTGATCTTGGTAAAGATCAGGTTGTTCCTTGTTACTCTTTTTCATATCTTGCTCCATTTACCCCAAACTCCAGCGTGTAATGACCCATATGACCAAATTAGGTAGAAAATATTGCTATATTATCAAATAAAACTATTGAACCTTTTGCTAAACTGTTCTACAAAGCAAAGTAATTGTTTTTAATGTTAAGGAACACTTGGCAATTCGACAATGCTTATTAAGATAATTTTTATATCATTGTTGAAATATTGTGTTTCATGTCATGGATGAGATTGTTTTATTTTTTAGAGATCGGACTCTCTGTTTTTGCTATAGGAATTTTTTATGAATGAATCGCAACAAAAGCAAGGTCATTCTCGTTTGTTGCTAAACATTGTCATGATTATATTGGAAACCATTTATTCTTTTGTATTAAAGCATGATCGTGTTGTTCGCTTACAGGCAAAAAAATTCGTCGAACAGCAGATTACAATTAAAATGAATAGCTATATTCCTTATTTTGACTTTTATGTTCAATTTACAGATCGTGGTATTCTTTTTGATTTACAGCCTCCAGAAAAAGCCATTGACCTTTCTGTGAGTAGTACACTTATCGATTTCATCCAAATATTTGTCTTTGCTAATCGTCGTAGCATGAAAAAAATGCGCCTGGATGGCGATAACCTCCTCAAGGAACAGTTTCGTGATCTCGTTGTACACTTAACTGCACCTAAATTGCTTTCAGACTGGAAGCAATGGCTAACCAATCCAGATGATGATAGCCAGACAAAAGCATCAAAAAAACGCATTGCTCCTTTGCTTGAAAAGATTGATCAGCAACGTTCTAAGATCAATACACTTCAAGTTGAAGTAAAACAATATCAAAATCGTGTTAAACGCTTGCAGCTCAACCAACAACGTTTATATACGGCTTTAGGCGTATTGGGCTTTCTATTTATAGCATTAGTCGTGTATAATCTTTGGCAAATATTTTCATAAAACTTGAACAAAAATTGAAATTTAGCCGCATTTTTTGTTCAAGTAATAAATTCTGACTAAATTAGTCAGAATTAAAATTAAAAATACTTGACTATTTTAGTCAGGATTCATAAAATTCATACATCTAGTCTAAAACATGTGTATCGAATCATGCGCCTAACTACTCGCGGTCGCTATGCAGTGACTGCACTACTTGACTTAGCACTGCAGCCACCTGAACAAACGATTACGCTTGCAGAAATTGCAAACCGCCAAACGATATCTGTCGCTTATCTTGAACAATTGTTCGCTAAGCTTAAGCGTCACGGCTTAGTTTCAAGTGTTCGTGGAGCAAATGGCGGTTATCACTTAGCGCGCCATGCTGAAGAAATTACTGTCTTAGAAATTATTGAAGCTGTAAATGAAACTGTCGATGCGACACGTTGTGACCACAAAGGCAATTGCCAAAATGGTGCAATGTGTTTAACTCACGATTTATGGCAAGAACTCTCTCTCCATATTGCCGATTATTTAGCTAAAATCACCCTTGCGGATTTAGTCGCTCGTGACAATGTACAAACCGTTGCGGTCCGTCAAAATTCAGCACCTCTTGATTCAGCCCTTTTATCGGTTACAGGTATTTGACATGAAACGTCCGATTTATCTTGACTATGCAGCAACTACGCCTGTTGATCCTCAAGTAGCAGAACGCATGATGGAGTGTTTAACCTTTGATGGTACATTCGGTAATCCTGCTTCTCGCTCACATGCTTATGGATGGCAAGCTGAAGAAAAAGTTGAATATGCACGTGAACAAGTCGCAAATTTAGTAAAAGCTGATCCACGCGAAATTGTATGGACTTCAGGTGCTACTGAATCTGATAACCTTGCCCTTAAAGGTGTTGCTCAGTTTTATGGTTCTAAACGCAAACACATCATCACAAGTAAAATTGAACATAAAGCAATTTTAGATACTTGTCGTGAATTAGAAGAAGAAGGTTTTGAGATTACTTATCTTGAACCTGAACCTAAAACCGGTTTAATTACACCAGAAATGGTTCAAGCTGAACTTCGTCCAGATACGCTACTTGTTTCATTGATGATGGTGAACAATGAAATTGGTACTGTGACAGATGTTGCTGCAATTGGTGAGTTAACACGTGCCAATAAAACTTATTTCCATGTAGATGCAGCACAAGCTGCGGGTAAAGTTGAAATCGATCTTTCTACCATGAAAGTTGATTTGATGAGCTTCTCAGGTCATAAGGTTTATGGACCTAAAGGTATTGGTGCTTTATTTGTACGCCGTAGCCCACGTGTTCGTATCAAAGCACAAATTCATGGTGGTGGCCATGAACGAGGTATGCGCTCAGGCACACTTGCAACCCATCAAATCGTCGGTATGGGTGAAGCATTTGAACTTGCTGGAAAATCTTTACAAGCTGAACAAACACGTTTACGTGTACTGCGTGACAAACTTTGGAACGGTTTACAGGATTTAGAACAAGTCTTCTTAAATGGCCACCCTGTATACAATGTTGCAAACTACTTAAATGTTAGTTTCAACTTTGTTGAAGGTGAATCATTGATGATGGCGTTAAAAGATGCTGCTGTATCTTCTGGTTCAGCATGTACATCCGCAACACTTGAACCTTCTTACGTACTTCGTGCCCTCGGCCTTTCTGACGAGTTAGCACATAGTTCAATTCGTTTTAGCTTTGGTCACTATACGACTGAAGAAGACATTGATCATGTAATTAAGATTACTAAAGCTGCTGTTGAGAAATTGCGTGAGCTTTCTCCGCTTTGGGATATGTACAAAGAAGGGATCGACTTAAGTTCAGTTGAATGGGCTGAACATTAAGTTCCTTGAAATCAAAACGCGGCATTTTATTGAAAATCAGTAAAATGCCACCAAATTAGATTGTAGAAATACATATTATCAACGCTGACCCCGAGGTTTGGAGAAGCAACATGGCTTATAGCGAAAAAGTAATAGATCATTACGAAAATCCTCGTAATGTAGGTGTTTTGGATAAAAATGCAGAAAATGTTGGTACAGGCATGGTGGGTGCACCTGCATGTGGTGATGTAATGCGTTTACAAATCCAAGTGAATGACAGTGGTGTAATTGAAGAAGCTCGCTTTAAAACTTATGGCTGTGGCTCAGCAATTGCGTCTAGTTCACTCGTAACTGAATGGTTAAAAGGTAAAACGCTTGACGAAGCACAGGCGATTAAGAACATCGATATCGCAACTGAACTTGCACTTCCTCCTGTAAAAGTACACTGTTCTGTGCTTGCAGAAGACGCAATTAAAGCTGCTGTTGAAGATTACCGTAGCAAGAAAACTAAAGCCTAGTATCTGTTCGTCAAATTTAGCAGATGATTTTTTAACGGAGTTTTCATGATCAATCTAACTGAAAATGCTGCAACTCATATCAGCAATTACTTAAAGAATCGCGGTAAGGGTGAAGGTATTCGTCTTGGTGTGAAAACTTCAGGCTGTTCTGGCTTAGCTTATGTACTTGAGTTTGTTGATGATATCGATACGCATGATCAAATGTTTGAACAGTTTGGTGTAAAAGTTTTTGTAGATCCAAAAAGTTTGGTTTATCTCGATGGTATGGAAATGGACTATGTTAAAAATGGTCTAAATGAAGGCTTCGAGTTTAACAACCCAAATAAAAAAGGTGAATGTGGCTGTGGTGAATCTTTCACTGTATAATCCGCCCTGCTTTTTCTCATGTTAAAACAGTGTCTTGCACTGTTTTAATCACATTTAATTACACCGTTTTCCTGTAAAACATCGTGGATGAGTATCCCCCATGAGTCATTTTGAGTTGTTCGATCTCCCAGAAGCACTCGATATTGATTTAGCGATATTAAAAGCTAATTTCTTAAAACTACAACAGCAATATCATCCAGATAAAGCTGAAAATAAAGACAAAGCTTTGATTAAATCAAGTGAAATTAATCAGGCATATAAAACTTTGTCCAATGTAGACAGTCGTGCTGCTTATCTACTTTCACTCAAAAAGCAAGATCACCACTTAGATCAATCGATTAGTGATTTTGAGTTCCTTCAGTCTGCTTTAGAAATTCGTGAGCAGCTTGATGAAGCAACTAATACCGAACAGTTGCATTCTTTAAAAAAAGAAGTGCGACAATGGATTGATGGCTTAGTTCGTGAATTCAAAATTGATTTTGAGGATGAAGATTGGGCTGAAGCGCGTGACACTGTGCGAAAGTTACGCTTTTTTCAAAAAGTCATGAATGATATCGATAAAGCTGAAGATCAGCTTTTAGATGATGAAGATTTTAATTTAGATGATGATTTCTAAATTTTAGCTTTGAATATATGTTTTAACCGAATTTGTTTTTAGTATTTATTTTAAGGATGTGACAAATGGCACTCTTGCAAATTGCTGAACCAGGACAATCAAGTGCGCCACACGAACACCGTATTGCAATTGGTATCGACTTAGGGACAACCCATTCTCTAGTTGCTACGGTATTATCAGGCAAAGCCAAAGTGCTGAACGATGAGCAAGGTCGTGTGTTACTTCCTTCTATTGTACATTATTCTAAAAATTCAACCGAATACGGCGATGCAGCAAAACCATTCATCACTGCTGACCCTAAAAATACCATTGTTTCTGTTAAGCGCTTTATGGGCCGTTCCAAAGCGGATGTTAAATTTCAACATCCATACACACTTGTTGGTGCTGAAAATGAAATGCCAGCTTTTGAAACAGCTCAGGGGCGTAAAACACCAGTAGAAATCTCCGCAGAAATTTTAAAACAACTTAAAGACCGCGCTGAACAAAGCTTAAGCAACCCTGTAAATGGGGCTGTTATTACTGTTCCTGCATACTTTGATGAAGCACAACGTCAAGCTACACGAGATGCAGCTGAGCTTGCTGGTTTAAATATATTACGCCTACTCAATGAACCAACAGCTGCGGCTGTTGCATATGGCTTGGATCAAGAGAGTAACCTAACAACAGATCGTAACTATGTCATTTATGATTTAGGTGGCGGTACATTTGATGTATCTATTTTACGCTTTTCTCAAGGTGTGTTTGAAGTTTTAGCCACAGGCGGTCATACAGCACTGGGCGGCGATGACTTAGATCGTCTTATTGTTAAGTGGGCAAAAAAACAACTCAATATTGAAGTTTTAGATGATGCAGAATATGCGCACTTTATTGTTTCTGCACGCAAAGCCAAAGAAGCATTAAGTGATGCAACATCGGTTGATATTAAAGTTCTGACACATCACCTCACTTTAGATCGCACAACATTTGAAGAAATCATTCAAGTGGCATTAGATAAAACGATCAATGTATGTAAACGTGTCATGCGTGATGCAAAACTTGAACTCGATGATATTCAAAATGTAGTTCTTGTTGGTGGATCAACCCGCTCTTATGCTGTACAGAAAGTCGTGCGTGAAGTATTTAAGCAAGAGCCACTTTGTACTATTAATCCTGATGAAGTTGTAGCGATTGGCGCTGCCATCACTGCAAATCAGCTCATTGGGAACTCTAAAGATGGCTCATTACTTTTAGATGTTACTCCGCTGTCATTAGGTTTAGAAACCATGGGTGGTTTGATTGAACGTTTAATTTCACGTAATACAGCAATTCCTGTTGCACGTCGTCAAGAATTCACCACATATCAAGATGGTCAAACTGCGATGTTAATCCATGTCTTGCAAGGTGAACGTGACTTAGTTGAACATTGCCGAAGCTTAGGCCGTTTTGTATTGCATGGTATTCCACCAATGACTGCGGGTCAGGCACGTATTGAAGTTACTTTTCAAGTCGATGCTGATGGTTTACTTACTGTTTCGGCCAAAGAAACCACATCAGGGGTCAATGCTCAAATCGACATTAAACCTTCTTATGGTTTATCTGAGACAGATACTGAACGTTTACTTTTAGACGGTTATAAATTTGCTGAAGAAGATAAAAATCTTCGCCATCTCAATGAAACCAAAGTTGAAGCTCAACGTGAACTTGAAGCTTTAACACAAGCGTTAAAGGTGGATTCTAAACTTCTCAGCACTGAACAACTGACTGCGCTCACTCAAGCGGCTGAAGCCTTAAAAACTGAGCTTGAAACGAACGATATCAAATTAATTGAACATGCTGTTGAACAGTTAAAAACTTATAGCGATGCCTTTGCAGCAGAACGTATGAATCAACACATTGATCATGCACTCAAAGGCACCAAACTTGATGATTGGTCTAACTCAAACTAATTTAAGGTAACGACTATGCCACGTATTAAAGTACTACCTCATGCAACGATTTGTCCAAACGGTGCTGAGTTTGAAGTTAAACCAAATGCCAATCTATGTCAAAGCCTGCTTGATAATGGTATTAAAATCGAACATGCCTGTGACATGTCTAAAGCATGTACCACTTGCCATGTAATCGTACGCAAAGGCTTTGATGAGCTTGAAGAAATGGATGATATTGAAGCCGATTTACTCGATCGCGCTTGGGGCTTAGAACCCGATTCGCGTCTGTCTTGCCAAGTTAAAATTACTGATGAAGATATGGAAGTTGAAATTCCAAAGTATACGATTAACCATGCTTCTGAAAACCACTAAGTTGCTTTTCATATAGACATAAAAAACCACTCTTTATGAGTGGTTTTTTATGTCTAAGCAATTTTTAATGGCCTAGGCATTTCATTTAATATTTAATAATTTTACAAATAATTTGAGTTCACTTCATCTTCAATATTAAGCTTTGCAACGCCTTGAGAGTTGGTAAGTTTTTGCTGAACCTTAATCCGTTCTACCATTTTTTCTAATACTTCAACCAGCTCAGGATATTCAAAGTTTTGTACTTCTTCTAAATTCAGCACTAGGTGGAAGCCTTTATACTCATAATCAAACCATTGCTGATTTTCATTCTTGGTTGCAGAGTATTTTTCCATCACTTGCCAAGTGCGCACCTTACCTTGAATCCCTTTCAGCTCAATCGGAGTTTTTGGTGCACAAAGATAATCATTTTTAATCAGCTTATAGGTTTCGTCTGAAACCAAAATTTCATCTATATCCGCAGCATATTGCAAACGCGCTGCTAAATTAGCATCTCGACCAACAATGGTATAGGCCATGCGATGTACAGCACCATAGTTTCCGACGTGACAATAACCTGTACTTACCCCCATTCGAATATGTAAAGCTGCATAGCCCATTTTCACCCAACGTTCACGAAGAAATTTCATCTGCTGACGCATTGCAATTGCCATATCAATACAGTTTTTCGCATCCTGCTCTACCCCTTGTGAATCAGGATCGCCAAAGAAAATCAGGATTGCATCCCCCATAAACTTATCAATGGTTGCACCATATTGCTTGGCAATTTCAGTCATATGACTTAAATAATCATTTAATACAAAGGCCAAATCATCTGGAATCAAAGTTTCTGATAGCTCAGTAAATCCTTGAATATCAGAAAAGAAAACTGTAATTTTTTTACGTTTATATTCAATTTTTGCTTCAGTATCGCCGCGCATAATCGCTTGCCAAAGCTGTAATGGCGCATAACGACTGAGTTGATTTGACAACTCAATATAGCGATTCATTTCATTAAAATAGGTGTTTTTCTTTGTTTCTACACTTTTGATACGACGATTTTGATAATAATTTCCAATATTTACAAACAAGATGATACTAATAAAAGAAAGAACGGATAGTTCAGGGCTAGTTTGCTGAAAATAATCATAAAAACCAAAGATAAAAATAATATTGGTATAAAACACAACAAAGGCAATTAAAATTGCCAGAGAGCCCATCATAAAAGAAATTTTATTATTAATCGCAGTATAAATCAGGGCAAATAACAATACAAAAGTCACCACCAGACTTAAATGAACAGCAGCCAATGCTGTAGAAACAACAATGATATCAATTAAAAAATAGACATTTTTTCGAATTTTAGAACCATATGAATATTCCAGCCAGCGTGATAACTTAGGACTGATAATAAAAATAAAGCCAATGAAAAAAGGCACGTAAAATTGATAACTTGCAATTGGGGAAGTGAAATAATAAACCATAACCAACAAAGCAATGATTAAGTACCCCATAAATCGCTGGAATATTTCAAATTGCTTTGGTTCTTTATCTAACATACGTTCAAATGGCAAAATATTTTACCTCGAATGTCATTTTATTAAACACTTCCTTGTGCTGTTTACACTTAATCCATACGCCAATCGAATGGCATATCACCTTGGCCACGTAACGCCAACATTAACGTTTGACGCATATGTGCTAACACTTCATTGCTATAAGGAACTGCTTGCAGACCAAATACAGGCTTAGGCCAAGCTACATCATTCTGATAACGAACTACATGATGAAAATGTAATTGTGGCACCATATTTCCAAGTGCTGCGACATTCATTTTATCTGCACGAAAAACACGAGACAACTGGCTAGATAACCAGCTAGATTCTCGTAAAAACTGCTCTTGGTCAGCTTGACTTAGTTCATATAACTCAGTGATACCAGGAACACGTGGAATAAGAATTAGCCACGGAAATTGCATATCATTCATTAAACGACATGTTGAAAGCGGAAAATCGCCTACAAAAAAAGTATCTTGAGCAAGTTGTGGATGCAAACTAAACATATCTTTATAAATGACGCAAAATTAAAAGGATGGCTAATACTAACACATCGGTTTTCGTGTGAATATTGGTTATCTTGTGTTTTGGTACAAATAAACACAGTTTGTTTTGAACCTGATCACAATTACACTTTAAAGAATCACAGAATTTTTTCAAGTGATTTACCAGAAAAAATTCATAAGCACTTTCAATCTCATACTGAGCATTATTTAAGCTCAAATTCCAGATAAATTAACGCTTTAATTCTGTCAGTAAATTGTTTAACAAATCCTGAATAAACTGAATTCTTTTGTCATTCTCTTCAAGCATCACCATCACTTTTAAGCGTTGCCCACCGTCCATACGAAACCAAGTTGGATGCTTTTGCATGAGTTGAATAATACTGATCGCTTGCACCGGAGTATCAGGTGAAAATTCGATCACTCCACCGTTAGCTCCTATATCAATTTTAGTAATTTCCAACGCCTCAGCCTTAATCCGAATTTGATGGACACTAAACAGCTGTTTTACTGGCAATGGCGGTACACCAAACCGGTCAATCAACTCCATACGTATATTGTCAAGTTTATCTTGAGTATCGGTATTACTAATACGTTTATAGAACATAAGACGCTGATGTACATCTCCCAAATATTCATCTGGGATCAAAGCAGGCATATGTAGTGTAATTTCTGAAGTGAGTGAAAGTGGTGTATCAAAATTAGGGGTCTTACCCTGTTGAATTGCTTTGGTCGCTTTGGCCAACATTTCCATATATAAGCTATAACCAATTGCATTCATTGAACCACTTTGTTGTTCACCGAGTAGCTCACCAGCACCACGAATCTCCAAGTCTTCCGTAGCCAGCATAAAGCCAGCGCCAAGATTTGAAGCTCTCTGAATGGCATCTAAACGTTTTTCTGCATCACCTTTAAGGCCTTTAATCGATGGCACCATCAAATATGCATAGGCTTGATGATGTGAACGTCCAACACGACCACGCAATTGATGTAATTGAGCTAGGCCAAGTTTGTCTGCACGTTCAATAATAATCGTATTGGCATTAGGAACATCAATCCCCGTTTCAATAATCGTTGAACAGACCAGCACGTTAAATTCTTTGTGATAGAACTGTTGCATGATTTGCTCAAGTTCACGTTCACGCATTTGACCATGTGCAACAGCGACACGAGCCTCTGGTACAAGTTGACGAATATTTTCCGCAGCACGCTCTATGGTATCCACTTCATTGTGCAATATATAAACCTGCCCACCACGTAACAATTCCCTTAGAATTGCCTCTTTCATGGTTTCATTGGTTTGTTCATTGACAAAAGTTTTAACGGCTAAACGACGTGCTGGTGGTGTAGCAATAATCGAGAGATCACGCATCCCACCAAAAGCCATATTCAATGTACGAGGAATTGGTGTTGCAGTTAACGTTAACATATCAACATCTGCGCGCATGGCTTTAATACGCTCTTTATCACGTACCCCAAAACGATGTTCTTCATCAACAATCATTAAACCTAAGTTTTTAAACTGCACATTTTCCTGAAGAATTTTATGCGTACCGATAACAATATCGACTTTACCATCGATTAAGTCATCAATGATTTTGGTATGACTTTTATTAGTTCCAAAACGAGAAAGTACCTCTATACGAATTGGCCAATCGGCAAAGCGATCTTTAAATGATTCAAAATGTTGTTGCGCCAATAAGGTGGTAGGTACCAAGACAGCCACTTGCCTATTATTTTGAACAGCAACAAATGCCGCCCGCATCGCCACTTCCGTTTTACCAAAGCCAACATCACCACAAACCAGTCGATCCATTGGTTTGGCTTGTTGCATATCATATAAGGTCGCTTCGATGGCATTGGCCTGATCCAGTGTTTCCTCATAAGCAAAACCACTGGAAAATTGCATATATGCACTTTGATCCAACTCGAAACTAATCCCAGGTTTAGACTGACGACGTGCTTGGATATGCAACAATTCAGCTGCCACATCATGAATCTGTTCAAGTGCTTTACGTTTTGCTTTATTCCATGCATCTGTACCCAATTTATGTAAAGGCGCTAAATCAGGATCACCTCCACTAAAACGGCTAATCAGGTGTAAATTGGTCACAGGAACATACACTTTTGCATCATCTGCATAGTTTAATTGCAGAAACTCATAGTCTTGTTCATCAATATTTAAGGTAACTAAACCTGCATAACGCCCAACACCATGATCAATATGCACCACTGGCGCACCAATATTAAGTTCCGTCAGACTTCGAATAAGAAACTCTTCTGAAACCTCTTGTTGACGTTTTCTACGGCGCTGTACTACACGGTGTTCATATAGTTGGTTTTCAGAAATAACCGATAGATCATTGCTGATGACCAACCCACGATCCAAAGGTGCATTGGTGATCGCCACAGAGAAATTAGATTGTTGAAATACAGCAAAACTTTCGACAACTGGAATTTCACCTAAACTTGCACGTAAAGCATCTTTTAATGTTTCACGACGTCCAGCACTTTCAGCCACCAACAACACTGGATGATTGGCCTCATCCACGTACTGTTTAACGGCTTTAAATGGCTGCTCTTGTTTAGGGTCTACAGGCAATCTTGGCGGTAATTCAACCGACAAATTGATACAACCTGCTTTTAATTCAATGGCTTCTGTTGAGGCAATAATTCTTGAAAATTGATTTAAATATTCGAATAGTTGATTCGGTTGTATAAAAATTTCTTCAGGTGGTAATAACGGCTGATCAGCATTATGGCGTCGGTCTTCGTAACGACGAATTACATCTGTCCAAAAACTCAACAATCCTTCATCAATGTGCTTATCTGTAATGACAATAGAATTACTTGGGAAGTACGAAACCAAACAACTTTGTGTTTGCATGGCTTGCTTTGAGAAGAATAATGGGAAGTAGAAATCTAATCCCGGAGAAGCAATACCTTCTAACACATCTTGATAAATTGGATTTTTTTTAGGATTTGCTGTTGGAAAACTTTCGGCATAGCGATCACGAAATGTTGAACGCGCTTCTTTCAACGGAAATTCTTTTGCAGGAAGTACAGTAAAACGTTCTAACTTTGTCGTTGTTCTTTGCGTTTCAGGATCAAAAAATTTTAAACTGTCTATTTCATCATCAAATAAGTCAATACGAATGGGTGCATTCTGCCCAGAGGCATAAATATCCATAATACTACCACGTACCGCAAACTCACCATGGTCATAAACAGTATCAACCAAATGATAACCCGCTTGAACTAATTTTAATTTTTGTTGTTCTAAAGCAAATTTCTGACCAACACGGATATCAAAATGCTCACCCAATACCCATGATGTAGGGGCAACACGTTGTGCCAAAGTGGTTGCTGATACCAATAAAATACCTTTTTGTGGCATATTGGAAAGTATCGACAGTCTTTCAGAGACAATATCTTGGTGTGGAGATAAACGATCGTATGGCAATATCTCCCAATCTGGAAATATTGTTGGTTTTACCCCATAGAATTCTAATTCACTTTCCAACTGCCCTAAGTGCTGATTATTTTTCGCAACCAAAACAAAGAGCTGATCCGATTTCTCTGCAATCTCCTTAAACAATAAGGCAGCAGATGAACCGAGCATTGTGCCGATCCAGCGTTTTTCGCCTGCTTTCAGTTGTTTTAAATTGAGGTCAGAGATTTCTTGTTTAAACATAATCGCATAGGGTCTAAAAGACATGAGCAATAGTTTAACATGATGACTTTATTCAGTTGAGTGATTTTATTTATTCTATTTGTCTAAGTAATGACTCAACTACAGTATTTTTCCCATCAGAACATAATCCACGCTTACTATAAGACAAACTAGCAGGATCACGAACCCGTGGAAGCTCTTGCCAAATGAGTTGCGAATAACCATTTAATAACAATTAAAAATCTAAGCAACATCACATATGATTCTTTGATGAAATATTCTGATTCCATCAAATGTTATCCATGCCTTAAGTTGATTTATTTTTCTCGTTTAAATTGTTTATAATAATCATTGAGTTTTTGTATAATTTTTTTGAATTGTTTTAAATTTTCTTCTGTATTGCCAAGCCTTTGCACATAGTTGTTTGTTGCGATTTCTAAATCAATCTTTTCATTGATCAAAATTGTTTTATAAAACAAGGCCTTTAAATCATCAAAATTATTGAGTTTTCGGTTAGAAAAGTATTCCAGCCTTTCAGATAACTCACGATTTAAAACAATACCATCTACAATAAAACCGTGCTCAGCATCAATTTGAATATTATTTTCTTGTAGAAAAACTTGCTCAGGACCGTTTTTACTACCCTTAAATAAGGTTGCAATTTTATCAAACATCATTAAAACCCAATTAAATCAATGATTCATCATAACAAACATGACTCAAGTTCGCAGTAAAAGGCCACTTTAAAGTGACCATTTACCTAAACATAAACCATCAGCGTTATTCGTCACCCAAATCATCTAAGAAATCGACAGTAGGCACAAAGAATAAAGTTCCTGTCACTGCTGTACTAAAATCTAATAAACGATCTAAATTACCCTCTTCATCACCTTGAAACATGTGCTCTAACATTTGTCGAGTCACACTAAATTTGCGTGCATAACCAATAAAGAAAGTACCATACTCATTTTTAGATGGATTTGAAAACGGCATATTTGCACGCATGATTTTAATTTCATTACCATCCGCATCATGTGCCTTACTTACTACATTGTGTGCTGTTTTAGGTTTTACATCATCACTCAACTCAAGATCATTAAACTTTTTTCGTCCGATGACTTTTTCTTGTTCTTCATCACTTAGCGCGCGCCACTTGTCCATATCATGCATATATTTTTGAATAAATGCATAACTGCCACCTTTTAAAGTCTGGATCTTCATCACCCACTAGTGCATATTCAGCCGCAATTTCAGGCTCTGGGTTTTCGGTCCCATCGACAAAGCCAATAATCGCTCTACCGTCAAAATATCGAAAACCATTCACTTCATCTACTGGGTAACTTACAGCTTTTAATTCAGTATTGATCATATCTGCCATTTCAAAACACAACGCTTGGCGATCAGCGCGAATATGGAAAAACAAATCACCTTCCGTTGAAACAGCCGTATATTTTGGCCCTTTAATTTCTTTAAACTGTTCTAATTCTTGTGGTTTAGCCTGATCAGGAAATAAACGCTCCCACGCATTTGCCCCAAATCCCATGACCGCACTAAATTGTGCATCTGGATAACGGTTGGTTAAACTACGCGTCAATGCAGAAAAATTTGCCGCAAAATCAATTACTGTATCAATTACTTCAGCCCCAAGCCTTAATCCTAAAACAATAAATAAGGCATTTTCCCCTGGACGATTCATAACAGGTTGAATTCGAGTTGAAGTCATAATATATCTCAAAATATTCTATTGGTTACAATCTAACATAGGCTGTTTTAAAGCTTAAGTTTTTATCGTTAACAATCCACTAATTCACAATATTTATATCGATATAAATGTTATGGAAAATAATTAAAGCAATAAGTTTTGACTTATTTTGTTTAGGCACATCGATTGTAAGTATTTTTAAAACTACTTTAGGTGATAAGCATAAATTTTAAAATAACAGTCTTTCTGATCAAACACGATATTCAAATGCTGCAACAAAGTACGAAATTGATCTGTTTGATCTAAAATCAAATCACTGATCAATCTCCCCCTCGACTTGCTCAGCATAGGCTTTACAATTAAATATTCAATTCCAATAAATACAGGCATAGCATCGTGATAGAAAGGATGCCAATCACCTATATACCACGGAATTTTCTTCACAAATTTATCTTCAGCTTGTTGATCTTTATTTTCAGTCACCAATTTGACAATAAATGCAGGTGGAAAATCCAAGTCTTTCATTGTATGTAGAAGTTTGAGCCATTTTGAATCACTCATACAAGATACCAACTGCCGTTGATACACGACCTGTTGAATTTTCAAAATATACTTTAAATAGGCTTGTTTAGTCTTTAAAGCATTTATATGATTTCGATATTCAAGATAATTTTCTTGTAAACCCATATTTATCCTTCAATTAAAAGCACCTGTTTAGATGCTTTTAACACATAGAGTTAACCATATTGTTTCTGTAAATAACGTACGATTACTGCTGACTCAAAGAGTTTTTCACCTGTATTTGGATCTTCTAAATAAGGCACTTGAATATCTTGCTTTGCACGCCCCATAACAGGAATAATTTTTTCACGTTTTCCGCCCACCAAAGCAAAATATTTACCAGGTTTTAAACGTAAAACTGCTGGTCCTAGATCTTGCCAACACTCTTTAGCCACATTATGAAAGATAAATGGAATTTCTAATTCAGTTAACTCAGCACGCACAACACGTGTATAGGGACTTGCTTCAAACCCCCATAACTCCAATAATTGCGCTGGGCTTATACGATCAACAATTTTTTTATTTACCCAAACCCCTCGCGCACCATTAATAATAGTTCCCACCATGGCGACCGTTGGATATTTAGGATAATGAGAATATTTCTTTGGCGTTTTGCCGGTTTTACCATAGTGCTTAAATAAGTAATCAACAATCTTTTTTGATTCATACATTGCTGTTCCCGTGTTTTCATCAACGAAATACGGAAAACGCAATTTCCCCCCTTTTTCTTTTACAACCTGACGATATTTAGTCCCACCTTTAGGGCATGGATAGACTTCATAATCCAAATTGAGCAAGGTCATTACTTCTCGTACACGGCGGCAAAATGGTGAACCTTCAAACTCATATAACTTTAAGGCCTTTTCTGGCTGGTTTGGAAATGGTGTTCCAGTTACACCACGGCCTCCCTCAGTCAGTGATGAAGCCAAAGCTTGTACAACTTTAATTTGATGATGTACCATTTTATACCCCCTAGATGATTGTTTTCGCTTAAATAAAGCTTTTTATAAATCCACTAATTTTTCTTTTGAAACCACAATTCCATTGTTATCTACATAGATATATTCACCAGAATTGAAAGTGACACTACCAAAATACACAGGAATATCGACCTCACCTATGCCTTTACGATTGCTTTTTTGTGGAATTGTAGCCAATGCATGAACGCCTAGATCAAGTTCAACTAGTGCATCTACATCACGTACACAGCCATAAATCACTACACCATTCCAGTGATGCTTAACCGCTGATTCAGCAATCATGTCACCCATCAAGGCACAACGCATGGATGCTCCACCATCCACAACCAAAACCTTGCCTGTTCCATCTGTAGCAAGTAACTCTTTCACTCGTGAGTTATCTTCAAAACACTTGACTGTCACGATTTGACCACCAAAGGTTTTACGAGCTCCATAACTTTTAAAAAATTTGCCATCGAGAGATGGAATCAGGGTTTGGATGTCTTGGTCTGGGTGATCATCTAATAAATCACAAGTTACAAAAGGTACTTTAGTCACGTTATCACTCCATTATTTGCTATTTTGTATACGTAAATTATCATAAATTTCAATTTTTTGAGTTTGTGTTTGAGCAGCCTCGACCATAGTATGAGCCACTTGTTGTGCTGTCACTGGCTTATATTTAAAAGAATTGGGTACCAAATGCGAAAATTTACCATATAACTTTTGCGCTACATCTTCCAAGAATCGCTTTTCATTCCGATCACCAAGGAGTAATGATGGGCGAATAATAGAAAAACGATATAAGTTCAACTTTTGTATATAGTCCTCAAGTTCACCTTTGACTTGATTATAAAAAATTGGCGAGCTGGCTTTTGCCCCCATCGCACTGACTAAAAGTAAATGAGTTTCAGTCATTTCAAATAAATCTGCAAAATGTGCATTGATCTCAAAATCAATATTATAGAAAGCTTCTTTAGAACCTGCCTTTTTAATGGTCGTTCCCAAACAACTGAATGCATGAGTGTAACCGCTGACATCTTGATCATTGAGTAGAAGTAAGTCATCCAATACAAATTGTTCAACTTTTTTAAATTTTGAAAAGTCTGGATTTTCTCGTCGCACAACAACTGTAATTTTTTCACAATCAGCCAATAAATTGAGCTGCTCAATGAGACGCTGTCCCACTAAACCTGTTGCTCCAATCACAATCGCATTTTTTATCGAATTAGTCATTTTTTAAACAATCTCCTAGATTTATTACTAATCTAACGTTTTATTTCAAATTTTTCTTCAACAAAAATGTTGTCAAAGCATGTCAACACTTGACTTTACTGGCCTCTTTAATCACAATATGGCACTTGTTTACGGGCTGGTGATAATCCTCTGATGTGGTTTTCAGATGTGGTTTCAGCCCGCCCAGACCCATCTAATTCAAGGAGTGCACGAGTGGCAAACTCTGCTCAAGCAAAAAAACGTGCTCGTCAAAACGTTAAAGCACGTAAACACAACGCAAGCTTGCGTTCAATGGTACGTACTTATATCAAACGCACAATCGCTGCTATCGCTACTGGTGAATATGCTGCCGCAACTGAAGCTTATAAAGCTGCAGTTCCAGTTATTGACCGTATGGCGGATAAAGGTATCATCCATAAAAACAAAGCTGCTCGTCACAAGAGCCGCTTGAATGCACAAGTTAAAGCGTTAGCTAACTAATTTTTGCATGTAAAAAGAGCCCTTTAAAGGGCTTTTTTTGTATGTAAAATTTGACTATAACGCTTTAAAATTAGAAAACATCAAAACTTATCTACCACTTCATCATTATTTCTCAGCAGATAGATAAGTAAGAGTTCTAAACTGTAAAAATAATTACTTTGCTAAATGTGAAATTAAGACTGTTGCAGTGGATAAAATACCTTCCTGACGACCAGTAAAACCCAATTTCTCTGTGGTTGTTGCTTTAACGCTAATTTGAGTCACATCAACATCTAACACATCTGCAATACTTTGACGCATTTCCAAATTGTGTTTGGCTAATTTAGGCCGTTCACATGCCACAGTAATATCGGCATTATTTAATTTATAACCACGGTCTAAAATTAATTGATAAACATGTTTTAAAAGTTTACGGCTATCCGCACCTTTAAATTCAGCATCTGTGTCTGGGAAATGCTGTCCAATATCCCCTAAAGCCAATGCACCCAATAAAGCATCACATAATGCGTGTAACACAACATCACCATCAGAATGTGCTTTTAAACCATGCGTATGTGGAATTTGAACGCCTGCCAAAGTTACAAAATCACCTTCTTCAAAAGCATGTACATCCATTCCCTGCCCAATACGAATCGGTATGATCATTCTTAGCTCCTTTTGCAGTTTTTAAAATTTAAAAATCTTGTATTCGTACTTTCTCTTTCGCTATAGTACGTATGCAAACATTGTGAAAGTATAAGCGATCATGCTGTTGAATACAGAATTTAATCAAATTAAAACACTCTTGTCTGGTCTCATTTTGAGCTGTATCAGTACATCAGCTGTTTATGCCCTGCCTCTTGACTGTAAGCATCAAGATTCATCACTTTTAAAAAAGTTATGTGGTTCACAGTATAGTGAACTACGCGCTCAATTGAATGAGAGCTATCTCACTGCATATCTGGTCACAGACGCACCAATACGCTTAATCAATGATACGCATCGTTTGTGGCTCAACCGTTTAAGCCAATGTAAAAGCAACGATTGTTTTAAACAACAGTTCGATATTCGCCTAGAAGACTTAAATTTTTACACCTCAATGAATCAAAGTTTAACCCAACATTTCATCAAATATGAACATGGTAAAATTTCGAAGCAACCCGCCCATTTACAAATCCATCAACTGACTAAAGATCGGATTAAAGTTGAAGGCATCGCCTATCGAAATCCCAATAACCGTAAAGATAGTCAAATCGTCTCATTGTTGGCTTACACCACGCCTGAAAAAAAGAATCAAATTTTGGACAATGAACATGACTGTAAATATGTGCTTAATTTCCAAAAAGCAATTTTGTCTGTGACAACAACACAAAAAGGCTGTGAGCGCTTTACTGGAATTTACCGTTTATATGATTAAGAATTATAATTAAATTTGGCAAAACCATGAGTACAAAACTAGCGTTAAGTAAAGAAAGATTAAAAATATTATCTGAATGTATGCAGAATTATGATGTGGGTGCTGATACAGATGAATGGCCTAACAATATTATTTCGCGCTTTACTAGCGTTTATAATGATGGTTCTATCTCAAAGCACAATATCCCATTGCAGCATGAAATTGATCCCGATGAATTAAAACTTTGTCAAAAACTAAGCGCTGAAATCGCCAATATCATGACAAATGTTGAAGTTGGTATGGGTTCAAACTCGGGTGATTATTTTCAAGATTTTTATATCATGCATTCACAAAACTCAGCTAGCCAAAAAATTACGCCTCAGCTGATTCAACAATACTTTGCCAATACTATTTTTCCTTTGGCGAACATTACGACTGAACCGCTTACAACAAATACACAGTGGTGGAAAGAAGTTGAACAAGATGGTGAAGAATCTCCAGCAGAATATTTTCAACCTTGGCACAAGATGATAAATTGGTTTGCAGCACAACACGATTTTATCGACTGTGCATTTGTTCGGATTGGAGACTCAGCACTTTTAGAACAAATCGATTCTGATGATTACCCTAAAGGAACAATCATTACAGGTTGTGTCTTGCCTCGACTTGCATTGGGCTTAACCCAGAATAGCAATTTGGTTGGAATCTTTGGATATGTTGTACACAGTTAAGATCTAACTAGCTTAATTAAAATATAAATAAAATAGGGAATAACAATGACTCAACTTTTAATTTTAGACCAAGTCTCACAACACCTTGATCAAACCTCTTTTGGTGGTCTTCCTGTTAAAACAATTGGCTTACAGGTTGAATGGCCTTGCTGCACAAATTGTGATGGTGCAATGCAATACCTTGGCAAAGTAAAAACTGATCTCGGTTTAGAATTGATCTTTATGTGTAGCCAAGATCCGGGGATGTGTGATGACTGGGATGCAGATGGTGGTGGTAATAAAGTGATTGTCATTACAGAGATTCATGCTCTTGAAAAATTCCAACCTTTAGAACCTGAAAATACCTTACGTGAAACGGAATATGGCGCCAAGATTTTCCAAGATTCGCAAGAAGAATATTCACAATCACGTGAACTTTGGCAAGGACCCAAGAGAGAAATTTTAGGTCAGCTTTCTGGCTCAGCTGAGTGGCTGCAAAATGATGAAACACCTGAATGTGATTGCTGCCAAAAGCCTATGCGCTTTGTTGCTCAACTAGAGACCGGACCTGATCATAGAACTGAGATGAATTTTGGTGGAGGAGGTTCCGCCTACCTATTTGATTGCCCTCAGGGTAAAACTGCTAAATTTCTATGGCAATGCTAGCCTCTACCATGGATATATCGAATGGATAAAAAAGTCATTTCCAAACTATTACAAAGCCAGTTTTATCCCATTTTAAAAGCACAGGGCTTTATAAAAAAAGGCGATGTATTTAGACAGGTTGAGGGGGAAGTTATTCGAATCGTCGATATACAACACTCCATTAAAAGACATTGTTTTCAAGTTAATCTCGGTATTCACCTCATCACATTAGGTGAATATGTTATGCGATGTACAGGTAACGCTTTAGATATTGAAAAAATGCGTGATTTCGATTGTGCATGGCGTAGTTCGATCCTGCCTTATTTGATCAATGATCATGACAACGACTGGTCATATACCTCAAATGAACAAGATGCCAACGAAATGGTGCAATTTCTAATATCTGAGTGGAATCGTCAAAGCCAAAATTTCTTTAATCAATTAGCACATTGGCCTGAAGATTTTCTCAAGAAAGCGCATCAGGCCTGTATAAATCCCTTACATCCCGCACACATGTGTACCCTCTGCTATGTGGCTGCTGCAGCTGGTGATTTACAATTGGTCAAGAGGCTCGCTGAGATTGCAATTGATGCTGTTCCTGAACGAGCCACCTCATTAAAAGAACGATTAGCATCATTTATCCAAAATCCAAGTTTAGCGATTCCGCAAATTATCGATTAATGACGAAATGAAGCAGTCAAATGCGCTATTCACCAAATTGAAATATTTGTTATATTTTCTAACAACTTTCACGATCCGATTTAAAGTTTTACGCTTTATTTCCTGACTTAATTAACTTATAAATAACTATATATAAATAGTCTGATGACATATTTGTTGTAAATACCGAACACCAAACAATAGAGGATCAAAGGTGTTGCTATGGATTTGAACATGTATCTCACCAATAAATTTAAGAATTTTAATGAGTTTCTAGAAACGCATTGGCATGACTACCCCAAGAAATACAAAGAAATCCAAACCCTGCTGTTTTTTCAAGCTTATACCACTAAGCCACTTTCTGAGAAATTTGAAATCAATATTGATCAGGCCTTAAAGTATCCAACCTTAAGATATTATTTCCAACAGATTGAAAAATATATCCATATACCGCCCAAGCAACTGTTTCCTAACTCATTTCATCGCCCTTATGAACATATTTTAAATGAGTTTAAATATTTAAGCTTTTACCAAGAAGCTTTTGAATTTCACAAAAATTTAGAAAAAATTAGAAATACTTTTAATAAAATTTCCATTCCAATTGCCAGTCATGCTATTTACACAGAAATTTTACAATATCTCAATTTGAGCTTTGAATACCTTGCTGATCCAAACTTAACAAACGATCTAAAGATTAAATTAATTTACCAATGGCAAGATATTCATAATTTAGAAACTGTTGCCGCATATAAATCATTAGAGAAAATTAAAACCACACTCAATCATTATCGGCAAAATTCCTGTTCAGAGTACTATTTTAATTTAATTCAACTGGGTGAAAATCAACGGATTGAATTTAAAGAACGTACCACAGACCTATTAACCAACCGCAAATCAGATAAATGGGTCAAAGCCTGCTTTGCATTTATGAATACCCGCAATGGCTATGTCTTTATAGGTATTGCTGATGATTTAACCATTGTAGGGATTGAAAATGAACTTGCGGAACACTTTAATAATTCACTCGACTTAATGAAGCGGAGTTTGATTGATAAACTGGCACACGAAAGTAACAAAATTTCAAATATTTATACCACACTAGAAGAAATACAGATTCAAGGAAAAACCATATTGGTCTTTAAATGTAATAAATCGGACCGTCCGTTGTATTACAAAGGCGAATTATTTATGCGTACCAATGGACAAACAACACGCGTTCCACCTGAACTGATTGAAAGTTTTCGTGTAGAATTTTATTGTTAGCATTCAATACTTAAAAATCTTTACCTAGAAGAATCAAAAATATGGATTATCCTCAGTTTAAATATCATCCCAACGCATACACACTTGATCTGTTTAAAAAAGAAGACGGTATTTGTTCGATTTGCAATCAACAACGTGATTTAAAGTACGTAAGTTCTTTTTATAGTGTAGATGAACCCGAGTATATCTGTCCGTGGTGTATTGCCAATGGTGCAGCAGCGCAAAAATACGATGGAGAATACAATGACTATTGTGGCATTGAAGGTATTTCTTCAAACCCAAATGTTCCATCCGAAAAAATCAACCCTGAATTTTTAGATGAAATCTGCTTCAAAACGCCAAGTTATCATAGTTGGCAACAAGAAGTTTGGCTCGTGCATTGCAATGAACCATGTCAGTTCATCGCTTATGCGGATAGTGAAAGGCTTAAACCAATTTGGGATGAGGTTAAAGCCGATATCGAAGAAAATGGTTATCCAGTAGAGCTTATCCAAGATCACCTCAGTATCGACGGTGATTTAACAGGCTATCTGTTTCAATGCATTCATTGCCAACAACATCGCTTACATATAGATTGTAGTTAAATACATAATTAAACCTTATAAGTTAAAGCTTATAGCTTTGGCTAAGTAACTGGCTTAAATGCTGTTTAATGCCCTGCCATTTATCTTTGATTATGCTGTATATAACAGTATCTCGAACAGTTCCATCTTTTCGTAGCTCATCTTGATGTTGCACATCATCATAATGCGCACCTAGACGCTCAATGGCGCCTTGACTTTTAACATTGCGAATATCCGTCCTTAATACAACCGAGTTGGCTGGTAGTTTTTCAAATGCTTACTAAAGTAATAACAACTTACAACGGGTATTGATATGACTGCACTGTGCTGATTCTGCATACCATATATAGCCAATCTGACCACGGCGCACCTCCCAAATCAAATCGCGAAAACTGGTGGTTCTTACAATACGACCATTCCGCTGATTTAAAACAACAAAAGGTACGTGTATTCCCAAAGATTTTTGTTCAAGTGCCTTGGCAATATAATCCTTGATCTGAGAATAATGTGGAACTAATGTATATTCTAATTCCCACAATCGGCCATCTTTACATACCTCAATTAAAGCATTTTCATGTTCTATTTGTAGTGGTGAAAGCTGCACTTGATGGGTTTGTAATGATGTATGCGTTGAAAAGATATCTTGATTCATAGCAATTACACCATTGTAAAGAATGCTCCTCCATTGTCCGCTATGTTTGAAAGTTTTATGATCAAAATATGAAATCACCATGACGATCTTTCAAATGATTTCAAGGGCATTTGCATGCCCTTGAATCGAATAAAATTCAATAAAATAGTTATTTTTTATAGTGTGCCAACATGTCTTGTAAATGTGCTTTTACATTGTTCCACTCACCTTGAGCAATACTGTACAACACTGTATCTCGAATAGTGCCATCTTTACGCATTTGATCGCCCCGAATAATGCCATCTTTTTTAGCACCTAAACGTTCAATGGCTTTTTGGCTTTTAAAATTAAATTGGTCAGTCCGCAACGCCACGGTATTGGCTTGAAGTTGTTCAAAAGCGAAACCTAATAGTAATAGTTTACAAGTTGTATTGACATGAGTCCTCTGTACAGATTGTGCATACCATGTATAGCCGATTTCAAAACGTTTTACGTTTAATAAAATATCGTGATAACTAGTCGTTCCCAAGACTTTCCCTGAGCTTTGCTCTATGACAACAAAGGGATAACGACTACCTTGTGCTTTTTGTATTAATGCTTTTTCAATATAATTTTTAACTTCTGTGTAATGTGGTGTTGAGGTAATTCGTAGATTCCACAATTCACCATCACGACACGCTTCAGCAAGTCCTTGCTCATGTTCAAGAGATAATGGTACTAAGCGAATATTATTTAGTTGTAAATCTAAATGAATAAATAATTGTTCAAATGCATCCATCTCATATCCACCAATTTAATCAATAAAGTTACCGTTTAATTTTATTGTAAAGTGATCAACATCAATATATATCACACTTTAATTTTACATCTGATAATGGTTTTATATTCTTAATAAAAGCACTCCCAGATGATGAACTGCTTAAATCATTTCTAGAAACGAAAACATCATCAAGAAAAATCTCTGCCTGAGCTTGATAAAAGCATCCATGTTTTAACGGAACACTGGGTAATTTTAATAATTTAACGTATTTTTTTGACTCATCATCAACTAAAAAACGTGTATGACCTAAATATGTTCCTTGAGTATCTTGATCTAAAAATTGAATTTTTAAATTATTCTCACCATAATCTGCATCATATCCATATAAATACTCAACAACTAAAGGAGATATTGCTTTATAGGTATAAGTCGTCATGGAAGGATTATCGCGATCTCCTTTTTCTTGTTCAGTCTTCACCAATGTTAAATTAGCTGCAAAAACATCTATCATGATAAATGTACCCAGTATTATGAATAGTATTCTTATCATTTTAATCTTTCATTCTCTTAAATCATTATATTGCCAAGGCTAAACATACCACTCCAGCCAAACCTAAAACCAGTCCTAGAGCTGTAATCACTTTAAGCTTTTCTTTAAAAATTAACAGCCCTGCAATTACTCCAAATAACACCACAAGGATATTCATCCCTGCAAAAACAATCGCTGGAGAATCTTTTAATAAAATATGCGCTTTGACATATAAAGCAATATTGGCAAAATTTAAAATCCCCAACGCCAAACCAGCAAAAAAGTTCTGAAGCTTCCACTGAGTTTTTCGAATCAGTAAATAACCTACAGATAATAGGAATGAACAGATAAACATCAAGGTTAATGTAACAGGAAACTGTAAACCAAGGCTGGTTGTATATTTTAATAAAACATCAACCAAAGCATAACCCACCCAAACACTGAGTAAAGAAAGGATACCTTTCTGATTGAGTAATGAATTTGATGGACTCGACTGAGAAAGTACAATACATAAAACTGCCACGATACCCAAACCGATACCAAGCATTTTTAATTGGTTAAATTGTTCTTGGAATAAAAAATATGCAGCCAATAATGATAAAACCACAGATAATCGCTGTGCAATTTCAGTTTTTAAAATTCCTGCACTATGTAATGATTTTGCTAAGCATAAAAAAATACTGGGTAATACAACACCTAAACCAAGAATCAACCACCACGGTGTATTTGAGATTGAAATATGGGCCAAATCAGGCTTAAACCAAATATAGCTCAATACACTGGCGATTGCATAATTCCAAGCAATCATTTGCAATGCATCAAAACCTTTTTGTTTGGTCCATTTTAAAAGCATTGAAACCAGCACACTACAAAGTGCTGCTAAAAATATGAGTTCCATAATTTACTTCTTATCTCACCAATCATTGCAAAATTTATGCGAAACCGAGTTCCTATGATTCAAGAAAAAGCCCACTAGCATGAGTGGGCTTTTAGGTGATCAACAACCATCAAAGATTATTTATAACGATCAACCATTTTTTCTAAAGAAATTGGGCGAATCTTGTCTGCATTACCCGCAGTACCAAATGCTGTATAACGATCTACACAGATTTGTTTCATTGCTTCAACCGTTTCACCGAAGAATTTACGTGGGTCGAATTCACTTGGTTTTTCAGCCATCATACGGCGCATTGCACCTGTAGATGCTAAACGTAAATCTGTATCAATATTGATTTTACGTACACCATGCTTAATTGCTTCAACCAACTGTTCAACTGGAACACCATAAGTCTCTTTGATGTCACCACCATATTGGTTAATGATCGCTAACCATTCTTGTGGTACTGAGCTTGAACCATGCATAACAAGGTGAGTATTTGGAAGCGCCGCATGAATTTCTTTAATACGGTCAATTGCCAAAATATCGCCTGTAGGTGGACGAGTAAACTTGTACGCACCATGAGAAGTACCGACTGCAATTGCTAAAGCATCTACATTGGTATCTGCAACGAATTGACGAGCTTCTTCAACAGAAGTGAGAAGTTGAGAATGATCAAGTACACCTTCTGCACCAACACCATCTTCTTCACCAGCCAAACCTGTTTCAAGACTACCCAAACAGCCAATTTCGCCTTCTACAGAAACACCACATGCATGTGCCATTTCAACAGTACGACGTGTTACATCAACGTTATACTCATAAGACGTTGGTGTTTTACCGTCTGCACCTAAAGAACCATCCATCATTACAGATGAAAATCCAAGCTGGATCGAACGTTGACAAACATCTGGGCTTGTACCGTGGTCTTGATGCATTACCACTGGAATATGTGGCCATTCTTCAATTGCAGCTAAAATTAAATGACGTAAAAATGGAGCACCTGCATATTTTCGTGCACCAGCAGAAGCTTGCACAATTACAGGTGAATTTGTTGCGTCAGCGGCTAACATAATTGCGCGCATTTGTTCTAAGTTGTTCACATTAAACGCTGGAACGCCGTAACTATGTTCACCGGCATGATCCAAGAGTTGGCGCAATGAGATAAGAGCCATAATATCCTCCCAAGTAATGCCCCATATTCTACATGTTGCTTTATTTCAATTCAGCAACAATATTGACTATTTCATAAAAAATCCCCGCGTTTGCGGGGACTTTTAACAAATAACAACATTTAGAAAGATTATTGAGCTTTAGGTGCTTCTTCTTCAGTCGCTGGCGTAGCCGCATCTGCTGGAGCATTTGCTTTTTCAGCAGCTACATCTGTATTTTTTTCATCCAAAACAGGCTGATCAAGCGCATCAATCACAGCTTGTTGTTCTGCAGATGTATTTGCTGATTCTGCTGAAGCAGCTTCAGAAGAAGATGTTTGTTCTGAGGCTGGTGCTTTTTCTTGTTTAGAACATGCAGTAAATGCCAAAGGAGCAATAAGAAGTGCTGCAAGTGTAAATTTAAATTTCATCACATTTCCCAGTGTTGGTGATTGGATTTGATCTAGTTTATTGCAGTTATATTTCATTTTTATTACTTTAAAATGAATCTCTCAGATAAAAAAGGCTGACACGAGGTCAGCCTTTCATATAAACGTCATAATTAAAATAATTTTTCAATTAAGCACGTTCAAGCAATACCGCTACAGCTGGAAGTGTCTTGCCCTCAACAAATTCAAGGAATGCACCACCACCAGTTGAAATATAACCAATTTTGTCTGCAACATGGTATTTATCAATTGCAGCCAAAGTATCACCACCACCAGCAATAGAGAATCCTTCAGATTCAGCAATCGCTAAAGAAAGTGTTTTTGTACCTTCGCCAAATTGATCCACTTCAAACACACCAACTGGACCATTCCAAAGGATCGTTTTAGACGTTTTTAAGATTTCAGCAAAAGCTTTCGCCGTTTCAGGACCGACATCCAAAATCATGTCATTGTCTGCAACATCTTCAACTTTTTTTACTGTTGCTTTAGCATTTGCTAATGAACCTAAGAAATCTGCAAAATCGATTGCAGAAGCATCTGCTACAACAACATCTGTTGGAAGTGGAACAGATACTTTTGCTGCAATCGCTTTAGCTGTATCAATCAAATCATTTTCACACAAGGATTTACCGACATTGAAACCAGCTGCGGCTAAGAATGTATTGGCGATACCACCACCAACGATCAATTGATCACAAATATCAGAAAGTGAAGTTAAAACATCAAGCTTAGTAGAAACTTTAGAACCTGCAACAATTGCGACCATTGGTTTTTCTGGTGTTTGCAGCGCACGACCTAAAGCATCTAATTCAGCTGCAAGCAAAGGGCCCGCTGCTGCGACTTTTGCTAAACGTGCTACGCCTTCAGTTGATGCTTCTGCACGATGCGCTGTACCAAATGCATCCATCACAAAAACATCACAAAGTGCTGCATATTTTGCTGAAAGTTCAGCATTATTTTTCTTTTCACCCACATTGAAACGACAGTTTTCAAGTAATACAACTTGGCCTGCTGCAACTTCAACCCCATCTAAATAATCTGTGAATAATTTAACGTCTTGACCAAGTGCCTCAGTTAAATAAGAAGCAACAGGAGCTAATGATTGTTCCGCTTTTGGTTCACCTTCAACGGGACGACCAAGATGAGAATACACCATGACCGCAGCACCCTTCTCAAGTGCCAATTTAATTGTCGGTAATGCAGCACGTAAACGTGCATCACTTGTAATCACACCATTTTTAACAGGTACGTTTAAGTCTTCACGAATAAGTACACGCTTGCCTGCTAAATCGAGGTCAGTCATACGCTGAAAATTCATGTATAGCTCTCTTATAGATATTAAAAATCGCGTAGATTCTAAATGATTACACAAAAAAAGGTTAGATACTTTTGTAGAAAAGCTGTAGAAAAGTTGAGATTTGATTATTATAGGGCGAACTTTTAAATTCTATACGCTTATGTCTTTTCATCCCGATCCTAAAATCAACGGTTTAAATGTCTTAGGTGAACCTTTAGCAAGTTGTTGTTTTTCTCCAATCACAGGTTATTTTCGTAACGGTTTCTGTCATACAGCAACAACCGACCTTGGTCAGCACACTGTATGCGCTGAAATGACTTCAGAATTTTTAAATTTTTCACAAAAAGTAGGAAATGACTTAATTACACCACTGCCAGAACACGGCTTTCCGGGACTACAACCTGGTGATTTTTGGTGTTTATGTGTGACGCGTTGGGTTGAGGCCTATCAAAATGACATGGCACCTCGTGTAAAACTACAAGCCTGTCATCAAGCAGTTTTGGCGTATGTTCCCTTAGATCTCTTGATGGAATATGCAGTATAACTAGGCATGAATTATTCAAAGATGAATCACTATGAAATTATTTTGGCTTCATCGAGCCAAACCCGTAAAGATTTAATGAATCGTTTGCGCTTAGACTATCATTGTATTTCTCCTGAAATCGATGAATCACCACGGGGTGAATCTCATGCCGATGATTTGGCTAAACGCTTGGCTTTTGAAAAAGCTCAAGTCATTGTACAAGACCATCCAAATGCCATTGTGATTGGGTCAGATCAGGTGGCTTGGCGTGAACATGCACCACAAGATTTTATTGGTAAACCTTTATCTGTAGAAAAAGCCATTCAACAGCTACAAGCCAATTCAGGAAAAAATGTCTTTTTTAGTACTGCCTTAAGTGTGCAACATTTAGCTTCTGGTTTTGAACAAACCTTGGTCGAGCATTATCATGTTAAATTTCGTGACTTAACTTTGGCTGAAATTGAGCGTTATATCGAAATTGATCAACCTCTGCATTGTGCGGGTAGCTTTAAGTGTGAAAGTCTTGGTATTGGTTTATTTGAGCAAATGATTGGGCAAGACCAAACCACTTTGATGGGTATGCCAATGATTCAGTTATGTGGAATTTTAAGGAAGTTGGGAATCCCGCTACCTTAATTTCCACACTGTATAATAAGCTCGATCTTATTATAAATTTCCATAATTACATGGGATTTGTGTTATTTGCTCATGCATTAAAAAGGAAGAAGACTTTTTGAGTTAATCCCATAAATCCTGATAATGCGTTGCAAATAACATCAACCCTTCTTTAATCTTAGCCTTAGATTCTGTTTAGCAGTCCCCAATCAAGACCAACTCAAAAGCAAGAATCATCTTGTTTAAATACTCTAACCCAATTTGATTTAATTGCGCCTCACTAAAATCATTCACTTGCGCTTCATTCACCACCCAAGTTGGAATAGAAATATTTTTGCCCTAGATAATCAATTATCGATACGAACGCAATACTAAAAGTGTTTTGTCTGCAATTTCTTTTTTTGGATCAGAATAATACGAAATAGGAAAAAATCTATATTCCTCAACCCAATTGAAAATGCTTTCTTTTAAATTAGGCAAATCTCGGATATATTATGAGATATTTTATAAAATCATGAATTTACAACTCCTTTAATTTTTCAAAAAGCAGGGCTGTTTTTATATAAATATATTTTGAATAAATTTACAAATACTTGCACCACCTGTCATCTCATAAGACAATAGCCGTATTATAGATTCAAATTTGCTTAGGCTATTTTCATGTCCCTACCTTTAGATGTTCTTGGCGGAATTACTGCTGAACAATTCCTCTCAGAATACTGGCAAAAAAAACCATTATTGGTTCGTAACGCTTTACCTGAAATTGCCAATATCCTTGTTCCAGACGATGTCATGGAGCTTGCTCTGGATGAAAACATCACAGCACGCCTAATTAAGCAAAAAGACAAAGATCCAAATCAATGGTCAGTAAAATCATCACCACTCATCAAAGGTGATTTTCAGAAAATGCCAAAGCTTTGGACTTTATTGATTCAAGCTGTAGATCATTATTCATTTGATTTAGCTGAACTTTGGAAGAAATTTCCTTTTATTCCACAGTGGCGTCGTGATGACATTATGGTCTCTTATGCTGCTAAAGGTGGCTCTGTAGGTCAGCATTTTGACTTTTATGATGTATTTCTTGTACAAGGATATGGACATCGTCGTTGGCAACTTGGACAAATGTGTGATGCTGAATCTGAGCTTGTCGAAGGACAGCCGTTAAAGCTACTTCCAGAAATGGAGATCCATTTTGATGAAGTTTTAGCGCCAGGCGATTTACTTTATGTTCCACCAGGATTGTCGCATTACGGAGTAGCAGAAGACGATTGCCTAACCTACTCTTTTGGTTTCCGTATGCCAAATATTGCCGACATGATGGATCGTGTCAGCGATAAATTTATCGAAGATCAACAACTACGCAATCCGCTTCTCGACATATTGCGAAATAAACAAACCCCGATTGGGCAAGTAACACAAGCTGAACTCGATTATTTAAAAGCTGAATTGTTGGCGAAATTAAATAATTCTAAAGTGTTAGAAGATGCCATTATGAGTTTAATGGCTGAAGCAAAGTACCCTGAAAATATTCCAGATGCTGAAGCGATTGGCACTGGCGATATAGCAGAAGTTCTTGAACAAGGCTATTTACTACAAATTGAGCCAGCCTCTCGCTTAATTTATCTTGAACAGGATCGTGAATTATTATTCTGGGCAAATGGTGAATCGATCTGTATTTCTGAACAATTTGCACTACATTTAAAGCAGATTGCAGATGGACAAAGTGTCAAACTCAATCATGAATTGTCTGATGATGAAATATTAGAAGACATTGCTGGATTGTTGAATGAATCTATCTTGATGCTTGTTCCCACTGACGAATAAAATTCGCAATCTAACAGAATAACACTCAAATAAAGCCTGAAAATTCAGGCTTTATTTCTATCAATTTATTTTCAGCATAATTTTAAGAAATAATTCATTCATCCTTGCTCAAGCTGATATTTGAATGAGCTTGAGGACTTAACCGAAGTATTGAGTTTAAGTCACTTCAGTTCTGCTAAAGTATAAATTTTCATAGGCATTAGAAAAGTAAACACTTCATCCCACTAGAGATGAAGACTTTGCTGTGACTTTATTGTCCTTTTATCAGACTGTTTTATACTCATAGTTTTCGATAAACTCCGAAATCTATTATCAATATTTTTTGTCGTTCAAGTTTTTCAAAAAAGTCTAAAGTACTACTAAAGGGATTAACGAAGTATTTTGTTAAGTGATTGAATTCAACTGTTGTCTTAAGAAAATTATAAAAAAAATATGGATCAAGATTACCAATACTTTCTTTGTTTCCAAGCGAAACTTCAAGAATTTGCCCTGTTATTAAATTCTCAAACATACAATGCTCTCCATGCACAAAAAAAGACCAATCTCCCGATAGCGTTTTTTGTCCATTTAAAAAATCAGCATCTTGTATTTCGTAATAGTGTCCCGCGTTAATTTTTACTTTTTTAGGTTGGTCTGTTTCTGTAATTAATTTATCAATAAGCACTTCAGCAATGGCTTTATAGTTGTCCATTGCTGTTAATAATTCCTGTTCTACATCAGAAGTAAGGTTGATCATATAATTACTGTCAAAATTTCAAAGCTAAATAATTAAAACTTATCCAATAAAGCCTGAAAATTCAGGCTTTATTTGTATCAATTTACTTTCAGCATAATTTTAAGAAATAATTCCTTCACCCTTGCTCAGGCTGATATTTGAGTGAGCTTGAGAACTTAGCTGATGTTTTAGCGTCTCATTTTCCTGCTTTAGATTTTTAATTTTAAAAAACTGGAAGAACAGTCCGATATACGCAATGATAACGATCACAGAAACATAAATGGCTAAAAAACTGATACTAGGGTTTAACAATTTTGTCAGAAACTCTTCAAACATTTTCGATTCCTTTTTGTTTTCATCGCATATTGAATAAATATTTCAGTTAAATTAACTCATATTGTTTAGAAAATAAATATTTCAATTATTAATCTAGAACCATTCTCAAGTCTAACAAATCATTACTTGAGCTTTTTCATCAATTTGGGCAATTTAGCGCTATATAAAGAATGAGATATTCACTTCATGGCAAGTCCTGCTCAAGCAATTCGACATCAACTTCTCAATACTTTTTTCTCCCGTTATTCTGTTTGGTTCCTTTGTATATTTGTATCTTTATATTTGACTTGGATTATTTTCTTTAACGAAGGTCATTATATTTATTACTTTTTTTCAGATACTGTACTGAATTTAGCTTGGATTATTTCATCCATACTGGCCGCAATTGGCTTTGCCGATATCATCCAAACACAACATTCTATTTTAAGAAATTACCCTTTAATGGGACATTTTCGATTTTTCTTTGAAGATATACGTCCTGAAATTCGTCAATATTTCATTGAATCTGATGATGATGCCTTACCTTTTTCACGTGCACAAAGAAGTTTAGTTTACCAACGTGCTAAAAATGAAAATGCAGATAAGCCTTTTGGTTCAATTATTGATGTCTATCAAGATGACTATCGTTTTTTAACCCATTCGATGACACCCAAAACACCTGCTGATTTTAATACATTTAGAATTAGTATTGGTAATGATCAATGCTCACAGCCTTATAGTGCTTCGATTATGAATATCTCAGCGATGAGTTTTGGTAGTTTGAGTGCAAATGCTATTCTTGCTTTAAATACTGGTGCAAAAAAAGGTAACTTTTATCATGATACAGGTGAAGGGAGCTTAAGCCCTTATCATCTGGAACCAGGTGGTGATATTGTTTGGGAAATTGCTAGTGGCTATTTTGGATGCCGTACTCTAGATGGTAAGTTTGATCCTGAAAAATTTAAACAACAAGCAGCTCTGCCACAGATCAAAATGATCGAAATCAAACTGTCACAAGGAGCAAAACCAGGGCACGGTGGTATCCTTCCCAAAGATAAAATCACCAAAGAAATTGCCGAAATACGCGGTGTTTCTATGGACGTGGATTGTATTTCTCCAGCGACACATTCTGCTTTTAGCAATCCTATTGAAATGATGCACTTTATTCAGCAATTACGTGAGCTATCCAACGGCAAACCAGTTGGTTTTAAATTGTGTATTGGGCAGCCTTGGCAATTTATGAGTATTGTAAAAGCTATGCTACTGACTAAAATCATTCCAGATTTTATCGTGGTTGATGGTTCCGAAGGCGGTACAGGTGCTGCCCCTATTGAACTGATAGATCATATGGGTACGCCTTTACGTGAAGGCTTGCTTTTTGTAAACAATACCTTGATTGGCGCAGGTCTACGTTCTCAAATCAAGATTGGTGCAAGTGGTAAGATTATTAGTGCCTTTGATATTGCCAGTACTATGGCTATGGGTGCCGACTGGGTCAATTCCGCACGTGGCTTTATGTTTGCAGTGGGTTGTATCCAAGCACAAAGTTGTCATACCAACCAATGTCCTGTTGGCGTTGCAACGCAGAACAAAGAACGTCAAAAAGCACTTGATGTGCCATCTAAAGCAGACCGAGTGTTTAGTTTCCAAAAAAATACCTTAAAAGCGCTCGCGGAAATGATTGCTGCAGCTGGTTTACAACATCCTGCTGAGATTAAAGCACATCATTTAGCACAACGAGTCAATGACCGTGAAATCAAGAACTATGCTCAATTGCACTTTTGGATGAAAGACGGCGAATTGCTCAGTTGTGAAAATAAAGATGAAGAAAACTTCTATTTTAGAATGTGGAATTTAGCAACTGCTGAACATTTTTAATTATTCGTAAGCGAAGTTTAATTAAGGAGATCAATACGATCTCCTTTTGTTATATCTAGTATTTATGGAATTAAAAGAAGCCTAATCATGTGCTTTTTTATTCTTCAGTATTTTATTTAAGTTTGTATTGTCATTTATTTTTACTCAAACACCATTTTAATCTAAACAATATTTAAGCAAGATACATTAAAACATATTAAGAATATTTGCGGATGAAATTTCTACAACATATAATCACCACCACTATCCTTACAACGTCATTACATTGTTATGCAACTGTCGGTGGTGGACAAACAATAGAAGTATTAGGTTATGAAGTAAAACAACAAAAACTTTATCTGTTACGACATTATGAAGATGGGCGTGGACGCTTGCCGCAGTTATATTATTATCAGCTCAACAGCAAAATACCAGATCATCTGATCGAAGTGCGATCCTTATATATCAATCCCAAAACGCATAAAATTGACTATGATCAAGATGGTATCCAGTTTGAAAAAGATCTAAACAAAATTAAAAAGCGTTTAATACCTTTACTCGTAGGAAATGCCAATAAAGCAAAAATTCAAATGGTGAAAAATCAAACTCATTACATTCCTGCTTGGCATGATCCATCCCAAAAGGTTCCTCAATATAAAACCATATACAAAGTTACAACAGCTTCTTTAAAAAGTAAAAATGAACAAGCTGTGCAATATGCTAAAACAATAAAAATCACTCAGAATTACGTCGTGCCACATCAGAATAAGATGTTAGTTATTGTCAAATACTTCGGAATCCCTGAGGAAACGGGTTATGATATTGAAGATGCTGTTTTGCTCTTACCAATAAAATAATGAGGATAAATCGTGTTAAAAATAATCACATCGACGCTCTTATTCAGTTTTAGCTCTCTCGCTTTTGCAAAAAGTTATAGCAATATTTCACTTGAAGTCCTCGGCTATGATTCAAATAAAAAAGCGGTTTTAATTCTTGAAAATTCAGCAAGCTATGAGATTCCAAGAGTTTATCGCTATTCACTGAGTGAAAAACGCTATGATCTTCTCAAATACGATGAAAATTTTACAGGTATTACAGATCAACAAGCCTTCCAGCAAAAACTTTTAAACATAAAGACTCAGCTTAAACCACTTAAAAATATCGTGCTTCAAGACGTTAATGTTAATCTACTCGAACAAAGATCTTCTGATACTCAAAGCTCTGCCCCATTTAAAACAATTTATGGCTCGATATTTACAATATCCACTCCGCAATATCAAAGTCTTCAACAGAATTTAACCAGTTACAGTCCAGAGATTAAACTTAAACAGGCTTTTGAACTGCCAAAAAACAAAGGGGTGCTGATTACCTTTGAATCACTCAGCTTACCTTTTGATGAAGGATATAGCCGTGAAGAAGCTGTGGTTTTATTTCCTGCGGGTCAGCCTCCCAAATAAAAAAAGCCTCTTAGGAGGCTTTTTTTACTGCTTTTATCAATCTTGATCAACTTATTACGCCGCAGAACGCTCAGTGATCGGTACAACTTTGCGGAGTTCAGGACCAGTATAATCCGCGCTTGGACGAATAATACGATTGTCAGCACGTTGTTCCATTACATGCGCAGCCCATCCTGTAACACGCGACATCACAAAAATTGGTGTGAATAGTTTTGTTGCAATATCCATGAAATGATATGCAGATGCGTGGAAGAAATCCGCATTACAGAACAACTTCTTCTCACGCCACATCACTTCTTCGCAGCGTACTGAAACTGGGTAAAGCACTGTATCACCAACATCATTTGCTAAACGCTCAGCCCAAATTTTAATAATGCCATTACGCGGGTCATTGTCTTTATAAATCGCATGACCAAAGCCCATGATCTTTTCTTTACGCTCAAGTTTACCCAACATTTCACGTTCAGCTTGTTCTGGAGATGTCCAGTTTTCAATCATTTCCATCGCAGCTTCATTTGCACCACCATGCAATGGTCCACGCAATGAACCAATTGCGCCAGTAATACACGAATGCATATCAGACAATGTTGAAGCACAAACACGCGCAGTAAATGTTGAAGCGTTAAACTCATGCTCAGCATAAAGAATTAACGAAACATTCATCACTTGTTCATGTAATTCATTTGGCTTTTCACCACGCAGTAAATGCAAGAATTGTGCACCGATTGAATCGTCATCAGTATTTTCTTCAATACGTACACCATCATGACTAAAACGGTACCAATAACAAATGATCGCTGGCAAAGTTGCAAGAATACGATCTGCCACATCTTGCTGTTGATCAAATGATTTTTCAGTTTCCAGATTACCTAACATTGAAACACCTGTACGCATCACATCCATTGGGTGTGAATCAGCAGGTATACGCTCCAACACTTCTTTTAAAGCTAGTGGTAACTGGCGAAGTGATTTTAATTTGGCTTTATATGTCGCCAACTGTTCTGCTGTAGGCAATTCACCAAAGAAAATAAGATATGCAACTTCTTCAAATTGGCAATTTTCCGCAAGGTCTTGCACATCATAACCACGATAAGTTAAGCCTGCGCCACTCTTACCTACTGTAGAAAGTGCTGTTTTACCTGCAACTTGACCGCGCAATCCTGCGCCTGTAAGTACTTTTCCTTCAGCCATTTTATTATTTCTCCTGGGTGAACAGTTTATCTAGAGTGTTTTCGAAAGTGTGATAATCAAGGAATTCGTAAAGTTCTTTTCGTTGTTGCATGCTATCCAGTACATTGACTTGTGTACCATTTTCACGAATTGAACGGAAGACTTCTAGGGCAGCCTTTTGCATTGCACGTGTTGCAGACAGTGGATACAACACCATGCTAATGCCCTGTTCAGCTAACTCTTGAGTGGTGTAATAAGGTGTATCACCAAACTCTGTAATATTTGCAAGAACAGGAACACCTACTGCATCACAGACTGTTTTATACATGGTAATGTCCGTCATTGCTTCAGCAAAGATCGCATCTGCGCCAGCCTCGACACATGCACAAGCACGATCAATCACGGCTTGCAACCCTTCTTTTTGCAATGCATCTGTACGTGCCATCACGACAAAGTTAGAATCTGTTTTTGCATCAACTGCTGCTTTAATGCGGTCAACCATTTCTTGTTGAGAAACAATTTCTTTATTTGGACGATGACCACAACGCTTTTGTGCAACTTGGTCCTCAATATGGACAGCTGCCGCACCAGCACCAATCATTTGTTTAATTGTACGTGCAATATTAAATGCACCACCCCAACCTGTATCAATATCAACAAGTAAGGGTGTATCTACACGTTCTGTAATACGACGAACATCTTCCAATACGTTGTCTAAGCTGGTCATACCTAAATCAGGTAAACCATAAGAATAGTTTGCCACACCAGCACCAGAAAGATAGATGGCCTTATAACCCACCTGTTTCGCCATCATCGCTGCATAAGCGTTGACTGTACCAATAATTTGTAATGGTTTTTCCACTTCTAGAGCTTGTCTAAATCTTAAGCCTGCAGACGTCTGTTGTGTCATATTCCCTTCCACAGTGGTCACTTGTTTATTGAGTTTTGAGTATAGTCATAATTTATATTTCGCATATGACCATTTAGGTATATTACTCTAAAACTTTAGTCAAAGAAAAATGAATTTTGATTCATTTTTTCATTTTTATACACTTTTTTTAATCATTTTTTCCAATAGCATGTTTGCTAAGAAATTTATTGACATCTTTGATATAATAGTTACAACCCATTTTTCATCAGTAATTTATGAACGAAGATTTAGCACAAGTTGAAGCTACAGGATGTGATTTTCCACAAACTAAACGTGGGCATGAACGTCGCTTGGCATTACTGATTAGTGCAAACGATCTTTTTTTAGAGAACGGTTATGATGCAGTATCTTTAGATGACATCGTGAATCATGCAGGCGGATCAAAAGCCTCGATTTACAAATATTTTGGCAGTAAAGAAGGTCTATTTACAGCGATCTGTGACTATCGTCGTGATTTATTTTTTAAGGATATCTGTATTCCATTTAACCCCGCGTTGAATGAGCTCAGAGCATATTTGATCAATACCTTAATTAACTTTTATAAGCATATGATCATTCCTGAAAATATTGCTTTCATACGCTTGGTTTTAGAGCGCTCCCAAAAGGATCCACAATTAGCTGTCTATATTCATGAGAAGGGACCAAAGCAAGTACAACTTTCTATTGCATGCGCCTTAGAGCGTTGTGTAGAAAATCAAATACTCACTTGCCCAAACCCCTTATTTTCAGCACAATTTTATTTTGGAATTCTCAGAAATTTAGAATGGCGGATTTTAATGGGGATTGAAATCAAAGATTCTGATCAAGAAATACTCAACTGCGTAAGTTATTGTGTAGATCGCTTCTTAGAGGGACATCAAAAGGTCTAATTTTTTTGCGTTTTCATATTCATATAGTATATTAGCTGATTCTCCTTTTTATTTTCATCAACCACCAACAATGAATTGTTGGTCAATTTCCCTATTGGTTTTGACTAAACAATTATTGTGGAGTAACCATGGCTCTACGACATTTTCTTACTTTACGTGATTTATCCACTGCTGAACTTAACCGTATCATTGAACGTGCTCAAGAGTTAAAGCGAAAACAACACAACAACGAAGTATTTCAACCCTTTGTTGGAAAAGTCATGGGGATGATTTTTGAAAAGTCGAGTACCCGTACTCGTGTATCTTTCGAAGCTGGTATGAGCCAATTTGGAGGCAGTGCAATTTTCCTTTCATCACGCGACACTCAATTGGGTCGTGGTGAGCCAATTGAAGATTCTGCACGAGTAATATCCAGCATGCTTGATATCGTGATGATTCGTACATTTGGTCATGATATTGTTGAACGTTTTGCTGAATACTCAACAGTCCCTGTTATCAATGCGTTAACTGATGACCACCACCCTTGCCAGCTACTTGCAGATGTACAAACATTTGTTGAACATCGTGGTTCGATCAATGGCAAAACGGTAGCATGGATTGGTGATGGCAATAACATGTGTAATTCATATATTGAAGCTGCGCACATGTGGGGCTTCAAGTTAAAAATTGCTTCACCGAAAGGCTATGAACCAAAACCTGAATTTCTTTCTGAATTTGCACATTGCGTTGAACTTTTTGAATCGGCAGAAGACGCAGCAGTGAATGCAGATTTGATCGTGACTGATGTTTGGGCAAGTATGGGCCAAGAAGAAGAACAAAAAATTCGTGAAAAAGCCTTTTCCGCTTACCAAGTCAATGAAAAACTAATGGATTTAGCACATCCAGATTGTCTATTTATGCATTGTCTACCTGCCCATCGTGGTGAAGAAGTTTCAGAAAATATGCTGGATCACAAAAATGCGGTGGTTTGGGATGAAGCAGAAAACCGCTTACATGCACAAAAAGCCTTGGTCGAATTTTTAATCAATGAAAATTTAAACAAAGACTAAACTATATTCTTTCAATAAAAATAAGCACCGACTATGGTGCTTATTTTTTGTTTCAGTATAATAAAATCCATACTTTTAATATGTGTATAATTCAAATGAAATTTAAAATAATTCCTTTATTCGCAATGTCAGTATACTTACTCATTTCTCAGAATAGTTATGCAACTGAATTAGATGATTATTTGATTCAAAAGAAGTTGATTGGGCAGCATTATAAAATTATAGATCAACAAAATTTAGATGATGTTTTAACTGCGTTAAGTGAAGAAGACTCTCGCGTACTTCCTGTACAAATTGATCAAAACACGGTGATTGAGAAAATTCATATGTATCATGATCATGTTGATTTGCAAGGCTTAATTACATCAGCAGATTTTAACCAATTTTCAAACAGCGTGGGTAAAGAAAAGACCCTGCAACTTTTAATGGAAGGTATGCTTGAAAATTGTCATTTACTTTTTGAAAATGAGTTCCAACGCCAAAATCCCTATTATGTAAAAATAAAACTGATGTCTGAACAGAAAACATATGAGCTCAAACTCAAAAATGAGCAATGCAAATTTTAATTTGTAATAATATTGTCTTGGTACATCGTATCAATTGGCATTTTGTCTAAACAGATTTTATTTTTTTCTACATGATTAAACGATTAAAAAATTAATATTTTTTAATCGTTTAAGTTTAAGACAATTTTCAACATTTTAGCTATCTGTAACAAATTTGTCATGTAGAATACTTACTATGCCCTTCAAGGTCGTTAAGACAGTTTCAAATGACGCAGATCATGCCCGCTTCAAAAAGTTTAACCACGCCTGAATTTCAACATAGCTCAAGCAGCTATATTAATCGTGAAATTTCCTTACTAGAATTTCATAAACGTGTGTTAGCCCAAGCAAAAGATGAAGCTCATCCTTTGCTTGAACGGTTGAATTTTCTCATTATTTTTTCACGTAATTTAGATGAGTTTTTTGAAATTCGTGTCGCTGGATTAATGAAACAACTGGATTTCAAAACCCTTACCACGGCACCGGATGGTATTCCAAACGAAGTGATTCTTGAGCAAATTTCGCATAACGCACATCTTGCGATTCAAGAGCAATACGACACTTTAAATCATGTGTTATTGCCTGCATTAGAAAACTATGGCATCAAATTCATCCAATATAATGACATTTTAGAAAAACACACGGAATGGATTAAAAATTACTTTTTTAAGCAAGTACAACCTGTTGTAACACCAATTAGCTTAGATCCTGCTCACCCTTTCCCGCGTTTGGTCAATAAAAGTTTAAACTTTATTGTCACCTTAGAAGGAAAAGATGCTTTTGGTCGTCAAATAGAATTGGCCATTGTACCCGCTCCGCGTTCTTTACCGCGTGTAGTGCGCTTACCGAACGAGCTCACAGACGGTGCAGAACATTACATTTTATTGTCAGCCATTATCCAACAACATATCAGTGATTTATTTCCCGGTATGACAGCAACAGGATGCTACCAATTCCGTGTCACCCGTAATGCTGATTTAACCTTGGCAGAAGATGTCGATGATTTGGCAGTGGCATTGAAAGATGAATTATCTTCACGTCGTTTTGGTCGCGCAGTTCGTTTAGAAATCGCAGATAATTGCCCAAACTCAATTAATGATTATTTATTAGAACAATTTGATTTAGATCCACAACATCTTTATCAAGTAAATGGTCCTGTCAATTTAACGCGACTGATTACCGATTTTGATATTCCAGAATTAAGATTTAAGCCTTATCAAGCTGTTATTCCAAAAGCCCTAAGAAATTCAAATAAAATATTTGAAATATTAAGCAAGCAAGATTTACTCTTACACCATCCATTTGATTCTTTCCAGCCCGTTATCAATCTACTCAAAGAAGCGGCAAAAGACCCCAATGTTTTAGCAATTAAACAAACCTTATATCGTAGTGGCCCAGACTCGGAAATTGTACAAGTGCTGGCAGAAGCTGCTCGCAATGGGAAAGAAGTTACAGCGATTATCGAGTTACGTGCGCGTTTTGATGAAGAATCCAATATTATCGTCGCAAATCTTCTGCAAGAAGCTGGCGCAGTTGTGGTGTATGGTATTGTCGGTTATAAAACCCATGCCAAAATGATTTTAATTGTGCGACGAGAAATCGATAAACTTAAACGTTATGTACATCTTGGTACAGGCAACTATCATGCGGGAAATGCACGAATGTATACCGACTATGGTTTACTCACCACAAATGATGAAATTTGTGAAGATGTACATAAGATCTTCCAAGAGCTGACTGGTATGGGTAAATTGTTAAAGTTAAAAAAACTCTTTCATGCTCCCTTCACCTTACACTCTCAGCTGTTACATTTGATTGAGCAAGAAACGGCACATGCAAAAGCAGGTAAAAAAGCCCGTATCATCATTAAAGTCAATGCATTGACTGAACCTAAACTCATTACAGCTTTGTATAAAGCATCTCAAGCTGGGGTTAAAATAGAGCTGATTATCCGTTCAATCTGTTGTTTAAGACCACAAATTGAAGGGCTTTCTGAAAATATTAAAGTTCGTTCGATTGTTGGGCGCTTCCTAGAACATACTCGTGTTTATTATTTTTATAATGATGCGAATGAGGACTTATACTGCGCAAGTGCTGACTGGATGGGTCGCAACTTATTTTCTCGGGTCGAAACTTGCTTCCCGATTGAAGATAAAAAGCTTAAAAAACAGATTATTGAATATGGGCTACTCAGTTATTTAAAGGACAACATTCGTGCTTGGGAACTCAATGCCAATGATCAATGGCATGCAATTCAACCCAAAGATAACGAAAAACCTTATATTGCACAACAAGTGTTGATGCAACAACGGATTATTCCCACTACAGCGTAATTCTTTCATATTGTTATTTTAAATGATTCAGGATGCCCTCCTTAAAAAAGGAGGGTTTGAATGATTAATGCGGCATTGAAGAACTCCAATTAAGACATAACTTTGATTGATCATATGCTTTGATTTCAATATTTCTTAAAATCAGCCGATTATAAGCCAATACCCTCAATAACCCCTTGTTGCTTTAATTGTAATAATTCATCATCTGAACAAAATTCTTCTAAAATCACTTTGGTATGTTCTCCTAAGCGTGGTGGCGCATTGCGATATTCAACAGGTGTTCCTGTCATTTTAATCGGTGAACCAATCACATTAAAATTAGGATTATCTGAATGTGGAATATTGACCACCATTTTACGATATTGAATTTGAGGTTCATCTAAAGCATCAGCAACTGAATTAATCACGCCAACAGGTACTTTTACCGCATGAATTACATCGACCCAATGCTTTGCGGTATTTGATAAAAAATATTCGGACAACAAACCGACCAATTCTTGACGATACTTCACTCGATCTTGATTACGGAGATAATTGGGTTGATCTAACAATTCAGGTTTTCCAATAGCAATACATAAGTCTTTAAATTGTTTATCATTACCACAAGCTAGAATAAATTCCTTATCTTGCGCTTTAAAAGTCTGATAAGGCACAATATTGGGATGATGATTGCCCATTCTTTGGGGAGCGACACCTGAACTTAAATAGTTCATACCTTGGTTGGCGAGTCCAGCAACCTGTACATCCAGCAAAGACATATCAATATATTGCCCCACACCAGTTTGCTGACGAGAAATCAGTGCTGCCTGAATCGCAATTGTTGCATATAGCCCTGTTTGGATATCGACCACTGCTACACCAACTTTTTGTGCGCTTGCCCCAACCTCACCTTCTTTTTCGCCAGTAATACTCATCAAGCCAGACATACCTTGAATGATAAAGTCATAACCCGGTTCTTCTGCACGCGGTCCATCTTGACCAAAACCAGTGATAGAGCAATAGATCAATTTTGGATTAATGTGCTTGAGGGTTTCATAATCCAATCCATATTTTTTCAAGGATCCTGCTTTAAAGTTTTCAATCAAAATATCTGCGGTTTTCACCATTTGTTGTAATAATCGCTGTCCATCTTGCGTTGCCATATCAATTGCCACTGAGGATTTATTGCGATTCGCAGATTGGTAATACCCAGATTCTCGTGTCGCTTTACCCTGTTGATCACGCATCCAAGGCGGACCCCACATACGGGTATCATCACCCACTTTAGGGCGTTCAATCTTAATCACTTCGGCGCCTAGATCTGCAAGAACTTGTCCACACCACGGACCTGCCAGTACTCGACTCAAATCTAAAACTCGAACTCCTTGTAATGCACCCATATGTTCTACCTCTATGTAAGGAGTAAGTGAATACTCCTCAATTTTGCGATTTATTAAATCTGTTTAAACAAGCGTTGACTAATGTTGTTGTGGGTCATATTGACGATCTTTGATAAATAAGCCAGGCAGTACCCCTGCAACAAAGTAAGCTGCGCCCATCACGATAAATGCCGTCATAAATGTTCCGCCCGAAGCAAGGAAACCAATGGTTGCTGGGGCAATAGCTGCACCCACTCGCCCAATGTTATATGCACCACCAATTGCTGTACCTCGCACATCAGTAGAAAATGATTCCGCCATATAGGTCGCATTTACGCCATAAGGAATGCCATATAAGAAACCAAAAGTGATCAATAAGTACAAAATATTGTCTGGTGTATTAAAGATAATAATCACAGGTAAGAAGACAGCGCTGGCTATAGTACCGAACACAAATACTGCACGACGATTAAATTTATCAGCCAGATATCCCGCTAAGATCTTACCTAAAATCATTGCTGTGTATGAACCCACCATATAACTGGTCATATTCTTAAAGTTCATATGCACTTCTGTTTCTAGATAACTTGGCATCCAATTGTTGATTCCGTAGTAACCAAATTGTAAGAAGAATGCCGTAGTCATCCACAATAAAAACATTTTACGATGCTTAAAGTTGGCAAAAATTTGTTTATAAATACTGCCACTTTTCGGTTTCTCTGGTACTGTGGCTTCAACTGGTTTTTTGCCTTGAAGCTGATTGATTTTGTTGAGCTGCCAAGACTTTGGTTCAGGTACAAAGCGTTGCAAGAAAATATTGATAAAAGCTGGAATAACCGTGATAAAAAACAAGACTCGCCAACCATGCTCAGGAATAATTGCACCAGCTAATAATGTGGCAACAATATATCCAACGGTTTGCCCTGTTTGTAATGTACCCAATACCGTAGTTCGATACGTTGTAGGAACGTATTCAGCCATAAGGGTATTGCATGCCATATAAAGGGCCCCAATCCCTAATGCGCCAATAAATCGTAATGCCATAAATTGTTCAAAACTTTGGGTAAAGCCTAACAAACATGTTGCAACTGAAAAAAACGATACAGAATTGGCAATGGTACGTACTCGGCCAAACTTATCACATGCCCATCCACCTAAAATCCCACCAATCCCCATGCCTGCTAGAGATGCACTGCCTAAAGCCCCTGCCTGAAAAGTAGATAATGCAAACTCACCTTTTAAACTGGTTAAGCTATAGGATAACAACATGATATCTACGCCATCGACGACCATAGCGAAATAAGCGAATAAAAGTGCCCATTTCCAAGTATTTGGGCCTATTTTTTCAAAAGTTCCAATATTGGATGGCATGGATAATTTTGTTGAAGTTGTAACTGATCGAACATCATTGTTCATTTTCCTCTACCTCATTTTCCCAAATGAGTCATCGGTCACTTTTTATCTTTCTCTCTACTTATTTCTTTGTTATTTTTATTGCATGAATCTAGAGTTAAGTATGAGAGTTAAAAGAATAATCAGATATTTTTCACGATGAATCCTTTTATCATTGATTTATTTTTACCTTAGTTTTTATAAAATTTAAGGCAAAAAATCCTATAAGGGATGCTAACTTTAAGCATCCCTGTTTTAAAACAGTTGATTTTTAGTTACTAAAGGCAGCAATACCTGTTTGTGCACGCCCGAGAATTAAGGCATGTACATCATGTGTACCTTCATAAGTGTTGACGACTTCAAGATTGACCAGATGGCGAGCAACACCAAATTCATCACTGATGCCATTGCCACCCATCATGTCACGAGCAACACGTGCGATATCTAAGGCTTTACCACAATTGTTTCGCTTAATCAGTGAAGTTCCTTCTACAGAAGCGATGCCTTCATCTTTCATACGTCCAAAGCGTAATGCGATCTGCAGTCCTAAAGCAATTTCAGTTTGCATATCTGCAAGTTTCTTTTGCACCAATTGATTTGCGGCCAGTGGACGTCCAAATTGTTTACGATCCATCGTATATTGATGTGCTGTATGCCAGCAAAACTCTGCCGCCCCCATCGCGCCCCATGCAATACCGTAACGTGCACTATTTAAACAAGTAAATGGTCCACGCAAACCACGAATTTCGGGAAATGCATTTTCTTCAGGAACAAAAACATTGTCCATTACAATTTCACCGGTAATCGATGCACGCAAACCGACCTTGCCGTGAATCGCAGGTGCAGAAAGTCCTTCCCAACCTTTTTCTAGAATAAAACCACGAATCTCACCAACATTGCCTTCAGCAGAAACTTCTTTAGCCCAGACCACAAATACATCAGCGATTGGACTATTGGTGATCCACATTTTTGCACCAGTCAAACGATAACCACCTTCGACCTTTTTGGCACGGGTAATCATACTGCCTGGATCTGAACCATGATCAGGTTCTGTTAAACCGAAACATCCAATAAACTCGCCAGAAGCTAATTTTGGTAAGTACTTTTGTTTTTGCTCTTCATTACCAAATTCATTGATAGGCACCATCACTAATGAGCTTTGTACACTTGCCATTGAACGATAACCCGAATCTACACGTTCAATTTCACGGGCAATGAGACCGTAGCTGACATAGTTTAAACCTGCGCCCCCATATTCTTCAGGGATTGTCGGTCCCAACAAACCCAATTCACCCATTTCACGAAAAATAGAAGCATCTGTTTTTTCATGTCGGAATTGTTCCAAAACTCTTGGCATCAGTTTGTCTTGAGAATAGGCATAAGCAGCATCACGAATCATGCGTTCTTCAGAAGTAAGTTGCTGTTCCAATAAAAATGGATCTTGCCAGTTAAATTGAACGCGTGCCGTTTTTGTAGAATTAACCATTTGATTCATAGCATCCTTTGCTGAACATATCTTGTTGTCTTAGTACTGATGTTAGGTGTGAAAATTCATACTTTCAAACGATTAATACTCACTCAGATATTCCATTTACGCATATCTTGTGTTTTTATAACATGGCTCGCTCAATGACTACTGTTCAATTATGTTGGTATTAAACGAGGCTTTTTAGCGAACTTTTATCACCTTTACGTCCTCTTATAAATTTTTATTTTAGATAAAACCAAGTGGTTTGATGAAAGTTTCATTGCAAACATCTACTTTGGTTTAAGCTCTTTTTGCTAGATATAAATAGATTAAATTTAGCCATTATTTAACTTTGATATTCAAGGAATGAATATGCGTAGAATGATTCCTTCATTACAATCACTGATATGTTTTGAAGCGGCTGCCAAGCACCTAAGTTATACCTTTGCAGCTCAGGAGTTGCATCTTACTCAAAGTGCCATATCTCGCCAAGTACAACAACTCGAAGATTTTTTAGGACTCAATTTATTTAACAGAACACGGCATGGCGTTGAATTAACCCAAGCAGGTGAGCATTATTATAAAAACATCAAAACTCATTTATTGGGTATTGAGCAAAGCACACTCGATTTAATGAGTCATAAGGGTTTAGGTGGTACTCTAAAATTGGGGGTTGTACCGACATTTGCAACACGCTGGCTCTTACCCCGACTGTATAAATTCAATGAAATATACCCTGAAATTACCATTCATTTAGAAACCAGTACCAAACCTTTTTTGTTCAGTGAGCATATTTTTGACGCTGCAATATATACAGGTACGCCTGCACAAATTGAAAATTGGCCAGGTGCAAAAGTCCACTATCTAATGAATGAAGATGTTGTTCCTGTGTGTTCTGCTGAGTTAATTTTTAAGCATTTTCCAGAGCTAAGAGAACCTTCTGGAGATTTACGTCGCAGCTTATCGGCGGAAGAGATTGCCACGCTGCCCTTACTTCAACAAACCACACGCCCCTATATTTGGAAAGAGTGGTTTGAAGTTTCTGGTTATGAGCATCCTTTTACATTAGAAGGACAACGTCATGAATTATTTTCGATGCTTGCGGTGGCAGCAATTCATCATATGGGGGTTGCACTTATTCCACAAAAACTCCTGGAAAAAGAACTGCGCTCAGGTGATTTAATTATCGCATCAGAAATAAAACTAAAAGGTTCACGTGCCTATTATTTTGTCTATGCAGAACAACAGCAAACGCCTCTCATTGCTAAATTTGTTGAATGGTTATTGACTGAAGTTGAGCGTTCAAAAAGTGCTTTTTTAAAATAACGCGATTTCGAGTTAAACAATAGCTTATTCAAGATTTATAGAATGTAGCTTAATTTCTATATTGTAATGATAAAACTCAAGTTGTAGGAGATGAAATCAACAGCGCCTACAACAGAAAATATAAGCCTACTCCGCTATTTTTAATTACTATTTGGAATTTTAATAAGAGTAGGCTAAAAGAAACACGATATTCAATTGCGCAGTATTTAAACCGAATAACTACCAATCTTAAAATTTAAGCGCCAAATCCAATATAACGATAAAAATCTTGATCCCCTACAACACCTAAGCTTATTTTATAAATCAGATAATGAGGATAACTACTCTCAGATAATTCATTTAAAATATTCAATCCCTGATCATCATGAGCATGGATTTCATCGACGCTACGCTGCATGGTCGCTTCAAATGCATCTGAAATATATTCAAAGCCCAAATCCATCGCAATAAACAAGGTATGCATACATGGTTGTAGATATTGTTCTTCATTCCAATCAATGACCGCATGTCGGCAATGTGGGCATGTAACATTTTCTTGAGAATTTTCTAAAGTGATCAGTTGAAATGGCATACGCTTTGGAACAGAATAAAATTGTATTTTAAACGAGTTAGAGAAATTTAACACTCGTTTTAGATAAATCTAAAACTGCTTTTAATATTTAATAAATACACGAAACAAAGCTAAGGATATTATGTCAACGATTGAAAAAGCGATTGCTTTAGCAGCTCGTAAACACGCAGGCCAAAAAGATAAAGCACAACAGCCTTATATTTTTCACCCTCTGAGGTTGATGTTCAAAGTTAAAACACCCAATCAACAGATTGTTGCTGTATTACACGACATCTTGGAAGATACCGATACCACTGTGGTCGATTTAATCTCACTTGGCTTTAGTCAAGAAATTGTCGATGCCGTTGTTGCCTTAACCAAAAAAGAAGGCGAATCTAGAATCGAAGCTGCCTACCGTACAGTAAAGAATCCAATTGCACGTGTGGTAAAACTGGCAGATGTTGCTGATAACATGGATATCACCCGTATTCCACACCCGACGACTAAAGACCTTTTGAGATTAGAAGAATATAAGCAAGTTCAGAATATTCTCATGACAGGCAATGCCTAATCTTAGAAAATTTTCACAATTAATAAGTTGACTTGATGCAACAGTTAAGTTTAATAGTGCATCATTGTTGCAATTATGGAATGTATTTATGCTCACTGATTTGGATGACTTTTACTGCTTTGGTTTGGTTGTAGAGCATGGGGGATTCAGTGCGGCTGAACGTGCAACGGATATCCCTAAATCCAAGCTCAGTCGCCGTGTATATAATTTAGAAGAAAAATTAGGAGTTCGTTTAATTCAGCGGAGTTCTCGTCATTTTGCTGTTACTGACATTGGTATGAATATTTACCGCCATGCCCAAGTGATGATGAATGCTGCACAATCAGCGCATGATTTGGTCGATCATCTTAGCGAACAACCTCGTGGTGTTATTAAAGTAAGTGTCCCTGTAACTGTTGCACAAAGTGAATTATCCAAAATTCTTCCCGATTTTTTAAAAGCTTACCCTGAAATCAGAGTACAACTTCTAGTGAGTAATCGCCGAGTAGATATTATCAATGAAGGTTTTGATGTTGCCTTGCGTGTTCGCGCAAATCTAGATGATGACCCGAGCTTAGTGCTGAGAAAATTTGGACAAATTGAACAGCATCTCCTTGCAAGTCAAGCATATTTAAATGAATTTGGTATGCTGAAAAAACCTGAAGACTTGTCTGAACACCGCATTTTAAGTATGGTTGATGAACATTTAGACCAACAAATGGTGTTACATGACAGTGAAAACCAGCAGAAAAAAATTAAAGTTAACCCTATACTCATGGGTTCCGATTTAATGATGTTGGCAAAATTAGCCAGTCAAAATTGTGGTATTGCCTTACTTCCAGACACCATTGCCAATGATTTTGTCGCAACAGGTGAATTGGTCCGTGTCTTACCTAACTGGAAAGCACCGCATGGGATCTTTCATGCTGTTTATCCTTCGCGCCGTGGCTTACTTCCTGCAGTAAGAGTTTTTATTGATTATTTGGTTAAGCACTTAAGCAAGTGTTAAACGGTTGCTCCACATTATAGTTTTGCTAAAGAAAACTTAGGATTATTAAATACACAAGCCATTCTCAATAAATTGACAAAGATGGACTGCAATATTGTGTCCATCTGTTCCTATTTTTGATACCATCGCTACTGCTTAATTCCAATGTTTTTCTGATTTATATGACTTCATCTTATCAACAACAGCTTGATGCCAAAATTGAACGAATCCAAACTCAATTCGCAGAATTTAATCCACCATCATTAGAAGTATTTGCTTCACCTGAACAAAACTTTCGTATGCGTGCAGAATTCAGAATTTGGCATACCGAAGATGATATGTTCTATGCCATGTTTGAACGAGATGAAAATCAACAAAAAACCGTTGCTCGCATTGATGAATTTCCGATTGCAGATCGAAGTATAAATCAGCTCATGCCAGTTTTATTGGCTGAGCTAAAAGCCGATTTAGTCTTATCAAAACGTCTTTTTGAAGTGCATTTTTTAGCAACGCTCAAGGGCGAAATGCTGGTTTCATTGATTTATCGTGCACCACTCAGTGAAGAATGGGAAGTTTTAGCAAAACAATTGGCTGATAAGTTGAATGTTAAAATCATTGGCCGCAGTCGCGGACAAAAAGTTATCTTAACCGATGAATTTGTTGTTGAAGAATTAAAAGTCTTTGAGCGTAAATTTCAATATAAGCAAATTGAAAGTAGCTTTACTCAACCCAATGCACAAGTTTGCCAAAAAATGTTGCAATGGGCTTGTCAGTCAGTAGAGGGCAAAAATAAAGACTTACTCGAGTTATACTGTGGTAATGGTAACTTTACCCTACCCTTATCCTTGAGCTTTAACCGTGTTTTGGCAACTGAATTAGCAAAATCTTCGGTGTACGCGGCACAGTGGAATATTCAACAAAATCAGATCGACAATATTCAAGTTGCACGTCTTTCAGCAGAAGAGTTTACTCAGGCCTATAACGGAGAACGTGAATTCCGTCGTTTACAAGAAGCAGAAATAGACATTCAGGGCTATGAGTTTGATACAGTTTTTGTCGATCCACCGCGTGCAGGGATTGATGACGATACGTTAATGCTTTTGCAAGGTTTTCAACGTATTCTTTATATTTCATGCAATCCGGATACATTACACGACAATTTAAAAACCTTGCTTAAAACCCATAAGATTGTGAAATTTGCGATGTTTGATCAATTCCCTTACACCCATCATGTAGAATCTGGGGTTCTTCTCGAAAAAATTTAAACAATTTATTACAAGATTTGACTGCCATGTAAATTGACATGGCAGCTATTTGTTTAAATTATTTATTGATATATCATTAAGTTATAATTCATTTAAATCATGGTCTTTTAACAAACCGTTTAAAACATCTCAAATCATCGAAAAAATCAGCCTATAACTCGATCATCTATTTCTCTCAGATCTTGTATTTTATTAAAAAACGGCTATATTTCGAACTATGTTAGGTTGTGTATGAAGGCTCTATGAGTTTTTGGCAAAAGCTGTTTACGGCTGAAGATACATTGCAAAATGAACATAAAAATCAAATTGCATGTGTTGAAAATGATTGCTCTTGTAAATCCAATGATCAACTTTTATCAGCTTTGATGAAAGCGACAGATCAGGATGTGATTACTGGGATTAAGAAGGTACTTGTCTCTAGAGGTTTCAGTAAAAAAGAGTTAAACCAATTACAGCATCCACCTATTCAATAGTCATGGATGACCGCTAAGAAAAAAAGCATTCAGTTTACTGGATGCTTTTTTAATTCTAATAGAACAATTTTTGATGTTTCTTCTTGGCTTGTATACAATTATTTCAAAGAATAGATAAACGCAGAATCAACAATGAAAATTAAAATTCTTATTTTTTTATTATCACTCAACGCTTCAATTAGCTATGCAGATATCAACGATGATGAAATTCAAGCCATAGAAGATTTAAGCGATCAAGTATTAGCAACCAAAAATCTGGCCAAAATTGAACCACAGATTAAGGCTCAAATCCAGAAGGCCCAACCCAATGTGCAAAAACTGTTAAAAGCCAAAGACATTGAATACAACGATTCTGTCTATTTACACAACTATGCAATTCTGACTTCTGGTTATGCTGAATATTTGCTTGAACAACATTGCACCACGCTCTCTCAGCCTTTTCAAGAACTTACTGAACAGGCTTATTTTGCACTAAAAAAACGTGATCCCAAAGATACAGTCGCAATCAATAACTTAGGTTTATTCTACGCGCAAATGTCAGTGTATTATCGGAAAAACATAGACCCAACCCCACGTCTAGACTATTTACTAAAGGCTGAACAACTATTTAAGACCTTAATGAAGTTGCAACCAGACAATGAGGAGTATGAGAAAAATTATTATGCTGTACTCAGTGACAAACTGATGCTGTTACAGAAATATCATCTTGAGGAGAATGAGCAAAAACGCCTCATTAATATACTTAAAAAGCCTTTATTTCACTATTTATCTGATCCCAATCAAGCTTTCGATGCAGGAAATTTTATTATTTTAGCGCAACAGTATTTTAAATATCTCAATCATGAAGACCCGAAGCTTGCTGAAAAATGGTTGCGTGATAATCAGATTGAAATTGAAGCTGTGGTGAATAAGAACCGTAAGCAAACTCAACGAGAAAAGGAATTCCTCGCTGAATTCTATGCGCTGCTTAGTCAAACGGATAGAGCACTCTCCTACTTAAAACAATTGGAATTTTCTGATGAGAACAATACAGAACCATCCTCTTTTGAAAATGAACCGAATCTTGCCAATTTAAGGCTGAATCCTGAATATCAGAAATGGTTTAAACAATATAAACAGGATTATGCTGCATATCGTAAAGCAATTCCCAAAGTATGTAAGATCAATCAACTTGAAGCAACACAAGATACTGTAAAATGATGCTGTTGAAGACTTAACGAATCAAACCTTGCGGTTGCAGAATAATCACCAAAGCCCCAATGATTACAATACAACCACCAAACAAATCCCAGCGAGTTAAACTGACTTGATCGACAAATTTCAGCCACATCAGTGCACTAAAGATATAGATACCGCCATATGCGGCATAAATACGCCCTGAAGCAGCAGGATGCAAGGTCAATAGCCAGACAAATACCGCCAAACTTAAAACGGTAGGTATCCATAACCAATGACTTTTATTTTGATTCAGAATCAAATAAGGAAAATAACAACCTAAAATTTCTGCAACAGCTGTGACAAGAAATAATAAAATCGTAGTTAAAATTTTAGTAAATGCAATGTCCATTGATACTCAAAGAATAATCATGAAGTTAGAGTATATGTGATTTTCACGCGAGCTAAGCAATAAAATTTTGAGCATACTAAAACGGCTAAGCTTTTATCTATAAATTGTACTTATTGTTTGCCTCATCCACAAAAGCATACATTTTTAAAATATATTGATGAGTTTGCCCTGTTTAAAACAGGATAAAATATCAGCATCTACAATTTTTGGCTTTTTATGGATGAAAATAAATCATTTCGTGTTTAATTTCTTCATTTTCCTATGGCTTAGCCAAAATGTAGATGCAGCAACACTGAGTCTTCCGCTATGGCCCAATAGCGCGACACTGGCACCATCCAATGAACAATTTACGATAAATAAGCATGGTGCTATTGAGCATATCAACTCTCCTCAACTGTGGGTATATTGCCCCAAACAGAGCAATCACATCGCTATTTTAGTCATTAGTGGTGGGGGTTATGCCAGAGAGGAATTGGCCAAAGAAAGCACGCCAACTGCACAGTTTTTACAAAAACAGGGATTTACCGTATTTGAATTAATTTACCGCTTACCTAATCAGGATGGTAATAATCTGCTTGTGCCCTTTGAAGATGGCCAAAGAGCCCTGCGTATCATTCGTTATCATGCAAATCAATTCAACATTGATCCAGACAAAATTGGTGTACTGGGTTTCTCCGCAGGTGGGCATTTAGCTGGCATCATTGCGACACAATGGCAACAACAATTTTCGAGTTTAAATGATCCGATTGATCAAATTTCCGCTCAGCCTAATTTTGTGGCGCTACTCTATCCAATCATTAGTATGCAAGCGCCGCTAGATCATACCCATGCTTATAAAAGCTTATTTGGATCAAAACATGATTTAGCCAAACAAATCTTGTTTTCAGTAGATTTACAAGTCAAACAGAATACACCTCCAACCTTTTTAGCACACGCCATCGATGATCCGATTTCACCTGTTCAGAATAGCCTCAATATGCAAACCGCTTTGCAGCAACACAAGATCGCTTATGAATTACATCTTTTCAAAAATGGTGGACATGGCTGGGGCTTAGGCAAAGCCAATACTGAAACAACACAATGGCCGACATTATTCTTAACTTGGTTAAAGAAAATTGATATTTTATAAGCGCATAATTCAAAAAATAACCCGCAATCAATGCGGGTTATTTTAAAGCTCATTCACAACTATGCTGGTTCAGCAGTCTGATCTTCAAAGACTTCTAATGTCAGCCCTACAGCCTTACCATTTTCTTTCTTCACAGAGACAGCAACGTTACCACCATGATCTGCAAGCTCACCAAATAGAATCATCTCAGCAAGTGGTTTCTTCAAATGTTCTTGAATCAAACGTTGCATTGGGCGAGCACCCATTAAACGATCATAGCCATTCTCAGCCATCCAATCTCGAGCAGATTGATCGACTTCAAGTACCACTTTTTTATCATCTAACTGGGCTTGAAGTTCAGTTAAGAACTTATCAACAACAGACTCAATCACTGTGGTAGGCAATGCTTTAAACTGAATTACGCCATCTAAACGATTACGGAATTCTGGTGCAAATGCACGTTTCATCGCTTCCTGATTGTCATGACTGTTGTCTTGTTCAGTAAAGCCGATACTGTTACGAGAAATACTTTCAGCACCAATATTCGTAGTCAATACAATAATCACATTACGGAAATCAGACTTACGTCCATTATTGTCAGTTAAAGCTCCATGATCCATGACTTGCAATAGCAAGTTAAAAACATCTGGATGTGCTTTTTCAATTTCATCTAATAACAGGACACAGTGTGGATTCTTATGAATGGCGTCAGTCAGTAAACCACCTTGATCATAACCAACATAACCTGGAGGCGCACCAATCAAACGAGAAACCGCATGACGTTCCATATATTCAGACATATCGAAACGAACAAGCTCTACACCCAACTGTTTTGCCAACTGCTTGGTCACTTCTGTTTTACCAACACCTGTAGGACCAGCAAAAACAAAACTACCTACGGGTTTATCTGGTGCTTTCAAACCTGCACGTGACAGTTTAATCGCAGAAGCCAAAGCTGTAATCGCTTCATCTTGACCAAATACCACACGTTTAAGATCACGCTCTAGATATTCAAGTACCGATTTATCATCTTTAGATACTGTTTTTGGCGGGATACGTGCAATCTTCGAAATAATATCTTCGATATTTTCAACTGTAATCAAGGTATCATCTTGTTCAGCTTTTAAACGACGCTGTGCACCAGCTTCATCAATCACATCAATCGCCTTGTCTGGCAAGAAACGATCATTAATAAATTTAGCAGACAACTCAACCGCTGAAACTAGCGCAGTATCTTCATATTTAACATGATGGAAATCTTCAAACTTGCTTTTCAAACCACGCAAAATATCAATTGTCTCCGAAATAGAAGGCTCATTCACATCGATCTTTTGGAAACGGCGTGATAGTGCATGATCTTTTTCAAATACTTGGCGATATTCTTGGAATGTGGTTGAACCAATACAACGTAAACTACCATTTGCCAACGCAGGTTTGATTAAATTCGATGCGTCCATGGTACTGCCCATACTTGAGCCAGCACCAATGATCATATGAATTTCATCAATAAATAAAATTGCTTCTGGTTTCTTTTTCAAAGCATTGAGAAGCTGTTTCAAGCGTTTTTCAAAGTCACCACGGTATTTTGTACCCGCAACCAATGCACCGATGTCTAAACTAAACACTTCAGCAGTCGCAAGTGGCTTAGGCGCTTTACCATTCACAATCAACCATGCCAGACCTTCAGCAATCGATGTTTTACCCACACCAGGATCACCCACAAGCAATGGGTTGTTTTTACGGCGACGGCAAAGAATTTGAGCAGTTCGTTCAATTTCTTTTTCACGCCCAATTAAAGGATCAGTTTTGCCTTTTTGCGCTTCAATATTTAAATTCAAGGTATAAAGTTCAAGAGGTCCAGCATTTGCTGAAGCACTTGATTCACCTTCTAAATCATCAGATTCTTCTTCAACTTGAATTTCTTCTTTACGCGCACCGTGTGACAAATATTGGGTTAAAGTCAAACGATTGATTTGATGTCGTTTTAGTAAATAAACGGCAAAAGAATCTCGCTCAGAGTACATCGCAACCAGTACATCTGCACCCTCTACTGTGCGGTCACCACCACTTGACTGAACGTGGAAAATTGCACGTTGTAAGATACGGTCAAAACTTTCAGTTGGATGAGGGGCTTGGTCGTTGTTTTCTCCTAGTTTAGGCGTATGTTGTTCTACATACTCCTCTAACTCTTTGCGCAAACTGATAATCTCAGCACCACATGCTTTTAGTGCATTTACCGCTGAATCGTTATCAAGTAAAGCCAATAATAAATGTTCAACCGTAAGAAACTCATGTCTCTTTTGACGAGCCATGCTAACAGCCAAACGGAGTGAAACTTCTAATTGACGACTGAGCATGAAACCCCCTTATTCTTTTGGCTCAATCTGACAAAGCAATGGATGACCTTGAGATCGAGCGTAGTTATTAACTTGGTTGGCTTTAGTCTCCGCAATGTCTCTTGGATAAACACCAGCTTCACCTTTTCCTTCATAATGTACTGTTAACATTACTTGAGTGGCTTGGTCAAGATTCAAAGCAAAGTATTGTTGTAAAATTTCAATTACAAAGTCCATCGGAGTGTAATCATCGTTCAATAAAACGACAGAATACATCGGTGGTCGTTTCACTTCAGGTGGTGCAGTTTGTACTGCAACATCCGCTTGATCATGGTCTGGATGGTTTGGATCTTCTGAATTACTTATACGAATACTCAAGTGCCAATCTATAAATCCTGAATCACGGAATGATGATTTCACTTCATTTAAACTCATTTGACGTTTATTAGTTCGCATATTTTTCAAAATACTTATGATTTATTGAGAATTAGCCGCAGCTTGAGGAACCTCTGCAGCGAACGCTGCTGCACTGTCTACAGCTTGCCCACGTGACCAACTAAAACGTTTAACCACTGGTGTGGCACCATTTAGACGGATTTCGATAAATTGTGGATTAAAACCCTTAGGCATAGTCCAACGTCCCGTTAAACGCTCATAATCAGTAAAGTTATAATTCGCATCTGCCATTGGCACTGTTAACACCTCAGTACCACTAATCAAACGAATTTCAACGGAACCGGTCGCACGTCTTGGACTGACTTGAATAAGATCAAGCTGATATTCATAAGCGTTTTCAGGTAATGGCTTAACGGCCAAATTTTGAATTGTTAAACTCAAACCACCACGTTGTTTTAACACTTCACGATAAATTGCACTCATCACATCTACTTGTGATTTTTCAGCATTGGCTTTGTTCAATGACTCTAACAAATCGTTAGAATTCGAAACAGCCACGTCTCGTTCCTGCACAGCAGCATTTAAGCTTTTGTTTAAATTAGCCAGCGTTGTTTTTTGTTGCTTCACAACTTCTACCAACTGTTCTGCATCTGCATCAAAACCGACTACCGTTAGCCCTTGGCGATGTCCAACTGTATAACCTAAAATCACACTGCCAGCACATAATACAACCCCACCGATCACCAAAGGCATATTCCCTTTTAAAAAAGGCTTTTTCGGTGCTTGAGCTGGTTGTGACGCGGTATTTGTTTCTGTGTTCTGCATCATCATCTCTAAGTATTATTGATAGAATCAAAACACACATTTAACCGCAAAGTTATATGTGTGTGAAGCAATAAAGCGTTTTTTATGGTAATAATCCGATACTTTGTAGACCAGCATCTTCAGTAAAACCAAACATTAAGTTCATATTTTGTACAGCCTGTCCTGCCGCACCTTTGACTAAATTGTCTTGAACAGACAAAACAATTAACTTGTTCGGATGCGGTTTATACAGTGCAATTCTCAGTTGGTTTGCACCACGTACAGAACGTGTTTCTGGTGAACTATTTGCAGGCATTACATCTACAAACATTTCATTTGCATAAAATTTTTCATAAAGACTTTGTAAATCTGCTGCTGCGCCTTGCTCTGTCAAATCAACATAGATTGTACTGAACATACCACGAATCATCGGAACCAAATGTGGTACAAAAAGAATCTGATCAAATACATTTTTTTGACCCGAAATATTTTCTAATGCTTCTACAATCTCAGGATGATGACGATGTCCAGCAACGCCATAGGCTTTAAAATTATCTGCATTTTCAGAATAAATCATGCCTAGACTAGCTTTACGCCCTGCACCTGATACACCAGATTTCGCATCAATGATAATACTTTCTGGTTTAACCAATGTTTCAGCTTGCTTAAAAAGTGGCGCTAATCCCAACTGAACAGTGGTTGGGTAACAACCCGGGTTACCGACAACATTGGCATTTTTAATTTGTTCACGATTAAGTTCCGATAAACCATAAACAGAGTCTTTCAGTATCTCTGGGCAGGCATGCTGCATCCCATACCATTTTTCAAACTGTGCTAAATTCTGCAAGCGAAAATCAGCGGCTAAATCGATAACTTTGGTATTTGCTGCCAAAAGTTGTTGTGCATGCTGCATTGCCACACCATGCGGGGTCGCAAAAAACACAACATCACATTTTTTTAATTCATCAATGTTTAAATCTGAATACTTAAGCTCTGTGTGCCCACGTAAGCTTGGAAATATATCATCCACACGGCGACCATCTTCGGTACGTGATGTCAGTACATTCACTTGAACATTTGGATGTCGTAGTAAAAGACGCAACAATTCAACGCCTGTATAACCTGTTCCACCGACAATACCCACTGAAATCACGTTTTTTACCTCGATTTAAAAGTATCCATTTTGTAGTGCTGTAGTATGACAGGTAGTTGATGCTTTCTAAACTATTTTACTGGGTTTTTATAATGTTTTAGCATTATGACAAAGTTAAATTCCCATAAATTTAATTCATGCATCTTGGGCAATACAGTTTCGTCCTCTACGTTTGGCCACATACAAAAGTTTGTCAGCAGCTTCTATACCACTCGCTAAATTACGATGTCTCACTTGTGTTAAGCCAAAGCTGGCTGTCAATAAGATGGATTGAGTTAAAAATTGCTCAGTTTCAATAGCAATCCGCATGCGCTCAGCAATTTTATAAGCCTCACTGAGATCTTCAACTTGTAATAAAACAATAAACTCTTCACCACCAAAACGTCCAACTAAGCCCTTTTCACCGACATGCTGACTGACAAGACGACCTACACTTTGCAAAATCTGATCACCGACCAGATGTCCATAGGTATCATTAATTTTTTTAAAATGATCAACATCACACATTAACAAAAAATATTGTCTATCTGATAAATCAATTAAATTTATTTTAGCTGCATCATAAAATCCACGGCGATTGAGTAGATGCGTTAATGGATCTCTACAACGTTCATCATTTAATTTCAAAATAATGTCTCGAACTAATGTTCCTATAAGTACGATCGCAAACCACATGCTCAGGATAATACTGGCAGCAAGCATCATTAACCACCATACTGAATTTACAAGCATATTGGCTTGAATATTTTTCAAAAAAAAGAAAATAATAATGACGCGAAAAAAAGTATATAAAACAATAAAAAGGTAAGAATAATCGACCAGCTTATTTAACCAATCACTTTGCTTATCATTTTTAAAAATTGAAGCCAAAACCAAGGATTCAACTACGGCAATGCTAAGGTTTAAAATCAGCATCCGCATCCATAGCTGTTCATCAACAAAAGAATAATAGACCAACAAGCATATTGTGATGAAGATCAAGATAAAAGCGGCTAAAGTATGTGAACTGGCGTTCTTTCTTAATGCCATAGTATATGCACTGGCCCACGCGCCAAATAGGTATAAACCACCTAAAAGTGGAGCAGAAAATGTTAATTGTTGGTTAGACATAAAGCTTTGTGCAGCTAAAGAAAATGATGGCACGATATATCCGAGACCCAACCAAAATAAATATGTAGGTGCCTTAAAAAAATAATGGCAGATCAAAAGTAAACTGCCCATTAATATCAGGCAGAACGGTACAATCAAAATAAAGTAATGAGTATCTGCAAAATTCACGTCTGATATCTTTATGATAAGAAATAGGAAATATTGGCAATTCGCCAAGTTTAGAGTATTTTTTTATTCACTCCCAACTTATGCTTAAAATAATCAGACTATTTTGTAATTTAACAGTTTTTATTAAGAAATACTTTTAAGGCATTATACTCTTACTTAAAATTTATGATGATCAATATACACACGCAGACTATTCAATGACATTGTCTATAAATCTATCAATCCAAAAATAGTCAACCCACCTAATTATTAATTCGTTTTTGTGTTTTTAAATCATGGATGGTTATTCTACCACGGGGCGACATGGATGTCGCCGTTGGACGGGGGTACAGGACGTACCCTTCGCCCATGAGCAAAAACAAAGCACTGCTTTGTTTGCAGCGCAAGGTTTGGCATCACCTACGCAAAGGTAATTAAACCTTAAATGTAAGATGTGGCATTGCAAGTATTTTTATAACCATCTCGTTTATTTTTCTATATAATTGATTTAAATAAAAATATTAATTGAGAAAAATTATATTCTTATGTCTGAGTTTTTTGACAGCTTGGCTATTTCAAAAAAAATAGTAAAAGGACAAACAATTTTAATTCTCATTTTTGGCATAAAAGACTATTCAAAAAATTCAAAGAAAACGGTCTTGTCTTGCTAAATGATTTATGCATAATAATTTAGAGTAATTACTCTAAATTCAACAAAAGGACCCATTGATCATGATTGGATCACGAGCGTGGATGAATACAAGCAATGGAAAACTTAGCTTTAAAGAAAAAACTCGGTTAATAAAACAAGTTCTAATCCCTGTCACATTGAACTATGGCAAGACATTTCTCAAAGCACCTCATGATTCAACTTTATTTACACTGGATAATTTTCATATTCCTGACACAGCAATTGCCAAAGAAGCGATGAACGAATTAGAACAAACGGCTTCACAAGCGATCATCAATCATTCTTGGCGGAGCTATTTTTGGGCTGTTGCTATTGCCCACACCAAACAATGGCAATTTGATCAAGAGAGCCTTTTTGTCTCATGTTTGATGCATGATTTAGGTCTAGTTGATCATTTGGATCAATATGCATGTCAATGTTTTAGCTTTGAAAGCGCCTTAAGAGCTGAAGCACTCTGTACCAAACACCATTATCCCAAAGTCAAAATAGATAATATTTCAGATGCGATTTGTTTACATATGAATGGGAATTTAGATGAGAATGAGCCAAGCCTTACTAAAGAAGTTCTATTATTACAAAAAGCCACTTCATGTGATGTGATTGGGACTGATCTCAGCTTATTTTCAAACAGTTTTAAAAACAAAATTTTAACCCAATATCCGCGGGTACATTTTAATTCAGAAATGCGTAAACTTATCTCAATTGAAGCAAAAAGAAACCCTCAATCACGGACTGCTTTAATGCACAAACTCGGACTTTCAAGCATGATTCAAATGAATATTTTTAAGGACTAAATCATGAAAAATACCTCTTTTACCCAAAAGAAGATTGATTTTGGGCCATATCCAATTGTAGTCGATATTTATTCAAACACTGAAAATAGCCAGAGTGTTATTTTGCTGGCTGCGCTAGGTATAGCAATCAGTAAATACGAGGTACTCATTACAGCTTTAAGCCAAAGTGGCTTGAATGTTATTGTGGCTGATTATCCTCATTGCGGGCGCAATACTCCACCTGTTTCAGCAAAGGTTGATTATGGTTATGCTGATTTACTCAATGAATTTATTCCTCAACTGGAAAAGCTGGCCTTAGAATTGAACCAGCAAGCCCCAATCTTATTTGGACATAGCTTAGGCGGACATTTAGCAACACTTTATGCACAAAATCATGCAAATAAAGTCATTGGTGTTGCCACTGGCAATATCGGTTTAAAAAATTGGGACTTAAAAGGTAAAATCAATATTTTAAAAGCAGTCACAGCGATCAACACCATGATTTTAAAAGATGGTTATTTTGCAGGCTATAAAATTGCTTTTGGGAATAAAGAGACAAAATCCTTAATGCGTGATTGGTCTAAAGTTATCTTTACAGGAAATTATGCACATATTATTGGGCAAGAAAACGTGGTGAATAACGCTGCCTTATTTGTCTATTTAAATGGCGATGATTTTGCACCAATGTCTTCAATGCTTGGCCTAAGTGGTTATTTTAAAAACCCACAAATAAACACGTTGGATTTAACCCATAAAACCAAAGGCAATCAACATAGTGCATGGATTAAACAGCCTGATGAAGTCGTCGAAATAATTATAGAATGGGTCAATAGTTTTACTGAATAAGTTTTGCTTTTGACATCAATATATATCCACCTTCTTCACTTTCTCCAGTGCTGATTGCTTCCCAGCCATGACCTAAATAAAAAGACAAAGCTTTTTTATTTTCAGATAAACATTTGAGATAGCCTGTACCCGTAAACAGTTGTTCTGCTGCGTGTAGCAATGCTGTCCCTACACCCTGATTTTGAGCATTTGGGGCAATAAATAGATGATGTAAAAAGTTCTCTTGCAGAAAAATAGATGCAAATCCCAAATATTCTTGGTCTTTTTCAGCTACTAAAATCATTTCATTTTGGGTGTATTTTTCAAAATCACTCAGCTCCCATTTTGAAGAATTCAACCACGGCCAACTTAATTTTCTGGTATTTAAAAAAAGTTCACTCAATGGTGCTCGGTCATAATACTGAAAAGATCTGATGTGCATCGCTGTACCTCAATTAAAGTCCCTATAACCTGACCTTATTTAAGCCAGCCTTAATTTAATCTAACGTTATCGCCCTTTCTCCAATCACCTCAACAATTCGTAATAAATAACCATCTGGATCTTGAACTAAAAATTGCTTTTGTCCATGCTCTATAGTTTCTGCACGGTACCAACGTTCTTCTAATGCTTCAAACAGCGGCCATTGTGCGACATCCAAACGATTTAAAATACTGTCGAGTTGGTCTACTTCGAACTGAAAGTTAATCCCTCTTCCCAATGGGTAGGCCAATACTCCTGTTAACCATTGCCCTTGTTGTTGTTGCTCCAACATAAACTGAACACCATCAAGTTCCACATAGATAAATTTTTCTTCAGTCCGTTGATACATTACAGAAAAACCCAATATTTCCACCCAAAAATGATAACTTTTATCCAAATCGGTGACGATCAGTTCTGGAACCAATTTATTCCACTGCATTTAAAAATCCTACTTAATTCATTAATTTTTTAATATTCAATATGTTGTAAAATATTTACAACCTTTCCAAATGGATCTTTGACATAGAATCGCCTAACGCCCCAATCCTCGTTAGTTAAGGGATAGAGGATGTCTAAATCTAATTTTTTGGCTTTTTCATAAAGTTCATCCACATTGTCGACCTCGATTGAAAAATCGGGTACATCTGTATTATTTCCCCCTTCGGAAGCAATACTGATTTGTGGATGCATCATTTCCTGACTGGCAAATGTTTTGATCCAGCCATGATCCATCACCAAGTCCATCGCTAAAAAATCACCATAAAAAGCTTGCGCACTGGCTAAATCTAAAGCTTTAATATTACCTATGATTCTTTTTACACTCATACGCTTTTCCTCATTTTTTGTTTTAATGCAATCTAGAAATTTACTTATTTTATTACGCCCACCACCAAGGTATTACGCTACCTTTTAAAACTTTACGATGTTGCTGATAGTGTTGATCATGCTTTTCAACTTCAAACCAAAAAGCAGCGCTATGATCAAAATGTTTGGTATGTGCCAATTCATGTACACAGACATAACGGGTAATTTGTTGATCAAATAAAACCAAGGCACTATTGAGCATAATATCATGACGGGCTGTACAACTTCCCCAACGTGTTTTTGGGTTTCGAACAGCACACTGTCCAAACTTTAAACGAGTTTCATCACTGACTTGCTTTAAATAGATTGGTAAATAATGCTTTGCATAAGCAATTACAAAAGCTTTTAAATAGTTTTCAGGCTGACGGTCGCTGACAAATAATTGAGGCTTTTGCTCATCTAAAATATAGCTATTTTTTTGAGTTTTATAAATAATTTCTATGGGGTGTTTTAAATTAAACAGTTGCAAGCTTGTCGGTAATATCTGATCAACTTGCTGTATTTTTTCCTGCTGTTTATGCCAGGTCTCAATCATCCATTGTTTAGACTCGTGTAAAAAATGCTGAATCTGACGTTGGCTACAATACTTAGGCACAGTTAAGCGAATCTGTGTTGGTTCAACACGTAAACGCAAGCGTGTTGCCCGTGCATGATGAGTGATTTTAATTTCAGGAAGATTTGCAGTCATAATACGCTTATTTTTAGAATCTCCCCCAACCGTTCTTTAAAGGCAAGGAGGAAGCCTCATCTTTACTCGAGCAGAAGTTAGGGGAAATTTTTTTATCCTGCGGTACGCTCTTCAATACCGTTATTGGTCGCAACTACAGCAACATCAGCTTTATTGATCGCAAAAATACCGTTACACACCACTCCAGGAATATCGTTAATGGTTTTTTCGACCTCTAATGCATTCAAAATATTTAAGTTATACACATCTAGAATGACATTACCGTTATCCGTTACCACACCTTCACGATAAACTGGGTCACCGCCTAGTGATACAATTTTACGTGCTACTGCTGAACGTGCCATAGGAATCACTTCAATAGGCAAAGGAAATTCACGGCCTAACTGATCGACCCATTTCGAGTCATCAACAATACATACAAACTTTTTCGCAATAGATGCCACAATTTTTTCACGCGTGAGTGCAGCCCCCCCGCCTTTAATCATATGTAAATGACGGTCAATTTCATCAGCACCATCCACATAAGCATCTAAACCACTGACATGGTTCATATCAACCACCTCAATACCTAATTTCTTAAGACGTTGAGCCGTTGCTTCTGAACTGGCAACTGCTGCTTCGAGTTGTAACTGAGGTAATAATTCAATTAAGAAGTTCACTGTACTACCAGTACCAACTCCCAAAATGCCCCCTCTTGGTAAGTGTTTTAAAGCGGCTTGGGCTGCAGCTTGTTTTTTCTCGTCCTGGGTTGCATAAAGGCTCATGACATCTCTCAATAAAATTTCAATTTCCTGCACATTTTGCATAATTTTAAAACGCAAAGGTACAACGGTTTGTTACAATGAGCGCTCATTTTAAACTGTTAGATGGAAAATTAACATGCTGTCTCGTTTGGTTCGACAAATATTACAGGCAACGGTGTATGACGTTGCAATCGAAACCCCACTCGAAGCAGCGCCACGAATTAGTGAAAAACTAAACAATAACATTCGCTTTAAACGCGAAGATTTACAACCTGTCTTTTCCTTCAAACTACGCGGTGCGTATAACCGTATTAGTCAATTACCGAAATCTCAGTTGGAACGTGGCGTTATTACTGCTTCAGCAGGTAACCATGCTCAGGGCGTGGCTTTATCTGGTCAAAAGTTAGGTATTCGCGCCATTATTGTGATGCCAAAAACCACCCCTGACATTAAAGTTCAAGCAGTAAAGCGTTTGGGTGGTGATGTTGTGCTTCACGGCGACTCATTTGATGTTGCTAATAAATATGCGATTCAACGTGCAAACGACGAAGGTTTAACCTTTATTCCGCCTTATGATGATGAACTGGTCATGGCCGGCCAAGGTACAATTGCCAATGAAATATTGCGTCAATGGCGTGATGTTGAATACGTATTTGTTGCTGTGGGCGGTGGTGGTTTAATTGCAGGTGTAGCAGCATATCTTGGTGATGTTGCTCCGCATGTCAAAATTATTCCTGTCGAATATGATGAATCTGCATGTTTAAAAGCAGCATTTGAAGCGAATCAACGTGTGGTACTCCCTTCTGTAGGATTATTTGCAGACGGTACAGCTGTTGCTCAAATTGGTGAAAAGCCATTTGAAGTGATTCAACTACAAAAATCTGATAACTCAGGTCCAATTGTTGAACGTGATGTCGTCTTGGTCAACACAGATGAAATCTGTACAGCAATCAAAGATACCTATGATGAATGTCGTAGTATTGTAGAACCATCAGGTGCGATGGCACTTGCAGGTATCAAAAAGTACGTCGCTGAGCATGGTCTTGAAGGCAAAAATATGGTGTCAATTGTTTGTGGTGCCAATATGAACTTTGACCGTTTACGTTATATTGCTGAACGTACCGAACTTGGTGAACGTAAAGAAGCTATTTTTGCAGTGACCATTCCAGAAGAAAAAGGTTCTTTCCTTAATTTCTGTCGTGCTTTGCAAGGACGTAATATCACTGAGTTTAACTATCGTGCCAGTGATGCATCTGCCGCTCAAGTCTTTGTCGGTATTAGCTTAAAGGCTGGTGAAAAAGAACGTCATGACATCTATGAAGCAATGAAATTACATTATGATGTCGATGATTTATCGGATGATGAAGTTGCAAAATTGCATATCCGTTATTTGATTGGTGGTCATGCTGATATTGCCAATGAACGTTTGTTCCGTGTTGAGTTTCCAGAACGCCCAGGTGCTTTATTAACATTCTTAGAGCGTCTTGGTCCAACCCATAACATTAGCCTATTCCATTATCGTAATCACGGTGCAGCAGAAGGCCGTGTTTTGGTTGGCTTGGATGCAGAAGATGCGGTACAGAATCCAGATGGACTGATTGAGACTTTGGAAAATATCAATTACCCATATCAAGAAATTACCAATAACTTAGGTTATCAACGTTTCTTAAAATAGAAAGAGCTTCAAAATAGAAATAGCCTATAAATTTTTTATGGGCTATTTTTTATAAAATCAGAACAATTCGAAAAAGTTAACTTAATAAATCGCCATATTTAAATCACCATCATCATTAAATGCGTCATTAAAAGCATCCACAATTTGATTTAACTGTTGCTCATCTTGTGTCGGCACAAGCATCCAATATGGATTCTCTCGATAGACCACCAATAAAGAAAGCTGATGTAGATTGGCAGTCACTTTAATTTTATCAAAAATAATTTCTTCGGTTTGTTCCATCGCATCGATTTGATTATCAAATGAGACGTCATCATCTTCCTCATCGTACTGATCAAATACTTCTGCTATTGCAACTTCGATTTCATTTTGCAATTGCTCAGTATCAATATTGTACTGGTTAAAGTAGAAATCATTTTCAATTCCATTGTCATAATATTCTTTTAATTCAATATAATGCAGGAAATCATGCTGTTGATTTATCCATTCACTAAAACTATAAAATTCAGTATTTTGAGGAATTTTTTGTGCATTTAGCTCGGGAATTAAATGTTGAAGTAATGAATATATTTTCTGTGACATGGATATCTCTCTATTTTATTATCAATAAGTTGAATTAATAGCAAAAAACTAAGTCGATCTTGAACAGTCAAATAATGCATAGTGTTCTATACTGACATCTTCATCATGAAATTGCTTATTAAAACACTTGCAGAACTTTTCAATTTTATATTCATGATTCGGTACAATCAACCAATAATAGTCTTCAGCATAAATCAGCAACAGTTCATGATCATGTTGTCTGGCCTGTTTTAATATTTCTTCAAAAACAACATCATAAACTTGATCTTGAACATTGTAATAGCGTCCAATAACATCTTTGTGTACTTCATAATGATCAAATAAAGGCTTCGCTCTTGCACGAATTTGAGTTTGAATTCCTAAGCTATCTACTGCATATTCATGAAAAACAGCACAACGCTCAATCTCATTTTCATGAAATTGCATACGATCAATTTTCATTAAATATCCACGAAATCGCCCACCAAACTTTTCAGCTTCGATCCAACTGAGAAACTCGACAAAACGTTTACGATATTTCTTTTTGGGAATATCTCTTTGCTCCAATGCTGGGAACCAATGTTGGAGAATTTTAAAAATTTTCTTATCGTCCATTTTTTTATCATCCATTTTTTATTCTTGGATCAAAAGCCCAATCTTGGCTTTGCATTTTTAAATTTCAAAGCAATGATATCGGATCAATTTTAAGTTTTTATGACATAAATCTGGTTTTATTTACATTTATCGCTTTTTATTCTCAGTTTGTAGATTGGCGTTGCAATACTTTAAAGATAAAATATATAAAAATTGAATATGATCATACCAACACAAAATCAGTGTCGGGATAAGGACTTTGTAGAATGGCGCAATTCGCTGTCATCGGTTTAGGCAGTTTTGGTGAAGCAGTTGCACTAGAACTCACCAACTTAAATCACGATGTAATAGGTATTGATACATTAAAGAAAAATGTAGAAAACATTGCCGATAAAATCAGTCATGCAGTTATTGCAGATGCTACCGATGAACATGTGTTAGATGAACTGAATATCAAAAATTGTGATGCCGTGGTGGTTGCCATTGGTGAAGATATTGAAGCCAGTATTCTATGCGTACTGCATTTAAAAAATTTGGGTATCGAAAAAATCTTTGTAAAAGCCAAATCTAAATCACATCATATGATTTTGTCTCATTTAGGCATTACAAAAATCATTCACCCTGAAGAAGATATGGGGATTCGTGTTGCACAATCACTTAGTTATCCAATGGTGAGACGTTATATGGCGTTAAATAATGATCGCTATATCGTCAAAATTGAAATAGGTGCAAATTTACAAGGCGCGCAATTTCAAACGGTCATGGAAAATACCCCCGAACTTACAACCTTGTTATTACAACGCGGTTCACATGTACTGTATGATATTGCACCGGGGACGATTTTACAGGAAAAGGATATTTTAATCCTTGAAGGGCCTGTAGAAATGTTAAGACAATTTTCGATTCGTTTCTTATAGTTATAACTATGCGTTTATCTAAAAAAGAACTAATCAACAAAAAACACAATAGTATTAATCTCAGCCCACCGAGCTTACTTGCTTTAGGTTTTTTAAGCTTCATTATCATCGGAACACTATTCCTTAAACTTCCCTTTGCTAATCAAGGCAATTTGACATGGCTAGAGGCCCTGTTTACTGCAACCTCTGCTGTAACTATCACTGGGCTATCTGTCGTCAATATTGGCGACTCCTTAACCACTTTTGGTCAAGTTGTGGTGATGATACTGATCCAATGCGGCGGCTTAGGTTTTATGACTTTTGCAATCTTAGCTGCTTTGAGTCTTTCCTCAAAAGTTGGTATTCGGCAGCAAGTCATGGCACAGGAAACTATTGGTCAAACCAGTTTGGCCAAAGCGACCTTTACAGTAAAAGGGGTTTTTCTTTACTCATTGTTCTTTGAAGCGATTGGTACAGGGATTCTAACCATGGCTTGGTCACATCACTATGACCTTGAACATGCATTTTTTTATGCGCTTTTTTATAGTATTTCTGCTTTTAATAATGGTGGGTTTTCTTTATTCCCCAATAGCTTAATGAGCTTCTCTGACCAGTATATGGTGACATTTACCATCAGTATGCTGTATATCATCGGTGGAATTGGTTTTGTTGTCTTGATGGATATAAAAAGAGCCAAGCGTTGGAAAAAGCTTTCTACCAATAGTAAGTTAATTCTGTCTACGATTGCTGGCTTAAACCTCTTTGCTTTTATTGTTATTTGGGCAATCGAAGCTTCTAACCCCTTAACACTTGCCCCCATGTCTATTGGTGATCAAGCTTTAAATGCATGGTTCCATGCCACTGTACCTCGTTCATCAGGTTTTAACAGCTTGGAAGTCAGCAGCATGACCAATGCATCAACCTTAATTACCATGGTATTGATGTTTATTGGTGGCGGCTCATTAAGTACTGCGGGTGGAATTAAAGTCGGCACATTCATTATTATGATTTTAAGTGTCATTACCTTTTTAAAGCGTTCAGATGAAATTACTGTTTTTGGACATTCTGTTTCTCATCAAGCCACGTTTAAAGCTCTTGCAGTCATTTCGATTACATCGTTACTGATCTTGATTGGCTTTTTTACCCTACTGATTCTAGAACCTGATAAAAAGTTTTTAGACTTACTATTTGAAGCCGTTTCTGCGGCTTGTACTGTCGGCCTATCTCGAGGGATCACAGAAAATTTGCATGCAGGAAGCCAAATCGCTTTAATTTGTCTAATGTTTGCTGGACGCTTAGGACCACTAACACTTGCGTATTTGATTGCGACACCGAATAAAAGTCGTGTTCGCCATCCAAATACTGAAATTCAGGTGGGTTAATTGTTTTAATCATCAAGTGAATACAACTGAAACTGCTTTGTAGGATCATTTTAATCTTATCACGTATATCTAAAATAGGCTGAGACTCCTTAAATAGATTGCTCAGACAATCCTTGCAAAATGTATACTGATGACAGTATCCCCCATAAAAAAAGCGATCTTATCAATGATAGGATCGCTTTTTTACATCTTTCTAAGGATGATTATTCTACTTCTAACTCACTATTGCCTTTAATCAAACGATGCTCTGACTGCAAATATTCATCTGATTGCATTTCGAGTAAACGAGAACGTGTACGTTCAATTTCAAAAGCCAGCTTCTCTCCATCATAAATTTCAATAATCGAGTCTTGAGAGGTCAGTAATAGCTTTACTCCACGATCATAAAACTCATCTACCAGATAAATAAAACGACGTGTACCTTCTGACAGCAAATCAGTTAAGTGCGGAACATTACTCACCAAAACGGTATTATAAATATTGGCAATTTCAATAAAATCCGATGGGCTACGCGGTTTCATACAGAGTTCTCTAAACTCACACCACAATACATCTTCGGTATGGCCTAAAGTTTCAACAACACGGTTATTAATCGTAATTGGTTCTTCTGACACTGTTTGCGATGTGGTTAATGCATTAAAACGCTTTGCCATCCAGACTTTATTATCATCTGTCAGTGGTGATTTAAACAATTGCGCTTGTTTTAATACCCGTAAACGATAGTCAACACCCGCATCAACATTCAATACCACACAGTGTTTTTTCACCATTTCAATCGTTGGAATAAAACGATCACGATGGATTCCATTTTTATATAAACCATCTGGGGCAATATTTGATGTGGCAATCAAGGTAATGCCACGGGTAAATAATTTTTGAAATAAATCACTGAGAATCATTGCATCCGTTACATTCGACACAAAGAACTCGTCAAAACAAATTACTACAGCTTCTTTATAAATTTGATCTGCAACGATATCTAACGGATTACGCTGCCCAGAAAGCTTGTTTAACTCCTTATGCACAAACTGCATAAAGTGATGAAAATGCATACGGGTTTTACGGCGAAAAGGAATCGAATCGTAAAATTGATCCATGAGCCATGTTTTTCCACGCCCGACACCGCCCCACATATATACACCTCTCGGTGCAGTTTGACGACGGAAACGACGAAAAGCTTTCTTCGATGCTTTATAACGATTGATCAATTCTTGCCATACCCGCTCCAACTCATGTACTGCTTGAGCCTGAGCATCATCTGGTAAAAACTGTCCAGATGACAATGCTTTTGCATAACGCTCAGCGGGTGATACGGGAGTAAATGCTGTTGAAGTTGTATTCTGATCTAACATATCATTTTGTTACTTTTAAAGGCTAAAGGAAGTATATCGAATATTCATTTTTGATAAATAAAACTTTGGGATAATTCTAACTCTATATCTCATATCAGCACTACCTGTTTATTTACCATATTGACGCGGGCTTTGCCCAAACCAACGTTTAAAAGCATGATTAAATGCAGCGGGTTCTGAGTAGCCAAGTAATTCAGCAATCACCTCAATTGAATATTCCTTATATTCAATTAATCGCAATGCTTTGTGCTTAATCAGCTGTTCTCGAATTTGTTTATAGCTGGTATTTAATTGCTGCAACTGATGGCGTAAGGTTCTTTCAGGCACATTCAACGCCTGAGCTACTTCGGCCATCGAGGGAATAATCCCTTGCTGTAATTCCAAATAATCATTTACCCGTTGAATCAATGGCGCAATTTTCTGTTCTTCAGCATTTAATCGCTCAATTTCAGCAATACACTTGGCTTCGTAAACCCGATGTGTGATCGGATCTGCGGAGGGAATCGGCAGTTGCATCACATCTTCATTGATCCAAAAAGCAGCTTTTTCACAATTAAAATGTAAATCCGAACCGTAATAATCATGATATTGCTTTAATACATTTAAATCCTGAGGCTGCTGAAAGGGTAATTCGATTCTCACGCTGGGCGCTGTAAGTCCCATCATTTTATAAATATCATCCAGAAATTTATAAGTGCCAGAGATTTCGCATTGTGCTCTCAACAAACCCATTTCTGTTTCTAAATCTACTGGTTTGTAAGTTAATGCAATTTGATGATCACCTTTCTCAAGTCCTAAGACACCGTATAAATAGGTTAGACCTTGATAATGAACACCATTTTGAATCGCATCACCAACATTACCACAGGTCACCAAGAGCATAAGCAATGGACCATAGCCCGCCAAAGAATAATGCTGACCAATAAACAACCCCGTTTCTGGCTGCACACCCTGCCCAATCACTTTTTGTATATCCCACTCTAAACTGGGGTGAATGATTGAGCTGGGATCGAGTGCATCTGCTTTGATCCCAATGCTAGAAAGTCGTGAATCTACATCGATTCCAGCATTACGCATACCATGAATTAAATACATTAAACCGAGAATCGAGCGTTTCATTAGATCATCATTTGATTTCTACCCAAACTTTGTACTACAAAGATGGTTTTTTGCAAATTGCCGAATATATCAATTTTTGTGTCAGTGCAATCATATTTCAAGCACTGCATTTCCGATATTCTATGCAAAACTGGAAAAGTCAGAGCGAACAAAAATGAGTACAGCCCCTACGACTGAAACAAAAACCCAATCAACGCAAGTTGCAATTATCGGATCGGGATTTGGTGGTTTAGCCATGGCGATCCGCCTATTGCAAGCCAATATTGATGATTTTATTATTTTAGAAAAAGCAGATGATGTGGGCGGTACATGGCGTGAGAACCAGTATCCGGGTGCGGCGTGTGATGTTCAATCACATATGTACTCGCTTTCTTTTGCACCCAAAACGGATTGGTCAAAACGTTATGCCGAAGCACCTGAGATTTTTGACTATATTCAAGATTTAATTCAGCAATTCAATTTAAAGAAATACATCCAATTTAATCAAGAAGTGGTTTCTACACATTATGATGAGCATAATTTCAATTGGCATTTAACACTAAAAAGTGGACAAAAAATTGAGGCTCAATTTGTTATTTTTGCATCAGGGCCATTGCATGTACCACAGATTCCTAAAATTAAAGGGCTTGAAAAATTCAAAGGCGAAGTTTTCCATTCATCACATTGGAAGCATGACTATAATTTAAATCAAAAAAATGTAGCATCCATTGGTACTGGTGGTAGTGCAATTCAATATATTCCTGAAATTGCTGCAAAGGTGCAAAATCTTTATGTATTTCAAAGAACCCCTGCTTGGGTAATTCCTCGTGATGAACGTGCCTATAATGCACTTGATAAAAAACTATTTAGTCGCTTTGAATGGTTTAGGAAATTACACCGTGCACGCTTGTACTGGTCAAATGAATCACGTGTCGTCCCCATTGTAAAACCACAAATCATGAAATATGGTCAGAAACTTGCTGAAGCTTATATAAAATTCCAAGTTAAAGACAAAGAAATCGCCAGAAAACTGACCCCTGACTATATTATGGGCTGTAAGCGTATTCTGATTTCCAACAAATACTTTCCAACATTCAACCGTAAAAATGTTGAATTAATTACCGATGGAATTCAGGAAATTACTGAAAATAGCATCATCACCAAGGATGGCAAAGAACGTCAAATTGATTGTTTAATTTATGGTACTGGTTTTATTACAGACCCACGCATCTATTTAAAATCATTTGATTGCTATGGTGAACACGGCGTTGAATTAAAAACGGCATGGAAAGATGGTGCAGAAAGTTTTTATGGGATCAGCACCAAAGGCTTTCCAAATCTATTTCAATTGCTTGGTCCAAATACCGTACTGGGGCATAACTCTGTAATTTTCATGATTGAATCTCAAGTGAATTATATTTTGCAGTTGATTCAAATGGTTGCAAAAACACAGACTCAAGCAGTGACGGTAAAAGCTGAAGTACAAGATCAATTTAATGAAAATGTACAGAAACAGCTTGAAGGTACTGTATGGCAATCAGGCTGTGTCAGTTGGTACCAACAAGATGGTGGTAAAAACTTTGCATTATGGCCAACCTATACCTGGAAATTTTGGCTCAGCACTCGCAAAGTAAACCCAGCAGATTTCCGCTTATTAGGCCGTGAGCAAAGCGCAAAGCAAAAATCAAAAGCTGCATAAACTTGGTTAATATTCTTCTATAAATTTTCAACCGCGTTTCTGTGCTTCGACTATAATAGATAGGTATCCATTGCCTATCTATTTTTCATGCAATCACTTTGGCTTATTTTCCAACTTTTATTTTGTTTATGCTTAGGGTTTATTTTAGCCCGCAGAATTCCACAATCCATTGAAAAAATAGCTTTTAAAATACTGCCTTATTTTACCTATATTCTTTTAATTGCGATTGCAATGGAGTTTTCTCAAACAATTCATAATATTGCCAGCCCTGCACAGATTCTCACCAGTTCCATCACAATTGCATTCAGCACATCATTGGGTGCATTTTTTTGTTGTTATCTGGTATTTACAGCAATTGGCTACAAACCATCACAAGGTAAAGTTTCTGCTGAATTATTGATGGGTTCATTACTCAACATCAGCTATGCATTTATTGCACTAGCTGTAGGGTATGGCTTAGCAGAGTTGGCCCACCTTTTCGATGTTCCACTACATGTCAGCACATGGAATTTACTTTTAGTTTACATGTTACTGATCGGCTTGGATCTGGCTTACTCGCCACTGGATCGTTCTTGGTTAAACTGGAAAATTATGCTGGTACCGATTGCCTGCGTGATTGGCTCACTATTGGGTGCTGTTGCGGCATTTTTCTTGATTCAAGACATCAGTATGAAAGATTTAATCATGCTATCGCAAGGTTACGGCTTCTATTCTATGACAGGGATTGTGGTGACTGAATTAAAGAATGCCCATCTGGGAAGTATTGCGTTAATGAACGATTTATTTAGGGAGATTTTTGCCATTTTATTTATGTATATGATTGGATGGCGTTATCCACGTTCAGCAATTTCTTCTGCTGGTGCAACCGCAATGGATGTCACCTTACCTATGGTGAAACAAGCTTGCGGCAATGATTATATTCCACATGCAATGGTCAGTGGTTTTGTTCTGTCGGTATTGGCACCAATTGCGGTAAGTGTTCTAGCTGCACTTTAAAATTAAGTGCTGAATGTAGCATCCATCGTACTTTATCTGACGAGATAGCAATACTGATCAATAGAATCACTGGAATAAAAAGTTTTTTAAACTTCTGAAAAAAGACCTAGTAACGCAGATACACTACAGTGTATACACAGCAATTTTTATTATATAAATCAAAAAATCACCCTCTTAATCCAATGACAAAGAGGGGTTTATTTTTATAGAGTCGCTAAAATATCTTGTATGGTTTTACTTGGATGTTCAGATTGAGTAATTGGACGACCAATCACTAAATGAGTAGAACCATCAAGCATGGCTTGCTTAGGTGTTACAATACGCTTTTGATCATCTGCATTTGCACCAGCTGGACGAATTCCAGGTGTTACTAAAGCAAATTCGGCACCTAAGTCCTGACGTAACATCTTGGCTTCCTGGGCCGAACATACCACGCCATCCAGACCACTTTGTTGAGTCAATTTAGCCAGACGTTTCACTTGTTCAAATGGCTCAATATCTAAACCAATATCACGCAAGTCTTCACGTTCCATTGAAGTAAGAACAGTAACCGCTATCAATTGTGTTTTATAGTTACCTGCTTTTAACCGTTCTACACAAGTTTCCATCATTTTACGCCCACCAGAGGCATGGACATTGACCATCCATACGCCCAAATCAGCCGCAGCACAAACCGCCTGTGCGGTTGTGTTTGGAATATCATGAAATTTTAAATCGAGGAATACTTCAAAGCCCTTATCATGTAGTGCCTTCACAACAAGAGGGCCTTCATGAGTAAATAGTTCTTTACCGACTTTTAAACGACATAGTGATGGGTCAAGCTGATCAGCAATTGCTAGGGCGTCATATTGGCTTTTTGCATCTAAGGCAACAATAATACTCACGAATCTCAGTTCCATCACATAAATTTTCGCTCATTATAAAGCGATTCACTCAATGTACAAAGTCAGAAAATCGACTTCATCACAAATCAATCAACTTTTCTTAAATATTAAGAATGATTTATCTCTGCTCTGAAATCAAAATTGCACGTGTATCTTGCTCTAGTGCTTCAAAAATATGCGCTTGATCTGCGGGATAAGAAATATAGTCCCCTGCTTGAAGCAACTCAGCACTGTCTAATAAACCGACTTTGGCAGAGCCCTGCATGATAATAATATGTTCAACACTACCAATAGGATGCGGTTTACTGCAACGCGGCTCACCCGGTTGGGTTGTAAGCATATACACGTCTCGTCGTGCATTGGGTGGGCATGTCGCCAACAAAACAGCCTGATAATTTGATATTTCAGAAACAACTGAAGCACCTTCGCCATAACGAATCACTTGTGTAGTTTGGGCTTGTGCTTCCATAAGTTTGGCAAAAGGAATATTTAAAGCCACACAAAGTGCCCATAAAGTTTCTAGACTCGGATTACCCTGCCCAGATTCAAGTTGCGAAAGCGTGGATTTCGCAATGCCTGCACGTCGAGCAACTTCTCCCAAAGATAATGCAGCACTTTTTCTTTCTTTTTGCAGATTATTTGCAATGATTTCAATTGGTATAGACATTATTCTTCCAAAAAATACGATCGTTCTGTTTGACGAACAATAACAATCAAACTATTATAACAAATGATCGTTCATTTTATCGAACGATCTTATTAACCCAAGCAAGGCTCATCTAAATGAAGTATAAAGAAATAAAAAATTTACCCAAGGCCCTGATAAAATCAATCGTGATTCTCTGCATCGCAACCGCACTGATCGGGATTTCATTAGGTACGCTTGCAGTCAATTATCAACTACCGATCTGGATACCTTTACTACTTTCGATCTGTGTCTTGGCTGGTGCTGCCGAGTTTACTTTCATTGGCATGATTGCTACTGGAAGCAGTCCGATTACAGCTGCGATTGTAGGGTTGCTGATTAATTTACGACATCTGCCTTTTGGTTTAGCGATTACCCATTTTATAGAAAAAAATAAATTAAAATATTTTGCTACACATATTATGAATGATGAAAGTGTTTTATTTGGTTTAAGCCAATCTTCAAATGAGCTAAAACTGAGTGCTTATTGGCTGTGCGGAGTCGGAATTTTATTTGCTTGGCCCATAGGCGTTTTAAGCGGTTATGTATTGGGAAGTCATTTAGCTTATGCAAAATTACTGGGTATCGATACGATTTTTCCTGTCGTATTGTTTGCTCTTACCTTTAAAGCACTAAAAAGAAAATCTGCTCGAAAATCGGCAATGACTGGTGCAGTCATCAGCCTCGCTACTTTTCCATTTCTACCCTTAGGGATTCCGATACTTATGTCATTATTTGGCTTGCTTGTAGGAAGAAAATAACATGCATCAACAATTTATTATTTTGATCGGGATCATGCTGCTGGCGATGGGTACTTATCTGATTCGATATGCGGGACTTTCCCTCAGCCAATATTTCACAATCACTCAACATCAAGAGCAACTCTTTAATGATGCCGCAACAACTTTACTGTTTTCTATTGCGATTCTCAGTACTTTTTTTGAAGGTGCGGATTGGGCAGACTTAGGCAAAATCATGGGGGTATTGGTGGGTTTATTTCTGATTTGGAAAAATCACTCCCTTATCACGACGATTGTGATCGCAATGCTGACCACCACAATATTTCGCTTTGCAGAGTTTTTCTGGCTAGCCCAATAAAACTATTAAAGCTTAAAAAAGCGTTTTACAACAATCAAAGCGCTTTTTTAACAGCATAATGCAAATGATTACGCATGCTTAATTATTGATTAAATATACTGTTTTAATCTCTATGCTTATTTTTTATGGATACTTATTCAATCAATCTTAAAGCGCTTAAAATTCGTTTTATATTTGATCATTGTGAAGTACCTCACTTACTCCACCAAATAAAAATTTTCAAAACACTGCCTTTTCTAGATTTTAATCCTTACAACAGATAAATTCTTTTTCATATATTTAAAAACCTATACAAACTTAAAATAATATTAAATTAAAATTATATTTTTCTTATTCATTGCATCCATGTTTACACTAAATTTTTTATTTTTAATTTATCTATCTGCGCTATTTCCAAATATATTCTTTATAACTAAACAAACATTACATCATAACTAAACAATTAATCTCTTTGATAAAAAAAAAGTAATCATATTAAGTGAAGCAAAGTCGCATTAAAAAAACCTTCTGTTTTTAAAAGCAATCTAAGATGAACGCGATTTTATGATGATTTAAGCATTTAAAAATAGTTTACAGAGAAGCTAAATAAAATACTAAAAAATCATTTAAATTCAAGTTAATAATTTTTTTAATGAAAATGATCTAGTACAATGCAGCGTATTAAAATAAAATCCAAAATTTAATTAATCATGATAACAAATTATTTTAGAAAATCTTAAAAACTTATTCTCGCTTAATATAAGCAGATCAAAATAATTTGCTATAATATGACGCTATTCACAAAAAGTGACATTTTTAGTCACTTTTTAGTAAACAGAAACAAATTCTTGTTAAAATAAATAAACATATTAATTATAAATATCCTCTTGTATTTAAATAATAAAAAATAAATCCAAAACAAATAACGTTATATTGTATTTGTAACACAAAAATAATGTGATATTTGTCTCTTTTTTTCATTGTTTTTATTTAGGAAAAATTTATAGTAGCCCTTATTGTTTAGCTCCTAAACACTTCCCCTTTATTAGGAAAGTACCAGTAAAGGGCAAATCAACGCAGTATTGAGAGAAATTCTATGAAAAATATTCAATTGGGTTTAGCGATCATTGGCTTAGGTTTAGCATCTTCAACAGTTTTTGCGGCTGCTGATGGTACAGTAACAGTTACAGGAAAAATCGTTGATCAAACCTGTACAGTTGGTGGTACTGCTGGTAACTACACTGTTGTTTTACCGACTGTAGGTAAATCAACTTTAGCGACAGCGGCGACAACAAATGGCGACACTAAATTTACTATTAATTTAACAGCATGCCCTGTAGGTAATGTAGGTGTTTATTATGACAACACCAATGCAAATATTAATACTGCAGGTCGTTTAAACAATACCGTAACCACTGGCGGTGCAACAAACGTAAATATTCAATTATTAAACTCTGCAAAAGCAGTGATTGACCTAACTAAAGATCGTACAGGTCAAAACATTGTGACTTCAAATGTGGCAACTGCAAATGGTTCTGCAAATCTTGATTTTTATGCACGTTACTATGCAACAGGTGCAACAACAGCTGGTGATGTAAGCACAACTGCAACTTACTATGTTGTATATCAATAATTAAACATTTGGGTCTGTAAGTTTTTTAAACAGGTCTGGTTAATTTTTATATCTTAACCAGACTTGCATCTTCCCAAGGGTCTTTCAATGAAAAAACTATTTTTTATTTCTAGCTTGTTAATGCTCAGTACTTTGATTACATCCGCTCATGCTGGTATTGTGATTACAGGTACCCGTGTAATTTACCCAAGTGATAAAGAATTTGTATCTGTGCAATTAACCAATGTAGGTGATCAAATTGCATTAGTACAATCATGGGTGGACAGTAAAGACATTATTGCAGATCCAACCACAACCCAAGCCCCATTTATTGTTACCCCTCCAATAACCACGATTGAAGCTGCTAAAGGTCAATCTTTACGTGTCATTTTCAATCAAAAACAAAAACTTGCTACTGATCGAGAAACATTGTTTTGGCTCAACGTACTTGATATCCCAGCCAAGCCAACAGCTGAAGCAAATTACTTACAATTTGCGATTCGTAACCGCTTAAAACTGTTTTACCGACCAACTGGCATCAAAATGGAACAGCAACAAGCGTTTCAAAAAGTTGAAGTACAGCGTGTAAATAACCAATTACAAATCAATAATCCGACACCTTACTACCTAAATTTTGGTAAATCGAATCTTGTTTTAAAAAATGGTACGCCAGACGAAATTAAAAATCTAAGTTTTATAGAACCATTTTCAAAACAACAAATTGAGGTCGAAAATTTATCAGACGCTAAGTCCGTACAGCTTTATTTAATCAATGACTACGGCAGTTTATCGACAATAGAGAAACAGTTTTAATCTAAATTATTGGGAGAATTGTGCTTGAAACATTTCACACTTAGGTATAGTGTTTTGGCGCTAAGTCTATATCTATGCAATCAAAATGTTATAGCGCAAGCACCACAATTCGATAATAGCTTTTTATACGGCCAAAATTCTAAAACAATTGATCTTGAAAAATTTATTTCAAGCGATAAAGTCGCGCCAAATGATTACATCCTTGATATTTACCTAAATGGTCGTTATATCACTCGCTCTATTGTGCATATTTCAGATGATCCTGAATCACCTGAAAAGCAACGCTATTGTATTCCACGCAGTACTGTTAAGCAGCTTGATTTCAATCATAAACTTATCGATTTAGATAAAGTGAGCGGAGACTGTATCGATACACGCTTAATGAATCATGTCGTATTCTGGAAACTGAATATAGCAGAACAACGTGTGGATGTTTCAAGCCCTCAATCGATGTTAAATGAGCGACCATTTGGCTATATAGATCCATCACTTTGGGAAACTGGTGGAAATAGTGCTTTTCTCAAATATTACTACAATTACTATAATTCAGATTATGGTCAGGACAACAAACAAGCTTCTAGTTTTCTCAATATTAATTCTGGTATCAATATTGATGATTGGCAATTCCGTCATTCTGGTAGCACCAGTATGGGAGATAGCAGTCATTCAGGCCAATATACCAGCTATGAAAATAAACTTATGCGAGTACTGCCTAGTTTAAAAACCCAGCTTACTCTTGGTGATTTCTATACCAATACAAAAACCATCAACAGTAATTCGAGTATTGCCATTCGTGGTGTACAACTTGCTAGTGATGACAGAATGCTTCCGATTTCATTGCAAAGTTACGCACCCACAATTTCAGGTTATGCAAAAAGTAATGCTTTAATACGCGTTCGCCAAAATCAACAAATTATTATGGAACGCACTGTTCCTGCTGGTGCATTTAATATTACAGATCTCCAAACACCTGGGACGGGTGGTACATTAAATGTAGATATTATTGAAGCAAATGGTGAAATCCGCAGTTTTGATTTACCTTATAATAATTTTATTCAATCTATCCGCGCACAACAGTATCGTTATCAAATTGCAGCAGGTACTTTTCGTCAAAATAGCAAATCCTATGATGAGAAATTAATCAATGCATCTTTTGATTATGGATTAAATGATTTTATCTCAGTAAGCAGTTCAGCACTGGTCAGTGATCATTATCAATCCTATATTCTAGGAACCGCATTCAATACTAAACTCGGTGGTATTGCTTTAGAAAGTAATTATGTTAAAGCAGATATAAACCAGTCCAACCAAAATTTAGACAGTTCTTTGGTTACGCTACGCTATAATCTTGCACTAAACAGTGCGAAAACAAATATCAGTTTAAACAGTACTATTTATGGAAATGATCAGTATTATTCCTTTGATGAAGCCATGCAGAATCGTTATATTCAAAAAAACAGTGCTGCATTGGTACTTAATGGTCGGCCCAAGTCATCAAACTATATTCAACTGAGCCAGAACCTAGGTCATCAGTTTGGTGCTGTTTCAGCCAGTTTTTCACAGTATGAATTCTGGCATCAAATCAATACACAAAAATTTTATCAAATTAGCTATAGCAATAGTTTTAAAGGCATCAGTTACTATGTGGGTATGCAACATACTCAAAATGATCAATACAAATTAGATAAAGACACTCAATACTTTGTGAATGTGAATATTCCTCTGTCGTTTAAAAAGAAAAATAGTAATTTACGTCTAAGTAGTGAAGTCTATCCAGATAATAATGCACTCAATACCAATCAAGTCGGCATATTTGGAAATTTAGGTGAAAATCAGCAGTTCGGCTATAACTTCAATTATTCAAATAGTAAAGATAAAGATCTCTTCAGCAGTTCTTTGAGTTATCGAACTAATCCGGTTTATTTAGCATCAACTTATGCAACCGACTTTGACCAACAGCATCAATACTCTTTACAAGCACAAGGCGCTATTGTTGCACATCAACACGGCATTACTTTAGCCAATGATTTAAATGATACTTTTGCAATTATTCATGCCAAAGGCTTAGAGGGAACCAGCCTCTCCAATGGAAATAATATTAAAATTGATCGCTGGGGCAATGCGATTATTCCCTATCTAAATCCTTACCAATACAATAGTATCAACTTAAACCCCAATACAATTCCACTCAATACCGATGTTGATGCTACCCAATTACAAGTTGTACCTAAATTAAACGCCAGTATTTTGGTGGATTTTAAAGCATTAAAAAGCACAAAAGCCTTAATTGAACTTAAACACGCAAATGAGGTGCTCATTCCAATGGGTGCTCAAGTGAAAGATGCTTTGGGTAATGCAGTGACTACAGTAGGACAAGGTCAGCAAATTTTTATGCAAAATATAAATCCTGGACGCTATAGCGTTTATTGGAGTAATACTGATTCTTGTCAATTCGATATTTCCAAAGAAATATTGGAGCAAAGTAAAACTCAAATCCCTTTTGCAAGCTTTAACTTAAACTGCAAATAAACACGGAGTAATTTTATGCTGAAATATAAATTGTTATTTATGTTATCTATACTCCCTGCAAGTTTTGCAGTATTTGCAGATTGCAGTGTCGGTAGCAATTTCACCAGCGGTTATAGCATGCCAACGATGAATGCCAGTACCATGAATATCAATAAATATGAAGGAACATCAGTACAGTCCAATGTATATTCCCGCGAAGTTGCTTCAGCAAATTTTGATATTTTCCGTGTCTATACTGGATGTACTGTTGGGGTAAATAGAACCATTTTTGGTAATGTTTTTGCCACCAATGTGACGACCTATGATGCCAATATTTCGCGCTTAAATGCTTACCCAGCTTTAGGGATTAAAGTTGAAATGGGCGATGCACCGACGAGTGGTACATTAAAAACACTAAATACTACTGAATTAGCAATTTATAGTTATAGTGGTGATACGCATGGTGTAAAAATGAGGGTGACATTATATGTTTTACCCAGAACATCAACAATGACCTCATACCCAACCACGATCAATGTTTCGAATCTACGAATAGCAACCATCAGTTTAAAACGCGTTAGTGATAATGTTCTTATTCCTGCAAATACACAAATTCCAGTGTATTTAAATGCAACAGTCAATATCTCTGAATCCACATGCTCACTGAGTCAAAGCAGCTATACCATTGCGCTACCTGATGTTAGTGTACGAAACTTGGGTTTAGTCGGAAATGAAACCGCATTGAGCTCAAGCAATACAGCAACCCTCAGTATAAATTGTGCAAATTTAAATGATGGTGCAGGTCGTGAAATAAAAGCTTATACCACCGATGCATTGAATCAATCCAATGCAACAAATATATTAGAGAATCAAATCGGGGCTGGATATGCTACAGGTGTGGGGATTCGTTTACGTGATAAAAATAATGCGATAATTAGTCTAGACCCAAACCAATCAAGAAGTACCAATAAATGGACCTTTGGTAATTTAAATACATCACAATTGATTCAGCATGTAATTAAAGCCAATTACGTAAGAACAGCAAATACCGTAACACCAGGTTTGGTGAGATCTCAAGCTTATTTAAATATCGTATATGATTAAAAAATAGTGAAATTATATTCTTTTGTTTTATTTGATGATATTAAACAAGGTTTTTGATGTTAAATAATCAACAGACTCAGAAATCAGTAAAAATAAAAAAGCGCTTTCCAGTGGTGGTAAAGCGCTTTTCTATCATAATGATTAAAGCGGATTGACATTCTTATTTTCTGGTTGAATATCTAATACCGTCTTTTCATGACGAGCACTTGCGGCAGCTTCAGCAGCGGCCAATTGTGCTGTCTGTATTTGTTCTTTTCGAAGATGATCAATATCTTTACGAAGACGCTTAACTTCCCATGCGTTTTGGAATACACGAAATACCTGTACGCCAAGCAACAATCCAAGAACAATCCCGAGCACCAAAGTTAAGAGTAGCAATAACCCTAAACGCATTGCTGGTACTTGAGTAAACAATAAATCTACAGGTAGTTCCGCTGGATTCTGCAAGACTAATGCTAAAGCGTAACCAAAGACTACCAGTAGTAATGCAATTAAGAAATAGCGCATACTCACCTCATTCGAATTTTTTTATTAATTAGCAGATTCGTTTACTGCATCACGGAGTGCTTTACCAGGTTTAAAGTGAGGTACAGCTTTTGCTGCAACTTCCACTGATTTACCTGTTTTTGGATTACGACCCACGCGTGGCTCACGGTGATGTAAAGCAAAACTACCAAACCCACGAATTTCAATACGGTCATCTGAAGATAATGATGCAATCATTTGATCGATCATAATCTTAACTGCTTCTTCGACTAATGGCTCTGCTAAATGCGGATTTTTGAGAGCAATTCTTTCTATTAAGTCAGACTTATTAAGTGCTTCAGTTGTCATTTAAGACCTCATTAATTTTAATGCTAATTGATATACACCAGATAATATCCTTTTTAAATACAAAAAGGTAGCGCAGTAATCATATACTACGCTACCTTTTACACTATTTGAATAAAAAATATTAATTAATTACATTAAATAATACTTCTTAACAATCACTTAGTGGTTCATCTGCGCTTTGATTAAATCACCAATAGTCTTAGGACCATTGTCTTGACCAGTAGGCGCAGTTGTAGTTTTCAAGTTTGCTACAGCTTCTTTTTCTTCAGCTTCGTCTTTAGCTTTAATCGACAAGTTAATAGAACGTGATTTACGATCTACATTGATGATTTTAGCTTCAACTTCTTGACCAACTTCTAAGAATTTAGTTGCATCTTCAACGCGATCGCGGTTGATTTCAGATGCTTTCAAAGAAGCTTCAACTTCGTCAGCTAACTTAATTGTTGCGCCTTTAGCATCAACAGCAGTTACTGTACCTTTAACCAACGCACCGCGTTCGTTAGTCGCTAAGAAGTCATTGAACGGATCGCTGTTCATTTGCTTGATACCAAGACTGATACGGTTGCCTTCAGCATCTACAGACAAGATAACTGCTTCAACTGTATCACCTTTCTTGTAACGACGAATAGCGTCTTCGCCTTGCTCATTCCAAGAAATATCAGACAAGTGAACTAGACCATCGATACCGCCAGGTAAACCGATGAAGATACCGAAGTCAGTAATAGACTTGATCGTACCAGAAACTTTTTCACCTTTGTCGTGTGACTTAGAGAACTCTTCCCATGGGTTCGCACGAGTTTGCTTGATACCCAATGAAATACGACGACGCTCTTCATCAACTTCAAGAACCATAACATCAACTTCATCACCAATCTGAACAACTTTAGATGGGTGGATGTTTTTGTTTGTGTGATCCATTTCTGAAACGTGTACTAAGCCTTCAACGCCTTCAGCGATTTCAGCGAAACAACCGTAGTCAGTTAAGTTTGTAACACGTGCTTTAACGATAGAACCTTTAGGATAACGGTTCATGATCGCTAACCATGGATCTTCGCCTAATTGCTTAAGACCTAAAGATACACGATTACGCTCTTTGTCAAATTTAAGTACTTTAACAGTAACTTCTTGACCCACTTCAACAACTTCTGAAGGGTGTTTGATGCGTTTCCAAGCCATATCTGTGATATGTAGAAGACCATCAATACCGCCAAGGTCAACAAATGCACCGTAATCAGTAAGATTTTTGATCGTACCAGTAACTGTTTGACCTTCTTCCAATTGAGAAAGAAGCGCTTCACGGTCAGCTGAAGATTCAGCTTCCATTACAGCACGACGAGATACAACAACGTTGTTACGTTTAGCATCAAGTTTGATTACTTTGAATTCTAACTCTTTGCCTTCAAGGTGAGTTGTATCACGAATAGGGCGAGTATCTACCAATGAACCTGGTAAGAATGCACGAACTGGACCGATGTCAACAGTGAAACCGCCTTTAACCTTACCAGAAATGACACCAGTAACGATTTCGCCGTCTTCAAAGATTTTTTCAAGTTTAGTCCAAGTTTCAGCACGTTTCGCTTTTTCACGTGATAAAACTGTTTGACCCATACCGTTGTCAAGCGCTTCAACAACAACATCAACTTCATCGCCAATTTGAACTTCAAGTTCACGTTGTTCGTTTAAGAATTCTGAACGTGCGACAACACCTTCAGATTTAAGGCCAGTGTCAACAGTAACCCAGTCAGAGTCGATGCTAACAACGATACCTTTAATAACGGCACCTTTGTCGATATTGAGAGTTGATTCGCTTTCTTCAAAGAGGGCTGCAAAAGATTCGGTCATGATATACCTAGTAAAGTCAACGGTCTTGGATCAGACAAGGCCGGTTTAGTTAAGCCATCCACATAGTCCGTATAAAACTGATCAAGCTATGCTTTGGCTAATATTTGATTAAATATTCTTTATTTAGCTAAATGTAACTCAACATAATCAGTCATCAGTTTAAACACTTCATCGATATTCATTTCTGAGCTATCAATGATATAAGCGTCTTCTGCTGGCTTGAGTGGAGCGACTGTGCGTTCCATATCTCTTTTATCTCGAGCTTGTATATTTGCTAAAATGTCGCTTATTTTAACATCCAGCCCCATTCCCTGCAACTGTTTTACACGACGCTCTGCTCGGGACTCTGCTGAGGCAGTGAGATAAATTTTTGCTTGCGCTTGCGGAAAAATAGAAGTGCCCATATCACGCCCATCTGCAACTAAGCCAGGCAACTGAGCAAAAGCATGTTGTCGATCTACCAATGCCGCTCTAAGCACTGGAATTGCTGCGACTTTTGAAGCAAATTCACCAACGCGTTCAGTCCGAATCGTTTGTGAGACATCTTCACCATCCAACAAAATCACGATTCCGTTGTCAGTACTCTTAAATACGATATCTAAATTTGTTGCAATCGTCACACTTTGTTGCAATACAGATTCAGTATCTAATGAGTCCAACAATTCTTTTTGATGCAGTGACAATCCAAGCAAACGATATAGCGCACCAGAGTCTAATAAATGGAATTGATAGTAATTCGCAAGTTTTGCTGCAAGTGTTCCTTTACCAGAACCACTTGGCCCATCGATTGTGATAATTTGAATTGTCATTGAATTTCCAATTAAGCTACAGACTTAGCAAGTTTCTTAAATCCAAGTGTAATCGCTAGTTTAAGCTGTGCAAGTATTAATTTACTCACAAATGGTGCACGTGCTTGTAATTCAATCGTATAGTCAACACGGGTTTTGTTCGCATCAAGCGCTGTAAACTCAATAATTCCAATATGATGTTTAATCAATGGATTCTTAATTAACTTATATTCAATACGTTTATTGACATCCAGATGAGTAATTTGCTCTTGAATCGGTTTGATCGGACCAAACCCCATACGACGGATAGACCCCAATCCATCTGGGCGTTCAGGATCAGCAGCATCTTTCACTCGTATAACTTGGATGGGAGCAAAAGCCACATTATAAGTTGAATGTTTTGCTAACAAGTCAAAGACTTGATCGATTGGTGCATCAAACTCTTGTTTTACTTGAATAGAATTCATTGTTATATCCTTTTAAACTTTAACTATATTTTTAAACCTTTAAGTTGACAATTTTAATTGTCACTAAAATCTTGTGTATTCTAGATCATTTTAATATGTCATTTAAGGTCTTTTGTTGTAACTTTAATTGTTTTTTTTGCTCACGACGCTTTTTAAAAAAATCAGACAGTTGGGTTGAACACTGTGATTGTAAACAGCCCCCTTCAAACTGAAATATATGATTGTAATAGCCAATCTCTAACAGTTGACGACTACTGATGAGTGAACCTGCTTTAGGTTCGACCGCGCCAAAAACCACACGTTTGATTCTTGCATGGATTAATGCACCGACACACATAGTACAAGGTTCAAGTGTGACATATAAAGTTGCGTCTTCAGGTAGGCGATAATTTTCAATCTTTTGACACGCATTGCGCAGTGCCTGAATTTCCGCATGGGCTGTTGGATCATGCTGAGCAATCGGTTGATTATAACCTTCACCGATAACTTGCCCCTGACTTACAATCACAGCTCCTACTGGAATTTCACCGATAGATGCAGCAAATGCAGCTTGCTCTAAAGCCAGCTGCATCCATTGTTGATCTATGTATTGTTGAGCTTCTTCAGTCATACGACCTTAAATAATACCATACTGACTTAGAAGCGCATTCCAACTGTCAATCGTTGTGACAGGTGGATTTTTGGCAAGTATTCCACGCAATGTTCGAGACTCAACCTGTTCCCACTCTGGGGATAAATCTTTATCAACCAAACGTGCACGTACACCCTCAACAAAATCAGGATGACGAATTTTCCAATCAGAAATTTGTTTTTCTAATTCAAAAACCTCAGACCAAGGATGAACTTGACGTCCCCACTGCCATAATAACCACGTAATCGCAGCAGTACTTGGTGAGCCCTTTTGTAGATTCTCGCTGGCTTGACGCAACCAATCACTACGCGCATCGCTTAGACCAATAATCGCTTCATAATCATGTTCAAAGTTTACACCACGACAAACACTATGAATCACATCCAAAGAGTTTTGCAACGGGCCTGGTGAAACAGGACGATGTAAACTATTTAAGGTGTCATCTAAAGCACGGAAATCACCAGCAGGATAATGCTCCCAATCGATATCAATCAGTTTCTGTAAAACCACATCACGTTGGGCATCACAAATATGAGTTGCCCAGCCAATCCCATAACCACCCGCTGCAGTCATGATCGAACCTGTTAACCCCGTGAATAAACCTATTGGACCACGATCTGCCAAGAAACGTGTAGCTCCCACATCTGGATATAGACCGATATTCACTTCAGGCATAGCAAGACGCGAATATGGCGTAACCAAACGGAATGGGGCCGCCATAAATAAGCCTAAGCCCCCCCCCATAACATAACCTTCACCCCAAACTACTATAGGCTTAGCATAATTATGCAACAGTAAATCTAAAGCATATTCCGTTTCAAAAAACTTATTGGCTGTTTCAACTTCATTGTTGATCACCAATTGGCGAAGTTTACGAACATCACCACCTGCACAAAAAGCTTTTGGCGTGGTTGAGTCCAACCAAATTGCCTTAACCGAGTCATCATGATGAAAATCCTCAAATAGCTTCAATAATGCCGTAACGATGGATTCATCAAGTGCATGAAGCGACTTAGGACGATTTAAGCGAATAATTCGCCATCCCTTTTTTGCTTCTTCGATAATCAGATCTGGGTGATAATTATTTATTTCGGGAGAGTTTGTCATGCGTCCAGCTGCCAGTCGATTGGCTCAATGCCATATTGTTTCAGATAATTATTTGTTTTTGAAAAAACCTTACAACCAAAAAAGCCACCACGATTTGCCGCCAATGGAGATGGGTGTGCAGCTTTTAATACCAGATGCTTCGTTTGGTCTATACGTTGCCCTTTTTTCTGAGCATATGCGCCCCAAAGTATAAATACAATGTGCTCTCTATGCTCATTCAACACATCAATCACATGATCTGTAAAATTTTCCCAACCGCGTTTTTGATGTGATGTTGGTTGCCCCGCTTCCACTGTCAACACGCTATTTAAAAGCAATACACCCTGTTGAGCCCATTTGGTGAGATCACCATGTCGGGATACAGGCACAGCTAAATCTGTATTTAACTCATGAAAGATATTACGTAAAGACGGAGGCAATGCAACGCCTCTCTGTACGGAAAAACTTAACCCATGCGCTTGATCAGGACCGTGATAAGGATCTTGTCCTAAAATGACCACTTTTACATGATTCAATGGCGTTGTGTCTAATGCATTGAAAATAAGTGAGCTGGGTGGGTAAATAGTTTTATTTGCATTTTTTTCAGTAACTAAAAAAGAACGCAAATCATCCATTTGCTGACTCAAAAGGAACTCAGCTAAACCTTCTTTCCAACTTTGATCTAACCGAACTTGATTTAATTTTGTTTGTTCGAGTTCAGATAATTGCATCAACTTTCATCCTAAATTTCATTTTCCTAAAAATTTATTTGTCCTAAGATAGATTTCACTCAAAAATCATCATTTAAATTTTAACCTGTAAATCCACTTCAGGGTTTTGAAACAGAATACCTTGTTTCAATTTTTCATACATGTCTGGGTCAGACCATTCAGATTTAACTTGCTCAGAAAAAATAATTTTATCCAGACTCAACAGCCCCATCTGAGCATTTTCAATATCTTCTTGAAAACTTTGCGCATAACCTGTATCGGTTTCATGCACAATCACAGAATAGACTTCAACATCCCCTTCCCCATTTTGGGTAATGGTTGATTTTAAAATCTGTTGAGCAAGGAAAAAGAATATCCGTGAAAACTGTTCAGCTGATGGAGAAACAGGCAAAGCCACCCAACGTGCACTAAAAGTTTTACAAGCCTGAATATATTCAGGATTATCTTCTTGCCAAAAACAGATCGCATGGTCAAAACTGTCGAAAATTTCTTTGATTACACCTTTAAGCAATCCAAAGTCATATACCATTTGACCATGATCAAGTTTTGAAGCTTTAAGTAGTAATTCAACTTTATAGCTGTGCCCGTGTATAGACCGTTTGCAACGATCTGACGTGCAATTCCGCACAATATGTGCATTTTCAAACTTAAATAACTTACGAATTAACATGAGCCAAATTTTATAAACAAATCGGTAAAGAATCTCGATTATAAAGCAAAACTCGAACCCTGAGCATTAATTTTCACGTTGATTGCAATTAGCAAAAAGGATAATCTCATTTTTTAGGCCTATTTAGCTTATCGAATCATATTTACGCAATCAACCAACCTTTTAACTACCTTTTATAGTTATTTAAAATCATATAGTTAAAAAATATTTAGCAAAATTTTCAAAATGGCGCAAGGCTACGTGAATAAACATAAACTTGCGATTTATCATTACGCATAAAGCGCGTGGTAAATTGGCGCTTTCGATTGCTTAAAGATACTTCTATCTTAGCTTTAAAATAATTGGATGTTACACCGAAAATCTTGTCTGCTTCGGTTTTGCTTGTAGCCTCCAAGGTGTCAAATGGTGCGACTTTCATCAACTCTCCCACATTGGCAAAGTGCTCCAGTTTTTCTTGTCGCGCTTTTAAAGCTGTTTGTATACTATTTACGTCTAATTTTTCATCTATGGCTGCCAAAACCATTGCAGGTGCTGTATTGACATTAATTCGTGTGGCAATATCAGGCAGTGCCGATATATATGGTGCGATTAAATCATACTTCTTTTCTTCAAAACCACGTACTTGTTTAAGTTCTTCAACACTGGCAAATTTTCGATTTGCAGCCAAATAAGGTTTAGGCAAACCTTGGTAATAACTTGTTTCAGCGCCTAAGGAACCTATCGTTTCATTATCTGGATCTTGCCAATCAATCACTGCTTGAACAGCATCAGCGGGTAAACCGACACGAACCAACAGTTTAGAAAAATATTTCTGTGCAGCATCGTTGGGCTTACCTTCATTGGTTAATAAACTGTTTAAATTGAATTTACCTGACTCATCTTCTAACACACCTGCAACATATCCATCTTCAACCGGAAATGCTGGCATTGGTTTTGCCCAAGTTTCCTGTAAATAATCTGCCTCTTTACTGTTTTCACTGTCTTGCACCAATATTTCAGAGTAAAACGCTTCTGCACTCTTTGCATAAAAAAGGGCTTGGCTTTGACGTTTTAAAAACCCTGTACTTTCATTGGTATAATTTTGACGTTTAGCAATCGTCGCGGCAATGATGGTTGCTAAAGCAACCATTACTAAAATCGTAATTAATGCGATACCCTTTTGCTGCTTCAATTGCATGATTGATTTACCTAAATTTAGTGATCCGCATCTACCACAATACTGATTTTAAATAGCTGGGCTGTTATTGATCAAATAGTCAGAATTGAGCAAACTAAAAATCCATTCATATTCTATATCACGAATCGTGACTTTGATTTTAATCCCACGTGGTAATTGCCCTTCATTTTTAATCATATCGTTTGGCCAGCGATCTAATTCAGTTGGATTTAAAGCATCAATACGATACTGATCCACATCTGCCAATAACACACTCGACAAAGGTTGTTCTGAATTATTTCGATTTAAATTTGAATATTTCAGACGGTAAAGTTTTTTCTCTTGTGGATTGTAAACATATTCAATTCGTTCATAGGGTGACAACCCTTGTTTAAGCGGATCGGTTACACCAGTTTTACTGAAAGATAGTTTTTGGTTATCTAAGCGTAAAGCGGGTTCAATTTCCTCACCATTTCTTGCAGAAATGGGAACAATTTGCAAAGTATCACGTTGAATCTGTTGATACGCGCCTTGTAATTGGCCTAAATTTTCCTCATGCATAACATTGCGATCTTTAACTTTTATCAAATAGTCAAATATTTTCCACCCCAATGCTGACAAAACAGCAAAGATTGCGATGGCCACCAAAAGTTCAATTAAGGTAAAGCCTGTGCTTTTCTGTGAATACACAGTTTGATTTTTTTTATGCTTGATTAGATTCATCATTATTTTTCTTTGATCGGATAATTAAAGAACACCATATTGGTAATCCCTGCTTCTACTTTACCCGTATCAGGATCAAAAAGGCTCACTTGCACATCTATTTTTTGTACATTTGGGCTCAGTGTAGTTTCTGCTTTTTTATCTACCTGCCAAGTTTCACCTTGTGTGGTGATTTGTTTGGATGACGTTCCTGACAGCCATTCACGATTAATCATCATCATCGAAATTTCGTTCTGTGCAACAAACTGAGCCTTGGTTCGTAAAATCGCATTGGCTGTCGACTGTGTATATTGCATAGCTACTTTGGTCAATGCCATTGCTGCGACTGCAAAAATCGCCAAAGCCACGACCACCTCAATTAAAGTAAAGCCTTTATTTTTCTTCATCTACCTTACCCAAATAATCAACTCGAATTACCTCACCCACTGGCTTTTGCTGATAATACATTTGAATTGTGACAGGTTTGACTTCACCATTTCCAAACCAAATCAATTTAGGTGCATTATTGCCCAAAAGTTCTGAGTTATTTGCATTTTGGAATTGATGATCTTCCGTTTCAATAGAAAATGAAACGTATTCTGGTAACGCTCTTTTAGGAAAGTCTGTCACTTCTTTCCATGGTTTATTGTCAACCACTCGGGTAGGTTGTTCGGCATCTTCATTTACTTGAATATATTCAATAACGCCATATTGTGCATCCGCAACATCTGTAGCATTGTGTAAATCGAGTGCATAAATACGCGCTTGATCATTGGCTTCACGATTAATCTGCTTTAAATCCAGCAACAACATCTCACGCGCTTGCATAGCTTTACGCTGATCTACACCATCAATATTTAAAATGATCAATGAGGCTATAATACTGATGATGACGATCACCACCATCACCTCAATTAAGGTAAAACCTCGCAATTTTTGAGATGATCGTAGATTTTTCATTGCAGCTAAGCAACCTGTTCTGAGGCTTGTGGATGTTTTGGCACAGCCAATGCCTGATCAATCAATGCGACACGCAAGGTATCTCGACAACCTAAATAACGCTGATAGAAGCTTGAATTCAGTATCGCGGCTCCACCATGAGTAATTGACCAAATTGAAGCCAAATAATCACGTACAGACATCAAACTTTGAATTGACTCTAGATAACTTTCAGTCATTCGAATAATGATACGTAAACGTTGTTTACGCACTTGATAAAGTTCACTAAATAAATGATGGATGCCTTGCCCAGTGGTGGATAATCGCTCTTCGATCTGATGGAATAACACTGCACGTTCAGGATGGTGTAAATGGTGCAACATAAAAAAAGCCAAATGCTCAGGAAATGCTTTTTCAGTATCACGAACCATTTCAAGTAACATACGTTCATTACGAATGATGAGCAATATATACAACTCATCCTTACTCTGAAAATGCTTATAAAGTGTTCCCTTGGCTAGATCTAGTTCTGCAGCAAGGGCATCCAATGTCATCCCCGCTTCACCATTTTCTAAAAGCAGTTGTTCAGCAACCTGAAAAATCAATGCTTCTCTTGCTCTAAACTGAGCCTGTCGATCCATCTTCACCCGATAAACTCTCTTGTTAATTCTATCCGTTAATAAATTGAGGCACTTCTATTGATTGCTTTTTAAAAATCAGTACTTTTCAATCACTTTTGTCGAAGCAGGTTTTCAAAATTTTGTGTCGTAATGAAAGCGATCTCTTCAAGCGTTTTATCATATACATCACTCAGCGCTTTGGCTACATAAGGAACATATTTTGGTTCATTAGGCTTTCCTCGATAAGGCATAGGTGCCAAATAAGGACTATCCGTTTCAATCAACAAGCGATCTAAAGGCACTTGCTTTGCTACATCTCTTAGATCTTGTGCGTTTTTAAATGAAACAATTCCAGAGAAGGAAATATAATAGCCACAATCTAAAACGGCCTTTGCAGTCTCCCAATCCTCTGTAAAACAATGCAAAATACCATGTGTTGATTTTTCAGCTCGAATAATATCTACAGTTTCATGTTTTGCTGAACGGGTATGGACAACTACAGGTTTTTTAACCTGTTGCGATGCGTGAATATGTCGTGCAAAACAGGCTTTTTGTTCAGTAATAAATTCTGTGCTATGAAAATAATCCAAGCCTGTTTCACCCAAGGCCCAAACTTTTTCAGCTTGCGCCAGATCAACCAGTTTTTCAACACTTGCTCGTTGCATCACAGCAGGATCTTCACATGGATGCACACCGACACTATAGCCTACATCTGAATGTCTTGCGGCAATTTCTGCAAGTGCGATATGGTCATCCAAATCTACAGAAATCCCCATAAATTTGGACACACCAGCATCTCTTGCTTGTTGTAATGCGGCATCGAGATCCCCAGCATAAGGTTCAAGATTTAACATGGTTAAATGGCAATGCGTATCAACAAACACAGAAATTCCTAAAAATTGAAAATTGGCTTACATTGTAAAGCTAGGACGGTCTAAAGACATACTGCCTGCGAGTAATTTTTCAGCTTCCATTTTGTAATAGATGCCTTTTTCACCAGTGAGTTGAATCGCAAAACCTTGTGGCTTAATTCCATTTTGCTTTTGCGAAATCCAAATCACTTTCCCTGTTAAAGGAATTTTCTGCGATTGATCCGGCAAACCTGCCAATACAAACACTTCATCTCCCATTTTTACAGGATTCTTTGACGGTACAAATAAACCACCACCTAAAATATAAGGCATATAACTGGCTTGTAAGGTTGCACGATCATTGATGTTAACTTGAATCAAACCGCCCATACGTGGTTGCATGATTATTCCCCCTGAATATTCAAATTTTATGTCACATTCATTAACTGAATCGACAATTGATCAATAATTAGATTTGTTTGTACATTTTGATCAACTTTTAGCTTCGATTGTTGTAAGTCTTGATAAATTGAGAATAAAGTTTGCAATTGATACTGCGCTGCAAGCTCATCTAATTCCAAATCTGAATTCTTTACAACTTGATTCAGCTTGACACAAATTATATCTGACAACAAGTATTCAAACATTTGTAAAAAATCATAAAAGCTCAGTTCTTTATTCCATTTTGAAGCAAACTGTAAAGGCATACTTTTCTGACTGACCAGTTTTTGCCAATCCTGTAAAAACTCCCCACGTCGGTTTAACCAATCTAGCTCAGCAAGCGCCAATGCTTGCAGTGGCATATTATTAGATAAATTCATCAACAAGTTAATTTTAGAATGCATTTCAGTTGGTAAATGCTGTTGCAAATATTGTTCTGAAAGCGTGGGGCTAATACGATCCATGGCAAAATGCTGTAATCGACTACGAATTGTTGCTGGGAGCTTTAGATAATGTTCCGCAAGTAAAATAATCTGTACCCGGTCACCTGGCTCTTCTAGCGTTTTTAATAATGCATTTGCAGAAGCAATGTTTAAAGCTTCTGCAGGTTCAATCACAATAACACGCCAACCATCTACTGTTTGCTGCACAAATGGTAGTAGATCACGGATCTTCTCGATCTTAATTTTCGCGTTTTGCTTCTTATTCTCTTCATCGGTCGTGATATTAACATAGTTAGGGTGGGTATCTGATTTGAGCCACTGACAACTTGTACACTCGCCACAAGCACCTTGAGGTGTTTTATTTAAACACAAAACCCATGACAAAAAATGTTGGGTAAATGCATGTTTACCACAACCGTTTTTACCATAGAACAATAAACCATGCCCTAATTTTGGAAAGCGACCTGTTAAGGTTTCCCATGTCTGTTGCTGCCAAGGATAAACCTGAGAATTAGAAGCATCCATGAATCAAAAACCTAAATACAAGTGAGGTAAAAACAAGTGACGCAAATTCAAACTATTCAAAAACCGCTGCATCTAAAATGTTTAAGCGATCTAAATCTTCTTGAGTATCGACACCTGGTGGTAAATTTACTTGTGCGATATCAATCGCAATACGATGTCCATTTTCTAAAACACGTAATTGCTCTAAGCTTTCCAATTGCTCCAAAACACCCATATCCCAACTGACATATTCTTGTAAAAGCTTGACACGATAAGCATATAAGCCCAAATGACGATAAGCATGTTGATGTAGCTTTTGCTCAGCCTGTTTAGCACCCTCTCGATCATAAGGAATTTGCGCACGACTGAAATAAAGCGCTTCTTTAAACTTTGACATCACTACTTTTACAATGCTGTCACGCTGAAACTCATCAAGCTGATGTATAGGCTCACATAAGGTCGACATTGAACAATCCGCTTTCTGCGCCAATAGCTCAGCAACTTGAATCACCAATTGTGCAGGCAACAACGGCTCATCACCCTGAACATTCACAATAATATCCTCAGCATCCCAACCTTTGATTCGAGCAACTTCACTTAAACGGTCTGTGCCCGAAGGATGATTCGGATCTGTCATCACAACATCCACACCTTCTGATCGACAAAGCGCTGCAATACGTGGATCATCTGTCGCTACACAAAGATCATCAAAACCCTGTACTTTTTTTGCTTGGTCGACCACACGTAAAATCATGGCTCGCCCATGAATTTCTAAAAGAGGTTTACCTGGAAGGCGTGAACTCGCAAAACGCGCAGGAATAACAATATGTTTCATCAAATTAACCTTGTATTAGATCAATACCAAGTTGAGTAAGTTGTTGGTTGAGTAATAGATAACATTCATCAGACAAGACCGCTCCAACTGGAACCACCCAAATCTCACGACTAAATGTAGAATGATTTTTCAATAAGGGTAAAAGCTTTACCGCATCTTTTTCAGTGGTGATAATGGGATTATTATCCTCAAACTGTAAATCATCAATTTCATAATCATAATGGTCTGGAAACTCATGACATTGAAATTGAGTTACACCTATACTTTCCAAGGTGTTATAAAAGCGTCGAGGAAAACCAATTCCAACGACTGCATAATAATCGAGTGTAGGATCAAACTGCTCAGATTGGTCAAAACTTGGATTTAATAGATAAGGTTCAGTCACCTCTAAATGCATATTCAGAGATGAATGTGGCTGATGGGCATGCTCAATCACGGTACCGTGTTTTAAACGACTCACAGGCTCGCGTAAATAACCTTCAGGAAGCAGCTTCTGATTTCCCAGCCCACGATTATTATCCAGCACAATCCATTCGATTTGACGCTCTAAAGCCCAATGCTGTAAACCATCATCACTAATGATTAAATCAAGTTCATAATATTGAAGGAGTAATTCAATATTTTTTTGGCGATTCGCACCCACCACCATGGGAACTTCTGTAGACTGAACAATTAAACAAGGTTCATCGCCTACTTGATCAGGCACAGAATCTAATGTAACCAGTGCTGGAAAAGGTCCTTGACCACCATAACCACGACTAATCACGCCAACACGCACATGGTTATGTTTCAAATGCTTCACCAACTGAATCAACAGTGGTGTCTTGCCACTCCCACCCACAGTAATATTTCCAATAATCATTACTGGGACAGGTGCTTTATAGGTTTTTTTTATACCTGTTTGATACAGCTGCTTATTTACCGTAAAACCGAACTGATATAACCATGATAATGGCCGCAATGCAATCAACCACTTGGACTGTTTATTCCAAGCATCTTGAATGATTTGCGCAATAGACATGTTGGGTTATTCCTCAAAGTTACGTTCATACAATTGATAGTAAGCGCCATGCTTCGCCAATAACTCAGTATGAGTACCTTGCTCTATGATACGCCCTTTATCCATAACCACAATCTTATCCGCTTTCTCAATCGTGGATAGACGGTGAGCGATCACAATCGTAGTTCTGTTTTGATCAAGCATCGCTTCATCAAAAGCTTTTTGAATAAAGTGTTCAGACTCATTGTCCAAAGCACTAGTGGCTTCATCAAGAATCAGAATAGGTGCATTTTTAAGGATTGCACGCGCAATGGCAATACGTTGACGTTGACCACCAGAAAGACTTAAGCCTTGCGCACCTAAAGGCGTGTCATAACCTTTAGGTAATTCCATAATAAAGTCATGTGCATAAGCTGCTTTAGCTGCTGCAATAATGGCTTCTTCAGATGCTTTTTCTAACTGACCATATGCAATATTTTCACGCACCGTTCGATCAAATAAAACAACTTGCTGGTTAACCATCGCAACTTGAGTACGTAAACAACTCAGTTCAATGTCTTTTATAGGCAACTGGTCTAAATAAATTTGTCCTGCACTAATCTCCTGAAAGCGCACCAACATATTCACCAATGAAGACTTACCCGCACCTGAACGCCCAACCAGAGCAACCGTTTGTCCAGCCTGGATCTCTAATGAAAAATCATCAATTGCTTTCACTTTATTTTTATATATCAAAGACACATGATCAAACTTGATATCACCCAATAATTTAGGTGTTAAATTTCCAGTATTCTCTTCTTGTGGTAAGTCTAGAACTTCAAATACAGAATATGCTGCCGCAATACCACGTTGTAATTTTTCATTAATATCAGTGAGGTTTTTAATAGGTTTAGCCAGCAACCCAGCTGCTGTAATATAAGCAACAAACTCTCCTGCAGAAGTATCACCTAGAATTTGTGGACGTAATGCCAGCCAAATAATGATACTCAGAGCAAAGGCCATGACCAATTGTACCAATGGACTATTTAAGTTTTGTACGACGACCATTTTCAAACCACGTTTTAAGTTTTCTTCTGAAGACTTATAAAAACGTTTTTGTTCACTTTCTTCGCCAGCAAAGCTCTTTACAACAGCATTACCGCTTATTGTTTCTTGAACAATATGATTCACATCCCCCATAGTGTTTTGCACTTGAATGGAGAGTTTACGCATACGTTTTGAAGCTTTACGCACCAACAAGCCAATAATTGGCATAAAAATAAAAATACATAAGGTCAAACGCCAATTGGTGTAAAGCAGATAACCCAATAAACCTAAAGCAATTGCACCATCACGAAGTAATATTTTTAATGATTCAGATGACGCTGCGGTTAACTGCTCTACGTTATACATAATTTTTGCAGTGATATGACCTGATGAATTATCCAAATAATACTGTGCTGGTAGTTTTAAAAGTTTGGCATAAACCTCTTGACGAATACTAAATACCAAACTTCTTGAGATGACTGCGGTAAAGTAGCCTCCCATAAACAACCCTAAGCCACGGAAAAAGATCAACAGGATAATCAGTGCAGGAAACCAATCAAGATCACCACGATTGCCACCCTGAATTGCATCAATTATATATTTAAGTAACTTCGCTACGGAGACTTCAGTTGCTGCATTTATGCCAAATCCAACAATAACGAGTAAGGCTGCCCCCCAATACGGCTTTAAATACGCCAAAAGACGGACATAGACCTTAAAATCCTGATTCACTAATTAATAACCTCGAGATGGAACTTTGGTACTGATATTGATGTTAACGAAACCTAGCTGTCCTGCAACATCCATCACTCGAATAACATCTTGATGGGTTGCTTTAGCATCTGCAGCAATCACAAACATCAGATCACGATTATCATTTGCTGCTTGCTTAATTGCAGTACTTAAATCAGCAGACTCTTTACTCGAAAGCGCCTGCCCATTTACTGCATAATGTCCTGCGGAGTCTACCATGACTTCAATTTTATTTTTGTATTCTTTTGGCGGAACACCATGTGCATCAGGCAAAGAAAGATTGATTCGACTTTGCTGATTAAACGTGGTGGTCAGTAACAAAATCACCAATATAAATAATAAGCAATCAATCAGTGGAGTAAGATTGATATGAATATCTTCAACTGTTTTGCGTCTAAATTTCATGAAACACCCCTAAAACGGATTTAACCAGCTTTCTTTTTTTCACTTTCAAGGTGCGTCTGAAAAAATAAGGCTGCATGAAATAAAGTCGACTGCTGCTCTAGTTCAGCCACATATTCCTGAACTAAACGCTGATAATAACGATAAGCAAATAGTGCAGGAATGGCGATAACCATACCAGCAGCTGTGGTAATTAATGCTTTAGATATCCCTGGAATCATCATGGTTGGATTGGCATTGGAACCCAAATCAATGACCAGAAAGGACTCGATAATCCCTATCACTGTACCCAACAAACCCAATAAAGGTGCAACAGCGCTCAATGTACCTAAAAAATTTATATTTTTTTCTAGATATCCAATTTCGCGGGAAGCTGTAGCTTCCATTTGAGCACGCGCAAACGCTTCACCTTGAGTATAAGCATCTATACCATCTTTAAAAATATAGCCTAATGCTGTTTGGCAAACAGTTTGATCTTGTTCCATTTCATCTAAAACATCGTCAACATTGCGACCTTTTTGCATTATAAGAGACTTAGGTAGAACTAAAGATCGTTTCAGCCGTATAAATCTCTCGATTGAAATCGCAACAGTAAAAATTGAACATAAAACCAATGGCAGCATTAACCAACCGCCGGCTTTAACAAGTTCCCACATCTTTAGTTCCCCAAATTAATTAAATCGCTTAAACATTATTGTTCTGGTAAACAGATATTTAAAATTCCATCTAACTCATCAAGCGAGTTATAACTGATGACCAGCTTGCCTTTACCCTGTTTGTTATAGTCTAATTTTACACTTGCACTAAAACGTTCTGACAATTTTTGGGTCAGTTGCTGTACATCAGGCGCAAGTGGATCTTTAGATTTTTCCTGCTTTGGCGTATTCCAATCACGCACCAACTGTTCGGTTTGACGTACAGACAAACTCTTATCAATCACAATTTTTGCAATTTGCAATTGATCTTTAGCTTTTAGGGTCAATATCGCACGAGCGTGCCCCATGTCTAATAAACCTTGTTGCATTAAATCTTTGATTTCATCTTCTAGGCTTAATAAACGCAATACATTACTCACGGTAGTCCGTGCTTTACCTACAGTATCTGCAATTTCTTGATGACTCAAACCGAATTCTTCATGAAAGCGTTGTAATGCCAGTGCTTGATCAACAGGGTTTAAATCTTGGCGTTGAATATTCTCAATCAATGCCAGGGCAATCGCAACTTGATCGGTCAAATCACGTACAATTGCAGGAATTTCTGTCAAACCCGCCAATTGTGCCGCACGCCAACGACGTTCACCAGCTATAATTTCATATGGAGTTTCGTCATTTTCAATAGGACGAATTACAATCGGCTGCATTACACCATGTTTTTTAATTGATGCTGCAAGTTCTTGCAAATCTTGCTCACCAATAAAACGACGGGGTTGATAAGCGCCACGTTTTAATTGGGTTACATCCATCTGTTTTAATTGGCCATGATCCAATGCTTGAACTTCAAGTTGTAATTTTTCTTTTTGGATTGAACCTAATAACGCATCTAAGCCACGACCCTTTGCCAACCCTCTTTTTTTCACGGTCATGCTTTATTTCCTTTTTTCACTTTACTCTTTTTCAACATTTCAGCTGCTAAATTTAAATATGCAATTGCACCTTTAGAGCTTTTCTCAAAATAAATAATCGGCAATCCATGTGCTGGCGCTTCGGCCAACCTCACATTACGCGGAATCACTGTATCATAAAGTTTCTTACCAAAATACTGTTCTAATTCGGCAGAAACATCACGGGTGAGAGCATTACGCGCATCATACATCGTGCGAAGTACCCCAATAATTTCCAACTCAGGGTTTAAAGCTTGTTGAATTTTATCAATAGTCTGCGTCAGATCTGCCAATCCTTCTAATGCATAGTACTCACATTGCATTGGAATAATCACTGCATCCACTGCTGCTAAAGCATTGACCGTAATTAAACTCAAACTTGGCGCACAATCAACAATAATATAATCAAAGTCTTTTTCAATTTGCTGTAAAGCGTTACGCAAAATAAACTCACGTCCATCTTGCTCTGCAATTGCTAACTCAACACCTGCCAAATCACGATTTGAACCAAGCACTTTATAACCAACTTCGGCTTTACTAATTGCAGTTTCAATCGGTACTTCACCCAGAAGTACATCGGTGACAGAATACAACAAATCATTTTTTTGAATACCCGACCCCATTGTAGCATTACCCTGAGAGTCCATATCCACCAATAAAACACGCTTTTTCAACACTGCCAAAGAGGCAGCCAAATTCACGGCTGTCGTGGTTTTACCTACGCCACCTTTCTGGTTTGCGATAGCAATAATTTGAGCCATGGTAACCCCAACCCTTAGTCTGTTTTAAATCTGTTTTAATAAAAGTAAATGACGTTGTTCGTCCAACCGAGGTACATGCAATTCAATAATGTCACAACTCCACTTATCTTTTAAAGCATCAACTTCTTCAATGGGAATCAAACCTTTCATTGACGCAATGATACTGCCTTCATGCATATAAGGTTTTGAAGCTGTCACAAAATCTGTCAATGAAGCAAATGCACGACTGGTGATCACATCAAATTGCCCTAGATCATGGATACTATCTTCGTTTTCTACACGAGTCTGAACTGCGACAACATTTTTTAGTTTTAAATCTGCAATAAATTGTTTCAGAAAACGAATTTTCTTACCATTTGAATCCAACAAAACACATTGGCGTTCAGGTTGACACAGTGCAATGATCATCCCTGGCATGCCCCCGCCAGTACCAATATCGAGTAAACGACCAGCGGGTAAATCATTTAAAATACTTAAGCTATCCAATAAATGCTTAACCAACATTTCTTTTGGATCGCGAATCGCTGTTAAGTTATAAGCTTTGTTCCACAGGACGAGTGCATCTTGATATTGCAACAATAATCCTAATGCTTCATCACTAAGTTTTAAGCCAAGCTTTAGACTGCCTTGCTTTAACTCTTGAAAAAATGGATGCATGATCAAATAACATCTTTAAAAAATTAGCTGAAAGTATACCTATTTCTCGCCCGTGGAACAGTAGTTAACGATGAGTTAATACGCACTTAGGCCTATTTATTCGCACTTAAGTATACTCACCCTGTCTTATTTGCAAATCTAAGGCTGTTAAACGCTCAGGTGTACCAACATCAACCCACGCCGCTTGCATTTTCTCTGCCGAAATTTTACCGTCTAGCATGCCTTGTTTAAGCAAAGGTGCAAGTGGTCTTTTACCATGCTCCAGCCCATCAAACATTTTTGGATTGATCACAGCGATACCACTGTAAGTTAAATTTTCTCCTTGCTGATTTTGATCAAAGGTATAAGCACGACCATTTGCCAAGGTAAAATCACCTTGTGGATGTTGTTCAGGATTATTGACAAAAACCAAATGCGCAAGATCATCAGCAAGATCCATATTCAATAATGATGTAAAATCAAAAGTGGTCCATACATCGCCATTGACCAGAATAAAAGGTTGATCACCGAGAAGTGCTAAGGCATTGATAATCCCACCTGCGGTTTCCAAGCCCTCATCTTCACGCGTCCAGCGTATAGTCACACCAAATTGTGAGCCATCACCTAACGCACCGATCAGAATATCTGCCAACCATGCAGAGTTAATCACGATTTCAGTTACACCCATTTTTTTTAATTTTTCAATATGCCATACAATTAGTGCTTTGCCGCCCACTTCCAATAAAGGCTTTGGCTTATAGAGGGTCAAAGGTCGCATTCTATTGCCTAGACCAGCTGCTAAAATCATCGCTTTCATGCTGCAACCACCTCATATGCGCCATATTTTTCTTCAAATTTTGGCAAAACCCGTGCACGAATAAAACTCATGAACGGTTGTAATTCTGGGTAAGATTTTGACTCTTCCAATAAATACCACATGACACGAGGCAAGTCCTTGAGATAACCAGATTTACCGTCACGCTCAAACAAACGAACAAAAATACCTAAAATTTTGATATGGCGCTGAATTGCCATGAAGTCAGCATCTTGTTTGAATTGATCAAAATCACGATCTTGCTTCGCAGATTCTGGCAATAAGTCATAAAATACTTTAAACCACTCATACACACGCTCAGGACTCCACTGTACGTAGGCATCACGGGTAATCGAAATCAAGTCATAAGTGTCAGCACCAATCACTGCGTCTTGAAAATCAATCACACCTTGATCTTTCTCAGCTTCAAGAATCATCAGATTACGACTATGGAAATCACGATGTACGATTACTTGAGGTTGTGCCAAAGCAGCATTGGCAAGAATAGCAAAAGTTCGTTTAATTAATCCAAGCTCATCATCTGTTACTTGGATTGCTAATGATGGTAACAACCAATCTGTTAACAATTCCATTTCTGAGATCAGCTTTTCATAGGCATATGCGGGCAAGTGTGATGAATCAGCAAAAATAGATTGCAACTGCACCAACTGTTTAAAACTTTGTGCATAATGTGCATCTACCGTTTGATCATTCAATTGTGTAGATAGCAAGATATCGCCAAAATCTTCAAGCAACAATAAACCTTGATCTAAATCCTTGGCAACAATATGAGGTACACGCACCCCATTTGTGTCAAAGAACTCATCAATCGCAACAAAAGGACGACAATCTTCCTTCTCAGGAGGTGCATCCATAAGCATAAATGTTTTATTATTCAAGGTAATTCGTGCATAACGACGGAAACTCGCATCGCCTGCTAAAAAATTGATTTCAAATTGATCTGAACTGAGTACAGATGTTAACCATGTTTGTATCAATTGTTCACGTTGTGTATTCATTTGCAATTTAATCTAATTCAGGCTGAATTTTTGAAGTGCTAAGTGTAGCTACTTATCGACTTTTTCTCTATGATGCGACAATAATTAATTGCGATTAGCATATTTGGTTAATGAGACAAATGAAGCATCAGTTTAAATTTAATCCTTTAGCGACTGCTATTTTGACACTTCTTTGTGGAAGTTCAGTATCCAGCTATGCTGAATCGACAGACACTGTTTCTGAAGTTAATAATAAGCAACTGAATGCAGCCATCAAAGAAAGCTTTGCAGGGCAAAATTTCTTTGAACAATATTATGTGGACAAAAACTCGCCTGAAGCACAGGTACGTGATTTAAAAAATCCAAGCACGCGTTATTGTGAAGGTGTTTGGGTTACTCCTTTTAGCACCCAAGCTAAATCGACAAACCCAGAAGAAGCATCATCTGTGATTACCGCAGACAATGGTTATTACAATCCCAATGGTGACTCTTTCCTGTCTGGTGATGTGGTCATTGACCAATCTGGACGTATGATCCGTGCTGATGAAGTGACCATTGATAAAACACAAACTTTCGCCAAAGCGAAAGGCAATGTACAAATGGCACAAGGCGGTATCATCGCGCAAAGTGATCAAATCGATTACAATCTGAAAGATGAAACTGGTCAGTTAAATAATAGTTTCTATATTGCAGAATTGACCCACGCACATGGTCATGCAGAAAAAATAGAAAGAACTTCACCAACCAATATCGTTCTTGAAAATGCCACCTACACCACCTGCCCACCCGATGAAAAACCCACTTGGAAAATTCAGGCCAATAAAATTGAATTGGATCAAGATACGGGGCGTGGTGTAACGCGTGGCACCAAACTCTATGTTAAGGATGTGCCTGTACTCGCAGTTCCATATTTCAACTTCCCAATCGATGACCGCCGTACTACAGGGATTTTAAATCCTAGTTTCGGTTTTACTAATGATGGTGGCTTTGAACTCGCAGTTCCCGTTTATTTAAATTTGGCGCCCAACTATGATGCCACCATTACACCACGGCTGATAACTGACCGTGGTCTTATGGCTCAAGGTGAGTTTCGTTATTTAACTGAGAACTTTGGTGCTGGTAGCGTTTGGGGAAGTTATTTACCTTCTGACCGTGATTATAATGATGAAGATCGTAAAGACCTACATTTCCTACACAAGTGGGATATCACCAAACAATGGTCAACCAATTTAGAATACAATTATGTTTCTGATAAAGATTTTTTCTCGGATCTAGATAACAATCCAAACACACGAACAGAACTTAACCAACGCCGTGCTTGGGAACTCAATTACAATCACGGTATTCCAGGGTTAAAAGCTCAACTTAAAGTTGAAGACTTCCAAACACTCGATAAAACCATCAAAGATGTTGATAAGCCATATGCCCGCCTACCGCAGTTTTTACTCAACTATGTAGCTGGAAATCCACAAGGTTTGGAATACGAGTTTAACAACGACACTGCTTATTTCCAAAAAGACATCAATGATGCCGATTATAATAACCAGCCAAGTGGTACACGTTTATATAACCAATTTGCAACACGTTATAATTTCCGTAATCCATGGTCTTTTGTAATTCCAGAAGTCTCTGTACGTAGTTTAAATACCTTTTATGATCAAACTACTGTAGATCAACTTAACTTAAATAACCAAAGCCAAGATAGCAAAAATAAATCTGTTGTTGTTCCTCAATTTACCTTGGATACGGGTTTAACTTTCGAAAAGGACGGAAAATTCCTCCAGACCATTACACCTCGCGCTTTCTACGCCTATGCACCATATAAAAATCAAACAGGTTATCCAAACTTTGATTCAACAACAGCTTCTATTAGCTATGATCAATTGTTTAGCCCGTACCGTTTCTATGGACACGACCGCTTAGAAGACAATAACTTTTTATCGCTTGGTTTAAGCTATAGCTTGTTTGATACAGTGGGCTTAGAGCGTTTAAGAGCAAGTATCGGTCAAAGTTATTATTTTGATGATCGAAAAGTTACCTTACTCAACAATACAGATGATTTAGATAGAGAAAAACATACTGGTCCTGTGCTGAGCCTTTCTAGCCAACTTTCACAAAACTTCACACTGAGTACCAATTCAGCATGGATGTCAAATGGTGATAGCGCTCAACATGACTTTCAATTGTATTATACAGGGCAACGCGGAAACCTTTATAATGTTGGTTATTTTTATCGTAATAACCTCCCTGACCGTCAACGTGCATATGATCAAGCAGTTGCATCATTTATACAGCCTGTAAAAGACAACTGGCGTATTATGGGACATGTTCAATATGACCTTGACAACCATGTCGCACGCGAATATTTATTGGGTGTGAATTATGAATCTTGTTGTTGGGGAATTTCCGTCTATGGTCGCTCGTATTTTAATGATCTAGATGATGTTTCTCTTCCTGATACAAAGCCAAAACGCGCAGTGATGGCTGAGATCACACTAAAAGGACTTGGTGGTTTGAACAACAAGTTAAGTTCATTACTTGAAAATCGTATTTTAGGTTTTGATAAAGCTAATCAATCTTGGACACATTAATGAAGACGCAAAAATTTAAAAAATTATTTAAAGCATCAACCTTAGCTTTACTCATCTCCACCGCGGTATCAGTTTATGCTGCTCCGCAGGACCAAATCATAGCAATTGTTGGTTCTACAGCAATTTTAAAAAGTGATTTAGACCAAGGTGTTGCTGAAGCGACACATCGACTTCAGGCACAAAAGAAAGAAATCCCACCACAAAACATTCTGCAACAGCAAGTACTGAGTCAGCTCATCACCCATGATGCACAGCTTGAACAAGTGAAGAAGTATGGCTTAAAAGCAGATGAAAAAAGCTTAAATGAAGCCGTATTGAAAGTTGCCCAACAATCTGGTGCAAATTCTTTAGAAGCTTTTCAAAAAAAATTAGATGCTGTTGCGCCTGGTACTTATGAATTACTGCGTAACCGTGTTGCGGAAGATTTACTCATTCAACGATTGAGTCAACAACAAGTAATGTCTCGTATCAAGATCACTGACCTTGATGTTGAAAACTTCTTAAAATCACCTGAAGGTCAAGCTGCTGTTGGTAGTCAAGTTCATGTACTACATATGCGTATTTCAGGAGAAGCGCCAGCAAGCGAGTTAGAAAGTATTGCAAAAGCAGTCCGTACTGACTTAAAAGATAGCAATGACGTAAAAAGCTTAGAAAAGAAATTTACTACAGCACAAATCAAAGTCGATGGCGCTGATATGGGCTTTCGTCCGCTTTCAGACATTCCAACAGATCTTGCTGCACGTGTGACTACCCTTGAACCAGGTCAAACCACTGACTTAATTCCAGCAAAAGACGGGGTTCATGTTTTAAAATTATTAGAAAAAAAATCGAATGAACAAAAAGCATTGGTTTCACAGTTTAATACTCGTCATATTCTGATTAAAACATCAGAAGTTGTTAGCCCTGAAAATGCAAAGCAAACCATTGACAGTATTTATAATCGCTTAAAAGCGGGTGATGATTTTGCTACGCTTGCTTCAACTTATTCAAATGATCCAGGTTCTGCTCGTGATGGCGGAAGTCTTGGCTGGGTAAGCCCTGGCATGATGGTTCCTGAATTTGATAAACTCATGCAGAGCTCGCCAGTCAATGAAATTAGCAAACCATTTCAAACTCAATTTGGCTGGCATATTCTTCAAGTCACAGGTACACGTCAACAAGATATGACTTCAGAATACCAAAAGCGTATGGCACGCCAAATTTTAGGCGAACGTCAATTCGAATCAGAATATGACGGCTGGCTACGAGAGTTACGTGCAAATACTTACATTGAAATCAAAGATCCCAGCTTAGATCCAAAGAAAAATGAAAGTTAAGCCTGCGCTTAGTATTTAAATTAAAAAGCCAGTGTTCTACACTGGCTTTTTAATTTCAAAATCTTGGTTATCTTATTATTTCATAAATGGCTTGCATTGTTGATTAAAATTGAGCTGATGAAGCATGAAGCAAAGAGAATAGCGAGGCTATCTTCAGGTTTCATAACGTAAACCCAAGAAAATTTTAAACACAACCCCAAGCAAGAACAATGCGTGGCTTTATTTGCAGCGCAAGGACCAACGTTTTTACCATTACGTCGATACTCAGCGAAATGACGTTTACATCATTCAGAATGACTAAATTTCGTATCATCTAAAAACGGTGTAGGTGCAAACATAGATAAATTTCAACATAGTCTCATATTAAGAGAAGCCAATAAAAAAGAGACACCAATTTGGCGTCTCTTTTACAATCGTTCTTGTTAAATCAAGAAATTAACGATTGTTTTCATCTTCTTGTGAATCTTCAAATTTTGTTTCGCCGCCAAAGTCAGTACCTTGACCGCCGAAGCCACCTTGACCACCGAAGCCACCTTGACCACCGAAGCCACCTTGACCACCGAAGCCACCTTGGCTACCGAAACCACCTTGACCACCGAAACCGCCTTGTTGACCACCAAAGCCGCCTTGTTGACCACCGAAGCCACCTTGACCACCAAAGCCACCAGCTTGACCGCCGAAGCCACCAGCTTGACCACCAAAGCCACCAGCAGCGCCTTGAGCACCAGCAGGAGCACCAGCAGGACGTGGATTACGTGCAGGTACAACAGTTGAAATAGCATGCTTATAAACCATTTGGCTTACTGTGTTTTTCAACAAAACAACATACTGGTCAAAAGATTCAATATGACCTTGTAATTTAATACCGTTTACAAGAAAAATAGAAACAGGAATACGTTCTTTACGGAGAGAATTTAAGAACGGATCTTGTAAAGTTTGACCTTTAGACATTTTATACTCCAAAAAAAATTAAAATCAGCGCAAAAACTACCTTTATTTTTCAATTAAAATTTATAAAAAAGGTAGTTGTTAAATTTTGCTTTATCCGTATAAGTTTCGCAAGTCTTCTTGTGCTTGGTTTATCGTAAAAAAAGTTTGAAAAGAGTGTGTTTCTTGCAAAGATCGTAACCAAGTGTATTGACGTTTTGCTAATTGTCGTGTTGCAAAAAGTGCTTTATCCTTCATTTGGCGTTCACTTTCTTGACTCAAATCACTGTTTTTTAAAAAATCTATCGCTTGTCTATATCCAACTGAGCGTGAAGAAGGTAAATTTTCTTCAAGATCGTATTTTTTCATAAGATTTTCAACCTCATTTAAAAATCCGATTTCCCACATTTTTTCCAAGCGTAACTCAATTCGCTTGTGCAGCTCAAGACGATCAGGCAATAAAGCATAATTATGAAAATGATAACGGTAAGGTTGATTCTTCGGTTGTTCTGCCTGTAGTTGAGTAATAGGACGACCAGTAATTTTATACACTTCTAAAGCACGAATGATTCGTTGCTTATCACTGACTTTAAATTTTTCACCTGCCAACACATCAACAGATTTTAATTCATCATACACCGATTGCCAGCCTTCCGTTTCACCTTTTAACTCAATCGCAGCACGAATCGCGTAATCAGCACTCGGTAAATTTGTAGAGAGCCCCTCAAGCAACGCTTTAAAATATAGCATTGTACCGCCAACTAAAATAGGTGTTTTACCGCGTGCATGGATACCATCAATCAGTTGACAAGCATCCTCGACAAATTCAGCAGCGGAATAAACCTCAAGTGGGGTAATAATATCAATCAAATGATGCGGATAACGCTCCTGCTCTGCTTTAGTCGGCTTTGCTGTACCGATATCCATATCTTTATAGACCAAGGCAGAATCTACAGAAATGAGCTCATAATCCCCATGATCATACAATTCACATGCCAAAGCAGTTTTTCCGCTTGCGGTTGGTCCCATTAAATTGATGACTGGCAATTGATTTGACATGTACAACTACTCTCCTCGAGCAAATAATTTATCTAATTGGAGTAATGGAAATGCACGCCATGTTGGTCGACCATGATTACACTGACTTGCAAATTCTGTATGTTCCATTTGTCGCAGCAAAGCATTCATTTCTGAAAGACTTAGCATTCGATGTGCGCGCACTGCGCCATGGCATGCCATTCCTGCTAAAATTTGATCACGCTTCTGCTGTAGTGCTTGAGCTTCATCATTTGGATCTAAATCATTGAGCAATTCAGGTACTAAGGACTCAAAATCAGCTTTATGCAAAATTGCAGGCACGCCACGCACAATTACTTGATCATCACCATATTGATCAATTTCTAGACCTAAGCGCTCCAACTGCGGTTTTAAATCATCAACACGGGTTGCCTGCATACGGGTAATCGAAATGACTTTAGGAATAAGCAACTGCTGTGAGGTCCAAAATTCTGGTTTATCCCATGCAGATTTCATTTGTTGTAGCAAAATACGTTCATGCGCTGCATGCATATCGACAATAATCAGGCCTTCCGTATTCTGTGCAAGAATATAAATTCCATGTAATTGCGCTATTGCAATTCCCAACGGATATTCATCAACCTGATGGACCTGTTTATTTTGGATTTCTTGTACAGATCGCTCATAGGACGCTTGATCAGTTAATTCTTGACCAGCATCCTCAGACTCACGTAAAGGGGCTAAATAGCTTTTCAAGGCGTTATTGAGTTGTTGAGTGCCACGATACTGCTGTTGTGGTTCATAGTGGGAATAATTGACTGTTTGGGCATGTGCATCACTAAAATCTGTTAGACCACTATGCTGTATAGACCCATCTGAATTGCTTCGGTTATTTTGATCACTTACATCTTGCTCAGTTGGTACATTGCGATGTAAAGGAAATTGTTCCTGATAACGTGGCTGCGCTGGCAATGCTTGATTTTCTGTTGCGCCATCCTGCTTCATTGCAGAAGACAAATCCGCAGTTGCAGTTTGGAATTGAGATAAAGTATCTTTAGCAAAATGTCGTACAAACTCATGCACTTCACGCTGATTTAGAAAGCGAATTTCATGCTTAGTTGGATGTACATTCACATCAATATTTTCAGGATCTACTTCTAAAAATAGCAAATAGGCAGCATGTTGATGCCCATGCAAAATACCATCATATGCCATCCGTAAAGCATGTGAAATGGTTTTATCTTTGACGATACGACCATTTACATATACATACTGTAAATCTGCTTGTGCACGCGCATCTGAAGGATGACCTAACCACCCTGATAAACGCATACTAATACTATCTGCATCAATCCAATACGCATTTTCAGTGAATTGACGACCTAATAATTGCTGTACTCGTTGAAATCTCAATTCACCACTGTCGGCAATCGGCAAATTGAGACGAATATTATCATTATGTTCTAAAACAAAACGTATATCGAAATGCGTGAGAGCCATTCGACGCACGATCTCTTCAATATGACCAAACTCAGTAGCTGGTTTCTTTAAGAATTTACGCCGTGCCGGTACATTAAAAAATAAATCTTGAATACGAATATGTGTACCCTGTTGGGTAGCTACAGCCTGAATATCTTGATGATCGAATGCTGTACCATTGACTTCAAGTTGATAACCTACACCCGAATCATCCTGACTACTGGTTAAGGTTAAACGCGAAACAGCGGCAATAGATGCAAGCGCCTCACCACGAAAGCCCAAACTCATAATTGCTTGTAAATCTTCAGCAGATTGAATTTTACTGGTTGCATGTCGAGTGACTGATAGCGCTAAATCTTCAGCATGAATACCTCGTCCATTGTCAATAATTTCAATCAGGGTACTTCCACCATTTGCCACACGTATAATCAGCTCTGTCGCACCTGCATCTATCGAATTTTCAAGTAACTCTTTCACTACAGATGATGGGCGTTCAATCACCTCGCCTGCAGCAATTTGGTTGGCAAGGGCTGGATCTAAACTTTGGATACGTCTTAAACTGATATCTTCACGTTGCATTCAATTAACCTAAAATATAAATAAATCAGAATATCTGGTTGCTTTAAAATGCTGAAAACATTGATCAACTCAACGCTTCAATCAATTCAGCAGAAACACTTTCAATTATCACTTCACGAGCAACTTCATCGTCTGTTTTTAAAATAGTAATCACATGATCTGCTTGTGGGATCTCATCAGCGCCTTTAGAGGGCCATTCAAATAAAAATAAAGCATTCTCGACTTCTAAATAATCTCGAATACCCATTAGTTCGAGTTCATAAGGATCATTTAGACGGTACAAGTCAAAATGAAAGACATCTTTCACATTGATCTTGTAAGGTTCTACCAATGTATATGTGGGACTTTTCACAGCACCTTGATGCCCTAAACTTTGCAACCAATAACGCGTGAGTGTGGTTTTTCCCGCACCTAAGTCACCGATTAAATAAATTACGCCTTTTGCAATATGTTGAGCGAGCTTTTGTGCCAACATTTGGGTGTCTTGTTCATTGCTCAGAGTTAATTTATATGAATATTGCATAACGCTCACGATATGATTCAAACTAGACAATATGATAGCATTGCGTGACTTTAAAACCTATGTTGCATTGTTTAGAAATCATGTTTTGATACTTCATAACACGCATACATAACCTACTTTAATCTTATCTGCATAAAAAATACGCTTATGAAATCAGTCACTGCTCTTTCAGAATATCACCCCCCCATGAGAGATGGTGTAACAGCTTCAAAAGTTTATCTCCCTAAATTAGAAAATTTACCTAAAAATTTATTCAGTTATTTATGTAACCATTTTCCGCATATTTCAACCAATGAATGGCAACAACGTTTTGAAGATCAACTCATCTTGGATATGCATGGTCAAGTATTAACAATAGATCACCCCTATCTAGCAAATACTCATATTTACTATTATCGATTTCTAACGCATGAGATTTATGTGCCTTTTCAAGAAAGTATATTATTTGAAAATGAGGACTTCATTGCCGTAGATAAACCTCATTTTTTGACCATCAGTCCCTCAGGCCAATATATACAAGAAACATTATTAGTCCGTTTGAAAAAAACCACGAATAATCCTGACTTAACCCCCATCCATCGTTTAGATCGTGAAACTGCTGGCATTGTATTGTTTTCTAAACGCCCACAAACACGTGGTCTATATCAACAAATGTTTGCACAACGACAAGTCAATAAAACCTATCAAGCAATTGCAAAATTTGATTCTGAGTTAAGCTTTCCACGTTCTGTAGATTTAAGAATGGAAAAGGGCGAACCTTTTTACACCATGAAAGTTGTTGATGGAAAATCAAACTCATATACCGAAATTGATCTCATTGAACATAATCAAATTTGGGCAAAATACTTACTTAAGCCATCAACGGGTAAACAGCATCAATTAAGGGTACATTTAAATTGGTTAAATATTCCAATTAAAAATGACCCCTTTTATCCGCGAGTTCAACATAAAGATGCTGCTGATTTTTCACAACCTTTGCAGCTTTTAGCCAAAAAAATTCAGTTTCTTGACCCGATTAGACAAGTAGAATATTGCTTCTGTTCTAACTATGAATTGACACTGTAATTTTGACGTAATGACAAATATATGACTTTTTGGCGATTAAGCATTGAAATTCCGAAAGCTTTGATTAAAATAAGCATTCAAACTCTAATTTTGTTTGGTCACTATTCATGAGAAAAACCGAAGTCTATCAAGTACGTCTTGATTCACAAGAAAAAAAACTAGCATTTGCTGTTTTTAAACAATTGGGGATTACGCCTGCACAAGCAGTTCGACTGTTTTTTAAACAAGTTGTCATCACAAAATCCATCCCTTTCGCTATAGAAAATCAAAATATCAATATGGATCAGTTACTCAAGCTGAGAAAACTTAAGCAAGACCAACAAAACGGGCAACTCAATTCATCTGTTGATTTAAATGATGACGATGAAGATCTATTTGCAGAGTTAAATGCCATCTTGGGTGAAAGTGACAAAAAATAACACTGTCGCATTTTTAAACAAATAATTAAGTTTACTTTTCTATTTTTTGGTTATGCTCTTTTGCAAAGATAAAAATCATTGCAAGGAGTAATAAATGATCGTTAGACGAGCGACCAAAGAAGATTTAAATCAACTTGCTACTTTATTTGATGAATATCGCCAATTTTACGGCGCATCTTCCAATATCCAACAGTCCTTTAATTTTTTAAAACAACGTTTTGAAAATAAAGAAAGTGTAATCTTCATCCATGTCAAAGATGATGTTTTTACAGGCTTTGTGTTGTTATACCAAGGCTTTTCATCTGTTTCTTGTTCAAAGTACTATATTTTAGATGATGTTTATGTAACACCTGTTTTTCGTCGACAAGGTTCTGCCAAGCAACTGATTGATACTGCAATTCTTTTTGCACGTCATGAAGATGCGCAACGAATCAGTTTACAAACCCAGAAAAACAATTACCATTCACATCAGCTCTATGAGCAAATGGGTTTTGTTAAAGACAATGAATTCCAGACATTTCATTGTTTTCTTAAGTAATTTGTACTATACAATTTTTAATCAATTCAATACAGGTTTCAACATCTTTGCGAATTTAAGTACATTGGGTATCGTGTCCTGTGAAATAGGAAAGACCACAGCACAGGATTTTTACTATCCAATACTGTACTTTCATGTCCTAAATAACACTTTAATTTGAGCAATTTTATCAAATTCTTTTTGATTCACTTTAACCACAACTTTACGAAAAGAATGTTCTAACCAATTTTTATAACTTTCGGCATCAGCATCTTGAACAAATTGTAAATGCGCAGCCAAAACTGCATGCGCAACAAGAGTTGGAACCATAAAGTCTGGCATTTTATCTAAAACAGCAATAAAGAGCTTTAAAGCCATGATCAAATCACTATTTGTTCATTTTGACTATTTCTAGCAGCATTCACCTGATCTTCTGTCAAATAAACCCACTCGCCTTCAACCAATTCTTTAAGTGCTAATTGTCCGACTTGTGCACGATGCAAGCTTTCAACCCTATTACCCACTGCAGCTAACATCCGTTTGACTTGATGATAAACCCCTTGGTGTACAGTCATTTGTAATGCATATTCAGCCAAGCGCTGTACATCTGTTGCTGCAAATGTACCTTTTTCATTGCGTAATTCTACACCCTGTTCAAGTTGTTGAATCTGATCATCTGTAATTGGATCTGCTGTTTGTATTTGATAAACTTTAGCCACGTGCTTTTTAGGATGAGTCAATGCTTGCAAAAACTGCCCATCATCCGTGAGTAGCAATAGACCCGTCGTGTCCTGATCTAAACGACCAACAGTTTGTAAACCACGGTTCATAAGTACATCATCGAATAAATCAAAAACACTAAAATGGTGTGTTGATTGATGGGAACATTCGTAATCCTGCGGTTTATTTAAGGCAATATAGACTTTTTCACGGTATTTAAATGTTTCGGTATAGACTGAAAATACTAGATTTTGGGTATCAAGCTTAAATTTAGGGTCTGTAACGACCTCGTTTTGGATTTGAATTGCACCATTTTTGATGAGTTGTTGGCAATGCTTACGTGAACCAAAGCCTTGTGATTGCAACATTTTTTCCAAGAACATAAATCAATACCTTAAAAATTCACGATACATTTTAAAGTATCGTGAATTGAAACCCAAACAACATTCAGGCTTTTTTAGCCTTATTGATTAATCAATATATGCTTTTATCAAGTATTAAAGATAAATGACTTATGTACAGCAACACCCGCCAGTGCTCCATCTGCAACTGAAAAAGCAACTGAACCACCTGAACGGGTGATATCACCACAAGCATATATCCCTTTAAGATTGGTTTCTTTCATGGCTGTGGTTTGAATGGCTTCGCTATATTCATTTACATCAAGCGCTACACCCAGTTTTTTGATCCAAGGGGCATTGATGCGCATAAAAGTGGAAATGAATAATCCATCTAATTGAACCTGCTCACCATCTTCCAAGACTAAATCACAATGATTGTGTATTTTAAGAATTTTGCGGGTATTTAATTTCACATTTCTTTGTTTAAGCTGTTTAAGTATGACGGGATCTAATTCAGCTTGTGAAATTGCATCATTTAAAAATAAAGTGGTATTGCCCCAGTCGGGTAACATCAGTGCCATATGGATCGAATGTAAACCTGAACATAACACTCCAAGTGTCCCCAGATTTAACTCATAGCCATCACAGTATGGACAATGAAAAATACTTTTCCCCCACCGTTCTGCTAAACCATCGATTTTAGGTAAATCATCGTTAACGCCTGTAGCAATAATTATTTTTTTGACTTGAATGGTTGTACCCGTGTCATCGGCTTGGTCTATTTGAATCTCATATTGCTGCCCGACAGCTCTCACATCGGTGACTGATGCGTTAATACATGACAAAGTTTGGTATTTGTCTAACTGTAATTTTGCATCACGAATAATTGCTGCTGGCGTATTGCCATCTTGGGTTAAGAAATTATGCGAATGTTCAGCAAAACGATTACGACGCATGCCTGCATCAATCATTAACACTTTTTTTCTAGCACGAAGCAATGGTAATGCTGCTGATAAACCTGCATAACTCCCACCAATAATTACGACGTCATAATTCATTTTCAACACCAATAAGTAACTTTTAAAGTTACTATATTTAGTTATTTTTATAATTGCAACTTTTAATGTTACAATTAGAAAAAGAACATTGACTTAAAACTATGCGTAAAGACAGTAAGCTTTCTCGAATGTTGCATGTGCTATTACATATGGCACGTGAAAAAAAACCGTTCACCTCTGAACAAATTTCAATCATGTTAGACACCAATCCTGTCGTAGTGCGTCGTACCATGTCTGGTTTAAAAAAAGCAGGCTTTGTCCATGCAGACAAAGGCCCTGGTGGTGGTTGGACTTTAGTGCAAACCTTAGAACAAATATCATTATTTGATATTTATCAGGCTGTTGGAGAACCTACTATTTTTGCGATTGGCAATGAACAAGAAACACCCAACTGTCTGGTTGAATTGGTGGTAAATAAGGCTTTAAACCAAGCCATGCAAGAGGCACAAAACATTTTAATACAACAGCTTAAATCAACGAATCTGTCTAAACTAGCACAAGACTTTGAGTATGAATGGAATTTATTGGGTGCTGAAACTCAAAAATTTATTGTCCATTAAATCCGCATTCAGCTGAATTTAAATGTAACTCATCGCCTGACAAGACAAATTCACATGCTGCTTTTCAGTATAATGGGGCGATATATTAATTTTTAATGATGAATATTGATGAGTTTTTCTAGTCTAGACCTAAATTTAATTGTGCTTCTTGTTTTATTGGTCTGCGGCATTTTCAGTCACAATACTGCGGTCACCATTGCAGCTGGGATTTTGATCGTCTTTAGAATCACACCGTTAAGTGAATTTTTCCCATTATTACAGACCCACGGTTTAGAAGTAGGCGTTATTATTTTAACTATTGGTGTGCTTACTCCAATTGCCAGTGGCAGAATCCCTGGTGATGTCATTTTAAAATCATTTATGCACTGGAAATCATTAACAGCTATTGCGATTGGTTTATTAGTTGCATGGTTAGGTGGCCGTGGAGTTTCCTTAATGACCAGCCAACCCAATGTCGTTGCAGGTTTATTGATTGGAACTGTCGCTGGAGTTGCTCTGCTCAGAGGTGTACCTGTGGGTCCCTTGATTGCTGCAGGAATTCTATCTTTACTGATTGGAAAAACTTAAAGTATTTTAAAATATACTCTCTTAACCCTGATCTGATAGTTTCGAGATTTGCTTAAAACTATCAGGTTAAGTAGAGCTACATTCAACTCATAAAATTGATAAATGCTTATACATAACGATTGGCAGATACTCTCAATGCATATGATCCACATAAATGATATTGAACAAACCTAAACTATACTAAAATTTATTTCAAATTAAAGATTTTAAAACTCAAGTGTTTAGGTTGATGATTTTTCTAGAACGTTTATGTTCATACATTTTAAGGTCTGCAAATTCAATCAACTTATTGAGTTCAATGCCATCTTCAGGAAATAAAGCCAGACCTACACTTGCACCCATAGTCAATTTGACGTTTTCAAATACAAATGGTAATCCACATGCTTCAACAATACGATTCATGACTTTTTTTGCCAACTGTTGATCGCCAAGACTGCTTAAAATCACTGCAAACTCATCGCCCCCCAAACGTGCAACCAAATCATCGTGTCGCGTAGTATTGACAATACGTTTACCAATTTCCTTTAATGCCTCATCACCTAAACGGTGTCCATATTGATCATTGATTGGTTTCAAGCCATCCATATCAATGATCAAAATCCCAAGTAGTTTTTGTGTACGTTTCGCTTTTTCAACACCTTGTCTTAGACAATCAAGAAACAAAGCACGATTGGCAAGTCCTGTTAACTGATCCTGTGTGGCAAGTTTATAGAGTTCTTGGGCACCAAACTTACTAGCATGATACATTGCAGCAGCAATCAGTTCAGACATGAGAGTAAGTAAATTTATATCACTTTCTTTAAAAGCATTTACGCGTTCTGAATAAATTTTTAATACACCAATCGGTTCATCACAATGAATTAGTGGTACAACAGCCATAGAACGCAGCCCAACCCGTCTACATGCTTCACGATCTACACGCGCATCAGTTTCACTATCTTTACAATACAAAGTCGTATTCTGCGCGATACAGAGCCCTGAAAGGCTAGAGCCCATCTTTAATCGTAGGCCTAGAAATTGATTAGCGCCATTTGAAACGGCACGATAAACCATATCACCTTCTTCAGCGAGCTCTACAATTGCACCTTTTGCATGGGTAATCAATTGAACTTGCTCTGCCACTAAAGTCATGACAGCATTGATATCTAAGCCTAATTTTGCAATTGCTGTCTGCGTCTGAATCACTGACAGTAATTGTTTTGAGGTTGGTTGTTTCGTTTTAGACATACATCATCCTAGACGAGGGTGATCCAATTTAAGTATATAAGGTCAAACTCTACATTGATGAAATAAGTATGAGTGCCTACTAGCGCTAGCTTCATTTCAAAGCCTGAATAAGTAAATTATTATCAAGCACAGAGTTTATGACATACATATTATGATGATTCATATTTAAAGTATATTACTGTGTTCATTAAATTTTTGAGTAAAAATTCAATCCATTACATCTTTTAAGCTTTAATTTAACTCAAACATTCAATCACTCATCTAATCATTTTTGAAAGTTTAAAGTCTTAAATAGAAAATCTTAGTCTAAATCAAGATTTACCACCCCAATATAGATCTTATAAAACTGTTTCATATTCAAATGAGTAATGAGTAATGAGTAATGAGTAATGAGTAATGAGTAATGAGTAATGAGTAATGAGTAATGAGTAATGAGTAATGAGTAATGAGTAATGAGTAATGAGTAATGAGTAATGAGTAATGAGTAATGAGTAATGAGTAATGAGTAATGAGTAATGAGTAATGAGTAATGAGTAATGAGTAATGAGTAATGAGTAATGAGTAATGAGTAATGAGTAATGAGTAATGAGTAATGAGTAATGAGTAATGAGTAATGAGTAATGAGTAATGAGTAATGAGTAATGAGTAATGAGTAATGAGTAATGAGTAATGAGTAATGAGTAATGAGTAATGAGTAATGAGTAATGAGTAATGAGTAATGAGTAATGAGTAATGAGTAATGAGTAATGAGTAATGAGTAATGAGTAATGAGTAATGAGTAATGAGTAATGAGTAATGAGTAATGATAAAACTAATTGAGTAATGATAAAACTAATTTAAATACGAAAAACAGCCACTTTTATGGCTGTTTTCAAATCCTTAAGTGATCGCATCACTTTTTGTAAAAGAACATTTAAAAAAACTTTGTGATGGTTTGAATGACTATAGCATTCACAATATCAACAAAAAATGCACCTGTTAGAGGGATAATTAAAAAAGCTTTATGCGATGGCCCATAAGTATTCGTCACTGCTTGAATATTGGCAATGGCAGTTGGTGTTGCGCCTAAATTCACCCCACACTGACCTGCACACAATACTGCCGCATCATAGTTTTTACCCATAACACGGAAAGTAACAAAAAACAGATATAAAGCAAGAAAAATAGTCTGAACAATCAGAATAATCACCAAAGGACCTGCTAAATCAGCAAGTAGCCATAATTGTAAAGACATCAAGGCAATAGCTAAAAATAATGCCAGCGACGCATTACCAAACACATCAATACAACGGTCAAACAGTTCAATTTTAAATACATATTCCAACGTATTACGTAAAAATACTCCACATCCCAATGCCCATACAAAGGTCGGTAGCTCAAACCATTGCCCTTTGGCAAAACCTGTCATAAAGTTAGCAAATACAATACACAGTGCAAACATTCCTATGGTTTTAACTGCATCATCAGCGGTGATTAAACGGGTTTTTTCTGGATATTCAAATGGCGCTGTTTCAGCCGATGGGGGAGCTTGCATACGCGTTGCTGATGGCGCAATTTCTTCAGCCAATTGATAGCGACGAATCAGAAACTTTGCAACTGGACCACCCATCATTCCACCAATGACCAGACCAAATGTCGCACTCGCCATTCCTAAGACAACCGCACCTTTGATACCATAATTTTCTTCAAAAATACTGCCCCATGCTCCAGCTGTACCATGTCCACCAGTTAAAGTGACGGATCCTGCAATCAAGCCAATCAAAGGATTTAAATCCAATACAGTTGCCAAACTTATACCAACAGCATTTTGCAATAACACATAAATCACCACGCAAACCATAAAAAGAAGCAGCGATTTCCCTCCTTCTTTTAATTTAACCAGACTTGCACTCAGTCCAACAGAAGTAAAAAACATCAACATAAAACTTTGTTGAATATTGGCATTAAAATTTACGGTTAAATTAAATTGCTTAAATAGTACAAATGTTACAGCAGCAGCAATTAACCCACCTACGACAGGTTCAGGAATATTATATCGCTTCAATATACTGATCTTATTTACAAGAAAATAACCAATAAAAAGAACGGCTACAGAAATTGCAATCGTGCCAAAAATATCAACATTAATGTTCATTGTTAACCATTCAAAACTTTTATGGCGTTATTAATACTTAAATTTACTCAATAATTCATTAAAAAATATGTAAAACTATTATTAGTCTATTCGTTGGTCAAAATATTCAGAAGAATTTTCATCACTAAACAGATTGAAATTATCACTTTTATTGTGAAGCTTTTAAAGCACGGATTGATTCGTCTCAGCCAATGTAAGAATCGATAGAGCTATACAGATGATGACCTAATTAAACATTGATAAAGGTACATTAAAATAAAACAGGGAAGCGATGTGCTTCCTTGTTTCTATTCTCATAAAGTATTCATCTATTTTTTAACTTCTATTTCAGCTGTAGAATTTGAATCATTTCTATACTCTGACATTGTCAATAATTTAGAGCTTTCTAAACGATCATCAGCATCAAAAACCATTTCATAAGAAGTTTTTTTCCCATTAAAAGCTGATTCTGTTGGTGTGCCAATAATTTCCCAAAGTCCTAAAGTGAAGACATCTGCCGCACCGTGCCAAACCGCACGGCTTATTTTATTAGCCTTTGAATATCCCTGCATAAATGTGTAAATTTCATAACGTTTACCATTTTTAAATTCAGATGTAATAGGTGCCCCAATTTCAGCAATAATTAAACTACGATCTACGCCTTTATTAAATATTGATAAATCTTTTTTTGTTGGTTGCTTTGTTGCCATGACAGCAGCGCAGCCTGTATTTAGAGAAATTACAGCAAATAAAACAATTTTTGATAAACTTTTAATTTTCATACTTAATTACAATCCAATGCGTTGTGTCGACAATCCATTCTTTTGTTCAGTTGTAATTGCCTGATCTTTTACATTGTATCTGAAGTGTAACTTTAGAAAAAGTTATTTTTAATCGTTACACTTCAATTTTTCATTTATTTTTCATTTATTTTTTATTGTATAAATCCCTTTTAATCATACTCACTCAGGTAACTTATATCCGCAATTTGGACAGAAACAATACTTGTTTTTTTCTCTTTCCAATTCCTGCTCTTTACGTTCACGAATCAGTTGTAAAACAATATCTCGCGTCTGCTCAGCAGATAAGCCAACATCTCTACGAATCTCATCAATTTTGTCTTCATCATGAATAATATCAATTTCGCAACTTTCTAACAGATCTCGAAACTTCAACTCCAGTTGTTGTTTTCTTAACTCTAATTCATTGGCTAAACCATTTGCCAAAATACCTGCAGGTAAAGCGGCTAATCCGACGCCAAGTATGGTAATCAATGCACCAAGAAAACGTCCAAGGGGTGTAATCGGTGTTACATCACCATAACCAACAGTGGTTAATGTCACCACGGCCCACCACATAGATGCAGGGATTGAGCTAAAGACATCAGGTTGCGCTCGACCTTCCACGACATAGATACCTGCTGCTGCCATTACGATCATAATGACCAAAATAAAAATTACTGCTTGAAATGAACCTTTTTCACGTTCTATAACACGAAGTAAAATCTGTAGTGAAATGAAATATCGGGTAAGTTTCAATAAACGTAATAAGCGTAAAATCCGCAAAAATCTCAAATCAATATGTACAAAGAAGTTGATATATGCAGGTAAAATCGCCAGTAAATCGATAATCGCAGCACCACTGGTCACATATTTCCAGCGTACTCTCCACTCAGAATCAAACGGTTCTTTTTCTACAACACTCCAAAAACGTAAAATATATTCAGCTGTAAATACAATGATTGAAAAATCTTCAAAAGCATCGAAATAAAGTTGATAGGCTTTATAGACATCATTGATTGATTCTAAAAGTACCGCAACAACATTACCAATAATTAGAAAAATCAAAGAAAAATTGATCGCACGACTAAACCATGTTTCATAATCTTCATTATGCAAATTGTCATATACAAATTTTCGAAGTGTGTACCAAGCTGTGAATCGCATGCATTATTCTTTATTTTAAAGATAAAGCATCTTAATACTTCTCGATTTAATTGCACATCTTCAGCTACTTGAGATTACAATTTTGTTGACTATTTTGAATGTTAAAGCCTCGAACTCAAAGTATAAATATATCTTATTCATTGCATAATTTTTTGTTATAGAATAAATAAGATTACAATGTCTTATTGAATCATATGCATTTTGTGAAGGCGCGGTTGAATTTTATCGTTTTAAAGCTATTTTTATAAATTTTTTAAAGCGTAGAATAAGGTCGCGGACAGTATCGTTAAAGGCACCCTTTCCTCTAAAGATACTATCCGCTAAATCAAAGCCAGTCTCCCAAATGTCTTTGATTTGATAAGTTTATTCTAACGTTCTACTGAATAGAATGTTTCCCGTATTTAATATAAATCTCCAGTATTTTTGGAATGATTTTTCACATATTCCATTATTATCGAAAATATTTTCTGTGGTAAAGCTCATGAATGAAAGTCAGTACAGTTTAGATAGGATTGATCGCAAAATTTTATCGGCACTTCGAAAAGATGGACGTTTAACAGTCGCCCAGCTTTCTGATCTGGTTGGACTCTCCTCTTCACCATGTTGGACACGCGTTAAACGTCTAGAATCTTTAAATGTCATTGAAGGCTATACTGCAACCATTAATGCCAAAGCCATCGGGATTAATGAGCTATTTTTTATTGAGATCACTTTAGAACGTCATGACGACGAGATCTTAGAACAATTTAGTGATGCGCTTAGTCAAATGCCTGAAGTTATAGAAGCGCATTTGGTAACAGGTGATTATGATTATTTGGTCAAAGTTGCGGTGAAAAATGCTGAACATTATGAACGCTTTTTACGTAAAAACTTATATTCAATGAAAGGTATTCGTCATACCCGCTCTATTTTTGCTTTACGTCCTTTAAAGCTTGAAAATAAATCAGACCTAATGATGATTGAATGAGCAAAAAAACTGAGAAGAGTTTTCATATTTAGACTGAAAACTCTTGTTTTTAGCATATTTTTCAGCCAATTTAAAGATACAAAAAGCTTAACACCTACAAAAAATAGTACTTTAGTCTAAGACTTTTTTGAATATTTATTACACAAATATACTAATCAAATTTTAATCTGGTTGTTTTTCGTACACATCTTTACAAATTTAAAAACAAATTATTTCATATATTTAAATCATTTACGAAAAAAATCATTACACAAACTAAGATTTATGTAACTTTTCTACATTACAATATTATTAAAACTTGATGAAACAGGAAATATATGAAGAGATTTTTTAAATACCTACTGATTGTCATCGGGGTTATATTTGTTATTGGATTGATCTTTTTATTTAGACCAATTGCTTCTAAAAAAGTCAACACAACAGCAGATGAACCAGTTGTAGATGTGGTACTTGTTGGTGGCGGTATTATGAGTGCAACCTTGGGGACTTACCTCAATGAAGTTGAACCAGACTGGACCATCAATATGTATGAGCGTTTGGATCAAGTAGGTCAAGAAAGTTCTGCGGGATTCAACAACGCAGGAACGGGACACTCTGGCTTTATGGAAATGAACTATACCCCTGAGAAAGACGGTAAAGTTGATATTAAAAAAGCCATTGATACTGCTTCACAGTTTGAAGTAAGTAAACAATTCTGGGCTTATCAAGTCAAAAATGGCGTGCTGGGTCAACCAAACAGCTTTATTAATCCTGTACCACATATTGCCTTTGTTTGGGGCGATAGCGTGAACTACATGAAAAAACGTTATGAAGCGATGAGCCAAAGCCCAATGTTCGAAGGATTAAAATATACTGAAAATCCTGCTGAAATTAAGCAATGGGCGCCTTTAGTTATGCAGGGCCGTGATGCAAACCAAAAAGTTGCTGCAACACGTATGGACGTAGGTTCTGATGTAAATTATGGTTCAATTACGACTCAATTAATTGATCATTTGAAAAAACAGCCTAAATTCAAACTTGAAACTTCATCTGAAGTAACAGGTATTAGTCAAAATGCAGACAAAACTTGGACTGTATCGTTTAAAAATCTAAAAACCAACACAACCAGTCATGTTAAAACTCGCCATGTGTTTATTGGTGCGGGCGGTGCTGCAATTAGATTATTACAAATGACAGGTCTGGAAGAAACTAAGCAATATGCTGGCTTCCCGATCGGTGGTATTTTCTTGATGACAGACAATCCAGCTGTTACATCACAACATACTGCAAAAGTCTATGGTAAGCCTGAATTAGGTGCACCTCCGATGTCTGTACCACACATTGATACTCGTTACGTTGATGGTAAAAAGTATGTATTGTTTGGCCCATTCGCAACCTATTCAAACAAGTTCCTAAAAAATGGCTCTCAGTTTGATTTAATTGATGCGACCAACAAAAACAATGTGATTCCGATGGCAACCATTGGAATAGAAAATCTGGACTTGGTGAAATATTTAGTCAGCCAAGTGGCGATGTCTAAGCAAGATCAGTTCAATGAATTGAAAAAGTATTATCCAGATGCAAAAATTGAAGACTGGACTTTAAGCCAAGCTGGCCAACGTGTTCAAATCATCAAAAAAGCACCGGGTAAACCAGCAACACTTCAATTCGGTACTGAGATTTTCACCTCTAAAGATGGTTCAATCACGGGCCTTCTTGGTGCTTCACCAGGTGCATCAACCTCTCCATACATTATGTTGAGCTTGATGGAAAAAGCGTTCCCAGAGCAAGTGAAAGGTAAATGGAATCCAAAATTGCATGAGATTGTGAAGTCTTATCAACAGGATTTAAATACCAACCCTGCTCTGCTTGATCAAGTGCGTACATATACCAGCTCGACTTTAGGTTTAAACTATACACCTACTCGTAAAGCTGCAAATGATGCGACAGCCGCTGCTGCACCTGCTGTAGCAAATGCACATTAATTTTCTTGTGTAAAAAAGATGAGCTACAGCTCATCTTTTTTATAGCTGAATATCTCATTTTGTGTTTTAATAGACTCAGTATGAGATGAGCCTTATATAAGTATAGAGTGATCTATACGACTAGCCCCTGAATAAGGGGCTTTTTAATGCCTACTCAAAAACTTTCTGATTAAGCAAATGGTTATTAAAGAAAATTAAGCTTTACCCAATTGATTAATTTATAAAAAATGATCAAAAAATTTATTTATTTTCACTGAATCTAATTGATTTAAAACAGATCATTAAAATTTTAGAATAATAAAAATTTGAATGTAATAATTTACTTATAAAAATAGATTACGAGGATTTATTTTGAATCAAACTATATATCAGTTGTTTTAAGTTATCTTGAATATCTTTGGGTAATTGTATAAATAAAGCATCGATAGGCATCTTATCCCAATTTTCTGAGACATTCTCTTGCTCATCTAAACTCTCAGCCAATAAGAATAGCTGTGCGACAGAACAATTAAAAGCTTCCGCAAGGTATCGGAGTATTGCAGGACTGTACCCTTGATTACCATTCTCAAGATTGGAAATATTACTTTTTGAAGTATTGGAAAAAATCGGCTAATTGCTGTTGAGTCCAGCCCTTCCGTTTTCTCAAATAACATATTGGATGACCTAGAGATCAACTCATTAACAAATGCATTATTTGATTTCGTGAACACTGATTTTGATCTATCGAGCATTAATCATTATGTCGTTATTTTAGATTTTAAAGATATGATGGCTGACATTTTAAAAATGTATAGTTAACAAATTATTATTTTTATCAAAAAATATCTGTACTAAATTCCTAAATGAAAAATATACAATTGCCGATTTGAATCAATGATTTGTTTAATACACTCTTTCATTTGGTCAAACTGATCCACCACTTTATATTTCTGAAATATTAATTTTTCTTGCTCTTCAACAAATTTATAAGTTTATCCTTTACTAAATTTTAGAAATTTCAGAAATAATTTTATAACATTTATAATACTGCTGATTATGTTATATGCAGCTAAAGCCCCTTTCGAATCAATAATCGTTTGAACATAGTAATTTAAACCAGTATGTCTAACCTTTTTAGATGGATTATAAGTTGGTATCTGTTGTAAGAAACCATAAAAAACATAATTTGATTATCATGTATAGATACATCATAAGGTACTTGATTAACCAGTTGCATATGATCTTCATATGCATATGTTTCTTTATCTAGGACAACAAAATCGTGTACTTGAGCCATTTCTCACCAGTTTATATAACATTGATGTAATTCCTTTACTCTATTGTATAAACCATTCGAATATCATTTTAACCATTATATTTAAGTAAATAGCACATATAAGCATTTTTATACATAAAACTAAGGGCTGAATAATCAGCCCTTAGTTTCAACTCAATTTAATATATTTTTCAATAGATTAGCTTAATTGAGCAGCAGCAATTTTCTTAGTATCGATACCTTTAGCAGCATCTGTATACTCGCCCATCTTGTCGAAGTTCAAGTATTGATAGATGTCAGCAGACATGCTGTCAATTTGAGCAGCATATTGTTGATACTCTTCAGGAGAAGGTAATTTGCCAAGTACCGCAGCAACAGATGCAAGCTCAGCAGAAGCTAAGTATACATTTGCACCTTGACCTAAACGGTTCGGGAAGTTACGCGTAGAAGTCGATACACAAGTAGTGTTCGGAGCTACACGTGCTTGGTTACCCATACATAATGAACAACCTGGCATTTCAGTACGCGCGCCAGCTTTACCATAAATGTTATAGAAACCTTCTTCCATCAATTGATGCTCGTCCATACGTGTTGGTGGAGCCAACCATAATCGAGTAGACAATGAACCACCTGGTACTTTATCAAGTAATTTACCAGCTGCACGGAAGTGACCAATGTTCGTCATACAAGAACCAACGAATACTTCATCAATCTTAACGCCTTGAACATCAGAAAGAAGTTTAGCGTCATCTGGATCGTTCGGGCAGCAAAGAACTGGTTCTTTAATGTCAGCAAGATCAATTTCATACACTTTAGTGTATTCAGCATCAGCATCAGCTTGAAGAAGTGATGGATTCGCTAACCATTTTTCCATGTTCTCAACACGGCGAGCCATAGTACGTGCATCGCCATAACCTTGAGAAATCATCCACTTCAACATGGTGATGTTAGAGTTCAGGTATTCAGCAACTTTCGTTTCAGAAAGTGTGATTGAACAACCAGCAGCAGAACGTTCAGCAGAAGCATCAGAAAGTTCGAATGCTTGCTCTACAGTTAGGTCAGTTTCCATTTCTGTTAAGTCGATTTCTAAGATACGACCAGAGAAAATGTTTTTCTTACCTTTTTTCTCTACAGTTAAGTCACCCGCTTGAATCGCGTAGTAAGGAATTGCATGTACAAGGTCACGTAGCGTGATACCAGGTTGCATTTTACCTTTGAACTTAACAAGTACAGACTCAGGCATATCTAATGGCATAACACCAGTTGCAGCAGCAAACGCGACTAGACCAGAACCCGCTGGGAATGAAATACCGATTGGGAAACGTGTATGTGAGTCACCACCAGTACCAACTGTATCTGGAAGAAGCATACGGTTTAACCAAGAGTGAATAATACCGTCACCTGGACGTAATGAAACACCACCACGGTTCATGATGAAATCAGGAAGCGTATGTTGCATTTGAACGTCAACTGGTTTTGGATATGCAGCTGTGTGACAGAAAGATTGCATCACAAGATCAGCAGAGAAACCTAAGCAAGCTAAGTCTTTCAATTCATCACGTGTCATCGGACCAGTCGTATCTTGCGAACCAACAGTCGTCATTTTCGGTTCACAGTAAGTACCTGGACGAACGCCTTGACCTTCTGGAAGACCACAAGCACGGCCAACCATTTTTTGAGCTTGAGTAAAGCCTTTACCAGTGTTTTCAGGTTGAACTGGAACACGGAATAAAGTAGATGCTGGCAGACCTAAAGCTTCACGCGCTTTAGTTGTCAAACCACGACCAACGATTAAGTTGATACGACCACCCGCACGAACTTCGTCAAGAAGAACAGGCGTCTTCAACTCAGATTCAGCGATTTGCTCGCCTGCTTTAAATGCAGTTACTTTTGCTGCAGCATGATCAATTTTAAGAACGATTTCATCGCCCATGTTCATGTTAGCAACATCAATTTCAACAGGTAACGCACCAGCATCTTCCATTGTGTTGAAGAAAATTGGAGCGATTTTAGAACCTAAGCAGTAACCACCGTCTTTTTTGTTCGGGATGTGAGCAATGTCATCACCAAAGAACCAAAGCACTGAGTTAGTCGCTGATTTACGAGAAGAACCGGTACCAACAACGTCACCAACATAAGCAACTTGGTTGCCTTTTGCGATGAGTTCTTTGATTTGGTTTAATGGACCAACTTCACCAGGAACTTCTGGGTTGATACCATCACGTACGTTTTTAAGCATTGCGTTTGCATGCAATGGGATATCTGGACGGCTCCAAGCATCTTGTGCAGGAGACAAATCATCAGTATTTGTTTCGCCAGTTACTTTGAAAACAGTAAGTTTGATTTCTTCTGGAACGTCTTTACGGCTAGTAAACCATTCAGCATCAGCCCAAGATTGCATAACGGCTTGTGCATTTGCATTACCCGCTTTGGCTTTTTCAGCAACGTCATGGAACGCATCAAATACAAGAAGCGTTTTTTTCAATGCTTCAGCAGCTAAGCTTGAAAGTGCAGCATCATCAAGTAATTCAACCAAAGGTGCTACGTTATAACCACCAAGCATAGTACCTAATAAGTAAACCGCACGCTCTTTAGAAACCAATGGAGAAGTCGCTTCACCTTTAGCAACAGCAGTCAAGAAAGCAGCTTTTACATATGCAGCTTGGTCAACACCTGCTGGAACACGGTTTTCAAGCAAATCTACTAAAAATGCTTCTTCACCCGCTGGTGGATTTTTTAGTAATTCAACCAAGTCAGCAGTTTGAGCATCGTCAAGTGGCTTCGGTGGGACTCCGAGTGCGGCACGTTCTGCAACGTGTTGGCGGTAAGCTTCTAGCACGGTGTAATTCCTCTTTTTAAAAATTTACCTGTGAATTCCTGCTTATTAAAGCTTCACAGGCAATATGGACTGTCAAATTTTACTAAAAATCAAGCCAAAAGTTAATGCAATGAGCGTATTAATTCGTGATGACCATTATTTTATAAATAAATACTCATCACTTTTCGCTTCATTTAACTACAGATCTACACAGTACGCTTTCATCAGACGTTTATGTAAATTATTTCTCAAATTAAATCGAAAAATCCCTAAAAATACAGGGTCTGTTGACAATTCGTCTATGTTTGCGACTACGGGTGTTTTTTAGATGATACAAGGCATGAAATATGAAATTTAGTCATTCTAAATGAATAGTTCGTAACGATGTAGCAGCAAAAAACACTCTAGTCCCCCCGCTGCGCCTTGCGCTGCAAACAAAGCAGTGCTTTGTTCTTGCTCAGGGTTGTGGCTAAAATTATCTCAGTCTGCGTTATGAAACTCAAAAATAATCTCGCTATTCTCTTCGTTTCATACCTTGCCTGCTCAATTTTAGCCTACAACTCAAACCATTTATGAAATGCCAGCAGACCCTTATCTTTGTAAAACATGAACTTCTCTTTAATCCGAAAGAAGTTATGCCTACATGGCTTTTAGACTGTTTTAGCCATAAAAAAAGCAACATATGTTGCCTTTTTTTTAGAGCAAAGTACATTCCACCTTAGTGGACTGTTGTACTGTCTACATACTTTTGAAATTCTGTACGACAACCTTCAAATTTCATTTGCACTTCATCTTCATGAAACATTGAATGTTCAGTACACGCAAATGAAATTTTTACTTGGTATAACTTCGCTCGTTCGTCAATGACTTCTTGGAAAAAAACTTGATCACCTAAACTCAGCACATAATGACTTCCGCTAATCACAGCGACACCATTGTCATCTTCTAAGAGCAAATCTGCATTATGTAAATAAGCAACTACTTCCATTGTCTCACTCCTATGCTACTTTTTGTTTTCTATTTCTATATTGTATATATGCTTTTCAATTTATATGCTAATCATTTTTTGTGACGAGGCTTGTCGATTACTTAGAGATTCTCGATAACCCAACATAAAAAACACGTCATGGTAATCTTTATGCAAAAAACACATATAAATGATTTAAAGGGATGGACACTCAAAAGTGTGAATGTATTGACCATTCACGATTCGCATTTCTAATTTACACAAATTCTATTCTTTCATTGTCTGCTAACCAAGCATATTGCCTATTTTGGTACTTTAAGCCATAAAAAAACCGCTCCTTAGAACGGTTTATAATCTGGCATTTTTTTGGGATCATGCGGTGTATTTAAACACTGTTCAAATGCTTCGTTCTTAAACTTTGCTTGAACTGCATCTTTATCCGCTTTTAGCTCTGCATCTGATAATGCATAGACTTTTTCTAAATACTCAAGTACAAAGCCTTTAGTCGTTGGATCAGTGACTTTATTTGCATACTCAATTGCTTCTTTCTTGGTAATCCCATTTTGACGATCTAGAGTAATAGAGCGTGCAGCATTACCAATACTGGTACAGTAACCTTTCCAAATTTCTTCAGGAGTTGCAGGCTTTTTCTCAGTACAACCCACCATCAATAAAACAGTGCTTATCGCACCTAAAATTACGAACTTCTGCATTAAAAAATCTCCAATTCCACACTATGATACTTAATTTTTTAGTAAATTGGAGAGTTTCTTGCTTTGAAATCTTACATTCCTCGCCAATCTATACGTGCATTGCGCTCCGTGGCATAAATTCTTTTCACGTATTGCCCTAAAGGCAGTTCTAACAAATGTTGGCTAAATTCGGTAAATTCTTGAGAAATATTTTCTGCATATTCCTTTTCCCACGGTGTCGCAGGTAATTCTAATAAAGGCGCAAGAATTGAACATACAGAGATATCTGCTAAACCAAGACGGTCACCCACAAAATAACGGCAACCGTTATCAATCAAAATCTTATTTAAACTGTCGATAGTCAGCTCTAAATTGTATTTAGATTCTTCGACTTTCTCTTTATCTAATTGATAACTTTTTGAAACCATGGTTTTTAGAATAGGCTTTGAAATTTTTTCAAATTGACGTAAATAGCCTTTTTCACCAATCATAATCTCTAGCGGTTCATCGCCTTCTGCTAAAGCATGTGCCAATCCCCAACGACGTACATGAATACCTAACTCATTGGCAATCAAATCAATTTCTAAGGTTTTTTCACGAAGCGTATGATCGGTACGAAGCAGTCGATGTTCAGGATAAACGTCATCTAGATACAATGCGATTTGAGTCGACCCCGCAATAAAACGTTCTCCATCTTTTAAAATAGGCAGCTTGTTTTGCCCTGTTTTAAGTTGTGCAAATGCACGATGGACACCTGGGATTAAATTCTGCGCAACAAAATCCAATTCTTTATGATCAAGCAACCAACGAGCTTTTTCACAGTAATGCGAGAGTGGGAATTGGTACAACGTACGCATGTAATCTCCAAATTATTTTTTTAATTAAAAGCTTAGATAAATCTAAAAGTTAAGATTAATCCTGAGTAATCTCCTGTACTTTAGACATTCATCGTCTGAATTACAATGTACTTTTTACTTCAATCGCTCGTCATATGACCCAATGCTTATTCTATGGTTATATCTGTTTCTTTATTCTTTATTCTTGATAGGAATAACAAAGCTGACTCAAACTAAAAATCAGACTAGAATAACTTAAACTAAATTATAAATTTCAATTATTTAACTTATACTCAATATTAAAAAACTTTGCGATTTTTATCCTAACAATAATTTTAGATAAGTTAAGCACAATAGTTCGTTTAATTTTTACCACAATATTGCTTAGTGTTTTGGTATCTATTGAAAGGTGCCAATATGTCTAGTTTGAATTCTTCTACCTCAGCCTTTGTGATCCAAAACGATCAACAAGCAATAAATGCAGCTTACCAAGTTGCTGATTTTGCTTTGGTAGAACGAAATATACGTGATCAACAACGAATTTTACCTGTTGATGTCATTCAAGAATTAAGCCTCAAAGGATTAGGCGGAATTCGTATTGCCAAAAAATATGGTGGCGCTCAAGTTTCAAATAAAACCCTTGCGCATGTTTTTCGTATTTTATCTAAGGCAGATGCCAGTGTTGGTCAGATTCCTCAAAATCAATTTGGCTTGTTAAATGCCATTGAGCATATCGCCAATGAACAGCAAAAACAGTTTATTTATACTGAAATTTTAAATGGTAAACGTCTTTCTAATGGTGGCCCAGAACGCAATACTAAAGATACCCGCACTATTGAAACACGTTTAGAACAGATCAATGGTCAATATTTTTTAAATGGTGAGAAGTTTTATTCAACGGGTTCATATTTTGCCGATTGGTTGGCGATACGTGCAATTCATCCAGATGGACATATTGTTTTAACTGTTATTGATGCAAAAGCCGACGGTGTGGAAATTGTTGATGATTGGGATGGCTTTGGACAACGTACAACGGCAAGTGGCACAGTGCGTTTAAAGAATGTTGTGGTTCACCCAGATCTTATTATGGATGAAAAACCACTTGCTGATGCGTCAAAATATCGTGGGGCGTACTCACAACTGATTCAGGTTGCGATTGATGTGGGTATTGCAGAAGCAGCCTTTGCTGATACTTTATCTGCAATCCATAAAGCGCGCCCAATCATTGATGCCAATGTGGATAAAGCCAGTTTTGAAGCGTATACCCTACAAGAAGTCGGTAAGCTCAATATCTTACTCGATGCATCGATTTTATTGCTCGATGAAGCCGCAGAATATTTAGATCAGTTAGATTCTCAAGACATCGTCAGTCCTGAACAAGCCAGTAAAGCCTCCATTATCGTTGCTGAGGCAAAAGTGTATGCCAATGATGCAGCACTACTTATTTCTGAAAAGCTACTTGAATTAGGCGGTAGTCGTTCAAGTCTAGCAACACATAATCTAGATCAACACTGGCGTAATGCTCGTGTACATACCTTACATGACCCTGTGCGTTGGAAACTTCATGCCATTGGAAACTATTACTTAAATGGTACGCAAAATCAGCGCCATGCGTGGATTTAAAGTTAAACGACTTTGTTACTCATCAGGGAAATATTATGACAACTTATCAAGATATCAATAAAACATTGGATGTACACAATCATCCCTTTGCACAAGCACATATTATTCAAAATGATCAAGAAGCTTTAGAAATCGCGCAACAGTTGAGTCAGCAATTTAAAGAGAATGCGGTACTCCGTGATGCTGAAAGAATTTTACCTTTTGATGAGGTTGAAGCTTTTAGTCAATCAGGGTTATGGGCCATCACAGTACCACGGCAATATGGTGGTGCAGAGGTCTCTAGTCATACTGTTGCTAAAATAATTGCATTATTCAGTGGCGTAGATGGCTCTATTGGTCAAATCCCACAAAACCATTTTTATGCACTAGAAGTATTACGTAATACAGGCACAGAACAGCAAAAGAAAAAACTTTATAGCGAAGTACTTCAAGGCGCACGTTTTGGCAATGCCCTCGCTGAATTTAAGACCAAGACTGCTGCACAAAAGCATACCCAAATTAATCAAACTGAACATGGTTATGTGGTCAATGGGGAAAAGTTCTATTGCACGGGCAGTCTATTTGCCCATCGTATTCCGACATTAGTCCGTGATGCTGAAGAACGTGAATATTTGGCTTTTATTTCTGCAGATGCACAAGGCTTACAACGTATCAATGATTGGTCAGGCTTTGGACAAAAAACCACAGGTAGTGGTACCGTAAAATTCAATCAAGTTTTTGTTGAATCTGAATATGTCATTCGTTTTGACACTGCATTTTCTGAACCCACCCTTGTTGGGCCATTTGCACAAATTATGCATGCTGCGATTGAAACAGGCATTGCGCGTGCAGCATTTGAAGAAACAATAGAACGGGTTAAACAAGCACGCGCATGGATTGATGCCAATGTAGAACGTGCAGACCAAGATCCACTGACCATTTATGAATTAGGTCGTGTTGCTGCTGATGTAAGAGCAAGTGAGGTTTTATTAAAACAAGCTGCTCAATCTATTGATGCAGCAAAACCACAACCTACAGTTGAAAATATTGCCAAAGCCTCACTAGATGTTGCTAAAGTCCGTGCACACAGTACAGAAACAGCATTAAAAGCGTCTTCAAAATTGATCGAATTGGCTGGAAGTCGCGGTAGTCAACGTGCCGATGGCTTAGATCGACATTGGCGCAATGTACGGGTACATACACTGCATGATGCATCACGCTGGAAATATTATTTTATTGGAAACTATGTATTAAACAACATCCTTCCACCACGCAGAGGGACATTGTAATGACAAATACATCTCAACATACAGCACCTAAAAAACAAATTTTACTCAATGCTTTTGACATGAACAGTGTCGGCCATATCAATCACGGCTTATGGACCCATCCGCGTGATGAATCTCATCGTTTTAATGAGCTCAATTACTGGACTGATCTCGCTAAGACCTTGGAGCAAGGTTTATTTGATGTGTTGTTTATCGCAGACATTACCGGTGTTTATGATGTCTACCAGAATGGTATAGATTTAACCTTAAAAGAGTCCATCCAACTGCCGAGTCATGACCCATCTACCCTGATTTCCGCAATGGCAGCTGTAACCCAAAATCTAGGTTTTGGCGTGACCGTAAACTTAAGTTACGAAACTCCGTACCAATTCGCACGGCGCTTCGCGAGTTTAGATCATCTGACACAAGGTCGGATTGGCTGGAATATTGTGACGGGGTATTTGGACAGTGCTGAACGCTTAATTGGGCAAAAAGGTTTAAAAGATCATGACTTACGTTATGAACAAGCTGAAGAATTTTTAGAGCTTTGCTATAAGTTTTGGGAAGGTTCTTGGGAAAATGATGCAGTACAAAAAGATAAGCAAAAGCGTATTTTTACTGACCCTAAAAAAGTTCATCAAATTAACCATCAAGGGCGTTTTTATCAAAGCCAAGGTGTTTTCCAAGTCTCACCTTCACCACAGCGTACCCCTGTGCTCTTTCAAGCAGGTGCTTCACCACGCGGTTTAGCATTCTCCACACGTCATGCGGAATGTGTCTTTATTGGGGGTGATCAACCTGCAAAAATCAAACAACAAGTGGACAAGATTAGAGAATTGACTGTGCAACAAGGCCGTAATCCCGAAGATATTAAAATCTTTGTGGGAATCACAGTGGTTACAGCAGAAACAGATGAATTAGCTCAAGAAAAATTAGTTGAATATGCCCGCTATGCAAGTCCAGAAGCAGGTTTAGCACATTTCTCAAGTTCAGTCGGTATAGACCTATCCAAATATGCTGATGATGAGGCAATCCCATATCAACAAACCAATAGTATTGCTTCAGTCAATAATAAATTTAAGGAAAACCAGATCACGCCTAACGATCTTAAAGCACAGCATCAACTCGGTGGTCGTTATCCACTGATTGTTGGAAGTGGTGAAACAATTGCTGAAAAATTAATTCAGTTGATTGATGAAACAGGTATTGATGGCTTTAACTTAACTCGTACTGTTGCGCCTGAATCACATCATGACTTTATTCGTTTTGTTATTCCTGAACTTCAACAACGTGGCAGATTTAAAACCAAATATGAAAATGGTTCTTTACGTAACAAAATCTTTAAACAGGGTGATCATTTAACTCAACAACACCCTGCTGCTGATTTTCGATGTCAAAACTCAAATCATAACAACAGCATCGAAACGGCAGATCGGCAAAAGCAAACTGCCTAAATAACCTAATCAGCAAACATGATGAATTGAATAATTTCACTTTAAGGGGTGTCACATGACTCAAATAAACTCACCTGCAAATGGTAATCCATCCAAAAAATCAGGCTCCAAGAATAAATTTATTCTGTTTGGTGTGATCATTATTGCCGTGATTGCAGGACTTTTTTATTGGAACCAACATAAAAAAGCCGGTTCAGAAGAAATCACCATTGGTATTAGCCCACCCTTTGCCAAGCCTTTACAAGTTGCAGCAGAGGAAGCCAAGAAACAAGGGATTCATATTAAACTGGTAGAATTTTCAGATTGGAACACACCGAATATCACACTAAATCATGGTGATATTGATGCAAACTATTTCCAACACCAACCATTTTTAACCAATGCATTAAAAGAAACTGATTTTAAACTGAAACCGATTGCCACAGGTGTGGCAACTCATGTGGGCTTATATTCTAAAAAATATGATTCCTTAGCGGCTGTCCCTGAAAATGCACGAGTAGTAATTCCAAATGACCCAGTCAACCAAGGTCGCGCACTGTTGCTTTTGCAACAGGCAAAACTCATCACCTTAAAAAATCCGAATAACCATTTATCGAACTTACAAGACATTATCTCAAATCCTAAAAACTTTAAATTTATTGAAGTTGAAGGACCTCAAACTGCGCGTGCTGTAGATGATGCTGATTTAGTATTTAGCTACCCGCTTTATTTACGTCTTGCAAAAACCATTGATCCAAACAAAGCATTATTACTCGATGATAATACCAATACCCGTTATGCGATCTTGTTTGTCGTAAAAGATGACTATGAGCAAAAGCACCCAGAAAAAGCCAAACAGTTAAAAGAGTTTGTAAAAATTTACCAGACTTCGGACAAGGTCAAACAGGCTTTGAATGATGATATTGGTGAAAATTTATGGTTCCCTGGTTGGAAATAAGGAATAACTCATGTCCCAAGTTTCCAAACTCAAAAACAAGAACCTGCTGATTGGTCTTGCTGTTGTCATCGTATTATTGGGGCTGTTTACCTATCGTTATGTACAAAATCAACAAAAGGATAATGTACTCACGATTGGCATTAGCCCACCTTATGCAGAATTACTACAAACAGTTGCCAAAGAGGTAGAGAAAGATGGTATCCATGTCAAACTGGTCGAATTTTCAGATTGGCAAGCGCCCAATGTTGCGGTGCAAAACCGTGACATTGACGCCAACTTTTTCCAACAAAGTGTATTTTTAAAAAATGCCATTAAACAAACCAATTACGATTTGCATGCTTTTGGTACAGGTAGCGGCAGCCATGTCGGTTTATATTCAAAACAATATAAATCCTTAGCAGCTTTACCTCAAAATGCTCGTGTTGTCATCCCCAGTGACCCCGTTAACTCTGCGCGTGCTTTGATCTTGCTACACCGCGCTGGGTTAATTCAAATCAAAGACATCAACAATGAACTTTCAACACTTCAAGATATTGTTACAAACCCAAAACACTTGAAGTTTTTGGAAGTTGAAGGTCCACAAACAGCTTTAGCTTATGATGATGCAGATCTGATTTTTGGTTTTCCGCATTACTTAAATATGGCAAAAAAAGCCGATCCGCATAGTGCGCTGTTTTTAGATCCCGTTGATAAAAAGTACGCCATTCTTTTTGTGACACGTACCGATTATCAAGACAAAAATCAAAAGTTAGAGAAATTTATTCAAGCTTTCCAAAACTCACAGCAAGTTCGAGATATTTTAGATAAAGATTTCGGCAAAGATATGTGGTTTGCAGGCTGGAAATAAGGAGAATAGAAATGGTGAGTTTCGGTTCGAATGTTGATTTTTCAGTCCCTCATATCAAAATTCGTGATCTGAATAAATACTATGATGGGCAAGATCAACAGATCCATGCATTAAAAAATATCAACTTAGATATTCCTCAAGGCAAGATTTTCGGCATCATCGGTAAAAGTGGTGCAGGTAAATCTTCCTTAATCCGAACCTTAAATGGTTTAGAAGGTATTTCTGAAGGCAGTATTCATATTCATCAACAGAATTTGGCTGAACTCAGTCATGCTGAATTGATTCAAACACGGCAAAGAATCGGGATGATTTTTCAGCATTTTAATTTAATGTCTGCCAAAACCGTTTGGGACAATGTGGCATTGCCTTTAAAAATTGCCCATGTCGATAAAGCTGAAATTGAAACACGTGTCAACGATGTTTTAGATCTGGTCGGATTGGGAAATAAAGCACATAACTACCCTTCACAGCTGTCTGGTGGTCAAAAGCAACGTGTTGGTATTGCTCGTGCGCTGGTGCATCATCCAGAAATATTATTGTGTGATGAAGCAACGTCTGCACTTGATCCTGAAAGTACCTCAGTGGTTTTATCCTTGTTGAAAAAAATCAATCGAGAATTGGGGATTACCATTGTTTTAATTACCCATGAAATGCAAGTAATTCGTGAAATTTGCGATCAAGTGGTGGTGATTGAACATGGTGAAATTGTTGAGTCAGGACAAGTCTGGTCCGTGTTTTCACAGCCTCAGCAGAAAATCACACAAGAATTGTTAAACCTAGAACAGCTCGATTTGCCCTTTCCAGTGCATACAGAGCTGCAACAAGATTCCACCCATAGCATTTTAAAACTACGTTATGAAACCGATCCGAAAAACTCACCTGATTTAGTGGAACTTTTTAAAGTTTTTGAAAAATCGGTACATTTATATCAAAGTCACATCGACAATATCCAAAACCATTTGATTGGAACACTGATTGTCGGTACTGAACAAACCCATTTAGACCTGCATAATTTACAAGAAAGGTTAAAACATCAAATTGCGCAAATAGAGGTACTTGGCTATGCAAGAACAACTCATTGATTTATTGCTGACCGGAACCATAGATACCTTACTGATGGTTGGTGTATCTGCCATTGTTGCCTTTTTGATCGGTTTACCTTTAGCCGTGATTTTGGTCAATACATCTGAGCAAGGGATTTATCCATCTAAAAAGATTAACCATGCATTAGGCACGGTGATTAATATTACCCGATCTGTTCCCTTTTTGATTTTAATGGTGGCACTGATTCCTTTAACCCGTTGGATTGTCGGAACCAGTTACGGAGTCTGGGCAGCTGTTGTTCCATTAACGTTAGCCGCGACACCTTTTTTTGCCCGTATTGCAGAAGTTAGCTTGCGTGAAGTTGATCAAGGTCTAATCGAAGCTGCACAAGCGATGGGCTGTAACCGTAAGCAAATTGTTTGGCATGTGCTTTTACCTGAAGCCCTTCCCGGTATTGTGGCAGGTTTTACAGTCACAATTGTCACCATGATTAACTCCTCTGCAATTGCGGGTGCAATTGGTGCTGGTGGCTTAGGTGATATTGCCTACCGTTATGGTTATCAACGCTTTGATATGCAAATGATGTTTGCTGTGATTGTAGTCTTGGTGGCTTTGGTCATGATCGTTCAGGCATTTGGTGACAGTTTGGCAAGCCAGTTGGATAAGCGGAAGATTTGAACGGATTGATCCTTTTTTAAAATACGAACCCTATGACGTTATTTAAAAGGAAGATTTAGTTCCTTTTAAATAACGATTATTCTAAAATTATAACATTTGCATTAATCGCAATTACATTTTTTAAATGCTGAAGCCGGTTGAGGTTCAGTCGCTATACCAGACAATATCAACTCTTGTTCAAATTGTTCAGCAAGAAGTGAAGGCTCATATAAACCAACATAGCAACTACTGGACTTGGCTGGTTTAATATACATTTTGTCAGTATGCACTTCGACAGTCACATCTTTACCACCATCTTCTGACATTAACGTACAAAAGAAATTAGCCTTGCAAGTATATGTTTTATTTTCGAGTTTAAATTGGATCCACCAATAATCTACACCGACTCTTAGAAAACCTGTCCAATATTCTGCGACACAAATCAAATAAGGTTTTTCTTTCTCTAAAATGTCCTTATCGCCATAATTATATACATCTGAATCATAACGATGTAAAAACTTGATTTCTGATATAGTCTTATTTGTCTTATTGACAAGGTTTACATTTGAATAATGTTTAGTCATTTTAAGTACTGCTATTCAATAAGGAAGTTAAAAAATAACCAATAAACATTGATCAACATATCCCTGAAATCAGGTAAATATTGTATAGATATAAGCATACTAGGGTTGGGAATATCCTAGTCAATAGAATTTATATGCCTTCACAATTTCTCTAACTGCACTATTATTTTTGCTCAATAAAACTCTATTTACACTCAAATATTTAGCACAGGATATAATATAGTCATGATCTGTTTAAAAACTTATAGGTCGCAGACCTGACTTTGTCATGGCTTTCATGTAAAATCATCCGCAATTTTTATATAACACTTTGTGAGTTATTTCATGGGTTTTAATTGCGGTATTGTCGGCTTGCCGAACGTTGGTAAATCTACACTTTTCAATGCATTGACTAAAGCTGCTATTGCTGCGGAAAACTTCCCATTCTGTACCATTGAACCAAATACAGGCATCGTACCTGTACCTGATCCACGTTTAGACAAATTAACAGCCATTGTTAAACCACAACGTGTTATTCCAACTACGATGGAATTTGTCGATATTGCAGGTTTAGTTGCAGGTGCATCTAAAGGCGAAGGTTTGGGTAACCAATTCCTTGCAAATATCCGTGAAACTGATGCAATTGCACACGTTGTACGCTGTTTTGAAGATGAAAACGTAATTCATGTAAATGGTAAAATTGATCCATTAGATGATATTGCAACGATTAATACTGAACTTGCACTTGCTGACTTAGAAACCGTAACGAAAGCAGTTACACGTTTGGCAAAATCAGCTAAAAGCGGTGATAAAGAAGCGCTTGCAACAAAATCTGTTTTAGAAAAAATTCTACCTTTACTTGATGAAGGCAAGCCTGCTCGTGCAGCTGATTTAGATGATGATGAACGTAAACTTGTGCGTGGTTTTGGTTTAATGACATTAAAACCAACCATGTATATTGCAAACGTTGCAGAAGATGGTTTTGAAAACAACCCACACCTTGAAGCTGTGAAAAAGTTAGCTGCTGAGGAAAATGCAATCGTTGTTCCGCTTTGCAACCAAATCGAAGCTGAAATTTCATTGTTGGATGATGAAGATCGTGCTGAATTCCTTGAAGCATTAGGTATGGAAGAACCAGGTCTAAATGTGGTGATTCGTGCAGGTTATAGCTTACTTGGCTTACAAACTTACTTTACAGCAGGTGTTCAAGAAGTACGTGCTTGGACTGTAAAAGTGGGTGCAACTGCACCTCAAGCTGCGGGTGTAATCCACACTGACTTTGAGAAAGGCTTTATTCGTGCAGAATGTATCGCTTATGATGATTTCATCCAATACAACGGTGAAAACGGCGCTAAAGAAGCAGGAAAATGGCGTTTAGAAGGTAAAACTTACATCGTTCAAGATGGTGATGTCTTGCACTTCCGTTTTAACGTATAAGCAGATCTCATTCTTTGATGAGACAGGTTGAAGACTTCTTCAACCTGTTTTTTTTCATCATAGAATCTTTCGCTGGTTTTAGTTTGGTTTATAAATGTCTGACGAATACTTAAAACTTGTTTTTTAAATCTAGATTCAACGATCTGTTGATTGATTTGCGGATCACTTTGACCATTCCCCTTATCGATCTAATTTTAACTCTGCTTTTTAATGAAACACGTATTCAGGTTTTTATAAAAAAATATCAACATTTAAAATTATAATATTCCAGTAAATATACGCGATATTTATTTACATCTTAAAACGCGCCAAGCGTCTATCGCTAAGCCCCTGCCTCAATTGATCATCTCTATTTTGAAATCAGCTACACAATAATAAAGTTAAGTTGGTTGCACTTTTGATGCTCATATATAATAATGATAATTATTAGCATTATCACTATACTTAACATAACAGGATTGATTCATGGCTTACTCGCTTCCACAACTGCCTTATGCATACGATGCACTTGAACCTAATATTGATACAAAAACAATGGAAATCCACCATACCAAACACCATCAAACCTATATCAATAATATCAATGCTACAGTTGAAGGTACGCCATGGGAAAAGTTGTCGATTGAAGAACTGGTTTCAAAAGTGAATGAAGTTCCTGCTGATCTTAAAAATAGCGTGATTAATAATGGTGGTGGACATGCTAACCACTCTTTATTCTGGACAGTAATGAGTCCTCAAGGTGGTGGAGAGCCAATTAAACAAATCGCTGAAGCAATTGACAGAGATATTGGCGGTTTTGAAAACTTCAAAGAAGCTTTTACCAAAGCAGCACTGACACGATTTGGCAGTGGCTGGGCATGGTTGAGCGTTACCCCTGAAAAGAAAGTCATCGTAGAAAGCAGTGCCAATCAAGATTCACCACTGATGAATGGAAATATCCCGATTCTGGCTTTAGATGTCTGGGAACATGCTTATTATTTAAAATACCAAAATCGTCGTCCCGAATATATTGCGGCATTTTATAATGTTGTGAATTGGGAAGAAGTGAATCGCCGTTATTTAGAAGCAATCCAATGAAATACTATACAGACCATATGACGATGCCAATCTTCAATTCTTCAATGATTAAAAAAATAAAATTTTATATTGGTTGCGCCATTTTTTTCTTTGGTTTAGTGATTTTTATCAAAGAATTCTTATTCTAAGACAAACAAAAATATAGAAGTCGATACCCTTTAAGTCAGTTTAAATTCCTGACTTAAAGGGTTTTATCATGAACTAGATTCTTTATCTTTCTAATTATTTCGCGTGTAAAGCGTCTAATGATTTTTCATCCATAGCAGTTCGTTGCTTTCTCGCTTCTGTTAGCATTTTTTCTTGTAGATCTTTACGAAAACCCAGCAAGAATACAAATTCAGCTAAAACAAATAATGGACCAATTGCTAAACCGACTAAATCGTCAACAAATGCGGGTTTTTTCTTTTCATAAAAATGCCCTACAAATTGGAATACCCATCCTACAACAAAAGTACCAATACTAATACTTAACCAAGTTCCCATGCCCAATTGCGCAATTTTATAGGCAAATGGATAGGCTACTGCATAAATAACCAACATTAAAAAGCCCAATGATTTATCCAGACTCAAATAATAAATCACACTTAAAACCAATAGAATCAATGCCAAAGTGATTTCAAAACTTGAAAGCATCACCCCTGCTCTAGCCGTTAAACACATGATTGAAAATACGATCATCGGAATACCAATAAAATGCGTAAATACATTTTTATGGTCTAAATGATAAGCTGCGTATTGGCTAAGAAGTTGCTCTAATCTATTCATTTTCAGCGTCCTTGTTAATCTCTTCATTTCACTATATAAAAGCGCTAAGATAAAAGTTGTCGTCTACCTGACAACTTGAATTGATTTTTCATTTAAATTTTCAAAGAAGTAGATAACAACAGCTTTCACAATAAACTTATTGATACATTATGGCCTGTGATTGTGTCATATTTCCGCTAAATTATTGCTCTTGAAGGAGGATTGTAAATGGTTCTACTCAGCGCTTATCGTTACTGATTTTATCTAAGGTAATTTCTACCCTACTAACTGCTGTTAGATATATTTTAAAATCAAAGCAAAGATTAACCATGATATATAAAAGGACATATTGTGCTGAATTCAACGGATCTTGAATTATTATCAAAGAATTTATGGTATTCACAACTGCCTATTCCTTTTCAACAATTGATTCAACAACGAGCCCATTATCAAAAATTTGAGCGTGATCAAGCGATTTTCAGATCAGGCGATCTATTTAATGGCATCTATGCCGTCTTAGATGGTCGGGTACGCTTAGGATATATTGATATTGAAGGAAATGAATCCGTTGCTGCTATTGCAGAACCAATTATGTGGTTTGGAGAAATTTCTTTGGTGGATCAGCAACCACGTTCTCATGATGCAATTGCTGTTGGAAAATGTTTAATTTTACATCTCCCCAGCCAAGCGATTCAGAAAATTTTAAATGACTATCCGCAATATTGGTTCCATATCGCCCAATTGACCAGTCAAAAACTTCGCTATGCTTTTTTAGAACTCATTTCAATTCAAACCCAACATATACGACAACGATTAGCTCAGCGTTTGATGTTTATCTTAAACGGCTATGGCAATCATATCCGTATTGAAAATAACATCATTCATTTATCACAAGAACAATTGGCATTGCTGCTCAAATGCTCACGTCAGACCATTAACCAAGAATTACATTTACTCGAACAACAAGGCGTTTTAAAAATTGCCTTTAAAAAAATAGAAATTTTAGATATCAAGCAATTACATTCTATTGCTCACTCACTAGGCCAACTCTAATTTAACACATCACTTTTCTACTTTTAGATAAATATTAAATTCACCTTAAACGGCTGGAATATATAATCATTTCATAAATAAAATATACAAATAATCTATTCTACTTTGTGAAAAATACAATTATATTTTAGCGAGGCGCTAATGCCATCTCAATAAAAGTTGAAATAAATGAAAAAAATCACAACATTGCTCACAGCGGGATTATTCACTGTACTTAGCGCTTCTGCTTTTGCTTGTCCTAAAGGTACAACATTGGTTGGTGGTACAGGCCCAAACCATAAAGGTGGCAAATGCGTCGCTGCAAATCCTGCAGCTCAAGCGACTCAAAAAGCGACCGCTGCAAGCACAAAAGCCAAAGCAGATGTGACTCAAGCCAAAGACAAAAGCATAGCTGCAACCAAAGCTGTTGAAGCGAAACCGAAAGAAGCAGCGACAAAGCTAAAAACAGAGACTGCCGCAAGCAAAGCAAAAACGGAAGCAACAACCAAAGCAGTGAAAAATGACGCTGCTGCAAAATCAACTGCTGCTAAAGACAAGGCCGTGAAAACAGCATCGACCAATCCGTTAAAACCTTAAGCAACGAAAAGCTTACTTAACGAACGTTCATATGAATTAAAAAAATGGCGCATATTTGCGCCATTTTTTCTAAGACCATTTAAAAAATATTATTATTTGCTTTGGTATTGCCTAAACTTGGATTTTCAATTGCATCTTTGCATTGTGCTTTATCACGTTCATATTGCGATTGATTTTTTTGCATCTCACCATCTTTTTCAAGTGTCGATCTTGCCCAAGTATCTAAACTGGTCATGGCTTTACGACACAAAGCGTATTTACCTTCTGTCACTGAATCGGTCATTTTGACGTTGATACGCCAGTCTGTACTTAACTTTCTTAAAGGTTTACGTACATTATCTTCAATCAAATTTAATTGCTTACGGTAGACAAAGGGTTCAACCTGATTAATCAATTTCCATGCTTCGTTGGCATAGGTTGTCGCATCATTGGTTAGTTTTGGCGCAGCTTTAATTTCAACTTTTTCTTTAGGTTCAGAAGATGAATTACCACATGCTTGTAAACCTAAAACGCCTAACATCAAGGTCATACTCAATAATAATTTCGACTGATTTGCGAACATAAAGTTACGCCTAAATAAACATTTCGCTACTATGCTAGTAAATTCGGGTAGAATACACAATCTTGATTTTACCTTTTGTTTTACTCTCGTTTTAGGTGTCCTGTGTCAGAGCACAATCCCTCAGTCCAAACTGCTGGCTTTTGGCAAGGCGCTAAAGACAGTCAAGCCATCATCTTTACTTATCTGCCTGTATCTTTTGCCTTTGGTGTATCCGCGACCCAATTTGGTTTTAGTGCATGGGAAGCCTTATTTCTATCTTGCTCTATGTACGCTGGGGCTAGCCAATTTCTTGTGGTTGCATTATTGGGCAGTGGTACATCTATTTGGATGACAGCACTTACAGTCATTGCACTGGATATTCGCCACGTACTTTACGGGCCAGCCTTACAAAACCTGATTCAGGACCGTTTAAACCTAAAAAAGACTGCAGTATGGGCATGGGGTTTAACCGACGAAGTTTTTGCGGCTGGAATGATTAAACTTTCCCAACGTCGTCAAGAATGGTCAGAGTCTTGGATGCTAGGACTCAGCTTGTTTAGCTGGATGTCATGGGCCTTAGGTTCATTTTTAGGTGGTTTATTTGCAGATCAAGTCAGCGACTTGCCGCAATTTTTACAAGCCGCTTTAGACTTCTTGTTACCTGCATTGTTCTTAAGCTTCTTACTGGCAGCCTTTGAGAAAAAACATACTTTTGTGGTTGCCGTATCTTTAGTGGTTTCCGCATTGGCCTGTTATTTTATCAACATGTCTGCAGCAATTTTTATTGGGATTGCGTCTGGAATTTTAGCGGGATTATTTAAACATTATGTTTTAAAGCAAACTGATGAAGTGAGTATTTAAAGTGGATTTACAGATTATTTTGGTGGGGATATTGGTCGGTATTGCAAACTTTGCTTCACGCTTTGGTCCATTCTATCTGCTGCAAAAAAGCCAACAACACACACAATCTCGTGGCGCAACATGGTTAAAAATTGCATTAGGCAGTATCGGAATTGCAGCAATCAGTTCAATGTTAATTGTTGCCACTCTTCCGCCATTGATCGAAACCCCAAATAAAAGTTTTGCGATGTTGGTGGGCTTTATTGTACTCACAGGATTGTATTTTAAATTTAAAAGAATTGTCTTGGCGACTCTCACAGCAGCATTAGCCTATGGTTTGGTCTATACCTATTTGTAGTTTTGTTGATTGTAGTTCATTTTAATGCATCAGTAAATCAACGTTTAAATTTAAAGTCTCTAGGATTTAAAATGCTTTCATCTAATCAATTTACAATAAAAAACCATGTGAATTAATTGGTTGTGTATGATTTCTTTCCAATATAATATTTAAAATACGCAACTTGATATGTTTATCGCACACTTACCTTCTGGCTATATACTGGCTAAACTTTTACTCCAGAAATTTAAACAGACAAAAATCACCAATAAAGCTTTTTTTACGCTAATTATGCTTGGTGCAGTTTTTCCTGATATTGATTTATTCTATTTCTATTTATTCGATCATAGATCGGTACACCACCATAAGTATTTTTTACATTGGTTTTCGTTTTGGATTCCAATCTTTCTAATTGCTTTATTTTATTTCATCCATTCAAAATATACGGCTAAACCTGCCCTAATGATCAGTCTTTTTTCGGGTGCTGCCCTGCTACATATCGGGTTGGATACTTTTGTAGGTGATGTTTGGCTTTTTGCACCGTTTATTGATCAACCCTATGTGTTTTTTGAAGTAAGCTCACGTTATCAGCCGTGGTGGTTAAACTTTATTCTGCATTGGTCGTTTTTTATAGAACTACTGATCTGCCTTATTGCATTGATTATGTTGGTTGGTAAAAAGAATTGATCAAAAAATTATTGATCAACTTTCTTGCGAAAATTCAAAGCTACTTCATTTGCAGTGACAAACAATCTAGAAGCTAAAGACTTTATAAAAAAATCTGTTAGACAATATCATTATTTTATGTCAATCAGCCCTTAACACACGCCTGAGTTCTGCTATGCTAACAGTCCATAAGACAAGCATGGAAGAATAGCATGAGCGTTACTATTGGTACTCCACTTCAATCATCTGCCTTTAAAGTTTTACTGTTAGGTTCAGGAGAGCTTGGTAAAGAAGTGGTGATTTCATTACAACGACTTGGTGTTGAAGTTCACGCGGCAGATCGCTACGAAAATGCACCTGCCATGCAAGTTGCTCATTTCTCTTATAGCTTAAACATGGCGGACGCAACAGAATTAAAAGCTTTAATTGAAAAAGTAAAACCTAATCTTATTGTCCCAGAAATTGAAGCGATTGCTACTCAAGTATTAGTCGAAATCGAACAACAAAATATTGCAACAGTGATCCCTTCAGCAAAGGCAGTGAATTTAACGATGAACCGTGAAGGGATTCGTCGATTAGCGGCGGAAGAACTTGGTTTACCCACTTCCGCTTATCGTTTTGCCAATACCTTAGAAAGCTTCCGTTCTGCATGTGATGACATTGGTTATCCGAACTTTGTTAAACCTGTAATGTCTTCCTCTGGTAAGGGGCAATCTCGTGTCAAAGAATATGCTGAAGTAGATGCGGCTTGGGAATATGCTCAAACTGGTGGTCGGGTAAATCAAGGTACAGTCATCGTTGAGTCACAAATTGACTTTGATTTTGAAATCACCTTACTCACTGTACGTTCGAAAAATCCAGAAACAGGTGGAATTGAAACCGCTTATTGTGATCCGATTGGACACCGTCAAGACTCAGGCGACTATGTAGAAAGTTGGCAGCCCCAAGCAATGACAGAAGCAGCTTTAAATGAAGCCAAACGCATTGCCAATAAAGTCACTGTAGCACTTGGTGGATGTGGGATTTTTGGGGTAGAACTGTTTGTAAAAGGTGATAAAGTATGGTTTAGTGAAGTATCACCGCGTCCACACGATACAGGCTTAGTCACACTTGCATCACAATTCCAAAGCGAATTTGAATTACATGCACGTGCGATTTTGGGTTTACCTGTCAATACTGAACGACATAGTATTGCTGCAAGTGCTGTAATCTATGCAGGTATGGATGCAAAGAATCTTTCATACTCTGGCTTAAATCTTGCTTTGCAAAATCCTGCGACAGACTTACGCCTGTTCGGTAAACCTGAAGGATTTAAACGTCGCCGTATGGGCGTGGCAACAGCACGTGCTGAAACAACAGACCAAGCACGTGAACTTGCACAAGAAACGGCTGCAAAAGTCACAGTTCATTTAAACAACTAGCCAATATATTTGCGGACAAGACATCCATGATCAACACCTCTCCTCTGTTGGAATATGTAACTGATATACATGACATTAAAGCGATTAATCAATGGCGTAGCGATGTCGAACAACAGTTAAATGAGGCTTATGATCATGGTACAACAATACGCGAAATTGTCCGTACCCGCTCAAATGTGGTAGATGAAGCCCTTATGTTTCTATGGAAACATTCCGGGCTGGATCAAACAGATCTCGGTTTATTTGCTGTTGGCGGCTATGGACGGCGCGAAATGTTGCCCTATTCCGATGTCGACATCATGATTCTTTCAGAAGAAGATCTTTCTCCTGAACAAGAACAAACGGTGACGCAATTTATTTCTACACTTTGGGATGTGGGGAATTTTAAACCCGGTATCAGTGTACGTACTATCCGAAGTTGTTTTGAACAAGCCACCAATGATCTCACTGTTGCAACCTCACTGATTGAAGCACGATTGATTATTGGTAATCAACATCTGGCAAGATGGCCTCGTCGTGTCGTTTCACAAACTTGGACAGATAAGACTTTCTTTGATGCCAAGATGGATGAACAAGCGCAACGTTATGCGCAACATAACAATACTGAAAGTAATTTAGAACCCGACATTAAAAATGCACCCGGCGGTATTCGGGACATTAACCAAATTGGCTGGATTGCCAAACGGCATTTTCGAGTCAATCGTATTTACGACTTGGTTCATTTGGGTTTTATTTCTGAATTTGAATTGGGCGTTCTAGAGGAAGCTGAAAACTTTCTTTGGGAAATCCGCCATCATTTACATCGTTTAACTAAACGTGATGAAAATCGTCTATTGTTTGATTATCAACGTGATATTGCTGCTAAATTTGGCTATACGCGAGAAGATGATCATCATCCAAATTATCCAATTGAACAGTTCATGAAGCGTTATTATCGTACCGCGCAGCAGGTTTCGACCTTAAATGAAATGTTATTGGCTTATTTCAATGAGTCGGTGATTACTCCACGTTTACCCGACTATGAACGTAAAATCGAAAATATTAACGAACATTTTAAACTGGTTGATGGCAAGCTCGCAGTTCAACAACATAAAATTTTTTCCGAAAATCCAAGTGCGATTTTAGAAATTTTCTATATCTTAGCGAATCGCCCTGAAATTGAGGGTATTCGTGCACGTACACTGCGTCTTTTGACCTTAGCTGCAAAAAGAATTGATCAAGCATTTCGTGATAATCCAACCCATCAAGCACTATTCATGGCGATCATTCGCTCTCCATATCGTTTATACGAAACCATGGTGGCAATGAAGCGTTATGGTGTATTAGGAAATTATATTCCTGCTTTTGGGCAAATCATGGGACTGATGCAATATGACTTGTTCCATATTTATACCGTCGATGCACATACCTTACTGTTAATTCGTAATTTAAATCGTTTTAAAGAACCCGGCTTTGCCAAAGACTATCCTGTTGTCAGTTCTGTATTTCAACGCTTAGTCCGCCGTGACATCGTATTCCTTGCTGCATTATTCCATGATATTGCCAAAGGCCGTGGTGGAGATCACAGTGAACTTGGCGCTGAAGATGCAATTGAATTCTGTCTTGCGCATGGGTTTACTGAGCGCGAATGTAATCTGGTTGCTTGGCTCATCCAAAACCATTTACTGATGTCGATGACCGCACAGAAAAAAGATATTTCTGATCCAGATGTGGTGAAAGAGTTTGCTGAAAAGCTTGGTGATATGGAGCATTTAGATTATCTCTATACACTGACAGTTGCCGATATCAATGCCACCAATCCAAAACTTTGGAATACATGGCGCTCTTCTTTGATGCGTCAACTCTATACCCATGCGCGTGATGTAATTCGTTCTGGTTTGGGTCGACCTGTTGATTATCAAATGCTGATTGAAGATACCAAATTCTCTGCAAGCGAAGTCTTGGTGGATGAGTTTCCACTCGATCAAGTTGAAAAGGTTTGGCAAGAGCTTGGGGACGAATACTTCCTTAAAGAATCCGCAGATGAAATTGCATGGCATACTCGCGCCATTTTGCAACACGGCGACAACCCTGCACCATTGGTGCTCATGCGTGCGCACCGTAAAGCCGCACAAGATGCTGTACAGATCTTTATTTATACTCAAGACCAACCCAATCTGTTTGCTACCACAGTGGCAATTTTGGATCGTATGAATTTAGATGTCCAAGATGCACGGATTATCACTGCAACCAAAGCCTTTAGTTTAGATACTTATGTGGTCTTGGATCGTTTCGGTACCTTATTAACCGATCCTGAACGTGAAGAAACAGTCAAACAGGCGTTAATTAAAGCCTTAAGCGAATCAGATAAATATCCGGGTTTGATGCAACGTCGTATTCCACGTCAACTTCGCCACTTCGATATTGAAAATACCGTGGATATAACACTGAACGAAGCTTTGCAGCAAAATATGGTAGAAATCTCTACTCTCGACCAACCGGGCTTACTCGCACGCGTTGGTGGTTTATTTATGATGCAAGGTTTAGACATACATTCTGCTAGAATCGCCACGCTGGGTGAAAAAGCAGAAGATATTTTCTTTGTCACCAAAAAAGATGGCACCCCCCTCACTGAAGCTGAGGCTGAAGTCTTTACCGCAAAATTAAAAGCGGCATTAGACGAAGCATCCAATCAAATCTGTGGGCAACATTAATCTTACTTTCTATCGTGGTAATTGTTTCATGAACTCTAGTTTGTCTTTATTACATCCTTATCCATTTGAAAAGTTAAGCCAGCTTTTTCAGGATGTTAAACCTGCAGATTTACCTTTGATCCCACTTTCAATTGGAGAACCAAAGCATCCTGCTCCTGAGTTTGTGAAGCAAGCGATCATTGATAATTTTCAGCACCTTTCAACTTATCCAAACAGTAAAGGTTTACCCGAACTTCGTGAAAGTATTGCTCAGTGGCTAACCCGTCGTTTTAAGCTGAATGCGATCAGTGCGGAAGATCATGTTCTTCCGGTAACAGGTACACGTGAGGGAATTTTCTCTTTTGTACAAGCCTTGATTAATCGTGATGACGCACCTTATGTGGTAATGCCTAATCCGTTCTATCAAATTTATGAAGGTGCGACTCTTTTAGCTGGTGCCAAGCCATACTTTGTCAACTGTACCGACGACAACAATTACCTTGGTGATTTTGATGCTGTACCTGCTGAAGTTTGGGAAAAAACCGCACTTTTGTTTGTTTGTACGCCGGGAAATCCTACTGGTGCGGTACTTTCAAAAGCACAATTTAAAAAGCTAATAGCACTTTCTGACCAATATGATTTTGTGATTGCGTCTGATGAATGTTACTCAGAATTATGGTTTGATGAAGCACCTATCGGCTTATTGGAAGTCTGTGCTGAATTAGGTCGTGACGATTATAAAAATTGTATCGTGTTCCATTCTCTGTCTAAGCGTTCAAACTTACCGGGTATGCGCTCAGGTTTTGTTGCTGGTGATGCAAACTTACTTAAACCTTATTTAAAATTCCGTACTTATCACGGCGCTGCAATGCCAGTCCAGCATCAATTGGCTTCAATTGTTGCTTGGAACGATGAAACACATGTTGAAGAAAATCGTAGACTGTATCGTGCTAAGTTTGATTTGTTCCAAAATGAACTCGGTCATCTTTTACCATTACAAAAGCCTGATGCAGGTTTCTATTATTGGTTAAAAGTCGATCATGATGAAAACTTTGCCAAAATGTTAATGGAAAAAGCCAACATTAAAGTTTTACCGGGGCGTTATTTGTCTCGTGATACTGAACAAGGCAATCCTGGTGAAGGTCATGTTCGTATGGCATTGGTCGCAGATATTGCTCAATGTGAGCAAGTGATTCAGCGTCTGAAAACCATTTTATAAAAAATGTTGTTATAAAAAATGCCCCAAATTTGGGGCATTTTTTGTGGTGTTTAAAAATCAAATGCAGCACTTAGCATGAATGTACGAGGTTGCCCAGCAACCAAGTAACCGTTATTGGTGTTAGAAGTACTGTTGATGTTATCGAATAGACCAACTGATGACCAATAGTTTTTATCGAAGACATTATTTACACGGAAATTAAAAGTTGTCGGCGTTTGCCCCAACTGAGTTTTATATGTCGCACCAAGATCTAAAGTTGTCCAATCACCTACTTTCAATTTGTTGTCTAAACTCGCATAAGTCGAACCTGTATAAGTGACTTGAGCATTTAAAGACACATCGTTAACTGTTGGCAATTTCCAATCAGCACCAACATTTGCTTGAAATTCTGCAACACCCACTTCCTTTTTATTATCGTAGTTAACATTTCCTGTATTTTTTTGCTTTGCATCAATCCAAGTTGCACCACCTAACACTTTTAAAGAATCAGTCAATTGACCAAAAGTATTGAGTTCAACACCACGATGTACATATTTACCCGCATCACTAAAAATACTGTTTTCAAGTACTGCGCGCTGCTTATCGATATCAAACAAACTTAGGCTTGCACCAAACTGATCATTTTCATATTTGGCACCAATTTCTTTTTGTTTAGCAACGAATGGTTTGAGTGTTGTGGTTTCTTTCGTCGTTGAATTGGTATTACTCAAACCTTTAGCTAAAGATTCAATATAATTTGCATAAACTGAAACTTCAGGCAGAATTTTATAACTTAGACCCAAAGCAGGGGTAAACTTACTTTCATCATACTCACCTGATTTAGTTGAAGTTCCATAATTATAGTTTTCTTGCATGATGGTTTGATAACGTCCACCCAGCATGACTGTTAATTTATCATCTAAAGCTTTGAGGTTATCGCCAATGGCAATACTTCTTAAACGCGTCCTAGTCGTTAATTTAGGTGTATCTAAGTTATTCCCAAACAACGCATTTTGTGAATAAGCAGGTTGATCATACTGGATTGGATTATAGATATTGTTGGCTAATGTATTTTTATAGTCCATCACATAAGCATTGCGGATGTTCTGTTGAAATGCCGATGCAGATAGCACTAAATTATGTTCAATTGAACCTGTGTTTACTTTACTACGCACACCAACTTCACCAGTATTGACCATATCTACACGCGTATTGTCAAATCGATAAATGGTTCCCGCGCCTGTTTTCTGATTGGTCAATGTCATATTTGCTAAACTGTTTTGCTCTTCGCCATGTCGAAAACCATAAGCAGCATAAGCTGTTAAATTATCTGCTAAATCATATTCAGCACGATAACTTCCGAAGACATCCTCTTCATTTGAATACGTCCATTTTTGTGCAAAGTTATCTGAGCCATCAATTGCTTTCGGAATCTCGGTAATACCCGCGCCTAAAGTCACGTTTGGACGAGTCGATTTTAAACGATTATTCACATAACCCATATCTCCAGAAACACGTAAACGATCACCACGGTAATCCAAACCTATAGAAGCTAAGCCTAAAGATGCTTTTTCATTATCAACAGCAGTATCGCCCCCATGATATGCTGTGTTTACTCGTACGCCGAATTGTTGATCTTCACCAAAACGGCGAGAAATATCATTGGCAATATAACCGCCATTAAAGTCCGTACCTACTGTGACACGATTAAGTGGTTCGTTACTTGCACGTTTCGGCAATAGGTTAATTGCACCACCAATCCCACCATTACTTGGCATTGCTCCATTTAAAAATGAGGATGCCCCTTTTAACACTTCAACACGTTCAAACAGCTCTGCAGGAATATACTGACGTGGTAAAATTGAATATAAGCCATTATAGGCTGTGTCATCTGAGCCCAAGTTAAAGCCACGAATATAATAATTTTCTTGGAAATTACCAAAACCACGTCCGACACGAACACTTGGATCCGCTCTTAAAATATCCCCAACACTTTTTGCTTGTCGCTCTTGAATATATTGATTGGTATAACTGGTTAGATTAAACGGTGTATCTATATTTTTCTGATTGCCAAATATCCCAACTTTACCACCAGAAGCCACCTGTCCTCCAGCAAATGCTGGCATTAAGCCCTCTGCTGATGCATCTGCACTTGCGACTACTGTAATCGTACTCAGTTGTTTTGCATTGCCATTATTCGACTGAGACAATGAAGCATCTTGTTGTTCAGCATGCGCAATTGCAGCACTTGTCGCCACTGCCATCATCACAATTAAGGGTTTAATTTTTCGCATAGGAGGCTCTAAAACAGTCATCTAAATTAAGCCGCCATATTAAATGATAATCACTCTTACTTAAACTTACTTTCTCATTTTGTAAGCGTGATTTTTTAAATAAAAAAGCAATATCTCATGGTATTTATTTATTAAAAAATATTATAAATTGCGAATGGTCTTGTAGTTTTCATACAAAATTATGCTAATCTTGATAGTATCTATATTAAAAACATATAAATAATTTTAACCGCTCAAGCCATCTAATAATCAAGGCCTTAAAACAACAAATATCGCTAACTTCAACTGCCTCTCTATAGCAAAATTTAACCGCTTAACTTTCAAAAAATCACATTAAGCGCTGTATTGCAACTTGACCAAACATAGAGCCTTTAGAGATACTCAACTTATCTCTACTCATTTAAAAAACTAAAATGAAATCGCATGACCCAATGAAAAAAAAGCGCATAAACTCAAAACTCGGGATCATTATTGCAATTATTTTTATTGTGCTAATCGTCGCTTTTATTGGATGGAAATCTTCAAATAAAAAACAGACTTCTTCAGAAAATGCAGCAACATCCGCTTCTAACGCAAAACCAGCACTAACTGTAACGGTGATACAGCCCGAGCTACAAAACTGGAAGCAAAACTTTACAGCCAATGGCAATATTGCTGCATGGCAAGAAGTGGTGATTGGCAGTGAACTTTCGGGGCAACGAATTACCAAAGTGAATGTCAACGTTGGAGATAGCGTACAACGTGGGCAAGTTTTGGCTGAAATTAATAGCGAAAGTATTCGTGCAGAATTGGCGACAGCAAAAGCCAATTATGCAGAAGCGAAAGCTGTGCTAGCGGATGCCAGTATCAATAATCAACGTATTCAACAACTCAAAAATACCGGTGCAATTTCACAACAAGAAGCGACAAAATACCTGACTTCTCAAAGTACAGCTCAAGCCCGCTTAGATGCAGCCAAAGCCCAAATTGACACCAATCAGCTTCGTTTAACACAAACTCAAGTGATTGCACCCGATCATGGAGTTATTTCAGCACGTACAGCAACAGTTGGCTCATTGGCACAAACGGGACAAGAACTGTTCCGCTTGATCCGTGATAACCGTTTGGAATGGCGTGCCGAAGTAACCTCGACAGACTTATATAAACTTAAAAAAGGCATGACAGCGCATATCATCTCACCTGATCCTAGCCGTTCTGCCGTTTCAGGTAGCGTTCGGATGATTGCACCAGTCATTGACCCGCAAACACGTTATGGCTTGGTCTATGTGGATATACCTACCACTGATGCTGTTCGTATGGGTATGTTTGTCAAAGGTGAGTTTGATCTAGGCGAAAAGCCAGCACTAACAGTGCCTCAAACCGCAGTACTTTTACGAGATGGTTTCTCTTATGTGTTTATTGTCAATAAAGATAATCGAGTAACTCAACAGAAAGTCACACTTGGTCGACGTTTAAATGATCGTGTTGAAATTGTTGATTTAGCAGCAAACACTCAACTGGTTGCCTCTGGAACAGGATTCTTGTCAGATGGTGATTTAATCAAACGTGGGCAAGCGATTCCAGATACACCATTGACCAAACAACTCGTTAGCACGCAGGAGAAATAACATGAATTTCTCCGCTTGGTCGATTAAGAATCCGATTCCCGGTATTTTGCTTTTTATCATGCTTGGTTTAGCGGGTTTGATGTGTTTTCATTGGATGAAAATACAACAATTTCCCGATATTGAACTACCAATGGTCACGGTCACAGCGGCTTTACCAGGTGCAGCACCTCCCCAACTGGAAACTGAAGTTGCACGTAAAATTGAGAACTCGATTGCAACCTTACAGGGGCTTAAAAATCAATATACCAATATCCAAGATGGTGTAGTCACCGTAACCGCAGAGTTTCAACTGGAAAAACCACTACAAGAAGCTGTTGATGATGTACGTAACGCCGTTTCACAAGTACGTTCAGATTTACCCGCGGATCTTCGTGATCCAATTGTCAGTAAAATTAACCTTTCAGGTTCACCAATTCTCACCTATACCATCCAATCCCCCCGTATGGATGAGGAAGCATTGTCTTGGTTTGTGGATTATGACGTTGCGCGTGCTATGTTAAAAGTCAAAGGGGTTGGTGCGGTTTCTCGTGTAGGCGGTGTCACTCGCCAAGTTGAAGTTGAGGTTGACCCTGAAAAACTCTTGGCATTAAATGCCACAGCAACAGACATCACCCGACAATTACGCCTTGTTCAACAAGATGCTTCTGGCGGACAAACCAAAATAGGTGGCAGTGAACAGTCTATTCGTACTATTGCCACAGTAAAAACTGCTGCTGAAATTGCAGCAATGGATATTTCCTTGAGTGATGGTCGCCATATTCGGCTGGATCAAGTTGCCAGTATTCGCGATGGCATTGCTGAACGACGCTCTGCTGCACTGTTAAATGGTCACCCTGTGATTGGCTTTGAAATTACTCGCAGTAAAGGTGCAAGTGAGGTTGATGTTGAAATCGGTGTAAAAGAGGCGCTTGAAACATTAAAAGCATCTCATCCCGATATTAAAATCACAGAAGCATTTAACTTCGTAAACCCCGTGGTTGATAACTATAAAGGTTCGATGTCTTTACTCTATGAAGGTGCGCTTCTTGCAATCTTGGTGGTTTGGCTATTTCTACGTGATTGGCGTGCCACGATCATTGCTGCAACTGCTCTACCTTTGTCAATTTTACCTGCCTTAATTGGGATGTATTACTTAGGTTTTACTTTAAATATTGTCACACTATTAGCCATGTCTCTGGTTGTTGGGATACTGGTTGATGATGCCATTGTAGAAATTGAAAATATCATCAGGCATCTTCGAATGGGGAAAACACCTTATGAAGCTGCGATGGAGGCAGCCGATGAAATTGGTTTAGCCGTGATTGCCACAACCTTTACCTTGATCGCAGTGTTCTTGCCCACTGCCTTTATGAGTGGAATTGCGGGTAAATTCTTTGTGCAATTTGGCTGGACAGCGGCTTTGGCTATTTTTGCCTCGCTCTTGGTGGCACGCTTACTGACGCCTATGATGTCAGCCTATATTCTTAAACCATGGGTTGGTAAAGTTGAAAGTCATCATGATAATCAAGTATTAGATGATCAAAGCCAAACAATCAAAGATCATGGTGATCTTGAACTTCAACATGACCGTGCCAAAGATGGTCGGATGATGCGCGCATATATGCGGATGGTTACGTGGTGTTTAAATCATCGTTGGATTACCTTAAGCAGTGCGATCATATTCTTTATTGCTTCACTGATGCTCATCCCATTACTCCCTACAGGCTTTGTTCCACCACCTGACACTGGGCAAACCCAAGTGCGTGTAGAGCTTCCACCAGGTTCACAATTTCCAGATACCTTAAAAGCAGCAGAATACGCCCGTAGTTTAATAAAGGATCATCCTGAGATTAAAAGTATCTATACCACCATTGGAGGTGGTTCAGCAGGTACAGATCCATTTGCGGGGGGTGCATCGAGTGAACCAAGAAAAGCAACATTAACCATTCAAATCACAGCACGTTCTGACCGCGCTGCGAGTCTACAAAAAATTGAAAATGACTTGCGACAACGTTTAGCCCCACTGCCTGGCGCACGGATTCAAGTCGGTATTGCAGGCAATAACAGCCAGTATCAAATTGCGCTGTCAGGAGATGACCCAGATGTATTAATCACGACAGCACGTCAAGTAGAACGAGAAATTCGTACTATTCCAAATATTGGCAGTATTACCTCAAGCGCAGCATTGATTCGCCCTGAATTGGTGATTCGCCCTGACTTTGCAAAAGCTGCGGATTTAGGCATTACCACGCAAAATATCGCTGAAACTGTGCGTATTGCCACGGCGGGAGATTTTGATCAGAACTTGGCAAAATTAAATCTTTCGCAACGACAAATTCCAATTTTCATCAAACTGCCATTGTCTGCACGTCAAGACCAAGATCTAATTAAACGCTTGATGATTACAGGTAGTAAAGGTCCAGTGATGTTAGGCACCATTGCACAAGTCAATATTGAAAGTGGTCCTTCACAAATTGACCGTTTTAACCGTTTACGTAACATCAACTTTAATATTGAGCTCAATTATCAGCCTTTAGGCGATGTTGCGGCTGCTGTAGATAAACTTCCAACCATCAAAAACTTACCACCGACAGTAAAACGTACCAATCTGGGTGATGCCGATGTGATGGAACAGCTCTTTGCAAGCTTTGGTTTAGCTATGCTGACAGGCGTATTGTGTATCTATGTCGTCTTAGTGCTACTGTTTAAAGATTTCCTACAACCGATCACCATTTTAGTGGCATTACCTTTGGCGCTGGGTGGTGCGTTTGTGCTACTGCTTTTAGCAAAAAGTAGTTTTTCGATGCCAAGTTTGATTGGCTTAATCATGCTGATGGGAATTGCCAGTAAAAACTCTATTCTTTTGGTCGATTATGCAATTATAGCCCGCAATCAACGGCAATATTCGCGTATGAATGCCCTATTAGATGCCTGTCATAAGCGTGCACGCCCCATTATTATGACCACTTTAGCAATGGGCGCGGGGATGTTTCCAATCGCATTAGGAATAGGTACAGATCCGAGTTTTAGAGCACCGATGGCAATTTCTGTAATTGGTGGACTGATTACCAGTACCTTTTTATCATTATTAGTTATTCCTGTTGTGTATACTTTTATTGATGATATTCACAACATGTTATTTAAGCGTAATAAAGCCAATAAATCGAACGAAGCAAGCGTATCTCATTCTTGATTTTTTAAATTGAATCAGATGCCCAACCAGAACTAATTGTTAGACCCAATGGACGAGATGACAACATAATGTAAAAGAAAATGCCTATCTAGATCGTTATTAGATAGGCATTTTTATTGGGTCTAATTTTATTTAGGTTAATTCAGCAATAAAGCCACAGCAAATAAGCTAAAGCATAAAGATGAAAGATAATAAATATATTTGATTTTGGATTTAAACCAATGCATAGCTTGGTTATGAGCCATTAATCGCACCAAAAACAAGTTCCAGATCAATACCACACTCACCATCCACAGACAGATTAAAGTCAGTTGAACAACATTATAGCGTTGATAAATTGCCATAATAATACTGCTATAAAACAGAATGTTTTTAGGATTTAATAAACTCGACTGTATCCCCAACAAGAGATATTTCATCCATGCAAAGGTTGATTTATTTTGGTGCTCCAGATGGTAATCCACTGTTAGCTTAGCTTGTTGCGCTAATATGAAACACCGATAAGACAAATAACTTAAATAGGTAATACAGCCCCATTTTACCAACTTTAAAATTTCATCATCGAATTTGCCAAGAAAAAATAATGAGCTCAAAACAAGACCAATCACGGCAACATTTCCCAAGACGATTCCTAAGCAAACAGCTCTCGCCGCGCGTGGTCCATTTCGAAACAATGAGGTTAAAATAAGAAAAAAATCAGGGCCGGGTGAAAGTAAAGCAATGAAATGGGTGACAATCACAATAATGAACAGTTGCATTACTCGATCCAAAAAATATTTAGATGAGCTTAAATATTTTTAGAACGTGTTATCTTGTAGATAATTGCGCAGTTAGAGCATGACAAACTGAGCTTGAAACTGCTTCGGTGTGATTCCAGTATGCGATTTAAACACATGATGAAAATGACTTTGGTCTGTAAACCCTAAATCATGAGCAACTTGAATAATTGCTTCTCCATATTTCAAACGCTTTCTGGCTATATTTATTTTTTGATTTAATTGATATGCATGTGGTGTTAAACCAAAATTATTTTTAAACAAGCGGATAATTGCATAACGACTAATCCCGAGGCTTTGACTGAGATCTTCTAAAGAAAGCATCTTTTTATTGTGATCCATATCATCAATTATTGCACCCAAATGCTTTTGAAAGTAATCAGACTGCTTTAATAACGTAAATTCAAAATTCGGCAATAAAATTTCACTCAGAACTTCAATTAATTGTTGTTGTTTGAATAAAATCGAAATGGCAGGATCAAATAACAACTGATTTAATTGCGTAAATGCTTGGTATATATGTGGGTTTGTTAAAATTTGTGGTTTTAGCAGTGGAATATGATGAGGATAAAGCTGCTCGATATCTTTGACTAATTCTGAAACGAGTTGAGCAATCCAATGTGCATCTAGATGCATCATCTGATAGCTCCATGCTTGATTTTCTAATGGATTACATGCGTGTTCTACCTCCGCAGGAATGATTACTACGCTTCCTGTTTGAATGTGCTCCTCTCTGGCAAAATAGCTACTAAAACGGCTTATTCCACAATCCACAGCACCAATCGAGAATGTCGGGTGGCTATGTGGTTTATAGCAAATACGGCTTTGACATGCCCTACGTGTTTCGACATAGGGCATTTGCGGATCAGTCCAAAATTCAACTGTAGTGTCTAATTGCATCATATCCTCAGTCTTATTTTGGTCTTTACAACAGGTTATTCTGCTAAAGCTTTTTCAATATCCTGTTCTATATCCTCAGGCTTCGTGGTTGGTGCATAGCGGTTAATCACTTCGCCTTTCTTATTAATTAAGAATTTGGTGAAGTTCCATTTAATACCATTGCCAAGTATGCCTTTGCTGTTATTGGTTAAATAACGGAATATCACATGTGCTTCAGGCCCTTTTACATTCACTTTAGCGAACATGGGAAAAGAAACGCCATAATTGCGTTGGCAATAAGTGCCGATTTGCTCATTTGTACCAGGGTCTTGTCCACCGAACTGGTTACAAGGAAATCCTAAAACTTCAAGACCTTGGTCTTTATATTTCTCGTAAACCTTTTCTAATCCTGCAAATTGTGGAGTAAAGCCACATTTACTTGCAGTATTTACAATCAATAAAACTTTTCCTTTATAATCAGAAAAAGATTTATTTTCACCCTCTAACAGCTCAGCCTCAAACTGATAAATGTTGGTCATGGATACGTTTCCTCGTCGCCTTTTTCTTGTGATTTTAATTCTAAAGAAGCGGAATTTACGCAGTAGCGTAAGCCGGTTGGTTGTGGTCCATCTTCAAATACATGCCCCAAATGAGCGTCGCAATGATGGCATATAATTTCTACACGTTCCATACCATGTGAATGATCATCTTGTTCTTCTATAACAGTATTATTGATTGGTTTAAAAAAGCTTGGCCAACCACAACCACTGTCATATTTGGTTTCTGAAGAGAATAATTCTTCCCCACAACATCGACATACATAGGTTCCATGCTGCTTGGAATTCCAATACTTTCCAGTAAAGGCAGGTTCAGTGCCCTTTTGTCGAGTGATTTTAAATTCCTCTGGTGATAACTCTCTTTGCCATTCTCGGTCTGTTTTATTGAGTTTTCCCATCATTAAACTCCTTTAAATCTTTGACATTCAATGTCATGCTTCAGTACTTCCATATTTACGCTAGAGCTTGGAAAATTTCTAGCTAAATTTCAACATAGATTGTGATATTTCAGTAATCTATTTTTTTAACTCAAAATAATTGGATAAAATTATGTCCGTTTTAGGTAACACAACCCCACGTGAAATCAAGAAATCGTCAAAGCTAGAGCATGTTTGCTACGACATTCGTGGACCAGTGTTACGAGCGGCCAATGAGATGGAAGAAGCCGGTCATAAAATTATTAAATTAAATATCGGTAACCCCGCCCCGTTCGGCTTTGAAGCCCCGCAAGAAATTATCAATGATGTGGCTTTAAATTTGCCTAATGCTGTGGGTTATACAGATTCAAAAGGGATCTTTCCTGCACGTAAAGCCATTTGTCAATATTATCAGCAAAAAGGTATCTTAGATTTACATGTTAAAGATGTGTATATCGGCAATGGGGTATCTGAACTGATCGTTATGGCGATGCAAGGTTTATTGGATGATGGCGATGAAATGCTGGTTCCAATGCCGGATTACCCATTATGGACGGCAGCCGTAAATCTATCAGGTGGTACAGCGATTCACTATAAATGTGATGACCAAAACTACTGGTATCCTGATATGGCGGATATGGAAAGTAAAATCACCCCGAATACACGTGGTATTGTGGTGATTAACCCAAACAATCCAACGGGTTCAGTCTATCCGCGCCATGTTTTAGAACAGATTGTCGCGTTGGCAAAAAAACATGATCTGATTTTATTTGCAGATGAAATTTACGACAAAATTGTTTATGACGGTATCGAACATGTCTCTATTGCAGCATTAGCTGGAAACCATTTATGTGTTTCTTTTAATGGTTTATCTAAAGCCTATCGTATTGCTGGCTACCGTTCTGGTTGGATGGCGATTACGGGTGATAAGTCACGTGCAATGGATTACATTGAAGGCTTGGACATGCTTGCCTCTATGCGTTTATGTGCCAACCATCAAGCTCAATATGCGATTCAAACCGCTTTAGGAGGCTATCAATCAATTAATGATTTGATCCGCCCAGGTGGTCGTTTATATGAACAGCGCAATATTGCTTGGGAAATGCTTAACGATATTCCTGGTGTATCGTGTGTAAAACCAGAAGGTGCAATGTATTGTTTCCCTAGACTGGATCCTGAAATCTATCCAATTGAAGATGATGAAAAATTCATGTTAGATTTCCTCAAAGCTGAAAAAGTTTTACTGGTTCAAGGAACAGGTTTTAACTGGCCTACACCTGATCATTTCCGTGTGGTATTTCTCCCCGCAGAAAATGAATTACGTGAAGCAATGAACCGTTTAAGTCGTTTCTTGGCAAAAATGCGTTAATCTTTATAAAGTAAACATAAGCTATAAAAGGCATTCAAAATTGAATGCCTTTTTTATTGCTCAAGCATCTGTACAACTAAAAACTTATTCATTGACGTTATATTGTGCAACATCTTTATTGAATGCTGAAAAAACACACTGGCAAACACTTTATCCAGTTTTAATAGTATGTAACTATAAATTTGAGTGATTATTTGAAAAATTACATTTTTAAATAAGTATGGGCAACAGCTCAGTATTTATATAGATTTAAAAACTGGTACAAAAAATGCTTATGATCAGAACAATGATTGAAAAGGATAGTTTATGAAAAAGACGGTTACTGCACTTACACTTGTAATTGGCATGCTTTTACCCTTTACGAGTTATGCAAAAAATAATGTCGTTGTCGTCGCAACTGGCGGTACGATCGCAGGTGCTGGAGCAAGTTCTACAAATAGCGCAACATACACTGCTGCGAAAGTTCCTGTAGATGATTTGTTGAATGCAGTTCCGCAAATTCAAAATCTTGCCAATGTTACAGGGGTACAGGCTTTACAGGTTGCTTCAGAAAGCATCACTGACAAAGAGCTTTTAACCATTGCACGCAAAGTGAATGAGTTGGTTAAAAAGCCTGATGTAAATGGCGTGGTGATTACCCATGGTACAGATACTTTAGAAGAAACTGCTTATTTTCTAAGCCTTACGGTTCATACAGATAAACCAATTGTCGTTGTTGGTTCTATGCGTCCACCTTCAGCGCTTTCAGCTGATGGCCCTTTGAACCTTTATAGTGCTGTTGCGCTTGCTGCCGCAGACAGTGCCAAAGGCAAAGGCGTTTTTGTGTTAATGAATGATGATATTTTTGCAGCACGTGATGTGTCAAAGACCATCAATATTCATACCGATGCTTTTGTCAGCCAATGGGGCGCTTTAGGTACACTGGTTGAAGGTAAGCCTTATTGGTTTAGAAACGTTGCAAAACGTTTTAACAATAGCTCCGAGTTTAATATTGAAAATATTCAAGGTGATGCGTTACCAATCGTTCAAATCGTTTATGGTTCAGGCAATATGCTTCCCGATGCCTATGTGGCCTATGCAAAAGCGGGTGCTAAAGCCATTATCCATGCAGGTACAGGTAATGGTTCCGTTGCGAACTATATTGTTCCGACATTAAACCAACTTCAGCAACAAGGTGTACAAATCATTCGTTCTTCACGTGTTCCACAAGGTTTTGTGTTACGTAATGCTGAACAGCCTGATGATAAATATGGTTGGGTTGTTGCTCACGATTTAAATCCGCAAAAAGCAAAACTCTTAGCGGCTTTGGCACTCACTAAAACCAAAGATGCAAAAGAAATTCAACGGATGTTCTGGGAATACTAAGCTTAATATTTAAATTAAGCTTAAGACCAGCACAAAGTTAATTGTAAAAGAATGCATTAAACCGTCAAATTAATTCGGCGGTTTGATTTTAGATTGAATGGATAATGAGTTAGGGTCTGTTGACGATTCCTCTACGTTTGCGACTATGTGTGTGTTTTAATCGATATTAGACGCGAGTTACGATATTTAGTTACTCTAAATGATGAAAAATATCGTTTCGCAAGGTAACGCGTAGCGGCAAAAAACACGCTAATCTGCTGTTAAATCCAATTGATCAAGGATATAGAGTGTATTGCCATCAATGATATTTTTATCGTGATCCAAATACTTTTGTTCCAATACCCCATCCGTTTCAGAAAAAGCATAATCATCATCATTGAGAACCCCTAAATGCTGTTCATCAATCACCCATAGACCTTCAATTTTATCGTGCGGATACTGTAAACGCGCAACCAAATCCACCACTAAAGTTTTTTCTACTGGGTAGATACCCTGTTGAGCCAGACCAGTCCAGCCTGCTGTTAACACATATTGTTCTAAGGTTTTTTCAGCTATTAACAACCCGAGTTGTTCATCTTGCCGAATCGCTGAAGTTGGCTTTAGCTTTTCCAAATCAGTGGCATGTTGCAGATTTATTTTATAAATCCGTTTAAATGCTTGAGGATTATCTTTATAGAAATCATCATCACGCTCTGCGACTAGAAATTGTGAGGAACTCAATGCGGTAATAGCCGTATTTGAATAAGCCTTAGGACCTCCTTCTTGTTGATACAGATACTGAGAAACGACTTTGCTTTCTAAATCAATCATCACAATACGTACAAGATCTGATTTACTTACCGAAGCATCGGGATTGCTCATAGTGGATTGCATGATGCCCACCAGCTTTTTTTGATCAGGTGTAATAGTTAAACCTTCCATTCCTCGATTCTGGCGTCTATTGGCATATTCTTGAGGCAATAAATAACCCGATGTTCTTCGCTCATCTAATACATAGGCATTGATACGATCAATTTCTAGCCCATCAGCATTAAAATGCACAATATGAGGACCATATTCATCGCTGACCCAAAAAGTACCATCTTTGAGTGCAACCAAACCTTCAGCATCCAATCCAAATTCATCTGTCCCTATGGCTAATTTCTTTCCATCTTGGTCATAGGCGATTTCTTTACTTGCACCAAAATGCTGATTAGGCAAACCAGTAATATTTCTGCCTGTTGGATCTTTTAATAAAATTTCTTTTATTTTCTGAATAGTTCCATCATTTTTTAGCTCAAATAATCCAATTTTAGGGGTATAGTCAGGAGCTAAAAAGATTTTCCCATGATCCTGATTGACGTTATACGTGGTATTCGGTCCACGATCTGTAAGTGCATAAAATTGATGCTTTTCTATAGGGTGTGCTGAAATTTCTGAACCAAACCCACCACAACGAACTTCAATAAAATGACCAGGTTTTGCACCGTCAGATATATTATGAATGTTTAAAACCTCATAAGGTAAACGCACACCTTGACTAAATTTTTTATAAAGCTGAAGATCTTTGTCAATATTGCTTAGGTTGATATGCTGTTCAGAAGACAATAAGTCCATATGCCAATCTCATTTTTTAATATTCTGTTTATTTTCTATCATGAAATCAGATAAACCACAGTAAAAGAAATGCGATAAACTGTATATATACACATTCAAAGTCAGTATAAATGAAAAGATTTTTTGCCCTATCGCTGATTGTTTGTTCTACATCCCTACAATTGGCAAATGCTGGGACGACGTTTAAAAAAGTTTCTGAGTGTCAGAGTGATTATTTTAATGGCGATTATTGTTCTAAAGCCAACCTTGCCAAATACAAAAATGCGCTTAAATCAATGCCGCCCAATTTTGATAAAAAATATATTTTACTCAATACGGGAAATTCAGACTCTTTAGAAATGGTTGCTTTAGATACCCAAACGGGTATTGCCTATCCACTCAATTATCAGTTCACGGGTTGGGAGGATAATGAAGGCAATGTAAAAAAGAAGCCTACTTATACATTTTCATTGAATGACTCCAAATTATGCTTGATGGGCTCACAATTCGATGGTGATCATCCTGGAACACATGAAACCTATAGCAATATCAAAAATTGTTTTAGCATCAGTCATCAATATGGCCATACAAACTTTGAATCAAATTACGCTGACCAAGTTCAATATGAATATGACAATAAAAGCAAAACGTGGAAGCCTTATCCGCGTTAAATTTTAGATCCACAAAAAAGAGGCTTTCGCCTCTTTGCTGAATTTAACAATCCTTTAAATATGAGACTTAAACTGATTCAGGTTTAGTCAATTCAGTCATTGGCCAACGTGGTGTTGTTGTCACCGATAAACCATCTTTTTGTCCAGCTTTTAAACGCTGATAGCCTGCAAACGCAATCATTGCGCCATTATCTGTACATAAAGCAGGTTCTGCATAATAAACCGTTGCTTTAATTTTGGCTAAGTCTACTTCCAAACGCTCTCTTAACCGTTTATTGGCACTGACACCGCCCGCAATTACCAAACGCCTTAAACCCGACTGTTTTAAGGCTTTAATCGACTTTTTAACCAAAGTATCCACTAAAGCTTCTTGGAATGAAGCCGCAATATCTGCATCACGTTGTTCTTCACCTAATTTTTTTAACTGCACTGAAACAGCAGTTTTTAGACCACTAAATGAAAAATCTAACCCTTGATGCAACATTGGACGGGGAAATTCAAAAGCATTTTTGTCACCTTGTTCCGCCAATTTTGAAATATTTGGACCACCTGGATAAGGTAATTTCAACATTTTTGCGACTTTATCAAAAGCTTCACCAGCGGCATCGTCAATCGACTCACCTAGAATTTCGTACTCACCAATTGCGTGTGCTGCCATCAATTGCGTGTGTCCACCTGACACTAATAATGCGACAAACGGAAATTCAGGTGGATTTTCGGATAATAATGGAGCAAGCATATGACCCTCCATATGATGCACACCAATTGCGGGTTTATTCAGCGCAAAAGCCAAGGTGCGACCAAATAATGCCCCTGTCATAAGTGCACCCATTAAGCCAGGGCCGCGCGTATACGCCACTGCATCGATCTCTGATTTTTTTACATCGCTTTGCTCAAGCAACTGATTAATCAATGGAATTAACTTCCGAACATGATCTCGAGAGGCCAACTCAGGGACCACACCACCATACTCTGCATGCAATTTAATTTGACTATATAACACCTGTCCTCTTAAGCCGACTTCATTGTCATAGAGCGCTAATCCTGTTTCATCACATGAAGTTTCTAAGCCCAGAACGATCATTAAATTGCCTTTTACCCATTTCAAAATATTGCTAAAGCTATTATAGACTTGTGGTATGAGATGTAAATGAGTAAAATACTGACCTTCACTTGTGATCTAGGGTAATTCGACCCTGATCTTATCCATAACTTAATGAGGATTCTTCATGCCACAAGTTAAATTGAAAGAAGGCGAACCAGTAGACGTAGCTATCCGTCGTTTCAAACGTTCATGCGAAAAAGCTGGTGTTTTAGCTGATGTTCGTAAACGTGAATTCTACGAGAAACCTACTCAAGAACGTAAACGTAAAAAAGCTGCTGCTGTTAAACGCTACCAAAAGAAATTGGCGCGTGAATCAGTACGTACTACTCGCCTTTACTAAGATTAATTTGTGATTGATTGACTCACCTGGACAGATAAATGACTACTTTAAAAAACCAAATAACTGATGTTTTAAAAGCAACAATGCGTGCTAAAGAAATGGGTAAGTTAACGGTAATTCGTGGTCTACAGGCAGCAATCAAACAAATCGAAGTCGATGAGCGCATAGAGCTTGACGATACTCAGGTTCTTGCGGTCATTGAAAAGCAAATCAAACAACGTAAAGAATCGGTCAAAGCCTTTGAAGGTGCAGGCCGTGAAGATTTAGCTAGTAAAGAACAAGCCGAAATTGAGGTGTTATCTCAGTTTCTACCTGAAGCTATGTCAGAGGACGAGCTTGATTCTCTCATTGCGCAAACTATTACTGCGCAAGGTGCAACTAGCATGAAAGATATGGGTAAGGTGATGAATTCTCTACGTCCGATCATAGCCGGACGTGCCGATCCAGCACAAGTTTCTGCAAAAATTAAAGCAAAACTTGGCTAAACCCAACGTTCTTAAATCTGAATTTCTGTTTGATTTGGTCTATTTAACAACTTAAATAAAAATTATTTTGCAATGAAATAGTTTCTTGTTAAATAGCCCAAAATCTTCAATCTACAATATCACTTAATTTATTTTCTATCTGATAATGGCAAATATCTCTAAAGCCACCATCGACTGGATTCCATACAGATTGATATTGAATATTTTTAAGTAAAAACCCTGCTTTTTCACATAATTTTCGTGCCAATATATTTTCTGCATCGACATAAGCATTTAAACCGACAAAATTCCATTTCGAAAATAAATTACTTACAAATAGTATTAGTGCTTGTGACATGTAGCCTTTTTGCTTAAATTTTGAGTTTCCCCAAAACCCAATAGATGCAGTATTTTCCAACCAATTAATTTCATGGATATCGACAACCCCTAAAAAATCATCAATTTCTTTTAAACGGATAATAAATACAAAGTTCTCTTTATTTAACAACGCCACCAAACGAGATTGGCAAAATGCCATTGAAGCATGCAAATTAGGTTCTTCCAATGCCCATACTAAACTTGCAGGAAACTTTCTAAGCTCAGTTAAGCTATTTTTTATTGCGCTATATAAATCTTCAGCATCAGATACTTGAATGATGTTGAGAACAATTTGCTCATTCTCAATTTGAAATTGGCTAAAATCCATAAATAATCTGGCTCAGATGTAAGATGTTAAAGATAACCCTATTTCAAATCACACTGAATATTATATTTTTTAAGTAACTGCATTTCAGGTGACAACATCACTTTATCAATCACATTTTGTTTGGTCATAGATTGCGCTGATGGTGGGAGGGATTGACGATTTTCATCTGCCGTTTTATACATATCATCGACATATTTTTTAACAATGCCACAGAATTGTGACTCTTGTTGTGGGTTAAACTGGCTCAATTTCGGATCTAAACTACGTAAAAAAAATTTCATATCTGCACTGTATTGCGCCGAAATACGCTCAACTTCTCGAACATAGCTTTCTGGTACTGCTGCAAATGTTGAGTGAGCATAGAAAAAAATACTGAATGCGATTAAAAATTTCTTCATGTGAATCAAATACTTTATTATAAATTTAAGTGATTTTAGCTTAACCTGTTCAAGCAAGAATAGAAAGTAAATTTTCTTTAATGGCTCATTTAAAATCACTCATTATTTTTAGTTTTTTAATCTAAGCTTTTAGAGTTTTAACCAGGCTTTTAAATTTTTAGCTTCCGTTCATCTTGCATCACTTTTAAACGTGTATCGATACGGGCACTCATCGCATTATTTTCTTTAGCCAAACGCTTGGCATGTAAAAGTGATTTAATTGCATTTTCTTCATCACCAGACCAATATTGAACTTCCGCCCGATTTCTTAGCACATTGACTGTACGCATTGGATTCTTTTTATCTAAATTTGCCGCTTGTTGTAACAATTGCCAGCCAATAATGTCCTTATTATTTTTATTCACAAAGCGATTAACCAGTTGCTCAGCTTCTTTGGACTTTTGTTGTCGAATATAAACTTCAGCTAATTTATAACTTAATGCACGATTTTCTGGGGTTATGATTTGCTTACTGATGATAGTTTGATAGGCATCGTCTAGCTTATTTCGCCCTAAATAAATATCAGTTTGAATCAATGTAACCAACGTATGCTCAGCGTTAACCTTCTTAGCTAAATTCAGCTGGGTTTGCGCATTGTCATAATCACCTTGCAGTAAATAAAATTCACTTAAAGCCAATAAACCCGCTAAATTATTGGATTGTGCTAAAGCCAGCAACTGACGATCAGTCGCTTGTCCCGAAATCACTGCAGTATACCATTTAATAATATTAAAATCAGATTGTTGAGCACGAAAAGGAACTTTTGGAAATTGATTTGCCCTTAATCTTGCTTCACTCATACGCTCAGTTGTTAAAGGATGAGTTAACCAAAAATCAGGTAAAAAACTCAAACGACTGGTAGACCGATGCATGGTTTCAAAGAAATCAGCCATACTTTCTGGGTCATATCCTGCTCCATACATAAACTGCATGCCAATCCGATCAGCTTCACGTTCTTGATTTCGGCTATAACTGAGCTGCTTGTCCATTAATGCAGCTTGTGTACCCATCATCACCGCCCCACCAATATCACCATCCGCTTTGGACGCCAATGCAGCACCGACAATAATTCCAGCAAGTGCCAACAAACCTTGCCCTTTAAATGCTTCTTGTGAACGGCTGTAATGACGTTGTGTGACATGGGCAATTTCATGTCCCATCACACTGGCAACTTCATCCATATTACTTGAAGCTGTAATCATTCCACTATTTAGGGCAAACATACCGCCAGGTACTGCAAATGCATTGATCTGAGCATCTTTGATCACCACCAAGCCTACTGGCTGTGAAAGTTGGGTCTGACTGAGAATTTTTGAAAAAACCAGCATAAACTGGTCTTCCAGCCAAGGATCTTGAAGAACTGGCATTTGATGTTGAACTTGACGATAAACTTTTTCACCAATGGTTTTTTCTTTTTGTTGATCAATAAACCCTACTCCACTGCCAATCTCAGGTACTTCAAATTGAGTACTATTCTGAGTTGGCAAAAAATCATCAGCTGAGCTCATTGAAGTGCTTAAGCAGAGACAAAGGCTGAGGAAGGTCTTGTTCAATTGATCATCCCAATTATTTTAATATTCTAAATATAACATTGAATTTAGTACAAATTCGCAATGAAGTGTTAGGGGGCTGTAAACATTTCATATGTAATTTGCATTGTCAGCAAACATTCAACATCAACTAAAAGTTTTCATTGACTAAATATCTTGGTGTGCGTTGTTCCAAAGCATCGACTAAATTTTGAAAAGCCAGTTCCGCCATTTTCTTACGCGTCTCGGCGGTTGCTGAACCGATATGCGGTAAAGTCACGACATTGTCCAACTCAAACAATGGCGATTGTTGCAACGGTTCTTTTTGGTATACATCTAGACCCGCAGCAAAAATTTGACGGTTCCGTAAAGCCTCTGTTAATGCATATTCATCCACTACTGAACCACGAGCAATATTGACAAAAACAGCATGCTTTTGCATCAAAGCAAATTCTTGAGTCCCGATTAAGGCTTTAGATTGGCTATTTAAATCTACCGCGACCACAACAAAATCGGCTTGTTTTAGCAGTGCTTCAAGACTTTTATATTGTGCATTAAACTGTTGTGCCACTTCGATTTTTTCACGACGATTATGATATAAAATATTCATATTAAAGCCATAAAACCCACGTCGCGCAATAGCTGCACCGATATGACCTAAACCGATTATTCCTAAAGTTTTACCGAAAATTTCTTGACCAAATTGTGTCGCATTGACTGTACGCTGCCACTCACCTTGTTTGGTCCAGTGATCTAGACTTGGCACTTTACGTGCAGCACTCATTAACAAAGTAAAGGCTAAATCCGCGGTCGTTTCTGTTAATACATGTGGTGTATTCGACAGCCAGATTTTCTTTTGATTTAAATAATCAACATCGTAATTATCATAGCCCACACTAACAGAGGAAATAATTTTTAATTTTTCTGCAGTTGCGATATTGCTTTCATTAAGCAAACGACCCGCACCAATCATTGCATCCGCATCAACAACTGCTTGACGAATTTGTACATTGATATCTCCTTGCTTAGGATTCAATACAACCAACTGATATTTTTCTGCTAATTTTGCTTGAACTTCTGAGTCGATTTGACTAAATACAACCACTTTTTTATTCATATCCCAGAAAACCTCTCAGTACAGATTTTTAAAGCTAATTCACTTTATTTTGCATAAATTGCCATAGACGGCGTTTTAATAAAGGTTGCTCAATCATCTCTTGTAAACTTGCCAATTCGAACATTTCAGTATTATTTAAATAAGGCAATTGACCAAGACTGATGACTTTGCGCTCTTGTCTTAAGGCATCAACAAACCCTTGAATATATATCGCAGCCCCTCTTCCATCTTGAAGCTGCACCATTGGAAAAGGCCATTTCAAATCATAAAAGTGCCCTACAAAGGCTTGCTGTATATTGCTCCATAGCGTGAATTGGTCAGTGCTGATTTGAGTACAATCGACAAAGATGACACAGCTTTCAATGCAATAGGCTTGGATTTCAAATGGCGCAATTTGTAATGCAGGCTCAATAGTAAAGTTTGTCTGTTGCTGAATTTGCTCAGGTGCTGAAACTTCTTCAGTTTGCTGTGTTTCAGGATTTCGTTTTAATAGAGAAACTTCAGGCTGATGTGCTTTTTCAATCTGTGACGGATGTACATTTTGATTTTCTAGTTTTGCATTAGATTGAGTTGAATGCATGTTCAACTCAGGCACAACAGCAATATTCTGTTCAACTTGAGCAATATCACGGTATAGCGCATTTTCATAATGACGTGTTTGAACATCAACCTTGGGGATCCAAAGCTCTATTCCCATCGTAGCCAAAATGCTACGCTGATGTTCTGATACATTCATATTCATTATGGATTCAATACACACTATTCAAGCTATATTTTAGCTGTGTTTTGACTTTTTTGTCGCACTAATCAAAGTAAAAAAACACGATAAATTAAATTTAAGCGCAAGAAGATGTTACATGCTGATTTTAGCGACAATCATTGAGCACCAACTCACTATAAAGATGTGATTAAAATTCCGTACTTTGCCGTAAGATACATCCCCTGACGAATGATATCTGTACCATTGGCATGATCAACTTTGAGTTCTTGAGTCAACACATCAAATTGAAAAGCATCATAACAATCTTGATGTTGGCATAACCAATTTAAAGTATCAGCAAGATGTTCATCGACAATATAATTTTCAGCTAAAAAATCTTTAGACATTATGATTCAAAGACAATAAAAGAAGAATAGCGTTATTCTAACGCAAATTTAGCAACACCTTAAAAAAAACAGGCTTAAGCATTAAACATATACAAGACATAAGCAATCAACCGAGTACGCCGATGAACATAAGGATGAATAGATAATCTTAAAAACTAGATTTTTATTATTTTCATTTAGAGAGGTAACGCTTTCTAAATATCACCATATTTTCTCGTATGATCATAATATAGTGATATTTTGCAATCGCTTCTAGAAAATTAATGATGAGCACCACACTTACGACACTCTTTCACCACACTATTATGTCCAATTTCATATTCAAAACTGTGGATACACAATAATTTTCTGATTTTTTGAAACATTTTAAAACTCCTTTTAATATCTTACACCAATATAGTTTCATCCTAAAACATCAATGCCTTAACAAGACATGTGATATGTTTAGCATATCTACATATATCTGAGTAATACTTTTTCCTAGTTCTTTAGTCTGATACCGCAAATTTCATCATCAAATTTTCAAATCGTGATAATCCAACTAAGTTATTGTTTTTTCTTGGTTAAAACTATAAAAATATTGCAAAAATATATTGTTTTTAAGCTTGATTTAATCTGACTTTTATATAGGATGAAATGATAGCTTTTTTTATTTAACAATTTTTTTCACTTAGAGAGCTTCAGAGAAAAAAACAATTTAAGCCTATCAACAAGATTATAAAGGAATTTTATATGCAAGGACGTATGATGCAGCAACCATTATTAATCAGTAGCCTCATTGAGCATGCTACTCGTTATCATGGTGATACTGCGATTATTTCAAAAAATACTGATGGTACGATTACAAAAACAGATTGGACACATGTAAGTGAAAACGCGAAACGCTTTGCCAATGCGCTTGCTGGACTGGGTTTAGGTTTAGGCGACCGAGTTGCAACGATTGCATGGAATAATCATCGTCATCTTGAATCTTGGTATGCAATTTCCGGAAGTGGTTTGGTCTGCCATACCATTAACCCTAGACTCTTTCCTGAACAATTAATCTTTATTATCAATGATGCTCAAGATAAAGTAGTTTTATTTGATAAAACATTTTTACCACTAATCAAAGCTGTGAAAGCCCTTACCCCTAATGTAGAGCATTTCGTCTATCTGGGTGCTTTTGACCAAGATATTGCTGATGCCCTCCCAGAGGTTAAATTCTATGATGTGCTGATTGCAGAACATTCAGTACAGTACCAGTGGCCAAATTTTGAGGAAAATACCGCAAGCTCACTATGCTATACCTCAGGGACAACAGGTAACCCCAAAGGCGCATTATATAGTCATCGCTCAACCATTTTACATACCTATGCGATCGCACTACCCGACTCTCTAAATTTATCTGCAAAAGATATTATGTTACCTGTTGTTCCAATGTTCCATGTCAATGCTTGGGGTACACCTTATGCCGCAGCTATGGTTGGTTGTACATTGATACTCCCGGGGCCAGGTTTAGATGGCGGCAGCTTAGTACAAATGATTGATGAATATAAAGTCAGCATTGCGCTTGGTGTACCAACCATTTGGCAAGGCTTGCTTGCAGCAGCAAAACAATCTGGTAGTACTCTTGAAAGCCTTAAACGCAATGTCGTTGGCGGTTCAGCCTGCCCACCTGCGATGATGAAAGCATTTAAAGACATTTATCATTGCGAAACTATTCATGCATGGGGCATGACTGAAATGAGCCCATTGGGCACAGGTAACCAACTCAAAGCCAAACACCTAAATTTAAGTGAAGAAGAACAATTCAAAGTTCGCTTATCGCAAGGTCGCCCACCTTTTGGCGTAGATTTACGTATTACCGATGAAGAAAATGGCACACATGAAGTTGCTCGTGATGGACATAGCACTGGGAATTTGCAAGTAAAAGGTCATTGGATTATTGAATCTTATTATGGAAAATCTGAAAAAGCGTTAAGTGCTGATGGTTGGTTTGATACTGGTGATATCGCTACGATTAATGAGGATGGCTATCTACTGCTAAGCGATCGTGCCAAAGATTTAATTAAATCAGGTGGCGAGTGGATTTCTTCTGTTGAGCTTGAAAACATTGCTATGAATCATCCTGAAATTGCTATGGCTGCTGTAATTGCAGCAAACCACCCGAAATGGGATGAACGCCCTGTGGTAATTGCGATTAAACAACAAGGTACTCACATTACTGAACAAGATTTACTGGATTACTATGCAGATAAAATTGCAAAATGGCAAATCCCAGACAAAGTCATTTTTGTAGATTCCATTCCTTTAACAGGTACTGGCAAGATGTTAAAGCGTGATTTACGTGAACAATATAGTGATGTGTTATTAACGGAATAAATCCTTTGAATAAGCTTTAAAGAATTACTAGCGAATCATATCGAATTGAAAAGCCCAATGTGCCATTGGGCTTTTTCTATTTCACAAAAAAAAACTAGATATTTAAACCAATGATTCACTTTGAACAACTAGCTTAAATAAGCAAAATAAATACAAGATAAATACTCCTAACATATACATTTTTTGGCTTTTCAATCGTATGTACAATATTTTGCGCTACGCACATTCAAACCATTTAACGATCTGCGCGGTTTACCTCAATGACTCATCTCATTTTATATAAGCATAAAAAACTCGGATCGAAATCCGAGTTTTTCAATATTGTTCAACTACATTTCAATGCCAATCGCATCTAAAATGTTTTATCAATGTCTAGAACCGCCAATGATAGAACACATCAATGGCTTTTTCTAAGGACTGACTTGCTTCCAAATACAAACGTTTATTCATTTGATAACGTAAAGTCAGTTTATTCACTGGTGTAAATACCCCCACACCATAACGAATATACAAGTCTGGCGTAATATATCCAGTCAAACTGACCTGAGTATCATCACCTGTACCCTGCGCATCAAAAGATAAACCACTTAAACCAAAAGTACGTCCAATTTGATTGGTAAATGCTCGCGTTCCACCTAGACCCAGACTAATCCCTGCTGCCGCAATAGTATTGTTTACATCCGATTTAAAGCCTTCAGCATTACTTAAACCACTCGAACCTTCATTAATACGTCCTGTGATTAAAGCATTCATTGCTTCCTGATCTGACAGTCCAGCATCGTTATAAACTTGGATATTTGGACTTGAAGCAGTACCTGTAATACGAAGTCCTACTGTGCTTCCAGAAATACTCTTATTGGTATCGACATCTAATGTAGGATTGGACAATGGTCCATTAAAACGAGCAATCGCACGATTCAAATCCAAGCGTTGACCATAAGCCTCAATAGTTACTTTCTGACTAACACCAATTGCGCCATTGGCACGCATCGCAGTTTCTAAACCGCGTTGAGACAGGTATAGACGTCCAACCAATGGAATACGACTGTTAAACCCTTGGAAAATCACCTTATCACCTAAGTTTACCGAGACATCTGCACGTATAGACCACGGTTGTGCTGCTTTAAGCACAGCCAACTGATTTTGACCTTCTTTCACAATACGAACATCAGGTGATACATTGACTACTGTTGCACTTGATTCAGGCATTGAAATTAATGCACTAGGAACATCAACCTTACCTTTCACTGTAATTTTTTTACTTAAAGGTAATGCATCCAATTCGATATCTGTATCAACAATTGCAGTAATGAGTGGTGCTTGACGAATCAGCAATTTATCGCCATTTAAACGTAATTGTACATGAGGGTCATTTTTCCAATCGATACTACCGCTAATTTTACCTACACCACGACCACTATTAAAAGCACCATTAATTGTTGCAACATCTTGACGAATTGAAGTGTAAATCTGAACATTATTTAAGTTCACAGGCAGTGAAATCATACTAATTTCACCATTTTTCAATCGCATTTCGCCATCAAACAATGGCTGTGTGAGTGTCCCGTTAATTTTGCCTGCAAGTGATAACGTTCCATCGAGTTTACGAACATCGGCTATAAACGGTTTTAATATTTTCAACTGAACTTCGTTAAATGCTACCTCTCCACGCATCGGCTTAGACGCCACATATGGGTTCACAATAACGCTGGCATATCCCGTCCCCACATTAGGAGCTTTCAAATCAACACGTAATAACAATCCATCTTTTATGCTTTTCGCAATTACACTGGCTTCGTCATAGTTCATTGAAGTCGAAGGGTCATTAGTATCTTCAGCAGCAATACCAATTTGCCCATTACGGGTAACAAGTTTAGCATCCAGTTTAGGTTGTGCACCTTTAGCCCATGATGCTTTTGCATAACCATTTAATTTGCCAGTTAATGCTAAACCTTCTGGCATAAATGCTGCAAAATCATTCAGATCCAGATTCTTGGTGAGGAACGAAACATTACCATTTTGCTGACTTGCACGTATGGGTTGATCAAAACACAATTGGCTTTGCTGGCTTGACCAACAATGTTGACCTACATATAGCTCCGATTTTGAGGCATTAAAAATGACCGGTGCATTTTGCTGTTGCAATAAATGCGCTCTTACAGAGTCAAATTCGCCTTTCTGAATCTGACCTAACCAATCGTTTTGGGCATTAAATCCGCCTGCAAGTTGCACATAGAACTTAGAATAATAATTCCACGCCTGAATCTGCAATAAATGTGCTTTACGAGTTCCTGAAAGTGTAATCCCTGCATGCTGGATTTCACGATTCCCACTACGCAAAGTATCCATTTGCGCAACCATTTTAGAAGCTACAGTTTCTGAGGTTGGCAGTTCACCTTTCAAGCTTAATTTTTTAATGCTTAAACTGTCATTAAAACTAAAATTATCGACAGTGAGGTTGGCAGTTGCACTCAAACGCGGCTGGGCTTGTAAATTTAAATAACCATAAGCTGTACCACGTAATCCTGGATAAAGCTCATATAATGCAGGTGCATTGACTTTTAATCTTAGATTCTGTGCATTTCCTGTAGCCTGTACTTGATTGTTAGCATAAGACAAAAATAAATTATTTGCCTCAAATTGCTGTGGCATGAGACCCTTTAAATCAGAATTCAAAACGACTGCAAGGTTACCACGCCCTCTCAATGGCTTATTATTGATCATGCCTGCAATATTCAATTGTTGAATATTGATTTTCTTCATACGATCTGACCAATTCCCCTGAGTATTCACATTACCAGAGATTTCACCACGTACAGAAGAGACAAAATACTGCGGTTTAAAACGCACCAAAGATGCATTGATGTCCCAACCGATACCATTACTGATATGAACCAAACCATTGGCTAAAATTTTTCCTGCAATACCATCATGTTGTAGCTCAGATATTTTGATTAGCTCAGGTGTACCCGAAACTCTAATCTTCAACAAACCACTACCTTGTTTCATCTGTGATGCATTTAATGCACCATCATAATTCACTGCAAAGCCTTTAAAAGCACCACCGGCATTGGCGTCATTGAAAATAACTGCTGCAGTACTTTTACCAGTCAATTGGATTGTTTCAGGATTGGCTTGATTTGCGAGTCTACCTGTTAAATTAATCGCATCAAAGTTAATCAGTTGTTGATTTGGTTTTGCAAATCCATTGGCTTTTATTTGTCCATTGATTAAATCTACTGGTGCAGTTGCAATGATACTTTGTGGATTGAAATCTTTTGCATTTAACAAAGCATTCCATTTTAACTGACGTTTTTCAGTTGGTAATTCCACAACTGCATTCCCAGATAAACTGCCTTTAGCAGCCACATATTCAAATGCAGGGACATGTAAATCATTACCTTTTAAGTCCAGCTGAGCTGTGTATTTACCCTCAGGCAAACTGCCTTTTTCATGCTGACGCACAACGGTTGCCACATGAATGTTTTGCTGATCATCAACCAGTGCAACTTCAACCTGACCTTGTTCACTACTCAACCAACCAACATAAGGCACTGCTCGGTCAATATTTTTCCAGTTCACACCCAATAACATAGGTTCAGGCTTTTTACCCTTTTGTTCAGCTTGATCTAATTTAACGTTCCAAGCTTCATATTTGTCAAAATCCACATTGGCGGTTAAATGCATACCTTGTTTAAGTGCACCTACTGATCCAATTTTGGCATCAAGTGAAACAGGTAAAAAGTCTTGAATCACTTGTGGAATAATTTTATCTTTTGGATTAATTCGATCTAAACGACCTTGTACATCCCAATGTACATGATCTTGCCAATTCACCAAGCCAGCAAGATTTAAAGCACCACCCATCAATTGACCATTTAAGTTATTAATATTCAACTGATTGGTTAAATCGGTATGCGCTAAAGCAGTATATTGACCTTGCGGAATATTTTTACCACTGATATCAGTATTGATATCTAGGTTTAGGCCTTTAACATCACCATGGAATTTTGCCAAACCATTTTTAGAAAGTAATTCTTGTTCCTGTAACAGCGGCCAGTGATAATCTTTAAACACCAAAGCACCATTCATTGGAACATCGTGACGCATTGGGTGGATTACTGCCCAACCTGTTAAAAGATCGGGAGTTTTGGTTGCAACGCCAGCTTTAATAGTGTCGAGTGAGCCGCGCGCATGTACATAAATATCTTCAACATTTAAACTTTTTAAACTTGGGATTTTTAAAATAGCTTTAGCATTAAGCGGATAATCTCCTTGTTTAAAGTCCATATTACCTGTTGCGTCTTTTACAGATAGATAGCCCATGTCCATTTTAGAGTTTTCAAATTTAAGCTCTGTACCAGACCACAATGCGTTTTCTAAATGAATATCCTTAAAATCAATTTTTGTAGATGATGTTTGAAACTGCATGTGATCTACATTTGCCTCATCTAAACGTAAAACAAAAGGTAGTTTGATTTCGCTAAATTTAAATGGCTCATCACTTGGAGGGGTTTTACTGATAATTCTTAAATTATTGACATCGGCATGGCTGAGATGAATTTCTTTGTCTAATATTGCTCTCCAACCTAATGAAATATCTGCACGATCAATTTTGACATCAACCGAACTCAAGGTAACCAAAACATTTTTTAGAATAATCCCTTGAAGTAGATTTCCACTTTCATATTGATAATCAATAATTTTCTGACTTGAAGCTACCCGATCCAATAAAAACTTACTGCCTTTATCGGTACTAAACATCACAGCCAATGCAGCAATCAATAAAATAATGACCAAAAGCAATGACATCAGAATATTACGTAATATATTACGCTTCTTCGGAGCTTGCTCTTGCTTTAGTTGATCATTTTGAACATCTTGATGTTCTTCATCAGCCATAATATTTCCAGTATTTCTCTTATATTTTTAGTTAATTAAAGTTGTGAACCAATAAAGAAGTGCAGTCGAATTGGATGTGCAGGATCTGAAACACCTGATGCAACATCAATACGAATCGGACCAATTGGTGACTTCCAACGTATTCCTAAGCCTAAGCTATATTGGGTATCGTTACTAAATGATTTATCGTAAGCATTACCAAAATCGCTGAATATAGCTCCACGCCAACCCTCTTTAAATTGATAATTGTATTCCAATGACCCAACAGCCAAACCTTGACCACCCACTTTATAGCCATATTCTGTTGGGGAGAGGCTCTTATAGTCAAAACCTCGTAAACTTTGATCGCCACCAGCAAAGTATCTTAAATTATAAGGAACTTTTTCAAAATCCTTAGCAAAAATATAACCAACATTTAAGCCACCTACAAACTGATGATTATCATTTTCACCGAACGAATATAAGCCTTTCCAATCCGCGCTCGTAATTGCCATATCAGTATCTGAAAGTAAGGATTGACTTCCAAGCTGAATTTTATAACTTTGTTTATATCCTCGTGTTGGATTGATACGATTATCACTGGTTGTTTTGGTTGCTTCATAACCCAATAACAATGACTGTTGTTCTTGATTAGAGCCAGGAATTAAAAAAGCGTCAGGAATATTGGCAATATCTACAGGGCCATTTTGAGTGACACGGTCTAAACGGTAACGCACACCTAGAATATGTTGCCACTCTTTTCTTGAACCTTTAATAATACGGTCAACCCCAGCAACAGCAGACTCGATGACCAAGTCCATGTCATTACCAATACCATCACGAGTTTCGCGTTCATAACCTGCAACTAGACTAAAGTAATCATTTAGTGGATGTTTATAAGGAATGTTATAACGAGCATCAATAGCTTGGCGGATTTCTGACAATTCCATATTGGCATCAAAAGAATGTCCCAGATGATTGACAATCGCACGTCTATATTGACCACGTAAACGGACGCCCGTATCCGTCCCATAACCAATACCCGTTTCTAAGCTGTTTAAGCGGTCCGCATTTAAGGTCACGATCACTGGGATCTTTTTATTCTCACGAGCCTGATCTTTGAGTAGATCTTCATCTGATTCTTTTTCTTTCTGTTGCGCTTGAAGCTGCTTTAAGTTTGGATTGACTTCTTCCCCTTGCGTCCCCGCAAACTGATTTTCATTGACCACATTTTGAGTCACTTCTTTATCTGACAAATGTGCTTTATCTGCATTGGTTTGAGCAGACAATGTAGTTTCAGTAATTTTCTGCTGGTCCACTAAGGCTTGCAGGTCTGCGGGAAGTTCAAGTGGTTTTACAATTGCATCCGGCTTAACCGCATCAACCAAGGTATAGTTAAAATAACGCGAGTTGGTTAAGTTGTTGGCCAAACCATTGACACGCCATGCGGTATAATCCGCTCCATCTTCCCACGGTGCTAAGGTTTTTAGTATTTTTAAATCAATCGGGAGTGGCTTAGAAGGATCACTCATTCTAAACTCCACATCTTGCAATTTATAACGATCACCCGTTTCGTATTTTAAATCAATTTTGGCTTTGTTTTGCGGTTGCTCAACTTTGACATCATGTAAACGCCAATAACCATCAAAAAATCCGTTATTTGAGGCTGCATCCACAATTCGGCTTTTTGTAGATTCATAGGCGCCGTGATTGAGAATATCACCTTCTTCTAAATCAGGAAGTACGCCAATAACTTGGAACTGTGCCAGTTTAGAACCTGCCCCAGTAAACTCAATATTTTGTTCAGCCACTTTGACTGGATCATGTGGCGTGACTTTAACACCTAAATGAGTATCATCAATTTTGCTAAATTTGAATTCCGCATTGTAATAGCCCACCGCTTGGGCAGCCTGTACAGCGAGTGTTCTCAACTGTGGTACTGAACCGTTAAAATCAGAATATGCTTCTTGGGTAAAGGTGCCTAACTTTGCTTTTAAATTAGTTGCAAGAACCGCAGGCGCACCCGTCACTGAGACACCGATTTTTGGAATTGGTACACCGTTGTCTTGTGGTCCACGAATTTTATTGACTAAACTTTTAAAGAAGCCAGGTTTAGCCTTTTCTTCATCAGTATTACTCTGTGTATTATCAACCAAAGTTTTACCCGATTGATTTTCTTCTACAGAAATTTTGTTGTCTGCACGAATAGTTTGTATAAGTTCATCAACATTGACCGGTGCTTGCGTAATTTCATTCAATTCTTGCTGGGTCGCATTAGTCACTTCAACTTGAGGTGCTTTGGTCACCCCATTACGAAAATTCTGTGCATCCGTTTTTGCATCTTCTGCAACTTTATAAATTTCATTTGCTAAAGACTGATCCACAGCAACAGCAGGTAACTCTTCAAGATCTTCAAATTGGATCGGCTTAAAATCATCTTGCACCCCCATATTTTTTTCTTGTTGTTCAAGCATTTTAACGCTATCTATTTGATCAGTTTGTTGAGCTTGTTGAATTTTCTGATCTAACTGGTCGATCTTTTCGTTGGATACGCCTTGTTGAATGGCCGCTGATTCTAATTGTTCTTGAGTATTGCTGATTTTTTCAGAACTTGTACTGATGGTTTCAGAGCTTGATGGCAAGTTCTGATTGCTTTGTATTTGATCGGCATAACTGACAGGGATCGCAAAAACACTTAAAAAAACACTTGAACATATCAGTTTATTGATATGATAACGGTCAAAGTGTAAATGTACACTATGTGAAAGCACAGATTTTTTAAAATTAATTTTTGCTGGCATACCAAGCTCGAATGACCTAAATTTATTTGTAGAAAGATCAATTATTAAAAATCTTTCAAATACCCAAACCAATTGGTTTTACACATGATTTAAGTTAAAAACATGATACATGATTTTGAGAGATAGTTACCATTTCAACACATTTCTTATATATAACTAAATGAAGTCGTCTACAATGGAAAAAAATGAGCATATTTTAGGGACACGACGTTTTTTACCGATGTTCCTTACCCAGTTTTTTGGCGCCCTGAATGATAATGTTTATAAACAATCATTATTACTCGTCATCACCTATGGTTGGATTCATCATCAGTCTGCCAATATCAGCACACTCAACAATCTCGCTGCATTACTGTTTATTCTACCCTATTTCATCTTCTCTGCGACCGCAGGTCAAATTGCAGATAAATACGAACGCTCATTTTTAGTCCGAAGTATTAAAATTTTAGAAATCATTATCATGCTGATTGCCTCAGCGGGTTTTTTATTGGGCAATCTTTGGATTTTACTCTTCGCTTTATTTTTAATGGGTACGCATAGTACTTTTTTTGGGCCAATCAAATATGCGATTTTGCCTGAAATCTTAAAACCGAATGAACTGATGTCTGGTAATGCCTTGTTTCAGTCAGGCACATCCATTGCGATTCTAATTGGGATGATTTTAGGAGGTGCAGTCATTTCGCTATCACAAGGCAATATGATCTGGATTTGCTTAACCATCGTATCTATTGCAGTGGTGGGTTATTTATCCAGTCGTTTTATCCTTACACAATCTATGTCAAATGAAGACTTTGAAATCGATTGGAATTTCTTTCGAACCAGTTTCCAAACCATTCGTTATGCTAAAAGTTTACCGTTAATTTTTATCGTACTTTTAGGTAATTCTTGGTACTGGTTTTATGGTGCAACATACCTCACACAAATTCCTCAGTTAACACAGCAATATCTGCATGCCAATGAAAATGTCGTCAGTTTATTGCTTACATTTTTTTCTGTCGGAATTGGTGTAGGTTCATTGTTGTGTCGTAAAATTGGTGGTGCAGAAGTAAATATCAAAATGGTACCGCTTGGTGCAATTGGCTTAACGGTATTTGCGCTTTATTTGGCAGGTAGTTTGGCCTTTGTTCCAGAACGAACTGGTGATCTGATTGCGATTTCTGATATGTTTAACTCAGGGGCAATTTATTATCATGTGATGTTTGCAGTCACTTTATTGGGTATAAGTGGAGGTTTTTATATCGTTCCACTTTATGCGATGATGCAAGCCTATGCCCCTAAATCACACCGTGCACGTGTGGTTGCGGCAAATAATATCTTTAATGCAATATTTATGGTTTCATCGGCAATTTTTTCTATTCTCATCTTAAGTATTTTGAAAATAGACATTAAAATATTATTCTGTATCACAGCTGTGCTGAGTGCTATTTTTAGTACTTGGTTATTAATTCGTTTAAAACCATTAATAGCGACAACTCAGGTTTCTTTGGAGGACTAATTATGCGTCAATTTACTGGCATCGATAAATTGATCAATTCTTTTGACCAAGCTTTAAGAAGTTTAGTACCTGGTGCAACTTCAGCACAAAGAAGCAATCCATCCAATGCAGTCGAAACCAAACTAGCTGTCAGCGAAGCACGTCATGTTGCAGGTTTAATGCGCGTTAACCATAGTGGTGAAGTTTGTGCACAAGCACTTTATCATGGGCAAGCATTAACAGCCAAACTTCCAAATGTACGTCGTGAAATGGAATTTGCAGCGATTGAAGAACAAGATCATTTGGCTTGGTGTGAAGATCGCCTAAAAGAACTCGACAGTCATACCAGTTTGCTTAACCCTGTATGGTATGGTCTTTCTTTTGGTATGGGTGCACTTGCGGGCATTGCAGGTGATAAATATAGTTTAGGATTTGTGGCTGAAACTGAACGCCAAGTCAGTTTACATTTACAACACCATATCAGTCAGCTTCCAGCTCAAGACGAGCGCTCACGTAAAATATTGGTGCAGATGAATGAAGATGAACTGCATCATCGTGATACAGCATTAACTGCTGGTGGTGTCGAGCTGCCTATTCCAGTGAAGATCACCATGACTGCAATTTCCAAACTGATGACCAAGACCAGTTATTTTATCTAACAACATGATTTAACTGATTTAAAAGTCCAGTTTCTGGGCTTTTTTAGCATTTTTATTCGCATCACTTTTACAGCAAAGAAGTCAAAATAATTTTAATGCAAGGATTCCGTGTAACCCACATTTTGATATAAAGATGTGGGTTACACATAAAAAATTAGTCAGCAACACCCAAAAGAAATTTAGCTGTATTGGGTGCTAACTTTACTGTAGCGACTGGCAATAAAGATGGATTTAACGGATATTGAGTTCCATCAAACTTCAACATTACTTGCCCATGCTTTCGGCTATAGACCAGTAATTGCTTCCATCCATTATGTATATATGTTGTAGAGTAAACTGGCGTATTCACCAATGTTGTTTTATTTAAAAAGTCAAACTGCTGATTAGGTTTGCCTTGAAAGATCAGCATTGTACAACCACCAGACCCACACCAATCTAACCCTTTTAAAAGCACGATGGCTTCATCTTGCCCATCTTGATTGAGATCATCAAAAGCCACATCAAATAAAGTTTGATCTTGTGTAAAGGCATGTACTTTTTGCTTCAGGTTGTTATCCCGACGTTGTAAGGTTTGCGATTCACTTACAACTTTTGCCGGTATAATAGATTGTTCAGGTAAATGGCGACATGCGCTGAATAAAATCACACAACTGAATAATGCCAAGGGCTTAAAATACATTGTTTTTTAACCTAGTTATTTTAAAGACTATAAAATGATAACTGGAAATTGATCTGCGGAATGTGTGAATAATGCATCTTCCCAAAGTTCAGACATCGGTACTTTAACATCTAACGCCAATGGTAATTTCTTTGGATTAAATTGCATTGCAGTTAAATGAGTTCCCCATGCAATGAGATCGATATCCAAGGATATTTGATGTGATGGGCGTACACGACCTGAGTCTGCTTCCATCTTTTTTAATAAAGATAGCATTTCATCTACAGACAGCTGACTTTGAACCAAACATGCAGCATTCCAATAATCTGCACCAATTCCATCACGACATGGAATCAAATAGATGGAAGAAAACGACACCATTCCCAAATGTGCAATCTGAGCAAATGCTTTTCGAAAATTTTGTTGTGGATCGCGATTACTCGCTAGAGCTAGGGCGAATATCATTTCGGTGTCGTTCAAGACGAATTCCTACAGAATTTGCTTGCGGGATAATGGCAGGCTTACGGACTGTAATCATAATCGATTCAATAGATTTAAAGGTAGAGAAAAGCGTATTTAATACTAATTTGGCCGCATGTTCGATCAATTTTGGTGCAGCATCCTGAATCACTTTGGCAGAAATTTCACAAATTTCAGCATAGTTCAATGTATCGACTAATTCATCTGAGTTAGACGCTTGTTCTAAACTGGTTTGAATGTGGAGATCCAACATTAAAGGTTGGATAATTTGCCGTTCCCAATTGAAGCAGCCAATCACAGTCTCAACTTTTAACCCTTCAATGATAATTGCATCCATGACGTTTATAAATTCTCAATTTAAATAAAAAATGCCCTTTTAAAAAAGGGCCAAGCAAGATTATACAATCAGACCTAGCCACTTTTCCACAAGGAGAAAACATCTATATCAATGTTTTAACAATGACACAGGATCAATATTTTGCACCATCTGTAAACGTTGATCAGCATAAATATCGGTATATGGCGCAAGAACACGCATAAAACGATCAAAATATAGCATTTGCTTAAATAATAACGCGAAGTCTCGTGGGAAACGAATACCATGACGCTCGCCTACACCCACCATATCCATCATGATGTCATTTAAATCTGATGGATTAGACGTCATAATTTTTTGTGGATCTGCAAGTAGTACCCCACTAAATAGACGCTCTAAATCTTCTGCCAAAACCTGAGTATCGACTTGAGTACTGGTCATACCCATACCCAACATATTTTCAGCCATCAACGTGTAATCTGTCTTTTGCAAAGCATCCATAAATGCCATACATGCTTGCCAAACTTCAGGTTTTAACTGTCCTACGATACCAAAATCAATAAAACCAATACGGCCATCTTCAAGTAACATCAGATTACCCGCATGCAAATCGGCATGGAAAGACTGGCATAACATTAAACTACCAAACCAAGTATTCATGGCGGTAATCAGCACTTGAGATGGATCTTTCGCGACTTTTCTGACTACATCAAAATCAGTCAGTGGCACACCATACAAGCGTTGCATGGTGAGTACACGGCGTGTTGAAAATTGATGATAGACCTTTGGAGCTGTTGCTGCCGTGTTTTGAGATACATTGAGATAATTCACAAAATCATCCAAATTTTGTGCTTCTTCAATGAAATCAACTTCACGCACCATACGTGTTTTAATTTCATCAACAATATCTGCCAATGAAGCAAATTTTACTTTTGGAATCGCTTTTTCCAAAACCTTGGTTGCCCAGTGCAATACATTTAAATCGGTATAAAGAATAGTTTCTACACCAGGTTTTTGCACTTTAATTACAACATCTTCACCAGTCACCAATTTGGCAGCATGAACCTGGGCAATAGATGCTGAAGCAAGAGGCTTTTCATCGATAGATGCAAAGATTTCACTTAAATTACGCCCAGCAAATTCTTGTTCCAACACGCCCTGAACATAGCTAAAAGGTAAATAAGGCGTTTGGTCTAAACAGCCTTGAAACTCTTCAACATATTCACGAGGAAATAAAGATGGCGTACTGGCAATAAATTGACCCAATTTAATATAAGTTGAGCCTAATGATTCAAAGGTTTCACGCATCAGTTTGGCATTACTTGGTTTTTCAGTGGCATATTTAATACCTGCTTTGGCCGCGATAACAGCAGTTTCCCCAACTCGGGCAACTGAACGTAGACCATCTAAAAAGATATTATTTTTCATAATGTCAACATTAAATTGAATTTGTATAAGTGTAGCAAATTAATCAGCATTTGCAGTATGGCTTGCCTGACAGTTTGTACAATCTCTATCTTTTTCAAAGGCTAAAATTCGTTGTTTCATTGTTAACCCATCCCATAGCAACAGTTTTTGCTTCAATGGGGTTTTCGCTAAACCTAAAAATAGAAGAGCATGATGTGCCTGTAAACTTGCCATGACATTGGGTGTGGTGGCTAATACACCTGAGTCAGCACAGCGAAGACTTTCATTATGCTGTTGCGCTTTGGGAAATAAGCATTCATAACAAGCTGAATCACCATCAATCATAAAGAGCTGACCTTGAAAACCAATCGCAGAAGCGCTAATCAATGGAACATGCAGCTGGGTACAAATGTGGTTCACCAGATAACGGGTGGTAAAGTTATCACAACCATCTAAAACTAAATCCTGCTGAGCAATCAAAGCTTGCGCATTATTTTCATCCAATTTACTGATATAACTTTCTACTTGGATAAAAGGATTAATTGTTTGCAATCTCTTGGCCAATATCTCTGCTTTATAAAATCCTACATCTTGCTCAACATAAGCAATTTGTCTTTGTAAATTACTCATTTCAATTGTATCAGCATCAATCAGACTAATTTTCCCAATACCTGCACGTGCCAACAATTCGGCAGTGGTACACCCTATTCCACCGCAACCAACAATCAGTACATTGGCGAGTTTTAATTTTTCCTGTGCCTCAATATCCCAACCATCAAGTAAAATTTGACGAGAATAGAGATGCATTTCAGATTCGGTAAGTTCTAGATCATGTTCAAGCATTGGTGGATAAACTTTTCAATTTTAAACAGTATAAAGTAAAAACTTTATAGATGAGAAATAACTAAAAATAAGCTTCAATCCTTGTGATTAAGCTTTATCAATTAGCTCAATGTTTTCAACAGCCCATTCGCAAGTGCATTAGGATATGGACCAACCCAGAATACTTTCAGAATTAAACTGATTCATTTTCTATAAATTATATTTTTATGATATTTATTCTCAAAATTCATTCAAATATTGAAAAAATATAAAAATCAATCTACATTAATACAGAAAATTTTTTCAAGCTGGATAAAAATATGGAATTGGATCGTTACGACAAACAAATTTTAGAAATTTTAACTCATGAAGACATCAATCTAAATGAATTGTCAGAACGTATTAACCTATCTGTAAGTTCTGTTCATCGTCGTATCAAACACTTGATCGAAACCGATATCATGACCAATCTAAAGCGTGATATTAATTTTGAAAAGTTAGGCTTTAAATTACATGTCATTTTACAAATTTCCCTAAGTAAACATGACACAGATACCTTTGCTAAATTTTTAGAAGAACTCGAAAACATCCCTGAAGTGATTAACGCCTTTTTAGTGACTGGGCAAACCGCCGATTTCCTTGTCGAAGTGATCGCAAAAGATATGGAGAATTACAGTGAAATTTTACTCAAGCGAATTGGTAAAATTGAGCATGTGGTTGCACTACATTCAAGCTTCGTGATTAAAGAATATAAACATGTGTTTAATTGTACTGGCCTACTCAATCGAATTTAAATTTTGTATTGAACCAGTTTAGCTTTTGCATGGTGCATCCAACCAAATTAAAACCAATAAAGTAAAGCTACTCTCATTGGTCTTAAACATTTATTTTATGATGTTTTAGAAAGGTAGAATTTAGAATCAAAGATATCACATTGTATTTGAATGGATCTTTTTATGAGATTTTATTTAGCTGAAGAATATCAACCCCAATGTAATGCACGGTTTGCGTATTATAAAACTCAAATCAATGCACTTTTAATCAATGCAAAAATTGAGCACATTGGTGCCTCTTCGATTCCCAATGCAATCTCTAAAGGAGATTTAGACGTTTATATTGCAGTGGATCAATCTGAATTTAATGATGCAATTCAAAAACTTTATCGATTAAATTTTCAAGAGAAATTAGAAACACTGAGAACAGATCAATTGTGTATGTTGGAATCGCTCAATGGTGATGATGTCGTCTTTCAACTTGTTGTTAATGGTTCTGAATTTGAGTCATTTATTAAATTTAGAGATACACTCAGGCAGTCCTCTAAACTGGTGCAAACTTACAATGATCTAAAAAAGCGTTGTGAAAATTTAGATATGATCGATTACCGGATTGAAAAAAATAAATTTATTTCCTCTGTTTTAAATCAGCAATAAATTTTCTCTCAATAAAAACGCACCCCAAGGTGCGTTTTATCTACTTAAATCAGACTTAACTGTCTAATTCAGCCAATACTTCATCTGTGAATTCAACGTTGGTATATACGTTTTGAACATCATCAAGATCTTCAAACATATCAATCATTTTAACAATGAGTTTTGCTTGATCCACATCAGCGATCAATGCTTTTGTAGATGGACTCATAACCACTTCTGCATTATCTGATTTTAACCCAGCAGCAGTTAATGCATCTTGTACATCACCAAAACTTTCAGGTGTAGTGATTACTAAGATTTCATCTTCGTTCACTTCGATATCTTCAGCTCCAGCTTCCAAAGCCACATCCATGATTTTGTCTTCTAAAGAAACATCTTCAAAAGTAATCTCACCACGTTTGGTAAACAAATATGCCACTGAGCCTGCTGTACCTAAGTTACCATTGGTTTTAGAAAAACAATGACGAACATCAGGCACAGTACGATTAAGGTTATCTGTCATGGTTTCTACAATCACCGCAACACCACCAACACCATAACCTTCATAAGTGACTTCTTTTAAGTCATCGTTGTCTTCACCACCAGCACCACGTTGAATAGCACGGTTGATCGTGTCGCGTGTCATATTCACTGAAAGTGCTTTTTCGACAACAGCACGTAGACGAGGGTTACTTCCCACATCAGGACCGCCAAGTCTTGCTGCTGTGGTTAATTCACGAATATATTTGGTAAAAACTTTACCACGACTTGCATCTTGTTTTGCTTTGCGATGCTTAATATTGGCCCACTTGGAATGACCCGCCATGCGAAATATGCTCCTGTAGATTGGCTTTATGCCATATCAAATTGCGACAATTCTACCATAAGCACTTTTTTATGAGAAAGTGCTTATTTTTTAGATTTAATGCAAATTAAGAATTTTTTGCCTCAGGAATCATAATATCGAGTCCTGTATGTTCTTTATATAGACGTTTAATTTCTGCTAAGTCTTGATCTAGATCTGTTGGGTAAATCTTTCCAAAGATTCCACCTTGTTTTGTTTTTGAGTTTGCATACATCAAAACAATAGGAACACCAGCTGCTTTTGCGATATGCCAAAAACCAGTCCGAATCGGTTTACGAGCTTGCCCACGTTCTGCACGAGTCGCTTCTGGCGCAATCACCAAATTAAATTCGTCATTACTCTGAAATAGATCAACCATTTGTGAAACGACGTCTTTGTTTGACTTACGATCTACAGGAATGCCACCAATTTTTTCTAAAAATGGTTTCAATGGACCTTTAAATAATTCTTTTTTAATTAAAGTATGGATTTTAAGGTCATGAATTTGAAAAATTGCCAATGACAATACTGCATCCATCATGGAGGTATGTTCAAAACCGATGATCACTTGTTTTTTTTCTAATACACTTTGATTAACTTCATAGGACCAACCTGAGAGCTTAAAAGTAAGTTCTCCCAACAACTTTTTCATAACTACCTAACATAATAAAATCAGAATTTGCGAATTGTCCAAGTAAAAGCTTAAAAAGACAATCTCTATTGTGCTTATTTTTTACATTTATATATTTATTTTTGTCATTTTAAACACTTGTTTTGCACACAAAAATAGTCAGTTAAAAATGTAAAATTGTTAAACGCCTTACAGTACATTTAACTCAATTCAAATTCTAAATTAACAATAAAAAATAAATAAATTTAATTTGTATAAAAATTTAATTGATTTTTTCTATCTTGATTAAATCATTTCAACTCCTCTAATCCTAATTACACCCCCAGACGGAAGAGTTTTCAGGTAAAATAATTGCAAAATTTTTATGCTCCTTTTTCGCATAATTGCCTTATTTTTTATTTTGATTTACAGGTGAAAAGCATTTAAATTTATTTAGAAAAGCGATAAAAATAACTCCTTATTAATCATGCTCGATATTCACAATTTTAAATGTATCATCTTATACCGCAATCATCTAAGCAATATTGATGAAGATGGGAATCTTAAACCACGTAAAAATATTTTACTCTAAAAGAATTACAAGTCACCTTAAATAGATATACTTATTTAAATACATCTTAAGCATACCAATAAATGAGTACCTATGAATAATTTACTGCATATCTATGCATTTTGTGTAATCTTACTTTTTCTTAAAATGCTTGCAATCTCTTGTTATCAAGGATTTCACCGTATTAAGAATAAAGCGTTTAAAAATACCGAAGACGCTAATTTTGTCAGTGTAAAAGTTAGGCCAGAAGACTTGCCGCTGGTAGTTAGAGCGAGTCAAGCTTGGGCAAATGATTTAGAAAATATTCCCGTGTTTTGGGTGCTTGGAGCGCTTTGTATTGCATTAAACCTAAACAGTGATTTTATTGTCTGGGTATTTTGTATTTTTACGATTGCAAGATTCACACATACAGTCACCTATCTCAGTGCAATTCAACCATGGCGCAGTATTTCTTATGCTGTTGGAATAATCTGCCTCATTCTTTTGGCAATTAAAATCGTGATGAGATGTATTGGATTTTAAATAAATGCAAATCAATAGGCATTTATTTATCATTTTCTATTTTAGTTTAAGTTGTATTTTAGATCTTGAAAAATAATAAAATTTATATCGACAATTAATTAAAAAGATTTCATGAATAATAATTAAATTTAGATTTTCTAATTTATCCTGTAATTTTTTTAATATAATTAAGAGTAAAGTAAATTTATCAAAAAGTAAAACTATGTCACTATTTTGTAATACTTTATTTATATAAAAAATATACCTACAAATACATTGTTTTTAAACAACTCTATGATTTTATGTTTTTTATAATACTTTTCAACCATTATTTATTAGCTTTTAAGTCTTAATGCTATTTCTAAATTAGAGTTTTTACCCTACTTATTGGTTGTTTTATGTAATTTTAATAGTCTCATTTGTCAAGAAGACAGTGATTGTATTTAAAAAGGATGAATTCAAGTGAAAACAAAAAAGATCTTTCAAAAAGTCATAGTTACAACCTCACTATTTTGTATTGCGGGAATCAGCCAAGCTGAAGATTTTAAACGCTTCTCGGTTTCTTCAGGTTGGTTGCATATGTCATCAATGGGGAAAGCACAACCTTTTAGAATCAATACTTCTGTAGGTGATGGTACTAAAGCTTCCGTAGGTGTAATTTCAGGGAAAACCATTTTAGATAATGTTGATCAATCTCGCATTGATGCGATGGACCCCAACCTAATTAGCTTACTCAATGCACCCAGTAATGAAGAAGGACGCTATTTATTTGATGACCTGCTAGATGTAATCATGGCAGAAGATCCAACCTTAATAGACCAATTAACAGGAATTGCTGAAATCGATGGAATTGCCCACTGGTCAGCAGATGCTGGTTTGGAAGTTGAAGATGTAGACACGCTAGGTATGATGTTTACTTATAATGTCACAGACAATGTTGCCGTTCAATTGATTGCTGGGATTCCCCCAAAAGTTGACTTAAAAGGTAAAGGAACTGTCTATGCACCTTTTTCAGCGACTTCACAACCACTTCAGGGCCTAGTGGGCGATTTATATTTAAAAAACAATCTTTTAATTACAGATTTGGATAGTTATGACACTGCCGCATCTGCTAGAGCTTGGACGCCTGCAATACAAGCACAGTACTATTTTGGTAAATCTGGTATCAATAAGTTCAGACCATTTGTAGGTGCTGGTTTAATGTATGCCTACTTCAACGATATCGAAATCAATTCAGGAATTGAAAATGATTTGATACGTGCTGGACATATGATTCAAAATATTCATGATGGTAAAGCTGGGGCTTCTTTGGAGGGAAAACCATCGAGCGGCAATATGAAAGTTAAAGTAGATGCTACTGATACCATTGCGCCCATTGTTACAGCTGGTTTTACCTATGACTTTAAACAAAACTGGTTTGCAACTGCCTCTATTTCTTATGCGAAGTTAGACAATACGGCAACCATTACTGTCCTTAATACCAATAACAATGCCAAGCTTATTCAGGCTAAAACTAAAATTGAGATCGATCCACTGATCACTTACCTTGGTGTAGGTTATCGTTTCTAAGCCTATCTGTTAGAACTTGAAGCCATTACAGCAACTTAAAATACTGTAATGGCTTCATTTATAATTAATTTCAAAAATTACCATGTATAAAATTTAATTCATTAAGTAATTATTTTGACTGTCTTGTAGCCTTTTCATTTCAGACCAAGACTCACCCAAATATTTCATATAAGGTAAATATTCAAATCACATTTCAATAGGAAAGTATCAAATGACTTCTATCAATGTTGAAAGTATTAAGAATCATGCCGATGTTATTGCGTCTTGTGGAACCAAAGTTGGTGAGGTAGATCACCTTGTTGGTGCAGAGCAAATCAAGCTAACCAAACATGGAGATGGACATCATCATCTTATACCAACATCTTGGGTTGGTGAGATAAAAGGCGAAAAAGTTATCTTAACTAAAGATTCTCAAGAGGTTAAAGACGCTTGGCTAGAAGTATAGATTTGGCCGATTACAACTGAGTTATATTCAATTTTATATGTGTTTCATTGTACAGTAGATTGACACTTATTTGATATAAAACGCTCAATGAATTTCATCGAGCGTTTTATATTTGATTAAACCTTATTTTTAAGACTTTCGTGTCCTCATCCAATCTCAATTGGCGCTGTCTTTCATCTTCATTGATAAGGTCAAACCGGTTCTCCAAGTATTGAATTTCCTATTGATATTTTGCAAAAATGCAAAAAACATAAAGTTTAGAGCTGAACCTAAAACAATTTTATCTACTTGACCTGTGAATTTCTGATAGATCGCCATGCCGAGCGCACAAAAGGTTAAAACCATAAACATAAAGAAGCTAAATTTTAAAAAATTATCGAAGCTTTTTCCTTTAAACATAATCAAGAATACATATCATTATCATTTTTTAGCTTGTTATAGGAGATAGAAACTAATTTTCAAGTGATCCGTATTAATTTTGAACTAATAACGAGCAGCTATTTTTCTGACTTAGAATCTTCTTCAATCATTGTATTTAGATCCGCATGCAGGTCTAAGAATTTACTTTTACGTCTGTCTAAGTCAATTATACTTAATATTTGCCCTGTTTACATTTTGATATATTTTCCATTCTAGAAATTATGAGTAGCAATTGATAATGACTAACGGCTTAATATTTAAAAATAATACCCATAAATAATCCTATATAAGTTTTAAAAAACATCTTTATAACTCTATTATCTAATTTTTCAAAGTTAGCAGTTTATCTAACAAATAAAAAAATCCACCGAAGTGGATTTAAGCAGTTAAGAGTGGTGGGATTTTCTCCCACCTCCATCCTGCTTATTTACGGTCGCCCAAGCAATACGTTCCGCATCTTCATCCGAACGACCTTGTTTTTTCTCACTTTCATAAATATGTTGGGCTTGTCTTTTCTGCTTTGCAGTATATGCAGATTTATCTCCTACAGGCATAATCACTTCTCCATATAACGATAAATAATAGATATAAACATAGTTTTTATAGCATGGATTATTTTATTCGCTGTTTAGTGTTGTAAGTACTTGTGAATTTAAGTCATGCTTATTTATTTTTAATCAATATAGAATATCAATTAACACTATGTTTTTTATTTTTAAAATAACTAGCCCTTATTTTAAAGTATCATTTCATTCAATACTTAAAATTTCATTCAATCCACACTGCTCACTTTTTAACAACATTTATTCACACAGTAGTACTGAGATTAGTCCACCATATAAATTAATCACTTGATAAATCTTAGAGGTTAATATGCAACATGATAACAACCCATCAACCGCTCAAGAAAGGTCAGAAAAAGCACAAGAAAAGCGTAGGATCCCTAAATATATTTTACTCTTGGTGGGTCTATTTTTGCTTGCGATTGCGATCTATATGCTTGCGAGTTGGCAAGGCTAAGTTAGCGTAATTTGTAGCTATTTTTATAAGCTTAGCATTTTAGAAGTGCTTAAATTAAACTAAGAAAAGCAAGGTGTTTCCTTGCTTTTCTAATAGTGAATTAATTGAAATACTATTAAAATAAAAAATCTTTAATTAAGATTCTAATCACAATTTCAATACCACCCTTTTTAAAACGTTCTATTTTTGAATGTATAACCCATGATTGATTTTGATTTAAGAAACTTTAAATTGGAGTAATTTATAAAAGCTTCGTTTGCTGTACCAACTGTAGACTTTTCCTCTTGATATTTATAAGTTTTATAGTTGGTATTCACACCTACAACAAAGCCAATCAACTCATTGACTCGATAAATCGTATAACTAGGCTCCGATTGATCAATAAATGTCTTTGTCAGCTTTACTCTTGGTGTTGACCTATATAGAATCACTAGCTATCGCAATGCTAAATACTATATCAAGCTATTCTCTACAGTCTAATTGTAAAAAAAACTTGATAAACTCTAAAATCTTAGATAGTATTGCTGACGTTCCAAGTAGTTGATAATTAATCAATTCACTTGATAAAGGGCCTGTAGCTCAGTTGGTTAGAGCAGCGGACTCATAATCCGTTGGTCCCCAGTTCAAGTCTGGGCGGGCCCACCATATTAAACAACCACTTAGGATGATTATCACCAAGTGGTTTTTTTGTGCCTACAGCTATGTAAGCATTATGTAAGCAATAAAAATAAATATGGAATTTTCTAAAAATGAAAAACTGGATCTACTTCTACATTAAATACATTTTACAAATTGGTGTACCTTTCAAACAGTATCAAGGGTATGGTATTTATAAAGAATTGTTTGTTTTTTGGTTGGAGAATAAGAAATGTGCTCAAACTATGAAATTCCCACCCGACAAGCCATTACCCTACTTGATGTCGAACCTAATCAGTTAGATCTTGAATTAAAGTCACATATTTATCCAGGCTATCATGCACCGATAATCATGCGTGGGTTTGATTTAGATATTGGTAAATTCGGTCTATTGCCATCGTGGGCAAAAGACTTCAAGTTCAGCTCTCATACTTATAATGCTCGAACTGAAACTGTCGCAGAAAAACCAAGCTTTCGACACGCTTGGAAATACAGTAAATTTTGTCTTGTGCCTGTGCAAGAATTTTACGAGCCAAAATATATTGACGGTAAACCACATTGGTACACAATCAAGCGAAAAGATGATCAGCCATTTACAGTCGCTGCCATTTATGAGGACGCTGTAATTAAAGACTCAAAAGTAAGATCATTTTCGATGCTTACGATCAATTCTGACAATCATCAGTTCATGAAGCAATTTCACGCGCCAAATGACGAAAAAAGATCGATCATTGTAATTCCTGAAGAGTATCGAAATGATTGGCTCAATGTAGACCGTGAAAATGCACATGAATATTTTTTTGAAATGCGTGATGAGTTTGTCACTTTTCCCCGTGACCATTCATCTGAAGTAGCTAAACAAAGTGATCTATTTTAGATCAGCTATGATTATCCACAACTTTTAAATTTGAAATTTTAAAACATACAAACTAAACTCTTGAATATGTAACGTAATCAAGTGGTGGTTCTATGGATACTAAATTAGATGACAGTTCATCAAAAGCAAAGTTGTTAAAGCTAAATGAAGCAAGTCTAGCCCACTTGAAAGACTCAAAAGTAATTGATATCAAAGCATATTCATCTAAATCAAGATGCCTATCTGATATATCCAATATCTCATCTTTTCAAGCAATTACAAAATATTCTATTCCTCTTGTTCTCAATAAAATTGCTGCTGGCTTCCCTTCGCCGGCTGAAGATTACATAGACAAGACTGTCGATATGAATGACCTTCTAATTTCAAATAAAGAAGCGACATTCATTGTTCAAGTTGAATCGCTTTCCATGAAAGATATTGGGATCGATATAAATGACTATTTGATTGTTGATAGAAGCATTCGCTCACAGCACCAAGATATTGTTATCGCATTCATTGATAATGATTTCACCGTGAAAAGAATGATGATTACACAAAGAATGTCTCATCAAGAATTGTTTGATATTTTTCATAATGAAAATGATCTTAGAAATTTACCAGCTGTTTGGCTCAAACCTGAAAACATCGAATACAAACCCATCCTCCCACGAAATGAGCAAGAATTAGTAATTTGGGGTGTTGTCACAAAAGTTATTAAGAACTTCAAATGAAACATGAAGAAAAGATATTTGCTCTTATTGATATCAATAATTGCTATGTCTCGTGTGAACGTTTCTTTAACCCGAAGCTTAATAATGTCCCTGTCATAGTTTTATCAAATAACGATGGGTGTGCAGTTGCTAGATCAAATGAAGCGAAAGCAATGGGGATAAAGATGGGCGTTCCTCTCTTTCAGATCAAAGATGTAGTTCAGAAAAATCATGTACAGGTTCTTTCAAGCAACTACGCGATATATGCTGAAATGTCACGTAGATTTCATTCAATCTTAGCCGGATATGTCGCACCACATGAGCAAGAGATTTACAGCATAGATGAATGTTTTCTGGATATGACAAGCTTTAAACATAACTATGATTTGGTGGAATATTGCCAAGGTATGCGCGAACGTATCCAAGAATGGATAGGTTTACCGGTTTCGATCGGAATCGGCCGCAGTAAGACTGAAGCTAAGATCGGTAATCACATGGCTAAGAAAGGAAAAAGATTTAATGGGGTGTGTGATTTAGCAAATATGGCCCCAAGGCACCGTGATTATTTTTGGTCGCTGGTTGAGGTTGGCGAAGTATGGGGAGTAGGGAGAAAGCAGAATAAAAAGCTGAACGATATGGGGATTAAGACTGTTTTAGATTTATCTAAAGCGAATCCTCCAATCATGGGAAAAATGTTCACTGTCTGCATGCAGAGAACGGTTTTAGAGCTTCAAGGTATCTCATGTATGCCAATCGATGATCAGCCAAAACCAAAGCAGCAAATAGTGGCTAGTCGTTCTTTTGGAGTGAAAATCACTGAGCTACAAGACCTTAAAGAAGCAATGTCGAAGTATGTACAGGATGCTGTTGGGCGCTTGAGAAAAGAAAAACTATTGTGCGGTGTTATTACGGCTTTTGTTCAATCAAATCCTTTTGATGCATCAATGCCCTATTACAGCAAAGCACAGACTTATAAGTTTGCTGAACCAACTGATTGTGTTTTAGATTTGGTTGAAGTTGCTTACTTACTTTTGGAAAGAATTTATAAACCAGACATTAAATATAAGAAGTGTGGCGTTTTTTATTCAGAGTTAATTCAGAAAACAAACCATATTCCCGATCTGCTTTCAGATCATGAACAACGAATACAGAATGAAAATTTGATGCAGGCCTATGAAGAAATTCAAACAAAATTTGGCAAAGCTAAGATTTCTGTAGGTCCTTGTTATTTTAAAGATCGAAAGTGGTCAATGAGTCGAGATATGTTGTCTAAGAATTATTTTACGAAGAATGGGATGATTAAAGTTAGGTAAAATTTAAATAGGATGAATTTCTACAAATTTATAGATAGAATAATCATATCTGATCTTATTTGAAACTGAACATGAAAGATGACGTTAAAAAAATGCTTGTAAATACTTTTGGAAGAATTTCATACCTATTTGTAATCTTTTTTTTCTTTATTTTTATTTTATACACGCATAACAATCTAAATGATCCTTTGAAAGAAGCATGGACAACCAGCCTAACTTTTCTTTCTATTTTAGCAACAATATCAGCTACTATTGTTGCTTCTACATTATTTATAGATTGGACTAGAAATGCAGCATATACTAGAAATGAAAATATAATAAATGAATTTTGGGGTTATTATATTGAATCAAAAATAGATCTTGTTTCACTTCAAGATCTATTAAAAAGACCTACCTATAGTAACAATATCCTAAAAATCACTGAACTATTTGATTCTATAAATAACAAACTTACTAGACTATATTTTTACCAACAGAAACTTGAAATAATGCTTGAAATTGAGATTGAAGATCATATATTCTCCGAGATTGAAGAAATTATAAAGCAGTACATACTTATTCTTGATGTCCACAACTTTAACTTAAACCTATTTCTTATCGAAGATCAAAAACTAATCGACAGATTAAACATATTACAACCTAAGCTATTAAAGTATATGAAAGAGTTAAATGAAAAAAACTTAAAATAATTAAGTTAAAACTCTCAATTAAACAATTAAAATCAATATTTTGGCTAGATTAAAGTGAGTGATTTATTTTACAAATGATCAGTTTAGCAATAAATATTTTTAATGGATTTAAACAATAATTTCACAAGTCTTTTCATAAATACTTAAATTTATCTTTAGTCTAGGTTAAAAATTTAAAAATAGTAAGCATTAGTAAAATTCTAAGGTAGTAATGAAAAATAATTTTTAATTTAATATTATTTGGAATATCATTCCTATTGTCAATCTACCCATATAATGAATTAATCATGAATAATATTTTTAAAGCTCTTGGTAGCATTCATCCATTAAAAATAGGTTTAAGTTATTTAGCACTAATTATTATTTCAGCATTCTTATTGTATTTGTGCCCAGAGTTTAAGTTGATTTCTTCAACCATCAATGATCCAAATAGCTTCTCATCATCTATTTATTTCACTCTTGTAACCATTACAACACTAGGATATGGAGATATCTTACCTGACAACGAGTTAACCAGAATTTTAGTAATTTTTGTTTCTTTTTCTGGGGTAGCTTTAACTGGTTTATTCTTGAACTCGCTGGCTCACACAATTTCTAAAATCACACAATTGGAAGATGCAAAAAAGGTGAAAAGTGAAAAACTTGAAAATGAAGTCGAAAGATTTATGGATTTAGCTATACTTTTAAAACAAAATTTTGATGACTTTAAGTTAGCAGCAACTAGTTTAATTACACCTTGGGAAAAATACAGTGCAATCATTGATACATCACCACTCATGAAATTGGATTTTAAAATAAATGATTTGAAAGATTTATTTAAAATTAATACTTTAAGAAAATTCCCGCTTTCAAAAACTAAAATAGAAGTATTTTATAGTAATTTTGATATATTAAATAACAACTTAGATCAATTATTAAAATTAGGTTACTTTAACTTCAATAAAGAATTATTGCAGCTTGTTATTAATTATTTAAGCAGTTCAAAACTAATTGATACAAGAGATAATATTTTACATTTCGCTAGATCAAATCAAGAAACAAAAGAATCAATACACCTTATGCTTTCAACTGCAAAAGAAGATGTTCAAATTACGGAAATGGCCAACGTAATAGATGATTATATTGTTCTAATGGGTCAAATTCAACAAACTGTCAATTTAATATTAAATATTGAAAGCCTGATAGCTTTAATTCAAAAGACAAAAATATTATGAGTAAAATTTATTCTTCGAATCATTCAAAGCGCTACACTCATTGTATTTAGCAACTGTATCAATGATCCATAGCGTGATTTCTTTGCCCTGCCCTGACTCTAATTTTAGGAGTTAGGCATGCGATCAATTACGGATAATATTTTTTAAAAGTTATCTAATTTCAACAACTTATACTAGGAATAACTTTAATTGAAAAATTAGGTTATTCTAGTAGATATTTAATCAATGCCTTATTTGAGATATTAAATGAAAATGTATATTTTAAGTATTTTATTTATCATTTGTGGGAATTCATATGCAAACAGTGACTCTCAACCTGATGACTATAGCTATCAAGATGTTATAAAATATAGGAAAATGCTAAACAAAATACCTGAAGATAAGTTTCTTACCAATACTCTTTCAAGTCTTTATGCAATCCCTCCAGAAATAAATAAAAACACTATACTTAGACCTAACGACATTATTTTAAAAAATGATAATACTATTACTGTTTGGTTTACTCAAAAAGTTTTAAAAGATGGACCTATTTTGCAGTCAATTAAACTCAGAACTGGAGATAAATTAAAACAACAATACAATATCGACTGTTATAACTATAGTTCAGCCTTACTGAATATGATTGTTTATCGAGGAGATAGCGTTTTAACAAGCCAAAAAGAATCCTACATTTATTTTAATGATATAACCCCCCAAACAGTATTAGCATCTGTTGCGACGAGAGCATGCATGTTTCAAACTGCATTAGAAAGAAAAAAAGCACTAACAAGTGAATAAGCATTAAATGCAGAAAAGCTTTAACTATTTATATTTTGAATAATGCTAAATTATGCTCAATGATCATTAGACTAAATTTCCCATCATTCAGAAGGCCATGCCTCCCTCAATCTTTCTGCATCAGCTGCGTGTCCATCAGCTTTTTCTGCCACTGTTCGATATTCAGTGACGCACTTTTCGAGTATGTCACTGTTGGCAGTGGAGTATTCAATGATGGTTTCTTTGGAGGCACTGGGCAAGCGGTTGCTTGCAATTTTGAGTTGCTTTGACAGGCTGTTAGCGCTGGCACTAGCAAGGCGACTATCAGACTCAATTTGTTTAATTTTAGCATTATAGTTTTGCTCCGCTTTTAACTGTTGTTCAGACCATTGTTTTTCTTTGATTGCTGCAGAAGCTTTAGCTTGTTCTGCCAGTGCTTTGGCTTCAGCAGCTTCTGTTTTGTATTTTGCATTCAATAATGTGTATTCGCTTTTAAAGTGGTTTACACGCCATGATTGAACACCTGCAGTTGTTATGGCCAACAATAAAAAAACCGCCATTGTGATAATGACGGTTTCATAAAATTTCGCTAAGAATGCTTGCATTTATAGTTCCTCAACTTCTGGCAGATCAACAGTTTGACCAGCCAATTGATGATGGCAATCAGAGAGAAATTGAATCTGACCATTTCTAATAAATGAATGACATTGATTTGCATGACCACTGTTGACCATCAAACTTGGGCTAAAAGTTGGCTTATCTAAATTCCCATCAAACTCCCAACGTATTTTATGCTGTGGACTAACATGTAAGGGATGAAGATAATTACAGCCAGGACATTCAATGAAGTAGATCCCATTCGATTCAAGCATGACATTGCTTACTTTTTTGAATTCGCTCATCTACTGCGCCCCCATACATTTCTTATGCCGCTCAACTTGTCGAGTCCAAACCCCATAACATCCGTTAGATCGGATTGAGCAATCACGCTTGGCAACATATTTATATTTCAGTAAAGATGAACAAGCTTGTTTATATTGCCCTGCTTTCAAATTACGAAGCATCGATGACCCATTCCAATTGACTTGACCATAGTTGTAAACGAAGTCTAGGTACACATCATATTCAGTCTGAGTAAGCTTCACGCCTGATAATGATTTGCGAAATGCAACTTCATCCTTGGCAATATGAGCCTTGGCAATTTGAACCGCACGTTCCTTTGTAATGGGCTTATCAGTCATTTTGACCTTGGTACCATTTTCATATGATGTTGACCCGATACCTATTGTTGCAACTTTAGCGCTATCTAAATATGGCTTTGATTTGTACCCCTCATAGCCAATTAAAGATGCAAAAAAAGCAGCCGAAGCTGCTAGACCAACTGCCCAAACTTTAGTTTTTGACATTACATTCATCCTTTAATTTTAAGATTCGTAATTGATGTTCTGCTTTACGCATTTCGTGCTCTACTTTTTCGCGTCGATTTTTAGCAATCGCAAAGTACAGCTGAATAAATAAGCCTATCAATGCCACACATAAACCGCCCCAAGCGATTACATCAACCTTGGCCAAGAATGCGAAGAATGATGTTGCGCCACTTGTAACCGTAACTTTTTGAGTGATTGCGACCGCACTCGCTTCAATTGCTGCCTGTGTTTCAGACATGTAACCCCCTATTTTTGGCAATAAAAAAGCACCCCTATTGGGTGCTATTTGATTTTTAAAGCTAAAGCTCTAAATAGTGAGATTCTTGAGATTCAGTAATTCTTGTCTGATGCTTAAAGCCCAGCTTTCTAACTCTGCTTTAGAAAAGCCTTTATTGTACAAACAAGCATATAAAATCTCTCGTTGATTCACATCCCAATTTAAAGTTGCTGCTTTTTTTGTCCAACCAATCCCGACTGTGTTATTAACCACATTCGAAAGATTTGTTGCTGTCCTTTCTGAGAATATGTCTCGTCCTCCCTGCAAGTTCGCATAAGTTTGTAGATGGCTTGAATCACTTCGTTTTGTACATGAATATATAAATAAAGTTAAATCACCTGCCACATTCGTATCTTGTAGTCCGAATGCTTGAGCAAGTCCTGTTGATACACCTGCATAAACATCACCACGACTTGACAGACTTGTGCCCTGCTCAACACCCGTTGATGAGAGTGAACTATGAATATAATCACCCATTAAAAAACCGCCTAAAGTGGCGGTTCTTGGTGCGATAACTAAATAAGTATAATTTTCTGATTTTTGAATACCAGTATCAATAAAGGATGAACTATTTAAAAATAGACCATTTGCACCTTTTCCTGGTTGACTTCCTACAAGCTGAGAATTTGTGCCTGTAGCAAAGTTAAAAACACTATTTTCTTTTAAGGAATACCCAGCCACCAAACCTTCACGATTTAGTGAGGGTAACAGAGCGATATCCGTGATTTTTTTATAGTTGGGGTTGGTTGGCAATACACCACCAATTTTAAGATAACCATTCATATTAAATCTCCAAAAACCGTTTAAAAATTTGTCGCGAAAGTCTATATGCTCCAGACTTGCTAACATGTAAAGTATCTACCCATTGACCATTTGTATTTTCTAAAACGTAAGAACCCCAATCATCAAACATGTTGTAGACTTCTGTTTGTCTGTAATAGATCAGCTCGAATGCTGCTTCCACAAAATTAACCAAAGGTATTGGCGGTGATGCAACACTTGATTGTGCTGGTGCGATCAGAATAACCGCACAATTTGGTGCTGATGATTTAAAACCGTCAATCATGGCCATTATTCCCGCTTGATAATTAGCAACAGAATGCCCCCGTCGATAATCATTTGTGCCCAAAATAATAATCAATACATCAGGATTTAAAAAACTGGCCACTTCAGACTGTCCAGCTGGAGAAATCTTTAAATAGTCCTGGCCTGTACTATTCCCGTTGCCGACTTTATTCAGCTCGACACCGCTACCCGTTGTCTTTCTCATATGCATCCCAAAGAAGCAAACAGTTCCGCTGATCACTTTAAGAATTACAGAAGTAGCGCTGTTTAAAGTAATTTGTACTTTCTTTACTGAGTTTGCAGTGACATTCGTTTCGACACCATTAATCGTGTATGAGAACACACCGCTTGTGTTTCCAAAGAATATTGTTAGTTGATCACCCTTAGTCAAATTAGCAAGCGTGATTGTTGAACCTGCTGTGGTGCTGGTTCGCGTAAATCCGTCTGGACCACTACCGTATGGAAATGCAGCAGCCGTATTATCAAGATCATTTACAGTCCAACCAGATCCATAGGTAATAGTGATACCATCAAGCATATTTCGCTCAGTACCAAGATTGATCCAACCTGAACCAGCTTCACCGTATGCTGTCTGGAGAATCGTTTTAAGTTCAGTAGCTATCGTGCTATGTTCAGCCCAACTATCACCAGCAAGAACTACTCGCAATTGATCATTAATACCTGATTTAATCTTGGCAGCTTTGGCTTTCCATTGACGTAATGATGTTGAGTCCGTATAGATCGGCCTTTGCCCCATAAAAACATTGGTTTGATATTTACGGGATTGAAAATAATTCGAAAGAAAATTAAGCGTATTTAAACTTAATGAGGAAAACCCTAAAGATCCATCTTCAAGCCAAACAGGTATATTTCCAGCCGAATCAACTGCAAGTGGGATGATGGATGAAAATGAACTTTTCCCAATGGTTTTGCTGCCTGCAAAATCAAGATCTCCATTTTCGAGCCAAACAGGTATATTTCCCATTTCATCCATTGCCAAAGGAATAATGTTGTTAGTAGGAATACTGCCAACTCTTCCATCAGTATGAGAAATGGCATTAGTTTCAGCTGCTAATGCTTTATTTGAAGCATCTTCTGCAGCAGATGCAATTGCATTGGTTTCGGCTTCACTTACCAATTCAGTGAAATTCTCTGCAGCGCTACTTAATTTTTCATCAGTATAAACTTTCGCTTGATCTAGCTCACCTAAACCTAAGTCCGTCCAAGCACCTGTAATTGGAATTGCACCACTTGCACTGGTACGATTCCATTCAAAAACTTTCCCCGTGTCTAAAGCTTTGGCTCTCAATTTAAGCTGTTCAAGCTTGCTGGATTTTAACTCTGATTCTGTATCATAAATAGCAGACTGATTTTCTCTTTGCTTTAAGCTGTCAACCATTACACCCATGGCGATCTTAAATCCTTTCTCAGTGACACTAGCTCCTATGAGTGTGTCTTTTTCAGGAATTGGCATAAATTTAATCCATAAAAAAGCACCCTGTTGGGTGCCATTAAGTTGATTTAACTTTCTAACTTTCAGTCGTAGACTGTGTAATACGCGTAGAATAATTCCAAGATGTTGTTTTCCAAACATCTCGCGCTGTAACACGAACATAATAAGTGGTCGTAGATTGTAGTTTATTAATCGTGCAAGCATTCTCTGTCCCTGTCCAACTTGCAAGTAATACATCTGGATCAAAATTAGGATTCGTACTCACCCAAACTTGATAATCTTTTAAATCAGGTGCTTCACTTGGCATCCAAGTTACTGTGATAGAGTCTTTCGTTGCTGACGTATAAACATTCAGTAATTGAGGTGGTACAGGATTGCTAATATTTAACTCAGCATAAGAACTTGTTACGTCTCCATTTTTACTGGCCACGCGAATCGTATAAGAACGCTGAACACCATCAACTTTTGCTTCTTCTGTTGAATAACTATAGTCCGTATTAGTAGTTTCAATTGTCCTTAAGAGATTTCCACCTGATAAAATTTGAACAATATAACTAGATGCGCCTGCAGTACTTTGCCATTGAACTTTAAAACTGGTTCCAATAAATGCAGATTGCAAAGAAAGCCCTTTAACACTAGAAGGTGTACCACCACTAACTGTGTGACTATAAGAAGCCACCTCATCAAGAGTTTGTTCCTTTTGTTCTAACCCATTAAAACTTGTGAATTTTAAAAAGACCTGCTTACCAATAAGATTTTGATTAAAGTCATATTCAAATATGGCCCGATCAATCCTAACAAAATACTCTCCGGCTAAATGAGATTGGGCAGTGTTAAATCGGCCTCGATATAATTCACTTAAAGTATATAAGCCTGATCCGTTTAATGTTGCCTCAACATAATTGACAAATTCATCTCCAATTTTACAGAGTGTTGCGTCTACTTGTGCTTCCTCTACTGTACCGCTAAAAATCTGACTCGAAGTATTCAACTGAATTTGTGCTGTGTTTGTGCTGGAATTGATATCTGTTGTGAGTATGCCATATCGAGCTGAACCATAAATCGTACCAATACGCTCATAAGTCGTATTATCTAAACTCACCCAAACATTACAACCACCCCAATTAAGCCCACCTGATGCTGCTATCCATATTTGATTTACACCATTGGTTAAGTCTAAAGGCGGTTCGAAAATTACAGGTGCATTCACATTGCCTGGTTCTTCATTGCCTCCTTGGTAGCCATTTGAAGATTGCAAATCATATTCAACCGCTGATCTAGAGCCTACTGCTAACTCATCAGCGGTAATTGTGAGCATTCCTTCTTCATCTTCTTCAACACGTGTGATTCGTACAGGAAATTTATCTAAACCTAATGATTTATCTGTAATGGTTACGATATCCATAGGCTCAAGACGACAATACTTCCAACCTAAATTAAACTCATATTCATTCCGAACATACAAAAGTCGTTGCAAACGCAGTTGCACTGCATGTCTGGCAATTTTAGGCTCGCAGAACATCTCAAGTTTTACTGGATCTTCAGTACGCAAACCAAACATTTCAATATTCGCCTGGTCTTTTGCTTCTACCGTTTCAGTATTGTATTGATTAAAACGGTTTATATATTCAATCTGTGTATGATTAAAAGCATCAGTATCACGGCTACGGCGTACCCGTACAGGCTCATCTTCACCTATGAAATCATCATCAGTTAAGTGATATACCGGTTCTAAATTAGGCGTAAAGGTATGGCCATTACCAGTGAGTGCTGAATCACCAAAAGTCTTGATTTTCAATCCATCTGGACTTGGTACGACCGCACAGTTAACTGCCTCAACAATTTCATTGATAATTTCATGTGCTTCACGTTGTTCTGTCAAAGCTGGACTGATTAATAAATTTGCTGCAGCGCAGTAGGTCCTAAACTCTGAAAGATCATTCATGCTTAAATAAGGAGAAGCGCCATAACGTGGATTGGTAATCAAGTCCTCAATTACATCTGCTGGATTAGCATCATGAATCGTATTTGAAAATGTAATGTCGCTAATTACTTCAAAGTTATGATTAGCAAGACTTGCACTGCCACCTAATTCATAATTTGCACATGCTACATATCCAAGATATGGGTAATTAATTGCCTCGTTTGGATGTTTGGATTGTAGATAACCCCAAATTGGATTAGCATTTCCGTTGTAAAGCTCAAATCCAATTTGATCTATTGGTTTAAGCTGAACCCCCTTTTCAGTCTTGGTTACAATCTGCTCCTTATCACGCCAAATAATCCCAATATCTTTGATTTTATTTTCACAAAGCCCTAGCATTAATGAAGTGTAATACGTGTAAGTTGTATTCTTGGTTTTAGATCCACCACCTTTACCACCTGACTTGGTTGTTGTAGTTTTGGCAATAGAATGAAAATCACCATACCAAAACATATTGGCGGCAAGTCTATTTTTACCATAAACAAGTGGCTGACATAGACCATATGCAGATTGCTGGACTCGCATAGAATTAATGCGAGTATCAGAAGTACTTATTGTGTTTCCACCAAATAATCCACTCATTCTTTTAGCCTCTTCATACGAAAAAACCCAGCTATTCGCCGGGCTAAACTTCCTTTTGTACCATCCTGAATAATGACTCCAAGATTGATATAGGAATGGATTATAGTAGGCCACTCGATCACAATTGCGCCATGACTAACGCATTTGCCAATCTTATAAAGAACGATGTCACCAGGTTGCGGTTTTTTGACTTCAAAACATACACTTTTGATGTGCTCTAAATACCGTTCACCCATTTGATGCATATGCCAATCAGGTGGATATGGCCGTGGATCAAGATAATCCATCAATCCTACTTTTTCATAGACTTCACAAATTAATGTCCCACAATCTACACCAACACCTTTTACTCGTCCTTGGTGGTGATAAGGTGTACCAAGCCAAGTTAAAGCTTCATCAACAGCTTTCAAATTTTTCATTAAATTGAAGTCTCAGGAACAGGAACAAAAGGAGCACCACGAAACTTTGCTTTATTGCTAAAACGATTCATACAGGTTTCTAAGCGTTTATCACAACCAGGATAAACTTTAATACGCTGACCTAACTGAGGGGCTTCAAGCAACGGTAAAGTCAAAAGCAATACACCAGACTCATGCAAACGCACTGTTCGTTTTAACCCAGCATTACCACCTTCCAAAAATTCAATTACACCTTGTGTAAACCATCCTTGTGGCTGAGTGATATTGCAAATAATTCGAGAAGATGTGCTTCCTGATTGAATGGTACTTTCTACAACATAGTTAAGCCGATTTAAGCCACATGCACCATCGAACAATGTATTAGAACAACTTGGCTGATATAAGTTACGAGGCATTTGTACGCTTAAATCATCAAGGTCAGAAGCTACATTAAGCTGGATCATATATCGATCAAGATCAGGCTCAATAATTCGTCCCTCAAATAACAATAATGCCCCTGCACTAGTATCTGTAGGTGTATTAATATCCATAAAAATACGTTCTAATTTGAAGCGAGCGCCATCCATTTGTCCATTGTGAAACGCTTGGACTATAGGTAACAGATCAAATTTAACATCGTCAGTCGTTTCTATCGAAACTGATAAATTATCGACTTCAACACCTAGTGACAGATTGAAACCTTCGCGCTTGATCAATGGACCATCTGCGCTATAGATATTTCCGCCAATCACTAAATCAAAATCGTAATCTGTGTATCGATAAATTTGGTTCTGTACCGTAGTGATGGTATATAGATCGGCCATTAGAAACTGATCTGCATCCAATAGAGTAATTAATTTTGCTGAAGCTGCTCTCATATTTTCATCCCCAATGATCCAATCATTTCAACTTTTGAGGCTTTCCAAAGCTTGGACATAAAATGTGTGTATTGCTGCTCATCATCTTTGAAACGACAGCGATAATAATACGTTCCTGAAATATGTATTTTCTGTCCATCTACTAATGGTTCAGAAAGTACAATCTTGCCATTCTTCGTCACACCAACTGTGTCAGCACTCCACATAGGTTTTTGTTCCACAGTAGCCCACATTCCTTTTGATTCAATTTGATTCCACATATCTGGATTAGATGGTTGTGTATCTTCAAGTGTGTTTCCAAGAGCAACTTGAGCTAAACCCTGCGATTTATAAAGTTGATAAGTTGTGGTAACCCCATCACCAACAAAAGAACAATTAAACTCATTGTCATCAGGTGCTTTATATAGGAATGAATCAAAAGCACCACGGCGAGCCTCGAAAAAGCTTTGTAGAATCTGCAATTCTTTACGCCCTTTGTTTTCACGTAAAAAAGCATAAGACATTGTAAATTCATACTTGGGTACAGACTGATAACTTGCTCGAAGCTCACGACCGTTCACCGAAGTCATAATTTTGGTATTAAAAATGGGAGTCTTTGTAAGCTCCCATTCTAGTCCTGGTAATTCAGGAAATAATTCATCCGACATATAAACTCCTTATTTACCGAAGTTGCGGTTATACCCTTTCAAACCTCCAGCCAACTCACGCCCGTGTTTCTTCATAAAGCGTTTTAAGTCTTTAGAATCCCAAGCCTGAATATTGACTTGTGGCATTGATCCAGTATCACCTGCACTTGCTTGGGCCATAGGCATTGAACCATCACCCATCACTGATTTACCCAGGGCGCGGATTGTATTGGCGTGTTGCTTCGGTAAAACCATTTCTTCTTCATGTAGCTGTGTCATTGGATTTACACCTGCAGGAATATCAAAGCCTCCTCGAGCAGATGATACCTTTCCAACAATTGCAGATACCCCTGCAAATGCGGCAATACCTGCTGCAACTCCAAGTGCTGGACCTACTATAGGAATTGCTGATAGTGCCGCCCAAGCTGCTGCCATTGCTTCCCATGCAGACATCATGATGGACTTAAGAACTTCCATGAGTTTTAAACCTAACCGGGCAAAAACACCTGTTGAAGTTGCTGCGGTTTTCATGCCTTCGCCTGTTACAACAGCAGTGGTTTGTGCAGCTTGGCCAGTTACTTCTGCTGCAGTTTCAGCTTTGATGAAACCCATTTTTACAGCAAGTCTTTTGGCTAAACCTGACATATAATCCTGAATGGGTTTAGTCACCATTTTTTGAACAAATTCCATGGCAACTTCAGAAAAAATCGCATTCGTTGCATTTTTCCACGTCAAGGTTCCGTTCAACATGGCTTGCATGCCTTGGTCCCACAAATTTGACATTCTAGAAGTTAGACCGCCGAACTTTTTATCAAAGTCTTTCATTTGGGCTTCGGTCATTAGACCTGGTGCGCTCACATCATTAATGGCCTTTTGATTATCAAGTTCAGCAATATTATTATTTGCTGAAACCAGTCCATCATTTTTACCTGTTAATTTTGCCTTATCTGCCTCTAGATCTAAACGCTCTAAAGCTCCATCACGTTTAATTTGATAAAGCTGATCCTGTAACTGCTTTTCTAGTTGAACTTTTTCAACATTGGTAATCCGACCTGCATCAAGTTCAGACTCTAAGATAGCTTTAAACAATTCGAAATTTCGCTGAGCTGACTCAATGCGTGACTGAATATCTTGTTCATTGATAACTTTCTTCTTTTCTAAAGCCTCAAGTTCCAATTGAACACGTTTTTCATTTGCTTCCTTTTCAGCCTGAATTGTATATGCGCGTTTTTCATCATCAGATGCCGTAGATTTATTGATACGATCAATCTCTTTAGCTAAATCCGACTGAACTTTTTCCTGCTCAGAAGCATACTTATAAGCTAATTCTAGACGTTCTTTTTCAGCCTTTTCAGTTTGACGATTTTGCTCCTCAACATATTTAAAATAATCATCATTTTTAGAGTTAGCCCCTTTGCCTGCAGTACCCTTAGTTTCACCCTTTGGTACTTTGTTCATCACATCGGGTGACTGATGAAGCAAACTTAAAATAACTCCATCACCAAAAGTCACTTTTGATACATAGCCACCCTTTCCACTGTTTGATGTCTCAACACTTTTTACACTGTGGTTTGTAGTAATAGGTGTGCCAACTGGCATGGCAAAATCCATACCTTTATGAAAAGTTGAAGCGCCTTCTGTAGGAGCCTTACGTGTACCATAGCCTGAGGTCATTGTGTAAGCTGATAATGGCTTACCACCAGCCTGTAATCTCGCCAAATGCTCTGCACTTACTGGTGCATTTTTACCAGAATAGCGAACATCTAAATGGGCCCCTGTTCCAATACCAGTATTCCCAGAAATACCAATAAGGCGGTTACTTACAGGTTTATCAGATTCTGATTTTTCCTTTTTATCCTTTTCATCTTTGGTTCCTGTTCCTACTCCTCGCTTTGAATCGAATGTAGACAATAATCGAGTTTCTTTTTTAGCCTTGTCAGTATCAGGTGAATATAAATTTTTAATTAATTCACCACCTTTGTTGGCAGAATCCGAGATCGTTTGTCCCATCAAATTAATTGCAGTTGATACCCCTGTTGCAGATTTTGTCCAGTCAGATTTAAGCCATTCAACTCGTTGCCCCATTTTTGAGGTGTATTTATCTGTAATTGAACTGAGTTCATTGAACCCTTGTTCAAAGGCTGCTTTAGCACCTGAGAAATTGAAATTTAATACATTCTCAACAATGTTTCCAAATGTCTTAAATTTGATCCCCAATACATCTAAACCAAATTGAATGGTATCTCTAAATCCACCAAATACATTCATAACTGTAGAAATTGATGCTGAAATGTATTGGCAAACGGAAACTACTACTGCTCGAATTGTTGCAAATGAAATTTGAATGCCTACTTTTAAACCAACAACTATTGTTGCTAAAGATTTTAGTGTTGCTGACAAAAGATCCATGAAAGTTATCTGTTGAACTGATCCATCACCAATGTCTTTTGTTAGGTCACTCCAGATATCAGAAATTAATTGCATAATACTTGTTGTACTATCCAACAAACTTTCAAAAATCGTAACAATTGCAGTGATTGAACCATCAATAGCCTCTTTAGACTTGGTTGCAGATGATAAGAAATTGTTGGCCATGTCTTTTAGACCAGGCGCTAACTCTGCAACCAATCGCCCTAGCAAGCCTTTAATCGTCGCGCTAATTAAACTTAAGGAAGAATCGAATTCCTTAGTCGCTAGAATTGCCTCATCACTCAGAATAATATTTAGTTCATGTGCTTGTTTCGAATATTCCTTTAATTTCTTGGCATTATCTTCTAATAGTGGCGAAAGCAATGTTGAATCATTTGCTAATGCTTCCATTTGAGTTGTTATTTCAGCTTGAGAAAGGCCAGCCTTTTGTAATGCATCATAATACTTACCTAGAATCTGAGGACCAGATAAACCTTGGAATGCTTTGGCAGTTAAACCAACCTTAGGGGCAATCTTCTCGAAGAAATCTGCCATCTCTCCGCCACCAGTGAGCATAAATTCACCAAACTTGTCATTAACATCCTTCATGATGTCACCAAGTTTTTCTTGGCTTATGCCAACATAATTAGAAGCAAAAGACCACTCTTGAAACTCTTGCGTTGTCGCATTAGCAAGGCGAGACATATTTTCAATTTCACGAGCATTCCGGATTACTTCACCAGTTAATGCACCAATTTGCAGTACCAGCTCACTTGCCATATTCGCTAGGAAGTTACCAAGGACACTTGTTCCTAATCCACTGCCACCACCGCCACCACCCGAACCAGATCCACCACCGCCACCACCCGAACCTCCTCCAGAACCACCACCGCCAGAATTTATTCGAGTCCTTAAATGATCAATACTCGTTTTTAAACGGTCCAAGGATCCGCGCAACATTGTACTAGTGGCATCAACATTAATAACTGTATTCAAGTTGATATTGGTGTGTTGCAGACGACTAATTGCACTTTGAATCATAGTGCGGGCTTGATTTAGCTGTGCTGACAATAAAGGCAAATTAACTGTAATTCGAATTGCATTAGAAAATACAGATTGCAATGTTGTTGATACAGTTTGCTTTGCCTGTTGTAACTCTGTGCGCAACTGGCTTAGATCGATGCCTAATTTGACTTTAACCTGTTGATTATTGATTTGATTCAAACGGCGTTGAATCTCATGAATATCGATATCTAATCTAACGTTTTGAATAGGAAGTGAAGACAAACGAGATCTAATCAAGTTTTCTGCATGGCCAATTTCGGAGTCCAATGCTGTTGTGTCAATTTTCAATTTGATTGAAGCTTCATCAACAATGCTATTAATGCGTGATTTAATGGTATTGGCTGCATTGCTCAATTTTTGTTGAACATCGCTCATATCAATGTTTAAGCTAACATCAATATTTTTTAGTGAAACACGTACACCATCAAAGGCATTTTTTATCGTATCTGCAATACGGTTAATATCAGCTGCAGCAGATTGAACTTTGTTAGTTGCCTCATTCATACCATCGGAAAGTGCATCCGTAGAGGCTGTGATTTTTACTTCAACTTCATTGGCCATAACTTTTCCTTAGGCATAAAAAAACCGATCCATTGGATCGGTTAGATAAATATTTAGTATTGAACTTTAAAAATCCAATTATATTTAAATTACATAACGACTAAATTTGTAATCCCGCAACTTGATGAGGTTGCCTGTGAATGTATAAAGCCCATATTGAATTCTTTAAATTTCTTGGTTTCACCAACTTTTATAATTTCATAAACTTGACGTTTATTACTGTCAATTTTAGTGCCACTATTTGAAGAGTGCTCACATTCAACTGTGAAATCTTTGATATCTTTAGTTCCATTATTTTTAATTGTCATATCGATCATCATAATGTTATCAAATCCTCCCTTGCTCCAATCAAACTTAAAATCTAAATCTTTAAGTGCTTGTTCTTTAGGAGATAATGATGGTTCGCCAGATGCTGATGAATTTGAACTAGAATTCCCACCACCAACCATTGCGCCGATGATTCCAAATACTATTAAACCTAAAAATATCCAAGTAATAATTGATGTAGGTTTTTTTACTTTAGCACCGCAACTCGGGCAATTTTTAGCTTGAGTACTAACTTGTGCACCACACTCTTTACAGTTGATTAATGCCATTTTCTGATATCTAATTTATAAAGCTACACAAATCTTAACCAACTGTTACATAAAAATCAATCAGGGCGACCGAAGTCACCCTTGCGGAAAGGCACTCAACATTTCTTCTAAATCATCTTCATCAACATCATCTTGAGACTGTGAATTATCTTCAATCCCCATAAATGCTTCTAAAATTCGACAAAGTCGCTGAATGCCAACATCTGCGGGAGGAAACTTTGTTTGATACTCATTTAATGCGCTGATTCTTGGTAAATCCATTTGATCACGGATATAGTCATAATCCTTACCAGTCGTCATCATTAAATGAGTATAAAGCTCCTCCCAGTCTATTCCCCCGATTCACCTGCATCAGCTTTATTATTTTTTAGTCCTGATACTGCCATAACAGCACCCATCACCTCTTCCAGCTGATCCATGTAAATCAAATCTGCAACATTATCACGACTGATTTCCGGATAATTACGCTTCAATGATTTATGCGCGACATCAATCACTGTACCAACATCATTTGGCTGAAAGCCTTGCAATGCTGGTAAAAGCTTTTCAACTGCACCAAGTGACAACGGCGCAAATACAAACGCTTGGCCATCAATCTTGATTGTAGTGCCGCGTGGATTTTCAATTTCTTTAAATTGCATAGGTTATTACTCCGAAGTATTCCAAGAAAAAACGCGGTTTAAATCATCAGCCATCGGCTGAAATTCGAATTCAGGAAGATCGTAATCATCCTGTTTAGAGCTAAACCCAAGTTTGTTACTGGTACAGCGGAAAAACTCCATGCCCATGAACTTACCTTTATATTCGCGCTGCAGGTTCACTGAAAATTCAGGTGTGTAACCCATATCAAGGTTATTGACTAAGCCTGACTTTGCACCTGCCACTGTTGCCGAATATTTAAAGCAGATAAATACCACTTTACCCACATCAGCAGTTGCAAATGTGTATGCACCAGTCGCCTCATCTACACTGTATTGACCCACAACTGGCGCAGATGCCACACGTGTAAGTGGAATAGCTTTACCATCTGTCACGCCCATATCTTTAACAAAGGTCCCAGCATTAGGCACAACAGGCGTAACAATTCCACCAGTGGCAATTTTTTCACCATTGATAGTTTGAGTGATAACCTCAATACCACCATCTGCAACAACACCACCGAAGAAAATCGAATTAAGCAAAGCACCATTAATTCGACCAATTGTAGCTTTACATTTAATTGAACCTTTGCCACGTGCAGCATCTACAGCAAATTGGCCACGTCCAAATAATTCTTTTAAATCATATGAAATATCCACTGATGTACTTTGCATTACACCCACTTCAATAGGTGTAGGATTGCTGATTGGTTTACCGTAAACATCTTGGATCGGTGTAGCAACGATTTTGCCTGCACCAAATAAATATTGAGCCATTGATTTTGACCTCTTAAAAATGACGAAACCGCCAATTAAGGCGGTTATAAATTAGGGTGAAAAGTTTAGTTAGTTGTTAAAATTTGAATTGGGATGATGGCAATACCTTGTCCATCCAGCATTCCATCAACACCTTCATAGACCTCAATTGTTCCATCGATCCAACAATGCTCAACCAAGCCATTTAAGGTTTGATATTCACATATTTCTGGAAACTCAGGTTTAATGGCTTCACGGATAGCATCAACATAGGTATTAATCTGTGTTGATATCGCTTTAACTGGATCTGCCTCAAAAACATATAAATACAAATCAGCACTAAGGATAATCTTAGCGTTTAATCCTTTGACGGGATTTTCAGCTTGATTCCCTTGGGTAAGAAATAATGCTGGTCGTTGATCATTATGAACATGATTAAAATGCTTTAAACGCCGACTGACTGAAACCATACCTTGTATATTTGAAAGCCGATTAAACAAAGCTTGGTAAATACTTTCACTATCCATTCAGACCTCGTTCAATCGCTTTATCTATATTTTTAGGCACAATCTTGGCAATCTCATCTAAAGAATCACGCATAAACCGTCTTTCTTTAAAATTCACAACACGGCTATGCGCCTTAACCAGTACATCTCTTGGGGTGATTGGTCTGCCAAATGCTTGCTTGATATGCCTTAAATGCTCTTTAATACTTATGGCAGCAGATAATCCAAACTCATGGATAAAAGCATATTTAACATGAGCCCCACCAGCGGAAACAATTCCTTCGATCACACCGCCGGTTTCTTCAACCTTTGAAGCAAGCGAACCACGTAAGCGCCCTGATTGAACATTCAGCCTTTGTCCGCTCAACATATCTTCTTGAACCATTCGCTGAAGTTTTAAGGTTAATGCTGTAATCGTTCTGCGTACTTCAACTTTCACCCGGTTATTTTCTTCGTTCAGTTGAATATGAACATCGACAGAATCAACCATAAATCACCTAGCTTTTAGTTATTGCCACTGTTACTGCTTTTTTGGGTTCATCTACATAGCGTGTAAAACCCAAAGGTTGTAGGGCAAAATAAATATCTTCTTTTGCCTCAACCACTCCATTTTTTAATGAATAGGATTGACCTGAAATCACTATACATGTGGGTTTGTAAGAATCAGGTGCTAGATACTTAAACAACATTACTTACTCCTAAATGACAAATGCCCCAACACCCAAACTATTAGGGTTTGTGCCTTTATCATCAATTGGGATTGAATTTTTTAATGCCAAATAGCGTTGGCCATAAATGCTTTGATCATAGAATGTTTCTTTTGAGGATCGAGCGTAACTCACACTCTGACCAGCGATCGACATACTCGAAGCATTGGAAATGGCTGTACCATTTGGATTGGATTTTTGAACTTTAAGAATATGTGCTGCATATAGACCTACAGCACGTTCCTTCAGTTTCCCAAACTCAATAATTGAAACAACAAGTTCAGCTTCTTCCAAAGCATCTTGAATTTCTGAATCATTTGAGTTGTAAAGTTGAGAATCTGATTTGAATCTTTCTCTAAATGCTTGTAGATCCATAGCTCCCACTTATTCCTTTGCTTGGGTTAACTTCGCCTGAAGTTGTTCAAGAGTTTCATCATCCGTAAATGTGATACCTAGCTGGGTAAGTTCACCTTTAACAGCGACTAATGCTGCATCATCCCCCTTGCCATCATCTTTTGCTTTGCTACCAGTTGATTTAGTCTTGGAATCTTCTGTAATTGAAACATCACCAGATTCAAGTAAAGTTTTAAAAACTTTACCCGATGAGATTTTTTTTAAATCTGTTGCTGTAATTTCAATGGTTTGATCTTTACCAACTTGAATCCCATCAAAAGAAAAAGCGGCTTGTAAGCCGCTGTATGTCAATTTTGGCATTGTTATTTTTCCTTATTCAACATCATAGTAACGAAGAGAGTCGACACGTTTTAGATAAACACCTTCATACATATAATGCCCAGGTGTACGCATCACATAATTGATTGGCTGTGCTGCTAAGAACTCCAAATCATTACAACGGAAAGTTATGCAGTTTGGATCACGGCGATAAATAATGCTTCGATCTGTTCCTCCAACACCTTTACCTTCCAAATAAGTTTCTGAAGCAAAATTAAGTGTTTTATTTTGCATCGCAAAGGTGTTCTTTTCCTTGATGTATTCAAGGAAGGTTTTACCCGCTGAATCAGGAACAATACGGCTGGCCAAGATGGTAAATTTATTTTCAGGCATTACAAATGTATCTGGCTGAACACTACCATCAAACTTAGATGCATTATTTGCACCTTTAATGGCTTTATTAATATCTGCCAAAACTACTTCAATGGTTGCAGTTGTATAATCAACAGTTGATGCCAATACTTCCACACCAGTTTGATTATAAAAGCCATTCAGACCTGTTTCAGCCTCACCAAACCACGCCACATCACTCATGTGATTTTCAAAAGCTAGACGTGTTGCAGTGATTTTGTCGGTTGCTAAAGCAATTCCAGCTTTTAGAGCGGCGGCAGTTTCAAAGATTGAAGTTTCATATCCAATCACACCAACTTGTACGGTGAGTTTTACTTCGTCATACATTACCTCAGCCAAAGGCACATCATTACCTAAACCAGAGTGACGTTTACCACGGCCAGCACCACGTTTACGTTGCAAAACACTGGCTGAACCAACCACCGCACCAGCTAAACCTTCAATTGGTAAGTATTTAGCATAGGCCTGTGCTTCTGCGAGTTGTGGCGACATTTCATCTACCGATTCAAGTTTGATCAGTAACTTGGCAAATGTATCTAAATTGAATGCATCACCCACTGCAGCTTTAACACTATGTGCTACTGCAGATAAACGAAGCTTCATTTGTTCTAATTCTTTAGACATGTATTACGCTCCACGTAAACGAAGAATTGCTAAACCATCAGAACCGGTGATGGTCTCCCATACTGAATTTGGTAATTCAGTTGAATCTGTAGCTACAGAAGATAAAGAGCCCAACGGCGCTTCGGCTGTTGGGTTTGAGGTACGAACATATACCTTTGCGTTGATGTTGGTCACTGGTGCTGTAGGTTTTACCCAAACAGATCCAATTTGCATGATCGGTGCACAATCAAGTTTTTGATACGCTTCTTTACCTTTAGAATTTTTGCCCGATTTTCCAATGTGCTGGAAAACGATGACTCCAAATTTTGTATTGGATGCATCAGTTACAGATTTAATTGTTTTTCCATCTGATGATTGCACAACAACATCACCATCACTTAAAACCCCATCTCCTGAGACTGGCAAAGATAGGATTTCTTCAGGCATGTGCAAACGTGCACGCATACCAGGAATCGCTTGAGGTGTTAAAGACATACTCAATTCCCCTTAGAGTTTTTGTTTCCAAGCATCTTTTTTTGAGCTTGGTTGTGGTTGACCTAAAGGCTTTTCATCACCAATTTTATGTTGTTGCTGAACATTGAGCGCATCATTGACAGGGTTTGCTGGAGTAACACCTTTGACCGCTGACAACGCTCGAAAAACAGTATCAACTTGATCAGGCTTTGCATCACCCACAGCAACACCACCTAATACTGCTGTCACAAGGTTGTCACCTGTTTTTGATGCAATTACTTCACGTTTGATCTGTTCGCATGTACAGCCTTCTGTTTTAACAGTTGGTAATAATGCTTTGGCATCAGCAATAACAGTTGCACGTTCCGCTGCAGCTTTTTCTAACTTGTCAGGTGTCATCTGATTTTTTTCTAAATCACCGACTTTCTGTTCAAGCGTTGCTTTATCAGTGTGTAATTGATCAACGACCGCTTGCACTGCTGGTAATTCATCACCAATAGAAAATTGCTTGTCGCCTACTTTTAATTTGGCGGCTTTTAAATTTTCCAATTGTTGTTTTTGAATGTTTAAAGCATCCGCTAAAGGTTTGTTATCACCGATATCGAAGCGGATACCATTTACTTCTACTTCCATTGTTTTCCCCTTTGGGTTTGGTTTTTGGTCACCGATGCGACAATCACCACCACAGCGACCGTATTTCACTAGTGCCATGTGATCGCCTGTAAAATTAATAAACTTCGCTTGGTACGGCGTACCATCTGGCGCCATACCTTGCTCAACTACTAATATGGCTGCATAGCCAAGCGACATTTCAATGCGCTCATTGCTTTGAATTAGGTCAATACTGACTTTATCCTTGATGAGAAGATCACCCACCAAATAGTCACCTTCTTGGCGCACGTTCTCACAATAGCCAATGTGATAATCCTTCCAGTTAGACGCATTAATTTCATTTTTAGGTGGGTGATAGTCAGTAACATCTACACCATTAAAACTTGCAACCGATTCAGGCTTAAAAAGTTCATCTGCAGGTGTGTAGACATTGATGTTCTGATCTGCCGTGAATCCCTCTAATGATGGGAATTCGTAGGCGTAGTACTGACGTACTTGTGGGGCTTTGGCCAAGCGAACATTGACACATTTCAAATACCCTTCTTTGGTAAATGAGCGTGACGATTCACTTGGCGCAAAGTCACCAATTTTTAGTTGATATAGGATTTTCATAAATAAGGCTCAATAAAAAAGAGCCCTATCGGCTCTTTGGATTACATGAATACAAATGTTTAAATCGTTTCTCAGATATTTCACCAATCAAACTTACCATCACTTTCGCTGCTTTTTTCAACGCCTTACGCCATGGTTCTAAATTCCAAGTTAAAGAATAATCACCACAACCATAATCAAAGCCAATATATCTAATATTTTTCTTTTGAGCTTCTAAACGTCGATAAAAACGCTTCTTGGAGTATTTCTTTCTGCGCATGACATCACCTTTCTGTTGGCAATAAAAAACCCACCAAAGTGGGTCAATGATCAATATCATTCAAGGCTTCAAATGCACTCGGATAGAGTGACGACCTTGAGTGGCATTATAACTATGCTCAATATCACGTACAGTGCCTGAAACTTCAACACCATTTAAATTTGAACCAATGAAATACTCACCAATACGAGGAATAATTTCTAAATTCGCATCTATTGCTAAATGATCATGACTAATAATTTCAACTTGCATAATAAAATTCCTATCTAATAAGAATCAACTTTATGAAAGTAATAAAATTTATTCAACCAAAATATCCTCATAATTTGGCAACGCCACACACCGACAACGAATAGGTTCACCAGGATGGCCACCGCTTGGCGGTTCATCCCATCTGAAAGTTTTACCTTGCTTGTTTCTGTGATCTGTTCGCACTCGCTCATCCTTGGCAGTCTGCCATGTATAAGATTCAACGCCTAAAGCCAATTGTCGCTGCTTATTGATATTAGAATTAATCTTACCCATCTGATCGGCAGCAATTAAACGTGCACGATACTCTGTAGATTGACCAAGCTTGTATATTTCTAAAGCAAGTTCTTCATTGGTCTGGCCTGTCTGCAAAGCATTTAAAACTAAGGCCTCTAACTTATCGGCATACTGTTGTGGTATCGATTTAATTAAAGATACGTTGGCTGCTATACACTGATCGACTGTTAGCTGAATATCACTTGCTTGGTATAAGGGTGTTAGATCAACACCAATAACTGATTTGGTGTGCTTAGCAATTTGATCATCCACTTCTTGCCTTACATCACTTACAACTTTGGTTGCTAATGGTTTTGATGTTTCAGAAACATATCGAACAATCTTATCTCGAATTTTCGAGAACATCTCACTGAACCAACTATCACCAATATTTTCACCAATTGCTGGTAAAACTATTTCTTTGGTCTGCTCTTGGCAATATTGAGCGATCGCTAAAAGTTGTCTGGTGTAATAAAGCTCCGTACGGCGATTAACCTTAATTGGCTTTAGCTTTGGCTTTCTGCCACGTTTATTCTTCTGGATCTGTTGGAGTTGGGGCTTTAGCAGTTGGATTATTGTCGTCATCTATATTCACCATCGATTCAAGCAACTTAATATGAGCGTCATCTATCACAGAATAAACACCGTCAATTTGTAGCTGACGAGCAATTTGTGGTTCGGTCAAAATGCCCATATCTAGATAGCCTTGGTCTCGCTCCTTATTATTTTTTTCAACTTCAGAACGTACCTTTGCATCCAATTGCCACAATGGATTAAAAACCACATTCAAGCCTGTAAATTGCCGACCAAATGTAGCTTGGCAAATCAAAGCTAAAAATTGCATCAGTACCGGCTTTACATCCCATGTCTGCTTTGTAGCAATACCATCATAGTAATTACGAGTGTCGTGCTCACCTGTGGCATTTAAACCTGCAGGTGATTGACCAAACAAAATGGTATATGGAATATCTGCTGCGCCTGAGGTTTGAATCGAAAATTCACGCATCATTTCAGGCAAGCCACCGAATGTATAAGACTTAGAGTCGTATTCCTCTTCCTTATCCAAAACCAACATGCCGTTTAAGCCTTTAAGCAAACCCACACTCAGAAAACGGTCAGTTACTGCTCTAAGATCATCTGTGATTTTTTCAATCAAACTTGGTGTCCTAATAATATCGATCTTTGCTTCATGGACTAGACTTGCAGCACCACGTTTCACACTAGCATGGTCTAATAGGTCGTTATACACTTCCTGTAAGATGCTTTGAGGCTCTTCATTCACCACATCCGCATGGCAAATCTTAATTAATCTTGTGTGATGAATTCTCTGCTCCGGTTTAACATCATCGAAACGTAACTTGTAAAACTCAGGCTGTTTAAGCAATCCACCACACTCTTGAGGTGGTAAGTACTTGGTCTTATCGGCCGTTATATATTTCTTCTTAATCACAGTGAAAAACTCTAATCTCCCAATTCCAAGCTTATTCAGCTCAAATGGCTGATCTAAAGTTTTTCCGTCAGCCGTTCCAAGTAATACATAAACAACACCGTATAAGCGAGATAAAATCAAACTAGATAGTAAAATCTTATTCAGATTGAATTCTTCACAAGCTTCTGTAAGTTTTAATAAATCATTGCCTTGAATACCTTCATAGAACCATCCAGCACGAAGCATGTCACTTGCTGGACGATTTACAATACGGCGCGCTAACCAATCCTGATAAACCGCTTCAAGCTGATCATCAGCAATATCACGGCGCACGAAATGTCCATATGATGCCTTGTCTCGACCTGTGCCGATATTAGACACAAAATTAGTGTAAGCCCCTGCATCGCCGATAGCGTCAGGCTTTTTCTTCTTAGCCATAATTTTTCCTAATCAAATACAGTTGGCTTACTTGCAACAGTGTCATTTATTGCATCAATTGTTGGATCCCACTGGTCGTCATGATCATGTGTCATATCAGCGGATAACCCTTCTATTTCTTCTACATAGTTCAAAAGCCATGGCGCAGATGCTGGCAACATCACCATGCCATCCTCAACATAAAAAACCACATCCATTGTACGTGTGAGTTTGTCTGTGCTTCGTTGAATGGCTCGGATCGGCAATGTAGTTTGTCTTGAAATGGTTTGAATCAGCGTTGTACCTGATGCTTTATCCTCAATGGCCATGTATCGAAGCTTGCCAATTTCTGTATTGGATTCTTTATGCTTATTGATAAATAGCTTGGCTTCCTTGATCAGCTCTGGTGCTTCCCACTTACCTCGCTTCACATCAATAATGTAAAGCTTGCCATCATGACCAAGTCCACCACATAGGAACACTGAAAAGTCGTTATGCTCTTTGGTCTTTTGCGCTGTATCAACCCAGATTGCCCGCCATTTAAGAACAGGTAATTTAAGGTACCGACCGAACCATTCAGCTTTAACCAAATCTCCACCAAGCTTTTTAGGTGCTTGTTGATATTGACTGGCAAAGGTGTAACGGGAGACAGTGGCTCCATCCTTATCTTGGCCACCCTTTTCTAACTGCAACAGAGATTGCAATGATTCTTTCAATGGCCAATAACTTTGACGACCTAATTCATCTCGTTCAACATCACGCGGGATTTTTCGCTGAATAATTGCAGGCAATTGATTAATGTAATCATCATCAATCAATGCAGGTATGCTTATCTGTTCCCATTCACCAGGAACATTACCCGTCATCACAAAGTTTGTTGGATCTTCATCGTGCAAACGTTGCATGATTAAAATGATCGGTGTATCAGAACGTGCTTTACGTGAATTGACCGTATTCAGAATTTTACGGTTTGCTTTACGTCTAGCCGTTTGGCTAAAAGCATCCTCGGGCTTTAACGGGTCATCAAGAATAATTGCCCCGGTAAAACCATCATTCGCTAAAGTACCAGCACGACGACCTGTAACCTGTCCACCCATTGATGCAGAATAAACATGCCCTGCATCGTAACCATCAACAGTAGTTTTCCAGCTTGATTTTGCATCCGTACTGGTGGAGATTTTCACTAGCCATAAGTTTTGAAAATCTTCTGACTTAACAATATTTCGTGCAGTTGCTGAAACATCCTCAACCAATGATTGAGAATATGACAAATATAAAAATCTTGACCGAGCATTACGTGCAATACCGCGAGCAATTAGATTGGTTAAAAGCTCTGTCTTACCACTACCAGGTGGAACATTAATAACTAGGTTTTTAACCTTTCCTGTTATCACTTCATCAATTTTGTCGGCAATATACTCATGGTGCCAATTGACTGAAAATTTAAACCCCATACGAGGTAGAAAAAAACGGCGTGTAAAGAACAAATGCTCCTTTTCACAACGTTCTTGTTCTATCTGCATTTCCAGCAAGCTAGTATTTACTTTCGAGTTCATCCATAACCTGCCTTACTTGCTCTTTTGTGGCAGTTACATAGGTTGAATTTTCACTTTGAAGTGGCCCACCGCCTGCACCGGTTATTTCCTGTTTATTGGTATATTTACCACCTATATCTTCAGCAGCTTGTTTAAGAATATTTAAAGCAGCTACTCGATTCTTAGAATGCTTCTGATATTGATTCTCTAATCGTTGAAGTCGCACAGATAGATTTGCTATAGGAATGTTTTGAGGTGTGTCTAAGAATTCTATTCGTGTAGCATCAAATTCACCCTTAAATTCAGCACTAAGATCCTTGCCAGCTCGTTTAGTTGGGTCATAAGTTTCAACCTGTTGCCTAGTCACATCTACATTAAACTCTTCCTTGACAAGCACAACAGTTTCTTGAGGAGTATTAAACTGTGCAAGTGACCGTACGATAAAGAGTTTTTGCTTTTTATTTAATATTGCCATTTCTCTCTATCCGTCAAGGTAGGTCAAGGAAACATGCCAAAAAAAATGAGCCCTAAGGCTCAATTAATTAGACATGTTCCGCAGCACTTGGAAATATTTAAATCTGATACAAACGGCGGGTTTTGAGCGACCTCAATCATTCGCTTGACATTCTCGCTTGCACCCCAGCGTTTGACAACGCCTATAAATTCTTCTACATCATGGCCAGCTAAATAATGCTTAGGTAAGCCTGTATGATCGCTGTAAAGGATTTCTCCATCATCATCACGTTCTACACCGATATGGTAAAGCTCATGCTCAATCAAAGCACAAAATTCTCGGTCGTTTGCACTTTCACAAAAGCTTGCATCTACCGTAATGAGATATATAGGTACAAATCCAAACCAGTCGCGCATTTGTTGTTCTTGTCGCGCTTTACGCCAACCGCCCTGGTTAAACATCACCTTTTCACATTGACCTAATACCATTCTCTTTTTAGCAACGGCGGCAGATGATGCCCATGCGAAAGCTAAAAAAGTTTCATCGTCGTGTAATAGCTCTGCTATGTGGTCATGGTCGGGATTATGAAGTGCACCGCCAAGTGTAAGAAAGTTGGTTACCACCCATTCTTTTAGATCTGCTGCAGGTGCCAAGCGAATCGCCTCTTCTTCCTCAGCTTGATCAATCAGTTCTGTCGGTGGAAATGGTCTGATCTGTTCCATTGAAAATTTGCCTCTTCAAATTCTTTAGCCACTGACTAGTAAAATTAGTTTCAACCTGTAGTGGCCCATCTTCCTGAATTTTATATCTTGGCGCTGACTCTATTCTAACAACGGTGTAACCCATTTCGGCAGCAACATCGTAACGATCCATACTCCAAGCTTTATCTTTCAGCTTACCTTTGCGACCACCCGACCATGGTCCCCCAGATATTTCAACTAAAATTCTGTGTTCAATAAGATGAAAATCAAAACGCCAATGTTTTGTTGATTCAAATTGGAATAGTTTCTCATACTTGATTTTGAATACATTCAGTGATTGCTCAAAGTCTTTAAAAGCCTCTAAGTATGCTTCTTTTGCCTTAGGTAGTGGTCTTGTTCTTGGTTTTGATTTAATTGGCTGCTTTCTAGTTAAGTTGGTGTATTGGTTAATTTCCATAAATAGCACCCATTAAAAAAGCCACCATATGGCAGCTTTAATTTCAACCCCTAGCTTCACGCCCAGGTTCATCTTCAAGTACTCTAAAACGCCAGTAGCGGTCAGGTTTAACCCAGACAACATTTTCTTCAGTCTTTTTCTTGAATCCACTATTAACGTTTAATTTCAGTACTAAATTACCATCAGCATTTTCTTTTAGAAAATCCATTTGATTATTTTTAACAAGATAATCCACTACATCATCTTGATATAAACAACTATCTTTTTCTAGATTTGTAAGCATCCAATTAATAATATCGCTAAGTTGCACTTTCTTCACCTTTCTTACGAATCAAAATCAGGCTATCCTCAGGAAATTCGCCACTATCTAATTTTTTACCTGCAAACCACTGGCATCTGTATGTTCCAAAAAACCTATTACTACTTGGATACCCTGGATGTGTTTCTTTTATAGCCATTTCAGGACCACCAGCACTCAATTTAACAATATCACCTATCTGATATTTTGGCACTAATCCTTCACTCATATTATTTTCCTAAAGTAATAGTAATGAAATTAATATTTTGGGATGAATGAAAAATATTCAAGTGCCCTAATTTTCAAAGATCGACAAAAGTTAATTAATTAAAAAAACCACCCTCAGGTGGTTTCTTCTACAATTGTTAATATTCTTGGTTTTCGTGGAATATTCATACCAACTAAGTTTTCTAGAAAACTAACATTTACATCCAAAGCCGCAGCAACATCCTCAGCGAAAATTTTCTTTTTTGCGAGCATATTAAAGCAAGCTTGAAGTAGCTCTGGCTTCTCCTTTGGAATCAGATGATCCTCTTTTTCATTAATACCCTCACCAGTTTTTTTTAGGTAAATCACTCCACTTGTATATTGTTCAGGAGTCAATAAGCCTAATTGCTTAGCTCTATATAAAATAGCCGCTTTGCTGACTTTCCATGTTTGCTTAAATTCACTCAACTTAGACCAGTTAAATCGTCCATTTTTATACCAAGTTGAAAAATGTGTCCGCATCATAACTTGAGGAATCAATAAGGCAGAAGCAAAATGATTAGCTTGAGATTCAGTCAGTCTATCACCAGTTACAATACCATCATGAAGTACTAAATGACCAAGCTCGTGCGCCAAATCAAAACGCTGACGACATATACTCTCCTTGGCTTCATTTCGTACAAATACTGGACGTTTTGTTGCTAAGGATAATGCATCCACTTCCTTAGATACTGAAGGAAAAGTAGTCACAATAATACCATGCGTTTCGCATAGACGAACCATGCTACTAATTGGTCCCAAACCTAAACCCCATTTCCCACGACATTGCTCAGCAATAGACTCAATTGCAGGATCTTGAGTAATCAGCTCATTTTCTGAACTATAAATATCATACTTTGGTAATCTTAATTTTGAGTCCAGATACTCAGTCAGCCGTTTTGTGTACTCACCTCTAGCAATAACAATCTGTTTAAAAGAAACTTTGGCAGTACGATTACTTCTAAAATGAATTTGATCTTCCTGTAAAACAGACTTTATCTGCATAAAAAAAGAATGTGGCACATTAAAATAATTTGCCACTTTTTCAACAAATTGATCGTTGGGTATGGTTTGCCCAGTTTCAACTTTATGAAGATATTGACGTGTATAATCCAGCTTGTTACCTAAGTCATCTAAAGTTAATTCATTGAATTGTCTTAGAAGCTTTAGTTCCAAGCCATTAAACTCAGTTGTCATGGCTAGTCATCTTACAATTAGTTGTTTACAGCTTCAGAATCATCGTCATCATCTTTATCCATTTCTGGATCTTCTACCAATGGTGAACCTAGTTCCACAGAATTTGGAGTTTCAGGTTCAACTAAATGAATATGGTTGATATCAGTAATACTACTAGAATCCCAATAAGCAACTACTTCATTTGCTAAGTTATAACCTGCAAATACAACTAAAGGTTCATCATCTAATGTTTTTGGCTCATTTAATATAAACCGCCAAAAATGAGGCTGAAGATCATCTAAAGGGAATAAACTCAAGCTTTGCAATTGTTGAATAAGGAATTTTTTCTTTTTCGGCTTCTCAAAATCATCTTTTACAAACCTTATAGTAGCATTGCCAATCTGGAATATTAGTTTATATGAACCATTAACCAAATGAACATCTACTGGGCATTGTTTATTTACGATCATATCCAAAAAGCAATTATAGGTCCTGTCGAAGATACTTGTTCCACGTCCATAATTTGAATCATATTTTTCACTCAATAAATAATTTATTTCACGATAAATATCTAACATATATTTGGCGAAGAAGCTTATAACCTCATCAGTTAATTGTGGTTCAAAACAAGAGGGATGACGCCATTCCATAATAAAATCCGCAATAAATAGTGAAATGTTGGGTTAAATCCAATTTATTGCTAATTTTAATTTCTGTCAACTAATTTTTATTGCTAATTTAAAGATTTGTCAACCAAAGCTTCTTTAACCAAGATTCTACTGTACTTTAAAGTGAATTAACCTTTTAAATCATAGATAATATAGTGATTGTAAAACCGTGACCAAAGACTAGGTAATAAAATGACGCCTAAGCGCCCTTTATTTCATCCCTGCCTAGCTAGCTTCTCAGCTTCGACAAACGCATCATGAAAACTTACTTTATCTGAAAACCAAAACTTATAAGTCTTGTAGCCGATTACGATTGACTGTTGAAAGTAATCATTTGGACTTTTCTCTACAACTTGACCGCTAAGATCACCACCGATGCAAATATTCATGTGTTTTCCTATTTATCGGTGGGAGTGTAGCACTTATTGTTTAAGGGTTTTAAAAGAAAGTTAGATAAAATAAAAAGATATAACCATCGCCAATAAAAATAACGCAATAACCAGATAAGTATTTATATTATTTAAGTTTTTAATAAATTCCAACATATTCAAATTCCAATAAGATTTTAAATAATTCTACAGTGAACCACTCATACTGCAAGAATTTAATAAAATATCAGACAAAAAAATACCCACGTATTGGAATAGATGGGTATGGAAATCAAAACCGTCTTGGTCTCGGATGAACCGTAATACGACCAGTATGGGAAAATATACCCCTATTTTTGGGACTATGCAATCATAAATCGTATTCTTCTGCGACTTTAAAGAAATGACCTCGTAAATGAGCATCTAAATCGATTCTCCAATCACCAAGAATAATTAAAGCTAATTTTTCATATTTATCGTATGTTTTCAAATAAGCTTTACGATCAATACTCATGCCTGAAATTCTATGTCTTTCAGATTGGTTATACGCATTCTCTTTTTTACCCTCACACTTACTACAATCAATGTGCTTACGATCCACTTTAGAAAAGATAAAACCTTTGCCATTACATTTGGTGCACAATCCACGCTTAAATAAAAATTGAATCAAGGCTGATCGTGCTACCCCTTTTGCTGCTTCCTTAGTTGTTATTTGTTTTGTCTTAAATCCATCAGCTTGAAACTTTAAACGGATCTCACTGGTAAGCAAGTTATGCAATAAAGCGAAATGTCTATCCATTGGATTAATTGAACGAACTAAAGCCCATAACATTGCATATTCTTCTGTAGCCATATCTTGCATCATTAAAGCCGCACTATTTACTTTACTTCCACAGTTTGAAGGGCCGCCTACCCCATCTTTAATCCCATCCATTGTTTTTTGTGCTAAATCAAGAAGTGTAAAATTTACTCGTGAAGAACTAGGCTTGAATAGCAAACGGCGTAAATCGTGGGTAATTGTCATATCTCTATGTTTTTCAAAACTTGCTGTAGCTACCATGTCACTCCCCTACCATCATCTCAATCTGTTGAACCGCTAAACCTGATTTCACTTGCTCTGTACTAAACCGTAAAACTTGAAACCCTAAAACAACTGCAGCGTTATATTTCTCCATATCACCGATATAACCCTTACCCCTTGTATGACGTCCACCGCTCCAAACACCGCCTTCGACCTCAACCAATATCTTCTTGCCTACAATATGAAAATCGGCTCGCCATTTTCGTTTAGGATGGAATTTATATTCTTGTTCAAAGCTGATTTTTAAAACTCGTAACTGGTTGGCCAACAATGATTCACCGATACTTTCACCTTGATGAGTTTTAACTCGAGTACTGCGCTTCGAGTTAGATTTCTTCTTAGTTCTAACACTGTAAAGTTTTTGATATTCAGCAATTGAGATGCTTTCCACTTACGCAGCACCTCTGCTTTTGGATTTAAATCCAACTGCCTGGAGATGTGATTTCCAGTTTTGGAGTTCATTTGGATCTGAGAGTTTTGCAGCAATACGGCTTGCTAGCTTTTCAAAGGATTCACCAGGCATACTGAATTTATCGATGACGTCTGGCAGTTGAGCGAGTTTGTTGGCAAACAAGTAAATCTGTTGAGGTGATGAGAAAAATACTAAATCAGATTCACCGATTGATTTTCCATTTTGCGCTTTATCGTATTTGTGACGGTTTTTCAAAAGTGTGTCAGCGAAGTGGTAAATCAAGAGATCATCACAAAGATTATTTCCAGCATTGAAAAGCTCGAATGCTTTTTTCTCACGTTCAAACCAACTTGCTTCGATAATCGATTTTGGTACTACCGTGGGATCAGCTTGATCTAATTCAGAACGAAGTTTTTTCAAACAAAGCCAATCTTTTTTATTTATAGATTCAATGGGAGATTCTATTGGGAGATTCTGTGTCCCGTTATTGGGACTGTTAGGCATCCCGTTATTGGGACTGTTACAGGTCCCATTATTGGAACTGTTCCGTTTTTGGGACTGTTCCGTTATTGGGACTGTTTTAGCTGGATTTTCATCATTTAACTGTCCCACTATCGGAACTGTTTCGCGTCCATTTATTCCTCTTAATTTATAAACTTTAACTTGTTTTGTGACGCCTTTACGCTCGCCAGTATCTAAAATAAAACCATCATCAATCAGCTCAGCGATTATTTTAAGTACAGTTTTACGCTCAATCCCAGTGTCTTTTTCAAGCCTTTTCATGCTTGGATATGCACAATGATCTTCTCCAGCACGATCTGCTAGAGACAACAAAACAAGGCGCTTATATGGAATTCGACAACCGCCCTTTTTTTCGCATAACTCGGCTCGCCAAGCCCAATTTGTTGCATCTAAACTCATGCTAAAACCTCCAGCAAAAGAATACGTTTTCTGCTCGAGCGCGTATTACAAAATTTTGAAACGAGATCCTGGTATTCATGTAAGAGTGAATAGTCAGGATTAATGCCAGTTAAATTTGGCAAGGGCCGCATACTGGCATGAAGTGAATATTTAGTTATTTTTTCAACCAGGCACATTAATGCGTAAACTTTTGGATTCTTTCGTGCTCCATGCATAAGATCTTCCACGCTGGCCATGATGCAGGCAATACAACTCAAGCGATCATTTTCTTGGTAAGCCCAATGAGGTTGTTGGCCAGCATCTTGAATCGTTCCGAAAACCTCATTGATTTTTAATTCATGGATTGGCAAATAATTAAACCAGGCACGTCCAGCTTTACCATTCTCTGGTGTGGGCTTGTATATTTCCTGCCTTGCTCTGTTATTTGATTCTTCGGCACGTAACCCCATGCAATTAACTATGCGTGTAAATCCATTTTCTTTGGCATAACGGCGCACTTCTCGCTTGATTGGATCTCGTTTTAAATCACTGGTACATTGGCGATATTTAGGTGATGGAAATGATGGAACCTCTGGACGTTCTGCATAACGCTTGAGGACCATCTCAAGAAATGATTTATTAGCCTTAGCCAAAATAAATGGTACGCCAGCTGCAGCAGCTTGATCTCTGGCAACCTCCAAAGCACCAGGCCACTCCATAAAACCCAAACTGGCATGAACCACTAGAATCTGCTCAGCAGGAACAAACTCCAGTAGTTTAATCATCATGGCCTGACTATCTTTGCCACCACTATGGTTAATAACAAATAAAGCAGGATTTAACCAAATATCATCAATGATCATGGGTGGTATCACTTATCACCCCCATCGTCGTTTGTTTTAATAAAACGACCAAACATTAGGATTTTACCTGCTCGCAATAAACTCGATATAATTTCACCGGCTTGATAAATAGTAATGCGGTGTTCCATCGTTAATACTTCTATGAACTCATCCCGTGTTACTGCAGCATTAGATTCATCACGCTTAATCTTGCGCAAATTCGAACGGCGGATATTTAAAATGCCTTCAAGCGAATTCAAAGCAGGCTCAAACCATGATTGCGTCCATTGGATCTGTTTATGCTCAGGTGACTTTTGGAAGTGTTGATTTGTAGTCATGAAACCTCCGCAATCGCTTGTTCAGCTTCAGTTAAACGGCGGTTGGCTTGGATTTCTGCTGTTGTCGCTGGGCGAATTTCATCTTTATAAATTGGTCCACATGCACCAGAAGATAAAACCTTAACCCTATACAAATCATTAGAATATTTATGCTTAATAATCTCTAGCAGTTCATTTTTTGTTCCGGCAGCAGTAAGCACAACCACATCACCTGGTAAAAAATCCACATCAAAACTTTTGTTACTCGGTAATTCCTGTACCAAGCAAGTCTTACACTGCTCGCCTTTAAATTCTGTGCACTTGTTAGCGCATGGATGTTTTGGTATATTTGGTTTCATATTCAATTCCTTGTAGTTTTGAATTAAAAGCCTGATCTAGTACATCAGGCTTTTTTAATGTCTGGATGTTCTTTCCGTACGGAATGTTTATCTTGTTCAAATAAATCAAAGCGTTCTCTAGGGATTCCAGATACCTTTGACATAAGATCCTTGTCGTCTTCACAACGCTTCATATCTAAAATGGCTAACCATCTTAAATACTGGCTATTTGACCAACCTCGGTCATATGCCTCTCTAGCAATATGCTCAGCAACTTTTTCTGATAAATGCGCAGGCATACATACAGTTTTCTTTGTGCTATTTCTGCGGGTCATGATTGTTCCTAAGGATCTAAGCGATTGGTTTATTTATTACATGGGGAATGTCTGGCTTGAGAATCAAAAGACCTCGAGCAGAAATTTCAGGGACATTCTCCCCCCATTGACTTATTGCAGCTCTAGAAACACCAAGACATCGAGCGAGACTTGCTGCGTCTGTATATGCAGCAATTGCATCGGTTGTTTTTATGATAACTTCCATACTGAGGACCATAACAATAAAATGTTAAGCAAAGTTAACCATACTTTATTTAAATTATCAAGCACACTTAATTATAGAAAAGTTAAGCTAGCTTTACTTTGTAAGGTAGAGTTACTATGAGCACCCTTCAGGAAAGATTTGCTTTAGCTATAAAGCACTATGAAGAATCTAAAGGTAAAAGATTCGTTAAGGCCCATCTAGCGGATTATTGTGGTGTGAGCAGACCAGCTGTTTCTGAATGGATTGACAAGAATGTCCAAACACTTGGACAAGATAATGCTGAGAAAGCGGCTAAATTTTTGGGTGTAAACCATAGATGGTTAAATGGATTGAGCTCAAAAATGTTAGAGGATGTTGAAAGTTCTAGTTCCGAAAATACACTGCAGGATGAAGGTGTACCTGTTATTGCTTGGGAGTCCCCCGATGATTTAGATCCAAATGTTTATGTAATTATTCCCCATGTTGAAGTGAAATTTTCAGCAGGTAATGGTCATTTGGCTGCTTATGAGCCAAGTCAAAGGGATATGGGGTCTGCCCATTTATTAAGTTGGGTACACAAGAAAAAAGTATCCCCTAAAAACTTAATAACTGTCGATACAGACGGTGACAGCATGGAGCCAAGAATACCCAGTGGTAGTGTTGTGATGCTCGATAAATCTATCAATACACTGGAGCAAATTCAATCTGGAAAAGTTTATGCAATTCGATATGGAAATGAATTAAAGATTAAAAGACTTTCTCGTCGATTTGATGGTGCACTAATTATTGATAGCGATAACCCGCAATATCAACGTGAGATCGTTGAACCAGATCAACTAGAGCATATTAGTGTTATTGGGAAGTATGTTTCCCATACGTATGATGGTGAAATCTGATTGGTCGTGTGTGAAATTAACTAAAAGTGAAATGATTATAAGTCGCCAGTTATTGTGAGATAAGTAATTAAAATTTTTAAGAAAAGAGAATATTATGATCGCAACACTAAACAAGTCTAAAACAGCCCTAACAATAAATCGCCAGGAATTCAAATTGGCCTTAGCAAAGATTGGTGTAGGAATTGATAAACAAATAGCTTCACTCAAAAAAGCTAAGCAAAGCTATGATCCTGCTGAAATTGCACATGAGGTTATTACTGAAGCAAATATCTTTGAAGCCATCATAGAAGGCTTTAATGAAGCAGAAGAAACTAACTTAAAGTTAATTGATATAACCAATATTGATGTGGCACAAGGATGGATAGATGAGTTTTTAGAAAAATACTCTGACACACATTAACTTACTTTCAGCATTAAAAACTACTAACCCACCCTGTGTGGGTTTTCTTTTGTCCACTAAAAAATAAAATTAAACATACTTTACAATATAATTGTTAATTGCACTTTACTTTATTTTACATGTTAAGTATGCTTACTTTACTAAATAAAAAAAAGCGCACCGACCGTCAAATCTAATGCGCTTTTCCAAACAACAGGTGAATTATGAACACAAAACCAAATTCAATCAATCCCATAGTTACACATCGTGTACAGCCTATGGGATTTTTCAAAGTCGCTGCAATCAGTGGTTTAGTTACAGTTGGTGCTATTGGTCTTACATATGATCAAAAAGCTACTGAGTACAAGCCACCTATCTCTACTCCTAATGTAACGCCATCAATTTATAGCGTTAGTGCTCTAAAGCTTACCTCTGAGTCTTCTGGGAAAGCAGTTATCAAACTTGATAGCTTCCTAGTTTTAGTCAGTTTTGATTTTGAATCCCATCCTGATAGTTACGGCGTACCTGGATCTGAATTTACTGCAATAGATATTACCAATTTGGCTGTTGAGAAAATCACAGATGTTAACGGTAAAGACTGGAATGACTTCACTGATTACAACGATCACCGAATGATTAATCAAATTATTGTCGGATATATAGAACGTAATAAATTAGTGGAGGCAATCTAATGAATACACCAACTACAAAAAAATCAGAATTCATTAGTGATGAAAACGGCGAATTTCGCATGCGTATTTATTCATCTGAATATATTCAGAAAAATGGAGAAATTTACCGAGTTAGCAAATCAGGATATTTGTTTCTTATCGAATTTGCAGAGCACTTAGAGAAACCTTGGATTAGCCTTAATTTTGAACTTGAGCGCAAGTTTCAGAAGCGCAAAGCATTGGCTATTGGGCTTCAAAATTCAAATATTCCCTCTTACGAACGTCGCGCATATAAAAAGCGTATGGGATGGACTGGAGCATAATTATGACAAATTCTAATAACCAAGTTTCAAATGTTCTTCAACAAATTCAACTTGAATTGAAAGCACCTAAAAGTAAAAAGAACACTTTCGGTAATTACAACTATCGAAACTGTGAGGATATTCTGGAAGCAGTTAAACCGCTTCTTCAGAAATATGATGCTTCCCTGGTAATCACAGATGAGGTTCAAGAAGTCGGTGGTGTAGTCGTTGTTACAGCAAAAGTAATTTTTACAGATGCAAACGGCAAAGAAACTACGGTAAAAGCCCATGCTGGTGTGGAGATTAGCAAGAAAGGTATGGATGTGGCTCAGACATTTGGCGCATCCAGCTCATATGCCCGTAAATACGCGCTAAATGGCTTGTTCTTAATTGATGACACCAAAGACTATGACTCAGATGAATATCACAACCAAGTTAATCAGGGTGCTACACGCAACAACAACCAGCAAAACACAAGGCAGGCTCAACAACCGAATCGCAATCAAAATAATCAAGCTAGTGGCCAGCAACAAAAGCCATTGGCTCAGCGTTATAACGATGCACTTTTAGCTATAAAAGATGCTAAAAATCCTCAAACACTCGATAAAGCAATTAACACATTCAAAGGCACTCAATACGAGTCAGGTATATCAAAAGCCTGCCGTGCTCGAGCAGATCAAATGGGATGGAATGAAGCGCCACCGATAAACCAAGTTCAACAACAAAATCAAATGCAGCACTGAGGTAAATAAAAAATGAATTTATTAAATAGTAACGAAGCATTTTCAGCACTCATGGCTGGTAAAAATATTATGTGCCGCGCTGTTGGCGAATTGATGGACTTTGATGACTTAAATCAATTCCCTGCTACGATCTTTGCTTTACCTGGTTATGAGTTCTGTATCAAACGAGAATCGTTAACTTTGGCAGATATTCAATTTACTAAGCCAGTAGAACCACACGATCTGGAGAATGGCCAAGAAATTTTTATTGTGATGCCAACATGTATCTTGCGTACTAAATACGATCCAGAACATGGAGATATATGTTTGAGTGTGGCAAATGGATTTGCTCAATTAGATGCTGAAAATGCACAACTGCAGCTTCAGGCATTTGGTAAAACATTTGGCAATATGATTACTGAAATTGAAATTAAAGACGGTTTCAGTGAAAAGCCTAAAAAAACTCGTACTCCACGTAAAGTAAAAGAGGCCACAAAAATTGAAGACATTTCAGAAATTGAAATAAATTCAGAGAAACTATATGCGTCAAAACTAACCAGCCTAGACCATCAAATTTATATAGACGGAATTAACTCTTGTGAATCTGAACAAGAGATTGAAATTACTTTGAGGGATGTTGATTCTCAAAGTTTTAGTGAAGAACAATTAAATGAAATCAGTAAGGCTAAACAATGCAAACTTACTGAGTTTGACCTTAGCTTAAAAGAACCCGCTTCAACATTAAGAGAATCCGCCCAATATAAAATTTTACTCAATGACTTAGTCAATCGTGCCCTAGAAGCTAAAACACCTACAGAGGCAAATGCTCTTATTGTTTATACAAAATCATGGTCTGAAGAACAGCGTAAGCCATTGATGGATGCAATTAATAAACGTTTGAGTGAATTAGGTGTGGCTGCTCCGCCTCCTGAACAACCTCCGTCACTTGCTGTTAAGATCCAAAATGCATCTGATTTAACAGCCTTGGATATTTTGGAAATTGATGTTGCAGGCCGTCATCCAGACATTCAACCGAAATTAATGGGACTGGTTCGTAAACGTCGATTTGAGCTTGAAAACTCAGTTTCCAAGGTGGTGGAAAATGAAATTTAAATATTCTTCCATCACTAGAAACTTAACCGTATTTGGCAACCGAATGACCCACATATTCAACAATGTTTCATTTTCGGAAATAGACAGTTTAATTGCGGACGCTAAATTTAAAGAAGCAGTCTGGAGATAAAAATATGAATACACCTATAGATTTAAATTCTATTTTATTTGCACAACTTGATCGTTTAAGCAATCCAGATCTTAAAGGTGATGAGCTTCAAGCGGAAATCCAAAAAGCCGGTGCAGTTGAAAAAATCAGTAAACAGGTTATTGAGAATAACAATATGCGCTTAAGTGCTGCCAAGCTTGTTGCTGAACATAAGGGATTGAAAAATGTCGATCCAATTGAAGTTCCTCAAAATCTGATTGGGTGATTTATGTCAAAAGGTACTGCTATTAAATATACCCAAGCTCAATTGGATTTTATTAAATCAAATTGCATCTTGGGGCGAAAAGAGTTAACTGAAAAGACTAATGCTCTATTCGGTACATCTTTTACTGTTGATCAAATAAAATCCCTTTGTAAGAGAAAAAAATGGAGTACTGGTAGAACCGGTTGTTTTGAAAAAGGGTCTAAACCTTGGAATACCGGTACCAAGGGCCTAACCAGTGCAAACAAAACCAGTTTTAAAAAAGGTCGGCCAACTTGGAATGCTAAGCCCATCGGCTATGAAAGAATTTGCTCTAAAGATGGTTATGTCCTGGTTAAAACATCTGAGCCAAGCGTGTTTGAATTAAAACATAGAATAGTTTGGGAAAAGGAAAAAGGCCTTATTCCTGAAGGCTATGTTGTGGCCTTTAAGAACCAGGATAAAACAGATTGTCGAATTGAAAATTTGATTCTAATGAGCAAAGCCGAAATGGTTAGATATAGTCAAAGCTATCATGAATTGGCTACACCAGATAGCAATGAATCCTGCCTATTACTGGCTAAGATCAAAAACTTGAAACATCAATTACATAAGCAGGTGGACTGATGAATCAAACAGTAGTGAAGACGAAAAACCTACTTGCTTTCAAAATTTGGTTGGAAATGCTTGGCTATGAAGTTAAAAATCTCAAATTTAAAGGTTTCACGGCGCGCACTAGCGATCGTGGAATCAAAAAGAAACATCACTATGTATTGGTAACAGATGCCCTAAATGGGAACACTGCTGCTTTCGAATTAGGTAAGGAATTCGAGGAGCATTTAGCTTCACCCGATTACATAACAGCAGAGGTAAATCCTAATGGAAATATTTCTCTTGTTGCTTGAAATCATGATTTATACGAACAGTTTAGTAATTATTAAATTTGAAATGTGGAGTTGGTGAGATGAATTCAGCTGCAGAATTAAAAAGACATAATGAATCACAGGCATTTGCACAAGCCAAAAGAACGGATAGTTGAGGAGAATAGTATGGGAGCAATTAAACTAAAGCCTGAAGAAAAATTAGCCCAACTCATTAATTCAGGCGCTAGTCTTGTAAGCACCACGGATGCAGCAACTATACTTGGTTATAAGCCAAACACTCTTAGAGTCTGGGCAAGCCAAGGTAAAGGTGATTTAAAACCTGTAATGACAGGAAATGGCGCTAAGTGGCGATTGACAGATATTCGAAATTTGGTAGGGGCTTAAAGCCCCTTTTTTATATTTATTTTATTAATTATTTTCGAAACCTCACCCACATTGATTATATGAAAAATTGAAACTAAAGATGTAATTGATGCTAACGAGAAAATTACGGTGATTAATATGTATGAACTTATAAAATTTAAATCACTTTTTCCTGTTGAAAATGTCTCTAGGTACCAGCTGTAAGTTTGTATAAGATAAACTGCAATACACCCAAAGATCATATACAGAACACCCCAAAAAGCTCCCTTTTTAATTAATCCATTTTCTGTATATTTACAACTTATAACATTATCATTTACCTCAAAATACCTTGAAGTCCTTTTTAGTTTTGAAACTAAATAAAAGTATTCAGACGCATATTTTGTTGTCAAACTATCAGTAATTTCTAGTGGTAGATCTACCCCATCGTTAAAAGATAACATTGCAGTTTTTTTAAGTAATTCGTTCGTTTTTATGCTTGTTGGGATATTTATAAATTTTCTATAATATTCTTCAATTTCTAAATATTTCTTTCCTGTATCTTTTTTAGAATTTGTTGATAAAAAATAAGATAAATACGTATATAAAGCAGCAAATATACCTGCTAAACAAGACATAATCGTTAAAAATAAAGTTAAATACTCAAATAATGAAAATGATGGAAATAAGTCAGGCATTTTTGTCTCTCGTGTTATATATCTTAGCTTCTTCTAGAATCCAATTTTCTATTTTTGTATGATGCATTCTCAAAAGATCGACTGGTCTATCTTTATAATGCTTCTCTGCTGTGGCACTTGGCTTATGCCCCATAATTTGAGCAACCACACCAGTTGGTATATCTAACCACTCTGCTAAATTTGAAAATGATCTACGCAAATCATGGATAGTAAATTTTGGCAGGCCCTTTTCTGCGAGAGCTGCATAATAACTGTTTCGAATATCTGTAATATGTCCTGACTCTGATTGCTCAGACCAAAAGACAAAATCTGACTCAGGGTGTTTTGGTAATTGTGATAAAAGCTTTTCAACATAAGGAGTCATCGGGATAATACGATTTTCCTGCTCTACTTTGTCCCAAATGCTTATAGTTTTCCATTTAAAATCAACTTGCGCATAGGTCAAAGAACGCATTGATTCAGAGCGAGGCCCACATAAGATACTAATTTGTAGAAAAGTTTTATGCATTATGTTTGGGATTTCATTTACAGCTAAAAACCAATCTTTTAATTGATTGCGCTGCACAGAATTTTTTACAGGCTTCAAAACTGGCACTGCTCGACGCACTCGTTTGGCTTGATGCACTTTAGCATCGATCAAATGCATATATATGTCATGCTCTTGACACCAATTTATACAAGATCTAGCAATCCTAAATCCTAATGCTGCCCTTCCAGGTCTTGTCTCTGCTTCCTTTGTTTGCCAAGCAATCAATGTATCTGATGATACCTTTACAAGTGGCACATCAAGTATCGAAGCTAAAACCCCCGGTATTGTTAAACCTTTCCCGCGTACTTTCTCTTCACCACCACGGTGAGATAGATCAATATGATCTCTAAGATGTCTCTCAGACCACAGGTGCTTATTCGCGTTTACATATTCAAAAAAGACATCACCAAAAGTTATTTTTTCATTTTGCTTATCTTGAGCAAAAGTTTCATTTTTCTGATCTTCTTCAGCCTTGTTTCTTCTTGGATCTATGCCTTGATCACAAAGTTGCTGTAAGCGTCTTGCTTCTTTTCGTGCATCATCTAGCGACCAGACATTTACATCACCCACAGTAATGCGTAAACTTTTGCCTGTAACTCGACTTTGAAAAATGTAAGATCTATTCTCGTTTTGGGTAACTCGCACAGAAAGACCAGGCGTATCAATATCCCAGTAAAAAACTTGATTCTTACCTTCTTCTGGTTTTTCTAGCTTAGCTACCTTATTTGTTGTGAATTTTAGCTTCATTTGCTTACATCGAACTCTGTGTAAGCGGTATGTAAGCAAATTAAATCAATAACAGTCAACACTGATAAATACAGATATCAAGTAAGCTATTAAAATTAAAGATAAAATATAATTTTAATCAACATTGATCAACAGTAGTAAACTCGAAAAATTCAGGACTCATAATCCGTTGGTCCCCAGTTCAAGTCTGGGCGGGCCCACCAAATAAGACAACCACTTAGGTGCATTAATCCTAAGTGGTTTTTTAATATATAAACTAACCTTACTACTACATAAAACAATTTGTTAGATTTTATCAATGAGAATGTGATGGTTAAGCTAAGTGGTCAGTTGATCTGTGTTTCTGAACAAGAATTAAATATTATAATTAAGTTTCTTCCAGAACATATCAAATTAACCAGACAAGAAGAAGGTTGTGTTTCTTTTGAGGTCAAACAAACTCCAAATCCCTTAATTTGGGATGTTCATGAAGTTTTTGAGAATCGACAAAGTTTTGAAAAACATCAACGTAGAATATCAGGTTCTGTGTGGGGAATTAAAACCCAAAATATTCGAAGATTATATGAAATAACCCTCGATTAAAGGGCTATCTCAAAAGTTTAAACTTTGCTTAGCCTGCTCTATTCACTTATTCCAACTCTTTTAATATCGCCTCATTAAAGGCAGGAATATCATCTGGACTACGCGATGTAATGAGTACCCATCCACCCGTATTACAACGATGAACTTCTTCATCTATCCAGTTTGCACCTGCATTCTCTAGATCGATACGAATACTTTTATATGAAGTCAAATTTTTCTCTTTAATTCTTTCTGCATTGATTAAAGCCCATGGTCCATGACATATGGCAGCAATCGGTTTCTTATGGTCAGTAAAGGATTGAATGATTTTCTTAGCATTCTTATCAATTCTCAATTGATCGGCATTGACCGTTCCCCCTGGAATAACCAGCAAATCATAATCACTTGGATCTACTTTTTCCAAAATCGCATGCGGACTATATGACACCGATTTTTCATCATCATGAACAACGGTTCGTACATCGTTTAATTCAATTGCAGCGTGTATGCTTTCTATGCCTTTGCTCGTCAAAAAGTCCAAAGGTTTTTTAAGCTCATCATGCTCAACGCCAGAATTGGAAGTGATGAATAGTACTTTTTTAGTCATTTTCTTACTCCAACAATACGGTATATTTTAAGCTAACAAAAAATGCGATTGTACATGTACAAGTTTTAGCTTCTTATTGTTAAATGTTTTAGGATATTGTTTTAAGGCTTGTTATATATCCTTTTTATTTTTTTTAATCTATAAATAATCGAAAACCGCATTAAGCAGTCTATGTATCAAAAGATCAAATATCGCAATAACAAAAACCACAGCAAAAACCAAAAATTATTCATTCAAAAATGGCATAACTATTGCTTTTTCAAGTGACCTTTTATTTATGAATCTCCTCAATGAAGCTTATTAAACGCTCTTTATTTTTACAAGTAATGATTGCATTGGTGATTGGTTGTTTATTTGGTTACTTTTTGCCTGATATTGCGATCAATTTTCAAGTGCTTGGTAATGGCTTTGTCAAACTTGTCAAAATGCTGATTGCACCGCTTATATTCTGCGTCATTGTTTTAGGAATTTATGGTGCAGGAGACTTAAAAAAAGCTGGGAAAGTGGGAATAAAAACGCTGATTTATTTTGAAATCATGACCACTATCGCTTTAATTTTAGGATTAGCCGCAGCCTACATATTTAAACCTGGACATGGAATGCACGTGGATATTTCGACTTTAGATGCGTCCCAAATGACCAAGTACAATGAAAATATCCATGCAGTTACAGGTATATCTGATTTCTTTTTAAATATGATTCCTCAGACTGCTGTAGGTGCATTCACAGGGAATGATATTCTGCAAGTGGTTGTCTTTTCAATTTTATTTGGCGTTGCATTATCTATGCTGTCTAAAGATGTCAGTGATCCTGTCGCCTCTTTTATTGACAAAATATCTCAAGTTATTTTTAAAATCATGTCCATCATCATCAAACTGGCCCCTATAGGCGTTTTTGGTGCAATTTCTTTTACCGTGGCAAAATTTGGAATAGAAACTTTACTTAATTTGGGCTATTTAGTCTTAATTTATTATGCAACTGTGATTTTCTTTGTGATCGTCATACTTGGTCTGGTATTAAGACTCTTAGGTTTCAATATTTTTAAGCTCATTCGCTATTTTAGAGAGGAAATCACCATTGTATGTGGCACATCATCTTCTGATTCGGTATTACCGCAAGTGATGTATAAACTAAAAAAATTAGGGATAAAAGACTCCACTGTAAGCCTAGTCATTCCGTCGGGTTACTCTTTTAACTTAGATGGCTTTTCAATTTATCTCACCCTTGCTGTTGTATTTATCGCGCAAGCGACAGGGGTTCACCTCACAATTTCAGACCTCATCATGATTCTTTTAATCACCTTATTTACCTCAAAAGGAGCACATGGCATTCCTGCATCAGCGATCGTTGTACTTGCTGCGACTTTATCCAGCTTTCCTGTTATCCCGGCGATTGGCTTGGTATTGATCCTTTCAGTGGATTGGCTGATTGGTATTTTAAGAGCAGTAAGCAACTTGATTGGTAATTGTGTCGCAACTTTAGTGATTGGTGTATGGGAAAATGATGTCGATAAGAAACGTGTACATCAAATGTTAGATGATCCGAACTGGGCAAAAAATGAATTGGGAAATTAAAACGCAATTAACACATAGTGGGGAAAATTAGAGTTTTATTCTGTAGCAAAACCAATGCACTACATAACCAACGCACTATTAGCAACACAATACGCTTTAGATAAAATCTTTTAACGCTATCTTAAGCACACATATTTCATCATAAGCCATTTCAGCATTGAGTCACTGAAATGGTTTTTTATGAATCATGGCATTTCCTTAAATTAAAGTCCTCAATCAAAGACCATTCCAGAAAACATAAGGAAATGAATCATTCGCATTATTTGGGCTGATGGTGAAAACCATAATAAAGGACTCAAGTCTGGAAGAGCTGCACTAAACCTTTTACTCCGAGGATTAGTGATTAAAGTAAATCAATAAAAATTCTGATTGCCATGCGTACACGGATTAAATTGAAACTCGATATTCAGAATAAAGTCAGAAAACTAGGATCGATATCCCTATTGATGACTTCAATTTAAGATCGTTTTTAGCTTAAACCTATCCTGATTTTAACCATGTACCTTTTGTCTTCTATGCGATAAATTAACCCTAATTCACAATTTTCGAGGTTCTTTTGAACTGGAATAATATAGAGATTCATTTTTCTCAAGTTGTTTTAAAACCATTTACACCTTTAGATGCTGATGAGGTATTTCAGTATATTACTCCCACCTTGACACGATATATGACTTGGGATCCACCGCAAAGCCGTCAAGAGTTTGATGAGATCTGGCATAAATGGCTAAAGAATATTAAAGATGGGAATGAGTTAATTTTCGTTGTCAGACACATTGTTAATCATGAGTTTCTTGGCCTGGCAGGACTGCATCAAATACAAACGGAAACACCTGAATTAGGCATTTGGATTCGAGAAGATCGACATAAGTCAGGATTTGGTAAAGATGCGGTAACAAGCATGGTTCATTGGGCTTCTGTTAACTTGAGTTTTAAAAATTTTATTTATCCTGTAGCTGTCGAAAATTATGCCAGTCGCCATATCGCGGAATCTTTAGGTGGGATTATTTCTGAGTATAAAAAGAAACCTAAATATGATTCTGTAAGTTATGCTATTCCTCCTCATACTCAATAATACCAATGGATAGCTTGAATTGTTTATGATTTATTGATGCAGGATGCCGAGCATCTTTGCAGTTTTATAGTCAACTCTCGCGGTAATGGTGGCATTTTCAAGTAAAAGCCGATACGATAATGAGAATTATTGTTATTTATATGGAATAAATCATGGCGCTGAATGCACATCGCACTTTTATTCAAGTGAAAGAGAAAATATATCTAGGTCCAAACTATATCCGTATTATTTTTGACTGTGCAGATGTAGAGAAATTCAAACACACCTGTATTGGTGATAACAATAAAATTTTTATTCCAAGGCATGATCAAACCACAATAGAAATTCCCGATTTTGATTTTGATCAGCGTAAATGGATCGTCAATAATCCTGAGATGATGCCAGAAATTCGGACTTATACCCATCGCGATATTGATTTAGTCAATAAAACCCTAACCATCGAGTTTGCAATGCATGGTACAGATACTGTGGCTTGTCACTGGGCAGATCGTGCCCAACCAGGGGATCAAATTGGTATAACCATGTCTACTGCCGCTAAAAATTCAATCCCTACAGGACTGAATCATTATCTCATTATTACTGATGGGACTGGGCTTGCAGTCACTCAAGCGATCTTAGAGAAATTAACAGTTGATGCCAAAGTATATGTCATTGCCGAAGTGGCAACTGTAGAAGATCAAATCGAACTGCATACACAAGCTAATTTAGAGCAAATATGGCTGTTCAATCCGCAGCCGCTTAAGCAAAGTTTATTGGCTGACGAGTTGCTACGCCATCCTGAATTTATTAATCTACCAGCAAGCCGTTTTGCACATATTACCGCTGAACTACAAGCTGTTCGCGCATGTCGTAACATCTTAAGAAAGCAAAGTGATTGGGGCAAAAAAGATTGTTATGCTTGTTCTTATTGGCAGATTGGGAAAGCAGATAATGAGCGACAGTCTAAAGTGATAGATGATTAAGCTCAAAGTGAATAAATGATCAATCCCAATATATAATTGGTATTATTTCAGGTAAAACTTCTAAAACCTTATAAACTAGTATTTATAAGGTTTTTAATTCCGAAAAAACTCAATTGAAAAGAACACGAGTCTTTGAAATATAAAATAATTAGAGAATCTGGTCATGTCTCTAAAAACTAAAGAAATTTCAAATTCCTTCATGAATGTAATGGAGAAAGCCAGTAAAACATCGAGACCAAACTCGTATTATCTAGGCCACAATACAGTTCATATTGTTGATTTAAAAACATTTAAATCGTTTTCTCATTCATATAACGCCAATATCGCTTTGGTACATATTGAATATGCAGTTTAATGTTTTTCCGCGCTGAAATATTTACACTGTTAAAATAATCTTTCCAAAGCTGATCATATAGAACCTCTTGATGATCTAATTCAACACTAAACTCCTGACTAGAGCCTTGACGAATATTTTGATCAATGTCTAAGACATTCATATTGACATGGTGAACCTGTTTTAAATCATAGTAGATACCAAAATTTCGTTTTTCATCATAAATAAGCCAGCGCTGGTCTTGATATCTGGATTTAAAATGCTTTTCGATCAAAGGCAAAACATTGAAATCTGGCTTAACCAAGCTTAAAAATAATTCATCTTTACATTTTTTAAAGCGAACAAAAGCTTCCATACGGTGCTTTTCTCTTCCCACTTGTTTGGCCCACTTTGACAGTGCCAAAACATCTGGATGACCATAATCACGGTCAATCGCTTTTTGAGCGAAGAATGCATAAACACTAAAATTAAACAGATGTTGAAAAGCATCTTCCTGTTCAGATAAAAAAGTATAGTAAAAATTACGTAAACCACTTGCTGAAACTTTTAACTTTAGGCCTTGCCAAACTCTATTGGCTTGGTCGTCATTAGATTCAACAAAAATCGTTTCATCAAATAAAGCCGATTGAGTGTTGTTTTCACTTGAGACAAAGACATCAAACTCTTTGAATTGAAATGCACGAAATACACAACACAAAATCCCGGTCATGGTCCCATCAAAAATATATTTCGCCATTTAGAATAATAAATCCAACTGGGGTGAAAGTTGTTGAGTATATTTTGAATGCCCTGTCTGTAATATTTTCTGGCGAATTTGGCTGGGTAATTGATCTTTTAAAAATGGCGGGGTATCTGCACAACGAATAAAATGCATTGCCCTATTATAAGCAATACCCAATTTTTTGATTTGATCAATATGAATTTTACCAAAGCGACGTGCTTGAACAATTTTTTTAGCTGAACGCACCCCAATTCCTGGGACTCTTAAGATCATTCGATAATCAGCTTGATTGATATCGATAGGAAATTGTTCAGGATGACGTAGCGCCCAACTTAGTTTGGGGTCGATATCTAAGTCTAAATTTGGATGCTGTGCATTAACAATTTCAGTCGCTTCAAAGCCATAAAATCGCATTAACCAATCAGATTGATACAATCTATTTTCACGCAGCAATGGCGGTGCTGAACCCACCGAAGGCAATGCTTTTTCTTCATCATTAATCGGAATATAGCCCGAAAAATATACCCGTTTTAGTTTAAATTCTTTGTAGTGACGATCAGCCATTAAGATAATATCCTGATCCGTTTCATTATGTGCGCCCACCACCATTTGAGTTGTTTGCCCTGCTGGGACAAACTTCGGCACAGTTTTTATAATCTTTCTTTCATCTTTAAATTGAATCAAACGATCGCGAATAATACCCAAATCTTTTTGCACTTCATCATGGGTTTTTTCAGGGGCAAACTTTTTAAGACCTTCAGCAGTAGGCATTTCTAAATTGATACTCATCCGATCTACATAAAGCCCTGCCTCATGGATAATCTCCTGTGAAGCACCTGGAATCGTTTTAAGATGAATATAGCCATTAAAGTTTTCTTCTAATCGTAGCTTTTTAACGACTTGTAGCATGCGCTCCATGGTATAGTCTGCTGACTTAAAAATTCCTGAACTTAGAAAAAGGCCTTCGATATAATTTCTTCTATAAAAATTAATGGTTAAATCAACAACTTCTTGTACCGTAAAAGCAGCTCGTTTGACATCATTAGAACGGCGAGAAACACAATATGAGCAATCAAAAATACACACATTGGAAAATAAGATTTTAAGCAGCGACACACATCGACCATCTTCGGTATAACTATGGCAAATTCCAGCCCCCGTATTGCCTAGCCCACTGTCTTTGTTTTTACGGTTACTGCCACTGGATGAACATGACACATCATACTTCGCAGCATCTGCTAAAATTTGCAGCTTTTCTCTAATACGCTCTGTCATCACTCACACCTAATTTTCCGAATGAACTCTAGTGATTATATAAATTATGAGCGTTCAGCAATGGCTATTTCTTTATTGTTGCGACATGAGCTGTCGTATAAATTTAAAGCATTAGGGTCTGTTGACAATTCGTCTATGTTTGCGACTACGTGTGTTTTTTAGGCGATACTAGGCGCGAAATACGAAATTTAGTCATTCTAAATGAGTAGTTCGTAACGACGTAGCGGCAAAAAACACGCTAGTCCCCCGCTGCGCCTTGCGCTGCAAACAAAGCAGTGCTTTGTTCTTGCTCAGGGTTGTGGCTAAAATTATCTCAGCCTACGTTATGAAACTCGAAAATAGTCTCGCTATTCTCTTCGTTTCATGCCTTGCCTGCTCAATTTTAACCTACAACGCAAGCCATTTATGAAATGTCTACAGACCCTAAATAGAAATTATTGTGCTAGAAAAACCTACATTATTTGCCCATTCAATTGAATGGGCAAATAACTTAAGCAGAAACAACTACATTTTAAGCTTGAGCAGAAAGTGGAACACCAAATAAACGATCAAAAGACCAATTAAAAATAAAGGTATAAATTGGAATGATAACAATTAAAGCCGCATCTAATAAAAATGCCTCTAGAAAACTAATATTCATCCACCATGCAATCAATGGAATAAGAAAAACCACCAAGGTTAATTGAAATCCGATCGCATGAGCTACACGGCGTTTTACTGTACGTTGACGTAAAGTTTGGCGTTTTTCCCATGCTTCAAAAATCAAGTTATAAATAAAATTCCAGCTCACGGCAATCGTGGTAATCAGGAAAGCCAAAGGCCCCGTATGGGTTAATTGTGTACCCGAAAGTAGTGCTAGCCCTAAAGAAGAAATACCCAATCCAATGATTTCATAGGTACTTACATAAATTGCTCTACGTTTAAGACCTTGCATAAACTTACCCAAACAGATTTTTAAAAAAGCTATTTTAATTTCAGTTATAATAATAGATAAAGACAATAGCTTTCAGTTTTACTGATACCAATTATGAATTTCACCAGCGAAAATATAGAATTATTTGTAAAAGTACTGGATACAGGCTCATTTTCTGCTGCGGCTCGTGCCTTAAATCGAGTACCATCAGCGGTCAGTATGGGTATTGCAAATATTGAAGCAGAATTAGGCTTACAACTGTTTGAAAGAACACCCCGCAAAGTGATTCCTACAGCGTCAGCACTTGCCTTAGCTCCACAGGCAAGAATCATCTCTGAACAATTAAAACAATTGAGTAAGCATGCTTATGAACTGTCCTTAGGTTTGGAGAGTACTTTAAAAATAGGTGTTGTATCAGATGTAAACAATCAAAAACTTTTACAATCTATTGATAAACTTGCATTAAAATATCCACTGCTCAATATCGAAATTATTACTGCACCACAAGATGATATTTTGCATTTACTGTATTCAGAACAAATCACAATTTGTTTAGCGGGTTCAGGACAACATATTAAAATGCAAGAACATTTGCAATTGGTCAGCATGGAGGTTGTTGTTGCAACGATATCTGCAAATCATGTCTTGATGAATCAAGCAGTTCATCCTATTTATATCGAGGATCTGGTCAATGTTCGGCAAATTGTTGTTGCGAGTAGTGCGCTTGATATTGCAGATTTGAGATCGGTCATTGCTGCATCTTATTGGCGAACCAATGATCTACAAACAGCGATTGATATGGTTGAAATCGGCTTAGGATGGGGAAATTTCCCATATTCATTGGTCAAATCACATATTGATGATGGGCGTTTAATCCAAATTGATTTTAAAAATACCTACAATCAACTTTCTGTTCCTATTTATCTAATTTGGTTAAAAGATAAAGCACTACCAAAAGCATCGCGCGAATTAATCGAGTTAATTAGACAAAGTCTAAATGAAGATAACAGCTCATTGAGTAACAGCAATACTCTCTGACTCAGTGCTCGATAGTGATTTTATTTTATCCAGTTTTCATCGTAAATTTATTAGAATTGAATGAAATTCTATAAAAAATTTGACTTGCGAAGCTCAGCACTTACAATACGCCTTTTAGATTTCTAGTATTGCCTAAATCATGTCAAACGATCAAATTGAAGCACAAATTGTAGAATTAGACAATTTGCAAGAACACCGTGAAATTGTGACATTTATGCGTAGATCGTCACCGCTCAATACTTCACAACGTACTGCGCTTGAACAACATCGTGATTTAATTTTGGAATACCCTGTCGGCGATTTACGTCAACACTTTGAACATCCAGAACGCCCACTTACGGTAGAAATTGGTTTTGGTATGGGCCGCTCTTTGGTCCTGATGGCTAAAGCCAATCCTGAACGTAATTTTGTTGGAATTGAAGTGCATGTGCCTGGTATTGCGCAATGTGTTTATGAAGCAGGTATGGCGGAAGTTAAAAACCTACGTGTTTTGGATGCAGATGCAATCCAAGTGTTACGAGAAATGCCTGACAATAGTATCAATACAGTTCAACTTTATTTCCCTGATCCTTGGCAGAAAAAACGTCATTTTAAGCGCCGTTTTGTTTCTCATGATCGTATGCCATTGGTTGAAGAAAAACTCGAAATCGGTGGTACATTTCACGCTGCAACAGACTGGGAACCATATGCAGAATGGATGCTCGATGTTTTAGATAATCGCCCTCGTTTAGAAAACTTAGCAGGCAAAGGCAATAGCTATCCTCGCCCTGAATGGCGTCCACAAACCAAGTTTGAACGTCGTGGTATTGAGGCAGGCCATAAGATTAATGACTTTATTTTTAAGAAAATGAGTTAATTAAACAGTGCTTAAGCTGTAACATTTGTTACAGCTTTTTTAGAAGACTGAATTTATCTACGCTTGAAAACTTGATAGAGGTTTAGATTTTGTACTAAACACATTGTTCTGTAATCGGGTCTGCATATATTCAGCATAAACCGATAATTTTTCATAAATATGTTCAGAATAAAACATATCTTCGACTAGGTTTTGCGCTTGTACTAGATCATAAAGACCTGATAAATTTAAAATTTTAGCATCCATTTCTGAAAATTTACGACATAAAGCTACATTAAAATCATCTTTATATTTAAACAAAAGCTTCTGCATATTTAATTTATTATCATGATGATCTAATTGCAGATTTAGACCATCTTGCTCATTTTCGGGATTTACCAAGAAAATTCGAACCTTAAAAAAACATTCTATTTCAAACAAATAATCTGGATTGATCGGTTGATCTGTAATTAAAAAGATACGATAAACTTCTGCCTGAGTCAGTGCTTTGAACAACTGAAAATAAACAAATTCCTGTGCATCCCATGTTTGATCTTGTAGATCTAAAAAGAGATTTAAACTTTCTAGAACGACATCATCCTTGGTCAAGTTCATGGTTTTTTCAACCTGATAATAAGGTTTTAAAATATCTTGAACCTGTGCCGTAAAAAGTGTTGAGTAAAGCACTGTTTGATTTAAATTCGCCAAAATAAACGGTGAAAACAAATAAGCCAGACTTAAATCATTTGAAGCAATTGCAGATTGGATAATCGCTGTACTTTTCTTTTTTGAAAATTCACGTAAGACTTTGGCACGCAACAATGTTGCTTCTAAGTTTACAAATCTTTGATTGAGTTGTTCTATCACCTTTTCAGAGCAACCATGCTCAAATAAAACTTGTGTGAGCACATTCAACTGAGTCGTAACAAACATATCCCTGCCTCATTCTATACTGCATCGCGTGCGACTATTTTGAAAAGAAATCAAAAAGAAATATAGCCACAAAATTTTAGAAAAAATATATAACAGATAGAGCTGTACTGATTGCGTCTGTTATAGTTATTTTAAATACTCACTTGCATTGACCTATGTATAAATCTGAACAACTGGCCCATAGCCTAAAATTATTGATTGAAAATGGGACGTGGAAAGCACATGAAAAATTACCCTCACTACGCCAACAGGTTCAACAATCAGGGTTAAGTCTAATTACGGTGATGAATGCTTATCAAGAGCTCGAAGCGCAAGGCCTGATTTATTCAAAAGAAAAGTCAGGGTATTTTGTGGTAGAACAAAGTTCAGATCATCCCACCACATTACATGTGATTAATGAAACAGTTGAAATTAACTCAATTGTTTTCAAATATTTGAAATCTACACAGTCTGAACACATTATCCCTTTAGGTTCTGCCTTTCCCAATAGCCAGTTGCTCTACTCCGCTAAACTGATACAAACGCTTGGACAACTTGCTCGACAACGGCGTAGCTATGAACAAACTCCAAGTCTCCCGCCCGGAAATTATCAACTTAGAAAAATTATTGCACAGAAATATGCGATGCAAGGCATCCCCACTGATCCATCTGATATTGTGATTACCTCTGGAGGTTTGGATGCATTAAATCTTTCATTGCAAGCACTTACACAAGCTGGGGACTATATTTTATTACAACAGACGATTTTTTATGGTGCATGGCAAGCGGCTGAACGACTTGGATTAAAAGTAATTACTATTCCAGAGCACCCTGAACATGGCATTGATTTAGATGCATTCGAACACGCAATTTTAAAATATCCAATTAAAGTGTGTTTGATGATGTTAAATGGTCAGAATCCAATTGGCTTTACTGTGAGTGATGAAATTAAATTAAAATTGGCTAAGTTACTCAACCAATATCAGATTTATTTGATTGAAGATGATGTCTATGAAGAACTTTACTATGATCAAAAAAAACCCCTCTCGATGAAGTACTTTGATCAACAAAATTGGGTGCTACATTGTTCTTCTTTTTCAAAAACATTAGGTGCAGGTTTTCGTATCGGTTGGGTCTATGCAGGTAAATTTTCTGAACATATTCAGCACACTCAACTTATGAGTACCCTTTCAGTCAACTCATTTATCCAAAATGCCTTGGTTGAATATCTCTCCCATCGTCATTATGAAAAACATTTAAAAACTTTACGTTCCACCTTACAACGCTATAAAAAACAATATTTTAATTATTTAAAAACCCATTTACCTGAGCAATGCCATGTCAATTATTATCCTTCCGGGTACTTTTTATGGATTGAATTGCCTGAACAGGTCGATAGTAATGACATCTATCAACACATGTTAGAACACGGTGTCAGTGTCGCACCGAGCAGCTTATTTAATATTAGCAATCAACAAAATCACTTTATTCGGATGAATTGTTCATTTGAAATGAATGAAAAGATTCAAAATGCATTAAATGAATTGATTCATATTATTGGTAAATTAGTCGCAACATAAGCTGAATTTTTATAACAGATTCATCATTGCTTACTTATCTGTTATAGTTTTTTTCTAATTTTTTGTATCTACAGTGTGAATTCGTTTCTATCCATAATGAATCTATATTAAGCAGAAAGAGATTTTGCGATGAATGATGACAAAAGCCCTAAAAAACCACAATATGCTGATAGCTCGATTTCAGACAAAGCCTTTAAACGCATGATCATCTGGTTTTTTATCTACTGTAGCCTGTTTTGTATTGGTGTTATTGTCACAATCGGTGCAGATCACGCTGCTTTAAACTAAATCTCAATTGATTTCAAAAGATACGATTGATAAAACACTCACTTAATCAAGTGAGTGTTTTTCCTGTATCTGTTGGCTTAAAAGTGTATAGGCATCTTTAAGATCTTCCCGTCCCATATCCTGTAACATGCGCTGATGCATATTTAAAATATTCACATCTCCACGCCTTGCAGGACCCGTCTGCATTGTTTCAGGATCATTTTGAGTGGCTTTTTTTGCTGTTTCCAAAATTAATGGATACAGTAAATTAAAATCGACCTGCTGTGCATCGACCACTTGTTTAGCCATGTCATAACAATAATTTGTAAAATTACAAGCAAATACCCCTGCCAGATGTAAGCTCAGCCGCTGCGCTGAATTATAGGGATAAACTTGATCGCTTAGACTATTTGCTAGCGTCATTACAGCAGACAAATCCTCTTGTAAAGCCGTTTCAATAAACAACGGGGTATTTTTCCAATCCACTTCACGTTCAAAACTAAAAGTCTGTAAGGGATAAAAAACCCCAGATTTTACATGGTGTTCAGTTAATATATTCAGATTGGTACTGCCTGAAGTATGGACAATCAAAACATCTGAAAGTTGTGAATGAATCATTTGGATGACTTGAGCAATGGCTTGGTCACTCACCGCAATAATCAATAAATCAATTTCAGGATCTATACCTTGTATAATATCAATAGCCTGAGCATTCACCAGCTGGGCTAAGCGTTGTGCTTTGTTTAAATCACGACTATAAATCTGAACAATATGATGTTGTTTTGACAATGCTTTTGCAAAATGTGTAGCAACACGACCTGAACCAACAATACTAATACGCATATCAACATCTAAAACTTTAAATATAGTTACAGCATGCCAATAAAAAAGGGATGAATCAATTCATCCCTCTCAGATCATTTTGATAACTACATCAATTTAATGCATTGTTTAAATAAATAATTCGCTCAGCGGTACGTTTATTAAAACACTTGGTATATTGCATCTCTTTGTTTTGCTGAGACATCGCATCATCCCAATATTGACGTTGTTGCTGATAGGTTTCAATTTCGCTATCTGGAATATCGCCAAAACTTTTCTGTGAAATGACTTTACAATCAACATCACGTTTTTCAAACCATTCTGCTTGATCTTGCTTAAACTGTTCTTTTTGTTCATCACTCAAACTATCCCAAGTCTGGTTTAAACGATCGACTTGTTTGAGTTTTTCTTCATCTAGCTCTTTTTTACGGATATCCATGGCTTTTTGTGCAAGCGCTGTTTGCTCTGCATTTTCAATTTGGTTGACCTGCTCGCGTTCACGCATATCTTTATTTTCTTTCATATAGGCTGCGTATTGCACTGCTTTTACCGTAACAAAAGTTACCCCTTGAATAACTGCATCCTGATTAAGCACATCAAGGGTTAAGCCATCTTTGTCTGTTTTCACAACATTATAATTAAACTTGCCTTTCAACTGATCATTGGCTAGTACCAATTTAGATTCACCAGCTTCGATATATTCACGTATGCTGCGATACCCATCACCTTCACATCCATCCTCACAATCTTGCCCAAATTCTGCATATGAATTTTCTGCACGCTGTTGTAAGCCTTTCGGGAATTGAACCACTAACTGACTTTCACATTCCAACTGATTGGTTTTAGAAGAGTCTTCAGTGATCGTACGAACATTCTTCACTTCAAACTTTAAAGCATTGTTAATTTTCTGAAGTAGTGCTTGGTCAGCTTCATAACCAGAATTTTTAATATTGTCTGCGACTTCACGCAAATACTCATCTTTCAAATATTTTTGAATTTGATTGATATTATCTTGATTGGTACAACTCCACTCTGCAAGCTCAGCATTACCTTCATCTTTTTTCTTTTTGAAGTAATCACAGCCTGACAGAATCAAAGTACTCGAAATCGCAGCAATCATAAATAATGGGTTTAATGATTTATTCATTGTTTATCCGATCATATTTTTATGTGGATCATTTAACCAAATAATTGAAGAATTTTCGAGTAAAAAATAAAAAGCTTCTGGATATTCAGAAGCTTTTTATACAATTTATGCCTGTTTTAGCACCGAACATACCACTTTAAAAGATTATGGTGTCGTTGCACCAATTACTTCAAACTCAATACGACGGTTTTTAAATTGCCCTTCTTTGGTTGAATTATCTGCAATTGGATTGTCTTGACCATGTCCTTCAGCAGTTAACTGTGAGGTATGTACGCCCTTTTCAACCAAATATGCCACAATCGATTTTGCACGTTTTTCAGATAATTTTTTGTTTGAATCCGCATTCCCAACATTATCGGTATAGCCTTTAACCACGAGTTTTGCATCTGGTAGTTGTTTTAACAAATTCGCTGCTTTATCCAAAATCGCTTTATTGGCTTCTGGAATACCAGAAGAACCTGTCGCAAAATTAATCACCTGTAAATTCAATGCAGCGGCAATATCATTTACATTGGCTTTATCTGCCTGAATGCTTGAAAGTGCTTGGTCTGCTTGTGAATTACTTGTATCTACATTTGCAGCACTGCTTGTTGCAGCTGCATTTGCATCGGCTGTTTGCTCTACAGAAATATGTAGATTAGGAGCAATAGCTTTTAACTCATCTGCCAATTTTTGTGCTTGCGCTAAATTTGGTGTTTGAATGGTAAGTTGATCACCGATCCAAGTCAGTGAAATATTTGGAATACCTTTAATTTTAGCCAACACCTGATCTACAGCATTTTGATCTGGCAAATCAGCGGCATAAGCACTGCTGGCTGTAACTTGACAATGATCGGTTTGACCAAACACTGAGGCAATACTGGTTTTTAAGCTGTCTAATAAAGATTGACTGCTCGATTGTGCCTGACAACTTGCTAATTTACCTTCTGCATCTGTAGAAATTTGCAGTTCAGCAGCTTGCAAATCAGCAACAGCTTGTGAAGCGCCACTGCTTACTGGATCTCCCCCTACTGGTGGTTTGCTACTGCATTGTTTAAATAACAATGCGGCCAATCCGGCAATCACCAACAAAGCAATAATTGGCAATAACCAATTGGATTTTTTAGGTTCATCTTGGATCGAATTTGTTGTGATTGTAGACGTATCAAGGGGTACTGGTGTTGGAGATACACTTTGTACAGGTGTGGGTGCCACAGGCTCTACAGGGGGGATAACAGCCTCAGCCACGGGAGCAGCTTGAGTAGTGCCTGCGAAACCAAGACCACCTACACTTAAGCCTAATGTTGCAAATAATCCTGTTGCCCAAGCGGGCAAAGCATCCTGAATATTGTTCCATTGTGCTTTGATAAAATCAAAAATTTCATGTTTACTATCTGAGCCAGCTTGATCCGCAAGCAATGATAAAGTTGGAGCAATAGAATGGTTTAATGTGGTTTCAATGTCTTGAGTTGGTGCATTGCCCGCAACCAAGCCTAAAAAATGCGCGACCGTTTCTGGTTGATGACTGAAAATTTCGCTTAAGCGAGGATTTAGATTTTGCTGCAGTGTGTCAATGAGTTCAGGTTTTGATTTTAAAACAGAGAGGAGAATGGGGTAAAAGGCACTTAAAGCACCGATTTTTTCGTCTTGAAACTGAAGATCACCCTGTAAAACTTTTGTGGTCACCCGTTCTTTTAAAAGCTCAATAATATTCATAATTTTGGACACTCCGATTTCATTGTTGTATTTGTCACTTTAATAATCATTTTATTGATCGTTTTTTATTCTAGTGATTAAATTCTAATAGTTATAATAGCTTTTTGTAGCGCAATGTGTTCAATATCTATTTGAAAAGCCAGCTTATGCTGGCTTTTTGTTTACTTTTTTAGGCTTATGTAAAATTTACATCTTAGCCAATAAAAGTATGGAGCACTTTACCAATCATTTTTTGATCGATTAATGGCGTATTTTTTCCATGAGATAAAATACTGTCATTGTTAACAACCCATTCCAAATCTGGATCAACCAAAGCCCAACCCGATTCTTTTACCCAACGATCCGTCATATTGGCCACTTTTGCAGGAGCGAGCGTGACTTTTTCAACCCATTCTAAAGGCTCAAACAAACCTTCACGAACCAATTGCACCCCAAAAGACACATAGGTATCAAATGCACTAATACCAGGTAAAGTCTCGGCAAAAGGCGCTAATTTCGCAGAACCACTCAAAGGTTCATGATGCGTACAAATCGCATCAATCACACCGTCTTTGACGCCTTGGCGCAGTAATTCTTTATCTTTTTCAGCACGTAATGGTGGGCGCACATGTGCCAAAGAGTTAAAACCATCAATTAAGTGTTCTGTTAAATGCAATTGATGCATTGCAACATCTGCTGTCACTGGCAAACCTTTGTTTTTTGCAATTTTAATCAACTCTACAGATGCACCACTTGAAAGCAAACCAAAGTGCGCTTTGACGCTTGTCGCTTCAATCATCAATAGGTATTTCGCAATAGCAACTGTTTCAGCCAGTGCTGGAATCATTGGTAATCCCTGACGTGAGGCAATAAACCCCTCATGTACACAACCATCTTTTGCGATCTGGTGCTCTTCTGGATAAAACACTACAGTCATGTCTAAACCAGCCGCATATTCCAAGGTACGCAGAACCACATCATCGTCTTTAAAAGTAGCATAGGCATTTGAAACAGCAGTACACCCCCCCTTTTTTAAACCTGCCATATTTGCGGGTTGTTTACCATTTAAACCTTGGGTTTGTGCACCAATCACTTGTAAATGAATACCACCATCTAACATGGCCTTTTCTACCAGTCCATGAATCAAAGCACCATTATCTTGCACGATCGGCTTTGAATCAGGTGGGGTAAATACATGCAAAATACCATTTTCACGTGCGGCTTTACCTTCTGACTTCAAGGTACCATGCTGTTGCTGACCTGGCTCGCGTAACCGTGCACACAAATCCACCATGGTGGGTATCAACCATTTGCCTTGTCCGTCAATTGTATCTACAACATTGGCAGATGATTCGACTATTTTTCCATGTTCAACATAAACCGTTTGTACAGTGTCAGTTTTTTTTATTGGGTCTAAGACACGTACATTTTCAATTTTTACACAACTCATGACTTTATCCTTCACCTTAAACCGCAATTGCTTCTAACAAACCTTTCTCTTGCAACTGACCTTGCATTGCCAAAGCCAAAACAGCCATTCGCACTGCAATACCATTGGTCACTTGATGCAAAATTACCGACTGTGCACCATCAGCAATACTAGAATCAATCTCTACACCGCGGTTCATCGGTCCCGGATGCATAACAATACAATCGGGTTTAGCCATGGCAAGACGATCTTTATTTAAACCATACATTTTGTAAAATTCAGCTTGTGACGACAAAGCTGGTGAATCAATACGTTCATTTTGAATACGTAAAGTAATGATCACATCACAGTCTTTAATGCCTTCATCCATTTTATTGAACAAGCGAACACCTTCACCATATTCGTCAAAACCACACGGAAGCAAAGTATTTGGTGCAATTACACGGATATCTTTGCAACCTAAAGTCTGCAAAGCTGCGATATCTGAACGTGCAACACGCGAATGCTTAATATCACCAATAATCGCCAGACTAATGTCTTCAAAATTCTTTTTCGTTTCACGGCGAATGGTTAACATATCTAACATTGCTTGAGTTGGATGAGCATGACGCCCATCTCCAGCATTGATGATTGCAACATGCGGACAAACTGTTTCAGCAATAAAATGTGCTGCACCTGATGAAGAGTGGCGTACAACAAAAATATCTGCTGCCATCGCTTCGAGGTTCCATAGCGTATCGCGCAATGTTTCCCCTTTTGAAGTACTTGATCGTGCAATATCAATGTTCAATACATTTGCAGATAACCGTTTTGCAGCCGCTTCAAAAGTAGTTCGTGTACGTGTCGAATTTTCAAAGAATAAGTTCATCACTGTACGACCTTCTAAAAGTGGTGTCGTTATCAGTTGATTTTGATCATTTATAAAGGAATGGGCTGTATCTAGAATTTTAGTGAGGGTTGCTTTAGAAAGACCTTCGATGGTGAGGAAATGCTTTAAGTTTCCGTCATTATTGAGTTGAATCTGACTCGGTGTATGCAATGCCGCCAAGTGCATGAGAGATTCCTTAGAGGTTAAGTTAACGTATTATACAGATTTTCTTTTTCTTTGGCAGTTGAAGTTTTGGACAAATAGTCATAAAAGTCAGCGATCAAATTTTAAATTTGATCTGCTTTAAGTCTGCCAGTTTGAGCGTTAAGTTCATTAATTTTTCTCGAAGTTGCTGAATTATATTGATGTAATCAATATCTGATTGATCTTTTAAAAGCTTGATATAAGCATCTATTCTCAGCAAGGATTGATTACGCCATTTAAGTAATTCTGCTATTGGATGGTAAATTTGTGGATCAAAATCATGCAATTGATATTCCAATATTTTTATATTGCTTAATGTCACATCATATTCTTTTACACGTTTTAAGCACTCTAAGGTATCTTCTAAACGAAAGCGGATCTCATGTTCACAAAGAAATTTTAAATGTGCCAAATCCTGTTGAGCAGCAAAATATTGTGCCAATGGCAGAGTAAAATCCTCATAAGGATACCAACGCCCATGCGCACAAGAGATCAATTCTTTATATTTTTTCTGTTCAATCCACAGGTTAAACACAGCAGCCTTTGCTTGATCATAGTGTCTTAATCGCAGTTCAGTTTGTTGTTCCGACTCATCAGCGGTACCCACATAAATCATTTGGTTGTTTTTTAAATATTTGCTAATTTCTGCATTTAATTTCGTATAACTCAAGAGATTGTCTCACAGCTTATCCTCAGTTTAAAAAATACTATAAATGAGTTTTAATTTTAATCACACTGTATCAATCAAGCTCTAACCCAATAGTTAGAGCTTAATGCCCGACCTATCTCAATGCACCAATATAGTGATGTGAAACTTGTGCTTGATAAATTTCTTCTTCTGTTGCACCAGAAACATATGCTTCCTCGCTTTGTTCAACTTGCGTTGTTGTTAGCATATTCACAGAAGAAACTGGTTGTTCCTGTTCTAATAAATGCTGTAAGCGCAAGGCATGCCGATTTAATTCTGGATCTTGAGTCGCCAATGACATATCAATCACATACTGTGCATAGCTTTTATTATCCACTAAATACATTACATCAATAACGCGCCCTGTCACACGTCTTAATCGCGTTAAGATTAATGCCCCAATGGAAAATGCATCTGCATGTGCAATAAATCTGCTGTTGTTAAGATCTTGCATAGAAATCCCCGTATTTATTAATTCATTAAAAATTCAATTAAATTTCTGAGCCAATACGGTGGATAATTAAGCAAATTGTGTACCAAAATAACGCCATTAAATGAAATAATAATGCATACACATTATTCTCTATTAAAATCTTGCCTACTAAAAATCGCCCTACACATTGCGGAGCGTCAAATAGATCTATAAATTACTCCGTCATGAAATTTGCTCTCATCATCATAAATCAAGAACTACATGTGTGCTTTATTCATAGATGATTCATCTATATAAATTGCAATACTGCTTGCAAATTTTTCTTGTTCTTAAATGATTTCAGTAACGCAAGAATTTTAAATCAAATTCTAATGATAAAAATAGCGCCAACACATTTCCAATGAAATTAAAATCAATAATAGCCCCATCACGATATTAAAAAAACGCGCCCGATTTCCTGTATTTAAAAAGCTTGCTAACTTTTCACCAGCAATCCCCCATAGCAATAAAGATAGATAACAGACGACAAAATAAATCACTACAAAAACCAATAAAACAGCATGAATATGCCCCGTTGAAAATAGCCCTGTACCCGCCACTGCGGCAATCCATGCTTTGGGATTTAGCCATTGCATTAACGCACCTTGTATAAAGGTCGGTATTTTTGCTTCATCTTGGGATTGACTAGAGATAATTGTCCCTTTTGCACGTAGAATATTCAGTCCAATCCACAACAATAAAACTGTACCTAAAATCGTGATCACATTAAGAAGTACAGGATAAACCACAATCATTTGATACAAACCAAAACAGACCGATGCCAATAACAAGGTAAAACCAATGGTCGCCCCTGAGATAAATGCAAAAGTTGCTTTTACACCATAATTCATACTGCTGGTTAAAATAGTTAAATTCACAGGTCCTGGTGAAATCGACATAGACAGCGAAAAAATAAACATTGAAACAATAAGACTAAGCATTTTTTAAATTATTTATTCGATCTTATCTACATATTGATATTTGAATATATTTCAAGCAAAAAAACCAAATTTTTAACTGAATTTAGTACTTTTTATAAAATTTCGGACTTAAAAGACCATTCTATAAGTTTTCGTCATTAAAATACGCTAAAATACGCGATTGCTTTTTTAATGTCTTTGGAAATATTCATGAATTCGAAACCACGTCTTTCTACATATTGGGTTACCTGTGCAGATGGACTAGAAACCTTACTGCAAGAAGAAATTCAAGGTTTAGGGATTCAAGATATTGAAAAATTTCCTGGGCGTTTAATTTTTAAAGGCAAACTCGAAGATGCATACCGTGTTTGTATGTGGTCACGTTTGGCTTCTCGTGTACTGACACCGATTCATGTTCATGAGCTTGAGTTTACCCATGATGCACGTGACGTTGCAGAAGAACTTTATGAAGGTGCGATCAATTTTGATTGGTCACTTATTTTTGCACCACAAAGTACTTTCGCGATTCGTCTTCATGTAGAACGTGATATTAAAGTCAATACACAGTTTGCGACTTTACGTGTCAAAGATGGTGTGGTTGATTCCTTCATGGAAGCTGTAGGTAAACGTCCAAGTATCGACATTAAACAGCCTGAAATTACACTATATGTACTTGCTGGAAAAACTGAACACACCTATTGTTTAGATTTATCTGGGGATTCTTTACATAAGCGTGGCTATCGTCGTTTTATGACAGATGCCCCAATAAAAGAAAACCTAGCAGCTGCTATCTTACAAAAAGCACAGCTTAAACAACGTAATCCAGAAATTATTCTCGACCCAATGTGTGGTTCAGGAACCTTTATTATTGAATCATTGATGATCCTGACTGATCGTGCACCTGGTTTAGTACGCCGTTTTGGCTTTAATGGCTGGAATGGACATGACCATGAGTTATGGATGTCGATTAAAGCTGAAGCAGCTGAACGTCATAAAGTTGCCTTAGAACAACCTTTGCCTAAATTCTATGCCTATGACGCAGATTGGGAAGCAGTAAAAGCAACCAAACAAAATATTATTGCTGCTGGATTTGAGCAACAACTGGATCAAATTCAAATTGAAGAGCGAACTTTAGCCGATTGGCCTGATTTCCAAGCAGAAGGAAAAACTTCATTTATTGTCACCAACCCACCATATGGTGAGCGTTTAGGGGAAAAGGCTTCTAACCGAGCTTTGTATCTGGGCCTATCCGCGCTTCTACAAAAGAATTTCCCCAATCAGCATGCTGCGGTTATCGCAGCTGCTGTTGAACAAGCAGATGTATTGGCGTTTAACAATCCACAAATTTTACGTTTAATGAATGGTAAATTACCAATTTACATTCGTTTTGGTGATATTAAGCCTGCTGCAGTGGTTAAACCTTTCCTTGCAGATTGGCAACCTCAACAATTTGAAAAAATTGAAGGTGCAGAAGACTTTACCAATCGCTTGCAAAAAAATATGCAAGCTTTAAAGAAATGGGCTGTAAAAGAAAATATTTACTGTTTACGTCTCTATGATGCAGATTTACCAGACTTCAATGTCGCTGTAGATTTGTATGGTGATCGTTTACATGTTCAAGAATATGCACCACCAAAAACCATTGACCCAGAAAAAGCCAAAAACCGTTTTAACCTTGCTTTGGCTTCAATACGTGCTGTAACAGGTTTAGGTCGTGATGCGATCTTTATTAAAACCCGTGCCCGTCAAGAAGGTAAAACCCAGTATGCAAAACAAAGTACAGCATCTAAACGTTTTATTGTTCAAGAAGGTAAAGCCAAGATTTTAATCAATTTGACTGATTATTTGGATACTGGATTGTTCCTAGATCACCGTCAAATGCGTCTGCGCATTGCAGCTGAAGCTAAAGGAAAACATTTCCTTAACCTATATAGTTATACCTCTACAGCAAGCCTACACGCTGCTTTAGGCGGTGCTGCAAGTACCACAAGTGTTGACTTATCCAATACTTATTTAAACTGGTCTAAAGAAAACTTTGTCTTGAATGGCTTAACGGTTGATCATCCTGATGAACAGCATCAATTTTTCTCAAGCGATTGTTTTGAATGGTTAAAAGAAGGTCATGAACAATATGACATGATTTTTATTGATCCACCAACCTTCTCAAACTCAAAGAAATTCTATGGTACTTTTGACGTGCAACGTGACCATATTTCTTTACTTAAACGTGCAATGAACCGTCTAACTACAGAGGGAACTTTGTATTTCTCAAATAACTACCGTGGTTTTGAGATGGATGAAGAAATCGATGCAATGTTCGATGTACTGGAGATCACCAATGAAACGATTGGCTTAGATTTCAAACGTAATCAAAAAATTCATAGAGCCTGGAAAATTAAACACTTCCCTGTTTAATTATGTTAGACCTCGGACTTATTTATAAGTCACGGGGTCAATTTCATGTCCTATATAAAGTGTAACGCGATCTTGGGTTGTAATTCGGACATCATGGCGTTGATATGGATTATAACCAACTTCGCTTATTCTATATTTTTCAAGTGGTTTTAAATATTTATCCCCAGGTTGATTTGGATCTGGGTCTTTTTTCTGCCACTCGAAATCAGTTAAAACTGTAGAATAAATTTCATCTTTTTTAGCATCATCTGACCTTTCCTGAGCAACTTGTTTATGCAAATTATTTTGCTCTTCTACAGGTTGTTGTGCATTTTCCTTTACAGCTTTAATAATAATAGGTGACAGTTTAACCACACCTACAGATTGCTCTGCAAGATCTTGATCATCTAATTTATCTGCCAATACCTCTACCGAACTGAATGCCATCAAGAGAAAACCGAATATTTTTAAATAATCAGATTTATCCTTATCTTTGATCCTCATGATCAACGTTTCCTTTCTTATTATTCCTCACTGAAAAAACTATCAATTTTTGACCGTTTTTTCAATAAATTCATGAAAAACCCGATAATAGGTAAAACCTAAATCAATACACATAAATATTTGATGATTAAAATAATATGATGAAAAGACTAGGCTATGCCGATTAGTGGTTTAGGATGGTTTATAAATCTATGCATTCCTATAGCTCTGGATGCTTGATTGGGGGATTAAACAGGCTTTAAACCTTTGCATCAATTCTACGATGTGTAGTGTTTTCCCTATTATGCGGAAAGTCTTAATGTGGCATTCTACTGCTCAATCAACCTCATCTCCCCTTCACAAGTGCTATCCATTAAGATTACTTACCTTTTGATCCAATGCTTACACTTATGTAGAATGCTAAAAAGTCCTAAAGCTTGCAATACCATACCTTATATTCAAAGTTTAAATACCTTTGCGTAGGCTATGTCTCACTTTTCGTAAGGGTTGCCAAACCTTACACTGTAAACAAAGCAGTGCTTTGTTTTTGCTCATGGACGGGGGTACGTCCTATACCACCGCCCAACTGTGACATCCATGTCGCCCCATGATTAAAACAACCATCTATGATTCAAAAGTACAAAAAATGAATTGTTAACCAATAATTTCTAAAAGTTCATTTAGAAACATAAGCTTCATTTATGATCAATGACTTGATGGAAACCACTTGTATGAGTAACTAGCTGGTTTGACTATATAACACGTAAAAATATAAATACTTCTCTACTAAAAAAGCCAACTACCTTGCGGTAGTTGGCTTTGGTTATACAGCTAGATAAATTAACTTAATTTTAATTTACCAAAATTAAGTTGACCATGTTCAGCACTGATTAAAATGGTATCACCTGCTGTAAATTGACCAGCAAGAATTTGCTGAGCCAATGGATTTTCAACCTGTTGTTGAATCGCACGTTTGAGTGGACGTGCACCATATACAGGATCAAAACCAGCATCAATCAGAATATCAAAGGCCTGATCATCGACTTTCAACCCAATATCTCGTTCAGATAAACGTGAACGTAAGCGATTCAATTGAATATCTGCTATGCCACGAATTTGTGATTTTTTCAACGAGTGGAATACCACCAACTCATCGATACGGTTAATAAACTCAGGACGGAAATGTTGTGATACGGCATTCATCACCGTTATACGAACATCCTCATCACTAGCACCTTCACCGAGCTCACGTACATCACTTGAACCTAAATTCGATGTCATCACAATCACGGTGTTTTTAAAATCAATCAGACGGCCTTGTGAATCAGTTAATCGTCCATCATCCAACACTTGTAATAAAATGTTGAATACATCTGGATGGGCTTTTTCAACTTCATCAAATAACACCACACTATATGGTTTACGGCGTACTGCTTCAGTTAAAACACCACCTTCTTCGTAACCAACATAACCCGGAGGTGCACCCACCAATCGACTAACCGAATGCTTTTCCATAAACTCTGACATATCGATACGAATAATTGCATCATCACTGTCAAATAAGAAATTACCTAAAGCCTTGGTTAACTCAGTTTTACCCACCCCTGTTGGTCCAAGGAATAAGAACGAACCACTTGGGCGATTTGGATCAGATAAGCCCGCACGTGAACGACGAACTGCATTTGAGACAGCAACCACAGCTTCATCCTGTCCCACCACACGGTTGTGTAAAAAATCTTCCATATGGAGTAATTTTTCACGCTCGCCTTGTAGCATTTTTGATACAGGAATACCAGTTGCAGCACTGACTACTTCTGCAATTTCATTTTCAGTCACTTTGGTACGAATCAGTTTCGGTTCTTCATTGACTTCCGCTACCTCTTCCTCACTCAAGCGTTTTTGCAATTCTGGAATCACCCCATATTGCAAACGACTTGCTTCAGCCAAATCACCCTCACGTTGCGCTTTTTCAAATGCAGTACGGGCTTTATCAAGTTCGATTTGCGCCTGATTTGTACCATCCACTAAACGCTTTTCAGCAATCCAAATTTCTTCCAAATCACTATATTCTTTTTCGACATCTGCAATTTGTTTTTCCAAATACTCAACTTCAGCTTTGCTGACTGAATCTGCATCTTTTTTTACCGCCTCCAATTGCATTTTTAACTGGATTAAACGGCGGTCTAAACGGTCAAGTGGCTCAGGTTTAGAGTCAATCTCCATTTTAATACGTGATGCTGCTTCATCAATCAAATCAATCGCCTTATCTGGCAATTGGCGATCTGTAATATAGCGATGTGACATTTTCGCCGCTGCAATAATTGCAGAGTCGAGAATTTGCACACCATGATGTGTTGCATATTTGTCTTTGAGACCACGCAAAATTGCAATGGTATCTTCAACACTTGGCTCATCTACCAAAACTTTTTGGAAACGGCGTTCCAAAGCTGCATCTTTTTCAATGAATTGACGATACTCATCCAGTGTCGTTGCACCCACACAACGTAATTCACCACGTGCCAATGCAGGTTTTAACATATTACCTGCATCCATCGCACCATCACCCTTACCTGCACCAACAAGCGTATGTAGCTCATCAATAAAGAGAATGATTTCACCATCAAACTTCGCTAGATCCTTGAGTACTGCTTTTAAACGTTCTTCAAACTCACCACGGTATTTTGCACCAGCCAGCAATGAGCCTAAGTCTAGCGATAAAACACGCTTACCTTTTAAGCCTTCAGGCACTTCACCATTGATAATACGTTGTGCCAGACCTTCAACAATCGCCGTTTTACCTACACCAGGTTCACCAATCAATACAGGATTATTTTTAGTACGACGCGACAACACTTGAATAGTCCGACGAATTTCTTCATCACGGCCAATCACAGGATCGAGTTTACCTTCCGCAGCACGTGCTGTTAAATCTATGGTATATTTATTAAGTGAATCTCGTTGATCTTCATGGTTATTTGCCATAACTTGTTCGCCACCTCGAATATTTTCAATTGCTTTGCGTAGTTTGTCAGTCGTGACACCTACGCTTGTTAACAATGTTTTGGTAGCACCTGTTTCAGCAAGTGCCAAGATTACCCAATCAGTAGATAAAAATTCATCTCCTGCTTTTTGAGCAAAGCTATCTGCCAAATTAAGCGCACGTACAGCTTCTGGATTTAAATTAATATCTCCAGTTGGTGTTCCAATTTTGGGCGCATCTGTTAAGGCTTTTTGCAGTTTTGTTTTTAACTCAGGTAGATTGGCACCTGACTGTTGCAACAGACTAAGATTAGATGGTTCTTCCAATAAAGCGGAAAGAATATGAATACCCTCAATTGCGGTATTATCATTACCCATTGCCTGAGATTGTGCATCAGATAAGGCTTGCTGCAGGCGGTTCGTAAATTTTTCAAATCGCATTCTTGTTATTCCTCACAACAAATTTTGTACTTGAATAATAAATGGGAACGTTTTTTTCGATTTCAATAGCAATAATGAATTAATTTATATATTTTTCAAAAACTTACCAAAATACTTAGAATGGATTTCAGTATTAATATCTGTGCTGAAACGTTATTTTTCAAGTAAGCTTATGGAAAAATATAGAAGATTAGTTTTTTAAACGTTTGTATTTTCAACGATATGCTTTAGAGTAAGGAGTATTGAGAGATTTTAGTATAATAACAATGTTGACTTTCGGTAAATCATTATCTGTATTAATTGCAGTATCTGCACTGTATGCCTGTGGCTACAAATCGCCAAATAGTGAAGAATTTCCCCACAAACATATCCAGCAATTAACACCGAATATATCAGGCATAGAATTCACATGGTTTAAAACGTCTGATGACATGAATAGAAAAGCCCTCAATGAAAATTTTATTGTTTACAATTGCCCTGAAAGTCATATAAAACAAAATCCTGTAAAGAATTTTAAAATATGTACTTACGATCTAAATCATGATCAACAGATTCAGCCTCATTTCATTGCTGCACAAACAAATCAATTGATCGATCAAATTGTCGCCTTAAATCACAATCACTTTCTCATCACTATAAAAACCTTTCAATCTGGTGTGAATAATCCAATGCAAGCTTATTTATTCAATGCACAGACACAAAATTTAACGGCCATGACTTCGTTTTCCTATGCTGCATTTTCTCAGACAATTTTAGAGCAAATGGTGCAAGAGAAAACATATCAAAAGAAAGTCTTAGAATATGACACAACAGTTTATTTTGATCCTCAATATATTTCGGCCAAAGCAGCCGCAGAAGCTCAAAAAGAACATAAACAACAGCAGCAATCTGTAATCAAAAATTTCAAAGATATTTTTAGAGACAAGCCTGAACAACCAAAACGTGATTTTTCACCAGATGATTATCCTGCTCAACCTGCCGAACCTTTTAATTTAAAACTCATTCAACAATTAAGGCTCTATCTACAACAGCACCAAGCAGAATGTTATTTAATTCTTGATCACGAAACACGGCTCTTAAAAACACCTCAAAGTTATCTCTATAGTCGCGATTTTTCCAAATTTCTGCCACAGTTGAAAGATGAGATAAGACTGCCTGAATGCAAAAAGCCAGTAGAGTTACCCACTGTAAATGCCAAATATCTAAAATATCAAAGTATTGATGATGTTCAAGGTTCAGGAAATCATTATATATTCTGGTTTACACCTATTGGCTATGACGTATTTGAAATCAAACAACATGGGCAAAATAAACAATTTAAGCTGCCCATTGACACTGCTTGGATATATCAAATTAGAAATAAACTGATCATCTCGGTTGATCAAACTTACTACATCATTCCACTTTCTTAATGAAGCATTTTAACCTCATAAAATTTTAAGCTACACAACCTATTAAGCTTTTAATGCACTTACACTTCCGACTTGGTTGCAGAACTTTGAGAAACTGCGCTATTCGCTGCGACATTTTGGGTAATCCATACATTTCCACCGATTACAGCACCCTGACCAATGGTAATACGCCCAAGAATAGTTGCACCTGCATAGATCACCACATTGTCTTCTACGATTGGGTGACGTGCATATTCTTTCTGTAAACGCCCAGAATCATCGATTTCAAAACGTTTAGCGCCAAGCGTTACGGCTTGGTAAATTCGCACATTTTTACCAATAATACAGGTTTCACCAATCACCACACCTGTACCATGATCAATAAAGAAACCTTGATCGACTTGTGCGCCTGGATGTATATCAATGCCAGTTTTTGAATGTGCAATCTCAGCAATTAAACGTGCCAACAGTGACAAGTCTTTTTTATAAAACTCATGTGCAATTCGGTGGTAAATAATTGCCAAAATACCCGGATAACACAATAAAACTTCATCGACACTTCGTGCAGCTGGATCACCATCATAGGCTGCAATCACATCTGTATCTAAAATTCGGCGTAGATCTGGTAATTTTTGTGCAAATTCACTGACGATACTTTGTGCCAATACCTCAATTACGTCGGCATTTTCGCTGTGCTTTTTATATTTATAATCATAAGTTAGATTAAGTTTGACTTGCTCCAATAATGAGTGCAAAGTTTTCTCAAGTGCATGTGCAATATAAAAATTTTCACTTTGTTGGCGTAGATCAGGTGGCCCTAGTCGCATAGGGAACAAGATACCACACAGATCATTCATGATTTTCTTAATTTCATCTTTTGAAGGTAATTCCCTACCGCCAAAGTCTTTTAAGCTTTTACGTTGAGTACGCCATTCATTACGAGCTTGTTGTAGCTCATCCACAATATTGGGGATATTCCATTGGGTCATATATTTACCTACTGAAATGACTTTTCACAATCCATGCGCTTAACATGAAATTTTATTATTCACTTTGAATATGTAAATACTATTTTATTAGCAATCTTGTAGATAAACATTCTTCGTATAAAGATATCTTTAAAAATCATTTAAATCTTATTTCAAAATAAGAATAAGCAATTCAATTTTTATTAATTTATTGAATATATAAAATCATTATAGTTGTTATCAATACATCTGATACATCAAGACTTAGATGTAATTCTAAGTTTGAAGAAAGGCAACTGAAATGACGAGTTTAAATCAACAACACTTTACCGAATTAACAACGGCTCAAATTGAAAATATCTTTGAACAAGCAAAACAACGTGTTGAAGATCATTATTTAGAATTTACGGGAACAATTTTACCTCATGAAGCATGGGCATTGTTTAAAGCGGGTCATGTGGTGATTGTCGATGTACGCACCAACGAAGAACGTAAATTTGTCGGCTATGTAGAAGATACTATTCATATTCCTTGGGCGACAGGAACTGCGCTGAACCGCAATCCACGCTTTGCCAAAGAACTTGAAACTAAAATTGGAAAAGACAAGATCATTCTACTGCTTTGTCGTAGTGGCAAACGTTCCGCAGCTGCTGCAAATGTGGCTTTTAATGCGGGTTTTGAAAATATTTACAATATCGAACAAGGCTTTGAAGGTGACCTTGACGAAAATGATCATCGTGGTTCTTTCAATGGATGGCGTTTCCACAACTTACCATGGCGTCAGGAATAAGGCTCTTGCTTTATTCCTCTTATGAATTTTTATAAGCAGTTGATAATGATTAAAAACGCTCTTAATTAGAATCAAATTAATGCAATAAATACCGGTCACAATTAAACACCAATAGCAAAATTCTTACTTTATTGGAGATGATAAAAACAGCATTTTTAAATCAGATGAGTAATCAATAAATTAATTTCCAATACCACCAAGGATTAAAACATGGCTAAGAACCAAGAAGTCACACGCCAAGCGCTAAATGATCAAGCAGCCCGTCAACTTGCCAATGCGACAAAAACAGTACCGCAACTCTCTACCATTACGCCACGTTGGCTAACACATTTATTGCAATGGACCCCTGTTGAAGCAGGTATCTATCGGGTCAATAAAGTCAGCAATACCGATGATATTCAGGTGGCTTGTACACAACGTGATGAAGCAACACTTCCACAAACTTTTGTCGACTATGAAGTTAATCCACGTGAATACTTTTTAAATGGTGTTTCCACAGTTCTGGATATTCATACTCGTGTTTCTGACTTATATAGTAGTCCTCACGATCAAATCAAAGAACAGTTACGCTTAACCATCGAAACAATTAAAGAACGTCAAGAAAGTGAATTAATCAATAATCCTGAATACGGCTTATTGGCAAGTGTTGCAGATGAGCAACGTATTTCCACTTTGACAGGTGCACCCACACCAGATGATTTTGATGATTTACTACGTAAAGTTTGGAAAGAGCCAGGCTTCTTCTTAGCACATCCCGATGCGATTGCAGCTTTTGGACGTGAATGTACCCGTCGTGGTGTTCCACCACCCACCGTAAGCCTATTTGGTTCACAGTTCATCACTTGGCGTGGTATTCCACTGATTCCTTCAAATAAAATTCCAGTTGAAGATGGCAAAACCAAAATCATCTTGTTACGCGTTGGTGAAAAGCGTCAAGGCGTTGTTGGCTTATTCCAACCAGGTCTTGCTGGTGAACAGGCACCTGGCCTATCTGTACGCTTTATGGGCATCAATCGTAATGCAATCGCCTCTTACTTAATCTCCTTATATTGTTCTCTTGCTGTGTTGACAGATGACGCACTCGCTGTGCTCGAAGATGTGGAGGTAGACAAGTACCATGACTATCCAACAACTTACAAGTAATCAATCTACTCCAGATATTTCTTCTGATCATATTGCTGATGCACCCATCAGTGAATCTGTCATTGCACAATTGGCTGCTGAATTTTTTTCAGCTTTACCCAAGCAAAACCCACAAGGTTTTAACTTTGATATACCCGATCAACGATCTCAAGGTATTAGTCACCAACCACAGCCTAAAGACCCAATTACTGCTTTGTCTGGGCGTATACCTGCCATTGTGCAACAGGCAAATTTAAACCCGGATTCTACACATCACTATGTAGAACCGACCGCCGACCATCCTGAGCGTAGAATTCTATCTTCTTCGCCCATTGTTGGTGGTGCAAATACTCCTGATCCATTTGCTGTCGGACAAAAGCTAGATTTGTCATTGAATCCTACACCAATCACACAACAGACAGCACCATCAAACCTAACAACGACTGCGCCACATCAAGCTCAATCGAGTTATTACTTTTTGGATCTGCCTCATCCTGAAGTTGCCAGTGCCCAAACAGTCAATACAAATGTGGCTCAAACTGATGTGCTTAAAAATCCATATGCGTTTGATCATTATCATGTGACAGATGACCAGCAATTAAAAAGTGTATTACAAGATCGTAATGACAAACCTGCAACAGCAGCGTCTGGTTATTATTTTCTTCAATCACCTACCATTGAAGCTGTTCGTCCGCATTTAGATGTGCAGATACCAGCGAATGCTCAGAACTATCAGCCCATTGATATTTTGCAAATCCGTCGGGATTTTCCCATCCTACAAGAACGTGTAAATGGTAAGCAATTGGTTTGGTTGGATAATGCAGCCACCACCCATAAACCTCAGGCGGTCATCGATCGAATTTCATATTTCTATCAACATGAAAACTCGAATATTCACCGCGCAGCACATGAACTTGCAGCACGTGCCAGTGATGCTTATGAGCATGCCCGGGATGTTGTGGCTCGCTTTATTGGGGCCGCTTCAGCAAAAAATATCGTCTTTGTTCGAGGTACAACAGAAGGTATTAATTTAATCGCAAAATCGTGGGGTAAACAGAATATTCAAGCGGGAGACGAAATTATTGTGTCCCATCTTGAGCATCATGCCAATATTGTGCCTTGGTACCAACTTAGTAAAGAAACTGGTGCAAAACTCCGTGTAATTCCTGTGGATGATACTGGTCAGATTCAAATTGAGGAATTTGTAAAATTGCTTAATCCTAGAACCAAACTGGTTTCGATCACACAGGTTTCTAATGCTTTGGGTACTGTAACGCCTACTCAAGAAATTATTGCATTGGCGCATGCAGCAGGTGTGCGAGTTTTGATTGATGGTGCTCAGTCTGTTTCGCATATGCCCACCAATGTTACTGCCTTAGATGCCGATTTCTTTGTGTTTTCTGGGCATAAAGTTTTTGGCCCAACGGGTATTGGCGCTGTTTATGCCAAGTCTGAATTACTTGATAGCATGCCTGTATGGGAAGGCGGCGGAAATATGATTCAGGATGTGACGTTTGAGAATGTAGTCTATCAACCTGCCCCAAATAAATTTGAAGCAGGTACGGGGAATATTGCAGATGCTGTTGGCTTAGGTGCTGCTTTAGAATACGTAGAAAGTATTGGAATCCATAACATTGCACGTTATGAACATGACTTGCTTGAATATGGTCAACATGCACTACAAAGCGTTTCTGGACTACGCCTGATTGGTACTGCATTAAATAAAGCCAGTGTGATGTCTTTTACACTGGCAGGCTATGAAACGGAAGAGGTCGGGAAAGTACTCAATCAATATGGTATCGCCGTGCGTACTGGGCATCATTGTGCCCAACCGATCTTACGCCGTTTCGGTGTTGAACGTACTGTACGCCCTTCTCTTGCGTTTTATAATACCACTGAGGAAATTGATTTATTGGTTTCAGTATTGCATCAACTCCGCCGTGCTAAACCTTATAAATCCTAATTTTAAACTTTAGCTTTTAAAGCTTAGTTTTTAAGTTTTAGTTTTCAAAGACTTTATTGATCGATCATAATCACATGCTTAATTAATTAGGCATGTGATTTTTCGAGGTGACGATTGTATGATCTATTTTTGAATGGGGATGCGTAATTCATCCAATTAGTGAAAATATCCCCTCAATTCGATAAAACGATACACTACAACAAAAAAATTAAGCCGCTATTTAGTTTAAATCAGGTTGATTTACCATTATTTTTATCAACCTATTTTTGCAACATTTTTAAGACTATATTACTCATAACTTTAAAAGTAAATATATCGGCTGTACCTGTTAGTAAGGACAGTAATTTTTAACGGACGTATCATTCCCAAATTTTTTACTAATATGCTGAGCCCATATAGCGCGCTTTTTATCCAGCCATTGCAATGTTTCAACATCTACTAAAGAAGGCTTGGGTGCAAAGGATTTATAATCATTGATGAATTTTCCCATCCAACAATAGCCAAAGAAGTTTTCAGACATCATCTTGTCTTCGAGATTGTAAATAGGGAATAGCTCTTTCTCATAACTTTTTAAAAAATAAAGCTTGGCTAATGATGATTTATAAATTGCGTCAGCCATCGCATTTTTCTTAGTCGTGTCAGCTAATCTATAAATAGGTGTATCAATATTGATAAATACATCACTTGTTTCTACGTATTTTTGAATGTCTTTTTTTGTTATTTCATTAGCAGAACATCCTATCGATACCAGTGGTATTAATATTAGAGTTAAAAATTTAAATTTCATAATTACCCACTTCCTTTATTGTCAAACTGCTTCAAGTCTACAACAGAACCTTCCCCCTTATACGTTCCATCTCCTGTTAACTGTTTTAACATTCCCGAATGATAATCTTCATTAAATATATTTTTAAATGTGGATCTGTTTACATATAGAGGACAATGATTATTTTCAGCCAATTGCCGAAGATGTACTATGGTTTCTGGAACAGTAATATTTTTTGCAATTCCTATTACTGCCAATACATCAAAAAAACTAAATCCTGTTTTAAGTCTGATTGAAAAGGTTTGTTTTTGAAATTGAGCAACTAATTTACTGGCTTCATGCATTGAGTGTTTCCGTACATACTGTTGAAACTTTACATACATCATAGTGTTGAAGGAAAGCTTATTAATCATTCCATCACCAAATTTGTTTATGTCATATTCCATACCAAAACGTAAAGCCAGTAGAAACTCTACTTTATTTGTGCGTTCCAGCCTTTGCCAATGATCTTCGTCAAAGAAAAAATTGTAAGGCGCAGCAATGTAGTAATTACCAACTTTAAACGCTGGATTACACGTTACAGAGGGATAGTTACAAACTTCAACATCCCTAGGAAACATACCCTTATCAGTTACAATAACGTCAGCCATAATTTTTTACCCTAAGTCATCATCTAGTGGAGGCATTGGTTTAGAAAGGTCATAAATTATTAGCTCTACCTGTTCCTCTTGATCACCTGAATCAATATGAACTGTATTTCCATCTTCATCAGTTTTCCCCTCAATAACTTCACCGTTTGCACGTTTCAATTGGTATGGAAAATCAACTAACGGTTTCTGAGTAGCTTTATCTAACAATTGGTGTTGCAAACCAAAATTTGTTGAGATTACTTTATCTATAAAGCTATTTTGTAAAGGCTCTTTTGAGCTTGAAGAACTTCTATAATTCTCACCTTGGCTTGTTCCAACAACATGATCTTGTTTAGGTAAAATTTTAGCTCCACAAGTCAATAAGTCATCAACATAAGCAACAGCTTTGCCATCCATAATAATATGATCATGGCTTTTAACAATTTCAGACCAACATTTGCACTTAGGGCAAAAGTGACCATCTCCAGCACGTAGAAATAGATTTCCCATTTGAGATGTTCGTTGTTGTGTTGCTTGAATGATGCCTCCATGATTTGTCATAGAGTTATGAATTGCAAAACCTTTAGTCATGATTAAAACCATCTTGGCACAAAAAGCCTTCAGGGGCCTTATCACCGATAAAGATATTTATAGCTACAGAGTTATTAGGGCTATCGACAATCTCATCACCATTCTCTAAGTGGCTTCCTACCAATGCAGCGGACTGACCATTTATAAGACAACCCTTGCCAGCACCTGAAATGATTTTAGAAATTGTCCCATCTGCGTAAATAGCATCGTCACCAACTAAAGCAATAGGCAATCCACCTATTCGGCTTTGCAATGCAGTCGCTTTAACTAACCCACCATTTTTGGTTTTAGCCCCATTTACCGCAAGGTAATAGATCTTTTTGGGTCTGTGTCGAAAATAAAGCTGCTCTGCTTTTATTGTTTGCTTTATGTCTTCTTGAGACATCTGCTTTAACTGCTCAATTGGTAATTCATGTAAAAATTTAGGTTTCGTCATACTGAGGCCAATTATTGTTATTGAATGAAGAACATAGCAATTGAAACATAAAACCAACTATTAAGACAAATTTAATAGAATTATTAAATAATTTTAATAATTTAAATTGATCAATATCTTTACACTATTCATATTTCAATCAACTCGCTTATCAAGCCTATTGACCAATGTTCTCAATTAGATCTCTTGAATCTTTCTTAACAAATCAGATATTCAAATAATTGGGTAATATTCATTGCCCTACAGTATTTTGAATAGTCATCAAGAACACTCTACTTACAATTTAACAATCACATGCTTGAGCATCTGAATAAAAAAGCGAGATACTACAAAAAATTAAACCTTGTATGTTATTTATGCCTTCAATCAAAAAACTTTTCCTACTATCTAGCTTAATTATAGCAACACAAGCTTTTGCCTTACCTCAAGACTCACGTCGTGCAGGTGGCATAGCGGTTATTCCTGTTGCTAAAACCGTGTTAAATGTCACTTATCAAGACAAACCTGTCTTGATCGTGGATGGTGAAAATGCAGTAAACCATATTGTTTTTGGTATTCCGCTTTCAGCGCCACTGGGTACACTGCAATTACAAAGCTCTAAAGGCCCAATTAATATTGAAGTGAAGCCATTTAAATACGCTGAGCAGCGCCTCAATGTAAAAAATCAGGACTACGTCAATCCGAATCAAGAACAACTTGATCGTTATAGCCAAGAAGCGAAAGAACAAAACAGTGTTTATAGCTCTTTTAGCCCTGCACAATGGAAAGACTTTCCAACATTTATCCGTCCTACAGCAGGAAAATTTAGTAATTCATTTGGTCGTAAACGCTTTTTTAATGGTGAAGAACGTGCTCCACATTCTGGTTTAGATATCCCTGCCCCCATCGGACAAAAAGTGGTTGCGCCTGCCGCAGGAACAGTGGTTGCCACAGGCAATTATTTCTTTAATGGAAATACCGTTATGATTGATCACGGACAAGGTCTGATCAGCATGTTTTGCCACCTCAGTAAAATCAATGTAGAAAAAGGGCAAATCTTGAAACAAGGTGAATTATTGGGATTGGTGGGTAAAACAGGACGAGTAACAGGTCCACATCTACACTGGGGAATGAGCTTAAATAATGCCCGAGTTGATCCACAATTATTTTTATCACTTTAATTTTGCAAGCAAAATGCAAAGAAAACTTTGAACATTTGTTTCAAAAATGGTCCTTTTAAAGAAATACACATTTTGTAATAATTTATTTTTTAAAAAATTGTTAGCATGAGTCATGAATTTAAAAAGTTAGAGCACATAAAAAAAAGCCAATCTAAGGATTGGCTTTTTAGAATAATAATTTAATTATTCAGCTAAAATTATTTCAAAATCATGGGTGATTTCAACACCACCATCGGATAGCATTTTACTTGCTGAGCAATACTTTTCGGCTGATAATTCAACAGCTTTCGCTACTTGCTTCTCTTTTACATCATGCCCTGTTACCACAAAATGTAAATGTATCTTCGTAAATACAGCTGGAATCGTGTCTGCTCGATCCGCTTTGAGCTGACAAACAACATTTGTTACATTTTGCCTAGATTTCTTTAAAATGGTCACAATATCGAATGAAGCACACCCACCAAGTCCCATTAATATGAGTTCCATAGGACGTGGGCCACGGTTTTCACCACCATATTCAGCAGAACCATCCATCACAATTTGATGACCACTTTCTGATTTTGCTTCGAAAGCAACATTCTCTAACCAATGAACGCTAGTTTGCATTGCAACTACCTAAAAAAAGCTATAAATTTACGGGGTACCTGTACACTAGCATAAAATGAGTTGATAAGGAATTTCATCTCTACTGCTTCTACGTGACGAGTTCAATTTAGATCAACAGATCTAGTTATTATCCAATTCGGAATTTTTAAGCATGTCTTCTAATTTTGCACAACTTAGTACAGATGCTTTGTCTCCTGGTCAACTACCTGAGTCAGTCAAAGCTTTGCTCAAAAGAGCCCACATCAATCGTTTTCCAAAACGCTCAACGATTATTGATGCAGGTTCAGAGTCAAAATCACTGTATTTAATTTTAAAAGGTTCAGTTTCAATTATTTTACGTGAAGATGATGAACGTGAAATTGTTGTTGCATATTTGAACCCTGGGGACTTTTTTGGGGAAATGGGATTATTTGAGCAGAATCCACAACGTACTGCGGAAGTAAGAACCCGTGACGTATGTGAAATTGCTGAAATTTCATATGACAATTTCCACGAAATTAGTAAACAATATCCTGACTTAAGTTATGCCGTATTTGCACAACTTGTTCGTCGTTTAAAAAATACAACACGCAAAGTAACTGACCTTGCATTTATTGATGTATCTGGTCGTATTGCACGTTGTTTAATTGATCTTTCAGCACAGCCTGAAGCGATGATCTTGCCAAACGGCCGCCAAATCCGCATTACTCGCCAAGAAATTGGTCGTATTGTGGGCTGTTCCCGTGAAATGGTTGGTCGTGTTCTAAAAACACTTGAAGAACAAGGCATGATCGAAACCGACGGTAAAGCCATCCTTATATTTGATGTATCTTTAGAAGAATCTAATTTTTCTGAAGACGAACTAAGCACAGATGATGAATAAAACTTGAGAACAAATTTGAGAATTTATTTCCTTAAAGAATTATGTTGAATGGGGTAAATATCAAATATTGTCAAAAAGTTGAAATATAGTTTAAAAGCAAACTCCCGAGTTTGCTTTTTTCATGTTGCTAGAACTACACAGTGAATGACTGTGAGCTGGTCTCATGACCATGCTATAAAACTAGACCAAGCTAAAATGAGCATTTTATAAAAGAATCAGATAACTTTATCTTATTTTGATAATTAGAAACATTTTTTCACTTAGTTATCAAATTTAAATTACGCTATTATTCTCACAAGATACTGAATATTAGTTTTGAAGGACATAAAATGAAGTCAAATCGTTTAGGGCATTCTGATCTTGTGGTCCCTGAAATTTGTTTAGGTACCATGACCTTTGGTGAACAAAATAATCAGAATGAAGCATTTGAACAACTTGCTTATGCAATCGATCAAAATATCCATTTCTGGGATACTGCTGAAATGTATCCGGTACCCCCTAAACCAGAGACACAGGGATCGACTGAAAGCATCATAGGGAATTGGATTGCTCAAAACGGTCAGCGTGACAAACTTATCATTGCCACAAAAATTGCAGGCCCCCAACAAGGTGGCAGTCAAATTCGTGATGGGCATACCAAGTTTATAGAAGCAGAGATCAGTAGTGCTATTGATAGCTCGCTCAAGCGCTTACAAACAGACTATATAGATCTTTATCAACTGCACTGGCCACAACGCCCTGTTAACTTCTTTGGCACGCTGGGTTACAGCAATCAGCTTGCGGCACGTACACAAGACATCACCCCGCTTGCTGAAACCTTAGAAGCACTCTCGAAAGAAGTTAAAAAAGGGCGTATTCGTCATATTGGCTTATCCAATGAGACACCTTGGGGTACCTTAAAGTTTTTACATTTAGCTGAACAATTGGGCTTAGAAAAAATTGTGAGTGTACAAAACCCTTATAGTTTGCTCAATCGTACTTATGAAATTGGGATGTCTGAGATCGCACAACACGAGGGCGTTGGCTTACTCGCTTACTCACCCTTAGCCTTTGGTTACTTAACTGGCAAGTATCGCCACGGCGCACGCCCTGAAAAAGGACGTATTACACTATTTTCTCGCTTTAGCCGCTATAGCAATCCACAGAGCGATTGGGCGACAGAACAATATGCACAGCTTGCAGAAAAACATGGTTTAAGCCTTACCCAATTGGCTTTAGCATTTATTAAACAACAATTTTTTGTGAGTAGTACCATTATTGGTGCGACTACGCTCGAGCAACTAAAAGAGAATATTCAGGCCTTTGATACCCAATTGTCTGAAGAAATCTTATTGGAAATAGATGCGATTCATCAGCAGCAGCCAAACCCTGCACCTTAAGCACAATTTTTGAAACGCTCATTGTTCTACGTTGTTTTCAATAAAAAAGGATGCATAAGCATCCTTTTTTATTCGATAGGTTTTATCAAAAAACTTATCTTCCGCCTCGCGCAGTATAAACTGCCATTGCAGCAGGTAAATTCTTTTTCATTGCATTGATACGATTAACATCAGATGGATGTGTTGACAGTAATGCAGAACCTTTTCCTCCACCCTGTTTCGCCATTTTTTCCCACAAGCTAATTGCTGCTTGAGGATTATAGCCAGCTTTTGCCATCATCATTAAGCCGCCCTCATCTGCACGGCTCTCTAAACTACGTGAGTATGGTAAACCCACTCCAACTTGGCTTCCCAAATCGAGAGCAGCATTACCTAATTCACCAATTTGGCTACCTGCATACGATTTACCAATTCCTACTGCAAGATTGGTCAACGCTTGCGCACCTAATTTTTGTTTAGAATGTTCTTCTAAAGCATGGGTCATTTCATGTCCCATTACTGCAGCAACTTCAGCTTCAGATAGATTGAGTCGATTTACAATCCCTGTGTAAAAAACCACTTTACCACCGGGTGCGACATAAGCATTGATTTCGTCTGACTTAAGGACAGCCAACTGCCAATCAAATCTTTGACCCGTTTGGTTCATTTGATCTGCAAAAGGTTTTAATCGGATAAATGCTGCATTCACTTTTTTATAAGTTGCAGAAGTTGTATCTAGAGTCTTATTCAAACGTGCTTCTTGCACCGTTTTATTAAAGCCTTGTGTTGCGTTTAAATTAAGCGTTGCAGAATCAGCACCTGCCATATCCGCAATAGTTGAGCACCCTGAAATTGAAATGGCAGTCGCCGCACAAAGACTAAGCATTAATTTATTGTTCATTATAATCAACTCCATGGAGAACAATGAAAAGCACTGTGGATTATATGCAAATGTTACATAAGGTTAAATCAATAAGATCCATTAATTCATATTAATTATGTAAGTGAAATTTTACAAAAATTGAATCGCCAACCAATAGATGAGACAAATCACATTAAGCATCAAATATATGTTTTTCAATGGAATAATTTTTGTCTCTAACAATTGGTCGTTTCTTTTGATAAATAAAAATGCATTTTGGATCAAAATAACAGGAACCAGCACACATGCAACCATTACACTCAGACCTAACAATGCATTATTGATAATATTCAGATCAGTGGTTTGAGCCTGAATAATCAGCATTGCAATCGTTGGAGCACCGCCCATTGCGAAAATCAGAGAGTAAAATATTGTGCTCGATATATTCTTTTGCATCCTACAAACTCAATGTGTATATAAAAGGACATTTTAACAAGCTAAGCTTGAAAACCTAGCCTGATTGATATCGACTTTAGTCTTTTTTAGCTTTAAATAAAAAGCCCGATTTACATCGGGCTGAACACTCTGCGATCAAATTACTTTTTAACAACAGATTGATAGATTTGCTTTGCTTCAACCATATTTTTGTTTAAATCTGATATACGGTCGTTATTTGATGGATGTGTTGAAGTGAACTTCTGTACACCATTATTACTGCCGCCATCAATCTTGTTCATTTTTTGCCAAACACTGATTGCCGCTTCAGGATTATAGCCAGCTTTCGCCATAAGCATTAATCCACCACGGTCAGCAGATGATTCTAAACTACGTGAATATGGCAGACCTACACCATATTTACTCCCGATGTCTAAAGCTTGAGTGCCGACTGAACCCAATTTATCGCCTGCATAGGTTTTGCCCATTTTCACAGCAAAGTCAGTAATTGCCGTTGCACCAGCACCACGTTTAGAATGCTCCTCTAAGGCATGGGTCATTTCATGTCCCATAATGGCAGCAATTTCAGCATCAGTCAGTTTCAATTGATTGACAATACCTGTAAAGAATACAACCTTACCGCCAGGCATTACAAATGCATTGAGTTCATTTGATTTAAGTACACTCAATTGCCAGTCAAATTTTTGACCAGTTTGATTTGCTTGATCAGCAAAAGGTTTCATCTTTAAGAAAACAGCATTGACTCGTTTATATGTTGCAGATGTTGTATCAAGTGCTTTTTGTGCCCTTGCATCATCTACAAGAAGTTTATAATCTGCTGCTGCATTGAGGTTTAGCGTCGCAGAATCATTACCCGTTAATTCAGCAACAGTTGTACAACCTGTTAAGCCTATAGCCAACCCTAATCCAAGTAATAGTTTCTTGTTAATCATTATTTTCACCAAATTTCATAGATCTTATTGCAAGCTTCAAAACGAAGCTCAGCTCTTAGCGGCTGCATTATGTTGTATTTTACAAAAAAAATCAAAATATAATCACAGTTTATTTAAAACGCCTAAAAACAATAACAATAAAAAAAGCTCCCGAAGGAGCTTTTTAAAGATTGAATCAATTAAGCATCAAATGGATGACGCATCACAATTGTTTCATCACGATCTGGACCTGTTGAAATGATGTCGATAGGACATTCAATCAACTGCTCAATACGTTTTACATAATTAATTGCATTTTGTGGCAATTGATCTAATGATTTCGCACCAAACGTAGACTCAGACCAACCTGGCATAGTTTCATAAATTGGTTTTAAGGTTTCAAATGCAAGTGCATCTGTAGAACCTACACAACCTGAATCCGCAGCTTCATAACCGACACAGATTTTTACTTCTTCCAAACCATCTAAAACATCAAGTTTAGTTAAGCAAATACCTGATAATGAGTTTACATCTACAGAACGACGTAAGATTTCAGCATCAAACCAACCACAACGACGCTGACGACCAGTCGACGCACCAAATTCTGAACCCACAGTACCCAAGTGTTTACCAACTGCATCACCAACATCATTGGCAGCATCATAAACAAGCTCAGTTGGGAATGGACCTGCACCTACACGAGTTGTATAGGCTTTGGTAATTCCCAAAACATAGTCAAGATGCAATGGACCAAGACCTGAACCTGAACTTACACCACCAGCGGTAGTATTCGATGAAGTTACATATGGGTATGTACCATGATCAACATCAAGAAGTGAACCTTGCGCACCTTCAAACATGATGTTTGCACCATCTTTACGATAGTTATGCAATGTTGTAATCACATCTAAAACTAATGGCTTAACCACTTCACGCCATTGATCACAAAGTGCCAAAACATCTTCAACTTTAACGGCTTCAACACCGAAGAATTGAGTCAATTGGAAGTTATGGTATTCAAGAAGCTCTTCAAGCAGTGCTTTAAGATGATCGCCACCACGTACTAAATCTGCAACACGAATCGCACGACGAGCTACTTTATCTTCATAAGCAGGGCCAATACCACGACCAGTTGTACCGATTTTGGCATTACCACGTTTTTTCTCACGCGCTTGATCAAGTGCAATATGGTGAGGAAGAATCAACGGACAGTTTGGAGAAATACGCAGACGTTCACGAACGGGTACGCCTTCTTTCTCAAGAATATCCATCTCTTTGATCAATGCTTCAGGTGAAAGTACAACACCATTGCCAATTAAGCAAAGTACGTTTTCACGTAAAATACCTGATGGAATGAGGTGAAGAACTGTTTTCTTACCACCAACGACGAGCGTATGCCCTGCGTTATGTCCGCCTTGATAACGTACTACCGCAGCTGCTTGATCTGTGAGCAGGTCAACGATTTTACCTTTACCTTCGTCGCCCCATTGGGTACCGAGTACCACAACACTTTTGCCCATAATAGCCTCATTACATCATGCTGTTAAAATAGAAAACCAAATCGAATGACATGAACATTCAATCTGATCCTTAAATTGTTTCGATTTTCCACTCACCGGCAACATTCACCATCTGGTGGGTTGCATTTGGAACTGAGTTTAAATCGTCATTACCCAATAACTGAATTACACTTAAACCTTGTTGACGTGCTACGGCAATCGCATCCAGCAAAGTGGATTCGGTACCTTTCGGTGCAACCACTTTTTCAATCTGTTGACGTTGACCCGCACTTAAGGAATACAAGTCACAAGAAAAGCCTGTTGCAGGACGCGCGCGTCCAAAGTGTTCACCAATACCATCATAACGACCACCTTGTGCCAACGGTGCAGCACGGTTTGGTGCATACACGGCATACATTAACCCAGTGTGGTAATGGTACGAACGAAGCTCTACAACATCGATACCAATATTGAGTTTTGGCCAACGTGCTTGAATTTCTGTATATGTTGTTTTAAGTACCTCAAAAGCATTTTTAAATGCTTCATCAGCAAAAATTTCTGCGCTAATATTCGCTTGCAATGCATCCAGATCACTTGCATAACGACCTAAAGCATAAAAATCAGAACCAAATTCTAAATTTTGAGTGAATTCAGCAAGTTCTGGTAGTGCTTTGCGCTGATACAAATCAGATAAATGGCTTTCTGTTGATTTGTTTAAACCCACATGTTTTACCAGACTTCTAAACAGTCCTACATGCCCTAAATCAAGATGGATACCATCAGCTAAACCCGCGGTATTAAGCAGATTGAGCATCACATCGATCATTTCAACGTCTGCGTCAATACTGTCTGAACCAAATAACTCTGCACCTAACTGAAGTGGTGCACGCGTGGTATTAAAACCTTGTGGTTTAGTATGAAGTACAGTTCCTGCATAGCAGTAACGCGCCACACCTTGTACTTGATGTACATGGGCATCAATACGAGCCACTTGTGGTGTCATATCGGCACGCACACCAAGTAAACGACCTGAAAGTTGGTCGATGACTTTAAAAGTGGCTAAGTCTAAATCTTGATTCGATTCGGAGAGAGAAGAAAGAGATTCGATGTATTCGATGAATGGCGTATACACCAGCTGATAACCTCGTGATGCGAGGAAATCTAAAGCTTCACGGCGCAATTTTTCAATTACTTGCGCTTGCTCTGGTAATACATCAGCTACACCATCAGGTAATAACCATGTCTCTGAAATGGGCATGTTGTAAACCTAAATCCTGTCAGCGCGGAAGTAATCCGCATAAAAAAATCGGGAACACACCCGATTTCTCTTATTTTAGCACGATCATCTGCGCCATGCATTAATAAAATAACTTTTGATGCCTAGATAATTTGACCACTTATGCATAATTTAGGCAAAAAACTATCTATTACACATTACCCCACTTCAATTCTTTGTATTTATTTAACTTTTCACACAAGTGTTGATTGCTATTTGCGTTGTTGAAAATATAATTTATTCGTTTAGAAAAACAGCATCTATTTAAAGCAACTGAAATACTAAAAACTGGGGAAGTATGGAACTACATAGCAACTTATATTACACGCATCCAAATACGGAAATCATGCAAAAGCTAGGCCGTTTATTTCAAGAGCATCGCGGTGAACAAGACAAATTTATTGCTGTTGCAGTTGAGCTCAATTCACAATTGGGGCAAGAACTTGCAGAAGATCTTTTAAATACAGTTGACAATATTGAGTTTGATTTGGGTCCTGAATCATTACACACTATTGCAGGCTATTCAGTTGCCCATTTTGTGCATGGTTCTTCGGGTGATGAGTTTATCGAAGCAATCCTACTTTTCTTAAAAGCATTACTCCCTGAAATTCACACTCTGGCTTGGGGTAGTGGGGATGATGACCCGTGGGAATTCTGGTTTAAATTTGAAGGCGATGAGTTGATTCGTGAAGATGATGAACCTTTCAATGATCCTGAACAAGATGACGAAATAAAATCTTCCATTTATACATGGTGGCATACAGGTTTACCTGAAAAAATCAAAGAAGGTTTCTTAAACCAAGAATAAATTTTTATTCAGATTTAAAGGGAAGTACAAAATCGAATCGCTGTACTTCCCTGTTATTTTGACTCTTTCAGCTATTTTAAATAGTCCTCGATACTCACCACTTGTGAAAACATTTGAAAGGCTGACAAACAGGCTGTTTGTACATCTTCTGCTTCAACTGTTTTGCCTGAATAGCTCAATTGACGCGTCGCTGTAGCGTCTGCAATGATCGTCGGTTGATAAGCAAATTCTGCCGCTGCACGTGACGTCGCATCAACACACATATGCGTCATCATGCCACTAATCACCAATTTATCAACATTCAGTCGCTCTAATTCTGCTTTTAAAGTGGTTTGAAAAAAGCTATTGGGATAATGTTTTTCAATCACAATTGAATCGATCTTAACACGTAAACCCGAATGTAGTGCTACACCCTGCGTTCCTGCTTCAAAAAATGTAGCATTGGGTTGATTGGCAATATGCTGAATATAAATAATCGGCTGCTCACGCTTTATAAATAGATCTTCCAATCGATTGATATGTTTTAAAGCCTGTTCCGCACAGAACAACTCCATCTTCCCTTGAGGAAAATAATCGTTTTGTACATCTATCACTAATAATGCTGTTTGACTCATGGTGTTTCCCTAACCCTTGTGTTGATGTTTTTATAAGATTAATCAAAACAACTGGCGATTTGCAGTCACTCATGAAAGAATAATCGATTAGAAACTTTCAAACTGAAAATTTGTTCAATTCACTATGTTGCCAAATGACCCAATTGACCTCAAAATTTTAAAAATACTAAAAACTGATTCTCGGTTAAGCAATAAAGAGATCGGAAAATTAGTACACCGTACAGGCCAAGCTGTAGGAAGTCGCATTGCGCGAATGCAAGATGAAGGCACAATTCAGAAATATACGATTACGCTACAGAACCAATCAACACAATTTATACGTGTGATGATGCAGACTAATGAATTTGAACAGTTTGAAGCATTTATCGCTCAATTTGAGTCAATTGAAAGTTGCTATAAAGTCTGTGGTTCCGCTTGCTATATGCTGGTTGCGCATTTTGATAGTCATGCAATCAATCTATTTATCGAGCAACTCTCTAAATGGGGACAATATTCAGTAGATAGTGTCGTAAGAGCAATTGAAACTCAGCCTTAATTTTATATCCAAATCCATATCATGTAAGAATAACAAATGAAATCTTCAGAAAAAACATTACGCGAACATAGTAAATTTCTAAGTTTAGTACTTCGACATCAACCAGAAACCATTGCAATCCAACTCGATTCTGAAGGCTGGACGGATGTACACATCCTTTTACAGCAAATGATCAAACACAGAAGACCACTTAAACTCGTAGAGTTGATTGAGGTCGTTGAAAGCAGTGATAAAAAACGCTTCCAACTTTCACCTGATCAAAACAAAATCCGCGCAGTACAAGGTCACTCTAGTGCTCAGGTTCAACGTGAGTATGTTGCTATTACGCCACCCGATACACTTTTTCATGGCACAGCAACTCGCTTTGTCGACAGTATTTTAGAAAAAGGCTTAATTTCAGGTGAACGTCATCACGTACATTTATCTGCTGATTTAGTCACAGCCCAGAAAGTGGGACAACGACATGGCAAAGTCATCATTTTCATCCTAGACACCAAACAGATGCATCAAGATGGTTTCCAATTTTATTGTGCTGAAAATGGGGTTTGGTTGACTGAACAAGTGCCGATAAAATATTTAAAGTTATTCGAAAGCGAATCAAAAAAACTAATCCAGCGGTAAGGCTGTGGTCTGTTTAATCTTCTGTAAAGGGATTTCAGTTTTGACATTCTGGATCCCTGGAATTTTATTTAAATGATTAATTTGAAATTTACGATATGCCTCTAAATCAGAAACCACAATACGTAAGAAAAAATCACAATCTCCTGCCATAAGTTGACATTCAACAATTTCAGAAATATTCATAATGCTTTCGATAAATCGATTGACCGCTTGTTCATCCTGACTCTTTAACCAAATTCGTGCAAAGACTGTCAAACTAAGATCTACTTTGTGTGGATTGACCAATGCAACATATTGGTCAATGATCCCCTCATCCTCCAGTTGCTTTACTCGTCTTAAACAAGGTGAAGCGGATAAACCTATCTGTTCTGCCAATTCATTATTTTGTAGTTTTCCATTACGTTGTAATGCACACAGAATACGCCGATCTATCTGATCCAATTTCATAAAATTATTTCTAGTAGATAAAACCAAAAAATAACATATTCCAGCAATAATATTGCAAAAATTATTTTACAGGCAGCAATTTTAGCAAAATATAGCGAATCAATTGGCATAAAATAAAAATCATCTTGTTTTACCGACCATTGAGCGACTCATGTTAAGTTTTAAGAACGCTACGACTGAACTGACCTATTCAATTGAATTTAGAGAGTTTGTACGTGGGCTTAAAACCTCTATTCCAATGCTACTGGGTATTATCCCTTTTGCACTGGTTTTAGGAACGCAAGCAGCGCAAAAAGGATTTTCTGCCTTAGAAGTTCCATTGTTAACAGGACTCAATTTTGCTGGTGGTTCTGAATTCGCCATTATTGAAGTCTGGACGCAACCACCTCAATTGTTGTTTTTAATTCTGATCACTTTTCTGGTCAACAGCCGCCATATTTTAATGGGTGCAAGTTTAGCACCCTATATTCGACATTTGCCCAATCGTAAAGCCCTTCCATTATTATTTTTTATGTGTGATGAGAGTTGGGCCCTTAGCATTACGGATTCACACAAACAAAACCCTCGCAATCCCTATGCAGGATTTAGTGTGTTTTTTTATATCGGCCTTTGTTTTGCGTTATATGTTATGTGGGTGGTTTTTACCACTATGGGAGTCGGCATTGGTTCTTTCCTTGGTGATGTCACAAAGTTTGGTTTTGACATGGCATTCCCCGCAGTTTTTCTGGTGCTTTTACGCGGAATGTGGAAAGGCTTTAAACCCGCACTGCCTTGGTTGATTAGTCTGATTGCCGCTGCACTGGCCTATTATTATCTACCCAAAGGCTGGTATGTATTGATTGGTTCTATTTCAGGAATTATCGCTGCTTTTTTACTGATTGGAGATGAAGAATGATTCATATGACGACATTCATCGCCATTGTTTGTGTGGGATTAACAACCTACTTAACTCGAATTTTAGGCTATTTACTGTTAAAGAATAGACATCTCAGCAAAAGAACCACGCGAATTTTACAGGTTATCCCCGGCTGTGTTTTGATATCAGTGATTGCACCCTACTTTGTTACAGATCAACCAGCCAACTTGATTGCAATTATCATCACACTATTCGCAGCTTGTTATTTTTCATTATTACCCACTGTACTGATCAGTATCATTGCAACAGGGATTTTGAGATACTTTATGCTTTAAACGTTCTCAATAGCCTGTCACTCCTGACTTGATGCAATTCAAAACCTCAATTAAGGTTTTGAATTTTGCTGTAATATTTTAATTAATTCAGCATTTTGAAACTCAACTTGAGTCAAACGTGTTGAGGTATTGTCTAAAACTTCCTGCTGTACATGCATTTTTTTAGCCAAATCTTGCATAATTTGTAAGGTTTGTTTGAGATGTTGCTCTTGTGCATGGATCTGTTGCTCATGATTCTGCACATGCTTAAGCCATTCAAGGTTTTCTTTCTTTAACTTTCCCATTTGCCAAATCACAAACATCATGGCCAGATAAAGAATCACAATAACCAAATATATGAAAAACATCATTCCCCCCCAACAAAACATGTCAATCTTCGTCTTGATTAAACTCAAGTCATTAAAGTTATTTTTAAGTGATAAATATTAGATTAATAAAATGATTCACACAAATCTAACAAGCGATTTGCATAGCCCCATTCGTTATCATACCAAGCAAACACTTTCGCCTGTTGACCCACGACCATAGTTTGAGTCAGATCAACAATCAGTGAATAAGGTGAATGATTAAAGTCACTTGAAACCAATTGCTCATCTGTAACAGACATAATCTCAGCATAATCATATTTTGCTGCTTGAATTAAGGTTTGGTTAATTAAATGAGCTGTTACAGGCGCTTTAGCAATAAATGTTAAATCAATGGCGGCAACATTAATTGTTGGTACACGGATTGAAAAACCATCAATACGGTTTTCCATTTTGGGCATGACTTGTTTTAATGCACCCAAAGCAGAAGATGTAGTTGGAATAATATTTTGTCCTGAGGCACGTGCGCGGCGTAAATCTCGATGTGCATGATCCAGTACAGATTGATCTGCTGTGACCGCATGAATTTCAGTCATTAATGCGCTGTCAATTCCAAATGCATCATCAATAATTTTGACCAAAGGGACTAAAGCTTGTGTGGTACATGACACACCCGAAATAATTTGATCACTAGCTTTAACATCATGATGATTTACCCCATAAACAATGGCAGCATCAACAGTATCAAAAGGTGCAGCACCGATAATGACGCGTTTTGCACCAGCTGTTATATGTTGTGTTGCAGCGGCTCTTGAACGAAACAGCCCTGTACATTCTAAAACAACATCAATATTAAGCGCTTCCCAAGGCAATAATTCAGGATTGGCTTGTCTTAAAATTTGAACTTTCTGTTTAATTTGCCGTGCGTCAATCAACATATAAAGCTGTCCATCTTCTTGTAAGATATTCACCGCACCATCAAAACGACCATGCGTTGTATCGTATTTAAATAAATGAACCAGCGTTTCAACATCCGCAATATCATTAATGGCAACAATTTCAAAATGGAAGCTTTTCGGATTTTCAAACCAAGCACGTAATACATTCCGTCCAATTCGCCCGAATCCGTTTATTGCCACACGTTGCATCAGATGTCCTTTTACAGCCAAACTACTTTATGCGTATATGTTATAAGATTTATAGAGTCTACTGTTAAAATATGTTTTATTTAGTCATAAAATTTTCTCAAAAATAAGTTTTTAATTTATTTAGGATAAAATAAATGTATTCCCCCATTCAAAATACTTTTAAATTAAATCAATTACCTTACCTTTACTGTATGATTTTACTAACTTTTTCATGTATACAATCAACACATGCCCAAGATCTCTATTCGCGATGCACAGAGCCACAGACTAAACAACTCATTCAAAAATTCAACTTAAACACCCAACAAAATTTAGATTCCCTTTATCCTGTATTACAAACCTGCTTAACGATCGGGAAACATCAACAGATTATTGCAATCAGCAATCCTGTTCCAATGCAATCTGGCTTTGCGGATTATAATTTGAATTTATATTTGATCGATCCTGCATCTTCAAAAATTTTAAATCATTATACTTATCCAAAAATCATCTCTTCAAATGCTGGTCAGTTTGAAAGTTTAAAATTTGATATTCACCACTTTTCTACCGACAATGCGACACCAGTCATTGGTCTAGCCTTAACCTATGGGCATTTAGGTAGAATTTACTATACAATACGTGAAATAAAGTTATTCAAAATCAGCAATCAACAAATGCAATTGGTTTTAGATAAATTTATGACGAATTACTCAGCTGGCGAAAGACCGTCTCTATGTGAAAATAATGCACAAACTGAGACTCAAATTTTACTTCACCCCTTAAAACAGAACAGTCATGGTTTAGCAGATATTCAATTAACGGAAAAAACAGAGCGTATAACACTTAACGAAAAAAACTGTAGTACCCAGCGTATTGTCAAAAAGCAACGCCATATCATGAAATTTGATGGGAAAAAATATCATTTTGAACATGTTAATTTTTTAGACTTTGGAATTTAATTGTATTTTGAACTTTTTATAGATGAGCGCATGAAAACATTACAAATTGTATTGAACGCTGCACTGCTTTTGATTACTGGAAATAGTTTTGCAGCACCTTATCAAGCTTGTTCAGAACAATTACAAGATTCTTTAATTCAAAAATTTAAACTAACCAACCCAAGTTTTGCAAAGACTGAAGCTAAAACATATAAAAGCTGTATCAATTTGGACAGTACACAAAGAATTCAATTGGTTGCCATTAGCCAACCGATTAATTATAAATCTTATGATGATATGGAGCATGATCTAAATTTATATTTAATTGACTCTTCTCATCATAAAATTCTGCAAAAGTATAAAGCCCCAGAAACTTTTTATTCAGATGCAGATCATTATGATGGAGCAAAACTCCACAACACAAGATTTTCAACCTTGCCGAATACAGATGTGATCGGCTTAGAGACCTCATCCTCACATGAAGGTGGTTTTACCTATAGCCATAATAATCTTGCTTTATTTAAAGTTAATCCTCGCCAACCAATTAAACAAGTTTTTGCGGGTATTGGAACAAATGATAGTGGCTATGAAAGAATTGGAAATTGTATAGGAAATAATACCAGTTCAGATGTAAGACGTATTTTAGTGCTTTCCAACAAAACCACACATGGTTTACAAGATATTGTATTAAAAGAAATCAAAGACCAAACGAAAACCAACTATCAGACATGCAAATCTGTAAAAAAACAATATAAACAACAACAGACCATTAAATTTAATGGTCAAGAATATAAATTACAGCATAATGATCTACTGGGAATTGACCCTTTTTAAGCAAGCTTAAATACGATAATGGTAAAGTGGCTAAGTTTTAAATTTATACAACCAAAATTTACTCCAGACGAAAGTTGAAAATGTATAGAAATACCAATAATTCACCTTAAAATCATTGGTGGACACTACATTTTCCGTTATACTTTGGCGTTTTTAAAAATAAGCCCGTGTGGTGACTGAGCGCAAAAATCAGACTCAGCAACGCACTTTTAGCCAATACGAAAATTAAGGAGTGACTTGGTTGTGAGTACTCGTTTTATGACAACTGCTGAAATACGTGAAGCATTTTTGCGCTACTTTGAATCGCAAGGACATACACGTGTCGCGTCAAGTTCACTTGTACCTGCCAATGACCCTACTCTGCTTTTTACCAACGCAGGGATGAACCAGTTTAAGGACTGTTTCCTTGGATTAGAAAAACGTGACTATGTTCGCGCAACGACGTCGCAAAAATGTGTCCGTGCAGGCGGTAAGCACAACGACTTAGATAATGTCGGTTATACAGCACGTCACCATACATTCTTTGAAATGTTAGGTAACTTCTCTTTTGGTGATTACTTTAAGCGTGACGCGATTCGTTTCGCTTGGGATTTCCTTACGGGTGAAGAATGGTTGGCACTACCTAAAGATAAATTATATGCCACTGTTTATCATACAGATGATGAAGCTTTTGACATTTGGAACAAGGAAATTGGCTTAGCTGCAGATCGTATTATCCGTATTGGTGACAATAAAGGCGAAAAATACGCTTCTGATAACTTTTGGGCAATGGGTGATACTGGTCCGTGTGGTCCTTGTTCTGAAATTTTCTTTGACCATGGCGATCATATTTGGGGTGGCTTACCGGGTACACCTGAAGAAGATGGTGACCGTTTCATTGAAATCTGGAACAACGTTTTCATGCAGTTTAACCGTACTGCTGATGGCGTACTGCATAATCTTCCTGCACCATCTGTAGATACAGGCATGGGCTTGGAACGTATTTCTGCTGTTTTACAGCATGTCAATTCAAACTATGAAATTGACCTGTTCCAAAATTTATTAAAATCTGCTGCTGAAATTATTGGTGTTGATACATCTGAAGCGGTTGCAACTGCACAAGCAAACAATAAACCAATTGAATACCCTGCTTCACTTAAAGTAGTTGCAGACCATGCCCGTTCATGTTGCTTCCTGATCGCAGATGGCGTTAATCCTTCAAATGAAGGTCGTGGTTATGTATTGCGTCGTATTATCCGTCGTGCAGTACGTCACGGTAATAAAATGGGCGCAACGGGTACATTCTTCTACAAAATGTTACAACCATTAATCGATGCCATGGGCACTGCTTATCCTGAGCTTGAACAGCGTCGTAATGTGATTGAAGCTGCTTTGGTTCGTGAAGAAGAATTGTTTGCGAAAACGCTTGAACAAGGATTAAAACTGCTTGAAGGTGAATTAGCCAATCTTAAGGGTAAAACCATTCCAGGCGAAACAGTCTTTAAACTTTACGACACTTATGGCTTCCCTGCTGATTTAACTGCAGATATCGCACGTGAACGCGAACTGGAAATTGACGAAGCAGGTTTTGAAGTTGAAATGGCAGCACAACGCCAACGTGCACGTGATGCAGGCAAGTTTGCTATTGACTATAACAGTATTGTGAAAGTAGATAGCGATACTCAATTTGATGGCTATGAAGCAACTCAAGGTCAAGGTCAAATTATTGCGATCTACAAAGATGGCGTACAAGTTGATGAAATTGCTGAAGGCGACGAAGCACTGATCGTATTGAACCAAACACCATTCTATGCAGAAAGCGGTGGTCAAATTGGTGATACAGGTGTGTTCAAAAACGATACGGGTATTTTTGAAGTTCAAGATACTAAAAAATCTGGCGGCGCGTTTGTCCACCAAGGCATCGTGACAATGGGAAGCTTAAAAGCGACTCAAAATGTTGAAGCAATTGTAAAAGCCGATCTTCGTGAAGCTACTGCACGCAACCACTCTGCAACTCACCTTTTACATGCCGCTTTACGTCAAGTATTGGGCGAGCACGTACAACAAAAAGGTTCGTTGGTCGCTTCTGACATTTTACGTTTTGATTTTGCCAATGACCAACCTGTGACATTTGAACAAATTCAACAGGTTGAACGTATTGTAAACCGTGAAGTGATTGCAAACACCGCCGTTTCTACTGAACTTTTAGACATCGATGCCGCTAAAGAAAAAGGCGCAATGATGTTGTTCGGTGAAAAATATGGTGATGAAGTTCGTGTACTTTCTATGGGCTCAATCAAAGATGAGAAAAATTTCTCTATCGAACTTTGTGGTGGTATCCATGTTAAACGCACTGGCGATATTGGTCTGTTTAAAATCACCTCTGAAAGTGGTGTTGCAGCAGGTGTTCGTCGTATTGAAGCTGTCACAGGTACCAAAGCGCTTGAAATTGTTCAAAAATTTGATGCAGACATTTTGCATATCAATGACTTATTAAAAGCACAGAAAGATCAAACAGTTGAAAAAGTTCAATCAACTCTAGAAACAGCACATCAATTGCAAAAACATATCGAGCAATTGAATCAAAAATTGGCGAACTTCCAAGCCTCTGATTTAATCAATCAAGTGACAGAAATTTCAGGTCGCCAAACACTTATTGCCACAGTTCAGGGACAAGATGCGAAGTCTGTTCGCCATCTTCATGACAGTGTCAAATCAAAATTAGATAATGCAGTGATTGTGCTTGCAGCTGTAGAGGGTGAAAAAGTTAGCCTTATCGCTTCTGTAGCTAAAGATTTTACTGCAAATCTAAAAGCGGGTGACATCATCAAACACTTAGCTACTGAGTTGGGTGGTAAAGGTGGTGGTAAACCTGACTTAGCACAAGGTGGCGCGCCACTAAACGAGAAGTTTGAACAAGTAATGGCAGATTTAACTGCTTGGCTTGCTCAAAAATAATACTTCACCTTTTGTGTAACTGACCCTAATGCCGATTAGGGTCATGGCTTATATGGAACAACTATGGCATTAATCGTTCAAAAGGATTAGTGCCATTCAGCCACACCAAGACACACTAAGACAAAAATCATAATAAAGCCCTTATTCTTCAAGATATCCCTCAAATTTCATATAGTCACACTAGGACATATTAGGACACAATAAGTCTCTATAATTATGTACACATGCGTGTACATAATCATGAATTTTATTAGTCTTTTAAAATTATGTACACAGGTGGACTATGGCTTTAACTGAGGCATGGCTTAAAGCCAATAATGGTAAGGCGCGAGACAAAGTCGAAGAAGTAGCAGATAGAGATTCTATGAGTGTCAGAGTTTCTGCAAAAGGCAAGATAGTATTTCAATTGCGCTATAGATTCGCTGGTAAAGCTGAAAGAATGGATTTAGGGTCCTACCCTCACATTTCTTTAAAAGATGCCAGAAATAAAGCACAAGAAATGCGCTCATTGCTTGATAAGGGCCAAAATCCGAAAATTGAAGTTCGTGTTCAACAACAAAAATATATTGATGCAACCACACTTAAAGAAGTATTTGAGGATTGGTATCAAGGTTACTGTGTTAAGAAAAAAACATCTGCAGCAGATATAAAGACTTCTTTTGAATTACATGTGTTTCCTGAAATCGGTGATTTGCCTATTGACCGAATTACATTACAGCAATGGCTTGCGATATTAGAAGAACTTGCTGAAGAAAAACCCTCAATTGCAGAAAGAGTGCTCACTAATGCCAAGCAAGTATTAAAGTGGGCTAAGAAGCGTGAATTACTTGAAGTTAATGCCCTATCTGATATTTATGCGAAAGAAGATTTAGGAATAGAAAAAAATAGAGTTAATCGGATTTTAAGCGATGAAGAAATTACTATGGTTTTAATGGCCATAGATCAATCAAAAATTCTGCCAAAAAATAAGATATTTCTTAAGCTTTGTTTGATGTTCGGTTGTCGTAATGGTGAGTTAAGAAAAGCCAAAAAAAGTGATTTTGACTTAAAACGTAAAGTTTGGATTGTTCCAGTTATAAATAACAAAGTAGGTAAAAAGACTGGACGTGAAATAGTGCGCCCCATCCTTCCTGAAATGGAGGAGCTAATAATAGATGCAATGGAACATAATAATAGTGAGTTTTTTATAACCAATGATAATGCTGACACACCAATGGGAAATGGAGCCTCAATTGCCTTGCCAGCCAATATTATGGAAAGATTGCGCAGACATCATGATTATTACATGAAACATTGGACATTGCATGATCTACGTCGAACGGCACGAACAAACTTTAGTGCCTATACTTCACGTGATGTTGCTGAACTGATGATCGGTCATGTAATGCCAGGTGAACAAGGCACATATGATTATTATGAATACATACCTCAACAGACAGAAGCTTACTCAAAATGGATAAATAAGCTTAAGGAATTAGAAAAAAACTGATTTTATATACATGATACGCAATTTTTATTATTATTTTGGTGAAATTGTCATTACATCTAATTCATGTAACATTATGCCACCCCATCAAAAAATTAATACTCATAAAAACAATAGATTATAATATTTAATAACTCTGGCCAAACTTGGTTCCAAGTTTGGCCAAAGTAATATTATGCAAATAGTATAGCGATTAATTTTCAGGCCAAGCATCCCTTAATTTTTCTGCATCAGCCGCGTGTCCATCAGCGGCTTTTGCCACTTCTTGATATTCTGTGATGCACTTTTCGAGTATGTCACTGTTGGTATTGGTGTACTCAATGATGGTTTCTTTGGAAGCACTGGACAAGCGACTGCTTGCAATTTTGAGCTGCTTTGACAAGCTGTCAGCATTGGACTGAGCAAGATCAGCATCAGACTCAATTTGCTTAATTTTGGCATTGTAATTTTGCTCCGCTTTTAACTGTTGTTCAGACCATTGTTTCTCTTTGAGTGCTGCTGAGGCTTTGGCTTGTTCTGCCAATGCTCTGGCTTCAGCAACTTCTGTTTTGTATTTTGCATCTAGCAATGTAAATTCACTTTCAAAATGATTTACGCGCCAAGATTGAATACCTAAAGCCGTTATGGTCAACAATAAAAAAACCGCCAAAGTGATAATGACGGTTTCATAGAATTTCGCTAAGAATGCCTGCATTTATAGTTCCTCAACTTCTGGAAGATCAACAGTTTGACTAGCTAATTGATGATGACAATCAGCGAGAAATTGAATCTGACCATTTCTAATAAATGAATGACATTGAGTTGAATGACCACCGTTGACCATCAAACTTGGGCTAAAAGTTGGCTTCTCTAAATTTCCATCAAACTCCCAACGTATTGTATGTTGAGGGCCTACATGCAAAGGGTGAAGATATTTACAGCCTGGGCATTCAATAAAATAGATCCCATTCGACTCAAGCATGACATTGCTTACTTTTATAAATTCAGCCATCTACTGCACCCCCATGCATTTGTTATACCGATCCTGTTGCCGTGTCCAAACGCCATAACATCCGTTAGATCTAATAGAACAATCACGCTTTGCAACGTATTTGTATTTCAGTAGTGATGCACAAGCCTGCTTGTACTGCCCGGCTTTCAAATTACGAAGCATTGAGGAGCCATTCCAATTGGCTTGGCCATAGTTGTAAACAAAGTCGAGATATACGTCATATTCAGTCTGAGTAAGCTTTACGCCTGATAAAGATTTGCGAAACGCAACTTCATCCTTGGCGATATGAGCCTTTGCAATTTGAACCGCACGTTCTTTAGAAATCGGCTTATCTGTCATTTTGACCTTGGTGCCGTTTTCGTAAGATGTCGATCCGATACCGATTGTTGCAACTTTTGCGCTGTCTAAATATGGCTTTGATTTGTATCCCTCGTAGCCAATTAAAGATGCAAAAAAAAGCGCCGATGCGCTTAATGTTGTTGCTATGATTTTAGTCTTGTTTGACATCAATCTTCCCCTTGATTTGAAGTGATGCGATATAGGCCTTGTGCTCTAATTCATCACGCTTGTCTTTTTTGCGTGCGAAATACCAGTTCATAATTAAGCCAGCGATTGCAATCAAAATACTGATCCAAAACGCAAGATCAATACTCCCAAGCCATGCAGTAATAGCACCAGCAGTACTACCGCCATATGCCGCGGTTTTACTTGCAGCGATAGCTACTGACGCGTCAATTGTTGCCTGCGTTTCAGACATGTAACCCCCTATTTTTGGCAATAAAAAAGCACCCGGTCGGGTGCTCATATTTGGTTAATTTCATACTTCCATCTGAACCACAGTTCCCTCTGGTGCAGATCTTTTGATTTCATTATTCGAGATAAATACTCGATCACCAGTTTTGTATTCAACTGAACTGGTGCACATCACAAGCCCAGAATTATCAGATACTAAAACTTTGTAATTTGGGTGATTTGATGAAGTGATTACACCAACAAATTCTGGTGTTTTAGGCATCAAATCCATTAATCGTTTTAATGCATTACTCATTGATTGTACGCTCCACCTTAATTGATTGGCTCACAACAGCATAATTAAAAGAAACACTTACAGCATCAACTATGCCCCACCACTCACCATTGAACGCCAAGATTTCACCCGGTACACACTCCCCGATTTCATAGGTTATTGGAAAATCAAAATCATGAGATTCAACATTTCCTGACTTGGCTAGTTTAGCTTTACCAAATCCCCCCATGCTTACAGCATTGAATAATGGATTACTTACAGGATCTAATAAAATATCACCTGCAGTGTTGCGTCTACGGATCTGTCCAACATTGCCGTTTCTAGGGTTTGTTAATGTGATTGCATTAAAATCAAGCAACTCATCAAAACTATCACCATGTTGAATAACAATGCTTTCAGGTAAATTTCGATCATAGTCATCTAAATTTAGAGTGTCCCAAAAAGTCTTTTTATAAAGCGGTCTGATTGAAAGTGTATTACTTCCCTTTTCACTATATACAAAGCCACCCCCAGCTTCAGCAATAAGCTTAATCGCATCGATTGGCGCAAGATTCGTATAGCTCAAGCTTTCAGTTTCAACAATCCAGCCAAGCTCATCAATAAGCTGCCAATCCAATGCTGTTTCACTACTAACTCGATCTAATTCAGCTTGAACAAGTTGAACTGAGGTTCGCTCATTTTCTTGCAAATAAGAGCGTACAGGTGAATATTTACTTTCAAGATATGCTGTTTGACTGCGCCCAGTTAAGTTGTATGTGGTATCAGCAAATTTTTGAGATTTTGAATACTCTTCATACATCATCATGTGAACATTTCCATTCACATTGATTTTTAAAATATCTCCCTTTTCGAGCTTCAACATTTCAGGCTCTGTAACTGTCAAGCTGTATGACCAACACCATCGGCTACGATCTGTACTGTAAGAACCACTAAGTACCTTAATCTCTTCATTTGTTCGTATATTAATAATTGATACGTCGTTCACGATATGCCACCAATTTTGATTAGGGATTGAGGAAATACAGTCATCACTTCCAAAGTTTAAAATTATGTTGTGAGAATCTACTTCAGCGCATAAACATTCAAAATTAAGAGCAGAAATTCCAGTATATTCAGGTATTTCAGGTTCTGGCCAAGGTTCAATTGAATGCTTTCTATAGTGAATCGGTTTAGTTTTTTCCCAAGCAAAGTTACAAGTCGTAACTAGCTCCAAGCCCTTATCCCAATCGATTTGATATTGCCTTTCAAAGTGCAGAGCCACATCAGAACTATAAGTAAACTGCTTACGTTTACGAACCAACTCAACCCAATCTATAGACCGTTGAATATGTAATTTATTGGACTCATCAAAAACCAAAGATTTTGTTATTTTGATACGTTGATTGTCTTGCCATGCAATACATGAATCTGATTTCAATCCTGTAGATTCTTCAAAGATCAATTTAATCGAATGGCTGAGATTTAATGCTTGATCGTGCTTTACCTTTGAATAATGAGAAATACTTAAACCATGATCATAAAAAAAGGCGCTATTGAGGGCCTTTATAATGGGTTTTGAAAACTTTAGGCCATTATTTCTTAAGATATGCTTAGTGAGTTGATAATTTGCATTAAGTTGAACAAAGACACCTAGATTAAAATTAATATCAAACTGTGCATTTAAATTTGGGATGAGGCTTGTATTAAAGCTTGCTTCAATTGTACAGAACTGATCAATTCTAGTAGCTTCAATTACTGCAATAAAACTTGATGAAACTTCACATACAATCTGGCTAGTCTGACCTTGAAGCACTTCAATTTCAGCATTAAACCCTGTCTGTAATTCAGAATCTAGTAGGTTTAATGTGAAGCTCTCAGCAAATATTTCTGAATTAAATGCTGTGCAAATTTCAGCAATTAATGAGACTTCTTGAACCTCGTCTAAACCGAAATTTAATATAAGATTATGAGCATCAATGCTCTGAAGTTCATCTTTAAAATTTAGGTTGGTTTGCAGTGGATCAGGTGGCGTATAGTTTGGCACATCTACACCCCTTTTTTTATTGAAGCGTTGGTTTTAAAACAATGGAATTGAGCATTAATGTTGAGCCAGCAACTAGAGTTGGATTGTTTAAAGTGATATGAGTGCCCACTTCAAAATCAGCTACAACTTTGCCTGCAGCTGAAAATAATCGAGCAAAGATAGCTGTACCGCTTCTCAGCACAATTGCTGTATCAGTTTGGTGTAACTCGATACTGTCTGGATTTAATTTCTTAAAGCAGGGATTGGGCAAGGTCATTGTCACTAAGCGCTTTGATTCATCGACATCTATAGTCGTATTTGCTGGCTTAGCGCTGCTATAAAAAACAAAGGTAGCATTTTCGCTACCTTGATCTATATAGTTTGTTAATGCTTGCAGTTGCGCAAGGCCTGCATCAATTGATGGAATAACTGTACTCATTTAGGCACCACATTATCTTGAATAACAGCATTAAACAAAGAAGCTGGATGGTGAGCAACCAGAAAGAAGTTTACAGGAGTTAAATGATCAAAATAATAATTACCTTTTGCGTCTGTTAATGTTTCAGATATTAAACGTCCTGATAGCTTTTCAAAAAGACGCACCCTACAAGGAATTAAAATTTTTCTTTCTGTTACAGTACCAATTATTGATAAGCCCTTATTATTTGTCAAAATACTTAAATTAGTATTGGTTATTGCTGGTGTGATTTTTAAATTTAATAGCATTACAAGCCCCCTATTTTGATAATAATTTGACCTTCTGTATTATTTGGAGCGCAATTAGTAGCAATATAAAGCTCACCATTTCTTTCAATTAACTGCAGGTCTAAATATGGTTTCTTTTGAAATAACCAATAAATTCCATGCATTTCACCTCGCATTACAGATTCAACAACAAATATTGGTGCGAATGGGGCAATATTTGTTAAAGCAAATCCTCCAATATAATCCATCGAACCTGTAAATGTACCTGTTGCTGATGACTTATCTGGACGCAATGATCTGTTATTACCTTGTGAAAAAAAGGAATTTTGCAAATACCCTCTTTGCAATACCAGAGCTTGGGTGTCTAGAGTTCCGCTTAGAGGGGTATATTGTGCAAAATAGCGACTTGTATTAGCTGGAAGATTAAGTAAGCTCGCACTCAAAAAATTATTAGAACTATCATTATTAATTAACGAGTTGAAAGAGCCGAAACCATAAATAACTGGGTGGGTATCTGTTGGGGTTGTTGCTGGCAAAATATAAAAATAGTCTCTATTCCCAACCAATAACCACTTTCTAGTGCCTGATAAAACACCACCCGTCTCATTAAAAATATTTGGATGAGAAAAACTTTGCTGACATGCATAGTACCACTTCGCCCAACCATTAATTGCAGAAGGTCCAGAACCCGTTCCTACCCAATTTTTATTAGGATTTTCAATATCAAAAGGCGCCTGCACACCAACCATCGTATCAATTTCTGTCATATCTTCAACGATCCCCACTTTCGCATATTTTGCATAAGTTGCTGTGTAAGCAGGATCCAACTCATCAACAATGCGTAAAAATGGACGACTTGCTAACAGTAAATTCGTAGTACGATATGCTGCTTTTCCACCTGTGCCACTGCTATGTGTGCTGCTAAAAGGTTTTTCCCAACCTAATGGCGGTAATGAGCAAATAATTGTACCGGTTGCTTGTGCAATTGTTGCGGTATTTTCGAGTTCAAAAGTAAAGGAATTGGCATTTGGCACAGATAAAATACGATGTTCGCCATTAAATTCGGATTGATTTGTGCCTGTTATTTTAATCACTTGGTACTGCATAAAATTATGTGCTGCACCAAAAGTTACAGTGGCAACTTTGCCTAATGCCCTAAGTGTTGAAACAGATTGAGCCCCAAAACCATTGATTAAACATGCATCTAACACATCGATCATGCAACCAAAGTTATTTGTGAGTTGTGGTGCATTGCTATTTGTATGCACATAAAACTTAATTTCAGTACTTGCAACCATTTTATTATCCATAAAAATGACCGCTTAAAGCGGTCGTATTTGAACCAAGTTTAAATTACACGGTCAATGTCACCGCGCAACATCACTTGGAATTGATCTGTAAGCACAGTAGGTTCTGATTGTTTGACTGTACGTATTGCCCAGACTGGATACATTGCTGAGATCGAGTTAAAGCGTAATACATTACTATTTGCCCAACCTGTACCCCAACACTCTTTTTTAATCACAAAATATGGGACTAAAGCAATCGGATTGATTGGCGCAAAATCAGCATTTATACTGCCTGTACCCACCTCGCCGGAGTATTCACCCACACATTTGAAAGTCGTGCCACTGACAAACACGATCGCCCAGCGTTCTTGGATTGCACCTTTATTCGTCATTTGAATCGGATAAATCGCATCATTGTAATTTGCAGAAATTGCACCACCCGATGCTTCATCTGCCCAAATATTATTCCAAGTCTGTTGTACAAACTTTTTAGTGTAACGCGCCTGCATCTCATCAATAACTAGAGCAGAGCCTACAATGGTATTTTCTGCATCATAGCTATGTGTAAGTTGCTTAGTAAATGTAAGTTGCCCATTGATTTGAACATCACGTAATAAGCCCATATCTTGATAGCGATATTGAGCCGTAAAAGGAGGAGTAAGTGCATTTACAGCAAAGTCACCAGATAATGTGAATTTGCCATAATCATAATCAACTACATATTGATCGAATGGAACTTTAATCCCTTTTGAATCAATCAATTCACACCAAGAAATACGAATGTCTGGCAACTGATAAATTTTTCCTGCCACATGATCTGGCATTACATAATCTTTACTCGCACTAACAACACAAATCCCCCCAATTCTGAAAATTGGCACTCGACCATCAAGCGGTAATCGAGTGGCTGATAATCCTAAAATCTCAGCATCAAGAGGAATATAGGTATAAGCTACAGCGTTATATCGAGCAGATGATGCATCCACCCAAACTGGAACATTCAAGAATTTCTTAGATGCTTCTTCATACTCAAGTAGTGGGTCATACCATGGTTTAGCTTCAATCTCAGGTCGATTCGCTACAGTGATTTCTGTTTTAGTATAAAAGTAGATTTCTACAAAACCAGTTTCATAATTAATCTTGCCGTGTGCGCGACTTGTTTCAATCACCCCATTTTCATCCGATGTTAGAGTCATCTGACCAAAATCTAAAGATGAAATTACAATAGTCAAAGATTGTGGGCGAATTGGAATGATTGGTGTTCTGAAACTGAGCTTATTAACTGGTGGTAGGTCGGTTGTCGTCGTTAATGATTGAAGCCCAACTGTGTTATCGATGTTCGGTGTCCACGTATCGAGTTCAACAACACCATTTCCATAATAAATTACACCAGAAGCAATACCGCTGTTTGTCGCAGGATCTACATTACGATATAAGGTGCCTGTACGATCAAGAAAAGTATCATTCCCTATTTTGAAACGGACTGATCCATTTAAAATCTGCTCATCGTATCCAGATGAAAGGTCGAGCTTAACTTTCTCGGCAATCACATTTTCTGTCGTAGCATTCAAACCCGAAGTATCACGATATACAACTTGAACATCCACAGAGCTGTAAGCTTTGAGCTCAATATCTTTATCATCAATACTTGAGGTTTGTGGTGAGTAAAATGACATATTCCCTCGCTTTAATTGGAACCATAAACAGAAGTTGTCGTATAAACCAACACGAATTCTTTTCTGGTTAATGTTGGTGTAACTTCCACAAGCCCTGTTGAATAGTTAATTGAGCCTTGAACCCTAGATTGACTATCAACTAAATTCCCTACTGTTGAAGTGATAGGAACATCGGTAAGGGTTATAAAATCTAAAACTGTCTTATCTGTGGATTCGACAGGTATCTTTAGAGAAATGCTATTAGGTTGGAGTGTTGAGCCTGTACCAATAGTGAATGATAGTTTTTGACTTGAATCTGGATTAACATTAGAAACTGTTTGCGTTTGGGCGGTTCCATAATTATAAGTAACAACAAAAGCAGTATTCTTTTGAGGTAATTTCAGAGGAATGATTTCACCAATACCTGTTGTGTAGTTAATTGAGCCTGTCGCATCTCCTGTAAATTTTCCCTGAGCATTACTGATTGCTTTTTTTGCAACACCTTCTAATAACCAATCAATTGTTACACCAGGCGCAATACTTTCTTTGTTTAATTTAAAAGCAAATGCAGCTTTATTAACTGGCAATCCAGAGCGCACGAAAGTAACAATTGGTGTTCCCCAAAGTAGTAGTATTGGTGAGCCAACATCAGGTAAAGCCCCAGCTGTCAGTGTCCAAGATCCAGTTTCATAATTAATTCGACCAGAACCAAATGAAGTGCTTGAACCTTTTAATTGTCCAGAGCCATCATCTTTTAATTCATAGAACTTTCCTTGAGCCATGTATGAAATCGATAAACTACCCGGTGCAGGAATTGGAACTAAAACCCCTGTCCAGTTTGTACTTTGATTATTTTGAGTTACTGGAATGGAATAACTTTGAAAATATTGGCTAGGCGCTGCAGCTGGTGTAAATGTAATCGCCAATGTTGTGCTTCCAGTCCCTGCAGATGCTGTCCACTGAATTAGACCGCGCTGATAATCAATCGTCCCAACCTGAGTACCTTGCACATTCTTGAGTAATCCGCCCTGATCTATCACTTGCTGACCAAACAAGGTGAATGAAATACTTGAAGGCATTACACTGGAACCAATGTAAAGGTTTTGGCTTGTGCCAATTGTTGTAGCAAAATTAGCAGAAATTGCAGCTGAGTTACCTGGTACTAAAACAACACTTTCACCTGCAGCATTAACATCAACAATTGGTGATTCAGTTTGTGCTGATGGAATAAGCTGAGTAAACACATCGCCCACATTGACTGTGTATTCGCCTAGTTGAGCATCAGTTTTTAATTTTTTTGATGAATAGTACAGGCCCGTATCAGCAACAAGGGTGTCACGTATAATGGTTTGACTCTTCTCACCCGAATACCATTGTTTTGCAGACAATCCGACATAATCTTGATCAAGCGGATCATTCAATGAGTAAGAGGCAATCTTATACTCAACTTGTTTACCATCCACAATCATGATGGAAATACGAGTTTCAACCTTGGTGATTCGCACATATTGCTCGTGTTGCAGCACTTTACCTTCATTCGATACAAGTACAATCGTATCTCCCACAGATGATTCAACCTCTTGCGCAAACATAACTGCTTGAAGAATCTTCATACCTTGATAATGTGTGTCCTGTGGGGTGCCAGCCATTTGACCACCTTTAGCCAAATAGTTTTCAATGCGGTTCTGTGCTGATTTACGCTGATCAGTCCAATTTCTTGTACTGAATAAAAGCGCTGACACATTGGGATCTTTCGGCAATTCAGATACAAAGACTGTGGCACCCATAAGCTTATCTGTATCAGCAGTTGTAACAGCTGGAAAAATCTTTCTTAAAGATACATTTCCCATGGTTCGGTCTAATTCTGAAATGTCATCAAACAGATTATTACTTAAACCATCAACAATGATTTTTCCGTTGTATTTTCCACCACCATCATCATTATCGGTTAACCGTTCCGGCTCATAAATCACCAAATCTTTAGTTTCAATCGGCATCACTTAACTCCAAAAATCGCAATGTCACGTTATATTCGTCATCATCCGAAACAGCTGGATGCTCAAGGACTGGTTTGGCTTCAATTGCTTTGTCTTGATGATTGAAAACAACATTAAAAGTGCGTTTATCATGAAAGTAATTAAATTGAAGTTCGAATTTTTCTTGCAGGACCGACCAATCTTTTAACTTGCTTACAATATGACGTTTAAGCCACGCCATGTTTTTATCAGCAGTCAAAGTGATTGGCCGACCAGACTTTTTTTTGCCCTCTTGAATAATGAAAGCACCATCAACGGCATAGTCTTGTTTTTGTTCAATAGGGTTCCAATCAAACTCATCAGACCATAAAAAGCCGTCAGACAATGTGACGGCTTCAGATGTACTTTTTCGTACTAGTTTCATGATTAAGTGCTCTTATTAATTGTTTCAAGCTCAGTAAGAATAGAATTCAGATTTGATTCTGTTGATGATGAGCCATAGACAGTTGCCTTATTTTTACCAGTACTAAGTTCATACTTCACAGTTTTAGAACTTCCAGTATCTAATGTTGCTGCTGTTTTGTTGGAGTATTGGCTATAACGCTCCAATTGCTCACGCACATAGTTCGCATTTGAAGTACCACCGCCACCACCAGCAAATGACCCAACAACATCTAAACCATTCTTAGCAAGCCATGAAGTGGATGCATTTCTGTATCCATCTCCCAACTTAGATCCTTCAAGAATAGTCCGCGCAATTTCAGCAGCCTTCTTATCGTCATAACCCATTGCTTTCAACTCTGCTATCACACCGTTTTGATCGAATGCTAAGCGTGTTTTTTCGCCCTGAGTTGTTGCATGCATACCACCAGTTTGCGAATCGAGTGCTTTAGCCCAAGCTTCCGATGAAGAAAGGGCTTCTTCACGGGCGACATTACCCAGATCCCTAAAGCTTTGCTGTGCACCATAAGTCGCATTACTGACTCGTTGCATAGAGGTCTCCATTTTATTGGTTGCCTCTACAGTTGCCTTTCCTGTGCTATCAATTTGGATTTCAAGGTTTCGACCTGCACCCGCAGCATTAGCCATGGCTATAGCGCTTGTGTTACCTGACAATGCGGCAGCTTGAGCAGCTTTTTCATAAGCTTTTTGTACACCTTCAGCTGTAGCCTTGCCACTATCTCTCACGTTAATAAAATCCATCATTGCTTGTTGTGCAGCAACTTTAAGATTCTCTTTAGTTTCAATGCCAAGTCGTTTAAAAGACTCAGTGACAGGATCAATAGTAGCTGGTAATTGCTGTGCTTGATTTTTAATATCAATCAAGCCTTGTTCTACTTGTCTTGTTGACAACACACCTATATCGCCAAACTCTTTTAACTTAACCTTAGCGGCTTCAATTTCAGCTTGACTGTTTGCGGTTTCAAGTAGCTTACGCCAACCTGCCATAGTTACTAATGCTGCTTGCTCACCTGTTGCACCCAATGAAGTCAAATTTGCTGATGTAGCGGTAAGTTCGCCTTGAAGTTTTAAAAAATCAGGTGACACTTGATTCAGTGACGCACTTAGATCGATTCCTAGATTTTTTGCAGATAATGAAGCAGAGGCAAAAAGCGGATCAAGATCAACAACCCTAGCTGTGATTTCAGCTACACCCTGTGCGACTTGCGCAGTGGACAATTGACCTGTTTCACCAAATTCTTTTAATTTGTTTCTAGCTGCTTCCAAGTCAGCAGTATTTTTAGCCTGCTCCAACCATTTTTTCCATCCTTGAAAAATCAGCTCCCCAGCTTTCTGTCCTGATACACCAGATACCTCAAGCCCTTTGGATAGATTTGCTACGATTGTTTGAGTTTCGCCAAATTTAGCAGATAACTTGTTACTGTATGCATCTAAATCAAGCCCCAGTGTTGAAGCTGCTTTACGCGTGTCATCGATTAACTTTTGCGTAGTAATAGCAACCTGTGCACTACTAGTTGCTATTGCAGTAACAATAGCCTTACCTGTCTTGTCAAATTCGACAGCAAGCCCTTGCGCTGCAACTTGAGTCTCAATGATTTTCTTGGTTTGCTCAGATAAAGCTGCCCCACCTACAGTTGCTGAATTGATTTGAGCATTAGCAACCTCTTGAGCTGCCTTAATCTTTTCATCAGTTATCTTCTTACTTTCTGCTTGATATTCTTTTTCTTTAACATCAAGCTCCGCAAGCCCTGCCAAGGCTGCCTCAATCGCAGTTTTATTACCAGTTTTCCGTGCTTCAAATAATTGCTGTTCAAGCTGTATACGTTGGTCGCTAATCGCTTTGTAATCAGTTACGTGTTTAGCTTCTTGCGCCTTTAGCTCATCAAGTGTTTTTTGATTGTTAGCTATTGTTTCAGCGTTTATTTGCTCCTGGGTCTTACCTATTTCTTTATAGGTTGCAATAAGACCGCCTTTATGATCCTCAGCAATACGCTTTGCCTCTGAAACATTTTTTTCAGCCTGAGCAAACATTCGATCGGAAGCTTTTAATGCTTGCTCTGCAAGTGTATCAAACCCTAAAAAATCCAGTACTTGTGAGCTAAAAGCATACAACCCACCTGATAAAAACTGAATACCAGACAAAATTAGCTTTAAACCTATACTAAAACCAGCAACAGCATCTGATAGGAATGCAAATGCCATTCTTAAAACATTTAGCGCAGTTTCCAACCCACTAACATTATCTTTACCACTTAGAATTGCAGCAAAAAGCGGAGAAACAGCATCCAATGCAGTAGTGAAAGCACTCCAAATTGTTTCACCAAGGGATGCAATATTTGAAATTAGCGATTTAACTGTATCATACGCCTCACTCAGAGTTGATTTAAGCGTATTAATTGTGGATGTATCAATGCTTTGTAGCCTATCTCCAATCCAAACAAACCCCTCACCAATGTCATCAATAAACATTTTGAGATTCTGAATATTGTCAGCAAGCATTACCAACCATTGCGCAACCTGTGAAGACGTTCCGCTTGCCTGATCCATTTGACCAATTAAGATCTCCCAACTAGTCGAAATACGCTGTAATGCATTACCAATTGTTAGAGGAAATTTATCGTAAGTCGCCTGTACTGATGCAGATTGACCTTGCAAGGCTTTAACCACACGTTCTGATGAAAGCTCTCCCGCCTCAGCCATCTTACGGAGCTCACCTGTAGTTACCCCTAAACCTTTAGCTAAAGCCTCAGCTAAACCGTAACCACCCTCCATAATGCTGTTAAATTCTTCACCGCGAAGTACACCACCTTGCATGGCTTGAATAAATTGAGTAACCGCACCATCAGCTGCTTCCGCTGAACCACCACCAATTTGAATTGCTTGAGTTACTGTTTTTGTTAGGTCTAGCGCTTGTTGTTGCGTCATCCCCATATCTTTACCCACGGCATTTAGGCGAGTAAATAGATCTGCAGTTGTGGTTAGATTGGAGTTAGTAGCAAGCGCGACTTGGTGAACACCTGACATTGCTTGATTGAAGTCGCCACCATCTTTTGTAGCTATGTTGATTCGTGCTGAAAGGTTTGTGTAAGAGTCTGCTGCTTGTGCCAAACCCTGAACACTCAAACCAACACCCACAGCTGCCATTGCAGCAACTAAGGCATTTACAGCAAATTTAGCGCCATTCATGCCTTGCTGTAAGCCTGCAGTATTGGCTAACAGGTTTAAGCGAAAATCTAATGATCCTGAAGCCATACATTCCTCAACTTTTTACAGGCAATAAAAAACCTCCTTTAAGGAGGTGGATTAGGTATTTACCCTTTTGGATTTAAAATCTATAAGGGGCATTTGGTTAATTGCCTTTAAAATCTAAAGATGGCTGAGCTTGTTCGATCAAGTCATCCAACTCTTTCAACATTGCGGGCTTAGTTTGCTTGCCATTTACACACAAAAATCGACCAGCTTCTGACAAACATTGAGTGATTAAATCAACTTGAGCTGAAAGTTTGCCGATACGAATCTGCAAACCATCTTTAAGCTGACGAGCTAATTCCTCTTGCTCGATGTAGTATTTACGAATTTCATGCCCTTTTTCATTGCGTTCCATCATTCCAAGGTGTTTAGTCATATCTACAGAAATAATGTATTCAGTTATCCATTGGCCTGTTTTTGATAGCTCGTCTTTTTTGACGACCTTAATAAAGTCATAATTTTCTTCAAAACCACACTGTTTGATTCGTCTATTAATCCAATGTGAAAAATCAGATTTCACATCAAGCATCTTATACAAATCTCGTGCATTTACGCCAAATTGATTTTTCCCATTTAACTTAACTTCTATAAATGGAGTTTGATTTTCGATTTTTACAATTGCATTCATTGATACGCTCCGACCACTCATAAATAAAAGAAAGCCAACAAGAAGATGCAATGAGTAGTCGAAACGACCATCTTCCTTTCAGGAGCTACCCTAGTTGGCTTGGATGCCATATTTCAGGCATTAAAAAAGCCGACTTTTTAGGTCGGCTTCACTTGGTAAAATCTTAAATAATGTCAATAGTTTTTTATAATTGTTTGAGTTGTATTAAGATCTATTACAGCTCAATGGATTTTTGGCATTAAAAAAGCACCCTAGGGTGCTTTCTATTATTTTCAACAATAATCAATTAATGCTGTCGCATTCCTTTGGTGATCAGACCCCATGCTTATAAAAAGATTAGAAACATCTTCATTTTTCTGCATAAATTGTAAAAATCCATTAATTGAAAAATCATAGGATTTTAGTAACTCTTGCTTCATCTTTGCTTCACAATCAGTTTTAGGTGAATGGGACTCCAAATCTCGTTTGATTTGCTGCATATCTTTAACTGGCTGAGATAAAGCAATCCTAGAAGTAGATCCAGCGACACTAAAAGCATCACTCCATCGTCCAGCCAAATCAACATAGAATTTCTTTTCAGCTATAGTGATTTTTGGAGATTCGACAACTTTTTTAGCCTCCAAGTAATCCATCATGTATTTGCTTTGAAGCTCTTTGATCTTAATATCTGTTGCATCTTTTAATTCTTTTTTAGCAACCTCTTGATTAAGAATTGCTTGAGCGTTAATTATCTTTTGTTTCTGCTCGGACTCAGCCTGCTTCAATCTCACCATATCTTCTTTATTGCTTTTATTGATGTAATATCCAACAAATAAAACAATTACAATAAGAGCTCCAACTGCATATTTCACTATCAACGCTCCCACTGAATTCTATAAATTTTGCCCTCTAAAACAGTGATAGTGTACTTAAGACCATCAATGCTGTAATAAAAATCAGTAAAAAACACTAATTTTCCTCTGGCGTCTCGTCCTGAGTATTCATATTTACCATCTGGGCGACCTAGCTTAGACATCATGGTGCCAACTGAATCGTTGTATTCAACAATATCAGTGGTTGTTCTAATGTTGCGAGCATCAACAGCAAAGGCATTCGCTGAACTTAAAAGTGCAAGTGCTAATAGTATTTTTTTCATAAATATCCCCTCATTATGAGAACAGGATAACTTTTGAATGTTTGTTGTGCAATGTGAAATTTATGAACCTTTCATCTCGTTTGAAAATTTCTTATAGCCATTATTGTCTGCATGATATGAAACACGCATTGTGCTTCCAAGGCTTAACAATGAATTCCTTTCATTACGTTGCGCTGCTTTTAAGTATTCAAGGAAGGCACCAAAACTATAATCTAAAATATCTTTATGTCGATGCCCTTTGCTGATTAAAAACTGAAATGAATCAAACCAAGTATTTTCTGATTTTTCAGTAGATTTTTTCCCATCTTCTTGATCAAAATAAGCTTTATTAATCGTTAATACATCTGAAAAAATTGATAGAAATGTATCAGCATCGGTATTCATAATATTTGAATAATAATTTGCATCGTGAATTGTTGTAAGCGAGCAAACCATAATGGCTGCTACAATGTGTTGTTTTACAATTGATTCTAGATTTTCATTTGAATAATCTTTTTTTAAGTCTTTTCGAATCATTTCAGCAAACTGCGACCATTGATCCAAGTCTCTTACAGTGATTTGCTTGATTTCAATATCTTCATTAAATACAGATCTATTAGACGCTAAAAAGAATTCATTCATTTTAATTACTCGAAAACAGGCACAAAAAAAGACGCTTATGCGCCCCTGTGCCTGATGTCTTAATTACGCTGCTGGAATAGTCACAACATGACCATACAAACCAAGTGTAGGGTCTAAACCTTTTTCAGTATCAGAAAGTGCCTGTCCTGAGATTTCGTATTGACCTAACTCTTCATGAATCAATGGGAAAGTAGTTTCTGGAGATTTTTTAGTACGCCACAAACGTACAGCAATATTTTCACCTGTTGCAGTATTGATTCCTTTAAAGAACAGTTCGTATTCTTTATTGAATTCACTTGCGATCGTTGTATGACTTACTTTACCAGTAGTGAAGCTGGCTGTTACTGGATCTGCAATTAACTCGTTGAAAGTAACCGTGCCAAATACAGCATCTAGTGTGTATTTGTCTGCTGCGATCGTGGTTGAGCTAGTTTTGAAAGAAACTTGAGTTAAGTTGTAGCCATCAAGTTTGATTTCTTGACCAGCTTTAATTGTTCCAAGTACCTGATCCGTAACTGTAACACTGGCAACTTCAGACTTCATACCCGACAAGATATATTGCAAATTGGCTTCATCAACTTCTTCAAGTTGCCCTTTGAAATTCACACCTGTTGTCTTGGTTAATACAAAATCTGTGGTACGTTGCCCTGATGTGCTTTCTTGATGCTCAACCTGATCTGTTGTGATTTCAAGCTCAAATTCAGGTACGTTGCCAAGATGCCGCATACCGCCAGCAACACCATTCGCAATTTCTGATAAGTAAAACTTACCTTGAAGCGAAATATATTTTTTAGCCATCTGTTTTGACCTCTTTTAGTTTTGGTTGTGCAGATGGCTTCACTTCTTCAATGATCTTATCTGCTTCTAATCGTTTAATTTGGTCATCTGAAAGACCACCCACAATATCGCCTTTTTCAAAGCGACCTACAGGCTGTAATGCTTTATATGTTTTCATAGTCACCATGATTTAATCATTTGTGCTTCAAATAAGAATGGGAAGAATGCTCTTCCAGCAGTTGTCTTACCTACTGGCACTCCAGCATCAACACGCAAGAAGCGTTTGTATCCGACAATCTGAGGTTGGTAACCTTGCATTGCCGCAAGAATTTTTCTGATATATGGGTCAGCCAATTGGCGAATCGACATAGTTTCATCGAGTTGAGCTGATGCATCAGAAACACCAAGCGCGATCAACCACTGTTGATAAATTGCATTAGCTTTGCCATCCCCTGATGTATCAGAGATGCGGTCACCAACATAGATAATGCCTATACCCACATCACCAATAAGGCATTCAAAAAGATCATCCACATTGAACGGCGTAACAACTTCATCAATATCAGGTAGTTCAGTTTTAATACGCTTCAAAATATCCTCTTCAAGCGCAAAATAATTATCAATCTTTTGCATCTTTTAATACCTTTTCCAAATATTCCTCAATTTCAAAGAGAATTTCTTGTGAATCATCAACAGAAATTCCCATAAATGGACGAGGTGGGATATACACGGCCTTAACCTTTACCCAACCACCCATGGGTGTTCTAAATACTAAATACTTTCCTGATTTTGGCTTAATGGTTCCACCAAAATGTAAGATAGGTGCATATTTAACATTGGTACCGACAGAGATTTTATTACCCTGAACTTTTGCAAAAATTGAATTATACAAACGCCCAGTGTCTCTTAAAGTCTGTCCACCTTGAACCTTCGCTCGCCATGACTTTTGCCAAGGCTTGTCATCAGTACCAATGCCTGTTTTTATTCGTTGCTGAACATTAAAAACAAGTAGGTCCGAGATGTCATGCCATAGCTTTGATGGGTCTTCTACACGATCAACAACTCGTCGCATAAACTCTTGCAACTTATTTTGACCATGCATCTGTATAGAGTCAGTCATATCAAATACTCGGCATGTTATCTAAAATGCTGTCTGAGAAAACACCCCCTTTATACGTTGTACCAATTGGCATAGTTTTCGGTGATGTATCTGCAATAGCCGTCTCTTCTTCACCAGATTCATTGATGATTTTGATTGTCAGAATTCCTCGACCTACAGATACTCTCTCTAGGAATGAAATTGCATCTTCATAGCGTTGGCGTACCTCCTCACTAGCCTTAGTCTTCCAAAGCAAGTATCGGGCAATATCACAGATATAAATTTTGAGATTTTCAGGAACTTCAGGTAATGGGATTGGGTACTTCAAACCGATATATCCATCTGCAATATTTGAAGCATCTTGAATTGCTGATTTAACAGACTCATTAGTTGTTAAAGCTTTTTCTAATCTACTGATCTCTAACTCACCAAAGCGCAAGACGAGATCTTCACGACTTGCATACTCAGACATATATCACCTATTTAGCTGATTCCTTTGGCTTCGCAGCAGGTTTGTTATCTGCAGGTTGAGATTTTTCAAACTCGGCAACTTTAGCTTTTAACTCAGTTACTTCAGCTTCTGCTTTATTTTTAGCCTCCATAAGCGAAAGTTTATTTGCTTTCAACTCTGCATTTTCTGCAGCAAGAATAGCCATTTGAGATGCATAACTATTCTCTTTCGGCTGTTCAATGGCTTGCTCTTCTTCAATAGCCCCAGATGCTAAAAGGGCCTGAAGTTGTTTAGCTTCAAGCCCTTTGATTTCATCACCCGGTCGAAAGTGACCAATGGATTGTTTTGCTATATATTTAGGCATTTGCGCCTCCTTAATTAATAAAGCCCGTACCACCACATACGCCATTTTTGTTTGATGGCACAACCAGTGGAGCAGATTCAGTCATCAGCATGATGCCGCTTGGATCTTCGCAGTACCACTGACGATCAAAGTATTGCTGAGCAACGCCGTTGGCCAGCATGTTTTTAATCTTACAGTGAGCAACTGAACCATTGGTATCAGAGATCAAAGAGAAGTAATCCTTAGGAATAAAACGATTCACCTTGCCCTTGTTGCGGTAGTTTGCGTCATATACCCAGAATTCGATTCCATCAAAAGTACCTTTGAAGGTCGCTGATTCCTTAACACCAAAACTTGGATTCACTGGAACAGAAATACCGGCATACGGCGTGATGAACTCCTTCTTAAACTCTTCATTGTTCCAGAGAGCTGCCCAAACCAAGCCAGACATAACAGACAGCTTAGCTTCACCACCATCAGCAGCCAATTGACGTTCAAGCATAGTGCGGATATCAGTTACTGGTTTAGCACCAACTTCATTCCACTTGGTTAACGGCGTAAATGTTAAAGATGCATCACGACGGTAATCCACCAGGTTGTATTCATAGTCATCAGATTGAAGTAAATACTTTCCTTTGAGCAATAACTCCGTTGCCATCAATAAAACAGAGTTATCAATCGCATCATGATTTCGCTTCATAACTGCAATTTGAGCAATGACCATTTTTTCCTGATCAGATAATTGCTGACTTCCTGTAGAGATGATCCCCGCGCTACGTAAACGTTCCATTAAAGCTTCATCAAATGAAGTTGCAGGCGTCACCATGTTTTTTGGTTTGTAATACGCTGGTTGAACAAATTCGACCTTTGCTGCACGTTTAGTATCAAAAGGCTTACCAGGTTGATGTGGTGATACTAAGGGTGCAAGATCATGCACTGTATTGATTTCTGCAAGTGGGACCTCATCACGGTCAAATGATGGGCGATTTGGGAACAGCTTATCTAACAGCCAAGTATCCATTGGCTTATAGTTTGTGTGAATAATTGCAAGCTCACCCACATCAAGTAATTCAAGTGGTGCGCCATTGACTGTAAAAGACTGAGGCATTGTTTAAAATCCTTATACTTTTGAAAATTCGATTTTGTTTAGAGTTGCTTTTGCTCGTGCTGCATCATATTTAGATGGCTCTAAATATTCCCCAGCAATTCGCACTGCTTCGATACTGAATACACCACCAAAATAAATTGGAATTTCAATTCCATCAGCTACCATTTGGGTTGCTTGTTGAGTAGTTACATCTTGGCCACATACAACATTCCAAGTTTTTTCATCTGTTGCATGAGTGACAACATTGCTATCAGATAAAATTAACAGATCCCCAGCTTTGTAAGCCGTTGCAGTAGTCACCTTGGCATTTGCACGACGAAGTTTTTCAACATCTAGATTGAATGGGCGTGATTCACGGCTCACGTTTGCTAAGTAGGTTTTATTGCTCATTTATTAAGCCCCTTTATTCTGGCCAGCGAATGCTTGCGCACCAGAAGTAAACTTGTGAGGTTGATCTTGATTAGGTGTACCACTTTGCCCACCAGTAGCTTGATGGCTAAACAAATGAGCTAAATGAGTTGGTACTGTATTGTTTTGCTGTTGGTTTTGGTTTTCAGGTGGCTTTGTTGAGAACTGACGAAGTTGCTTAGCTGCGAAGCCAAACATTGAGTCGTCCATTTCACTATAAGTCTTTAAGTCTTCAGCACTGAAAGTTGTGTTTAACTCAGTTTGAAGCGCAGTAATATCTTCAGTTCGTTTTGCAGCTTTGAACTGTTTCAGTTCGGTCTGCGCTGCATCACGTTCTTGCTCTGCTTTTTGACGAGCAGCTTTTTCCTGTTCTAATTCAGTCACGTTTGTGTCCTCTTGCTTGAATTGATTTGTTTTAGATTGATGGCTTGCTGCCACCGCTGATGTGTTGTCATCCGCACCCAAAGCACAGAAAGACACTTCACGAATACGACCACCTCGAAAAATGGTAATTGGGGCATTTAAGGTTCGGCCATTTACAACGACTTGACCACGCTCCACCTCTTCAATTGATGTTGGATCAATGTAGACTGACATTTGCCAAGGAAAACCCTCATCACTATCACTAGCAACCTGTTGACCATATGCATTGGTTAGTAGGTCTCCACTAACCTTTAAGCCTGATGTATTGTCCTTAGTGAACTGTGTCACCACACCAACACGGCGACCAGTGTCATGATCTAAGAGTGCAGCTAAAGGGGTATCAATCTGCATAGATTCAAGATCAAAAATCACATCACCCCAATAGTAATGCCCTTGAATTGGCTCACCACTGTATGCAGTGCCGTTAAATTTACGCAGGTCACTGGTTTCAGTCTTTACACTAATTTCAAAAGGATTTGCTTTGAATTGCAGGACCTTTTGTTCAATCTGTTTTCCTTCTGGCATTTATCATGCTCCAATAAAAAACCACCGATTAAGGTGGTTTTGAACTTTCAATAATTTAAACACTGTATATTGTATTTTGGGCTATAAATAACCTAGTAGCTTTCTCTTCAGTGCGCTTAAGTATGATTGATTCACTGGTCACATCAACGACTTCTAAATTTAGTTCAGGTGCTAAGAGCGCACCATCCAATCCTTGAATTTTTGATAGATTAATCGCGTGGCCTTTCATATCCAAAATCGTGATCGTTTTACCTGCATTCTCAGCTGTTTTAAACAATGTAGGCGTTTGAATACCAATCACATTTCCCTTTTCCAAGTTGAATGAATCAAAACCTTTAATATTGTTTCCAGTGAGTTTATTTTTAAGATTCTTTGCAAATCCAAGCATTGATTGAAATGAATCATTCATCCAATCCCAAATAGACTTTGATTTTCTATCAATACCTTTCTTGGTTACAGCATCTTTCAATAGTTCTGTCAGATTCTCATCTTCAGTTGCAAGCTCTACAACAAAGCGCGGGGCTGACGGTGCTATATCTTTGCCACTATCAATCACAGTATCTAAAAAATCATCTAAGATTTTTCGGTTTGATTGTTCAAGTGGTTTAAATGAATCAACGATTGCCTTTTCAACATCTTGCTCAAGCAAAGCAGTATTCTTAATATCAAGAATTTCAGATGAGTAAGGTAGATCTAAAAGATTGTCTGCTATTTTTTGATCAAGTACTTCATTTAAATTCGAGCCCCAAGTTGCAGGGTTAAAACTCCAACCTAAATTACGTGCAACCTCTGGTAGATCTTCATCTGAAGTAATACCGTATTTCTCAGCTTGCTTCTTAGTTAAAGCAATCACATGACAACGACACATAAAATCCCACGGCGGGTAATACAACGTCCAAAATGGATCATCTATATGCCTAATGATGTTATTTAGCTTCAAATGAGTTGGCCTTACCCGGCTATCATTAATAGCAACATACATCAAATATGGGCGTGATTCCTTGTTAGCCTGTTGCTGTGCCCATCTTCCATGTGCGTAAGCCATCTGCATGTTAGTACGATAGATATTTGCTAGGTGATGATCTGAGAGTTCAATGCCCTCCTTAGCTATAAGTTTCTTAAACTCATCAAAAGTTGAACCATCTTCAGTTGATTTATTTACCAGCTCCAAAACAGTCTTGATTTGATCGATAGAGGCCAATCGACTTACTGTAGCTGAGTAATGTCTTGTTTTAAGATCTAGCAAGTAGAACTCTTCAGGTAAAACGACATTGCGACTGCGCGCATATTTCAAGGCTTCTACATAATCAGTCATGTCTATTTTCCTTGCCTGGCATGTACATATCCCATCACATCGGACATAAACAACGCTCTCGACATTGTGAGTTCAAAATCATCCACTGATGAACCTTTAGTTGCTGAATACAACTTAGATATCAATTCGCTTGTGTCCGCTGATTCAGATACGATTACTTCAAGTTCTGATTCTGATATAAGAACCTTAGGCTGATTTTTAGCAACCTCCTCAAGTTCAATCTGTTCAGGCTTTAAGTTTTGACTATGAGCTTTAAAATTGAATGAAGTTTTAGGGAGTGCATGGAATTGTTTTACTGATGCCTGCACAGATTCACCTATATCTCCATCCTGTAAGCCGTATTCGCGCTGGAAGTATTGAGGTGTGAGATTAGCCCCCGCATTTTTTAAATGCGCATCACGCTCTGCTTGATCCTTGTTTAGTGGTTTAGGTTTCTCACCTAAAGTTACTTCATACGTACCCCAATTATTCAGCTTACAAAGAGCATTCACTATCGCTTGCAAAGTAGGTGTAATCAAACGCATATCAGATTTTAATTTATCTAACCGAACATTTTCATGCACTTGACCTAATGCGCGACTCCCACCACCATCATTCCCACTAGTCAGGGTTTGCCCCAATACAACTTTTTGAATTTGACGAATCAACTGATTGTTGAATGATTCAAATGCAGCTCCTGCAGATCCACTTGTTCCAGAAGTTCCTAGTACCTGAACATCATCTTGACTATCAATTGAAAGGACGCTTTGAGCATGCGCGTTCAATAAAGCATTATTCATATCATTTGTTGTTGTATCTTTGCTTTTTACCTTACCAAGTAAAATTGGAGTTCCGAACCGCTCTAGGAATTTTGCCCAAAACTTAAAGCCATTTTGCTTAAAGAAGAATAACCAATACAAGGTGGCCAGCAATGCTTTACCATAAGGATATTCATAAGATGCTTTACGACGAGTGAGAAAGAATTTAAAAGTTTGATCAAGTTCTTTCTCACTTATTAAGCCTTCTTGTCGATATATCAAACGCCCATCACTCTTTGGTTCAAACCACTGCATTGGTTTTTCGCCGATCCACTGAATACCTATGTGACCTTCAGGTTTTACTTCATACACTGCTTCCAAAACTGAATAACCAAAAAACAAAGCATTTAAGCCACATGAAACTATTTCAAAGTACCACTCTTTAATAATTTCATTGAGCAATTCAGCTTCTGTTGTATCGTTTGGCTCAACTCGAAAGGGTGCAGCAAGCAAGGCATCTAAGCGTGTTTCAATTGTTTGAGCGATCTCATCATCATCAAGCATAATTTTAAGCTTATGGCGTTGAATACCTGCTTTTCTTAACACTTCGTCCGTATCGGGTTGTCTTCCAAAGTTCACTAAAAACTTAGTTACCGCTTCCTGAGAATACAAATTCCCATAAGACAAAGCCTTTTTTGACGCTTTGTCCTTTTTTGACTTTGTCATATTTGCTACCTATTTATTAAAAAATTCGACTTCCAGCACCTGCAGGTTTTTTACCTTTTCGTCCCTGAACTCCACTAAAGCAGATCATTACACTATCTGCTCGGTTAGGTGATGAAGCGCCATCGGGTTGCTTATTTACTAGAATTTTTCCAGCACCATTTTTGGTGTATGTGGGTTGTGATAACTCAGTAATTAATGCCTCTAACTCAGCCTTTGGTAAATCCTCACTAGATAAAGAAATTATCGAATCAGGATCATATTTCATTCCATTGAGCGCTCTATATGTATTTTGGAATCGCAATCGTAATGACCACCAAGCTTGTGCTTTTAAATTTGCAAAGAAATCTCCATTCTTTCGAGCCTCAACCATCTCTTCATCTGGCTCAAACACAGCACCTGAACCTCTAAACGGATCCGCTTGTATTACTTTGATTCCCTTTGCTTCATTTTGCTCATTAATAACTCTCGAATCACCACGCACACCCGCACCAAGCCCATCAGCATCATAAAGAAACTGGTTTAAATTTCGCTCAATGCTAATATCTATTGTCTTTTGTGTAGTTCCAAAAATATCATCCCCAACACCAGACCATGTATCTAGATATTGCAGCACTACACCATGTCTATCGGCAAACGAGTTCTTATCTTTACCCTCATCAGCTACATCAAGTCCACCAATACGATCTCCTGATGGTCTAATATCCAGTTTTATATGAGCATCAATAGCTGCTTGTACCCATGCACTTGGTATCAAAACACCTTCAACAGAAGCGGCATAGTTAATATCCACCTCTTGAGCAAGGACTACATCATCAAGTGTGGCTAATTGCTTTTCATACCATGGAAAAATCAACTTACCACGCAATTCAACCTGCCAATTTTTATCTGGATTCGCGCGCCAAGGCATAGTAAATATTGAATAACGTCCGCTAAATCGATCTCGATAAAAACGATCACCAATACCATTAGGCGTTGATCCTTTGATATGAACGTTTGTATTTTGCGATATTGCTGCGTCTACCGCTTCTTGACGCTCTACAAATGCCCACTCATCAAGAAAATACATTGTGGTACGTCCACCACGGCCAATGTTGTCTCCCGCCTCACCTGTAATGGTTGCGCCATTATCAGGATTGATGATACGCATATAATTATCATGCACTTTTTCAACAAAGCCCTTTGGCTTCATCCAATCAGGCATTTTACTGAACATATCTCGGATTTTATGAAACAGCGTTTTAGGGTCACCCTTTTTATCGACCAATTCCTCTTTACGGCTACCAACACCGCCAGCGAAACCTTCAACAAATAGCCAACGATGCAAGAAAAATCCCAGAACGACATAGGACATTCCCTCATCACGTGATTTTTCAATCAATCCATGTGTTTGAGTGTTTTCACGTTCAAGCAACCAATCTACAAGTTCAACTTGTTTTGGACGTAACACAAAAGGAAGATTTGCGGGTAACCCGTATGACATACCACGAGGATCATAAGTCCAAATCCAATGATTAAACCAATGCACTGGATCAGTTCGGCATTTATAAAGTTCAGCCTGTTTGCTTAATTCGTTTTGCTCTGTCACCGCTTTATAATAATAACGGCGGCTCATTTCCCCTATCACATCAGGCAAACGTGTATTGATCGTCCAAGTTTTGATTAAGGGTGCAATTTCATCCAGTGCATAAGTCATAACTTACCTGTAATTGCTAAACGTGAAAGTTCTTGCGGGGTCAGTTTTGCGAGTTCTTCGGGTGTGTATTGTGGCAGTACTGGTGCGTGAATATTTTCAGTTTTAATTGCCCCACCGCCTGCGCCAGTTATTTCCACTCGCTTTTCATAAAAGCCCTTAACGATCTTTTGAATTTGATCAATTATCTTGATCGATAAGACAACATTGCCTTTTTTAGAAATTAATAAGTCACTAAGAATTTGCAATTGAACAATGTCATTTGCACCACTAATGTTATGAATTGGCTGCTTTAAATATTCTTCACGTGCCTTAATAAATTCATCTTTAAATTCTTGCCTTAGATCCTTTCCAGCCACTTTGGTTGGATCGTACACTTCAACTTGCTGAGGTGTAACAATCACATTAAGAGTTTCCTTGATATCCCTAACAACTTCAGTGGGTGTCATGAACTGAGCAAGTGACCGAATTATAAAGAGTTGTTCAGCCTTTTTTAGCCTTGCCATAAATCACCTTTCATCAAGGCTCATCAAGGAAACATGACAAAAAAAAGAGCCTATTGGCTCAATTTACTAGACAAGTTCCGCAGCACTTGGAAATATTTAAATCTGATACAAACGGCGGGTTCTTAGCGACTTCTACCATTCGCTTGACGTTCTCGCTTGCTCCCCAGCGTTTGACCACCCCGATAAATTCCTCTACGTCATGGCCAGCTAAATAGTGTTTAGGTAATCCTGTATGATCGCTGTAAAGGATTTCCCCATCCTCATCACGCTCTACACCAATATGGTAAAGCTCATGCTCAATCAAAGCGCAAAATTCACGATCGTTCGCACGTTCACAAAAGCTTGCATCTACTGTAATGAGATATATAGGTACAAATCCAAACCAGTCGCGCATTTGTTGTTCTTGCCGTGCTTTACGCCATCCGCCCTGGTTAAACATCACCTTTTCACATTGTCCTAATACCATCCTTTTTTTAGCAACGGCGGCAGATGAAGCCCAAGCGAATGTTAAGAATGTTTCATCATCATGTAATAGCTCTGCTATGTGATCGTGGTCAGGATTATGTAATGCGCCACCAAGCGTTAGAAAGTTTGTCATCACCCATTCTTTTAGATCCACGGCGGGTGCCAAGCGAATCGCTTCCTCTTCCTCAGCTTGATCAATCAGGTCTGTTGGAGGGAATGGTCTGATCTGTTCCATCATTCACCCATAAAAAAACCCACATTTTGGAGAAAATATGGGTATCAAATTACATAGGCAATTGGGGAATTACCTACACCAACTATACTACTAGGAATTAAACGCACTTGAAATAGCAAATTAAATCATGTAATAAAATTTAACAAAGGATATAAAATATTAATCAAATTTATTACTGACAAATTTTATAACGTAACCAGCTAGGATTTGATCAGGATGAAAGCGCTCAATTTTATAACCCATCTCTTCAGCTAAATCATATTTACTAAATGCATTTGCTGCTTTCTTGCCACCGCGCCCAACAGACCAAGGACTTCCTACAATTTCAATAAGAAGATTTAGCTTCACAATATAAAAATCAAATCGCCAATTTCTTGTTGATTCAAATTGGAATTTACGGCGATACCCTATTAAGCATTCTTCTAATTCTTGAAATAAGGTTTCTTCAGCTTCTAAATATTTTTGTGTTGCCTTAGGTAAAGGTCTTGTTCTTGGTTTTGTTTTAAGTGGCTTCTTTTTAGTAAGGCTGGTGTGTTGGTTGATTTCCATAAATAGCACCCAATAAAAAACCTCCCGAAGGAGGTTTAGTTGTTAACCAACTAACTGCTTACGAAAGGATTTATGGATCATCTCTTTTATGTCATCTTCTAAGTTGGCTTCAAATATAAGAATAATACTTGCAGATTCAAATTCATAAGACGACTTATCATATTCTTGACCAGATAGATAAAGTTCTAGATTCCCGCTATTACTTATATCTGAGAATCCAAATTTATCTCCACAAATATTTAATAAGATATATTGTTTTGATTTCATTATTATCTCTATAATTAATTTAGAAACAATAAATTATCAACTTATCCAAGCAAGATCAATCACTCAACATACTTCTAATAGCTTTTGATCTATCTTTTAACTGACTAATCTTTCGATCAATGACAATCATTTCGTCACGAGTCATAAGGCCACGAGATAAGCTTTGATATTTATTGATCTCAGATTCATATCGCTTGAGATTGCTTAGTGCTTCCTGTCTATCCATTTCACACATCCTTTAGAGTTCTCTCAGCAACACAAAGCGATACATAGCAATTGAATCTTGCCTTACCATTCGCTATGAACTCATCTTTCATTTGATTAAGTGCATCTATCTGTTCTTGGTAAATATTCAAAAGGAATTCATTTATTTCTTCGTCATGTTTGTAATTGGCTAGATCTTGCTTTGCATCTTTAAGTCTTTGATTGATGAAGTGTCTACGAGATTTAATGGAATTATTTTTGTAGAAATCACACTCAAATTCATCAGGTCCAGAGTGATAAATCATTTCAAAGAAGTTCATCCCACTTTCCTCTAGGCATTAAAAAACCCCTTGGGAGGGGCTTAATCTTAAAGATGAAGTGAATAGCTAACTTAATTCTCACATGTGGCGGTTGAATGCGTGTCGTCATATCTCATCAACTCAAATTAAGCCATCAATGCTTTGAACAGTGGTACTGACGTAATACTGCTAGCCTACTGCTTTTTTATTCACTTCTCTTTAAAATCTATAATGGTTTAACCTTCCCACACTTCCGACACTCTCTCACTGTAAAGAAATCTGAATATTCCCATACGTGACGGCAGAAGATTTGTTTTATTTGGAGCATGTTGTTCTCCTTGGAATTAAAAAGGACGTGGTGATCTGCCACATCCTTGCCTTAGATTACGATATTGATCAGCTCGGCAACTGATCTACCGCTACTCAACACGACAAACTTCTCAAAGTTAGCTATTGATTTGCTCTGTGTCTTTCAATTCCATTGGTCGGGGAGTCACCCACAATTTAAGGCTCTGAGGCTAACTCAATGTGTGACGAAATCACATTGGATTCAAACCGATTTATACGGCTGGTTTCTGCATCCCACCGTTTGCGCTTATAGCTGACCTATGCATTACATAGACCAGCGTCACAAATCAAAATCGCCCTTGGTTCAGGTGGCGCACTACCCTCAAGCATATGCTGGCATGACGAATCTCCCAATCATGTTACTTGTGCACGTCACAAGCACCTTTATGAAATTTTAGACAAAAAAATACCCACTTCATTTAGAGGAAAGTGGGTATATGAAATTTAAACTGTCTTGGTCTCGGATGAACCGTAATACGACCAGTATATAAAAACTATACCTTAGTTATCATTTAAATGATAGCCCTATGCTTTTAAATCTTTGTAAGTATTTTTTCTATACTTTTCAATTGCATCTGAGGCACATTTGATTGATGTCTCTAATGCAATAATCATCATGTTTTCGTATTGCTTCCATGTTAAACGATATGAATTTTGAGTCATCTGCCAAGAGCGAATCCCTGCATAATACAAACGCCCTTGAGCAGTAAAGTTATTCTCAAGCTCAGGATCTATTGAGAAATCAATTACCATTCGAGCAATCAACACTGCCAAATAATCTAATTGAATCCCCTCTGGTTCTCGACGCTTATCACTCAATGCATTTGCAATCATGATTTTTGCTAAATGATTCTGGACAAACTCAAAATCACTCTTACTGTTTTGTCCAAAAATGATCACCGAAGTAATCGACTTCTCCAACTGGGTTTCCATTGACGCAATAGCACCCAAGCGATCTTGATAGTCCAAAGGTTTCTCTCCTGTGCCTTTTGTCTCATCATTGAATTGCGGTGACTTAGCAGTGATGCCATGAGTCAACCACTCGAATTGTTCAAACTTCTCTGCTACTGCGTTCATAATTGCCCCTTAAACCTTACTCAAATCTAAAATCGTCATCGTTCCCCAGTGAACCGCACCAGTATCAATCCAGTAGCAGTTATCGCGCTTGCATGGCTTCTGGGTAACCGTATGCCCCATGATTACCGCATCAATCCCTGATACATGGGTATATTGCGGATTATCATCATTCAGGCGCTCGCGGCCCCACATGGCTAATTCTGTTGGGAATCGCTTGTGATCAATAATGTGCTGAGCTTTATCAAAATTATTAAGCTCATCCTTAAACTCATCCCAGTCATTCTGCTCAATATGACCATGTACGAAGCCGTATTTCTTTCCATGATTAGTGACTTCTAGTGCGATCGGTAATACTGAAAATCTTTTAGCAATTTGGTATTGGTCCTGAACGCTTAACTCATAGAACCATTCTCCACCATTGGAAATATGACAGCGCTTAGATGGGTAATCAGATCGGCCCCAAATACACAAATCCTCATGATTCCCACGAACCGAAGTGAACCAGTCTTCATTCAATAGATCCACACACTCTAAGTTTTGAATGCCTCGATCCACCAAATCACCTACCGCAACCAACAAATCATTTTCAAAATCAAAACCAATTTCATTTAAACGATTCATCAGCAAGTTGTAGCATCCATGAATATCACCGACAGCATAGAGCTTGCCTTTGATCTCTTTGTCCCAAACTTTGACTAAGCTCATACCTTCACCTTCTTAATCGCTTCTTCAATCCAACCAACAACAATCCCTTTCTTAACCTGTTCTGTAGTACCTCGAATCACTACCCAACCAAGAATTGCCGCTGCACTGTATTTCTCACAATCTGCTGAATACCCTTTGCCACGAGTATGCCGACCACCTGAGAACACGCCTCCCTCTACTTCAACTAAGATCGGATAGCCCTCAATGCGAAAATCAGCTTTCCACTTCCGCTCAGGATGAAATTTAAACTCTTGCACATATTCGATTTTTAAAGCGTCTAGGTGACGGCATAAGAGCCGTTCACCTAGTGATGGTTCATGTTTTTGTCTAGGCTTGAGGACTGACCTAGCCACTGGCTTGCTCTACGTTTGCCACCCTTTAGGAATTTGCATTGTTGTCACCCATTAACTTAATTGTTTTTAATAAGGCTCTTTTTTCATTTCTAAGATCAGAATTTTCATTACTGATTTTTGAGTAGTTATCAATCCATTCTTGAGTTCGTTCTAAATAGTGCTTCTTGTAATAATTCTGAGCTTTCTTTTCAGCTTTGCGTTTTGCTAAGCGAACCTTTGGATGCCAATCAAATTCATTGTTATCACAATAGCCACGCATAAAACTTACTAGATCACTACCACCTCGAAACTTACAGATCTTAATAAACCCAAACTCAAAAACAGTTATTGGTGATCGTGTTGGATCTCCAAACTCCCACCGACGCTTTAAACCAAAGCCACATAAGCGAAATTCAATTGTGATCATTGCTCACCTCGCAGGGCTTTACCAATTCGATCCGCATATTGAAAAACCTCTTTGGGAGCAATCATTGCGCAACCTAAAACATGCTCAACCGCATCAACTTTTGCTTGTAGCTCTTCAATCTGCTTGTCTTTCTCACCCAATTCATCTTTCAAAGGTTTTGCAATGTCTTGAAAATATGTACCCAACTTAATGGCTTCTAACCATTCCTTTGTGCGCTCATCTAGAACACCCTTTAATCTCTCAATCTCTTCTTTCGCAACGTCAAGATGAATTTCTGAGTCGAGAGTTAAAAGTTTTTGTTGGTCAATTTCGACTTGTCGGGATTGCCACACTTCCCATTTAAACTGAGTGTGATCACTCTTGTACCGCTGTTCATTTTCAAGCCAGTCAAACTTGTCAAAATTAATATTTCTTTTAGCCCAAAGCTCTCTTACCGACTTTTCATACGCTTCTCTGCACTTATCCATGACGTTCTGCCTCCAAACGGTGACCGGCTTTGATTTCTTCGGGCGTGGCGTGTCTGAAATTAATCTTATGTCCAAAAGAATATTTGATTGAATCCCTCACAAAAGCTCTAATAAAATCTTCATGAAACATTTGAATTTTAAGAACTCTATTCTGTGAGTGACTCTGATTTAAAACCACCAAATCCCCCACCTTAAACTCTTGACTGTCATGCTCTGCAATGGCGGTGCGGAGGTCGTTTAAATCCAAAGCTAAATCCATAGGATCTACTTTTCCGAAATACTCAAGCCACTGGTTATATCCATTACTCCATTTAAACCACTTGCCATCATCTCTTTTAGCGAAATACATAACGTCTTCAAGGCAAGGAATACATACTTCTGCGCGCCCAGGCGCACCCTCTACAATCTCTCTCATCTGCTCAATTGTCAGGTTGTTTATAGTTGTCATAGTGTCACCACTGAGTTCATATCACTGATTAACTGCTTTGCTTGCAAAGTGAGTGAAAAGCCTTGAGGAAATTCACCATCGCCCCGTACCAATCCCCACTCTTCTAAATGCTTCATATATCTCTGAACACTACGTTTTGTTATGCCCATTTTCGGCTCAATAACTGCATGAATTTGTGCTACTGATACACGCCCTTTAGTCATAGCAAGCTGGCGCATAATCATTAGGTTTGTATATGTTCTATCTGCTTCTTTTCTCACACCCCACCCCCTACGCTTTCCACGTCTCGAATGGCTTGAGCTAATCCCTTAAAACCAAAACCCAATTCATTTGCCCAAAGCTCATCTTCTTTGGCATTTTCCAAACCACCATGCTTTTCCACCAACTCATAAGACTCGACTAGACGTTTTAGGTCTTTGCGCCTACAAATAATAAAACCAGAATCAATATCAAAAGCTCTAGAAAACTCAGTGATAGACAGCCACACTGCTTTTTTTGATCTTTCCCACCCAAACTTTTTCACAAACTCAACCGCATTCATACCAGCTCCCCCATGAAACCAACCTGAGCTTTCATTTTTGCTTTAAGTGCAGACCTCTGATTACTAATCGCTTTCGCTTCTTTGCAAAATTCACAACGGCATTTGTGTTTTTGTATGCGTAAACAGTACCGTGATTAATTATTGGTTGGTACTTCAAGCCTTCTAATTCTTCGCACCAGTCCATCGTGTATTGATCTCTCATGACAACCCTCCAATACGGCACATGAATTCAATCTCAATACCGCCATAGCTTGGTTTATCAAATGTTTTAAGCTCTTTGCGAATAACAGATTCAATATGCTTTCTTGTTTTAGTGTTGAATTTGAATGCACGTTTCAAAAGCAATTGACCATTGTTGTTAGCCATTACTGTGAACTGCATTTGTTGTTCATTAATTTCAGTTACTTGTACTTGAACGCTCATACCAACTCCCCTTGCATCCGTTGATCATCCCAATTGCACTCAACCAAAGTCAGTCCATCGTGTTGAAAGCGTGACCAAAGACGATCACCCATATCTTTTTTCAGGTGCTCAAGTGTAAAATTTGAAATCAACATGGTTGGTTTTTTTAAGTCATATCGCTCAGTCAAAACCTTGTGTACTAGTTCTGTACGTTTATCGCGGTCATGCAATCCGTATTCATCAACAATCAGCAATTCATACTGCGCGAGATCATAAATTACAGAATCTTCAGATTGATCTTTGGTATCGCGGTCCCAAGCCTTCATGATTCGGTTTGCAATTTCCTCACTGGTGATGTAACGAGCCTTCAAACCGTTTTTTAAGAGGGTTTTAGCAACACCACATGCAAGGTGTGTTTTACCAGTACCTGTTGATCCAACCATGATCAAATTACCGCGCAAGTTCTTAATAATTTGCTGGGTGTAAATCACACAGGTTTGTAAGGTGTGAGCCTGTCTTTGCGTTTTGGTCAAATAATTCGATAGAGTTGATTTAGCATGTCTTTCAGGAATCATTGCCCCTTCGATGTGTTTTTTGCACACAACCTTGTTCACTTCATCTTGTCGATTTGCATTGTTAGAATTCACCAGAGCTATCGCGCATTTCGGACAAATTAATTCAGGACCTGCTTGAACTTTTGCCACTCCATGCTCAAGACATGCAATTTCAGACTTCAGGAATTTTTTTGAAATCATTGTCATTGTGTTCATACGAAGCCCTCAGGAATATCAACAGTTCCGTAAAACGGTTCATCTGATTGCGGTTGATTAGCCCACGCATCGTTCACATTGCGGTTGTTGTTCGTCGATGGGTTGTTTGACTGGAATTGCTGTTTCGGCTGGAAAACACCCTGGTAATTTCCAATGATTGAGTTTTCTAGGGATTGGTTAGCAAGTGGGCCGAATGATTCAAGTTTTTTCAGAATGAGTTTTACGGCGTTTACAGTGAGTGGTTTTTTGTTTCCAACTCGCATATCAACAAATTGGTTCCACAAGTTACGATCTACCGAGTTTGGTAATTCAATGGATTTAGCATCAAAAATATTTTGCTCAGGTTGTTTTGGTTTTTCAGAACCAGTCGAACTTTTTTTATTTATTTTTTTATTACTTTGAGAGTTGTTTTTGATAGTGATACTTTGTGTGTTAAAAATTTTTACTAGCAGTAGTAAAATATTTTTACTAGCATAGTTAAATTTTTTTACTAGCAGCGGTAAAGAATTTTTACTAGGTTTGGTTGTATTTTTAGCTAGTAAAATATTTTTACTAGGGAATTTCAACGTAAAACCGACGCTAGTTTCATCACCTAATTTGAATGAATTTCCATGAATTGTGCTAGGTTGTTCCACGACCAAGCCTGCCTGAATAAGTTCATTAAGGCACTTCACTACAGTTGGTCTACTTTTACCTGTTATCTCTTCAAATTGACTTAAAGAAATAGAGTCGGTTTCTTTATTCCATCCGCGTGTTTTACGGCAAATCACAAGATACAACTTGCATGCTGCATCTGATATTTTACCCAGCACATCGTCAACAAAAGCGTTGGGAACTTGGAAAGAGTTTGGTACGAATTTACTCATGCTCTCCCCCACTCAACTTCACCAACCCACGCTTTTCCAACTGACGAATGATTCTAGGCTCGACAAATTCGTTGTTGATCCTGTAACGTGTTCTTGATTTTTCTTTGACTTGAATTAGATGCACACCCTCTTGCATCAAGCGGCGCACAACAATAGCTTGCCCCCCCATTTGCGTTGTATGCTCGATGAGGTAATAAGCCTCTTGAGCTGCGATTGCTTCATTCATTTTTGAAAGAGGCATTGCCGCAAGCTCAGTAGCTGTATAAATCCTTACCGGCTCAAGCAAAGGGATTACCGCCTCAATTGGAGCTTTTGAGACAGAAACATCTTGTTTTCGTTTTGCCGAATATCTCATTTAGCACCACCTTTAGGTTTTACATACCCACCAAAAGAAATGACCCGATCAGCTCTTATCAAACTTGTGATAACTTGACTGGCCAACCAAATTGTAATTTTGAATCGGTATGCCATTTTTTGTGACAGCTCCTCTTTTGTAACTGCCGCATTTTCTTCGTTGTAACCACGCATTCTTAAATTATTTTTCTTGATCTCATGCAAGCTTTCTAATAGCTCTAATGTTGGCTCATAAAATGATTGAATCTGCTGAGATTGCTTGTGATCAGGTATTGTTTGGAAGCGACTATTCATGAAACCTCCGCAATTGCTTGTTCAGCTTCAGTTAAACGGCGGTTAGCTTGAATTTCTGCTGTTGTGGCTGGGCGAATACCAGCGCCATTTGCGAATCGTCCTTTTGAGTCACTAACAATGATTCGATCAGGAAAAACACCAACAACCGTTCGTAATTCAGCTGTCATTTGAGGTTCTAAATAAACAACAACATCACCAGGTAAATATTCCTGATTCAAAGTTTTCACATAAGCCTCATCGGGTGCTACACCCAATTGGAACTCTCGATCTTCAATTTGTTGCACCAAGCAAGTTTTACATTGCTCGCCTTTAAATTCTGTGCACTTGTTAGCGCATGGATGTTTTGGTATATTTGGTTTCATTCGATACTCCATTAGTCGTTTAATGTTATTGAATACGCGGTGAATTACACGAAGCCTGACCTAAACCATCAGGCTTTTTCTATTTCTGTACCTGATGTGTACTTCTTCATTTGCTTTAATGCTGCTTGATCTACAGCGGTCGCTAATTCAATTAGATGCAATGTCAGTTGATGAATCTCTTCATATTCCTGTGGTGTCACAACACCATCTTCATAAGCTTCATACACAGCTTTGTTAGTCTTTCCTGACTTAATGTTGTGCTGCATCATTGCCTCAAAGATCGACAACTCATGATGCTTACTGCGGTCACATGTCACAGGAACTAATGCATAGCCAAGTTCATGCGCCCATATTTTCAAAAGAGCTGGGTTTTGTGTGTAGTAAAGAATTGCCTCAAGCTTTTTTATGCTTGGTAAGTGATTTGGCATGTTGATATTCGCGTAATTGCAAATAGTGTTGTGCGAATCTCCAAGTACCTGCGCAATATCCTTAGGCGTAAAGCCTGGTGTATTACTTATCATTTGCCAAATTGCGTTTTGAGCTTCTCGGCTTAAATTGATTTCCATATGTGAATCCTTGTATTTCTTCACGTTTATTTAAGATTTTGGTTAATAGATAATTAACTAAGCGCTAAGTTTCTGGTCTCTTAAGTAATTGAAATCAGCTTCAGGGCAAAGCAAATCGCAAGAAACTAAACCATTGCTTTCTTTATCAATTTTTATTGCTAGTGAAGCACTACATTTGCTATTTCCATACATAATTTGATTTAAGTAACCAACTGTCGTTGAGCACTGTTTTGCAAAATCATCTTTTTCTTGAATGGTAAGGCTAGTTAAAAATGATTTGAGTTGGTGGGTATTGCTAGAAGACATGCTGAATCTCCTTATTAGTGATATTTAGTAAATACTAATTTTAATCACTAAATATGTCAACAGATATTTAGCAAACACGAATTTACTTTTTACTAAAAACTATATGAAATACTAAATATGGATAAAATTGCTTTAAGACGCATAAATTTGCGCACAGCTATTAATGCTGTTAATGAATCGAAAGGTTTTAAGTCTGATGTTGCTTTCTGTGAACACTATGATTTAAATCCAAGCCACATCTCTCAACTTCTTAATGGTCATGGAAGTTTTGGAGAAAAAGCCGCACGTAACTTGGAGCGTAAAGTTGGCTGGGAAGATGGTTTACTTGACAGGGAATTAAATACCACAAGTGAAACACCTGCTCAGTTCAAAAAACTTAATATTGAAGCTTTCAAAAAGCAATACAACATAACAGATGGAGATGATGCTGTTAGATTTACCAATGCACCTGAATTACCACTTTTGAATCGAAAGAGATGGGTTCCAGTTAAGGCCTACAGCAAAATGGGCATGGATGGCTTTTTCACAGATATGGGTTATGAAGGCAATGGTGGAGATGGATACATTCCAACCCGCTCCATGAACGATAGAACTTATGGGATAAAAGGAACTGGTGATTCTATGTACCCTGCTATCCGTAATGGATGGTATGTAGTTTGTGATCCAGATGCAGAATTAACCCCAACTGAATTTGTCCAAGTTTGCTTAAAAGATGGTCGTTGCACGATTAAAGAATTGATTGGTATTAATAACAATGTCCTAAATTTACTTGCTGTAAATGGTGGGGAAAGAATTACATTTGATATGGATGATGTAGAAAGCATTACTGCGATTATTGAAATCATCCCACCAAGTCAACATAAGCAAGAGCATCCAGATTCTACATAAATAAAGAGAACACTATGATCGCAACACTTAATAAATCCAAAACTGCTCTAACAATTAATCGTCAAGAATTTAAATTAGCTTTAGCTAAAATGGGCGAAGGTATTGAAAAGCAGATCGCCTCACTTAAAAAAGCAAAGCAAAGCTATGATCCTGCTGAAATTGCACAAGAAGTCATTATTGAAGCAAATATCTTTGAAGCCATTATTGAAGGATTTAACGAAGCAGAAGAAACCAATCTAAAACTAACTGACATAACCAATCTTGAAGTGGCACAAGGGTGGGTGGATGAGTTTTTAGAGAAGTATTCAGAAGCTTAATAAGCCAAAAGCAATTTTTATAAGAAGAATCTAAGATGAATAAATTTGACTACATGAAACTAGGGATAATTCTTATTGCAGTTGCCCTCTGTTGGGTTTCAATCGTTTTTTAAACTGCGAATCCGAGGCAGTTCAGATGTAAATTAATTTGCTGAATTAAACTAAATCATATTGATATTGGTTCACTTATAAGGTAACTTTTGCGCATGATAGACCCTTACTTTTTTAAATGGGATCAAATAGGTTTTCCTAAAAACCTTCACAGTATTGTGATACCCGAAAATATAAAGGTTTATATGCTTTCATCATCAAGCAGCAAAAGTGATATTTTTCTCTATTGTGATAGAGCAGAGTTTTCTTTAAGTAGTGCCCGCGATGATACTGATGTAATTCGTTTATTTACTCAATTAGCTTCGAAATTGGAGCAGTGTTTAATAGTTAATGAGATGTTTGATTTCTATGATTCAAGTGAGTTGCATCGAGCTCATGTCACAAAATTAGATGGAAAAGATACACCAATATACAGAATTAGAAAGGCTGGTATACGCCTCTATTTGGTATTTACTGGTAACTTAATTATCTTATTTAGGTTGGCACCTAAGCGTAAAGACAAGATTGATAATTCTGAAAAAGTTATCATTGATGAGCGAGTTAAAGCTATTTTTAAATATCCTATTGAATCGAATGATTTTCTAGTGAGGTTATTATGAATAAAGTCTCATTAATTGATGTTGAATACGACATAGATATGTCTATCATCAAAATGGAGCAGGTTGCATCGCATCTCGTTGGTTTGCTTCGTCATCAAAATATTTCACGCAGTGAATTGGCTAAGGATTTGGGTTGGTCAAAAAGTCGTGTAACCAAAGTATTGTCTGGTGATGAGAATCTTACTATTAAAACTATGACAATGATTACTCAAAAACTTGGTTATGATTTTGATATCATATTTCACAATAAAAACTATGAAAAGCCTAAACAGCCATGGCAAATTGACCGAGAAAAAATTACTACACATCAAATTGCAGCTCAACCAAGTCAAAGCCGGCCAGAAATTTTTTTAGAACTTCAAACTGGTGAGCAAGTGGTTAATGCTGTTTTGGCTGGTAGAGAGAAAGAATATTATGTAAGTATCACTTCACCCCCCAATTTTATAAGTGAGAGAGCTATTCAAATTACTCCTGAGCTTAAATCTGATGATTCCCGCATTGATATTACATATTTTAAGCAAAAAATAAAGGTTGCACATTATGAGTAAAGAAAAAGCCAAGATTGTTCATGAAAAGAAAGAAGTTGTAAATATTCAGAATATTAATTTGCAACCCATCTATGCTGATCATGTTATACAGGTTGCGATGGAAACTAACGCTTTAAAACTGGTGCTAGGCTACAGGATAAATAATGAAATAGTAAATAATGCAGTTGTAATATTGCCTATGAATGCTGTTCTCGGTTTACAAGATGCTTTAAATGGTTTTTTTGCTAATCCGGACTTACAAAAAGCTATACTTGAGAGTGCAGAAAACTCAGTTAAAGTTTTAGAAGAAAGATTTAAGAATAGCTAGATTTTAAAAACCAATGATACCAACCCACCCAGTGTGGGTTTTCTTTTGTCTATTAAAACATAATACTAAATAAATTTACTAAATATTTAGTAAATACTATTGACTAATTAATTAGTAAATACTAAATTACATCTCATCAGATAAACAAAACCCCCGAAGCCGGTCAAAGCAATTCGAGGGTTTTACCAAATGGCGAGGTAATTATGTCACACAAAAAACCACAACGTCTACTGACGATAGATCAAATCGTTAAGCGAGCATTTATCCAGGATGTATTTCTTGGCTCAATCATCATCTTTTTGATCGGTGCGATGTTCTATATCGCTTTGGTAAGGGGGTGAGCGATGTTTTACAAAGTCATCAATCAAGTAGCGCTTGATGCCTACAACAAACTTGAATCAGATCGTTTAGAGCTTCGTAAAAACGCTCAACTATTTGCAGATGAATATGCAGCTGATCCTGTGATTCTTCAAGACTCTGACAGTATTTGGTTGTGTGGGATTAAATTCAAAGATAACTCTAAGGTTAATCGTGAAATTTGGACTAAACCTGAACGTCAATATGGGCATTCTTGGATTCGCACAAAGCCTTTAAAGAAAAGCCTACAAAGTGAATTCGATGCTGAAAAATTAAAATGGGATGAACTCAGGGCTAAGTATTTTTCAAAGGTTAGTCGAGTAGATAAAAATTCATTTTATTCAACGCTTGGTTTGGATGGCTCTAGTTTCTTTTTTAGTTCATTCAAATGTTTTGAATATCAAGGTGCTTTTTATATTGAAACAAGTATCGACCTGAAAGTTGGCGTTGAAATACTTGGTTCTGAATATGTTGAAGCCGAACGTGCGGAGAATGCTTTGAAGAATAAGGAGCCACAACAATGAATACTCCTACACAAAAATTCGCTGAATTCCAAAGTAGTGAAAATGGTCAATTCCGTATGCGCCTTGGTCACTCTGTCTATGTGCAAAAAGGGAATGATGTTTACTGGATTAATCGGTCTGGTGTTTTGGTTCTCGTTTCAGAAGAAACACATGCAACAAAGCCGTGGATTCGTGAAAACTTTGAACGTGAGCGCAAATTCCAAAAGCGTAAAGCTAAAGCTGAATTATTCAACCAACCTTGCTTTAAGCGCACACCCTATTCTCCAAATCAACGTATTGCTTATAACAATACGAAATATAATTAAGGGGTTAACACCATGGCTCTAAATATTATTACACCCGCTCAACCTATAGTAGTAAATGCAATCAAGGTTTACTTCTATGGTGATCCTGGTATGTACAAAACAACACTTGGTATGACAGCAAATAAACCTTTAGTTATTGATGCAGATAAAGGTGCTTATCGTACTGGTGCAAATCGACGCGGTGATGTTGTCGTAGCTGAAAGCTGGATGGATATTGCAAATATTACTGAGGCTGATTTAGCACCGTACAATACAGTGGTATTTGACACCATAGGTCGTGTACTTGATTTAATTAAATCACATCTTGCGAATAACAATAAAAACACTAAAAGCGATGGTTCGTTAAAGCTAAATGTTCAGGGTGTAGCAAATAACATGTTTAGTTTATTTGTAAATAAGCTCATTGGTTTTGGCAAAGATGTAATTTTTATTGCCCATGCAACAGAGGATAAAAACGACACTTTAACTCTTGTACGTCCCGATTTAGGTGGTAAAAACCGTCAGGAAATTTATCGCCTTGCTGATGCTATGGCTTACTTGGCAGAGGAAACAGATAGCCGTGGTAATTCCAATAGAGTTCTTAAGTTCAAAGGTGGTGAAGGCTTTCATACAAAGGATTCGGGGAATTTGGGGAATGTAATTGTTCCTGATTTACGTAAACCTGAAAATTCTCAATTTATGGCTAATCTTATTCAAGCGACTAAAGATCATCTAAATACCTTAACACCTGAACAACAACAAACCATGAAGCTTCAAATGGAATGGGAGCAATGGCAGAAATCTTGTAGCGAGGCTCAGTACCCTTCTGAATTTAATGTGCTTTTAGAGGGTTTGGACCAGCAACATCCATACTTTAAAGATATGTGGGAATGTATGAAGCATTTTGCGTATCAAATAGGCCTAACCTACAACAAAGAAAAGAAAAAATGGCTGGAGTTGGAAGTTTTACCTTCAATCATTTCAGATACACAGCGCGATGAGCTTCAAACATTTATATCTGAACGTGGTTTAGATATTAAAGATATCTGTGAGCATTTTGGTTTAGATGCACTCACCCAAATTGAAGCAAGCAAACTGGAAGCCGTTAAAGCTGAAATCGATCAAATGGCTAAAACGAGTATGTCTGCATGAGCGCATTAATTTTAGATACTGAAACCAATAGCTTAAATGGCTATCCAATTGAAATTGCACATATCTCCTGTTCTTTTGAACAAGGGATATTGCGGATCGATGGTAATTCGGCCTTTGATGAGTATTTTTCTTGCCCTGAGCCTATCGAATTAGGTGCTATGGCCACTCACCATATTTTGGAAACTGATATAGCGGACAAACCAAGTTATGAAGTATTTCGCTTGCCAGAGAATACAGAGTACTTGATTGGCCACAATATCGATTACGACCTTAAGGCAATCAAGCTTTGTGATTCATCAATTAATGTAAAAGGCATATGCACTTTAGCTTTGGCACGTATGGTTTGGGATGAATTAGAAACTCATAACCTTACAGCAATGTATTACCACGTTATGAGTACTGATTTAGAAAAAGCTCGTAAGCATTTACGCAATGCCCATAACGCCCGATGGGATATTTATTTCACTGGTGTGGTTCTTCAAGCAATCGTTGAAAAGCTGGCAATTAAAGACATGAATTCACTTTTTCAAATGTCTGAAATTGCCCGCATTCCTAAGCGTATTAACTTTGGCAAACACAGAGGTGAGCTCATCGATGAGTTACCAGATTCATATATCGATTGGCTACTCAAACAACCCGAACTGGATCCATATTTAATCAAAGCTTTAAAAGGACAAAAATAATGCATACTTTTAATGGTGTTGAAGCAATTTCCGCATTGCAATCAGGTAAAACAGTTTTATGTCGTCATATTGGTGGATTGCTCGATTTTGATGAGCTAAATCAATTCCCTGCTACAGTATTTTTTACAAATGATCATGAATTCTGTATAAAACGCGAAACTTTAACTTTGGCAGATATTCAGTTTACAAAACCTGTTCAGCCGCATGACTTGGAATCTGGCCAAGAAATTTTTATTGTGATGCCAACATGTATCTTGCGTACTAAATACGATCCAGAACATGGAGATATAAGTTTGAGTGTGGCAAATGGATTTGCTCAATTAGATGCTGAGAATGCACAGCTGCAGCTTCAGGCGTTTGGTAAAACGTTTGGCAATATGATTACTGAGATTGAAATTAAAGACGGTTTCAGTGAAAAGCCTAAAAAAGCTAGAAACACCAAGAAGAATGTTGAGCAAGAATCGCCACAAGTAGTAGAGACACAGCCTGTTATATCTATAGAAACTGAATTGCAGCTTTATTTAGATGGCTTGCGTGCTTGCTCTACTGCTGCTGAGGTTGAAAGCACTTTATTGAACGTTGATAAGGTGGATTTTTCAGCAGAACAAATGCTTGAAATTACGATGGCAAAAGAAAGCAAATTAGCTGAATTTAGCCAGCCTATCAAAATCGTGTCTCAAGAAAATGTAACTATTTCAGAAGATCCACTCATTTCCGATGATAACTCACTTGCATTACATCCATATCAGTCAGTTCTTGATGAGCTAGTGGAGCGTTTAAAGATAGTTAACACTCCTAAAGAAGCAAATGCCCTTTATAAGTACACCATGCACTGGACTGAAGAGGAACGCAAGCCAGTTATGGATGCTATCCATAAACGTTTAGCTGAATTTAACCCACCAGAGAAATCCAAATCATCATTAATGGTAAGGATTCAAGAAGCAAAAACTTTAATTGACCTTACAAAACTTGAAGAGGAAATCATTCAGTGCGAACCAGCAATTCATGAGCGTTTATTCAGTTATGCAAACCAAAGACGTACTGACTTGACTATGGCGAGTGATCTGCCTTGGGAGCAGTCGGCATGAAAAAATCAATCAAGGTTCACCCTCTTATGAGTGATGCCTTTGTAATTTGGCTCACAAAAATTGGCTACAGAGGTGTAGTGGGTGCAAGCGGGATAACTTTTTATTGTTCAACTGTAAATAACCACTTCCCAAGAAATGTAATGATTTTTTCAAACGGTCGAATGAATAAGCCTGCAGCAAGATTGTTTGAAGAATTTAAGAAATATGATCCTTTTGTAGAGGTAGCGTGATGGAAATTAAAAGCTTAAATCTTGACGGCTCTGTTGATGAAATTGCAGAGCAATTATTCAAGCAAATGATTGGACCTATCTTTGATCACTTAGCCAAAACAGATCCAGAGTTGGCAGTTGAATTTGGTTATTGCATCGCTGGTAATGGGATCGCTTGTTACATGAACAGTCTTAATGATGTAACCAAAGCTGAAAAATTAATTATTGATTCTACTAAATCAATGGCGGCAGATATAAAGCGCCATAGAAATAAAGTTTGCTAAACAGATTAAATAATTCAAGCAAAAATCTACGCATTATCATCAAAAAATTGAGATTTTGCGCAAGGTTTTGCACATAGGTGATGAGATGGATATTAATAAAGAACGTGAAGATTTTGAAGCAGCTCTTATTTCTAAGAGAATTTTTGATAAAGCTGATATTGAGAATTATGTAGTTTTTTATGCTGACCAGAATAAATACCAGCCTTCAACAACATGTACCGAGGATGAGGTGTTTGCAACTGAATGGATAAATGTTGGCTGGCGAATGTGGTGTGAGGCTAAAAAACAAGCCATTCCCACTGGATTTGTTTTAATGCCAAAAAGGCCAACAGATTCAATGATCAAATATGCTCATGAACATCATGAAGGTCAGCCGTACCTACCTTATAGCTTGTATGAGTCTTTTGTAAAGGCAGCACAGGAGCCAACCAATGACTGAAATTCAACAAACAAACATTGCTGTGGCCAACTACATCATTGATGAGCTGCACAAGGATAAGCCTTTCACCATGTCTCTTGATTTCGATCAGACTGTTGCATTGAGTGAAATCTTGTCGGAATCTCGCCATTTGCATAGCAATTGTATTAATGCGTTAGCCGTTGAGGTGCGAGTTCATGTAATCAACGATAATGGTTTAAAGTTCCCTATTACAGATAAAAACGCTGACGTTATCTATCACGTACTGTCAAATTATATTGCAGTATATGAGAAGCCGAAAAACTGCATTGATACATTCATTGCAAGCGGTGAATTTGATAAGGCTTTCCGTGATGTGTTTGGGTTGCCGAGTGAAGTGGTCAAGAGTTTGGGAGAAGTGGCGTGAAAATGTCAGAATTTAATGCTCTCATCAAACCAATAGAACGCCCATTGCGAAGTTTTCATTGTGGTTTTGATTATCTTGAAACATGGATCAAAGATGAAAGCGAATATTGTGCTAAAGGAATTGATTTTACACCTGATTTTCAGCGTGGGCATGTCTGGACTGAAAAGCAACAAATCTGCTTTTTAGAAAATGTTCTAAGAAGAATTATTGATGAAAGCGGACTAACAATCCGTTTCAATAATCCAATTTGGAGCGACACCCATCTAACTGGTGATCTTCCTGATCAAACTGTTTGTATAGATGGATTGCAACGTTTAACAGCGATTCGAAAATTTATTAATGGTGATTTAACTGTTTTTGGAATTAAGCATGAAGATTTACCGTTCAGAGTGATCATGCGTGATTTGCGTATTGTCATTCAGATGTATGACTTCAAATCTAAAAATGAGTTATTAAAATTCTATTTAGATATTAATAGTGGTGGTACAGCTCATTCAGATGATGAATTAAATCGAGTGCGCAATTTGTTAAAAGAAGAAAAGGAGGAAGGTTGATGACTAAAACTTATGAAATCCGAACCCTTTCTGATTTCCTCAAAGTTCCAAATGATCGAATTGAAGATTGTTTAAAAGAGTTTGCTGTTAGTTTGGAATTCTTAAAAGCAAATCATGAGTTAATGGGACTAGAAAATGGGCAGATGGAATTTTTTAACTGGACAGATGATGGGAAGAAAAACATAACTGCCGATTTTAAGTTTGGCAAAGATGTGATTCGTTCTGAAGTGACGGAGGAAGGTTGATGGAAAAATATCTAACTTCAAATAGCGTGTGTGAAATGTTTCATATTTCAAAACGCACATTAAATAGATGGCAGGAAAAAACGCCATGGGGTGTTCCATTCCCTGCCCCTGCATTTGGTTCGGATGGTGGAACAATGAAAAGATATCTTACAACTGAAGTAATAGCATGGGAAGAAAAGTGCCAAGTTTCTGAACCTGTTAAAAAGGCAATATAAATAGTATAAAAGTTAAAAATCGCAAAACTTAGTACTTTTAGTCTATTTCAATGATTGTTAGCGTATTTACGTTGCTATATACTGTCCCGAATTTTACGGCTTGCTAAAAAATTCAGTATTTTCATTTATGTACATATATGTGTACATAATAAAAGTCACGGTAAGCAGGAATAAACTTTACCTATATCAATTCAAGGGTTTAGGCGTTATGGCATTAATCGTTCAAAAATATGGCGGTACTTCTATGGGTACTCCCGAGCGCATTTTAAATGTTGCTCGTCGTGTAAAGCGTTGGCATGACCACGGCCACAAGGTCGTAGTGGTTGTATCCGCAATGAGTGGTGAAACAAACCGCTTATTGGCTTTAGCGAAAGCCATTACCGAAACCCCTGATCCTCGTGAACTAGACCAAATGGTGTCTACGGGTGAACAGGTAACGATTTCAATGTTAGCAATGGCGCTCAATTCAATTGGTGTTGAAGCTAAGTCACTCACAGGTCGCCAAGTTGGTATCAAAACTGACAGCGCGTTTACCAAAGCCCGTATCGAATCTATTGATACAGATGTGATGACAAATCATTTGGATGCAGGTCGTGTCATTGTTGTTGCAGGCTTCCAAGGTTTCGACATTGATGGTAATACAACAACTTTAGGCCGTGGCGGTTCTGATACTTCTGGTGTTGCACTTGCTGCGGCATTAAAAGCTGATGAATGTCAGATTTACACAGATGTGGATGGGGTTTATACCACTGATCCTCGTGTTGCACCTAAAGCAAAAAAAGTTGATCGTATTTCATTTGAAGAAATGCTTGAAATGGCATCTCTCGGTTCTAAAGTATTGCAGATTCGTTCTGTTGAATTTGCAGGAAAATACCAAGTGCCTTTACGCGTATTATCAAGTTTTGATAATGACAATGATGGCGCATTCGACGAAGATTTCAAAAACAATGTCGGAACACTAATCACTACTGAAGCGGAAGACAATATGGAACAGCCAATTATTTCTGGTATCGCATTTAACCGTGACGAAGCTAAATTAACAATTTTAGGTGTACCTGATGAACCAGGTATTGCGTCTAAAATCTTATCACCTATTGGTTCTGCAAACGTTGAAGTGGATATGATCATCCAAAACGTTGAAGAAGATGGTACTACTGACTTTACCTTTACAGTGAATCGTAGTGAGCTTAAAAAAGCCAAAGCAATCTTAGAAGAAACTGCTACAGCGATTGGTGCACGTGAAGTTGCTACACGTGATAATATTGTCAAAGTTTCGATTGTCGGTGTAGGTATGCGTTCTCATGCAGGTGTTGCAAGTAAAATGTTTACTGCACTTGCAGATGAAGGTATCAATATCTTAATGATCTCAACTTCGGAAATTAAAATTTCTGTGATTATTGAAGAAAATTACTTAGAACTTGCTGTTCGTTCACTACACACAGCTTTCGGTTTAGATCGTGAACATGGCGAATCGAGTGCGCGTGCGTAATTTTTGATCAAATATAGCAACTTATTCGCTGTTTTGACCAAGAAAAAATCAGAGCCACTATAGTGTTTTCTATAGTGGCTCTGTTATATTAGTTTTGAGGTTTTAGAGAAATTTCAATAGAGCTATGTGAAAATGAAAAACTTGTCACATTATTCTGTTAAAATTATCGGTGCTATTTAAAGTTGTGTTTTCTATTTTTTAGAAATTCATCGCAGGTTTAGCGTTTAAGCAAGGAGATAAACATGCTGATTCTGACCCGCCGTGTCGGAGAAACTTTGATGATTGGGGATCAAGTCAGTGTTACTGTGCTTGGTGTTAAAGGCAACCAAGTTCGTATTGGTGTAAATGCCCCAAAAGAAGTTTCTGTACATCGCGAAGAAATTTATCAACGTATTCAACATGAGCGTGCTATGCACGAGCATTTGCAACATATTGATCAAGATTATCAACCTTCTTTTGAAGATGATAATTCGCAAAACACCTATAATCGTTAAGATTATAGTGGTTTTGGAAACTAAAGCGGCTTTTAAGCCGCTTTAAATTTTTATTGATCAGTAAAAAACATCATCCGTTTTATTCAAGACCCAGTGCTTTTTTGACTGGCGAATAGCTACGGCGATGCTGATCAATCACCCCATGCTCAGCAATGGCTTCAAAGTGTGCTTTGGTTGGATAGCCTTTATGTTTTGCAAAACCAAATTGTGGATATTGCTTGTCTAACTCAACCATTTCATGATCACGTGTTACTTTGGCTAAAATACTTGCCGCACTGATCTCAGCATGTAGAGCATCCCCTCCTACGACCGCATCACAGCTCATGCTTAAGCCTTTAGGAACTTTATTTCCATCCACAAGCACATGTTCAGGTATGGTTTTAAGGGTCTCTACTGCACGTCTCATTGCCAATAATGAAGCTTGCAATATATTCAGCTCATCAATTTCTTGATGTGTTGCTTCAGCAATTGCCCAAGCAATCGCTTTTTCTTGAATTTCAACAAACAACTTTTCACGTTTTTTTTCAGTTAATTTTTTAGAGTCATTTAACCCTTGAATTGGATTGTTTGGATCTAAAATAACAGCAGCTGCAACCACAGAGCCAACCAAAGGACCTCGTCCTGCTTCATCTACACCAGCAACTAACATTTTCTTTCCTATCATAAAAGAAGCTCAATAGATTTTATCTGAGTTCTTACATCATCACCTTGAGATGATGACAGATTTTAGACCTTTTTCTTTCTACATAAATTCAATGGACTGAGCAAAATTTAAAATACTTTGCTTAGAGTGAATGACTTAATTTTAAGAAAAGAGCATCAACCCTAAGACCATGAATTTATTAAAATACAAAAATCTATATCAATAAATTCATATATCTTTGGTTTTAATGCAATTATTTCATTGCTTCAGCAACACATGCATTGATTGTTTTTGTCACAACGTTTGAAACAATCGTTGCACGTGCTTGAGGGTCTAAAGCAGCCGTTGCCAAATCTACAGTACTGACACTTTGTGGTGCTTTTTCACTGACACAACCACAAATTTCACTTTGTACATTGTTTTTCTGATCTGTAGTCATGACTTTTGTTGCAGTCTTCCAAGCAGGTAAATTATTCAGTTCAGTTGTACATTTCGCATTTATCGCGATTTTAAGCGCAACACCCCCTAACTGCTGAGTTGTTGACGCTGCTACAGCACCTGTTGGGTCATTGGTCGCGCAAGCCGTTAGACCTAAAGCGATTAAAGCAAGCAAGACAACACGATTTTTCACAATTTTTTCCTTTTTATGAGATAAAGCTAGGGTATTTTGCCTAAACTTATACTTGTATTAAACTAATTATTTCAATAATCAACTCATTAGATGCTAAATGGATAAATATTTCACAATTATTGCTTTAAGCGTTGCAAATTTAAAACAATACGTTGAGTTTTTAGAAATGATTTCTTTAAATAAAATCCATATCATAAGCACTAAATTAAACTGGAATCTGTGTCATGCAACAAAAATCACAATACTATACAAGGACAGCACAATGGTTGCATTGGATTATGGCAATCATCTTTATTACCGCTTGGGTCATTGGTTTTTATAGTGGCAATTTTTTAAGCTATGATGTCGATGGGCCGTTTAAAGGTGATGTCATCACCTTACATAAAAATATTGCATCGGTAATTATCTTTTTAGTCATTATCCGTATCTTTTGGCGATATACCCACCCTGTGCCTGAACTACCTGAAACAATGTCACCATTAATGAAAACTTTGGCTCATTTAGGACATTTAGGTTTATATTTCATGTTATTGGCATTGCCAATCACTGGATGTTTATTTAGCTGGAGTGCTGGTCATCCCGTGCCTGTACTGTACTTATTTGAGATTCCAAGACTTGTACAAGATAATCCCGATTTAACAGCGATTGTGAAACCTTTACATATTTATATTTCATGGGCTGCTGGCCTACTTCTTGTCGGACATGTTCTCGCTGCGCTCAAACATCACTTTATTGATAAAGACAATGTGTTGAAAAGTATGACACGACAAGGCTAGTCAAATACAAATTAAAAGCACATCAAACGGTGTGCTTTTTTATATTTTTATTATGTTTTAAATTCTAGATCTTTACTTTAATGCTTCTTTTGCACAACCTTTTAAACTATTTATCACCGCCTGTTGAATCAACTTATTTTTTGTAGCTTCATTAAAAGTTGCCATAACCAGCTGTTTAGCAGGGATATCATTCAAAGCATTCTCACTGACACAGCCACAAACTTTTTGCTGTGCATGTTGCTGCTGTGTAGCAGTCCATAAAAATGAAGATGCTTGCCAAATTTTTGAAGCTTTCAATTCACTTGCGCACTGCTGTTCGATTAATGGTTTTAACATTTTATGCGTAATCGTTTCTGTACTTGAGTCTGCACATGCAACAGTCACAGGTAAAATAATGAATAAGGTTAAACTTGTTGTTAAAAATTTCATTCTATTTTCCTTATGAAAAAAAGCAGTGTTCACACACTGCTTTTATAGGCTTAAAGAATATAGCTTGATTTAAGCCAATTGATCAATTTGATTGTTCCATTTTTGCTTTTCTTCATTTGAAATAAATGACGCTTCAAATGAATTTTTTGCCAATTGCTTTAACTCTGTATTGGAAAGATCTAGTGCTTCAGCAATCGAAATAAAATTATCATTCATATAGCCACCGAAATAAGATGGGTCATCTGAATTAACAGTCACATGCACTCCTTTTTGCAATAAACGATGAATATTATGTTGTGCCATATTATCCACCACACACAATTTTAAATTACTCAGTGGGCAAACAGTCAAAGGCATCTTTTCTGCAATTAAACGTTGCATCAGGGCTGGGTCTTCTTCTGAACGTACCCCGTGATCAATACGGTTTACTTTTAATAAATCTAAAGCTTCCCATACATATTCAGCAGGACCTTCTTCTCCCGCATGCGCAACCACCAAGAAACCCTCTTTACGTGCTTGAGCAAAAACTCGTTCAAACTTAGCTGGTGGATGTCCAACTTCACTTGAATCTAAGCCTACAGCAATAATTTGATCTTTATAAGGCAAGGCTTGCTTTAATGTTTCAAATGCTGCTTCTTCACTTAAGTGACGTAGGAAACACATGATTAAATGAGAGCTTATACCCAACTTTGTTTGGGCATCATCACACGCGCGCTGTAAACCATTGATTACCGTTTCAAATGCTACACCACGGTCGGTATGTGTTTGCGGATCAAAGAACATTTCAGTATGTACAACTTTATCTTCAGCACATTTTTCAAAATATGCCCAAGCTAAATCATAAAAGTCTTGTTCATTGATCAGTACATTTGCACCTGCATAATAAATATCAAGGAAAGACTGTAGGTTATGAAAGTTATATGCTTGTTTGACTTCTTCTACAGATTTATATGGGATATCAATTTGATTACGTTGAGCTATCGCAAACATCAGCTCAGGCTCAAACGTGCCTTCGATATGTACATGGAGTTCTGCCTTAGGTAAGGCACGAATAAGTTCTAATCTATTCACGTTTTTCCTCAAACTTATTAAATTAAATGTCAATCATCCAAATCGCTTGGATTCATTTCAATCTGATTAAAACAAAAAAGGGTGCAAACTTGAGTTTACACCCTTTCCTTATTTAAATTTATTAACCACCAAATGCAACGAATTTAATCACCCAGAGCACAGCAATGATCCAAACCATATATGGAACAGTTTTGGCTTTACCTGTAAATAATTTAACCAATGCATAACTGATAAAGCCCATTGCAATACCGTCTGCAATTGAATAAGCAAATGGCATAAATACAATGGTTAAAAATGCTGGAACTGCTTCGGTAATATCATCCCATTCAATATTGATGATGCCTTGAATCATCAACACTCCAACAAATAATAATGCTGGAGCGGTCGCAAATCCAGGAACAGATTGAGCCAGTGGCGCTAAAAATAAACACGCTAAAAATAAAATACCAACAACAACTGCAGTTAAACCTGTACGACCGCCTGCAGCAACACCCGCAGATGACTCAATATAAGGTGTTGTTGATGATGTACCCAAAGCAGCACCAGCAACAATTGCAGTTGAATCAGCAAACAGCGCTTTTTTCAAACGTGGTAATTTACCGTCTTTCAATAAACCCGCACGATGTGAAACCCCGACCAATGTTCCAGTTGAGTCAAATAAATCAACCAAGAAGAATACGAAAATCACGCCTACCAAACTTACTGTAAATAAGTTTTCAAAATTCATTTGCATGAAAGTCGGTGCAATAGAAGGAATCGAACCAACAACTCCTTTAAATTCGTTCAAACCTAAAGCTGTTGCAATACCAGTGATCGCTAAAATACTGATAATAATTGCGCCACGAATTTTATAGTGGTGCATAATCACAATCAGGAAAAAACCCAATAAAGTCAGTAAAACTGTAGGTTGCTTTAAATCACCCAAACCCACCAAAGTTGCTTGATTTGCAACAATAATGCCTGAATTTTTCAATGCAACCAGTGCAAGGAATAATCCAATACCACCACCGATTGCAAATTTCAATGACATTGGAATTGCATTGACAATGGCTTCACGGATTTTAAACATGCTAATTGCGATGAAAACGAGTCCGGAAACAAATACAGCAGCCAAAGCGGTTTGCCATTCAACGCCCATACCTAGACAAACGGAATAAGTAAAATAAGCATTCAGCCCCATACCCGGTGCAAGTGCAATCGGATAGTTTGCAACCACCCCCATGACCAAACAACCAATCGCAGCGGCCAAACACGTTGCCACAAATACGGCGCCATGATCCATACCTGTTTCTGAAAGAATCAATGGGTTAACAATAATGATGTAACACATCGTTAAAAATGTCGTTAAACCTGCCAGTATTTCGGTTCTAAACGTTGTTTTATTTTCGCTCAGTTTAAATAAGCGTTCGAGCAAACCCGCTGAAGGATTTGGATTCGTCATTGTTGAGCCCCTGTTAAGTTTGAGCTATTCGTTGATAAAATCGAGTTCATTTAAAAAAAATGCTAAATGCCTTCAATTTAGGCCATAATTCAGCATTCAATAAACATACCAAAATGACATTTCCGATAAAAAACTTGAATTAAAAAAGCTGCAGATTAGCAGCTTTCATTTTCTAGAAGGTTTAACGGTCGTTATCGATTACATATTACAAATTATAACATACAGTTTAAATAATTTTATCAATCTGACTCTTTTAGTCATCCAATTCATGTGAACTCAGAAGTTTAGTGCTTTAAGGATATACAGCACTTAAATCAAATCACGGTATTACTTACTTTTAGATGATTGTGATTATTAGGATTAGACTCAATTTTCCGAATGGTTAAATTCGCATCTTTAATAATATTTTGCATTTCTTCATATTTTCTTTGTTGAGAATCCACATAAGAGAAATAGCCTAGAAATATCACACTACTTAGCACGAAAAAAGTTACAAGCTTTACCATTTCAAAATCAGATCGAGGTATAAATTCCCACAATTATACACATAAATGTGACATAAATAACATTTTAACAATAAAATTGTTTAATTAATCACTAATCTAAACTTGCACTTTCTTAGTGCATACAAAACGTTGAATTGAGTCATACATATAAAGTACTGCTAATTATCAAAATTGTGATTTAAAACATCGAATTAAATAACAATATGAAAAAACACAATAGCCCTATTCGGTGCACTCGCTAGCTAAAATATTGTTTTAGCAAAATACGCGTTGTTCTCACATGAAGCACAGCAACCTTTTTATAAAATGATCATTCTCATTGCTTAAATCGAATTCAATAATAATCTTTGAAAGCATAAAATAGTCACCAATAAGGGTTTTCACACTTTAGATTACACACCTTAAAAATAACATAAGATATTGAATTAATTAAATTTAAGTTATAAATCCAGTGGTTTAATTGCTTTTTAGAACCTTAACTTATATTACCACCTAAGGCGGCAATCAGTTGAGCTGTGTTTTTTAACTGTAATTGCTTAAGTTGTAAAGTTGCCTGTTCTGCCTGTAATCTTAAATTCTGTGCAGTGATGACTTCTAAATAGCTGACTAAGCCTGCATTATAACGTCGAGTCACGACTTGTTCATTTTCCAAAGCAATCTTAAACAATTCAAATTGTTCAGATTGTTGTTGTTTAAAACTGGATGACTGAATAAGTGCGTCCTCTACCTCTTTCCAACCCGTTAAAACAGCCTGTCTATAAGCCGCTGCTTTTTCAGTATAACTCGCTTGTGCTTGTGCAATCTCAGCCTTACGTTTTCCACCATCAAATATCAATGCCGTTGTTTGTAATCCAGTCGACCACAAGTACTGTGGTGCTTGAAACAGTTGACTCAATACGCGACTATTTAATTCACCCGTTAGGCCAATACTGAGATCGGGTAACCATGCCGTTTGAGCCAAGCCCAATTGGGCATGTGTTGCAGCCAATTCACGTTCAGCACGTATCACATCAGGACGCTGGATAAGCATCCGACTTGGTAGCTGACTTGGTAATATTGGAACTTGAAAGTACTGTTTTTGTTTGGGCAATTGAAATTGAGCAACCGTTTTACCTTGTACCACAGCTAAAATATTTTCTTGTAAATCACGTTCTCGTTGGGTTTCTATCTGCTGGATTTGCACTTGCTTGAGTTGTGTTTCAGCCTGTATCACATCCGCTCGCGCGCTCATCCCGGCAACATATTGGTTATTTAAAATTTTGACGGAACGTTGGTAGCTGTGTTGAGTTTGTTGTAAAACATCCAACTGCGCATCCAGTACTCGGATATTCCAATAGGTTTCTGTGCCCAATAATTGCTGATTAAGTTTAACTGCGGCTAAGTCAGCCTGTGAAGCATCTAAATTTGCTTGTTGCCCTTCAATCGCTTTGGCGACTCTGCCCCATAAATCAGGAATCCAACTGACTTGAACACCCGCCGTAAATCGGTTGCTTGGTGTACTACCCTTTGTTCCACTACGTTGTGCAGAACCATTTAACTTTAAACTTGGCAAACGGTTTGCGTGTTGCTGCTCAAGTAAGGCATTGGCTTGTTGATATCGTGCTTCTGCCTGTTTCAGACTCAAATTTTCTTGATTCAATTGTTGCATCAATTGACTGAGAATAGGATCTTGAAAGATTTCCCACCAAGTGTTGGCATTGACTTCTATGTTTGAGGTTTTTTTCCAATTTAAAACAGCATATTTATAATGATCATCCGTTTGAAGGATAGGCACTTTATATTCAGGCGGATGCAACACAACAGTAGAATTGCATGCAGTTAACATCAATAGAACACTAAGGCACATGACATTTTTAACGATTAAACTCTGCATTATATTTTCCTATTTACCTTAATGAAGTGCGTATTTACTTTTAAATTTCAAACAAGATTCAGCACATTTTTCCAACACCAAATACAAGACTGGCGTTGTATACAACGTCAATAATTGACCCAAAGCTAAACCACCCACAATGACAACACCTAGAGGCTGACGTAGCTCTGCCCCTTCTCCCCAGCTAAGTGCCAGTGGAATTGCACCCAGCAACGCTGCGGTATTAGTCATCAGAATTGGACGAAAACGAAGTGCTGCGGCAGACAAAATAGCCTGATATGCAGTCTTGCCTGCTCTTCTTTCCAATAAAGTAAAATCAATTAAAAGAATGGCATTTTTTACAACAATTCCAATCAATAAAAACATGCCCAAGAGTGCAATTAAGGTAAATTGGAAATTAAATAACCATAAGGTTAGCAAAGCCCCCAAAGCCACAGCGGGTACTGTCGATAAAATCGTCAATGGATGAACCAGACTTTCATAGGTAACCCCGAGAACAATATAAATAAGTAAGATCACCACACAGACAAGTAAAGGGGTCGATAAACCAGTCTGCAAACTTTCTGCCTCTACATCTTTATCTGTCATGATAAAAATTTCATTGGGTAACATGACTTCGGGTAAAACACTCCGAATAGCTACATCCGCTTGTTCATAGCTATAGCCTTGTTTAACCACATAACCAATCCCCATTGCGGCATATTGGTTGCGTCGATAAACCCGATCATTGGTGATGCCATAAGACCATGTGGCAAAATTACTCAAAGGCACTGCAATACCTTGTTGATTTGGAATACGTACATTTGCCAGCGCTTCAGGGTGTTCAGTAAAGTGTTTATCAACTTCCATCACCACATAAAACTGTTGGGTTTGATCATAAATAGTCGAAATTTGGCGCTGCGAAAATGAGTTATTGAGTACGCTTGAAATATTGTCTATATCCACCCCCAAACGACGTGCAGCTTCACGGTCAATGTCTAAAGTCACATGCTGAGCACCTTCATCGCCCATGGTTTCAACTTCTTCTAACTCTGGAAGTTTCTGCATTGCCTGAGCGACTTTAGGCACCCACTGACGTAATAACGCAACATTATCAGATTGCAGTAACAACAAATAATCTTGCCCACTTCCACTTGAAAATGGATCATCTAATTCTAGTTCCTGTTTGACTTGTGCAGAGAAAATCGCACCTGCCAACCATGGGGCATTTTTTTTAATTCTGTCTACAATTTCATGTGAAGATTTGCCATCTCGCTCTGCTTTAGGTTTTAAACTCACCATTAAAAATGAATTGGTGATTCCGCCAGCACCACCAGACGTACCAATCACATCTTTGACTGCGGGATCCTTTAATACATTTTCACTAAAGGTGGCGATTTTGGGTTGCATAATTTGAAAGGAGAAGCCATCATCCCCTCGAATAAAAGCTTCAACCCGTCCGGTATCTTGCTCAGGTAATACACGTTTGGGTAATGTTTGATACACATATACAGAGGCAGCAATTGCACCGCCCCATAGCAAAATGACCAAATAACCGTGTTTAATCATCCATTTTAGTGAATACAAATAGAGCCGACTCAAACCTTGCATACAGCGATGGCTATAGCGATACAAAGCCTGATGTTGATAACGCTCCAATGGTTTTAAACAGCGTGCGGATAAACTTGGTGTAAGGACCAGAGAGACAAATACAGATAGAATAATGATAAAAATCAAGGTTAAAGAAAATTCTCTAAACAGTCTCTCGATTACACCACCCATAAATAGCACGGAAATAAAGATCACTACCAAAGCTAAATTCATTGCTAACAAGGTCAAACCGACTTCTTGAATACCCTTTAAGGCAGCTTGTACAGGTTGTTCACCCTGTTCTATATGGCGTTCAATATTTTCCAAAACCACAATGGCATCATCAACTACAAGTCCAATCGCAACAATGACTGCCATAATTGACAAGTTATTCAGTGAAAATCCCGCGAGATAAACCAAACTGCATGCGCCAATCAAAGTCACAATCAAGGCAATACTTGGAACAAGAGCACTTTGCAGACGACCTAACATCAGAGCGACCACAATAATCACCAAAAGCATGGAAAATAATAAAGTATCTCTTGCCTCATTTAAGCCTGCCCGAATAATTTCCGATCCATCCATCACTGTGGTCAGTTGTGAATCTGCTGGAATTAATGTGCTTAACTCAGGTAGTTTTTCTTTGATCTTTTCGATTGTGGCAACGGTGTTTGCATTGGGCTGACGGCTGATTTTAATAATCACCGCTGGTTTGCCATTGTGGAAACCACTTACATATCGGTTTTCGACAGAATCCTGTACCTCAGCCACATCTTTTAAACGAACAACTGTCTGACCATTTTGATGCACGATCAAATTGGCAAAATCATCCGCTTTTTTTAAATGATTTGGAAGCTCAACTTGCCAACGTAACTGTTCAGTCTCAATTACCCCTAAGGCTTGTACTGCATTACTTTTTACAATCGCTTCACGAACTTGCTCCAAAGACACCCCTTGTGAAATCAAGGTATTTGGATTGAGTTGAATTCGCACAGCTGGCATAGATGCCCCGTCAATGACAACTTCACCAACCCCATTAATTTGCGCAAGATTTGGCTGGAGCTGATTGCTGGCAATTTCATAGAGTTTGCCCGCAGAAAGATGTTCCGAACTCAATGCCAAATAAAAAATTGGACTCTGGCTTGGATTGATCTTGAAATATTCAGGGGGGCTTGGCATTCCAGAAGGCAACTGTGACATCGCAACATTGATTGCAGCTTGGACCTCTCTGGCGGCTTCATTGATGTCAGTCTTTAAATCAAAATGCAAAACCACTTGGGTTGCGCTTTGATTACTTGAAGAATTAATCGCTTTTACCCCTGAAACGCCCATCATGGCACGCTCTAACGGCGTCGCCACAGTGGCAGACATGCTTTCAGGACTTGCACCAGGTAAACTTGCTCGCACCACAATCGTTGGAATATCTGCCTGTGGTAAAGCGGCTACAGGTAAGCGAAAATAGGCCAATATACCCAATAATACAATTGCGATCCCAAGTAAAATACTGGCAACAGGTCGATGAATAAAGGTCGAGAGAAAGGTCAAAACTCTCTCCTTGTCGTATCATGATCTGGGGGGAAATCATCTACAGTTAAATCTGAATTGGTGTGTTGTAATGAATATTGCAGACGATCAAAAAACAAATAAACTACTGGTGTGGTAAATAACGTGAGGACTTGACTTAAAATCAGACCACCCACCATGACGACCCCGAGAGGCTGACGTAATTCTGCGCCTGAACCTGACGCAAGCATCAATGGGATTGCCCCAACCAGCGCCGCGAGTGTGGTCATTAAAATTGGGCGAAAACGCATCAATGCGGCTTGATAAATCGCTTGCTGTGGTGACAATCCTTCATGACGTTGTGCAGCCAAAGCAAAATCCACCATCATGATGCCATTTTTCTTGACCAGACCAATCAATAAAATGATCCCAATCAAGGCAATCATGTCCAATGGCCGATTGACCAAAAACAATGCCAACAAAGCACCAATTGCAGCAGAAGGCAAAGTAGAAAGAATAGTTATCGGATGAATAAAACTTTCGTACAGAATGCCTAACACAATGTACATGGTCACTATTGCTGCAATCACCAACCAGAAAGTATGTTGTTGTGAGTTCTCATAAGCAGCGGCTGCACCTTGTAGTGTCACCTTTACTTCTGTTGGTAAATTTAGACGCTGTTGTATGCGATCAATCGCTTTGATCGCATCTCCGAGCGCGACCCCTGATGCAAGATTAAAAGATACCCCATTGGCTGGAAATTGTGATTGCTGTTGCAGAATAATAGGCACGCGTTTTTGCACAATATTGGCAACAGAACTGAGTAATATCGGCTCTCCACTTTTATTATGAATATAGGTTTGCCCTAAAGCATCTATACTTTGAGTGAATGTTGGGTCAAGTTCTAAAACAATACGATATTGATTAGATTGTGTGTATAAAGTTGCGATCTGGCGCTGCGCAAATAAATTTTGTAAAGCTAAACTGATATCTTCAATGTTTAAACCCAAACGTGCTGCGGCATCTCGATTGACATCAATAAATGCCTGTAAGCCTTGCCCACCGTCTTCACTGGTCACCTCTGCAAATTCAGGTTGTTGCCGTAAAGCATCAACAAATACAGGAGTCCATTGTGCTAAATCTGTCGTTTTAGCAGCGCTTATACTGAGTTGATATTGAGTTCGACTGATTTTATCTTCAATGCTCAGCTCTTGTACGGGTTGCATCCAACCTTGAATCCCTTTAACTTGAGCGAACTGTTCTCGTAGACGTGCCATGATCTGATCTACACGGTCTCTTTCAGCATGCGGCTTCAAATTAATTAAAATACGCCCATTACTTAGTTTTGGGTTATTGGTATCTATACCGATAAATGAAGACAAACTTTCCACAGCAGGATCTTTTAGGATCTGACCTGCAAGTGCTTGTTGACGCTCACTCATAGCGTGGAATGAAATATCATCGGGTGCTTGAGTGACCACTTGTATGACACCGCTGTCCTGTACAGGGAAAAAACCTTTTGGAATCATCCAATACAACAGCCCAGCTAAAATGACGGTACTCAACATCACCGAAAGTGTCAGCACTTGATGCCGAAAAACCCACTGTAAAGCTTTACCATAATGCTGAATAATGCGATCTAGACTCCAGCGACTGTGTGAACTTGAATGTTTGGTACTTTTTAATAAATATGCACACATCATCGGGGTCAATGTGAGTGACACCACCAATGAAATTGCGATTGCAGCTGCTAAAGTGACAGCAAATTCGTGGAACAGTCTTCCAACAACATCGCCCATAAACAGTAATGGGATTAATACAGCAATTAGAGAAATCGTCAGGGAAATCAAAGTAAAAGCTATTTCCTTAGACCCTTTGAGTGCTGCTTGTAATAAACTTTCTCCTGCCTCACGATGTCGTGCAATATTTTCCAACATCACAATTGCGTCATCGACTACAAATCCTGTCGCAATGGTGAGCGCCATTAAGGTCAAATTGTTGACCGAGAAGCCTAAAAAATACATCACAACAAAGGTACCAACAATCGACAGTGGCACTGCAATACTTGGAATTACGGTTGCAGATAAATTTCTTAAAAAGAGAAAAGTGACCATCACCACCAAACATACGGCAAAAACCAATTCTTTTTGCACATCATCAATGGAACTACGAATACTCTCTGTTCGATCTGTTAACACCCGAATTTCGACATTTTCAGGCAGATTCTTTTGTAGTTCAGGCAATATCTGTTTAATCTGATCTGCAACTTGAATCACATTGGCATTTGGTTGACGCTGCACATTGACTAAGATTGCAGATTGACTATCTGCCCATGCAGCCATATAGCGGTCTTCACTACCTTCGATGACTTTTGCCACATCTTTCAGACGTATCGGAGCACCATTGTTCCAGCGTAAGATTAAATTTTCATAATCTGCAATCGAACGAATCTGATCATTGGCATCCAACATTGTGGTGCGATATGGACCATCAAAGCTTCCTTTGGGTTGATTCGCATTGGCAGAATTAATTGCGGAGCGTACATCCTCAGCACTCATTTTATAAGCAGCAAGTGACATAGCATTCATTTGCACGCGTATTGCTGGACGTTGCCCCCCTGCAAGGCTCACCATCCCGACACCTGAAAGCTGAGAAAGCTTTTGTGCAACTCGGGTATCCACCATGTCGTAGACAGTGGTTAAAGGTAAAGTTTCTGAGCTGATGGCAAGGGTAATCACAGGAACATCAGCAGGATTTACTTTACGGTAAACCGGTGGTGCTGGTAGATCATTGGGTAATTTACTGCTGGCGGTACTGAGTGCTGACTGTACTTCTTGTTCAACGACACCAAGCTCTGCGCTCAGTTCAAACTGCAAGGTAATGACGGATGCCCCCACTGAACTACTGGAAGACATTTGTTTTAAACCCGCAATTTTGCCCATTTCTCGTTCGAGTGGTGCGGTGATTGTACGTTGTACTGTATCGGGATTGGCGCCAGGTTGAAAAGTATAGACTTGAATAATTGGATAATCGACCTGTGGCAAAGCAGAGACAGGTAACAATCGCCAAACCAAGAAGCCACTTAACAATAGTGCTAACATCAATAATGTGGTTGCGACTGGACGTAAAATAAAGAACCGTGAAATATTCATGATTTATCCAGCAGTTGGCTTGGCCGTAGAAATTGGCTGTTGATTCTCTACAACAATTTGAACTTCTTTGCCTTCCGAAAGACGATCAATTCCTTCAAGTACGACCTTTTCGCTACCCTTTAATCCGTCTAAAACTTCAATTTGACCATTCGAGGTCATGCCCAGTTTTAGCATCCGAATTTCGGCTTTGTTTTGCGGATTGATGATATAAACATAGCTGCCTTTTGCGCCATGTTGTAGAGCATCATTAGGGATGCTGAGTGCATTTTGAATGGTTTGAGTATTTAAATGCACATTGACAAACTGATTTGGAAATAAAACATCATCATAATTATCAAAAATTGCTTTTATTTTTAAAGTCCCTGTACTGACATCAATCTGGTTATCTATTGCTTGTACATGGCCCAGCGCAAGTTGTTTTTGTTCTGTTTTATCCCAAGCACTTACCAGCACCTTGTCTCCCTTTTTTAAGGATTGACGCAGTTTTGCTAAGTAGTTTTCTGCCACGGCAAATTGCACAAAAATTGGATGAACTTGAGCAATACTAACTAAACCAGCACTTTCATTGGCTTGAATCAGGTTACCAGCATCTTTTTGTCTAAATCCAACCCGCCCATCAATAGGTGAATAAATTTTAGTATAAGACAACTGTAGTTTTGCGGCATCCACTTGCGCCTTGTTCGCTTGTATCTGTCCTTTGAGTTGATTGACCAGAGCGAGTTGTTGTTCTACTTGTTGTTTCGCAATTGAATCTTGTTTAAACAATAATTGATAACGTTTCAACTCTGTTTCAGCATTTTGCAATTGTGCTAAGTTCTGTTGTCGTGTTCCTTCTGCCTGTGCAAGCACGACTTGGAATGGTGCGGGATCAATTTGTGCAAGGAGCTGACCCTTTTTTACGGTTTGCCCTTCTTTAAAATAAATCTGCTGTAAAACCCCAGAAACCTGACTTTGTACATTCACAATATGTGTAGGAATGACTGTACCAATTGCTTTGATGTCAACCTGTAAATCTTGTCGTTGTACTGGCACAGTTCGCACGGGTACAGGTTTACTCCATTGGCTATATTCCTCTGCGGGTTTGGATGAGGTTTTTTTCCAATAGAAGCCTGCTAGTCCGAAAATAATCAGCAGCATAAATCCAATTAAATATTTAAATTTACGGCCAATAAAACTTTTTTTGAGGTTTACATTTACAGATGGCTTACTCATAAGAACTCTTATTCATACATTCGTAGAACGATCAAAATTTACAATTACGAACCAAATAAAGTGAAATCTCACATTTATTAATTATTCATCTCATTAATAATTAAGGTGAAAGAAGGTTCAAAACAACTCAATTATTCATGTTGCATTTTGTAAGTTTTATTATTGCATTTAATAATCATTATCACTATCATTATTTTCAACACTTTCCCCACCTTAGCATAACTGTGTGTTGTTCGCTTATTAAACAGGCAAATCTAATGAATTTGAACGTACAAAAGCAACAGTGGTTTGATCATATTTATCAAGACCATCAAAATACTTTACTTCTGTGGTTCAAACATAAACTTCACAACCATCACCACTCCGAAGATCTAAGTCAGGAAGTTTTTTATCGTGCATTAAAAAGTAACTATAGTTTTGAAAATATTAAAGAACCCAAAGCATGGTTATTGGGGATTGCCAAACACGTGATTATTGATCATTGGCGCCATCAGCAAATTGAGCGCTTATATTTAGATGCACTAATACATACACCTCAGGATAGTCACCCATCTGTAGAACATACAATATGTATTCAGGAAAGTTTATACCAAGTTCATCAAACGCTAGAAATGCTCCCCGACCGGGTTGCACAGGTTTTTTTATTATCACAGATGGAAGATATGACTTACCGATCTATTGGCGAAAAACTTAATATTTCTGAAGCCACCGTTAAAAGAGATATTAAACAAGCTTTTCACGCCTGCTCTAGTATCTATAGTACAACATTTAATTAATCATCATTTTTACGTATAAAACAATTTAGTAAATTAAAATTAAATCTATAAATTCAATAAAGTATATTGCAATACTTACCCCAAACTTTTGAAATCCCTCTATTGATAAAACAAATAGTTAAAAAATATTTGTTCTTTTAACACTCTCTATCTTATTCACTCCTGTTATCTACTGTTGTTGCAACTAAATACATATCCAGTATTTAAATAATAAAAAAATGAGCTTTTTTTAAGACAAAAACGACTAAGTACATGAATATTACTCATACGAGAATCTAATGAAGGAACATCAAACTAAAGATGCTTTAGCGATTGCAATTCGTACAGCACTCTGGGGCGGATCTATTTTTCTAGTAAATGGATCTGTATTCTCAGCAATAAGTACATCTGATGGCCAAGAACAAAATTCTACTCAGCTCCCTACCATCACTGTATCGGTCAATAATACAAATAGCCTGACAACTGAAGACACAGGTTTATATACCGCAAAAGCCACCACTGCATCAACAGGCTTAGCACTCAGCCTAAAAGAAACACCTCAATTGGTCAGTGTAATCACACGTCAGCAAATGGAGGATCAAAACTTAACACAATTAACAGATGTCGTAACGCAAGCTGCTGGATTAACAATCAATCAAGGTGGAAATATTGGCTCAGATAACTCACCAATTTATGCAAGAGGTCAAACTGTAGACAACTATTTATTAGATGGTGTGAAATTACTGAATTCATATTCCAACATTTTTCAAAGTCAAGATACTGCACTTTTTGACAGAATTGAGATTGTTCGGGGTGCTAATGGTTTGATGACTGGTGCTGGTTCAGCCAGTGCCAGTATTAATATGGTTCGAAAAAAACCATTACAAGACTTTAAAGCTTCTATAAGCTCTAGTGCTGGATCGTGGGATACCTATAGAACAGATATCGATGTTTCAACACCGCTGAATCAGTCTGGGAATATCCGTGGTCGTGCCGTACTAGCTTATCAAGATGGCGACTCTTATATAGACCGTTATGCGGAAGAACGTAAAGTTGCATATGGCGTACTTGAAGCTGATTTAACAGATCGAACCAAAGCAAGTCTTGGAATTAGCTATCAAAAAATTGATATTTCAGGCATTGCTCGTGGAGGTTTGCCTTCATATTATACGGATGGTTCACAGATTGAATGGTCACGCTCTGATTCAGCAGCTGCAGGTTGGACGTATTCAGATCGATCAACGACTGGTTATTTTGCAGATATTGAACATAAATTTAACGATAACTGGAAAATCAAAGGGACGGTATCTCGAACTGAGACGTCGTCTGACGAAGTGGTCGGTTATGCATATAATAGTTCAGGAATAGATAAACAAACTGGAAAAGGTGCTTTAATTTATGCGACACGCTGGGATTATGAACCAACACAAAACTTATTTAATTTAACGCTGAATGGTTCTTTTAATCTATTCAATCAAACCCATGAAGTTGTTTTAGGTACAACCTATACCAAAAGTGAAAATCAACGTCCTACCTACTCGGGTTGGAATAATGGAATGTCTTGGAATGGAAAATTAGACAATATTTTCACTTGGGATGGTCATACACCAAGTCGACCTGAAACGATAATTGACGGCTGGTATAGTGGAAATGATAGTAGTCGTTCTATATTTGGTGCAGTTCGTTTAAAGCCATCAGACAAGGCAGCGATTATTTTAGGTACGCGCGTTGAAGACTGGAAACGTGTTGCTGTAAATCATGATAATGCTAAAAATACAACAGATATCAAAACTCATAAAGAGACTGGTGAAGTCATCCCGTATGTAGGGCTTAGCTATGATTTAACTGACAATTGGACAACATATGCCAGTTATACCAATATTTTTTCTCCTCAGGATAAAAAGACAGTTAAGGGAGATTATTTAGACCCACTTGTCGGCAACAGTACAGAAGTAGGCATTAAAGGTGAATTTTTCGATAATCAATTAAATATAGGTGCTGCTGTTTATCAAACTAAAGAAGATAATTTTGCAGTCGCTGTCCCTGAACAAGCAGATAACTCTCACATAGCTCCTGATGGATCTCAAGCATATACAGCAGAATCGGGAACAAAGAGCCGCGGTCTTGAAGTAGAAGCCACAGGAAAACTCAATGAGTTATGGCAAGTTTCAGGAAGTTTTACTCGAAATTTGTCGAAAAACAGTCAAGGTAATAGTATAAACACCAACATTCCAAATAATACTGCTAAATTATTTACCACCTATACTCTGCCTTACTTTGACAAGGCTCTGACAATAGGTGGCGGTCTACGTTGGCAAAGTGATATTTATTCAGATATAACCCTCCCTGTAAAGACTCGTTTTATCCAGAACAGTTATACTTTAGTTGATTTAATGGCACGTTATAAAATCAATGAAAATTTATTGCTGAATCTGAATATCAACAACCTGTTTAATGAAAAATATCATTTAGCGACAACCAATAGCTATTATGGTGCACCGACTAATTTTAGAGTGGGCTTAAAATACGAGTGGTAATACTAAAACCTATTTATAATTGGCTAAATATTGATTTAAATTAAAATAAATTAATAGGTTTAATCAGAGAAAGTTATCGCTAAGGTGGCTTTCTCTACTGATAAAATTATCACTGCTTAAAATACACAAAATAAAATTCTCAATTAACTAGCAGTCAACATCATCTATTGCTCATCTATTGATTTTTAATCTACCTATATGGCAGTGAACACAAGAGTATCAGTTTAATGAGAATCGTAAATTTTCTAAGCTGCCTATATGGCAATGAACCAATGGCAAGCAAATGAAGGCATGACCTTGATTTTCTAAGCTGCCTATATGGCAGTGAACATGTGCAGTAGTAGTTATGCTGAAAAGATAATTTTCTAAGCTGCCTATATGGCAGTGAACTACATAATCAGTCATGTCTATTTTCCTTGTCTTTTCTAAGCTGCCTATATGGCAGTGAACTACAAATTGGTGTACCTTTTAAACAGTATCAATTTCTAAGCTGCCTATATGGCAGTGAACTAATGAAAGATTTTTATGAATCATTTACTTTTTTTCTAAGCTGCCTATATGGCAGTGAACTATTTTTTCATGTCTAAACTTTTTATCACATGTTTCTAAGCTGCCTATATGGCAGTGAACTTACAACTGATTTACAGCCTGCTTTAGTTGCGTTTCTAAGCTGCCTATATGGCAGTGAACATATGGATACATTACAAGATTTAGGCGTTATCTTTCTAAGCTGCCTATATGGCAGTGAACATCAACAAATTCGAATTAAAGCAGCAGTTGAATTTCTAAGCTGCCTATATGGCAGTGAACAATAATTTTAAATCAAAAAACACTCTGATAACAGCAAGTTAATTATAAAAATCATAAAATACCAAAGTTTTTTACAATATATATAACCACTTGATTTTATTAAACTATAAGAGTGTAAAAAAATATTAGGGTAAATTTTTGATATGAATAAAAAACATAGCAAAAAAACCATCCGCAGATGGTTTTTTAACACATGATCTATTATTGAAGTGAAGTCTGTCTTCACTTCAATATAATTGATTAAAATTTAAAGGTTGCACCTACAAATACTTTTTGACGTTCAACGAAGTATGCATCTCTACCATTTGACAACTTTTTATCAAGTAAATTAGTAAAACCGCCACGTACAATAAGCTTATCATTGACTTGATAATTACTTGCTAGATTTACGATCGTATGTGGTTTTTGCATCGTAGGGGTAGCGCCTTTATCGGTCAAATATTGTTTACCCAAATATTGTGCGGACAACTCTAAATTGAGTGGATCGGTTGGCTGCCAATTTAATGCGGAATTCACTGTTAATTTTGAAGTAGTCAGTAAAGTTGCACCAGTATCTTCATTTTTTGCTTTTAAGAAATAGGTAGCATTATTATTCCATTTTAGATTATCTAAAACTGGGAAATTTACAACCATTTCGATACCACGTGTTACCGCTTTTTGAATATTTTCATTACGGGTAAACCAAATACCACCTTCGTGACCTAATGGTGAATAAGCGATTTTATTTTTAAAATCTGTATGGAAAAGTGTCAAACCTAAGTCCGCACCAGAACCAGTATAATTCACACCAATTTCATAGTTTGTGCTTTCTTCAGGTTTTAAGTTGGGATTACCTGTCATATAGCAACCACCGCCTGTATAGGTATCTGGTTTTTGCTTACTGTCATACCAAGTTTTACCTTTTAAACCATTACAGCCATTCCCGCCAGACTGAGTAGCTCCACCAGGAGATGATTCTTTCACTGTTGGTGCTCTAAAGCCTTTTGCGACCCCACCTTTAATTACCAGATCATCTGTTAGACTATAAACTAAATAACCTCGTGGACTATGATGTGCACCGTATTTATCATCATGATCTAAACGATTCCCTACGGTTAATGTCAAATTATCCAACAATGAAATATTGTCTTCAAAAAATAATGCCCAATTCTTATTATTCACTGTAGGATCGGTATAACTTTTCCCATCCCAACTCCCTCCTGGTAGAGTGCCAATCGTGTCAGTATTGGTTAATTCTTGTTTTTTCCATTGACCGCCAACAGTTAAGACTTGCTTAAACATTGCCTCAAATGGCATGGTTAAACTACCTTCAACAATCATTTCATTTGATTTAGTTTTAGAACCAAGCACACTTGAATCATAGTCATTGTAATATGCACTTAATTTAGATTTACCAATTGCCCACTCGCCATCATGCGATATGCTATATGAGTTATGTTCTAATTTATTTGCGCCCCAACTGGTCTCCTGCTCAGCACCTGTTGTGGCGTTAATTTGAGAACCCTTTTCATTCTTTTGAATACTATGCCCCGCTTCAAAACTGAGTGAGTGTTTATCTGTTGGCTGATAATGCAACATCGCATTGTAGTTTTGATCTTGAGAACCTGTGGTCCCATTTCCTGCTTTATATTTTTTATCTGCCTCTCGCTCAGTCATCCCTGCTGTCAAGCGCAGACCTAAGGTATCCGTTAATGGGCCAGCAGCCATGATGCCTGTTTGTAAAGATGTACCTAAATCAGAAGAGGTCGTTGGCTGAGTATAATTTAACGTAACATTACCACCCCAAACACTAGGAATTTTCTTGGTAATAATATTAATTACTCCCCCCATTGCATCTGAACCATACAAAGAAGACATTGGACCGCGGACAACTTCAATTCTTTCAATCATATCAGGAGTAATCCAATTTAAATCCTGTCGACCTAAATCTGGACGATAATTTGTATCTCTTGAAGACCCGATGCGTTTGCCATCAACTAAAATCAGCGTGTAATTATCTGGTAAACCACGTAATTTAATCTTAGAACCTTCGCCTGAGGGACTAATTCCACCCGTTACCCCCGGGACTTTACTTAATAATTCTCCAAGACTCCCCACTGGTTGTTTTTCGATATCTTCGCTTGTAATAACACTAATACTTGCTGGTGCTTCTTTAACATCTACAGCTTGACTACTCGCAGTCACCACAATTGTTTTTAATTTTGTCGCATCTTCAGAAGTATCTTTTGCATATGCGGAAATTGACATTGCGGTGAGTATTGAAATTGACAGTGTCTGGAATCTTAATTGTTTATTCATGTTAATACGCAACTTAAATACGGAGGAATTGTGAAAGAATTGTTGCGTATTGTATTTGAGCAAAACTTCAAATGCAATTACTAATAATAATAATTATCATTTATATATTTTTAACTTGAGGTAAATTTATGCAAATACTCTTAATCTAAAATACATGAAAAGTATTTTTTTAAAGACCAAATTCAAGAAGTAGTTTTGTAAAATTGAATTCAAAAATTTCTTTTTAAATGTCCTTTTTATAGCTTTCTTTTTCTACAAAAAAGAAAGCTTACAAGCCATAAAATGCTTGTAAGCTCTCTTTTACTTATTTGCTGAATATCATCAAGCTCAAATTGGTCAGATTTAAAGAATAAAATACATTAAAAATTTATAAATATCAGAATCTTCAATAATTAGTGCAACGTTTTTGATCAATTTTACTCAATTTCTTCTAATTCAATATTAATAAGACACACTTTTCCCCAAAAAAGCATAGTCCTATTTATTGATAAAATAGATAAACTAAAATTCTTACTTTTTGGGTAAATTAGGTTTCGTTGCGTAATCTACACCATGCTTTTCTAAATACTCACGAATTAGTTGGCGAACCACTTGTGAAGGCTTTAGATCTTGACGATTGCACAATTCTTCAAAAGCTTCCTTTTTGTTCGGGTCTATCAAAATAGTTAATCTTGCTGTTTTATTTTCCATATCCCCAATCTCTTAATTTATTTAGAAATAGAATTCTAATAACATTTATGAGATTTTCAATGATATTTTTTTATTTTATAGTATTCATATTTATAACTTTACATTCATAGACTTAACTCGACTATTTCACTCAAGTTTCAACGTCTTTAGATAACCTATATTCGGGCTGTATTTATATGTTAAATATATTTTCTAATTTCTTAGTATTGATGACTTAAAATGGCTATTACATCGTATCAAATATAATAGCCAATCAATGTTTTAAGAAAAATCTAACTCTTTTTCAAAAATACGAAGCTCATGTCTTGCCATCGCTAAGTTCGATTTTTGGCGATCTAATACCAGATATAAAAATAAATCGCTATTCTTTTCAAGTGGTCGTAATAAATGGTATTGCTTCCCAAGTGTGATCAAAACATCATCAATCGTATCTTGCAAATTTAATGCTTTTGCTGTTTTAATTTTTGCTCTCAAAACTTCCGTATTTCCCGCAGCAGCAAGTTCTAAATCGATCCCCGTTCCTTGAGCGGCAAGTGATAATCCACTGGTATAGTCTACAAGTGCTGCTGCTGTGAATCCATCAATTTCCGCTAATGGATTTAAGTCAATTTTAGCCATTATTTTTAACCCCTTTATTTAATATAAGATGATTTATATAGATTTATAACGCTCTATAACAACATAAAAATATCATAAAATGATAATAAAATATTATATTATTATAATAATATGTAATTTTTTTACTGTTTTTCAGCACCTTGACATACAAAAACCCTCTTATGAGGGTTTTATCAAATTTTTAAATTTCGTTAGCTTAGCGCTTTATCAAAGCTTACACTCTATTTCAGATCACAATATTCCACTTGATCGAATCATATCTAAACCTTTAGCTAAGTTTATAATTTTATCTGTTCTCTTTTGATTGACAAATAGTAGAAGAGAAATCTGAAAAAGACTTCAATTCAAAAATTTACTTTGGATTTTTAACATTCACTCACCGCCCCCATACCATTGTGAAAATAAAATAGCCAGAAGCGCTATTGTTTAAACCACAAAATTAGTCGTCACTCTGCTTGAATGATATTTTCATTTGTTTAAAAACCAAGCCAGATGCTATAAAACCGAGGCATCCAATAACGATAAACTCAACAATAGCTTCGATTAAACCTAGAACAAAAAAAACTATGGATAAGACTACCGATACAGTAAAAACGATCTTCCCAAACATTAGAATTAAGCCACTTTAAAGATCAATGTAAATTTAACTATAAAATCATAGTATATAAGTTTTATGAAATTAAAAAATTAACGATAAATTTCTGTGTAATCTTGACTGTACTTAGCTCAACGGCTGTCTATGTTCTCGAATTGTAGTCTTGCTTTAATCCCCGTAATTTTTAGATAAAAGGTCCTGTTTTTTAAAAGAAATCTGAACAAATTATCAACTAATTAAATTTAACTATCCATCAACTATTTTTAAATTAAGTTATGAATTTGGCAGATCTACTCTTTTGGAGATGGAATCCCTAAGTTTATATCGATCAACTGCGATACAAATATTATGCGCAAGCTGAAGATACGCCAAAGTTAGAATACGATATCGGCAATAACTGCAGAATCAAGATAAAAACTCTTTTGTATTTTTAAGAATTTAAATGCACTTTTCATGTAGTACCACATTAATGATCAGGAAATTATTGATCTTGTCATGATAAAATCATTTTTTAAAAAGTAATTCAAAAATCGTTTGGAAGAATTTTTCATGAAACTTATAGTAATTTTATCTACTTTTATGGTTTTACTTTCTGGTTGTGCTGCAATGAGTGTTGAACAATGTAAAACTGCGAATTGGTTTAACGTTGGTGAAAAAGATGGCGCTGCTGGAAATAAATCCCATATAGATAAATACTATTCTTCTTGTAAAAAAGCCAATATTATTCCTAGTCAAAATCTTTATGAAATGGGTTATCTAAAAGGTTTAGAGGCTTACTGCCAACCTGAAAATATCTTTTACGAAGCTTTAGAGGGGCGCGGTAATTTTCGAGTTTGCCCGGCAGAGAAACGCGAATCCTTACGTCATTATTTTCAAGTCGCCAGTAACTTTTACTATGCGAATACAGAATTTAATACTTCACAGAATAATATAGATTACTATCTTGGAAAATTAGACAGTAAAGATCTGTCTAACAAAGATCGTGATGACTATAAAAAGAAATTATCTGACCTCCGAAGCAATAGCAGTCAAGTACGCTCACGTTACCAAGATGCGCTTCGGAATCTAGAACGTTTTAAAGCAGAACATCATCTATATTAGATTTAAACAAAATCACAGACATATACTCACTGATGATTGCAAACGCCGCTTGGAATAAATCATTCAAATAAAAAAGCCCCACATCACTGTGAGGCTTCCCCTTAATTTTTGCGCTGATTAAGGATTATTGTATGTTTATTCACTATAATGAATTAACAATCACAGTTTTACTAAATAACGTGAAATGTGTCAATTTAAAACATAAAATAAGCATGTTTTACAGCTATTCACCGTCATTCATTGATACAGACTTGTTTTCTTAATGGACTATCTTGAGGAAGATCGCCATTAGACGAACCAATACCATGCGTAATACCATTTTCATCATAAAATGACAAATATGTATAGGTTTTATTTTCATCACAGTCTAGATAAGTGATCATTTTCATATATTTAAAAGAATTACCCTGCCTATCCTTAGCAATTCTCAACATAACTGCTTTATATTTAAATTGGTCCAATTCTGGCTCTCTTTTTACAAGAAAAAGGGATTTTTTAATTTTAGATGTATGCTTATCATCTAGCTCTTTTTTAAACTTTTTAATATCTAATTTTTCTTCAAGAAAAGTTGGTTTTATTGGATCAGCAAAGCTAAACTTCGAATTCAATATAAGAAACGCCAAGACAAATTTTTTCATCATTGATTTAAATGTCATATGCAAAGAAGTTTAATCTCATAAATTAAAGCCTTAATTTTAGATGGGTGCACTCGCTCAGTAATTTTAAAGACTTATATCAATATCGATGTTATTGGCAATGTCAGAAACAATATCTTTACCCGTATTCACAATCAACCGACCTGCTTCCACAATCAGATCAACAGCATCCAATGGATTGATCGAATTCACGATATCATTCATTACGCTAGAATCTTTTTGCTCTTGTTGGGATTGCTGTTCTAAATTTTCATTTTCTAGATTACTCACTTTCTTCTCTCATAAAAATCATAAATCCTATCGGGTTATCTCATAGATTTCCAGCACGTGATTCAATACAGGTGAAATATGCCCAACTCACTCATAACACCAATCGCTAGCATTTATTAACTGTCTTTATCAAAGATATGTTAAGTTGAAGTTTGATCTTGTATATTTACTTTTGACTAGTATTTAAGCAATATAATAAAACTAAGCTAACTATTTAAATAATTTTCTAATTAAGCCTATCCTGTTTAAAAATCAAATCCTATCAAAAAATAAAATATAAATCGTCAAAATGTCGAAATAAAATTATTCTTATTTTTGGAAGTATAAAAACTCGCAGTTATTTAATTCCAAAAAACAGAAAATATTTTTTCTTCGCCTGTATTTCTAATCTTAACTTTATACCCTGCTTTCTTAAATTCCTCACCCAAATTAATTATTTCATGATGAGTGAAATCTTTAGTGATATATTCACTTATAAACAGCTCTCCTTGATCCGCTTTTAACCGAATTTGGGTCTTCAAAAAACTTTTAAGCTGATCAATTGAAAAATACAGCATGTGATTTGAATCTATTTTATTGTCACTCATTTTTGGTTTTGGCATTAAAAAAACTCATATTAAAGAATGTCAAAAATATTATGATCAACTTAACTTTGAATTGAGTATAAATATTGAAATATCATGTATTCGGTTGAAATCAATCTATACGATTATTTTTTAACAACTTTTAAGCAATGATGACAAACTTCCAACTCACCATCTTTACAATAATGTGTTTCAATTACGCGATGAAAGCCAAAAATACATTTTATGAATTGAATCAAAATCAACTCCTCCATAGGGTAAAAGCTCACCTCAAGATGAGCTTTCCCAGCCAGCAATTTTATTATGGAAGCCATATTCCAGTTGGAACATTTCCCAATAAGTGTACGAGTAATGTTAAAGCTACAAACATGAAAAAGAAAAATGCAATGCTTATTGATTTGTGTATCATGATTTCACCTCCACTTTATTGTTGTTTCTTTTTTATACAATAAATCATTTAAAATATCAAATAATTTAAATAACTTATAATTTATTTTTTACCATTTGTTAAAATCAACCTTTCGATTGCAAAAAGATTGCAAAGCTAAAACTAGCCTAATCAACTCAAATTTAAGATACAACTGGGGTATAAGGTCTACCTATTTCAGTGAATTTATTCGAAACTGCAATTCTCGTATGCACTTCATTGACCTGACTTAAAAAGTACTTTGCTGATAATTTATCTCCTAATAACCTAATTCAGTGCATCTTGGTTTCAACCAAACTTCGAAGATGATAGCCTGACCAATTTTCCCACATTGTCCTCCCCAAATACTTAATCGTTCTTAGTTGTTGTTTTCTCTTTAATGTATGAGCTTTTGTATCTTTCCAAGGCTTTGCATTTTTTCTCGACAGAACGATAGAACGTGTATGTCTATCTGAAATCACCTATCAACAGTATTTTTTGTCATAAGCTCCATCCGCATAGTTGGAATCTATATGTTTATTTTTGGAATTTAATCAAGTAAATCCCTGAATACTTTTGAATCTCCCACGATATTTGTAGTGAGCTGAACAGCACGTATTTACAATGTTTTAGTATCAATACCAATGTGGAGTTTACACCATTGTCGACAATATTCAGGCTAAGGTTTTTTACGCTTCCATTCTCCTTCAACTAAAAATTTCATACCTGTAGAGTCAACTCATAGGTGAAGTCCATCTCTGCTTTGTTCTAAGCTAATTGCAATATCAGTATACTTTTTTTCTTCCAAAAAGGGTTGAATAATCTGGTGCAGTCCAGTCTAATCTGCAAAGACGAACGAGACTTTGAACAAATCCTGTGGTTATTCGTAAAGTTAAACGAAAGAGAGATTTAATTATTAAACAGTACTGAATCGCTTTATCTGAGTAGGTTTGATTTCGTCCTTGTTTGTATATTGATTGTGCATAGCGCTGAGTAATTGGAATCAAACCAAATAGTGATATTGCCACAATTAATTTAAATCTTCGCAGTATACTGCTCATGTAAGGAAACCAATTCGTTATACGATATATTTTGGATGCAGACTCATTCATCTAAGAGTTATATTGCTGAATGAGCCTTTAGAGATAGCTTTGTGCAACTAAGCCAAAATTAACTACCAAATAATAAAAATAAGAGAATTCATAGATTATCCTAAATTATAGATATCTGACTTTAAACCAAATATTCCAAGGCAAAGCTGACTGATATAAAAAAGGCACATTTGCGCCTTTTTTATATCTAAAGTATATTTAAACAATAATATTTAGTTTTTTAGTAAATAAGTTTTAATAATTTCATTCTCATCTAATATCATCAACTCATCAGCTACCCAAAAAATATAAAACTCGTTTTTAAACTTAATCTTTCTTTTCGAATAGTTTGTTACTGAGTCTGACTGGTTAGCTTTTACTTTAAAAGACTTTTTATTATCATGTCCTAGCAGCTTACTTCCGTGCCAAGGTCCACCTATACAAATATTCATAATGTTTGAATTAAAAAATGTGGTCTTGAATGTACATTTAAATCGTGGAATAAACAATCTATACCTTGGTATAAATTTTAATCAAAAACTTACTCTCATAATTCGTCCCTATGGTGCATTATTTAATACTTTATCAGCTAAAGCTAAAAAACCAGCTCAACAATTTACGATAGCAATTCCTAATATTGACTCCCTCCAAAAATAACGTGATAAAAATCACATTAAACACACAATATTTTTGAAATAAATAGAACAATTCATCTTATTTCCTATTTTTAAGTAGAAGTCAGAAACCGATTGTTTATTGTCTAACATAAAATTAATCAACCCACCTAAAAAAGGTGGGTTGATTAAAGACTTAGATAGCAAGTCAAAGTGAAAAGCACAACCTTCTTCACTGATTAAATTTTACACAATTCATATTAACATTCAAATAAAATATTTTACCTTTTGGTAAATCTTCATATATGTATCGTCAACTTTATGTAACAGCCTCATTATTTAGACTAGAAAAATCAAAGATTTTGTGCGAAAAAAGCTAAATCATCAATCTTTATAGATTCACAACCCTCACATTTTCTATTCTAAATTTATCTCATATTATGCATATAAAAACTAAATAAAATACTGATATATATACTATTTTATTTAAAATAATAGAACTTGATTTTTTTTGGTTATTTTAAACACTATTAAAAAAAAGCGATTTTGAAATATTTAATACTCACTGATGACCATAATGCTCATTGGCATTTATTTTAAAGATAACACAAATAAATATTCATAAAGAGAGGGTCATGTGGGTTTGTAAATCATACAAAATGATAGAAAAATAGAATAGGTTCACTACAATAATAATAGGAAATCTTGCATGTAGCCAGTCAGACACTAAACAATGAACTTAAATTCAAATTTCCCTTTATAATCAATTTCATCCAAATAATCTTTAATGTCATGCGCTATATTTTTAAAAGTATTTAAAACATCACTTGGTGGATCAATCATAACTTCAATTTTATAATTTTCATCTTCTCTATTTATAGTATGTGTATATGCACCATCACAACTCATTCTTAATTCTAGATCATGCTCAATCTTTTTAGTTAAGTTATTTGTTATCAACACAATTTTTGAAAATCTATGCATATTCCTTCTTTCCATAATCAGATAAAGAATCTCGCAATTCCAACCAAAAATCCTTTTTAATTAAAAGTTTGATCAGTCAGAGAAGCGATGGCGCTTGAGCTACGATTCACTATATCGTATTTTATAGATATAATAATTCAGGTTTAGTAAAATAATCAACTGTTAAAATTTAAAAGATTCTACTATTATGAGATTTCTTTCTCAAAAAATTAAATTTTTTAGAACTTTTATAGATAAATTATTATCATTAATAATAGCACATTTAAATAAAAAATTTAATAATATCAAAAATATACATAGGATAATTTTATCAAAAATCATTGTAACATTTCAAATCATGTTCTTAAACTTCAATTCCCAATAAGACTCTATCGATCTGAGCTTGATTAATAAGATTGTGGCTTAGTAGGTTTCTTAAACAAGTTAAATGGATTAGATTGAATCAGTCGCACTGTCGCAAAGGGTCTAGCTTTATTGGTAATAAAGAAGCTCAAGCAACACTTGATGCTGAAAAATCCAGTACAGATAATACTAAATAACAAACAATCCAAATGCTTCAAAAAACGGCTTTAGCTGGAGTGAATGCAATTGTTGGAATGGCGAATGTTGTAGCTGGTGATGTTAATGCGAGAACTCAGTCGAATAACGAATATTCGGATAAAGCAGCGATTAAAGAAGGGGCTAAAGGTAAAAAGCAAATAGATTTTTTAAAAACTTATTGGGGCATGGTAGTTAGAATCGAAAAACGTTTGATGTTAAACCAGAGTATATATTAGCTCAATTTTCAGGTGAAACTGGGTGGGGAGAACATATAAATCCAGGGGCAAAATTTAATCTGGGAAATATTATGGCAGGTTCTTCTTGGAAAGGAAAAACGGTGAGAGCATGGGATAAAATAGAAAAGTCCTACGACCCTTACAGAGTTTATGACAGCCCTGAACAATTTGCAGATGACTATATAAAAACAATAGCAAAAGCAGGACGATATAAAACAGCTAAAGGTGCAAAAACTCCTGAAATGTTTTTTCAGTTCTTAAAAATTCAGTTTATGCTTCCTATAAAACTATGTATCTAAAAATTTAACCATGGTCAAAGATGTTAGTCAGCACCTTAGTCTTAACAATGTATCTCAATCAGATAACCCATCAAAGCCTAAAACCCAGATTAACAAGGAGATACTTTCTAAATTTGCTCAAAATGCAGAAATTCCAGACAATATTAAACCTGTCTTTCCTAATTTCTATAATACTCAGTCATCTAATCGTATTGTGAATATCAATCAGAAAACAGATATTCACGTTAGCGGTATTTCTGATCCGATGTTGGCAACTCGAAATGTTCGTAATGAACAAGACGCGATTAATCTGCAAATCACTAGAAATTCTAAGGGAGTGAAGGTTTAGTTAATTAATACTCACTGGTGTATCTGATCTTTTGAACTCTTTGCCATATTCAGAGTATTCATTATCTTGAATTGAATAACATGTTTTTACATTATCATAATCATCTCGATAAGCAAAAATACTTCCTTGAGTGCATAAGAGTGAATTATTAACTGAGTATTGGATTACGGGAGGTTTTCCTGTTAAATCTCCTTTTTTATCTTTAAAACCTAGAATTCCATCTCTTAAAGGTAAAGCTAAGCCATTTTTTGTATCTAAAGCAATAAATCTAAATATTTGAGGTGATGAGCTTAGGTTGAGAAGAATGTACTTTTGGTTAAAATTAGGTTTTTGTGTTTTTAGAGCATTTTTGTATTTAGCCACGTTTACTTTTGAGCAAAAGTCGAAATCATCATAATCAAATTGGCATTCGGTTGTAGCTTTGTATGGAGCATTAGCCCAAGCCCCACCACTAATTAAAAGAGTTAAAAGGAATAGTTTTTTCATTTGTTTGCTTCTCTAAAATTGTGTTTACTTGATTAATTGATAGGACTAAGGCGACCAAATAATTTAAAATCTTTAGCTTTAACCCAACCTGAAGTATCATTGCCGTTTTTATCTATATACATTACATAAAGCCAAGTTTGATTTTCGTTCTTAAATTCCTGATAAGCTATAACTGAATCATTCTGAATAATAAATACACCTTTCAACTTACATTCGCTTGATGGTGCTGAATGAAAATATGATCTAAATCCCTTTTTTGTACCTTGAACTGTATAGGAATACTTTGTTCCGTAATGCATGCCATTATCATCTGCTATCTTCGATAGGTAATCACATGTCTTAGCCCAAGCCCCGCCGCTTAATAAAAGGGTAAGAATTATTAGTTTTTTCATTTATTTTCATCTCTAAAAGTGTGCTTACTTGATTAATTAATAGGACTGATACGATCAGATATTTTTAAGTCATTTTCTTTAATCCATCCTGAAGTATAAACTCTATCTTTAGAGCCATACATCACATAGATCCAATTGTGGTTATCATTAGTAAACTTTTGATAACCAACCACTGAATCATTAGGAATTAAGTAAGTCTTAGCATATTTACATTTATTCGCCGGTGCAGAATGAAAGTATGCTCTATGTCCCTTTGGTCCTTTAACAACAAAGCTGTATTCAGTTCCATAATGTATGCCTTTTTTATCAGCTATTCTGTTCAAATCTTCACAACTTGCCCATGCCCCAACACTAAACATACAACAAGCAATTAAAATTAGTTTTTTCATTTATGGATCCCTTTTTTATTCACTCTATGATAGATTTTTTACTGAAAAGAACAAGATGCAGTTAATTTATAGATGACTAGAAACTCGGGGGAATATTTTTCATGAAACATATTATCTTTTTTAGCTTAATAAGCCTTATAAGCTGTTCAGTAATTGCTAAAGATTGCCTTGAATTGGTATCCTCTACAAATATTAGAGATATGCTATTCTAAGAAATTAAACTCGGCAGCAAAGAAACTGCTTTTAATATATCAGAGTAAATAAAAACTCTTGAACCTGACTATAAGCAGCAACTAATAAAAGCTCAAAGGCTTTGGGTGCAATTTAAAGAAGCAGACTGTATCATGAGTTAAGTTATTCAACCATCATACACATACACACGATGATACAAGGATCGATCTGCTGTATGTGTTTATGTTAGTTTATATAAAGCAATAAAAAATCCCTAAATCATTATAATTTAGGGATTTTTTAAATCATACAAAGCTATTTGAGTTTATATGACTTTAATATCTTGGTAGGTATATCCAGACTCGAACTGGAGACCTCTACGATGTCAACGTAAAGTTATTTTATTAAATATCAATTTGATAAGTTCCAATTGTCGTATATTTGTCGCTTTCAATAATTAATCTCAATAGCATTAATCATGTAATTTAATTATTACGCATGATATTGTTGTTTTATGCATAAAACTAATATAAAGTGCAGTTACACAAACAATTTAGGATTATTCTTATGGCATTTCGAGCTAATGAAATTGCATTAGAAAATAAACAAAAAGCTGAAAGGTTCTTACTTTCAAATTTAATGGATCTTACTGAAATAGAGAGACAAAAAAGTCGTGCTTATCTTCATAAGGTGATTAACGAATTGGGACCAGTTGTCGATACATATCCAATATGGCATCCCTTAATTGTCGATAAATCTAAATGGCAGTTTTACAATACTCCTCACAGAGAAACTGGCTACAATAAGTTAGATCATACGATATTTTTCATGAACGGATTTATCACTTGTCCATATAATGCCGCTTCTAATTTTGGACAAGACGTAATAGATGCTGTAAATGCATTTCCACCAATTCATGGTGTAACTATTACTGCTGATAGAGCACCTGTAACTCTATATAATTCAGATACTACGGCTATAATAGTTAAGTGTATATGGCATTCAAAATCCATCAAATCAACCACACTTCCTTTATCGGAAATTATGCCAAAAGTAATTAATACGGCAGTTGAAATTAATAAGTTGAAACACGCGAGTTTCTCACTTATTGATATGGAACCTTACTTGTTAGGCCAACCATGCGGGAAAAGGTCATCTCTTTTTGTAGACCAAAATACAGGTCTTGCTATTAAGAAAATTTGGCAAACTTTAATAGATTCAGAAATGATTTAAAATATTAATAATTTCAGACATCATTTTTGATGTCTGTATTATTTGATAACACTATTTGCCTTAGTCAGGGACGCGGGAGTTGAACCCGCTTACACAATAAACAATAAAGCTGTATAACATTCAGCGTGTTTAAAATCAATGAGTTAAAACATTTAAGATTGATAGTATATCACTAGATTTCAAATATCTGTGGCAAAAAATGTGGCAAAATCTCAAAGTAATTTTTTAACTTTTAACATTCGTTAATCCACCCTTGTGTATAAAAAACATACATCACATAAATTTATTTAATCAATGGTGTTTATCTTATAAAATTTATTCATTATAATAATGTGTATTCGATCGACTACAATAAAGAGGAACTTTCATGGTTGATATCAAACGTCTTCCAACTTTCGATGATTGGATAGAAAGCATCAAAGATAATACGACTCGCATTAAGTTGAATAGAAGGTTAGACAAAGTTCAACGTGGTATTTGGGGTGATGTTAAATATCTTCAAGATAGTGTTTGGGAAATGAGAGAGTTCTTTGGACCAGGCTGGAGAATGTACTACATTAAAAAAGGTGATGTAGTAATTGTAATGCTTGGAGGTGGTGATAAATCTACACAGCAAAGAGACATTGATTGCGCTGTAGAGTTATCAAAATCATTAGAGGATTAAAAGATGGTTAAAATATCTGAACTACCTAGTTTTGATATGGCAGAAACTCTTAAAACTGAAGAAGATATTGTTACTTACCTCAATATTGTTCTTCAAGAAAATGATCCTGCCGAATTAGCTCATGCACTTGGTGTTATAGCGAAAGCAAAAGGTATGACTCAAATTGCAAAAGAGGCAGGCATTGGTCGAGAAGCTTTATATAAAGCCCTACGCCATGATTCTGCGCCTCGTTTTGATACAATTAATCGTGTATTAAATGCTTTAGGTTTAAAAATCACAGTTCAAGCTGTTTAAAAATTGCAAGAAGCAGTTGAACTTCTTGCAAGAAATTGAAAAAATCTACCGTCAAGAATAGGAGCTTTAACTGTCTAAAGCATCTTCCCAAACTTTTGCATAATCTGCTACTAATTGAGCTTTATCAGTACCATTGATGATTCGACGAGCATTAACATAGTCAGACTGCTGTAGATTAATATAGTCATCCAGCTTCTTGGTAGTAAACCATCCTTCTTTTGAACCAAGAACCAAAACTTCAGCTGAAATTGCAGATTGCATTGCTAAATCTGGGTTTTTAAGCAATTTACCACCTAGACCCAGTTTCTGGTCTGCTTTTTGATAATTTAATTGCCAGGTCAATTGAGTATGTCCACGACCATACCAAGGATAATAACGTAAGTTTTTCTTTCGCCAATCTTCACTTAACCAATAGGCTTCACGAACTGGTTCCATTGTCGCATTTGTCTCATGATATGCAGTCGCAAGCAAATATGCAATTTGTTGTAAATCACTAATTTTGTATTTACTTACTGCATTTAAAATTGCATTGATATTGTCAACATGAGCCTGTGTAAGTTTACCCTTAAAAAGTTTTTCGCGTACTAAATCAAAACCTTTCTTGCTTAAACCAATTCTAGGTATCGCAACTATAGGCTGAATTAATTGTTCATCAGGATGCAAAGATGGTTGCTTTTTTAAGCGAGCCAATATCATAGCAACACCGACAAATGCACCCACGTATTCTTTCCATTGTTCTGGAATTGAGTTTTTGACTTCTTGTGGAATAACATTCCATAAAGTCAAAAAGTGCTCAGAGAATAAACTCAAAGCAAAAAAAATGGCGCTTAAAGCGCCGATCTGTACTGATTTGAGTTTATATGACTGTTTCCAGTTATCTATTAATTTCATTATCTACCTTCTTTTCAATTAGATTGCTCACAAAATGAGTACCCATATAACCGATACCAGACGCCAGCCCGACAGCTACAATTTGCGGAATATGCATCCACTCTAAAAACGTCCAAACACCAACAGCAAAAAGACCGCACATGATTGATTCTGCGAAATCTCCTTTGCCTGCCTTCTTTTTCGTTCGTAAATACGCCATGACAAACCCCATAAAAAATGAAGTGATTGCAGTTCCAAATGTGCTAATCAGCTCTTGAAACCATTTCCATAATTCCATGCCACCCCCCTATTTTTGGCAATAAAAAAGCACCCGGTTGGGTGCCTTAGATGTTTGATGTTTAGTAATTTGTGACGTCTAGCACGAATGATGGTGCGTACCCTTGTCGTGTGGTTGAGTCAACCATCGTATCATTTAATGTTTCACTAAATTGGTAGCGCTGCTGATGCACCCTGTTATCAGATGTAATATAAAAAGCTGCTATGTTGATATTATGAATAGTCTGAGGTGTTCCAGTAGGACCCGGGGGAATGGAAGCATATACGTTATCACTAGCATCGCCTGTTATCATAATGGCTAACTTTTTTGCACTATCAAACTGTTCAGAGGTAGAAGAATTGGTACCTGAACCTGTAACAGGAACACCATTAACCGTCCACGTGGTTAAATTGTTGGCAGCCACACCTAATATTTTTAAATATGGCATGCCTGAATCGTATGTCACTCGACCATTGGCATCGTATACTCGCAGACCATAAGAAGATGATGTAACTACATTTGAACCATATAGGAAATATTTAAGAGTACCAGGATCTCCACTCACCCATATATAACATGTCATTCCAGAGGATGTATTACTCAGGTTGGTTTTGGAGACTCGCACAGTCTTATCCAACTGAATAGCTACACTAGGATTTAAAATAAAACTAGGATAGGTAAGTTTATACAATCTTCCCCCATAAGGAGGAATTGTATAACTACCTAAACTAGCAATAGTTCCTGAAACAATTACACCCTGATTCATGTAATTGTTATCAATAACAATGTTACCTGTATCAGGGTTATAAATAGTTAAACCATAGGTCATCAATAAACCCCATAAACAATAGGGCTATTGATATTTTCATATCTAATGGTACGTGCAGCATTATCAATAGCAAGTAATCGGTTAAAAGCGTAATTAGGCACATTAGTATCCTCTGCAGCAGGTTTTGTTAGACACAAATACGCAAATATATTTCCGGGTAAGGAAATATTAATTGTGCCTGTACTACCTTGCGCAGTTGCCGCAGGAGTCATAGTTCCTATAACTCTAGTTAATCGATCAGTTACCTCTTGAATCGGTTGTCCTGCTGCATTCCAACATTTTAATCCGTAAGTCATTACATCTCCTATTTTTTTAAGTTGCCTAATTGACAGCGCAACACTCCCCCATTTTCAGGATCAAATACCTTAATGAAATCATCAGATATTAAAAGTCCGTTAGTGAGAGTTCCTAATGTTCCGATTTTTACGGTTAAAGCACTTAAACTATCGGCATAAATGCGATTAGCATGCACATACCCAATATTTGCCATCTCAACATACATTCCTCTCGGTACCACGGTACCATTCGGTAATGTGATAGGCGTATTTTGCAAGACCATTAGCGGTTTTTCTGGTATCTCTTCCACGCCAGATGGTGCACCAAAATACACAGCATCATAGTTAAAGATCATTGTTGCAACTTTACCGTCATTCATTGAACCACGGCCTGCAACATGACCATTTACATCTGTTTTAATGAACTCTTGTGCATAAATGCCATCGATTGATGTTTGCTGAGTTTGAATACTCGCAGTGTTGTCATCTACAGTGGTTTGAATCGTATCAATACGTGAAGACTGTGCAGATTGAGCATCAGATATAGTTTTTATCTGAGTAGTCACAGAAGCTTGATTTTCATTCATCTGAGCAATCACTTGATCAGTACGAAGTGATTGAGCCACATCCTCCTCAATCCTCGCTGATTGTTCAGACCAAACGCCTGCAAAGCCACCCTCATTACCAATTAAGTCGTTTTCAGACCCAATTAAAGTGGGATTGACTTGAGCATAAACACCATCAACCTTAGTTGTTGTTGCTGTCAATTTATTGTCAACATCAGCAACTTTCGATTCAACAGTACTTAATGCACCAGTTGTCGCATAATTGCCTAGCTTCGCTTCAACAGCATCAACCTTCGATACAGCAGAACTTGCATTCGTCACAGCCACATCAGCCTTAGATAAAGCAGTTGCAGAATTAGTTAATGCATTATCGGCTGTACTTTTTGCCGAAGTTGCCGTTGCGTTGGCTTGTTGCGCCATTGATGCTGCTGCACTTGAATCGGTTACCGCAGTATTGGCTTTAGTTAATGCACTGGCTGCATTAGTTTTTGCTGTTGATACATCAGATTCAGCAACATCAACGCGGCTATCTAATGCCTCAATAGAACTACTGTTTGCTGTTGATTGTGTCACAGCAGTTTCGGCTTTTTGCTGTACTGAAGATAAGGCTGAATTATTACTCGAAATATAGTTATTTAGAGCAACTGTATTCGCAATATCCCCGTCAACTCGTGCTTGAACTTCTTGCTGTGCTAATGCCTGTACATCATTGATTTGCGCAACTGTTGTATCAATACGCTTACTAAGAGCAACATCCTCCTCAATTCTTGCAGATTGTTCAGACCAAACGCCTGCAAAGCCACCCTCATTACCAATTAAGTCGTTTTCAGACCCAATTAAAGTGGGATTGACTTGAGCATAAACACCATCAACCTTAGTTGTTGTTGCTGTCAATTTATTGTCAACATCAGCAACTTTTGAATCAACAGTACTCAATGCACCAGTTGTCGCATAATTACCTAGCTTCGCTTCTACAGCATCAACCTTCGATACAGCAGAACTTGCATTCGTCACAGCCACATCAGCCTTAGATAAAGCTGTTGCAGAATTGGTTAATGCATTATCGGCTGTACTTTTTGCTGACGTTGCTGTTGCATTGGCTTGTTGCGCCATTGATGCAGCCGCACTTGAATCAGTAACCGCAGTATTTGCTTTAGTTAATGCACTGGCAGCATTAGTTTTTGCTGTTGATGCATCAGATTCAGCAACATCGACTCGACTGTCTAATGCTGTAATTGCAGTTGCATTGGCATTTGACTTTGAAACTGCTGTTTCGGCTTTGGTCTGAACATTTGCAAGCGCAGTATCATTGCTAGACTTGTAATTGTTCAAAGCTAATGTATTTGCTGAATCTCCATCTTTTCGTGATTGAATTTCGGCCGTAAGTCCATCATTCAATTTTGAAACAGCGAGTAAACGTTCAGACTTTTCAGCTGCTAAATCAGTATTCGCTTTTTGAGCAATAGTCGTTACTTCTTGAATAGCAGTCTTGCGATCTGTAACTTCAGTGCTAACTGCTTTATTTACATCCTGAAATGCTTTTGTTCGCTCAGTACGTTCAGTCGCTAAATCATCATTTGCTTTTTGAGCTAAATCTTTCGCTTGCTGCACCGAAATTTCAAGTGCCGAAATATCACCATCAATCGCATCTATATGATCAATCTTGGTCTGCAAGTCTTTATGCAATTGGCTTTCAGTGATTTGCTCATGCAAAAGTTCAAGCACATCTGAAGCATCTGCAGAAGTCACACCACTGACCCAATCAGACCAATCACCCACATTACCGATTCGATCAACTAAACGACCACGGTAATACTGGCGTAAGTTTGGTTGCATCCCTTGAATGGTATGCACCGTTGTTGGATAGGCAAACAAACCCAGTTGAGTAATATTTGATGTGCTGTCTGGTGAAACTTCAATTTCGGTATAGGCAGTATCAAGTGCACCAACAGCAGGAAACAACCAAGTTAATTTCATACCAAATAAAATACCTTCAGCATGAATGTTCGCGAGTTTTGGTGGTTTGCCTTGCTTGCCTTGAAGTGCAGTAAGAGCTGAGTTTGCTGCTAAAGATGTAATATCGAAAGCAGAAATAGCCGTTACACGTGCTTGATAATTACCTGCATAAATGCCTGGTATTTCAACGGAGGTTGCACCAGTGGTCGGCATCTTGATCCAAGAATTATTATCTTTGCGCCATTCAACTAAGTATTTAACTGCATACTCTGCCTTGACCCACTTAATAATCATTGTTGCAACATTGATACCTTGTTGTACTGAATCATAGGATTCAATTTGCACATTCGTTGCTGGCGCTTGTACAACAGGATTAATGATTGTTGTTGGCACATCATCAATAAATGCACCATGATCAATGGCATCATATTTAGCAGCATTGTATTCAACAGCAGTAATGGTAAATTGATGTTCATCATCTTGAGTCAGTGAAACAACTCTAAATTTACGTGTTTTTAAATCCGTTGAATCAATATTCCAGGCATTTTGTGCTGCTATCTCCCCCACATTAAAAGCTTGTGTAACTTTAACGATCTGACCATTGATTGAAGCCAATTGACGTTGAACAGATTGGCCAGATTCACTATTAATATAAATAATGTCATTCGGCTGAGCCAAAACATCACGATCCAGAGTGATGGTTTTACGATCTGCTGAAATGGCTTTGATACGACCACCAATGAAACGGCCAGCAAAATCATTATCAGCCACAGAAATAATTTTCCCTGGTGGCGTGATTTGACCGTCTAGACCTACTTTAAAAGTGACTGTCTGAGTTTCATTTTGCTCTGAACGTAAAGCCCACAATCCAGCGCGCTGAGCCTGACCACGACTCGTACAGCCCCATGCATCAACATCTACAATTCGGACTGCTTTCGCTTCAGCAATTGCACGTTCATCCCGGACGATCTCATAATCAGTTTTGTAGCGATTCTTTGGATCATCCCATGCAACTTTCGCAACATTATGACGATCTCGATTACGGGTACCAGAGCCCTCAAAATTGCCATCAATCACATTGGCATTGGTATAGGCATAATAAACATCATCTGGGGCATCAGCCTCACAAATAATTGAATCACCATCCCAATAACTGATTGCACGAAACAAACCCGCCAATTTAGCGAGAATTGAATAAGCATCTTCAGCAGATTGAATATAAATATTGCAGGTGAAACGTGGTTCTAATCCCCCTTCACCATCTGACACCATGCCATCACAATATTGCGCTAAACGATACAGACTGGCTTTATCCAGCATTGCATCAGTGATTCTTTCACCTAAACCATATCTTTTAGCGGTACAAAGATCATAGTAAATCCATGCAGGATTGTTTGAATAAGCACGTTTAAATGAACCATTCCAAATACCTGTATATTGCCGTGTTTCAGGATTGTAATTTGTTGGTACACGTACCTTAATCCCCTTTGCTTCAACTGCTACCTTTGCAGCATTAGAAAAAGTTTGAGCATCATACTGAAGTGATAAAAGTGCTGTATTTGGATAGCTTAATTTTGCATCAATAACTTCAGAGTAAGAGTCGATATACATTTTATCGGTAATATAGTCGCTATTCGCTGGCGGTGTTAAGCGTCGAACACGAATATTCCAACCTGTTTCGGCTTTTGGCAGATCTATACGGTGTGGTCGTACATAAGCATCAGAAGTCTTGTCATCGATTGCTGTATTGATCATTTCAACGTAAGCCGCACCATCTGTACTGATATCAATTGCATACTTAATCAATACACCAGTCACATCACCATTTTTTGGATTAGTGGTTCTTAATGCACCAAAACGTAAAAGCACACGTATAGCATCAATACTGGTATTTGAAATAGATCTCACCCATTGAGTAGTAAGCTCTACATTGACATCGTTAATATTTGATGTTTCAACAAACCCCTCAATATAATCTTGGTCATTGGTCCCTGTGCGAAAATCACGTGTAACTGACTCAAAGTTGCTATTGCCTGAAGCATCTAGAATGGGTGTGTCATCAAGATAGACTGATTTCCAGCCATTGGCCAAGCCTTCAATTTCACCTTCAGTCATACCCATTAAGATTTTGTAATAAACAATACTTTGAGCTGAATCAGAGGCTACAACAGGCGTTCTTGATTTGCTTGAGCCTGCCTTAGCTCCTTTAATATTTGCATTCATACTTTATCTCAGGCAATAAAAAAGGCGCATAATGCGCCAGGAAATAAAAATAATTACAGTTGATCTTCGGGGTACTGGCCAGCGGAAATAATAAAACCACCAATCTCTCTTTGGCCGTATAAGATGGGGACTGGATTACCTTGGCCAACAGTGGTGACTGCACCGCCAAAACCTTTATTGGCTTTATTACCATCACTATTGGCTTCATCGGTTTGGGCTTTTGGCATGAGCATTGAGGCAATCCCACCGACCAACATCCCAATACCAGCTCCGATCACTGAAGGAGCCATAGCTTGCGTTCCAGGGATATACATCATCACCACGCCAACAACAATCATTACAGCCCCAAGAATGGTATTGAGTAATCCACCATCTCCACCGGCACCCGTAACAATGGGAACAATTCGAATTAATTCACTTGCTGTCTGCATGTCCACTTCTTTTTCGGAAATAGTTTTACGCTTATCAGTGAATACAGCAAAACGTAGGCCTTGTTTATGTGCATTCAACATAAAATGCTCAAGACCTTGTATTTGAGCTGAAAGTAATCGCATTGCTTCTTTTACAGAATTAACTTCTAGGCACCATTCTTTGCCAAACTGTTCTCTAAGCACTCCGTGAAATCGAATTGTTTTGTACATTTTTATGCCTCAATATTTTAACTGTGCGCTCTACCCAATTTGGTCCATATACAGTGCGTTCTGATTCACGGTTATATGGATGATGTAAAATCAAAGTCGAACCAATACATGGTTGAGTATTTTCAGATTTCAATGTCGCTTGATCGCCAAGCCATAAAACAGCATGATTAGGATGCTCAGTGCGTCCAACCTTACAAATGATCATGTCACCATACTGGGGTTCGAAAACTTCATAAAAGCCTGCTTTTTCAAAATTATCTAAATACAAAGAAGCATGTTCTTTTGATTCCCACCACTTATCATCACGCTCAAAATCATCAAGCTTTATGTCAAGTTCACGTAAATAAAAATCACGGACTAAAGCATAACAATCTTGCCAACCATGGAAATAATGACGGCCAATCAATGGCGCCTTATAGCCAGTTGGGTGAAACACCTGGATATCCGTATCAGGATAAGCACATATAATCCATGGTTTTCCGTGAAGTTCTATTTGATGCTTATCTAATGGTGAAGCAACTGCTGTACCATCAGGATGACTATGCACATAAGCGTCAATTTCACCTTGATCTTCTATTTCAGCTAAGGCTTGATAATCAATTTCAAAATGATTTTTTGCATCTGTTGAAATATTTGGAAGCCGAATAAATTCACCATTCTGAACAACTCCACACATTTCATGTGGATAGGCTTCCATAGCAGCAGTGACAATTTGTTTTTTTAGCTTTGCTTTGATTTTCATAGATCACCCAAACATATTTGAGGATGGAAACCCACCAAAATTTTCTTCGTTATCTCGTAATCGACATGAACCAAATCGCCCAACACACTTGTCTTGACTTGGATCGTCTGTTGGCTCGTCTTTATCAGTGAAATATTTCATCCCAGTATATTTACAAGATTCTCCACGGTAATCGCCACGCATTGCCCAATCACAATATCCAGTGATATTTCGAACAGGTATTTTTAACCCCTCAAAATCAATAGGATTTGAAAGTTCAAATGTCACTTGAGTAGAGTTTTCAGAGGTTTTTTGCTCAATGAACCAATGCTGTATTTTTGATTCATTTGGATTAGCCAATAGATTACCTTGTGTAAAGTTCTCAGCATCAAGGTACTTGGCCAAGGTACGAATTACTTTAAGTTTGGCACCTGCAAAATCTTTAAATCGATAACAATATGCAGATACAGCGCCTTGGATACCATTGATGTAATTGGCCATACTGAGTGTTGGTGATGATGCCTTACCATCACTGCGCATTTCCAAACCATCGACTTGTAACGCCATTGGCTCAAAAGTCTGGCCATTAAATATAATGTTGCGGTGCCAGACCTTTTCATCACCAACATCATATAGTTTACCGATTGAGCCTGTATCTGAACCAATCAAGCCATTTGAACCAATTGAGCTATAAATCTTTTCCCAGTCTTCATATGAAATATGGCCATGGAAACGCAAAACGCCAGCACCTAAAGGGCTGGCATCTAATTCGAATAATGTGATTAACCCATATACATACAGCTTTTGAAAATCACTGTTCAGGCTCATTATTTATACCCTTAAGTTGATCAATTTCAGCTTTTAGAACGCGAATAGCTCCCACTAAGTCAGCAATGATCGCACGATCATCCACTCCCCAATATTCACCCTCTGAATTAGGCGGTATTGCATATGCCGGGTCAATACCATTCACCTGTTGAGCCATGAAGCCTCTTTTTGGCTGAGATGAGACATCAGGATTAGTACTCATCCCCTCTTTTAATGTGTAATTCCAAAGTTCTAATTTTTCGAGACGATCAATACATTCATTTTCGTCAACAATTGAAACTTTATCTTTAATACGCTCATCAGAAGTCGCTAAAGCTAGTGTTCCAGATGCTCTTGGGAAATAGACATTTATACGACCAGTGTTAGATTCACCTTTATCCCTGTATGCGACATAAAAAGAAGCTCCAGATGATGACTCCAAAGCTGTAGAGTTACCAATTACAGAAGCATCAACAGAGTCGGGTGCGCTGAATCTCAGTCCAGCATAAGAGCCTTTAATTGTGGGCATAACAGCAAAAGTTTGCGCAGCAGCCCATGTATTTGGTGATGCTAAACGCGGTGGAGTCGGTAGCGTTGTTGCACCGGAAGTACCAGCCAGATTGTCATAAATTTCTGTAAAATTCGCATTCGTTTTAGTGCCAGTAGAGCGAAAAGTATCTCCACCAGCACCAGTAGGTGCAGTACCTAGATTGATTGTTTGCTTAGCCATATTTTTCTCACTAAAAAGCCCCAGCTAGTGGGGCGTGAAGTTGGTAGATTGAATTATTTTGCTCTAAGGGAGCCAAGCTCAGCTTGTAATGTTGTAACTTGGTTGGCTAAAGCAGTAATAGTGGCTGTACAAGAATCTATTTTAGATCGGTTTGCATCATTTGAACTTGTTAAGGCAGCAACCTCTAATTTCAAATCGGCAATAGTTTGGTTTAAATCTGACATTTTTGTATTCCTGTTTTAAGTTAAGGGTAAAAAACTTGGGTAAATGTGGTTGAGATTTGCCAAAGATTTGAACCCAAATCAGTAATCTGATAATCACCAGCTTTTACTCTGATCTGTCCATCATTAGGCGAAACCCATAAAAAAGAATCGGCACCTTTATGATCATCCAAGAAGTTCTTAATCTGTGTAATCACTGCTTCAGATGCTTTACGATTAAACGGCCAACTACCTCGCTTATTATTAATACCGACTGAGATATTTTGCTCGTAACCATCACCAAACTGACTACTTAAAACCTTAAAGCTACTTGTTCCTGAGTTGCCTTCTAAACTTGTTTCCCATGTAAAGATTCGATCACTCATCAACGACCTCTCACAAAATTAAATATCACACCACCTTGCCCGCATGCTTTTCTAGCCCAAGCATCCATAGCATTATTCAAACTTCCCGCGATTTGTTTTTGCCCTTTAGTATCAATTTTTGCACCTGAATCACTGAAAACAATACTTTGCGAGATTTGAATCTTTTCGGAAAGACTACCCTCACCTTTAGATTGTTGATCAAGGAATGCCGTAAAATCACTATTTTGACGCTTTGATAAAACTCGTTCACCTTCATCTAAAAGCCATGTTCCCTCTTCAGGAATATTATCTAAACCATCATGAGCCATACCGACTAAACTAATAGATTGAATAGTTGAAACAATATTTGCGGTTTCCATCGCTACAGTTGCAGCTGCTCCCAAATTTGCAGGGAATGGGAGTGACATTGCATTCGCAATACCAATCTGAATTGCCATAATTGACTGAGCAATCGCAAATCCTTTTTCAATTGCAAACATAGCCTTATAAGCTGATGACTGTTCACCCCCAATAGTTTTAAACATATCAGAAAATGAACCAGCAATTGACTCTCCAGAGTTAAATGCTAGAGAGGCCCGATCAGCTTGATATTGCCTCTCAGAATCCAAAAGTTTCTTTTGGTATTCATCCTGGGTAATTAATTGCCATTCGAGTGCTTGTTTAAATGCTTCATTTCGACTTGATTGTGCATCCTCTGCTGATGTGTCAATACCAGCAGCATTTTGAAAATCACTCCAAGCTGATCGACGTAATGAATCATTTTCAAAGTCTTGAGATCGATAGGAGGCGTTAATATAAACTCCTCTATCTTCAGGTGAGATACTTAAATCTTTTGATGTTTTTGCACGTTCAATCTCATATCGAGCTTCCATATTTTGAAGTTGAGTATGAAATATTTCTTGAGCATTACTTAACCTTTCAGCCTGCTCAAGTTGCAACCATGCCATCTGATTTTTATAAATTTCTTTTAAACTATTTATCCTTTCAGTTTTCTCACTATCGCTCATACCTTTAGTAGCTAAGACTTTCTGTTTTTCTAAGTCTAAAGTTTTTTGAAGCTTCTGTTCTTCTGTCCAAGACCATGAATCTAGATCAGATTCATACTCCAACAAAGTTACTTTCTTTTTTGCTTCACTTAAAGCTTTAGCCTCGTTAAGCATTAGAATTTTAGCATTAGGCTTTAATGCTGCACCTTGAATAAGTTTAGTTTGTTCAGCTAAATCGTAATCTATTCTTTGAAATTCGGTTCCATACTCATATAGTAGTTTCCTACCTTCTTCATATGCCTTATTTACATCTTTTTGTGCTTTATCATGTTTATTGGTCGATTTTGCAGCTTTATTCTGTTTATCTTCCCAATCCTTCAAACCATTGTTTAGACCTTGCATACCCTTTTTAGATTCTGCCATCGCTTGTACAGCTTTATTGACTGTATTGTCAAAAAGTTTAGTAATAGAGCTATCAACATCTTCCACAATTTTACTGTTGTCATCCATTGCCATTTTTGTCGCACTTGAGCTAGATGTTGCTACACCAGCCCAAAGAACAGCCATTTTAGAAAGATTAAATCCAGGAACAAAATCCATCATATTTGACTCTTTTTTAGAATCAATAATGTTTTTGGCATTAACAGCATCAACTGCTAATCCTGCTACTGCATTTGTAACCAATTTTACTGATGCATAAACTCCTAAAGCAATTGCAGCAACACCTTTTAATACAACACCTAAAGTCTCTCCAGCATCTGTAAATAAATTAGTTTCAGCAGTTGCACCTGATAAAGATTCACCTACCGCATTTACTGCTGGAATGAAACCTTGAATAAACTGATTTTTTACGCCTTTTACCTGAAGATTAAGCAGATCCATCTGAACTTCAAGCTCCCCAGCTTTTTCAATTACGGTTTCATCCATAATTACACCAGCACGTTCAGCTGCTTCGCCCCAAAATTTAAATCCTTCTCCACCATTTTTTAAAAGTGGTAATAGTTTAGTTGTATCTGAAGCAAGACTTTCTAAATAAAATGAAATCTGCTTTGTAGTCGCTCCTGCTTGTTCTGCCTTATCAACATATAGTTGTAAGGCTTGAGGCCCGCTTAGATTTTGCATTTCTAGGGCTAGTTTTCGGGCACCAGCTGCACCACCTTCTGTTTTAATTGCTATTTGTTCAAAAAAATCTGCAGCACCACCTGAACCTAAACTGGTAAATTCCCCTAATTTCTCATTTACATCTTTATATATATCAGCCAATTGTTCTGACTCGAAACCAAGCGTTTTGGCCCCAACTGCCATTTTTTGAAATTCAGTAGTAGAAGCTCCAGCAATTTCAGCAAAATTTGTAACTTCACTTGCTGCTTCGACATACTCTTTTGTCATTGCTGCAAGTGCTGCAGCAGCTACTGTTCCACCTGCTAATACTGCTGGCCCCATTTTTTTGGCACCATCTACAATTTTTGTGAAAGTATTAGATGCAGTTGTTTGAGCTGCTTGTAAACTTTGTTCAAAACGAGCGGTGTTTGCATCAAGCAAAATTTGCACACGGCTTAATATATCTGACATAAATACCACCCAAAAAAAACCTCGCATTTGCGAGGTCAGATTAAATAAATATGAATAAACCAACTAAAAACCGATTTATATAAAAAAATTACCAATTTAAATTTGATACATCAAAAGTAAATTGTTTTGCACCTTCTTGATAAAATTTAACTTCAATTACTAATTTTTTGGATGACTTTAGCTGCTTAACAATTTCTTCTTCTGTTTTATCAAATGCTACAAATAAAGTATCAGATTTATGTGTATCCGATTCTGACATTGTTATAGATTTAATAGGTTTATCGTCAAACTTAAATTGTGCCTCACATTCGCGAATACCACAAATAAATTGCCCTTTTGATATAACCAACATGACGTCTTGATTTTTAGAGCTTTTCCTCAAAACTAAAATCAATTTTGAGCCACCGTTATATGGAAAATCAAAATCTACACTATTTAAACTGTCATTGTAGGCAAAATTAGTCTCTAAGCTTCTCATATCATCTTTTTTGCTATGATATTGCCAATTTTCTTTCTTAACTTCTTGCTGTTCATCTCCTTGGTTCGAAGAAACTACAGTCTGTGAACTTTCTTTTGGTTTATTAGAAATACAACTATACACCCATGCACAAGCAATAAATATGACAGCCACAATTATCCATTTTGGAACATGCTTAACTATTGTCGCACCACATTGAGGGCAACTTTTTGCTTTATTACTTACAGGCCCACCACATTCCTTACAAGGCTGTATTGCCATTCTAACCTCTTAATTATTATCAAGAGGTTAGAATATATCCTTTACTTCATTAAGAATTCAAGCCAATTGGCTTTTTCTAATACATTTTAAAATGCACTAACACTATTTACCGAAAAAAGACTTTATATTGGCAATTAATTCAGCTTTAGATTTGCCAACTTTCTGCTTAAACAACATAAAACTATCAAGCTTTAAACCATGTTTAGGCGCATGAATGTCAGCCAAAGTTTTAGTAATATTAGCTTGCAATAAATCTTCACGTAAAACCCCAATGGGTTCTAAGGTACTGAATGACTGCCAATACTTGAATTCAACATATGACATTTTCTGCTGCAATTCACCTACTGTCATACCAAGCCGACAAGCTAACTGAAATAGAAACTTCAGTTCTGGTCGGCTTCGGAGTTTTTTAATTCAGTAGGTTCATCCTTTTCCAATTTCTCATCACCTTTTAAGGCTATATCATTTTGCTTATAAACTTTTTTGGTAATGTTACTGAGAACTTTTAAAGGTAATTTTTTTAATTCATCATCTGGAATTTGTTTTAAAACCAACTCTCCAGTTTCAGGATCACATACAGTATTTTTAATTAGTGTTACAAGACCTAAATCTTGACCAGCAGCAGCCCATTCTTGTTGTGCGGCAAGACTTAATTGTTTAATACCAATCTTGCCCAAGCCATCAATATTATGAACTTCAATGACTGGTTTTTCTGCTAATTGTAGAAATGCGGTTGCTAAAGCTGATGTAACTAATAATGTCATGATATATCTCACTTCAATACAAAAATAAACCCGCATATAGCGGGTAAGAGTTAATAAAAAATTTGAGTTATGGAACGGTTACAACCACATCATTTTCTTTGTGTACAACTTCACCAGAAATCCCGATTTCTAATTGCAAACGGTTTTTCTTATTGGCTGCACGAACTGGCGCACATTTGCTCAGAGTTCCACAAAACTCATAAGTGGTTTTTTCTTCATCACCTAAATCAATTTTCCATTCTAAGCATGTACCTAATTTAAAATGATGAATTAAAACTTTTTGCTGTGCGTCACCAGTTTTTTGTAATGTTTCTACAGCTAGATTTCCACTGGTAATAACACCTGCTGCTGCCTGCATCTGAAACAAAGATTTTACTGTTGTAACATCATCCAATGTTCTTGTTGGAGTTGGTAAAGGAATATCGGTAACATCCCCCACTTCCACATAAGATCCAGCTGGCGAACCACCTGGAATACGAAAAAATAATCCTACACCCTGACTATCAACTAAACCTTCTACACAACCTGACATAAATTTCTCCTAACAAGCTTTTTGCCATATATAAAAATCAATTTGTATTTGCCATAACTGGGTTTCCACATCTAATCCAGCATAGCGTTCGCCGATTAACTCACTTGAAGCAATTGATTGATCATCCATTGCACGTTTAACTTTGATTGCTTCTTTTTCACATTGAATATTATCGTGATTCATCACATTTACTTGAATTCGAACAAGGTCATGGCCTGTCCACTTTTTAACTGTAATTTCAGGTATAGCGGTAATACCTTCATAGGTAATGTATGTTTCAGATTTATCATAACCTTCAGGTAATGGGCTTGGCCCTACACGATCATTAAACAATGGGCCAAGTACACTATAAATAACTTCACTCGCTAGCATCTCCAGCCCCTTGTGTTAAATCTTCTATACGACGTCTTTCAATAATTTCCTGCACATATATGCGATATTTTTCTTTGAACTTATTCAAAGCCTCTTGTTTTTTTAATTCAAAAGATACGCGAATGAATGGAACAGCAACCAAATTGGGTGTGCCATATTCAATAAAACGCCAATAAAATGCTTTTGGCTTAATCATTATGGCTGTACCCACATTGTTATCGAACTTGACTCGTTTTCTAGAAACAGATTTTTTCAATGTTCCTGGCTTCATCAACTTTCTATTGTTACTTCCATGTTTCTTTTTACTGTAGTAACGGTAATATGCTGATTCTGCTTTTGGCGCTTGTTTTTTAACTTCATCTTGGAAAACTTTAGCTGCTTCAAATGTGGCTTTTTGGGTTTTTTGTTTCTCTCCAGCCAAAGTCGTTAGGGCTTGAAGCTGTTGATTTAAATCGTCTAACCCAAGTACTTGTGCTGATACATCAATCATTACAATTTTCCTATGCTACACATTAACGCTTGCTTACCCTTATGAATTGGTAACTTGCCATCAATTCGGTAAACATCTCTGCTGTCCACATCCTGAAGCATGTGAGTAGCATTCAAAGATGGAAAATCATCTGGGCGCATCACTACACGGCAAACCAGTGCTGATCCTTGAGTGTGTGATAAGGTAAAAACTTGTGTACTTAAGGGTTCTACACCACCATAAAACTGTCCAATGACTGACCATGTTTGTTTAACTTGGCCACCACTATTTTTTTCTTCAGTTCTTTGTAAAACATCAAAAAGAGTGTCTAAATCACCTGATTGCATCTAAACCCCCATATTTCTTGATGGATTCATTAAGTTTTCACACGCAAGATTTATATATAGATTGACTTCAGTTTGAGATGCGCGGTTCTGATACATATCAGAGATAATTAGTAATGCAGCTACAGACAAATTTTCAGGAATTTCACCTTTATATTTTTCTTTAACTGCATCCCAATCCGAAAAATCAATGAAATCCAGTACATTACGTGTAGCTGCTTTTATCAGTAACTCAATATATGCATCATCACGGTCATGTATGACTCGCAAATGCTTTTTTGTAATTTCTAATGTAATTAAGTCACTCATAAAAAAAGCCTTTTTTTGACATAAAAAGAGGTAAAAAAAGCAGTCCTAAGACTGCTTTTCTAAATAATTATTATGCTTCACCAGTAACAGATAAAGCTTGAGAAGTATTGTCAGCTTCATCTGTTGCTGTTACAGATCCAACCTCACCAACAGCTAATGGATTCGGCTTGATTGACCAGGCACCCGCGTTATCAGCATATGTAATTCCAATTAGGCCACCTTTAGCGGCACGAACTTTAATAACTGCACTAGCTTCAGCTGTACCACTTAATTCTTTTGCAGAATTGACCAATACTACTGGTAATGCTGGTGCAACTCGATCTGCTGGAACATTAGGCAAATCCCCTGCGACATTTGCATCAGGAATAATAACCCCACCCGCTGCACGCATTTCCGAACGAACTGTAGCCAAGTTTTTACGGAAATTATCACCATCTTCAAGCGAGACTTGAGTATCAACATCTTCACGAATATACCCATCAAAACCGATAGATAAATTTCCACACCAGAATTTGGCAGGTTTCTGAACAGGACTAAAACGAACTGGTAGACCCCATAAAAAAGCTTGTACACCAGTACCAGTAGGAACACCAATTAAATAGTGACCATCAGAACCTTTTAAGCGTTCAATAACGCCCCAGTCTTGTGGATTAAGCACATAACATTCTGGTTGTAGGAATGATAATGCTGCTTTGTATTTTGCGCGGTTCAATACATCAAGTGCTGTATCGCCAGCTTCAACAGTAACTGTGACGTGATTTCCTGCTTCCATCAAACCGCTAAAGTTTTTTGGTTGTCCTGCTGCTGGAATGTGTCCATTAACCACAAAGTATTCAAGTTTATAGCGGATACCATAGGCTAAACGGCTTTCAATATAACTTGCCAACATTGGCATATCTGCCAAAACTTGATTTGATACTTTGATCCAGTGCGCAATTACACCAACGTTTAGTACCAATGGGCCGAATTCGAGACTAGACTCTGGTTTTTCTTCACCTTCAGGCACAATATCTGCCATTAAATCCCATGCTGTTTCACGCAATAAAGTCACAATGTCATTGGTTAATGGTGCCCAATTGATCAAATCAACCAGACTTAATGGCTGGAAAGGCACACGATTTAAATCATTTTTTGCATATTGGTAATTCTCACCAAGACTACCTAATGACACGATATTACGTGCTTTAATACCATCAAACGAGACAGAAGTATTTTTCTGACGCTTTTCAAGCATTGTTTTAGCAATTTCTAAAGCTTCAGTATTACGAATTAAAATTGCAGCAATACCACCCTGCTCATCTTCGGAACGCGTTTTCGCTTGGTTGACCAAATCAGTTTTGATCTGATCGATATCTGCAACGAGCTTATTAATTTCTGAAGCACGTTTTTCAAGTTCAGCTTTAGCATCATCAGGTAGATTAGCTAACTGCGCCTGACGACTTTCAATTAAATCATCTAATTGTTTTAAACGCTTTTTTAACTCTGCGGATGCCGTATCAAGTGGGTTCCCGTTTTCGTCACGAGTTAAAATTTGCTTTGCACCTGCAAGTGGGCGTTTTTGATATGCAGTCATATTATTTCCTTTTAAAAAAGAAAACCGCCAGTTAAGGCGGTTATGTTTGTTTCATTAAAAAATTTAAACTTGATCTAACCAGGCAAGAGGATCTTGTTTTGGCGCTGGTTGATCTTGGCCAATTGATTGAACACGTTGGATTAAGGATGATGCAGCTGCTTCATCAAGATGGAACTTTCGTCCAAGATAAAGCTTCATATCTGTTTCTGTTTGAATATCTCGCATATCAGAATCAGACACACGCGCATTTCGATCACTTGGTTCATCACATACACTGATTTCATATAGACTCGCTCGTTTAATACGAACAAATTTGCCCATATCTTCAATGTCCATTGGATCAGGATAAAAGAATGCTATCGACAAACCATCTATCGTTTCATCTTCAAGCATTGCACGTACATCTTTGGCAAGACTCAAACCTGGTGTAAGCCGTCCTGAAACTTTAAAACCAATATCATCTTCTTCAAGTGTCAACCATTTGCCGATGCGCATCGCAAATTCAGGACTAATCCAGTCATAACGATGGCCATGGTTGTAATACATATGACATCGCATTGCACCAGCTGCCACCGCATTAATAAAATCTGTAAAAGCTCCTTTCACAAATTGTTCACCATGTGAATTGATACTTTCCCAACGAACAGCATATCCATCAAATTCAAATGCAGAATTCTTGTCTTGATTTTCATCGAATCTTAATTTGACATCTGAAAATGGCAAAAGCCGAATTTGGACATTCGGCTTTTGCACTTGTGCATCACGTAAATTTAAATGATTACGGCTCATTTTTTTGTCCACCTCGTTGCCCCTCAATAACACGATCCAGCGTCAATAACTGAGCTGCAACCATTAAATTATCTCCACCTTCAACAGGTGCATAACCTTCTTCGATACGTACTTCATTAATTGTGGACTGGCCACTTTCAATCCGAACTTTATTATTAGCAATACGAGAGGCTATAGAGGCACGTAACAAGTCCTTAATTTTGAATTCAAACTCGTAAGTATCCCAATCAACACGGTCTAATAGATTTAACCTTGCTGACTCTTCAATACGCTCAAAATAAGGACGCAATCCAAAACGGTAAAATGACTCTACAAGCTGCTCGATACCACTACCCCAAACAGTTGAACCACTGGTATCGTTAATCAATACACTTGGAACCCCATAGAAGCGACAAACTTCCTCAACGGTAAAACGTCGAGTAGACAAAAGTTCAATGTCTTCAGGTGTTAAGCTTATTTTTTCAAATTTTAAGCCACCTTCAAGTACTGGAAGAAACCAATCATCACCAGAAACAAGGTCTGACATTTCCTGACGGAGTGCATCACGTTGTTCTTTTTTCAAAGTTTTATCAGTTGAAAGTGTTCCCGATGGTTTGGCGCCATTTTCCATGACTCGTCCGACTTTATCATCGGTTGCCAACCCAATACCGATTGATCTAGCACCAAATGCCAAAGGCGACATTCCAACCAAGCCAGTACCAAATAATTTAACGTGCCAAATCTCTTTGTCCGTTAAAATTTCCTTTTTCCCATCAAAATAAGTGATGTGGTATTCTTTTTTGCCTTTATCATTCAATTTTGGTAAAACTGAAGCATTATTGATCACCACTAGCTGATTTAACTGCTTATGGTAATAATATTTCCGCACATAGACATTTCCACTGATTAAATTCAGCATAAATGTTTCTTTAAACTCAATATTTGTTTGATCATCGTTCGGTTTATTACGAAATAATCGTGCTAAATCATGGTCAAATATCTGTTTACGATGCCGATTTTGGTCAAAAATGAACATCTCAAGTGGTAAACTTGCAACTGTTTCAGCTAATATCTTATGACATGCAAAGACTGCTGAAAGCGTCATTGCTCGTTCAAAAGTAGCGGTACTGGCTATTCGGCTATTAGAACGTGGAAAATCAATCAAAACCCCACGTTTTGGACTTTCAGGGCCTGTACTTCTGGCCTGAATATCCTTGGTTTCATTAACTGCCCGCTGGATTTTGTCCTTTTCAAGACACTCAAACAGCCGACTTTTTGCAATTTGTGCTGTCATCGTCGCCCCACTACCATATTTTTGATGTAATCATCCGCATCCCATTCATCAAGATTTTCACCAGGCACTAAATCAAATACGCTTTCATCGTCATAATGCATTGCCCTTGAAGCTGCAATGATCATCCCAATTGCTAAGTCAATTTTTTTCCCTGGTGAGGTTTTGCGCGGGAAAATATTTTCTTTTGCATCAGGACGTACAACAACATTTAGTACACACCACTGCAAGACAGGATCACCATCATGATGCAACCGCCCTTCAGCAAGTAATTGTTCAAGCCAGCGCATCGGTTCAGACAGATATTGAGTTGTTTGTGGAACCTCAATGACATTAATTCCTTGATCCATCAGATTTGAAGTCAATTGCGCTGCATGGTATGGATCATGACCTAACTCATAAAATGAATTCTCAGTATGAAAATTCTCAATGTCTTGTTGAATTCGGTCAAAATCAGTAGATGCACCTGGTGTAACTCTCAGAACACCTTTATCACGCCAAACTGGATATTCATCTGGTCGCTTTTCACCGTTAATGGCTTCTTTGGTATCAACAACACGCTCATTGATATAAGGTGTTGCAAAGATATGCCAATGAATCTTGCCACCATGTAGACGTGGACGTAACCGCCCCCACCCAGCCAAGTCAAGACGACTCGCTAAGTCATAGCCGCCAAAACAAACTTGCCCCTTAAACTGTGATTCTGGTATCTCTAACTTGGCCGCTTCCCAAATCGAAGGTGCTATCCAACCGTCTACAGCTCCGACCCACTCATTTAAATGTTTTTGTCGTGTAATACCTTCCTGCTTTGGACTAACTTTGACTTTTTCAAACACTGAATGAAGATATTTTTCAGTAACTGAAATTCCAAAATTAGGATTAGCCTTTGGCCATACTTTAGAATCTTGCCAATCATCACCACGATCTAAGCAAAACACCATGCCAAAATATTGGTCATGTGCTGCTTTGCCTCGTAAAATATCAACTACAACTTGCCGTTCCTGATAACACTTGCTTGTCGTGTCATCACCTGCTGTGGTAATTGCTAAAATTAAAGGTTCTTCACGTGATGCTACACCATTGGCCACAATGTCATACATATCAGCAGTTTTATGTGCATGTAGCTCATCAATAATAGCTGCATGAACATTCAGACCATCCTTTGTTCCGCCCCGATCTTGTGATAGCGCCTTAAGCGTGCTGTTTGTTTCTGTTTGAAACACTGAATATTGTGAAAATTCAATACCGAAGTTCGAACGCATTCTTGGTGAGAATTCCACCATCTTTTTTGCATCTTCAAATACGATCTTAGCTTGATCACGCGAAGTCGCAGCTGTGTAAACTTCAGCGCCCATTTCACCGTCGATAAATGCCAGATACAAGGCAACGGCAGCCAACCAAGTTGATTTCCCATTTTTCTTTGCGACCTCAATATAGACATACAAAAATCGACGCTTATTATCAGAATCTACCCAGCCGAAAATATTCATCATACAAAATATTTGCCACGGCTCCAGCATTAGACGATGCCTTGTACCATCTGGTTTCATCTTTGCAAGCTTCCCTTTTACATGCGGGCAGGCTTCAACAAATTTACAAGCATGGGTAACTCTTTCCAGATTTAATTCATAATCAAAATCAACATCTGGCTTAGTTTTATATTTCAGGTCTTTTAATAAGTTCTGAGTATCTTCATCGACTAGATCGGTAATGAATCCTGATTTGGCCAAGTCTGATAAAAATCTTTTTATGGCAAGTTTTTCTAACTGTCCTGCAACGCGAACTCCAGAGCGCACGTCTAGGCAATACTGGAGCGCAATTTTAAAATAATCGCGCATAACTTCTCACTTAACTTGATCTAACAGACATTCCAGAAAACTCATCATCTTCTGTAGAAGTTGCAGCACCTAATAAATCAAGTTGCTGCTGTTTATTAACTTTGACATTTGAACGCGCGGCAGGCGTTAAACCAAATTCACGGGCAGTCTTAATAATTAATTCCTGTAACTTATTTCTAATCTGGAGCCATGCTGATTGAACTTCAAATTTATTTGGAGTAGTCGCCACCCAGGAATTAATATCTTGTAATTTTTCTTGGACATCTTCATAAGCTGCCATGTTGTCGCAGTGCAGTAAAAACACATCACCATCGACAACACTTAATAAACCTGCCTGTACTAATTTTGGTCCCAAAGTATCCCAATGTTTACGCGCTTTTTTATTTAACCATGCTGGGCATGGCGGCATTCCTAAATCTACTGCGGCATTTGCAACTTGCGCATCGGCATCACGATCATCACGAATGCGGCTACCACTGAGCATTTTTTCTTGCAGTGATTTAGGAGGGCGTCCAGCTGACATATAAACCTCCAAAATTTCAAAAAGTTTTAAATATTAGAGGTATACCCCCCTATGGAATTTTGACCACGTAAAAATTTGACGGGGGGCGGTCTTCTAGGGGCAAGGCCTTGCGACTTTGCACCCCCTATCCCCTATTTTTTTAAAAAATTATTAATATCTTGAACAAGAATATTTACTTCTGATTCTGGAATCTCATAGCCTGTGATCCCATGCTCATGTTTAACGTCTACAAACCATTTGCCATAACTATCAGAAGCGGTCTTTGTATTCCTTCTAATTGCTACAACGTCAGAAGCAAGTACAAAACGATTTGAATTAATTTTCACTAACATACTTCAATCCGATCCTTTACTAATTATTCTGCAATGTGTATCAACCTCTGCAAGTGATGCAGGTCGCAGTCGATCATATTGTTCAGTTCGTGAATGAAGCTCATCATTCCAAAGTACTTGAAGTGATGAACCATTTGATCTAGTCACCACACCAACACTATCAAAACCTTTTAGATCATCACGATAGACAACAGGATCACCCAATAAGATAATTTCTTCACTCATAATCAAACCTGCTTCTTGAAATGACTATGATGTAAGCGGTGAGTAAAGCCATCATTGTCTTCAATGGTGATTGAATTACTCTCAACTCTAATCACTTCAAACTCAGCATCAACTTTGCAGTTCAATGACTCAAATACAAAACCCGTTACAGGCAAAGCAATATCACCCTCAAAGAATGGGTTAATACTATTCATGTTTGCTTTGGCTGGTTGTTGCTGATAGTTCCAACTGCCACGATCTTCTAGCTGTGTCTTGCGGTCATGGCATGACTTGCATAATGATTGCCAATTGTTCTTATCCCAGAATAAATCTTTGTCACCTTTGTGCGGAATGATGTGATCCACCACTGTGGCCACTTCAATATATCCACGCTTCTGATGATCAGCACAAAGCGGATGTTCAGCCAAGTGTTCAAGACGTTCTTTTTCCCATCGTGCATCATAGCCACGCTGGTGCGCTGTACCACGCTCCCGATCTTTCTTTCGAATCTTATCTTGATGATTGTCACAGTAACCTTGATTGGTTGCATATTCTTTGCAACTCGATACAAGGCATGGACGTTTAGCACGTTGTGGTGCTTTCTTTCCCATGATGACAAACTCCAGATCAAAAAAAACCACATGAACCTCCGAGGGAAACATGTGGTATGAAAAGAGTCTTTCGACTCTGGGGAAACTTACAGCGCTGAATAATTACAGTTACTCATTGTGGTGAAATGTAGAATACTTTTGGCTCACCTGTCAACATATTTAAATAAATTATTAGGTGATTTTCAATTGATGCATTATTTTTGATTCTATTTCCTGCATTTCCTTTTTTATTTCAGTTTTATACTGTGAAATCAAATTACCTAAATTTCTTTGTATTTGCATTCTGCTAACTGAACCGATAACTGCTCTGTTTCTCTCAGATGGTTTGTAATCAGCTGGACAATTAAATATTTCAACCAAAGCAATGTACAAAGCTGTTTCATCACGTTCATGTTTTATTGATAATTTTAAATTTTTGCTGAGTAGCAAAATTGTCTTGGTTGCTTTGGCAATATCTTCTAATTGATTCAATTTAGAAATATGTAATCTCAAAAGAATACTTTGAACTGGTGAAAGTTCTGCATAGCTAATTGCAGCACATACATCTTGAGCAGTTAAAGCACCATACGAACCGCCACCAACTGAATCAAAATTAGTAGTTTTTGGGTTTAATAACCTTAAAAATTTTTCCATTATTAAATACCTGTATGAAAATTAAACATTGTTACGGGCAAAAGCTATTTTGTTACATGGTTGTTACGGGTTAAGGTCTATAAATAATCTTTAAAATCAATAGTTGTTACGGGTGTTACGCTTGTTACAGGGGTATTTACCTCGCGCGAGAAGAATTTATTTTGAAATTTAAATAGAATAAATAAAGGGAGTGAAATTTTTCCCGCGTGCGCGCGTGTGCGAAAGCCCGTAACAGCTGTAACAGACCCTCTGTATGTATTGATATGAAAGGCGTAGACACTGTTACGGGGTAGCGAAAAAGCCCGTAACAAGCCCGTAACAGGCGTAACAATCAGAAGCAATATTTTAGAATTTATTTTAAGCATCTTCAGTCCCTCGCAATGTATCACGAAATCGTTTCACTTGTGAAGATAACCATTCAGCTTGTTTAACGTCCTGTGGTGGCACTTGTGTAAATACAATTCTTCTTTGCACTTCTTTCCTATTTACAGCTGAGTAACTGCCGCCAAAAGTATCTTCGTATATTCGGCCATGCCGCTTGGCTACAATTTTTTCAGATGTAATTAATTCGATGAATCTGTTACTAGGTAATGTTTTTTCACCATTTTTATGACAGTACTTAATGTAGGCACTATACAAATCCTCACTTAAACAACATATGAATGGGTATTCAAGCTCACCTTTAGACCAATCATTTAGAAACAATTTCCATCCAGGCAAACCGAATTGAATAATTTTCTGTTTTGCCTTGGTCATTGGTGGTTCTGTGTATTGCGTAAAATCGCCAAGATCAAGATTTAAAAGATAAGTATAAAATGCACTGATTGCATTACTATCGGGTTCTAGACAGATTTCGATTTGCTTTCTGAGTTCTTCAGGCAATTTCTGGTTCGGCTCTAACACACAAAACCGACGATCCCTTTCTTCAATGGCCAATGGCTGAACTTCATTTGATAGAAAGACACAGTTGATATGGTTATTTTGGCTATAACCTGACATGAATTTTTTCTCAATTCGAATCTTTTCACCAGTAATCATGTGTTTGATCAAACCCATCATTCCGAACTTTGATTTATTGTTAAATATTTCTTCAAATAAACAATAAAGTTTGCGCTCTGCCCAATCTGTATAAATTGATTCAAGACCATTTTGCCCTAGCGTAACTGAATACTGTTCACCATATATTCGTGTCATGATCTTTTCAAAAAATAGCGATTTCCCTGCACCTTGGAAGGGACTACACAGCAATAATGATGAATTCATTTTTGCACCAGGATGCTGGAGAGGAAATGCTAACCATTTTAAAATCCATTGATAAGCCTCATCTTCTCGACCACATAAAAATTTAAGTAAGCTTATGATTGGTACACAATACTCGAATGACTCTCCTTGACTCATCATCTGATCTTTTTCATCCAATAAGGGCAGAATAGTCATCCCATCATAAGTATTAATTTGCCCTTCCTTAGTTTTCATCGTTGGATCAAATACAAGATTTTCATGCCAAATCATTCGTTTATCTTTTGCTTTAGCCCACAGTTCATAAGCACCTGCCCAATTATCTTTCATGACATCTGTGCCAACTAACTCACGCCTAAAGGTATCCCAACATGCTTTTTTTCCCTCAAGCATAATGAATCGCTCTTGCATTTCTTTAGCAACTTTATGACCACCATCCTCCAAGCGACCATCAACATCATCACGACTAATTGTTTTACGATGGCTATGCGAGTTCCAAGCATCAAACATTTTTTTACCACCAAGCATGGTGACAAATGCAGATTTCTTCCAAACCTTTTTACTATAGTCATCCCAAACATTTGTTTCTGCTTCGATCAAACAAAATCGAGCTAGATACTTATTAAGCAAATCTTCACTAGATTTTTCTTGATCAGATACACCTACATTTTCTGACGAAATACCCACACCCTCCACTTGTTCAACAGCCAAGGATTTTTGTAAATCTTGATCTAATTGAGAATTTTTCTCGATTTGACCATTCAACTGGCTGTTGGGCTGTTTAGGGGGTTCGGGGGAAACAAACGGTATAGAGGAAATAGCTGTCATGATCTGCCTTTTCACAACCTCCAACCCTTGAAGCAAATGCAAGTCATTAAAATCAGTAGGGTGAGATATTGCTTGTGGCTGTGTCATATTCTGATCTTGATCCACTTATGCCACCTCTTCAAATTGTGGTAAAACTACAATACCGCCAGTCACAGCCACAGCTTTGTTAGCGTAATCCTGACCTGTAGATTCTTTTGCACTGTCATCATCTGCACAATAAACAAGCTGTGCATTTGGGTACATTTCTCGCACCTCAGTACCAACTTTGGGTAAATTATTTGCAACGAAAGCAAGAAATACGGGTAATCCTGTAGCTAAATGAATACTGGCTCCAGTTGCATACCCCTCAGCAATACATAAAACATTACTATCAAGCTCAACAGTGCCGATCAGGAAAAAACATCCGCCTGTACGTCCACCCTTTTTATTTCCCGTGGTGTCTTCTTTATCAGCTACAAAATATTTACCACCATCTGGGTAAATTGTTTGCATATTCCACTGGAAACCAGAGCGATCAAAGGCTGGAATAAGCACATTCCCATGATGATCTATTTTGACTCCTGGAAGTGCTGGAACTTTTTTTCGATCTAAATACGGACTAGACTCACCTATATAAGGATTTCTATATAAACCTTGCGCCTGACGTGCTACCTGTTGTTGTTTTTTTAACTCCATTTCCTGGGCAATTCGTTCACGAATTTTCCGTTCCTCAGCCCATTTTTTCCGCATTGCTGGAGTGATCTTACTTTTGGCATTCAACCCTACTGAAGCCGCAACTTCCTCAATAATCTGTGAAAATGCCAGGCCAGTAACTTTACCAATTAAATCAAAACCATCTCGATTTTTACTTTCAGTACAGTTATTACAAAGCCAATCACCATTTTCATATTTATCGTCAAAACGAAAACGATCCTCACCACCACAATTAGGACATGGCCCATGTTCATCAATTTTAGGTACTGTTATATTGAACTGTGTAAATATATCAATCCATTTTCCGCGTGCTGCCTCTTTAACATCTTGAAGCTCGAATTTAGCCATGATTACGTTCCTTATGGTTTTTCACCATAGCAAGCAAGGTTGCTGTGACTCTGAACAAATCAAATACTTCTTTATAAATTTCGTCATGTTCCTGCTGAGTTATGCGGCCATCTGAAATTGCTGAAGCGACTGACTGGGATAAATGACCCTGTTCTTGAGCAAGTTCACCTATTTTTGTGATATACGATGCATGATCTAAATCCTCAATAACTTGAGGAAGCTCAAACCAAGCAGCATTACCATGAATCGCACATAAACTATCCATAATACGGAAATCCTTAGTTTCAGAAAGAACAGCTTCTAAATGATAGATATTTGCTTTATGTGTTTGAGTCGTAGGACAAAGCGAATTACGTAACGTTGTAATATTCCAACCGTTTTTTTCTGCAATTCTTGAAATTATAGATTGCTCTTCACTTGTGTAGATTGCAGCCTTTAAAGCCATTTCTAAAGATAAAACTGTATTAGATTTTATAGGCATGATTTTTCACCTCTCAAATAATCATATTTACTAAGTAGAAAATCACCTAAGCTACTTTTAAATCATAAAGCCAATATACGAATTGTGCTTTGGTAAATTTACCCTTAGATGCCATTACCAGTGATTCAATGGTATCCACACGTGGAATTTTTGCTTTATAAATCAGATGGTTCCTTAAATATTGAACTGTTGTCCCTGAATTAGATGCAAAATTTTCAAGTTCTTCAGCTGTCAAACTAATGATAAATTTATGAAAATCAAAATCATCTTTAAACACTTTAAATCACCTATAAGGTTATTATTTATGAGCATATTGCTTAAACACAACAATAATGTCAATACCTATAAGGTGATTAAATCAACTTCTGAATAGCTATTTTAATTCTTAATTTTTGGGAATAATCAAAAAAATTTAGTCAATCCAGACTTTATTTATAGTCATGTATAATTTTTAAGTTATTCAAAAGACACGATGCAATCGACATCACTTTTCGATATGTTAGGACGCTCACATCATGCTTACTGTTTATGAAATAAGAAAAAAAAATGTTGAATCTATGATTGAATATTCGAGTTCAAGACGTGCGTTCGCTCAAAAAATTGGTATCGAATACAATCTACTTAACCAATATATGAGCAAAAGAAATCCAAAAAATATTGGTGATAAATTAGCACTTAAGATAACAGCTGCTCACCAATTACCTGAAGGATGGCTGGATCATGAACATGATCAATCTGCGATTAAAAATATGGTGAGTAGTCAATCAACGTCAAATGATGACGCAAAAAATACAATAAATACTGATTTATTAGAAAATCACCCTAGCGCTAATCAAAATTTTGCTGTTAAATCTATACCAATACTCAACTTTCTAAAAACAAATAAAGGTGAAGAATTGGAAGTCTCCAGAGATGTTATAGAAACAGCAAATGTCTATGTTCCTCCTAGCATAATTAATCCAATTGCTTATCAAATTAAGGGAACTGGATATGGCAAGCCATACAGAAATGGTTATGTCGTTGTTTGTGAATTTAAAGGAGAACCCATTTCAGGCGAAGATGTACTAATCTTTTGTAAAGATGGAACTATTTATGCTGGAGAATTTCTATATCAGCAAGATATATTAATTTCGATCAATTCTATTGATGGTGAAAAGGATGAAATCCTTAAAGAAAATATCGAGAGAATCTCACCCGTTAAACTTTTTATATCTCAGAGTCAAGTAAACAAATAACGAAAAAATTTAATTAAATTTAGCAGGCAAAGCCTGTTTTTTTTGTCTTAAAAATAAATTTATTAATTATTTTTTGTAAAAAAATCAATTATCTTGAATTTGTAACAATTTCATTGATCAACCTTTAATAAAATAAATCACCTTACAGGTATTGACAATTGATTTTATAATAATCAATAATTCAAAACACAAAATAACCTAATAGGTGATTTAATAAATGAAAAACTTATCTTTTGAATCAGTAATTATCAAAAGACTTCTATCAGAAGACTTCGCCCAACCACAAAGATTTGGTTTTTTCAAACGTATCTGGAGAAAGCTATGTGCTCTGAAAACAGCTTAAACCAGATTAATGCAGCTATAGAAAGACTGAAAAATGCGACTTCAAAAACTAAGCTTTTAGATGCTCAAACTGAATCACTTGCATTTGTCCTGGCTGCATTCGAAGCGAAAGAAATTACCCAAAAAGAAAAACTAAGTTTCGATAGAAACATTAGAAACCAATATAGAAAACAATTAGTTGAGGAACATGTATGAACATTAAAATTCCAACACTCACTGGCTTACAAGTTCAGGTTGTACCAATTAATACAGTTATTAAAACTGAAGCTGGTGATGTCACTGTAAACGATCAATTTTCAGCAACAGATGGTAATAGCATTTGGATGACTGAAAAATCATTTCAAGAAATCAAAAGCTTTAAGGAATGCACAAATGGTGCTTGGGATGCTGAAGCTCTAATACCAGCTCAATCAGTAATTGACACTTGGCCAAAGCTCCAGCGCAAATCTGTTACTGGTCAAGACATTGCCAAGTATCTGGAAAAAGCAAAGACAGCCTTGGAGTATGTGCCATGACAAAACAGGAATTAATCATCGGTACTCTCTTCACCGTTTTATTGCTATCGGCATTTATTGCTGTTGATTGGCTGGAGAAACTCTAATGCTTAGATTCATTGATTTAAACCATATCAAGCATGCAATTGATATCACTAAAGTGACAAATGTTGCTATTCGCCCACAAGATAAAGATTGGGTTTGTTCTTTTCACTTCGGTGGTTCTCATATTGCTGTAGCTATAGTTGATCAAAAAACTGCTGAACAGCTTCACAATGATTTGGGGATCAAAAATGAACACTAATATTGATCACGATGTATTCGCCAAAAAATTGCAGTCAATTGAGTTGGCCAACCAAGTAGAAGAGTTCTTAAAGAGTCAGAATCTTGAAGAACCTGTTCAAATCCCCTTTGGATATTCCGCTGACGCAGACCGTTTTAAAAACAGTGAAAAGTATGATGCACAAGAAACAATGCGCCAAATTATGTTTAGCAGTGTTTCCGAAGCCAGGAAGAAAAAATCAGGTTTTATCCAAATGTCTGATCCCGCTGTGATTTCTGAGCATGCTCGACTTGATCACAATCGCAGTGAACGAAACAAAGCTTTTAAATCTAATTTTTCAAGATTTACAGGCATTTGCAAAAAACATGGCTCTACCGAATTTGCTATTTATTCAGACGGTTTAGATCACAAATGTTTGTTATGTAAAAAACAAATTGCACAGAAATTTCAGAAAAAGGCAGGTGCAGCATGAGTACTCAAAATTTTTATTTAATAAAAAAACTTGGTCTCAAGAAAGCCCGCGATATGCTAAACGGTTATATCCCTGCTTATGAGGATATGACCGAATTAAGAAAACAATATGATGCCTGGCATGCACAAACTGTTGATCATGCACGAGTTAGTCCAAATACTGTGGTTATCAATGAAGTGGTGGCGAAATGAGTAAAGTTTGTTTTATACCTAAAGATTTTCGCAAAAGCTCAGTTGAACTTATTGAGTTCATGAACACTTTGATTGAATCCTACCAAGACCAAGGTTATACACTTACAGTCCGTCAGTTGTATTACCAGTTGGTGGCGCGTGATTTAATCCCAAATGATTTGAATTCTTACAAACGAACCGCTGCAATTATCAATGATGCAAAACTTGCTGGCCTAATTGACTGGGATGCCATTGAGGATAGAACACGTGATTTTATAGTTCGGTCTAGATGGAATTCTGTTTCAAGCATTTTAGATTCTTGTGTTAGATCTTTTCATATGAATATGTGGCAAGAACAAGAATATCAAGTTTATGTTGTGGTTGAAAAAGAAGCCTTGGTCGGTGTACTTGAACGCACTTGTAATACTTATGATGTGCCTTTACTTGCTGCACGTGGTTATCCGTCTAGTTCGGTTTTATATGATTTCGCGCAAAGCCATATAATCCATAAATCTATGCATAAGCAACATATTATTATTCATCTGGGCGATCATGATCCATCTGGAATTGATATGACAAGGGACTTAACAGAAAGATTAAACCTATTGTGTGGAGGCCGTGTAAATCTTGCTGTAGAGAGGATAGCACTCAACTATGATCAAATTGAAGAACTTCGTCCACCAAAAAACCCAGCCAAGGATACAGATTCTCGCTTTGAAAGTTATCGTAAGAAATTCGGTTCATCTAGTTGGGAATTGGATGCTTTAAGCCCACAATTCTTAAACGATTTTGTAGAAAGCAAAATTAACGAGTTTATAGATTTTGATGAATGGGATTTGCGTAAAAGCGAAATCAGTTCAAAGAAACGACAGCTTCAGGCAATTTCAGATGGTTTTAGAGGATAAGGGGCAAGCCATGACTTTAACTGACCAACTCCAAAATACTCCTTTAAAAAAGAAAATGGAAAATAAGATTGTGGCTCATGTAACTCATGAATTTTCTAAAGCTGGTTTAACGCTTCCATTACCAAAATTTAGAGATGATATGGCGACATATGATGAACCAACAGCTGCAAAAATGGCGAATCGTTTAAGAACTGGAGCAATGCTATTTGCTCAAGTTTTAGATGAAAGGGAGGTGAAGCTAGATGCCTGAGTTTATCGTGACCATTGAAGCAGACTGCGCACCTCAAGTTGTTTTAGGTCAAATCCTGCTAGGCGGAACCGTTACTGCGCTTAAGTTAGAAAAACGCAAATTAGTATCTGTAGCAGAACTGGTTGCAAAATATGGCTTATCAGATGAAACAATCCGTACACGTTTGATTTCAATCAACCAAGGCAGTAATGGAAAACACATGTATGATCCTGACGCTGCTGAAGCAATTTTGAAAAATACAAAATCTCGACGTGGGCCTAAACGCAAAAATTAAAAAATACCCGCTTCATGCGGGTTTATTTTTAACCGTTGAAAGCTGCAACCAAATCATCTGCATTCGGATTGTAATAAGTATTGATTAACACATCAATTTTCTTATGCCCTGTTATTTTAGCTAAAATCTCAACTGGTAGCTTTCTTACCCTGACCATTCTTGAAATCGCTTCATGCCTAGTATCGTGAAAATGTAATTGATTTAAGCCAATTTCAGCTTTACGTTTTTCCCAAGTTTGCCGAAAAGCATTTTCTGACTGTGGAATGATCTTTCTTCCATCATGCTTAATCAGATCCAGCAATGCCCTGGCTTCTTCAGAAAGCGGAACATTTCTAGCTTCACCATTTTTAGTAGCTGGCAGATGAACATATCCCTGTTTTATGTCTATCTTATTCATTGCCAGTATTTCCCCACGCCTCATTGCTGTTTCTATTGCAAATAAGAAACCCCAAGCAACGTAATGATGTGGATATACTGGCTCACACCCTCTTTCGTATTCCATAACACTTAGAATTAAATCAATTTCGGATGGATGTATTCTGCGATTTCGGGCGGCTGGCTTAGATGGTTTACTAATCAAAAACCAAGGGTTTTCATCCAGGAGAAATAATTCCTTTTGAGCGTAAGAAAATATTGCACTGTAATGTGAGATTTCTTTAAGAATTGTGTTTTCACCAACTTCCTTCATTCGCTTATTTCGCCAAGCTGTCAAATCTTTAGGAGTTATGTCATATATTGATTTTTGGGCCAAAGCTCCAAATTTATTTTCAAAATTCTTATATTGACCTGCAATCCAAGCCCGTGAACTTTTTGATTTATTGTGCTGGCCAACATCTTGATAATATTTTGTATTGAGATCCCGAAATAGAAACTTTGGTTTCACTTCGCCAGACTCAATTCTAGATTGAGATTTTAATTCTAATAATTTTAATGCTGCCCATTGCTCACATTCTTTCGCAGTGTCTCTTGTGCAGTAGTATCTTTTATTTTCATATGAAACCGTAATAGTATACGTTTCACCACGTTTTCTTGGCGTTGGAAGCTTCATTTTTTGTCGCAGACTTGTCGCAAATGGCATAGAAATATTGCCATTTTTTACCAATAATTCCAACTCTGCCAACAATTAAATGCGACAAATAGGCAAAAAAAAAGACTTATAAGCATTTGATTCGCCTATAAGTCTTTGAAAAATATATGGTAGGTATATCCAGACTCGAACTGGAGACCTCTACGATGTCAACGTAGCGCTCTAACCAACTGAGCTATACACCTGAAGTGCTGAGAATATTATTCATTTTTTAATAAGATGACAAGCCTTATTTCTTCACTTTTAATGCATTCGCACACTCTTTAAGCAATTTCTTGATATTTTTAATATCCTGTTGATTTTCATTACCTAAATAGACAATTTTTTGAAAAATCTGATTCACTTGCTCAAACAGATGTTTTTGTTCAGCCCGCAAGGTTAAACGCTGCATCCATTGTTGAAACGTTTCTGCTTCTGCTTTTTGATCAACCACAGATAATTGATGATTAAATTGAGCAATGATTCGCTCAAGTCCTGACATTTGACGAATGCGCCAAAATTGCGTCACACCCCAATAGATCAACAGTAATCCGAGAATTCCAAAAATTAAAACCAAACCATAACTATAGGCCGATGTTAAGCCAAGTTTCTTCATCCAGCCGCTTTGCTTCTCTGCATCGTAACCGACAACCTTACTCTGCCATTGAAAACCAGCATAGTCACTCCAAACACGCAATGTTCTAAGCAGCGATGAATGCTGAAAACGCAAATTTGAATAACCCGCATCACCAAAAATCGAACGATCATCATTCATCACATTTTGCATACCACGATCAATACGTGTTGGTGCAATGATAGCTGTTGGATCAATGCGTTGCCATTGCCCATGTTGATAAACCTCAGCCCAAGCATGTGCATCTAACTGGCGTACTTCCCAACTCTGACCATCAGGAGACAACTCCCCCCTTGGTAGCCTGTGACCACACGCGCTGGAATCCCAACATAACGCATCAGCAAGACAAAGCTTGAGGCATAATGTTCACAAAACCCCTGCCGTGATTGAAACAAGAACTCATCAACACGGTGATTCCCTAACTTTCCAGGGGCAAGTGTATAAACAAAATTTTCTTTCTTGTACCAGTTCAATACATTCTGAATATAAGCTTCAGGATTAGACTGACTCTGCTGATACAGATTTAAAGCAAACTTCTGAGCTTGTAGATCACTCTTTTTAGGATAACTGAGGTTATTTTTCAGCATCATCTGTTCAAAATGTGAATCCTGACTATCTCTAACCTGACCTCCCAACCACTGTAATTCAATTGGCTGGGTTCGCTGTACCAGTCGTTTAGGTGTAATCGACCAATCTTGGTGTAACTCAAAATGTTGTTCTATTGGAATGGACTTTTCCAAACCGGTAATCCATTGCTGACTTGGATCACTGGCAAGATACTGATAATGAAATCCATCAATCTGCCCTGTGATCTTGGAATAGGCTTTTACCTGTTTATTGGGAAATTCACTTGTCCATGTTGTGCCATCATAGCGATCAAGCACCATCGCACGCCAATATAGTTCATTACGGTTTGGTAATTGCTTCATATTGCCAATAATTCGGAATGCTAATGAACTAGACTGTGAAAGCTCAGCGATATCACCAGGTGACATACGATCACTCAATCCCGTTACCGCTTTATTATTGGGAATGGGGATTTGCCAAAGTGGTGGCAACCGCGGGAAAAACATAAACAGTAAAACAAAGAATGGCAAAGCTAATGCAATAAATTTAACAATATGTATTGAATCAGTTTTAAATGACTGAAAAATCGGTTGATCTATTTCAAAATTAACGATTTGTACACGATATAGCCCAACCAAGCTACTGATTAAACAGCACAAAACTAACAGTGCCATCCAAAAGGCTTGGCTGTGTAAAAACAAACTGGCACTGACGAATAAAGCGAAGTTAAACAGAATAATGAAGTCTCGTTTTGATTTGGTTTCAAGCGCTTTAGCAAATAAAAAAGTGGAGAGAACGGCTGTCCCTGCTTCTACGCCTAAAAATGTGCGTGAATCAAAATAAATGATGAGCAAAGCTAAAAGTGCAAAAACTAATTTTGGGATTTGTGTAAATAATCGAGGCAGATTATAGACTTGATGTTTATTATTTTTGTCATAATACAGCGCCAAAGTCATTATATTAATGAGGAATAAAATAGACAATGCAATAGGCATATAAGCCAGTTGTGCCAACCAAAGTAAACTCAGCACAACTAAAATTGAAATTTGTATCGATTTATTCATTGTTCATCCTCACGCTTGCGCCAATAAGGTTTTGATATGAATATAGTGCTGTTCTCCAATCCCATTTTCAGTTTGTGCATGCGGTAAAATAATGCTGTACGGCGTTTCAGTCTGATGACATCGATCGACCAACTCCATCATAAAACTCAGCTTCTCTTCATGGTCTGCACTTGGCATTTTGCTATATTCAATTTGCATCGCATGGGTATCGACCAAATCATCGAATTGTTTGACAAATAATCCTTGTCCACGCGCAGCCTGTTTCCAAGAAATGCTTTGCAATGAATCACCTGATTTAAAAGTCCTTAACTCTTTAAATTCATCTAAATCAGGTTCGCCCGTATTAGAATAATTCTGTGATTGATGCGTTAAAGGCTTCGCTTCAGGAGCAATCCAATAACTTTCAGTTAAATAAATATAGGTCCATGCCCGCACCAAACCGAGTGGATATGTGGAGTAAATTTGAATTGGGGGGACTGAAAATTCGCCACGTTGTTGTGGGATAAAATTCAATTCAAAACTTTGTTGTTTTTCTTCAAATAGAAAAGATTGTAATTGTTCATCAAATTTAAAGTTTAAAAATTTAGGCGTAGCACGGTCCTGTTGTAGGTTTACTTTCACTTTAAAAACTTCATTAACCTTACCCACCTCATCGACAATTACGTCTAATGTAATCGCATGTAATTGTTTAAAACTGAGATAGAAACTAATACATAAAATCGCACTCATTAAAAAACAAAAGCCAAGAATTAAATTATTGGCATAATTAATACCAGCAATAAAAGTAATCAGAATGAGGACTAGATATAAAAAACCCTGCTGGTATATAAAAACCAACACTTGGTTTTGTTTCAGTGTACGAGTTCCTGTATAGCGAAACCGAAGATGCAGCCATTTAACAAATCGTTGACCTAACATAAGCGTTTCCAATTAGCCCTTTACAGGAACTTTTTGCATAAGCGCTCGTGTCTCAGACTCACCTAATCCTATACGATGAGACACCACAGCAACAAATACGGCTTGTACATCATCTGCAATTACAAATTGTCTTTTTTCAATCAAAGCATAGGCTTGTGCTGATTTTTTTAACGCCAATAATCCACGTGGAGATAAGCCATGACGACCTTTACGTGTTTCTTCTGCTAAATCAAGCATATATTCAAAAACCACATCGCTTAATGTAATTTGATTTACCATACATTGTAATTGCAAAATTTCCTGATGTTGAAAAATTACTTGCAACTTTTCAATCAAATCATGTCGTGAGTTTTGTTGTAGTAATAGTTTTTCTGCTGCGCGTGATGGATACCCCAAAGACAGTCGCATTAAGAAACGATCAAGTTGTGACTCTGGTAAACTATAGGTTCCACTTTGAAAAAGTGGGTTCTGCGTTGCAATCACCCAAAATGGATGAGGTAAAGAGTAACGTGTACCATCTATAGTGACATTGCCCTCTTCCATTGCTTCAAGCAAAGCACTTTGGGTTTTAGGGCTACAGCGGTTAATTTCATCTGCAAGCAGAATTTGGGTAAAGATTGGACCGTGTTTAAACTCAAATCGATGCTCTTTTTGATTAAACATATTGATCCCAATCACATCACTTGCCAGCATATCATTGGTAAACTGAATCCGTTGAAAATCGAGACCTGCTAGACGTGACAAACTGCTGGCTAAGGTGGTTTTTCCAAGTCCGGGTAGATCTTCAAAAAGTAAATGTCCACCAGCTAATAGACTACATAACGCCAGTTTAGTCTGATGACTTTTATCTAAAATAATTTGGTTAATTTGACTTAAAAAGTCATCAATTTTGGGGTAAAACTGAACGAGGTCTAAATTTGTTACAGGACTATGTTGTTCTGATGCCTTTACTTGTGTTGTTCCCCAAATCACCTTATATTTCCCCAATAAAATTATTGTAACTTCTTTAACATACACGGTTTTAAGGAATACTCAATCTTGACTGCTATAATTCCTTATTTTCATTTGCTGAATATTAGATATACTTCAAAATTTATAGCCCCCATCAACTAAAATTTTAACTTTGCAGCATGTTTTAACTTTATTTTTAAATCATCTGCACCAATTGAAAATTCACTTCCTGAAATTTCAGCCTGTTTAATCAATTCGATTAAGATTTTATTGATAGGCGCTTGTTTACCTAACTGCTGGGCGAGCTGAACGACTTCGCCATTAATCCAGTCCACTTCTGTGGTTCGCCCTGCCATCAGATCATCTTGCATAGATGATCGCGCCAAGGGATCAATTGCCAACATTTTACGGCTTAATATTTTAAAAATGAAATCGGGCAAACTGATTATTTTAGGCAATAGATGTGCCGAAATTGCTGTGAGTTTGGCTGGCTTAATTTGTGCTAAATCTAAGAGATATAACGTTTCTTGTTGCGCCATAGCAAGGCATTGTCGATATTGATGATTAGACAATTGTTGTTTTAACGGTAACTTTGATAAAGCATTGATTGAATTATTTAAATTCAGCAAAATTTTTGCCCATTGCACTGCAAGCATATCCTGATCAAAAACAATTTCTAATTCAGCTTGTTTAAAAAGCTTGGCTAAATCCTGTTGCTGTGCATACGCTTTCACATGCAACGCACCAGATGTCCCTTGATGAAAATGCCCAACTGCTTGAACTGCAACATTAAAAGGCACCATACCTTCTAAAATCGAATGATGTTTTAAAATCCGCTTTAAAATCGGAACATTACTCAACCCGTTTTGAAAACTCACAATATAGGGTCTGTGTGCGCCCAAGTTGTCATAAAGTTCCTTGGCAACTTGCTCAGTCGCAGCCGACTTTACACATACAAAAATAATATCAGCATCTGTGACTATTTTAGGATCAACACTGAGCTGTAAATCATTTGCCGCGATTTTTATCGTTTTACCAGTGTAATCTGTCAGTTTTAAACCAGACGTGCTTAATTCTTCATATACACGAGAACGTGTAATAAAGCTCACATCAGCACCTACCGTTGCTAATCGACCGCCAATATAACATCCAATACTACCAGCACCATAAATATAGATTTTCATAGCAGTCTCCTTTTCATTTATATGTATTACATGATTTTAGCGGAGTTAGAATTTGCCAACTGTCAGTTATACGACAAGTCTAATCATGAAGTGTGCTGTTATTGCGTTAAACCGATAAATCACTTCGCTCATCTTCAATAAAAAACGGCACCCAAGTGCCGTTTCTATTTAAGCTTTAAATCAACTTATACATTCCATCAACATGGGCATTTCTTCATTGTTCCACCAGCTGTTGGATAGCGGGCATCTACACAATAGCGATGAAAAGTCTTTTCATCCATTGCATCCATATCGGGATGATGCTTTTTCATATGTTCCAGATAATTTTGATAATCTGGAACACCCACCATCAAACGGAAACTTTGTTGTAAGCGTGTCCATAATGTTGCAATTCTAGACCAATTTTTAGGATTAAAAATTAGTTCCTTTTGCGACATGATGGTCATCTTGATGATTTTATAAATCACCGTTTTACCACCTTGAGCAAATTTAAGCTTCATCACTCACCTCTCACTCTATCTGCAATATCAACTTAGTGTGATTTAGAAACAGACACTTCTTCAGGATCTGCATATACCGCTGGAGCTTCATTTACTGTTGGTGTAGGACTCGCCAATGCACGACGAATTGCGCCAATAGCGGCAAACAGCATCACAATCGCAACAATCATAAAGAATGCACATAGTGCAGCATTGATTTGATTGGACAATACAATGGTTTGCATTTCTTCAAGTGTTTTGGCTGGTTTTAAAATTTCACCATTGGCAATTGCTGTTGAGAATTTATCCGCCTGAGCCAAGAATCCAATCTTAGGATTAGTATGGAAGATTTTTTGCCAACCCGCAGTCATACAGGTAATGAATAAGAAAATTGTTGGGATAATGGTAACCCATACATATTTCTCTTTCTTCATTTTAAATAAAATCACTGTACCTAAGATCAAAGCCATTGCCGCAAGCATTTGGTTACCAATACCAAACAAAGGCCATAAGCTGTTAATACCACCAAGTGGGTCGACTACACCTTGATAAACAAAGAAGCCCCATCCCGCAACAGCAACCGCTGTACCGATCATATTCCCCACGAAGTTGTGTGAGTTTTTAAGTGCTGGAACAACGATACCCACCGTATCCTGTACCATAAAACGACATGCGCGAGTTCCAGCATCGACTGCAGTTAAGATAAACAGCGCTTCAAATAAGATCGCAAAATGATACCAGAACGCCATCATTGAACGATTATTGAAAATATCCGTGATGATATGAGCCATACCAATTGCAAATGTTGGTGCACCACCAGTACGCGAAAGAATCGTACTTTCACCGACTTCTTTTGCCAGCAAGCTCAATGTTTCAGGTGTAACCACAAAACCAAGTGTACGTACTGCTTCTGCCGCGCTTTCTACTGTAGTACCCAATACTGCCGCTGGCGCATTAATCGCAAAATAAACACCCGGTTCAAGCACTGTTGCACAAATCATTGCCATGATTGCAACAAATGATTCCATTAACATACCGCCATAACCAATGACACGAATATTGACTTCGTTATCAATCAGTTTAGGTGTAGTTCCAGACGAAACTAAGGCATGGAAACCAGAAATCGCACCGCAAGCAATGGTAATAAATAAGAATGGGAACATGGATCCAGCAAAGACAGGACCTGTACCATCGATAAAATGCGTAACAGCCGGCATTTTTAACATTGGCATTGCAACCATAATACCCACTGCTAAACCTGCAATTACACCAATTTTTAAGAAAGTTGATAAATAATCACGCGGTGCTAATAACAGCCAAACAGGTAATACTGAAGCGACGAATCCATAAATGATCAAAGCCCAAGTGAGTTGTGTTCCTGTTAATGTGAAGAATGGTCCCCAATAAGGATCAGCGGCAACATTTCCACCATAAACAATTGCAGCCATCATCAGAACAAAACCAATGATAGATACTTCAGCAATCTTACCTGGGCGGATATAACGCATGTAAATGCCCATAAATAAGGCAATTGGTATCGTCGCTGCAATACTAAACACACCCCATGGGCTATGTGCAAGTGCTTTTACCACTACCAATGCCAATACAGCAAGGATGATAATCATCACGCCTAATGCACCAAGCATGACCACAACACCAGCAAATGAACCAAGCTCTTGCTTTGCCATTTCCCCAAGTGAGCGGCCATCTCGACGTGTAGAGATAAATAAAACCAAAAAATCCTGAACCGCACCTGCAAGAACAACCCCGACTAAAAGCCAAATTGTTCCGGGTAAATAACCCATTTGGGCAGCAAGAATAGGTCCAACCAATGGCCCCGCTCCTGCAATAGCAGCAAAGTGGTGGCCAAAAAGTACATATTTATTGGTCGGAACATAATCCAAGCCATCTGCTAAACGATGTGCTGGAGTTAATCGCCGAGAATTTAGTTCAAAAACTTTATTGGCAATAAATAAACTATAAAAACGATATGCAATGCTATAGACACATACCGCTGCAAGTACTAGCCAAACCGCATTGACATGCTCACCCTTGCTCACCGCAAGTATTCCAAAAGATACTGCACCAATTATGGCGACAATCACCCAGATCAATTTTGATAAGGGTGATGATTTTGTTTGAATATTTTCCATTAAAACCTCACATCTTGATTACAAAAAGCAGTTCCATTGTTTTTATAAAGCGTAATGCATTTCCGTGACTCATTCCTTGGTGACTCTACTCCTCATTTTTTTGTTTTCATCTAAGACTTTGGCATTAAAACTGATCTGAATATGTACTATTAGCATGACATCACAATGACTTAAATCGTGACTTTGTTATTTTTATCATTCATATAATAATTCGACTATCTGACTCTACTATTAATTATGGGCTATCATTCTACGACTTTAGTCGAAAATTTAGCCGTTATTCTCTATTTTATAAAAGCTTTTACCCTTAGAAAGGCTTATACAAACTCTAATCTAAATACAATAAAAAAGGGATGATTTTCATCATCCCTCAGCTTCTTCATTTTTCAAAAAATGCTTAAGCACGCTCTAAGTAATCACCAGTACGAGTGTCTACACGAACGCTTTCTTCTTGCTGTACAAATAATGGAACACGTACAACTGCACCTGTTTCAAGTTTAGCTGGTTTACCACCACCACCTGAAGTATCACCACGTACACCAGGATCAGTTTCAACGATTTTCAATACAACGAAATTTGGCGCACTTACGTTTAATGGAATACCATTAAATAGCATAATTGTGCATTTTTCGTTTGAATCGTCTTTCAACCATTTCGCAGCATCACCCATTGCAACTTTATCAGCAGCAATTTGTTCAAAAGATACGGGATCCATGAAGTTCCACAATTCGCCATCGTTGTAGAGATAATCCATTTCTACTTCTACAATATCAGCTGCTTCTAGAGATTCACCTGATTTAAAAGTTTTTTCTAATACTTTGCCAGATCTTAGGTTACGTAGTTTTACACGGTTAAACGCTTGACCTTTACCTGGTTTTACATATTCGTTTTCCATGATTGAACATGGGTTACCATCAAGCATAACCTTTAGGCCAGCTTTGAAATCATTTGTAGAATAATAGGCCATGAAAGGCACACTCCGAACTTACTAATTTAAATCTCTACTGCGATGCTATCAGCAAATCACCCGATTTGTGATAGTGATCATTCCAAACAGCAAAGAATGTATTTTACATTTTTCGTATTCTAAATGAGCAATACATCGTGAAGCAATGAAAAATTACCCATGTTCGGTCAGATTGAGGGTAAAATCTTCGATTCATTGGTGATTCACTGCTGTTCAATACAAATCAACTGTACTGAAAGCATTTTTCCATTGAAATATTTCAAATTGGACCTGACAAATTCAATCTGAACAAGCAATACAATCCGCTTTCCCTATCTCCAACTATTTATCGCACGTGGCATGTTAAATTACTTATATCAAGAGCAAAATTGGCAATCTCAACTCAGTGATTTAATTACTGACCCAATAGAGCTGTTAGAAACACTTGAACTTTCTAAAGCCCAGTTACTGTCTGGCGCTATCCTCGCGTCTGGACAATTTAAACTACGTATACCGCGCGCATTTGTAAAAAAGATGGAGGTTGGAAACCCCCTAGATCCGCTTTTACTACAAGTTTTACCACATCATCTTGAAATGGAAGAACATGAAGGCTTTATCATAGATCCTCTTGATGAAGAACAAGCCAATCAGATTCCTGGATTATTACACAAATATAAGTCACGTTTTTTACTTACCCTTACCGGTGCTTGTGCCGTACATTGCAGATATTGCTTTCGTCGTCATTTTCCTTATCAAGACAATTTACCTAAAAATGAAGATTGGTTGAACATTAAAGGCTATTTAGAAGATCATCCGGAAATTAATGAAGTGATTTTGAGTGGTGGCGATCCGTTGACGCTATCTAATCGAAAATTAGCCATCTGGATAGAACGTCTAGAATCTCTCAGTCAGATTAAAATCTTGCGAATTCATTCACGAGTTCCAATTGTAATTCCAGAAAGAATCGATGAAGAGCTAGTTTCTTTATTGAAAAACAGTAGGCTACGTGTAATTCTAGTGGTACACTCAAATCATCCAGCAGAATTAGATAATTTGACCTGTTCAAAGTTATCTCATTTAGCAAAACAAAATATTCTTGTGTTGAATCAAGCAGTCTTACTTAAAGGTGTGAATGATTCTGCACAAACTCTTGTTAATTTGAGTCAACGACTTTTTGAAGCACAAGTTTTACCCTACTATCTTCATGTTTTAGATAAGGTAAAAGGTGCACATCATTTCGATTTAGGGGCGGAAAAAATTGATCAGATCTATAAGGATGTATTGGCCAGTTTACCGGGTTATCTAGTTCCTAAACTGGTTCGAGAAGTCGCGGGAGAGAATAATAAAACACCGCTTTTTGGAGTCACAACCTTTTAAGAGTTGAAATACTCATGATAAATAAAGAAATTTCAGAAATTTTTCAAAATATCACGGTTCTACAACGAGAAAGTCTAAGTTTTGCAGAAAACTCTGTGGCGTCTGTCAATGCATGGGTGGCCACACTTTCTATTATGCAACTTGGTGACACCTCAGAGTCTGTCTTAAAAGCCATAAGTGAAATCAGTGAATTAGATTGTAGCGAAATGCTACGCTTTGACTTAATTCAAGTTTTACATCCAATTACAGAAAGTATTTTATCTAGCCTTGAAAAAAATATCTTAAATCAAGGTCTTTCTCAAAATGCGCGTATTGAACATATTATTGATCTTTCTTCTAGAATTCGCACCTATTTTGCCAACGTGTACATCAATATTGTGCGAAGAAGTCATCAAACACTAGTTTCAAATAAATTCTCATTTTTTAATTTCAAAGAAAAACGAAATTTACAGACAGCACGTACACTTGCAACCTTTTATGCTTTAGAACAGCTTGGTTTATTATTAGTTCAGCAACAAATGCTCTACAGTGGTCCATTGACCCATCAATGGTTAACCACCCACCTTCTTTATGAGCTCGCTGTTAAGAATCAAGAATTTAATATTAATATCAATCAATTACAAGGCACACATTTTACCATTCAAAATATCCAGCAAGCCTATGCACAAGTACTGCTTTTGGATATTTTTAATACGCATCAGATTCGTCCAACAGAAACACAAGCGCTTTATCAATGTACATTTGATTGGGTTAAACTTATTCAAATATTACCAAGAGAAACCAGTTTATCGCGTTATGTGATTGATGGCTCAAAAGACGTTCCGCCCATTTACAATCGCAAACAACATGCTAACTTTCGGACTTCTTTATATATTTCTACACAGAATCTGCTGAAACATATTAATTCAACGATTCATAAAGATGAATATCTGTCTAAAAATGAACAGATCTATTTATCCGCTGCATTAAAGTTTCATGTGCAAAATGTCTTGGGTACGACAACTGAACGTCAACATGAGCGCTATGAATACTCTGCACAACTTCAAATTTGCTTTAGCTTACAAACAGCGCATTTCTATTTATCCAAAGCTAAGAATTTCTATGAAACACTCAATTTAAATAACAATTATGCATTTCAGTCTGAATCCAATATCCATTCATCTATTTCAACAGGCTCAAGCACCGCATCAAACTTAGGACAAATTAAAAGTTTAGACCGTGAAGCAAAACAAATCTATCAAACTCAAGTACTAGACATTAGCGTCAGTGGTTATCGTATTCGATGGTCAGATGAAACCCCACGAAACTTAAGAACAGGGGAATTTATCTTGGTCAATGAAAGCCTCAATGACAAATGGAAAGGTGCAATCATTCGTTGGATCAAACAGTCTGTTAAAAAAACCTATGAAGTTGGTCTAGAGGTTTTAGCCCAAGATATTTACCCATGTGCAGTAAAAGTTCCAGCAGATCGCTCAACCATTAACTACCACCCTTGTCTTATGGTTCAAGTACAAAATTTGAATGAATCAAATATTTCTATTATTTTGCCAAATTTACCGTTCTTCAAAGAACAGCAAGCCATTTATTTACGTTTAGACACTGAAGAAATTAAAGTGTATTTAACAAAAACACTGTTAATTACCCAGAGCTTTATTCAGTTCGAATTTGAATTGATCAATGATGAAGAAAATAATCGTATAGATCAGTTCATTCAACACCAATCAGCCAATTTGAATAATCAAGATGTATGGGAAGCTTTAAAGTGAGAAATCTATTATTATCGAAAAAATTAAAACTGTCTGAAACTAGATTACTCATTATTGATGATAACCAAATTCGTTATAATCAAATTATTGATCTTTTTCAAAGTAAGAATCATCAAGTACAAGCGATATTACTTGATGATTTAAAAAGTTTTGAAAAGCAGCTCAATACTTCATGGGACTTGATTATTTTTGGTCGTGCTTATGACATCAAAATTGAGCAAGCTATTACATTGATTCAAGCCTCTGCTGATATTGATCTACCTGTTTTGTTCTTAAAACCTGAAGATTATCAAACCAACCAATATCAATCCTATATTCAAAAAGGCATCTATGATGTAGTTGACTTAAAATATACCGATCGTTTTTATATTAGCTTAATTCGTGCACTGTCTTACAGTCGCACCTTACAAGCGAAAAAACACCTTTTAAATGATCTTGAAAATGCCAAGAACCAAGCTCAAGCCTTGGTTGAAGAACAGCACAAAGCAATTGCCTTAATTCAGGAAGGTATTCATACCCAAGCCAATACTGAATATCTGAAATTGTTTGGTCTAAAAGATGAAGCAGAAATTATTGGATTGCCTTTATTAGATATTTTAAAGCCTAAGAATATCCATGATTTTAAACAACGTTTTAAAAAGATTTCTCAAGGTAATTTTGATTTAGCACGTTTTGAAATAGATACCCTGAATAGCGATGCTAAATCAGAAAATCCTTTGAAAATTGAGTTTCTTCCTTCAGATGAAGAAGACTGTATTCAAATCACCATTGAGAACAATTCTACAAGTCAAGCCTCTCAAGCTCACTCATTCGACTCTGCTAAAAAAGGAATGAGTAGTGTCGCTAGTAGTTACCAAAAAATTCAGTATGCTTTAATTAATCAACCCGCTAAATCTAATGCTTTAGTCCTTTTTAGCTTCGCCGCTTGTCCTGAGAATATTTTAACTTCGCCTTGGAAAACAGCTATTCAGTACTTAGAAGGCTTTAAAAATTTTATTCAAGAACAAACCAATAGCACAGTATATCAAATTGATATGTTATTGTATGCTGTTATTTTACAAGCAGAATCAGAGACGATTTTAGAGTCACGCATCCATGGACTTCATGCTTTAGAAAAGCCACAATTACTTGAGATTGATAGTCATACTTATCCACTGAATATTAAGATTGGATATTCAAATATACAGCAAAACAACTTTACAGAAGCAAATTTTGAGGATGTTTTAGAACAAGCCTATGATCATCGTTTAGCAAAAAAAGAGTCTGTATCAGACCAACAATTAACCGCAACTTTACAAGACACTAAAATTGAATTGTCATTGGTTGAACAAAAGTTAGATGCTGAACCATTGCAGCTTCAAAGTGACCCGATTGAACCTACAGCAAAATCTCAGCTTGAAAATACATTGGTAGAGAAACAAGAACAAATTAAAGAAACTCCAGCGGCTCATATCTTTAAAACCTCCGCTATTCTTGGTCAAATTGCACAATCTCTTGAAAAAAGTGAGATTCAGCTAAAATACCAACAACTTTATGACAAACAAGATAGTAATTTAAATACTTATGAGGTTAGTAGCGGTTTTATTTTTGAAAATCAGTGGAAAAAAGTAAGTAATTTAATTGATTTAGATGATGATATTGAACTTTCAATTAAATTAGATCGCTGGATATTAGTTGAAGCATGTAAGCAATTACATAACTTTATCACCCAGTATCCAGAAGCAAAATTAATCGTTAATTTAAATCGCCATGTCCTATTTCACGACAAGCAGTTCCCTGAGCTTATTTCTAAACTCTTAACGATTGTTGGAAGCCGTCAATCCCATCCTCTGATTTTACAATTTGATGAAGAGGATATAGCAAAAAATATCATTGAATCTCACAAGCAAATTGGTGTTTTACGTGATCATGGTGCCGAAATTTCAATTCGACGTTTTGGTTCTAGTATTTCAAGTGAAGCTATCTTAAAACAATTGGATGTAAGTTTGTTAACACTGGATGAGAAGTTTACGCAGCAGATGAATAGTGAGGCCAGCATGACTCAATTCCAACATACCCTGGAAAAATATCACACTATTAAACCAATTGAATTTTTGCTGAAAAATTTAAATGATATGAACTCTTTTGCAAATGCTTGGAATGTAGATGTAAGATACTTACAAGGTGAATATTTTCAGAAAAAATTGGACCATTTAACTGACGTCCAAGATCAATAAAGCATAATATCAAAAAAGGTTGAGCGCCTAAAAAACTCAACCTTTTTAATTGATAACATAAATAGATTAAAACTGGATAAAATTCAGCAACAAAAAAAACGGGCTTTAGCCCGTTTTTTATGTTTTGTCGTATTAACGTTTAACAGAACGTGACATACCAGCAAAACGTTGTTTGAATTTATCGATACGGCCACCAGTATCAACATTCTTCTGTTTACCAGTATAGAATGGGTGGCAAGCTGAACATACGTCTAAATAAAGTGTCTCTTTACCTAAAGCTGAACGAGTTTCGATAACGTTACCACATGAACAAGTAGCAACTAATTTTTCATATTTTGGGTGAATATCGGCACGCATGGTCGATTCTCCTAAGTTAAGAAAGGTTTAGCTGTCATCGCAATTAACCACTCTCAAAATCTAATAAAACTTTGAGGAAAGCAGATTTAAATTCTAAATCAACAGATTAACACCATAACAGACCATTTCTTTTGGCCCACCGAGACTATAAGCGTCAGAGCTAAGCACAACAAGTGGGCAAGATTATACTTGAAAAATTTATAAATTGCGAGCCACTTGATTAAAAATCAATATAATTTACTCGTCAGTATGGTTTTGCTTAGACCAATAGTTAGCAATCACTCCACAAACCATTAACTGGATTTGATGGAAAATCATTATCGGTAAAACTATCATGCCTAAGGGCTGTCCAATAAATAGAATCTGCGCCATAGGTACACCACTGGCAAGAGTTTTCTTCGAACCACAGAAGAATATCGAAATCTGATCTGCTTTACTAAAACCAAGCCATTTTGGAACATACAAAGCCAACAACATAATCACTGTGAGTAGAATTGAACATGCTAAGGTTAGATAGATCAATGTAGATAAGCTGACCTGATGCCATAAACCAGCAACTACTGCCCCACTAAATGCACCATAGACCACCATCAAAATAGAGCCTTGATCGAAAACCTTGACGATCTTTGGCATTTTTTGCATGAGTGGGAATACATATGGGCGTAATACTTGTCCTAATACAAATGGAACCAACAGTAATAAGGTAATTTCTATAATAGAAGATGTTGGGTCATAATTATGTTTAGATTGACCAAAAATAAATAAGCTCACTAAAATCGGAGTAATAAACATACCAATCAGGTTGGAGAATGAGGCACTACACACTGCAGCTGCCACATTGCCTTTTGCAACAGAGGTAAAGGCAATGGATGATTGTACTGTCGATGGCAAAAAGCACATGAACAGAAAACCCCAATACAATTGTTGTCCAAGCAAAGGTTCAAGCACAGGTTTTGCCATTAGGCCCAATAGTGGGAAAACTAAGAAGGTAAAAGCAAAAACCAGTGCGTGCAATTTCCAATGCAAAACCCCCTCAATCACGGCTTCACGTGATAATTTTGCGCCATGTAGGAAAAATAAAATCGCAATTGCAATTGTAGTGATTTTTCCAAAGATAAGCGCTGCCTGTCCTGAAATCGGAAAAATAGAAGCTAAAACCACCATTGCGATTAAAAGTATCGTAAAGCGATCTAATGCTAATAATTTCAACATTTTCATAAGCAACGTCCTGTATTCTAAACATGAAAAAGCCCAGTAGTTAAATTTTACTACCAGGTAAAATTCAATCTTACTGAGCGAAATAAATAAAGCTATTCATTTGGCTAAATATTCACTATTTATTTACGACACATCTCAAGTTAATTTAAGGCCTATTGATATTTCTTTGCTAAATAAGCAATAGACCCTCATCATTTTTTTAATGATGGGGGCTGTAGACATTTCATAAATGGCTTGCGTTGTAGGTTAACATTGAGCATGAGACGTATACGTCGTAAAGCATGAATGAGAATAGCGAGACTATTTTCGAGTTCCATAACATAGGCTGAGATAATTTTAGCCACAACCCTGAGCAAGAACAAAGCACGGCTTTGTTTGCAACGCAAGGCACAGCGGGGACTAGCATGTTTTTACCGGTACATTGTTACCTTGCGAAACGATGTTTTTCATCATTTAGAATGGCTAAATTTCGTATCTCGCGCCTAGTATCGCCTAAAAAACACACCTAGTCGCAAACGTAGACAAATTGTCAACGGCCCCTAATTATTTCGAGCATCTTGATCTTGTTGGATCAATTCAATTTTATAGCCATCTGGATCCTCAACAAAAGCAATGACTGTGACACCACCCTTCATAGGACCCGCTTCACGTACCACATTACCACCACGTGCTTTGATCTCTTCACAGGCTTTATATGCATCATCGACACCAATAGCAATATGTCCATAGGCATTACCTAATTGATAACTTGCAGTATCCCAGTTATGGGTAAGTTCTAATACAGTATGATGCTCTTCATCACCATAACCCACAAATGCTAAAGTAAACCGCCCTTCTTCATAATCACGTTTACGAAGTAATGTCATACCGAGAACTTCAGTATAGAACGCTAAAGATTGTTCTAAATTGCCTACTCGTAACATGGTATGCAACATGCGCATGATTTATTTTCCTGTTTAGTCAGATATTATCTGCCAATATAGGCAATACAATTCAATATTTCAAATTATCTATATTTTGTCAGATCAATGAGACAATCTTCTGGATTATTTTTAAGCAATAACAGCTTATTTTAGAAGAACACTACAACTTTATCTTTAGAATAAACTATTTGAATGTGTTAGCAATCCAATGGTTCAAACTCTCATCCTGTTAAAGAAGCCTATTTTATCTATAAGATAAAATAGGCTTCTTGTTATCCTCATAAATCTATCTTGAGTAATTCAGTCGCTTACTCGATGGATTGATTCATCTTTTGCGCTTGATGTTGTCGCAACAATTTTCCAACCCATAACACAAGCAATAGGATTGGAATACCAATTAAGGTGGTCATTAAAAAGAATTTAGGATAACCAATGTGGGTAACAATTGTTCCAGAATAGCCACCTAAAATCTTAGGTGTAAGCGTCATCAATGAACTAAAGATCGCATATTGAACTGCTGTAAATGACACACTGGTCAAACTAGACAAGAACGCTATAAATGCTGCACCCGCTAAACCCGAAGCTAAATTATCAACAACGATAGCAAAATACAGCCAATCAGAACTATATTTTTCAATCACTTTACCCTTAATCTCAACGGCTGCAGATGAATCTGCTTTGATCACTGGAAGTGGTTGAATATCTACATCGATATCACTTTTTATCGCTGTTAATTGATAGCTTTGTTGAGTACTCAATGCTGCTTTTGTTTGTTGATAGTTTACCACAGCTATCACGTTTTTTGTGCCAGAAGCATATAAAGCTTTACCATCAATCGCACCGCTAAATAAACCATCTCTATCTAATTTTGCTGGGTATGTTTTGTCATCGAGTTTAAGTGTAATCGGCTGATCTGGATTAAGCTCAGATACAGGTATTCCCGCAATCTGCCCCTTAACCACAATACTTTGCTTCGCTTCTGTTGCAGATAATTGATTATCACTAGTGATAGGTAATAATTGAATTTGAGCCTTGGCTTCTTCTTTTAGATAGGGCACCGTATATTCATTTGCAACAGCCTGATTAACCAATGCTGCTTTAATATGAATGGTATTTTCCCCTATCAAGTCCTGACCAGGCACAGAAACCTTCCAATAACCTACTTCATCAGGTTGAGCTTGAAATTTCTTATCGCCAATCTGTACAGATACTGCTTGCATCGGTGCACCAGATTTCACCAATCCAATAAATATTAAATTAGTTGAGCTTGCTAAAACTGCACCCACAAACATCAATTTCATAATGTTCATACGTTGTGCAAGTAACCCCCCTAAAAAACCACCCAATAGACTAAAAATCACCCCGTAAATTTTAACAGCTTCTGCAATTTGTTCTTTGGTAAAGTTTAAATCTTGATAGAAAACATTCGAAATAACACCAGCAATAATGTCTGAAATTCGATAAAAACCAATCAATAACAGTAAAACCAATGCCAGTTTTACCCCATAACGCTTAAAAAAATCAGCAATCGGGTTAACCCAAGTCTCATAGGCCATCTTTTTATTAACGACACCAAAACGTATCAACGATGTAGCAACAAGAATTGCACCGAGACCTGAGCCTAAAAAGCGCACAGCTTCCATTAAAAACTTAAGCAAGTTGTCTTCGACTTTCCAAGTCGCTTGTAAATATTGAACCATGTCATCAGAGTAAATATATAAACAAACAAAACTCGCCACAGCCAAGATAAAAACCAAAACCAAACGATAGTAATCAATATTTTTATAGTGTTTATCAACTCGATTAACCAAGGGTTCTCGAATCACTAAGGTTGTGATAATGCCCACCAGCATCACCAGTGCCATCGTTAAATAAGTATATTTCCATGCTTCATAAATATAGTTCCCTTTTGCAGTTCCCAAAGAAGCAGCAAGGAATAAAGCGCCTGCACCAGCAAGAATCATCCCTAAACGGTAGCCTGCGTTATAGGTCGATGCCAACACCGTTTGCATCTCAGTTTCAGCCAGCTCAATTCGATAGGCATCAATCACAATATCCTGTGTTGCTGCGGAAAACCCCAGTAATACAGCCCCCACAGCCATTTGGTAAATATAACTTTGGCCCAAAGCGGGATCAGAAAACGCCATAATACAAATCGCACAGATAATTAGTACTTGTGCAATCAACAACCATGCGCGTCGCCGCCCCAGTCTTTTGGTGAGTATCGGGACGGGTAATTCATCAATCAGTGGCGCCCATACAAATTTAAAAGAATAGCCTAGCGCAGCCCAACTAAAAAAAGTCACTGCACTTTTTTCAATTCCGGCCTCACCTAGCCATAAAGATAAACTTGAGAAAATTAGCAGAATGGGAATACCTGCCGAAAACCCAAGAAAGAGCATAATTGCAGCACGCCGATCGATAAAAGCGGCAAAAGCAGATTTCCATCCTTTTTTTGCTGTGGAATTCTGCTCAGCTGATTGCTGAGATAATTGCGTTGTCATTGCGTTGTTATTTTCTGAAAAATGAAATAGTGCTATTCAACCGCTTAATGCTTAGAGTTTCAATCACTTTTATGCAACTGATGAGCGCTTTTACAGATATTTCCGCTTTTGGCGCTTGATCTTTACCCCCAATCCTGTATACCTTTAACTTTTCAACCCATATAAGTTTTGGATTTCACCTGTGACCCAAAGACACGATCAATTAAGCTCTACTACTCTTTCAATTACGACGACTGCAACCCCAATACAAAAAACTGAAACGATTTTTCCATCTGCTTTTGATCAAACGGAAATTCAAAACACGTTGACACAAACCGCACTAAAATCAGAACAACTGACGCATATCCCCAATCTGAGCAAGATTCCTACGTCAACCAAGAGAATCAAGCCTTTAAATAATTTCTTAGGGCAAGATCGTGCCAGAGCCTCTGTAGAAGCAGGGATTGCTTTACCTTATTCAGGTTACAACATTTTTGCTGTGGGCACGGCAGGTCTTGGAAAAAGGACCATGATCAAGCGCTTGTTGCAACAACATGCCAAAACTATGCAAACGCCTGATGATTGGGTCTATGTTTATAATTTTAAAAATGCGCGACAACCGATTGCCCTGCGTTTTCAAGCAGGTCAAGGCAGTAAGTTTCAAGCTTTAATCCACCAAGCTTGGCAAACCATTCTTAAACAACTTGAACGTCGCTTTAGTGCAGAAACGTATCACAATCGTATTGAACGCATTCGTCAGATTACGGGAAATGAGCAACAACTCGCTTTAGTTGAACTGACCAAAGAAGGCGAAGACCTAGACCTAAAACTAATTAATCGTAACGATGAACATATTTTTGTGCCGATCCATGTCAAAGATGACAAAATATTGGAAATGTCACAGGAAGATTTAAATGCGCTTGACAGTAAACAGCGTGCAGAAATTAATTCCAATATGCGTTATATGGATAAGAAACTTGAACGGCTTGGTCTTCAGTTAGGTGATTTAGAAGATGATGCACGTGATCAAGTTTCTGAACTGAATCGTGATATTGCCAAACAAGTGGTAATTCCTCGTATTGATTTAATTTTAAGTAAATTTAAAACCGTAAATGGACTAGATCAATATTTAAAACATTTTGCTGCTGATATCATTGAAAATGTTGAAACGATTCTAGATCAAGAAGGTGAAGAGTTCTCTCCTGCTTTATTTAATCGTGTTCCTTCACGTTACCAAGCCAATGTCGTAGTGAGCAATAAACCGAATTCTGGTGCACCGGTTATTTTTGAAGACTTCCCAACACATTACAATTTACTTGGACATGTTGAACAGTTGACACAAAATGGTACGATTACCACTGACTTTACTCTGATTCGTCCAGGCTCATTGCATCAAGCCAATGGTGGTTTTTTAATTTTAGAAGCGGAACAACTGTTAGAACAGCCTTATGCATGGCAAGGTCTAAAACGCGCATTAAAATCAGGACAATTAAAGTTATCTTCTCTTGAGCACATGCTGACTTTAACAGGCAGTATTTCAATTGAACCGGCATCTGTGCCACTTAACTTAAAAGTGGTTTTATTGGCAGAACCTGAAATTTATTATGAAATTTTAGAATTAGAGCCAGAATTAGGCAGTGTTTTTAAAATTCGTGCTGATTTTACCGACACTCTGCAACGTAATGATGATAATGAGCAAGCCTATATGCAACTGATTGCAGACTATGTTCAACAAGATAAATTACTGCCATTTGATCGCTCTGCATTGGCAGCGTTATTAACAGATTCAAGTCGCCAAGCTGAAGACCAAAGCTCATTGTCTTTACATGCTTTAACGCTTGGTGATTTAATTCGTGAGTCACATCATCATGCAGCGCAGTCGGACGAAAAGTTAGTTACGTCTCATCATATCAATACAGCCCTGAAACATCGTCAATACCGCTTAGGCTATTTAAGAGAGCTCTATTGGCAAGACTTGTCACGTGGCACTCAGTTAATCGAAACTCGTGGCCATCGCTTAGGTCAAATTAATGCTTTATCTGTGATCCAATATGCCGACGTTGAGTTTGGTTTACCTTCACGCTTAACCGCTTCTGTATACCAAGGTGGTGGTGACATTCTAGATATTGAACGTAGTGTGGAACTGGGTGGTTCATTACACGCCAAAGGTGTCTTGCTCATGTCAAGCTTCTTAAAAGCACATTTTGGTCGTGAACAGATTTTGCATTTTTCTGCTGCCCTCGCCTTTGAACAAAGTTATGGTCAAGTAGATGGTGACAGTGCCACAGTTGCAGAACTCTCTGCGTTAATTTCTGCGATCTGCCAATTGCCTATCGATCAATCTTGGGCAATCACAGGCTCAATGAACCAATTGGGTCAAGTTCAGCCTATTGGTGGAGTTAATGCAAAAATTGAAGGATTCTTCGACGCATGTAAGCTACAAGGATTAACCAGCAAACAAGGTGTGATTATTCCTCGTCAGAATATGCAGCATTTGATGCTTCGTCATGATGTAATTGAGGCTGTCAATGAAGGTCAATTTCACATCCACGCAATTGACACTATTGACCAAGCTTTAGAAATCCTAATGGCGCGCCCTGTTGGTACCTTAGACAAGAAAGACCGCTATACCAAGGGTTCAATCTATGCAGCAGTGATGGCACAGCTTGAATATTGGCAGGCATTGGAAGATGGTGTTGAAATAGAACAGAAACCAAAGAAAAAGAAAAAAAAGAAGAAGGAAAAAAAACTGAAAAAGGCTGAAGCTGAAGCACCAACTGTCTTCACTGAAGAAAACCAGCTTGAAGTTGTGGCAAAGCAGAATAAACGAAATTCATCTTAAGTTGATTGTTAATTTACAGCCTCACATAGACAAAGCTTTGAATATTCAAGGCTTTGTCTTATTTTTCATGATCATTAATGAGTTAAACTTCCTGTTTTTTTAAAATATCTAAACACTTAAACTCTTTACCAGTTATCGCAAAGTCTTGTCTAGGCTGTTGATCAATTTTCCCATCCTAGAACAAAATAAATCTTAGCCAAATAAAAAAGCACCTTCCGGTGCTTTTTCTACATCATCTACTCATTAAGCATCTGGCGCTGGGCTATACTGCTCAATCAATGGTTTTAATTCACCATTTTGGAACATTTCTAGAATAATGTCGCTACCGCCGATCAATTCACCATTAATCCACAATTGAGGGAATGTAGGCCAATTTGCAATTTGTGGCAAAGTTGCACGAATATCAGGATTTTCCAAGATATTTACATAAGCAAATGGACGACCAATTTGGCTAAGTGCTTCAACTGCACGCGCAGAGAAACCACATTGTGGAAATTGCGGAGTACCTTTCATATAAAGAAGTACTGCATGTTTAGCTATTTGATCGCGAATTAACGCTTCTGTATCACGCGCTTGTTCAGTCATTGATTAAATCCTCAACTCATCTGCCTGCATTATACCTAAATCCACAATAAAGAATATGTCTAGACGATTATTTCCAATTTTATTTATATTAAAGCTTTAAATCTTCCGCATATTTTGGTTAGATAATCTTTCACCCTTTCCACTCCTAACAGATAAGAGTTAGTTATGAATAACATCACCCTCGCTCCGGTACAAACTGATCAACCTTCACATTTGATGCCTGTATTCAGCCGTCAACCGATCAGCTTTATACGAGGACGAGGTTCTTATCTTTATACAGAAAATGGCACTGAGTATTTAGATGCATTGACGGGTATAGCCGTTTGTGGCTTAGGGCATGCTCATCCTGTGTTGGCTGAAGCCATTGCAGAACAAGCAGCTACGTTAATTCATACGAGTAATATTTACGAAGTCGCTTGGCAAACTGCAGCAGCACAAAAGCTGGCTGAAGTTTCAGGAATGGAAGAAATCTTTTTCTCAAACAGTGGTGCAGAATCGAATGAAGGTGCAATTAAAATTGCACGTAAATTTGGTCATTTACAAGGTGTTTCCACCCCTAAAATCATTGTTGCAGACCAATCATTCCATGGTCGTACGCTTGCAACACTTTCTGCTACTGGCAATAAAAAAGTTCAGGAAGGCTTTGCACCTTTGGTTGATGGCTTTATTCGTGTACCTTTTGGCGATATAGAAGCCATTGAAGAAGCCGCTATTCAGCATCCTGACATTGTGGCAATTTTGGTTGAACCAATCCAAGGTGAAGGTGGTGTCAATACGGCTCCTCAAGGCTTTAGCTATCTTGAAGATATTCGTCGCATTTGTAATCAACATAATTGGTTGATGATGCTGGATGAGGTCCAAACAGGTAATGGCCGTACTGGTAAATACTTTGCCTATCAACATACCAATATTATTCCAGATGTTTTAACCACAGCAAAAGGTTTGGGAAATGGTTTTCCAATTGGTGCTGTGATGACACAGGGTCGTGGTGTTGGTGTTCTTGCTGCTGGGAATCATGGGTCTACTTATAGCGGCACACATTTAGGCTCACGTGTCGTCTACACTGTGATTGATTTGATCCAAAAAGAAAATATTGTCGCAAATGCTGCAGAAATTGGAACCTATTTAGTCGATCAGTTCCGTGCTCAACTTGCAGATCAGGATGTGGTTGTGCGTGGTTTCGGTATGATGATTGGTATCGAACTATCAAAAGACTGTGCTGAATTGGTGAACATAGCACGTGATAAGTATCATTTAATCATTAATGTTACTTCAGGTAATGTGATCCGCTTACTTCCTGCGTTAAATATGAATCATGAGCAGGCAGATGACTTATTGAAACGTTTAGTGCCTGCAATTAAAGCATTTCTTGCTTAAACATTAACCAACACTTTAAGAGCTCAACCTGTTAATCTCTTTTAGTTTTATCGTCATTGCTTATAAAGTTAAAAATATAGAAAAGCCGCTTTAAAGCGGCTTTTTTATTAGAACTTATTAGAGTTAGAACTTTGGCTTTATGAGGCTTCTTGGAAAATTCTACCACCAGGTAACTGGCTAAAATATTGTTTCAAAGCGTCTAGACAACGATGAATTTTCATCGGTTGCTGTTCACGCTTTAAGGTCACAGCACTTAAAGTGAAAGTTGGTAACTTCCACTCTGGTAATACTTCAACCAACGTTCCATTCATCAATTCTTTTTGCACATCTAAATAAAGAATCCGAGCAATACCATGTCCATGTTGGCACAATGATTTTGCAACAAATACATTATTTGTCTGAAGACGATGCTTCATTTCTAAATTAACGACTTCACCTGTTGCACCATGCTGAAATGAAAAATGTTGAGAATTTTTCATGATATTTATCGGAATCAAATCATGATTCTGTAAATCTTCAGGTCGCGAAATAGGCGCTGTTTGATTTAAATAACTTGGCGATGCAACTAAGATTTGATCTACTCTTGCAAGAGGCGTACAACTCAAGTTATTCACATCTTCGATTTTTGAAGACATACGAATAGCAATATCTATACGCTCTTGGATCAAGTCGATATATTGGTTATCTGCTTCAAAATGAACCATCAAACCTCGATGTGCAGACATCCAATGCGATAAAGCAGGCACAACATGTGTTGCTCCTATTTCTGGGGTTGTCGCAATACGCAAATCCCCAACTAAATCATCGCGCAACTCATTAATGCGGATTTTTCCACGCTCTGCGGCAGCGAGCATTTCTTGACAACTGTGGAAAAAAGCTTGACCAGCCTCAGTTAAACTCAGCTTTCGTGTAGAACGATGTAGAAGCGTAACTTCCATTTCATGTTCTAAAGATCTAATTTGCTGACTAACCGCACTAGTCGTAATGCCAAGGTCACGCGCGGCACCACTAAAAGAACTTTTTTCAACAACACAAGCAAATACACCCATTGCCCGAAGTTGATCTAACATAAATTTCCCTCTGAAATTATGAGCTGTTTCACACTTTTTTGTTCAAAACAACTCATTGTATTATACGAAGAAAATTACACTTTGCATTAAAATATTTAATTTATTGGTAAAATATTTGCTGGGTTAATTGGTTTTCCATCTAAACGTACCTGAAACTCCAGCATAGTACTGGTGGCGCCTGAAGATCCCATCTCTGCAATCTTCTGTCCTGCTGTCACCGTTTGACCACTTTTCACCAACATTTTGCTGTTATGAGCATATGCAGTAATGTAACCATCAATATGTTTTACTAAGACAAGATTACCATATTCTTTTAATCCATCTGCAGCATAAACCACTTGACCATCCGCTGCGGCAAAAATTGGATCACCTTGATTCCCTCCGAAACGTATTCCTTTTATATTATTCGCAACATTATAATTTGCAATAACAGGCCCATTTGATGGTTTTACCCATCTCAATTGTGTTGATTGTACTGTCGTCGTCGTTTGCACAGGCGGCGTTGCTGGCTGAGCAGTTATTGTCCCAGTTGGTGGTGTTGGCTGCTGTGTTGGTAACTTAATCGTTTGACGTTGAATTTGCGGTTCATTGTTAGTTAACGCTTTCGTCGTAGATCGAGTGACATTGCCACTACCCTTTTTCAAACGTAATGACTGCCCCACATAAATTCGATAAGGCGCAGCGATATCATTCATTTCAGCAACACTGAGATAACTCAAACCATAACGCATTGAGATTGCACTTAAGGTATCACCAGAACGAACTGTGTAATAGTCAGGTGCAACAGCATAGCGTGTAGGATTATTTATTTGAGGCTTCGATGCACACCCAGTCACCAATATTGTAGAGGTGATTGCTATTGTGGACAAAATGATTTTTATCCATCGTTTAGGCATTTGAATTGGAAGTGTTGATCGAGCCAAAAGCATTGATTTCCCTCTCTACAATCTTAAAATTTAAAAATATTTGCTTAAGATTAGCAAAAAACACACGCATTTCACTGTTTAACAGTGCTTTTTCACAAAGTTATAACACTCAAACATCAAAATGACTATGTGAGAGTTGTGATTGTAGTCTTTCAAGAATCGTATAATTAGTCGCGTCCATTTGAATTGGTGTAATACTGACATACCCATTGGCAATTGCAAAAAAGTCAGATTGCAGGTTTTTTGAATTCTTTTTGGGGTCTGTCACTGCTTCACCCGCCAAACCAATCCAATAGACTTGACGACCACGAGGATCGACCTGACTGGTAATCGGTTTTGATTGTATTCGACGACCCTGATAAGTAATTTGAGCACCTAAAATATCTTCTACATCAGGAATATTGATATTTAGAATATGTCGTGGAGGCAGTTCAGGTAAGCCTTTGGCAATAAACGTATAAACCCAATTTGCGGCTTGCGCATAATCTTCAGGATTGTCATATGAACGCACATTACTGCCCGCTAATGAAACTGCGATGGCAGGTTGTTTCATCAAACGCCCTTCAAATGCCGCCCCTACTGTTCCAGAATAAAGTACATCGTCTCCTAAATTTGCCCCACTATTGATTCCGCTCACAACTAAATCAAATTCAAAATCGAACAAACCATTCATGGACAAATAGACACAATCTGCAGGTGTACCATTTACTGCCCACATATCTGTTGCAATTTGAATTGGTCGAAGTGGTCGATCTAGGGTTAATGCACTTGAAAAACCACTGCGCTCACTTTCTGGCGCAACAATAACAACTCGACCTAATGGTCGCAACGCTTTTGCTAAAGCTTGAATACCTGGTGCAAAAACACCATCATCATTTGCAATTAAAATATTCACTATAGTCTGCTTAATTCTGTATTAGTCTGAAAATTCTTTTATACCCCTTTATTTATCTAAAACTTTAATCTATTTTAGTCGGTATTGGTTCGCACTAATCTGTCAATAAAACGGGTACTGTGGCGGGTAACTTATTTCACTGAACGGGTAACTTCATGCTTTCTGATACTAAAATAAAATCATTAAAGCCTAAAGAAAAAATGTATCGGGTACTTGATGCAGAAAGGTTATACATTGAAGTAAGACCTTCTGGCAAGAAGATATGGCGATTCAAATACACTTTAAACGGCAAAGAAGGCACTGTAAGTTTTGGAGAGTATCCAATTGTTACTTTGGCTGATGCACGTAAAAAGAAAGATGAAACAAAAGCTTTATTAAAAGAAGATATAAATCCTGTTGAAGAAAAAAAGAAAAAGAAAATTGAGGCAATTACAGCCACAACAAACACTTTTAAGGCTGTTTCTGAAGAGTATATTTTGGAACAGATGAAATATAAAAGTGAAGACTACATAGAGCAATTTAAACGATCTATGAGAAAAGACATATATAAAGTGATTGGTCATAAACCTGTTAAGGATATTAATTCTTCCGATGTTCTAACAATCTTGAAAGACACAATGACACGGGTAAAGAAACTTTCTCATTATGGTACTGGTGAGGCAGCAGCAAATCAGAATAGAAGATTTATAAGTCTTGTAATGAAATATGCAATTGTAACTCTAAGAGCTGATAACGACCCAACCTACGCAGTAAGAAGCGCAATAGAAGCACCAGAAATTGAACATGCAAGACCCCTAGAAAAAGACGAGCGAATAAAACTAAGAACTCGTCTTGAGCTATACGGAGGCACCACAACAGTTAGGAATGCTTGCTTGGCCATGATGTATTCTATGTTGAGAGCTTCCGAGATCAGACGCATGCAATGGTCATTTGTAGACTTTGAAGAGAGAGTTATTGAATTTCCCAAAGCATCAAGAAGACGTAAGCAAGAGCGCAGCAACAAAAAGAATCATATTCATTTAGTTCCTATGTCTGATCAGCTTTGCGAATTATTAAAAGAGCAATACGAAATATCACCTAATGAAACTTATGTTTTTGCTGCACCCTTTAAAAAGGATGAAATGTTAGCGAGAACAACACTTAATAGAGCATTGGTTTTTATTGGGTTACCTGATATTACTACACACGATTTTAGAGCAACAGCATCCACCCTGCTAAATGAAAAAGGATATAAGCCTGACTGGATCAATAAACAATTAGCTCATGTTGAAGAAAACAAAACAAGAGCCACATATAATCATGCTCGTTGGTTAGATGATCGACGCAAAATGCTTCAAGATTGGGCTGATATTGTGGATAGTTGGAAGAATTAAGGCCCCTAAAGAGCTTTAACGCAAATACCCACACTCACATTTGTAGTAACAGTGTGGGCAGTACAACCAGTTAGAAATAAGCAAAGTAAAAAACTAATTATCCTGAGCTGCATATTTTAGATTCTCAGCGACTCGATTAGTCCACCCTTTGCCATAAGTTGCCCAAGTTTTTAAGGACGTATAAAAACTCAAACGCTCAGAAGCCAATAGCAATAGAACATCATTCACTTCTTTAACTTTTACTGCTGCAATAGTATTAGGGCCTATAATGCCATCATCTGGAACACCTACAGCTTGTTGAAGCTCTTTAATTGCGCGGCTTTTACCAGCATTCACAGCAAAGTCCCACAATTGAAATACAATCGCTGGGTCTAACTGATCAGCTCCCAATTTATCCCACCAATCCTTTTTATAAATGGCTTTGGCTTGTTCAATGGTAAGGTTTTTAATATCTAAATTCGGGTAAGTATTGGCAGCAATACCGTATTTAGTGCCTTTAAAAATCCCCTTTCCAACTTTTCCACCCGTCCAATTACCAGGATCATTTCGATCTGTAGAAAAGCCACCTTCATGGCCTATTAAGCGTTCAAATGCTTTTTCAAAATTCATTTAAATATTGCTCCAAAAGTTGCTTTAACTTCGGTGATGATTTCGTTAAACGACTTACCTTTGAGAAGCTGCATTGATTGGTATGCAATACCAATGCAAAGCATCCCAAAAATCGCAAACACAAGCATCACAAAACCTTGTGCCATATGTGTGTAATGAGTTAAGTCGTAATATTCAATAAAAGCGGACCCACCATACAAACTGATAGCCACGCTAAAAGTGAATTTCATAATCACACCCATCGTGATTTTGATACGCCCTTGAGTATCTATATCTCCACTTAAAGTAAGTGCAAAAATAGCCCCAATTACTGCTGCTAAAATTTTAAAAAGCCATGGTAAGCCTTTGATTGAGATTGGATCGTTCAATGTGTTCCCCTAATTTTTGGTATTAAAAAACCCTGTACTAATTAAAGAACAGGGTTGGGCGTGATTTATTGAGTAATTAAGGGGTTTAAAATAAATAATTGAGTGCGTAGGTAAGCATATCTTACATCTTTTTTAAATTACAAATACGCAACAAAACTTGCGTAAAAAAAATGTATTGTGCCGATTTAATCTATTTAAAAACATATTAATGCGAAACTTGTCATTAGATTATTTAAAAGTAATACTCGCTTACTTTGTTGTTTTGCTTCATTTGGAGTTTTTGTATTCGTACTTTCCTGAACTTGGCTTTTTACTCGTTAATGGGCTATTTCGCATAGCAGTTCCATTATTTTTCATAATAACTGGTTATTATTTTACAAATATAAAAAGCAAGGCTGACTTGTTAAAATGGATAAAAAGAATTTTTATCATGTATGCAATATGGATGTTGTTTTACATACCATTTTGGCTTAACACTTCAAACCTAAAAGACACATTTATTACATTATCGGTAGGCTATTTTGCGCTATGGTACTTAATAAGCTTAATATTTAGCGGCATCATTCTTTTTGCATTAAAAAAGGTTAAAACTAAAATATTAATAGCAATTCTTTGTTCTTTATTTATGATTGGGTATATAGCACAACAAATCGGAAATTTACACTACTTTCATGGAATCTACGACAAATTACTAAACTACTTCCCAATTTACCGAAATTTTCTATTTTTTGGATTCCCATTTTTAACAATAGGGTATTTAGTTAATAAAACATCTCTTGATAAAAAATTTAAACCGTCTTTGATTTTAGTAATTGTATCTGTATTTTTAGTTTTTTTAGAAACCTTTATTAATTATAGGTGCATTAACAATAAAGAGCCTATTGATTTATTATTAACATTATTATTCACTCCATTATTTATATTCTTATATGTTAAAAATATAAATATTAACGGCAATAATAAAGAATTAGCTAATTTTTCAACTGCTGTTTTTTTAATACATCCGTTTGCCATTGCACTTTCAAATCATTTTAAAATCCAACAAAATGTTGTTTTCGTTTTACTTATATCAACAATTTTGGCGTACACAATCACACTATTGAATAAAAAATTTAAATTCTTATTATGAGTGTAACTACGATGAATGCTTTTAGGGTATTGCTATTTTTCACCTTGGATTTCAGATAAAAGCACTCTAAAGGGTGCTTTTATAAATATTCAACTTCTAAGAATCATTCATTATAAAAATAGACTGTTCTGCAATCAGACCTGTAAACAGCGCCAACATAAAAATCTTCTAATTCAACAGTTAAGATTCCATTTGCAGATACGGTTGGTTTTGATAAAAACCCAATTTGGACTTTTTCTGTGACTGTGATTTGCTTGCTTGTTTCATTGAAGTTGTAAATTAGCTGACGATCAACAGCCTCAATTTTTGCATTAAACTTTCCAGAGGGCATTAAGAATAAAACAATTCGATACGCATTGGCAGTGTTAGCTGAAATCGCTTGCCAATGACTTACAATCAGCCATTCAGAAACTGTTCCTGAAAAATTTTGACCATTGTTGATATTATGATGCATTCTCATGTCTAGTGAAAAACTTGTCCTTCTATCAACAGCATATCTCTCAGTTAATGTATACTCGTTGTTTTTATATATTGTTTGTAGTTCGGTCCCAGTTTCAAGCGGAATCACATTTCCAAGGTAAGTATTCGAATATGATGAAATATAGCGATTTGGCGCTGAACTCCATATACCCCCAGAATCACCAACAAAAGAAACCTGTCTTTTTTTATCGCTAGAAGTATTGAAGTGATTATTCGAGATAATGATGCGCTTTGGATCAATAAAGGTCTCAGATGTGTCAAAAATAATTAAACCGACATCCGCATCATCATTTCTGAATGATTTACAGTTAGAAATAATAATTTGTTCAGGATTTAGTACTCGAATCGAGCACTCATCCATATAGATATTCGTTAGATTTAAAAGCGCATTTTTACCAGTACAATCAATAAAAAATCCATAATCTTTTTCTTGTGCACCATAAATGTGAATATTTTCAAAAATATTTAAACCAGTCTTAATATGTTCAATACCTCGGCCACAATAAGCAATAAAGAAATCACTATAATGTCCGTCATAGGTGTTGATATATAAAGCTGTGCCACTTGGGATCGCACCATCATATACATCACTGAAACTGTACTGACTAAAAGAACACTGGCTATTTACGTGTATCTCATGCGCTTCGGGACCCGCACCTAAAGTATCCTCTGGTGCTTTACCAACAACCAATCCGTAACCATTTTTCTTCCATCGGATGAAGTGGCATGTACTAAACCCAGACTTTAGAGCGCGATTTATTTTAAAACAACTAGCTTTTTCATTACCATCAAAAATGATGTGATTAAAAGTAATATAGTGATACGCTCTTAGTGCTTCAGCATCTGTAAATTCACCAACGTATTCACCAATAAATTTATCACTTGCTTTAATTGTACCGTTACAGAAATTAAGCCCACCAATTCCCTGAATACCCAAAATTGGAGTGTCCACCTCCCAGACCCTGCCCTCCAAATTCACATCTAACTTTCTAATCATTTGACCATTGTCAACATATCCAGCGGTTAATGTTTTCACCCATTTAAATAACTTATTAAATGCAGATACCCCATCACCAAAGTACGAAAGCTTTATTGTTCCTGCAGTACCTCGCTTCCAAATCGTTCCATCATTCGCTATGACGGTCATCGTTCCATCATCAACACCACTGTTTGATGTATTCCAAATTGACCCATTAGTCATATTAATACATTGAATTAATGTGCGTTTTTTAAAAGATCTAAGCGCATTTATATCTTTTACCCACTGAGTTGATTTATCGTTAACTTCTTTTTGGGTTTCATCGCCATCATGAATAAAACTTGAATCCCATCCTTTATCAATCGCTATTTGAGCGAGACGATCCATTAGGTATTCGTAATAAAGCTCAAGCTGATCGAGCGCTACACCTTGTTTTCTAATCTCTTCAATAAGATAGGCGCGCAATTCATCATCTTTGTAGTCCACATAAGCTTTTAAAGCATTTATACGTTTTCCAAGAATCCAATCCGCCACCCCCAATTCTTGCAGCTTCCACCAAATTCGATCAAAGTCACTATTAACAGGTTGAGGACGGAACGAGTTATCATAGCTATGATAATCAGATGTTCGCTCTAATGGGGTATCACGTCTAATTTTAATGTTTGCACCATTGGCTGGAGGAAGTGCAAAAACTACTGTGTCATTCTGAGCATCCAATGTCCAGCTTCCCACTGATGGCTCAAGATCATTAACCAAAACAATTAGATGATCTTGCTCTAATACTTCAAACTCTAATGGGAATATTTTAGTAACCCCATTCGCTGTAAATTCCTTGTAAGGAGTTTGTTTAGGTACCGCCATGATTATCACCCTAATATTCGAAATCTAAAGTGGCTTCGATGACACCACCGTTTGTCCTCCAATTAGGCGATTCTTTAACTTCATTTTGTCTGTGTATTTTTCCTATGCGAATTGGCTCATCTGCTATAGCACCAGCTAAGGAGTCAAGAGGATCGTCAATTTGATTTGTTACTGCTGGGTTCCATGAGCGCATAACCTTTACTTCAAAGCTATCATCATCAGGTTTATCGGGGTCACATAAAACTGAAAGATGCGCCCATAAAACACCAGAGCTCAAAGGCCCTTCAATTGCACTTAATATCCTTATATTTTTATTTTGAGTTGCTTTTATTTCAGAAACACCGCAGCGTATTTTTCTCTGTTTTAGGCAGCTTTTCAAAATTTCAGGGAAAAATGCTCCACTTCCATTTGTTTCAACTGTCACACGAGTTAAATGAAATTCCTCAATTATATTAACTAATTGCCAAACTTGACCGCCAATAATATTGTGCCCTGAGTCATCAACAATGCTAACCTTACCTTGCAAGCCAATTGACCTATGCCAATATAACCGGCCTTGCTCATCATGAAGCACTAATGCGACAGAAGATATATCTGAGGTTTTTTTACCCTCAGATGGATCGACTCGTAAGGAAGCTGAAATAATCCTTACATTCCCTAGCATCATTACATATGTGCCATTTGCATAGAGCAAAACAGGCTCACAATCATAAGGTATCAAATTGTTTGGATCTAAACGAACCTCACCCACAGGTTTTGCATGTAATTGATATTGAGAATCCCACTCATTGATTGTTCGGCATTTTTTTCTTCTTTTAGTCATTTCATGTTTTGTGAATCTTTCAGGCCATAGAGCTTTGGCGTAAAAGTCAACAAATTGAAAATCCTCTAGTAAAGTGATTTTATAGCCCGAACCATGTGGAACAATTTTATAATGCTTATCTTCTTCTAAGCATTTACTGTATTTATGAATTCCACTGAAGACATATTCAGGATAAAAATTTAAAACAGCCTCTTTTCTCGCTTCAATTCGGTATTCGTTTTCAAACATTCTTCTTATAAAGCAGTTTGAGCCCGCCTCTATCATTTCTTTATAGATTGAATCATAGCTATGTGGAGTGCCAATAAATAAGTTTGTTCCACCTGGTACTAGAATGTGAGTTTGCTCAGTTAGGCTATTTTTTAATTTCTCTCTATTTTCTTCTGTAGCAACGTTTTTTTGAACTTCAACATCATCATTTTGAATATGCTTTGCTCGTTGTCCTGTAACACTCGATAGAATTCCGCGAGCATACATTGACCCATATTGCTCGTCATTAGAGCCGTTTACCCACCATTTAATTACACCACCATGTGACTTATGGACATCATTTACTTTACAAAGAGGATGATTGGCAAGAATTCTTATCACTGCTCTACTGCACTTAAGGGCATCAATGTTTGTTGCTCCTTGATGCAATACAAGGTCATCTACATCTTTGTAGAATCTCCAAGCATTAAAGACAGTTACAATACCTGACTTATTATGCCCACGAGGAAGCATGAGAAGATTATCCATCTCATCAGATAGGGATTCCATCCATTCACAAGTCTCTATGTGAAATAAAGGTGTAACACGACCCAAGTACTCATCCCAAAGCACATAGAATTCAGCAAAAGATGCTTTCATAATTAGTTATAACTAGTCTTATCTTTTGCCTTCTGAATTGCAGCTTTTGCCTTGTTTATTAAACCTTCTTCATACTTACGCTGCGTTTCTTCATTGGTACTAGTTGGTGGCAAGTCACCACGACGGTAAGCCAACACTTGCTCCACCTTGGCCACACCTGATCCACACTGGTTAAATCCTTTGTAAAGCCATACCTTATTGCCTCGCTCTTCTTCTGTTTGAAAACCCATGTCAACTGCGGCAATACCTATCTTGATTAAGTCATCAGTCATCTGCTCATGAAGTTTTTCTAAAGCAATTATTTGATCATCACGCATATAAAAACCCTCGCATAATAAGAAGTTATACGAGGGTTTGAGTTATGGTTTGTTGGGTGAGTTGCTATTGAGTGACTTTATCGAAATCTGGTGCTTGAATATCACCCCAATCATCACCCAGCCATTGAGAGCGACCATATTGTTTTTCGGCTTTACGCATTACTTTTTCACGATATCCTGGTGCAATCGTATCTTGTAATTCATCAAATAACATGCGATTTGCTACAGCCTTTGTATACCATAAGTTCTGTGCTGGTATTTTCCCTTTAATAGCTTTGAATGCCTCATTGCCTGCATTGGTTTCTACGCCATTTGCCAATTGCGTAGCATTACCAACTGTCAAACTTAAAAGGGATTTTACATCCTGACCAAATGGGCCAGTTAAAATCCCATCCACACCACGTCCAGTCGGATCCATACCAGCAACAACAATATCCCCCATGATTGCCAAACCACCACCTTGAGCTACTGAGCGCTTCATAAAATCAATTGTCTTTTGAGGATCGTCACTATCCCACATCGTTGATGGATCATTGCCGTTAGCAATCTCTTTAAGCTGCACAACAAATGCACCAAGCAATGAAGTAAGAGCCACCAGTGAGCCAAGATATGCGGCTTTACTTTTCAATGTTGGACGACTAAATCCACGGCTACCATGTTTCATCATTAGCGCAGCTGGAAAGGATTTAAACTGAAGCATTGAGCGTAAGATTTCTCCCATTGCGGAGCCTTTGCGCAAACCACCAGTCATCCATGTTTTCTCACGCAACCCAGCCTCAATGACCGCCATACCCTGCTCATCCAAAATATGGGCTTGGAATCGTGTAGCTGCTTCATCCCTAATCTTTTGTGCCAACACTTGTTTTTCACCATCAATACTGTCGGCAAGGCGTTTTGAAACATGGTCACGCTTAGACTGACGCTCTGCAACTTTGGATTGATAATCTGCAAATTCAGTATCAAGCTCATTTACACGCCTATCCAGATCTTTAAACTTTTGTGTAATAGCCTTATTCGCAGCACTATCAGCACTTCGCATTTTTGCACGTAATTCAGTTATACGACGTTCGGAATTACCAAGACGTTTACCCAGATTTTCACCGCTTGCATAATTTTGACGAGCATTTCGTGATACGGATGAGTCAATTTTACTATCTGTTTTACCCTTGATTCTTGTCTGTTCTTTGGCTTTGCTGATTTCAAAATCAGTATCAAGACGCTCCTGTTTTAATACCACTAGTTCTTTAAGTTCATTCAGTGCGTCCAGTTCTTTTTGGGTATTCACATCTCGACGCGAAGCATAACGATTCAGCCGATCGGACAACTTGCCCTCATACTCTACCAACTTCTCTTTTGATAGTTTAGATTTCCCATTTAGCAAATCGTTGAAATCTTCAAATTTACCTTGAATATCTTTCTCAAAAGCTTTGATTTTTGCATGTAGTCGACTGGTTTTTTCTGAAACTTTGTTATCTAAACTTTCAAGCATCCGCCCTAATTTTTTAGCTTTATCAGTCAGGTTATCTATGGTCTTTCCTTGCGTAATACCATCCATAAAACCTTTGAGATTCTCGCTATTCTCGACATTTCTTAGATATGCATTCATATCTGCCTGAGCTGCTGCCGCTTCTTTTTGTGCATCCAATAAATCGATACGATCTTGTAATGCCTGCTTTTCAGCTTGAGATTTCGCATCTTTTCGATTGGCATAGTCTAAAAGGCGCTGTGACAGTTGGCGCTTAATATCATCAACCTTTTGCGCCCTATTGGACATACGCTGATCATCTAAAGCATTACGATTATTAAGCTCTTTGATTTGACTATCTATGCTATCAACCAAAGCTTTAACATCATCATCCATTGCCGCCAAAATCTTGGCATCTGGTATTTCATAAATTGATCGAGCCGACATAAGTTGATTCCCTCGCCCATCATTAACAGGTTCAGCTTCTCGCATGATTTTCCAAGTACGCTCATTAAGACCTGTACCCTCTAGCAACTCACGGTCAATAGGCGCTAAATCACTCCATGACTTGTCACGAGTCATTCGTCCGTATTTATCCATAAGGATTTTAGAGAATCCACGCTTGTTGGCTGCGGTTAGCGCATTCAATCCTGATATACGCAATACCTGTGTAGCCAGCGAACTTGAACCCTTTGCCGCCATTTCAGCCTTACCATGAACCGAAGTTAAACCATCATCAGCCCAGCGTGCAATCGTGCCTACAGTTTCCTCTGTTGCCAAACCTAAGCTGTGTGCTAACTCACGATCAGCTTTATTTTTTGGGTTAAGCTGACTAATGATCTCACCAAATGCTTTACGGTATGAAATTCCATGAATTTGAGCTGTTTTTAAAATCATGGCTTGGTCAGTAAGCGATGAAAGTGTTGTGCCACCTAACATGGATGCTACATTGAGTGAGCGATATGTTAAGCCAACATTCGCTAATACTGCATTTTCAGGTTGATTCGTTCCCATGAATTCATCAAACATAACTTGAGAGCGTTTTAAACCTCTATCAACTTGATTTAAATCAACACCATTTTCCCAATCTTTTTGCTTTGCGGCATCCATTAATATTTTCATAGCGCCTTTTGGATTGCTTCCAAGATTTTCAACGAGGGCAATATCTTTAGATAAGCCATTTACATGTGCTTCAACTAAATCAACAAATTGCATGCCACCATATTTTTCTTGATAGTCCATCCATGTGTCAGCATCTTTGAAATGTAATACTCGACTTTCACTATGTCGACTAGTGACCTTAGAATTTCCACCGAAATTTTGACGACCAATTTCTAATTTGTTTGCGCCATTACTTGTGATTGAATCAAATGAATATTTCAATAAATCTCGAATTTCATCTTCCGAATAAAATCGACCATCTTCATGCACATACTTATCACGATTGATTGCACTAATTGCATCATCTACCCACTGATCACGACCAACGATAGCCATTTTTTCAGCGCTGTGTGTTTGCGGTAAAGCCCAATCATCTAGCTTTCCAACATCACCACCTGAACGATTAAAACGCTCTCGCATTCCTTCAAATACTTCACCCATTTTGTCTGAGATATTTTTAGCAGTAGCATTGCCTGAATCATTACCGAAACGCTCTTGAATGATGTTATGAGCTAAAGCCTTGTCAGTCCAAACACCTAAACCGCCTTTAATGTTTGTATAAAAATCCAGTAATTCACCTCGATAAACTGAGGCAATAGCACGTGATTGAGAGTTAATTGACTGAATGCCAGACATATCCCCATGCATAGCCACCATACGATCTATAACTTGTGAGGCAGGCAAGGTGGGGTGATCAAGCTGATTAAGATTTTTAGACTGAATTAAAATATCATTTGCCGCTATTTTATTTTTGCGCTTGACCTCAGCGATGATGTCTATAGCGACTTGCTTCCCGGCTTCCACAAGTCGATCATTCGGGCTTAAATTGCGCCATTTCTGAATATCTTGCTTGGCAAGGTTTTTCATTGCCTGATTTATTTTTGCTTCAATGTCTGTTGCTTCTTTAGCAGTCAGGGTTTGTTTTCCAAGCGCACGTGCGACAGCTTGTTTGCATTGATCTTTCATAAAAAATGCCCAAATGTTTTTAACAGTTGAGCAGTTATAAGATTGGGTTTTGTTGGGTATCTATTAATGAATGCCTAGAATTTTTTTGATTCTATAGTTTGCCGCTTCCTGAGGTATACTTTCATCCACCCAAAAGGTATGCTCACCAACAATATTACGTCTATAAACGGTGGATTCATTAGTTTGGATACCTGCCATTTTGAATGAATCGCCTACATATTTATCTGCGGCAAAAGGAAACTCTTGACCATCATGAGAACCACCTATAAATAAATTCATATAACCCTCTATAAATATCAAATAGTTATTTATAACAGAATCATCCAAATTGTAAAGCACAACTAATAGCGGTTTGAGTTGCTAAAACATCTTGCTCAGCAATTTTCGCTTCAGCTTCCAATTCATCCAATCTATCACGCAAAGTCATTGTAATTTCTTCGATGTTGCCCTGTGGATCTGTGCGACTAACTGTAATCAATTGATCAGGATTGTTGTTGATAATATCTAAGGCTGCCTTTTCCTCTGGTGATTCACCGAATAATTGCCCTTGCCTTGGATCACCTTTACTTTCAACCTCATTTACTTTTGATTGAATGTTGTCACCAATCGCTTTAGCGCTTCGACTATTTGAATCAAAAACATTAAGAAAGTCTTTAGCGCCAGCAGATAAACCATCATCAAATAGCGAACCTTGATTTAAATAATCTTTAACGTTTAGGCCATTAGCTTTTAGATCACTGTATTTCTGCACAGCTTGCGCCAAATCGCTTGAAATTGAATTTTGGTGTCTACCACCTTGCTGAACCAAATCATTTAATTGTGAGAGCTGAGGCGCTGCTCTAAGCAATGCATTAAGTACGGTTTTACTATCATCATCCAAATTTTCAGATAGTCGCTTAACAAGATTTGGATCATTGTAAGCACGTTGAACAATGGCAGATTCAATTCGGCGTTTACCATCTTGAGATAATTTACCATCACCAGTGATAGCATTGGCACGTTCTGATTGTGGCAATTGATCTACAAACCCTCGGATATAGTCCATGCTTTGATCGATGTTAAGTGAGCCATCATTGTTAATTTTTAATAGGGACGAATCAGGCAATCTATCAGCATCACTAACTGCTCGTTCTGTAGTACTAAATTGCGCTACATCGCTTTGATTGGCAAGTTGAGCAAACTCTGCACGGTTGGTATCTGTTAAGCGCGTACGAACTAAGACAGGGTTATTAATTCCCTCAATATCAAAACCACGAGTGTTGGCAAAGTCTTGAACAAATTGTCTATAAGCTTCACCTTTGCCCTGCTCATAGGCTTTACCAATTGCCATGGTGCGACCATTGCCCGATTCAACAACACCATCAAAACCGACAATAGGCGCACCGTCGGATAACTTAGGTGATTCTCCTAACCATTCGGGTTTTAAATCATCTGCCATTGCTTCAATCTGTTGACGTGATGCTTCACGCGTACGATCTCGTGGTTGTAACTCAGATGGATAACGAGGATTAACCCCATAAGCACTATCATTCGATGCAATCAAATCGCTTAAAGATTTCACCTCATATGCAAATTCATAGCTTGAGCCATCCAAGCCATGTGCGGTTTGAGTTTCAGCACCACCATAACGAGCGCTTAGACTGTTCCATTTCTTCTCCCACTTGCTAATTGCCTGACCAACGGTTAAGCCTTTCATACCGTTATTGTTGACAATGGCATTTGCATTTTTAGCGTCGTATTTACGCACAACATCAATTAATTGTAGGTTTGGATCAGCTTTTAAAACATTTACCGCCCCTGCTGGACCAAGTAAATGACCTAAATACTGCTCATGTGCTACAGGTGCTCTATCAAGTTTTTTGCGAATATAGTTGTTTGCATTCTTGATATGATTCAAACCTTGCTTAATCTGCTCATTTAGATCATTACGATTGCCACCTCCTTGACCTTTCCATGTGTCATTAAGTAATTGAAAGACCCCATGTGCTGACGAAGTAGGATTTTTAGAAGTTGAGCTAAACGATCCGCCAGTTTCTATATGACTAATTGTTAATGCCACACTTGGATCAACGCCATCTTGCCGAGCTTTACGTGCAATCAGTTTTGCATTTGCTGGCAACGCCATAGATTCATAATCTAGATTTTTAGGCTTAGGTGCGCCTTTTACATCACGAGGTACGCTTACAGGTTGCCCACTTTCAAGTTGTGATCGAGCAGTATCCATGTTGATTAAATGGTTGTTTTGTTGGATTGGATCAGTTGTATGAACTGGTGATGATACAACATCTGCGTCAAGATCATTGGCAACCAAAGTATGCTCAGTTAAATCTTGACGCGCTGCAATTGTATCTGCATCAAGTGCTTGCACCTCTACATCAATCTCTTGATTCAATTTGGCGTTACGTTGCTGATATCCACGTGCTGCACCAAACAACAAAGTATTCAAAATTAGGTTTGTGGCTAAACCTTCTTTTGTGATTTCGTAGTATTTTGCCTCATTGTCATAACCATGACTTTCGAGAATCTTTCCACTTGCATATTGACCACCAGTAGTTAAAGCAGTTGCACCACCGATGGATAGCCCTGCATCTGCCAATAATCCGCCTTTACCAGCAAATCCATATTTAATGGGTAAAGCAGTTGCAGCGCCAGCAATAACACCATCTGTTACTGCGACTTTTGCAGCAGTACTGCTATCCACGCCTTTATGGGTTAAATTTTGATATACAAAGTTGGTTTCAGATAAACCTGTGACACCTACTGCACCACCAATACCACCAGCCGCACTACCAATCATTGCACGAGATAAATAATCACTTAGAGAAAATCCAATACTACCGATTAGACCTGTATTTTCTTGGTCTTTTAAGTAGTCCACTGAATCAACTAAAAGGCTTGTACGTTCTAATTGTCGCTTTTGCTTAAACTCTTCAAATGGCTCAATTGTTCGATCAGTTGTAACATCTTTAAATGAGTATTCGACTCGATCCGCTACAGCATCAAAAGGCTTAAATACTGTATCTAAAGCCTTAGCAGCGCCAGCAGTCACACCCTTTGGAATTGAAAGACCAGCACCTTCAAATAAACTTGGCTCAGTTTGTTGGGTTGGCTTACCTATAACACCTTTCGCATTAACTTGATCTACTTGCTGTTGCTCATCACCTGAATATTCAGATAGCCAATTACTCATTACTTGGTTCTCCCTGGCATATTCACACGCCATGCAATGCCTTTAACTACAAGCGGATTACCACGCTCATTAATCAGGTCGTATTGAATTTCACCTTTTGCGGAACGGCTTGCTGATCGCCTTAAACGCAATGTTTCAAGGTCTGCAACATCAATGCCTGTTTGAGATGAAATATATTTAAGGCCCGATGTTACTGTGGTCTCAAATGCACCATCATCCAATCCATAAGGTTTTGATACTTTCCATGACTTTTGATTTCCATATTTAACATCCTGGTTATAAACACCACCTGTTGCCATGCTTAAAGCTGTTTTGGCAATATCTTTGTTTAAGTCATCTTTATCTTTATGTTGATATCCATCACGCTCTGATAAGTGCGCATAGATTGACTTAAACCCTGCAAATGTCATATTTGCTGTGTCACCAGTAACAGAATTTCCCACATAATTATTAAATTCTGTTTTAAGCAATTCATCTTTTGGCATTGTAAATTGTTTGTTTTTTAGGGCTTGGGTACCACTGATAATTGCTGTTGCAACATCTTCCCCTTTTGTGGATTGGTAATATTGCATGCGAGCAATACCAGCCATGATGTATGACTGATCACCACCACCTAATTGACCTAGAGTAGCACCCCAAATTTTATTACCGCTTGGGATATCTTTCGATTGCTGAATTAAGTCACTAATAAAATTAAGCTTGGCATTTACACCCATTCCATCAAAAGCTTGTTTTGCTTCTGGTAAATCTTCCTGAGATATAGGTTTTAATTTTATATTTGGATCACGTAGGGCCAATTGACTAATACCATTATCGACAATGCTTTTAGCGGATTGGCTAGGATTGGTTTTTAATTCAACTGCTGATATTGAATTAGTCTTAAGCCCTGCTTCACTCACTGCTTGAGTAGGATTATTTTTAAGCACTTCAAGCTTATCTTTATAGATCGTTTCATAAACATTCATGACTTTGCTTTCATTTTCAGCATTATCTGTAGTCGTGTTTTTCATATTGGCTTTTTGTTTATTGATTAAAGCCAATTGTTCACTCGTACTTTTACGACTGAAGTTTTGAAAGTTTAGAGAATTCTTTTTATAAAACTGATATTCAGCTTCATTGTCAGTGCCTTTTACCGCTGTACCCACACTTTCCATGTAGTTACTATCAAGCGCACGCCCCGTCAGCACTTGAGTTTTGAACTCGTTAAATACTTTATTTGATTGAGTTATGCGCTTATTTTCTTCTACTTGGGCTTTCTGGTCTAAAGCACTGATGCGGCTTAAGACTTGCTTTTCTTTATCTTGAATGGTTGGTCCATCTAAATATTTATACTGACCGCCTCTCAATTCAGTAAGCAAAGTGTGTAAATCTGCTGGATCTTCAGTTTCAACGGCAGTTAATGTGCGTTTATCAATATCCATGATATCGCGTGTAATATCGTATTTATTCAGACGATCAGCTTTATCAGCAACGCTTAAATTAAGGCCATCTAAGTTTTTAATTAAATACTGTCGCCCTGCGTCACGATCTTGGCGAGTTGAAACATCAAAAGCTTGATCTGCAATAGTTGAGCCTTTTTGGACATCTGCACGAAGCTGCAAAGGTAAAAAGGAAGTTGCTTGCTGATTAGAGTTGCTATCCCAGTACTCTTGCAATTGTTTTTGAGCATGTAATGGCATGTCAGGTTCAAGCTGTTTATAGCGCTCAGTTGTCCATTTTTTTAAATTGTCATTGGCCTGTTGAGCGTTAATCGTTCCGTTCACTAAATCATTTTTTAATGTTGAAACTTGATCACTCATTTCAGTAGTCATTACATCATCAAGCTTAACCCTTGCTTCTTTTTCAGCAATGTCATTGTGGTATAACTCAAGTCGTTTTGCGGTTACTTCCTCTTCTTGAAGTTTTTCATCTCGTGCCTGTACAGCACCACCAATAGAATTACCAATTGAAGATAAACCAGTTAAAGGTGTGTGTTGTTGTAATGTCGGCTGTGAAGTTGTTCGACCCTGTGAACGTGGTATTAACATTATTTCCACCCCATAGCTTGAGAGCCTGCATCAATAAAGCTACTTGCTGATTTCATGCCATAGCTATTTCGTTGCATTTTGCCCTGTTGTCTAATCTGCTTTGCCTGCCAATTTGAATCACTTAAATTCATTGTTGAGTTAAACGCTGAATCACCAAGAATTTCATCTTGAATTTTTGCCGCAGTACCAATATCAACATCCAAGCCGTTCTCTGCTGCAGCTGCTCGTGCTGATGATGCATCCTTTTTACCTTGCTCCAGAATTTTCTTAGAATTCAGTCTCGCAACAGATTGAACGGTTTTAGCATTACCTTTAGCAACTGCATCCGCTTGAACTGCATTTGCTGCGTTTTCCACACCGCTAAATACAGAAGAAATAACTCCACCATTGCACATAATTAAACCCTCATTTCCAAGACATAACCTGTCAATTCAAAGCCTAATGATTCATAAAGACTGATTGTTCTTTCTGCTTTGATGCCTGTAATTGTGCCAAGTTGAATTCGGTCCGCATTATTGAGCTTAGCCCATTCAATAAAGTGCTGAATTAGCTCACTTCCTGCGCCTGTTGCTCGATATTCAGGAAGTACATACACGCCTTGCTCAAATGCTAGGCGCTGATTTGTACGCCAATCCACATCAATACAACCAATCAAACCGCCAACTGGATTTGAGTACTCATCACAGACTAAAAATACTGATTCAAATTTATTGATTAAATGACTAAATAATTGAATGGCTCTATCTTCATCAAAGCCTTGATGTTTAAAATTTACTGATTCTTGTGTGAGACGCTTGCCGAAATCAACAAGCGTACCCAAATCCTGAATTGTTGCTGTTCTCACAAACATCTCTATTTCTCATTGATTGATACCAACATAGAGATACTTTGAACGTGAAATGGTTGCGGTTTGTTGTGTGTTAATTTCATTTCAAGTTTATAAAGCGGTTGCCAGCCTGTTAAAGACACCTGAACATAGCCGGTATATAGATTATTTTTGAAAGCTTCAGATGAAATTTTCTTATGTTGAAACTCAAATTCATTAATGTAGCCGCCAATACTATCCTTAATCCAAACCACAGCCTCTTGAACTGATATCTTATGAAACATTGTTGTACTTGGTACCTGACTAAAATCAGGGGGAAGTAAGTCAACTTCAAAAGAAAATGGCTGACCGCAATAATAGGTTTGATCTACATCTTTTTTAATGTTTAACGAATCTGAATACCAATAACCATCAGCATTTGACCAATTCAAATAGGCTGTATCCAACTGATTTAAAGGTACTGAATTCCCCTCGTAATAAACAAACTCACAATCACTTTGCGCTGATTCTATTAACTCTTCTAGAAATATAGATCCTTTGCGATTTGTGAGAATAAAAGATTGATCCGATCCGCTTAAGGTTGGCAAGGAACATACAGAAATGATATCGCAGCCAAAATCATGCAAAGCCCAAGCATTCATTTCTTGATCACGATTAAGTGTGATTGTTGCCATTTTCCCATCATTAAGAGCCATCCAAACTAATGAGTATGGTGTTTGCTGATATGCTATTTCTTTTATACCTCCATGATTTTGCGAGATATGAGGGGCAATTGCTGACAATTCGGGTGACACAAGTCCATCAACTTCATAGCGATATGAAAGTGCGCGCAATCGCTCACCACCTCGCTGAACAAATAGCAATTCACTGCCAACCTGACACGGCTTAACATCTTTCTGTGCGCCAAACGTCGTGTGTTGTTCTATTTGAGCTGATGCTGGGGTTAACGCACCATTAGAGCTAATCAAGAACTCTGAGCCACCAGTAAGTGCTACAACTCCACCACGTTGTGCTAAATGTAAGATGTTGTCTGATTGTGCGGAAGATGATGCCATACTAAAAGCGTCCGAATCTTCGGTGGATTCTAGAAAATCACCATCATTACCAATTGCACCAAACCATAGTTGATTCGGATTTGTCTTGGTATTTGCAAAAACTAATCGCTGCTTAAAGAAAACCACTGTCCTTGGATAACCAGTTGACACTGTGAAAGCCAATGAATTGAGCGTCCAAGATTTTGCAATAGCTTGTATATCTGCTGAGAGTTTTACCATCACTTCACCCATAGCAATAGTAGGTGATTTGATAGAGGTAATTTTAACTTGACCACCATTAATAGATACAACAGCACCAATATGATCAGATGTAAATACAGATGCATCACCAGCGGTTACCGACTCCCAGCTTCCCAGTGTTGGGCTTGGTTCACTTGCCTTATTATCAACTAATGCTCTCCATGTTTGACCTGCATGTATTACACGATCACCAGCTAAATATTGCTCAGTATTATTCCATGATGGGAAAGCTGTAGCAGTAAGTGAAATTGTTTTACCAACTTCTACACCACTTGGTTTTAAAGCAACGTTTGGAGAAGTACCAATTTCATCTGTTGGCTGAACTGAAAAAGTAAAGGGTGAGAATTGCCAGTTTGTAAAATCTGCTGAACATAAAAACCGATGTACAGGTGTATCACCTTGGACCATATACATCCGATAACGAGTATGTGCATATTGGATTTCTTTAACTTTCTGAGCTGTGTCGTATGGAGTGGTAATCTCAAATACAACGCTGTCATTACGTGGGTTGTATACCTTTAAAAAGCTTACTCCCAATATGAGCATGTAAGCATTTTCCGAATTTGGGATGAAAGGGATTAATCTTAAAGCCCCTGTAAATTCAGATTTAAATCTTGTACCTGGTCTTTTCTTTGCTCCACCCTCGACAAGTGGAATTGCATTTAACAGCGTTTTAGCTCCATTTGCATATTGCTGAACATCGGTACGAGTCCACAATAACGGACTAAGCTCCCCACTACTGAGATTGTTTTTTAATACCCAACTGCGCATTAGTAACGACTCCCAATGTAAGAAGATTCAGCGTATTGCATATCTTCGCTCTGACGTTCTTGAGCATTAACATTACGAGCTTTCTTAATTTGACGCTCATACTCTGCCTTAGCTGACTCCCCTGCTGCGTCACTACCTGTTAAGGGTTTGCATAGACGTGAGGCTAGTTTTAAGACCATTGCTTCAACAAGAAGTGAGTCCCATGTATCTTCATTATCATTGTCAAAGATGTAGATTAATTTCACTTGATCCGAGTTAGCCAAGATGTGTCGATTTTCAATTTCATATCGACATTGACCAGCATCAATCAGCCTTACAAAGTCGCGTGGCAAAGGAAAGGCATGGCTAAAATCAAACGCTGGATAGGTTGTCACTGGCGCTAGAATTGTTCTTTTTTTTGCACAAGACCAAGGATGATCACGTAAAACTGATTTTCGAGTTTGGTTGTAAACATTTCGGCAATGCTCTGCTGTTGTTGTCTCTTCATCAAAGCTTGAAATTGAGCGATCCCCGATCAAAGACAAGGCATGATTGCATATTGATACTTTAGTTGTAGTCATAAAAAAGCCCTCAAGTTTTATTGATCTTGAAGGCTTTTAGGTTTTGATTTGTTGGGTGTTAAATCACAAAGTCAATTGCTACAACTTTTTTCTCATTTGCACGACCTGCTGCAAAAGAATGAACACCGCCAACTTGGCTAATGTTTTTCTTATCAGGGCGTTTTGAGATGTCAAAGCCTGTAATGTTTGCATCACCAAAATGAGCCGCTGTACCTGCATACATAGCAGTACGACGTTCAGTTGCTCCACCAGCTCCATTGTTTAATTTATTATATGGAATCCAGTTAAGTCCTAACCATTTTCCAGATACATCACCTTCTTGAAGCATTTTTACAGCCATGTAGTCAGCACTCATGAATTGAGTTTCTGACAACAGGATTTCCATCATACGTCCGTTGTAGATCACATTTAAAGTTTCATCATTATGTTCATCACATTCGTTTTCACGGAACATTGATTTAGCACGTAATAACTGTGCTTTTAATGTGCCAAACCCTGAAAGCAAGATCTGTTCTGCCGGCAAAGCAACAGTGGTTGTAGATTTTACACCAGCATCATTGACAACAGTTCGGGTAATTCCTCCAATTAATGCCTGATAAACTACATCATCAATTTTACGGTTACGCGCATTGATTAAGTTTTTCATGTATTTGTCAGTTGGGTTTGCTTTAAGCTTGGGCAAGTCGCGCGACTCAATTGGGATAAATAAATCCCAATCTGTCATTAATGCAGTTCGAACACCTGCATCTGGAATTGTCCATGTGGTATCACCAAAACGAGCGCCTGAGGCAGACATTTCAACTTGACCCATATCGTTGATTGTGAAGGATTCACCTTCAATTAAACCGCGATTCACAATTGTTTTAAGCAACCGTGATTCATTTTGCATGGCAGCAATTTCATATGTATTGTGATACTGAATTACAAATGCTGCTGTGATTTTATTTTCATTCGCCATAGGTTAGCCCCTTATTGATTGAGTTCTGCATAGTGTTTTTCAACTTGGGCATAAACACGCTTATGGTCAGGATGACTTGGGTTCATGTATGCCTCTGATGACATTAATTCTGAAATATTAGTTACCGCGCTTTGTTGTGTATTTAATGGAGGCATATCCTCTTGCAAGGCTTTGCCATAATAAGCAGCCAAACGAATACCAAAAGTCGGTGAGTCAACATCATTTGGATCTAATCCAGCGGCTTGAACTGCTTGATGTGCAAGGCGGATATTTGAATCAAAATCACCTCCCCACTCTGATTGCAGTTGTTCCAATTGAACTGCTGTGTGTTGATCATATGCTTGAAGCACTACGCCCAATTGCTCATTGGAAATACCAACCTTATGGGCATTTTCTAAAAAAGACTTATTGCTTTCATCTTCTTTGAAAGATTCAAAGTCAAAACCATCTAAAGCCACTTCATACTTATCTGCTGACTCAGGAAGATTCGTATCTTTGGTGGGTTCTTGAGGTTGTTCAACAGGTTTTGTTTCTAATTCAGTTGGCTCAGTTGGTTGTGTTGGCGTTACTGCATCTGTTGGCTCAACAGGGTTTTCACCACCTTGATTTTGTAGATCATCCATTGTCTGCTACCTCGCTGTAATTTGGATCGTTGGCTTTATTAATTTGATTAATCATGTAGTGAACTACGCTTTGTTGTCCTAACTTGTAATTGGTTTCCCGATCTGTGTTTGAGAAGGCATCTCGACAATACATTTGTGTTAAATGTTCTAAAATTCGCTGACCGTTTATGTCTAAATCAAACACAATTCGGTATGTTTCAGGCGTAGGCCTTGTTAATTCACGCTGCCTGAAATAAACACCAGATTCTTTGGTTTCATCGTCATTTTTGGTCAAGCTTTGTTCAAGTTGCTTTCGATGTTCTTTCTCTAACTCATAATTTTTTGAGAATGTTTCAATGTCTTCATAGGCTTCAGTCAGCTTTTGATTTACTTCCTTTAGCTCTAATTCAGTGGCTTGATGGCAACGATTTTCAGCCCAATACTTTTCTTGCCATTCTTCATGCTTAATCTTTTGAAAAACTGCATAAATCATAAAAACAATGGCTATTGTTATAACTATATAAATCACTGCATCACCTCACTTGTTAATTCATTCTCAAGACCTTTGCCGACTGCATTTGCGAGTGGTTGTGCCAGTGTTTGAGCTTGTTCTTGTTGTGCAGCTTGTTGCTGTGCTTGTTGTCTTTGTTGACGAATAGAATCAATTTGCTCTTGAGTGCGTAGAATTGCAGTAGGAACACCCAAGCCCATGCCTGTGACTTGAGCCACTGCATCCATATCAACATTGTCTAAAATAGATGGATCAATATTTGCCACACCTGCAATATTGGTAATGAATCGCTCAATTGCTGTAACTTCTTCAAGTTGCTGTGATCGTGCTAACGCAGATATGAACTTGAAAGACAGATTGCGCCCTTGCATTTCTTCTGGCGCATCACCTATTGCCCCTGCACGATAAGCCAGCCCGAACGTACGCTCTAACAAAGGAGTTAATAACTCAGCTTGCCAACGACCATACAGCGGCCCTAGTTGTTGGCGAATCAAGTCAACTCGCACATGCACTTCTGTTGCTGTCATTGCTGGACCATCTTGGGGTTGCAATTGATCAGACATCATTTTTTTTCTAATGCCACTTTGTAAAAGCCCTAAAAGTTCAATACCAACTTGATAACCTTTGCCATCGTCAATTCGCTTAATTGAATCAACTTTATTGGCAACAATGATTTTTCCACCACCAAGACGAACCGTTCGCGGATTTAATGTTCCATCATCCTCTGCTACCCACATACCTAAGGTTGAAATCTCTGCACTACGCACAGTATCTCGCATTAAGGTGTTAGCTGTTTTTGCATCTGGCAAAGCAATTGCAACCTGCCCTATCCCGTAAACAGAACAAGGCAGTTTGCGAAATCTTGGAACTACATATGGGAATTCGTTATATCCTGATTCTTTAAGGATATGCTTTGATTCAATTTCAATATGATATGAGGCAAAAGGTTTATTTTTTGCTAGTGTGTACTGATCATTTGAGGCTTTGATACTGCGTGGTTGAACAACTGTCATAACCTTGATTTTGCAATCCGGCTTGTCTTTGTAAGTGTTCCGAACTTTCTCACTAACCTTACTCTCACCATATTCAGCAACTAAGGTCGCCGCAGTCATATCAAATTCGCGAAAAAGAGTATCAATCTTCTGATCTTGGCGAGTTGAAGCAAGATAACATTGACCAATATCGTGGGTTTGAAAGACATATCCTCCACCAACCTTGCGGTCGATATCTGCATACATCACCCCCCAACCAGCAACAACACAATCTAAAACTAAATCGAAAATTTCACTGTCATAGTTTGCGCCATGAATATTGCGCCAAATAAATTGACAAATAACATCCAACCACTGCTCACCCTCTGTTAGCTCTGCCGGATCATCAACACCATCAGGAACAGCCTTGAACCATAAAGCATTTGCTGGCGTAGTACCTGAAATAATGCTTGATGTTAATAGCTGAGTTGCCTCAGCTAGAGTGGAGTCTAGTAGCTCAGCTCGTTGAGTTTTCCGAGTGTCAACCACATCATCTCCAATGAATGACTGTTGACGCTCAGGCGCTGCATAACGATATGCTTCAGTCCACTGAGGCTCATAACGTGTACGCTCTGCCTTTAGCTCGCTTAATCGCTTACATAACTTTGCTACTAAATCACTCATAATTAACCACCGCCAAGGGTTGTTTTCTTTTGGCTTTCATCAGTTGAAGTAAGCACTTCCGAAGCTTTGCGCTTTTTGCGTTGCGCCTGAGCTTGGTTTTGTGCTTCTTGTGCTGCATTTTTAGCTTCTGTTTCTGCTTCTTGAGCGTCATAGCCTTGTGATGCTTGCTTAGTACTGGTTAAGCCAATGGCATCTGTCACAGTAGAAAAGACCTTACCTAATCCACCTCCACACATTAGTCAGCCTCCTTTGTAGTCCATCCATCTTTTGTTAAGACAGGAACACGCTTAAGTCTGCCGCCAGCATTCGCAGGCTGTTGAACTCCCGTAGAAACTTGCTGAGGTTGATTTTTTAATTGTTCGATCTGAGCTTTAGCCTCTGCCAATTCACGCAATAAATCTCCCTGTGATGGCTCGGTAGGCTGACTCTCAGTTGCGACTTGCTCTGTAATTGTTTCAGTAGGTTGCTCAGTTTTGATTTCTTCATTTGTTTCTGGTTGCTGACTTTCAGTCACACCAGGTGTTTTAATTTGACGTCCAGCCATAAAAAAGCCCCATCGTTAGTGATAGGGCTAGTGTTGGGCTTTATGTGTTTAGGTTTGTTGGGTGATTATTTGCCACCCTTTAGGAATTTGCATTGTTAGCCCCCAATCAATTTGGTTAATGGCTCTTTGAACCACCAAGCTAAAAGCAAGATGGTCAAGCAGATGTATGAAATTGATTCGCTATTCATGCTCACCTCGCAGGGTCTTTTCTAATTCATCAATACAGGATAAGAACAAGCCACCTATCCACCTTTGATCATCTTGAAAAGTTTCTTTAGCTTGCTTTCTCCAATTTGAGGTAAAGTTTTCAATCCGCTTGTCTTTCTCTTCAACCTCCACCTTTTGCTTAGCAAGCAATTGCGTTTGATTTAAGAGAGCTTCGGCCATTGCGTCGAATTCAGCCTGTCGGGATTGCCAACCCGCTTTAAAATAATTCTTATATGTTGGTTGTTCACCCTCAATTGTTGCCAAAGCTTTAGGTAGTCTTTTTTCTTCACCTAATGCTTTAAAACCATCAATAAGCTCTTGTTTTTGTTTATCGAACTTTTTATTAAACTCAATGATTAACTTATCCATGACGTTCTGCCTCCACTCTAATACCCTCAAACTCTTCATTGATAACCGACATTCCACGCTCAATTGCTGCTTTGCTTGGCAATTTTTTGAAATCAATTGTGTTTACTTCATGACAGTGTTTGCACATGAATTTGCTTTTATTTTCAAGCTTCTTAGTGATTTCCCTAGCCTCAGACAACATTCGATTATTTCGTTCAGTTACTTGGTTGAGATGCTTTAAATATTTAGATATCCACCAGATTGGATTTAATTTAGTTTTGCAATCTAGGCACAAAACTTCGTTATCTTCTTCTGAAATTTCAATGTGACTATGCTTACACTCAGCACGTTGAAACACTCTCTCAAACTTAATGACCTTCTCATCGTCTTTGATGTTTATGATGTGGGTTTCTGGATATAAGCTCATAAATCCACCACCATTGTGCTTGGACTAACATGATTGCGAATGTCTGTGACGTGGTCAGTGTTGTCGCAATCAACAAGTGCGTAATTGTCGCCATAACAAAAATCAATTTGTCCTAACCTATTTTTAATCTTGTAGCCATTGCCACCAACTGGCATTGAATCAAAGCCAACTACTTCAAATATCTCTGGATGTGGTGATTTTCTATCAATTCCCATATAGCGAATATGGTCGCCAATTTTGAACTCTCGGTCATGCTCTGCAATGGCGGTGCGGAGGTCGTTTAAATCCAAAGCTAAATCCATAGGATCTACTTTTCCGAAATACTCAAGCCACTGGTTATATCCATTACTCCATTTAAACCACTTGCCATCATCTCTTTTAGCGAAATACATAACGTCTTCAAGGCAAGGAATACATACTTCTGCGCGCCCAGGCGCACCCTCTACAATCTCTCTCATCTGCTCAATTGTCAGGTTGTTTATAGTTGTCATAGTGCCACCCCAAATAGTTGTTTTGTCTTTTCTGTAGCTGTGTAAGCTCGCTTATTCTTTCCGCCTTGAGGCTGTAAATAACCTGACTTCACCATTGCGGATAAATCAAGATTCAATTGACCTCTTGCCAAATCGACAACATTTTCTTCAAGCTCATATGCTGTAACTGGATTGGTTGCAACAGCGATGTAAACCAACACATCTTTGAAATCTTCGAATTTTTTTATTGATGATGCTCTCACACCCCACCCCCTACGCTTTCCCACTCGACATCATTTAGACTTGGACGAAAAACCACAACACAACAGCCAAAGGGTGCATTTGACTTGGAACCACCGAACTTCAAGCGCCCCCGAATAAAGTGAATTTCACGACCCAAGCAATAATCTTGAAACCAACGAGCATCAGTTCGCACAGGCACTAACGCTACAACTGTGTGCCCTTGCTCTGCTGTGTTAGCTGCCTTTGACACCCAATCAATAATTTCACGACCATATGGCGGATTCATCCAGCATGTTCCAGTCCATTCTTGTTTCAAGCCGTTCTGCTCTGGGCTAAAGAATCGCTCACACTTTGCATTTTCAGCTAAAGCACACACATCTAAATCAAAGCTAAATACTGCATTTAACTTGTTGAAAAAATCTTGAGGAGTCGCCCAAACATCTGTCCTATTTTCAGCAAGACCAAATAGTTGTTGATTTGCCATAGTGTTCATACCAGCTCCCCTTGCATCATTATTTTTCATTTTTAATCGCCTCATCCAACTGACCAATCACCTGATCACATAAGCCACCATCGGCAAAGATATCGAGCTGACCAATCTTGTATTTGTATTCATATTCATTTTCACGAGGAAATCGTTGCAACCCTGTCTCTGTCTGCCAAAGCAAAACAAACGCATCACCGTTATCGAAATTAGGCACACCACCTCTTGCCCATTCACTTACAGTCGATGCACCAGCTACAGGCAAAACGTAGGCAATTTTCTCGTGAGTCCATCCAAGTTTTGTTAGGTCTAAGATCATGCGGTTAAAGTCAGGGCGTTTATATCCACGCATCTTGACGCGAAACTCTTTGACCTTCTTTTTTGTGTCAGTGTTGAGAAAACGCGTGCGCGCGCGAGAAGAGTCTAAATTTGCTAAACAATCAACCGTCATATCCATAGATTTCTCCTAAAACTCTCTAAAGTCCCACGCATTGTTTTTGCTATTCCAATGCACTGATTTAAATAAGAATGGGTACATATCAGAAGCGACTTTGATTTTGACTAAAGCATCATCTTCCCAATGTCCTTTCACCTCATGAACTTGCAATTCGTTGTCACTGGTCATTACGAAAAAATCAGGCTTGTAAAACGTTTTTCCTGCCAATCTCAAATTGATGCAATCAAACTTGTACCAAAGAATTTCACCTCTCATTTTTCGGCTTTCTAGGTGTTCGCTGTATCTGCGCTCTGTTTGATTCATAGCGCCACTTTTAAGTCTGCCTAGCACCCTTGCATCACTTTCCTTTTTAAATCGCTGTAACCCCTGTTTTTTTTGATTTAACGGTAGGTTTTGATACTGCTCTTCGGTCATTCTCATGAATTCACCTCTAATTCTTCTACCCAATCGACTGTTTGGCTGTCCTCTGGATGTTTCATGCAGCACCTCTAAGGCTTAGTGGAATCTTCTTTCCATCACGCTCAAGCATTGCTTTGTACTGCTCAAATTGATCAAAAGGGTCTATGTGCTCTTGCTTATCGGATTCCCATGGCTGAGACTCAATGCATTCAGGTGTTAATTTATTGACTGGATTTTTTGCTTTAAGCTGACCTTTGAGTTTTTCAAGCGCTTCTTGAGCAAGTGTTTTATAGCGTTTGTCGCTATTGGTTTTTTTAGGGTTATGTTCTAGTTGTGCCTTAGCCTCTGGTGCTGTTAGGAAACCATCAAACTGAGCTTGTTCAATTGCAGATATCTGTTGATCCTTATCAACCCCAAGGCTTGTAATGTAGACAGGCTTTAAGCCCTGATCTTTTGCTTCCGTGATTAATCGGTCATAGATCGAGATGAATATTTTCTTTGCTTCAGCAAGTTGGTATTTATCTCCTGTGACAACCAAATCAACGCATTTATCAAAAGCCTTTGCGGTTTGCTCAGTCCAAATAACTGTCAACTCACGACCTGTATCAAATTCAATTGAATTCCTAGCAATCGCCCAAGCCTCATGAGCATCAAGCCAATCACCTGATTTTGGTTCACACCAAGAGCGAAATTCAGGAATTGTAGGAGGCCATTTCTCATGGCTCATACGTGATAAACCACGCTGAAAATCTGATTGAGTGAGCCCCTGATACGAATTAAGCATCTCGTTTGCCAATTCTCGTGGTGTTACGCCTGACCACTGGTCTGCAAACTTTTTACCGTAATTAATTCGCATCTTTGAAATCAAAGACATTGCGTGTTCATAGGTGAATTCAGACATAGCGTGAGCCCTCAATCAGATCTTGCTTTTTTGGCGTTATGTCAATTTCACTCCCACCAAACACCTGTTGTTCAGCCTCTCGCCAGCGATCATGCTCGTTTGCTGTACGTTGAGCATTGGTCTGAAAGTGAGGCTGTTGTGGTACTTGCTCGTTGGCGAACCAAGATGCTTCAAACCCAGCCCACGGCTTTTGGCGTTTCAAGCAGTAGTCCACAGCTTGAGCCACAGTCAGGTTTGCTTTTGATGCTTCTCGAATTAAACAATCGAGAGCGTTTTTGGTATTTACCGCTTTTTTGGATTTACGAACCTGCATGAACTCAGTTGAAGCTTCCTCAGTGACGCCAAGTTTTTTTAATTCAGATTTGAAATTGAATTTTTGAGGGGTTGGATTTTCGACAACGTCGGAAATAATATGTTCCTGTTCCTGTTCCTGTTCCTGTTCCTGTTCTTGGCTTGCAAGGGGCTTCGAAGGGGCTTCCGTATTAGGGGTGTTTTTTGATGTATTTTCACGCTTTTCACCCATGCAAAATGCCTTGTGATATTTAGCATAAAATACTGATAAGAAAGGATTATTTGGAAGTGAATCATAGTCCTTTTGTACCCCTGCAACGCGATTGTCTCTTTCCTTGAGTTGGTCTGCTACTTGGAATCGAGCCATTTCATGCACCCATACCATCTCTGTTTGATGGTCATAACTGCAAAATCCAGCTTCAACAGCACTTTGAAGCCCCTTTGAAGCCCCTTCTAAGCCCAGTCCAGTTTCATGAGCAATATAGAGAACAGGTATATAAAATAAGCCAAGCATATTTGCATGGGGTGAGGTCATTAAATACATTGAGACCACCAATGCTTCTGGTGTTTTACGCAATTCTTTACCCGTTGCTCCAGTCCAAAAGTGTGGAGAAACTTTCCCATAATCACGCATTTATATTTCCCCCTTGTTGGGCTGGTGAGTGTTGTGTTAAATTGTTCATTCAGATCTCACATCAATTCATTGGTGTGGCAATAAGGCTCAACTGGTCGCACAGTTGGGCTTTTTTTGTGCCTGTGGGTTTTATTAAGGGTTCAGGTGCCAATTCGAATAAAGGCGTGTCTACGGTATCTGTGGTCAAACGCATGAGGGATGCGAGATTATTTAATCGTTCCTTAACCGTAGAAATATTTGATATGCCTAAGCCTCTTACATGCTCAGATAGAGATAGTTTTTCAGAGCGAGCAATTGCCTCTAAATCTCTTTTCTCTTCATACGTACACTTAAATGTGATGCTCTCAGTTAGTTTTTCTGACATGGGAGCACCTATGAAACAGCTTGAACTTTTTGGTCATGAAGCTTTTTCAGACCCTCAGCAATTTCATGAGAAAGGCGCTTTCCTTTCTTTCCTGTTTTTAGGTCACTTATGTAGTTTTGAGAACATGGAACAAGTGAGGCTATCTCTTGTTGGGTCATGTTCCCTTTTTGCTTGTCTTGAAGCTCATTAATTAATTGACTCCAGTTCATCATTTTGCATCCAAATAATTGCGATACAGATAATTTATCTTGATTGCGATAATTAATCAACCGCCATTGCGATACTTTTTTACATCACAATAGCGATAAAATAGAAAAGGTAATTTTTATGTCAGTAGGCAATAGAATTCGTTCACTTCGTAGAACACTTAAATTATCTCAGCCTGAGTTGGCTAAAAAAGCTGGTGTAGGTCAATCGACAATTTCTGATTTAGAGAATGACAAGAAAAGTACATCAGCAGAAAATATGCTTTCAATTGCTAATGCCCTTGGTGTTACAACTGGTTTTCTTTTAACTGGGGGTCTAACATCTCCTGGAAATGACATTGGTACAATCAATCAAATTGCTGAAAGTGTTAGTAATGTTAAAGATATTTCATATCAAATTAATGATTTAGTAAAAATTAAATACTACCCATCTCTTCCTATCTCTTGTGGATATGGATCATTTGGTGAGGTTCTTGAACAGGATTATGAAGAGATTGATATTAATCCTATTCATTTAAAAGAGAGAAATATCCAACAATCTGCATGTGTTGCATTCCCAGCAAGTGGCAACTCAATGCTTCCAACCATTAAAGACAAGGATACTGTTTACGTTGATTTAAATCGCACAACTATTAGGGATGGCAAGGTATTTGCTATATGTCACGGAGGTTTATTTAAGTTTAAGAGATTGTATAATTTACCATTGGGCGGAGTTCGAATTATCTCTGATAACGCTGCTGAATACCCTGAAGAACGCTTAACAGCGCAAGATGTTGTTGATCAGCAATTTGAAATAATTGGCTGGGCGTGGTCTTGGCAGTCTATGGAGAATTGGTAGTGCAAAGGAAAGAGGTTTTATTTGTATGGGTTTGGCAAATCGGTAGCATATCCACTTTGATTTACCTGTTGTTTTTTAATACAAATTACAATTGGTGGAATTGGATTATTGTAATTCCGATTAACTTTATTCTTGCTGAAATATGGCCGATTTATTGGTTTTTAAGATGGTTGGGAATTGGCTCATGAGAATATTTCATATGTTGTGGTTACCATTTGCTTATTTGTTCTTCCCTTACAAACTAGCCAATCATGCCTTAAGGGGTACTTTAAAAAAATATGGAATTAACCTTCAGGTTATACCAAACTCTCTTACTCAAGAAATTTCAAAAAATATAATTAATAATCAAAAGCTTTATATTAAAAGACCAAGTATTTTTAAACAACTATACGATTTACAGTGTCTTACTGATTACAATGCTATCATTATGAAAAAGATAATAAATCATGAGTTTAAATATGAATTTGAAATAACGCCAGAGATTGCGATTGTAAAAGACATCATGCTAAAACATACAATTAAAAAAATGCAGAACAAATAATTATCTCTTTTAAATCACTACCCACCTCGTGTGGGATTTTTTTTGCATATCATAAAAATTTTAGCACTTTTGCGATATATTCAAATATCGCTATTGACATATATTATCGTTAGTGCGATATTTATCTCACACCAACAAAAAAGCCCCTTACTTTCGACGGACAGGGACTTTTACTCAGTGAGTAAATTCATTATGCAAAAGATACATCCAAAAAGTCAAACCTCGATGCTCTATCAGCATCCAACTAAGGCTAATACAGTCCAGTACAAAAAATCAGGTTTAGTTATTCCCTCTCTAATTGTTATCGCTATGTGTTTGGGCGGTGTGGTGAATTGTGCAGGCTTTCAAAGCTCGGTAGCTAAGGTGGGGATTAAACAATGAATATGCCCTTTACTCTACCTCAAACAATTAGCGCACCATTCAAGCTTGATGACATCAACCTAGAACATGGTCAAGCAGATTTCTACACATGTGATGACGAATATTGCTTAGAAATTAAATTTAAGGCGCATTACTTCAAGAATAGTGATGATTTTCAATCTTGGAAAGATGCAGATATTGAAGAACTTTGCGACATCAAAGCATACAACGAAGATGGTCAACTCAAGCATTTCTATATCAATCCTTTGAACTTAGAACTACTCAAAGAGTCAATCGAAAAAGCAGTTTGGGAGCGAATGATATGAACATTCAAGTTAACACCCAAGCGATTGAGTTAGCACGGCTTAAGGCTGTTGCAACTCGATTAGTAAATGACTTAGTTGGTTTGTCGGATGAGCGAGACACTGTGACCACAGTAGATGGAAATTGGATTCATATTGATTTTGTTGGTCGTGGATCTGAGCAGTTTAATTTGGAACTTTCAGATGCTTATTCAATCCAAACAAGAATTAACTATCTAACAGATAACATTAATAATTTGTCAAAAATCAAAAGCTACATCTTGGAATGCTTAGCAGCTTAGGAGAAGAAAATGAAAAACAAAATGTCTAAAGAAGATTTCTTAACAATCTTAGCTGGCTTGTTTGATGCAAATACTGGCGATTCCAATTTTGATGAAGATGCGTGGCTAGAAGATTGGGAGCAAGGCAAAGATCCTGTAGCTGCATTCTATGACGAATACCCTGAATACGATGACCTTTGAGGAGAAGAAAATGAATGCACCAGTAAAATCGGCAAACGCTCAAGTTCCAATGGTTCAAGATCAAAATAATCAACTCTTTAGCCTTGTAGAGCGTGTTCTTAGTAGCTCCACACCAGACATGGCAATTATTGAAAAGATGTTGGATATGCAAGAGCGAGTTTTAGCAAAGCAAGCTGAAATGGCTTTTAACCGTGACTTTGCAATGATGGCTCAAGAAATACCTGTTATTGCTGAAACGTCTAACGGTCACAACATTACTTATGCTGCATTAGAAACCATAGACGCTGTTGTACGCCCTATTCTTTCCAAGTTTGGCTTTGCTACATCATTTCGTGTAGAGCATCCTGAGTCTGCAAAGGTAAAGGTTACATGTGTCTTAATGCATAAAGATGGGCACAGAGAATGCACAAGTATGGAATTAAGTGCTGACACTTCTGGATCTAAGAATGCAGTTCAAGCACTTGGGTCAAGTGTTTCATATGGGAAGCGATATACGCTTTGCGCAATGTTAAATATCACAACTGCTAAAGAGGATGACAACGGGTTCGCAGCAAAGCCTTTTTGCCCCATGACCGATGAGCAGATTCAAATGCTTTCAGGGTTACATGATCGTATAGATCAGTTTCAACAACAGCTATTCTTTGAGCAGTTCGGATCTATTGGGAATATTAATAAATCCTTATTTACTAAAGCGCAATCAGCATTAAACAAGTTAATTAAACAAGGAAATGGCTATGTTAATACTTGATTGTGAACAAGGCTCACAAGAGTGGTTACAAGCGCGAGCAGGTTTAATTACTTGCTCTGAGTTGGAGTCAGTATTCTCAAAAAGCAAGGGAAATGAGCCTTTTGGTAAAGCTGCAATAACTTATATGTATGAACTTATTGGTGAGCAAATCACTGGTGAGCCAAAAGAGGTTTATACAGGTTTTCATACTGAACGAGGCCATATTCAAGAACCTTTAGCAATCGAAATTTATGAATTGCAGCATGATATTGATGTTCAAAAATGCGGGTTCATCAAAGGTGAAATGATTGGATATAGCCCAGATGGTTTGGTGGGAACAAATGGCTTAATTGAATGCAAATCCAAATTACCGAAATTCCAAGCACAGATTCTTTATGAAAAAGAAATACCTTCTGAGCATTTCTATCAATGTATGGGTGGGCTTTGGGCTTCTGATAGGGAATGGATCGACTTTATTAGTTACTGCCCTTCTATGCCAATTTTCATAAAGCGACTATTTCGAGATGAAAAGATCATTACTGAAATTAAGAATCGCGTTGATCTCTTTATGAATGAATTGGATAGACGGAAACAAATAATTATAGGGAGTGCAGCATGACCCTCCTAAAACTTTACTTTCACTTGATAAAAATGGCGTGGTGGTTGTGATGGAAAGAAATCAATTAAAACCTGTAGATGTTGTGCGTGATGAGTATGGTTCATGGATTCATCCTGAATATCGCAAATATTTTAATGAGCATCACGAAAACCAAGAATGGCTTTCACAAGATGAATGGGATGCTATAAAACGTCATTTCAATATTGAAACTGTCTCATTTTATCTTGAAAGCTGCACATCATTGGATGATTGGGAAAAAATGATGGAAAACGTAGATTTAACAGATTGGAAACCAATTGCTCCAAATGGATTTTTCTTAATGGATATTCACTTTACCGAAGATGATGCAATAGCTGTATTTGCTCGTCCGATTCGTGAAATTGAGGTGGCGTGATGGATATTCAAAGAAAAGCGTTCGAAGAATCAAACAATGTAAATCCCGACTGGTCTTTTAAGTTTGATGAAGAATTACAACAATATGTTGCTGTTGATTTTGAAATGACAAATCAGGTCGATGAATTTAATGAGCACTGGGATACGTTCCGTGCTGGATGGGATGCCAAAGCCCAAGCGGTGCCGGAAGGGTTTGTTTTGGTGCCGAGAGAGTGTCCAGACCCTATTTTTGCTGACAAACTTTTCGATCATCTTTGCAAAAAAGCACACGGTGAATTTGGAGATGATCAAATGATATTTTTTTCGGATATAGATGAAAGTGCAATTTGGCAATTAATGATCGAAGCACAGGAGCAAAGTCATGACTAAGAAATGCGTGAACAATGGCAACTGGTTAAATATGTGTGAATCTTTAAAAGAAGTAACTACCCATCATTACGGTGATATTGAAGCGAACGTCATGACAACAAGTGATCGAAAATCCTCTCGTCTTGAAATTGTCGCAGGTCGATTTAAGAAAAATCGAGTTGCTTTGAATTTTTGCCCTTTCTGTGGTGTGGATATTGTGACTCAACACAAGGAGCCTGATCATGACAATTCAAACTGAAGAAATCCTTGAAACAGCTCATGAAATTGCAGATCGATTATCTCCCTATGTAATCAGTGAGCAATCTGCTGAGTTGGAGTTGTCATCAAAGGAAGTTCAAGACCTATACCACATTGTTATGAATTTCATCGTGATCAATGAAGCGAATGATTTGCCAAGTGAAGTGGTTAAGAGTTTGGGAGAAGTGGCGTGAACTGGATTAGTGTTAAAGATCAAATGCCGGAACCTTTAAGAAATGTTTTGGTTTTAATTGATGAAAACCCTGTAAAAAACCAAAATCAAATGGTGGCTAATTTTATTCCAAAATTTACTGAGGAATCGGAATGTGGTGAGTGGTCAGAATTTTGTGAAGAAAGGGATATGTACTTCATCCCTGAAGGCTGGTACGCAAATACTGCTTACATTGGTGATGAGTATTCAAGTTACTTCATTGATGAAAAAGTAACTCACTGGATGCCACTGCCAGGGCCACCAAAAGAAGAAGGAGAAGTGGCGTGAATCAAAAATTACTTGATCCTTGTTGCGGTTCACGCATGTTTCATTTCGATCGTCAAAATCCTAATGTGACTTTTGGCGATGTTAGAAAAGAAGATCATATTCTATGTGATGATCGTCAATTAATTATTAATCCTGACATTCAAATGGATTTTCGCAATATGCCATTTGAAGATGAAAGCTTCCATGGTGTTGTATTTGACCCACCTCACCTATTACATGCTGGGGATAAAAGTTGGCTTGCTTTGAAGTATGGGAAACTTGGCCAAGATTGGAAGAATGATTTGGCCAAAGGTTTTTCGGAATGTTTTAGGGTTCTTAAACCAAATGGAATTTTAATTTTCAAATGGAATGAGACTCAAATTAAAGTCAGTGAAATTTTAGCATTAACAGACCGCAAACCTTGGATTGGCCATCCAAGTGGAAAACGAGCCAACACTCATTGGATTTGTTTTATGAAAGAAGAAAAGGAGGAAGGTTGATGGAAATTGATCGTCGTGTCCGAGCGAAAGAATTTATGCAGCTTCTTTCAATTAAAAAGGATGCCTTTTATAATAAAGTGAAATTAGGTGAGATTGAACAACCAGTGCGAATCAATAAGAAAGATGTATTTTGGCATGAATCTTATGTGAAGCAAAAAGTTGAAGAACATAAGCCTGAAAAAGTTATAGCCTGCTCATAGCAGGCTTTATTTTAAGTATTGATTTTTTAAAAACGGGTAACATAACGGGTAATTAACCAACACACTTAAAACATTCAATTTAAAAACAAATACTTAAACCAAGAATATGTATTTGCAATTAAAATATTCACTAACGGGTTCTCTGATTAAAATTTATTAAATGACTACTGAGTTATTTAATTCAAATTTATTTAACAATTATATATAGTTACTTACTCAATTTTAAATCTAATTTGTGACTATAAAGATGATTACACGTTCTCTTACTCATACTATTTCTATTGCTCTCATCACACTTTGTGCACAATCTGCATTTTCAGAAACATTAACTTCACAAGAGTCTGATCGAATTGCGAAAGAAGATATTGCAGCAACCCAAGTGCTTGCCGAAGTTTGCCCAGTGTTAATCGGTAACAATCCTGCATTTCAAACTAAAATTGAGAATTTAACCCAAATCTTATTAAAGGATCTCTCGAAAACTACAACATTAGTGCAGCTTCAACAAGATCCAGAATACCAAACTGTACTGAAAGAAGCACAAATAAGTGCCAAAGAAGTGGATCAAGCTGAACACAAAGCAGTATGTGCTGATGTACTTGAACTTTCACACTAGAACAGCATAAGAACCTCACGACCAATGCGATGTTAAAAAATACTTTTTTGACATCTTTTGCATTGTTAAGTTTGCGAAAATTTCAAATAAATCTACAACATCGATACACTTTCTCTATATTTTTCACAGTTTTTACGTTTAATCTATGCAAATTCTCAAATTAAAAATTGATTAGGTTATTTATGCGTATGACGTTAAAAATGCTGACATTAAGCCTTGTATCAGCAAGTAGTTTATTTATGACACATGCTTTTGCCGCATCTGACAAAATCGAAGTTACTCAGCAACAAGTATCTAAAGAAGAATTGGCTGCAATTTATGTATTGTCGGATATCTGCCCGAGTCTAATTAAAACAGATGCTGCGTTTAACAAAGGTTTTGATCATCTGCTTAAAGACTATATGCCAAATGACAAAGATCCTAAAGCAACCTTAAAATCACTTACCAAGCAAAAGGATTTCCAAAGAGCGTTAAAAGAAGCAAAAAGTGATGCAAAAAAAGCAGGTGATGCTGAAAATACAGCGATTTGTAATGACATTAGTCACTATCAGTCATAACGATTTGTACGATATATTCAACAAATATTGAATTAGTTACAATAAGTAAGAAATAAGCCGACTTTCCTTGTAGAAGTCGGCTTTGCTTTGCCCTAAAATGCTAGCCTGTTTGTGCTCATATAACGATTGGAACGACCTAGAATGACTCGAAAAAGCGCCATTGCTGCATTATTACTTTTACCTTCATTTTCTTATGCAGCAACCGTCTTAACAACTCCGCCAGAATTAAATAATAAATCGTATGTCTTAATGGACTATGAGACAGGTCAAATTCTTGCATCGAAGAATGAAAATGAAAAATTAGCACCTGCTTCGATGACTAAAATGATGACGAGTTACATCATTGAGCAAAAACTTCTTAAAGGTGAACTGACCGAAAGTGAAAAAGTTCGCATGAATGAGTCTGCATGGTGCCGTGGTAGCAGTACTGAATCTTGTATGTACGTACCTTTAAATGGTACTGCAACAGTTTTAGAAATGTTACGAGGCATTATTATCCAGTCAGGTAATGATGCATCTAAAGCTATGGCTGAACATATTTCCGGTAATGAGGGTTCATTTGCTTATGCGATGAACCAAGAAGCCAAACGTGTGGGCATGGTCAATACGCATTTTATCAATGCAACAGGTATGCCTGCTGAAGGTCATTACTCAACCGCAAAAGATATGGCGGTACTTGCTAAACATATCATTCATGACAGTTCAAAATATTATCCTATTTATTCGGAAAAAGAATTTACTTTTAACGGCATCAAACAAGGTAATCGTAATGCCTTACTTTATACTGACCCAAGTGTTGATGGCTTAAAAACAGGTCATACAGATGAAGCGGGTTATTGCTTAACTACCTCCTCAAAACGTGGTCCAATGCGTTTGATTTCTGTGATTTTTGGTGCGCCGTCTATGAATGAACGTGCGAGTCAAACACGTTCATTATTAGCATGGGGTTACTCAAACTTTGAAACTGTCAGTGTGCAACCTGCAAATCAAGTTCTTGCTAAAGCAAAGGTTTATTTTGGTAAAGAAAGTGACGTACAAATTGGTTTAGCTGAAAACTTCAATGTGACGATGCCTAAAGGTCAGGCTAATGCCATTAAAACTCAAGTTACTGTTCAACCCAACTTAAATGCACCATTAAAACAAGGTCAGGTTGTAGGTAAACTTACTGCAACTTTAGACGGTAAAGTCATTGCTGAAAAACCATTAGTGGCGTTAAAAGCTGTAGAAGAAGCAGGCTTCTTCTCTCGCTTGATCGATCATATCAAAATGTTCTTTAGCAACTTGTTCTAAATTATTTGCTTAAACCTAATATTGAGTTTATTAGACTAAAGCACAGGCATCCTGATCACAGATTTGGATGCCTTTTTAATTTATACTCGGTAAAAACACATTGGTTAAATTTTGCTTTTGACATGGAAGCCAACATGAAAAAAAATATTCGTTCGTATTTAGACCATCATCCTAAAATTGATTCAAGCTGTTATATCGATGATCTCTCGGTTGTAATCGGTGAAGTAACTTTGGCGGAAAATGTATCTGTTTGGCCTTTTGCGGTGATTCGTGCTGATGTTAATCACATTAAAATTGGGCGTTATTCTAATGTACAAGACCATTGCATGTTACATGTTAGTCATAAAAATGATGCTAAACCCAATGGTTCACCTTTAGTAATTGGGGAAGATGTGACGATCGGGCACCATGTCACTTTACATGGTTGTACCATTGGCAACCGTGTTTTAGTTGGAATTAATACCATTGTTCTTGATGATGTGGTAATTGAAGATGATGTCATGATTGGTGCAGGCTCTCTAGTTCCACCAAGAAAGCGCTTGGAAAGTGGTTACCTCTATGTAGGAAGCCCTGTACAAAAAGTTCGCCCTTTAACCGATAAAGAAAAAGAATTTCTACCTTATTCAGCAAGACATTATGTCAAAGTGGCGAATCATCATTTAGAGACACACGATTAATCATAGGATTAAAGCAAATATCTAAGCATGCTTAAAAGCGTATTTTTTATTTGAATACATGTTGCTCAAGTAAATCTAATTCCACTAAACTACAGTGGAATTAGGCATTACATTTTGGATCAAACCGCTATTCAGAGACTTTGTAGTATTTGGTTAATTCTTCAAATACGGGTGCTTTGACATTGTCTTTTAAGATATAGCGGGTAATCACACCTTGATCTGTATGTATTTCCATAAAGATATTTTGCGAGCCTTTGAAGTCCCCCATTAGGTTGACTGGAATAAGCACACTGTTACGAGAACGATTTGCTTTAAATGCAAAATCAATTTCAGTTGGCCCAATCACATTAAATGAGTGACTTTTTGCACCATCACTAAATACAACTTTTTCAATATTATATTTGGTATAGGCGCTATTTAAGCTGAGTTTCACCTTTAAAAAGTCTTTATGTGTCTCATTCCACACCACAGTGACAATTGGACAAAGTTCACTTGGCTGGCAAATTAATAATCCCTGTGTACCTACATTTGAAGTGGCATCATTAGGATTTGAAGCACACCCAGTGATCAGTAATACACCTAAAGGTATACATAATAATTTCTTTATCATACTTTTTAAATCCTATTGTATGCCCAAGAATTGGAATGGCTAAGCGATCTTAAAACAAGAACTGGCTTTACCTGTATAAAACGTTGCTTGATCAAGCCCCAATTCAAGCTTTTTGATTTGACTATCTTTTATAGTCAATGTCTTATAATTCTATCCAAAAAACATTCGACGATACAGTAGATTCAAACAAATAAAGTCTTTTATGTTTTAGTGGGGTACACCCGTAAATAGCGAATGTATCTAATTCTGTGTTCGGTATTAAGTCGAATAATCATACAGACATATTGCGTATTACACTTAACACATCTACACATGAATATTCCAGCGGTCTATTGAGTTAGATCGATAGAGCCAAATACATCAGTTTATATAGTAATTTTTATGTGAAACATTCTGACCTACAACAAGTTGGTATAAAATAATAGATTAATCAGTTAAAGCGCTGAGATTTCAGCTCCAAATGCAAGATAAGCAAACTTGCCCAGAAGTATTTTAAGCATATTATGGATACATGTCCGCTTAGGATGATCAAAGAAAATCCGCATGAACATAGCCACCACGTGCTAAATTTTGTAGAATAATGCTTTATCTCCCTTGGTGCTGGTCATGACCGCTTGGACACCCCACGTTACTGTTGCGACAGTTGTAGAAAAAGATGGAAAATTTCTTTTTGTAGAAGAATATACCGAAGGTGTAAGCCATACTGTGTTCAATCAACCCGCTGGGCATGTTGAATATGGTGAAACTATTATTCAAGCAGCGTTACGTGAAACCATGGAAGAGACAGGATATGCAGTAGAAATCAATTCATTACTGGGGATCTATACCTATACCCCACCCATGTTTCCAGACCGCACTTATTTTAGATTTTGCTTTTTAGCGCATGTGACTGAATACTTTCCAGACGCACAGCTGGATACAGATATCATTGGACCACAATGGATGACGCTTGAAGAACTGCTTGAATCTGCTCGCGCAAGAAGTCCTTTGGTCATTAAAGCTGTACAAGATGCACTTTCTGGGCAAAAATACCCACTTTCGCTCATCTATGAGCACCAAAACTCTCCTTTAATTTCAAATTTGGATGCCTAATCCTATGCAACAACGTGTCATCGTCGGTATGTCGGGTGGTGTAGATTCATCTGTTTCTGCTGCACTTTTACTTCAACAAGGATATCAAGTTGAAGGGCTTTTCATGAAAAACTGGGAAGAAGATGATGGCACGGAATATTGTACCGCAATGGATGACCTTGCTGACGCACAAGCGGTGTGTGACAAAATTGGGATCAAACTCCATACTGCAAATTTTGCAATGGAATATTGGGATCGCGTATTTGAACATTTCTTAGCAGAATATGCCGCTGGGCGTACACCAAACCCAGATATTCTGTGTAATAAAGAAATTAAATTCCGTGCATTCTTAGATCATGCTGTCAATTTAGGCGCTGATTTTATTGCAACTGGACATTATTGTCGTCGTGGTGAAACAACCACAAATTCAAAAGGTGATCAATATGCGCCTTTATTGCGTGGTGTAGACAATAACAAAGACCAAACCTATTTTCTTCACGCAGTCCATGGTCGTGAAATCAATAAGACCTTGTTCCCTGTTGGTGAAATCGAAAAACCACAAGTACGTAAAATTGCGGAAGAATTGGGTTTAGCCACTGCCAAGAAAAAAGATTCAACAGGAATCTGCTTTATTGGTGAGCGCCGTTTTAATGACTTCTTAAAACAATATTTACCGGCACAACCTGGAAAAATTGTCTTAGATACTGGAAAAGAGGTTGGTGATCATCACGGCTTAATGTACTATACGCTCGGTCAGCGTGGTGGTATTGGTTTAGGCGGTCTCAAAGGTGCTGAAGAAGGTGCTTGGTTTGTTCTACATAAAGACATTGAATCTAATCGTCTTGTAGTTGGGCAAGGTCATGAACATCCACTGATGCAGAGTACCATTTTATGGTCTGAAACTATTGACTGGGTTGCGGGTGAACAAGCAATTCCAGACACTGGTTTCCGATGCACGGCAAAAACTCGTTACCGTCAGCCTGATCAAGCATGTACAATTTATAAAGATACAAACACTCCGAATGGTGTTCGTGTCGAATTTGATGAAGCACAGCGTGCCGTTACTCCGGGACAAAGTGTTGTTTTCTATGTCGATGAAGTATGTTTAGGTGGTGGTGTGATTCATCATACCAACGCACCAAAACCAGATTTTATTGAGTAATGATTAAAAATTATTTAAAGGAATTTAGGCATGGTTGAGTTGCCCTTTCAACAGCCTCAGACTTTGAATCAACGCCAAAATCGAGCTTTGGCGTTAGCAGCTGTGTTTCAAGCAACACAGCTGACGCATATGACTGCAATGTCAGGACGTCAAAGTATTGGTGAAAGTGGTAATTTCTATTTTGAACAGCTCATCAAAGCTAGCCTCAATATTCGTCCTTCTGCCAATCTATCCGGTCAAACTTTAGATTTTTTCAATCAATTGGCAGACATTTCTTTAGGTTTAAAAGCTTTAGAAAGTAGTATTACACAACCTTTCTCGACATCACCGAAATCTAGAATTCCTAAAATTGCCAATGCAAAACTACCAATGACTTATGCAATGTCGTTATTGGCCTTGGAAAAAAAAGTCTATAGCAATTCAAAATTTGTTGAAATTATTGAACAATCTCAACAAAAAATATTAAAACAGCTGTCTTTTTTTGATAATAACTATTTACATCCAAGTATCATTGCCAATTTAGCACAAACCTATGTCGACACTGCTGGTCAAATTAATCCTCGAATTCTAGTTCGCGGCAATGCAGAGGCCTTTAAAGATTCTGCCCATACCAATCGTATCCGCGCCAGTTTATTCACAGGCTTACAAATGGCACACCTATGGCGTCAATTAGGTGGTAGTTCATGGAATATGATCTTTAGCAAACGCAAACTTCTTCAAGATATTCAAGATCTGGCTCGATTACAATATCAGGTTGTTTAATTTGATACTGTTCGGGTTACGCCATTCGCTCTAATTCCAAAATTTAAGGAATCTTTATGAACGCTTTAACCGCCCTTTCTCCACTAGACGGACGCTATGCAAGCAAATGCGATGCATTACGCCCTTACCTCTCTGAGTTTGGTCTCATCCATGCTCGTGTGACTGTTGAAGTGCGTTGGTTACAAGCGCTTGCAAATCGTCCTGAAATTACAGAAGTGCCCGCTTTTTCTGTTGCAACCAATACTGCTTTAGATGCGATTGTTACTCAATTTTCTGAAGATGATGCTAACCGTATTAAAGAGATTGAGCGTACCACTAACCATGATGTAAAAGCGGTTGAATATTTCTTAAAAGAAAAAATTGCACATATTGATGAGCTTAAAAATGCAGGTGAATTTATTCACTTCGCATGCACTTCAGAAGACATCAACAACCTTTCTCACGCTTTAATGTTGAAAAGTGGTCGTGAAGTATTAGTTGTTGCTATGCAACAAATTGTTGATTCTATTGTGGCTTTATCTGAAACACATGCTGAACAACCGATGCTATCACGTACCCATGGCCAAACTGCTAGCCCAACGACTTTGGGTAAAGAAATGGCCAATGTTGCATATCGTTTAGCACGTCAAATCAAACAGTTTAAACAAGTTGAATTATTGGGCAAAATTAATGGTGCAGTGGGTAACTACAACGCACACTACTCTGCTTATCCTGAAATCAACTGGCCTGCTCACTCGCAAGCATTTGTTGAATCACTCGGTTTAACCTTCAACCCTTATACAACTCAGATCGAACCACACGATTACATCGCTGAATTGTTCGATGCTCTACGTCGTTTTAATACAATTTTAATCGACTTTAACCGTGATGTTTGGGGCTATATCTCTTTAGGCTTCTTTAAACAACGTCTAAAAGAAGGTGAAGTCGGTTCTTCGACAATGCCACACAAAGTCAATCCGATTGATTTTGAAAACTCAGAAGGTAACTTGGGCATTGCAAATGCAGTATTAGCGCACTTAGGTGAAAAATTGCCAATTTCCCGTTGGCAACGTGACCTCACGGACTCTACCGTATTACGTAACATGGGTGTTGGCTTGGCACAAAGTTTAATTGCTTTTGAAGCATGTTCAAAAGGTATTGGAAAACTTGAACTTAATGCGACACGTATTCTTGAAGACCTGGATCATGCACAAGAAGTATTGGCTGAACCAATTCAAACTGTAATGCGTCGTTATGCAGTTGAAAAACCATATGAAAAATTAAAAGCATTGACTCGTGGTCAAGCGATGACACGTGACATGATGGTTGATTTTGTCAATGGTACTGAGCTTGAAGCTGTACCTGCTGCTGATCGTGCACGTTTGGCTGAAATGACTCCTGCTACTTACACAGGTAATGCTGCGGATCAAGCCAAAAAAATTAAAGATTTGATTGCTAAAATCTAAGCTTTTAATCATCTAAAAGACCTAAAAAATGCGAAGCCGATGCTTCGCATTTTTTTGCATTTTGATTACAATGCGCAGTAATAATTTTTAGAAAATACCATAATGATTTATCATGCCTTAACAAAAAAACATTGGCTTGTTCTTGCTTTGCTTGCAATCGCAATCATTCTTGCCAGTATCAATCCCTTAGAATACCCATCTTACATGCTGCATCAGATTGGCACCTTACTCATGCTGATTGTTCTATTTTTCTGTCTAAAGAAAATAGGGCTGACATTTTCATCATTTTTATTGTACATCCTCTTCTTGGTGATTCATGTCATTGCTGCACATTATCTTTATTCTTATGTGCCTTATAATGATTGGTCAATCAAATACTTAAACTTTGATCTCAATCAAGCAGTGGGGTGGACACGTAACATGTTTGACCGCTTTGTACACTTATTCTATGGCTTATTTCTTTACCCATTTTTCTACCGAATTTTCCAAGTGTGGTTACCAAACTTAAAGCCTAAAACCTTATTTTTATTAGTCATTCAATTTGTTATGGCAACCAGTTTATTTTATGAATGGATTGAATGGTGGATTGCCATTGGCCTATCTCCAGAAGAAGCTGAAAACTATAATGGACAACAAGGTGATATATGGGATGCGCATAAGGATATGTTCTTAGCCACCATTGGTGCAATCATGACAGGATTAGTCGCTTTAAAAGCTGCGGCAAAAGGGAATCATCCTCAATAATAAGGCTTTTCTCCCTTCCAATATACTCACTTAGCGATCAACTTCTTGGTGAGTATAAAATCAACTGAATTTTACTTTTGCAATCTTTGTTTATTCTCTAAGATATCGGGCAAACTGCGCTCAATCCAACCAATCAAATAGTTTAATTTTTCAGCCGCTTGTGCACCTAAAATCGTCAATTGATACTCTACTTTCGGTGGTACCTCAGGATAAACCGTTCTCAATATAAAGCCATCTTGCTCGAGCACTTTTAATGTCTGTGCAAGCATTTTTTCGCTGATTCCCTCAATTCGATTACGCAGTTCGCTAAAACGTTGTACGCCATCATTTAAGCAACGTAAAACCAATACAGACCATTTGCTGGTTAAATGCTCCAATATTTCTCTAGATGGGCACTGACTGGATAAAACTTGACCAATTAAATCACTTGAAGCATAGATGCTCATAAATTCTCTCTACACAGTAATTAGCTTACTTTTAGGTACGTACTTACATATAGTAAGTTTAATGATTATGATAATAACATCAAGTTTAAAAAACATCCAACTTAAACCATATTTAAAGGTGAAATTATGAAAATCGCAATTACAGGTGCAACGGGTCAACTTGGACAATTGGTGATCCAAGCCTTACTTCAACATACAGCAGCTGAAAATATTGTAGCGCTGGTTCGAAATCTAGATAAAGCACAGTCACTTAAACAACAAGGGATCGAAGTTCGTCTATTTAACTATGATCAACCTAAAACATTGATACCTGCATTAAACCACATAGATAAATTACTTTTAATTTCAGCCAATGAAATTGGCCGTCGAACTCCTCAGCATAAAGCAGTTATAGAGGCAGCTGTCGCAGCCAAAGTTGAATACATTGCCTATACCAGCTTACTCAATGCAACAGATAATCCACTAGGTTTAGCGCAAGAACATCGTGAAACAGAAGCTCTCATTCTGCAAAGTGGTTTGAAATATACATTTTTACGCAACAATTGGTATAGCGAAAATTATCTTGGTAACGTTAAACATACGGCAGAAACCGGAACACTTTACGGCAGCGCTCAAAATGGAAAAATCAGTTCAGCTTCTCGTTTAGATTATGCCGAAGCTGCTGCTAAAGTCCTTACTTCCTCAGATCATGAAAATAAAACTTATGAGCTTGCAGGTTCAAATCATTTTACCCTTGCAGATTTAGCCTCTTATATCACTTTGGCATCAGGTCAAACTGTACAGTATCAAGATATCAGCTCGGAAGATTATACTCAGTCACTTCTTACGGCAGGGTTACCCCATGCACTAGTAGCGGTTATTGTTGACGCAGATGTACAGACTGTAAATGGTGCAATGTATAGTGAAAGTAAAGACTTGGAACATTTAATTGGTCGTAAAACAACGCATATTCAGGATCAGGTTAGAGCTTTATTTTAGGCATTTTTAAAGATAAGCATGGGCTTAATACAAAATTTAAGCCCATGCTATACTGAGCAATTAAGGATGAATATTTTTGATAGGAAAATCGATATTCATCTCCAGATCTGCTAGGGACTGTCTTTCTGTGTTGTACATGGTTGCACGGAACACCGCAATTTTTCTCATCGTCATTGGATCATTAATATTCAGTATTGGCTTAAGTTTATGCTTCACATACAAATGAATCACTTCATCAAAATCTAAATAAACAGGTCCATCAAACATAATTTTGATTGGAACTTGATAACGTCGTTTTAACTTAAATGGCACCGAAAGTTTAATCGGAATATCCACTTTTAAAGGAAATTGAGGCAGTAGTTTATTTTGATAAACCAAATCCGTGGTTGTTTCTAATGGCATTAGCGTTTCAATCTGAATATCAGTCTCATAATCAAGCTCAACCTCAATCGGCGTTGTTACAACAAAACTTAAATTAGCCAAATATTTGCCTTTTAAAGGTAAAGCCAACTCACGGTCAATCGTCAACTCAGTATCTAAAGCACCTTGTGCATGTGTTTGTAAATAATTCCCCACATGGATTTTTGTCGGTAAAGATTCCGACAATTGAATTTGTGCCCTTTGCGCAGAAACCTGCATTGAGGCATGAATATTCAAATACAACCAAACGCACAGCGCAATGAGCAATACGACGCTCATAAAAGTGAACAACAAATTTCGTATAGATTTAAAGATCCACATTTCCATACCACCCTATTTTAAAGCTTCGGACTGTGGTTGTTGTGGTTTTACTGGCGGATGATCGCGGCGTGATAGCCTTAAACTATTGAGCGGAATTTTAAGTTGCCCTTTTTCAATTTTTACCGGTAATGTATTTTGAACATCTACTGTTGCTTGAAGTGCTGATTTAATTGGAACATTGAGGTGGCCCTGAATTGGAATATTGGTTTTTAATGTCGCATCAAGTGGCACATGTAAATTTTCTTTAAGTAACACCTTTACTGGGGCATCAAACTTTAAATGAATATTTTGGTTGAGTGGCACTTGTAAATTAATCGGCACATCCATATGAATCGGGATGTTCCCTTTTAATGGTAAAGTAATATCTTTACCTAACACAGTGACTTTAACCTTGGTATCAATCGGCATATCCTGATTGATTTTGATCACTTCATTCACAGGAATTGTGGTTTGAATAGGGACTTCATTATCAAAATACACATGTGGGGTTAAGGTTTGTGTAATCGGTAAGTTTAGCTTTTCATGAATAGGAATTTCAGCTTTCACTTTTCCTTTGACATCCACATCTAATGCGTCATGAATTTGTACTTTGGCTTGTAAAGGTTCTTTTAAATCGATACGTACAGCTTGATTTTCAAGTGGAATATAAATATTAAAATGTTTAAATACCCAGATTGCAATCAATACACCACACACCGTAGCAATAAGAATAAAGGCAACTCCCGCCATAACTTGCTTCAACTGCAAAATCCTGTCCTTAATTTTTATCCTTAATTATTTTTTATTTTAAATACTTATGTGAATTAATATGCGTTTTTATGTATAAAAGTCGAAGAATTTTGTTTAATTATTAAACAATTGATATCTAATCTACGGATTATTTCGAAAAATCAGCTAACCAATAGCACTGCACAATTGCTGTATTATTTTTATACTCAACACTCACATCGCCTTTTTCATGATTTTGATTGAATTTTAGAGTTTTAAATCGCTGCTTTGCTGTTGTAGCACTCAGATCAAAATATAAATATTGATTGTATTGTTGCGCGGGACGACCAAAACTAAATTCTATTTTGCGAATAGGAATGCCAGCATAAGTGACATTTTTTAATTTATACGTGGTTGAGTCATAAACCTGTTTATCCACATATTTTACATCAATCGTATAGTGTTCAAGTGGTGCAATCAGTTCTGAATTTTCATTATGAAAATCGTATTGCTGCCGAATTGCACAGTTTTGTTCGAAGCGATCTTTTAATAAAGGACGTAGTTCTAAGGATTTGGCATGTGTAGCTCCCGTTAGCAGTAACATCATGCTCAGTAATATCTTTTTCTTCATGTGATTTTCCTTTGTTGCAAATTACTTTATATAAAATAGCTTTTATTAGACTTCTTGCGTTAGTCAAAAATGAGCATTTAATACTTGTATCGTTTTAAATAATGATGAAACCATAGATGGTCTTTCTATCGTAAGGCATCACCTAAGCAAAGCAATTTAAACTTTAAATGTGGCATTGCAAACTTGCTTTTCATACACCTATTTCTATGTGATAGTAAAAAGTTTCATCACTTTTAGAAATCATCCCAAAACTTAATTCACAATAACACTATTGAAGTCCATTTTTATCAGACCATAAACAGATAGCAATTGCATCACTCTTGCCCTTTCCAGCCATCACAAAATTTGCAGCTTTAGTTGGTTGCTGTATATTGCTTTTAATCTTATTAAATTGCTGTTTGGCTGAAGCCATTGGAAGATCAAAGTACAACGTCTCACTCAAAGTCAAACCGCCCCCATCAAAATTCAATTTTATTTACGACTAATCCCCTGTAAGTCGTATTTTTAAACTAAAATTTTTGCTGACGTAAGCCGCTTGCTCTTCTACTTCATCCTTAACTACCTGATTCATTAAAATTACCTGCATCTCATCATGAGTATAAAAATCGAATTGTTGACCAATCGCACAATTTTGTTCAAAACGATCCTGCAATATAGGAGTTAAATCAAGACTTGTATGCGGAGTTGCGTGAATCATTGTTGATAAATTCAGCAAACTTAAAGCAAAAATTGATAATTTTTTCTTTATTTTTAATATTCTCTAAGTTTTAATTAGAATCATAAATTAAAACTTAAATAGAACCATAACTTTATAATATAAAAAAAGGAGCTCCATTTGAAGCTCCTTTTCGACGACTCTTAGAAATTATGCATTTGTTTCAGCTGGTACTTTTGGATAGCTTACACCACATACTTGTTCAGCAATACGCAATACTTGGCAGCTATAACCAACTTCGTTATCGTACCAAACGTAAGCTGTTAAACGGTTACCAGAAGTAATTGTTGCTTGTGCGTCAAATACACCCGCTGTACGCGAACCAATAAAGTCAGACGATACAACTTCTGTAGAGTTAGTATAGCCAATTTGACCTTGAAGGTTAGAGTTGATCGAGATTTGACGAATATATTCGTTCACTTCTTCACGATCTACTTCTTTCTCAAGTGTTAAGTTAAGAATAGCAAGTGAAACGTTTGGTGTTGGAACACGTACTGAATTACCTGTTAATTTACCTTGTAACTGAGGTAATGCTTTCGCAACAGCTTTTGCAGCACCTGTTTCTGTAATAACCATATTCAGTGTTGCAGCACGGCCACGGCGATCTGCTTTGTGATAGTTGTCAATCAAGTTCTGGTCATTAGTAAATGAGTGAACAGTTTCCACATGACCATTGATCACTTTGTATTTGTCTTCTAACACTTTTAAAACTGGTGTGATTGCGTTAGTAGTACAGCTTGCAGCAGAAATGATTTTGTCTGAATCAATGATGTCCGCTTGGTTAACACCAAACACCACATTCTTCATATCACCTTTACCAGGTGCTGTAAGTACAACACGACTTACGCCAGGGCATTTAAGATGCTGAGATAAACCATCGATATCACGCCATTTACCAGTATTATCAATCACTAATGCATTGTCGATACCATAAGCTGTGTAATCAACTTCAGCAGGACTAGATGCATAGATCACTTTGATAAAGTTACCATTTGCAATGATTGCTTCATTTTCTTCATCCACAGAAATCGTTCCTGCAAATGGACCATGAATTGAATCACGACGTAACAATGAAGCACGTTTTTCTAAATCACCATCAGATGATTTACGTACAACGATCGCTTTAAGGCTTAAACCACGACCAAGACCTGATTGGCTAATGATCAGACGCGCTAAAATACGACCAATACGACCAAAACCATAAAGAACAACATCTTTAGGCTCAACTTGTGCGGGACGACCTTCTAAAGATTGAACAGCTTGAGCAACAAATGCATCAATATCGCCACCCTTTTCTTTATATTCAACTGCAAGTTTACCTAAATCAACTTCAGCAGAACCGATATTATCTAATTTCGCTAAAGCTTCTAAAATAGGGAAAGTATGTACAACAGAAAGCTCAACATCCATCATACGTGTACGACGGTGTGCTTTAAGGATTTGAATTACTGAACGGTTCACTAAAGAACGACCGTACACAGAAGTCACAATGTTTTTTTCACGGTATAATTGACCGATTAATGCAATCATACGTTCCGCAATTTCTTCACGGTTTTTCCAGCGACCTTGGTGCTCTGCATGTAGGGCGATGATAGTGTCTTTGCTCACAGATACGTCCTCTATTTATGTATATCTAGACATGGATTTTAAACCCCACAATTGTAATGTAATTCTCATTTAGTTGAAATCAAATCGTGATACATTTTTATAGAATTTTGTCATACTGGGTATTTTATTTTAAATTATGCCTTGATCTTTAAATAATATTTCAGTTCTATGTGGATTTTAGTCGTGATATTGACTTTATTAGAGTAAGAAGAAAAATAAAGATCATGTTAGATCTTTAAATTCCAAATTGCTACACTTAACCTGCTGTTAATAGTAAAGCTATCACACATCTAATGAGTTAGATCTTGTTAAAGTCACGATTCTAAATGACAATCCAACTATTATCGATCTTTGTTTTAACTAACGGATTCTTTCGTCCAATTTTTCAATATTCAATACTAAATTTTTCCGTTTATTGTTTTGTTGATAGATATGCCAAATCCCCTCTAATACCAAAATACTCACAGCACACCAAATTGGAATATAGGTAAACCATTCATCTGCAGAAATAGACTCTCCCAACGCCAACGAGGCTAGCGCCAACAAAACAGGTTCTAAATAACTTAATAACCCAAACAAAACCATCGGCAAATAACGACTGGCTAAAATATAGCTACCTAGACCAATTGCACTCAAAACTCCAAGCCCTGCAACCACAAGAATTAAAACGGGTGAGTTAGCAAATTGACTATATGCTTCTAATCCAGTTTGGGTGAAATAAATTGCAATAGGAATACAAATTAAAATATCCCACCAAAAGCCACCTAAATTATCGGTTTTGATGGTTTTTCGAATCAAGAAATAAAGAGAGTAACCTAATGCAACACTTAGTGTTTCCCATGCAATACTACCCAAACGCCATAATTCATGCCCTACACCAAGCACAGCAAAAGCAACGGCAACCATTTGGAATTTTGATAATTTCTCTTTATAAAATAAACTACCTGCGAGTACAAGGACCAAGGGTAATAGAAAATACCCAAGTGAAACTTGTAATCCCCGCCCATTCATTGGGCCCCACAAGAAAAGCCATAATTGGAAACAGGTCAAAATAGATGTAATGATTAATAAAAGTAATAAAGCAGGTTGTTTGAGGATTCGATAATAAATCGCTTTAACATGAACAAAATCACCACTCCATAGCATGAATAAAGTAAGGAACGGTAAAGTCGCAATAATCCGCCAACCAAAGGTTTGCTGACTATCTAGATCGCCCAACAATTTGGTATAAAAATATAAGACCCCAAACGTTACAGATGCCAATACAGACAATACGACGCCCTTAAACATCTGTGGCCTCACCATGATTTTCAAATAAACTCTTAGGCATTATAAACACCTTCACCCAAAATTAATTTGAATTCTCAATTATTTTCAAAATTAAGGATTTACAACTACTTTAATATTTAAAATATATCAACTTAAATTTTCTATTTTATTCTTGCGTATTCTGTTTGGTTCGAATCAGATCTTTTAAGTTAAAACCTACCGTCTGCGCATAGCGGAGAAATTCAATCACCTTTGCTTCATCTGGATGAGGATCTCTAGACAGTAACCACAAATATTTTCGTTTAGGTTCTCCGACCAAAGCCATTTGATAGTGTGAATCAATTTTTAAAATCCAATAATCACCACGGCCCACAGGCATCCAACGAACCGCTTCTGGAATAAAACTCACTTTAAATTTTGAATTAAAAGGCTCATTACTGATAAATGCTTCACCCAGTGAACGCAATTCTTGTCCATTTTGATCGACGCATCGATTATCTACTGCAACATTACCATATTCATTTACGGTATAACGTGCAGTGACATCTGACTTACAGTCTTTTTGAAAATACATTGGTTTACGGGCAATTTCATACCATAATCCTAAATATTGACCCAATTCCAATTTTGGAATCGCTGCTAAAGTCGAATTTTCAGCATAGGCTTTTGGATATAAAAAGCTCGAAAAAACCACCCCCAACACGATTATTAATTTTTTGAAGTCATATAATTTGGGTAATATTTTAAATGATTGCACTTTATACCCTCAGCATTACTTTTTACTATTTATTATAAAATAATCATAAATTTAAACTTAGACTGTAGCTTTATGTATCCTTGTTTGGCCTAAAGCTACAGCAAGTGCAAAAGTGAAATCACGTCAATAAAGCAATTATTTTAACATTCTATTTTTTAAACGCACAATTTCGTCTCGTAAACGCGCAGCTTGTTCAAATTGTAATTCTTTAGATGCTTTCAGCATTTCTTTTTCGAGTCTCGTAATATGCTTAGTAAACAGTTTTGGATCAGACAAAATGTGACGTTCATCAGCAGTTAAAGCTTGATGCTGATCATTTATGTTTACTTCAATTTGATCATCACTAATAACCTCACCCGTATCAATTTCTTTAATTGCTTGGCGTACAGCACTACGTGGAATAATACCATGCTCTTCATTAAATTGGATTTGTTTAGCCCGACGACGATCGGTTTCATCTATAGCTTTCTGCATCGAATCGGTTATACGGTCAGCATATAAAATCGCTTTACCTTTTAAATGTCGTGCAGCACGACCAATAGTTTGGATTAACGATCGTTCAGAACGAAGAAAACCTTCTTTATCTGCGTCAAGAATGGCAACCAAAGAAACTTCCGGCATATCCAAACCTTCACGCAATAAGTTAATCCCGACCAGAACATCATGTACGCCTGTACGAAGATCATGAATAATTTTGACTCGCTCAACTGTGTCAATATCTGAGTGCAGATAAGCCACCTTCACCCCATATTCTTTTAAATATGAGGTTAAGTCTTCTGCCATACGCTTGGTTAAAGTAGTGACTAAAACACGCTCATCAAGTTCTTTACGGATATTAATTTCTGAAAGAACATCATCCACTTGCGTTAAAACAGGACGTATTTCGATTTCTGGATCGACCAATCCTGTTGGTCGCACCACTTGTTCGGCAACTTGTTCAGATTTTTCAAGTTCATATTTAGCCGGTGTTGCACTAACATAAATGGTGGTTGGGACGATACGTTCCCATTCTTCAAACTTCATTGGACGATTATCCAATGCACTTGGTAAACGGAAACCATAATTGACCAAGTTTTCTTTACGTGAACGATCGCCTTTATACATTGCACCAATTTGGGGTACAGTCACATGCGACTCATCAATAATTAATAAAGCATCATCTGGGATATAATCAAATAATGTAGGTGGCGCCTCACCCGCTGGACGACCAGATAAATGACGTGAATAGTTTTCAATACCGTTGGTATAGCCTAACTGTTGCATCATTTCTAAATCATAACGTGTGCGCTGTTCGATCCGCTGTGCTTCGAGTAATTTTTCATGGTCTTTAAAAAAAACTAATCGATCAGCCAGTTCATCCCGAATCGTTCCAATTGCACGTTGTAGATTATCTTTTGGAGTGACATAGTGACTTTTCGGATAGATTGTCACACGTGGTGCTTTACGTACCATTTTCCCTGTAATTGGATCAAACCATCGAATTGAATCGACTTCATCATCAAACAACTCAACACGAACTGCGTGTTGGTCTGATTCAGCAGGGAAAATATCGATAATTTCGCCACGAATACGATAAGTACCACGTAAAAATTCCAACTCATTTCGCGTATATTGCATTTCAACAAGTCTGCGAATAATATCATCACGACTAATTCTGTCCCCTTGTACAATATGCAATAACATACTCATATAAGCATTCGGATCACCCAAACCATAGATTGCGGATACTGATGCGACAATAATAGCATCACGGCGTTCTAATAAAGCACGCGTAGCAGAGAGACGCATCTGGTCAATGTGATCATTGATCGCTGAATCTTTTTCAATAAAGGTATCCGAAGATGGAACATAAGCTTCGGGTTGATAGTAGTCATAATAACTAACGAAGTATTCAACTGCATTGTTTGGGAAAAAGGATTTAAATTCACCATATAATTGTGCAGCAAGAGTTTTGTTATGTGCCATGACAATAGTTGGACGTTGCGTTTGCGCAATCACATTTGCCATGGTGTAGGTTTTCCCTGAACCCGTTACACCGAGTAGAAGTTGATCGTGAAAACCTTTATTTATGCCTTCGACTAATTTTGCTATTGCCTGTGGTTGATCTCCAGCAGGTTGATAATTTGTAACAAGTTCAAAAGGTTGATGTTCACTCACAATAATTCACTCTTTAACCAATCGGGAAGAAGCCATAATAGTTTAACAGAAACCAATTAAACCCATACATTGACACCTATTCTAGATGGGGCTTTTTACACAATATTCAACAAATACCTTGACCCTTTTTTATTTCAATAGCAACATGGAAACAAGCGAATTAAAAGATTGAAAAACATGACATATCACTATCATGATGAAAGCATAATCAAAACTTTGCCAGAAGATACTGTGTTTGTTTTTGGTAGTAATATGGCGGGTACTCATCAAGGCGGTGCTGCAAAAACAGCACATTTACATTTTGGCGCAACTAAAGGTGTTGGACGTGGCTGGGCGGGACAAAGTTTTGCTATACCCACCATGAATGAACATTTACAGCAAATGCCACTTTCGCAAATTCAACACTATATTGATGATTTTAAAATTTATACAAAAAATCACCCGAAGATAAAATATTTTATTACTTCTGTGGGTTGTGGTGTTGCTGGCTATAAAGTTGAAGAAATTGCCCCCATGTTTAAAGGTATTTCACGCAATGTGATCTTCCCTGCTTCATTCCGCCCATTTGTAGAAAAAACTTTGCCTAAGCTCACACAAAAATTGCTGCATAGCTTTATATCAGATGAGGTCATTTTTAGTTCAGATATAGAACAAAAAATTCAAAGCTTAGATTTAACTGAAGCTGAAAAAAGTCTCGCTACAATTATTCTCAATACACCCATGTATCCAAATGATAGTAATGGTCGAGATCGTATTTTTGAAATACAAGATATTCTTCACAATCTAAATGGAAAAGTATTTGAATTTCAGTCTGATTCAGAGGGTTCAATGATTTTTGGGGGAGCTATTTTAGCGCTTCTAGAACTCTATAATTTAAATGAAACAGACTTTATTTCAGTATGGACTGGCCAGCGTACCATTGCTGCACCAAAAGCAGAACATCGGGCTAAAAAGTAATATACTTCAGTGTGTGGTTATTTTTGATTGAACCAATCTATGTTTAATTTTTACTTAAGTCATATCGCTCGGAACAAGGTCTGATGACAGCCCGATTCTGTTTGAGCCTATAAGTCATTTTTAGACGATACAAGGCAAGTCATTTATAAAATGTCAACACCCCTAAACTAATAAGAGTGATATTGGAAAGCGTATGGAGCAAATGGATTTAACAATATTTGATTTGTCTCCAATTGCCATGTGGTTACAAGATTTTAGTGGTATAAAAAAAATATTTGATCAGTGGACGGCGCAAGGTATTCCCGATATTAAACAACATCTATTGGAGGATACTAGCCGTTTAAAACCCTGTTTGGCAGCGATCCGTACAATTCATATCAATCAAAGCACTCTGATTTTATATGAAGCTGATGATTTAGCGGAGATTTTAGAAAAATTTCCGGAAATGCATACAGAAAATACTGAACTATTACATATCCAATTTTTTTCAGCACTTTGGAATAAAGAAAAAGATTGCTCGATTCAAGTGGTCAACCTTAGCTGCAAAGGTAAAAAAATTGATATCCAACTTAGAGCCAATATTTTAACGGATGCGAAAGAAAGTTGGGATCGAGTTTTATTAACCACGGAAGATATCTCTCAGTGTCAAAATACACGTCGGATTGCAGAATCCCTATTTTTGCATTCACCCACTGCCCTCTGGGTCAAAGACTATAGCCAAATAAAATCATTATTTAATCAATTGCTAGCGAATAATGTCACTGACTTAGATCAATATATTCAGCAAAACCCTGATTTTCTATTTCTTTGTTTTGAAAATATTCGATCAGTTGGTGTAAATCAAGCTTTACTGGATTTATTTAATGCCAACAATGAACAACATTTTTATCAGCATTTAAATCATATTTTCAGAGAGAATTATCAACAAAATTTTTATAAACAATTATTACATTTATGGGATGGCCATCATCAGCTTAAGCGAGAATGTGAGTATCGGTCAATCAACGGAGATTTGCTACATGTCCTCGAACAGTTTGTTATTTTTCCAGATTCAAAACATAACTGGGATACCGTGCAAATTGCCTTTACCGATTTAACAGAGCGTAAGAAATTAGAAGATCATCTGCTATATGCAAGCAAGCATGATCAATTAACTCAATTATATAATCGAACTTTTTTTGTAGGTGAAATTCAACGCTTACAAACTACCCCATTCAGTTCACTTTCATGTATATACTTAGATATCAATGGTTTAAAAAGGATTAATGATTTACAGGGCCATCATATTGGTGATTTGCTGATTCAACGTTTTGCAAATCTTTTAAAAAAATCCACCATAACCACCCCATATTCTGTTTCCCGTATTGGTGGTGATGAGTTTGTGATTCTTATGCCTGAATCAAATTATCAGCATATAGAGCTACTGCTTAAAATAATTAAGCAAGAAATAGAACTTGATCAAATTAACAATCCGCAACATCCACTTCATGTGGCGATTGGTTATGCAACAACTCACCATTATAAAAATATCGATGAGTTATTAAAAAAAGCAGATAAAATTATGTATCAAGATAAGCAAGCATATTATTTATTGAAGACCGATTAATAGTTTGACGGATTAAAAATATAATTTGAATTAAGTAACAGTTGTGCAAATCCAATTAAACGATAACCAGTTATCATAAAATACGATTAGTAATAAATATCATGAATTTTATTATTTTATATCCTCCTTTTTTAGGATATATTTCAAATATTCTAAAGCACCTCACATCGAACGAGAATCTTATAATGGAATTTTCTGATTCTTCTATTTTTGATATATCCCCTACCCCAATGTGGTTAGAAGACTATAGCGAAGTAAAAGAACAATTTAACCAATGGAAAAGTCAAGGAATCACAGATCTACAAAGCTTTTTAGAAGAAAATCCAGACCAGATCACAGCTTGTGCGCATAAAATTAAGATTCTTCAGGTCAATAAAAAAACCTTAAATTTATTTGAAGCAAGAACTCAACAACACCTCTATCAGAGCTTAGATATTATTTTTCAGAAAGAAATGCTGCATTCACATATTAAAGAATTGGTTGCACTTTGGAATGGAGAAGCTGAATTTTCAAATACTACTGTCAATTACACGATTTCAGGTAAAAAGTTAGATATCAAATTACGCGGTATCATTTTGCCGGGTTCAGAAGTCAGTTTAGACCGAGTTTTAGTCACCACTGAAGATATTACTGACTATCAAAATGCGCGCCGTTTAGAAGAAAAAAATCGCCAACTGGCAGAATCTCGCTTTATTTATTCGCCAACTTCATTGTGGGTGGAAGATTTTAGTCGTGTAAGACTACGTATAGATCAACTCCGTGAAATTGGTATCGAAGATTTTCGTACCTTCTTAGATGTTCATACTGACTTTGTAAACCAGTGTATAGAAGACATCATCTTATTAGACGTCAACCAAGCAACACTGGATTTATTTAAAGCCAAAGATAAAGAGACCTTATTTAAAAACTTAAATAAAGTATTTGCAAAAGAGATGTACCAGACTTTCCGTGAGCAACTGATTGAGCTATGGAATGGTAAAATTCATCATCAACGTGAAGCTGTAAATTATGCATTAGATGGTTCAGTACGAAATGTATTACTCCAATTCACTGTTTTCCCAGGTTATGAACATGATTGGAGTCTTGTTCAAGTCGCATTGACTGATATTACTGCACGAAAAAAAGCAGAAACGTATTTGGAATATCTAGGAAAACATGATGTTCTCACAAAATTATTTAATCGTTCATTTTATACAGAAGAAATCAATCGTTTAGAGCGTGGCGTACTACGCCCGACTTCAGCCATTTTTATTGATATGAATGGTTTAAAAGCCATCAACGATCAGTTAGGTCATGATGTTGGGGATGAATTACTTCGACGTATGGGCAATATTCTGACTCGTACCATTACCAATACAAGTTATACTGCTTCTCGTATTGGTGGAGATGAGTTTGTAATTCTCATGCCTGCGGCAAATGAGCAAACCGTCGAATCAATGATCATGACTATTGAAGAATTACTCAATATAGATAACCAGTACTACTCGTCACAACCTATCAGCGTTGCAATTGGTTACGCAACAACAGGTGCAAATGAAAGTATAGATAATATGCTAAAACGAGCAGATTTACTGATGTATCAAAAGAAAAAAAAATATTATGAATATGTCACGGAAATGCTAAATGACGGTGCTTAACCATCAACAAAGATAAACAATAAGCTTGAAAAAATATTCTTTTGAACACTTAATATAAAAATAGGTGCATCAAGCACCTATTTTTATATTTTACACACTTAACGTTTTCCCATCGAACGACGTGTACCACGAGGTGGCATCCAAGTACGGTCTGCGTATTGCTCAGGTTTAGGGCGAACGTTGTTATGGGCAACATCATCATCATTTTCTAAAGATGATGGCATTGGAAATGGTAAATTCACCAATGGCTTCTTTTTGGGAGTATTTTGGGTGCTCATGTGATTCACTCAATTTTAACTGACTATATTGTACGTAAATTTCGGCTTTGATGCGAGTGCTCTTAAACTTTCACTTTTATTTGTATTCTCTTGATACATTAATTTTTGCTTTTCGTGAATATTTATTGAATTTGAATAGATATTAGACGACCAAACATGAAAAATTAGGCTATGATAATGTGCTTTTTATTTTTTTAATCCCTATAAGAAGGAATAATGCCGTGGACGTACGTCTCTCTGATCGTGTAAATGCCATCAAACCGTCTCCAACGCTTGCTGTTACCAACAAAGCTGCTGAATTAAAAGCTGCGGGTAAAAATGTAATCGGATTGGGCGCTGGCGAACCAGATTTTGACACCCCACAACACATCAAAGATGCTGCGATTACAGCGATTAACAACGGTTTTACCAAATATACCGCTGTTGATGGTACACCAGGCCTTAAAAAAGCAATTATTGCGAAGCTAAAACGTGATAACAATCTTGACTATGCTGCAAATCAGATTTTAGTCTCTTGCGGTGGTAAACAGTCTTTCTTTAACTTAGCACTTGCTTTGTTAAACAAAGGTGATGAAGTCATTATTCCAGCGCCATATTGGGTAAGCTATCCAGATATGGTGATCATTGCTGAAGGTGTTCCTGTCATCGTGAAATGTGGTGAAGAACAACGTTTCAAGATTACACCTGCTCAACTAGAAGCTGCGATTACAGACAAAACACGTTTGGTGGTTTTAAATAGTCCTTCTAACCCAACAGGCATGATCTACAGCAAAGCTGAACTTGAAGCTTTAGCAGAAGTGCTCCGTAAATATCCTCAAGTTTATGTTGCTTCTGATGATATGTATGAGCCGATCCGTTGGGATGATGAGTTCTACAACATTGCGACTGTAGCTCCTGACCTTTATGAGCGCGTTATCGTACTTAACGGTGTATCTAAAGCATATGCAATGACTGGATGGCGTATCGGTTATGCAGCAGGACCTGCAAAATTGATTGGTGCAATGAAAAAAATCCAATCACAATCAACTTCAAACCCAACTTCGATTTCACAAGTTGCTGCTGAAGCTGCGTTAAATGGTCCTCAAGATGTACTTCAACCGATGATTGAAGCATTCAAACGCCGTCATGATTTAGTTGTGAATGGTTTGAATGAAATTCAAGGGATTAGCTGCTTACCTGCTGATGGCGCATTCTATGCTTATGCCAATATTCGTCCTTTAATTCGTGCAAAAGGTTTAAAATCTTGCACAGAATTCTCAGAATGGTTGTTGGAAGAAACTGGTGTTGCTGTAGTTCCTGGTGATGCTTTTGGTTTAGGCGGCTATATGCGTATTTCTTATGCGACTGCTGATGAAGTACTAGTTGATGCACTTGCTCGTATTAAAAAAGCTGCAGATTCTATTGACGGTGTTGATGCAGCAATTGCTTCAATCGCAGCTGAAAAAGCAGCGCAATAACACGAGATTGGTTTAAATGAAAAATGGGTGTATTGATTACACCCATTTTTTTATCTTTATTTATATTACTTATCAACATGTCACTATTTTTATCAACAAGCTTCTATATTTTTTGTAAATTAATCTTTGAGGAGCAAGCCCGTGGTATTGTCTCCATCATTTCCAGTACCGTAATGATCTATACGTCCAGTATCAACTTGCACAGTAGATGTGTTTGCCGCATAGTACTTTTCATGATCGACTAATAATAACCCTGTGGTATTGTCTCCATCATTGCCTGTGCCATAATGTTCAATTCTCGGCTCCTTATTTTGATCAAGCTTTAAATAAGGCACAAGTTTTATTGGCTCTTTCAATAAAAGACCTGACGTATTATCTCCATCGCTACCTGTACCAAAGTGATCAATGCGTATTTCTTGCGTATTTTGATGTGATGCAAAACTTAAACTTGAAACACTACAAAGACCAATAACAGCTAATCTGATTAAAGTTTTCATGTCATTCTTCCCATTGATGTATCACTTCATTCTAGAGGTCGAAACTATACAATTCACGGTCTTGGGAATTACATTTATGACATTAACCAATTTTTGTTCATCTTCAATAAAACCTGAAATCTAACCTAAATCTTTAAGTTTTATTGCTGTTCTGGATCAGTTTGGCTAAGTACGATTCAGTGTTAAAAAGCATTTAAAGCATAAAAAGCTACAGTTGATTATCTGTATTTATTGATGACTCTGCATCAATGATGCTCTAAATACTTTTGGTGCGCACCCATATGTTTGTGTAAAGGCACGAGTGAATGCTGCTTGTGAGCTATATCCTACTAATTCAGCAATTTGAAAAATATTTTTGTCTGTCTCTTTTAAAAACTGACTTGCCAGTCTCATCCGCCAATTTTTTAAATATTGAATTGGAGAAACACCGACCTGTTCAACAAATTTTTTAGCAAAACTTGAACGTGATTGATGGGTGGATTGAGCCAAATTTTCTACATCCCATGGATAAGCAGGACGATCATGCAGCAAAAATAATGCTTTACTAATCGTGGGGTCACGTAAAGCAACAATCCAGCTTTTATGTTCAATGGTTGCCTTTGCCAACCAAAACCGTATTGACCACACCAATAAAAGATCGATAATCCTTGAAAGCATCACTTGACTACCAAGGCTAGGATGTTCAAGTTCAAGCTTTATCGCAGCAACAGTCATTGGCACCCATTCTGCAATTTTATCCGTATCATTGTGCGATGGGACATGGATATAGCGAGGCAACCCTTCGATTATGGCTTCGCCATAAATCCCACTAAGTTTAAAAATACAGCTAATCACAGCGGCTGCTTGGTTTTCGGCATCCAACAATTCAATCGTGTGTTCTCCTACTGAAGGTAGAACAATAATATCCCCTGCTTTTAAAACGAGATCTAGGTTAGTGCATGCAACTTTAAGTCTGCATGTCGCCTGCTGAACGATATGGATATATGCATAATCCTGTTTAAAGCTTAACTGTTGTTGATCTGTAAATCGCGCGAAGTCATAGATCTCACCTGATATTTTTGCAAATTGATAAATATCAAAGAATATATCCGTTAAAGCACTTTTTTCTGCATATTCATCTCTCATTTTTTTGTCACAATTCCTAAAAAGTGTTTCTGCAAAAACATTGGTGTTTCTGTTATTGTTAAATTGAATTTAAACATGAATAATCGTTTATAGAAGCTTTTTTGAGTATAAAAATTACATTCTGTATATATCCAATCTTTACACAAAAATTCTTCAACCATTTAGCTCAACAAATACAATAGCATTTAGCTAGGAGAGATACATGAGTAATAAACCGACAATTATATTCGTACACGGATTTTGGGGAGGCGCTGCTCATTGGAGTAAAGTCGTAACTGAGCTGTCTCACCGAGGTTATGGATCATTACGTGCAGTAGAACTCCCGCTTAGCTCACTGGCTGAAGATGTTGAACGAACAAGAAAAATGATTGCGCAAGTTAAAGGAGATGTCCTTCTGGTTGGTCACTCATATGGTGGCGCTGTAATTACTGAAGCTGGCAATCAAGCGAATGTCGTAGGCCTGGTTTATATTGCTGCTTTTGCACCTGACTCAAACGAAAGCCCTGGTGGCATTACTCAACAACATTTACCTGAGGCTGCACCAAACTTAGAACCAGACAGTGATGGTTATCTCTGGCTTAAAGCAGATAAATTCCATGAAAGTTTCTGTCAGGATTTAAGTAAAGATGAAGGGTTTGCAATGGGTGTCACCCAAAAAGCGCCAGTAGCAAGCACTTTTGGCGATACGATTTCCACGCCAGCATGGAAAACGAAACCATCTTGGTATCAAATCTCGACTCAAGACCGAATGATCCACCCTGAAAATCAAAAAGTCATGTCTGCACGCCTAAATGCAAAAAAAGTGATTTCGTTAGATGCAAGCCATGCTTCTTTGGCATCACATCCAAAAGAAATTTCAGACTTGATTGAAGAAGCTCTCAGCTTTCTTGCTCAATAAATGATGAATGAACAGAGTGAATCAAGTGATTTCCTCTATATCTTAGACCCATTTAAAACTTAGATTTATTGAAATTCAATTTGACTATAGTCAAACCACCTAATCATACATACAAGTGATTTGCATCAAGTCATTGATCATAAATGAAGCTTATGTTTTTGTATGAACTTATGGAAGCTATTGGTTATCAATTCGTTTTTCGTATTTTTGAATAATAGATGGTTGTCCTACCGTGGGGCGACATGGATGTCGCCGTTGGGCGGGGGTATATGAGCAAAAATAAAGCACTGCTTTGTTTGCAGCGCAAGAGCCCTGTTAAACGAAAGATTTTTGTCATCTTTTCATCTCTGAAAAGTGAGGCATCGCCTAGGCAAAGCTATTTAAACTTTGAACATAAAGTGTGGCATTGCAAGCATTTTTATAATCAAACAATTTTATTTTTCCATGAAATTGATTTAATTATAAATATTAATTTCTTGTGTATGAATTTTTTGACAAGTTAACTATATAAATGTCTAAATTAGAATTCAGTAAGAAGACCTCTTTGATATGCTTTCAATTCCTCAAATAGAAATAAAACCTCTACAATATTTTAAAACCGATGCTCCAGCTTTAAACTAACATTATGTTTATCATAAGAATATAGCCACTCTACATTGCTGTTATTTTGATTATATTGATAAGTGAGATTAGGTGTTAAACCATAAAAAACCCAGCGTGGTGCACTTAGAATTAAAGTATAATTTTGTTCAAAATCATGTCGTCTAGCCTCCAACACTGGAGTAAATTTATCAAATTGACGCCAACGAAAAGAACTAAATAAATTTGCGTTAAAACCTGACTCAAAGTTCTTGGAAAGCCCTAAACGTACACCTTGTTGTTGATAAGCCGTAAAATATTGTTCTTGGGTATTATGGTCAACAAAATCCAGTCCGCCAAATAGCGTCCAGTTTTTTGGTAAAATTTTCCAAAAGGTTGAATAGACTGAATATTCCATGCCATCTTGGCCTTTATACTGGGAATAATTTATATCTTTCATTTCGGCTTCTAACTTGACAGCTTTGTCGTTAGAGATAAAACGCATCCACTCACCCCTTAGCCCATAGGCACTATACAGCGAGTCGTGGGCATAGTATTTATGTTCAAATACGGGGGCAATCAAGACTTGATTACGTTCGTTGTAATAACTATAACCCGCATTTAAGTTAAAAGTTAATTCATTATAATCAGTCTGCTCTGGATAAACTTGACCATAGAATAATCCACGCAATGCAATGCCATGTTGTCCAGAAAGCGACCATCGTTTAGTTAAGGTGGCTTCATAATCCAAACCTTGCGCACTGATCGCGTCAGGTGTGCCACGCTTTACTTGTTCAATAGGAACGACCTTCTTAGTCTCAGGGTCAATGCCATAATATGTAATGATGTCGTATTTATCGGAAGCATTATTAACATTACTGGCATAACGTGAACCAAAAGCCAATGAACCATGCCATTCATCTCGTTGTTTAAGCCCTTTGATATACATCTCTACGGTTTGACGAACACCTTAGGCAGCGGGATCTGTAGACAGATCCAATTGAGATTGAATCTGCTGAAATAACTGTTGACCTTGCTGATTTTTTTGTTGTTCCGTGTAAACACGAGCCAGTTCAAGTTGAGTCATTAAATTATTCGATTGAATCTCTAAACTGTGTTTTAGTTTGCTCTCAGCTAAACTTAAATTCCCCTGCGTGCGTGCCATGACACCCTCAGCAAATTCCGTCAATGCCTGATCATAATTTGGAAAATTTTTATATTTTTCAAGATAACGTAAAGCGACTTGCCATTGTTTTTGCATCACTGCCAAGTAAAGCGCATAAGCAACTTCCGCGGGTTCATCCTTCACCATATATTCCTGACCTTGTATGATCAGATTCGGCAATGCTTGGTCTTTTTGAGGATCATCTGATTTGAGTAGTTTCTTATCATTTTGATATTGCTGTTGGCTAATTTCCTGATTTAACCTGATACTGGTATCATCCGCTGCATAAACGCATTGTCCACACTGCAATACGGCACCAAGCAATACTATTTTTTTCATCTATAAACTCACCAAATAGAATAAAAAAGAAAGACTTACCGAAGTAAGCCTTTCTCATTCAAATCATTATTTCTTACCACCAAAAGCTACATCATATGTTCTATTACCAGCAAATGTTGCAATACCTGCTAAGCTGGTTTGACTATTATAGAACTGACCTGAAACATCACCACCAGAAGGACCACCTGTCCAAGATGCATTTGAACCACTAATCGTTGCATCATTATTAATGGTTGCAGTACCTAAATTAAAGGTACGTGAACTATCGCTCAATGAACCCGTTAACTGTTTAGTTGCAAAGTTAGCAGTAAACGTACCTGACAATAAATTAGAGCCATTATAATTATTGACACCTTGAACGCTATAATTTGCAGTACCTGTAGATGGTACGCTGGTATCCGCATCTTTACCGTTGTAATAAACAGTATGTGTCGCTGGATCAGCTGTACCTAGACGCTTACCGCTGGCATCTTTGGCTTCTGCATTCCACTCACCAAACCAAACGTCTTGTGTAGGCACTTGTTTATAGTTGGCATAACCAATTCCAGCATGAGACGCTGGAAGCCCTGGTAAGTACGGACTTAGACGTACCACACCATTGCCATCTGCATAGCCGTTAAACCCTGAAAATGCAACTATTGCACCGTTATAAAGGGTTTTAACACCAAAACCAACACCTGAGTTTGGATGATTTGGCCCAAGTGAACCAGTCGAACCAACCAAAACTTTAGTGCCATCACTCGTCTCACCGACTACGGCCGCTTGTGCAACACCGACTAAACCAACAGATAGTAAAACAGCCAATGAGATAGATTGAAGTTTCATTTTAAGTTCCTCGATATGAGTTTAAGTTTTATCATTAAGAATAAAAATAAAAAACTTAATGATTATCATTTAAAATAAAACATGTGCTGCACTGATTTTAATTTTTCAATTCAAGTGTAAAATCAAGGAGTACAAGTCTTATTCTTACCACACATTTATTGCCCACTAAGTGACAATAAATTCAGTTCATTACCTATAAATTCCTTTAAAACTTATGGCTAATGCTTAGCTTAAATGTTCGACCTGGTGCTGCAATTGCCGAACGAGTTAATGGATCAATATAGAATTCATCAGTGAGATTAGTCCCCACCAATTCAAATAAGGTGTCTTGTTTCAACCGATAATTAATATAAGCATCTAAAATGGTCATTGAATTCCATGCCAAAGGCGTATTCGCGTAATAACTCATCTCTAAATCGTTATAGTTTTTCGTTTCAGGATTTTCATACTTATGGTGATAACTTGCACGCGTTCCGACTTCGAGTTTTTGATCAAAGAATCGCCCACCGAGTGTCAAATTTACTGAATATTTTGGGGTTGCCATACTGACCAAATATCCCCCTACAAATCCATCATCTACACAACGATTTAATAAAAACTGGTGATTCGCTCCTAAAAGCATTGCTGAATTTTCATCACACACTTTATTCTTAAAACGATAATTGGCACTTAAGTCAGTAAAGAAACGCCCATTGTCAAAACGACTTTGCAGTTCCAAGCCTTCTGTAGTAAGACTATCGATATTACTAAATGCTAAAGTTGGACTACGCTCAATCGCATTCTTGGTTTTGTTATAGTAATAAGCCAATTTAATATCTGCATAGCTGCTGTTTTTAAATAACTCTGATAAATTATGAACGTAGGCAAGTTCATAATTCGATGCATGCTCTGGTTCTAACTTATAACCACTTAAGGTTCCAGAAAACCCGAGCGTACTTTCAAACATACTTGGCATTCTATACGCTTCGCTATAGCGCAAATACATTCTACTATTGGGGCTAAAGTTTACCGTTGCTGAAGCTGTCGGTGTCCAACCATGATCTTTGCTTTTTTGCACACCTGTTTTGGTTAAATCAATATCTTCATAACCACTTGGAGTGCCATCCGTATAATATCCATAATCCCTACCCTCCACCAAAGTACCATTTAAAAATGGATTATTGGCAATGGTTAATTTTCCACGACTATCCTTTTTATATTCGATCGTATTCTGTTTAGCGTATAGACTTCTTTTTAATTCCTGTTGCTTATATTCTTCCGTCCACCCCTGAGCCAAAGCTTCTGCATCAAACATTTCTCTTAATTGTTGTTCTCGTGCAGGGGTCATATTTGCTCTTTTTGTATAATAAGTCATGTTTAATGCTGTGGCTTTTTTAATCAGGCTGAATTGAGGATCACCCGCATTGACTCGTTCATTGAGAAAATCATCAAATGCCCAATAATTTTGATATCTTGCACCTGCACTTAAATTCAGCCATGAGATAGGTTGGTAGTCAAAGTTAAAATTAAACTCTTTCTCTTCTCGTTCGCCTGCTCGCGGTAGCATCCTATAGCCCAAATTTGTTCCGTTAATATTCGGATCTTTATAAATATCATCTGAACTGAGTTTTTCTTTTTGAAAACTTCCCCCTACTGTTAAGCCCAGATTAGACAGCAATTTAAACTTATTACTCAAGGTCATTCCTTGACGGGTGTTGTCTGAGTTTGCAGTAGCACTGTTCACAAAAACACCTAAGTTTGTATTGGTATCATTGGGAAATCCACCTGAACTATAGGTATGACTCTTGGTATCTGTCCGCCAAATATTGCCGTAAAAATCGACTAAATTATTGTTTTTAGGTTGATATTTGTATTCCATATTATAGGCTTTAGAGTCGATATGACTTAAAGGCCATTGCGGTACCCCTGCTTTATTTTTTACCAGCTCACCCCAAGCAATTCGCGAAGGCAGAATTTCTCCATTGGTAATTGAACTGTCCCGATAACCAAACTCTAAACGCTGTTCATCTGTTGGTTTCCATGTCGCTTTCAACAAATAAGATTCAGTTTCAAGGGATGTATTGGGAACTTCTGTACCTCCTGGGTAAACTTTGGCAAGGTATGGAACGTAATTAAATCGTCCTGTGGCAGGTTTATCATAAAAATCACTGCCATTTTTCCCTGCAAAATGATTGCCTTTATTACGATAAGCATAAGCAGCCAAAACTTCAAAATTATCACTACGTCCTGCCAAAGCAATACGTGTTGCAACATCATCGCCTGAATAAATATTATTTTCTTTATTTTGTCGTGCTAATTTAAATAAGGATGGATCATAATAAGGCTCGAAAACTGGATTGCCTTGCCAGTCCGTTCCTGTAGCTGGATAATTTGGATTATCGTAAATGCTTTGACCGGTGAGTAATTGCGGTTCTCGAGGTTTCACCGCATTGCTGCTGGTCTCTATTTTTATTTCCCCACCAAAATTTTTGCCCTCTTTTAAAACATCATCTACAGCTAGAGTATGAATAACGACAGCGCCACCGACACCTGTATTTACATTGCGTGTGATGGAAGGCCCTTTAATCACTTGTAGCCCACCAATTAAATTAGGGTCAATATAGCTACGATTGTTTGCACCGTTATAGCCACGCCATACAGTGAGTGCCTGTTCTGTGCCATCAATAAGGACAGGAACGCGGCCCGGTCCTTGAACACCACGGATACTTGGATCTAAAGCACCACTATTTCGGGCATCACCACTGTATACTCCGACCATTCCCTTAAATAAGTCTGCTGGCTGAGCACCTTTATATCGTTCTATTTGCTCTTTGCTGGCATAGACGCTAGAAATATCTTGATCATAAACATCATTCTGCCCTTTTGTATCGCGACTGACTGTGCCAAAAACAGTCATTGGGCTAAGCTGTACGACATTTTCTTGATCTGATGTCATAGGCTGAGATTGTACTGGTATGGGTCTAATTTCAGCTTTATCCACATGCTTCAATATATAGCCATTTCCAACTTTCACCACAGTAAACTCGGTTGCTGCTAAAATATGTTGAAAGCCGTTTTCTAAATTATACTGCCCGCTTAAACCTAGACTACGTTTACCTTTGAGCTGATTTGCATCAATTGCAATCGAGGTACCCGCTTGCTCAGCAAAGGTATTTAAAACACTGGCAAGTGAACCCGCTGGAATATGATATGACTGCGTTTCTGTACTGAGCGCATAAGTGCTTTGTGTCGCGAATGTTGTTGCCACACCAACACAAACGAGATGAATCGCCAATGCCAATGATGTCACTTTGAAAGAATATTTTGGATGCTTTTGACCGCAAACAGCTTCACTCATTTTACGCCCCAGTAAATGTAAATAAGAATCATTCAATATATTAAATTAAATGTATTCCTAATATTTGCTTCTACTTACTATGACGTACAAGAAATGAAAAAGTGGAACCGTTTATTCAAAATAAATTTAAATTATCTATCTTTTATTTTCACAAAATTATTATTTGTCATATTTATCAATCATTTTTAAAAACGATATGAATTTTATCCTAAAATTTTAGGTCTAATTTAAAGCTAAACAGCATGATTCAAACCAAGTGCTTAAATCATGCTGTTTATTGCAAAGTCACAACTGTGAAATATGGGGTGATTTGATAGACATTTAACTGAGGGAACACACTGCTTAATAGTTGCAAGGCGCTTTCGGTATGATCTAAAGGCAATACAGCATTGACCTTAATTTGCTCTAACTTGGTAGCGTTAAATATAATTTTTTCTTTACTATTTCGATTCAACTCATTTAGCACTTTTGACAAAGACATATTTTCAACAATCAAATGCCGTTGATTCCATTTCTGCTGTTCATTGTATAAATTAAAAGTATGTATAGGTTGTATACCATTTCGATCAAGTATGACTTCTTGCCCTGCTGTCACAATCACAGAAGATGCTTTGGTTTGATCTTCGTCTTGTTTCGAGGACTGCACTTTCACTTTGGAATGTAGCATTTTAAGCCCAGTCGCGTCTGGCTGATATTGAACACTAAATGCAGTTCCCAATGCTTCAATTTGACCATGTTGGGTTTTGACAATAAAAGGACGGGTTTTGTCTTTGGCCACATCTACAAATATTTCCCCTTGAACCAACTCCACAACACGCTGATTTGCTGAGAAGTCTAGATTAACCGCACTCTGACCACTGAGTTTAAGTTGTGAACCATCTGCTAAAGTTTGGGTTGCCCATTCTCCCGCATGATTTTTAATATTAGCGGTTAGATATGACACTGGATGATAAATAAAATAACTATAAATACCCCCTACACAACACAATATCACCGTTAAAATTCCACCATAGCGCATATTTTTTTGCTTACGGGCACTATGTAAACCTGTTTTTAAGACAGATTGGGTCATTTTCTGTTGTTGTGGATTCTGTACCAATTTTTGAATCGAAGTAATATATTGCTCGATATCTTGAGCAATTTTTTGGCGTTGTGGACTCTTGATTTTCCAAGCATCAAAATCTGATTGCGCTGTTCTTTTGAGTAAATCATCATCGCTACTCAGCAGCACAATCCATTCCGCTGCTTCTTCGATTAATTTTTGCTTACTCTTCTCTTCTTCAATCATTTACTCAAACAAATCCTTCTCTTGTTTCAGTGCGTAGCATTGCACAAGGCAAGTTGCTAGATATTTTTGAATCATCTTGGTTGAAACACCAATGATTTCTGCAATTTCTTTATGGGTTAAACCTTCAAAATAATGGAGCACAAAAGCTTGTTGTGCTTTTTCAGAGACGCGTATCAAAGCCTGACAAATCTGGTCAATCGCTTGAACAACTTGAAGCTGATCTTCTGGTGAAGGAATTGTATCCAGCATATATTCCATCTGGCTTAATTCATTCAGATAGGCTTGCTCTATGCGCTTACGGCGTACCTGATCAATCATTAAATTTCTGGCAATAGTCACCAGATATGCACGAGGTTCTTTTACTCCAAAAAGTTCATCACGCGTTTGCAGAATTTTAATAAACGTATCTTGTACCAAATCTGCGGCTTGCTCACTATTGCCTACTTTTTTTCTAAGCCATTGATGCAACCAAGATTGGTGATTACGGTACAATTGATCTACAAATGCAGGATTTTTGTTCACAATAGGATCAACTCTTTGATGGTCTTTTAAATGATAATAATTATCATTTAAATGTCAAGACACCCTGAGAGAAAATCCCCGTATATATGATTATTTTTTAGTTTATGTACATCCTTATGTTCTATTTGATCATTTAATATACTTAAAAAATAAAGCTAAATTATCAATCGTTAATACACATTGAACCTCAATATCTTGGTTATCATTCAGTGTAAATTCCGATTTATTATTTAATTTTATGGATATTTTTATCATAAAATAATCTTCCCCTTTGACATGTTGTTTTAATGACTACAATAAGGACAAGAGGGTTTTTCTATAACCAGATGATATGAACTTGCACCATGTTCTAAAATAAGTCCTCGAATTTGCTGCTCTAAAGCCTCATCATTAATTTGTTGCAACTGACTACACTTTTTACAATATATTCTCATATTGGTTTGACTTCCCTTGAATGAATATAATGCTTGTTCACTGCCCAGCTTAAATTTAACCAACAATCCTGCTTTAACAAGCTGTTTCAGGGTTTGATAGACACCAGCAAAAGATAATTTTTTCACTTTTAAATCTGGACTATACAAAATTTCGGCTGCTGTCAGCTCTCGTTGTGCATTTCTTAAAATATTCAGTACAGTTAATCGTGTTGTGGTTACTTTTAAGTTTGCTTGCAACAGCAAGCGTTTAAGTTCTTCAGTATTTTTATAATATTCAAAGATTTCCATCCTGAGATTATCCTCATTTATGCTTTTAACCACATCCACAATTGCACACAAACCATCATCAAAACAATGGTCCCTACTGCCCATGGATGAGGCACAGTCCAAATTAAAATGCCAGCAGCCACACTCATACTGGCCAAAGAAAATAGTTTTACTTTTACGGGCAAAGTTCGTTTGAGTTGCCATTGCTGTAAAATCGGAGCAATGACTTTATTATTAACAATCCACTGATGCATTCGTTGCGAACCCTTTGCAGCAAACAACGTTGCCAAAAAATAAAAATCAAACGTAGGCAAACCAGGAACCACCAAACCGATCGTCCCTAAGACCAGACATAACCCCGCCAGTGCAATACAGATCCAGCGAACCAACCATGACTTCGCAAGTCTCGGCTCCGACATAGAAATACTGGTATTTAGATTGGTCTCTGACCCCGTTTGCTTCATTGCTTGATTTCCTTTATCCATCATCAATTATTTATTTCAGTATTTTTAATTGTGCTAAAAGTTCACCAAAACGATGAAAGCCTTGCATAGCCCCCTCAATAATCAATTGCTGTTCCTCTAAACTAAAATTTGCATCATCTAGGGTTTGCTTGAAACGCTTCCACACTAAACCACGCCCCTCTGGATATGCTGCTAAGTTACGTGCAGCAAAATCAGCATTAAAGCCAAATCTAGCCTGAGCCTCTTTGAGTAAAAATGCTGCGCCTAAGGTTGAACCTTCTGAAACATAAATCCAGCCCAAAGATTGTGGAAAACTAATTTCATCGGTTGCAATACCCTGCTGCTGAGGCGTTAAACCTAAATCAGCCAAGTCTTGTAAAGCTGCATCGGAACGCCCACGCACATCTAAATCGGGAATCAATTGTTCAACCTGTGAATCTTGATAAAGATGTTCAACATCTTTCTGAAAATAATATTGCGACAGGGTGAATTGCGCATAATTTTCTTTACTCTCAAACGCGCCTGATTGCTGCATCAAGATTTCCATACGTTCATGCTCTGCCAGTGTTTCTTGTTTCAAGCGTTGCATTAAACTACTGCTGATCACTTTTTCTGTTGATGCGTTCATAAAAACTCCTAAATAAACCTTTTCATTGTTTAATGATCCAATCAGCGATTACGACCAAGCTTAAGCTGAATGGGAAAATCCACCACGATTGCCAATGCTTCACCATTGACAATATGTGGTTTAAATTTTGCTTTTTGTGCAGCTTGTATAGCTCTTTCGTCCAAACTACTCATGCCTGAGCTTTGCTTTACTCTGACATCTATCGGCTGCCCTTGTGGATTGATTTTGATGGTGAGAACCAACAAGCGCTGCTGGTTTTGCAATTCGCGATCATCGTAATTAAGCTTGCCAAAGCTGAGTACATCGACCCGACTCACGGGAAGCGGTTGCTGTGGTTGAGAAGTAGAGGCAGCGTTTTGTTCTTTTTTATTGTCTTTGCCTGCTTCACCGCCTGCACGTTTGGCTATCTCATTTGACTGACCTGTAACAGTCTGTTCACTATTCGTAGATGATTTCGTTTCCGTGAATGTTTGCGTTGACTGACGATTTGATTCAGATTTACTTTCCGTCTGTTGATCGGTTGGTTTTTTTTCTTGTGCTTTTGTTGTCTGTTGTGTTGTTTGATCCATCTTCAACTTTTTTGACTCAGTACTGTGTATCACTTTTACCTGTTGTTGATGTTGTACCGCTGTTGCTACTGTAGATTGAGGCTGTGCTTTTGATTGCGTTGCAGCTTGCTCTGATGCCTTCTGCAGCTTGGTACTGCTCTGTTGTACAACATCGGTTTTGTTCAAGCTGATAAAACGAATTTGAATCGCATTTTCAACTGAATGTGATTCAATACGAACATCTGTTTTTAAATAAGACAAATACCATAACAACAATATATGACTGATCACTACCCCACAAAGCGTAGAGTATTTTTGCTTATCATTTGAAGCGAGAATTACAGCAGACATAGGCTTAGATACAGCGCAAATAAATGTAGCGCATTTGCTGAGTGCTGAATAAGACCCTATGCTTTTCTTGTCTGCTCAATCTATTGTATTGCGTTGTACTGTTCATGAGTCCTTCCTGCTTCGTCTATCAGATCAATTGCTGTGAATTAAAAAACACTGCCTTTATCTATATAGACGAATGAGAAGGCAAAAATGCCTAATGAGAAATGTAATTAAATGTAAATAAGAATGGTTTAGAAGAGGCAATTTGACGATAAAACAGTGGGCCACTGAACGTATTTATTTAAATGAAAAAAATAAACTTATATAAATAATGCAGTTAAAACAACTGAACCGTATATCTAAAAAAAACTATAAGAGATAAAAATAATAGGAAGAAAAATTAGGTCATCTAAATAAATGCATATCATAAATGCAATGGATGGCTTAGAAATATTGTAAAGGACAAATGCTTATCCTCTACAAAACACAAGACTAAAAATTAAAAGCTTAACGCAGAGCGCTTAAGGCAGTTTTCCAACAGATAAAACTTTACCACGTAATTTCTCAACTGCGCTGAGAATAAACACAAAAAATACTGGGACAAAAAAGATTGCAAGTATCGTCGCACTGACCATACCACCAAAAACCCCTGTACCAATCGCATGCTGAGTTTCAGAACTTGCACCTGTAGCAATCACCAATGGAATCACGCCAGCGGTAAAAGCCAAGGATGTCATCAAGATCGGTCTTAAACGAAGTTTAGCAGCTGCGACAGTGGCTTCGATCAAAGTCATTCCCTCTTCTTTGAGCATTTTGGCAAATTCAACAATCAAAATGGCATTTTTTGCAGATAATCCAATGATGGTAATTAAACCCACTTTAAAGAAAATATCATTGGGAATCCCTCGAATCCATACTGCAACCACTGCACCAATCATACCTAAAGGTACAACCAGCATCACCGACAGTGGAATCGACCAGCTTTCATAGAGTGCAGCAAGGACGAGGAAAACTACCAACATTGACAATGCCAATAAGAAATTGGTTTGCGCTTCTGACTGTTTTTCCTCCAAGGATTGCCCGGTCCACTCATAACCAATACCTTGTGGTAATTGCTCAATCAGTCGCTCCATTTCCTTCATCACTTCCCCGGAAGAAATCCCTTCTGCGCCTGCCCCTGCAATACTCAATGATGGTCGTCCATTATAGCGATTGTATTGCTGCGGAGACTGTGTCCACACAGGTGTTACAATCTCAGACAGTTTAACCAGTGCTCCAGTCTTGTTAACCACATTCAAATTTAAAATATCAGTGACTTTCATCCGTGAATCGGCATCAACTTGAACAATCACTTGCTGCATTCGTCCTTGATTTGGAAAATCATTGACATACATTGAGCCCATTGAAGATGAAATGGTATCTGTCACATCAGCAAAATTCACACCTAAAGCTTCTGCCTTATTGCGATCAATTTTTAAATCGACATTACTACCTGGTGGTAAACCCTCTGGATAAACATAAGCCAGTTTTTTACTGGTTGCTGCAAGACTGATCAACTGCGCTTGTGCCTCATTCAAAGCTTGCATTCCAAGGTTACCGCGATCTTGTAAACGTAAAGTAAAGCCCGAAGTTGTTCCCATTTCTTCAATTGCAGGCGGTAAAACAGACATAATCGTACCTTCTGCACTTTCTGCCATGGCCGCATTTACAGCGTTAACCTCATCTGCAGCGGAGGTATTTCTGTCTTTGAAATCTTTTAAATTTGTAAAGGCAATGGCTGTGTTATTACCAGAACCACTAAAGCCAAACCCAAGTACAGAAACATTTTCCTTAATACTTTCTCTGCTTTTTAAATGTTCCTCAAACGATTTTACAATGGTCAATGTCCGCTCTTGACTGGCATCTGCAGGCAATTGAAATGAGGTGATAAATGAGCCTTGGTCTTCTTCTGGTAAAAAAGCAGTTGGGATCGATTTAAACGCAAATACTAAGAAACCTGTCAGAACAACAAATACAATCATCACAGTAAAAATGTGTTTCAACAATTTCACTAAAATTGCTTCATACTTTTTATTGACGCGGTCAAAAAAGCGATCAAACCACGCAAAGAAGCCTTTTTTCTGATGATCTGCTTCAATCGGTTTTAACAAGGTTGCACAAAGTGCAGGGGTTAAGGTCAGTGCTAAAAATGCTGAGAATGCAATGGATACCGCCATGGTCACGGTAAATTGTCTATAGATAATCCCTACCGAACCACTGGCAAAGGCCATCGGTAAAAAAACCGCCACCAGTACCAAGGTTATCCCGATGATTGGACTGGTAATTTCTTGCATTGCTTTAGAAGTCGCATCAACAGGTGATAAGCCTTCCGTTGCCATGATACGTTCCACATTTTCAATCACCACAATCGCATCATCGACAATAATACCGATGGCTAAAACCATACCAAACATGGTTAAAACATTGACCGAAAAACCACTGATCAACATCACTGCAAATGTGCCCAGAAGTGCAATCGGTGCAACAATTGAAGGGATCAAGGTGTAACGAATGTTATGTAAAAATAAATACATAACAAGGAAAACCAACACCATTGCTTCCAGCAAAGTCATGATTACTTTTTCAATCGAAATTTTAACAAACGGCGCAGTATCATAAGGAATCGAATATTGCATCCCCTTTGGTAAAACCTTGCTCAACTCCTCAACTTTTGCTTTGACCGCTTCAGATGTCTTGACTGCATTCCCGCCTGGGCTCATTTGAATCGCCAAAGCGGTTGCTGGCTTTCCATTTTCTAAAATAGAAAAACTATAGGTTTGCGCACCAAGCTCCACCCGTGCAACATCTTTAAGTGTGACTTGTGCGCCACTCTGATTGGCACGCAAAGTAATATTTTGAAATTCTTCCACTGTACTTAACTGCCCTTCAGCCGTTAATGGCAGTGTAATCATCTGTCCTTGGACCGCAGGCAAACTCCCGACACTTCCCGGAGATATCGGCGTATTTTGTGCTTGAATGGCATTTGTGACATCTTTAATCGACAGCTGATAAGACACCAGTTTGTTTGGATCTATCCAAATACGCATGGCTTTTTCTGATCCAAAAGATTGGATACGTCCGACCCCTTCAACCCGTTTTAATTCTTCAACCACATTTCGAACCAAATAATCACTTAAATCAATTTCTTTAAATTGATCATTTGGTGAGTTAATTCCGACCATCATCAGAAATCCAGAAGATGCCGCTTCAACAATCAGGCCTTGCTGTCTAACAGATTGTGGCAATCTCGGTTCGATAGACTTTAGTTTATTTTGCACATCTACCTGAGCCAACTCTGGATCAGTCCCCGGTTTAAATGTGGCAGTGATACTCGCTTGACCACTGGCATCAGAGGTGGCGCTGTAATAAAGTAAATTCTTTACTCCCGATAACTCTCTCTCAATCAAGGTAACAACACTATCATTCAAGGTTTCTGGTGTTGCTCCCGGATAAGTTGCATAGATACTAATCGAAGGTGGTGCAACTGAAGGAAAACGAGAAATCGGCAACTTTGGAATACTTAAGACACCAAACAGAATAATAAAGAGTGCAATTACCCATGCAAAGATTGGCCGTTTAATAAAGAACTGCGATATCATAATTTTTCTCCTGTATTCGGAGAAGACTGACTTGCAGTGCTTTGATCACTGCCCTTATTTTGTGCTTGCGTGCCCCCAACATCGGTTATGTATTGCGACTTCCACTGGGTTATTTTTAAAGGCTGTTCTGGCTGTTGAATTCGATCATGCCCCTCAACGATGACTTTTTCACCAGCTTTAATTCCACTATTCACCACATAGAAACCTTTATATAACTGCCCTAAACTCACTGGACGTGTTTCAGCAGTCTGATTTGCTTTTACAATCATCAGTTGTGCTTGACCTGAAATATCTCTTTGCACAGCTTGCTCAGGTACAAGTAAGGCATTGGGTTGTGATGCTCTGTTTAAACCAACTCTGACATACATCCCTGGCAATAATTTCCGTTGGGGGTTATTTACTTCAACACGGATGGTCACGTCACCCGTATTAGGATCTACGCTGGTATCTGAGAATAAAATCTTTCCTGTGACTGGATACAATTTACCCTGACTATTGGATATGCTAACCTCAGCACCACCACGTTGTAATAACGAACCATCATTCAAACGATCTTGCAATTGCTCATATTCAGAAATTGATTGTTTAACATCAACATAGACTTTATCTAACTGATGCACCAAAGCCATTGGATTGGTATCGCTGGTGCTGACCAATGCACCTTCGGTTACCAGCAACTTACCAATTTGACCTGAAATCGGGGCGCGTACAGTCGCATAGCGTAAGTTTAAATTTTGTCGTGCCAATGCTGCCTTAGTTTGAGCAACTTCGGCCAAAGCCTGTTGATAAGCGGCTTCCGTATTATTAAATTCCTGTTTACTAATGGCATTGGAAGGAAGCAGTTGTCGATATCGCTCCTGTTGGGTTTTTAGACGCACCACTTCTGCCTGTGCTTTTGCCAATAAAGCCTGATTACTATTGACATCTGCTTGAAGAATTTCCGAATTGATCTTAAATAAGGGTTGTCCAGCCTTAACTTCACTGCCTTGGGTAAACAGCACCTTTTCAATAATTCCGCCAACTTGTGGGCGAATTTCTGAAATTCGATAGGCTTGTACACGTGCAGGTAAGTTTTCAATCAAATGAATATCTTGCTGTTGAACGGTATAAATACTGACTTTGGCTGGTGCAGCCTGCTGTGCTTGTTCTGCTTCAGCATTTCCTGAGCGATTACATCCAGTTAACGCACTCCCACTTAAAACAACCAATAAAATAATAAAAAAATAAGGCTTAGGCATCATCTGCACCCAGAGTTCTAGATATGACGATTATTGGCAATATTTGTGTACTTAGCGTCACCAAAGTGTGGAGATTGTGTGGATATAGCCATTAAAAATAAATTATGATGGGCCTGTATCCATTTTAAAGTATCCAGCAATGGGCAATATTTCTTTTGCGTCTGATCCAGCCAGTAAACAAATTTTAGTCGTTGAAGATGATTATGATATCGGCGATATTGTGGAGCATTATCTGAAAAAAAATGGCTTCAATGTGCTTAGAGCACTTAATGGACAGCAAGCCATCGAAATACATGCGCAGCAGCAGATTGATCTGGTGATTCTTGACGTGAAATTGCCAATCTTAAATGGTTGGGAAGTTTTAAATCATATTCGTCAATCCAAACAAACCCCTGTGATTATGCTGACCGCATTAGATCAAGAAGTGGATAAAGTCACAGCACTTAGAATCGGCGCAGATGACTTTGTGGTAAAACCATTCAATCCAAATGAAATTATTGCCAGAGTTGAAGCAGTATTGAGAAGAAGTGCGATGTCATCTCAGACGAAAGCCCAAATCATTAGCTTTAAATCAATTGAAATTAATACAGAAACACTTTGTGTATACATTATCAACGAACATTCGAAAGCACTGTTAAACCTTACCTTAACGGAATTTAAAATCCTTGCGTTGATGTCGCAAGCACCCTACAAAGTTTTTACCCGATCAGAATTAATGAACCATTGCTTGCCTGATGGTGATGCCTTAGAGCGTACTGTAGACAGTCATATCAGTAAATTACGTAAAAAACTGGAAGATCATCATCAAACCGACTTATTGATCAATGTCCGTGGTGTTGGCTATCGTTTAAGGCAAAATGATGAAACATAACATTGGAATTAGCCGACAGCTGATTATCACCATGGCCAAAGTGAGCTTATTGACCACATGTTTTTCCTTGATTTTTGGCTATTTAACCTATTTTGTTGCCATCGAGTTTAAATTGGTCTCGCTAGAACAGTTAAATTCTGAAGATTGGTCATTTAATTTGATTGATCTGATCTGGATTTTACTGGTGACTTTATGCGGTTCATTAACCTCTATTTATTTAGGATTAAAATTAGCGCAACGCTTTATCGCCCCGCTAAATTCTTTAGCCATTGCAGCAAGAGAAATTAGTTTGGGTAATCTTTCTGTAAGAGCGCAATTGGACAATCCCTCTTCTGTCGCTGAAATCACAAAGATGATCAATGATTTTAATCGTATGGCGGAAAAACTGGAAATCTCAGTCAACAATGCATCTATTTGGAATGCCGCAATTGCACATGAATTAAGAACTCCTGTGACTATCTTACAAGGTCGCTTACAAGGCGTGCTTGACGATATATTTACCCCCGATAAGGCCTTATTAAAAAATTTGCTCAATCAAGTTGAGCAGTTGTCATTTTTAATCGAAGATCTAAGAACCCTAAGTCTGGCGGATAATCAACAACTTCGACTTAACCTAGAATCAGTTTGTCTATCTGACGTCATTACACAATCTGTAAACTTACTTCAAGACCGTTTTGATCAAGCAAAATTAATCATTGAAACCAATTTATCGGATCAAGCCTGCTTTTTTGACCGACAACGGCTTGAACAGATCTTAATTGCATTATTTGAAAATGAAATTCGTTATGCACAGGCAGGGATTTTACGGATTAGCACCCAAAAAAAATCAGAAGGATTGGTTTTAACCATTGAAGATCAAGGACCCGGTATCGCAGATCAGCATATTCCCTTTATTTTTGATGCATTTTATCGACTTGAAGAATCCAGAGGCAAAAAGAATGGTGGTAGTGGTTTAGGTCTATCTGTTGTCAATGCAATTATGATCGCGCATGAAGGTCGCATTGAATATTCCAAGTCACAAGCTTTAGGGGGAAGTTGTTTTAGTATTTTATTTAAGCCCGACGATTTAAATAAAATATGAGATCAACATCCAAGTATAAAATCGACTTTATTGAAACAAGCATTCAACTCATCTGTTTTAAATTGACAACTATCAACAACTATAAGCAGATAACCTAGCGGCCTGAAGCTGATCAAAGCGCTATCCAAGCATATTTCTATGGCTCTTGGTCTATGGTTATTGGGACCTATTTGATTTTAACCTAGCGTAATTTTCTTTAAACGGTAATCCAATGTTGCCCGACTAATTCCAAGCATACGTGCAGCTTCTGATACATTCTGCTGGCTTTTATCCATTGCACTACGAATAATATTTTGTTCAAGTTGATCTAAAGAGAAATTCTCGCTAAATAAATCCTCTACATTGATCGCCGATTGTGCAGTTTCACCTACTGCATCTAAATCTTTATGTTGTGGAAACAAACTTTCCAATTTAATTTCTTGTTGATGATCGGTCAGTAATGTGGCTCTTTCCAACAAGTTTTCCAGCTCACGAATATTGCCAGGCCAATCATATTTCATCATAAAATTTTTCGCTTTATCACTGAGCCCTTTTAGGGTTTTGCTATACATATTTTCAAAGCGTGCTAAAAAATGATTAATCAGCAAGGGAATATCTTCTCTTCGCTGACGTAAAGGCGGAATAATCACAGGAAAAATATTTAAGCGATAATATAAATCTGCACGGAATTTACCATCTTTAACGGCTTGCTCTAAATCCTCGTTGGTCGCAGCAACCAGTCTGACATCGACTTGGCGGGTGCGACTATCTCCTACCCGTTCAAATTCACCTTCTTGCAGCATACGTAATAACGCAGCTTGCGCACGTGGTGAAAGCTCGACCACTTCATCTAGAAAAATTGTTCCGCCATCGGCACGTTCAAATTTTCCCATTCGGGATTGCACCGCACCAGTAAATGCGCCTTTTTCCACCCCAAACAGTTCTGACTCAATCAAATCTGGAGGAATACAAGCACAATTCACTGCCACAAATGGCTGCGCTTGGCGCTGACTGCCATTATGAATACCACGTGCAAATGCTTCTTTGCCAACGCCTGTTTCACCCTGTAATAAAACTGCGACTTTACTCCCTGCTGCTTTTTTAAGTAGATCACAGACTTTGCGATAGGCAACCGACTCGCCTACCGCATTAAACATGGTGTAATCACTTTCAGCATCGGTATAAATATTTTTCTTTAATTGATTGAGTTCCGCCTGTAAGGCAATGATTTCGTCCGAGACAGCATCGGGTGACATAAAGCGAATCAACTCATCGGCATTTTCCCATTCACTCAACGGCTTTCCAATGATTCGACAATGTTCATCACCTTGAGCAACGCAATGTGTTTCCTGATAGATAATGGTCTGCCCCATGACAAAGCTGCTATAGCCACAGGCATAGCCCAATAACATCCAGCAAGCAGGTTGATCCGAAGCACCAAATTCACTTAAATGCACTTCTGCTTCAAATGAATTAAGCCAATTAAAATCAGCATAAAATTGTTTTAAATCATGGCTCAAATGCAGTTCATTGACTTCAACCTGCACCATGCCACGGATGCCATGCATTTGCGGTCCAGCCATAAAAGCTTCTGCTTCATTTAAATTTGGTCGTAGTTTTGAGGTTACTTCTGCATCGCGCATGCCAGCTTGATAACCACAACGAATAAAAAAGCGTTTGGTGCGTTCAAGCCCCAACATCTGATAAAGATCTTTTCTTAAAAAGCCCAGAATACTGGTATGCATCAACAACATCCGATTTTCATCAAACCAGATTTGTCCGTGTTGAGCATCAAAAACGATTTTATCGAGTAAATCTTGAATATCTTTGTTCTGTTCCAGTATTTTTTTATATACCTTCACATCTTTGGCTGGGGGCATGATATATCCATCCTTGGCTATATTTCGTTGTAAATACGATCTTGATATTACCTAATTTTGATCCAAAAGCTTCACTACCTATTCTTATATTTTCATACCTTTAAGGTATATTGTTTTAATTTTAATCGATATCAAGTCTTTATTGGTTTTTTATAAGCATTAACTAGACCTTACCTATCAAAATCACTGTTTCATCTTTTGATGAAATCAGCATCTCTTTATGTTCATTATTTGATGAAAATAATGCTGCTATTGTTCATAAAATTATCATCAATAAATATTAAGCATTTGAATTTTAATTAAATTTTAATATTGGCACGACTTTTGAAATATCTAGAGCAAACCTAGCACATGAGCATGAAGCTCTACATCGAAATCTTTTTGATGTTGATAAAAGGATAAGCACATGATTGACGCTAAACAACCTACCGCATTGGTTAAATATATCCGTATTACAGGTGAGCGGAATGCCAAATTTGTAGAGTTCGATTTTGCCATTCAAGACCCGACGCTTTTTGTGGAACTAATTCTCCCCCAACAGGCTTTCCAGCATTTTTGTGAAATTAATCACGTCATTGAAATGACCGCAGAACAACAAGCTTGGAACGATGCGCAGGAAGATAAATGGCGTTATGGCATTGAACCGACTGTTTTAAATCATGTTCGCCAACATTCTGATCAAGAAGATCAGGCTTAATTCTACAAGGAGAAGCTAATGACTTTAGAAATTAAAACATCCAATTTGGAACCGATTCGTCAGACTTATGCGTATATCGAACGCCGATTTGGAGCCAAGCCCGCAACACGCTATCAAGAAGTCAGCTTTGATATTCAAGCTTCAACAAACTTTCACTATCGCCCATTATGGAAGCCAGACAAAACCTTAAATGATAAAACCCATACGGCTTTGCAAATGCAAGATTGGTATGCATTTAAAGACCCTCGCCAGTTTTATTACGGCGCTTATGTACAACATCGTGCACGTCTGCAAGATATAGCTGAAAGTCATTATGCTTTTTTTGAAAAACGTCAGTTGGTCAATAATCTCAGTGATGAAGTAAAACAAAAAATCATCCAGTGTTTATTACCTTTTCGCTATGTCGAACAAACGGCCAACTTACATATGATGTCAGGCAGTGCCTATGGTTATGGCACAGTCATCACCCAGGCATGTATTTTTGCAGCAATGGATCGCCTCGGTATGGCGCAATATATTTCACGTATTGGCTTAATCCTCGATGGCAATACAGGTGAATCCTTACTGCAAGCCAAACACGCTTGGCTAAATAATGAAACTTGGCAACCCTTACGTAAACTTTGTGAACAAAGTCTAACCGAACAAGACTGGTTCAAACTTTATATTCTGCAAAATCTGTTGATTGACAGCATGTTACAAGAGCTGGTTTTTGGACAGCTGGATGAATGGCTGGTTGAAAATGGTGGGCGTGATATTGCCATTCTTACTGAATTTATGAAGGACTGTTTAACTGATTTAGCGAAGTGGTCAGACAGTGTTTTAAAAACTGCGATTTTAGAATCTGAAGACAATAAAACCCTGATTCAATCATGGATCACGGAATTACTACCCCAAGTTAAACAAGCCTTTAGTGCTTGGGCACAAACCGCACTCACGGATTCTAGGATTGATTCCAGTCTAAATAAGATCTCTGAACGTAGCAAAAAAGCCGGCAACATTTTACTCGATTTAGCAGCATAAGGATTTGCCATCATGACCTCTAAAGTTTATTTAGCATTGCAAGACAATGACACCTCACGCTACATCATTGAAGCGATTGAACAGGACAATCCTGAAGCAACAATTCAATATCTTCCCGCCATGATTCGGGTAGAAAGCACTGGCGAACTGGTGGTACGTGCAGAAACAGTATCAGAAAAACTTGGGCAAAACTGGGATATCCAAGAACTACAACTCAACATGATTACCTTGGGTGGCAATGTTGATGAAGATGATGACAGCTTTACCTTGAAGTGGAACTAAGCTGCGCTTCCCCTAGATTTAAAGCATAAATAGCAGGCAGCTGCATGTAAGTTAAAGGATGATCAAAATGAATAGCCAAGCCAAAGTAAACAATAAAAAACTCAATGCCAAAGAACGATATCGGATACTCACCCGTGATCTAGATTGGGACTTTTCCTATGCAGATCGTAAAGATGCCTTTCCGTATGAAGAGTTTGAAGGCATCAAAATTACCGACTGGTCGAAATGGGAAGATCCTTTCCGTTTAACCCTGGATAACTATTGGAAATACCAAGCAGAAAAAGAAAAGAAGCTATATGCCATTTTTGATGCTTTTGCACAAAACAATGGACAAATGAATGTTTCAAATGAACGTTATGTCAACGCGATTAAACTGTTTTTAACCGCGGTAACCCCGCTTGAGTATCAAGCGTACCAAGGCTATGCCCATGTTGGGCGTCAGTTCAGTGGCATCGGTGCACGTATCGCCTCGCAAATGCAATCGATTGATGAATTACGTCATGTACAAACCCAGATTCATGCCATGAGCCATTACAACAAGTTCTTTGATGGCTTCCAAGACTGGGCGCATATGCATGACCGTGTCTGGTACTTGTCTGTACCTAAATCATTCTTTGAAGATGCACGTTCAGCGGGACCTTTTGAGTTTTTATTGGCAATCAGCTTTGCCTTTGAATATGTCCTCACTAACTTATTGTTCGTTCCATTCATGTCGGGAGCAGCTTACAACGGTGATATGGCGACCGTAACATTTGGCTTTAGTGCACAATCAGACGAAGCACGCCACATGACGTTAGGACTGGAAATCGTAAAATTCTTACTGGAACAGCACGAAGATAATGTGCCAATCGTACAAGAATGGATTGATAAATGGTTCTGGCGAGGAACTCGCCTGCTGTCCATTGTCGGTATGATGATGGATTACATGCTGCCAAATAAAGTCATGTCATGGAAAGAAGCTTGGGAAACTTATTTTGAAGAAGCGGGTGGCGCTTTGTTTAAAGACTTAAGTCGCTACGGGATACGTATGCCGAAATATAGTGAAGTGATTAGCAAAGAGAAAGAACATGTTTCGCATCAAGCATGGTGGATTTTCTATAACTTCGGTCATGCAGCAGGCTTCCATACGTGGATCCCAACAGATGAGGAAATGGATTGGCTCTCAGAAAAATACCCCGACACGTTTGATAAATACTATCGTCCACGTTGGGAACTTGCTCGAAAAATGGAAGCTGAAGGAAAACGCTTCTATAGCGCGGGTTTACCTCAATTGTGCCAAGTGTGCCAAATTCCAATGACCTTTACTGAAATGGATGGTGACCCAACGCTATTTAGCTATCGCGATTCAATTTACAAAGATGAGCGTTACCACACTTGCTCTGATGGTTGTCATGACATTTTTGAACGCGAACCTGAGAAATACATTCAAGCGTGGCTGCCTGTACATCAAATTTTGCAGGGCAACTGTGGCGGTCCAGATTTAGAAAGTATTTTAAGGGATTATTACAACTTTAATATCGGTGCAGACAATCTCGATATTGAAGGTTCTCCTGACCAACAGCGCTGGAAAAAGTGGAAAGGCAACGCAGCTTAAACCCTCATCCAAAAATTAAAAAATAAGCAATGGATGTTGTCTAACTCGACAGCATCCGCTCAAAGATTTATTCAAAAGTTTAAGGAAATACACCATGACTGTACAAGCGATTGTTGAAAAATATCAATTTGAACCACTAGATCTACAACAAAATTACGGCGAAAACATGTTGTTGTTTATTGGTTGGGATCATCACACCTTATTTTGTTCGGCACATGCTTTTGTGGTTTCACCAAAACAAAGCTTACAAGCCTTGATTGATGGGCAAATTCAGGCGGGTTTTGAGCAACATCCCGATTTTAAACATATTGATTGGTCTAAAGTTGAATTCCGTTTAAACCGCAATCTTTTACAGGCTGATTTTTCTAAGTCCCTAGAAGATTTGGGTTTTGATCATAAATCTCTCCTGCGCTTTGTAACGCCTGATTTAGCAGGTTACCAAGGCACACATGTTTAAGGAGAACACAGATGAGCTATCAAGTCACGATTGAACCAGCAGGAACCATCATTCAAGTTGAAGAGGATCAAACCATTTTAGATGCAGCATTGCGTCAAGGTGTTTGGTTGCCCTTTGCTTGCGGACATGGCACTTGTGGTACATGTAAAGTTCAAGTCACAGACGGTTTTTATGATGTAGGTGAAGCCTCGCCTTTTGCACTTATGGACATTGAACGTGAAGAAAATAAAGTGTTGGCTTGTTGTTGCAAGCCCGAATCTGACATGGTCATCGAAGCGGACGTGGATGAAGACGAGGATTTCTTAGGCTATTTAGTCCAAGACTACCAAGCCAAGGTCATTGAAATAACGGATTTATCACCAACGATTAAAGGTGTTCGACTTCAACTTGATCGCCCAATGGAATTTCAAGCAGGTCAATACATCAATATCCAACTCCCCAATATTGAAGGAACTCGGGCATTTTCAATCGCCAATACACCAAGTGAAGCAAATCTGATCGAATTACATATTCGTAAAGTACAAGGTGGGGCCGCAACACGCTATGTGCATGAGAAATTGGGTATTGGTGATGAAATGATGCTTTCAGGACCTTATGGACAATTTTTTGTGCGTAAGTCTGATCAGCAAAATGTCATTTTCATTGCCGGTGGTTCAGGACTTTCAAGCCCTCAATCGATGATTCTGGATCTTTTAGAACAAGCTGACACCCGTATCATTTATTTGTTCCAAGGTGCACGAGATGTTGCTGAATTATATAACCGTGAAAAATTCGAACAGCTTGTCAAAGAATATCCAAATTTCAGATACATCCCTGCCTTAAATGCGCCTAAGCCAGAAGACCAATGGACAGGGTTTACAGGTTATGTACATGAAGCGGTTGCCAATTATTTTGAAAATAAATGCAGTGGGCACAAGGCATATTTATGTGGCCCGCCACCGATGATTGATGCCGCCATCTCCACCTTGATGCAAAGCCGTTTATTTGAAAAAGACATCCATACTGAACGCTTTTTAAGTGCGGCAGATGGTGCAAATGGGCAATCACGTTCGGCACTTTTTAGACACATCTAAAGTTGAGTGGTTGAACCCTTAAATTATCCAATATAGCAACACCAGCGTGAGTGATCTGCACTGATTCCAGATCGCTCTCAAGATACTCATGCCAAATACTCATATCAGTCAAAGGACGCTGATCAAGTCCCCTCTACAGAGGTTGATCGTCGTCGAGTAGCTGCTTAGTCAAAAATGTAGTGATACTGAATCCGTTTAACTACAGCTACCTGCAATAAAAATATCATTGAAAAGGATTTTCTATGAAACAATTGATGTTCAAACTTTCAGTTCCATTGATGCTCGGTTTAACCAGTAGCATTGCCTGTGCCACAGAAAATGGGGCTGACTCATTTGCCCTCGGTGCTGAAGGTATAATGGCAGGCGCACTACCACCTGCTGGCGTGTATCTATTAAGCTATTATCAAAATTACCATGCTGGAAGTTTTGATAATGGCCCAGCGAATTTTCATTTAGATGTAAATGCCTTTATACCCCGTTTGGTCTGGATGACAGAACAAAACTATCTCGGTGGTCAACTGGGTTTCTATGCCATACAGCCTATGGTTGATCTCAGATTATCTGCGGCGGGGATGTCAGATCATAACAGAGCCTTAGGTGATTTAATGTTGGGGTCAATGTTAGGTTGGCATCAAGGAGATCACCACTGGATTGCTGCGGTAGAAACAGTACTCGCCACAGGTAAGTATGATAAGGCCACAGCACAACAGCCTTTGGTCGCCAATATTGGCAAAAACTATAATACTGTTCGACCGATTTTTGCTTACAGCTATGCGCCAAAAAATGGTTTAGATATTTCAACTAAAATTTCTTATAGCTTTAATACTGAAAATGATGATACCCAATACAAATCTGGGGAATATTTTGCTGGTGATTATAGTCTTGGATATAAACTTACTGATCAGGTTAAAGTGGCTGTTGAAGGCTATGCTTTTAAGCAAACCAAGTTAGATAAGCAACAGGGTGAAAATATTGCGATGCGAGGACAAGTTTTGGCAATTGGTCCTGCCATACAATATCAAGATAAAAACTGGTCAATTGAAGCAAAGTATTTAAAAGAAACTCATGTTGAAAATCGCCCTGAAGGCCATATGAGTGTATTAAAATTTGTTTGGGCTTTTTAGTGGCTATGCTTTGCGTTCAACAGTATTTGTTTTTTTGTGCTGATGCTCAAATGTAGATGTTAAATCATACTCTTAACCAGTCATTAACGCCGAATGAAACTCATTCGGCGTTAATTTAGAAACCGTCAATTCAGGTTAAAGTAAAGCTGCAATATATCAACATAAATCACTTCGGTTTACACCAATGATTATTTATAAATCTAATACCAATCTTTTGCCTTTAGCACGAGATACACAGATCATCATCGATTGCTGTGATGCCTTTTCATCATCACTCAAATACTGATCAAAGTGCTCTGCTTCACCCTCTAGAATTGCAGTTTCACAGGTACCACACACCCCTTCACGACATAAACACTCAACATCGATATTCAATGCTTCAATTGCCTGTAAAATAGTCTGGTTGCCTTGAACTTCGACTTGCTGATTGGATTTCGCCAAAACCACAGTAAATGCTTCACCATCTTCAGGTACGGTTGAAGCAAATTGTTCCCAATGAATATATTCATCTCGATAACGATGAAAATTACAACGATCAATCACCGCATCAATCATTGGCTTTGGCCCACAGACATAAACGTGTGTGCCCTTTGGCTGTGCGGAAATTAATTGATCGAGGTCAAGGCATTTCCCATCTGAATCGACATAACTAAAAATATGTTCAGCATGTTTTTGTTTGAGCTCTTGCAACAGCGCAGCATGCTCCAGCGAACGATAAGCATAATGCAATTCGTAATCTGCCCCACGTGCTGCCAATTCATCCATTTGCGGCACAAAAGGCGTAATCCCAATCCCACCCGCAATTAAAATATGTTTTGCGCCATTTTCAGCCAGTGGAAATAAATTTTTAGGTTCTGAAATCAGAATTTCACAACCTTCATTGCATTGCTCATGCATATAGACCGAACCACCTTTACCTTCTACATCTTTACGAACGCATACTTGGTAAGTGCTAAGATCCTGAGCACAGCTCATCAGTGAGTAGGCATTGGAAAGCTGATCATTCATTTTAACAATGATATGACTGCCCCCATTAAACTGAGGAAAATTTTGTCCATCCTGACGTTTAAATGTAAACCGTTTGATCAATGGTGTAAGTTGCTCTACCCCTGTGACCACTGATGCAAACATTTCATAATGACTTGCCATGTCTAAATCCTCTTTACCACATATTGCTTTGTTAAGTACTTATTCAAGCGCTTTCTCATTGGGGGGCAGCGTGTTGAATGATCATCAATGAATGTCCAACACGCCTTTATCCTATAGCCCTAAACACATATATTTAATGGTCATGAATTCTTCTAAGCCATACTTAGATCCTTCACGGCCTACCCCTGATTGCTTCACGCCACCAAAGGGAACCACTTCATTTGAAATTGCAGTTGAGTTCATCCCCACCATGCCATATTCAAGTTGTTCTGCGACACGCCAGATCCGTGAAATGCTTTCGCTATACACATAGGCGGCCAAACCAAAAATGGTGTCATTGGCCTGAGCAACCACATCTGCTTCATCACTAAATCGAATCAGTGGTGCAACTGGCCCAAAGATTTCTTCTTTGACAATTTCCATGCTTTGATCCACATCTGTAAGCACAGTCGGTTCAAAAAAGGTCTGTCCAAGTGCATGCTGTTTACCACCACAAGCCACTTGTGCACCTTTTTTACGTGCATCATCGATCAACTGTTGTGCTTTAAGGACGGCTTTTTCATTGATTAAAGGGCCTATCTGTACATTTTCCTCAAGACCATTGCCAATCTTAAATTTTTCAACTTCTTGCACAAATTTCTCAGTAAATGCCTGATAAACCTTGTCATGTACATAAATACGGTTGGCACAAACACAGGTTTGCCCTGCATTACGGAATTTGGCAAAAATTGCACCTTGTACTGCTTTATCTAAATCTGCATCATCAAAAATAATCAATGGCGCATTTCCACCGAGTTCGAGCGCAAGTTTTTTAATCGTGTCTGAACATTGCTGCATCAATAAACGACCAACAGGCGTTGAACCAGTAAAAGTTAGTTTTTTGACTTTTTCATGACTGGTAAATACCGCACCGATTTCTTGTGACTGACCTGTTACAACATTGATCACCCCAGCAGGAATCCCTGCCATTTCTGCAAGTTTGGCAATGGCCAAGGCGCAATAAGGCGTTTCATTGGCAGGTTTAATCACAATCGTACAACCCGCAGCTAAAGCTGGCGCAGCTTTACGGGTAATCATAGCGATTGGGAAATTCCAAGGCGTGATCGCTGCAACCACACCTACAGGTTCCTTGGTAATGATAAAACGCTGTTGATTATTGGTGGTAGGAATCACATCACCATAAACTCGCTTGCCCTCTTCTGCGAACCATTGAATAAATGAAGCAGCATATTTCACTTCACCTAAGGCTTCAGCCAAAGGCTTGCCTTGTTCAATGGTCATGATACGAGCCAGTTCGTCAGCATGTGCCAATACCAACTGATACCAAGCCAATAATAAATCTGCGCGTTTTTGTGCAGTTAAGGCTTTCCACGTTGCTAAGGCTTGATATGCAGCATCAACCGCGAGGCTTGCTTCTGCTGCCCCCATATTGGGAATACGCCCAATCTCTTCACCTGTTGCTGGGTTGGTGACGGGTACAGTGGCATTGGATTGTGCATTGATCCATTGACCATCTACCCATCCGCGTTGTTGAAATAGAGGACTACCTTGCAAACTTGACATGTCATGATCCTATGGTTTGAAAGCAAGGTACGGCTTCATTTGCCGTACCTTTAACTTGAGAGCTTCTCTAAAAATCACATGATTGAGCTGTTCGCCCCAGTGATGTTTTGAGAGGCTCCTTTAAATGATTACTTGTGATATTGCGCAACGAGGTTTTGGAAATAAGCAATACCGTGTTCACTAATCCCCGAACGTTGCTTATCCGTCATGATTCGCCCTTGACCGCGATAACCACGTGACTTTAAGCCACGTTGCACACTTTCAACCAGATTTAAATCTTCTGGGCGGAAGACATTACGATACCATTCAATCAAATCTTTTTGGTCTTGAGTCAGTTCTTCATTGGTAAAGTAAATATCATAATGTTGTAATGTCGTTTCAGCATCTACAGGAAATTCATAGATCACAGTCATGAAGTTACCGCCTGGTGGTACATTAAACATGGTGCAAGGCCATGTCCAAAAGCCACTAAAGGTTGGATCTTTCACAGATGGATCAAGCTTGAACGATTTTTCCGAAGAGCGTGCATAACCGTACTGCAAAGTCCAGTTTTGATGTGTGGTATGCCAATATTTATCCACTTGAACAGAATCTGCAAAGCCTGGATGTGCAGGTCCACAGTGATAACACTCCATATAGTTATCTACAATCACTTTCCAATTTGCAGGTGTCTCTGTCACAAAGCGTGCTGCAAGTTTTAAATCTTTGATGACAGCACAAGTTTCATTAAGTTTTTGGGCAAATTCAGGCAATTGATCTTCAACACAAGTGGCATTTTCATCCATGTTAATAAAAATAAAACCTGCGTATTCTTCAACTTTTACCGGTACCATCGTTGAGTTTTGTTTATCAAATGATTCAACATGATCACAGTTACGTGCCAACGCCAAACTCCCGTCTAGCTTGAATGTCCATGCATGATAAGGACAGGTAATTACGTTCTTCGCTTTACCACTTCCGCTTAACAATTCATGACCACGATGTGGACAGACATTATAAAAAGCCCGTAATACACTATCTTTACCTCGAATCACGATAATGTTTTCACCAATCACCTTACGAGTAATATAGTCATTGGCTTGCGCCACCTCACTGCCGTGTGCAACGCAAATCCAGCTTTTTGCAAAAATTGCTTCTTTTTCACGCTCAAAAACCTGAGAAGATGTATAGAAGACTTTTGGAAAGGTCCAAGCTACGTCCGGGTTTGAACAGAAATCTTCTGGTAATTTTTCAACTGCATTCATGTCTTTTACTCCATTAAACTCTTTTTTGTCCTAACGACCTTTTGATTAAAATTGGCTGATGTTCAAATCAATTAAACATTGGCTTTAACGAACTCAGCATGCGCTGATATAAATCTTGCACCACAGGACAGTCACGTACTAAACGCAAACTGCCATGTAGTAATCCTTTACCGAGATAAAATTCGGTTGCAATATTGGCCTGTTTTAACTTGTCAGCAAAAATACGCCCATCATCACTGAGAGGGTCATACTCAGCGACGGCAATAAAACTACGGGGCATATCGGAAAAATCCTGTGCCAACAGTGGTGATAAACGTAAGTCCTGCCAATCGCTTGCATTTGGCGCATAGGCTTTCAAGTAATCATGCATATCTGTTACTGACAGTAACGGTGCATCCGCTTTCTGCTGACAGGATGCCGTATCAAAACGACTACTCAAACATGGATAAACCATTGCAAGACCACAGGCTTGAGCCCCTGTATGTTGTAATTGCACTGCAAGTGCAGCCGCTAAATTACCGCCCGCACTGTCCCCCATCAAAACAATTTTATTTGGGTTTATCTTCCATTGCAGACCATGTTGATAGAGCCAGTGATATACTGTTTCACAGTCTTCATATGCAGCTGGAAAATGATGTTCTGGTGTTAAGCGATAATCCACACTCAACACAGCAACATTTAAATCACGACATAAATAGCGAGTGATAAACTCATGTGAATCAAGATTCCCCACCATCCAACCACCACCATGAAGATATAAAATACATGGCCAACCTGTTGCTGGTGCTTCACCCAGTGGTGAATACAACCGAACATTCACTGGATGATTGAGCTGCGGCACAGTTTTATCTTCAATATTGACCGTACCATCACGCGGTAAGGTGTAATGTAAGCACATCGCATCATACGCAGCCCGAATAGAATCGATATCATCATCCGCAGGCGAATAAATGCTGCTCCAGTACACCAGACTTTGCATTTCTTCACTCAATCTATAGCGCATGCTCGGTTGTTGTGTCATGACAATTCCTTTTGACTGGTTTTATCCGCAGTGGGTTCAATTGCAACATCAATGTGCATATGTTTATTTGCATCTGTTTGATCTAAAGATTCCAACTCGCTAAAACTCATTTGCTCAATCAGATGGGATGGAACCTTTGAATAATCCTCAATCAACCATTTCACCAAGCCATAGGTCTGTATCAAAATAATCACAATGAATGGCAAGGCAGTCACAATGGTCGCAGTTTTCATGGTGTCCAAAGGCGCTTTAGAGAAAATCATCGCAATCGGAACAAGGGTTAGCATCACACACCAGAACAACCGCGCATTTGGTGATGGGTCTTGCCCCTCACGTAAACCGCGGGTACACGTTGCTGACACCGCATAACCCACAGCATCCATATGTGCTGCAAGAAAAATCACCATAATTCCAAGGAAGATCCACATCATCAGTTTGCCAGCAGGCAATAAACCAAGCAGTTGGCTAATCGCAACTTCACCGCCTTGTTGGCTTAAAACTTGTGGCACATTGACCATACCGTGAATAAAGTTATAGACACTGTAGTTTTCAAACACCCCAAAGATGAACCATAAACCAACGCTACCGCCGATGACCATGGCAAGAATCACTTCTTTGATGGTACGTCCCTTTGAAACACGCGTTACAAATAACGCCACACCCGGTGCATAAGAAATCCACCATAACCAATAAAATACGGTCCATTCACGGGTGAACTTTCCATCGCCCATTGGGTCGGTAAATAAACTCATATCGACAAAATTGGTTGCCATTAAGCCAAAGCTCATCAGCGAGTTATTCATAATGAATTGGGTCGGCCCAAAGCACAGCACATAAATCGCAAACAACACCACACCTAAACACACCATATGGCTGAGACGTTGCATGCCCTTATCCATTCCCACATAAGAACTTAGGGCGAATAAAATCGATACTGCAAAAATAATCACCACTTTGGTCATAAAAGTATTGGGAATACCTGTCAACTGCGACAAAATATTGGTAAAGGTCACCGCAGTCAGCACCAAAGAAATCGTTAAAGCACCGAACATACACAACAAGAACATCAGATCGACAAGACGCCCAACAGGTCCGGTTGCCTTAAAGCCAGTGACCGCTTCAATCATTGAAGCCAAACTCAAGCCTTTATTCTTTCTGACATGGTAGCTATAACACAGTGAAATTGAAGCTAGCGCATAGATCGACCAAGCACTCAATCCCGAATGAAAGAATGAGTAAGCAACGCTATATTTCAATGCTTCCGCTGATTCAGGGGTTAAATTTAAACCCGGTGTTTGATAATAATAAGCCCAGTCTAAGAAGCCCCAATATAAGGTCGAAGAACCAATACCCGATAAAATGAACATGAAAATCCATGACATGGTAGTGTATTGCGGCTTACCTTCACCTAACTTGATTTTTCCATATTTACTAAACGCCAAAGCAAAGGTAAAAATAATTGACAAAAATGTAAATAACAGCACTGGTGTGGTAAAAACAGATGTTGTCCACTTCATCCATTGAGCAGCAAGCTGTATAGATTCAGTTGAGTAAATTGCCAAACCAGCCACCGAAATAAACACTACGGCAAGACTGGTTATTGCAAGTGTCTTATCTGTATAAAGTTTTGTATTTTGATTATCCATATCCATTCAATCCATCTTGGATCCTGATTGTTTATTCCCTAAGGGCGATTACTCCATCGCGAATAAGTTCATTTTTTGATGTGTTACAAATGCTGCAATCGCATCTCCAACTTCGCCCGTTTTGGCTGTTCCACCCACATCTGGTGTTTTCGGGCCATGTAACAATACATGTTCAATCGCCTGCATAATCTCTTGGCCTGCTTGAACCACCTGTTCGTCGCCATCTGCCAAGAAATCCAACATCATTGCACCAGACCAGATTGCAGCAATTGGATTGGCAATTTTTTGACCATAAATATCGGGTGCAGAACCATGTACAGGTTCAAATAACGATGGGAAATTACGTTCTGGATTTAAGTTTGCAGAAGCGGCTAAACCAATCGTTCCTGTACATGCAGGTCCCAAATCCGACAAAATATCACCAAATAAGTTTGAAGCAACCACCACATCAAAACGTTCAGGCTGTAATACAAAACGAGCGGCCAAAATATCGACATGCTGTTTGTCTGCCTTGATTTGCGGATACTGTTTTGCCATCGCATCAACACGTTCATCCCAGTACGGCATACTGACTGCAATACCATTTGATTTGGTTGCAGCGGTAACTTTTTTAGCATCGCGTTGATTGGCAAACTCAAAAGCATATTTCAAAATGCGATCTACACCATGACGGGTAAACACAGCTTCTTGTAAAACAAACTCACGCTCAGTACCTTCAAAAGCCTTACCACCAATCGCAGAGTATTCACCTTCGCTATTTTCACGGACCACGTAGAAATCAATATCTCCTGGTTTTTTACCTGCAAGTGGGCATTTCACCCCAGGCATTAAACGTACTGGACGTAAATTCACATATTGGTCAAAACGACGACGGAACTGTAGCAAAGACCCCCAAAGAGAAATATGATCTGGTACTTTTTCTGGCCAGCCCACAGCACCAAAGAAAATTGCATCGTATTGCTGTAAAATTTCAAACCAGTTGTCTGGCATCATTTTGCCGTGTTCAAGATAATAATCACAACTTGCCCACTCAAATGCATCGAACTGTAGCGCTATGCCATATTTGTCTGCAGCAGCCTTTACAACCTTAATCCCTTCTGGTAGAACTTCTAACCCGATTCCATCGCCTGCAATCGTCGCAACTTTATACTTTTTTGCCATAACGCTCCCTTACACCTTTGGTTAATATCCTTAGAAGTAAACATGCTATTTTCAGCAAAAATGATCAATAATAAAACTATCACCCCAATGGACACGGATCGTGAACAATCTACCTAACCTATCGGATTTAAAGGTTTTTTGCACAGTAACGAAACGCAAAAGTTTTGTTGCATCTGCGGAAGAACTGGGTGTTTCACCTGCATTTATTAGTAAGCGCATCAATATTTTAGAAAACAATTTAAACTGTAAATTGTTTCATCGCAGTACCCGTCATGTCAGTTTGACTGAAGATGGCAAACTGATTTTGGAGAGAGTTGTTCATATTTTGAATGAGTTCGATGAAATCAGTGAGTTAGTCAATAACCCATTGAGTACCCCTACTGGACATCTGGATATTGTCAGTAGCTTTGGTTTTGGACGCAAACACGTCGCACCGATCCTATCGAAGCTAATGACCATGTATCCAAAATTAGAAATCCAGTTTGATACGATTGATAATACGAAAGATTTAATTCAACACAGTATTGATCTAGATATTCGGATTGGTAATGAAATTGCACCCAATATGATTGCCAAAAAAATGGTTTCAAACTTCCGAATTTTTTGTGCTGCACCAAGCTATTTAGTCAAAAATGGTATGCCTAAAAGCTTAGATGATTTGCGCAATCATGATTGCTTAACCATCAGTGAGCGTGATCAATCCTCGGTGTTATGGAAATTACGACATGCTTCGGAAGATATGTCCGTACATGTTACTCCTCGCTTTATATCCAATAATGGTGAAATTATTCATCAATTGGCAGTTGAAGGTCATGGCATTATCTTACGTTCAATTTGGGATGTTGCTGATGAGCTGATTAGTGGTCAGTTACAGCATATTTTGCCTGAGTACTGGCAAGATGCCGATGTATGGGCAGTCTATCCTTCACGGCTAAAAAGCTCGTCTAAATTACAGACTTGTATCCTGTTTATACAAAATGAACTGCTCCATCGATTGCAGCATGTTCAGAACCTATCGCGTGGACAACAGGTTCAAGCGGTTGAACTGACTCAACCGAATACAGAAAAAGTATTTCTATAATTACGATAAGCTGCCTGCTTTCTTTTTCCATCAACATCATGCACATTAACCCGATCATGAAAAAGCAGGTAGCATATGAGTACGGCAATATTTGGCCTTATTTTAATCGCAGCGGCATTTCACGCCACTTGGAATGCTATTGTAAAAGCAGGCTCAAATAAATTTTTAACCACTGTATTGGTGACTGCATCAGCAGCAGTTTTAGCAGCGCTACTACTGCCCTTTTTCCCGCTACCACATCGCGCTAGCTGGCCTTATATTTTAGCCTCAACGGGAATACAAATTCTCTATTTTGGCATGGTTGCCAAAATCTATCGTGTCGCTGACATGGGACTAAGCTATCCACTGATGCGCGGTACTGCTCCGCTTATTGTGGCAGTTTTGGGGACATTTTTGCTACATGAAACACTGGAATTCAATGCGTGGGTTGGGATCATTACCATTTCGATTGGCATTTTATCCATGATCTTAGCAAGCTCTCAAACGGGACGAAAAGGGATTGGTTTAGCCTTACTCAATGCGGTCTTGATTGCTGGCTATACCTTGGTGGATGGTCATGGGATTCGTCTCTCAGGATCACCCATTTCTTATATCTTATGGAGCTTTGTGCTCTCAGGTCTGATCTTTTTTATATTTGCCTTGAAAATGCAGTATCGCCAGATGGGTGATTATTTTCGTCATAATTGGCATTTCGGTTTAATCGGTGGGATTGGCTCATTTTTCTCTTATGGACTCGCATTGTGGGCGATGACACTTGCACCAGTTGCGATTGTTGCCGCACTGCGTGAAACCTCAATTTTATTTGCTACGCTAATTTCGATCTTTATTCTCAAAGAGCAAGTTAATACGATACGTATTATCTCGTCATGTATTATTTTAATCGGGGCATTGGTCCTAAGAGTCGCCTAATACTAAAAGCCGTTTATTCCTAAGTACCAACTATTCCTAAGAGTAGCTGGCGTAGGCAGAACCGAAAGAACCAGCCTTTTTAAATAGACTGGTTGATCTTCAATGTTAATTTTAGAAGTAATAACCAAGTGATAAGTAAAATAATTTATTCCACTGATTACTGTCGCCTTGTGCTAGACCATTGGCACTCCCGCCTGTCATTGGATCATTACGACTCCAAATATATTCACCCTGAATTCCTACGGCCTTGTAATTAAAATACACCCCCGCAATTAAACGATCTGAATCTTGATAGCTCTTCTGATCTTTAAAGAAACGGCTATAGGACAGATAAGGTTTAATATTTTCTAACTGATAAAAAGGCTGTGCCAAGGTGTAATTAATTTCATTGGCCATAAATTTACCTTTATTGGCCACTTGGTAGGGATAATCAAATGCCCCGATGGTTGAGCTATTTGGCAGTAGATTATCGGCATTTTTAATGTTCTGTTCACCTGCAAGGAAAAGCCATTGCCATGCTTGATAATTGGTTGTACTAAATACACTCCATGTACTTCGATGACCGTCTTGCTGCGTGCGATTATTTTCCAGATCTGAGTACCAGAATGAACCACCAATCTCAGTTGAAAACTTTTGCGCTGGGTCCAACTCAAATTTTTTAGATAAGCGAGTCACCCACATATTTTTTTCATCGATATCTGTGCCTTGGCTTAAATCATCGGCTTGAACAAAGTTGCCACTATAGCGACTTGCGTCTTTGGATGTCCCTGTATAGTTACCACCATCTGTTGGGTAAAAACCTAAAATAAAATTGTATTGATCATTTTTAAACTGATACTTCGCACCTAGATTTTGAATATCTTCTAAACCAACCGTATTTAACAAGGTTTCATAATAACTGTTACCCCACAGTCGACCAAATCCAAAATCAACTGATTGAAAACCCACGGTAAAGCGTTGTTGGTCTGAAATTTTATATCCAGCCCAAGCATCTTTTAAAAATAATCCATCACATAAACGGCTGTATTGGTAACAGCGTAGATCTAATGAGGCAATCCAATTTGGATTTTCATAACTCAATACTGTTTTAATATCTGCAAGCTGCCAGTCCTTATTTTTAGAACCTTCGTTTGCCTCAACGATATAATCTTTGTACATATATCGGGTACGAATTGCGCCAGAAAGTTTAAGCTCACCTGATTCTGTTTTAGGGTCACCTATACTTAAATCTGCTGCAAAACTGGGCATGCTGACCAAAAGTCCCATTGAACCTATAAATAGAAATAACTTCTTCATTGTTGTACATCCTTGTTTAACCTCATATAAAAATGAAGAGTTTATGTACAACAAACAATGGGCAAACTATAAAGTCGGAATTTACAGATTGTGTTTAATGCGGATTGATTAAATGATAGTAAGGGAGTAAAAAATCTGTGATTTTTAGGTTTTATTGAAAAACCAAACTTATGACAACGATTCAAATCAAAGCGTCTTAAAATCAATAAAATCGTTTGAATTTTGATTACATGCAGCTAACTTTGATGTACTTTTATAAACAGAAATCTGCCAGAAATTAATGTCATCATAGCTTAATGGAATACCTGCCGGAGTCTTTGCGAATTTTCCTAATGGATATAAAATAATTAGAGAAAAATCTTCTCTAAAAAACCTAACTATAGGTATTTTTTAATTCTATTTGGCACTTTGCTTAAAAGACCTAATTTTTTCATCTCTGCATAATATAGAGCGTAGTTTTTTCTAGCGATCGGTTCATTTTTTTGTGCGACATAAATATCGGCTATATTTAAGTAAGCTACTGCTCTACTTGGATCTAGCTTTATAACATGGTTTAAAATGCTTAAAGATTCATTATAATAACCTAATTTATATAAATAAAATGCAGAATCATTGAGCTCTTGAATATCATTTTTGCTATATACAGGCAATTGACAATTTATACTTTTAATTATTTCATCTATTTCTAATTTCTCAGACTTTTTCAATTTCTTTAAATTTTGGCTTGTTGAATAATTCATATAAACAACTGTGCCTCTTCCCCCACCTACATCAGCCTCCCAAATAGGTAGATCCTTTTGCTTATCCCACTTTCCAGCACACATACCGCTTAACATTGTTGGAATAGCATCCACAATCACTTTATTTTTATTATTGATAATTAAACAGTAGCGTTGATCATGATCTGAAATCGGTAAGGTCAAAAAGTTATATTTTTTAGTGATGTATGAATATTCAGGAAAGACATCTTTCGATGAAAGACTAAAATTTTCATCACTTAAATTTAGCGGACTACAATTTTTATAGCTTAAAAAATCAGGAGTTGCATATACTGTAAAAATTGTACTACTTAACAATATAAAGAACGTTTTCTTTAGCATTATGGTTGTCCTAGTGTTTATAACTTTATTATAAGTTCAGGTTCATTGATTGGCTCATAGAATTTGTTACTTTATAAAGTAATTTAGAGGCTACATACTGTTTAAATTTTCTTGAGCTTATAAAGTATAGTCATGGGTTTAAATTGAGATATTTTAATTTTGTTTTAAAATAAAAAAAATGATTGTTGAAATTAGCAAACAAAATGATGAAATAGTGATATTTCTTGTAACAGACTTATACCATTTACCATGATCTCTGAATAATAAATTAAGGTTTTTATCATTGAGGCTAGGTGCTAATGGTAATAACCCTTTAGAAAAAACTGAGTTTCTTTTAAGTATTTTTAACTCCCTAAATCTTAAAGCAGCAATAGCTCCTACAGCCATTTCTATTTGTAAGTGATTCGCCCAATCTAATTTTTTATAATATTTGGGATCTTCAAAAAATAGATTAGAGAGAGAATGAAGATTTTTTTTAACATATTTATAGCTTTTAAATACAGCAATTGGATAGCTAACAAACAAAAGTAAGGTTGTGATAGTTAGTATTATTTTTAAAGTATTTTCCAGCATTTTATTTAGTCATCCATTCTATACTTCTATCAGCACTAGATCCAACCATTTCACCTAGCCAATCTCCGGCTATTCCTCCAGTAACAGCGTAAGCACCAATAACGACTAGCTCAATATCATCTCTATAAATGGGCTACGACAAAGTTGAAGTCTTGGTTTTTGATATAAGTTAATTTTCAATATTATTTTGGCACGAAGAGTAATATCGTTAATATTGATAAGCAAATAGACGAAAAATTATATTTTGTACAACAGACTTATACCAATCTCCATGATTCTTTAATAATAGATTAAGGTTTTTATCATTGAGGCTAGGTGCTAATGGTAATAACCCTTTAGAAAAAACTGTATCTCTTTTTAATACTTTTAGTTCTCTGAATCTAGCTGCCGCAATAATTCCTATTGTTGTCTCGATCAAAAAGAAATTAGTTAAAGCTAACTTTTTAAAATATTTAGGATTTTCAAAAAGTAATTTAGATATAGCACTAAGATTTTTTTTAACATATACATAACTTTTGAAACTAGAAATCAATGCACAAGAGATCCAAAGAGACCCAACTACTGCAAAAATTATTTCCAAATACTTTTCTAACATTCTAATTAATCACTCTTTCTATATTTTTATCTACGCCATTTCCCATAATTTAACCAACCTTACCTCCCCCTATTCAAACAGCAACAATGCAGCATCTCTATAACGATTAATCCAATACCACCTGTTCCGACACTTATAACTATTGCGGTGCAAAGCTATTTGGTTCATAAACATAGAGCTTAATATAATCAGTTTGAACTTTCGATGATTTCACTGATTCCCATACAATCAGATCACCATCCCGACCAAACAAGTTTAGACTGTAGGCTGATTGGTAATTCTAAAATAATCGGCGACCAAACACATCATAACCATAATCAGTAATTATTTACAAAGATCATCACCCCATTTATTGTAAGAATACAAAACACCATCGACATTATTTTTTGGTAATTTTTCACCTTTAAAATCATAAAGTTCCCCATTCCCAACAATTACTACATTGATACGATTATTCAAACCTAAACAATATGTATTAACGCCTACTCCTTTTCCTTTAAGCATCCATCCATCTTTTTCTAATAAATTTGTTATTTCTAATATTTTCTGACTATTATTAGAACCCTTTAGATCAAAATATGAAACTTGTACTTCTGCTCTTCGTAATGAATCAATAACGTCCAAATTTTCACCTAAAACAGTTTTCATTTTTTCATCAAACGGGTATTTATCTGATGGTTCATCATAAATCTTATTACTATTGCATCCTATTAAAGTGATCATAGAACATATTAAAAAACTTAAACTGCAAAATTTCATATTTAATCCCTAATTTTTTCTGTAAGAGAGCGGCCTTGACCTTCAACACCATATCCAACATTAAAATCAGCACCTGGAGTACCAACCCCAATTTCAAAACCTTTCATCGTTTTAGAGGCAAAATAAGCTTTAACTTTTTCACTAACCGATGTAGAACTTGTATCAATAGGTAATACTAAACCTGCACGTACTCCCCATATACCACCACTTGCACTTCCTGCTAAACCAGTTAAAAATGCATCTGTATTATTTACTTCACAATCCTTTACTGGTTTATTAAAAATATAACCTGCCACAACTAGCCGAAAACTTACCTTTTAATTTTGTAAGATCAGAAGCAGCTAGTTTTTTACTTCCATCAAGCACCATCACAGCATTCTTACCTATCGCTTTAGCACCTTTTACATCTGGCCTAGATGATGCACCTACTTGAAATACCTTACCATTATGTAGGTTAGTAATCTCTGCATAAGCAAAGGGGCCTACCCCTCCCGAACAATAAACATAATCGAATAACGGAGGACCTTGCAACCGACAAATATCACCTGTCTTCATCCAACAGTCATAATTTCGATAACCTTCGTATTCTAAATTTGCTGAAGCTTGACGACTTAAACCGATAAATTCTCCACCATAGGTTACTTGCAATCCCAAAGCATCTACCCACAAAGTTGGATTAATTACATAACTGTAGTGATTCAATCCTGCGTATAAATCTATAGGGTCTTTACTCATATACCTTGCACTATACGGTTCATAATAACGATAGCGGTTATAGTGTAACCCTGTTTCCTTATCCTTGCGCTTCAGACCGAGCAGTGCTCGATCTTTGCTCATGCACCCTGAAAACGGATATTACTTTGTTGCAATGGATTGTCTTGGTTTGTTGTATTAATTTCTAAAGCTGTGCCCCATGTATCCTGTTTGATTTCCCAAACACACTCCCCTAACTCATTACTTAAAGTTTGTGGTGTACCGACTTGGTCACAGTGGTAAAAGGCAACACGTTCTAATTTAGCTTTGTTCTTTCTGGTTTCAGTTTTCCATACTGGATCTTTATAAATCGAATAAGGTACGTTTTGGAATTGGCGATAGTCAGGTGTTTCTATCAGCTGAATAAAGCCAGCATAACCAGTCTGTAATAACGGTACAAAGCTATTCGGTTCATAGACATAGTGCTTAGTATAATCAGTTTGCACTTTTGATGATTTCACTGATTCCCACACCATCACATCACCATCCCAACCAAATAAGGTTAGGCTGTGGTCTGTTTGGTTATTCTTAAATAATCGTCTGCCAAAAACATCATAACCATAATCAGTAATTTGACCATTGTTGTCACTTTGTATCAGACGATTTAAGTTATCCCAAGTGAGTTTTAAAGTCTGACCTGCTTGAGTGGTTTCAATCACATTGCCCTGTGCATCATATTTATAATGTTTGCCTTGATACTGGCTAATCAAGTTATTTTTCACTTGCGCAGCTTGTGTGGCAATCGGATCAATTATGCGTAAAATCCTAATTAAAAAAACCTTTGTTTGCCTATCATTCCGATATAATTTTAAAATATAGTTTTTACTTAACTACACCTAATTCCTTTAATTTATCTTGAGCTTCTGTATTCCCCTGTTTCTCAGCTTTTTTTAACCAAAATATAGCTTCTTTTAAATTCTTATTTTTATCTTTATTTAATAATATTAAAGCTAATTGAAGCTGTGCATTCTCATTATCTTGATTAGCGGCTAATCTATAATAATATTCAGATTTATTTAAGTTTTTCTCTCCACCAATTCCTCTCAAATACATAATACCTAAACCATTTTGGGAAGGGGCATCTCCCTTTTTTGCTGCTTTTTCTAACCATTCTTTAGCTACATTTGCATCTTTAGGAAATCCCTCTTCACCATTTAGAAAATTCATTGCAACATTGTATTGTGCGTCAATATTTCCTGACTTAGCTAATCCTAATTCATAACTTTTTTCATATGAAGCACTATGAGCACAAGTACTACAAATAAATAAAATATTCAAAACCTTTAAGATTTTCATAATTAATAAACCTATACTTCATTAGTTTTAATAAGATATTCTTGTAATATTGTATAATAGATAAATGCTTTAAATTTTTCATCAGAAAAACTATAGTAAATTTAGCTTAATCATTAAAAATAGATTAGTATAATTTTTACCGCAACTCAATTAGAAATGAATTTCTCACGACCAAGCAGTCAGTTATTTTTAATTAAAATACTAAAAATAGAAAAATTTAATTGGGAAAAATTATGTTTATCACTTCGGTATTTCCATTAAACTTTTTTTATTTAATTTATAAAAAGCTTCTTCTATGAAATAAAATCACTTCTAGCAATATCAAAACATTTTCCACAGGTTAAAAATATTGTCACTATCTATAATTTATATGTTTATCTTCAACATTCTCTCGCCCTATCTCACAAATCCCAGCAATAAAGCTTATTAACAGTCCAATAAATAAAGAACAACCGACCAACCAATTTAAACTTACCACTATTTCTTTCCCATTAGATTCAAAAATAATTAAAGATAATGCCGTTATTAGACTAATAGTAACAGTCCTTATGAAAAAAGTTAGATATGGCTTATCCTCAATCCTTAAAAAGCTTGATATCAAAGTGATAACAAATTCTAACATCGTAATTTCCTAAATTTTAAAAATTGATAAACAAACCTCACTTTTCTATTTATCAATTATTATATATTTCAATAGAATATTTAATTCAAATCTATGATTGGGAGCTTATTTTTTACGACAATCGTTAACTTTTCCTTCTCCATAATCAAGGAAGATTATCCAACTATTTTTACTAGAAGGTATAACCTCATGTCCAATAAAGCTATGGTATTTATCTTTCTCTGGGAATAAAGCTCCAAGATAAATTTTTTCTCCTAAACAATACTCATAAAAATGATCTTTATTAGAAATCATCCTCCATCCGTCCTTTTTTAATTTTGAATGCACTTGATTGTATTCAACTAGTGATAATTTAGATTTCTGTATTTTAACAATTGAATATTTATTTTCTGGCTTATCAATAGAAACATATTCATCAGGATCATAATTTTTAAAATATTTATGAGTGATAGTCTTGAAAAATCGCGCATCCTGAGTAATTTCACTATTTACACATGAAAAAGTTAAAACTATGAGTATAGTAATATAGCTAAATTTTAAAAAATTCATTTCGCATTCTCCTTAGAAATATTTTTTAACTTGAAATGAATTACTGCATTTTCAGTTTCAGAAATATCAAATTTTCTTGAACCTGTACCCATCTTAACACCGACTTTAGCATCAAGATTAAACTATTTATGCTTCGAGAGTGCTTAATTCACTATTTAAAATATTTTTTACAATTTGTCGTACCATACATATCATAACCATAAAATATGACCCATTTATCTAAGTTCCCCTCGCAACACGCTCCTATTCAGCTTTGTTCTTTTTCAGCTTTGTTCTTTCGGGTTTCTGTTTTCCATACTGGAACTTTATAAATTCGGCTTTCAGGATTTTAATATAATTGCACAGTACGTAAACTTTATATTTTTATTGCTATTTATAATTTTGACATTTTACTCTCAATGAAATTATATTTATCCATAAATTTCCCATATATATCTAAAGTGGTTTGAGCTCAGGATATACATCTTTAATTACATCTGATTATTTTCTCACTCTCTCTTCAATCAAGTTAAAAAAAACACTTACAGCACTTGCTGTATCAGCATTAAAAGGAATTACTTCAATATATTTTTTTAATTCTAAGATATAGTAATTAAATACCTTATCTGGCATATATTGTAATTCGAAAGCTATTTCCATAAGAGATGAACGAAGCATTTCCACCATATCATCAATACTTTTATCGATGAACTTATCAAAAGCATATTGTGTATCATAGTCAATGGGTTCTATCTCCCCCAATCAGAAATACTAGGTATTCTTTTAATGTTCATAAACTCATTCTTCACCTTAAATAATTAAAATCACTTAAAAGAATTCTTTTTTACACTCTTCGATACTGTCATATTTTTTTTAGCTTATTCCATACAGACATACATTAAAAATTTAAATAAAGACCAAAGATATAAAATAGATGTATATTACGTTAAAAGTAACTAGCGTTTAAAAAAATCCGTAACTTAAGAATATCTTCTAGCCATTTCATTAATTCCATAAAGCACTTCATTACTTTCATCCAACCTATTTTTTTCAGCCAACTCCTTCATGTCAAAAATATCTTGTGGAGTCATTTTTTTTAAAAGAATATCTAAAACCACATATTTTAGAGTCTCTTCTTCCATATTTTTTGAAAAAATTACTATAATTTCTTTTAATTTTTCGATCTGATTTTTTGTCAATTTGTCAAAGTCATTATAAAGATGAAACATAAAATTATATGTTCCTCTGCTAGACATTAAATCACTATCCATAAATATTTTTTCATACAATTCAAATATTTCATTAGGGAATTCTTTGTCTAATAAAATTGAATATTCAATTTCATGAACAATATTAGAAAAAAATTTACTATTATTTTTTTTCTCTTTACGAGAAAAGATCTCTTTCGTTATTTTACTTAAATCTATCATAATCTTCCTACCTTACCAATAAAGCAATCAGTTTTTATCCTACTATATTACGGCACTGCTAAATTAGCAGGGATAGTTGGCCATAATGCTGGAAATAATGATGGAATCATCCTTACTACACGATAACCAACGTATAGCACTCCTGCCCCCACACCTGCTTTTGCAACATTTTTAACTGTACTTGATTGTGTCTGCCCTACTGTTGCACACCCTGTATCACATTTATCATCGTCATCAAAACATTCATCATCATACCTTTTTTGCCATTTTCTTAATTCTTTATCATGAATATTAATCAAAACTCTATGCCCTCTAACTGTTTGAGATAATTTTTCTCCTGGTCCTATCCTCTCTGGCAAACCCAAAGCATTTTGAGCTAAATCAGGGTATCTTTTATCATATAGTTCTTTAATATGACCTTCTATTTTCTTTAATATTGCTTGGCAATGAGGACTAGATTTCGGCTTACTAAAAGGCCTCCTGTCCAATCCCATCGGATCCACCCACTGATTTGGATCACTTACATAAGTAGAATTATTTAATCCCCCAAATAATCCTATCGGATCTTTACTCACATACCTTGCACTATACGGTTCGTAATAACGATAACGGTTATAGTATAAGTCTGTTTCCTTATCCTTGCGCTTCAGACCGAGCAGTGCTCGATCTTTGCTCATGCACCCTGAAAACGAATATTATTTTGTTGCAATGGATTGTCTTGGTTTGTTGTATTAATTTCTAAAGCAGTGCCCCATGTATCCTGTTTAATTTCCCAAACACATTCCCCTAACTCATTACTTAAAGTTTGTGGTGTACCGACTTGGTCACAGTGGTAAAAAGCAACACGTTCTAATTCAGCTTTGTTCTTTCTGGTTTCAGTTTTCCATACAGGGTCTTTATAAATCGAATAAGGTACGTTTTGGAATTGGCGATAGTCAGGTGTTTCTATCAGTTGAATAAAACCTCTATAACCAGTCTGTAATAACGGTACAAAGCTATTCGGTTCATAGACATAGTGTTTGGTATAATTTTGCTGTTTTGATTGAGTTTGGTTTGCTTGATATGACTCCCATATCATTAAATCACCATCCCAACCAAATAAGGTTAGGCTGTGGTCTTGATGATTATTCTTAAATAATCGCCTGCCAAAAACATCATAACCATAATCATTAATTATTAATTATTCACAAAGTTCTTCTCCCCACTTGTTATAGCTATAAGAAATTATGTCCACATCCGTTTTTGTAACTCTAACCTTATTTCCTTTAAAATCTGTCGCATTAAATGATATTGGACTAGCTATATTGATGCTATTTTTTGAACCTAAACAATATGTATCGACACTTATTCCTCGCCCTTTAAGTTTCCAGCCATCTTTTTCCAATAAGTCTATTATTTTCTTAGTTTTTATAGAGTTTGCAGGTAACTCGACATACGCTAACTGAACTTCTGCTCTATTCAATGAATTAACAACTTCTAATTTTTCACCTAAAACAGTTTTCATTTTTTCATCAAACGGGTATTTATCTGATGGTTCATCATAAATCTTATTACTATTGCATCCCATTAAAGCGATCATAGAACATATTAAAAAACTTAAACTGCTAAATTTCATATTTAATCCCTAATTTTCTCTGTAAGTGAACGACCTTGAGCTTCAACACCATATCCAACATTAAAATCAGCTCCTGGTGTACCAACCCCAATTTCAAAACCTTTCATCGTTTTAGAGGTAAAATAAGCTTTAACTTTTTCACTAACCGATGTAGAACTTGTATCAATAGGTAATACTAAACCTGCACGTACTCCCCATATACCACCACTCGCACTTCCTGCTAGCCCTGAAAGGAAACTATCTGTACTTTGATCTTCCCCCCTAGCTACTGGTTTATTAAAAATATAGCCTGCCATACAACTAGCCGAAAACTTACCTTTTAATTTTGTAAGATCAGAAGCAGCTAGTTTTTTACTTCCATCAAGCACCATCACAGCATTCTTACCTATCGCTTTAGCACCTTTTACATCTGGCCTAGATGATGCACCTACTTGAAATACCTTACCATTATGTAGGTTAGTAATCTCTGCATAAGCAAAGGGGCCTACCCCTCCCGAACAATAAACATAATCGAATAACGGAGGACCTTGCAACCGACAAATATCACCTGTCTTCATCCAACAGTCATAATTTCGATAACCTTCGTATTCTAAATTTGCTGAAGCTTGACGACTTAAACCGATAAATTCTCCACCATAGGTTACTTGCAATCCCAAAGCATCTACCCACAAAGTTGGATTAATTACATAACTGTAGTGATTCAATCCTGCGTATAAATCTATAGGGTCTTTACTCATATACCTTGCACTATACGGTTCATAATAACGATAGCGGTTATAGTGTAACCCTGTTTCCTTATCCTTGCGCTTCAGACCGAGCAGTGCTCGATCTTTGCTCATGCACCCTGAAAACGGATATTACTTTGTTGCAATGGATTGTCTTGGTTTGTTGTATTAATTTCTAAAGCTGTGCCCCATGTATCCTGTTTGATTTCCCAAACACACTCCCCTAACTCATTACTTAAAGTTTGTGGTGTACCGACTTGGTCACAGTGGTAAAAGGCAACACGTTCTAATTTAGCTTTGTTCTTTCTGGTTTCAGTTTTCCATACTGGATCTTTATAAATCGAATAAGGTACGTTTTGGAATTGGCGATAGTCAGGTGTTTCTATCAGCTGAATAAAGCCAGCATAACCAGTCTGTAATAACGGTACAAAGCTATTCGGTTCATAGACATAGTGCTTAGTATAATCAGTTTGCACTTTTGATGATTTCACTGATTCCCACACCATCACATCACCATCCCAACCAAATAAGGTTAGGCTGTGGTCTGTTTGGTTATTCTTAAATAATCGTCTGCCAAAAACATCATAACCATAATCAGTAATTTGACCATTGTTGTCACTTTGTATCAGACGATTTAAGTTATCCCAAGTGAGTTTTAAAGTCTGACCTGCTTGAGTGGTTTCAATCACATTGCCCTGTGCATCATATTTATAATGTTTGCCTTGATACTGGCTAATCAAGTTATTTTTCACTTGTGCAGCTTGTGTGGCAATCGGATCAATCAAGTTCCCCGCAGGATCAAAACTAAAGCTTTCAGTCTTAATAGGTTTTGGCTTTTGATTGAACGTCCAATCTGATCGTATTGGTAATTTAATTTGCCTAATCTGCTGTCATCCACCTGAGTCAGTAGGTAAGTGATTAAGCCTTTGCTATCGGTATGTTTGAATAGGCACCCTTCTTCATCGTGTTCAAATTGTTTTTTGACTCGATTAGATATATGTCAACTTTTAAAATAAAAAACTGAATAAATTAATTACTCATTTTTCAATATTTTCTCTTCCAATTTCACATATTCCTGCAATAAAACTTATGACTAATCCAATAGATAAAGAACAACCAACCAACCAATTTAAACTTTTCATTATCTCTTTATCGCTTGATTTGAAAAAAATTAAAAACAATGCTGTTATCACACTTATGATAATGGTTCTTAAAAAAAACGTTAGATAGGGTTTATTCTTAATTCTTAAAAAAGATGACAGCAAAGTAATAAAAAATTCTAACATCATGATTTCCTATGATTTTACATATGAAATTAAGTATTCAATGCATTAAAAGTTAAAAAACTTGTATTTATAAACTTACACATATTTATTTCACAATTAATAAAAAAAGCCCCCCTTAAATTTGATTGAAAAAAAATATAATTTTTTAATGACGAATTTTCGAATCTAGCTCTATGTAAGTTCATATAACTAAATTTCAAATAACCTATAAAAATGTAACTTGTACTTATATTCTCAGAAAAAAAATAATATTTCATTAACAATTTCCCCAAACAATTGGTGATAATTGGATATTTTGTATAGGCTATCTCTGTGAAATTTTTGGTTCAATGAAAGGTGATAATCGTTGCCTACACTCTTCCCTTTCAACATAATTTTGGACTACTTACAAATATAATGCTCTTTATGAAATAAAATGAGGATAATATTATTCTCATTTTATTAATTTTCGACACTTATAATTTTAAGTTAAACTTTTATTTACGATGATTGCCTCCATTTAAAAAGTCAACGATCGATAAAAAAATAAAACAAACAAACCCTATAAATTGTGTAACAATAAAAAAAATAATTTGTTTACTGTATTCCATAACTTTATGATTTTCGATATACCCTACTAGATTTCCTAAAAAATATCCAATTAAACCTATTGTTATTCCTTTAAAAAAATTTATCAGATAAGGATGATCTTCTGATTTAAAGTTAGAAATAAAAATACTAATTATAACCTCAGCGATTAGTGTAATCATAATTTATTTCTTCTCCTTTTTATCAGATTTGAATACATCTTTAGCAATACTTCCCGAGGTAGCACTTATTACAGCTGAATTTAACCAAGTTGTTATTCCTACAGGATTATTTAAGTTTTTAGAAATATTTAATTCTTACTTCGAGTTACCACCACAAGAAATTAAAAAAAACGTGATCAGAAATATATTTTACCTTTTTAAGTATCTTGAGTATGATGGTACTAAATATTTTATATTAATACTTATAAAATAAAAATAAAATATAAATAAAATTGGTGCTAAAAAATAGAATCGTGTATAAAACGAGAAAAAAACAATAATTACACCAACAACTAAATAAAGATAAAAAAACAATACTTTAAGTAAAAATTTCCCTTTAGAATCGAATGATTTATTGCTCTCAAGATAGCTATACACATTGTATGAAAGAAAAAATAAACCTGCATAAGAAATAAGACCAGGAATAATCATCAATATAACTAAAGCAACCAAAAACCTTAAAATTGATTCATCAGGTAAGGAAATTAAAACATAAAAAAGAAAATATAAGAAAAAAACACCTATATAATAATAGTATTTCAAACCATTATAATCTGATCTATTTAAACTTAATTCATCTCTATTTCTCACAATACCCACCTAATGCTTTATTAACTCCTATTTACCACTTCATCAAAGCGAAACTCTATACTATATATTCCCCCTTATTAATCCCACTGCTACTTTCCTACAGCTAATTGTATTTAGTATATAAAAGTTTTTTTATCGTATGCTATTGAATGTAAACACCACTATTAATCTTTTACCACACAGCTTATATTATTTTTAGCAGTAGTATAATTTAAAGTTATTGAAACTTTTTTATAAAATTGATAAGTAAAATAACCAGTATTGACTCCATCCATTTCTTTTTTATAAGTTGGAAATGTTACACCAATTGCTTGATTTTGTTTACAGAAAAGCTCACTAAAATTATTCTTTTCAACTAAGACCCACCCCTTTTGAGCAAGCCTTGGTCTTACCTCTTTCAAATAAATCTCATTATCAAAAAAACCTATTCTTTCTATAAAATAGAAAAAATCTGAAGATCTAACTGATTGAGTATCATATAAAACTAAATCATAATTTGAGAAAATGTACTGCATTTCTTTTAAATACTTAGCTTTATTTACATCTACTTTAGTTTCTAGTTGTTCTAAGCTTTGACCCTGTTCAAATTTTGATTCATTACAACCTAACAAGATTGTTGAAATAATTGATAGTAAAATAAGTTTTTTCATCATAATCCCCCAAATGAACGCATCAGCCCTATTGCATAAGGTTCTGTATCTTTAGTATTACCAATATGTTTACTATGTGAAAAATCAAAATATGTTACACCAGGAGTTGAAAAACCACCCCCTGTGTTAACCGCAATTTTACCACCTTTTGCTATCGGCATATCAACTCCTGCTGCTAAACCAAAAGGCCCACCGTATGATAAACCAAATGATTCTCCGCTCATTGCAGAATCTGTCAAAGTCGCTCTATTTAATTTAGAATCCAACTGCCCCAAAGAAAAACCTAAACAACCTGCACCAATTGCAGATTTGCCAGATAATTTATCATAGCTTGCTTTAGTAATCCCAAGTCCACCATAAATATTCCCATTGTGTACATTCAGCCCTACACTTCCACTCCCGACATAATAACTTCCAGCGCAAATTAAATAGTCGATTTCAATATTACATTTTCCACTTGGACATTTTGATTTGTTGTCATTGTATTTCGAAGGGATTTTGTATCCTCCTAGTAAACCACCAGAATATGGTTCTTTTTTATTTTTCGGAACAGGTTGATTATAAATTTTTTGTTGACCAATCCAATAATCACTTACTTTTGTAACGCCCCATTTACTCTTAGCTAACTGAGTTTCATTTGCTTTATTCTTTAGAACAGAAGCATTATTCGCTGCCATCTTTTCCTTTTCACTCTTTGCCATCAATCCCATCGGATCCACCCACTGATTTGGATCACTTACATAAACAGAATTATTTAACCCTCCATCTAATCCAATTGGATCTTTACTTATATACCTTGCGCTAAACGGTTCGTAATAACGATAACGGTTATAGTGTAAACCTGTTTCCTTATCGTAATATTGCCCCTGAAAACGGATATTACTTTGTTCCAATGGATTGTCTTGGTTTGTTGTATTAATTTCTAAAGCTGTGCCCCATGTATCCTGTTTGATTTCCCAAACAGACTCGCCTAACTCATTACTCAAGGTTTGTGGTGTACCGACTTGGTCGCAGTGATAAAAGGCAACACGTTCTAATTCAGCTTTATTCTTTCTGGTTTCAGTTTTCCATACAGGATCTTTATAAATCGAATAAGGTACATTTTGGAATTGAGAATAGTCAGGTGTTTCTATCAACTGAATAAAGCCAGCATAACCTGTCTGTAATAGTGGTACAAAGCTATTCGGTTCATAGACATAGTGTTTGGTGTAGTCTTGCTGTTTTGATTGATTTTGGTTTGCTTGATATGACTCCCATATCATTAGATCACCATCCCAACCAAATAAGGTTAGGCTGTGGTCTGTTTGGTTATTCTTAAATAATCGTCTGCCAAAAACATCATAACCATAGTCTGTGATTTGACGGTTTTATCACTATAAATAATAGTGTTACTAAAATGTAGTAATACCCTTTTGAATAATAATATTTTTTAAGCGCTTTAAATTTTCAGTAGCTAAACTAAAATCATTTTCTGAAGCTATTTTATACCAATATTCTGCTTTATCTACATTCCTTGCAGTTCCTTCACCATGCTCATACATCCATCCTAAATTATTTTGAGCTAATGGATCATTTTTTAAAGCAGATCTCTCAAAGTAATTAAATGCTTTTTTTAAATCTTTTTTAACTAAAGTGCCATCATAATAAATTACTCCTAATTCTGTAATAGAGGGTGTAAAACCATTACTGTCAGCAAACAATAAATTTTCCATCATTTTTTCTGTTTCTTTTTCATTTTTATAGATAGTGCCTAACTGATGTGCAGCTAAATTATCCCCAAGTTCCTTCGCCGAAGTAAACCATTTTTTAGCACTTATTAAATTTCCTTGTAAATAATACAAATAACCTAGTGAATAGTGGGCTGGTGAAAAACAATAATTAGCGGATTTATTTAAATAAAACTCAGTAAGCTCATAATTTTTTCAATCTATCTTTTCCAATCAAATATGAATATCCACATAATAACAACCTTTCATTTCTTGAATATCTTCATCAATTTTATTTTGACTTCCCTGCAAAGAGTATAAACTCATTATAATTATTTTCTTTTCATTCAAATCATCAACTTTAATACATTTAGCATATAGAATATTAGACCACATTAAAAAAAACAAAATAACATATAATCTCATAAATCAACTCAGCATTAAAAATAATGAAAAAACAAAAATCAATAAAAAACAAATCTGTATGAAATATAAAAATTTTAGCCTTTTTGCATAAAAATCACGATTATCAAAATTTTTAAAAACTATTTTATAAAGATATTTAGTATGTTGAAAACTTTTCAAGTTGAAATCCAAATAATCTTTTGCAATATTTTTACTAATAAAATATTTAAACAAATAAAATCGAACTATACAGAATAAAATAACATAGAGAAGCAGTGATGATAAAAATAAAAATAAAATAAACCCATCTGACATTTATCTTAATCCTCCAAAATTTAAGGGAGCCCGTGGAAGCATTTGTTGATTTCTTTTTAACTGCTTGTGATCGGCTACTGCTTTTTGATCGGCCATAGAAAACCAAAACCATTTAAGTACACAATTGTTAAATATATTTAACTTTTACTGCGAATTACTATCATAATAAATAAAAAATATTGTTTGATTATTTTAAATTCATTTCATTTAATCTTCTCTCACTTTTACGCTTTACAGTGATCTATGCCAGAGTCATTATAATATAAAAAATTGACCACGAATTTTTATCTGAATAGTATATTTCCTCTCCATCTTTAGCTTTTTCTAATTCATTTTCAGGAAATAAAATAGCTATTTTTTGATATTTATTTATACAATATTCTGAATAATTACCATAATTTTCGACTTCTTTCCATCCATCAGATTTTAATTTCTTTCTAATTTCGTTCATCTCGATTTTCGACAAATTTTCTTTAGGTATATGAAGTGTGGCCAAAGAATTATTTGGTCGAGTAATCGATGGTTTAAAAACCGGTTGGTATTGACCAAAATAAACTGTCATAATTTTTTTAAAATCAATCATTACTGGCACATTTTCTGTTTTTTTAGAATTAACACCACAAGCTACTAAGCAAAAAGAAATTACTAATAATAAACAAAAATTAATTTTCATACTATTTACTCAACTTTACTTTAACTTTATTGTATTCTTCAGATATATTAACAGACTTTTCATTAATAGATATCCCTCCATCCCAACCTACTTTCTGAGTATTCAACCCTGTTTCAATTACTTTTAGCGTTGTTAAATTTAACCAATCTATATTTATGGGTTGGGCTAGACCTGCTCTAAAATTCCAAAGAGTTATACCAAATCAGTCGTTAATTTCATTTGAAAGTTATCAATTATATAAACTATTAACTACAGCTCCCCCTTAAACAGCTGATTTAAAAAGTGATCCACACTTAAAAAATTAAAATCAATAGATTAATTGCAGGAATCAACACCAGAAATTAGATACATAAACGCAACGCCATTTACAGAAAAATCTCCTGGAGTCAACACTGAGCCTTGATAATCAATTACAGGACCTGAATTAGCAGTTACAATATTAATACGATTATTCCTACCTAAACAATATGTATCAACGCCTTTACCCTGTCCTTTGAGTACCCATCCATCTTGTTTTAATATCTTTATTATTTCATCAAGTTTTTTTGAATCCTTAGAAACTTCTACATTAGAAATCTGTGTTTGCGATTTATTTATTGCATTTCTTATTTTAACATCAGAACCCAATATTTTGATCATTTTATCATCAAAAGGATATCTATCCGAATCATCTGGTCTAAGACCTGTTGTACAAGCGATCAAGTTAACCGTTGAAATAATACAGAACAGTGTTTTTATATTTTCACCTATTTTCAAAATATTACACCTCATATTTGAATTAAATTTCATTTAAACACCAGAAAAATATTTTTTTAAATACTTCTAATAATTTTAAATAAAAACTCCGTACAAATTACTTACAACCATTTACACCATCATCATTATATACATAATAAATCAACCAATCATTAAAATCACCAAAAACAACTCTACTTCCACTTCTATCAAAATATTCACTCTTATCTGGATATAAAATTCCTAATTTATTATAAATACCATGACAATATATATATAATCCATTATAAACATCCTTTCTTACCCATCCTTCTTTTATTATCTTTTCTTCAACACCAAAAAATTCAACTTTACTCATATTATCTTTGGATATCAAAATATTAGACATTTCAGCATTAGGCTTCATTATCCCAGGCTCATACTCATATTCATACCCTTTAAAAACCAATTTTGAAAACTCTTGAATATCGACCTTATTTTTGTGTGAATTATTATTTACACAAGACACTAAGAAAAAGGATAATCCTAGTATAGAAAAGAATATTTTATACATTTTAAATCCATAAATTTTTCCAAAGTTGATTTTAGTTTTCTCAATAAATAACCATTCAAAATTTTAAATCCTTACAATATGACGTTCCTTCTTTCTTATAAACAACACCTATATTCCATTGATCCAACAAGCTAGATTTCATATATAATTTTTGCCCAAACTTATCATAATATTCCATTTTCTCTGGATAAATAATTGTCATTTGATTATACCGATCATAACAAAACACATACTGATCCTCAGATGTATAAACCAACTTCCAATTTTTCTCTATTTTACTTTTTATCATTTCAAAATCAGATAAGGATAAATCAGACTTAGGAATAAAAACATTATAGTAGTTTGCAAAACCTCGTTGCATACCCACCTTTAATTCATAATTATAGCCATCAAATAAATAAGAAATCTCTTTTTCAACATTAATTTCATTGCTTTTAGAACTATCTATATCATTACATGCTTGTAAAAATAGATTCAAAATTATTAAAAAAATAAATTTATACAATATGTTTTATCCCTTAGATTAACTAAAATTTTAAAATAAATAAAAATCAATATCTTAATAAAATTAAAAGCAATAAATTTTAGTTCCGCAAGAAATCTATTGGTTTAAAATTTTACATCCTTACAATATGATGTTCCTTCTTTCTTATAAATAACACCTATATTCCATTGATCCAACAAGCTAGATTTCATATATAATTTTTGCCCAAACTTATCATAATAGTCCATTTTTTCTGGATAAATAATTATCATTTGATTATACCGATCATAACAAAACACATACTGATCCTCAGATGTATAAACCAACTTCCATTTTTTCTCTATTTTACTTTTTATCATTTCAAAATCAGACAAGGATAAATCAGACTTACGAATAAAAACATTATAGTAATTTGCAAAACCTCGTTGCATACCTACCTTTAAATCATAATTATAGCCATCAAATAAATAAGAAATCTCTTTTTCAACATTAATTTCATTATTTTTTGAACTGTCTTTTTTTATACCATTACATACTTGTAAAAATATAATTATAATTATTAATAAACCGACTTTAATCCAAACACCAACTTTCATTTCACCTTATTTTCCACATTCAAGTTAAACCTAACAAATAATTATAATTTAAAAAATATTACAAGATGCTCAAATCAATCTAATAAAAAATTCAATCAATTTTTAACAACTACACCAATATATCTATTTCATCAACACACTCTCCTTTAAAAATAATATTTCTCACAAAAAACTAAAAAACCTCACAAAAATAATATGAGCCACTATTTATAAAAAATGGCCAACCATATTACATAAGAATCATTAAATTTAAATATCACCAAGACTTCTAAATATTTTAATTTACTCCAACTCTATAACTGGAAGTTTATCTTTACGACAATGTTTAACACCTACATCATTATAAGATAAACCGATTGACCATTCATCTATATTCTCATATCTAATTTCAGCTCCATCATAGCCATAATGATGTGGGTTAATAGGGTATAATATCCCCATATAAATCGTCGTTCCTAAACAAAATTCATAAAAGCTATCTTTAGCTGAAATCATTTTCCAACCATCATTTTCAAGCCTAACTTGTATTTTTTTAAAGTTATCAAATGGTAATTTTGACTTCTTTATTTCAGCTATTGCATATTTATTGTAAGATTTATCGACCCAAACTTTTTCATTTGGACTATAATCACCAAAATAATAATTAATTATATTAGTAAAATATTTACCTTGTTGAGTTTCTTTAGTATTAGTACAAGAATTTACACATAAAATTAGAGTTGTTAATAAACTAATTTTAATCCAATCTATCACTTTTTATTCACCTTACCCCTATATTTAAGTTAAATTTAACAACTAATTATAATTTTAAAAATATTACACTTAAATCAGTCTAATAAAAAAAACAATCAATTTTCAACAATAATACTAATATATTTACACACCATTAAAACAATAAAAAACCACACAAATATAATATTAGTCATTATTTATAAAAAATAATGACTAAAAATATTACATAAAATCTTTAAAGTTAAATATTGTTATGTATGCCAAATAGTTTATTTAATTTATTCCAACTCTATAACTGGAAGTTTATCTTTACGACAATAGCTCACTCCCTCTTCACCATATGACAAGCCAATTAACCAATCATTTATATTTGTATATCTAATCTCTTGCCCATCAGAACTATAATGATGTGGACGTAATGGATAAAGTATTCCCATATAAATTTCAGTTCCTAAGCAATACTCATAATAACTATCTTTTTCTGAAATAAGCTGCCAGCCATCATTTTCTAATTTTTTCCTAACAATATTAAAATCAGTAAATGTGAGATTTGATTTTTTGATTTTTGTAATAGAATATTTACTCTCTGGTTTATCTACCCAAACCTCTTCTAAGGGATCATACTTTTCAAAATATAGATTGATTGTATTAGCAAAGTATTTACCTTGTTGAGTTTCTTTAGTACTTGTGCAAGAAGTTACACATAAAATTAGAATTGTTAATAAACTAATTTTAATCCAATCAATCATTTTTTATTCACCTTATTTGGCTTAATAAATTTAAATTCAAGAGGTTTACTACCTGTTTCCGTTTCAGAATAATCGAAGATTGTAGTACCAACTCCATTCTCTAGTCCAATTTGACTACTTAGAGAAAATATCTTTTGACCATTAGGGACGGTTGCTCCACCTGTTAATCCAAATAAACCAAATGTAACAGTGAAGCCCCTACCTGGTAACCATCTATTAACAAAATTTGCAAGGTTTTCTTCTTTTGGTTTATTAGTAATACTACCAAAACTACACCCCCCCCCTTTGCTGAAACATTCTTTAAAATTGATTTTCCAAATTCTAAAGTGCTTTTATTACCACGATTAATAATACCTGTCGCTGTTGATACTACAGTAGAAAGACTACCACCTTTAACTGGATATACACTACCATCGTGAAGGTTAACAACTGTACCCCCTGATATTGGCCCCAATCCTACGGAACATATAGCATAATCGGCATTAGATGGACATGTATAAGGGCTATAAGCTTTATTACCTAATACAGCTTTTGAACGTATACCTCCTGATTGTCTTGAGTTAGGAGTACTTTCACAAACTGTATCTTTAAAAAATTTTTCATCACTTTTTGCTTTTTTCTCAGCTGCTATTTTCTGTTTTCTAGCTTTTTCTGCAGCTGCCATTTTTGAAGCATTATCTTCGCTAATTCTCTGCTTTATATAATCATGCTTTCTTTTAAAATATGCATTTTCATCTTTAAGCCACAATGGTGCGTCATCTGAGACGTAAAAAGGATCTGGCTTCGATTTTTTCTCTTGCAATCCTAAAGGATCCACCCACTGATTTGGATCATTCACATAAACAGTGCTATTCATGCCTCCATTCAACCCAATTGGGTCTTTACTCACATACCTTGCACTATACGGTTCGTAATAACGATAGCGGTTATAGTGTAGCCCTGTTTCCTTATCCTTGCGCTTCAGACCGAGCAGTGCTCGATCTTTGCTCATGCACCCTGAAAACGGATATTACTTTGTTCCAATGGATTGTCTTGGTTTACTGTATTAATTTCTAAAGCTAAACCCCATGTATCTTGTTTGATTTCCCAAACACACTCGCCTAACTCATTACTTAAAGTTTGTGGTGTACCGACTTGGTCACAGTGGTAAAAGGCAACACGTTCTAATTTAGCTTTGTTCTTTCTGGTTTCAGTTTTCCATACTGGATCTTTATAAATCGAATAAGGTACGTTTTGGAATTGGCGATAGTCAGGTGTTTCTATCAGCTGAATAAAGCCAGCATAACCAGTCTGTAATAACGGTACAAAGCTATTCGGTTCATAGACATAGTGCTTAGTATAATCAGTTTGCACTTTTGATGATTTCACTGATTCCCACACCATCACATCACCATCCCAACCAAATAAGGTTAGGCTGTGGTCTGTTTGGTTATTCTTAAATAATCGTCTGCCAAAAACATCATAACCATAATCAGTAATTTGACCATTGTTGTCACTTTGTATCAGACGATTTAAGTTATCCCAAGTGAGTTTTAAGGTCTGACCGGCTTGAGTGGTTTCAATCACATTGCCCTGTGCATCATATTTATAATGTTTGCCTTGATACTGGCTAATCAAGTTATTTTTTACTTGCGCAGCTTGAGTGGCAATCGGATCAATCAAGTTCCCCGCAGGATCAAAACTAAAGCTTTCAGATTTATATGGGTTTTGGCTTTTGATTAAACGCCCGATTGGATCATATTGGTAATTTAACTTACCTAAACGACTATCATCGACTTGAGTCAGCAAATAGTTGTTATCATAGTGATAATGACGTTCTGCTTGAAATTGTACCCTGTCCGTTGTTTCTTGTTCTGGGCGAATGACTTGTGAGCTGAGTAAGCCCACATCATTATAATTCTTGGTTTGCACTAAACCATTGGCCAGCAGTCGCGTGGTTTCACGATGTAAATCATCACGTTGGAATGCCACCATATCTTGTTTGTTAAAAGCAATACCATAAATATGCCCCGATCCATAACTTAGATTGGCTTGTACTTGTCCATCAGGACGAATGGTTTGAGTCAAATTCCCCAATTCATCGTACTCATAACGTAATACTGCTGTGAGTGGGGTTAGATTCGGTACTTTATAGTGTTGATGCTCACGTACCAATTGTCCAAGTTGATTGCGATAAAAATCAATTTGGCTTTCTGTATTGGTCGCTTTACTGAGTTGGTTATTTAAGTTGTATTCAAACTCTTCAACTTGGCTATGCCGAGTCTGCAAATGGGTATAAGTCTTTGACGCGATCGAACCATCCATATGATAGCCGAATTGAGTCAGAATATTGGGTTGGCGGATTTGAAATAAAAATCCATTGTCATGATATGTAAAGTGCTTTTCTTCACCATCAAAAGCTTGTTCACGCACCAATTGCCCAAAACGATTATAGTCAAATAGATATTCGGCATGGTTTTGATTGCTTAGTTTTTGAATTCGACCTTGTTTATCCCACTGGTAGCCGATTTGGTGTCTATTGGCATCGACCCGTTGCGCTAATAGCCCGACTTGATTGTATTTATATTGGGTAATTAAGCCTTTGCTATCGGTATGCTTAAGTAAACGCCCTTCTTCATCATGTTCAAATTGTTCTTTTAATCCATCAGGATAAATGATTGCTTGTAACTGCCCTCGGTCTTTACCTTGAGTACTATAGAGATACTGAACCTGTTGTGCATCCGCAGCAGCTTGTGCGGTCAGCGTACCGTCTTCATCATATTCCCAAGCACTACTTTTCCCTGAACAATCGGTATACGACACCATCTGCCCAAGATCATTATATTGAATTTTCTTTGAGCCGCCTTTGGCATCAACTACTTCAACTAATTGGTTGTCATTATTATATTTATACTGGGTGATATGCCCTAAAGGATTAATGTCTTTGCTGACATTGCCATCAGCATCATATTGTTTTTTCCAGATATTGCCTTCTGGGTCCTTAGTTTCAGTCAGATTACCATTTTCATCATAGGCAAACAGGATAATGCCACCATTTGGCTGTACAATTTTCACCAATTGACCTAGTTCATTATAAGCTTGTTCCGTTTCTAAGCCTGCAAAATCAATTTGACGCGTAATCCGTTTTTGACTATCTCGAGATATCCACTTTTCACGACCATCGGCTAAACGAGTACGATAGGTAAAGCCATCTAAATCAAAATAATAATAGGTCGGAACATCATAAGCGTCATAGACTGCCACTTGACGCAAACGTGGATGCCATTCTAAACGGGTTTTAAAACTGCCATCATCTGCCCACTCCTCAATCGCTTTGGCCTTGGGTGCAGTAGATTCATATCGAATATTTTGCCCACGTCCAGTACGATCTGTATAACGGGTCAATTGATGGGCATGGTTATATTCATAACTGCGGGTATGTCCATTTTGATCAATGGCTTTGATCAGATTGCCTTGTTGATCATATTCATAACGTGCCAATGCTTCCGCTTGTTCATCGACAAATGCGGCAATGACTTTGGCTTGTTCATTAAAAGCAAATTTGACTAAGTGTTTAGCGCGCTTCAATTGAAAATCAATCGCCTGTAAATAGGCAAATTGTTCAAACAATAAATAGGTCAGAACCACCTTTTCATCAGTCTGATCATTAAATTGTTGAACGAGGTGATAATGTTTTCCAGCATTAAAACTATGAAAATGGAAATTCCAGTCTGAACCAAAATTCAGCAATAAATCCCCATCGTCATGTGGTGCGACACTAAATCCTTCAAAGGGTACCTGATATTTTTCATAGACGATCGAAGCAGGCAGTTGGTGTTTGCGTCCATTGCTGTCAATAAATAAATATCCATTTTGATTTTGTATGATCACATTGGAAAATGGCATCATCCAACGTGCGCCGATCATACTGTGATCAAACTCAGTCATTTGAGAGTTATATTGACGACTAAAGGCAAAACCAACTTTAGGCAAGTAAAAATCTGAATGATTAACCCGTTCAGCACCAATAGAATAACTAATACTTTGACCTGTTTGTGTATCTGCACCCTGACAAGGTGGATCATTTAAGGCATCAGGTTGTAAGGTGACAAACTCTAAAATATCACCATTGATATGCTGCTCATGTTCGCCTGTTTGGTTTAACGGCACACTGGCTGTGGCTTTTTTACCTTGAGTTTGGATGGCTTTTAGGGTTTCTTGAATCAACCAAGCAAGGCTATATTGCGTTCCTGCATTGCTTTGTTGTTGAATCACTGTAGCAAGTTGTGCTGTCGCCTTAAGCACTTCTTCTGTTAATCGTGTTGCGATATTCGGGGTCATCTTTGCGGTCATATCAGCTTGTGCAGGTGTACCCAACAAATCAATCAATGGCTGTGCCCAGTTGCTAAACTGCTTGCTGGGATCACGTTTTTCAGCTGTTGCTCCCGCTGAAGCAACACTGGGTAATCCAGCTACAGCACTGCTGCTAAAGGCTTGGAGAATTGAAGTCCCTAGTGTCGTAGCACTCGACAATAAACCTGATAATTTACCTTGTGTTTCTTGTAGGAATTTTTCTAAATCGCCAGCCATCTGCGCATTTAAGTGTAGCTGCATCCGACGTAAGTCAGCTTCTTTGATTTTGCCATTGGCTGGGTATAAACATTCGGCCATTAAACCCAGCATTGGACGTAAAGCCATACGCACATGTGCTTCTGTATTCGGTTGTAAAAATAAACCGATTAAGTTCATGCTTAACAATGCCGATTGTTGTACCCCTGCCTCAGCTTGCTTGGGTTCAGTGGCAAATAAAATAAGGTCTAAAACACTGCCAGATAATGCAAAGATATTGGCGACTGTTGGTACATTGGCACTTGCTTTGATCTGTTCTAGGCTGGTATTTCCACAAGCCTGTAAATAGTTTTGGATTTGATGGGCGATAAACTTATGGTCTTCTGTATGCGTCAGGCTGGCCAAATTAAATACTGCCAACTCTACCGCGGGCTTGGTCTCTTTAGCGGCTGGTTGTTGCTGTGTATTTGACCCTGCGGTCTGATTTTTACTGTCTATAAATGCCATAAGCTTAACCTTAATACGTTCTAATTTTTAATTTAATTTCAATCAATTAAAATTCAAAAAATGTTCAATTATTTATTTCGCGCGTTATATACATCTGGTTGTTCAGCAGCCGTTTTTCGCACAGTCACTTGTTTGGTGACATAACGGGACTCTTCCAGATCCATCCGTACCACATCCTTATCCATATCATAAATCGACTGGGGTTTTTTCACGTCGACTGGTGCTGTCGCTTGTGGAGTCTGCTGAGTCAAAATTGGCGCAGGCTGACTGATTTGTTGAGGAATATTTTGTGGGATCGTGGGTACTGATGCATCGCCTTTTCGAGTGGTAATGCTATAGGTTAAGAAGCGAGAGAAATATTCATCTTTTTTAATAAAATCATCCACCACTTTCACTGGGGCATCTAACCCATTTTGAGCAGCACCAAATGACTCTGCAACAAAACCTTGACCCAGTGACGACCCAAATCCTGTTCCAGCAGTTAAATTAGAAACCAAACCATTGGTCTGTTGAGCAAACAATGCAGAGGCTTGGTCTTTAAAGAAATCGATCCCTTGATCTTTAATGTTGTGTAGGGATTGACTTGGATTAGCAATCATCTGGCCCACATTCATCATCTGTGACGGAGATAAATTTAAATTCAATGCCGAAGAGACGGAACCTAATGCACTTTGAGTAAATTGTTCTTTAAATTGTCCCAAGCTTTGTGTGCCTAAGTCTTTTAAAGCGTTTTTGCCCATATCTTTCAATGAGTCAGCATTCAAAGAGAATAAATTGTTTTTGAGTTGAGACATCATATTTTGTCCCACTGAATTTAATGTATTTTGTGCAAAACTTGTGGCACCACCGACCACTTCTTCGGACCAAGTATAATCACGGTTAAAATGACTTGCTTTATCCCATGCACTCCGTGGATCAGTCTCAAATTCAACTTTGGCAGGGCCAGGTGCAATACCTGTCACTTGGGCAAAGCCATTTGCATCCAGCTTGCCAGACACTTGCTTGCCAAATGAGTCAATCACTTTAAAGCCGGTTTGTTTAAAGAAGTCTTGCCCACCATAGCTTTTTAATAAGTCGAGTGCGCCTTTGAGCGGATTCGATGGCGGCAGTTGTGCTGATTTACTGACACTGGCACCCGGCTTAAATGTGTGCTGCCCTGCATTGACCTCAAACTTACCGCCTGTTTTTGGGAAAATCCCTGAGCCATTTAGGGCAATCTGCGATGAGCCACCAGTAATCAACACTTCTTTTGGGCTACTGATTTCTATCCGATCTTCTGTAGATGAGATGGTAATCCCCAGTTTAGCAAATACATCTAAAGCGTCTGACTGCGCTTGAATTTCAACTTTACTTTGCGCGGCAATGGCTTTAATGCCACCTTGTGCAGCAAATAGACTCACTTTGCCTAAAGCTTGCCCCAAAAGATTCTTTTGGGTACTGAGGTTAATACTATCGCCCGCAGTATGGTTAATGATGCCTGTGGCTGAAAGATGGATATCTTCAGGGGTACTTAAGGCAATCCCATCAACAGAACTGAGTAACATGATGGCTTTTTTATATTTGGCAACATCTTTTTCAATGTCTTCGGCAAAAGCTTTGAGTTGCTCAATCGATTCTATTTCATCCGTCTTTTGGTTTTTGGCAATATCGCTTAAGGCTTTACTGTTGGTCTGACTACCCTCAAGTTGCTTTTTGGCAAGCTCTGAATCAAGGTGATCACCTTTGGCTTGGTCTTGTTTATAGGTCGAAAGCAGTAAACCTTGCCCTGCGCGAACGGCTCCCCATTGGTCAGTCCTCAGCTCAAAGCCTTCACCACGATCATCACTTTCTGCTTTGTCTTTTGGATGACTCAGTTTGCCCAAGTTGAGTTGGCTGGCGCCATGACTACTCTGTAACTGGCTGCTGATTTGGCCAGTAGTATCGTCAAACCTCAGTTGATTGTAGCCACTGCCTTGATACTCTCGACTTTTGATTCCTGCCAGTTTCTTGGTGTCAGGCAGTTTGCCTTTGTCATCAAACTTGCTTGGATGACGTTGCGCTTCATGGATGCGCCCAACCACAAAGGGACGGTCAATGTTGCCATCAAAGAAATCAATAACAACAATCTCTCCTATTCTCGGTAAGAACCGCGCACCATAGCCTTCACCTGCCCACGGGGTCAGTACATCCACCCACGCTGAATCTGTGTCATTGTCATTAGAACCCGCACCGCCATCATGGGTATTGTCTTCATTACGGCTAAACAGGAAGCGAACTTTAATACGTCCCCATTCATCAACATGGATTTCTTCTCCACTTGGCCCCACTACTTTGGCCCGTTGTGGTGATGCAATCGGTCGGTGTTGTAATGGGTTATAGGCTGGAACCGTGCTGATATTACGGCGTTGAATGGTTAAATTACTAGCTTGACGTTCATCACTCGTGTTGCTGGTGATTTGACTTGTTTGCCAATTGCTTTGTTGGACTAAAGCGGTGACTTGATCGGTGAGATCTTTGGGTAAGTTATTTTGGTTATAAAAACTTTTAGCCGTGATTAAAAATTCTTTGTCTGCACCTGAGTGTTGATCAATTTCGGGATGCCCATTCAATTCAAAGTAATAGCCGACATGTGCATCACGTACTGTTGACGTTGCTGTAAATTGTTTGGCTTGTGAATCGTAGTAGTTGCTGAGGTTTTGGTTAAACTTTTCAATCTGACTGTTGCTCGATGGCGTTGCACCATCTTCGCCATTAAGGTCTTGAATCCATGCAGGGCTAAAGTGCCATGCTTGTTCTAAAGCTAGACTGGCATTGTCATAATTTTCACTATGACTGTGTTTACTTTGGACACTGCCAGCACCTTCATCAATATCCAATACATCAGCTTGCCAACGCTGGATATGCACTGAAGTCGGTTGAATGGAACGCTGACCAATAAAATTGGTAATTGAATCAGTTTTTTCTACGGCGCTGCTTCTATGGAAGCGAATATTGCGGCGTTCTAAGGCACTAAATTGCGAATTATCATCAATTAAACGAAGCTTCTGTGCTTGGATTTGTTCTGTTGAGCTCGATACTTTAAGCTGTGCTTCATCGATCAGCCAGTTAATCCCTTCACTTCTCATCAAACGGGTCAGGAAGTCAAAATCACTTTCAGATGCCTGCATAATGAATGGACGCACATCATAGTCTTTGCTCAGTCCACTCTTATCTAAACTCAGACTTGAGGCAAATAGTGGGCTGCGTTGTACCCATTCTTGGAACACGGTCTGGATCACATCCACGACCGACTTATTCATAAATACTCTAGAGTTTCTACGGTGTTTCCAAAGTGCTGTTGGGTCTTCTACAGTCAAACGATAGATGGTAAGAGAACCATCAGATGCGCCAATATCGGCTTGGGTCACAATTCCTGAAATACGGGTTAATTCAGATTTATCTGTGACAATATCAATTGCAGCTTGCGTTGCAATAAAGCTTTTTAAAGGAATGCTTGCTGACGTTGCAAGACAGATGAGTTGGAGCCGAACACCCTCATTGATTTGATGTGTTCCATCAATACGTTGTAGGAATACTTGTTGGCTCAATGCCGAATTAGAAAATTGTACGTGGATGGCACGTTTTTGTGCTGATAAGCCAAGCTGCTCCAAAGCAGCGTAAATATTGTTAGACATGCTTATTATTAAATTCTAAATTGTGATCGATTATACTAAAAAACTTAAGGGTTTGTCTATACAGACCTGTCTATATTGCGCTCAAATTTTAAGCAAAAATGTAAATATTTTTATTTTTTAATGCATAATAAGTAAAATTTTCTCATTGTTTTATAAAATATTTATTCAAAAATAATTCAAAATCTACAATAAGATTGTTACGCTAGGCGGATGTATGAATATCTCCTTTTCGATTTAGTTTTTGGCAATGATGGGTTTTAAACAGTAAGAATAAACAAAACAACTTCGAACCGATCTTATGGTGCTACAGCATGTACTCATCGTATTTTTATCAATTTTTAATTGTGTAACAATAGTTCAAATACAAGGACTCTATTCATCCTAACTAGTTTTTTCAAAAGCTCTGAATAGCTCATGAATTCTATTGTGCTATATTTTAATTTTTTAATGATAATTCACACTTATATTCAGTTAAAAAACTGATTTATATTAAAATAAAAAACTAGTGATAAGTGACAATCAAACACTCAGCACTAGCTTTTAGCTAACATCAATTAATAATTAAAAGTATAACTCAAACCAAAAGTCCGGCCTTGTGCCCGCATACTAGACACAGGTGAAAAGGTAATTTCTGACTGCTGACTATAAACGGTGCGATAGTCTTTATTCCACACGTTATAAATTCCAAAATCCACCCGCCCCTTATAAGCCGGGAAATTCACGAGGGTATCCATAATCGCATAACCCTTTATTTTTGCAGCCCGGTTTGGAACCACTTTATCATTGTTCACTGCAACCTTATCGTCTTCAAATGCTTTGTCAGTTCCTTTTACAGCAAGCACCTGTACACGGAATCCATAACCATCATCACTATTCCACTCACCAAAAATAGTTCCCTTAGTTGGAGATACCTGATAAGCATTTAACTCACGCCAATTACCCGCCGCATCCTTATATTGTCCACGGGTGTAAGCCAACGTGCCACCAATTTTAAAATCATCCAGAATTCGATATGCCGCAGTCATTTCAGCACCGTAAACACGCTGATCAGTATCCGCAATATTGACTGAACGATCAGCATTGAACTGAATGACTTTATCAGATGTATTATAAAAACCAGTAATTCCTAAATCAAGTTTTTGATCATCTTGCAGACGCCAACCCAGTTCATAACTATTGACCGTTAGTGGTTCTATATTCGCAGTTGAAACGGTCAGAATTGAGACATCACGTAACATCCGTAATATATCTGGATAACTAAATCCTTGAGAGAAATTGGCAAATAATTGCTGATTATCAGTAAGTTTATAAACTGCGCCTAAATTAAACAAAAACTTGTCAGCATTTGTTGAATCACTCGCAACGCTTTGTGTTTGTCTAGAAGGTGTATAAGCGTCTGTATCTGCCTTGATATATTGATAGCGCGTTCCCGCTTGAAGATTAAAGCGATTCGTTAATTGATAATCTGCCTGTAAAAAAGCCCCGATATTCTGAATGACAGTATCTGGACCAGCATCTAACCTTCTACCAGTATCCTTGTAAACCATACCGTTATTGCTGACAGACAATACGTCATAATGCTGAGTATCTTTTTCTCGGTCATAATCCAGACCATAGGTCAGATTAAGATCTCGCGCTGCAAGCTTAAAATCTGACTGCACTGTAGACCGCATTCCTGCCACATCAACCGTATATTCTGATTGATTGACCGTAGCGGCACCTGATTAAACTGGGAAAAAACGCCCTTTTTCATTTCTATAATAGGCTTCCAAATTTACCGTCTGCCCCCATACATCCTGATTTTGATATTGGGTATTCAAAGCATAACGATCCGTAAATGGCTGATTACTTAATTCCAGCCCCTTGATGGCTCGTTCAGACTGTGGCCCTTTAGCAATGGTATAGTTCGGTCCATAATCAGGTAGATAACGAGTATCCTGCTTATCCTTATAATACTGCGCACCAAAACTTAAGCTTTGTGTGTCAGTCAAATTAAAATTCAGGCGTCCATTTATGTCTAACGTATCTGTATCATTACGGCTGGTTTGATTGGGTTCAGTTGCAATCCGATCCCCATTCGCATCGAACAATGATCCCCGGCTGGTATAGTTCGCACCCAAAAAACCATCCATTTTATCATTACTGAAAGAAACGCTCTGACCTGCTTCATAAGCCAGACCATCTCCTCGGAAATTATCAGCAGAGGTTATCCCTAATTTCGTCTCAAAACTCAGTGGTTTCGATTTGTCAGCACGTTTGGTAATGATATTAATAATCCCACCCGTTGCACCAGAACCATAAATACTGGTTGCTCCAGAAATGACCTCAATCCGTTCAATCATCCCCGGACTGATACTGTTCAATTGGCGCGCAGGATCACGCGATCCCGTCTGAGATACACCATCAATCATCACCAGTACAGTTCTGCCTCGCATGGTCTGACCATAATTACTTCCAGTACCACTAGACGGCGCCAGTGAAGGAACCAATTGAGCAAGAAGATCTGCCACTTTTCGCCCAGCCCCAGCCTGTTTTTGTACCTCTGCTCCGCTGATGTTCTGTACAGTTCCTGCAATATCTGCAATGCTTTTTTCTGATCGTGTTGCTGTAATAACGATTTGTGGCAATTTCTGGACAGATTCCTGTTGTTGAGCATTGCTCACTGGTGTCTGATTATTCGAGGTTTCATCCTGTGCATATAACTGACTACTGATGGCAATAGATAAAACACATAAGCTGAATTGGGAAAGGCGCATCCTGTTTCCTCAGTTGTAGGCCTAAATTTTATCGATAATAATAATCATTAACATTACTGATGTAAAACATATTCTTTTAATGGCCTATTCCAACAACCCAAGGAAAACACAGCACAAAAATTATTAATTTAATTTGTCTTTTAATAATTTCAGTTCTGATTCATTTTGAGTTTCTAAGATTTTCTTAGGGTGATTCTCTTTAATAAAAATAAATGTGATAGCGATCTGCTTTATAAATTTTTTCTAGTGATTGATTAACAATTTTAATCAAATGGTCATCTAATTTCACTATAATTTAAGTCAATAATTATATATAAACCATATTTATCAAAAACTTATAAACAAAATCATTACTCACTCCCACAGTTTACTCTTCAAAAAAATTACAAAACACAACAAATTTAGCGTAAATTTTAATAATAATAAAACCAATAATGATTATCATTTGCAATAGATAAAACCAGAGAATTCTAACGATGATCCATAACAATATTCTCGATTGCATAGGTAAAACTCCTTTAATCAGACTCTCAAGGATGTTTACCGATCAATCCGTCACCGTTGTCGCAAAAATGGAGTTACTCAATCCAGGTGGAAGTATCAAAGATCGACCTGCATTGTATATGTTACAAGAAGGGCTTAAATCTGGCCTCATTCATAAAGATAGCCATATTGTTGAAAGTTCATCGGGCAATTTAGCAATTGCACTTGCAATGGCATGCAAAATTTACGGCCTAAAATTCACTGCTGTGATTGACCCCAAAATTGCTTCAGCCAATTTACAAATGTTGAAGCTCTATAAAGCCAATATCGAAATGGTCTCTGAAAAAGATCAAAACGGCGGTTATTTAAAAACAAGAATCGATACAGTACAACGACTTTGCCGCCAGTTGCCCAATGCTGTTTGGATCAACCAATATGCAAATCCCAACAATTGGAAAAGCCACTATTATGGTGAAGCAGAAGAAATCATAAATCAAATCGATCGCAGTATTGATTACTTGGTTGTTGGTGCAAGTACTTCTGGAACAATCATGGGCGTATCTCGCCGCTTAAAAGAAAAATTCCCGCATTTAAAAGTTATTGCAGTCGATATCGTCGGTTCTGTTCTCTTTGGTGGTCACTCAGGCCCACGTGAAATTCCGGGTATCGGTGCAAGTACCGTTCCAGCCCTACTCTCCCCAGATGAAATAGATGATGTCATCTATGTTGATGATTATGAGTCAGCTTTAGGTTGCCGAGAACTCCTCGAACATGAAGGCATTTTTGCGGGTGGATCTAGCGGCTCATCTATTTCAGCAATAAAAAAACTTATCCCGACCATCCCTTCTGGATCATGCGTTTTAACCCTTTTGGCAGATAGAGGCGATCGTTATTTAGATTTAGTTTATGACGAAGAATGGTTCGAAATGATCAAGAGAAGACATTTCAATAAAAATCATCTCAATCAAGAAAATTTTACTTTGCAATCCGTTGTTTAACTCCACTTTTTAGGAAATATTTATGAGTAATTTGGCTAGCCTTCGTTACCTTAGTCAATCAGATTTACTTCATCTTGGTGCAAATCACAGTAATTCGTTTATCGAAGCAATTACTGAAGGCCTCACACTTCACGCAAATAAACAGTTTGTACAACCCTTAAAACCCTATTTACGTTGGCAAGGTGCGGACCATATTGCCGACCGAATTATTGCCATGCCGTGTTATTTGGCTGGAAATGATCCTATTGCAGGGATCAAATGGATTGGTTCTCGCCAACACAATCCTAAGAAATTTAATATTCCTCGTGCCAGTGCCTTAATTGTTTTAAATGACGCTGAAACAAATTACCCCGTGGCAATCATGGAAGGCAGTTTAATTAGTGCGATGAGAACAGCGGCAATTACTGGTGTATCAATTCAATATCTCGCCAAAAAAGACTTCTCAGATATCAGCGTGATTGGTTGTGGTCCGATTGCCCAAATGCAAATCAAAACGGTCTTAGAACAATACCCACAAGTTAAAAAAATACATTTATTTGATCTAAACCCAGAAGCTGCAGAAAAACTTAAAGCATTATTTATTGCCGAATATCCAAATCTTCAAATCGAAATTCATGAAACTGCCAAGTCGGCGATCCAACAGGCAGATGTATTAATCACTTGCACAGTATCTGACAAACCCTATATCCCGTTTGAATGGCTTAAAAAAGGTTGCTTCGTTTCAAATATATCAATCATGGATATTGAACCAGAAGTTTTCCTCAAAGTTGACAAAGTGATTGTGGATGACTGGGATCAATCCAATAGAGAAAAGAAAGTCATCAATGTACTGGTTGAAGAAGGTTTATTTAGCCGTGAAAAACTACATGCTGAACTAGGTGACATCATTATTGGGCATAAAAATGGCCGTGAAAATGATGATGAAATCATTTTACTCAATCCAATGGGTATGGCGATCGACGATATTGTTTGTGCGAAATGGTTTTTCAATGCTGCACAAAAACAAAATATTGGCACAGTTTTGCCACTTTTATAATTATAGGAACAATGCACATGTTAGATCGGATTTACACAACACAACTTCAGAAAACTATAGATGCGCTCTATATGGAAAATTATGGTGAGTTCAGAAACCATATTGTCTATAAAAAGCCTTATCTTGTAATACATCTGAGTAGTGAGTTGGAACTACATTTCAACTGCTTAAAAGTAAATAGTGTAAATCCTTTCTATATCACAAAAGCAGAAGTTTTACTTCATAACACGTTGAGTCAACAGACCACTGAGATCGCGATTGCTGACGTTTTCAATTATTTAACTCAATCCTCATGGTGGCCATCAATCAACCACCAAAAGGCCATTACGTATTGGCATGATAATTTGGTGACTGCTGAAAAAATTCCTCAAATCTTACAATCCGCACTTTCTTTTTCTTCGCCACTCATAATGAGTGAACAACTTTCGCTTGTCGCTGACCGTGCATTTCATCCATTTGCACATGCGAAAGGTGATCTCAGTCCACTCATTACTCAAAAAGAAATTGAAGTGTATTGGTGGGCATTTAAAAAAACAGATGTCAGAAATAATATGGAATCCATTCCACATGATGAACTGGCTCTCCCTGCTGAGGAAAAAAATCTTATTATTGAAAAAATGCAGGCTCTCTCAAATGAATACCTTGCAATACCTGTACTTAAAACACAGCATGACTATTTAACATTTCAAGAAAACAAATATCTAGGGATTGACCTCGGCCTCGCCACTGCAATTGGTTGCCCAACATCCTCGCTACGAACTTTAATCAATCACTTAAATTCAAATCAGCACTTAAAGCTCTCGACCAATGCCAAAACTTTGGGTGCTATTCGCTCTATGCCTGCTCGATATTTAGCCAACGGTCATGCGGCATATGATTTTCTCAATGATGTCATCGACAAAACACCATCATTAAAACATCAGCTCTTTTTAAGCAATGAAACCCATTGGTGGGTCTTAGGAAAACAAGAACCGCTGGTACAAAATTTAGGTGTTATCGGCTGTCAAGTGAGGCATTTACCTCATTTTTGCCAAGAAAAAAATATAGCACCCATTAGCATGTCTGCTTTAAGTTGCCCTTATATTGATCCATGGGAAGCTTTAGGTATAACAGGTGACAAATGGAACTTACTTAAAGATTTGAGTACCCATTTTATTCACACTTTTCTCACACTGTGGTCTTTTGGTGTTATGCCTGAGTGTCATGGTCAAAACACCCTTGTATGTTACCAAGACAATCAATTTAAATGCTTTATTCTGCGTGACCATGACACCTTAAGAATATGCACCCCTGCGATTCAGGACAGTGATTTTGTTCCGCCAGTCTATAAAATTGATACCAGTACGCCAAACAATCTTATCTTTAATAAAAATGAGGATTTATTTAATTATTTTATAACCCTCGGGATACAAATCAACCTATACCCTATCGCATTAGCAACATTGAAATATACCGATCATACTGAAATTGATTTCTGGGAAATGATCCAAGAAATTATTGTCAACTTTATAGAAACTGTCGCGCTTTCTGAACAATCGAAAAACTGTATTCAAAAATATGTTTTTGAAAGTAGCCACTGGCCATTCAAACAATTACTCACCCCTTTATTAGCCCAACAAGGTGATTCAACAGGGATGCCAAGTAAAATTGGTATGACGTCAAATCCCTACCATGCTTTATTCCAATCTTGCTATGAGACCATGGATATCTAAATCATGCGTTCCTCTCGCCTAGATCATTTGATTATTTTACTGTGTCAATTTTTTTCGACTTTTGGCTTGATGGTCTTAATACCGATCATGCCGCTATATATGGAAAAATTGACGGCGCAAATGGCAGCACCCGCCATTTGGGCAGGTATAGCGCTGTCAGCACCAGCTCTAGGGAGTCTATTTACAGCCCCCCTTATTGGTCATCTATCAGATACATTTGGGCATAAAAAAGCACTGTTACTTTCCTTGGCTGGTTTCTGCATTTCTATACTGTTAATGGCGGGAGCACAGCATCTATTTGTGTTTATTTTTGCCCGTATTTTATTAGGATTTTGCGGTCTATCCGTGATTCTTTATGCCTATACCTCTTATTTGTCTAGCGAGCGACAAAGAGGTCTTGCCTTTGGACAGCTCCAAAGCAGTGTCGCATTGGCCTGTCTATGTGGTCCGGTACTCGGTGGCATATTTATGGATCATTGGAAAGTTGAAACCTTACTCAGTGCCACAGCATATATTGTCATCGTTTTAATCTTAGTTGCTGCTATTTTATTGAGCCAAACTGTGCAGACATCTGTCACGGGACCCGATAAAAAACCATCAACACTACAATCTTTTGATCGAACAATTTTTTCGTGGCTCAGTGCGGGAACCTTTGTCCAAGCTGGCGGGTTCGGTTTAGTGTCCTGTTTTATCTTATATATCAGTGAAATCAGTCGAAATATAGCTATACCCTTATCTATTGCGAGTTTAACAGGAACAATCCACGCACTTTCATGGGGTGCTGCATTTTTTGCTGCAACCTATTGGGGGAAACGCAACGATGCGAGAGGCGATTCATTTCATAATTTTGTCAGTGCAACACTGATCTGTGGAATCACGGTTCTGGCTTTGACATGGACCACTAATATTTGGTTAGTACTGCTCTTAAGACTCATACAAGGTTTCTGTTTCGCTGCACTTATTCCCTCTATTTTTCATACGATTTCTTTAAAAACTGATGCAAGAAATCAAGGAAAAGTGATTGGTATTTCAAATAGTGCCTTTGTTCTTGGTCAACTGTTTGGACCGATTGCGGTCACCCTCACATACTCATTTTTCAATATCACTGCCGCGTTAATTTGCACTGCATTATTTTTTATTGGTGCTGGATTAATCGTGACTTTAAACAAATTTTTAACCAATACAATTTTAGAAGAGGTACAAGAATGAACCCGATCATTACCACCGATGCATGGTCTTACAAGCTTTTTGAACAATACTTGAATACTTTTTTTCGTGAACTTCAAGTTCAACTCGAACAGCATATTCTCTCAGAACAGGATTCACCTTTAGCAATACATGACGCAAATAATTCACCCTGTTTTTCATACCCATTTACTGCATCTAACTCAATCATCTATGGTGCGATACAGCATTTCTCAAGCACAGGTTATCATCGTTACCAGCGCTCTTTTTGTGTATTCAATACTGAGGATAAGACTGTCAAAAGTCTCACTGATCCTAAAGTGTTGGTTAAAATGATAACCGATGAGTTAAAGTTAAATAGCCAATTTAAAGATAAAAAGCAAAATCAGAATCTCTATACGGAAATCGCAAACAGTATCGAAAATACCAAATTCTTTTTAGAAAACAGCGTAGATCAAATAAAGCCTAAACTGGCCTCTAGTTTTCAATCTGCTGAACAAGGCATGTTATATGGACATCCATTTCATGTGACCTCAAAAGCCAATCTAGGCTTTTCTAAAGAGGATATGAAAAAGTATAGCCCAGAGCTAGGTGCGACGTTTCAGTTACACTACTTCGCAGTGCATTCATCCTTAATCCAAAAACTTGTCAGCGATAATAATATTGATCAACTGATTGAAGAAGACGTTTTGAAGCATGCACAACACCGCCTCAAAGATGACTTCAAAAATTATGAACTTTTGCCTACACATCCGTGGCAGGCAAACTTTTTACTCCTACACCCTTCCTTAAAACGCTATTTAGAAAATCATGAGGTTCGATATTTAGGTGCTTTAGGACAAACCGTTTGGCCTACATCTTCAGTACGAACCGTTTGGTTACCGCAATCTAATATTTTTTTAAAACTCTCCATTGATGTGCGTATTACTAGTTTTATTCGTAACAACCCTATGGATGAAATGGAAAGAGCGATTGATGCCAGTAAAATCATTCTTAAGCATCAGATCAACCAACACTATAAAAATATGCTCATTCTTCCAGAGCTTACAGCCAAAACTGTCAAAATCCCTGAGTTAGAAAGTTCTTTTGGCATTATATATCGCGCAGGATTAGCTACGGAAACGCTTGAAAATACTCGAATGCTAGGTGGTTTGGTCGAAGAAAATGAGCATCATCAGATCCCCTTAATGGCGTTTATTGATCAGGCCGCACAAGCCCAAGGACTTCCAAATAGTCACTCAAAAGCCTTTCTTGCTGATTGGTGGAAACAATATATTCAAGTTTCCTTGGTTCCACTGATTGAATTGTTTGCAAATAAAGGGATTAGTGTTGAAGCCCATATGCAAAATAGTTTAATGGAATTTAAACAAGGCTTCCCTGCTCGACTGATTATTCGTGATATGGAAGGGATTAGTGTGGTTTCTGAGATGCTCAATGATCATTCCTCAGTCTCTGAAGATAGCACTGTTTGGTTTTCTCAAAAGGATGCATGGATTTTTCTGCAATATTATTTAGTCATCAATCATATTGCGCATCTAATTAGTGCGATATCAAGAGTAAGCATTATTGAAGAAAGTGAACTTTGGCAAACCACCAGAAAAACCCTGATCGATGAAAACTTCTCAGATAAAGCACAGCACTACTGCAACCTTTTGCTTAACTCTCTCACTTTACCTATTAAGGCAAATATGATGAACACCTTATATCACAGTGGCGGTAACCCGATTTGGATTGATATTGAAAATCCGATTTATAAATACAGAGGCGCTCAAGCACTGACCCCTCTTCAAGCTACGCAACAAATTGATTATAAAGTCCAAGCGGAAAGACGTGTCATCGGGCAATTATTAGAAGCCTTAATCTTTGAAAATGCCTTTAACTACGAAAAATCAAATGGGCAAATTAAATTCTTTATTTCAGATGATCTTTTTTATAGCTGCGACGCTAAACAACATTTTAGTTTTAACCGAATTAAATTAAATCCATCGAGTTTAGTCCGTTATGATGCTGTTCAAAAGTCATCAAGCAGTCCAAATTTAAAAGCATTATTAGCTGATTTAAAACATATTATTGATGCTGATCCAATCAAATGGCAAAGCTTTAATGATGAGCTCAATCTTAGCTATGTCAAACATGCACAAACACTGGGTCTATCACCCAACCAACCATTAAGAACACTGTCATATATTGAGCAAGAAGCCCGTATAAACAATGCACATCTCTATCATCCAAGTTTTAAATCTAGAATAGGCTTTGATCTTAAGGAAAATCAAAAATACTCACCTGAATTATCCCAAGGATTCTCTGTTCAATGGACTGCTACTCATAAAAGCTTATGCAAATTGGTTTTGAGTGAAACGATCAACTTAAATCAACTGTATAAACAGCATTTTTCAGACAAAGACCTTCACGCAATCCGTGAGGAATTGACAGCGTATCAAGTTGATTTCAATGATTATATTCTTAGCCCCATTCATCCTTGGCAATGGGATAAAATTATTGAATTGTATTATCAAGATGCAATCAGCAATCAACTGATCATTCCATTGAAAATCGCTGGACCTACTTATTTACCGCAACAATCAATCCGAACATTATCAAACATCACGGATATTTCAGCGTTATCACTAAAATTAGCGATGAATTTAGTTAACACGTCGACCTCTCGTGTTTTAGCACCACATACTGTGCAAAATGCTGCAAAAATGAGTGACTGGCTGTATAAAATCGTTGAGCAAGACCATATTTTAGAAAAACAACGTAAACCCGTTATTTTAAGAGAAATTGCTGGACTTTCTATCAATCAGCCGATCGCCTTAGCTGTTCAATATGGCGCACTGGCCTGTATTTGGCGTGAAAGTATTTATCATTATCTCAATGAAGGCGAATCAGCAACACCAGTTACAGGTCTAATGCAACTTGATACTGACCAAAAACCGCTGATAGACCACTGGATCAAACAATACGGGATCGAGTTTTGGTTAGAGAAGTTATTAAAAAATGCCTATCTGCCAATTATGCATATTTTATGGTGTCACGGCTTAGCATTGGAATCACATGCACAAAACATGGTGTTAATTCACAAAGATGGTCTACCTGTTAAAGCGGCTTTAAAAGATTTCCATGATGGTATTCGCTTTAGTCGTCATTTGCTAAGAAATCCAGAGCTATTACCCGATTTACAAGACGCGCCTAAAGAACATGCCAAAATTAACCCAAATTCTTTTTTAGAAACGCACGCAGCAAATGAGTTAAGAGATTTCACCCAAGACGCACTTTGGTTTGTCAATCTAGCGGAATTGGCCATATTTCTAAACACACATTATGAGTTTGATGAAATCAAATTTTGGACAATGTTAAGATCAATCATCAATCAACATAAAGAAAAGCATCCAGAATTTGCACAAAGATATGAATTGTTTAACTTTACAGATGACACCATCGATATTGAACAACTTGCAAGTCGTCGCTTCCTACCAGAAATCCGATTAAGAGTACAAACCACCCCAAACCCGTTGAGTTTAATTAAGGAAATTGAATATGAATAAAACTTCAATTTCCTTTAAAAAACGCATGAAAAATGGTGAGTCGCTTTATGGCATATTCTGTTCTATTGCCTCACCAATTCATGTGGAGCAATTGGGACTGGCTGGTTATGACTTTATTATTATTGACTTGGAACATACTTTATTTAGTACGTCCCAAGTTGAAAGCATGATTTTAGCCGCTAGAGCCATACAGCTTGATGTATTGGTTCGAGTCCCCTTAACCGCCAATCACTTGATCTTACCTTTACTCGATGCTGGCGTAACTGGAATTGTATTACCACGTATAGAAAATGCACAACAAGCCCAAGAAGCTGTGAATTATTGCCACTACATGCCCCTAGGACAAAGGGGCTTAAATTCAACTCGGTTAAATCGCTATGGCATGCAGAGCTTAACGGATTTTGTGCAACACGCACACCAAGAAACAGTTGTCGTCGCAATGATTGAAAGTTTAGCTGGTGTAGCAAATATCGATGAAATTTTAGCTATTGATGGGATCGATATTATTCTTGAAGGTTCGGCAGATCTTTCTCAGTCTATGGGCGTTCCTTGGGAAACGCGCCATCCGCAAGTTCAAGCAAAGATCCAAGAGATATATAGCAAAACTCAACAACAGGGTAAATATTTCTGCGCAATTCCGCGCCAGCCTGAAGATATTGCGTTGTGGAAACACCAGTCTGTAAAACTTTTTGTGCTCGGTGATGATCGCAGTATTACCCGTCGAGCACATCAGCTTCATATTGATTCATATAAAGAAATTGTATAGGTCTCTAAACCTTGAGTGGTGTATCAGCTATTCCACTCAATAAAAATTTAAGCTGAATATAAATGTTTTATTGTTTATTTGTTACTGTGAATTACAATCATTCTCAATTATACTTTCGTCAATTTAAAGCAATCTCAGGGTGAGATAAAAGGAAACAAGATGAAAAGCAACAAAATTTTTAATAAGAAGTCTGATGTAAAAAAAATCATTCCACTTATATCAATTGGTGGGTTCATCTTTTTATCACAATCCTCTTTTGCTATTTCACCCACAGAGGCTACAGATACAGAAAACAAAGCTGCGGTGCTTCCAACCATTACTGTCAGCGCATCACGCTCAGATGAATTCTCCTCTTCTGCAAAACAAGTGACCAAATTAGATGAAAAACAAATTGAATTTCTAAAAAATGCGTCTTCTGGAAATATTGCCACAGTTTTAGCCAAAGTTGTGCCTGGTTTATCAGACTCAAGTCGTACAATTACCGATTATGGGCAAACTTTACGCGGACGTAATGCCTTGATCTTGGTTGACGGCGTACCTATGAATTTGACACGTGATACATCAAGAGGTCTTTCATCAATCGACCCGCAAAGTATTACGGGGATAGAAGTCATTCGTGGCAGTAATGCGATTTATGGAAGTGGTGCTGCTGGCGGAACGATTTCAATCACCACCAAAGCTGCAGGCGGTGAACCGACTGCAAAAACTGTGATTGGGCTACAAAGTGCTTTGACCAACTTTCGTACAGATGCTCTAAGTGGAGATATTCATCAATATTTTTCTGGAAGCTTAAATAACTTTGACTATGCATTTGATTTTGGCTATCAACGTATTGGTAGTCCATACGATGCCAGAGGCGATCGTGTTGCACCAGAACCAAGTCAAGGTGATTTATTTGATGCGGATGCATATAGCGTAGGCGGTAAACTTGGCTATCACATTGATGACAACCAATATCTTCAATTTGCAGCAAATTACTATAATGCTGAACAAGATTCTGACTATGCCTCTGACCCAAGTGTAGCAAAACTTCCTGCAGGTAGCGTACCTGCGAAAGCAATCAAAGGGCTTAAATTAAAAGACCAGAATAAAAATGAAAATCAAATCTACAATTTGACCTATAACAATAAAGATTTATTTGGCAGCAAAGTTGACGCGCAAATCTATTACCGAGACTTTTTTACTCGCTTCTCGCCATTTGATGCCCGTAAAGTCAGTACCCGTGGTGGAAAAGTCGATCAGGTTTATCAAAACAATAATGTTCTTGGCAGTCGCCTAACCGTAAACACCCCACTAGAATTTTTAGGTGATACGTCGATTGTTTGGGGTGGCGATTTTAGCCGTGAAAAAAGCGAAATGCCTCTAGATACGTTTGATCCTACAATTTATGACCAATCTGGTGGCTTAGAATTTGTTAAAAATGGAAAACTAATCTATTTACCTGAATTAACCACCCAAAGTATCGGCGGTTTTGCGCAATTAAAGCATAATTTCAATGAGCAATGGTCTGCTGAAGTGGGTACGCGTTATGAAGACAGTTATGCAAAAATTGATAGCTTTGTTCCATTATCACAATTAGGCAAACCAAATCCCTATACTGTTAAGGGGGGTAAAGTGACGGCCGATGCATGGTTATATAATGCCAATGTCACCTTTAAGCCAACAGATCAGCACTCGATTTACGCATCTTTTAATCAAGGTTTTCAATTGCCCGATGTAGGGGTGGTGATCCGTAATGCAACAGCAGGATTTAACTTAGCATCATCATTCCTTGAACCGGTTAAGGTGGATAATTACGAGCTCGGTTGGAACGGTCATTTTAATAATTTTAGTTCGAGCTTAGCGGTGTTCCAGTCAACTTCCGATCTGGGTGGTGTTCAATCCTTTAACAATGGCTTGATACTGACGCGTACCAAAGAAAAAGTGACTGGTGTAGAAGCGACTCTTGATTATCTTGATGATGCAAAAGTATGGGGAACTGGAGGAAGTGTTACATGGATGAAAGGCCGTGAAACCCCACAGAACACCAATACAGAACAAGACATGACGGGTTACCGTATTCCACCTTTAAAAGTAACAGGATACATTTCTTATAGCCCAACAGACACATGGACAAATCGTTTACAAGCGACATATTTTGGTTCAGAAGATTATCGCTTAAACGGTCTCAACAGTTTTGGACGTTATGATGTGAAGTCATATACCACTGCAGATTTAATCAGTAGTTTTGCCCTCAACAAAAAAGATACCGTTACGATTGGCTTAGAAAATATGTTTAACCGTAAATACTATCCTTTATACAGCCAACTTCTCCGTACCAATAATAACACCAGCCATCTGCTGGCGTCAGGTGCAACATTGAAAGTGACTTATAGTCATAAATGGTAAGATTTAATGATAAAGCCTTGTGCTTTTGAATCATAAATGGTTGTCCTACCGTGGGGTGACATGGATGTCGCCCCTTGTGTGTGGGAATACGGGGGTACAGGACGTCCCCCCGCCCAACATAAGCAAAAACAAAGCACTGCTTTGTTTGCAGCGCAAGGTTTTGTATCCCCTACGGAAAGTCAGACATTACATTGCCTACACAAGGTATTTAAACTTTCAATGTAAGGTGGGGCATTGCAAACTTTTTATAATCAAACAATTTATCTCGTCATATAATTGATTTAATTAAAAATATTCATTTCTTGGGTTTGATTTTTTGACAAGTTGACTATACATAAACTCACATGACAAAGAACAGCAAAAAGCCGGCAGTATTGAAACGACCGGCTTTTTTAATTTTGAATCACAAACTATTTAACTATTTATCACGATAAACAATAAATTACGCGCTTAATTCAACTGCAAGTGCTGTTGCTTCACCACCACCAATACAAAGTGTTGCGATCCCTTTGGTTTTACCTAAGCGTTTTAAAGCATGGATCAAGGTCACAATGATTCGTGAACCTGATGAACCCAGTGGATGCCCGAGTGCACAAGCACCGCCATTAATATTGACTTTTTCAGGATCAAGTTTAAATGCATCAATTGCAGCCATAGTGACCATGGCAAAAGCTTCGTTAATTTCCCACAGGTCAACATCGTCTACGGACCAACATACATTTTTCAGTAATTTTTCAATTGCTCCCACAGGTGCAATGGTAAACTCTTCAGGATGCTGGGAATTGGTTGTATAGCCTTTGATTTCGGCCAATACAGTTAAACCACGCTTTTGTGCTTCTGACGCCGACGTGATCAGTAGTGCAGATGCACCATCACTGATTGAACTAGAGTTTGCAGCAGTGATCGTACCGTCTTTAGCAAATGCAGGTTTTAAGCTTGGGATTTTATCAATCTTGGCATTTTCAGGATTTTCGTCCACTTCTACAGTGATCTCACCCTGACGTAACGCTACTTTAACAGGCGTGATTTCGTCTTTAAAATAACCTTCTGCAATCGCTTTTTTTGCACGTGTCAGTGAGCGAATTGCAAACTCATCCATTTGCTCACGGCTATAGCCCTTTTTATCCGCCATTTCCTGTGCAAAACTTCCCATTGCACGCCCCGTACCCGCATCTTCCAAACCATCAAGGAACATATGATCAATCACTTGACCATGCCCCATCCGATAACCTGAACGTGCTTTAGGCAATAAATACGGTGCATTGGTCATAGACTCCATACCACCGATGACAATAATTTTGGCACTTCCTGCTTTAATGGCATCGCTGGCTTGCATCGCAGCTTTCATCCCAGAACCACAGACTTTATTGATTGTGGTTGCGCCAACATGATCTGGTAAACCCGCTTTTCGCATCGCTTGACGTGCTGGACCTTGTTTTAAACCCGCAGGTAATACACAGCCCATAATTACTTCATCAATATCAGCAACAGGCACATTGGCTTGTTCAACAACTTTTTCAATGACGACTGCACCCAAATCCGGTGCAGATAGACTTGCAAGACTGCCTTGAAAACTTCCCATTGCAGTACGACGAGCAGCGACGATGACAATCTTTTCCATTCAAGTTCACCTTGTATTTTAAATGCGTATACTTTTGAAGCGGGTATTTTTGAAAATAGCATATCCATTGATAACATGTCTAAGCCGCCAAAGCGACTTAGCATTTAAACTTGGCTGGTTAAATTATAATTTTAAGCTTGCTTTGTCACAATCAAGCCACAGCGAGATTTGAGGTGATCAGCTCTACCCCTGTTGCCGCCTGAATTTGTTCTAGGCTCACATCTTTAGCCAATTCAATCAACTCAACACCTTGGGGAGTGATATCCATCACCCCTAGATCCGTAATTATACGGTTTACGACCAGTCTTCCAGTAAGCGGTAATGAACATTCAGCGACAATTTTAGGACTACCATCTTTAGCACAATGTTCCATCAACACCACGACTTTTTGTACACCAGCAACCAAATCCATTGCACCGCCCATACCTTTTACTTTTTTCCCAGGGATCATCCAGTTGGCTAAATCTCCCTTTTCGGAAACCTCCATTGATCCTAAAATGGCAATATTGACCTTACCACCACGAATCATGGCAAAAGATTCAGCACTAGAGAAAAATGCAGCACCCTTACGTGCAGTTACGGTTTGTTTACCCGCATTAATTAAATCTGCATCGACAGTATCTTGTGTTGGAAATTCATCAATTCCCAATAAGCCATTTTCAGATTGAAGCCAGACATTGATATTGTCAGGAATATAGTTTGCAACCAAGGTAGGTAAGCCAATGCCTAGATTGACATAAAAGCCATCTTCAAGCTCTTGCGCTGCACGTTCAGCCATTTCATTACGCGTCCAAGCCATGATTAAATCTCCGTCTTCAATGTCAATTGTTCAATTCGTTTTTCAGGCTGCGCATTTAAAACAATACGACTTACATAAATGCCCGGTAAATGAATTGAATCTGGATCTAACTCACCAATTTCAACAATTTCTTCAACTTCGACAATGGTCAATTTGCCAGCCATTGCACACTCAGGGTTAAAGTTTCGTGCAGTCTTACGAAAAATTAAGTTACCAGCTTTATCAGCCTTATAGGCTTTTACCAAAGCAATATCTGCAACCAATGCTTGTTCGAGTATGTAATCTTTACCATCAAATTCGCGAACTTCTTTGCCTTCGGCAATCAATGTCCCAACACCTGTTTGGGTAAAGAACGCTGGAATACCTGCACCACCTGCACGTAACTTTTCAGCCAAGGTGCCTTGCGGTGTCAACTCAACTTCAAGCTCACCATTTAAATATTGACGTTCAAATTCTTTGTTTTCACCGACATAGGATGAAATCATTTTTTTAATTTGTTTGGTTTGTAAAAGCTTGCCTAGACCAAAATCATCCACACCGGCATTGTTAGAAATACAGGTTAGACCCGTTACGCCAATTTCTTTTAAGGCATCAATCAATGCTTCTGGAATACCACATAATCCAAAACCACCCACTGCAAAAGTCTGGTTGTTTGCAACCACATCAGCCAAAGCTTCATGTGCATTCGCGACAACTTTGTTCATCGTTTTAACTCTATGTCCTTTAGAATTATTATTATTAACATCGAGCAAATTATTTTAGAAATTGATTCTTTCAAATGTCTAATGAGTAAAACTCATTAATCTGATTTTACCTTGAAATAGTGGAGGTTATGATGAGGTGACATTCTTTTAAAACTGATGTGCCAATATCGTTTCAATAAATTGCGAAGAAATATTAGAAATTTCAAAATCTTTTTTATAAATGATTCCAACAGAAAGATTGACATTGCCCTCTTCAATTTCAACCAAGACATTATTTTCTTTATCGATATAATTTTGAAAATGACGTGGGATCGCACTGACCCCCATACCAAAAGCCACAAAATGCGACAATGAACTAATTTGATGACACTCAAGTTTTAAATCTAAGATCATATTATTTTGTGAACATTTCTCTTCCACCACGTGTCGAATGATCGAAGGTTTCTGTAAAGTGATAAAAGGATAGGCATAAAGCTCACGCCATGTCACACTTTTACGCTGCGCCAACTGATGATCTTTAGGAAGTAGTGCTAAAAAATCTTCATTGAAAAATGGCTTAAAAATTAATTGATCATTGTGTTGCGGTTCAAAACAAATCCCAATTTCAAAAATACCCTCTTGGACTTTTTCAATAATTTTTTCATTGGGAATATCATGGATTGAAAAATTGATATTGGGATGATTCTTATTAAATTCATGCAGTACAGCAGGTAAAACAGCATGTGTCGCGAAAGGCATCGAGGCAATATTCAATGTGCCACGATGTAATTTAAAACGCTGTTTAACATCTCTTTCCATGTCTTCCCAATTTGCCAAAAGTTTTTTAGCAAATGGAATCAACGAATTTCCCTCAGCAGTAAGATCCACACGGCGGGTATTGCGCTTAAACAGCTTGCCACCCAACTCATCCTCTAAACTTTTGATACTTAAGCTTAAAGCAGATTGACTTAGGCAAAGTTCATTGGCAGCATTGGCATAATTCAATGTCCGAGCAAGAACTAAAAAAGCTTTTAACTGTTTGAGTGTCATACGGCAACCTAACTGATTTATAGCTCTATAATACGCTAAACCAAGCGAGTTTTGATCCTAAAATGAGTCATTTGAGCTATCGATTTGCTTATAGAATAAGATATCAATCCATGCTAGCTGATCTCGTTTTGCTCAGATTGATGTCTTAATGAAAGTTTTTAATTTGTGTGATCTGTAAAAAATATGTCTATGCATTTAAATCAGGACAAAATCGATATATTACGTATTTCAAGCAACACACTTGTCAATAAAACTACTGCTGTAAATAAAAATTAAAACGTTGAACATATACTCATTCATCTGCATCTCCAATTTGGCTTTTTTCTTTTGCTTATCTATGACCTATTGCGCAAAAACCTCATGAAACTTGTTTCTATTCATTAGTTTTCCATATTGACTCATAAATATTTTCAAACAATGCCTCGAATAATTTGGATTATAGTTTTATCCATCATTTGGAAATGGATATTCCAATTTATAAGTCTGGACGATTTATAAAAGCTAAATTTATTAATCAATATTAATTTCTCTAGATATCCATTTTTATTGGTTTCACTCACTAATGCATTTTTATGATTGAGATAGCCTTGTCGTGATTTGAAATAAAAACAAGGTGGGTTTTGACATATATTCTTTAAGGACGGAGTAAAAATATGTGGGAACTGGGTATAATTTTACTTTCTCTTGGCTTGTTGATGTACACAGCCTACAGAGGATTTTCTGTAATTCTCATGGCACCGATTTGTGCCTTATTGGCCGTCTTGCTGATTAATCCTGCCAACGTTTTACCATTTTATTCTGGTGTGTTTATGCCAAAAATGGTGGGCTTTATTAAAGATTATTTCTTGGTGTTTTTGCTGGGTGCGATTTTTGGTAAAGTTGTTGAAATGTCTGGTATTGCTGAATCCATTGCCAAAACGATTGTTCAATTAATTGGCTCTAAAAATGCAATGCTTACCGTTGTTCTGCTAGGGGCAATTTTAACCTATAGCGGCGTCAGTTTATTTGTCGTGGTTTTTGCAGTCTATCCCTTTGCAAACCAATTATTTAGACAAGCAAATATCCCTAAGCGTCTGATTCCTGGCACGATTGCACTGGGTGCTTTCTCCTTTACCATGGATGCCTTACCGGGTACGCCTCAGATTCAAAACGTTATTCCAACCACATTTTTTGGAACCAATATTTATGCAGCGCCATTTTTAGGGATTATCGGTGCAATCTTTGTTCTAGGTGTCGGATTAACTTATCTGGAATGGCGTCGTCGTGTTGCTGCTCGCAATGGAGATGGGTTTGCATCTGGTATTACTTTAACAGAAGCCGAACTTCAACAATTCGAAAATCAATCTCAGCAACAAGATAATGGTTCTGGTCTACGTCAATTTATGGCATTTGTTCCCTTAATTTTAGTTGCAGTGATGAATAAATATTTATCTACAGCAATTAAAACATGGTATCCAAATGGCTTTGATTTTAATGCGCTTGGACTAGCAAACTACACTGTCGATGTCGCAAAAACGTCAGCGATTTGGGCAGTTGGTTTGGCTTTAATCGTTGGGATTATCACTGCGATTATGTTCGATTATCGTCGTGTTTCAACCAGCTTTAAAGAAGGTGTAAACGCAAGTATAGGTGGTTCTCTACTCGCTGTGATGAACACTGCATCTGAGTATGGTTTTGGTGCAATCATTGCCGCTTTACCGGGTTTTGCTGTAATCAGTCATGCTTTGGGGCATACATTTACCAATCCATTGGTCAATGGTGCAGTCACCACAACCGTTTTGGCTGGGATTACAGGTTCAGCATCTGGCGGTATGAGTATTGCCCTCAGTGCCATGGCTGACCAATACAATACAGCTATTGCAGCAATGGGCATTCCTGCTGAAGTGATGCATCGTATTGTTGCAATGGCATCTGGCGGTATGGACACCTTACCGCATAACGGTGCCGTGATTACCCTACTTGCAGTCACTGGACTTACACATAAACAATCTTATAAAGACATTTTTGCCATTACCATCATTAAAACAGTTGCAGTATTTGTCGCAATTGCTGCATTTACATGGTTTGGTATCGTCTAAGTTTATCTTCAAAATGAACACAGGGAGTCAATAATGAGTCAACTTCTCAAAGATAAAGTTGCATTTATCACAGGTTCAGCAAGTGGTATTGGACTTGAAATTGCCAAAAAATTTGCCCTTGAAGGTGCAAAAGTGGTGATTTCGGATATGAATGCGGACAAATGTAATGAAGCAGTTTTAGCCTTAAAAACTGATGGATTTGAAGCCTTATCTGCACCTTGTGATGTTTCAGATGAAGATGCTTATGCTGCTGCTATTGGTCTAGCACATAGCAGCTTTGGTCGTTTGGATATTTTGATCAATAATGCTGGTTTTCAGCATGTTGCTACCATCGAAGAGTTTCCAACTGCCATTTATCAAAAACTACTGAATGTCATGCTGGTGGGTTCTTTTATTGGAATCAAACATGCATTTCCAATCATGAAGGCACAAAACTATGGCCGTATTATCAATATGGCTTCGATCAATGGTTTAATCGGTTTTGCTGGAAAAGCGGGTTATAACAGTGCCAAACATGGGGTGATTGGTTTAACTAAAGTTGCAGCGTTAGAATCTGCTCGAGATGGAATCACGGTCAATGCATTATGCCCAGGTTATGTCGACACACCTTTGGTACGTGGTCAAATTAAAGATTTAGCTAAAACTCGCAATGTCAGCGAAACAAGTGCACTTGAAGATGTCATTTTAGCCATGGTGCCACAAAAGCGCTTACTCAATGTTGAAGAAATTGCAGATTATGCCGTTTTCTTGGCGAGTGAAAAAGCGGCGGGGGTGACAGGTCAAGCAGTGGTTATGGATGGTGGTTATACCGCTCAGTAATACAGTTGATGATTGCAATGAGCATGAATTTGTCTCTATGTAAATCATCTAACCAGATGTAATACATATTCATTTGTAGGGGGAAATCCTCCCCTACTGTTTTTTAGTTTTTCTATCTTTAGTTTTTATCAAAGTGAAAGGCTCACTTTGTCATGTGTCATAGCTAGACAATCCAACGTTCTCAAGTTATTCAAGGAAAATGAATATATGAAACCCATAAATAAAGTTGCCATTATCGGTACTGGTGTTATTGGTGCAAGTTGGGCAGCATTCTATTTAAGTAAAGGATTTCAGGTGAATGCTTTTGATCCTGCAGCTGATGCAGAATTAAATTTAAAAAATAGAGTTCAGACCTATTTACTGGATCTGTTCGAGTTGGCTGAAGAGCAAACCACCTCTTCTGACTGTTATGTTTCAGACACTTTAAAAAATCTCACTTTTTATCAAAATCTAACAGATGCGGTAAAAGATGCCGATTTTATTCAAGAAAATGGTCCAGAGCGGATTGATCTAAAAAAAGACTTATATGCACAGCTCACTCAAAACTGCCCTAAAGATAGCATTATCGCTTCAAGTTCATCTGGATTAAAAATCTCAGATATTCAACATGATTGCCTTTATCCTGAAAGAATCGTACTGGGTCATCCTTTTAACCCGCCACACTTATTACCTTTGGTTGAGATTATTGGTGGAGAAAAAACCCAAGCGAACTATATTCATGATGCTTTTGAGTTTTATACATTATTGGGAAAAAAACCGATTTTAATTCAGAAAGAAGTTAAAGGGCATGTCGCCAATCGTTTACAGTCTGCAATTTGGAGAGAAGCGTTTTATCTGGTTTCTGAAGGTGTATGTAGCGCAGAAGATATTGATATCGCCATCACCAATGGCCCCGGATTACGTTGGGCAATATTTGGTCCTTATTTAAATATGCAGTTGGCCAATCAACATGGATTTAAAGCCGCTATGCATCATTTAGGTGAACCGATGTCTGAATGGTGGGCTGATATGCACCCTTATACCTTGTCTGAAGAAAAAATTGAGATGCTGAATGATGAAACTCAACAGTTTGTTAAAAAACTAGGTGATAAGAATCTTCAATTACTTCGTGATCAGGCATTACTGCGATCTTTAAAGATGCGTAAAGAATTAGATTTGCCTTAATCGGATTTTACAAAAGTGATCTTCATTGATTCTCCAGAATTCTCATCTGGAGAATTTAGTCTTCAAAAGTTTAGCCAAGGGAAACAGGATCATTGACCTTCCCGCTCCTAAATTGAATCAACAGATCAAAGCACCCCAAGCAACAATTTCAGACTGAACCTTGTTGCTTATTTTTGAATTACATCAAAATACCCATTAGCTTTTAGATTGTTCGAAAATTCGAATAGACATGCCAAGTTTCATATCATTATTCTTCTACTAAAAACAGTTATCGTTGTCTTATTCGCTACTTTAATCATTAAGTCGCCCAAATAAGGGAAGTATTATGCTCAACAATAAAATAAAGTTAAAACAAATGTGGTAAAGCAATTTCAGTACAACGAATGAAAAATATAAACAATCGCTAATTCATATGGTGACCCAACATGCGAACTTTCTATACGATTCTCATCGGTATAATGCTACTCCTTGCAATTCTTTTTATAAGTCGAATATTACGTGGTCGCTTTAACCAGACATTATTTTTTATTCTGTTCATCTTGATTTGGTTTGTAGCAATGAGCTGGAATATGTATATGGGCATACAAGCAGGATATGCGGTTAAAGAAGAATTCTTAATATTTTTACTTAATTTTGGTATTCCTTCTCTTCTCGCGACTTACTTCATATATAAAAAATAAAAGCTCTATTTAGCTTGCTAAGGTTAAAAACCAGCATGTAAATAACGATCAAAACTAGTGATTACTTATTTTAAAGCACTCTCCAAAAAGAGTGCTTTTTTTGTTAATTTTTACTGGTTAAACATGATTAGGCATAGATTTGATCAATTAAAATTAGCTTTCCTTTTTTCGATAAAGGCCGCAACACCCTCTTTATAATTGTCTGATTGTCCAGCAATACGCTGTAACTCTCGTTCCAACTGTAACTGTTCAGCCAAAGTATTTTGCGAGGCAGTATTTAAGGCCTTTTTAATTAGCGAAATCGAACTGCTTGGTTGCTCTGCCAAACGTTCCGCCAATTCAATCACGCTTTGGTCAAAAGCATCATCTTCATAGACCTCCCAAATAAGCCCCCAACTCAAGGCTTTCTGGGCAGATAACTTATCCCCGAACATGGTCAAACCTTTGGCTCGGGCAAGCCCCACCAGATGTGGCAAATTCCACGTCCCACCTGCATCTGGGATTAAACCGACTTTGCAAAAAGATTGTATAAACGTAGCAGATTGCTTGGCCACAACAATATCGCAAGCCAAAGCCAAGTTCGCCCCTGCACCAGCCGCTACGCCATTGATCGCAGCCACAACAGGTTTAGCCATATTGGAAATTTTAATGACTAACGGATTATAAAATTTTTCTAAGGCAGCACCTGCATCATAATCAGCTGCACTTATCACCTCTTTATTTCTCGTTCTTAAATCCTGACCTGCACAGAAGCCCTTACCTGAACCAGAGATTACAATGGCTTTAATCTCAGTAGAAACCGCCCACAGGTCTAAAATTGCAGCAATTTCACGATGCATTTGCTCATTAAAACTATTGAGCACCTCGGGACGGTTTAAGGTTAAATAGCCCACCCGATTTTCCTGACGAATCAAAATATGTTGAAAATCCATTTATTTTTACTCATTTAAATAAAAACATCCTGACCCTGCTTAAAAAGCAAAGTCATCTTGTTCTAATTCCATTACCGCTTCAGCGCCCGATGCAATAGAAGCCGCATGGCTTTGGGTACGGTGTAATAATTTTTGAAAGAAAAATTTCGCTGTGGTTAATTTAGCCTGATAAAATTTTTCGTCCGGTGTTGCTTGACTTAACTTTTCATCTGCTACTTGCGCCATACGTGCCCAAAGATAAGCAAACACGACATAGCTAGAGAAATACAGATAATCAACTGAAACAGCGCCAATTTCTTCTGGGTTTTGCTGTGCTTTTTTGGCAACACTGTCTGTAATTGACAGCCACTGTTGCTTGAGTTCCGCCAGTTTTTCCAGATAAGCTGCCAATACGGTATTTGATTGGTTGGCTGCAATAAACTGCTCAATTAAATCAGTCATATTTTTTAATAGTTTGCCATCCGACTTTAGCACCTTACGTGCCAGCAAATCTAAAGACTGAATCTCTGTGGTTCCCTCATACAAGGTTGAGATACGGGCATCACGAACAATTTGCTCCATGCCATGTTCAACAATAAATCCATGCCCACCAAAAATTTGTACGCCGTGTTTTGCCGCTTCATTGCCTGATTCAGTTAAAAAAGCTTTGGCAATCGGGGTTAAAAATGCCAACAATTCATCTGAGATTTTCTGTTGTTCAGGATCATTGGATGTTTCAACAATATCAACATGCTGAGCCAGAAAATATGCCAGTGCTCGACCACCTTCAGAAAAGGCTTTTTGCGTCATTAACATCGAACGCACAGCTGGATGCACAATAATCGGATCAGCATTTTTATCTGGGTATTTTGCGCCTGATAAAGCACGCATCGCCAACCGTTCTTTGGCATAACTCAGCGCACCTTGAAATGAAATCTCCGAAGCCGCCAACCCTTGTACAGCTGTTCCAATACGTGCTGTGTTCATAAAGGTAAACATACAATTTAGCCCACGGTTTTCAGGTCCAATTAAATAGCCCTTGGCCCCATCAAAATTTAAAACACAAGTTGCATTACCATGAATTCCCATCTTATGTTCGATCGCACTACAGATAACATTATTACGATCTTGGCAATCACCTGCATCATCGAGGTTAAATTTAGGCACGATAAACAGTGAAATTCCTTTAGTCCCCGTTGGTGCTTGTGGTAATCGGGCTAAAACAATATGAATAATATTTTCTGACAGATCATGTTCCCCAGCAGAAATGAAGATTTTCTCGCCAGTAATTGCATAACTTCCATCAGGGTTTGGTTCGGCCTTGGTGCGGATCAAACCTAAATCTGAACCCGCATGTGACTCAGTTAGACACATTGTCCCTGTCCAAACGCCACTAATCAGTTTACTTAAAAATTGTTGCTTCTGTTCTGCTGTACCATGATGTTCAATGGTACGCATTGCACCATGCGATAAGCCAGGATACATCGCCCAAGCCCAGTTAGAACCACACAGCATTTCTGAGATTGCAATACGCAATAATGTGGGTAAACCTTGACCGCCATATTCAGGATCTGCTGTGAGTGAGGTAAAACCTAATTCCGTATATTTATGATATGCCTGCTTAAATCCCGCTGGGGTTGTGACGACACCTTGATTTAAGTGACAACCTTCCTGGTCACCATTTTGATTGATGGGTGCAAGCTCATTTTCACAAAAGTCTGCTGCGGCATCTAAATATTGATTGATCAATTCACGACTAACCGTTTCCTGATATTTGGGTAGTTTTTGGTAGTTTTCTTCTGTTTGCAACATTTCATGCAGTACAAATTGCATATCACGCAGTGGTGCTTTGTATAAAGGCATAGTGTTTCCCTTTCAATTCTTCTGCCGATGATGCAGATAGAGATGATTTCCCTTAGATGACAATTTTATTTTACGATTGTTTAAAAATATCAAATAAATTTCTTATTGCAAAATTTATTTTCATTTTTATTAAATAATTTTATTTAAAAATATCGCCAAAACATGATAATTCGACATAAAAAGCTGTATTTAAACAATAAAATTTAATTAATTCAGAACTCCAGCATAATATTTAATTAAAAAATAATTTTGTATAGCAAAATTTTATTTCGTAAAATAAACTTTTATAGTATGTTAATTAGATCGCTTAACACTCCAAGGATGATTTATGGATAACCCTCAATACACAGGTCTTGAGTTCTTAACGGCTTTAAAAAATGGTGAAATTTCAGCATCACCTATGGCGCAAACCATTCCTATGCAGTTAATCGAAGTTTCTAAAGGCAAAGCGACGTATAAGGTTACGCCAAGTCAAGCGCATCGAAATATACAAGGAACAATCCATGGCGGTTTTTGTGCGACTGCTTTAGATACTGCAACGGGAAGTGCAGCGCATACCTTGCTGGAACATGGCGTTGGTTATGGCACGATTGATCTCAATGTGAAAATGATTCGCCCAATGCAGATCAATACTGCCTACTACGCACAAGCTGAACTGATTAATGCTGGACGTAATATCATTACTACAGAAGGTAAAATTGTGGATGAAAATGGTAAAATTTATGCTTTTGCGACAGCAACTCTGATGATCATACGAAAGTAATAAAAAGACTAAGCCCTCAAAGGGCTTAGGGTCTGATGACATTTCATAAATGGCTTGCGTTCTAAGCCAAAATTGAGCACTGCTTTGTTTACAGCATAAGGTACTGCGTGGGATCAATCTTTTATTACTGTTTTCTTCATTACATAAAAATCTATTCGGTCAATTATAAAACTTAGAATTGCCATGGCTAAACCCACAACCACACAGACACTCCATCCCCAGTGTTTCCATGTGTAGACCGCAACCAACGAACCCAGTGCAGCACCACCAAAATACAGTGTCATATAAATAGAATTAATCCGAGAACGTGCTTGTGTTGAAATTCGATAGACCAGATTTTGGTTAAGTACATGAAAGGCCGATAAACCAAAATAAGCCAAAATCACACCTCCTGCATAAGCCAGCAAAGACTGCTGAGCAAAAAATAGTGGAATCCATGCAAGTACCAAAAACCACATACAAATCAGTGCAACTTTATTTTCCAATCCTTTGGCAATTTGTTTTCCCGCCCAAGGGGTTGCAAACACACCCGCCAGACCAACTATGCCAAATAAACCAATTTGGAAATCATTAAAATGATAAGGCGCATTGGCAAGAATAAACGTCATGGTGGTAAAGATCAGCGCCAATATACCGAAGCCGATCCCACCTGCCAGACCACGGCGGATTAAATGTGGCTGATCAACGGCCAATGTAAACAATGAACGATAAATTTGCAGCACTGTTAATTGATGAGATTTTCGAGCAACGGGTAATTTAAGCCACATCACTACTGCAAAAGCTAAAATCACAATACCACTGAGTAAATACACCGCATGCCATGACCAAACAGTCGAAAGCAAGCCTGCGATTGATCTTGCCAAGAGAATGCCTAAAAACAAACCACTCATCAGTGTTCCGACAATTTGCGGGCTTTTTTGAGGGCTCGCCAAACCAGCGGCAAATGGTACCAAGACTTGTGTCGTAATCGAAAAGAAGGTCGCTAAAAAGGTAAAACCATACAATACAGGCAAGCTTTGACTTAAAGAAAGTCCGATCTGGGCAAAACCTGTGCAGCACATCAATAGACAAATATAGCTACGCTTTTCAAAAAAATCACCGAGCGGCACTAAGATAAACAGACCAACTGCATAAGAGAGTTGACCGATTACAATTGTTAAAGCCACTTGCTCTGCATTGACCTGTAAAGCTTCTGCAATAGAATAAATCAAAGGCTGGTTATAATAGTTCGAACCTGCACAAATTCCACATGCCATTGCCATGATGAAAATAAAGCTTTTTGACAAGATATGCGTTGTGTCAGGTTGAACTATTTTTTCCATTGCGCAGCTCACCCTATTTTAGAATTTGTACATCGACACAAAGTTAATGCGAGAGACATCTGCTGTTCTTCCATCAAACACTTCACGCTTACCTTGATGATATTCCATACCAATATCAATTTGCTCAGCAGGTGAATAAAACAGATTGGCAGCATAATCCGTTAAACGCTTATTTGCGTCAGGATTGAGTTTTGCATAAGCTGAATCATCATCAAAATCAAAAATCGATGCAGATAAATTTGCACGCCATTGTGGATTAAATTTATATGAATACCCTATATTTAAGCTATTGAGTTTATTCATCTCTAAATCTGTTTTTTGCGCATTTAAAGAAAAATCACCTGCCGCATTTAAACTGGTTGCATTTGTCAGGCCAGTTTGTGTGGTATATGGCATGAATTTTTGATCACCCACGATATATTGATAATTTGCCTGTACAGATTGTGCTGGGGTCAGCTGGTATTTTAAACCAGCACCCGCGCCCCAACTGACTTTTTTAACCGTATCTTTTGCAACATCTACAGATTTTTCATTGACAAAACCTTGAGCCAAAGCCGTTAAGGCACCTGCTTTTACGGTATATCGACCTGTCAATGTCGGGAATGCTGAAACCCGTGATCCAGTGTATTCCAAGGCAACTTTTAAATCACTCTTGCTATTTATTTTCCAGTCATAGCGCACTTGAGGTGTACGGGTATAAGAGGTTCCCATAAACTGAGTATAATCGACAGACTCTGTTCGTGTTTCCATATTGGACATCAATGACCAGGTTTGACCGAAAGTCCAATCTTTATAAGTAAAGAAAGCATGACGAATACGGAATTTACCATCGCCCGTACCCATATTGGCACTGTCAAAGAAATCGGCTTCAATATTTCCTGTTACAGCCTTATCTGGACTGTTGAAATACACTCCGATTCGACTGGCATTGATCATGGCATCTGAACGGGCATGATCGGAACGTTTGTCATTTTCAAATGGAGTCCGATTTAAGCTATTGGTGGTTCTTCCTCCCGAATCTGGTGAGGACTTAAAATCAACTGCAGCATCAAGTCGAGCTATTCCATAGACTTTAACATTGTCTGTCCATGTCACCCACGAAGGTGCAATTGGTTTCGCTGTTTCAAGTGCTTTATTTTTTTCTACATTTTCTTCAATTTTTGCTTGTTTGACCTGCAAATTATTTTGTGACAGCTTTTGAGATTCGAGTTCTGCTTTGAGTTTTTGCAGCTCTGTCTCTAACAAATTAATCCGTTGCTCTGCTGTCACTGGTGAATTTGCAAAAATAGTCCCTGAAGCCACAGCGCAAGCTGTAGCTAAAATTAATTTTTTCATCTTTTAATCCTTAAAGAAGCTTTTTTTCCCTACGCTTATAAACTAAGCGTCTCGTACATCTATCAATGGGCAGTCCGTTACTGCCTGTAATTCATCAAAACTCAGTCCCGAAACCATTTCAGTGACATAGGCTTTGTGATCTTTTAATTCAATAATGCATAAATCGGTATAAATACGATCTACACACTGTTCCCCTGTAAGGGGATAACTCAGTACATCAACAATTTTAGCTTCGCCCTTTTTGGTGACATGCTCCATATAGACATAAATTGATTTAGCACCCACCGCTAAATCCATTGCCCCCCCCTACAGCAGGAACATCATCTGCTTTGCCAGTATGCCAATTGGCTAAATCACCATTCACTGCGACCTGAAAAGCACCAATCACACAGATATCCAGATGCCCACCACGCATAATGTCAAAGGAATCTCCATGATGCATAAAGCAACCACCATCCAGCAAAGTCACTAACTCTTTCCCAGCATTGACCAAGTCCTCATCTTCTTCACCTGCTTTGGGTGGCGGGCCAAAGGCCAAAACCCCATTTTCTGAGTGTAGAAAGATTTCTTTATCTGGAGGTAAATACTTCGCAACATTGGTGGGTAAACCGATACCTAAATTGACATAAGCTCCTTCGGGAATATCCTGAGCAATCAACTGAGCGATATCTTCACGAGAACGTTTTTGAATTGACATTAGATATCTCCTACTTTGACAACATGTTGTACAAAAATCCCTGGGGTGATAATGCACTCAGGATCAAGGCTTCCTAGATCTACCGTATGATTCACTTGAACAATGGTTGTTTTCGCCGCTTTTGCCATAATCGGGCCAAAGTTCCGTGCTGCCTTACGATAAGTCAAATTCCCCCAACGATCAGCTTGATCTGCATAAATCAAAGCAAAGTCAGCTTCAAGCGGATACTCAAGCACGTAGTTTCGACCATTAATGGTTCTGGTTTCTTTGCCTTCTGCGACTTTTGTGCCATAGCCTGTCGGTGTAAATATTGCACCTAGACCAGCACCCGCAGCTTGAATACGACAGGCTAAATTGCCCTGTGGAACCAGTTCTAATTCAATCTTTCCTGCACGATATAAGTCTTGAAATACGGTCGAACCCGCTGACTTTGGAAATGAACTGATCATTTTTCTGACACAACCTGCAATGATCAGCTTGGTCAAACCACGATCACCAGAGGCAGCATTGTTATTGACAATGGTCAGCTCTTTTTTACCTAAATCGATCAAGGCTTCAATCAGTTCCGCAGGCTGACCTGTCACACCAAAACCACTGGTCATGATGGTTGCGCCATCAGGAATTGCCTTTAAAATCGGTTCAATGTCACTGGTGATTTTATTTATCATTTCGCTTGTCCCTTTTCATCCTTAAATTGACGTGACAGGTCAAATTGTCACTCTGCCTTTTGCGGGTTAAATAGTCGGTCTTTAATAAATAACAGTGGAATTACACCGCAAATAAAGTACGCCCCAGCCATCACCAACAGTCCTAAACCAATCGAACCATGTTGTGATAAATAACCGATGGTTAATGGAGAGAAAATTGAAAGCACTTTACCGATGTTATACGCACCGCCAACCGCCGAGCCTCGAATTGAGGTTGGAAAACTTTCAGTCATATACGTAGCATTGATTGCATACGGTATGCCGTATAGAAAACCAAAGAACAGCATGAGCCATAAAATATTGGCAGGCGTGTTAAGGTAAACAATCACGGGAATAAATAGAGCTGTGCCAATTGTGCCGAATGCAAATACAGCACGGCGACCTAATTTATCCGCAATAATCCCGGCAATAATTTTGGCAAACATCATGATTAAGAAAGTGCCGACCATATACATCGCCATTTCTTTAAACTTGATTCCTAGATCAGATTCCAAATAAGCCGGTAGCCAATTACTCACCCCGTAATAACCAAATTGCAAAGCACCGGTACTCAAAATCCACAGTACAAACATGGTGCCGTGTTTCTTATCTTTCAAAATTTCCCAATACGGGTTTTGACGTTTAACAGGCTGTGCATTGTGTGGCGTTGCAACGACTTTTAACTGACGTGCTTTTTTCCATGACTCAGGCTCAGGTACGATAAAATGCATCAGTACTGATAAAATAATCGGGGTAATTGCAAGCCAATATAGGAAACGCCAGCCATGTTCAGGAATAATATGACCTGCCAATAAAGTCGCAAGTAAAGACCCCAAGGTATAACCCGTCATCAGTGTTGCCAACACTGTAGAACGATGTTTGGTCGGCACCATTTCAGACATTAAAATATTACAGGCAATATAAAGTGCGCCTAAGCCCATTGCACCGAATGTTCTTAAAATCGCAAATTGCATATATGAATGAGTAAAACCCAATGCACAGGTCAGAACAGAAGAAAAAGCAATAAAGAATACAATCACGCGTACTCGGCCAAAGCGATCACAAGCCCATCCACCGACCAAACCTCCCACGGCGGAACCTAACAGTGTCAAACTACCTAATGTTCCTGCTTGTACACCGCTCAAGTGAAACTCAGCCTTTAAACTGGTCAAACTTAATGCTAAAAAACCCAAATCTGCGCCATCACAGAGCAAAGTAAAAAATGCAAAGATAAAGGCCGTAATCCAAATCTTTTTGGGTGTCTGAATCACCTCTCCAGCACCACTATTTCCGCTATTATTTTGTGTAACTGTTTCCGTTGTCATGTCCATATCCTCAGAAGGAATATGAGGCATCCCCTGCCTCATGGCATCTAATTGTTATTAGGCTGTAGCATCCCTAATCATGTTTTTTGCGATAATCAGTTGTTGAACTTGTGTGGTTCCTTCATATAAACGGAACAAACGCACATCACGATAAAAACGTTCAATGGCATATTCACTGATATAACCAGCACCACCGTGGATTTGTACGCAACGATCTGCAACCCGACCACACATTTCAGTGGCAAACATTTTTGAACAAGATGCTTCTGTACTAATGTTTTCGCCATTATCACGGCGACGTGCAGCATCGAGCACCATACATTTTGCCGCGTAAATCTCAGCTTTTGAGTCTGCCAGCATGGCTTGGATCAATTGAAAATTAGCAATTGGCTGACCAAATTGTTTACGCTCAATGGCATAGTGAAGTGCGTCATTTAACATCCGTTCAGCCACACCGACACTATATGCACCAATATGTAAACGACCTTTATCTAAAACCTTCATTGCGGTTTTAAAACCAATACCTTCAATCCCACCAATCAATGCTGATGCTGGAATGCGGCAGTTTTCAAAAATCACATCACAAGTATGAGAACCTTTTTGTCCCATCTTTTGATCGATTTTTCCCAAACTAATCCCAGGCGTTTTGGCTTCAACTAAAAATGCAGAAATACCACTGGCACCTTTAATATCAGGATTGGTCCGTGCCATCACGGTAAAAGTAGCAGCATGTGGTGCATTGGTAATAAAGCGTTTGGTTCCATTTAAAACGTAAAAATCACCATCCTTGACTGCACTGGTTTTTAAAGATGCAGCATCTGAACCTGCCTCAGGTTCGGTTAAGCAAAATGAACCAATAATTTCACCGCTGGCATAACGAGGAAGATATTTTTGTTTTTGTTCTTGTGTTCCATCAATCAAAATCGCACTTGAACCAATACCATTATTGGTACCAATCAGTGAACGGAATGCCGGTGAAGTTTGTCCAAGTTCAAATGCAACATTCACCTCCTCTTCCATGGTGATTCCCAATCCGCCATATTCTTCTGGAATGGTTAACCCAAATAAACCTAACTCACGCATTTGTTGCACGATATCCTCAGGAATTTTGTCCTGCTCGGCAACCTCATGTTCACGTGGAATCAATTCATTTTTTACAAAGTCACGAATTGTTGTGAGCAACTGTTGCAACATTCCTTCATCACGGATCATCTATGATCTCCCTTCTTTTGTAGCTTCATTGCATCCATCAGCTATTCCAGCTGGGTAATGGATACCCTGTTTTAAATCTTGTTTACTGCGAATGTGTTTCATAGTACGAGATTAAAAACACAAATTTCAAGCTTTTTTGAAAATTAATTTCGTTAAACGAAATTTAATAATCTACCAATATTAAATATCAATCACTTAGAAAAATATATTAAAGATAAAGTGTCACGAGGAATAAAAAATACTTGAAATAAATTTCAAAACACGCATTATTAAAGAAATATAGTTTTGATCTGCGAAACAAGGAATCAAAAAATGAGTGAAATAACAGGGAACAGTTTCATTGAAGTTGACTATTCTGTTCAGAAAGTAGCGATCGTAAAGATTAATCGTCCAGAGGCTAAAAATGCCTTAAATACACAGGTACGTAAGCAACTGGCTCAAGTGTTTACTGAGTTAAGTTTTAATGACCAGATCCATGCCATTGTGCTCACAGGTGGTGAGGAAGTTTTTGCGGCAGGTGCAGACTTAAAAGAAATGGCAAGCGCAACCTCCACAGAAATGTTGCTACGTCATACAGAACGTTATTGGAATGCAATTGCGCAATGTCCTAAACCCGTGATAGCTGCTGTAAATGGTTATGCACTGGGTGGCGGTTGTGAACTTGCCATGCATAGCGACATTATTATTGCGGGTAAAGGGGCAACTTTTGGTCAACCTGAAATTAAAGTCGGTTTAATGCCTGGCGCAGGTGGAACCCAACGTCTTTTCCGTGCAGTGGGTAAATTTCACGCGATGCGTATGATCATGACGGGTGTAATGGTCAAAGCAGAAGAAGCATATAGCATTGGACTGGTTTCCCAAGTTACTGAAGATGACCAGACCATCTCAACCGCTATTCAAATGGCGCAAAATCTGGCAAAAATGCCACCAATTGCCCTACAACAAATCAAAGAAGTTGCATTAATGAGCGAAGATGTTCCATTAAATGCAGGTTTGGCATTGGAGCGTAAATCATTTCAATTGTTGTTTTCAACAGAAGATAAAAATGAAGGCATTCAAGCGTTTATTGAAAAACGAAAACCATCATATCAAGGCAAATAAGTTTAATCGATAACAACAATGGAATAGAAATGGCTAGAAAAGTATTGATTAGTGCAGGCGGTTCAGGAATTGGACGATGTATTGCAGAAGCATTCTTAGCGCATCACGATGAAGTTTTCGTTTGTGATATCAATGCAGAAAGCTTAGCGCAATTCCAAAAGGCCTATCCTGCACTACATATTTATGCATGTGATTTAGCTAACCATGATGAAATCAAATCTATGTTTAGTGATGCCATCAGCAAACTGGGGCATATTGATGTTCTGGTCAATAATACAGGGATTTCTGGCCCAACCATTGCAGCAGAAGAATTGAGTTTCGCCGATTGGAGTGCGGTATTAAACCTTAATTTAAATAGTACCTTTGCTATCACCCAACTCGCCATCCCCTTTTTAAAACAGTCGGAAGCAGGCGTCATTATCAATATGTCATCGATCGCTGGACGTTTGGGCTATCCATATCGTTTGGCTTACGCGACCTCTAAATGGGGATTAATTGGTTTTACCAAAACATTGTCGATGGAACTTGGTGCAGACAATATTCGAGTCAATGCCATACTTCCAGGTGCAGTGGATGGAGAACGAGTTCAACGGGTGTTACAAGCGCGTGCAAATGTCGCTCAAACGTCCTTGGATGCCGTTACGCAAAATGCACTTAAAAATCAATCACTCAAATATTTTGTCAATCCAAAACATATTGCCGATTTGTGTATATTTTTAGCCTCGGAAAGCGGTTGCTCTATTTCTGGACAAATTTTACCGATTGATGGTGACAAACAATGTCTGAGTTAACCCACCAGACTGTATTGTTTTCTTTCGTTTCTATTTTTTTCGTCTCTAATTTTTCGTTTAATCTGGATCAGTTATCAGGATGATCGACATGACTTATGATATTCAAAGTATGGCTGTAATTGGTGTTGGTATTATGGGCAGTGGTATTGCTCAAATTGCCGCACAATCAGGTCATACCACCTATTTATATGATACCAAAGAAGGTGCTGCGCTACAGGCCAAAGAAAAGCTGGCAGCAACTTTTCAAAAGCTGGTCGATAAAAATAAAATCAGCGCTGAACAGGCGGAAAATGCCAACAAACATTTGATCGTTGCAGCGCAACTTGAAGATTTAAAAGCCTGCGACTTGATTGTGGAAGCGATTATTGAGCGTTTAAATATTAAACAAGCGTTGATGCAACAACTTGAAGAGATCGTTTCAGACACCACTATTTTAGCCTCAAACACTTCATCGCTTTCGATCACAGCCATTGCAGCAAACTGTAAAAAACCACAACGTGTAGTCGGTTTCCATTTCTTTAATCCGGTACCACTGATGAAAGTTGTGGAAGTGATCCAAGGATTAAAAACAGATCCACATATTGTAGATGCATTAAATGAGCTATCACGTGCATTTGGTCATCGACCTGTTGTTGCCAAAGACACCCCAGGATTTATTATTAATCATGCGGGGCGCGCCTATGGCACCGAAGCGTTAAAAATCTTAAATGAAAACGTCTGTGACATCAGTGAAATTGACCGCATTTTAAGAGATGGTGTTGGTTTTAGAATGGGACCATTCGAACTCATGGATTTAACAGGACTGGATGTATCACATCCTGTAATGGAGTCGATTTATCATCAATACTATGAAGAAGCCCGTTACAAGCCCAATCCATTGACCAAGCAAATGCTTGAAGCCAAACAACTTGGGCGTAAAGTTAATCAAGGCTTTTACCACTATGAAACAGGCACAAAAACAGGTGAAAAACCTGCACAGTTTGTTGAGCGTTTAACCAACTATCCAAAAGTTTGGATTGCAGCTGATTTTGCTGAAGATAAACAACAACTGGAAGATTATTTAGTCCAGCAAAAAATTGTCTTAGATACTGCTCTAGAACCATTACCTGAGAGTTTATGTTTACTCGCTTGCTACGGTGAAGATACCACCCAAGCAGCGACACGCCTGAAGGTCAATCCACAACAAGCTGTGGCCATAGATATGCTATACGGCATAAGCAAACATAGAACGTTAATGCCGTCATTGGCGACAAGCACTGAGTATCGTCAAGCAGCTCACTCTATGTTTAATTTAGATGGTGCTATGGTCAGCATGATTGCTGAAAGTATTGGCTTCGTGGCACAACGTGTTTTAGCCATGGTGATTAATTTAGGTTGTGATATTGCACAACAAAATATTGCCAGTGTCGATGATATCAATGCCGCAGTCCGTTTAGGTTTAGGCTATCCATTTGGCCCTATTGAATGGGGTGATCATATCGGTAGCCAAAAAATCTTACTCATTCTCAATCGTATCTCAACACTGACCTATGACCCACGCTATCGCCCTAGCCCATGGTTACAACGTCGTGTCGCATTAAATTTACCGCTTACTTTTAATTCTGGATTTTGAAAAGGAACTTCTCAATGTTAAATGCCTATATTTATGATGGTTTACGTAGCCCGATTGGTCGTCATGCAGGTGAGCTTGCTTCAGTACGTCCAGATGATTTAGCTGCGGCAGTTTTGCAAAAGCTCCTTGAAAAAACTGGGGTTCCAGGTGCAGCGATTGAAGATGTTATTTTAGGTGATACCAACCAAGGTGGTGAAGACAGTCGTAATGTTGCCAGAAATGCCCTATTAATCGCGGGATTACCTGTGACTGTTCCTGGCCAAACTGTAAACCGTTTATGCGCAAGTGGTTTGGGTGCTGTGATTGACTCTGCACGTGCCATCACCTGTGGCGAAGGCGACTTGTATATTGCAGGTGGTGTAGAAAGCATGTCACGTGCCCCATTTGTGATGGGTAAAGCTGAATCTGCCTATAGCCGTGAGACCAAAATTTACGACACCACAATTGGCTCACGCTTTCCAAACAAAAAGCTGATTGCACAATATGGTGGTCACTCAATGCCTGAAACTGGTGACAATGTTGCAGTTGAGTTTGGCATTACCCGTGAACAAGCAGATTTATTTGCTGCCCAATCACAAGCAAAGTATCAAACAGCCAAACAAGATGGCTTTTTTACTGGTGAAATTACCCCAATTGAAGTCTTTCAAGGCAAAAAGTTACCACCAAAACTGGTTTCTGAAGATGAGCACCCTCGCCCAAGCTCAACGGTTGAAGCATTAACCAAATTAAAACCATTATTTGAAGGTGGCGTGGTGACTGCTGGAAATGCATCGGGTATTAATGATGGTGCTGCTGCACTACTCATCGGTTCCGAAGCAGCGGGACAAAAATATGGCTTAAAGCCAATGGCAAAAATCTTGTCAGCCGCGGCAGCAGGTATTGAACCACGTATTATGGGTGCTGGTCCAATCGAAGCAATCAAAAAAGCCGTTACACGTGCAGGGCTGACTTTAGATGATATGGATATCATTGAAATCAATGAAGCTTTCGCTTCACAAGTACTATCTTGCTTAAAAGGTCTAGATGTTGATTTTAATGATCCGCGTGTCAACCCAAATGGTGGTGCAATTGCAATTGGGCATCCACTTGGGGCTTCTGGTGCACGTCTTGCACTTACTGTGTCACGAGAGTTGATTCGTCGTAATAAAAAATATGCGGTCGTCAGTTTGTGTATTGGCGTGGGACAAGGTTTAGCCATGGTGATTGAAAACGTATCATAACGTTGACTGTTTAATCACTGAACGAGTATCCATTCATCACAACAGCGCAGTGATGAATGGATTTATTTTGCAGAGCGAAATATAATAGCCAAACTGTTGCTTTATTATATTTGAGTATTGAATGTCTCAGAATTCAGAAACTGAATCACCTATAAATTTTGATGAGATACGCCTTGACCCTATTTCACATATTCATCGGGAAAATAACCCCCAATTTATCGCTTCTTTAGCACGAGGTTTAGAGCTATTACGTTGTTTTTCTGCCAATAATCAAGTCTTGGGTAACCAAGAACTGGCAAAAATGACGGGTTTACCAAAACCAACCATTGCGCGGATAACCAATACCTTAGTGTCATTAGGCTATTTAAAACAACTGCCGAACTCCACCAAATATACATTGGATATTGGTGTTTTATCTTTAGGTTATGCAGCCTTGTCCAATATTTCTATCCGTAATATTGCACATCGCTATATGGAAGAAATGAGCCAATATGTGCAAGCACCTGTTGCGATGGCAACCCGTGACCGTTTAAACATGGTCTATATCGATGTGGTTCAGATCGAAACTGCTTTAAATATGCGCCGTCCCATTGGCTCAACCCTACCTATTCACAGCAGTTCCATGGGTCGAGCTTGTTTGGCGGCTACACCTGAACGTGAGCGTAATTTTTTACTGGATGCGCTTAAACAAAAAAATGCTGAAAACTGGCCTGCAATTAAACGTTCTTTAGAACGAGCTTTCCGAGATTATCAAGATTACGGATATTGCCTTTCTTTAGGCGAATGGCATAAAGAAGTAAACTCTGTCGCTGTGCCTTTGGTCAGTTCCAAACATGGTCTTTATGTCTTTAACTGCGGCGCACCAAGTTTTCATTTAAACCCTGAAAAACTTGAAGGTGAAATTGGACCCCGTTTAATCCATATGGTGCACAACATTCAAGATGCTTTGAGTGAAACGCCTTAACAACCATGTTTAAAATCAGATGCGTAAAATCAGCAGATACATGGTTGTGTGGATTAAAAGTTCCGATTTCATAATGACAAACCATAGGCATAATGAAAAACACTCTCTATACCCCAACCATTATTTTAATGGCAGTTGCAGCAGGCATCTGTACTGGTGGGAATTACTTTAGCCAACCACTGATTCATTCCATTAGTCTAAGTTTAAATTTAGCAGATACCACCACAGCATGGGTGCCTACTTTAGCGCAAATCACCTATGCAGCAGGTCTGCTGTTTTTAATGCCTTTAGGGGATATTCTCGAAAAGCGTAAGTTGTTATTTATATTTATGCTGCTTGCCTCAATTGGGCTAATTATTAGTGGTTTTTCCCACAATATTTATCTGTTAATGTTCGGTACCATCATTACAGGGTTATTTTCTAGTTCAGCCCAACTGTTGTTACCACTGGCTGCCAGTCTGGTTCCAATTCAACATAGTGGTCGTGTTGTTGGTTTTTTACTGAGTGGGTTAATGATGGGTGTCTTATTGGCACGCTCATTATCAGGGATGATGTCGACGCTTTTTGCTTGGAATTTTATTTATCTGCTCAGCGGTTTTTTATTATTGCTCATTGCGATTATTTTGTACCGTAATATTGGCTTATTTCCTCCCACCAAATCTGAAAATTATCTCAAAACAATTCACTCACTGCCGCAAATCTTTATTCAAAATCGTCGCCTAAGAATCAGAACCTATATTGGTGGATTAACCTTTGCCTGTGTAAGTTTAACCTTTACCACCATGTCTTTACTCTTAGCTCCTGCGCCTTATTTTTTCAGTGATTTTACGATTGGCTTATTTGGGTTTGTCGGTGTTTTAGGAACATTCGTTGCCAATTTTTCAGGTAAATTTATTGATCAAGGCTATATTCATAAAATTTCGATATGTTGTGGTATCGGTCTGATTTTAAGTTGGCTATTGTTTTTGTTACTCTCTTATCATTTTATCTTTTATATCATTGCCTTACTTATTCTTTATGCTTCGCTCTCGGCTGTTCATGTCACCAATCAGAGTATTGTCTTTAAGCTTAACCAACAATTGCGTTCACGTTTCAATGCCATCTATATGACAGGTTATTTCGCTGGCGGTGCTTTAGGGACCACGAGTGGAAGCTATGCATGGAAACATTTTGGCTGGACAGGTGTATGTATCTTGGGCTTAGTTTTTGCCCTGCTGTGTCTATATTATTGTCTTGCAGATGCTAAAGATCAGCACAATCCATAGTATTGTGCTGATCTTTAAAAGCAGTCTTTCATCATCGAGATAAAGCTGAACTCAAATAGATATTTATAAAAGCCCGAATAAACGTCCACGAATAATGTCTTCTGCCTCTTTTACAATACGGTTGACCAGTTCATCACATGTCGGAATGTCATGGATCAGACTGGCAACCAAACCACATGACCACGCCCCAGCATTGACATCGCCATCAATCATCACTTTAGGATAAACACCTGCAACTTCTTCAATGATATCTTCAAATTTAATCTGGTCACCCAGTGCTTTTTCTTTGGCTATAATTTTTTCTACAGCTGTATTATTTATAACACGCTCAGTGTTACGTAAAGCGCGCATAATTAAACGAGTATCTCTTTCTGTTGCATTCAGGATCGCCTGTTTCACATTTGCATGTACTGGCGCTTCTTGAGTTGCAATAAAACGTGTTCCCATATTAATGCCATCCGCCCCCATGGCTAAAGCGGCAGCAAGTGAACGTCCATCAGCCATACCACCTGATGCAACAAAAGGAATTTCTAAGGTATCGGCAGCTAAAGGCAATAAAATCATATTCGGTACATCATCTTCACCAGGATGTCCACCACACTCAAAACCATCGACAGAAACAGCATCACATCCAATTTTTTGAGCTTTTAGACTATGCCGAACCGAAGTACATTTATGAATCACTTTTATTCCAGCGGCCTTTAAATAAGGCATGACCTGTTCAGGATTACGACCCGCTGTTTCTACAACCTTTACCCCACCTTTAATAATTGCCTCGACAAAACCCGGATAATCAGGTGTATTGACTGTGGGTAAGAAAGTTAGATTGACACCAAAAGGCTTATCGGTCATTTCTCGACATCGGGCAATTTCTTTTGCTAGATTTTCAGGTGTTCGCTGGGTTAAACCGGTAATAATGCCTAACCCACCCGCATTTGAAACTGCAGCAGCCAGCTCGGCAAAACCGACATAATGCATACCGCCTTGAATAATCGGATGTTCAATTTCAAATAATTCTGTAATTTTGGTTTTCATATTCTTTCCACTCACTATTTTATATTTAGAGGCTCATTTCTTAGTATCCTATGCTTATCGATGATTTATTAAATCTGATCGATCATGAGTCCACTGTATTCTCACTTTGTTTGCAAGGTGACGAATTTAAACAAGCACTGAATGCATTGATGAAAAAAATAACACCCATTTTTCGTAAGCAAACTATTTAACCTGCATCTTATTAAAAAGGCCAACAATGCAGATCGTTGCTGGCCTTTCAGTTTTAAAGCAATAAAATTAGCTAATTTCAGTGCGGATATTATTCACCATATGTAGAAGACGCGGTGCAATATCCTCTTCAAGTTTTTCGCGGTTCATAATAAAGCTTGGTCCGCCGCAGTTAAATACCAGTAGACCATGTTGTTCATGAATCAAGGGGACTGCAACTGAATTGACATCTTTATGCCATTCACCAATTGAAAAACAATAACCAAAATCTTGATAATCTTTAAATGCTTTATCTAAATCACGGTTAATCTTGATCCAATCGTCTTTATGTTTGCTACGGATTGCATCAAGTAAAAACTCTCTTTCATCTTCAGGCATTGCAGCCAGACATGCACGTCCCATTGAACTTAAATGAATCGGCAAATAAGTACCGACTTGACGACGCATGGTCATATTGCCCTTGCCTTGTACCACATCCAAATAAATCATATTTAGACGATCACGCGTTGCCATTGCCACAGCAGCACCTGCATAATCCGCTAAGTTTTTCATATAGGGATGTGCAATATTACGGATAGACACATTAGAAAGCATGGAGTAACCAAATGCCAAAACCCCAACTGAAAGTTGAAATTTGCTTGAATTTGGGACCTGCTTGATATAGCCCAAACGTGACAATGTGTGCGTTAAACGGGTAATGGTCGGTTTAGGCAAACCCGTCATTTGTGATAACTCTTGATTACCCAAATGCTGATGTTTTGGGGTAAAGCAACGTAAGAGTTCTAAACCGCGTCCTAAAGCTGTAATAAATTGACGATCATTTTCATCTTGCATATCTTCAATCGGATGCAATAACTCATGCCTCAAAGGCGCTAATAATTTTTCTGTTTGTTCTGCATCTACGGCATCATTCATGGTTATACCAATTCACATATTTGTTTCGCACTGCGAAAATTATAATCTATTTTTTCTATAAATAGCAAAAAGCAATCATCTGATTCACTTTGAAAATAAAACGATGCATCCATCTCGATGTGAAAAGTCTAAATTTGCTTATTTTACTTAAAAAATGGCTTTAGACTGCTCACATCATCTATTTAAAAACTATCCTATCACGCCTTTGGCTTTTAACTCCTCAAGTTTTGCTGGAGAAATAATACGGCCTAAAATGGTCTGAGTATGTTCGCCTAACAAAGGAGGCGCATTTCTATACTCTACAGGTGTACGTGAAAGCTTAATCGGAGAACCAACCACAGTAAGTTTTTCACGTTGAGGATGTTGCATTTCTACCAGCATCTCTCGCGCAATCACTTGAGGTTCATTAAAAGCTTGTTCTAGATTATTAATCACACCAACAGGCACTTTAGCAGCATAAATTGCACTTACCCACTCATCGGCAGTCTTGCTTAAAAAATGCTTTGATAAAATTTCGATCACTTCATCACGATGCTTAACACGATCTGCATTACGGGTAAATCGAACATCATTGGGTAACTCTGGCAAACCAATACTTCTGCACAGTTGGATAAACTGAGTGTCATTACCACAAGCAATGATAAACTCTCGATCAGCGGCTTTAAATAATTGATAAGGCACAATATTGGCATGTGCATTGCCATAACGTACCGGCACTTTTCCAGATGAAAGATAATTCATTCCTTGATTTGCCATTGTGGCAATTTGCACATCAAGTAAAGCCATATCTATATGTTGCCCTAAACCCGTCATATGACGATTGAGCAAAGCCGCTTGTATGGCAATGGTTGAATATAATCCCGTTGATAAGTCTGAAAATGCGACACCTACTTTTTGCGGACCACCACCGGGTAAATCATCTTTTTCACCCGTGATGGACATGAGTCCACCCATTCCTTGAATGATAAAATCATAGCCTGGCTCTTCTGCTCTCGGTCCATTTTGACCAAAACCCGTAATCGAGCAATAAACCAGTTTAGGATTAATTTCTGATAAAGAAGCATAATCCAAGCCATATTTTTTCAAAGAACCAGCTTTGTAGTTTTCAATGACCACATCGGTATCTTGAATCAGTGCTTTGATGAGTGCCTGCCCTTCCGGATTTGCAATATCTATTGCAACAGAAAGTTTATTGCGATTGGTCGACTGATAATAAGCGGCTTCTCGTGTCTCTTGTCCGGCATCATCTTTCATCCAAGGTGGTCCCCAAGAACGCGTATCATCACCTAGTTTCGGTCTTTCAACCTTAATCACTTCTGCGCCTAAATCGGCAAGAATCTGTCCACACCACGGTCCAGCCAGTACTCGACTTAAGTCAAGTACACGAATTCCATTTAAAGCACCCATGTTTATTCCACTAACCTTTGATTAATTTCCTACAGGAAAATTTATTTAATATAAATTTCGCATAGCGATATATATTTTTAATATACACAGAAAAATTTAAAAATAAAACTTAATTTTTTCATCAAAAGTGATGATTTTTATTCAACAAATATAGATTAATTAAATCAAATAATTAGCCAACTAAAAAACAAGTACAATATACCGCATTGCGAAATTAATTTTCAAAATATATTGTTTTCTACTAATCCTTTGATTACTATCGCATCAATATGCAGGGTTTTAGCAACATCTCCTCGATGTTTTCAACATGTTGTACAAAGGACAAGACTATGATTCGAGATCAGGAAACACTCAAACAACTGGTAGATATGATTCGACAGTTTGTAGATGGTGTCCTTATTCCTCATGAGAATGAAGTCGCAGAAACAGATCAAATCCCTCAAGCCATCATTGAGCAAATGAAAGCTTTGGGTTTGTTTGGACTGACGATTCCAGAAGAATATGAAGGTCTTGGCTTGACCATGGAAGAAGAGGTATCTATCGCTTTTGAACTTGGACGTACTTCGCCTGCCTTTCGTTCACTGATCGGCACCAATAATGGAATCGGTTCGAGTGGTCTGATTATTGATGGTACCGAAACTCAAAAATCATTTTTTTTGCCCCGTTTAGCACGTGGTGAAGTGATCAGTTCTTTTTGCCTAACTGAACCAGATGCAGGCTCAGATGCTGCCTCTTTGAAAACCAGCGCAGTAAAAGAAGGTGAGTTTTATATTTTAAATGGCACCAAACGCTTTATTACCAATGCACCTCATGCAGGGGTATTTACGGTGATGGCACGAACCAATCCAGATATTAAAGGTGCTGGTGGAATTTCTGCTTTTATCGTAGATCGCAAAACTGCAGGAATCTCTCTAGGTAAAACAGATAAAAAAATGGGACAAAAAGGTGCACATACCTGTGATGTGATTTTTGAAAATTGTCGAGTTCCTGCCTCAGCACTGATTGGTGGTATTGAAGGTGTAGGATTTAAAACCGCAATGAAAGTCTTGGATAAAGGTCGCTTACATATTGCCGCAATCAGTGTCGGTGCTGCCCTACGCATGTTAGACGATACCTTAAAGTTTGCCCTTGAGCGGAAGCAATTTGGACAAGCGATTGCTGAATTTCAGCTGATTCAAGCCATGCTTGCTGACTCCAAAGCAGAAATTTATGCAGCGCAATGTATGGTTTTAGATGCGGCAAGACAACGTGATGCTGGGCACAACGTCAGCACAGAAGCATCATGCGCAAAAATGTTTGCCACTGAAATGTGTGGTCGCGTGGCCGATCGCTGCGTACAGATTCATGGTGGCTCTGGCTATATCAGTGAATATGCCATTGAACGTTTTTACCGAGATGTACGTTTATTCCGTCTCTATGAAGGCACCACCCAAATTCAACAAATGATTATTGCGCGAAATATGATTCGTGCTGCGTCTTAATTAATTTTTAGGCACTTTAAAACGATTTGAAGTGCTGTAAATCAAATGTAGGTAATGGATTATGGCGACAAACTACAATACACATCTCTCTTCAATACAACCTCATACTTGGAAAATTGCATTTATTTTTGCATTTTTAGCCTTGTTGGTGGATGGTGCCGATCTGATGCTGCTGTCTTATAGTCTCAACAGTATTAAGGCAGATTTTGGTTTAAGTTCCGTGCAGGCAGGTATGCTGGGTAGTTTTACCCTGGCGGGTATGGCTGTTGGTGGGATATTTGGGGGATGGGCATGTGACAAATTTGGTCGAGTACGGATCGTGGTTATTTCTATTCTCACCTTCTCACTACTTACATGTGGACTAGGCTTTACCCAAAGCTTTCTTGAATTTGGGCTATTACGTTTTTTTGCTTCTCTCGGACTAGGCTCGCTTTATATTGCCTGCAATACCTTGATGGCGGAATATGTACCTACACGTTACCGTACAACGGTATTGGGTACCTTACAAGCAGGTTGGACGGTTGGCTATATTGTTGCAACGCTACTCGCTGGATGGATTATTCCAGATCATGGCTGGCGTATGCTGTTTTATGTTGCCATTGTACCGGTGTTGATTGCTGTTTTAATGCATCTTTTGGTACCAGAACCACTCGCATGGCAACAGTCTCGTTTACAACAACCAACACGTGATAAAAACTCTGAGGATACTTCGGCATTTAAACTGATTTTTAAAGATAAACGAAATCGAAATATGTTTATCTTGTGGGCGCTCACAGCAGGCTTCTTACAATTTGGTTATTATGGGGTAAATAACTGGATGCCTTCATATCTAGAAAGTGAATTAGGCATGAAGTTTAAAGAAATGACCGCATATATGGTTGGTACTTATACCGCCATGATCCTCGGTAAAGTCCTTGCGGGGATGATGGCTGATAAACTTGGTCGTCGCTTTACTTATGCCTTTGGTGCGATTGGGACTGCTATTTTTCTTCCACTGATTGTTTTTTATAACTCACCCAGCAACATTTTATATTTACTGATCGCTTTCGGATTTTTATACGGTATTCCTTATGGTGTAAATGCCACCTATATGACGGAAAGTTTCCCTACAGCGATTCGTGGTACAGCGATTGGTGGTGCCTATAACGTCGGGCGTCTTGGTGCAGCACTTGCGCCTGCAACGATTGGCTACTTGGCATCAGGTGGTTCTATTGGTTTAGGTTTTGTGGTGATGGGGGCTGCTTATTTAATTTGCGGTGTTATTCCTGCCCTCTTCATCAAGGAAAAACTCTACGATCCGCAAAAATCGTAAAATTAGACCTTATAAAATCACTTATTCCATTTTAAAGCCAGCTAGATTTAGCTGGCTTTTTTGTGGATATCATTTTGAATTTACTCATCAAACCTTCCCTTTTTGATGCTTTTTCATTTGATATTTTTATCTCAATAAACTAAAATACCGCCAAGCGAAATAGGATTTCTTTTTATGAAAGATTTACAACGAGAGTCAATGGAGTTTGACGTAGTCATCGTAGGCGCAGGCCCTGCGGGTCTTTCTGTTGCGATTAAAATTCGTCAATTAGCGCTTGAAAACAATCTTCCAGACCTTTCTGTCTGTGTGGTTGAAAAAGGCTCTGAAGTTGGTGCGCATATCCTTTCTGGTGCTGTACTTGAACCTCGTGCAATCAATGAACTTTTCCCTGACTGGAAAGAACAAGGTGCACCTTTAAATGTACCTGTGACTGAGGACAAAACTTATTTCCTCATGTCTGCTGAAAAGTCTCAAGAAGCACCACACTGGATGGTTCCTAAGACCATGCACAACGATGGTAACTATGTTATTTCATTGGGTAATGTGGTGCGCTGGTTAGGTCAAAAAGCGGAAGAGTTAGAAGTTTCTATCTTCCCAGGCTTTGCTGCCTCAGAAATCCTTTATCATGAAGATGGTTCTGTAAAAGGCATCCAAACTGGTGATATGGGTATTGGTAAAGATGGTGAACCTACTCATAACTTTACCCCCGGCTACGAGCTTCATGCAAAATACACAATTTTTGCAGAAGGTTGCCGTGGACACCTTGGTAAACGTTTGATTGCAAGATACAACTTAGACCAAGATGCTGATCCGCAACATTACGGTATCGGAATCAAAGAACTTTGGGAAATTGACCCTGCTAAACATAAACCAGGTTTAGTGATGCATGGTTCAGGCTGGCCTTTGGCAGAAACAGGTTCTTCAGGCGGCTGGTGGTTATATCACGCTGAAAACAACCAAGTGACCTTGGGTATGATTGTCGATTTATCTTATGAAAATCCACACATGTATCCTTTTGCTGAAATGCAGCGTTGGAAAACACATCCACTGATTAAGCAATATCTTGAAGGTGGTAAGCGTATTTCTTATGGCGCACGTGCAGTTGTTAAAGGTGGTCTAAACTCGCTACCTAAACTAACCTTCCCAGGCGGTTGCTTAATCGGTGATGATGCTGGTTTCTTAAACTTTGCTAAAATCAAAGGCTCTCATACTGCGATGAAATCGGGTATGTTGTGTGGTGAAGCTGTATTTGAAGCAATCCAAGCAGGTCATGAGAAAGGTGGTGATTTAGCGGTTGCGCGTGTCGCTGAAGGTGAAGATTTCTTTGCTAAAGAATTGACTGCATATACTGACAAATTCAACAACAGTTGGTTAAAAGAAGAGTTACATCGTTCACGTAACTTTGGTCCAGCGATGCATAAATTCGGTGTATGGATGGGTGGTGCATTTAACTTTATCGATCAAAATATCTTTAAAGTGCCATTTACTCTACATGACCTTGCACCTGACTTTAGTGCATTAAAAACTGTAGATGCTGCGACATTTAAACCGACCTATCCAAAGCCAGATGGTAAATTAACCTATGACCGTTTATCTTCTGTATTTGTATCGAATACTGTCCATGAAGAGAATCAGCCAGCTCACTTAAAGCTGACGGATGCTTCTATTCCAGTCAATGTCAACTTACCAAAATGGGATGAGCCTGCTCAACGCTACTGCCCTGCTGGTGTTTATGAAATTATGGAAAATGATGATGGTTCTAAGCGCTTCCAGATTAATGCTGCGAACTGTGTTCACTGTAAGACCTGTGATATCAAAGATCCATCTCAGAACATCACTTGGGTAACTCCTGAGGGTGGTGGTGGGCCTAACTATCCAAATATGTAAGCTGGATACTTAGGACGATGCTTTAATGCTGCTCACCACTAAACATGCGAGTGTTTAGATAATTTTGTGTAGTATTAACAGCGTCTTTTACCCCAATTTGTCGAGTGATATAAGCTCTTCATTTTCATTATTTAGGTAAGTTTAGTTCCCTAGGGAGCTAAACTTGAAAGAAAAATAGAATAAGTCTTGGCTCAAATTAAGTTGACTACAACTTAATTTTTCACTTTAATTTTACTGATTAAAAGACACAAATGATTGAAAAATGATAAAACTAAAAATTAAAAAACGGTTATACCCTCTGATTATAGTTATATTTTTCCCCACTACACTTGTATTTGCAGAAAGTTTTGAAAAGCTATTCGAAAAAGCCAACAATGGAGATGTAAAAGCACAATACCAAGTGGGTTATCTTTATAGTAATGGCAATTAGGGTGTATCCTTCGATGAAGAAAAAGGTGTTTTTTGGTTTAAAAAGGCCGCAGAAGCGGGTGATTCAGAATCTCAACTCAGTTTGGCAATGAGTTATTTATGGGGATCAGGTATCCGCCAAAATACCCGTAAAGGTATTGAGTGGCTAACCAAATCTGCAAATCAGAACAATGCGATGGCGCAATACAATTTATCTGAAGAATATTCAGATGGGAAGAATATCAAACAGGATCAAAATCTTGCACATTATTGGCATCTTAAAGCGGCTAAAAATGGCGATGTATCAGCACAATTTAAATTGGGAACTCTATACTTAGATGGAAATTTAGGCTTGCCTCAAGATATCAATAAAGCGAAAGCATGGTTAAAAAAAGCCGCAGACCAAGGCTATGAATTGGCTCAACAGCAATTGGCTGTATTATAATAGAGCCAACTAAATATACGTTTCTTTAAGCAAATGATATAAATTATTTTTCTTAATATTATCTGTTTCAACTAATCTTTTTTTAAATAAGTGATTTTATAATATTAAACACCTCATGACTTTTAACACTTAAACAAATACATTGGTCAAAGGTTGCTTTTGAATTCTGTATAAACTCATCTTCCATAACATCTAAATGTAAATGGCTTTCTTTTTGAACTTTTTTGTATAAGTCAAACAAATCATGCTTGTAACTCGATTTACAATTTAGAATGAAATCATTAAGTTCTTGATCAAGCTCTAAACGCATATTTTCAATGAAATGCTGACGTGAAGCTTTATTATTTTCAGCATAAAATAAGCGTGTTTTTTCATAAGTTCCTTTATGAAATATCATTTCATAAATTTTCATCGTAGATAATTACCTATAAATTCATCTTATGATTCTTAAAAAGTAGAATTCATACATATGTACTATTTCTTAAAATTTATATGTGCTCATATTGAGATAAGCACTTTTCAGTCTTTTATAAACGTATTTATCTGTTGCTTTTAGCTAATCTTAAAAACCCCTATTTCCCTTGGGGAAGGGAAATAGGATCAAGGCATCAAGAATCTTAAAAAAGATCCCCCTCTAATTCTGTAGAATTTATCACATTAATATTCATTTAATCAATACACCATCAACAAAAAAAACAGACAGTTCTGTATTCTTTTGATCAATTATTAAGCAATCACAATTCAAGCTATTTTCCCTCAAAATTGAGTCGACATGTGTAATAAATATCTAACACCAATACGAATAAGCAAGCGCAGTTAAGACATGTTTACAAGCCGTTGTCCTCCCATCCATAATATAAGTATTTTTAACGCCATGGTATAACGTGATAATTATCATCCTTTTAAATTTTTAAATTATTTTTTATTTTAATTATCCACTGACTAAATATCTTCTTTCAAATAATTTCCACATTCATTTGGGTGAATGTTTGAGGCTTTGCTTTTTTTAAGATTAACAATCAAATTTTAATTATTTTTAGCTTAAAAATTAACACTCTAAACTTAACCTAATTTTTTAGAAAACTCAGTCGACACGTATGTCTCATAAAAACCTTTTCACAACACTTTCTATTGCATTATTCAGTCTTTCAATTTCTGCATGTAATAATAATGATTCAGATCACTCAAATACGGTAGTTGAAACCAAAAAACAACCAAATATTTTATTTATTATGGCAGATGATTTAGGTTATTCAGACTTGGGAGCATTTGGTGGTGAAATTCGAACCCCAAATATTGATGCACTCACCAAAGAAGGTCGGATTTTAACGGACTACCATACTGCCCCGACCTGCTCACCAACGCGTTCACAATTAATTTCGGGGACAGACCATCACTTAGCGGGCATTGGGGCTATGGCTGAGCTCACCCCTGCTCACTTAAAAGGCCAGCCGGGTTATGAGGGCTACTTAAATGAGCGCTCACTCTCAATTGCAGAAGTGCTCAAAGATAATGGCTACCGAACCTATATCAGCGGAAAATGGCACCTCGGTTTAACCGCTGAAACCAACGCACATGTAAAAGGCTTCGATCATTCATTTACGCTATTACAAGGTCTAGATTTACACTTTAAACAAGCGCCTAGCGCCTACAAACGGAATGCCACCTATACGGAGGATGGTCAAGTTGTTCCAATTTCAGCATTACCTGATGATTTCTTCTCAACCAATTATTTCACCGATAAATTAATTAGCTATTTAGAGTCAGGAAAAAATTCAGGCAAACCATTCTTTGCCTATGCTGCTTACACAGCTCCCCATTGGCCCTTACAAGCCCCAACTGAATATCGTGACCGTTATCGTGGCGTTTACGATGCTGGTTATGATGTGATCCGCAATGGTCGTATTGCCCGTCAAAAACAACTTGGTCTGATTCCAGCCAACTTTACTGCAGCCGAACCGATTGCAACACAAAATGCACCCCAAAAATATGGCAAATGGAATGAGCTATCCACTGAGCAAAAAGCCTTAGAAGCACGTAGAATGGAAATCTATGCAGGTATGGTCGAAAACCTTGATGCTAATATTGGACGGGTGATTGAGTATTTAAAACGCAATAATTTATACGAAAATACTTTAATTTTCTTTGTTTCAGATAATGGGGCTGAAGGCTTTATTCGCGGTAGTTATGGAGCTGAATCAGGTTTTGATAATCGGGTGAATAATGTCGGTACATCCAGTTCTTATCATTATGTCGGTCCGCGTTGGGCTGAAGTTAGTGCTGCGCCTTTCCACTTATGGAAAGATACTGCAGGTGAAGGTGCAACCACAGCACCAGCCATTGTTAAACTTCCTCATCAAAACAAAGCGCAAGCAACCTATCATGGTTTTGCTTCAGTGCTCGATGTTTTTCCAACTGTTTTAGATTATGCCAATATTGCCGTCCCACAAGGTCAATATAAAGGTCGTCAGATTAATACTCCAAGTGGTTACTCTTGGAGATCAGTGCTTGAAAATAAAGCGCAGACGATTCGCCCTGTAAACTTTAGTTTTGCTGATGAATTGCATGGCAGTAAATATGCGCGTCAAGGCGATTGGAAAATTGCTTTGCAAGGTAAAGCAGAGCTTGGAACGGGAACTTGGGAATTATATAACTTAAAAAATGACCGTGGTGAAACCCAAAACATTGCAGAAAATAACCCAGCAAAACTACAAGAACTGCTTGATGTGTATAACAAATATACCCAAAAAAATGGAGTCAAGGAATACAACATTCAATGAAGTTTAACCCCATTTTAATTTCACTGTGCAGCCTGTTCCTTGTAACAGGCTGCAATAAGGTTACGCCCGACTCGCATCATTCTCCTAAACAAACCAGCAAAGTTTCTGCACAGCTTGGTTCATTGCAGCAATGCGAACACTATTCAGGTTTACCTAATGCATGGCAAAAAAAGCCAACAGCGGGGATGGTTTGGATTGCCAAAGGCTCATTTCAGCTCGGCTCCGATAAAGCCTATCCCGATGAACTTAATTTTGGGCAAAAACAACGCCAAGTTGAGGGTTTCTGGATCGATCAAACCGAAGTGACTGTGGCGCAGTTTAGTAGTTTTGTAAAAGCAACCGGCTATGTAACCGACGCAGAGCAACAGAAACAGGCAGCTGTATTTTCACCAGATGCCAATAAGCCTAATCAGTGGTGGCAACTCAAGTCTGATTACACTTGGAAAACGCCCAATGGCGCTTCGGGTCAAGCTCCACGCCCTGCTGAACCTGTTCGCTATGTGACCAAAAATGATGCTGAACATTACGCAGTTTGGTTAGGAAGAGATTTACCTACCGAACAAGAATGGGAATATGCTGCAAAGGCGGGCTCAAAAACCGATACGCCACTGCATCAAGCGCCTCAGGATGCCCATCAACATCCACAAGCCAATTATTGGCAAGGTGAATTTCCAATGCATAATTCTGTTGAAGACCATTTTGCAGGTGTGGCACCTGTCGGCTGCTACCCTGCCAATGCGTTCCAATTGTTCGATATGATTGGGAATGTCTGGGAGTGGACCTCTTCTGTATATCAAGGCGCGCATGATCAACATATGGGAAATTATACTGATCTGCGTCAGCAAAGCATCGCAGCAACCCAATATGTGATTAAAGGTGGTTCTTTCTTATGTGCTTCGAGTTATTGCTCTCGTTATCGAAATAGTAGTCGATATCCGCAAGAGTTTGATTTGGCTGCAACGCATGTGGGGTTTAGAACAGTATTACGAACTCACCCATGAGACAAGGATAGGTTAAAATCTAGAGATCTGGCGAATTTATACACTTAAATATAAATTCGTCTGCTTTAAAAAAGAAGGGTTGAATAGAACAAAGCAACACTTAACCACTTTCGCTACAAATCAGCACTTATACACGTTTACGTTTTTCAATCATCTTGCCAAATACCAATCCCAATTCAAACAACATCCACATTGGAATTGCCAACATGATCATCGAAATAGCATCTGGTGGCGTGACAAACATCGCAATAAAAAAACAGCCCACAATAATAAAGCGTCTTTTTTCCACCAGCGTTTGCGTGCTGACCAAACCGATTAAAATCAATACCAGTGTAATAATTGGAATTTCAAAAGTGACCCCAAACACCAAAAAGAGTTTTAAACAGAAACTTAAGTAACTGTTAATGTCCGTCATTGGTGCAACGGTATCAGGTGAAACACTGATAAAAAAATGCAAAATCGAAGGCAAGGCAATAAAATAGGCAAAGGCAATCCCTGAATAAAACAAGCAAATACTGCTCAATAACAATGGGAATGCCAGACTCTTTTCTTTTTCATACAACGCAGGTTTAATGAATGCCCAAATCTGATAAATAATAAAAGGCATCGCCAGCATCAGCGCAATAAAGAAATTCAGTTTAAAAGGTGCCATAAATGTTGCAGTTACATCTGTAGCAATCATGGTCGAACTGGCAGGTAATTGGGCACGTAGTGGTTCAGATAACATTGAATAAGTTCTGTTTGCAAATGGCAACAAACAGAAAAAAAGCACAATCAATACCCCGATAATTTTAAACAGATGCTGACGCAACACCATCAAATGTCGGGTGATTGGCATTGCTTCAAGCTGAGTCGCTTCTTCAGAAGCTTGCTCTTGTAGCTGCGGTATCATTGAGGTCATACGGCCACCTTCAATTGCGATATTGACTTGGATTGAGCAAGATCAATACTGCGTTTTTCATCATTACATTGAACTTGTTTTAGCCAGATACTTGGCAAATAGACTGTAGGAATATCACGTGAGACAGCTTGATAAATCTGCTTCACTCTCAGCTGGGCTTTTTGCTGTTCTTTTAATTGCGGTTGCTCTAATTGCTGTTTCTCTAATCGTGCTGGCGCTTGCTCTTGCTGTATAGCATCTCCAGGCATAGCCGATAATTGCTGTAGCTCATGCATCTGCGCCTGCATTTTTTGCTCTAATTCTTGAATACGCTGCATCTCATTCTGCATCTGTTCGCGCAATTCAGATAAGCGTAATTCACGGTCAATGTCGTTCTGAACATTGCTGATGAGACGTTTCAATTTACTGTACCATTTCGCAACAAAACGCGCAGCTTCAGGGAGTTTATCAGGTCCTAACACCAACAGCGCAATAATCCCAAAAACCAATAATTCAGAAAATCCGACATCAAGCATGTGTTAGTTCTCCAGTTTTAGTGCTTTACCGTAGAGTTCACATCAGCATTACTATTTTGATGTTCCTGTGTTCTTGGTTCATTCAGTGCAGCAGTGGTTGTTTCATCATCTTGAATTGATTTTTTAAAATCCTTCACCGCACCACCGACATCTTTACCTAAATTTTTTAATTTAGATGTGCCAAAAAGTAAGATTACAACAATTGCAAAAATAAGTATGTGCCAAATCGATAATCCAGCCATGGTTTTTTACTCCTGATATTCTTGTGTTATTTCAATCATTATGTGTACAAAGACAGTTTAGCCATGTACTACTGAAGAAATGATGCGATAGCAATAGCATCTAAATCTTCTTCAGTAGTCAGGCGATATAAAATTAAATAGTCTTTTGTTAAGCAGTTTTCTTAATCGAGCGGGCATTGACCAATTGATTATTCAACACCACTTGATGCCCACGTTTTGTATCTACAGTATATTGCGGCTCTTTAATGGTATCGACATAGATCCAGTCCGCTTGAACCTGCGTTGCAGTAAAGCTGACATTCAGATAACCACGTTGATTTAGGTTGGTATAATCCAATTCATCAATCAGTGTGGTAAACGCCATTTCAAACTGCTGTAACTGTTCCACTGGAATATTGAGATACTTTTCAATTCCCGGCGATGACACTGAACTTGTCGCCATCTCAACACCGACAAAATCACCCGCCTGACTATACAACTCTGATGACCATGCATTATGGGTATCACCTGCCAGTACTACGACCTTCTTGTTCAATGCTTTTAAAGTGTTATATAGAATTTCTCGTTCAACATAATAACCATCCCAAGCATCTAAATTATAAGGTGCGACAGTGGTTAAACGTGCCTTTTCAATTGCTGTCAATGTTGGATCGCCCTGTAGCACACGCATTTTCAGTTGCACTAACTCCATGATCATCGTATTGATTTGATTTAAAACCTCTTGAGTTGCGTTTCCACTCAGAACTGCACTCAACGGTACCAGTAATTCAGCAGGGATTAATATCTTACCCATCAACACTTGCTGACCCAATACATTCCACGTTGCCTTGGATTGAGCCAACTTTTGCTGTAACCATTCACGTTGGGTATACCCCATCAAGGTTCGATTCTGATTGGTTAAGTCAGTCTGAAAACGTTGAAAATCCATACCAGAAGCGGTGATATAATCGGTATATTCCAGTTGCTTATCTCTGGCAAGGATACGGGTATCTAACATGGTCAATTGCACCAGTGAACCAAAGTCAAACTGGCGATAAATATTGAGATGATCATTTGCGGAAATAGGACGAATCGGCATCCATTCAAAGTATGCTTGTAATGCAGCAAGTTTACGATCGAAGAAAGCCCCTTCATTGGCTTGGTGATTTTCAGCGCCTTCTCGCCATGTATCATTTGCCAGCTCGTGATCATCCCAAATCACAATAAATGGATGACGGTGATGCAATGTTTGTAAATCTTTGTCTTTACGATATAACGCATAGCGTTTGCGATAATCATCTAACTTGATAATTTCTTGATTATTGTCCGCAGCCAAAGTACGTCCCAACTTCACTGCATCTTCTGTTGCATAACCACCTTGACCATATTCATAAATATAGTCACCCAAATGAATTACCACATCAACATCTTGCTTGGCCATTTCACGATAAACATAGAAATACCCTGCTGGATAGTTCGCGCAAGAACATACCGCAAAACTGACTTTGCTGGGGTTGATTGGTAGCGTTTTGGTTTGTCCAACTGGTGAAACTTTATTGCCAAAGCTAAAACGATAGAAATAGCGTTGATCTGGTTTTAAGTTTGTGGCATCAACTTTCACCGTGAAGTCTTGTGCTTTTGCTGTGGTGACTTTGTCTGTTTTAATGATTTGCTTGAATTGATCATCTAAAGCAATTTCCCAAGTCACTTGCAAACGTGCGCTGCTATCATTGGGCGTCAAGCGTGTCCATAAAATCACGCGATCTTGTAAAGGGTCTCCACTGGCAACCCCATGTTCAAAATTGACTTGTAGTGTTGTTGATTCTCGATCTGAACTGTCATTACATCCCGTAAAACCCGCAGATAAAGACAGTGCACCAAAACCGAATAGGCTTTTTTGAATAAGTTCTCGTCGTGTAATTTTGGCTGTCATACTTTACTCCTTAAACTATGGCTAGATTACAAAAAATTATTTATCTAAATATTGGATAAAACTTAAAATTATTTATTATCAATGATCCCATTAGTTAGATTAATTCACTGAATGAATACAGATTAATTGAGGATTGTATTTCTAGTTTTTTCTAAAAAAATATTTATCTTTGTATTCCTCTCCTTTTCAATCTCATCTATCAATTTCTATAGATTCTTTAGTTTTTAGATCAGTTAATTCTATTCATTTCAATAGATTGTAAAAAATTTTCCATTTTTTAACTAACAAATATTCCTAACTTTTCCTAAAATATAGAATCTAAAAATTTGAGTATTGACATTTCCCCGATAATTCATTGACATATTACGACAGTTCTATAAATTTATGTTTTCAAATTATTTGATTTTCCTCAACGAAGATATTTCAGAGGTGTAATTTATTTTTATTTTAAAAATTAATGCTAATAAATTTTTTAAACTAATTAATCTCGCTTTAAATATGTAATATAAAACAATTTGATGCACTAGATAAAAAGAGCTATAGATTAATGTGCAATAAAACTCTCTTTAAATTTACAGGTATGGTTCATACAGACCGTTTCAATCATGTGATCTCTAAATCTTTTTTAACTGCTGTTTTGAATACGTTTATTCGATAATCAAATTTAATAGTAAAGCTTAATTAGTCATTATTGCTTTCAAAATTCAGCAAAATGGCATGCTCATCAATGAGCATGCCATGCAACATTATGCAATTTTAATAATCGGTTTGAGTGTAATACCCTTATGACTATCTATCGCAGCTTGATTGATTTCATCAAATGCATAGAATTTTACAAGTTGGTCAAATGGAAATTTCCCTTGTTGATATAGACGGACTAACTCAGGGATAAATTTCTTGGGCGAACCACTCCCCTCAACGACACCTAAAATAGTTTTCCCACCCAATAACAGATCATTTACATCAAATTGTGCAGTCGTGCCTAATTGAGGTGCACCTACTACGGCGATTTTACCTAAAATCCCCAGCGCATCAACACCTTGTTTTAATATCTCAGGTCGCCCAGTAGATTCCAATGCAAAGTTGGCTCCACCATCGGTAATCTCTTTAATCACCGCCACAGGATCTTGAGTTTTACTATTGATCACATGGGTTGCACCCAATTTTTTTGCCAGCTCCAAACGAGATTCAACAATATCAACAGCGATAATGATCGAAGCGCCACACACTTTTGCCGCAAGTAAAGCACTCAGACCAACAGCGCCAGCACCCCAAGTCACAAAACTACTGGCGGGTGTCACTTTTAAAGCATTTATACATGCACCCGCACCTGTTTGAATACCACAACCTAATGGTCCTAATAGTTCGATTGGTACATCTTTGGTCACTTTAACCGTGTTATTTTCACGACTTAAAGCATAGGTTGCAAAGGAGGATTGGGCAAAAAAATGATCATTAACCACGCCATGATCATGGGTACAAAGTGCATGATTCCCTTCTGAATCTGCCCCACTAAAATTTCGTCCAAAAAACTCTGAACAATAGGCAGGATTTCCAGTATTACATTGGCTACATTTTCCACAATACCCGTAACTTAAAACCACATGATCGCCCACTTGAAGCTCTGTTACATTAGGACCGATCGCCTCGATAATTCCTGACCCTTCATGTCCAAGAACAGCAGGCAGCGGAACCGGGTAATATTGATCACGTACAATCAAATCGGTGTGACACATTCCTGTAGCAACTACTTTTACCAATACTTCATCATCTTGAGGCTGACGTATTTTTAAAGTTTGCAGCTCAAAGTCAGCACCTTTACATGGGGTCACTGCGGCAATAATATCTTTTAATTCACTCATGGTTTAACGTCCTGTAATGATTTATTGAATTGTTTAAAAAGGATAATGTGGCGCTTGAGCCTGTACAGTAATCCATTGCCACTGGGTAAATTCATCGGCATTGGCAGGGCCGCCAATACGCGTACCATTACCTGATGAACCAAAACCACCAAATGGATTGACCGTTTCATCATTTACAGTTTGATCGTTGATATGTAGCAAGCCCACTTTAAGCTGCGCACCGAGTTGCATACCACGTCCTACATTGGAGGTAATAATGCCTGCTGAAAGCCCATAATCGCCATCATTGGCTAATTCAATGACCTGTTCATCTGAGCTAAACGGGATCAACACCGCAACAGGACCAAAAATCTCCTCACTAAAAATCGAATTGTTTGCAGTCACATCGGTCAGTACAGTCGGTTGAAAAAATACCCCATCGGCATGTCCACCGATTTCCAATGTTGCGCCTTCATTAACCGCAGCACTGACCAATTGTTCTACACGTTGTGCTTGTTTGGCATTGATCAATGGCCCAATGGTGACATTCTTGTCACAAGGATTCCCCACCACAAAATTCTGCACTTTTTCAATGACACGCTGTTTGACCTGTTGATAAATTTTTTGGTGAATCAAAATCTTACCTGAGGTCATACAAATTTGCCCCGAATGTAAAAATGCACCCCATGCAATATTTTCTGCAGCCAACTCAATATCCGCATCATCCAAAATAATCAGTGAGTTCTTGCCACCCAGTTCTAGGGAAACTTTCTTTAAGGTCTTTGCCGCATTCGCCCCTACAATCCGTCCAACTTGAGTTGATCCTGTAAATTGAATACTGGCAATATTTTTATCCAAAGTCAGTGCTTCACCAACTTCTGCCCCACCTGGCAATACATGTAGTAGTCCCTTGGGCAATCCTGCAAGTTCAAAAATCCGTGCAATCACATAGCCACTGCACACTGCTGTACGCTCATCAGGTTTTAACACCACCGCATTACCAAAGGCCAAAGCAGGAGCCACAGCACGTAAAGCTAAGTACAGTGGAAAGTTAAATGGAGAAATGACCCCAACAACACCTAAGGGCAAGCGTTTCGCTATACTTAATTTGCCATTTTGCGTAGGTAATAATGTGCCCTGTTCAGTTGCAGGTGACGCGATACAATGCTTAAGCACTTGAATCGCTATGCTTACTTCAAAGCCCGCTTTCAGTTGTAACGAGCCACTTTCCTTAACCAGCCACTCAATCACTTCCGCTTGATTTTCTGTCAGTAAAACAGTAGCTCGCTCAAACACTGCCTGACGCTCTTGATAGTTTAAAGCCCACCATTGTTGTTGGGCGGCTTTGGCTTGTTGTGCAGCACTCACCACATCAGCGGCAGTCGCATAACCGATTTCACCAAGCACTTGACCTGTTGCAACCTCAATCACACTGTAGCTATCTTGGGCAGACTGCCATGAACCGTTAAATAATTTTTTATCCCAAAGCTGTTTTGTGAATATAGACATGATGACCTCTTCAAAATTTATTTAGACAATTGCTTTACTGTTCTAACTGCATCCTTGTAAAAATGACGCAATCAATGTGTTACACCTGCTTTAAATTAAAAAATGTAAAAAACACGAAAATTCAGACCGTAATCCTTCCTAAATCCGCTTTCCGTTCGTGTGTCTGAAAGCAACTGCGCACTTAATTGAGTTTTTGCATTCAGCATTTGCTGAAACTCCAATCGCACTTGTTGCTTTTCCATGTTCTGATCCAGTTTGATTCCATCCAATTGTTGTTCACCCCCATAATTTGCGGCATAACCGAGGGCGATTCTCTGTTTAGAATTCAAGTCATAACGTAAGTTAAATTGAGTTTGATAGCTGGTCGCTTGTGAAAGTGTTTGATCGCCCTTTCCCGCTTCATCGTTGTCTCCATACCAAATCACATCTTGATAAAGTTCAAAAGCAAGCTTGCCATATAGTGGCTGTACCCATGCCAGTTGAAGATCATACTTAAATCGATTTTCGCCTAAATTCACCGCATCATTTCGATCATATTGCCCAACTGGCAAATAAATAAATGGGGTAAATGCCAGATAACGACCCGATGAACCTTGTTCAGGTTGATTAATCAACCAAAAAGCAGAAGCAATCACTGGATCTGCAAAACCTGAGGCATTATTTAAATCAGTATCGCCAATTTGCGTATGCCGTACTGTTCCAAACGGTAAAATTATTTGAGGCGTTGCACGTAAACCAGCGATGTTGGTGTAATGAATTAAGCGTGCGATACCGATATCCGATTTAGATTCAGCTCTGGTTTTTTCACCATTTTGGTAATAACCCTCCATTTGACTATGTTGATAATAGAACACACCTGCATTGGTGCCTTTTGGCAACGCGGTATAATCCCCCACGTTTACGTCAATCGCATGGCTATACTGTACAAACATGCCACTCAACATAAGAAGCAGGCTATTTTTATTGCTAAAACACATCATCTATTCCCTTTAGTTTCAAGCATCCTTTTCACTACTCATTGCACTTGTTTAAATTTTGAATCAAAAATCAATCGATTTATCCATGACGAATCGACCATCTACTACACTTAATAAATCGATTGATAGATTTGTTTTAATCAAATATGAGCCATAGAATATTTGCAGTTAGCGTGCCAATATTTTTATAATTAATAATCATATACTTAAAATAATGTTACCTTTCCAATGTCCAATAAATGGACAGCATTGAGAATACACTGTCCAATCAATGGACAATCACTGGAAGCCTAAAACAAGGATGAGGGTTAGCGATGTTGACGAGTAGATGAAATATTCTCTAAACAATTAAATATGGCGTTTGTTGAACTAGCCGTGAACGATAAAGCGAAATTATGTTAATAAGACAAAAATTAAAATATAAGTTATTAAAAACATAATATATGACTAATCCTTAAATTTACTATTTTAATAAATCGTAAGATCAGAACATGAAAGCTATAACGAAGACTGCCATGAATTTGAGTAAATAAATCCAAATTATTAAATATAATTAAAAATTCAATTAAATTTGTCTTAATATAAGGTTTTATGTTTTAATCTCTATGTTCTTCATTCAATAACAATAATTGGACTCAGTATGACGAAACCTAAATTTTTACATGAATTACCAATTGAACAGTTAAAACAGATGTCTCAACAAGACATAAAGCAAACAATAAAAGCAGAACAGCTTTATTTTCGGCATAGGCCTAAAAAGATCTATTACCTTGCGGTAAATGGAGCTAAAAGCAAAAATGGTGGATTAGTTAAAGCGAGTGCATTGGTAGGAAGCTACTTAGAGAATGGTGATGAGATTATCGATAGCCCTAACAACTCTGTAGCTATAAATATCTTTATCGGTGATAAAGCCCCTGAAGGTTTTTTGTACCAAGAAGGTGTTAATCATGGCTAAAGGTTTTGCAATCCATAACTCTATGACAAATCATGGAGGAATCATTCAAGCAACTCAACAGCGAATATCTCAAATGGGAAATCTATTTCTACGTGCAGGGGATGGTCACTTTTGTCCTAAGTGTAAATGTTGGTCGACAATACAACCGAGTCATAACCATATTATTATGGACGGAAAACCAGTCGCTTACGTTGACGATCTATTAAGTTGTGGAGCTAAAATTTTACCTAAACAAGATCATGTTGTTGGAACAAGTCAAGGGGAAAACTATAGTAAGAATACATACTCATCAAGCTTTTTAGCTCAAGGCTTAACTCTATATTCAGGTCAATATCAGTTAGTAAATAATTCAAATAATCAACCTTATAGCAATGTAAAATACATTGTTATCTATGCTGATGGTCATACTATTGAAGGTGTCACTGATGAAAATGGCATGACAGAAAAACTAGAACTTACAGAAAAAGCAGAAGATATTGAAATTAAACTTTTTGAGGCTGATTCATGGTAGATCGATATCAGACTACAACAACCAAAATTGCAAAAGTAGAAATTGTAAAATTAAAATCACCTATCCGCCTTATTATTTATGGTGGATCAAGGAAATCAAGTGATAATTCAGCATTTTTACATGCATCTAAAAACGTAATTAAAGATTATAAAAATGATTTACCTGTCAAAAGCTTTTTTATAAATAATGGTTCTAGGTCAGTGATTAGTGCATTAGAAACTCAAGAAAATAATACTGTTCAATCTCTTGATCTGTTTTGTCATGGCGATTCTGATGGACTTTACTATATTCTAGGCGCATCTTTAGATAAGACAATAACTCGCGAAGGGGTATTCAAGGGGAAGTTAGCGGCCAATATTTATAAAACTGTAATGATGGCTATTTGGCGAGGCTATGACTTTGATGGTAATCGAATTAAAAATCAAGCTGCTATTTCGAGCCTAAAACTTAGCGTATTTACAGAGCAGTCTAAAATTGAAATTCATGGCTGTAATACAGGTCGTGGCGACGATTGCTTTGCTTCTGAGCTATCATCCCAGCTATATAAGGCTGGGAAAAAACAAGGTGTTGTTATAGCACATGCTACATCGGCTAATCCAAATATTGATGGCACAACTACAGCCTCAGAGCAAGATTATCGACATGGTACTCGAATTATCTATTACAGAGGTAAAGCAGTTAAAACTGTAACAAATTCGGGGCGTATCACCGCAAATACTATAAAGGAAGCACTAGGTGGATAAATGTTAGGTTTAGAACTATCAGAAGCTCAATATTGGATTAATGTTTATGGCATTATTTTTTCTATATTAGTTATATCTCTGTCAATTAATTTTACCTTTTTTATTAACGACAAAATCAATAGATTCCTCTCAATCTTGATCTGTACTGCAATTATCACTCGTATCATAAATAGAGTCTTTGCTATTTCCTATATAGGTTTGATGGAACAAGAGCCATTATTGACTTTTATTTTCAAAGGAACAGATAAAAATATTTTTTCTGGAATGATTCCATTTGGTATCTCTTTAATTGCCTTAATCATCTTAATTGGACGATTAATCTATAACAGAAGAAAGAATATTTAACCTAACAAAAAACAATAGGGAGGCTAAATGGAAAGTTACGATTATTATATTACTGTTTATTCTGTAATTCTCACATTATTCATCGCTTCATTAAGTCTTAACTCTATTTTCTTTATAAAAGATAAAATTAATAAAGTACTCTCTTTTTTTGTCTTTACAGGTGTATATTCTTTAATTTTAAGTTACTTTTTTGAAAAATCTTCAATTGGTTATACACAACAAGAACTTTTACCAACGTTTATTTATAAAGGATATAATTCTCATATATTCCAAGGGAATACATATTTATTAATAACTTTAGTCCTTTTCATTCTATTAATTATAAGACTATTAATTAATAGAAAAACCCACATGGACAAGTAAAGGATAGAGCGTCTTGAATTTTTCAGGCTCTCTTTCAACTGAATTTATAAAAAAAGCTTTAGTATGGTGAAGTCGTGGAAAATTATGAATACTGGATTAACGTTTATTCTGCTGTTTTTTCAATATTAATTATATCTTTAAGCTTAAATTCTATTTTTTTTATAAAAGATAAAATTAATAAAGTTCTCTCTTTTTTTGTATTTACAGGTCTATATTCTTTAATTTTAAGCTACTTTTTTGGAAAAGCATTTATTGGTTACACTCAACAAGAATTGCCTTTTAAATTCATTTTTGAAGGCTATAGGGCTCACATCTTTCATGGAAATATATACCTATTAATAACTTTAGTCCTTTTCATTCTTTTAATTATAAGACTATTAATTAATAGAAAAAACGCACATCGACAAGTAAAGGATAGAGCATCTTGAATTTTTCAGGCTGTATTTCAGCTGAATCTATAAAAAATGCACTAGAGGACTGAATAAAAAATTACAATTAATTGCCAATATATTTATATATCGTTGTTCTTGAAATGTTTAAGCGTTTCGCTGTCCTTGCGATATTGCCATTTTCTTCTTGTAACACCTGCACAATCATTTGCTTGGTCAAGCTATTTAAGTTTTTATTTTCATCTAATATCAGTTGCTCACTTTGTTCATTAATCGCTAAATCAGCTTCAGGTAAATATAAATGATTTAAAATTTCACTGTCTTTAAACGCTGCGGATAGCTTCACCACATGAATTAATTCACGAATATTTCCTTCCCATGTGTGCCTATTAAATTGTTGTTCTACATGGCTCGACCATTGCGCTATGCCGAATTGATCCAGAACATGATGTAAAATGACCTGTTTATCTTGACGTAAGCGTAAGGGTTGTAAATGTACCTGAAAACCGCAAATACGATAATATAAATCACGGCGGAATGACTGCTGTTGTATTTTATTTTTTAAATCCTGATGTGTTGCACATAACAGTTTAAATGCTGACTTGATCGGTTTACGTCCTCCAACCCGATAGAACTGCTGATCTTGTAACACTCTTAAAATTTTCACTTGTAAATGTAAAGGCAAATCACCAATCTCATCGAGAAAGAGTATGCCTTGATCTGCCAGTTCAATTAAGCCTTTTTCGCCTTGCCGTTTAGCACCTGTAAAAGCGCCGCCTTCATAACCAAATAATTCTGCTTCAAGCAAATGATCTGGTATTGCACCGCAATTAATCGAAATAAAAGGTAAATCCACATCCAGCTTCTGATGTAGCTGCTGAGCAAAATGATCCTTACCTGTACCTGTTTCTCCGGTAATCAATACAGGAATATCGGCTTTTAATGCTTTTAGCGCTTGATCAAGCAAATGCTGTGTCGTGATTTTGCTTGTTTTATTCTGCAACAGCCCATTCACACTACGTAGCTGGGCATAAAAAAATGCATGGTCAAAACTTTGAATTAAAAAACAATCACTCGAATTTAACGGATTCAAATGCTCAGTGAGTAAAAAATGATCCATTGCTTGCTGCAACAATTGCTCAATAGAACAGTTCAGCAATTTCAACGCCATTTGGTTGGCTTTGAGGATTTTTCCTGATTGATCCAGTACCATCATGCCCGTATAAGCATTGTCCAGCAAATCTTTGGAATGTTGAAAATAAAGGACCCGTTGATCAGGTTGTAGTGCTGCCTGAATAATCTTATTTTCCAAAATATAACTTTGGTAAAGTAAGTGACGCAACCAATTGCTCGCCAAAAGCCCTTGTGGTGAAGTGATATCTAAAGCGCCGAGCACATCACCACAGCCATTGAATATCGGAACCGATGCACAAGAATAATTTGAAAATTCATCCAGATAATGTTGATGCCCTGTCATGATCATAGGCTGTTTAGACATCACACTACATGTCGGTGCAATCGCACCAAACACAGAGGGCTCAATAATACGACCCGTGCATAAATAATGATATTGGTCATCTAAATCAGGATTGTGACGTTCAGCAATAATTTTAAGCTGATGATTAATTAAGAAAACGATAACATCCTGTTGCCCAAATAAGCGCCAGACATCATTTAATACACCTTCAGCCAATGCGGCTAATTTTATATCACCCTGTGAAAGGTCAGCGACAGGAAACTCGTGTAAGTCAGTGATTTTGGAGAAAGGGCTCAAGCCCGAATTTTTTGCACTTTCCCAAAGCTGTAAAATAGGTGAATCTCGTTGTACAAGCTCTGGCAGTTCTCCAGTATTGTAAAAGTTATATTTAATATTTTGCCAAGAAAATTCAGATAACCCATCCATAAGCCTATTCCAAATCCAGCAGTTGCTTTCGATCATCCCTTTGATGATCCCAATATAAAATCACCCTCTCTAGAATATGACAAGGGCTAAATACAATTAAATATATAGCGCAAAATCTGCACCATCACAAAATCCTATACTGAGGTTTAAAATAAATATTCATGTAAATCAATTATATTAAACATTGCATACTGTCTTTAAATGCAGTCTAGACTTCATTCTTAAATGTTATTTTTCAATCTAAATAAAATGAAATCAAACAATATGTTTAATCAATGAAATCATAAATGGCGCAAATAACACCATGATAACCCCGGAAATAATCATGGATAGACTGGCAATCACCCCTTCCAACTCATGACGTTGTCTTGCTCGCGCAATCCCCATCGCATGAGCAGCATTTCCTAAAGCAGCGCCTTGTGCAATACGATTTTTATAACGCATCCATAACAGTAAAAAATCACCAAATAACATTCCTATTAAGCCAGTTATGACCGTAAACAAGGGAATTAAACTGATTGAACCACCAATCTTTTCAGTCAACTCCAAAGCAAATGGAATAGAAATCGAACGTGCCAAAAGACTATTTTTCAAAATTTCATCGAAATTGAACATACTTGCCAATAGCCAGCTGCTTAAGATCCCCACCAGCATAGACACACTAGAACTGACGATTAAAACGAAAAAATACTGTTTGACGATCACTCTATAACGAAATACAGGAATCGCAAATGCCACTGTAATTGGTCCTAACATGGCAACCAAATATTGGGTGTATAGGTAATAGTCTTGAAAGCGATGCTGAAATATAAAGATCAAAATAATACTGAGACTCGGTACCATAATAATCGGAGAAAAATATATTTTCTGGGTAAAAACAAATAAGTGCTTTGCCACGAAGTAACACACTACCGTCCATAGCAAGTAAAAAATTCCCCACAACTCCGTCATTCCACATCATCCTGTTGCAAGAATATTTTCACCATCAACACAGAGCTTGCCATCACCAAAGCGGTACTGAGTAAAATCACCACAAATATTTTCCAACCACTGATCAAAAGCAATTGCTGATACTGAATCACACCGACCACTGGCGGAATAAAAAACAGCAACAGCTCCCCCAACAGAATATCTGCACCTTGACTCACCTTTTCCAAGTTGAGCCATTGCATTTGCAATAAAATTAGCAATATAAAAAAACCTAAAACACCTGATGCAATGGGTAAATTCAACAGTTTTTGCAACATATATGCAAAACCCCAAATCGCTATAATCAAGCTGATTTGGTAGCTCGCGCGCTTGATGGTGGTTAACTCAGATATTGTATAAAACACTGTCATTTACATCCGTATATTCATCATGACTCAAGGTAAATTTAACGGTACATACCTTTTTCAACTTAAAATTGAGTGATATATCCGTAGTTTGCAGTGCATTAAAGAAAAAAAATAGCTACAAAAGTAGCCGATAAAAATATAACAGTTTAGCCATTTTTTAAAAATCTGTTATATTTTTTCTCCTCATTTTCTGTACCTACAGCCAATCTAAATTATGGTGCAAGATCATAGGGTCTGTTGAAAGGTCGGCGATAATTGCGACAACGCAAGCCATTTATGAAATATCAACAAACCCTAACCATTATTTCTAAGTAGGTAGTTTTTATGGAACGATCTATTGTTTTTTCCAAACTTAATCATGACGGTCATGGGTCTATAGCGATCCAATGCCTCAAGCAACGATGGGGCATGCAATGAGTCTCGGATTAACTGCACTAGAACTGGCAAGAATTCAGTTTGCTTTCACTGTGTCTTTTCACATTATTTTCCCTGCAACCTCTATTGGTTTAGCCTGTTTCCTTGCACTGCTGGAATGGAAATGGTTGCGTACACAAAACCCTGTTTACAAAGACCTATTCAAATACTGGATTAAGATTTTTGCTGTTGCATTTGCTATGGGTGTTGTTTCAGGCATTGTCATGGCCTACCAGTTTGGTACCAACTGGAGTGAGTTCTCGCGTATCTCAGGGAGTGTGACGGGGCCATTACTCACCTATGAGGTTTTAAGCGCATTTTTCTTAGAAGCTGGCTTCTTAGGAATTATGCTTTTTGGTTGGGGCCGAGTCACCGCAAAAGCACATTTTTTTGCCACACTCATGGTCGCTATTGGAACCTGTATTTCAATGTTCTGGATTTTATCCTCCAACAGTTGGATGCAAACACCACAAGGTTTTGCAATTGAAAATGGCATCATTGTCCCGACGGACTGGTGGGCAATTGTATTTAACCCATCGTTCCCCTATCGCTTTGCACATATGGCAACTGCTGCATTTTTAGTTTCCTCATTATTGGTTGTAGGCACAGCTGGCTGGCATCTGCTTAAAGGACGCCGTGATGAATTAATTAAAAAATCATTTTCTATGGGTTTATGGATGGTGCTGGTAACCTCTTGTTTACAAGTGGTTATTGGCGACAACCATGGTTTAAACACCTTAAAACACCAACCTGCGAAATTGGCAGCAATTGAAGGACACTGGGAAACCAACCGTGATCACGCGATGCCACTTCTGCTGTTTGCAACACCAGACATGCAACAAGAAAAAAATACGACTGAATTTGGTATTCCCTATTTAGGCAGTTTGATTCTAACCCACTCATTAGATGGCGAAGTTACTGGATTAAAGGATTTTTCAGCTGAAGATCGCCCAAATGTAGCTATCGTATTTTGGAGTTTCCGTGTCATGGTAGGTCTTGGCATGTTAATGGTATTGCTATCCTTAACAGCCTTATGGCTACGCAAAAAGAATCGGCTATACGAGTCTACATGGTTTCATAAATTCGCCATTGTGATGGGTCCAACGGGTTATATCGCTTTACTCGCAGGTTGGGTTACTACGGAAGTGGGAAGACAGCCCTGGGTGGTTTATGGCGTATTACGTACCAAAGATGCTTTATCACATACTGTAACAGCTGACCAAGTGGGGCTGAGCCTGATCATTTTTGTACTGGTCTATACCGTGGTATTTGGTGCAGGGATTTATTATATGTTCAGACTCATGAAATCTGGACCCGAGTTTTTAACGCGTTTAGATCCTGAAATAACCGGTTTAGGGCATTTTAAAACCCCATTACGACCACTCAGTGCTGTGGATGATCCAATCGATGGACAACAAGCGCCGCTAGATCAAAATAAGGAGAAACATCATGATTGATCTCGCTTTAATATGGGTCGGCATTATTGGTTTAGGCGTACTGATTTATGTGGTGATGGATGGCTTTGATTTAGGCATTGGAATTCTCTTTCCATTTATTCCAGACCCGCAAGAACGTGATGTCATGATGAATACGGTCGCCCCTGTCTGGGATGGTAACGAAACATGGATGGTACTTGGTGGTGCGGGATTGTTTGCAGCCTTTCCACTGGTCTATTCTACAGTACTCTCTGCGTTATACCTTCCCATTATCTTTATGGTGGTCGCATTGATTTTCCGTGGTGTTGCCTTCGAATTCCGCTTTAAAGCAACTCGAACCAAATACTTATGGGATCAAGCCTTTATTTGGGGATCAATCTTATCTAGCTTTTTCCAAGGGGTTATCCTTGGTGCATATATCCAAGGTATCCAAACCACTGCGGGTATTTATAGTGGCGGTGTATGGGATTGGTTTACCCCTTTTTCACTTTTCACTGGTTTAGGTGTTGTTGTCATGTATGCCACTTTAGGTTGTGGCTGGTTAATTCTAAAAACGGAAGCACGTTTACAAGACATCATGTATACGCTGATGCCAAAGCTGTTAATCACGTTAATGATTATTTTTGCTGCCGTCAGTATCTATACCCCGATCACACATCCTGAAATTGCCCAGCGCTGGTTTGCATTACCAAACCTTATATATTTCAGCCCTGTGCCTATTTTAGTTGTACTTTTTTCTGGTTTAATTTTACATGCTTGTAAGCAACGACACGAGATTAAACCTTTTGTCTACACACTGGCATTGGTGTTTCTGGCATTTACTGGATTTGTAATTAGCTTATGGCCAAACATCATTCCACCGTCAGTTTCAATTTGGCAAGCCGCTGCGCCAGTATCAAGTCTTAAATTTACCTTAGTTGGTGCGGCAATTCTCATCCCAATTATTATCGCTTATACCTTCTTGTCTTATTGGGTTTTCCGAGACAAAGTCCGTATTGGTGATGAAGGCTATCATTGATCAAGGAGTTTTAGATGAACAAATACATCAAACAACTCAACCCTGCAACATGGTTTATTTTGTTGTGGTGTTTCGGTTTTGCAGCATTGGCTTTAATTGCGGGTTTGTTTAGATTAATGCTTAGTTTTGCCTATTAGGCATATACCTATTGATGATCTGACTAGCGAAGAAAGGATAAGCATTTAACTATGCTTATCCTTATTTATAGCCAAACCACCTAAATATTTATACAACTGATTTGCATCAAGACATTGATCAGAAATGAAACTTAAGTATTTGTATAAGCTTTTAGAAACTGCTGGTTATCAATTCACTTTTTGTGCTTTTGAAGCATAGATACTTATCCTACCGTGGGGCGACAAGGATGTCACCGTTGAGCGGGGGTATATGAGCAAAAATAAAGCACTGCTTTGTTTGCAGCGCAAGAGCCCTGTTAAACGGAAGATTTTTGTCCCTTTTTATCTCTAAAAAGAGAGGCATCGCCTACGCAAAGATATTTAAACTTTGAATGTAAGGTGTGGCATTGCAAGCTTTTTAGAATCAAACAACTTATTTTCTCCATATAATTGATTTAATTAAAAATATTAATTAAGAGAAATTATATTCTTGTGTCTCAGTTTTTACAGGTTAACTATACTTGGACTCTTAAATATCCTGACTGCTAAAGATGATGCCCCTTATTTTTAATAGGGGCATCACTCGATTTATCGGATTAAGCAAAAATTAGAATTTAAAGGTATAGGTTGAGATAAAACGATTTTCCACAAAATCCTTGCCTGGCATATTTCCAACACCATATTTAATATTAGCATCAATATAGCGCCACTCTACCCCAAGACCTTTTAACCATCCTTCTGGAACAGTATAGTTTACAATCAAATTTTTCTCGGTTTCTTTATTATCCTTAAAACCAGCCCGATAAATGTCACTACCATTTAAATAACGCAAGGTCAGTTTCAATCCCGGTACGCCATGATCTTTAAAGTCATAACTATATAAGGCATGCCAAGTAAACTCTTTCGCTTTATAAAAAGCAATTGCAGACCAAGTCTGTAAATATCCTTGCGGAACATAACCATTTAAAAGTGGAATATTGTCCTCACCGAAATGCTTTTGCACGCCCGCTAAAAAGGTATTTGGGCCATGTTGTGCACTCGCTTGTAACCCTAGAGATTGAACATCGATGTTTCCAAAATAAGCATCGCCATCCTCTTTATAATTAAAATAGCGCGCATCTACTTTTAGCTTGGTCTCATTGACTTTTTCTGTATAAACCGCATTGAAATAGTGTTGTTGATAAATATCTTCCAACTGACCAAACCAGTATGAACCTGTGAAGTTAGGGGTAAGCTTATAGTCTAAGCCTATAAAATTTAAACCATCACTTCTTTTATTGGGATCTGTTGAGTTACCTAAAGTGAACTTTCTATATTCATCATCATCTCGGGCATTCACATGGGTAAAACGGCCTGCGGAAAGTTTTAAATTTTGAATGTCTTGACTTTCTAACATTGCTCCTGCATAAGTCGTCACCAATTGCCGAGAATCATCAATAAATAAAACCGGTGTTTTTGGGAAAAGCTCACCGACTTTAAGTTCTGTATTTTGGTATTTAACTTTTAAGGTTGCACCTAATTTTAAATAATCTCGTGCTTGTTGAGCTTCGTCTTGATCATATTTAAAAACGGTATCTAAGCGCTCATCATAACGGTCATTTAAACGTAATGCATATTGGAAACCAAAATCTAAACCCACTTGCAAGGGTGTGTCGCTATAACCCGACTCAAAACGTCCAGATGCAGCCTGCGACCAACTCCCCAGATCATTCGTGGTATCTTCGAAGTCGCGCTCAATATAGAAATTACGTAAATAAATACTGGTTTTACTCTCTTCTAAAAACTCAGCATAAGCAGTATCTATACTCAAACATCCAAACAATGTATAAAGTGCAACTCGTTGAGTTCTATAAAGCAAATCTGGCTTTAACATGGGAAATCCTTTCCTGAATATTTGAAATTCTTGTTGTGTAAGTTCTAAGGTGATCTTTGTCTTATCCTCAAGACAAAGACTTTTGTACTCCCTTAAAATACAAATAAATTCAAACCGATATGGTTAAGGGAATTCATCACCACGATCAATTATCGGAATTATTAATGTAATTTTCCATGTACAAAGCGGTATATATTTATACCTTTTACATCATAGCAATGATATTTTAAAATAGATTAATGATTTCCACGTAGTAAACATCTATTAAGAAATTGAATTATAATAATTTATTAATTAATCAACTGCGTATTGAGATTACCATTATCAACAGGTAATTTCATAATAACAATTTTCCCCTTTGCTGAGATAAATATACCTTTTAAGTATTTAAAGATACCGAATTCAGTCTAGATAAGGCTATAACATTCAATTAAGGTATATAGAAGGATTCATCAACGAAGCAATATCAGGAGTGATGCTGGCTCAACTCATAACATCTCTTAAAAGTGATAACGTGATCCAGCATTATGGCAAGATTAAGGAGATAGCCATGACAGCCAATAATATTAGAATTTTCGAGACGGAAGAAGTACAGAATTTCATTAATCTACTCAGCGGACTTGAGCAAGAAGGTGGAAATCCTCGCACTAAGCAAATCGTTCATCGGGTGGTTTCTGACTTATTTAAGACCATTGAAGATTTAGAAATTTCTTCTGATGAATATTGGGCTGCAGTTGCATATTTAAACCAATTAGGCACCAGCCATGAAGCAGGCTTACTTTCTCCTGGTTTAGGCTTTGACCACTTCCTTGATATGCGTATGGATGCAATTGATGCTGCTTTGGGTATTGAGAACCCAACCCCGCGTACCATTGAAGGCCCACTTTATGTCGCAGGTGCCCCTGTTGCCCAAGGTTTTGCCCGTATGGATGATGGCAGTGATCCAAATGGTCATACCCTGATTTTACACGGTACGATTTACGCGGCAGATGGCCAACCACTGCCAAATGCACAAGTAGAGATCTGGCATGCCAATACCAAAGGTTTCTATTCCCACTTTGATCCAACTGGCGAACAACAGCCTTTTAACATGCGTCGCACCATTATGACAGATGCTCAAGGTCAATATCGTGTACAAACCATTCTGCCTGCAGGTTATGGCTGTCCACCAGATGGCCCAACTCAACAATTATTGAATCAGTTAGGCCGCCATGGTAATCGCCCTGCACATATTCATTTCTTTGTAACAGCAGAAGGCCATCGCAAATTAACTACGCAAATTAACGTAGCTGGTGACCCATACACTTATGATGACTTCGCCTATGCAACACGTGAAGGTCTTGTGATTGACGCAATCGAACATACTGATGCAGCAACGATTCAAGCCAACGGTGTTGAAGGCCCATTTGCTGAAATGGTATTTGACCTCAAACTCAGTCACCTCGTAGATGGTGTTGATAACAATGTGGTTGACCGCCCTCGCCTACAAGCTTAATACAGCTAAAAGTCATATTGTGAATCTTGAAATCAGGCTAGCTGTAACGGTTTAGCCTGTTTTACTTTATGGAAAAGATATTTAAATGGATATTCATACTTTTGATGCAGCGACTAATCATGTTTTAGCCGCACTTCCTGAATACACGATACCATTGGCTCGGCTACGAGCCATTCTACAGGCAGGCCAATTTCCGACAGTGACAGTGATTGGTAAATATAATCATGGTAAAAGCCGACTGTTAAATGAGCTTATTGGTCAAGATATTTTCTCAGTAGCGGATAAACGAGAAACGGTCGCTCTCTCCGAACATCTGCAACATCATATCCGTTGGTTAGATGCACCAGGTTTAGATGCTGATGTGGCTACAATCGATGATCAACTTGCTCAAGATGCAATGTGGAATAAAGCCGATATTCGCCTAATGGTCCATTCAGTACGTGAGGGTGAGTTTGATCCTTATGAATTACATTTATTCCAGCAATTCGAGCAAGATGCAAAGCAAACTCAACGTCAAAGCTTACTGTTGCTTACCCAAATTGACCAAATTCCAGATCAAACCGTTTTAGCGCAGATTATCGATAGCATTCAAAATCAAGCACCAACTGCAACTGTACTACCTGTATCAGCTACACGGCACCGTCAAGGGATCGAAAATTCCAAACCTATACTGGTACAACGCAGTGGTATCCCCGAACTACAACACATACTTCATCAGATGCTTGAGCAAGTCCCCGCAATACGTCAATTTGAAAAAAAGCAGATCATTGTTGATCTAAAAATGCGCTTATCCCAGCAGCTAGAAAACATTCAAAGTAACATTCAGCAACTGACAGCAAGCTTACAGCAACAACGCCAAAATTTTGAGCGTGATCTCAATCAAATATTAGATAAAGTGCGTCAAGATTTACAGCCGGTCTTACAGATCTCTGGGCAGGATAATTCGCTAGAACCAGATTCTTTTGCCAATATGTATAAAGTGACCGCAGGCAAACGTGATCGTAACCGTATTCAAGTGGCTTATTCTCGTGCCTGTATCGAGATCAATAGCCATTTGGTGCGCTATGGTGTGATTGGTTTACCAGATACGCAAAAAAGTAATGTCCGTAGTCTAGATACGGTCATGGTTGCGGTGATGGGGGTCTCGGTCAAACTGCGTAAAGATCTCAATCTTATTTTTGTCGAAGAATCAGGTCGTGAACGTTTACGTAGTGAATTTGCCCATTATTTTGAATTGTCTTCTGATCGAATGAAGTTGCAACAACAATTACTTAACTTTCAGCAGCAACAGCAGCTCATCATACAAGCCCAGCAGGCATCAACCACTTTGGAGCTGGTATAATGACCGTCCATGATTCCCATGATTCGATTCAGACACTGATTGCGAGCACCCAAGCTTTTGATCAGCAGGAATCCGACATCATGCTACATTTAAATAAGATGCACACTTGGCATCAGCAACTGGCAATCAATCTCAATAAACAACGTATCAATCCGATTGGACTGACATCACATAGTCAGATTGCCCAAGACATTGCAACACTCAATTCGCAGCTTGAAAGTTATCTCAGCCATTGGGAAACACAATTAGAGACACTACATGCCGCCCAATCCATCGCAGATCATTTTGACGACAAGATTATTTTGCTGATTTTCGGAAAATTCAATGCTGGTAAAAGTTCACTCTGTAACGTATTGGCAGAGTGTTTTCATAGGCGTCAGGAAAGCATTGAATATTTTTATTTCGACTCAGGTGAAATTATTAAAAGTCAGGAGCGTTTTAAAGAAGGTGCCACAGAAACCACCACACGCTTACAAGGTGTTTGCTTAGCGGACAATCTCATTTTGCTGGATACTCCAGGACTCCATTCAGTTACGCCTGAAAATGCCGCATTAACTCAACGCTTTATGGATAGTGCAGATGGTGTCCTTTGGCTCAGTAGTTCCTCCTCACCCGGTCAGGTCAAAGAGTTAGCGGCTTTGGGGCAGGAATTACGTAGACATAAACCGTTATTGCCAGTGCTTACACGCAGTGATTATTTTGAAGAAGATGAAGTCGATGGTAATATTTGCCAGATTCTATGCAATAAAACGTCTGACCAACGTTATCTGCAAGAAACCGATGTTTATACTCGTGCTATTGACCAACTGATCGCAATGCAAGTTGATCCTGTACTGTTACAATCACCAATTTCAACCTCCTCTCAGATGTTGAAAAATGCGGATTTCAATGATCAGGCCATGCAAAATGCAGGTTTTAATCGTTTATTTGACGCACTTCTACATTTAATCCAACCTGCTCTGGCTTATAAACAGCGTAAACCAGCGGAAGCCTTGTTACATCATTTACAAGAGCAAATTCTAGCCCCCTTACAACTTGAGGTTGTGCCACAACTACATCAATTACAACAGCAGCTAAGCAATGCCGTGAGCGCTTTAGCACAACATAAACAACAAATCATTACGCAAACATGGCGCAGTATGATTGCATCCCTGCCAAGCTTATTAGAGCAACATTCCGAACAGCAAGCATTGGATGAATTGTATAGTGAACTGACCCAACAGGCTCAACAGCTTCTATCACAACATATTGCTAATACTTTATCGGATTATCAACTGCAATATCCCCCTCTCAGTCCGTTACAGTTTGCTGAGCATCTGGCTTATGAAGTGATTTATGCCGATGATGCAACCGAGATCTTAGCCATTGGCCATGACCGTTTATATAGCGAGATCTCACATAGTTTGTGGCAAAAGCTTGATCTATATAGCGATGAAGTTATCGCACAATGCCAAGAACTGCTAAGCAATCTTCAAGAGCAAATTGCCACCATCCAGCAAGGCTTAATCAATGACGAACAGGAACTGCAATACATTGCGAATTCATTAAGAATGCAAGGATAAACACCGAAAATGTCATTTTAAAATCATTAACTCAATAGATCTCATTCATAAATCAAAAAAATGATCATGTTGAGTGAATTATATTGATATTGAAAGTCCCTTCTCCCGTTGGGAGAAGGCGAGGATGAAGGGATTTTATATTGATCTCAGTTCAAACATATACTCGATTAATCCCCATCCAGTTGAAGTGGAATCCCTTCTTCTTCAAAGACCTGTCGAATACACTCTAAAATCTTGGGTAAATAAGGGCTTTGATCCATATTTCTCACAGCTAATGAAATAGGACTATAGGCCTCTATATCCAAAATCGGAATATAGACCAGATTTTTCATGCCTATTTCACTGGCACTTTCAGGAATAATGCATATCCCCTCCCCAGATGAAACCAAGCCCAAAGCCATATGGATTTCTCGAACTTCAACCATATCTTTCGGTACCAAGCCTAATTCGGTAAAAATGGATTGAATCAAGGTTGAAAAATTAGGCTTTTGTGTGGCTGGATAAGAAAAAATAGGTTCATTGATAATTTGCGATAAATAAATACCCTTATCAATATAACTGGTTAAATGATGATTTTTATGCGCGGCTAATTTTAATTTCTCTTTGTATAATAAAATGCGCTTAATCGATGGATCACTAATTCTTAAACGACCAAAGCCTAAATCTATTTTACCGAGTTTGAGTGCTTCGATTTGATCCTTGGTACTGTATTCAATCAGCTCAACCTGAATATCAGGGTTATTTTGACGAAATAAATAAATTACCTGAGGCAATAACGCATACAGCAATGAACTGACATAACCAATACGGACAATTGTATTCATTGAACTAATACGCTTCGCCATAGAGGTAGCTTGCGCAGTATGAGTCAAAATTTGTACCGCATGTTGGTAAAAGAATTGCCCTGCTTCTGTTGTTCTTACTGGACGTGTGCCACGCTCAAATAAAAGAATACCGAGTTCTTCTTCTAACTTTTGAATCTGACGGCTCAATGGCGGTTGAGCAATACATAGTTTCTCTGCAGCTTTGGTAATACTCTGCTCTTCGACCACCGTAACGAAATAACGAAGATATCTTAATTCCATCTCTATAAATCCCTTTTATATACCTTTTAAGTATCTAAAAATACCAAAATCGGCCTAGTTAAAGATATTACATTAAATTAGGGTATATAAATAGATTGATACTTAAGAAATAACCACGATGTACAAGTCCATAGAAACGCTGTTAATCGAAATTCCAACGATACGCCCTCACAAGATGGCCGTTGCGACAATGCAAACCCAAACCTTGGTCCTGATTAAAATCACGACTGAAGATGGTTTAATTGGCTGGGGTGAAGCGACCACAATTGGCGGTTTAGGTTATGGCGAAGAAAGCCCTGAAAGTGTAAAAACCAATATTGAAACCTATTTTGCGCCATTGTTAAAAACACTGTCTGGTGCCAATATTGCCCAAACAATGCAAGTGATCCATCGGAATATCAACGGTAATCGTTTTGCGAAATGTGCTGTTCAAACTGCATTATTAGATATTCAAGCGCAACGTTTAGGTCAACCTCTGAGTGAGATTCTAGGCGGTCGCTTACGTGACAGTATTCCTGTGCTTTGGGTTTTGGCGTCGGGCAATACCGAAAAAGACATTGCCGAAGCAGAAAAAATGATTGCGTTAAAACGCCACAATGTCTTTAAGTTAAAAATCGGTTCACGTCCTGTTGAACAAGATGTTGAGCATGTATTGGCAATCAAAAAAGCCTTGGGTGCAGACATCTCAATTCGTGTAGACGTTAACCGTGCTTGGTCTGAACTGAATGCAATTAAAGGGATTCAAATGCTTCAAGATGGTGGCGTTGACCTGATTGAACAGCCTTGTGCAATTCATAATATTGATGCTATGCAACGTCTTAGCCGTAAGTTTGATATCGCGATCATGGCAGATGAGTCGTTAACTGGTCCACAAAGTGCTTATAACTTGGCAAAAAACAATGCAGCCTCAGTTTTTGCGGTAAAAGTTGCGCAATCTGGTGGTCTGATTGAAGCATGCGAAGTTGGCAAAATCGCCAATCTGGCAGGTATTGATCTTTATGGTGGCACTATGCTTGAAGGTCCTGTTGGAACAATTGCCTCAGCACATGCCTTCGCTACATTTAGCAATCTCGCAGCGGGAACTGAATTATTTAGCCCACTGCTACTGACCGAAGAGATTTTAAAAACACCGCTTCAATATGGCAATTTTGAGCTCAAAATTCCAACTGGTCCGGGCCTCGGCATTGAACTAGATGAAGACAAAATCGACAACCTACGTCGTCAATAATTCAAGGAGCTGACATGCTTTTCCAAGTACGAATGGATGTACACATCCCCCTCGATATGCCCGTCGAAAAAGCCAATGAAATTAAAGCAATTGAAAAGGCTTATTCACAAGATTTACAACGTCAAGGGAAATGGCGTCATATCTGGCGTATTACAGGCCAATACTCAAACACCAGTATTTTTGATGTAGAGAGTAATGAAGAACTCCACAATATTTTACAGGGATTGCCTTTATATCCTTATATGAATATCGAAGTGACTGCTTTAAACCGTCATCCGTCTTCAATTCGAGAAGATGACCATTAAGCAGCGGGTGTAAATTCATTGACCAAATAACTGTGAGATAAGTTCTTTCTCACAGTTTTTTAAGTTTCTATACATGTCTATCTTTGCTAATACGGCATGTATAGAAATTTAAAAACATGGATAAAAGGTTCATCTTATGATTGATAAAAGTAAGCTCTCGTTGTCTGAGGTTCTATCCCAAATCAAAGATGGTGCAACCATTATGATTGGTGGCTTTGGAACAGCAGGACAGCCCGCAGAGCTGATCGATGGGCTGATTGAACTTGGCGTTAAAGATCTGGTGATTGTCAATAACAATGCAGGCAATGGCGATTACGGTCTGGCGAAACTACTTAAATCAGGTGCAGTCCGTAAAATCATCTGTTCTTTCCCCCGTCAGTCTGATTCTTGGGTATTCGATGAACTCTATCATGCGGGCAAGATCGAACTGGAACTGGTTCCTCAAGGTAATCTCGCCTGTCGTATTCAAGCCGCAGGGATGGGTTTAGGTGCAGTCTTTACCCCAACAGGCTTTGGTACATTATTGGCAGATGGTAAAGAAACCCGACATATCGATGGCAAAGACTACGTGCTTGAATATCCAATTAAAGCAGACTTTGCACTGATTAAAGCACATCAAGGCGACCGTTGGGGCAACTTGGTTTATAACAAATCAGCACGTAACTTTGGTCCAATTATGGCGATGGCTGCAGATGTCACCATTGCACAAGTATCAGAGGTGGTTGAACTGGGTCAGCTCGATCCTGAGCATATTATTACCCCAGGAATTTTTGTTCAGCATGTGGTTGCAGTTGATGCAGCCAATGGTAATGGAGAATAACAATGAGCTACCAAAAACTAAGCCGTGACCAAATTGCTGAACGTGTTGCCCAAGATATTCCCGATGGTGCATATGTCAATTTAGGTATTGGTTTACCGACCAAGATTTCAAAATACTTGCCAACAGACAAAGATGTATTCCTGCATTCTGAAAATGGTTTATTGGCTTTTGGTCCTCCACCCGCCAAAGGTGAAGAAGATCCTGAGCTGATTAACGCAGGCAAAGAATATGTCACCATGCTAACGGGTGGCTCGTTTTTCCATCACGGTGATTCTTTTGCCATGATGCGTGGTGGACATTTGGATATTGCTGTATTGGGTGCATTCCAAGTGGCGGCCAATGGCGACCTTGCCAATTGGCATACCGGTGCGGCGGATGCGATTCCTGCGGTGGGTGGTGCAATGGATTTGGCTGTAGGGGCCAAGAAAGTCTTTATCACCACAGACCATGTAACCAAGCAAGGTGAACCTAAGATTGTTGAAGAACTGAGCTATCCTGTGACAGGTAAGCATTGTGTTGATCGTATCTATACTGACTTATGTGTGATTGACGTGACCCCAGAGGGTTTAAAAGTGCTTGAAAAAGTTGCAGGTCTGAGCTTTGAAGAATTACAGGCTTTGACGGGTGCTCAATTGATTGATGCAACATAGGGATAATAAATCCCTCCCTTGCGGAATGATTAAATCTCCCCTAACCCCTCTTTATGAAAGAGGGGAACTTCTTCTTTTACAAAGAGGTGAGCTGCGGTAGTAGCAGCGCAAGGGAGATTATTTAAGGATATAAACAACATGAAAAACGCTTACATCATAGATGCCATCCGTACCCCATTTGGTCGTTATGCCGGTGGTCTTGCGCCAGTCCGTGCAGATGATCTTGGTGCTATTCCAATTCAAGCATTGATACAACGTAATCCAACAGTAGATTGGCAACAAGTCGATGATGTGATTTATGGCTGTGCCAATCAGGCCGGTGAAGACAATCGTAATGTTGGGCGTATGTCAGCATTATTGGCGGGTGTGCCCTATCAAGTGCCAGCAACCACTGTGAACCGCCTATGTGGATCATCACTGGATGCGATTGCCATGGCAGCTCGCGCCATTAAAGCCAATGAAGCAGATTTAATCATTGCTGGTGGTGTAGAAAGCATGAGCCGTGCGCCCTATGTGATGGGTAAGTCGGATAGTGCTTTTGGACGCAGTCAAAAGATTGAAGACACCACTATGGGCTGGCGCTTTATCAATCCAAAGCTCAAAGAATTGTATGGTGTGGACAGCATGCCACAAACTGCTGAAAACGTGGCAGAGCAATTCAATATTAACCGTGCGGATCAAGATCAGTTTGCGCTGAATAGCCAACAACGTACTGCGGCAGCACAAGCTCAAGGTTTTTTCCAAAATGAGATTGTGCCTGTCACTATTCCCCAGCGTAAAGGCGATGCTGTGCTTGTGGATACCGATGAACATCCACGTGCATCAACGACTTTAGCCGCACTGACAAAACTTAAAGGTGTGGTCAAAGCTGATGGCACGGTCACGGCGGGTAATGCATCGGGAATTAATGATGGTGCAGCGGCCTTATTGATTGCTTCAGATGAAGCTGTAGAAAAATACCAATTAAAACCACGTGGGAAAATTATTGCAGCAACCACTGTGGGGGTTGAACCAAGAATTATGGGCTTTGCACCCGCGCCTGCAATCAAGAAACTGCTTAAACAAGCCGATCTTAGTTTAGCGCAAATGGATGTGATTGAGCTAAATGAAGCCTTTGCTGCCCAAGCTTTGGCTGTCACCCGTGATTTAGGTTTGGCAGATGATGATGCACGTGTCAATCCCAATGGTGGCGCGATTGCTTTAGGTCATCCTTTGGGTGCATCAGGTGCCAGACTGGTGACCACTGCCTTAAATCAACTTGAACAGATCAAAGGTAAATATGCCCTATGTTCAATGTGTATCGGTGTCGGGCAAGGGATTGCACTCATTATTCAACGTGTTGATCAAAATTAAGGAACGAGCAATGCCAACTTTTCAATCAGCGGATGCACAGATTAATTATCAAAGTTTTGGAAACCCTAATTCCCCTGCACTGGTCTTTTCAAATTCCTTAGGGACCAACTATGGCATGTGGCAAAAGCAGTTCAATTATTTTAAAGAACGTTTTTTTGTCATTTGCTATGACACCCGTGGACATGGTTCTTCATCTGCGCCACAAGGTCCTTATACCTTGCCCCAATTGGCTGAAGATGTGATTCGATTACTGGATCATTTAAATATTGAAAAAGCCAGTTTCTGTGGCATTTCTATGGGGGGGTTAACAGGTCAATGGTTAGCCATCCATTATCCACAACGATTTAATGCTGTTGTTATCAGTAATACCGCAGCAAAAATTGGACAAGAACAAGCATGGCTAGATCGTGCCCAACTTGTCCGAGAACAAGGTTTAACCAGCATCGCAGCAACCGCTGCATCACGTTGGTTTACAGATCCCTTTATTCAAAGTCATCCTGCAATTGTTAATGATCTGTGTAACGACTTAAGTGCTGGCAGCGCAATAGGTTATGCCAATTGTTGTGAGGCTTTGGCTAAAGCGGATGTCCGCAATCAACTCAAAGATATCACGATTCCAGTTTTGGTCATTGCAGGAACGCAAGACCCTGTAACTACAGTTGCAGATGGGCAATGTATGCAACAGCACATTCCGCAATCCCAACTTGTGGAAATTCAAGCATCGCATATTTCAAATATTGAATGTCCTGAAGCATTCAATGCTGCACTTGAAAAATTTCTCTCTGAAATTCTTACGACTGAGCTTTGACACTTAATTTTTGACGCAGCATAAAGGGATAGAACATATCCCTTTATTTTTTGGCATTTCATCAAGACTTGAGAAAGCATATTTAAAATAAAATGATGAGATAAAATTAAGTCTATTTATTTAAAAGTATAAATATATACCCACAAAGTAATAGAAAATTACATATAAAAATAACAATCATTTTATTTATTCAGGACCTGTATATCGATAAATCTACTGTTTTTAGAAAACATCTAAAAGCATTTATTTCCCAACACTCTATTTCTCAACAATAATGAAAAGGATATTTCAATTGAAAAAAAGCCCCTCAAATAATCAACTGAGCGATAAACACCACTTAATCAAATTAGGTGTTTTAAGTTGTTTATTGCTTGCAGGATGTAGTTCATCCTCTCGTTTAGAATCAAACCCAGTGCAAAAACAGGTCACGATTCAACGTGACAATTTTGGCACACCGCATGTCTATGCCAAGGATACTTATGGTCTTTTTTATGGCTATGCTTATGCAGTCGCAACTGATCGTTTATTTCAAATGGAAATGTCAAAACGTACAGGTTTAGGCACTGTTGCTGAAGTTCTCGGCCCTGATTATCTACAATATGATATTGCAACCCATAGTCGTTTTAATCCTGAACAGATTAAACAACAAATTGCCCGACTTTCTCCTGAAGATCGTGCCATTTTCGATGGCTATGCCGCTGGTTTTAATAAGCGTGTCCAAGAGGTCTTAGCCAATCCGGAGCTGTTGCCTAAAGAATTTATTGATTATGACTTTAAACCATCGACATGGCAGCAAGAAGATATCGCAATGGTCTGGGTGGGCTTAATTCTCAATCGCTTTTTTTCAGCCAGTTCAGAAGTCTCAAATTTAGATTTACTGACTCAACTACAAAAAGAAAAAGGTCCAGAAACAGGATTAAAAGTTTATCAGCAATTACGTTGGTTAGATGATCCGAGTGCTCCTACAATTATTCAATCTAAAGCAAAACCACAAGTTTTAGCACGTCAACAACACATGTTAAAAGGTATAGCCCCTATCTCAGACCAAGCAGCCAAAAACTATTTAGCTCAAGCGCGTATTGCATTGGGTAAAAGTGTGGTTGATGGCGTCCCTACAGCCAGTAATGCTTGGGTGGTCAAAGGAGATAAAACGGTAGAAGGCCAAACGGTTTTATATAATGGCCCTCAACAAGGCTGGTACACGCCTGCCATTACTTATGCGGTTGGGTTACATGGTGCGGGCTATAATCTCACAGGGATTACCCCTGTCGGTCTACCTGCAATTCTATTTGGAACCAATGGAAAAATTGCTTGGGGTTCAACTGTCGGTTCGCTTGATACCAATGACGTCTATCAACTCAGCTTAAATCCGAGTAATTCAAAACAGTACCGCTATCAAGGCAGTTATATTCCCTTTGAACATCAACAGATCAAAATTAAAGTCCGTAATCAACCAGACCATGTTTTAGATGTGTATCAAAGTAAACAAGGCTTTGTCAGCACATGGGATGAAAAAAATCATACCGCCTATGCACAAAAACGTAGCTGGGAAGGTGTAGAGATTGAAACATTACTGGGCTGGGCCAATGCAGCAAAAGCGAGCAACTGGCAAGAATTCCTAGATCAAGCCAAACGTGTCGCGGCTTCGATTACGTGGTTTTATGCCGATACCCAAAATAATATTGGTGTCGCTGCATTGGGTCGTTTACCGATCCGCCCTGAAAACCAGCATATTCAACTGCCTGCTCAAGGTGATGGCTCAATGGAATGGCAGGGTTTCTATGATTTCTCACATAATCCCAAAGCCTATAACCCTGAAAAAGGCTATATTAGCAGTTGGAACAATAAAGCTTATGCGGATTTACGTTCCGATTCCTCCAACTTCTCTCATGTTGACCGTGTCAATGAACTGATTGAACCCCTAGAAAGTAAAGCAAAATTAAGCCAACAAGACATTTGGGATATTAATAAAATGGGCGCTTGGTCGGATCTGAATGCGCGTTATTTTATTCCCTATATGGTCAAAGCTGCGCAAAGCCCGAACGCATCACCTTTAGCAAAGAAAATCGCACCGATATTGGCGAGTTGGGACTTCAAACTTCGTCCTGACAGTGAAGCTAAATTCTATCAAGGCGCAGCACCTGTCATTATGCGTACATGGCTCAATCAAATGATTGAATTGGTGCTTAAACCAAATTTATCTGAAAATATTTATGCGCGTTACACAGATACCCTTTACCCAGTAAATAATGACCCACGGAGTACACAACCTGCGAATGCATCTAAACTGATCTGGAATGCGCTGCAAGGCAAACAAGCCAGTGTTGCTCAAACCGTTGATTTCTTAAAAGGACAATCAGCAGATGATGTGGTGTTAACTGCCTTGGAAAACACCTTAATTCAGCTTTCAACACAATATCATTCAGATCAACCCAATGATTGGAAAATTCCTGTTGCCACAATGGGATTCTCCAACAAAAACTCAGTGGGTATTCCATGGGCTGATCAGGCGCATCAACAACAGCTGAGCACCTATGGGAATACAGGGAGTGCAACCTTTAGAGTGGTACTCAATCCCAATCACGTCAGCATGTGTTCAATTCTTGCACCAGGTCAAAGTGGATTTATTCATCGCAATGGAAAGACCGATGCACACTTTGCCGATCAGCTCCCATTATTTGAAAACTATCAATGTAAGGATGATGCGGTAAGCCAAAAGCAAATTGATCAAGCAACACAACAAAGTATGACTTTAACCTATTAATTTTTAATCGAAACAGCCCAATATATAGATATATTGGGCTGTTTCGATTTTAAAGCTTATCAAATCCATCATTTTTGAAAATGATGTACATACCGAAAAATCATACTGGTCCCTTGTGGTCGATTTTCTGCATCTTGTTCAAAATAAGCATTTGCAACAAGATGGTCATGGGGAGAAAAACTATACATCGCCCCTGGACCGATCGCCCATACCTGTTCACGTCGTCCTTTGACATTTTCACCATCCACCTGTGTATCTGTGATTTGATTGAGCCAATATCCATTTATTCCTAACCGAAGCTGTGGTGTGACTGCATAACTACTTTCAAAGTTGGCATGTAACGCTTGCCCAGCCTTTATGTCTTCAGCATTCCCAAAACTATAATTTGGATCATTATTCTTAAAGTTATAAAGATAGTGTAAGCGTGTCGAAAGTGTCCATTTGGGATTCAGCCAATAGGTTGCAGCCCAGTATGGATCAAGTGACACTGCATTGGCACCAGGGTTTATATCCTTATTATGATCATATTCACCTGTAGGTAAATTAATTTGAAATTCAAAACGATGGGAAAACTTAGGCCCGTCTTGCCCCATCACTGGATCAAATTGGATAAAAGGGCCGATAATAATGTCGCCCAGTCCCCTATTTGCTTTAATAGCTTGATTATTGAGGCCATCATCCACATCTACATGTGCCAGCACAGGAATCACCATATTTAAGCCAAGATTACCACTGCCCAATTTGATATCTGACATATAACTGATTTGCTGAACAATCGATTGATAATCAATCTCTGACTGAGGGAGTGCGATTTTGTTGCCATGTGTATCGCGAATACTATCCGCGCGATAATTCTGAAAATAGGTTTGTGCATACCAACCACTACCTGCTGGAACTGCACCGTCTACAAAACTCGATAGACCTAAATTCACAGTTGGCAGATCACTGGCAAAACTTGTATGCGTAATAAAAATCAGACCCAGTATTTTCTTATTCATCTTCAATATCCTTATTGTTGAGGCAAAATCCTCCTACAGGTAGCAATTGATGCTGCTACCTTTTTCTAACTGGATTTGCCAGTTTAAATAATATTGTGCATTTTTAATAACGGATCATCACTGACTTTAATTCAGTGTAATCCTCAATAAATGCGTCTGAAAATTCACGACCCAGACCAGACGCTTTGACACCACCAAAAGGAACGGCAGGATCAAGGAATGTGTGCATATTCACCCAGACTGAGCCTGCTTCAATTTGCGGAATGAGTCGCAAAGCTTTCGCCAAATCATTGGTCCATATACTTGCAGTTAAACCAAAACGAGAATGATTCATCATTGAAATTAACTCTTCATCACTTTCAAAAGCAATCACATCCACCACAGGTCCAAATGTTTCCTCAATAAATAATGGATCGTCAATACCCCGCACTGTTAATAAAGTTGGCTCTACAAAATAGCCTGTTCCTGCAATGACTTTACCACCACAAATGATTTGATTATTTTGATAAGCAAGATCCAGATAATGTTTAACCTTCTCAAAATGTGGCTTATTTGAAAGTGGACCAAACATAGAGGATTCATCCAGTGGTGAACCTATTTTAAATTGTTGAAGAGCTCCGGCTGCTTTTTGAATAAACTCTTCATATTTAGAGCAATGCACAAAAAAACGTTCTGGTGCTGCACACACTTGACCTTGATGGACAAAACTAGCTTGTAACAGTGTTGGTAAAATTTCATCGATTTGAGTATCCGCTAAAATCGCAGCTGCATTTTTTCCGCCTAGTTCTAAGCTGACACGGGTTAAATCGTTATGCATCGCTTGTTTACCAATCGCAATTCCTGTGGGTACAGAACCTGTAAACGAGACTTTTTTAATATTTTTAGAGTCAATTAAATATTGGCCAGTTTCTCCTGTGCCTGTGACAATATTAATCACACCTGCGGGGATGCCTGCTTCTATTGCAAGCTCGGCTAAACGTAATAATGAAAGTGTTGTGAACTCACTAGGTTTAAGCACGATTGTACAACCCGTTGTCAATGCCGAACCAATCTTCCAACATCCGATCATCAAGGAAAAATTCCACGGCACGATTCCTGCCACAACCCCAACAGGTTGACGCACTGTATAAGCTGTATATTTTTCACCATTGGCTGAGGGAATAGAAGGTTGCATGGTTTGACCATGAATCTTGGTGGCCCAACCAGCAAAATATCTTAAAAACACGACAGTCTGAGCAACTTCTAAGTGTCGAGAAAGATTAATCAACTTGCCTGTAGTCAAAGTTTCTAGTTGTGCTAATTCCTCCGCATGCTGTTCAACCAGATCAGCAAGCTTATTCAGCTTTTGCCCACGCTCATAAGGTGATGTATTGGCCCAAGCATGTAGAAAAGCATCTTGCGCACTGTTTACAGCGGCCTCAACATCTAGTTTAGTCCCAATCGCAATACTTGAAACAGGCTGTTCCGTTGCTGGGTTAACCAGCTCAATTCGAGTACGCGTATCATCGACTTCAATATGTTGTCCATGAATAAAATGACCGTGTTGACGTTGCAAAAAAGTTTGGACACTCGCTAAAATTTGTACTTGGTTCATCTTGTTATCCTGTGTTCTATATAGAAATCTTGGCAATTTAGGTTCAGCAATCTCTATGAGATTCAATTATGCATTTAGAATAAAGTCAGCACCGCGCTCACCAATCATGATGGCAATGGCGTTGGTATTTCCACTTGGTACTTGTGGGCAAATGGAACAGTCAATCACGCGTAAATTTTGAAAACCATACACTTTAAGGGTTTGGTCAGTAACGGAGTCTTGTGAAGAATTGCCCATTTTACAGCTGCCTGCTGGATGGTAGACCGTTTTAATATTTTGACGCATCCACAGATCAATCGCAGCAATGTCATCGGGATCGATATTTGCTGGTTCAATAATATCTTTGACTATAGATTTTAATGCAGGCTGTTGTAGTAAACGCAGCCCTGCCTGAACCGCGCGAATATTGGCATCAATATCTTCTTGATGACCTAAATAGTTTGGATCAATGATCGGCAAAGCATTTGGGTCTTTACTGCTTAAACGTAAACTGCCTCGTGCTTTGGGTTGTACATGTCCAACCTTAATGGTGAGACCATGTTCTTGTGCCACTGCTTTTTCACCTGGCGTATTATCAAAATTATCCAGTACTGGCAAGAAATGGAACTGTACATCAGGTCGGCCATGGTTATTGGTATCAATAAAGCCACCGCCTTCTAAAATATTAGACGTTAATAAACCAGAACGGGTAAAGCGCCATTGTAAAAAGTGCCGTAGTGCTTTTAAACCTTGATCTTCCCCAAGCAAGCTATTCTTGGTTTTAACAGTTGCATTCACTGACATATGTAAATGATCATGAAAATTCTCACCCACAGGTAAGTCTTGAATACATTCAATGCCCAGTTCATTTAAATGCTGTTTTGGACCAATACCTGAGAGTAATAAAACTTTTGGACTACCAATTGCACCAGCACTGACAATAATTTCTTTGCTTGCGTGCACAGTAACAGTGGGTTTTCCAGCAATGCTATAGGTTACACCTGTCGCCCGACCAGCATGTGTTTCGATTTTATGAACCAGTGCATCGGTCACCACAGTAATATCTGCAAGATGTTCAACCGCTTTTAAATAGGTCTTTGCAGTGCTGGCTCTTTCACCATGCAGGGTTGTTGTTTGATAAAAGCCGACACCCGCTTGATCCCATCCATTGAGATCATTGACATATTTCATCCCCATTTGCTGACCTGCTTGAATACAGGCAAGTGTTAAAGGATGACGATAACGATTTTCACTGACAGGCAAAATACCCTCTTGTCCGTGATACTCATCCGCAAGGCTTTCATTTTTTTCAGCTTTTTTAAAAAATGGAAGCACATTTTGATAAGACCACTTGTTGCAGCCCCATTCAGATGCCCATAGATCATAATCCTGACGTTGTCCACGACAGTACACCATGCCATTGACAGAGCTCCCTCCGCCAAGGACTTTTCCTTGTGCAAGAATCATTTCACGATGATTACAATGTTTTTGTGGAACCGTCATATACGGCCATGATTTTTGTTGAAATACTTTGATCACTGTTGCTGGGATCGTATGGAACATACTATTGTCCTTCGTCCCCGCCTCTAAAACCAGCACTCGTCCTGCGTTTGCTTGTAATAATCGTGCTGCGACCACACAGCCTGCCGACCCTGCCCCAATAATAATATAGTCATATTCTGCTTGCATCATGCTTGCCTACTCATCCAATTCCTTGAATAAGATTTCACCATGATTACAGCGGATGTTCTTGTTTAAACGTGACTCACTTTATGCAAAATTGTGACATTGACAGCAGATCTAAAAATTCATCGACTACACTTTTAAGCGATATTGTTTCGGTGAAAGCCCGATCATCTTACGGAACAATTTTGAGAAATGAGCACTGTCACCAAATCCCCACTTCAAAGCAATTTCAGTAATCGACAGACTTTTATTTTTGCCATCTTTTAATTCATACTGAATTTTTTCGATACGATGCATTTGAATAAACTTGTGTACAGATTGCTGTTGATGTTCAAATAATCGGTGTAAATGCCGAAGTGAAATCCCTAAGTGATTTGCGATCATTTGTGCATTTAAACTTTGCTGATTGAGATGCTCAAAAATAAATCGCTCTGCTTTTATTTTGAGATGACTGGAAATTTCAATATTTTTATAATTAATTGTCGGTTTGATTAAAGCAATCAAGGCATCTTCAAAAGCATTACCATCCTCTTTTGCATACCAAAGTTCAATATTTTCAGGTGATAGGTTTTGCAACATACCTTTCAGCAAATGCCCACTCATATTAGAAGTATTTAATTTGCCAAAATGATCAACCGTAATGCCTTGCCTGAATAATTTCTCGCGCGATAAATGCACTGAAACATGACTAAATAAACCTTGTGGATACATATCAATCGTTTCATCAGGATCAAGTAAGGTAATCTCACCTTCATTTAAATCAATATTTTGATCTTTATAAACAATCCGCATCTTGCCTATGTACTGAATCACCAAAAAGCAGAAACGATCTTTCACTCGATCAGGCATACCACTTTTTCTGCAAATATGACTGGCATTACTTTTTATAAAAGCAACCTCTGTCTCTCCCAGTAAAAAGAACTTTACTTCACCAATAAATAAATTATTCTGTTTATCAAAGGTCGTCTCAAAGTTACCACAAACCTTTTGAATAGATTGCTTCCACTGTACAATTTCATTTTCTTTAGCTTGATTCATATCCATTCCTCTTGGACAGATCGATTCAATAACTTGAATAGCTTTGCTTTGTCTTTTCCAACACCATTAAAAATTCTACCTCAATCAATCCAAATAACCGACAAATTCATCTAGATGTTTGTCGGTCAGTTGATGATTATACAATCCCCGCAATATCTTTTAAAATTTTAATAAAAATTTCCTTTTCATTTTCAGGATATTTTTCAAAAACTTCATTTTGATGGCTATCAGCAATATCAAACAGATAATGTGCGGTTTTCTTGCCCTTTTCCGTTAACTTAAAAAATCCATCCGTTTCAATCAATAAACCATCTTTTTTTAAGATAAGCGCAGCTTGTTCGATCTCACGCATCGGCATGGCAATATCACGTGGTAAATCTGCTTTATTGGATGCGGTACCACTGCCTAACACCAATAATAATCTTGCTTCACTGGTGCGAAATCCAGTGATTAACTGCTTCGGAATATAATCGGTCTGATAAAATTTAAACGCCCGACTCATTAAATAACAGACATTACTATATAAATGCCCTTGGTGTAATTCGCCTAAGTCTTCTGCTTCTACAGTATCTTTAAGCTGTAATAATGGATGAGGAATCACACCTGAATACGCACCTTGGTGATACACCAACGGACTACGCCCTTGATCATGAAACTTAACGACTTTGCCAATAATAATCCAGTGATCACCACCTTCAATAATTTCATGTCGTTCACATTCAAACACTGCTGAACAATGGTCTAGAACTGGTGATTGACCTGCACCAACCTGATAACTTGTACCTTCATACTTATCGATATTGCGACGGGAAAATTTATTGGATAACTCAATTTGAGAACCCGATAAAATATTTACCGCAAAATGCGTAGCTTGCTCAAATACAGAAAAACTCGATGATTTTTTATCGATACTCCATAAAATGAGTGGTGGGTCTAAAGACACTGAATTAAAACTATTTGCAGTGACTCCAACCTTCTCACCTTGCTCATTTTGTGCCGTCACAATGGTCACACCTGTAGCAAAATTACCCAATGCCCGTCTAAATTGCATTGGATCTATTTTGATTTCATCCATTGATTTTAATGAATTCATTATTCTCTCCTGAATCTTTTATCCTATTTAGCTCGGTATCTGAAATTGCTTAGTCCTGTTAAAAGCAATTAAATATCCAGTACCAATCGTGCTGACTTTGCACGGGAACAGCACACCAGTATTTGTTCATTACTGGCTTTTTCTTCATCAGTAAAATACACATCGCGATGATCAGGCTCACCTTCGATCACATCGCACATACAGGTTCCGCAGACGCCCTGTTCGCAAGACATTTCAATCTCAATCCCTTCACGTGCCAGTGCTTGCAGAATGGTTTCTTCGGCATTGACCATGATGATCTTGCCACTACGCTCAGCAACAACTTCAAATGCATCACCGTTGGTTTCAACCTCAACCTGAAAATATTCCTTATGAATCTGTTGCTCAGGAAAATTTTGTGTCAAAGCCAAATTAATCACCCAATCCATAAATCCATTGGGACCACAGGTATAGATATGGCTTGCTTTGTCTATGTCCTGAATGGCAGATTGAAAAAACTCACGATGGCTGGCCCCTTCCGATTTAAAATGAAAGGTGGTAAATGGCGCCAATACACTATTTCTAATTTCATCGACAAAGGCGCATTGCTCTGGGCTTGCCCCGCAATAATGCAGTTCAAAAGATGCGTTTTCTTGTACCAATTGATAGGCCATGGTGATCAAAGGGGTAATTCCAATCCCCCCACCCACCAGTACAGCATGTTTGGCTTTGACTAATGGAAACAGGTTTTTCGGTTCACTGACCTGTATTTCCATTCCATCTTTTAAATCTTCAAAAGCCGATACTGAACCACCACGCGATTCTGGATCACGTAAAATCCCCAGTCGGAATATGCCAACATCCTTTGGGTTTTGGCATAGTGAGTACTGACGCACCATACCATTGGGTAAGTGCACATCAATATGCGCACCTGCTTCAATTTTTGGTAATGTGGCAGAATTTGCAGATTCAAACTCCATGACTGCAACATTCCCACCTTCTATATGACGGTTTCTGACAACCACATTATAGAGTGTAGCCATGATTTATCTCCCTTTTATGCATCTCGCCCAAGGCTTAACGCATAAATAATCCACCGTTAATATCCCACGTCGCCCCAGTGACAAATGCAGCGCTTGGGCTTGCTAACAAGGCACAGGTTTCAGCAATAAATCCCATACTACCTAATGCTTTGACTGGGATATTTTGAATAAATTGCGCCATTTTTTCGTCAGATACCACACTGTGTACAATCGGTGATTCCATTGGCCCAGGTGCTAGGGCGTTTACAGTCACGCCTTTAGCAGCAAACTCTTTGGCAAATATTTTGGTCAAAGTCACAATTGCACCTTTAGTTGCAGCGTAGTGTGCTCCTGTTGCAGTACCTCCATTTTGTCCTGCCAATGAAGCCATATTGACGATACGACCATAGCCTTGATCAGCCATATATTTGCCAATAATCTGACATGCCTGAAAGGTTCCTCGCTGATTCACTTGGGTGATCCAGTCGAAGTCAGCTGCAGTAATCTCTAAAACAGGGGTTGCCTTGGTGACCGTCGCATTATTAATCAACACATCTAATTTGCTGAATTTTTGTTGAATCCACTGCACTGCGGCATGAAAATCTTGCTCAACTGAAATATCCAGTTTTAACGCAAACATATTCTCCGCATTAGGACTACGTGCTTTGGCATTTTCAGCCTTTTCTAAGCTGCTGGCAGAGACAATCACTTGATGCCCCTGTGCTGCAAAATATTCGGCGATCACATTCCCTAAACCAGATGCTGCGCCCGTGACTAAAACAACCTGTTTCATTTTTTACGCTCCTAGAGGATGTAACTGATACCCGCCAAAGTATCGGTCGAGTTGACTAAGTTGATAATTTTACGATTGATCTTAAAGCCTTGTTCTGGATCACGAACCAAATGAAAAATCACATCTGCGGTGTAATGTTTTAAGCTTTCCTTACGGAATTCACGGAGGTTTTGTGCACAGCGTAAAATGATTTCACCATCCTCATCTTTTACGACACGGATACGTGACACGCTACGGACAGTATTGGCTTTGGGTGCAGTCGAAATCGCTTCACCATTTTCCAAACGTTCGACCCGTAATGTACGCATATGATTGTTGTCATAGGCATAGTTCAAATTATTTTCATAATCCTTGAGTGTCGGATCAATCGGAATGATATACACGCCTTTTTCATTCCATAGATTGAGCCATTCACGGTATTCACTATGGTCTAACATGTCAGCTTCAGCCCAAACAAAAGCAGTCACTTCATTTAATAATTGCAAATTCATGTTCATGCTACTCTCCTTAAGCCGTCATCATCTTTTTCCACTGCTGATAAGCAGCGCGCATTCCAGTTTCTGCACTGACATCGCTTTTTAAGCCATCCTCAGTTTTTACTTCGCCGGGTAAACCACGGTTCAACATGATCCATAAATCCTGACCAGCATTGGCACCATGTTGCACACGCTCCCATGCTTCCGAGTCATCTGGTGTACCAAAACCAAATGGACCTTGGAAATGTTCATGTAGGCGTAAGCGATATTGATTGGCAATCTGTGGCCCACCATCCATCGTAATCACAGAATGATGAATTTCAGTTTCATTGACTGAAATAGGTTGCATGACACGGAAGAAGGCCATTGAACAGGCAATGTTCGGGAACAGGTTTAAGTTAAAACCAGAACCACCCACAGCACGTACAATACGGCGTACTTCAAGTTCTTCATGTCCTTCATCACGTAACGCTTGTGCAAGCTCTTCAAAACGTTCCTGAATTGGGCGTTCCATCAACTCTTCATCTAAATCCACCAGTTCAGGAATCATCACCATGACACTGTGCCCATTGCCTAAATCTTCAACATAGCCAGGTTGATTTTCAAAATTAAATAATTCTTCAGTCTTCTCATCGACTGAACTTAAGAATGACTTATGCACCAGCGGGAAATGATAGGCATCGGTGGTATTTTCCAATTGGATTTTCCAGTTGCCTGGGAAACGGAAACGATGTTCACCCAATACTTTAATTGGATAACCTGCTCCCTGTTTCATAAACAAATCTATCCATTTTTTCGCAGCACCCAAGAAATCAGATAAAGGCTCAATATCGTCTTTAAAGGTGGCGAAAATCATACCGTTGTATTCTTCAACACGTAGGCTAATCAATGGAAACTCTGATTTATCCAGACATTCGCCATAACTTTCAGGTGAAGGTACACCACGTAATGAACCATCCAGTGCATAGCTCCATCCGTGATATGGGCAAACAAAACTGTTGGTTTTTCCTTTTTTATGTTCACATACCGTTGCTGCACGATGGCGACAACGATTGAGCAATACATGGACTTTTTTCTTACGGTCACGTACAACGACCACAGGTTGCTTACCAATATTAATAGTTTTATAGCTACCACCATCTGGAATTTCACTGGCATGTGCCACCCAAACCCAAGTGCTGTAATAAATCTTTTCCATTTCATCATCAAAGACACGCGCATCTTTATATAAAGAGGTATGCGCACGATCACTTTGAACTAACTCGCTGTAATCAATATTAATATTCTGCATTGGAATAATACTGTTCATATCCATTATCCTTTTCAATTTATCCATAACTTATTGCTGAGACGGTACTGGCAATATCGCTGTACTGTTCCAGTGAGACACAGGGCGACTAAAAATATTTTCAGTCTGAAAATGTTTGATCTTCCATAGACCATCGGTTTGCTGTTTAAATTTCACGCTGAGTTTTGCGGCATTTAAATGGCTATCTCCATTGAGAAAGGTCGAGGTTTGCAACATCAACCAGCTTGTATTGGCCTGATCGCCTGCAATATAAATTTGTTCTGAGCTGACAAAATGCGCATTCATCACAAAATGTGATTCAGTTTGGGTATAGCTTTTAAACATGTCAAAAATGGCTTGCCATGAAGCATGGCGACCAAAAGATTGCGCATATTTCTCACCAATTCCTTCCCAAATACTGTCCTGATCAAATAAATCCATTAATTCATTGAGGTCAGTCTTGGCATTTAATCCATCACAAATTTCCATGTAACGATGAATACAATTACGAATCGCGTTTTGCGCTTCGAGCTGTTCTAAGCGTTGTAAGATAAGGGTCAAATCCTTTTGGCTATTCATGTCATATTCATCCTGGGACATCTCGTGATTATTCAAATTCGACTTATAAATAACCGGGTGCTGGTTGCATACCAAAGCTCACCAAAGCGGCATTTTGTAAAGTGGCATCACCCATAAAGGCATGCTGAGTCACCACATTGGTATCATTCACAAAACGGCTAAATGGGTTATGGGTATAAATTGCAGTCATGCCCGCTAACATTTGAATTTTGCGCGTTACACGTGCGCAAACTCGAGCAACATGGGTACAAGACAAACGCATCTCACTGATCTGTTCTGGCGTTGGCGTACCACCTGCAATAATCTCATTCCAAACGATTTGCATAGTGTCGTAGAACCAAACACGCGCTGCTTTAAACTCAGCTTCGACTTGGGCAAATTCATATTGAGTGACTGGGCGACTGGCAATTTCAGCACCACCTGTGATAGATGATTTGCCAGGCGCTAACTTTTGGAATTCTTCCAACGCTGCTGCTGCAACACCAATCCCGACCACAGTTAACACCTGTGTTGCCAATGACAGTGATGGATATTTAAAAAATGGTTCCGAAAGCTTAGACGGTTCACCACGAATAAAGGTCCAATCATTATTTACAAAGACATTATCTACCAGCAGATCATGACTGCCTGTTCCTTTTAAACCGACCGTATCCCAAGTCATTTCGATTTGCGCTTGTTTTGCTGGGATAATTGCTAAACGTGGGAGACCTTGTGTGGTGTTATTGACCTGTGGACTAATCCCCACTCCAATAATATCGGCCCCCATACAACCACTGGAAAATTTCCATCGACCTTTTACCACCACGCCATCAGCTCTTAAATCTGCGGGTTGCGGTGGAAAAATACCTGCTGCAAATACAATATCTGGGCTCTCTTTATATAATTCTTCAAGCGTTGCTTCAGGCAGACTACCCAAATAAGCAGGGCTCATCCCAAAACTCGCAACCCATCCCACGGACCCATCCGCTTTAGACAAACGTTCAATCAACTCACAAAATTGTTGAGGTGACCATTCATTGCCGCCAAAACGTTTTGGTACCAATGCACGATAAACACCAATCTGTTTCAACTTATCGATAATGTCTTGACTCACATACGCTTGGTTATCGAACTCGCCTGTACAAGCACGTTCTCGAATCTCCTGACAGAGTGCTTCTAATTCCGTTATTGTTGTGTCCATTACAAATTCCTTTGTCGATAAATTATTCATTACCCAACTCCTTGTCATTTATTGCGCTGCATCCACGATATATTTCGCAATTGCACAGACCAGCTCATCCGAATTTCGTTTCGCCACAATTTGTAAACCCACTGGTTGCCCTTCACTGGTTTTGAGCGGTATTGAAATTGCAGGATGTCCAGATAAATTGAATGGACGCACCAATGAAGTTAAGTTCAACAGTGCGACCATATGTTCTGCATCGATTAATTTGGGTGGGATTTGCGGAAGGGTTGGCAGTAACACAGCATCATATTTTTCCAATAAGCCATCAATTTCATTGATAAATTGTGCTTTGACCGCTTCCGCCTCTTTTACTTGTTGCACAGTGGTTTGCGCAGATTTAAGCAAGCGAGCATGGATATCGTCACCCAATAAACCAGTTTTGGTTAACTCGCCATACGCCTGCCAATTTTCATAATTAATGATCTGCATCCCTGCATCATAAGCAGGTTCAAACCATTCAGATTTCACTGGTGTAGCTGACAGATTCGCCTGAGCAAGAAAATGCTGAATACAGTTCAATACCGTTGGATTTGCATTTACCTCAAGCCAAGCCAGTTTTGGTGCATGCGCTAATTTTTCCAAAGTATGAAAGCTTGGATCAATTATCTGCATCGCGGTTTCAATCATTGCAACCGAAGCTGCAAATGGTCCCACGCAATCCAGCGAACTCATGGCTGGATGTATCCCTTGACGACTGACGCGATTGAATGTCGGCTTAAAACCATACACGCCACAACATGCCGCTGGCATACGAATTGAACCACCAGTATCGGTACCTAAAGTAAAATCAGCCAGACCTGCGGCTACGGCAGCAGCAGACCCACTCGATGAACCACCTGGAATTAGATCAGGATATTGAGGATTGATTGCAGTGCCAAAAACAGGATTGATCCCGGTAATTCCAAAAGCCAGCTCATGCAGATTGGTTTTTGCAGTAATTTGGCAATCCTCTGCCAAAATACGATCTACCACTTCTGCATTTTTTGTTGCAGAAGGCTTATCCATCAAGGCTTTGCTCCCGATCATGGTTTTAAGACCTTGAATATCAATAGAATCTTTCACCATGACTTTTAAAGCACCGTGTCCTATTTGTACGTCTTGTACAACAATATTCATTCACTTTTCCATGTATTTTTGTACTTAATACCAATATCGGAAAAAGTAATGTAATTGTCAAGATATTTTTATCAGAAAGAGCAAAGATTTTTTCTTTAATTTTTGTATAATGATGAATATTCATCTTTATAAAGTTATCACTTTGCTATGCTTACTCATTTAGAACAATTTCTACCTAATAATGAACCTAGCAGCTTACAAAGCTATCCTTTCTTTTGGATTTCTCAAGTGAATGGTAAATATACACAACTTATTGAAAAATCAATAAAAAAATTAGGTATCGACAATACACGTCGTAAAATCATTTTAAGTACCAATGCTTTGCAACAAGCCAGTATTACCGAAATTGCCAACCTCTCTACCCTTAAATTGACCACAGCAACTAAAGCCATTTATCGCTTGGTTGAAGATGATATTGTGCAGGTTTTTTCGTCAGAGTCTGATGAACGTATTTCGATGGTCAAGCTCACAGAAAAAGGCAAAGAACTGGTAGAGCAGATCAATCAAATCAGCCAAGTGACTTTATCTGGGATTTTAAATGCCTTTGAAGATGAAGAATTGCATCAGTTAAATGCACAGTTGAAAAAGCTATTCAATTTGATGCCATCAAGCTAAAAGCTGTAAATAAACGCCCATTCGCTGAATGCAATGGGCGAATTGTTCGGTTCATCACGTTGCGGACTGTAAAATATTGAACGATGGTTTTAAATTACTTTTTTCAATTCGATCTGAAAAGGTACGTAAGACATCTTGTTTATATTGATGAATATCCATATCCGCATAATTATAAAAGCCCTGCTTTTCACGAAGGCCATTACGCTGCTGCCGCATATTTTCCGCAATAATTTCAGGTGTACAAAAACGCTCACCCAGCTCTTTTTGCAAATATTGCGAGGCATAATATAAAATATCGCCACCGCCCCAATCAATAAACTCCAATAAGCCTAAAACAGAAAAACGCAAACCAAAACCAGTACGAATAGCAATATCAATATCTTCTGCCGAAGCGACTCCATCTTCAACCATACGTGCCGCTTCATTCATTGCCAAGGCCTGAATCCTTGGCACGATATAGCCCGCCTTGGCATTACAAACCACAGGTACCTTACCAATCGCCTGTAGAAATTGCTTAAGCTGAGTCAACACCTCATTTGAGGTCTGGTCAGAACGGCTTAACTCCACCAAAGGCATGAGATAAGCAGGATTTAGCCAATGTGCATTGACTACTCGCTCAGGATGCGAAATCATTTGCGCAATATCCGTCACTAAAAATGTGGAGGTGGTCGAAGCCACAATACACTGCTGTGAAAGATATTGATCCAGCCAAGCAAAAATTTCTTGTTTGGCTTGTTTTACTTCTGGTACAGCCTCAAGGATCAACGCACAGCTTGGCAATATGCCTGTAGCAGCTTGTTTAGATAAAATCGCAATCTTATCCAAAACAAAAACTTGCTGCTCCGCTTGAATAAACTGAATTTTCTCAAGCAACTGTAACTCTTGCTGTAAATCAGCACGAATTTGAGTTTGATATTGTTCAAATTCAGCTTCACTACGTTGTTTTGCATCAATCAAATCAACGTTTAGTCCTGCATAGGCAAATGCAATCGCAATGGCTTTGCCCATACGTCCAGCGCCAAGCACCGCAATTTTTTCGATCATCTGCATTTTAGACACCTTGTTGCAAAATCGCTTGCAGTTCTGCTGGGCTTTTATCCGCAAGACCTAAACGCTCAAAAGTACGTCCTTGTTGATATAAATCCTTACCCGTGACCGCTGACGCGATATTCAACAATCCTTCAGCAACAGGGGTTGCAACACCTGCCCAACGTCCCACAGAAACTAAAAAAGATAATCCTAAACGAGTGTCTTCTAACATATAGCGATGTGAATCTAAGTCGATATCCTCACGCCAGTCACCGCTGTCGGTTAATTTTCCATGTGCCCCACGTCCATACATCCATTCATCACCCTCACCTTCATGATTATAATGATCCGCCAAAGGAAAATGTGGTGCTGTATATCCCAATGCTTCACGCAGTTGCATTCGTTCCGCATCGAGTTGATTGGTGACACGACGAATTGAGGGTTGAGTACCTTCGTTATGAATATCCCACGCTTCAAAATGTTCAAGTGGACCTGCATTCATCAAAATCAGAGGTGGATGAATAATCGGTCCAGCATTCATCAATGCACCACTTAAGCTGTCTTCAACGGGTTCAACGCTAGGATATGCCTGCTTAAGCACTTGAAATGCCTGTTGTGACAATACGCTTGGAAACACGCCTGTGGGTAACCGGGTCGCATAACCACTAATCACAATTTGATTCACCCCATGTTTACGCACCAGATAAGGCAAAGTTCCCGTTTCTGCAAATGCCACTTGCGCAGTGTTGCCTGCTTGTTGCATCGCCTTGGCAAAGATAAAACTACCAAATGTCGCTGGTGGTAAGTACACCACTTGCCCTGCTTTAAAAAATGGCGCTGCTTGATGGGCTAAATCATCATGTGTGGTCGCAGGTAATGGAATAATAATCAACTCGGCATGTTCAATGGCGCTTTGCAAATCATCAGACAAATTAATCTGACTCTTTTCAAAACCCACCGTCACAGTACGATCGCCCTGATAATCCTTAATCTTTAATTGCCCAGTGGCAGCAAGTTGTTGTAAAGCATCTGAATCACGGCGCCATAACAGCACCTCATGCCCTTTTTCAGCCATTTCTGCCGCAGCTGCATAACATCCATGGCCGCCACCTAAAACTGTAATTTTCATCATTGCTCTTCCTGATTTATTTCAATTCATCATAGAAGCGCAATAACCTGCTGGCTTATCCAAACACGCAACACCTGTTCGGGTTACGAAAGCATTGTACTCATTTGAACAGGACTCATTTTTAAAGTTTTAGAGGGCAAACACCCATAGCGTTTTTTATACAGCGTAGAAAAATGCCCTAAACTTTGAAAGCCATGACGCAACACAATATCCGTCACTGTTTCATTGGTTTGAGCATGCTGTAAAGCCAAATGTACCCGTTCAAGTCGCTGATCACGGATATACTCGACTGGTGTTTGTTGTAAATACTGACTAAAGCCTTTTTGCAATGTGCGGATCGACACCTCACAACACTGACTTAAATCCGCTAATGAAATCGGTTGTTCTAAATGATTCTGAATATATTTTTGTGCTTTTTTTAAATAGCCGGGCAAAATATACTGTCTTTGTAAATTAAGCTGGTCACTATAGTTATTTGGAATCTTTAATAAAATCAGTTCAATTAAATACTGGGTAAAACTTGCTGAGATAAAGCTCCAATTTTGAATATGATAATAGGCATGGCACAAATAATTGAGGGTTTCAATAATCGAGTCTATGCCTTCCTCGGTACAGGACAGACTCATATCAAAGATAACCGGTTCATGACTGGTATGCCCCAACATTTTAAACAATTGGGTTTCTACATCATGTTGAGCAAGTTTTAAAATAATATTTCGGCAATGCTGATTGGTCTGGATTTGCTGTTGAGTATGTGGATGCGTAATTGACATAATCCCGACTGACTGTAGCACCTGTTGGTCTTCTATACCGACTTTACATTGGCCTTCCAGTGTCAATCGAAATAAATAAAAATCAGAAACCTCATCAATGGTGATTATCACAGGAGCACTGTATTTAAGATCGTACAAGGCACAATTTCCAAAGCGAAAACCATTTAAACGGGTATTTAGCGGTTCACGCACTTCCACCTCAAAACGATGAGGGCTTAAATAATAACTGACCTGATCTTTAATGGTTTGATAATCATCCGATTTAAACAATAGCAGTTCATCCAGATAATCCAATTTGAAAAACTGTTCCATTCTTTCACTTCCTGATTATGGATTGACCAAACAAGTCACGAAGCCCATTACAAAGAATGGGCGTTGTGACTGATTGAGAACACCATTGAATTAAGAGGCATGTTCCTGCTGCATACTGGCACTAAATGCCTTACAGCCCTTTTTCAATAAGATAAATGCCAACACACATGAAATCGTACCCACGATAGACAAAGACATCCCCACCATCAGTGGATTTTCAAAAATTTTATCTGTAATCAATGCCACCAACGTGGTACCAATTCCAACTGCAACCAAATTACTGATCAGCAAAAATACAGCTGAGATTTGTGCGCGCAACTGATTCGGTGCCAGCATTTGCATTGCTGTGGTTGAAATTGGCATTGGGAAAGAGGCAAAAAACATGGCAGGGACAAGAAATACCACAGAAAGCCACAGCTCATTGACTTGGGTAAAGACCATAATTGGTAAAATTAATCCCACAATTCCAATCACACCGGTAATCATTGGTGCGTCCTTACGTCCTTTTTGAATAAACCAGTCATTGAGCCAGCCTGCACAGAATACGCCAAGAATATTTGCCACCAATAACACCGTGCCTAGCATATAGCCTGCTTCTGTCGGTGTAAGGCCAAACTTACGCATGTAAAATGCTGGTGACCAACTAATCAAGCAATACAGCGCCATTGCATAGAAAGTAAAACCTAAATAATGGCAAGTAAAAGTACGACTATGTTTTTTGATAAACTTAAACGCATCTTTCATATTGGTCTTTTCAACTTGACCTTGTGCATTTAAACGCTGACCTTTGCGTTGCGGTTCTCTCACCGTAAGCAACACCAGTAAGCCAATAAACACCCCAGGTAAGCCTACGATAATAAATGCCGCCTGCCATGCTCTTAATGCACCAAATAAAGGAACCTGAATGGTGTCCATATTTTTAAGCAAGCCAATCACATAACCACCGACCAGAAAAGCAATCCCTCCACCGACAAATGAACCAATTGAATAGACTGCAACAGCACGGCCTAATTTGTCTTTACTGAACATATCACTAAACATTGAATACGCTGCTGGAGATAAAGCAGCTTCGCCCACTCCAACCCCCATACGGCTTAAAAACAGTTGAATAAAGTTTTTACTTAAGCCACAAAATGCAGTTGCAATGCTCCAAAACACTACCCCGACTGCAATAATTTTTGGTCGAGAAAATCGGTCTGCCAAATAGGCCAGTGGCAACCCCATAAAGGCGTAAAACAGTGAAAAGGCGAGACCATGCAATAGACTAAACTGGGTGTCTGACAATCCTAGATCAGCCTTAATTGGTTCAATCATCAATGCCAGTATTTGCCGATCTATAAATGAAAATATATAAGCCAACATGCAAAGTGAAACAACATACCATGCATATGTATTTGAATGAGAGCCCGTTGACTCTGGTGAATGAGTATCCATTTTTCTTCCTTGTCCATGCATTTTTATGATTGGTATCTTTAAGAAGATGTCGCGTATTTAAGGAAATATCCATTTCCTATCCACCTTCTTGATAAAAGCTTAACCCACTATAGTTATTTTTACATGGAATTTTCCATGTTATTTTAAGTATATAGTTATACCTTTTACTTCACAATGCTCAACTTGAACAAATTTATTTTATTTAAAGTATTATATATCAATAAGATAATATATTTTAAAAATTGGAAATTATTTTTTGGAAGGTTCTTGAAACATACGTTAAAAATTTAATTTTAAAATAATATTGAATTTTACATTTATTTTTACATAATATAGAAAATACACCTCTCATAGGAAATGGATATGCCGCTGTCAAAACAAGATGCAATTGAAAGTATACATAGCATGCACGTACTGATTGAACGTATTTTTAACGGGAAACATACAGAACAAGATCTTCCCCTACTTATTGAATATTTTTCCGATCATTTTGAGATGGTCGGTGCAGCTGGAAAGCGCTTGTCCTTAGCCGATGTCAAAGGTCTGTTTAGCAATAATCAGGGCAAGATGCCAGATCTACAGATCGAAATTTATGATGAACAAATTTTGATGCAAACTGAACAAAGCATTGTTCTCACCTATACTGAAAAACATACCAAGGAATCAGGAGTTCTAGTTCGACGTTCATGTGCGCTTATTGAAGAAATTCAAGGAAAAATGCAGTGGAGCTATTTACAGGAAACTTTTTTACCTTAAATAATTGTCAGTCATAATAACTTCATTTTTCAATGCAACGCTTTAAGTTCAATAAGATATCAATTTAGAATATAAATGATCGAGTTGCGACTTAAAGCTTAGACACTGCTTTTAGCAAATACTTTGTCTGTTTTCATCCCCATCATTAAAAATTTTACTTAAAAACAAAATTACGGTGAAGTCCAATTCAAAATAGTCGCAAACATAGACGAATTGTCAACAGACCCTATTTATTTCAAAAGTATGCATCTTGTTATGTATAAAACAGATTGAAAAATCCTGTCGCAATCTCCTCCACAAAAATGTATCCAAACATTTAATCTGCATAAAGTGGATAAACACATGGAAAATCTGGATAGAGCCCTTCTTTAAATCGCGGTTCAATCAAACAAAGGACTGATTGAATAGAGGAAGAGCCCATGACTGCACGTAACCTCGCCGAATGGCAAAATTTTGTACACAGCTGTATCGATTTTCGACCAAATGATGGTGTTTATCGAATAGCTCGCGATATGTTTACCGAACCAGAACTATTTGATCTCGAAATGGAACTCATTTTTGAAAAGGTCTGGATTTATGCTTGCCATGAAAGTGAAATTGCCAATAACAATGATTTCATTACAGTACAGATTGGCCGACAACCAATCATTATCAGCCGTGATGGTAAAGGCGAACTACATGCCATGGTCAATGCCTGTGAGCATCGTGGTGCAACCTTGACCCGTGTGGCCAAAGGCAATCAGTCTGTATTCACCTGCCCGTTTCATGCTTGGTGTTATAAGTCGGATGGGCGTTTGGTTAAGGTCAAAGCGCCAAATGAATATTGTGAAGATTTTGATAAATCCAGCCGTGGTTTAAAACAAGGCCGTATTGCCAGCTATCGTGGATTTGTTTTTGTCAGTCTGGATACTCAGGCCACAGATTCACTGGAAGACTTTTTAGGTGATACTAAAGTGTTCCTTGACTTGATGGTTGATCAATCACCAACAGGTGAGCTTGAAGTATTACAAGGTAAATCTGCTTATACTTTTGCAGGTAACTGGAAACTACAAAATGAAAATGGTCTGGATGGCTATCATGTTAGTACCGTGCATTATAACTATGTTTCCACCGTTCAACATCGCCAGCAAGTTAACGCAGCTAATGGCAGTGAACTTGACACACTTGATTATAGTAAATTAGGTGCGGGTGATGCCGAAACAGATGATGGCTGGTTTAGTTTTAAAAATGGACATAGTGTGCTGTTTAGTGATATGCCAAATCCAGCGGTACGTCCTGGTTATGATATGGTGATGCCTTATCTGCTGGAAAGGTTTGGGGAAAAACGCGCTAAATGGGCCATGCATCGTTTACGTAACCTCAACCTTTATCCAAGCCTGTTCTTTATGGATCAGATCAGTTCACAACTGCGTATTGTCCGTCCTGTGGCGTGGAATAAAACCGAAGTCATCAGCCAATGTATTGGTGTCAAAGGTGAATCAGCGGAGGCACGTCGTAACCGTATTCGTCAGTTTGAAGACTTTTTCAATGTATCAGGACTGGGTACGCCAGATGATCTAGTGGAATTCCGCGAACAACAAAAAGGCTTTCAGGGTCGTTTAGAACGCTGGAGTGATATCTCACGCGGTTATCACCAATGGAATTATGGCCCATCACAAAATTCACAAGATCTTGGTATTGAACCCGTGATCACAGGGCGTGAATTTACTCATGAAGGGCTATATGTCAACCAGCATGGTCACTGGCAACGCCTGCTCCTCAATGGGCTCAATAAAAAAGCACTTAAGATGCAAGAAGTCACTTTTTTAAATCAATCTGTTATGGATGAGGTGTAACCATGTCTCTAGAACTTCATTTTGCAGTGTCTCAATTCCTGTATAAAAAGGCAGAACTGTGTGATCGCTATGATTGGGATGCTTACCTCGAACTCTATGATGAAGACAGCGAATATCATATCCCACAATGGATTGATGACCATCACTACGTTCAAGATCCCAATCAAGGCTTGTCCTATATTTATTACCCCGATCGTTCAGGACTTGAAGATCGTGTGTTCCGTATCCGCACTGGAAAAGCAGCTTCTGCAATGCCTTTACCGCGCACTCAACATAATATTCACAATGTACAAGTAAAGACTCAGGAAGATGGTTTGGTTGAGGCAAAGGTAAGTTGGCGCACGCTTTATAATCGTCAGGGCCTTGAAGGATGCTTTTATGGTCATGCCACTTATTTGCTCCGTCCAACTGAAGATAGCTTCCGTATTCGTCGTCAACACAGCGTATTGCTTAATGACAAGATAGATTCGGTTCTCGATTTCTATCACGTCTAAGGAGAAATACAATGAGTCATTCTGTTGCACTCAACTTTGCCGATGGTAGAACATTTTTTATCGCGGTACAGGAAGACGAATTACTGTTGGATGCAGCGGTTCGTCAAGGAATCCACCTCCCGCTCGACTGCCGCGAAGGTGTTTGTGGAACCTGTCAGGGAAAATGTGAAACGGGTATTTATGAACAAGAATATGTCGATGAGGATGCATTAAGCGAACGTGATTTGGCTGAACGTAAAATGCTAGCTTGCCAAACACGGGTTAAGTCTAATGCCGCTTTTTATTTCGATCATAGTTCTGAAATCTGTAATGCGGGTGAAACTTTAAAAATTACCACGGTGGTTACTGCTGTTGAATTGGTTTCAGAAACCACCGCGATCTTGCATCTGGATGCCAGTAGTTTTGACAAAGAACTGAATTTCTTACCGGGTCAATACGCACGTTTACAAATTCCAGAGACTGACGATTGGCGTTCTTATTCATTTGCCAATCGTCCCAATGCCAACAATCAACTTCAGTTTTTAATTCGTCTGCTGCCAGATGGTGTAATGAGTAATTATCTCAGAGAACGTTGTCAGATCGGACAAAGTCTGATGATGGAAGCACCTTTAGGTAGTTTTTACCTACGTGAAGCTGAACGCCCTCTGATCTTTATTGCAGGTGGTACAGGCTTATCGGCTTTTTTAGGTATGCTCGATAATATTGCCGATCAACCAAATCAACCCTCAGTGCAACTCTATTATGGCGTCAATGCAGAAGCCGATCTATGTGAACAAAAGCGTTTGATCGCCTATGCAGAAAAGATCAAAGACTTTAGTTATCATCCGATCATTTCAAGCGCCTCAGAACGATGGGAAGGAAAATCAGGCTATATCCATCAACATCTGGATAAACAACAACTTCAACAACAACGCTTCGACATGTACTTATGTGGCCCGCCACCGATGATCGAAGCCGTTAAATCTTGGCTAGATGAGCAATCTATCGAAGATTGTTCGATTTACAGTGAGAAATTCTTACAGAGCAATACAGTTAGAACTTAGTTTTAACAACAAAATGCGTGTCATATCTTAAGATATGACACCAACTCACAGCAGGGTTAAGCTCAAGATGATTCTAATCTTAATTGGGCAAAAAAACTTATTAAATAGCGAGATCATAGAATGATTTATTGATGGAATTTGGATATTTTTTCTACGTGGCCTGAATATTTCAGTTTGGTGATATCCTGATATTTAAAATAATATGAGGATTTTTAATATAACTATATTATTCAATGAGTTAAACCAATAAAAACAACCAAAAACAAATTGATCATTTTAGTCAGATTTGCTATACATAGGGATAGATCTTAAGGAATAGGATCATATAAAGAGTACAAAGAATGATCAATGCTATCCTTTATTTTTTTAAAAATACTATGACGTTTTTATTGATTTGATCACGCCAAACTAGACTAAAAATATGTTGTATCGAGGTATTTTACTTGGTCTATTTTTTGCTTAACTCTTTATATCACTGCCAGCCACTTAAAGTTTTAAGTATTGTTTAGTGCATTTTTAATCAGGTCATCATGTGACATAAAGATTAGCTGTAATAAACAAGCCAGCCAAAAGGAATATTTATGAGTCAGGTCGATCCTACTATGGAATTCAATGGACGTCATTTACAGCAATGCCCCATTTTTTCATCACAAAACTTAGTCTTTCACCATCAAGACTTGGGCGAAACCTGCAAAAGTGTTGGGCAAATCTTCAAACCACATCTATTAAAAATCGTACAACAGCAACATGATTTTCACTCATCCATGCACCATCTTAAAGCAGGACGATTATCCATCAGTCGTCTTGAATACAGTGCCGATGTCTATATTGAACCTGACCATTTAGAAAAATTTTATCTGATTCAAATCCCAACACAGGGATATGCAGAAATTGAAATGAATCAACAAAAATTTATTTCTTATCCGCAAGTTGCCTCTCTAATTTCACCCGAACAATCGCTAAAAATGCGCTGGCATGCCAACTCCCCACAGCTGATTCTCAAAATTGATAAAGATGACCTTTTACAGCACTGCCGCCAGCATCTTCCAGACGCACAGCAGCACCCTCCTATTTTTGAACCCAAGCTTGATCTTTCTACCCAAGGCGGTGCTTATTTTTTCCAATTGATGCGTACATTGATGGATGCACTTGCTTGTGAACAACATCCCTTACATCACCCAATGGCATTTAAGCAGTTTGAATCCAGTCTATTCAATGCCCTGATTTACGGCCAAGCAAACAGCTTATTGCATCAAATCGATCAGTACAGAGAAAAAGCCATTTCACCTTATTTTGTCAAACGTACTGAAGCCTATATGCGTGAAAATCTACACGCAAATTTAACCATTGAACAATTGGCTGAACAGGCAGGCGTAAGCGTACGTACATTATTTGCAGGATTTAAAAGCTTTTTAAACACCACTCCAATGTCATACTTAAAAGAATTGCGTTTTGAACAAGCGCATATGGAACTCCTACAAAATGAGCATGTCTCAGTCACAGATGTCGCGTTTAAATGGGGCTTTAGTCATCTTGGGCGTTTTTCTCAGGAATATAAACGTCGTTATGGTGAATTACCCTCTTGTACACGCCGTAGCACCCTTGAACAGCAAGATCTCAGGTTTAAGCCATATTCTTAAGCAACCGATGAGATTTAGTTAAAGAGATTTTATTGAATATAAAAAGTTAAAAACCTATTTAGACGTATCTAAATAGGTCAAGTATATCTGTCAGGATATTGCCATAGCGTTTCACATCAGAAGTGATGAATATAACGTAATTGCAAACGAGTTCCTTCAGGACGATTTTTTGCATCCTGTTCAAAATAGGCATTTGTCACGATATGATCATGTTTAGAAAAGCTATACATCGCCCCCGGTCCAATCGCCCACACTTGTTCACGTGTGCCTGTTAATTTTTCACCCTCTACTTCCGTGTCAGTAATTTGCTTGAGCCAGTAACCATTGATCCCTAAGCGTAATTGTGGTGTAAGCGCATAGTCTGTTGCAAAATTGGCATGGATTGCTTGCCCTGCCTGAATATCATCTGCAAGACCGAAGCTATAATTTGGATCATCATTTTTAAAATTGTACAAATAGTGCAGACGTGTAGAAACCGTCCACTTTGGATTAAACCAATAAGTTGCTGCCCAGTATGGATCAAATGAGACAGCATTATTGCCCGGATTAATATTTTTATTCTGATCATATTTCCCTGTCGGTAAATTGACCTGAAATTCAAAACGTTGTACAAATTTAGGACCATCTTTGCCCATGACTGGGTCAAACTGGATAAATGGCCCAATCATCAGATCACCAAAACCCCCTTGGGCTTTAATCGCAGCATTATTTAAACCATCCTCCATATCCATTTTGCTGACAAATGGAATCAGTAAATTCAATCCTAACGATGCGTGTTCACCTACACGCACATCGGACAGATAACTAACTTGTTCAACAATGACTTGAAAATTTAAGTCGGTCTTGGGTAAAGCTAACCGATGAGCTTGATTGTCTTTTAACTTGTTCGAATCATAATTTTGCAGATAAGTTTGAGAATACCATCCCGGCCCAGCAGGCAGTCCACCATCCAGAAAACTGGTCATGCCCAGATTCACCGTCGGCAAGTCATATGCCTGTGCTGCAACCGCTGTTAAGACCACTGTTCCAGCAAGAAAACCTCTTTTGATCACATTATTTTTCATTTTCGATCCCCGAAAAAAATCACGATCAAAATTGATCGTGATTGTTGCTGTTAAATACTCAGTTCTGGATGTGCTGCAGCAATACGATACTTGCCCGCATGAAACACCAAGGGCTCACCAATACGATGTTGATAATGTTCAATCTGACCAATAAAAATCAGATGATCCCCCCCTTCATATTGATTTACGTTTTTACATACCAATGTTGCCAATACATCTTCTAGTAACGGTAAACCGCGCTCACACTCACGATGTGCAATGTTGGCAAACTTATCCTCTGAACCACGGGCAAAATGCCCTGAAAGTGAGTGATGTTCTTGTGCCAGCATATGAATTGCAAAATATTCGGCCTCAGTAAAATCTAATAAACTTGGTGCAGTCTTTGACAAACTCCATAAAATCAGCGGAGGATCGAGTGATAGTGAAGAAAACGAGTTGGCTGTCATCCCAACTTTTCGTCCATCTCGTCCACGGGTTGTAATCACCGTAACCCCTGTAGCGAACTGCCCTAACAGGTTGCGGATTTCTCTTGGATTTTCCGTATCAATCGGTTTTAAATCCAGTTCCTGCGATGTGTTGATATTCATAACATTCACCTTTGACTTTGCTTCCCTGTTAAGCCACTTTTTGACAGCTTTTCGATTCGATAAAACGCTGCGCCTGTTCTGGATCAAACCACCATGGGGCAAAATTGCGTGGATTATCAAAATTATTGGCAATACTCGAAGCAATGGCATGGTTCTGCTCAGCCGCCACCAAAAGCTCAATCATGTGCGGTTGTGGTGGCAACAATAAACTGTTGGTCCAAGCCACGACTTTTTCGGCATATGCCCAATAACGTTCAAATGTCTGTTGCATCCATTCATCTGTAAATGTTTGATTGTCATGCGCTAAAATGGCATCGAAATAAATTTTGCTACACTTGGCGGCATTGTTTGAACCTTGCCCAGTGATTGGGTCGTTCACCACTAACGCATCGGCCATACCAAAAACTTTACGACCAGATGGCAGGGTTAATATCGGTTTACGCACTCCCGGTGGAAAACGTCCAGACAGATAGCCACCAGCGTCGGTTAATTCAATATTTTCACAACGTGCTGCTTCCCAAGGCACATATTTGTTTAAAATATCTTTACTCATTTGCAAATGCTGTTCTGGTGTTTTTGCATCTTGCCAGCAATCCATCGGCCCACCGGGAATGCCTTCAAACACCATAATTTCACAAGCACCTGTAACTGTAAGCGCAGGAAAACAGAAATATTCACCCACTTCTGGAATTACGTTAAAAGTCACACGTGAATACGGCGACATTTGCTTCATACCTGTCACATAGGTCAAGGCAAGCGCGCGTTGTGGCTTATCAAAACAACTACGCGCTTCATCACGCTCGAACTGTTTAACTACTTCCCCCTTACCTGCGGCCAGTAAGACCAGCTCATATTCAGCAGTGAGCTGTTCCAGTTCCTCTATCCCAACATCTTGAATAATCAACTGACCACCACGATGCTCAAACATTTCCATCCAGTACGGCATCTTGACGCGCTGATCTACCGATTGTGCATAACGCTCCAATCGCGCACTCCATGCAAAGGCAGGCTGTTTTGTTTCTGGGTTGACCAGTGTAAATCCAATCCCTTCCACCGCTGGACATTGCTCTTCCCAAAAATTAAGTCCAACATCACGCTCTGTTTGCAAGGCTGTGTGAAACATACACTGACTTGACATGACTTTGCCCTGACGAATTTCATCACCAGTACGGTTGGTGACAATCGTCACCTCATAACCTGTGTCTAATAATCCTAAACCGAGCTGCAATCCAGATTGACCAGCTCCTACTATAGCGATACGACGCATCATGGTTCTCCCATATTTTTTAATTCATTGAGTGTTTTAAATGTTTGATTTGCTATCACGCGTCATCGGCTAAACGTGGAATAGCAGGTTAATTCCCTTCAGGCCCCATAACGGAGTAACCACCATCGACGGAATAATCTGCGCCTGTCACAAAACTTGCGGCTGGCGAGAGTAAAAACAGCACCACATTGGCCACTTCTTCGGGATGACCTAGACGTCCCAGCAAGTGGTAGTCAGCTGCTACGGCATCAGCTTTGCTTCGGTTATTGCCACTGACTTCAGCAATCACCCGTGACCATGTCCAACCAGGTGATACCGAATTAACCCGAACCCCATCTGCTGCAAAATCCATCGCCATGGACTGGGTAAGTTGTCGCATCGCTGCTTTTGAAACGGGATAAAGCCAGCGCCCTGTTTGCGCAAATTTGGCGGAGATCGAGGTGAAATTGACAATCGCACCATGCTTGGTTTTTAAATCTTGATAAAACGCACGGGTCAGTTCGACTGCTGAAAGCAGATTAATATTCAATGCTTGTAGCCAGTCTTCACGTGAGGATTTAAAGCCATCATCCAGATAGGTACAGGCCAGATTGACCAAATAATCAACTTTGCCAAAGCTGTCGTGAATTGTTTTTACTGCGTTTACAATCGCCACATCACTGCTTAAATCAGTTTGAATAAATTGCGCCTGCCCATGCATGGCATCCGCCACTTGCTGCCCTTGTTGGTCAATATCCAGAATAATGACTTTTGCGCCTGCATCGACCAATGCTTGAACCACGGCCTGACCAATCAGGGTGGCGCCACCACTGACCACAGCGATTTTCTGATTCAATTGAATATCCATATTCCACTCCTAGATAGTTAAAACGATTTGCCTTCGCTGCTTGACCAAGATGGCATGAGGGTATTGGATGGCAAATCTTCATCCAGTAGTTTTTGAGCAGTTTCTACACCAGCAACAGGTAGCCCTTTAGGATTGAGTAATCCAATTTGAACCAGAACGGATGCCTGATCCCAGTAGATATGTTCATGGCATAGTTTTGGGCCACGGAACTGGATCACACCCAGCATAGGAATCTCAACATACTTTTCTGTTGGCGCGACACCCGGCAGTAACCAGTCAATTTCACTGTCATGGGTAAAACTCATAATGAATTCATCCACCACCTGTGTTGAACCAACAGTGCGTGAGATCGACGTGATCTTCATATCTTTAGGATTTTGATGAACGAAGTGATATTGATAGAAGCGGGCAAGTTGGCTATATCCCACACCACCTGTCAATGTTGGAATATGATTGACATAGGGTTGCGCCACCATGGTTGCCATAGTGGCAGGTACATCGCGTGTATCAAATTCATAACGGATATGCGCTTCCCAAAGTGCAACCAAATCATAAACTGGTCCGATACTTTGATGCAGTGCGGTAATACTGCGTTCATGAGCAAAACGTGCGGAGGGTTTGTGATAATGTTCGCTATTTGGTCGGGCAAAGGCATGATCTACACCCTCATAGACATAAGCCTGAACATTGCTATATTGGGCGGTAGCATCCAGAATCTTTTGGCGTGCCTCTGGCGGTGTAAACTTGTCTAATGCAGCAATATGTAAAACTACTCGCCCTTTGGCATTTTCAAGTTCATCGAGTGTCTTCTCGATTCCTACCCCGTAATAACCCACAGCACAGGCCACTTCAGGAATACGACAACCTGCCAGATACGCCAGTTTTCCACCCAGACAATATCCCACGACACCTAAGCCTGCACTGGCATCGCAACTCTCTAAAGTTTTGAGAAAATTCAAGCTATCTTGAATATCTTCGACACCTTGATCTTCATCATAGTGTTGATAAAGCTCGAAGGCTTTTTGAAAATCTTGCTCGGTATAACCCAGTTCAATGCGGGGTGCAGTACGCCAGAATAAATCTGGAACCAATACGGTATAGCCTTCCTCAGCCAAAAAATCAGCCTTGATACGCATTGCTGCATTCACACCAAAAATTTCCTGACACAGTACAATTCCAGGCCCTTTTCCGCCTTCTGCACTTGCCAAATACCCAGCAAATGACTTCCCTGTTTGTGTTTTTACTTCAATATATTGACCTGACATTTCATCCATTCCAGACCTAACCGTTAGCGTTATCATGTCTGTGAAAGGTATTTAACGTCTGTCCAAAATCTGCGAGGATTATCCAATCAGTGCGGAATACTATGAAAGATGCAAATTCATTGCATAAAATTTATTTTAGAAATCATTAGATCTTTTTCATAAATCAAAAAATGAGCATATTGAGCGAATCGTTTTGATATTGAAATTACCTTTGGGCTGAGACGAGGATGAGAGGGCTTTTATGTTGAATTATGGTTTTAATAAGGACTTATGATATAAGCTGATTGTCACTTTTTATAAATATCTTGTCATCTACTATTCTGAACAACATTATCTTAAACAAGATTTTGCTCACCAGATCAGAAAGCCATAGTTAAATAAATAAATCTGCAATTTTGCAAAACTTCTCAATAGAACTCATTATTAAAACCATCTCACTTAGCAATACATTGCAACAATACCCTGTTGTTCAGTAAGCTATGTCTAACGCTACATGTAATGCACGCTTCTGTGTGATTCGTCCCAACTTCTATAAAGCTGATTCTACCAAGCTGAGTGAATATATTAGACATGGTTTCTGATTTATTAAATTCTAATATGCAGCCTGCATTTTCTGACAACAATCAAGTTCGTGTAGTAACGACTTTTTCAGAACTTATAAATACGACATTTCAAGGCGAGATAAATGCTATTTGTTGGAACAGAGATTTGCTGGGTGATTTTAAAGAAATTGTGTCTAAACTTGAATTAAAAGAAAATATTACCGAAGTTTCTACTGAAGATCTTTTAGCATTACAACTTTCAGAAAAAGGAATTCTAGCAAGAGATATCATCTTAAGGGATATACAGCTTCTAACTGATTTCGGCGCATCGCCTTCACTGAATTTACTTAAACATTATGAACGGGACCAAGATCTGGATTTCATTTCTACAGATGTGTATTCGTTTCATGTTGATCGTTCGCCCATTGAAACAGATACTTTTTTATGTACCTATCATGGCACTGCCAGTGACATCATCTCCAATGATCAAGTAGAACAAAAGATTTTAATTCCAGAAATCAGGGAAGAGCTTAAAGCATTACATGACGGTCCTGAAGCAGAATTTGAAACCTTTCTGCAAGAGTATTTTTTTGATCTGCATTACCAGCCAAAACCCGACTCAGAACCTGTAAACTTAGGATCAGGACATCTTTGGCGCTTAGCAGTAGATCATCCAACACAACAGGTTTTACCTTGCGTTCATCGAGCGCCCATTGAAAAGGATGCCGAGTATAGGTTGTTGTTAATTTGTTAGATCAGCATCTGATCTATAGAGAAAAATTGCTTCTCGATATGACAAGTTTAAAAAGAATGATTAAAGCACCAGTTTGTAAAGAATGCTGATTAATTCCATTTTAAAATAATCAACGACTCGTACTTTAAGTAAGTGATTAAAGTAGTTTATTAGCGCTTTTAAATTTTGGATAAAATCAGTTTAAAAGCACGAATATATTAACAAATTATATTTTTACTCGATTCTTAGTTTCACTTGGATTCTCTCCAAATTCTTCACGATATTCATGTGAAAAACGACCCAAGTGATTAAATCCCCAATCAAAAGCTAATTTTGAAATGGAAATATTTTTATCCATAGAGGTACTTAAAGTCTTATAAACTTGTTGTAAACGATATCTACGTAAAAAAGTCAAAGGACTTGTTCCATAATACTGTTGAAATTCAGCATATAATTTAGACTTTGATACGCCAGCTAATCTTAGCAGATCTTCTGCACGAATCTCTTCATGGGCATACTTCTGAATATAGTCGCACACCTTACGTAAGTATTCTGGCGCTTGTTGATCAGATAAGGATCTTAACAAGCTCGAATAATTATTTTCTTGCGAGAGTAATAAAGCTTTAATCAGGAAATTTTCATAATCCTCTGACCAAAGTTGTAAGCCCTGCATACTTTTGTATTGAGATCGAAGCAACAAAAAATGATCAATATTTTGCCACCACATCCCGATCCCCTGATCAATATTCAAACTCATTTCAGGATTGAAAACCACGGGCTCTTCAACAGACTGTCGTAGTAATTCGCCTAACACCTTCTGCATACTTTTCTCAGGAATAACCACTTGATATTTTTTACAATCTTTATCAATCGCTAAATCTTGTAAATCTGCATTAGATAAAATTAGCCCTTTATCAGTACTAGAAATATAATTGGTACCATTTATGGCTAAAGTCTGCTTACCTTGGATCGGTAAACTAATACTATATGCTCTTAAATTAGACGTGTTAATGAGTACATTTGCGCCATAACTGACCTTACCGATTGCCATACGCTTGTGGGGTAATCGAATCCCTTCATAATGAAAATCTAAGACATTTCGACCACATGTATCTAAATGGTGCTCCCCACATATTGAGGACATTAAACTGTGTGCAAATTCTGCCTGACGGGAATAGTGATTTAGATCCATCTCTTGGCTTAGTGATAACATATTCTTTTCACCTAGCTAACACTCAATATTTGTTTTAATTAGCAAATTATGCGCCAATCTCTTTTATTTAAAATATTGAGTAGTATCCATTTATAAACAATGTACAAAATCAATTTTGTATCATTCTTTATAACAAATTTAATTGAGAACTTATATACTATTTGGGTATGTAATTTTCACGTAAAAGTACCCTTTCAAAATTTTTCCAGAATTTATGATCAGACCATTAATTAAAAAGCACGATTTTCTTTAGCTTGTCATTTAAAAAATCTAAGCATATATTATTAAGGCTAGATAAATTCAAATATAACAAATAATTATAGAGTTTCTTGACGCTAATCAACTTAAAGTTTCAATAAGTATTCCAATAAAATTTAATTAATTTAATATCATAGCGACTATCTAACACCACTAATGGCTCGGCATCTACCTCCTGTTTCTGACACACCATGCTCTGCCATTTAACCATATCATTGATATACTCTCTTGGTTGCCAATCCTGCAATTCCTTATGCTTAAGATACTGGCTAATGATTTTAACAGTCAGGTTAAAATCATCTTTGGGTTTATTTATGTTGCTGTAGTCTAGTTTCATTCGTTTAGAACTATTCCACCAAGTTCAGCCCTCTTTACTACCCACCTCAAACCTCACATTCTCATCTATGCCCTTTAATTAAATTCAGTTACTTTATCTAATCAATCGTATAAACAGAACATACAGTTTTCTTTTTTTAGATTAGTATGAGTTTAACTTTAAATGATTAATCAATACGACCAAATTAAAAAAACTACTTAAAATATTAAATAATAAAATCACGAAATACATATTTAAAATACAACACTATTCTATAAAACGATTACATCAACCATGATTAGATATAGCTTCGATAAATAAATTTTAAATTAAACATCAATTTCACTCAAAAAGAAAAAAGCCAATGGCTAGCATTGGCTTTTTTCTTCGTCATTGGTGTCCAAAGGTATCTATCAATCCCTTAGTTTCTGTAGTTGAATGTCATTCATTACAACTGTTCCATTTGATTTAGGAAAACTGAAACTCAGCTTACTTAAAAACAGAGGATCAATTCCCTTAAACGCTTTAAGAGGAATACTGACCATATTTAACGCTTCCGCAGTTTTACCTTTATAAAAATCATCACCTTCTGCGCTAAGGAGAGGAATACCATTCATTTTTTTCCTTGGGATGGTGTAAAAAGCATCACTAAAATCACTTGCTGTAACTGTAGCGGTCTTACCATTTAAATCTGTCAATTCGACATTCAGTTCTTGTCCTACATCTACTGGTAATGCCACTCGAAAAGTCAAACTGTCATAACCCTGAGTTGAAAGATTATTTAATGAAAGACTATATACAGGGTTAGGTTTCTCCCACGACAATTGCAGTTGATCTGGAGATGAAACCAATCCACCCGTGTAGGATTCAGCTTCCTGATAAAATTTGGGAACATCGGGATTAGAGCATTTCAGATTTTTATCTAGATCCTTTCTTCCAATATAAGACTTACAAGAAACAATTCCATTCTGTAAGAAACCTGAAAATTTATTCAATCCACCTAACAAATTAGTACTCAATGCATTATCATCTTCAAAACGCTGAATCAATTTACTACCATTCTTCTGCAAAGTTAAAATCGCTCTCTCATCACATGTTTCATCGCCTTTCGGACAAGCTGATTGTGGCAACTGACCCACAGCGTTCCAGTAGGATTTAAATTGTTTTTCATCTCCAACAAAGTAACGCATGAAGCTATTAATGATAAATTGCCCCATATTACGTTGATCTACAGGGTTTAATCGCACTGTATCAGGGCGACTTGCATTACAATATGACGAATCACTATACGCAGCTTGCCCTGTTGAATAATCATCATACAACCAAGTTGTATTGTAGAAATTATGGTTTGCTCCACGTACAAGTATTTGAAATTTAGGGGCTGTATCATATTTCATACTAAATCTATTATTATCATAATTATTTACACCTTGTAGGTTTGAAACGTCCCCATCGCAAGATGGTAATAGTGTTGCAACAGGAACATTGGTAATTCCTTTAATTTCTTCAAAATCTGTAGGTGCCAACGCAAAGGCTGCTTTAAAGTTATAGGGCTTGATTGAATCGGTTGTTTTTGAAAAGCTAATATTTTTTGCAAGCATCAGCTCAAGCAACTTGTCTTCCTTATCAGATTTTGCCGCCTCAATTAAATCTGGAAAATTTCTAAAATTTTTAGGATTACTTAATAAGGCTTGTTTGAATATATTGATATCATTACCAAAACGAGATGTATTAAACTTGATAGCAAGATAAATTCCCTGGCCACCGCGGGAGTGTCCCATTATACCAATACTATTAAAATCCAGCTTTCCTTTAAGTTCAGTTAATAACCCTGCTCCACCAAAACGATCCAATTGTTCCAGTTTATCTAATGTACCTAAAACGAGCTGACCACGACTCTGAGAAGATGAATCTCCACCTGTTCCATTGATATCGTTGGCATCAATGGACATTACAACATATCCCTGCTCTGCCAAACTTTTTGCCAAATAATCATAACCTTTATAGCTTGGATCACTAGTAACATGCTGCCCATGTAGAAAAATAATGATTGGAAACTTTTTTGTACTGTTATTTAAGTTACTCTGTGGATATCGGACCCACCCATGAAAAGGTACAATTCGTACATCACTTGTTTTCGTCTGAACAGGCTGACCATACTCACGCCAATCACCTTTTCCGTTAACAATTAAATTCCCAAAATTGTACTCAATTGCAGGAGACGAAATATATTTTGCCTCTCCATTAACATCAGCAGTTCGTTCTATAAAGCGTTTATCCTCACCAAAGATACTTTTACTCTTGATCTCGGATGAGGCATCCAACTTAGTAGAGGTGTTTGCAGAACTATCTTTATTTGCTGAGGCTACTAAGGCTGTGCCTTGTACAGGACCATTATAGTTATCATTATTTGAACCACAGCCAAATAGAAGAAAACTTGAAATAGCCAGTAGTATTAAATTGTACCTTTTTTTCATTTCACTCTCATCTTTCACTTAAATGATGTATTTACCTTCAGCAAAAAAGGTGCCAAAAAAGTAGAAATAATGAAAATTAGTGATGAGCAGCACAGTTCTGTAAAAAAAGAAATCATCCAACAAATCCAAATTATAGACAATTAGATCGATCAGAATTTGTTAACCCAATACTCTAAAATCGAAAAAACCTAAACCTTAAGAATTTAAGCAGCCGTTTAGGTAGACCGATGTGCTAATTCGGTAAACTTATTAAACTGGCCATTGCATATATTTATATTCTGATTCTGTGTTCACTAGACCTCTTTCATAAATCACTTTTTACTCAGTTCTAAATTATAAATACCTGCAATCAAATTGAACCTTAAGCCAAGTCTTTTCCCTCTATTTCGATAACACTCTGCAAGGATTTTGAAAGTTTTTAATGTACCAAATACATGCTCAATCTCTATTCTTTTTTTATTAATTTCTCGATTATATATTTTTAGCAAAGGATCTAATTCACTACGTTTTTTAGCCTTGCACTGTAAAAGGCTATTGGGATATATAGCATAAATCTCTTGGTAACCTTTATCTGCAAGAATAAATGAATTTGTTGAAACTAAATGCAGATTGCGTTTGAACAGTTCAAAGTCATGTACAGCGCCTCTGCTCATACATAAACTTAGTATTTGCTGAGTTTTACAGTGAATGATCGCTTGTACCTTCCAGTATCTTAGACATGAGACAGCCTCATTTTGAAGCTACCTCAAATACTTCTGGGCTCATCCCATTAAGATGCGAATGACGTCTGATTCGACTGTAAAACATCTCCATATAATCAAACACATCTGCACGGACCATTTCTCGAGTTTTATAGATTCTCTTTTTAATTCTTTTCTTCTTCAAGCTGCTAAAAAAGATTCAGCAACGGCATTGTCCCAGCAGTTTTCGCGACGACTCATACTAGGAACTAAATTATGCTTTTGACAGAATTTCAGCCAGTCCCCACTGCTGTATTGTGAGCCTTGGTCTGAGTGTATAATTACAGGTACCTTAGGCCTGCGTCACCACACTGCCATAAGAAGTGCATCCAAAACGGTATCCTTGGCTAGACTAGGTTTCATTGACCAACCGATCACTTTCCTTGAATATAAATCAAAAAACACAGCTAGATATAACTAGCCTTGTCATGTGCGAATATAAGTTATATCAGTTACACAAGAGGTATCAGGCGTGTTTACAACAAACTCTCGATTTAAGTGATTTGGTGGCACAATCTGAGAACGGCTACAGCCATAACTCTTATGTTTTTTATATTCTCATACAGCGACAATACTATTTTTCTTCATGATCTTCAGCACACGATTAGGTCCATAGCTTTCACCTAACTCTTTAAGATCCAGCGTGATGCGACGATAACCCTAGATACCATAACTAGTATCATAAGAAGAGCGTATCAGTTGTAATAGCCTCTTATCTTCAATTGTCCTGCCTGATTCAGGTTCATAAATAGCCAACACACGCAATCTTAAGAACCTGACACATCGTTTTAATCTTAAATTGATGGCTGTATTCAAGGTTAAACTGATACTTTACTCGGGCAGTCATGCAAAGCGGCGTGAAAGCAGTGCTTTCACTTTAAGATATCCCGCTCTTCTTCAGTTTGTTTAAGCTGACTTTTCAGGCGGAGAATCTCTTTCTTTGCTTCGAGTAGTACATGTTTATCTGAATTGTTGCTTAAGGGTTGTACAGCCTTTAGCCATTTATAAGTGCTGTACTGTGATACACCTAAAAGTTCTGCGACATCTGGGACAGAATATCTACATTCGGTAATCAATTTAACAGCTTCATCTTTAAACTCTGGAGTATATCTTTGTCCACTCATAAGGTTCTCTTCTATGAAAAAAAATAGACTAAATTTTTCTAGGAGAGTGGTGGCAGTCCACATACAACTAAAAGGTGTCTAAAAAATCAGTGGGTATTCAGTGTTGTGGTTCCATCAGCATATAAATTTTTGTATTTTTGTCATAACCAAACACATCATTGACAATCAATTTTATCTATAATATTCAATAAAAAATGGATTTGTGAAATGAAAATTGATGAAGAGTTAACCTTAAAAAAAATCCAGATATTTCTCGCTTTTATGCGTTGTGGTAGTTTATCTAAGACCGCTGCTGAAATGGACCTCAGTAATGTCAGTGTACACAAAGCCCTACATTCCTTAGAAAGTGCATTGCATTGCCCTCTGTTTAAAAATGAAGGGCGTCTACTTATTCCATTAAAAAGTGCCTATGTTTTACAAGAACACGCACAAAAAATTGTGCAAGATATTGTCATCACAGTAAATAAAACTCGTGAAGCAGCAGGCTTTGCTGCTAAAGTACTCAATCTAGGCTCGCTCTACTCGTTAACAGTCAATACTTTACCAAGTGTGATCAGTGGTTTAAAACTACGTCGCGGTGAACTGGATATTCAACTGTTATTAAGTTCTAATCGTGACTTGGTTAAAAAACTTAAGGCGACCGAACTGGATGCGATTATTGTTGCACTCAATGAGACGACGCAAGATCAAGTTTTTGAACATTTATCTATGTTTGAAGATGAAATTTTTTTAGCAGTCAATAAAAATTCAACTTATGCCCAATATCCAGAAATTGATTTAAGTCTTCTTAAAAATGAAACTTTTTTGACCTTAGCAAAAGGGTTTGCTACTCGCAGTGATAGTGATGTTATTTTTGAGAAAGCAGGAATTGACCCAAAAGTTTTCTTAGAAGTCAGTGATATATTCACCTTGATTAGTATGGTCAGCTCGGGGGTTGGGTTTGCTTTATTGCCAGGACGTATTTCTACCATTTATGAAAGTTCCGTCAAACTTATCCCACTACACACTTCTTATAAAATTAAGCAAGAGATTGGCTTGGTATTTTTAAAAAGTAAAGAACGTGATCCAAATTTACTGGCTCTGATCGCTGAATGCCGAATGTTTACCAAAAAGCTGCGACACTAAAAAATAAAGGCAGTTCACCTTGTCAGGAGAATTGCCTTTTTTAATTTTACACGGTGGATTTTAGCCGACCAGTAGTTTGACACATAAGTATAGAATTGTAGGTCCCATCAAACAACCTAATCCTGTATGAAAAGTTGCAGTTAATGCACCATATGGAACTAAACGGCGATCTGTTGCTGCCAAACCTGCGGATACACCACTCACAGTTCCTGCAAGGCCACCAAAAATCATAGCAGAACGAGGATTATCTAAGCCCATAAATTTGGCAGTCATTGGAGTAGACACCATCACACAAATTGCTTTAACCAAGCCTGTCGCAATAGATAAAGCCATCACTTCTGAACTTGCACCAATTGCAGCTCCCGTAACAGGACCAACAATATAAGTCACTGCACCTGCACCAATGGTAGTGATACTGACTGCATCACGATAACCAAATAACCATGCAAAAATACACCCTACGATAAATGGTAAAATCGTGCCTAAAAATAGTGCGAGGACACCAATAAAGCCTGCTTTCTTTGCTTCTGATGCTTGCACTTCAAATGCAGTCGCAACAATTGCAAAATCACGCAGCATTGCCCCCCCATCAAACCAACACCTGCAAATAATGCAATATCGGTGATACCCTTTTGACCGCCTGTGACACTACCACCGACATAAGCCAGAATTAAACCAATCACAATTGCGATTGCAGATGCATGTACTCGCCCTTTGGTCAAATATTTAGAAAGCTTTGTAGAGAGCCACATAATCAATGCGACTAGAGCAAATGCAGTGACTAATCCAAGATGAGTTAAACCGCTTAAAATCGTTTCAGCCATGAGCTTTGCCTCCTAACTCTGCCAAATTAAACTCTTCTTCTTTTGGAAGAGGCTCACCTTTTTTATAATGACTCAGACCTGCAATTGTGAGGGTGCAAACGATAACAGTGGCGACGGCAGCAAAAATTGCCATATGCCCACTTGAAACTGCTGAAATCACATTTTGTTGTGCTGCCATTGCAACCACAATCGGGATATACATGGTTCCCCAAAATACCACCCCTTTTTCAGTTTCTATGGTCATTAGACCACGCTTATCCATCCATATACGAATAAAAATAAGTAAAATCATGGCAATACCAACACCACCAACATTAGATTTTACGCCAAATAATACGCCCAACATATCACCTACAACGACACCAACCAGTGTACAGAGTGCAAGCAAACCAACTCCATATATAATCATGATAAATTCCTTGTTTCCTTTGACATTTTTGTCCGTTCACTGCTTTAAATTTTGACTAAAACGTGTGAGCGCGTTCCTTTTGCATTTCAACGATTAACGTATCTAAACGTGTTCCTTGAAAAGACATGACGGTTCCATCTGTAAATATTTTTTTTGCCAAACCTGTCAGCACAGTTCCTGGCCATGCTTCGATTTGTAAGCGTACTCCTCTTTCCCATGCAGATTGAACGGTACTTTCCCAATCAATCATTCTGCTCATGTTAAATGTGATGTCATCGATAATTTGGTCCTGATGCACCAGTAGCCGTGCAGTCGTCCCACTTAAATAACGAATTTTTGGTGAACCTGTGCTGATTTTTTTAACCTCAGCATCAAGAGCTTCAGCTTGGTTCTTTAATAGCTCACAATGCGATGGGACTGCTACGCTCAGCTTTTTGCTCAACACACCCTTTTGGCGTGCGATGTCAGCGACATGTTGCATCGCAATGTCTACTCCTGAAATCACGATCTGGTTTACAGAGTTGATATTGGCAACAAATACATCTTGTTGATCTTGCTGCACCTCCTTTACCCACTCGCTTACACTGGCTTTATCCGCCCCAATCAATGCCATCATTCCATATCCTGTCGGATATGCGTCTTGCATTAGGGTTGCCCGGCGAGCAACCAGCTTTAGACCATCTTCAAAACTGAGTACTTCCGCAACTGTAGCTGCGGCCCATGCACCAATTGAGAGTCCAGCAACATAATCAGGTTTGAGTTGCTGTTCAGACAATAAATGTCCACTGACCACACCCGCGATATAAAGACAAAGTTGTACTGCATAAGTCGACTGTAAAGCTGCTTGCTGATCTAGAAGCAACACATCCTGACCCAAAATATCTGATGCACGCTCAAGATATTGATGCACCGACTTTATCTGAGGTAGGTCATGTAACATGTTAGGCTTTTGCGCACCTTGCCCCGGAAACACCCAAATCGAACTCATTGACTTGCCTTATCCTTGCCAAGGGTTATTGACTAAAACAGCACCTTGGTTGCGTTTGAGTAGGACCTTCCCTGTTGCTCTCACCCAATCTTTTAATGCCACACCACCCAAAGGCGTTTGTAACTGAACATCCAAGGGCAAACCCGTCAGTTGCAATTGTTGCCATATTTTCAAAGCTCGCGCTTTAGTCAAATCTTTAGGCGTACGAATCAGTACATCGAGATCGCTCTGTGCAGTCACAGTTTTACGCCCCGTGGCTAACTCGAACCCCATACTGCCCGTGTAGCCCCATGGCAACAAAAGCACGTTCATCTGCATTTGTAAGTGCAGAATTTGCATTGCCCAATGCGGAAATTGCGAAACTCCCAACTTACAAAGTTGTTCAGGCTTTATGCATTTTTCAATTTGCTGCTCAGGCATCATCAAAGCATAACGTTGGGATTTTTGCCGCCCCCGAACCCCAACAGGAATCATCCCTGATACACAAACTGCACGACGAACTACTACAGGATCGCCACTTTGAATCACATGACTCACCCAATCTGGCACATCCAAAGGAAGATATTGCTCTGTCAGCCCCCAGAGGAGATCATGTGCCTGTGGCTGCATTAGATCGACCACTGTGCACGCATTAACTCACGTACACGCTTTGACATTTGTCTATTTTCACCATTCAAACGTTGCTCTAGCCCAGTCGAGTTTTGCTGTTGAATGTCAGTGATTGCTTGTGTGATCACCTGTTTTACATGGGTCAGATCATTTGCTGTAGGCTGATCCGCATTTTCAACATCAAGACATGCTGTCAACAATCCTAGCGTGGCATAGCTTTGAATGTCATACGCCATTGGTGGAATACTGGCTGCCAATTTTTCTAACTCTTCTACAGTCCGAAGTGTGACACGAGCTGCCGACTCTTTACCCATGGCATGAACCATGACACCATCATCATGGAGTGCAAAAATACGATTGGCTTGAAAACCATGAGCTAAAAATGCCCCTGACATGGATTTGCCCACTAACAAGCTGATCACAGGATGTCGTGCTAGCCGAGCACGCGCATAACTATCTACTGCACCGGCAAGGGCTTGATGTATGCCGAATAACTCTTCACGTCGTCCATAGGCCTGACTTGGTACATCAACAATTGCAACAATCGCGCGTTTCTGAGTGGTATGCTGATCTACTTGTATCACCTCATCTACCGCTTTTGCCAAAGTCCAACCTTCCAATAAACCGACTTCGCCTGCACGTGCGCGAGGGAATTGGTTCTCCGTATTTGCAACTACTACAATCAAACGAGTAGGCTGATCACCCAATAGACCATCAGCCACCCAAACAGATTTGCTATATTGTGTTTGTTGCTGAAAACCTTCACTCAGTGCAATAAACCGGTGTTCACCTCGAAGAGAGGCTTTCACTGAACGAACATCCATATTCATACCTGTTCTCCTCGATATGTATCCAGTACATTTTGTGGGGTTGCTTGTTGTTCCGTTGCAAGCTGCTGAAGTTTTGGCAAATAGAACGCATAGTTTGAACTACGATGAAGTTGCGGAATGCCTTGTTCCAAATAGTCGATAATGTGTTGCTTAATCTGCTCACGATCATCTTCGAGGAAAGCATCAGCTAAACCTGTTTCTACTCGCTGTTCGCCACCAGTAATACTCCAAATAAATGGGCGATCTTTTGAATCGTACTCGTTCACACCAGCTTCTTGCTCAATGACTTGTGGACCATTCAATCCCAAGCGACCTTCTTGAGTCATGATCAAATAACTACACAATGCAGCGGCAATTGACATTCCGCCAAAGCATCCAACACTCCCAGCTATGATGGCAACAACAGGTTGATACTGTCTTAACGCAACAATAGCGGCTTGAATTTCGGCGATTGCAGCAAGCCCAAGATTGGCTTCTTGCAAACGAACACCACCTGTTTCCAATAACAAAATAGCTGCAGTTGGAATACCCTTTTGATTGTCTTCAACAGCAAGTTCAAGCGCACTCGCAATTTTTGCTCCACCGACTTCACCTAAGCTTCCCCCCTGAAAACCACCTTCAATTGCCACAACAACCACAGGACGATTTTCTAAATAGCCTTTCGCAACCACTACACCATCATCTGCTTGCGGTACAATATTTTGTTGGATCAGCCACGGTGACATCACTCTTGAAAAGGGATCAAGTAACTCTCGAAAGGTTCCCTGATCAAGTAAAGCTTTAGCACGTTCTCGTGCACCTAGTTCGATAAAGCTTTGCTTGTTCAGTAAGATTTCTAAATTAGCCACAGTTCACCTCCTCAAAAGCTTGCTCTAAACGTAAACGTACAACCCCTGGTGTTGCGCCAAAATCATGGATCTCAATATGTACTGCTGGCGGAGTTTGCTCTGTAAACATACGTTCAAATACATTTTTCCAGCGTTGTTCACTGCCATCGACTGAAGTTGTCACTGCGATTGAAAGTTTTCCTGCCAGATTAGGTTCCATTAAAATTTCAAGGTCTCCTGAACCCACACAGCCCACCAATACCTGCTTACCTGGTGCTGAGCCAGCAACAAATTCAAATTTGAGTATTTCCATTACGTTCCTTCCTCATTAAGATTATGCTCAACCCAATCCAAAAATAAGGTTGCTGCAAGTAAATCTGCTGCTCCACCTGGCGAAGCACGAAGTCGCATTAAATCCATTTCTAAAAAATTCAGCGCAGATTGCCCTGCAACAGTTGCATATCCGCCACAACGAAGTACATAACGTGCACCTTTTTGCATACGGCTTAGCCCAATTCGCCCTGCACGGTACAGTACACAGGTATCGTCCAAAATGCTCATCAAAGCCAATAAGGCATCAACTCGAGCAGCAAGCTCGTTACCAGAAATCTTTCGACTGTAGTGAAGTTGAGGTAATGCATGCTCGACAATCGCAGGAAAACCCTCTTGTGCTTGAGCTTTAGCTCCTTTTATACCGAGTTTTTGCTGTACCTGTTGCCCATGGCTTGACTGTTGTAGAGGAATCAACCTATCTTCTAATTTTGCAATTTTTCCAGCAACCTTACATAAATCATAAGCATAAAGAGAATACTGATTATGTATTGCTAGCGCTGTCGCCGTGACCAAAAGCCCCAAAGCCCAAATTGCACCACGATGCGTATTTACACCGTATGTGGTTTCGAGCATTGCTACTTCACCAGCGCGTCCTATTGCACCAATCACTTCTCGTAAAGTCTGCAAACAGTCAGCATGTAGAAATGCAGCTTGTGCCATTTGTAAAAACATAGGTCTTAAGCTATACGCAGATTGCTCCATCAACACTAGGCTTAAGTCATCATGTGCTCCGCTACCACGTCGATCAACCAACGCAGGCTTCGGCGTTAAATTAACTTCGGCAATCAATGCATTTACAGCTAAATCTGCCAACAATGCACATTGTTGTTGTGAGTATGATTGAACATAGGCATTCATTACCAACTCCTGAATTTTGCAGGCGGTTGATATAAACCATCTGACCAAGTGACTAAATCAGCAATATTTTTAGCGGCCAATAACTCACGTGTGGCATCAGTACGACGAATACCTAAATCTTCTGGAAATGCAACCAGTCCTTCTCGTCTTAAGCGTTCCGTAGTTTTTGGATTATGATTGAGGCCAATATCAGTCACTCCTGCAACGGCGGCAATCATGTCTTGACGTTCTTGTAAACTGCTGGCTTTGTATAGGTACGCAATACCATCTTCAGTCAACAAATGGGTAACGTCATCTCCATAAATCATAATTGGAGCGAGTGGCATTCCTGCTTTTTTCGCAACATCCACAGCATCAAGCGTATTTACAAAAGTAGGTTTGCCACCTTCTTGAAAGGTTTCCACCATTTGTACCACCAACTTTTTACCACGTGCCAAAAAGGTATCAGTCTCATTTACCTGAGTAGGACGCATATCCATCCATGCGGGTGTGGCATGTCGACGACCCCGCGGATCATGTCCCATATTCGGTGCACCACCAAAACCAGCTAAGCGTCCTTTGGTAACTGTAGAAGAATGTCCAGAACCATCAACTTGTAAAGTTGCACCAATAAATAAATCTACTGCATATTGTCCCGCAAGCTGGCACATCATCCTGTTGGACCTTAATGAGCCATCACGACCTGTAAAAAATATATCTGGACGAGCAGCAACATATTTTTCCATCCCTAACTCAGTACCAAAGCAATGCACACTTTCCACCCAACCTGTTTCGATAGCAGGAATGAGTGTAGGATGCGGATTGAGTGTCCAATTTCGACAGATTTTGCCTTTTAGTCCCAATGACTCACCATAAGTTGGTAGAATCAATTCAATCGCAGCCGTGTTAAACCCGATACCATGATTGAGTGATTGCACATTGTGGCGTTCGTAAATTCCCCGAATCGCCATCATTGCCATTAATATATGCACAGGCTTAATATGTTTGGGATCACGTGTAAACAAGGGTTCAATATAAAATGGCTTATCCGCAACCACGACAAAGTCAACCCACGATGCTGGAATATCTACCCGTGGTAAATCCTGTACGTCATCAACCAATTCATTGACTTGAACAATAACAATGCCATCACTAAATGCAGCAGGTTCGATTAAAGCAGGTGAATCCTCAGTACTTGGGCCTGTATAAATATTGCCATGGCGATCAGCCATAAAGCCTGCTGACAATACAACATTGGGAATTAAATCAACCAATAACCGCGAATAGAGTTCGATATAAGTATGAATGGCGCCGACTTCTAATAAACCATCTTCGATTAACTGGCTGATGCGTAAACTCTGTGTCCCAGCAAATGAAAAATCCAGTTTTCGGGCAATCCTTTTTTCAAATAAATCTAGATGCTCTGGACGCCCAACACTGGGCATGATCATATGTAAGTCATACAAAACCGAAGCATTGGTTTGTGCCAGTGAACGTGATAAAAAATCAGCTTGTTTTTGATTGTTCCCTTCAAGAACGACACGATCGCCTGGCGTAATCAAAGTTTCCAAGACCTTGATAATGTCCTGTGTAGGTATAACCACCCCATCGGTATATTTACGTGCCATATCAACTTTGAGTTGTTTTGCGTGTCGACGTGTATTCCAGACACGTTCTTTGTTTTGAACTGATCCTTCCATGTGACTTATCCTGATGTTGTATTTTGCTTTGAATCTATAAAAGCTTTTTCTTAGATTTTGATCAATCAACCTCAATAAGAGTTCATTAACTTTAAGTTAATATAAAAACATCAAAAATAGACTCAATACTCATGACTTAATTTCGAAGTTTGAAACAGCCCATTTATTTTATTTTTTATAAAAGTATTTTAATTCAACCTATTTATTCAGAATAAAGTGCTTATTTAAGTATTTATTTTTCAAAGATTTTTTTAATAATTTTAGCCACGTACTTTTTTTATTTTTAATTTCAAGGGGCTTTGTTGCACAAACCTATCTCTAAAGGCTGATTCCACACTATAATTTTCAAATGAATAAGCCTCGCCCTAAAGTTTACCGTACTCTTAATTGGTCTTCATACAACCGAGCTCTCATTAATCGTGGAAATATTGCCATTTGGTTTGATCCAAATACTCAGTGGTATGAACAACCGCATGGCAAACAAGGTCGAAATCAAACCTATTCAGATACAGCAATCCAATGTTGTTTAATGATTAAATCATTATTCCGTCTGTCTTTACGTATGGTCACTGGCTTTGTTCAAAGTCTCATTCAACTTTTTGGCTTGGATTGGGCAGCACCAGATTACTCCACCCTTTGTAGAAGACAAAAGCATATTGATATTTCGATTTGCTATCAAAGAAGTAGTGGTGGACTCCATCTATTCATTGACTCTACAGGTTTGAAATTTTTAGGTGAAGGTGAGTGGAAACGTAAGAAACATCAGCCTGAATATCGTCGACAATGGCGTAAATTACATATTGGTATCGATGCTGAAACCCTGCAAATACGTGCAGTTCAGCTCACTACAAACAACGTCAGTGATTCCCAGGTACTCGGTGATTTACTTAATCAGATTCCACCAGCTGAACCAATTGATTTCGTTTATACTGATGGAGCTTATGATACGAAACAATGTCGAGAAGTGATTTCCGATCGGCAAGCTCATACAGTAATCCCACCCAGAAAAAATGCTAAACCTTGGAAAGATACAAAGATTAGCTCGTTAGAACGCAATGAACTGCTTCAAACAGTTAAACATTTGGGTAGGACTATATGGAAAAACTGGTCTGGCTATCATCGCCGAAGTTTGGTTGAAACCAAGATGCATTGCGTCAAATTATTAGGGGATAAACTGACTGCAAGACATTTTCAAAGTCAGGTCAATGAGATTCATGCACGTGTAGCAGTATTAAATAAATTCACGGAATTAGGAAGACCTCATACCCGAGTTGTATCTTAAATTTAGATAACTTAGGGGAACTTTAATTTTAAATCTTTGTGCAACAAAGCCACCGTAGACTCATAGAATCAAACCACTTAAATACGAAACGTATCGTATCATTAAACCCTAAAAAGGATTTATTTGCTATTCAATATTTTAAGATGTAATTAGCAGACAGCTATCTTTACATTATTCTGTTTTAAAAGCATCAATCACAATGATTTATCTATTTTTTTTAAATATTAATATAGCTCTCTGTGCGATTAACTCTATATCCTCATCTGAAACAGAATCACCAATGATTACAACTCTATAAAATAGTGGAGAAGCAGCCCATTCAAAAAACTCCCTTACTTGAGTTGTTTCAGCGAGTTCGCCTCTTTGAATCGCTCGATCAATTAATGGTGTTGCAAGCAAGAAACGTTCATCCCAGAACTGTTTTCTAGCATTTATAATATTTTCATCCCTTTGATTTAAAAGTGCACGTAAAATATTCAATGTAAACGGTGTACTTATAGTTGAGGCAATCATTTTTAGAAATATATTCAAATCATCAATTAGGCATCCTGTATCAGGTAAAGCCATGTCTACTTTCAAGCGTGTCAAAACAACGTCTAAAATAAGATCCACTTTAGTGGGCCATCTACGATAAACTGTTGTTTTATTTACATTTGCTAATTTTGCAATATCTGGAATTTCGATTTCTTCAAAGTTAGTTTGTTGAAGAAGAATATAAGTTGCGTCATGTATAGCCAAAACCAGCCTTTCAGCCCGACCACCTGGTCGACTTTGTTTAATTACTTTTGATTCCGAACTAGAAGCATGACCATCCATCTAAAATTTCTCCAAATATATTTACCCCAAACCATAAAGCAACTATAGTTGCTTTATGGTTTATTAAAGGGAATCTTCTTATGCATTCTAACATTCATGTCTATATTAACGACCAAAAAGTAGCGAATGAAGACATCATAAAATGGGAAACGAAAAGAGCTAATATCGTTTTAAAAAAATTAGGATCTAAGCCTTTAAGTCAGAATATTATGTCTTTAAGACATCAATTACTTGAACGAAAGGTTGAGCTTGGTCAAAAGAGAATCAAAAAAATTCTGAAGAATGAACTTATGCTTTCTGATCAATTTGCAAAATTGACAGCTTGGCTATCTTTTGGTCTAAGACGTTATAGCATTACAGAAATATTTGTTGAAAATGCACAAGCAGAACAATTTGTTGAATGGTTTGAACAATGCGGTAAAACAAATAATGAAACTGCTATGCTTGCAGGTACCCCAGATCATTACGTCATCGCAACAAATAAAGACCTTCAGGAAGTTATAGAAACTAATGGTGGTTCACCTTTAGTAGCAAAGTTCTATATTGATTATGAAGATTTATCGAGCCTACGTTCTGAAATTGATCTATCATTTCCCTTACAAATTGCAGGTGTCGCTAGATCATCGGATGGTCTTGCAATAGGCGGTGTTAGACATCAATTCCGTAATGAAAAAAATGGATTTAGAGCAAGATTAACTGTTGAGTATCCATTACTTATTCTTCCATCAATCATTTCCGGTCATCAAATGCATTTAGCAGATGAATTTTCTAATTGGATTTGTGCTGCATTTAGTTGGGACTTTCAATAGCAAATAAAAGTGTTTTCTTGCCTATTAAAAAATAAATGTACGACGATATATTTTACTTCTAAGTTTAGGTATCTTATCTAATACCAGATTCAGAAAATTCAAATGAATATATTAATGCCATTGTTGTTGATCCAGAGACAGGCAAGGCTTACCAAGGTAAAGCTCAGTTCAGATGGCAACAAGTTGACATTAATAGGTTATATTGGAATTTCGCTACTTGAACGAGAATAAACGTGGATTAGGCTTAAAGACTGAAAAAAGAGCATTACCTACTTTTTTCTTAGTTTTTAAATATTCAATCTGATGTTTTTAGGATAATAATGGATTGATAAAGCACTCCAAAATGACATTGATTGCCGGTATTTAAAAAGGCCTTTAACTCTACTTAGCTTCACTGAAAGCTCAAGCCCTGCTCCTCTCCCCGTCAATTTCTTATCCAAGTAAATTTAACTTGGTGTGTTGAAAGAAATAAATCGTAATAAAAATATAGATCGAGGCTAATTACCTCCATCTATATTTATGTTTAATTTAAAACCTGAACTGATTGCTGCAACTCTTTCTGGATTTTCTGAAAATGGTTAAGGGCATACTTCTACTGCTGTTATTTAAACATCAATCCGTAACCCTTGAAATATGATATTCAATCTCAAGGGTCTATTGCTTAAGCTTTATTTTTTGTATAAACGTCAATCAGTACTGCACCGAGCAATACCAATCCTTTAATAACTTGTTGATAGTCAACGCCAATTCCCAAGATCGACATACCATTGTTCATAACACCCATAATAAATGCGCCAATGACTACTGCAAAGACCTTACCAACACCACCAGAAGCAGACGCACCACCAATGAAACAGGCTGCGATAACGTCTAATTCAAAACCATAACCACCCGATGGCGTTGCACTATTCAAACGAGCTGCAAAAAGAAGTCCTGCAAATGCAGCCAATATACCCATATTTACAAAGGAAAAGAAAATGACACGTTCTGCATTAATCCCAGAAAGTTTCGCAGCTTTTGCATTACCACCAACCGCATAAATACGACGACCTATTGTCGTTCTATTCATAATAAAAGTGTATAACGCAACCAGAATGCCCATAATAATCAAAACGGTTGGCATACCACGAGAAGATGCTAACAAATAAGAAAAAACTATAATGACTGCACTTAATACCAAGTTCTTCACTACAAACATGCCCATCGAACCATTATCAATACCATGCTGTAAAGCTTGTTTACGCTGATGTAATTCGATCACAAAAAAAGCCACACTCACGACAACACCCAAAAGTAGAGATGTCACATGCAGACTTTCAAGACCAAAGAAATCAGGAATAAACCCCGTACTAATGATGGTAAAGCTATCTTCAAATGGTCCAACAGATTGCCCATCAAGCGAAATCAGAGTTAAACCCCTAAAAACTAACATGCCTGCTAATGTCACAATAAATGAGGGAACTGCCCAATATGCAACCCAATAGCCTTGAATTGCTCCAATGACAGCACCAGCAAGAATACATAAGATCATTGCAGGGATAAAAGACATTTCATGTGTGACCATTAAACTGGCAGCCATCGCTCCAGTAAATCCAACCACAGAGCCAACAGAAAGATCAATTTGTCCACACACAATCACCATGAGCATACCTAATGCCATGATGACAATATAACCATTTTGCAAAATCAAATTTGTTAAGTTTAACGGTTGTAATAAAACGTTATTTGTTGCGATCTGGAAAAATACTACAATAATCAGCAAGGCACATAATAAACCGTACTCCCGTAAACCCTGTGCCAATATATTCGTATTATTTTTTTTACTTCCAGAACTAATAGTAGGATTAGAAATGTCCGTATTGCTCATGTTAGTTTTCTCCATTCTTCATAATAGATCGCATAATGGCTTCCTGGCTTGCATCTTTTGCCAGAAACTCCCCAACAATTTTCCCGTCATTCATGACATAGATCCGATCACACATCCCCAATAGCTCTGGCATCTCGGATGAGATCATCACGATACATTTACCCTCTTGGGCAACCTGATCAATAATCGTATAAATCTCATACTTTGCACCCACATCCACACCACGTGTAGGTTCATCAAGAATAAGTACGTCAGGTGCAGTAAATAACCATTTACTGATCACTACTTTTTGCTGATTCCCCCCCGACAAATTGCCAGTATGTTGTTCCACATCTGCACTTCGAATCCTAAGCTTGTTTCGAAACTCTTTTGCAATTTTGGTTTCTTGATGCTCATTCGTCACTAGATGGTTAGAAATACCTGACAGATTAGCTAAAGGGGTATTTTTTCTAATACTTTCGTCAAGCAACAAACCATACCCTTTCCGATCTTCCGTGACGTAAGCCAGACCATTATCAATAGCCTTTCGAACCGTTGATACATCTATAGCCTTGCCATGAATTGAAACCGTACCACGAATATTTTTGCCATAAGATTTGCCGAATATACTCATTGCTAATTCAGTACGACCTGAACCCATCAGTCCCGCAATCCCAACAATTTCACCTTTACGTGCATTAAGACTAATTCCTTTTATCACTTCACGTGCAGCGTGGTTTGGATGATCAACACACCAGTCTTTGACTTCAAATAAAACTTCGCCAATTTGAGAACTTCGTTTTGGATAACGGTCTTCCATGTCACGACCAACCATCGCTTTAATAATTCGATCTTCACTGACTTCTTCCGTACGACAATTCAGATAATCAACAGATGCTCCATCCCGTATAATGGTAATACTGTCAGCAACTCTAGATATTTCATTTAATTTATGTGAAATAATAATTGAGGTGACACCTTGCGACTTCAGCTCTAATAACAGAGTTAATAACCGATCACTGTCATTATCATTTAAACTGGCTGTTGGTTCGTCCAAAATCAATAGTTTCACTTGTTTTGATAATGCCTTAGCAATTTCAACTAATTGTTGTTTACCAATGCCAAGATCGCTAACAAGTGTATCAGGTGAATCCAACAAACCAACTTTAGCAAGCACCTGTTTGGTTTTGTTATAAGAGCTATTCCAGTCAATCACACCAAATTTGGACTGTTCATTACCTAAAAAAATGTTCTCGGTGATAGATAGCATCGGCACTAATGCCAACTCTTGGTGAATAATGATAATCCCTCGTTGTTCACTGTCATGAATATTAGAAAATTTTTGCACTTCACCTTGATATAAAATTTGACCATCAAATGAGCCATGAGGGTAAACACCACTCAAAACTTTCATTAAGGTCGATTTACCAGCACCATTTTCACCACAAATTGCATGAATCTCCCCAGTCTTAACTACCATATCAACGTGACTTAGTGCCTGAACATGTCCAAAACTCTTTTTAATGCCACGCATTTCAAGTATTGTTTCCATACAGCAACCCTCTGCTGATCAGCAACCTGACCAGCATTTATCCAAATTAATAGCCTTATTTTCTTTCTGAAAAGCTTGCAGAAAGTGATGACTGAATAACTTATTTCAGTTGAGTTGCTTTGTAGTAACCTGATGTTACAAGTGCCGCATTCCAATTACTCTTCTCAACTAGAACAGGCTTCGCTAAATAAGTCGGCACGACTTTGACACCGTTGTTATAAGATTTTGTATCATTAACCGGAACAGATTTACGTGTGACAATTGCATCAACCATATCAGCTGCTGCTTTGGCTAATAAACGAGTATCTTTAAATACGGTTGATGTTTGATCGCCGCGGATAATGGCTTTGATATTTGCAATCTGAGCATCTTGACCGGTAATAACAGGCATAGGCTGATTAGGACGACCATAACCAACCCCTTTGAGCGAAGAGATAATACCTGTTGCAATATTATCATTGGGTGCTAAAACAGCATCTACATGGGTACCACCGTAAAAAGCACTGAGCAGGTTATCCATTCGAGCTTGGGCTTTTGCACCATCAAATTGTAGAATCGCAACTTTGTTAATATCAGTTTGTTTACTGCGTACCACCAACTTGCCTTTGGCGATATATGGATTCAATACAGACATTGCACCTGCATAATATTTATGAGCATTATTGTCATCAAGAGAACCAGCAAAAAGCTCAATATTAAATGGCCCTTTACCTTTATCTAATCCAAGTTTTTTAACAATCGAAATACCTTGAAGTGCACCTACCTGAAAATTATCAAAAGTTGCATAATAATCAACATCCTTGGTTTTCAATATCAATTTATCATATGAAATTACAGTAATACCTTTTTGTTTTGCTTTACGTACTACATTCGAAACGGTTGTCCCATCTACTGGAGCAATAATCAGGACTTTAACACCTGCCGTAATCATATTTTCAATCTGAGAAATCTGAGTTGGCACATCATAAGTTGAATACTGTAAATCCGTCTTGTAGCCTTTAGCTTTAAGATTATTGACGATATTATTTCCATCCATAATCCAGCGGGCTTCTGTTTTGTTTGGCATAGCAATACCAATTAACTCACCTGCGGCATAAGTACAATTAGCAAATGTTGCTAAAGCTATCGCAGCTATAGAAGTAGAAAGAGTCTTATACATTTTCATTTTCATTTTCCTTTAACTTAATTAAGCACAATTTTTATCTGCAGATATCTTTAATTCCATTCAAAATCTGCATGATCGCTTGAAAAAAGATAGCCTGAAAGCATCAAATTAGATGCCTTAAGACACTTGGTTAACAACTATAAATTTATTTGTCTTTTGAGTAAGTTATCAAACTCACTTCTCCCTTATATTTACGACGTTCCTGTCGCACTTACTCACTAATCAATTTTTCCAACATTCATTTGTTGGGGGATGGTTCTTATCAATTGTTTTGAAGTATAGGAGCGCAAAAACTGGAAAAAAATGTCAAATTAGAAAATGTCTTTTGCATAATCTGGAAAAATAAAGGGTTTTAATCTGCCTATAAAAATGCTAATGGAATGCAATCTGGTAATTTCAAAAATGAAAAAGTGTTTTTAGAAATAGCTATTCTTTTTCAAAAACGGCTTGTATACCCTAATTATCAACAGGGTATTTTTCATGATTACCTATTTTCTAAAAGGAAGTAAGAAATGTTGAGAGTTGCTATTTTAGGCGCAGGACGTATTGCTCAAATTCATTCTAAAAGCGCTTTTCTTAATTCGCAATGTGAATTGAAACTCATTGCAGACCCATGGAAAGAGGGTGTGGAAAAGCTTGCCAATGAACTTAATTGTGAAGCATGTTATGACTATTACGAAGCAATTGATAGAGATGACGTTGATGCTGTTGTAATTGCAACGGCAACAGATTTACATGTTGACTTAATGTTACATGCAGTAAAACGTAAAAAACCTGTTCTCTGTGAAAAGCCAATTGATCTTGATTTTGAACGTTCTATTGCAGCAGTTCAAGAAATTCAAAGTCATAATGGTAAAGTAATGCTCGCTTTTAACCGCCGTTTTGATGAAGATACAATCGCAATTAAAGATGCTATTTTGAACAACGAAATTGGTGAGATTCGCCAAGTTATTATTACAAGTCGTGATCCTGGTATGCAACCCGTCGAATATATGAAGACCTCAGGTGGTATCTTTAAAGATATGACAATTCATGATTTTGATACGGCCCGACATATTCTCGGTGAAGAGCCAGTTGAAATCTTTGCTACAGCAAGCCGTCTAGTAGATGAAGAACTAGCGAGTATTAATGACTACGATACTTGCAGCATTACATTGAAAACCAAATCAGGTAAACAGTGCATCATCAATAACTGTCGTGAGGCTGTCTATGGTTATGATCAACGTATTGAGGTACTTGGTTCTCAAGGTTTATTAAAAACCCAGAACCACCGCCCTTCTACCCTGAAAAAATACACTCACGATTTCACTAGCTCACAAAAGCCTCTATTAAATTTCTTCTTAGAACGTTACACGAGCTCATATAGAAATGAATTTAATATCTTTGTATCCAGCCTAGTGGAAGGACAAGAGTTCCCTACCAATTTATTCGATGGACTCCAAGCGCTTTATTTAGCAGTTTGTGCAATGGAATCAGTAGAAAGTAATAAAGCTATTACCGTAAATGCAGAAGGTCCAACAAAGTCACTTGCTGCATAAGTTATTTCTTATTTAAGAGTAAGGTTCTTAACGACTTAATTAAATAGCTCAAGAAATATGCTCTAAGCGTATTTCTTCGAGGGGCTATATATCATTTGCAAGGAAACTAGCAATGGATGCGAGTTTTAGTAAAATTACAGTTGCGCCAGTAAACAAGAAAGCAATTACGTTAAAAGCGACAATGATCATTGTTACAGCTTTTAACTTCATGTGGGCATTTTCACACACATTACTAGATGTATTGAATAAACATTTTCAGGATGTTTTTCATATATCACATGGCCAATCTGCATTTGTTCAAACAGCTTATTTAGGCGCTTATTTTTTATCTGCAATTCCTGTGGGATTGCTTATGAAAAAATATGGCTATAAAAACTCAATTATTGTGGGATTAATGCTGTTCGCCATAGGTTGTATGGGCTTTGTTCCTGCTGCTCAAATTGGAACTTTTTCAGCCTTTCTAACCGCAATCTTTATTTTAGCGACTGGCTTGGCCTGCTTAGAAATTGTTTGTAATTTATATGCTACTAAATTAGGTGACCCTAAAGATGCAACTCGCCGTTTAACTATGGCGCAGGCATTTGGCGGTATGGGGGGAATGTGTGGTCCTTTAGTAGGTGGAGCCGTATTTTTTATTCCGGCGGGAACTGTGGGAGGCTTTTATGTTGAGCCTGCAACAATGACTTACGCTGTGCTTTCTATTCTAGTGTTGTGTGTCATCGGATATATTATTTCGATTAAGTTACCAGAAACAAATAATGAAGATGAAAATAGTATTGCTCCTCGCCCAGAAGATACTGTTTATGAAAATATTCCTTTATTAAAAATTAAGAATGTGCGTAAAGCTATGCTTTCCCAATTTTGCTATAACGGCGCACATTTTGGTATCGGTGCTTTTTTCATTAACTATGTGATTGAGCATTGGCATGGAATTACTCCAAGTAAAGCTGCTTATTTCTTATCAATGGCAATGTTCTGTTATATGACTGGCCGCTTCTTAGGCATCTTTATCATGAAGCGTATTGATCCTCGAAAACTCCAAATCTTTAACAGTTCTGTCTGCGTGATTGGTTGCCTATTTGTAATGCTAGGTTATGACTATATTTCTGTTGTCGTACTTATCTGTATTTTCTTGTTCAAATCAACTTTATATCCAACTATCTTTTCAATGGGCGTTCGTGGTCTAGGTAAAAAATCTCAAATGGCAGCATCTCTTATGGTGACGATGTTTGTTGGTGGTGCAATTTTACCGCTTGTCATGGGTTACTTATCAGATATCACAAGTATTTCAACAGCATTTATTGTTCCTGCTATCTGTTACGCACTTATCTGCTGGTGTGCAGTTACTCAAGACCTTACTGGTTATAAACACGTTCGTTTTAAATAAACACTTTCAGACATGAATTAAAGGAAAATCTCATGAATAAACCAGATTTACTAGCTGCATATTGGACATTAGCTGGAAACGTATATCCTGGTGCACCGACAGAAATTAGCCCATTTTCATTACAACAACGTGTAGAATCTGCATCTAAAGCAGGTTGGAAAGGAATCGGATTAGTTTTAAGTGATCTGCGAGCAAATCTCGAAAAAACGAGTACAGCAACTCTTCGTCAAATATTAAAAGACAATGATATAAAATACTTTGAACTTGAAATTTTACTCGATTGGTATTTGGATGGTGAAGCTAGAAAGGTATCTGACTATGAACGTTCTAAAATGATTGAGCTTGGTGCTGAATTGGGTATGTGTAACCTTAAAATTGGAGCACGACCATTTGAAAATTCACCAAACTCTTTAGAGAAAATGTCTGACGAATTTTCAAAATTATGTAAAGAAGTTGCTCAAGTTAATGCAAATGTAGCTTTAGAAATTATGCCATTCTCTCGCTTAGCAACTCTCGAGGATGGTTTAAAGATCGTAGATACTGGCGATACTAATGGCGGTTTATGCTTAGACATTTGGCATTTAGCACGTGGCAATATTGATTTCGAAAAAATTAGCACTGTTCCTGCTCATCTTATTAAATCTGTTGAATTAAACGATGCAGCAGAGGAAATTGAGATTGACTTATTTAATGATTCTACACACCATCGGATGCTATGTGGCCAAGGTTCGTATGATATTCCTCTATTCTTGAATGAAATTAAAAAAGCGGGTTTCAATCAACCTTATTATGGCGTTGAACTAATTTCGCGAGATCATCGTACTTTACCCCTTGATGAAATGGCAAAAAATGCTTATGAAACTACAATAAATGCATTTAACTCTGTAACTGCATAATATTAATTATCCACCCAATAGTTCTTTTATAACTATTGGGTTTTTATTTATAAGATATTAAATTTCCTATTCTATAAAATACCATTTACAAGATATTTAATCGTATGTTTTTATTTTTAGAAAAACTGTTTTTAATTAATGTTCTTTTAAAATAAAGAATTCAATTTAAAATAAAACTTAGGAAATTAAAGAAAACTTTTCTAATCTAAAATTAATCTAAAATGGAGTTTTATAAATGAGTCTATCCCAACAAATTACATTTGACATGCCTGAAGCAGTAATTCTTACTGGCACATCTTCAGGTCTTGGTGCAGCTATGGCAATTGCATTAACTCAAGCAAATGTAAAAGTTTTTGGTCTAGATATTGCTGGAAAAACAGCAACTTTAGATGCATTAGATCATTATCAACATTTCCAAGGCGATATTACAAATCCTGAATCATGGGTTAACCTGACTGGTGCAGTAAAAGCAGGTAATTTTAAACACGTAGGATTAGTACCTTGTGCGGCAGTGACAGATATCGACCGTATTCTTGATGTGACACCAGATCGTATTAAGAAAGTATTTGACGTAAATATTTTAGGCACAATTCAAGCGCTTCAAGCTGCCTTACCATTAATGCTACCAAACAAACAAGGTAGTATTGTTTTGATCGGCAGTATATGTGCAACGTTTGGTGAACAAGGCTTACCAATTTATTCTGCTTCAAAAGCAGCTGTCCGTGAACTTGCTCGTACCACTTCACTAGACTATGCTCGTGATGGCATTAAAGTCAACATTGTGAGCCCAGGGCCAATGATGGCAGGCTTGTTCAAACGTCATGTTGAATCGGTAAACGATCCAAGCTTCCATCCTAAACGTGCAAATCGTCAGCCATACGGCCAGATTCTTGAAGTAGAAGATGTTGCAAAAACGATTCTATTCTTATTATCTTCAGGTTCAAGTGCACTATTAGGTGCCGATCTAATGGCAGATGCCGGTTTAACAACTGGTTTTGACTTCTATAGTTAATCATTCAAATGTACACAAAAAAGATCTAAGACCAAATCTTAGATCTTTTTTTATTTACTTCACTAACTTCAATTTTATTATTGGCTTTCCTACTTATGAATACTCATCCAGCTTCGTCATATTCTCTCTTATGGGTTATATTCGCCATTGCAATGGGTGGATTCTGTATCGGTACAACTGAATTTGTTGCTATGGGACTTATTCAGGAAATTGCAAAAGATCTACAGGTTTCTATCCCTAATGCTGGGCATTTTATCAGTGCTTATGCTTTAGGGGTGGTCATTGGAGCACCTATCATAGCAATCTCATGTGCTAAACTTCCTCGCAAAATGCTCTTACTTATACTTATGTTATTTTATGGTGTAGCAAATGCTTTTACAGCTTTAGCGCATGCACCTGAAACAGTATTATTATCCCGATTTATTGCAGGGCTTCCTCATGGAGCCTACTTTGGGGTGGGCGCCTTGGTAACTGCTCAACTTGCAAATCCTAAACAACAATCCACAGCAGTTGCTTTAATGATGATGGGATTAACCAGTTCAACGGTGGTTGGGGTTCCCTTGGCAACCTGGATGGGGCAACAATTTGGCTGGCGTGCTGGATTTGAATTTTCAGCGACTATCGCTGTTATAACCTTAATTGCAATTATATTTTTTGTCCCTAATATCTCTGTCCATAAGACGGCAAGTGTCAAAAATGAATTGGCAGGACTTAAAAATATCAATATGTGGTTAACGCTTGCTGTTGCTGCTATTGGCTTTGGGGGGATGTTTTCAACTTATAGTTATATTTCTCCAATTTTGACTGAATATACACAAGCTGATATTACCGTTGTGCCTATGGCACTTGCAATTTGGGGAGTTGGTATGGTCATTGGTGGACTTTTATCAGGTCATTTTGCTGATAAGAATCTTAATAAAACCATTGTTGGTATTTTAATCAGTTCAGCATTAACATTTATTTGTGCGTGCTTTCTAATGAAAAATCTTTATACAGCCATTATCGGCTTATTTTTTATTGGTCTGGTTATTATTGGATTGAGTAATACCTTACAAATGCGACTTATGCATGTGGCAGGTGATGCACAAGGCTTAGCAGCTTCACTCAATCACTCTGCATTTAATTTAGCCAATGCACTCGGAGCATTTTTAGGTGGATGGGCGATCAACAACCATTTGGGATGGCTTTCACCAATTTGGATAGGTTCAATATTCAGCTTAGGTGGATTGCTGATCTTAGCAATAGCCTTTATGATAGAAAAGTCCACTCAAAACTCAAAAAAATAATTTTTAATGAGACTGCTCTTTATGAGAAGAGTCTCTCATTTAACTATTAAGGATTTTTATGGGAAGAGAACAAAAAAAAACACCATAAAACGAAGTCCTTTTTAGCCAACGCTCCCCAAACATAAATAAAAATAAAACAAGAAACATGCCCTCCATCCCAACAAACTTCTACCAATATACAGTTCGTATTGGCATTTGGACCAACCCTTGGCTATCAATCACTATCCCTGTCACGAATTTTCCACTAATGAAAAGAAATATCGTATTTATTATTCCTTGTTTTGAAGCAAGAAAACAGACGTAAAGATAAGACTTGCACCTAGCTCTTCCCCTATCCAACTCCACTAAGGCTGTAAACTAATATTCTGATTCAGACTATGCCAATCAGCCTGTAATGCCAGAACAAATAGGCAGACGCCCCCAACTGCAAAAGAAATAAGTGCAGAAATAATCAGTTGATCGCCAATATCTACACTTAATCTACTATTAATTGCAGCTTGGATAGATAGTGCAATACCACCTAATAATGACAATAGGATATAAATTAAATTCATTACGTAAACTTCTGACAATATTAAAAATATGAGTACTTTCTCTTATCTATCTATCCATTCATACGAAATAAAAATAAACGCTAAATTTGGTTATTAATTTTTTTCGATAATATGAGTATCATTGCGCTCAACCATACTGCCTACTTTTTAAAACAGGAAATAAAAAAAAATTTTCAAATATTTATCTAGATCATCCTTCGTTCTCTACTTCTCAAAAAATATCAATGTGGCAGGGTCATGTATTTCTTGGTGTAATTCATATTTTAAACAACCGATTTCTTTTCACTTCTGATTCACAAGTTCTTTAAATTCTTCAATAAATTTATGAGTCTGATTTCTTTGAACGACCAATTTAGCAACAACTCTAATCTCTTTATTCATCATCATATCTCACTGTAATATAATCACTTACCTATACATGCTTATAAATTTAAATCATTCAATTCAAAATTAGTTTAATAGTTTCCCCCTAGGTCTTTGAGCGGTTTTCCATCCAGTAAGTTTTTCTCAATATGCTCTAGCGGTATATTTTTGTGTCTGCAACAAAATACTAAAAATTAAAGGTTCAATATCGCTAAAAAAGTAAAAGTTTCACCTGCACCAAACTGTGCTGCTACAACCAAAAAAATATCTTAAAATCAACAAATTAATATCGAATAATCAATCCTAAAATCATGTTCTTACAAAGGCTGAATTTCAGAACTTAATATTCAAACGACAGGCCCACCTGAAAATGAAAAGCCAATCATAAATAGAACTAAGCTCAATAGCACAAATATTGGAATATTATTAAAAAGACCATATGCGACAAAACCTAGACTCACTTCAATGGCACTAAAACCACCATATAGCATTGGTTTACGGCCACATTTATCAATAATCATAGATGCAAAAGCATTGGAATCAACTTTTACATCAGCCAATAGAACAGTTGATAGCAACTGATTTTGAAGTCAAACACAACCTGCTAATTCAAATAATATAGGGGCAAAAAACAAGTACAATACTAATGCCTGTAAATTGCCCAATCGCATACAAGCTACCCCCTAATCCGATTGAACGTCTAAAATTTTTATTAGAAAGAAATAATTAAAAACCTTTACTCTCACTTGTTTTAGCAATAGTTTCATATATTTTTTTGAGTTCCATTACTGCTTCTTGACCAGTAGCCCTAATCCTCTTTAAGACGGTTAAAGCTTCTTGATTTCGCTCTTTTAATGCTAAGCATCTTGGGCTTCTCAGCACTGTAAAAGTTCCAACAAATAATATGATAGCGGGCACAAAAAGAACGACAAACATTTCCCTTCAACTTTCAAGAAACTAAACATTCAATTACGGAAGAATGTGGCTAAAATGTCAAAAGTGATCATAAAATTAAAGATAGAAATTGCTTTACCCCCAACTGTTCTAGGAGCGACTTCGGACACATATAGCGATGCTGCAAAAGAAGAGATACCAATTCCCCCCATTAATTAATACTGTAATTGATTGAGTGAATACAATAAGATAAACAAGTACCCAAAAAATAATCGAAGAAATCAGGGTTGCAGCTCTTCTACCCTATTTTTTGAAAATTTGTCCTGCAATTAATTCGTCTAATACAGCCCCAGCCATCAATGTTCTGGCAATCCATCCTTTCAATAGTGGATTCAAATTAAATTCTTTATTTAATAAAGGTAAAGCACCCGAAATTACACCTATATCTGTACTAGATAATAATGCCTCTATTGCGGATAATCCTCCAGATTGCTATTTTGTGGCGTTTTTTTCCATATAATTATCTCATCCATGATACATATATTTATAAATATAAAAAAATCTTTATAGGGTTTATATCATTGTTTGAGCAAATGACTTTTTCACAGTAGAAATAAAAAAAGACAGCCATGGCTGTCTTTTTTCATACTAATTAATTATAAAAAAACCTCAGTTCCATTATTTCCTGCTGATTCAAATAATTTTGCTAATAGAATAGAAATATTATGTGCTTGCACTGCAGGAACCTGAGAAGGTTTTTTATTTAAATATGAATCAAGAAATGCATTTAATTCACGATCAAAATAAATTGGATTACCAATTTCTGCAATTTCTGGTGAATATTCTGTCTTCTTTGTTGCCCAAATTTCAGGGAAACTTGTTTCATGCCACTCTGTCCAACCTTGTATTGTTCCTTCCACTTTACCTGTTTGGTAAAGCTTATAAGATGAAGGTAATGAACGAGATGACATAATACCTTCTGTTCCGTAAGCAGTCATATCCCAGCTTTCAGTCCAAGGTAATACATCCCAAGACATAAAATCAACGACTACAATTTTATCATCGTAATTTAAAATTGCTCCAGCAGCATCTTCTCGTGCTTCTTCACCTTTGAACCCATCAAATTTGGTAATTCGAGCATTCACAGACTTAGGCATACCAAAATGATGAATAACTCGATCAAATAAGTGGCAACCAATGACAAAAAAAGCACCACCTAAATCACCTGGTTGACGCATATGAGCTGTTTCTGCTTCATTATGTGAACATCCAGCATGCGCACGAACTTGTAAGACTTTACCAATCTTACCTTGCTTTAAACAGTCTTGCATTACATTGATAGAGGGAGCAAAACGCCAACAATACCCAACCTGAACAAAGCCATTATATTTTTCTACAGTATCGACAATGCGTTGAGTATCTTGTACCCCTCGTCCCGCAGGTTTTTCAACTAGAACAGCTTTACCTTTTTCTAAAGCAGCAATAGTCAAATCTGCCATTTCATAGCTTTTAGAATGTACTAAAATAATGTCAATTTCAGGATTGTTCAAAATTTCTTCTTTAGTACGCTCTACTAAATTTAAAGCATCACAGAAAGAACCCAATAACTCACTATCATCTGCGGCACCATATATTTCAACATCATCCCGGCGTTGTAATGCTTTTACACGCCCGGAGGTATGAGGGTGAGTAATCCCTAATAAAGCAACTTTTAATTTCTCTTTCTGCACGATTTAACTCCTGTAAAATCTCGTTAATACTCCTAATGAATGCAAATTAGCTTTTTCTTTTATGTGTATAAAGAGCTTTTAAGGAAAAGATTATTTCATCATTGAAATAATCTCTATTTCAATAGTCCATAATTTAAATAGTATAATTAAAATCAATATATTACTGAATGCTATTCCAATATCTTTCATATTCTTTGTTTTTAAAGTCTTCTATTAAAAAGTCAATAAACAATCGATTTTTGATAGGCATGAATTGACGACTTTGAAATGCGATATTTACAGTAAGTTCAGGTAGCTTCCAGTCTGTTAAGATTGGAATTAATCTCCCCTCTACAATATCTTGATAAATAATATATAAAGGTTGAATCAAAATTCCAGAACCACCTAAAGCAGCAGCCCTCACAATTTGTCCATCATTTGTTTCAAGAATAGGATTTATTGCAAAGTTTTTGATTTCATCTCCTTTTTGAAAACTCAAATTCCTCGGATTATTTGCATGGCTGTATAGTAAAATATCATGACTTTCGAGTTCTTCAATTGATTTTGGTTTACCTCTTTTCTTTATATAATCATAAGATGCTGCAAGAATTCGATGGGTAGTAGCAAGTTTTCTAATTGTTAAATTAGAATCTGGTTCAAACTCTCTAGTACGAATGGCGATATCAATATTACTATCTATAATGTCATAGTAACGATTAGCACCGACTATATTTATTTTTATTTTAGGATATAGCTTATTAAATTTTGGTATTAAAGGCGTAATATGCATAATAGCAAAAGAAATTGATGAGGTAATTGTTACCGTACCTTCAGGTTCAACCTCTGAAGAGGTTATTTCTGCTTCACTTTGATCTAGCTCTGCTAGAAATGACTTACACTTTTTATAATATTCAATTCCAATATTTGTTAAAGCTAATCGTCTTGTACTTCGTTCAATTAATCTTACATTTAAACGGGTTTCTAGTGCAGTAATATGACGCGTTGCTGCGGCATTTGAAATATCCAGTTTCTCTGCAGCTTTATTCAGAGTTCCTAACTCAGCAACTGCCACAAATAATTCCATGCTCGTAAGTCTGTCCATCTACTTCCCTTCTATCATTATTTCCAAAATGAAATAAAGATTTTCCTTTGTACTGTTTTATTACATTTTACGTCAGATTAGCATGAGGTAAATGGAGAAAAGTTACTTTTTTATGGAAAAGCCAATGAAAAATTTAGATGAAAGAACAATCACACAAGCAGTTATAGAACGCAACTCCTTCTCATCCAATGACCGCCTAAAAGATATAATGCATTCCCTTGTAAAACATTTACATTCTTTTGCTCGTGAAGTTGAACTGACCGAAGAAGAATGGGAGATTGGTATTAAATTTTTGACTGATGTCGGGCAAATTTGTAGCCCTACACGTCAAGAATTTATCCTTCTTTCAGATACTTTAGGCCTATCAACCCTAGTGATTGCTCAGAACCATAAAAAACCACAGGGATGTACAGAAGCTACCGTATTCGGCCCCTTTCATGTTCAAAATGCTCCAATTTTAGAATTAGGCTCGAATATAAGTGAAGGTGTTAAGGGTACTCCTTGGTTTGTGAATGGAAAAATTAAAGGTATAAATGGAGAACCTATACCCAACGCAATTATAGAAGTTTGGCAAGCAGATGATGATGGTTATTACGATGTTCAAAAAGAAAATCTAAATACATACCAAGGACGAGCCGTTTTAAAAGCTGATCATGATGGCCATTATCATTTTCAAACAATTGTACCTGAAGCCTATCCAATTCCACATGATGGGCCAGTAGGCAAAATGCTTAAAGCTTTAAATCGACATCCATGGAGACCAGCCCATCTTCATTTTATGATTACATCTCCTGGTTACCAACGCTTAGTTACTCATGTTTTTAAAGAAAATGGAGAATATTTAGATTCTGACGCAGTATTCGGTGTTCGCTCCTCTTTAATTGCTCAATGGATTCGTCATGAAGAAGGATTAGATCCTAATGGACAGTTGCAAAACTCTCCTTTTTACACTTTGGAATTTGATTTTGTTTTAAATAAACAAAAGGTTATTGGATAGAATGATTAACAAGATTAGTGCATCTGTAGAAAATACCTTATCTCAAATCAAAGATGGTGCAACCATTATGATTGGTGGCTTTGGAACAGCAGGACAGCCCGCAGAGCTGATCGATGGGCTGATTGAACTTGGCGTTAAAGATCTGGTGATTGTCAATAACAATGCAGGCAATGGCGATTACGGTCTAGCGAAACTGCTTAAATCAGGTGCAGTCCGTAAAATCATTTGTTCTTTCCCCCGTCAGTCTGACTCTTGGGTATTCGATGAACTCTATCATGCGGGCAAGATCGAACTGGAACTGGTTCCTCAAGGCAATCTCGCCTGTCGTATTCAAGCCGCGGGGATGGGTTTAGGTGCAGTCTTTACCCCAACAGGCTTTGGTACTTTATTGGCAGATGGCAAGGAAACACGTCATATCGATGGCAAAGACTACGTACTTGAATATCCGATTAAAGCAGACTTTGCATTGATTAAAGCACATCAAGGCGACCGTTGGGGCAACTTGGTTTATAACAAATCAGCACGTAACTTTGGTCCAATCATGGCGATGGCTGCAGATGTCACCATTGCACAGGTTTCAGAGGTGGTTGAACTGGGTCAGCTCGATCCTGAGCATATTATTACCCCAGGAATTTTTGTTCAGCATGTGGTTGCAGTTGATGCAGCCAATGGTAATGGAGAATAACAATGAGCTACCAAAAACTAAGCCGTGACCAAATTGCTGAACGTGTTGCCCAAGATATTCCCGATGGTGCATATGTCAATTTAGGTATTGGTTTACCGACCAAGATTTCAAAATACTTGCCAACAGACAAAGATGTATTCCTGCATTCTGAAAATGGTTTATTGGCTTTTGGTCCTCCACCCGCCAAAGGTGAAGAAGATCCTGAGCTGATTAACGCAGGCAAAGAATATGTCACCATGCTAACGGGTGGCTCGTTTTTCCATCACGGTGATTCTTTTGCCATGATGCGTGGTGGACATTTGGATATTGCTGTATTGGGTGCATTCCAAGTGGCGGCCAATGGCGACCTTGCCAATTGGCATACCGGTGCGGCGGATGCGATTCCTGCGGTGGGTGGTGCAATGGATTTGGCTGTAGGGGCCAAGAAAGTCTTTATCACCACAGACCATGTAACCAAGCAAGGTGAACCTAAGATTGTTGAAGAACTGAGCTATCCTGTGACAGGTAAGCATTGTGTTGATCGTATCTATACTGACTTATGCGTGATTGATGTGACCCCAGAGGGTTTAAAAGTGCTTGAAAAAGTTGCAGGTCTGAGCTTTGAAGAATTACAGGCTTTGACGGGTGCCCCATTGATTGACGCGATACCGGCTTAAGGATATAGACAACATGAAAAACGCTTACATCATAGATGCCATCCGTACCCCATTTGGTCGTTATGCCGGTGGTCTTGCGCCAATACGTGCAGATGATCTCGGTGCTATTCCAATTCAAGCATTGATACAACGTAATCCAACAGTAGATTGGCAACAAGTCGATGATGTGATTTATGGCTGTGCCAATCAGGCCGGTGAAGACAACCGTAATGTCGGGCGTATGTCAGCATTATTGGCAGGCTTACCTTATCAAGTGCCAGCCACTACAGTGAACCGTTTATGTGGTTCATCACTGGATGCGATTGCCATGGCAGCTCGCGCCATCAAAGCCAACGAAGCTGATTTAATCATTGCCGGTGGTGTAGAAAGTATGAGCCGTGCGCCCTATGTGATGGGTAAATCGGACAGTGCTTTTGGACGCAGTCAAAAGATTGAAGACACCACTATGGGCTGGCGCTTTATCAATCCAAAGCTCAAAGAATTGTATGGTGTGGACAGCATGCCACAAACTGCTGAAAACGTGGCAGAGCAATTCAATATTAACCGTGCGGATCAAGATCAGTTTGCGCTAAACAGCCAACAACGTACTGCGGCAGCACAAGCTCAAGGTTTTTTCAAAAATGAGATTGTGCCCGTCACTATTCCCCAGCGTAAAGGCGATGCTGTGCTTGTGGATACCGATGAACATCCACGTGCATCAACGACTTTAGCCGCACTGACAAAACTTAAAGGTGTGGTCAAAGCTGATGGCACGGTCACGGCGGGTAATGCATCGGGAATTAATGATGGTGCAGCGGCCTTATTGATTGCTTCAGATGAAGCTGTAGAAAAATACCAATTAAAACCACGTGGGAAAATTATTGCAGCAACCACTGTGGGGGTTGAACCAAGAATTATGGGCTTTGCACCCGCGCCTGCAATCAAGAAACTGCTTAAACAAGCCGATCTTAGTTTAGCGCAAATGGATGTGATTGAGCTAAATGAAGCCTTTGCTGCCCAAGCTTTGGCTGTCACCCGTGATTTAGGTTTGGCAGATGATGATGCACGTGTCAATCCCAATGGTGGCGCGATTGCTTTAGGTCATCCTTTGGGTGCATCAGGTGCCAGACTGGTGACCACTGCCTTAAATCAACTTGAACAGATCAAAGGTAAATATGCCCTATGTTCAATGTGTATCGGTGTCGGGCAAGGGATTGCGTTAGTTATTGAAAAAATTAATTAATTGTAAATAAAAAGTCATATCCTGCTTTATGTAGGATATGACTTTTTATTTAAAAATTTTACAAAGAACAATTCATTATTATCCTACTTGCTAAAATAGAGATTTTTTATTTTTATTCTTCCAATAATGAAAATATATTTTTCTAAATCAGTGTTTTTAAAATAAAAAAAATCGTTAGGATAAAATTATGTTTGATAACGAAATGTAATTAATATGGAAGATATTTTGATTAAACTTCTGGAAGATGAGAGATTTAAATCTATCGTTGAGAAACGATATGAAGATTTTTCGAAATTAGCTCACCCAGATATGATTTATACACATACAAGTGGTGTAACGGATACCAAAGAATCATATTTAAATAAGTTATTTGGAGGGGTTTACGATTACAAATGGATTACCCATCCAATTAATAAAATTAAAGTTTTTGGTGATCTTGCCTTAGTTTTTGGAGAAATGCATTCTGAACTTGTTGCAGGTAGCATTGAGAAAAAACTTCATAATAAATCCTTAGCTGTTTGGAAAAAAGAAAATAACAAATGGTTATTTTATGCTTACCAGCCGACCCCACTACCTTAAGAGAGAAAACTATGAATACTGATTTTATTTATGATATTCCTCAAAACAGAGTCATTTTTGGTGCTGGTTCTATCCAATTTCTTCAAAGAGAGATTGAGCTATTAGGTGCAAAAAAAACTTTAGTCTTGTGCACACCAGAGCAAATTGAATTAGCTGAAAAAATTTCTTCAATTTTAGGGGATGTTTCAGTAGGCATCTATTCGAAAGCTGTAATGCACGTACCCATTGAATCAGCTAAAGAAGCTCGAGAAGTAGCTAAAGAATTGGGCGCCGATTGCGCTATTGCTGTTGGTGGCGGCTCCACAACGGGTTTAGGTAAAGCTATTGCTTTAGAATATGATTTACCTATTTTAGCAATTCCTACTACATATGCTGGTTCCGAAATGACTCCAGTCTATGGAATTACTGAAAATGGTATCAAGAAAACAGGGAAAGATCCTCGCGTCCTTCCTAAAACAGTTATCTATGACCCCGAATTGACACTAACTCTTCCACTAGAAATGTCAATTACTAGTGGAATTAATGCGATTGCACATGCTGCTGAAGGTTTATATGCACAGAATGGTAATCCAATTATGTCACTATTGGCTGAAGAAGGAATACGTGCTTTAGCCGATGGCCTACGTAAATTAAAAAATAATGCTCAGGATGTTGAGGCAAGAAGTTTATGTCTTTATGGAGCATGGTTATGTGGGTATGTCTTAGGTAATGTCGGTATGGCAATTCACCATAAGCTTTGCCATACATTAGGTGGAAGTTTTAACTTACCGCATGCTCCTACACATACTGTTGTACTACCTCACGCTATTTCATATAACGAGAAAGCTGCGCCAGAAGCAATGCAACGTATTAAAAGAGCACTAAATGCTCCTACCGAAAGTACAGCAGCAAAAGCTTTATTTAATCTAATAAAAGACCTTGACGGTCCCCTCTCACTCGCATCATTAGGTTTAACAGAACCAGATTTGGATAAAGCAACGGATATCGCTTTAGCAAATCCATACTGGAACCCAGAACCTATCGAGAAGAATGCGATCCGTCATTTGCTACAAAATGCTTATAACGGAACTAATCCGAATTAAGTAAATCCCCGTGTCATCCCTCTATCCAACCCTACTTAATTTATAAGTGGGGTTAGATAAACTCATGCTTAAAAAAAGGAATTTAAAATGAAAAGAACCCCATGGATTGTTGGAACAACAGTTTTTTTATTATCTCAGATTGCTTCTGCTGCGGATTTTAGCGGCTATTTCCGTACCGGAATGGGGGTAACTGACAATGGAAAGACACAAGAGTGTTTTCAACTCACTGGAGCACCTTCCAAGTATCGTCTTGGTAATGAATGTGAACAATATGGAGAGCTTGCTGCTTCTCAAAATTTATTGACCCTTTCAGACAACTCCAAAATTAATATTAATGCTATGGCAGCATTTTATAACCAATATGGTCAAGCCTTAACATTTAATGGTGAAAATGGTTTTACTCGCTTGCCCCAAATTTATTTAGATTGGACTAATGTTTCCTTTCTAAATGGGGGTAATTTCTGGGCAGGGCGACGTTATTACAATCGTAACGATATCAATATGTCAGATTACTTCTATTGGAACCAAAGTGGTACAGGATTTGGTATTGATGACTATAAAGTGAAAGACTTGTCTTTAAGTTATGTGTTTTCCAGAAAGGATAATTTATTCCAGAAGGAATACATAAACCGACATGATTTTACCGTTAAAGGTATCGAGCTTAATAGTACCAACAAGCTCAATACGGGTTTATCGGTTGTCGACGGAGATCATACAGGTTGGGCATTAACCCTTCAGAATATCACCACTAATGTTCTGAACGGTAAGAATACAGTTGCGCTGCAGTATGGTGAAGGTTCTGGAATGGGGTTAAGTTATACAGGTAATCCTGAGCTTAAACGAGATAACTCCTCACTAAGATTTATCGAAGTTCTGGATTGGGAAACTGACAATAAGAAGTTTAATGGGCAGGCCCAGTTCCTATACCAAAAGGATCAATTCAAAAATCAGGATGATAGCGAATGGTTCTCGATAGGTTCTCGTGTCGCATATGTCATCCAAGATCACTTTAAGATTTCAACAGAAATTGGATTTGATCAGATAGATAATAATAACCGAAACCGTAATTTAACCAAATTGACCTTTGCCCCAACTTGGTCAATGAAAGGAACTGGTTTTTATGACCGACCTGAGTTACGTTTATACTATACCTATGCATTTTGGAATGATAATGAGCAGAAGCTGAGAGATTCACTTTATGTTGATAGCAGTTTTAATAATCTCAGCAATGGTTCTAATTTTGGTATTCAATTAGAGTCATCTTGGTAAATATTAGAACTGAAACTGTTCTAAATTTTGTGTAAGTGCTTAATTTTCATTTATCCTTCAGAGGATAATTACATAAGGTACTTCACATGGCTGAAGCAACAATCAAAAGTATGGCTGCTGAATTGGCTAAAGGTCTAAAAACTCCAAAAGACTTAAACCAAATAACAGCAGCTTTTAAAAAATTCATGATTGAAACTGCAGTCAATACAGAACTTTCAGATCTTGGACTGCTCCCTGCATCCTTCCATTCAGTTGAACAAATCTCACCTCTACTTGCACCAGTCTAAAGAGCTATATGTCATATACTTTTATGATGTTTAGAAAATCCAGATATAGGTAACCAAGCAAGCACCTGTTTAAGTTCGAAATCAGATAATACTCTTGTGCGTTTACTAGAGGTAAGTTTTATTCCCGTTTCCTTTAAACTAGATTTGGCTAGCAAAGCTGGATTAGCAAAACTCTCAGAAAAACAACCTAAACCGATTGCATAATCATAGGCAATGATTAACTCTGATAACCGACGCCCTGCTTGTACCTGAGCTCCACGATCAATAGTTTTTTAATAAAATCGACAATGTCCTTTCTCATTACACGGTCAGCTTGTTTATGACCTAAAACCGTAACTACATCAGCATATAAAGTACGTCTTGTTTCAATTTGTTCTTTGAGTTTTCGTGCCCCAACAAATGATAGGATAGTTACCCAGTGTAATTTTTTTCAATGAATTATCTATTGTGCTCCTATCGCGGTAGACGAAACTTTTCAATCTAGTCTTTCCGCAAATCACTATCAAATCATAATATTCACCAATATCACTCTTTACGGCATTCTCCTCTTCATTTTATCAATAGTACGAGCAGATAATGCCACTTTCTTTTTATTGCTAATTTCCGCACTCATCTTCTGATTCCTTTTTGTGAATCAGCCTCAATTTGTTAAGATGGCGATCGAGAGAGAAATCAATTTGTTTCCTCACACATTGTTGACTCAATTTTGGCACTAATAAAAGTAAACTAAAGCTATGCTTTTTCCTTTACTTAGGTCAGATTTGCACAGAAGTTGTTAGAATTGGTTAGATAGCCAAACTTTCAAAATAAACTTATTTATTATTTAAATTTAGAGATTTAATATACATGAATAGCATGGAAACAATGGCTGACTTATCCTCCCACACTCCAATGATGCAGCAATATCTAAAAGTCAAAATGCAGCATCCACACTCTTTAATGTTCTATCGCATGGGCGATTTTTACGAACTGTTTTTTGACGATGCAAAAAAAGCCGCAAAACTTTTGGGGATTACCCTCACTCATCGTGGTAAAGCCAATGGTGAACCTATTCCAATGGCGGGTGTTCCATACCATGCGGCGGAAGGTTACTTAGCTCGTTTGGTTAAAAAAGGCGAAGCTGTCGTTATCTGTGAGCAGATTGGTGAAGTGACTGGTAAGGGTCCTGTCGAACGCGGTGTGGTACGAATCATTACCCCTGGAACATTGACCGATGATGCCCTCTTAACCGCAACCCAAGCATCTAATCTTGTTGCAATATGCTTTCAACAAAATCAAATTGGGATGGCACTGCTAGATTTAAGTGCGGGTATTTTTAAAGTTCAACAGCAAGATTTCAAGTCTGAGAGCTTGGCAATTGAATTGGCACGTTTAATGCCAAGTGAAATATTGGTGGATGAAGATATTGTTGACCCCAATATTATTGAAGACATTAAAAGACAAATTGAATGTCCAATTACCAAACGGCCAAATGTCGATTTTAATTTAAATAATGCACAAAAAACCTTATGTGACCAATTCTCAGTTTCTACACTTTCTGGTTTTGGTATTGACCACTTACCACTGGCTAAGGCAGCTGCTGCTGCATTGATTCATTATGCCAAAGAAACTCAAAAAACGGCATTACCGCATATCCGCTCAATTAAATTAGAACAAAGCTCGGATTTTATTGCACTTGACCCAGTTACACGCCGCAATTTAGAAATTATTGATCCTTTGTTTGAGCATGGTACGTCACTGTTTAGCTTGATCAATGACTGCCAGACTGCAATGGGTGGACGATTGCTAGCACGTACATTGATGCAACCGATCCGTGATACTCAAATTTTAGATTCACGTTTAGATGCGACAGATACTTTACTCAAAGGCTATCATGAAAGTCCTGTTCGCTTAGTTTTAAAAGAAATTGGGGATATTGAACGTGTTTTGAGTCGCATTGCGCTTGGCAGTGCGCGTCCTCGTGATTTGGTACAGCTTCGTCAAGCTTGTGCACAAATCCCGTTCCTAAGACATGCTATTCGACCTATTCTTGAGACGCAACAATCTAAATTGATCATTCAATTAAATGAAGAATTAGGCGATTTTAATGGGTTACATCAACGATTGCTGTCCGCAATTGTTGAACACCCGCCTGTATTATTACGCGACGGCAATGTAATTGCAGAAGGCTTTGACGCTGAGCTTGATGAATTGCGTAAAATCCGTGATCACGCAGGTCAATTCCTGATTGATTTAGAAATCCAAGAACGAGAAAACACGGGCATCAATACCCTGAAGATTGGTTATAACCGTGTCAGTGGGTACTATATCGAACTTACCCGTGCTCAAGCTGAACAAGCACCTGATCATTACATCCGCCGTCAGACGTTGAAAAATGCCGAACGTTATATCACGCCTGAGTTAAAATCCTTTGAAGATAAAGTTCTTTCAAGTGAATCGCGTGCGCTTGCTCGAGAAAAACTACTCTTTGAAATGTTGTTAGACGAGTTAAGAGCTGATATTGGCAATTTACAAATGATGAGCGCATCAATTGCCCATATCGACTTATTGGCAAACTTTGCTTATCAAGCCCGTTTGAATAATTGGAATCGGCCAGAGTATAGCCCAGAAATCGGGATTAAAATTACAGCAGGTCGTCATCCTGTAGTCGAATCACTCAGTAAAACGCCATTTACCCCCAATGATACCCTACTCGATTTCAATCATCGCATGGCGATCATTACCGGGCCGAATATGGGCGGAAAATCAACCTTTATGCGTCAAACTGCACTCATTAGTTTACTAGCCTATTGTGGCAGTTTCATTCCTGCTAAAACGGCTAAGTTAGGACCGATTGACCGTATATTTACTCGAATTGGCTCTGCTGATGATTTATCTACAGGTAAATCTACCTTTATGGTGGAAATGACAGAAACTTCTCAAATTTTACATCATGCAACCAATCAATCTTTGGTACTTATGGATGAAGTTGGTCGTGGTACAAGTACTTATGATGGGCTATCTCTAGCTTGGGCATGTGTGCTTGATCTGACCAAACGAATCAAATGTCTATGCCTCTTTGCCACGCACTATTTTGAATTAACTGAGCTTTCAAAAGAAGTGGCTATTGATAACTACCATGTGACGGCCAAAGAGTTAAATGGTAATTTGATTCTATTGCATAAAGTGCAACAAGGTCCTGCCAGTCAAAGTCATGGCTTACAAGTTGCTAAACTTGCAGGAATTCCTGCAGGAGTGATTAAAGAAGCCCAAAAGCGGTTAAAGATTTTAGAGAAACAACAACAGCAACAGTTGCAATCCGTTGTGCAAAATGACTTATTTGCTGAAGTTGAAACCGTTGAACCTGAAAAGTTTGAACAAATCATTGAAATTGAAAAAGTCGTCGAAGTTGAAAAGTCATCACCTATACTCGATGCTTTAGCAAATATTGATGTCGATGATTTAACGCCTCGCCAAGCATTTGATCACCTCTATGCATTAAAAGCGGCACTAAATGCATAAGCAATAACAACTACCCAGTCTAAGCAGGTTTAAAATTCCTTTACTTAGACTGGAAATAACTTGAGTCTATTGATCTTTAAATACCAATCTAGACGATAATTAAAAGCACTTCATACTAGGTGATTGAGTGCTAAGTTTTAGGAGAATAATATCAATATTTCACTCAAGCCCCTGCAGCTTTCTGACATAGACTTCATTTGGAAGCACATTGATCGTCGTGAATTAATCACTCAAATGTATCTACAACAAAAGCAAAAATTACATTTAGTCGATTGTTTTTATGATGTGCAAAGTTGGGATGAATATCATTTAGCAAATGATCCCCCTGTATTAAAGCAACATCTTATTCAAGGTGGGCTATGTGTGGGTGCATTCAATCAATTGAATAGATTAATTGGTGTCCAACTGGTATCTAATCAAGTCATCGCAGATTATCCAGAAGCAAAGCTATTACAGTATTTTTATGTTGATGCAAATCATCAAGGCCTTGGTCTTGGTACACAGCTGATGCATTCAGCGATAAAATCAGCCGATCAACTTGGTGCAAAACAATTATATATTTCAGCAACACCAACCCAGCGCACTGTCGACTTTTATCTTAAACAAGGCGCGCTTGTCTTAGAAAAACCTGATCAGCAGTTATTGGAATTAGAACCTGAAGATATTCATCTTATCTATACGTTGTGATGACATTACTGATCCTGAAAATACAGTTCCAAATAATTCTAAAAATGATAGCTGACTAAAAAAACAACACATAAAAGTAATTACCCCATTTCACTTATGTGATTTAGTCTCATATTTATGTTCTTTTTTGAATATGTTTAGCATTTTTTCACCTATGGCGACATCAAAATAATAGCGCCTATTTTTAAAAATGTATAATTCATCACAAGTTAGAAGAATTTTCTATAAAAAAAATTGATTTAGCAGGTTCTTCTATATTAAATATCAATAAAAGCAATTGTTAGTTTGCGACGTTTTCCCTAAAATACAGCATTATTAATTAGAACCATATTTTTAGGTAGCTGACGCCATGACCTTTGTTGTCACTGAAAATTGTATTAAGTGTAAATATCAAGACTGCGTAGAAGTATGTCCAGTAGACTGTTTTTATGAAGGTCCAAATTTCCTAGTCATTAGTCCAGACGAATGTATTGACTGTGCGCTATGTGAACCTGAGTGTCCTGCAAATGCAATTTTCTCTGAAGATGAACTCCCTGAAGGTCAAGAAGTATTTATTGAATTAAATGCTGAACTTGCTCAAAAATGGCCAAACATTACTCAAATCGGTGATCAACCTGAGGATCGTGAAGAGTGGAATGGTAAAGCCGATAAATTACAATACTTAGAAAAATAAGTATTGTATAAAAAAGATCAGCTTAGGCTGATCTTTTTGCATTTTAATATGTAAATTGTACATTTATTTGCAATTTATCCATATTACACGCACCAAACTAGACTAAAATAACCCGTTACTTGCTTTTAGCTAATATTGAGAATGAAATTTATTTTGAAAGGTTTACTTGCTGTCGGTGTTACTACAATGATTCTGGCTGGATGTACATCTTCCCCTCAAAAGAATCCAACAATTAGCACGTCGCATGGTCAGCGTATTTACATTCCCGAAGAAAAAATTACGATTGAGCGACCAATTCCTCCTAAAACGATGCCTTCATCTTATCGCCAATGGTTGATCTATGGAGACAATCAGTCACGTGCACGTGATTATGAACGTTTCCTTGAACAAAATAATGCTGGAAATATTATTCCTAGTTTCGAGTTATTTAAAACTGCGCGTGATTGGGACAAGTGTGGTAAGTCTGAATATATGATTCCAAGCCGTGAGCTTTGGAGTAATCAATTACCGACATTAAAAGTATTTAAATACTTGGTTGCATCTAAAGTTCTGACTGATTTTACCGTAACCTCGGTATATCGAGACTTACCTTTAAACCAATGTGCGGGTGGTGCTGGATCTTCACGTCACTTATTCAATTCAGCCATTGATTTCCGTATTGGGCCGGAAAATCCGCAACCTCAAGATTATGCGTATATTGAACATACAAAATTCAAATTATGTCAGTTCTGGTCGCAGTATGGCCAAAGTTTAAACATGGGCTTAGGCTTATATGCTTCAGGACAAATCCATATTGATACTCAAGGTTATCGTACTTGGGGACCTGATCTTACCCGTAATAGCTCAATGTGTAATTTTTAACGCCCCATACTCAATAAAAGAGATCGATGAGATCTCTTTTTTATGAACAAGCATTTGATCATAAATAAAGCTTATGTTTCTGTATGAACTTTAAAAACTAGGTTATCAATTCGTTTTTTTTTCTTTTGGATTCTAGATGGTTATCCTACCGTGGGGCGACATGGATGTCGCCGTTGGGTGGAGGTACAGGATGTACCTCTCACCCAACAAAAGATTTTTGTCATCTTTTCATCTCTGAAAAGTGAGGTATCGCCTACGCAAAGGTATTTAAACTTTGAATGTAAGATGTAGCATTGCAAGCTTATTTATAAGCAAATAATTCATTCTTACAGGCAATTGATTTAATTAAAAGAGATTATATTCTTGCTTCTAAGTTTTTGACAGATTGACTATATTTTAGATCAAAACACCCTTAAATAAAAAACGCCCAATGAAATACATTGGGCGTTTTTTTAAATAAAATCAATCAATTTCAAGCATCAAAATCAACTGGATATCAATCTAGTCAATTGCAGGCGTATAAGTACCATCAGCAATCGCATCTTTAATTCGGTCAGCTTCTTCTAACACCAAGGCAAGAAGATTCTTAACGTTTTCTAAAGTTGCAACTGGACTTAAAGTCGTCATTTTCAAAGATTGAAGCTGTCCAACTTTAGTTACACCGATATTGGCTTCACCGCGCGCAAATAATTCATCTGCAACGTTTTGGTTCAAAGTATCAAGCAATTCAACTGGATAATTATCAGGTATTACACGGAATAATACCGATGCAAATTGTGGATCAACCAGCATTTCCAAGCCAGCAGTAGCATTAATGTAATCTGCTACTTCACGAGTTAGCTTAACGCCATGGTCAATCATTGAACCATAAAGCTCTTCACCTAGATTTTCAATCGTCATCCACAATTTCAACGCATCAAAACGACGTGTAGTTTGTAGAGATTTAGACACTAGATTCGGTACACCATGTTCTTCATCATAAGCAGAATTTAAATATTCAGCTTCATAATGCATGAAACGATAGTTTGCTTCATCTTTCAACAAGAAAGCACCACATGAAATACTTTGGAAATAATGCTTATGGAAATCCAATGTAATCGAATCAGACAATTCAATACCATCAAGCATTGAACGGTAGTCATTCGATAAGATCAGTGCACCACCCCATGCTGCATCGATATGCATCCACGCGCCGTATTTATTGGTGATTTCACGCACTTTCTTCAATGGATCAATCGCACCAGCGTCGGTTGTCCCAGCAGTCGCAACAACACAAGCAACAATTTTGCCTTCAGCCTGTAAATGCGCCATGGTTTTTTCTAGCGCATCAACATCCATCTGTGCATTTTCATTGACTGGAACAGTCACAACTGACTGGAAGCCCATGCCCATCATCGCCATGTTCTTTTGTACAGAAAAATGTGCATTTTCAGAACAGATCACTTTGACATTACGCATGGCGTCATTTGGAACACCATCACGTTGCACAGACCAAGGCAGACCATTTTCGTCTTTCCAGTTCTTGGCAATACACCAGTCACGTGCTAACAATACACCCATCAAGTTAGATTGGGTACCGCCAGAAGTGAATACACCTGCCTGACCTGCACCATAACCTACTTTTTGACGCAGCCAGTCGATCAATTGAACTTCCATCAAAGAACCTGCTGGGCTTTGATCCCATGAGTCCATTGATTGGTTAGTCGCATTGATCAATACTTCAGCAATTTGACTTGTCACCATAGTTGGGCAATGCAAATGTGCCAAAGAGTGCGGATGATGTACTTTTAGACTTTTGTTCAGGAAAAGCTCAACCATACGCTCAAGCGATTGGTGTAAACCTAGACCTTGTTTAGATGGTGCAAAAGAAATCGCTTCACGAAGTTCTTTAATGCTCCCACCTGTGTACATTTTGTCATTTTGCAACCATGCTGCGACCGCTTTAGTCGCCTCACCCATTGCTGACTCATAGTCAGCAATAGATTGAGCATCATTGCAGAGTAACGCTTTACGATGTTCTGCAAAATCTACCATGAATTAAGCGCCTCGAACTGCAATAAGAGCCTCTGCAACTGCTTTCTTAAAGCGCGCAATAGCTTCTTCACATTCTTCTTGGGTAATGATCAATGGGCAAAGTAAACGAATCACTGTACCGCTACGGCCGCCCTTTTCTAACAATAATTTATTGTTAAAACATGCTGTTTGAATTGCAGCAGCCAATTGTGAATCCGCAGGAAGAGAACCCATATGATCCGCTTGCTTACGTTCATCCACAATTTCGATACCGATCATTAAACCGCGACCACGAACATTACCAATACATGGGAATTCTTGCGCTAATTTTTTCAATTCAGCTTGTAAGAAATCACCACGTTGTTGCGCATTTTGTGCAAGATTTTGCTCTTTAATGGTATTGATCGTTGCAAGACCAGTACCCATTGCAAGTTGGTTACCACGGAAAGTCCCTGTGTGACCTGCAGGTTGCCAAGCATCGAACTTCCGTTTAATACCCAAAACAGCCAATGGTAAGCTACCACCCACTGCTTTTGACATCACCACAACATCAGGTTCAATACCAGCATGTTCAAAAGCAAACATTTTGCCTGAACGTGCAAAGCCCGCTTGAACTTCATCCAAAATCAAAACAATGTTATGACGCTCAGTCACTTCACGGATTTTTTGCAACCATTTCGCTGGTGCAGTAACCACACCGCCTTCACCTTGAATTGCTTCAAGAATCACAGCTGCAGGTTTAGTTACTCCGCTTTCGACATCTTCAATGAAGTTTTCGAAATAATAAGTTAAGGCATCAACACCTGCTTCACCGCCAACACCCAATGGGCAACGGTATTCATGCGGGTATGGCATAAATTGTACGCCTGGCATTAAGCCATTTACCGCATTTTTAGCAGATAAATTACCTGTCATCGCTAACGCGCCATGAGTCATCCCGTGGTAACCGCCAGAGAAACTGATAACTGTATTGCGACCTGTATAGGTTTTCGCCAATTTAATCGCTGCTTCTGTACCATCTGCACCAGATGGGCCACAGAACTGTAAGCAATACTCTTCTTGCCCACCCGGAAGTTGTGCAAGCAGTGCTTCAGTGAAAGCATCTTTTAAAGGCGTTGTTAAATCTAAAGTATGTAAAGGGAGACCACTCGCTAAAGTGTCTTGAATACTTTTAATCACCGCAGGATGGTTATGGCCTAATGCCAATGTTCCTGCCCCAGCTAAACAATCGAGGTACTTTGTACCTTCAACATCGGTAACCCAACAACCATGTGCTTCCGCTATCGCTAACGGTAATTTACGTGGATAACTACGAACATTCGATTCCATCTGACTTTGGCGAGTCAAGTAGTATTCGTTTGTGGAAGTGGCAGCAGGATTTACAGAAGTAACGCTCATATCGAATTACCATCTCTGATATGGGTTGAAAGAAATAAGTCGGGTGACTTGTGGTCCTTTGACTCGGTGCTTTATAGAAATCTAGTTAGAGTGCTTTTAATCTTCATAACTAGGAGCGCGATAATACAGTTTTTTACAAGAAAATAAATATCTTTTATGTACTTATCCACACTCCATTTATCGAAAAAAACATTTAGCTAAATCTAATTAGTTATTATCATCATACTATGTGACAAAGCAAAGAAAAGCCGATAATTAAAATGAATTTCTAAATCTAGCTCAATTCCACAAATTTCCATTACAACGAAACTCGATAAGCTTTTAATTTTTAAAAAATTTTAAACAAAATAAAATTGCAATTTATATGCAAATTATTACAAATGCACCACAAAATCTGCCATAGTTTTCCGCAAACCAGATTTATGATTAAAAACAGATTCAATTTAAACAATATATCTTTAGGTCATAAATTTTAGTCAAACAATTTTAAGGATTCATTATGCGTTATTTAGCGTTAACTACTTTACTCTTGGGAACTACACTGAGCACAATGGCGATGGCAGCAGAAAATGACCCGTTAAATTACAATATTGTCAATGTTCAAGCAGATGCGACACGTCAAGTGTCTAATGATGAAATGCATGCAGTACTTTTTATTGAGAAAAACAACAAGCAACCTGCTGAGTTATCTTCTCAAATAACCCAATTAATGAATCAAGCCATTAGCATTTCAAAAAAGTATCCACAAGTTAAAGTCGAAACAGGCTCACAAACTACTTACCCAGTTTACGACAATGACAATCAAAAACTGAAAGAATGGCGTGGTCGTGCAGAAATTCAAATTGAAAGTAAAGATTTTAAAGCAGCAAGCCAGCTAATCAATGAGTTGCAAAACAGCTTTCAAACACAATCAATTAATTTCACAGTGTCTGATGAACAACGTAAAAAAGTTGAAAATGAATTGATGGTTGAGGCTTCAAAGAATTTCCAACAACGTGCGCAAATTTTAACGCAAGCGTGGAATAAATCATCTTATAACTTGGTCAATATCAACATCAATACTAGCAACTCTTATCCACAACCTGTTTATGCAGCGCGTGCATCTATGGCTAAGTTTGAAGCTGCCGATGCCGTTGGTGGTCAGAATATGGCCGCTGGTGAATCAAAAATCACAGTCAATGCTAATGGTTCGATCCAGTTTAAATAAGTTTTTGATCAGGGTCTGTAGACATTTCATAAATGGCTTGCGTTGTAGACGAATTATCAACAGACCCTAATATAAAGACCGTGCTTATGCACGGTTTATTGCTATTGCGCTTTATAAATTTGCCATTGCAAAATAAAAAAGTGAATATTTGATTAAAAAATCTATTAATTTGAATTAAACAATAGTTTTAAATGATAATCATCCTGATTTAAAAATATGTTTGAAGAGATTAAGATACGCACAATTCCAAATGCCTATTTTTTTTATGAAAATTTCAAGCCAAAGAACACCTGACTTCACTCTGTTTAAACCCTCACATCTCAGCCTTGCAATTGCTGTTTCACTTAGCTTTATATCCAATGCTGCCTTTGCCGAAGACAATCAAGAAACGTCAACACAAACACTTAAAACAATCACCGTACAAGCTGAAGGAAACTGGCTTGAAGCTGCCAATGCTGAAAAAGTTCACAAGCATGCAGGTGCACGTACCATTATCGATCGCAAAAAAATGGACGAATCTGCGGTAACCTCTATCCGTGATGCGTTAAAACAAGTGCCAGGTGTTCAGGTTCAAGACAGCAATGGCACAGGGGGTAGTGATGTTTCTCTCAATCTAGGTGTCCGTGGCTTAACCTCTCGCCTATCACCTCGTTCTACAGTATTGATGGACGGTGTCCCTCTATCCTTCGCACCTTATGGTCAACCACAATTGTCTATGGCACCTGTTTCAATGGGCAATATTGAATCTGTAGACGTTGTTCGTGGCGCAGGTTCAGTCCGCTTTGGGCCTCAAAACGTGGGTGGGATTATCAACTTTAATACCCGTGCAATCCCTGAAAAACTATCAGGCTCTGTTGGTTTAACTACAGAATTCGCCACAGGTACCGATCAACTCAAGTACAGTCCAAACCTCTTTATCGGCGGTACTATGGATAATGGTTTAGGCCTTGCGCTACTTTATTCAGGAACCAAAGGAAATGGCTATCGCGAAGCCAATAACGACATAGATATCGATGACGTGATGTTAAAGTCGTCATATCAATTTACAGATGCGGATTCGATTGCACTTAGTCTGCATCACTATGAAGGCCGTGGCGAAATGCCCGAAGGCTTAACAACTGCAGATTATGCCAAAAACCCATACCAGTCGAACCAATACCGTAACTATTTTGCAGGTCGTCGTTCAGATGTTTCTGTTAAATATAGCCATAAAGATGAATTAAATAACTTTGAAATCCTTGGTTATTATGTCGATTCATTTCGTACCAGTGATCTGGAGTCTGCTGTAGAAGGTACTGCAAATAGTCGAATTAGTAACTCTCCACGTGATTATAAATATTTTGGCATTGAACCGCGTTATTCACGTGCCTACACTTTGGGCAATATGAATAATGAAGTCACGGTAGGTTATCGCTACTTGCAAGAAGACAGTTCAGAGTTTTCTGGTCGTACAGCACAATATAACACTGTTACAGGCGCACCGGGTGAACGCCTTGCCAACACGAGCAGTGAAGGTGGAACTAAAGCCCATGCTGTGTATATTGATAACCGTTTTGGTCTCGGTGCATTGACCCTTACTCCAGGTGTTCGTTTTGAGTCAATTAAAACCCATAATGATTATACCGCGTACCAAAATGGTAAATTCATAAATACGGTGCATCCAAAAATTAATTCTGATGAGTTTTTACCAAGCCTTGCAGTGCAATACAATTTCAATGAACAATGGAATGTCTTTGCTAATGCAGCGGTTTTTTTTGGTCCTCAGCAATATAACCAGTTGGCTAAAGTCGAAAGCAACAAAGCTATAACCACTTTAGATGGTCTCCATCCTGAAAAATCCAACAACTATGAAATCGGTACCAAATACCTAGGCAATGGTTTAAATGCAGAATTTACAGTGTTCTATTTAGACTTTGATAAAGAATTATTACTTGAACGCCCTGATAATATTGGTACGGGCATATGGACCAATCTAGGTGCAACCAGTCATAAAGGAGTAGAGCTTGGTCTCAGTTATGACTTTGGTAATCTCTACGACTCGCTGCAAGGCTTAAAAGTCTACAGTAACTATACATTTACCAAAGCAGTGTCTGAGGCAGGTAAATTTGATGGTAAGGACTTACCTTATTATTCAAGACATGTTGGAAATTTAGGCCTTGGTTATAGCTTTGACAAATGGTCTGTCAATGCTGATATGTTTGCTCAATCTAAACAACATGCGCCGGGTTCAGGCAATGTTTACCAAACTGTTGAAACAGCAGATGGCCGTAATGGTGATATCCCTGGTTATTCAACTTTTGCGGTACGTACAGCTTATGATTTTGGTCAAGATTTTTACGGTTTAAAAGTGGCAGGCGGGATTAAAAACCTATTTGATCAAGAATATTTTACTCGTTCCTCTGACTCTACAGGTGGTAAATATGTAGGACAGCCGCGTACTTTCTATCTACAAACGTCTGTTGATTTCTAATTTTTGAAAAACGTGTAAATTTACAAAGCATTTAAAACGAAAGCGCTAATCTCATAGATTGAGATTAGCGCTTTTTAATTACTTTTATTTGAATATATTCTATGATTATTCTCTTAAATAACAGTTAGAACAATCTGTAATGGAATACGAGACAATACTTCTGAGTTTAGGCTTCTTCGCTTTTTGTGCTGGTTTAATTGATGCTGCGGTGGGTGGAGGTGGATTAGTTCTACTCCCAGCGCTAATGCATGCCTTTCCCAATCAAAGTCTCGCCACAGTTTTTGGAACCAATAAAATCATTGCCATGGCAGGTACTGTATCTTCTGCATTTGCTTACTTTAAGAAAGTTACGATCAATTGGAAACTTATACTACCGACAATGTTAGCAGCATTTATATTTTCTTTTTTAGGTGCAATGTCCGTTTCGTTGATTCCTAAAGAGTTGATGCGTTATATCGTATTCTTTTTACTTATCTTGATTGCAATCTACACCTTTGCCAAAAAAGACTTAGGTAAAATCCATACTGTTTTACAGACGGGTAAGAAAGAAATTGCGTTAGGTTTATTTTTTGGCGCCTTAATTGGATTTTATGATGGAATTTTTGGCCCAGGGACCGGCAGTTTTTTGCTCTTTCTGTTTGTGAAAGTATTTGCTTTTGATTTTTTAAATGCTTCTGCATCTGCAAAATTGGTCAATGTCGCCACTAATATTTCTGCCATGTTCTTCTTTATTCCTTCTGGTCATATTTTATGGATGGCAGGCATCATTTTAGCAGTTTGCAATGTTTTAGGCTCTCTTGCGGGTACTGCTTTAGCATTTAAATATGGAAGTGGTTTTATTCGTATTTTCTTTTTAATTCTACTGGTATTTTTAATTAGTCGCATGGGCTATGACTTATTTATCAATTAGTCATTCATACTAAATATACAAATTGAAAGAAGCCCGCCAAAATTCTATAGTTAAACCACCTAATTATTCATAGAATTAATTTTAATCAATTCATTGAGCATAAATAAAGCTTATGTTTTTGTATGAACTTATGGAAGCTATTGGTTATCAATTCGTTTTTCGTACTTTTGAATAAAAGATGGTTGTCCTACCGTGCGGCGACATGGATGTCGCCGTTGGGCGGGGGTATATGAGCAAAAATAAAGCACTGCTTTGTTTGCAGCGCAAGAGCCCTGTTAAACGAAAGATTTTTGTCATCTTGTATCTTGTTCTTTGTAGTGATTAGCTATCACTACACGTAAATTGTAGAGTTTGGTTTGTCATCAAAACTTCGAGTTTCCTGAAAAGATTAAACCTACAATTTACACCTAACCACTGACATAAATCTGGACGGTAACTAAGCACTTTGATGCTGCATTCACAAGAAAAGACTGTGGTTTTTTAATATTAATTCAATCAATAATTAGGTGAAGCTATGTTTTATCTTGGCATTGATGTTTCTAAAGCTAAATTCGATTGTTGTTTATTTCTTGATGACTCTAGTGGAAAAATAAAAACTAAATGCTTTTCCAATAGCAATAAAGGATTTCATCAATTGTTATCATGGTTAAATCGTTTTGGTCTTGTTGCTGAAGAAACTAGAGCCTTAATGGAAGCAACATCCGTCTATCATGAAATGTTAGCTCAATTTTTATTTGATTTAAAATTTCAAGTTTGTGTGGCTAACCCAGCCCGTACTCGATATTTTGCTCAAAGTATCTCTAAGCTTAATAAAACTGACAAAATCGATAGTGAAGTATTGGCGCGATTTGCAATGACTGTAGATTTACATTTATGGCAACCCACTCCTGATAATATCCGATTGCTCAATGCTTTATTAGATAGAAGGTCAAGTCTTGCGAACGACTTAAAACGTGAACAAAATCGTTTGGAAAAAGCAAACTCCACTCTAATAGTTGTACCAATTTTAAAGTCTATTAAGACTAATATTAAATCATTAACTCGGCAAATTCAGAATCTAGATACACAAATTCAAAACCATATTGATCAAGACCATGAGCTTAAACGTGATCAAAAGCTTCTTGAAAGCATTCCAGCAATTGCTGAGCGTACCAGTTTATTAATGCTTGTTTTTTTACGTGCTCATTCTTTTGAAAAAGCAAGCCAAGCTGCTGCATTTGTGGGTTTAGTTCCCATTCATAGACAATCTGGTAGTTCTGTGCTTGGAAAAAGTCGCTTATCTAAAGCCGGTTCACCTAAAATTCGATCGGGTTTATATATGGCTGCCATTGTTGCAACTCGGTACAATCCTCACATTAAAGAGTTGAGCGAACGGCTCTTAGCGAAAGGGAAAACTAAAATGGTAGCGATTGCTGCTGCTATGCGAAAGTTAATTCATCTTTGCTATGGTGTTCTTAAAAACCAACAACCTTATCAGGCAAATTATAAGGCATGAATCCTTAAATAATTTGCTTGACAGTTAAGACGGTATCTTTTCATCTCTGAAAAGTGAGGCATCGCCTTCGCAAAGGGATTTAAACTTTTATTGTAAGGTGTGGCATTGCAAGCTTTTTATAATCAAACAATTTATTTTTCCATGCAATTGATTTAATTTAAAATATTAATTAAGAAGAATTATATTCTTGTGTCTGAGTTTTTGACAGGTTGACTATATAATTAATGATCAAATGCTTGGTCATAAAAAATGTTCAATAAACATTTTTCCAAAAATTTAAATCTTTTCAGCTTTATCTAAAAAGTATTGTGTGGCTTCAGTTAAATCCATATCTAATTCATTGGCAATAATGGCTAACCACCAGACACATTCACCTAACTTATGCTGCAACTCTTGCTGAGCATCGCCTTTGTGTAACCACTTCCCCGTCTGCGCCATCACTAATCTCCCAACCAATCCAGCATCAGATAAAAATGCCAACGCATCCTCTTGCACTGTCCATTCAGCATGATGATTTATTCGCTCTAGCTCATGATAACGTTCTCTGATTTTTACTGAACGTGCTACAACCTCACCAACCGTTATTTTATGATCCATCATTTTGCTCGTTTAAAAATTAGAGCTTACTTGATTTTGTAAAATTGATTCGATTAGAAATGTAATGCGTTCAAAATTGAGTGTGTAGCAATAATCGCCATTGATACACTTTTTACTAGTAAAGCTTTCAAACATAATTTTATAAAATGATTTTTCTAAAAAAAGCTAAGTAAAATCAGGACGCGCCCAGCGTTCACTCATATGCCAATTGACCAGATCAATAGCTGCATCACTTTCTAAAAACTCATTTTCATCTTCTAAAGCATCTTTATTCAACTGATATAAGTCATTGTCTAAATCATCTGAAAATTGTTGAAGAAAATTGGTAATCGAGTTAGCGACCAAAATCCCAACATCATATTCATGATCAATAAAGATCACTTGTCCAATTTGACCTACGGCGGTGGGTACTAAATCCACATACAAACCTGTTCGCCCACCATCGTGCGCAAACAGAACCCAATCTCGATGGTGGGCATTGGTTGGATTGATTTGTGGGTCAGCATGTTGAAGTACAAACAACTCATCAACGAGATCTGCAAGATCGTCGCGTTTAGTTTCAATATTAGTGAGTGATAAAAATTCCATGCCATAAAATAAACTGCCTAAATTTTCCTCTTCATTCATCCCATTATGCCAACAGTACAACTGTTTAAAATCATCAGGTAAGTGTTTAGAAAGCCTTTGTTCAAATTGTTCTATATCAGCAATACTTGCCGCGGGATTAAGTGATTGATTTGCAATCTTTGCCGCATGTTGCACTAACCAATTTTGTATATTTTCTAATTGTTTTTGAATCATGTTCTTCTCATTAACCCTAGTAACAGTCAAATAAACTTTACTGAAAAACCCAATCATTAACAATAAAAAAGCCACTTAAAAGTGGCTTTGGCTTTAGTAAATCAACTACTTTTTAAATGGAAATGCATATTTCACAATACGTCCAAGGACTTGACCATACTGCTTAAACAAACTTGCATTGTTGTAGTTTAAGCCATACTTTTTACATACCGCTTCAACTTTGGGCGCCATTTTACGATAGCGACGAGCAGGTACTTCAGGGAATAAATGATGCTCGATTTGATGACTCAAATGTCCCGTCAAAATATGAAATGCTTCTGAACCGGTTAAATTCGAAGAACCGCGAATCTGGCGCATATACCAATGTCCACGACTTTCATCCTGTAAAACAGTTTTAGGGAACACTTCGACATCTTTGGTAAAGTGGCCACAGAAAATGATACTAAATGTCCAAATATTACGGATACCATTGGCGACTAAATTACCTGTAAATACAGGTAAAGCTGCGGGGCCAGCAATCAGAGGGAAGAACAGATAATCTTTAAAAAATTGTCTACCAATTTTCTTCTGGGTCGGCTTCCACTCTTCTTTAAACTGCGCCCAAGTTTTGCGTTTATAAACCAATTTACCAATTTCAAGATTTTGAATCGCAACGCCCCATTGGAACAATAGACAGAACGGAATTGCATATAAAGGCTGCAATAAAAAACCCGGTTTCCAGCGTTGTTCTGGGAATAAACGCAATAAACCATAGCCGATATCATCATCCATCCCTTTGATATTGGTATAGGTATGATGCTTATAATTATGGGTCTGGCGCCAGTTGTCAGAGGTTCCAACAATGTCCCATTCGTAAGTTGTACCTTTAAAGCGTGGATCATTCATCCAATCATATTGCCCATGCATAACATTATGACCGAGTTCCATGTTTTCCATGATCTTGGCAAAGCTCAGTAAGCCTGTACCAAGTAACCATGCAGGTGGAAACCAACCCGCAAATAAGCATGCTCGGCCTAAAATACTGCTATAACGAATCGCGGCATATACTTTTTTGATATATTTGGCATCTTTTTCGCCAATATCATCTAACACTTCTTGCTTAATTGCATCCAACTCACGCGCTAAAGCATCCAGCTCAGTCTGGGTCAGTTCACGGTTTTTGGTGTTTTTAAAATATTGAATTTTAACTGGCATATTCATGATAAAACTCGCTTAAAGATCAATAACTAAATCAGTTTTGGCAGTATTCACACAAATTCTCAGTAAATTATTCGGTTCAAAATTTTCTTGACCATTGACTAAGTTTTTTGTGGCACCCTGTGCTTTATTACACGCGCATTTATTGCAAATCCCCATTCTGCAACCATGTTCTGGTTTGATATTTTGTTGTTCTAAGCCAACTAAAATGGCTTGACCTTTAGGGATTACAACCACTTTATTGGATTTGGTTAAAGTGACATTGATAAAGCCTGTGTCATCAGAAATCGCTGGACTTAGACTAAATGCTTCGCTTTTAAGTACTTTGGCCTGTTGAAACAATTGTTCAGCTGTTGCCACAAAACCTGAAGGGCCACATACATACACTGTGCTTTGCTCAAGATTTTTAATAATATGTAAATATTCATTATTTAAACGTGCATCCGCAGGTACTTCTTGGGTATAAAATACATCAAATTTAAAATCGGGATGTTGTTGGGCTAATTGCTCAAACTGTTGTTTAAAGGCAACGTCTGCATTTTTTTTAACCCAATACATTAAATGTACTGGTTGACGATCAAGCTGCTGGTTCGCTGCCAATGCCTGAATCAAACTATACATCGGTGTAATACCGCTGCCCGCAGCGACCAGAATCAATGGACTGACAACTTGAGGCAATAACATATCACCATAAGGTCGGCCAAATTCAATCACCTCACCCACTTGGGCATGTTCAAATAACCAGTTACTCACAACGCCTTTTTCTACTTTTTTTGCCGTGAGTAATACATGTTGCGTATCTAATTGAGTCAGACTATAGGTACGTTCATAACGACGACCATTGATTTCGACAGTGATCGGATGATGTTGCCCTGCTAACCCCATTTCAAACAAGCGGTTAATTTTGATGGTTAAGCTGATCGTATCTGCAGCGGATTGTTCTTTTTCAACAATTTTCCCCAAAGCTTGTTGAACTGACCATAATGGATTAATTTTCTGTAGCCAAAAATTAGTCGCATTATTACCTAACACCATATCAAATATAGTGTTTACGGGAGATTTTTGCTTTTCAATAGCGTGCATACTAGGCTCACCATCTGAGTGATTTTTAATTATTATACACATGTATATATATTTGTATATACGTGTGTATTGTATCTAGACATTTCATTTATGTAATGACAAAGGCTATAATGAAAAAAATATTTTAACTATTTGATACTTTATGAATCCAACGTCCGTATTACCTCAGAACCCAGCTACCCTTCAAGATCAAATTCATGAGCTTGAAAAAGTTTCTGTACGTACTGTTGGACGCAAAGCGACTATTACTAAAGAAGAATTATTCCAAGCTGCCTTAAATCTGATTGGACCGCAAAAAAGTATTTCCTCTTTAAGTTTAAGAGAAGTTGCCCGTGAAGCTGGGATTGCGCCAAATAGTTTTTATCGTCACTTTAAAGATATTGATGAGTTGGCGATTGAACTGATTGATCGTTCAGGTGTGGTGCTCCGTCAAATTTTGCATGAAGCTCGAATTAAGGCAATCAGACAAAGCAGTATTATTCGTAGTTCAGTTGAAGTATTTATTGAACAACTCGATGCCGATGAAGGTAATTTGAGCTTACTCCTGCGTGAAGGTTATACAGGATCAAAACAATATAAACTTGCTGTAGACAAACAACTTAATTATTTCCAACAAGAACTCCAAGAAGATTTGATTCGAATAGAACGCATCAATCACAGTAAATTAACCCATCCTGATTTAGTCGCCAAAGCTATTACTCAGTTGGTATTTAATATGGGTGCCAAGGTGATTGATTTGCCGATTGCTGAACGTAAAGAAGTCGCTGAACAAACCATGGTGATGATTCGTATGTTACTCGAAGGCTCACGTCATTTAGACGAAGCGCAAATTAAATAATACCTATTCTTTCATAGCCTATTAAATACAAGTATCAGTACCCTATGATCAATCACAATCAACAAAACATTCGTGTAGGCATACTTGGTGTGACTGGTCGCATGGGACAAATGCTGGTTCAGGCCTGTCTCAATGCAGGACTAAACATTACTGTTGCTACAGCAAGAGTTGCAAGTGCAGCGATTGGTCATGAACTAGGTCAGTATCTCAATCTAGCACCATTAAATGTGCTTATTTCAGGTCGTTTGGAAGACATCATTCAGCATTGTGATGTGGTGATTGATTTCACTACAGCAAAGGCATTATCGCAACATTTAAAAATTTGCCAGCACGCTAAAAAACCGATGATTATTGGTATCACTGGTTTATCTGAGCAATTAAATCAACACATTGCTCAAGCCGCGCAAGATATTGCTATCGTTCATTCAGGCAATTATTCCATTGGCGTCAATCTCAGTGTTGATCTGGTTCGAGTTGCTGCCCAATTATTAGGTGCAGGATTTGAAGCTGAAATCATCGAAGCACACCATCGACAAAAAGTAGATGCGCCATCAGGCACTGCATTGATGTATGCAGAAGCGATTGCTCAAGTCAGAGCGCAATTGCTCAGTAATTTAGTGGTCTATCAACGCCATGCTGTGGTAGCTGAGCGAGTACCCCAACAGATCGGTTTACAAGCTATACGTGGTGGTGACATTGTTGGTGAACATAACACGATATTTTATGGTCATGGGGAACAGGTCGAAATCAAACATATTGCAAGCAATCGGATGAACTTTGCGACTGGTGCAATTCGAGCCGCAATGTGGTGTATTTCTCAACCCGCTGGCTTATATAACATGCATGACGTGATTCATTTGAACCACTCACTTTAATAGCGTTCTATGTACTATTCAATATACTGCTCAATGTACGCAGCATTGAAATTTTTCTGATCAATCTCACGATAGTGATCTTTTATCTTTATAAAGTTTTTAAAGACTTTTCACACAGTATTCAGGCCAAATATTTTCACATTGAATTAAGCTTTGTATTTAAAAATAGCTATCTCGCCGCGAGTTAGAGTGATATAAATCTAACTTGGTATTTTTATATTCCCCTATACATCAATTGTATAATTGAGCTCTATTCACATGAAACTGTTAAATGATCGTCAAAGTATTATTGCAAGTTACTTACTCATGCTGATCTTTTTGTCTTTACTGATTCCCTTGCATCTTTTAGCGTCATTTTTTGCAGGTTTTGTTGTTTTTGAAATTATCAATAGTTTAGGTAGCATTACGGAGAGATATATTGATGGTCAAAGAGCTCGCTTGACCATCAGTATTATTCTAGCCATCTTTATTATTTCTTTGATTGTGCTCAGCATCACAGGCTTAATCAGCTTTGTTCAACATGATTTGCAAGGTGCGGGAATCAATGCCATCAGTGACCAAGTCGATAAAACCTTACAAAAGCTACAACTTGAAGTGGCACAATATATTCCCGGATTTATTCCTTATTCACTCACTGAATTAAAAGATCAAACTTTTGACTTAATCAAAGATAATTTATCAACCTTAAAAAGTACCGGAACAGGCTTTTTACATAATTTAGCCACCATGTTGATTGGTATGATTGTGGGGATCCTTGTCTCATTAAACCAACTGCGCCCACAGCCGGATCAGCCAGAATTTAAACGTGCCATGATCACACGTATTGAAAATCTTTCGTCATCTTTTAAAAATGTGGTGTTTGCTCAGTTTAAAATTTCTTTAATCAATACATTTTTATTTTTGATTTTCTCTCACCTGATCCTCCCTGTTTTTGATATACATTTACCTTTTGCCAATACCTTAGTGATCCTGACTTTTATTTTTGGATTAATTCCAATTGTCGGAAACTTACTCTCCAATACTATTATTGTTATGGCAGGTTTAACCATTTCAGTATCTACCGCAGGTATCGCATTACTTTATCTAATTTTTATCCATAAACTAGAATACTTTATTAATGCCAAAATTATTGGCACAAAAATCCATGCAGCATCATGGGAAGTCTTATTGGCAATGTTAGTCTTTGAGTCGTTCTTTGGCTTAGCGGGTTTAATTGTTGCACCCATTTTCTATGCCTATATCAAGTTAGAACTTAAACAAGCCGAAATGATTTAAAGCGCAATTCACTTGTGTCATCAAGAACCCCTTCTTTTAAAGGTGTGCAGTATTAATTTGTAAAAGAAGAGAATTAAAAAGCCTGAACTGATCAACGTTACAATTCAGGCTTTTTTCCTAATAATACGAATGCAGTTAAAAACTTTTATTCCCAGACCACTTCTCGTTTCTGTTGTGCCCAAGCATCTAAAAATGGCTCATAACGACTTTCAATTTTATTACGTTTAATTTTCATCGTTGGGGTAAGTAAATCATTTTCCATGGTCCATGGTTCATTGACTACGACAAAGAAGCTGATTTTTGCATGGGGCTCAAGTTCTTCATTGATCTTCACTCTTAATGCTTTTAAGGTGTTTTCAATTTCATCTCGCTTCGGGTTCTGCTTCAGACTGTTACGAATATCTTCAGCCAACATAATAAAGGCAACTGGTTGTGGTTGGCTTGAACCACCAATACATACAGATTCAATTAATGCCTGATTGCCGATTTTTTGCTCAGTCGGAACTGGCATGATGTATTTGCCTTTGCTTGTTTTAAAAATATCTTTAATTCGACCAGTAATTTTTAACCGCCCTTCTGCATCGATCTCGCCCAAATCCCCAGTACGTAAAAATCCATCTTCGGTCATATCTTCTGCAGTTTTTTCAGGATTTTTATAATAGCCCAACATAGTTCCTGGGCTTTTTACCAGAATTTCACCATTTTCATCAATTTTACACTCCACTTTAGGTTGGGCATGCCCCACATAACCACTGGCAAACTGCCCCACACGTGTCACATGCGAATAACCACAATTTTCAGTCATACCATAGACTTCAAGTAACTCTAAACCTAAATTTCGATACCATAAAATAATATCTGTAGGTAATGGTGCAGCAGCAGTAAATGCATAACGGACATGATTTAGCCCGAGCTTGGTGAGTAATTTCTTTTTAACCAATTTACCCAACACAGGTATTTTGAATAAAATCTTTTGTATATGGAGCGGTATTTTTTCATTAACGCCCAAATAGAACTTGGTCCATAAGCGTGGTACCGAAAAGAATAGTGTGGGTTTGGCACGATTCAAATCTTCGACAAAGGTTTCAATTGAATTTGCAAAATACACGGTAAAACCGCAAACCATCAGTGAAGATTGAATAAAAATACGCTCAGCAACATGTGCAAGTGGTAAATAAGATAAGGCCCGATCAGATGTTGTCACTTGATAAGTCAATCTGAGTTCACGAGCGCCAGATAAAAGCGTCGCAAAACTTTGCATAACCCCTTTAGGTACACCAGTACTGCCAGACGTATAAACGATGGTCGCTAAATCATTTTTATTGGGTAATACTGGGTTTTCTAGTGGCGCAACAGATTGCACAATATCATTCCATTGCGGTGCGTCGAATTCAGGTGATAATGCCAAACGCACACAAGCTAAATCTTGTGGAATGATTGTTTTTACCTCATTCCAGCTATCCGCTTTACCGTCCAATTTTCCAATAAATAAGAGTTTTGCTTCACTGTGGTTGAGTACATAAGCTGAACCTTCCGCATTGAGTGTTGGATAGAGTGGGACTGAGATATGACCTGACATCCAGATCGCTAAATCTGCCATAAGCCAATGCGCACTATTTTTACCATAAATTGCGATCGCACTCTTTTCAGGCAAGTTTAAAGACTGTAAATAACTCGCCATACTGCGAACTTGTTGTGCAACTTCCGACCATGTGTAATGCACCACATTGCCATTGGCCAATGGTTGTACAAACACATCTTTTTGCGGTAATTGCTTTTCCCAATGAAGTAGATAGTGCACATGGGTATCATGAAACTCAACAAAATCCTTGTTTTCCATATCATTTCTTCCATTATTTTAAGTTTTTATCTTGGCTATAGACGGTTGCTTTCGAACTTGTCTATTTGGATACACAATACTAAATGATCAAATTACATGGGTGAGTAAACTTTATCTCTAAGGAACAAATCGAGATCAAAGTACACTATTTTAATAGCATAAAAACGGTTGCGATGTATACAACAAACTCCCTGTAAATCCTTCATTGATTATTGTTGTAAAGTAGATCTCATCCAATGATACATGGCGTTTCTATCGCGTGGTGACATTGATGCATGGTCTATAGCCCTTCATACAAGATATGACCATATAAATGGTGCAATAATAGGAATTAGTTTTTATAAATGGTTATAACTTTTACATTTAAAATCAAAAAATAAAAATAACCCAATAATTGATTATTTAAATATGCATAACATATACATCAAAAAAGCTCCCAAAGGAGCTTTTAGAATCTAGATAAAATTACACTAAATTAAGGTTTAACCACAACCAATACCTGAATCGCTTCTGGCGTCACAGAAATACCTTCCAATAGACTTAAACCTTCTTTCTGGAATTTCTGTAAACGTTCAATTTCATCTGCACGAATACTTGGATTAAATTGCTTTAAGTAGCTTAAACGATCAATTTCATATTGCCATTTGCTACCGTAAATTTCTTTAGCTTGCTCTTTTAACTGCGGTAAAACACCTTTAGCAATATCTAAAGCTTGTGCATAGCGTTCTTCAATCACTTCACGACGTGCTTTCACCACTTGACGACAGCTATTGCTATCTAAATGATGTAAATACGGCTTAATAATTTCTGGATTAAGCTTGGCAGTAATATCTTGGCCCGTTTCAGTCAATAACACTCGAATCAATTGTGTTGGTAAGCTAGAAGGTAAATTTAATGCTTTAGGCGCAACCACATCCACTTTAAACCAAACTTCCAACAAAATCGTGCCTTGTTTAAGTGCATTGGTTTTTAGAATCGCAACATTGGTACTACCAAAAGATTGGGTACGGATAATTTCCATCACACTTTCAGTAAACGGATGTTCAAGTGTTAAATATTGCGCGTCTTCACGGATCTGTGCCTGATCACGATAGAAGGTTGCAGTCATACCCTCTTCGTCAATATCCAAGCCTTGCACTTGCATTTGATCGGTTGGTTTAATAATCACCGTACCATTACTTTGCTCATCAAAGTCAATGTTGGTTGATGCCATAAACCGCTTCATAAACATTGGCAACAAAGTATTGTCATCATAGTCTTCAAGCGCTGTAACAATTTCTTGTGCCACGATCGGACGACATGAGTTGTATTCCAATAAACGGTCACGACCATCTTGCAATTCAACTTCAAGTGCTTGACGCTGTACATTGACCGCTTCAAGAAGCTCTTCAAAAACTTGCCCTTTATCATCCAATAAGCAATCTTTTAAATCGACAATAAAGTTTTCTTGTAAGGTTTGTGCTGTAGGCGAAATATTACTGAAAATATTTAGCGCTTCATTATACCAACGGAACATACGCTCTTGCGCTGTACCTACAAGATAAGGCACATGAATCTGAATACGATTTTCCTGACCAATACGGTCTAAACGACCAATACGCTGTTCAAGTACATCTGGATTTGCAGGCAAATCAAACAACACAAGGTCAGAAGCAAACTGGAAATTACGCCCTTCTGAACCAATTTCAGAACACAGTAAAATCTGTGCACCATAAGAATCTTCAGCAAAATAAGCCGCTGCTTGGTCACGTTCCAATAAGCTCATGCCTTCATGGAACATTGCGGTGCGGATACCCGCGTGGATGCGTAAAGCATTTTCAAGTGCTTCAACAACTGGACCACTACGTGCAATCAGCAATACTTTTTTATGTTTTAAATCAGAACGTAATCGTTCCATCAACCACATAACACGTGGGTCTGTTTCCATCCATGCGCCATCAAGTTGCAGCTCTTCTGGCCACATTTGTTCGCGTAATTTTCCATCTTTAGACCAATTTTCTGGTGCTGGTAATGGTGCTGGTTGGCAATCACGTCCAGGGAAACCTTGAATTGCTTCACGGGTATTGCGGAACAAGATACGACCTGTACCATGACGGTCTAAAAGCTCATGAATTGCACGGAAACGATGTTCAGGCTGATCTTCAATCGGATGACCTAATAATTTTTCAACTGCTGCTAAATGTTCCGCTTCGAGTGGCAAATCTGACATCAACACTTCAGCAATTTTAGCGGTATGATGATATTGTTCTTCTTCATCAAGGAAACGATCAAGCGAACTAAAACGTTGTGGATCAAGTAAACGTAAACGGGCGAAATGGCTTTCTACACCTAGCTGTTCAGGTGTTGCAGTTAAAAGCAGCACACCTTCAGTTTTTTCAGCAAGCTCTTCAACCAGATCATAACGGTCATTACCGCCTTCCTCTTCACTCCACATCAAATGATGCGCTTCATCGACCACCAGCAGATCAAAACCAGCTTCAATGGCTTGCTCACGCAAATCATCATGGTCAATCATCAAATCTACTGAAGCAATGATACATTGTTCAGTCAGGAATGGATTGAGTTCAGGATCATGCTCTTTGATTGAAGCTGTACGAGTAAGATCAAACAATGAGAAATTCAAATTGAAACGGCGACGCATTTCAATCATCCATTGATATTGTAATGAATCTGGTACAAGAATCAGAATTCGCTCAGAACGACCCGTTTTAAGTTGTTGATGGATGATGAGTCCCGCTTCGATTGTTTTACCTAAGCCAACTTCATCAGCAAGTAATACACGAGGTGCAAATCGTTTACCCACTTCATGTGCAATATACAACTGGTGTGGAATCAATCCTACACGCGCACCGACCAAACCACGTAATGGTGAAGTTTGCATATTGGCTTGCATTTGCATCGCTTCAATACGTAAGTCATACCATTCTTTATAGTCAATTTGACTTGCCAATAAACGCTCTAAAGGCTTTGATAATTGGATTTGTGCGCCAATACGCGTTTCGTTTAGCGCTTTTTTCTCTTGTTCGCCACTGTCCAATGTACGAATAACATTGTAACGAATTACTCCACTGCGATCATCTAAAGACTCAACAATCCACTTGATGCCTTCTTGGTCTTGAACTTCATCATTGATATTAAAAACAATACGAGATAATGGTGCATTATTACGTGCATAGACACGAGTTTCGTCACTTTTTGGAAAAAGAATACTGATTGAACGTTCATCGACATCAATCAGTACACCTAAACCTAACTCAGTTTCTGTGTCCGATAACCAACGTTGACCTATAGCAAATTGTTGCAATTTTTCCACCTTTATCTCATGTTAGGGCTAAAACATGGTTGCTCAAATCAGGAGAATATTTGAACAAAGTTTATACCCATTACGCAATACTTTTTGACATAAAGCTCATTAAATTTTGAGCCACTTAATTTCAACTTAAAAATCTAAACTAAAACGGAACTGGACAATCAAATTGTACAAGCTCCTCTGTTTTAGGATGATGAAAACTCAATTGTTGTGCATGTAAACAAAGTCTTAGCATAAGTTGCTGTTGCTCTACAGTGGCATATAAAGTATCACCAATAATTGGATGACCTAAATATTGCATATGCACACGTAACTGATGTGACCGCCCAGTAACTGGTGTTAACTCAACACGAGTCACCGCCTGTCCTAGAATTTGAAAATGTTGAATTGCTTTCCAATGCGTTAATGCAGGCTTGTTATGCTCTGGAGCTGCAATATGTAATGGAGGGTGTTCTGGATCATAAATCACAGGCACATCTACTGTACCTTCACCCTGTAAAGTTCCAGCAACAACAGCTTGGTAGGTTTTAGAGGTTTGACGTTCTTGAAACTGTCTAGAAATACTTTTTTGTCCCCATTTACTCAAGCCAAATACCAAAATGCCAGAGGTATCACGATCTAAACGATGAATGAGTAAAGTCTTAGGCTCGATTTTTAATAATCTGTTGATAACACAATCTTGTAAATCTGCTGTTTTTCCTGGAACTGTGAGTATACCTGCTGGCTTATGGATCACCATAAAATCATCATCACGATGGATCAGGTGTTCGGTTAGAAAATTACTCAAAGTTCAGTTCCAATGATCACGCAAACAAGCAGGCAATTCTAAGAATCTTGGAATGAAATTACAATCAAAATTATCTGATTTATTCGATTATTCTAAAGAAAGAATAATAAATCGTACAATTGCTTTAAATTCATTGGCAATTTACAAGACAATCAAAAACTTTAGATACATTTTGCCAATCAATTGTGGGGAAAGTGGATTAATTCATTGAAAAAATAAATTATTGTCTATTTTTTGGTAAGTTAAAAACTTAACACCCTATTTTTTTAATGGTATAAACAATACCTTAAGATTAAATGAGCAAAATATGAATAAATTAAATTATAAATCTACATTGTCCATTTGTATTATTTCCGCATTTGCCATGACCGGCTGTGCAACTTCAACCCTTTTAAAGAAAGACAATGGTGTTCGTACCCGTAATGTTCAAACCGTATTGGTCAATGATACGGTTTTAGCATTTGGCAAACCATCACAAGCAATTTCGGCCCTACCTTCTGACAGCATTGTCATTGCAGGGCAAAAAAATAGTTATGTCATCACCAGGGGTGGTGCTCGATTTGTCAAAGTGATCACAGGACTTGATCCAAAATTTATTCAAATTGATAAAGCGCTGACCTTCAATTCAGAAAAAAATGATGGGCATTTTTCAGGAACCCTACCACTCAAATATGTCAAACTTTCTGAAGATGTCACTAAACAAGATCGTGCATTCTTTATTGAAAATGGTGCAGAAGAATGCACCACCTCAAGTGATCAACGTCTAAAAGCGCAACGTTTCTGTTTTAACATTACCTTATCTGGTCTGGTTTACCCTTCTGCTTCTAATATTTCATCACTAAAAGCACTGAGTAAACCCTATCAAGTCAGTATCTATAGCACCCAAGAGGTAAAAGATTACTCAAAGGCTGGCAGTAAAACTGCAGATAAACTGGTGTTATTCCCTTTTGCTGTCGCTTTTGATGTAGTGACGTTACCGTTCCAAGCGCTTCATAAGATTTTTGATTGATTGAAAATAATTCAGGATATTGCATACAATATCCTGAATCTTAGCAAATATAAAAATACGATTCTCAATAGCATGATTCCACTTTCTTTTAACTATCTTTGGATTTTCTTTGTCGCTGGCTTTGGGACCATTATTTTTAGCCTATTTGCGATTGGATTAATATTTAGTTCAAAATTCAGAAATACCCTTAGGCATGGCAATATTTTTATTCAGTCTCTATTTGTCTGTAGTGTACTCTGCGTTTTTTTGAGCTTGATACTTTATTTCCTTGTTCTATTTACAAAAAATGAGATTGAAAAAGAGAATCATTCCATACATAAAACATTAAGTTCGCCTGAGAAAATTTTAGGCATTCAAATGCCACAAGGGACTGAACTTGAATTATTTGCACCCGATCAATTGACCTCATTGAGACAAGCCAAATTTCCCCAACCCGTATTATTTGGCAAGTTGCAAATTAACAGCATGAAAATTCCTCGTGGTATTGATTTGGAACTTTTTGATGATCGTTCAACCACATTAATGGGTACAGGTAAGGATACGATCGAAGGTTGGAATTGTCAGCTGATGAGCTATATTCAAGTCTATTTAGATGATGCTGGCAACATCATTGGTTTAGAGCACTGTAATCTTGCTCAAGATACGCAGCTAGAAAATATTATACTTGTGGCACAGGCAGATATTGAACGTTCTAAATATCAAAAATATCCAGACAACTTTGTTTCTACAGATTACTGGCGGATTCACAATCCTCTCACCCAATACAAAGCTGTTTCCCTACAATGGGCAAATGTCTATTTGGATCAAAATAAACAACTCATCGGAATTGAAAATGGCACACTGACAGAAAAATTAACCTTAGGCGATATTCAATATCCAGCAAATACTGAATTCAATTTATTGGTTCATCCTTTAACACAAAATGAAACTTGGTTATTTACCCCGCCCAATGATCAAAATGCGGTTGCTCGCAATGGCAAAGTCTATACGCATGATCAAACGATTCTTCAGCGCCCTAATGGCAAAATTGAACAAATCCTCAATAGCAATGATCCTAGAATTTTACCCCGAAGAATGAATCACTAATTCATGAATCTTGATATTCCCAACAGTATAGGCATTTTTCAAGGTCTTTTATTTTTATCTCTAATATTTATTTACAATTATTCATTTCAATTTTCAAATTCTTGACCACACGCTTCGTGTATAACAACTCACTGCCATTTAAAGATAAATAGAAGTCTGCTAGTCTCATCAATAAAGTCAAAAATAGACTTTTAGACAAGGCGAGCCACGATAAAATTAAACGCAAAGTACCAAAAATTAGATATTTTTTTTAACTTTTAAGCTGTTTGATAAAAAAACAAACAAATTCACAAAGATTCTGTTGTAAAAAGCAACAAAATCTTTATAATCCAACTAAACAGACAAGTCTGTATAATTTGCTGAAAAAAACGAATGACCAGTGCATTCAGAGGGTATAAGAATAAATATAAGAAGATGCTTCAAGCATCTCTTTACCTAACGATTTATTGTTATGACAATAAATCGTTAGGTATATAAAAAACTTATCAGCAAAGCGCGATTCACTTCAAGTGGTCGCGCTTTTTTATTTTCAAGTTTAAGTAGTAAATTAAACAGATCAGCAAGCGCAAATCAATATTGCTTACGCTTGCAACCTAAGATTTCAACAAACTTAAAGGTTAAACTGAACTCGGTTGAGCTAAAGCCAATTCCATCTGAATCAGGGTTTCTACCCGTCTCCAATAATCATCCAAACACACTTGCTGAGGATCTATTTGCGCCTGAATCGTCATTCCGTCAAGAAGACTCGACAAGAAAGAAGCAAGTTGAATATCTTGTTTAACACCTAAATGACGCAACGCATTACTCAAATGCCCTTTTAACCACTCTTTATAGTCAGTTGCAGGTTGGAGTGATGACGGATAAACTTTTGAAATTTCTTCTACGGCTTTTTGGAACATACAACCATTAAAATCTTCGCTATGAAACCATGCGTTGTACCATGTGAAGATGGCTTTAATATGAGATAAATAATCTTGTGGATCACATTTAGCGATTGCAGCATCTAATGATTCTTGCAAATTGAGATTTCTCGTGACCAAACATTCTTCAATCAATTTGGCTTTAGATGGAAAATATTTATAAAAAGTCATTTTTGCAACGCCAGACTCACTAATAATTCGGTCTATACCGATAGAATTATAACTATATGTATTAAAGAGATTCAACGCTGTATTAATGATGTCCTCTTTTTTTGACATTTGTTTTTACCTGATGTACAAAAATTTAAGATTAAAATTAAAGCATTAGCTTATAAGAACAGCACATAAATACGAATTACTTCAAGTGTATGCTAAGAATTATATCTTAAATTCATATGAATACTGAGTTTTTATAAAAAAACATCAAGACTACAAAGGCAAGTATATGAAATATAAAATATTAAACCTGTATAAATACTAGCAAAACAAATTGTTTTTTACTATTATAAAAACGGCAAAATTAAAATTTTAATGCAGCATATGAGCATATTATCTTTCACGCAATCTGAACATACTCGTTTCGAGTTGCTGCATTTCATTCAAAATTCCTTGCAACCTGAATTATGGCAGCAAAATACTCAAGCTATCGCAAACTTAAAACGGCAAACACACTGTCATGTTTTATTTAAGCATCCCATATTAGTCCAGTTGAATCAAAGCCAGCTGACGCTTGAACAGCTTAAATTTATTCATATTAATTATTTTACGGCGATTGTTAAAAATTTTACAGATGCACTTAGCATGGTAATTTATCAAGCCGTTAGCCTCGAAAAAAATCATAATATTCATCCAGAAAATAGGATTGCAGCTAAAATATATGCACGCTACTTACTGTCGCTAAACTTAATTGATGAACTGGGTTTCAATACACACCAACTCGAAAAAAGCGCTGCATCCAAATCACATCTGGTTTATTTTTTAAAATTGATGCAGCAGTTGGAATTAGATCCATTAGATCAGCAACAGACTGAAATAGAAGCTTTCGCATTGGCTCAATTTATTCACCAACATATCAATTCTTATACAGAATTATTGCTCATTTTGGCTTGTACAGAATTGCAAGTCATAAAGTTTAGTGAAGCACTCCGCAACAACATGTCCATTTACAACAGTAAATTTATTGAAGGTTATTATGCTTGTCATGGGCTGGCTGATCAGAATGACGCGACCCTTGCCAATGATGACAACCACCAAGATGACATTTGGACCCTACTGATACAATGCTATGATCAAAACAACCAACAGTATTTGGACCAAGTCCAGTCTGAGTATTTAGAACTCTGGAATAATTTTTGGAGCAAAATGGCAACACGTATAGTTGAAATTTAAGTACTTGCTTCATGATGGTTTTTTGATCCCATTGCTGAGATCAAAAATACCTTATTGTGGTTTAGATGAGCGTCATTGTAGTACTTGTTGAGTCGGCATATTTTGTTTACGTTCTTGTAATGCTTTCTTCATCACCTGATAACCGCCTGTTAAGCCTAAAGTCGCCATAATCACAGCCACAATAATATCTGGCAACATGCTTCCTGTACCAAACACCCCAATTGCTGCAAAGATTACTGCGACATTTCCAATCGCATCATTACGACTACACAGCCAAACAGACTGCATATTGGAATCCCCATCTCTAAAAGCGTAAAGCACAAGGGCTGAAATCACATTGGCGATTAAAGCCAATACACCAATCGCTCCCATGGTAATCGCTTCTGGAGGGATCCCTTTCGTATAGGCATAAATCGTTTTGCCAATCACGACAAAACCAAAAATTGCCATGATTGCCCCTTTAAATAAGGCAACGGTCGCACGCCAGTACAGACTTGCGCCTAACACCGCTAAAGAGACGGCATAATTGACCGAGTCACCAAAAAAATCCAGAGAATCCGCCCAAAGTGCAGAAGAATGTGCATACGCCCCACCAATCAATTCAACAAAAAACATGGCAAGGTTAATAAACAGTGCAATCCACAAAGCCGTTCTAAACTTGCTATTCGGTTTCTGTGGTGCAGGTTCATGACTACACGTACACGCCATGACACTTCTCCTTGATTCAATATAAATGGACTTATCTGCTTATTTTTCAGTCAAGTTGGCGTTTTAAAGAAAATCAGCACATGCGTCAAAAATGATGAAAAAATCAGCTATACTGCTATTTAAAACTATGGAGTTAGTCCAAGGTCAAGTTGATTCAGGAAAATAAGCCATGCAGCAATACTTAATTAGTGACCTCGCTAAAAAAACTCAGCTGTCGACCGATACTGTGCGTTTTTATGAGAAAAAAAATTTGATCAGATCCAGTTACCGTGCAGATAATAATTATAAATATTATGATGATGAAACATTAAAGCGGCTTATTTTTATTAAACGTTGCCGCGCATTAGATATGACCTTATATGAAATTACTCAACTTTTAGAGCATCTACAACATCCTGAACAAGGTTGTAAAATCATTGACCAATTGATTGAAGAACATATTCGACATGTAGAAACTCGAATATATGAATTACAGCATTTTAAATCGCAACTGCATGAATTACGTCAATCCTGCTCTTCGAACACCACCATTGATCATTGTCAGATTGTCAAAAAACTTGAAGCATCGGAATAATTTATAGTTAAATCAACCAATTATTCATATAAGTGATTTAAATCAAATCATGGATCATCAATAAAGCGTATATTTTTAAATGAACTTTTAAAAACCATTAGTTATTAACTCATTTTTCCTTTTAAATCATACAAGGTGCAGCTATCACATGACGACATGGATATCGACATTGAGTGGGGGGATATAGGATGTCCCTCTCGCTCAGCATGAGCAAACACAAAACAAGGTTTTGTTTGCAGCGCAAGGTTTGTCATCCCCTAAGAAAAGGGAGACATTGTCTTCGCAAAGTTATTTAAATTTTGAATAAATGGTGCGGCATTGCAAGCTTTAAAACCTAAAACCCCCCATACAATTGATTTAACTAAAAATATTTATTAATAAAAATAATATTCTTGTACCTAATTTTTTGACAGTTTGACTTTACATTGTGTTAAATAAGTCTTTCGACTATTTCTGTTACTGATTGTGCCAATACATTTATCTAAAAACAGTTTTACGCAGCCATAGCGATACACTGACCAAGGCAATCAATATGGGAACTTCAACCAAAGGACCAATAATCGTGGTAAATGCGACAGGTGAAGCCAATCCAAATGTTGCAATCGCGACAGCAAGCGCCAATTCAAAGTTATTTCCTGCTGCAGTAAAAGAAATCGCTGTGGTTTTAGGATAATCATTGCCCATCCATTTGCTCATAAAAAAGCTCAGGAAAAACATCACCACAAAATACAAGGTTAATGGGATGGCAATTCGCAGTACATCGAATGGTAAGCTAACTACATCCGCCCCTTTTAAACTAAACATCGCCACAATGGTAAATAACAATGCCAATAAACTCAGCGGACTGACTTTAGCGATAAACGTATGTTGATACCAATCTAATCCTTTACGTTTAACTAGAATGATCCGGCTTAGAAAGCCCAATAAAAATGGGATACCTAGATAGATTAAAACCGCATGTGTAATCGTCCAGAAGCTAACATCAATAACTTCTCCTGCTACACCAAAATACGGTGGTAGAACTGTTAAAAACAACCAAGCATAAGTACTAAAAAAGACAATTTGGAAAATACTATTAAAAGCAACCAAAGCTGCGACATATTGGTTATCACCACATGCTAAATTATTCCATACCAATACCATCGCAATACAACGTGCTAAACCAATAAGAATTAAACCCGTCATATATTCAGGATAAGCATGTAAAAACACAATCGCTAAGGCAAACATCAGGCACGGCGCGATTAACCAGTTTTGTAGCAAAGATAAAGTCAGCGTTCGTTTATCTTTGAAGACTTGCACTAAGGTCGCATAATCCACTTTGGCAAGTGGCGGATACATCATCAAAATTAAACCTATCGCAATGGGTATATTGACTGAATCTAGGCTTAAACGATTTAAAGCCACCGAAGCCTGCGGGAAATATACGCTGATGCAGATCCCCAATCCCATCGCAATAAAGATCCACAAAGTTAAATTCCGATCTAAGAAAGAAAGCCGCGAAGTTGGCTGATTTGAGTTCATAACAGCTTACTCACAACAACTGTTGATTTGGATCAAGTCTGAACGACCCACAACTGAATTCGCAGTTTGCCCTGCAATTATGTTTAATACTGCATTGGCCCATTCTGGTAATTCAGGATTTAAACGGTAATACACCCATTGGCCTTTGCGTTGATCAATTAAAATGGACAAATTTCTCAACAAGGCCAAGTGTCTAGAAATCTTTGGCTGACTTAAATTTAACGCTTCAGTGATTTCACAAACACAAACGTTCCCCTGTGCCAACACAAGTTTTAAAATATCCAAACGAGTTGGGTCAGATAAGCACTTAAAGAAATCAGGTTGATCCATCGCAATTACTCAATTTTATGGTTTAACTTATATTTACTATTGCGAATATACGCATATCCATATATAAATGCAATATTGCTTTTAACAGAGAGTCGATCGATGTCATCTCAAATTAAGATTTATCATAATCCTGCCTGTGAGACTTCACGTAATACCCTTGCACTCATTCGAAATGCAGGTATCGAACCTGAAGTGATCGAATATTTACTGTATCCACCTAACAAAACTCAGCTCATCGATTTAATTCAGCAATCTGCTTTGTCGGTACGAGATGCACTGCGTAAAAATGTTGATGTTTATAAAACCTTAAAACTAGATCAAACAGAGTGGACTGACGATCAACTGCTTAATTTCATGTTGCAATACCCGATTTTAATCAATCGCCCCTTTGTCGTGACTGAATTGGGTGTTCGTTTATGTCGACCATCTGAATTGGTTTTAGATCTCTTATCTGTGCCACAGCGTGCTGCTTTTAGTAAAGAAGATGGTGAAATTATTATCGATCAGCAATTAAAAAGGCTTAAATAATTTTTTAGGGTTTTTCAAAAAACCCAATTAATTAAACATAAAATATTGAATATTAAGTGTTTTAATAAAAACTCACCCAGTTAATCCTGAGTGTTTTACTAGGTTGAATCTTATTTTCAAACCCTTACAATAAAACCATATTTTTAGTATGCCTTTTAAATTTATATGAGCATCTCACACATTACTGAACTCTTATCACCAGCAGGATCATTGAAGAATATGCGTTATGCATTTGCTTACGGTGCCGATGCGGTGTATGCAGGTCAACCTCGCTATAGCTTACGAGTTCGTAATAATGAGTTTGATCATGATCATTTAAAAATGGGTATTGCTGAAGCGCATGCCTTAGGCAAAAAATTTTATGTAGTGGTGAATATTCAACCGCATAATGCTAAATTAAAAAATTTTATTCGCGATCTTGAACCTGTGGTCGCCATGCAACCTGATGCACTGATCATGTCAGATCCTGGCTTGATCATGCTGGTTCGAGAAAACTTCCCACAAATATCCATCCATCTCTCTGTACAGGCAAATGCGGTCAATTGGGCAACCGTAAAATTTTGGAAAAATATGGGACTCACTCGTGTCATTTTGTCACGTGAGTTATCTATCGAGGAAATTGAAGAAATTAAACAGAATGTACCCGATATGGAAATCGAAGTTTTCGTACACGGTGCACTCTGTATGGCTTATTCCGGTCGTTGCTTACTTTCAGGCTATATGAATAAACGTGATGCAAATCAAGGCGCTTGCACCAATGCATGTCGCTGGGAATACAATATTCACGAAGCAACAGAAGATGCATTTGGGGATGTCATTCCAGTCCAACAACTGGAGACAGCATCAGACTGTTGCAACAATAAAGATGCCGACGAGCAACACGCCATACAACAACATCAATTTGGCGAACCGGTTTTATTACAACGTCATAAAGAAGACATGTTTGCTGCTGAAGAAGACCAACATGGCACTTACTTTATGAACTCTAAAGACTTACGTGCAGTTCAGCACGTAGATCGTTTAACCAAGATGGGCATTCATTCCTTAAAAATCGAAGGACGCACCAAATCTTACTTTTATTGCGCTAGAACAGCACAAATTTATCGCAAAGCGATTGATGATGCTCTACAGGGAAAACCTTTTGATCGGGCGTTAATGTCACAACTCGAAGGTTTAGCCAATCGAGGTTATACCGAAGGTTTCTTACGTCGCCATGTCCATACCGAATATCAAAACTATGCAACTGGCTCTTCTCAGTTTGACCATCAACAATTTGTTGGTGAAGTACTTGAACGCAATGATGATTACATCAAAATTGAGGTAAAGAATCGTTTTGTTGTGGGTGACTCTATGGAACTCATGACCACATCTGGCAACATCACATTTATTCTTTATGAAATTTTAGATAAAAACAGACAACCGATCATAGATGCAAAAGGCTCAGGATATATTGTAGAAATTCCAATTCCGGCCGATATTGATATGCAATATGCCTTATTAATTAGAAACTTACCAAATTCAACTACTGATATTTCAGCATCATCATTGGCTTACCAAGCAGTTTAGGATATCGAAATGGCTTTAATGATTACAGACCAGTGCATCAATTGTGATATGTGTGTACCAGAATGCCCCAATCAGGCAATTTTTGAGGGAGAAAAGTTCTATGAAATTGATACACAGCGTTGTACTGAATGTGTCGGGTTTTATGAACATCAAACCTGTGTGGATGTCTGTCCGATTGAATGTATTGTTCAAAATCCACAACATATAGAAAGCAAAGCGCAATTATTAAATCGCTTTCATTATCTAAGTTTGTTTGGCTAAGACAAAATCCGACACCAATTCTAATCTTGGAACGTATTTTGCTTAGTTAACGCATTGGTCCAAATAACAATAACAATAAAGAAAATGGAGCTGAGCTGTATGGCAACACAGCTCATAAAAAGGGGAAAACAACAATATTAGGGAAAAGCCAAGGTGTATTTGGGGAACACTTTGGCTTTTTTCTTATTGAAAAAAATCATGTTTGATTTAAATTTTAATTTCAAGATAGGTAATATAAGCAAAAAGCTAAGCGACGAAAAAACTCATAGATCTTCATTCATGGGCAAAATTTTGCGAAAACTTCTCCTTACACCACTGTTTGACTTCATTTACAATAAAATCAGCATCTGGCAAAGTTAAAAAATAGTAATTCCATGCAGTTTCAACACATGGAGATACAATTTTCAGCCGCCCTTGTTGTAAATCATTGGCAATTGAAATGCGGCTTAATAATGCAATACCCTGTCCAGACAATACAGCCTGAATTGCATGACTTTCTTGTGTATAAAATACCTGCGCTTGCCCTGCTTGAATATGTAAGCCTTGTTTTTCAAACCATTTCTGCCAATTGACTCGATTTGGACAGTATTCGTCTCCCCAGGTAAAGTGAATCAATGGCACAGTCGTCCAGTTCATAGTTGCAATATCCAAAGAAGGATGCCCGACTGCAACATATTCATCAACTGCTAATAATTCCGCATCAACATCTTGATAGCCCCCTGAACCATACCGAATCGCCAAATCATAGAGACCTGAAGTCATATTAACGAGGTCATAACTTGCATGTACCCGAAACATAATATTGGGAAAGCGACTTTGTAACTCTGGCAAATAAGGAATAATCCACTCACTTGCAAAGGATGGTGTTGTGGTAATGGTCAATAATCTTTGTTTATTTTGCTCAAGTTGAAACAAAGCCGTTTGAATCTGCCCAAAACCTGATTGCACATGCTTAAGTAAATACTCTCCTTCTGGCGTTAGGCTGATCGAGCGGGTACGTCGTTCGAATAATTGAATATTCAATTGCTGTTCCAGCTTCTTAATACGATGACTTAAGGCGGTAGGTGTTAAAAACAATTGGTCTGCTGCTTTTTTAAAGCTGAGTTGTTCAGCGACATGCTGAAAAGCCAACAATTGCTCCAAGGAATTATGCAAAATCACAGAAGATCACCGCGCAAAATATAAATGAATTTCATTCAGTTATAACATGTATTTTTATCGTTTGTTGTTTTTTTCATATTCTAGAAAAATCAATTTGAACAAACAACAAATTGAGTAACAATCATGACAAATATACTAAAAATAGATACTAGTTTAAGAACAGGTATCTCAGGTACGCACCCCCATGGTTCTTTAAGCCGACGCTTAACCGAATTATTTATTGATCAATGGAATGAAATTGATTCATCTGTACAAGTTAAACATCGTGATTTAGGTCGAAATCCACCCCCTTATATTGATGAAGAGTGGATCATTTCTGAATTTGGCTATGCAGAATCTGAAGAAAAGGCACAACAACGCCTACAACTGAGTAATGAGTTTATCGAAGAATTATATTGGGCAGATATTATTGTGCTTGGCGTACCGATGTATAACTTTGGGACACCTGCTCATCTAAAAGCCTATATTGATCACATCGTGAGAATGAATAAAACCTACTCATTTGATCTTAGCAAAGAGCAACCGTACTCAGGGCTTTTGGATCATCAAAAAACTATGATTATCCTTTCTGCCCGTGGTGGGCATGACTTTGATTCAGCTGATGCGCCATTTCCCAATCATGCTGAACCTGCAATAAAAACAGCATTCAATTTTATAGGTATCGAAAAATTTCATGAAATCGCAATTGAGTATCAGGAATTTGGTGGCGAGTTGTTAGCGCAATCGATCCAAGCCGCAGAACGAAAAACCATTGCGCTTGTTCAAGATTTACAACATTAACAAAGCTTATTTTCGCAAGCTCTATTCAATAGTATTCAACCTTCAACACAAAAAAAGGAATTGAGCTGTTAGCAACTCAATTCCTATTAAGGGTAAAATATGGGATAAATGTTAAGGCAAGCCAAAGTTGTCATTACGGCACTTTGGCTTGCTTTTCAACGTGTAATCATTGAAAGATTATTGACCTGAACGAATGATGTAATCGAATGCAGATAAAGACGCTTTTGCACCCTCACCAGCTGCAATGATGATTTGTTTATAAGGTACTGTTGTACAGTCACCCGCAGCAAATACGCCTTTTACATTGGTTTCATTACGATCATTTACCACAATTTCATTCCGGTTTGAAAGCTCTACAGCAGTTGCTTTTAAGAAATCTGTGTTTGGCAATAAACCAATTTGTACAAAGATTCCCGCAAGTTCAATGGTATGCAATTCGTCTGTTGCACGGTCTTTATACTTCAACCCTGTCACAATCGAACCATCACCAATCACTTCTGTAGATAGTGCATTCAAAATCACAGTGGTATTTGGCAAACTATTCAATTTATCTTGAAGCACTTGGTCAGCCCGAAGTTGAGTATCAAACTCGATCAATGTGACATGTTCAACAATACCAGCAAGATCAATTGCGGCCTCTACACCTGAGTTACCCCCACCAATCACGGCAACCTTCTTGCCTTTAAATAATGGACCATCACAGTGTGGGCAATACGCAACACCACGTGTTTTGTACTCTTTCTCACCAGGTACATTCATCTCTCTCCAACGTGCACCTGTAGATAAGATGACCGTTTTTGATTCAAGTTTTGCACCATTTTCCAATTCAACTTCAACTAAACCATTAGTTGTTTGATCAGCACCAACAATGTTTTTCACTTTTTGTAAATTCATAATGTCCACACCGTACTCACGAACATGTGCTTCCATATCTGAACCAAACTTAGGGCCTTGTGTTTTTTGTACTGAGATAAAGTTTTCAATATCCATGGTGTCCATGACCTGACCACCGAAACGCTCAGAAACAATACCTGTCCGAATCCCTTTACGTGCAGCATATACCGCAGATGTTGCACCAGCAGGTCCACCACCAATCACCAATACATCAAACGCTTCTTTAGCATTCAGCTTTTCAGCATCTTTAGCCGCAGCACCACTGTCCAATTTCGCAACGATTTCTTCCAAAGTCATACGACCTTGACCAATATGTTCACCATTTTGGAAAACCATAGGTACAGCCAAGATTTTGCGCTCTTCAACTTCATCTTGGAAGAATGCACCATCAATCATGGTTGCCGTAGTACCAGGATTATTAATTGCAATCAAGTTAAGTGCTTGAACAACATCTGGACAGTTATGGCAACTTAAAGAAACGAATACATCAAAATTCGCAGTCAAATTTAAACCTTTGACTTGAGCCAAGATTTCATCAGAAACTTTTGGCGCATAACCTGATACTTGTAATAAAGCTAAAATTAATGAGGTAAACTCATGCCCCATCGGTAAACCAGCAAAGAATACACGAGGTTGTTCACCTACTTTTGCAATACCAAAGCTCGGTTTACGATCATTCTGACCATCGTAACGGGCAGTCACTTGATCTGACAGTGCAGCAATTTCGGTCACCAATTCTTTAATTTTATCTGACTTACCAGAACCATTTAAAGAAGCAACAATTTCAATTGGGTTTTCAAGGCGCTCTAACAAGGTTTTTAATTGAGCAGAAGTATTTGTATCTAACATGCTAACAATCTCCAAGGGAGTAAATTTCTTTCGTTGAATGTATATTACGTCTATTTAAAAAATAGATAAAACAGTTTGTTTTTATTAAATCAATCGGTTTTTTAGTTTAACAAAAATCAGCCACCTTCTCATCAGCATATCCCCCTATTCTCAAATTTAAATTCTCTAATGCTGGTATATATGGGCATTGGCAAGAAAATCAATAGACATCACCGACTTCCTCGAAACTTAAAATTAGATTAATTTTCAACAAAAATAATATTTTCTTCGACCATCTCTCTACAAAAAATCATGCGCAGCTAAGCCACAAAGTTTTAAGCTAAATTTATGTTGTGGTTTCTCCAATTAAGTACAACAAGGTGTACTTATTCACAATTCCTGTATAAATAAGTGAAGAGGTAAAACAATGAAAATAGAGTTCGTATTCGATATAGTCTATCCAATGAGTTATGTGGCGTTTGAAAAACTCAAACAACATTGGAATCAACCGATGGCGAAAAAAATCGAATTATTACCTGTGCAAGTTTTACCCGAAATTCCAGAACAAGGCTTAGATGTTTATCAATACCTGACTGAAAGATATGGAACCAAAGAAGCCAATCGTAAACTTGATATGGCAAAATTTGCTGCTTATAGTCAAGATTTAACCGTGGATATTGAGCATATGAAGCGTATGCCCAATAGCCGTTTAGCCCATCAGGCGATATTGGCTTTAGACAATATCTTTGACCAATTCGCATTAACGCAGGCTTTATTCCACGCCATATTCGCCCATGGTAAAGACATTGCCAACCCTGAAGTTCTGAAACAAATCATTGAAGGTATGGGCTTGGATGGCACGAAAGTTCTACGTTCTATTCAACATAAGGAAATCGCAGACAAACAAACTGAGATCACCCAGTATGTACAAGGTTTCGGTAAACATCCTACTCCCTACTATATTGTAGATGGTGAAATCTGGGATAAAACCTTTGACACCTTAGAACTGAAAGACCTGATTACCAACAGAGCGAAAGATGTCGCTTAGTACAACGAGATTTAATTTTCGAACAATAAAAAGCACTTTTGTGATCAGCAAAAGTGCTTTTTATCAAGATTTTTACAAAGCATAAGCTTTGTGGCTTACATTAACCGATGCGATGGCCAATTCGATGTAAACGTTTCGCAATTCGACTTGCCACCCAATAAATCATCAAGCTAAAAAATAAACTGAGTGCTGAAATTCCCCATAAAACCTTTTCAACAATGTTCGACCAGAAGCTTGCACGATTCACTTGCGCTTCAACACCTTGCGCAATCGGGGAAAGCGCTCGATTAAATACCTGATATTGAATTGTCCATAATTGCTCCGGTTTAAAGCCGTATTCTAAAAAGCGGGAATCAAATTGCTCAGCTTTAATTAATTTTTCTGCGTAAACCGTAGCCACAACCTTATCAATAGGTTTATGCATCAAGGCGGTTTGTGCCAATAAATAGCTTTGTACTGTATCAGGCGCATCCGATCTTTGCAGATATTGATAAATGTCGCTTTGCTGAATGTTTTGATCATACTTTATAAATGATTTTAACTCTTTATCTTCATCATCTTTTAGATCATATTGCACATAAGTCAAACCAGACCATAGCACAATCAAGGATAAAAGCCATGCAACAAATTTAAGGATAAAAGATTGCAAGCGCACCTTAAAAAAGCGAATTTTTCTTAATATACCAACAATAATAAATGCACCAATAAAAGATACAATTAATTTTAAGATCAGCCAACCAAACCATGACAATGCATTCATAAGATAGTCTGGTTGATGGATATATTCTCTTAATTGCTGATCTAGAATATATGGCAAATGTAACTGATGAACCTGTTGTGCCACACCGAACAAGTTAAAAACCAATTCCTGTTGAAAAAAAACAGAAACAAAACTTGCGATACCGACAGAGGATAAAACCACAGCAGAAACCATCAAATTCCGTTTTCGATGCTGAAGTATTTTTAGTCCGTGTTCGATCTGTTGAATATCTACAGGATATTGCGTTTTTTCAGTCAACCTTTACACCTTTAGATGAGATTGTGCCAAGATTTAAAATTTGGCTTAGGATTGATGCGTACTGGTATCTAATACCAACTGTTGCAAATTCGATTGAAGCGCTTTAATCCGAGTCGAAGCCTCTTCACGTTTTTGCATACCCTCTTTCTGAATTTGAATAACATCATTTACAGTTTTAATCAGGGTATTTTGAACATGTTCAAGCGTTTCAATATCAATCACTGAACGTTGATTGGCTTTGGCAGTATCCACAGAATTTTGATGAAGTAAATCTGCATTGCGTTTTAATAGCTCATTGGTTGCATCATCAATCGTGTTGGCAAGCTGCACACTATTTCGTTGTTCATTTAAAGAAATCGCTAAGCTGATCTGGTTTTTCCATGCAGGTAAAGTAATATTTTTTATGGCATAAAATTTATCGACCAACATCATATTATTGGATTGAATAATACGAATCATCGGTAAGGTTTGCATTGCAGATTGTTGCAAGACTTGTAAATCACTCACCCGCTTTTCTAGATTGTTGGCTAAATGGTTAAGGTCATAAACACGCTGATTGATTTTAGGATCTTGCTCTTGCTGAGATAAAGTCGCAATTTCTTGCTGCACTTCTACTTGCTTAATTCGACCTGCGGCAATATAAACACCCAGCTGTCGATATTCCTCTTGAACACCATTAAACATACGATCTAATGTTTCTACCCGTGCTTTTAAACCTGTTTGTGATGTTTCAATTTCTTTGACCAATGAATCTATTTGCTCTTTGGTGGTATTAAAATGTTGATCGAAACTTTGTTTAGCACCTTTAAACTTACTGAGTATGCTTCCAATAAATCCTGAATTTTTTGATTGATTTAAAATACTCGATGTGTTTAATTGCTGAGCAACTTGAACGACTTCATTTAATTTTTGCCCAGTGACATCTAAGTCTTTATTTTTGACTAAGTTGAGTAATTCATCAGTATATGAAGATGTTTTGGTCGCAATATTTTTACCGTATTCAGCAACGGAAGCATGATTAATATTGGCCAAGTCTTTATGCGCATTTACAACCTCATTAAAATCTTCAGTATTTAAACCTATTTCTTTCAAATTCAATTGTTCAAACTTTTGTAATTCCAATGGCGTATTGGATTGTGCGCTTAATGCTTGATAATTCGAATCGCTCATACATGTATCCTATTTATTTTCTAATGATTTCTTTAATGATTGAATTAATTTATCACGACTTTTATCAAGTTCTTCCGTCATTGTAAAAGAATTCTGGGTACTGCTCTGTTTTACATGATACTGCCATGCAGGAATCAGAACATTTTGGGCTTCATTAAATCGATCAAGTAAGCTCAAGGAAAGCTGTTGTGTTAACTGCATTTGTGCTAACGCAATATCATTACTGGATTGTAGCGTTTGTAACGTGTTGACTTTTTTAGACAGCCGATCAGAAAAATTATCTAAAGGATGGCGATGGTGTATAAAATCAGGATATTCATGTAAAAATTCCTGAGCGGCGCGAATATATTTCGCCATTTGCTCTCTTAAGCCATTGGCTTGTTGAAATCTTGCTTCCGACTTTTGAATTTCCACTTGTAATCTTTGACTCAAATGCTTTGCTTCATCAATTAAACTTTCTAATTCATGTAAATATTTGACTTGTCCAACGCTAAACTCTAAATCTAAACCTAACCATTTTTGTATAGCATTAAATTTACGTTGATTGAGTTTTTTTTTGGATGTAGATAATTGATGAATGATTTGTGCAATAATTTGACTCAGTTTTTGCGTTAAACTTGGATCAATAGCTTTTAACAGAACCGATTGTGCTTGAATTAACTGATCAGCATATAAATTCAGTCGTGTTTGATTGTCGAGTAATGGAACCAAATCATTTCTTTTAATCGAAAGTAATTCATCAGAACTACATGGGATCTTTTCAAGGGGTGTAAGTACAGTAAATTGTTTCATATCAGTTCAAAATGAATAACTTTTCAATGATTTAAGGGAAATCAATTAACAAACCCTTCCTATTTAAAACTTATAATACAAATTATGAAGAAAGCCTATATAAATAGCAAAAAACATACAGATACAAAAAAACCAGTTTCTAAAAACTGGTTTTTTTGTACACACTAAGTTGTAAAATTCATTAATTTGCCAGTTTATTTATTTGCCTATTATTGCTTTGGTTGTCTATTTGTTTGATAGCGGCGATATCCTGTCAACCCTAACAGTCCAAGAAGACTGAGCCAACCCAATGCACCACCACCACTTGTACGCGTACTTCCGGGCGCTGTACCTGAGTTTTCTAATTTTACCGTCGCAGTATTGGAAATTACACCATCTGCATCATACACATAGTAGGTAAATTTGTAGCTAAATGGGTCCAGTGTGTTTCTGAGTTGGATATGAACTTTGCCACCATAGCAGGTATATTTACTATCAACACCTGGGCAAGGACCACTACGATCTGCAGTAATAACTATTGGGTCAATATTTGTACCTATTCGGATAGGTAATTCAACACCATCTGCATTGATATAAAATTTTGGTTTATTGGGTTTTGCAGTTAAAGCTGCTGCATTACCATCACCATCATCATTGGCATATTGGAGTAAATCTAAATCAATTGCTTTAGTTGAACCATATTCAACTTTAAAACTACTATCCTCTACGATGGGTGCAATGTTAGCAAAGGTTCCAATCACATAAGCTGAAGATGTAATATTTGGTTCAGATTTTAACTGTAGTTGATAACTACAGAATTCATTATCACCTGATGGGGTTATGCTGTCGTCTATACGCCATAACATAATTCTTTTTAAGTTGGCATTCCATTCACACTTAAAGTTTGGATCTTCCTTACCCGCAAAGACCTTATCGCTATTCAATAAACCCACACCAAGTGGCTTAACAATCACATCATAATTGTCAACGCTTAGATGTTTTACAACCCTAATATCTTTGCCATCCTGCCCTTTAGTAATGATTTCTGCTGGCAGATTGGCAGCAAAAGGGTCAACAAAGATGGTGCGATATTTCTGATCTGATTTGGTGTATTTTATTAGATTACTATATAACTCTAATTGAAATTTATAAAAAGGAATAAAGTCTTGGTTGGTTGCTGGGTCAGCAATCAACTTATTATAATTATCCAATATGTTCTGATAATTGCTAAGTGCAGCAACCACTGATGCATTGGTCGAGCTTAAGTTATTTGCTGTAAGACGTAAAACCTCTGTAGAACCGATATCACATGAGTTCGCTACATCATTTTGACCATTCGAGTTTTCCGCAACCACTCGGGTGACACCTCGCTGATCAGATCCACTACACCCAGTATAACCAATATCAACTAAATCTTTATCTGTGCCTAAGTTTTTAGGGAAATACATCGGCATAAAACCAGTGGATTCACTCGGTTGCTCTAAGTCATTTAAAATAGATGAGAACTCAATATTACTCACATCAAATGAATGGTCTTTACCCTCTTTAGTCACTGCCTCTGCAACTTCACACTGATCATTACCAGCAGTAAGCTTTAAAGCATTATAGCCCAGCACTACACCTGAGCCTTCAACTTTACTGACATCACCATCTGCATAACGACAAGATTTCCCATTATTATAAGCCAGTATATTATTGCTTAAAGTTTTTAAACCATTGTATCCATATAATAGTGTTGCCCAAGCATCATTCTTTACAATAGTATTGCTGAGCAGTGATAAAGAAGAACTATCACTAAAATTAACCTTTCCTTGTGGTGTTAATTGGCTAAATTGAATGATGCTCCCTTGACTCATACTTGCAGTATTCTTTGTCAATGTATTTGCAGTAAATGTCACAGAAGGCTGTCCACAAAAACTAAACATACTTAAGCTATTTGCAGATCCATTATTAATGAAAGTTGTGCCATTCACTGCGATACTTCGTGTTGTAAAAACCAAATTATCAGAGCATGTCATTCCAAGTACACTACCTTGATCAGCTTTATTTGCGTCAAACACGCCATAGTTGACTGTAAGTGAACTTGAAGCATCATTTAGATAAATTGCACCACCAGTTTTCGCATTTGAATTGATAATTGTTACATTGGTTAAGGTTGTTGCACCGCCTGCATAAATCGCTCCGCCCACGCTGCTATTGGTGTCATTCAAGCTAGAGCCATCTTTTAAAATCACATCTTTCAGCGTTAAACTTGGCTTATTTTCATAAATGGTATTGAAAATACGCGAGGTCCCTTGGCCTGAAATTGTAGTTTTTAATGGCGTTGAAGCAGGGAAATTATTAGTTAATACATCTGGCCGACTATAATCACCAGGTTCTTTACCAACAATGGAAATATCTGAATTAGGTCTTAACTCTTTCGTCAGCTTATATTCACCCGCTTCTAATTGAATTACATTGGGCACTGTCGAATAAACTTGTCCTGCACTGCAACCACCATAAGCTTTATGTGTAGCAGCAGCTCGTAAGGCTTCTCTGATTGAACACTTGTCAGGATTTGTTCCATCCTCATCTTCAAAGGTAGTAACATAAATTGTTTTATCTTCTGCCGCCATCAGAGACATGGTCGACAAAATAACAAGTGTTAGAAATCCCTTTTTATAATTTTTCATATCCGATCCTTTACTTATATTTTATCCGTCGATAGCCTGCTAAACCGATCAGTCCAATGATTGAAAGAAACCCTAAACTTCCACCTGAAGTCTTTACTTTAGAGTTCTTAAAATCATCTGGCTTTCTTTGTACAATTCGTGCGGGGATCGTAATATAAGGATTATCTGATTTATTAAAACTTGTGGTTGAGGTCACCACATTGATTTTAAATTCATCTGAACCTTGCCAACGACTATTTGGGGTATACACAATATCACCAGCCTGGTTTATCGACATTGTTCCTTTAGATGGGGTATTTGTTTGGATGACTTTTAAACAGCCAATTTGCCAAGGCTTACCATTGTCATCCAACTCTCGATTAAAAATCTGCTTACACTTTTCAACACTAACCAACTCACCATCTTGTAATTGATCTGCGATTGAAAACTTAGCTGTTTCACCATATAAAATATCTTGCCCCACAGTTGTAACATCTGTGGTGTTAATCACCAATTCAATCGCACCACGATCACATAATTGTGAATTAACATCTCGATTTTTACCACGCTGATCAACTGATGAACATGCCAATATTTTATCTTGTACTTCTGGACCATGGTTAATAATCAGTGAATCTTCAGCTGAATTATAACTTGCTAAAATTCTTGGTAAAAAATAACCTAAAGCTACAGTAGGTGCCTCTGTAAATGGACATAAAATTCCATCGGTACTATAGTCACACTTGCCTTCCGTGGTATTCCCAGCAATTAGTTGTACATTGCCTAATGCTGTAGATTTAAAACCACTACAGCCTGATGAATAGAGGTTATTACTGATCTGTTCCGCTTCTCCGCCAGCCACAATCGTACAATCTTGTGTACCATTTTTAGCAATAATACTATTTGCAACATAACCTTTCTTTTGGGGCGCGTTTACAATAAGTCCCATAGTATTGAGAATCATGGTGACATTGTTGATTTGCATGGCATCGTAAATCTTGACTACATAGCCTTTATTGCTAAAGATCGTACTATTCATAATTCCAAAAGGAATTGAGGAGCCAATTGTTTTTAAAGCCTCTTCTGAAAATTGATTTTTTGTTTCAAAATTTGAACTTGCTGAATTTGTAACTTCATTATCTCGAATTAATGACTGTGTAATAACAAATGTTGGTAGTTCGGTATAAACAACACCTCCTTCTACTGCTGTATTACCTTTCATTAAGGTCTTGTTTATAGAAACAGAACTTAATGAAGTATTCGCAACATACACACCCGCATTGTAAATTGCGCCACCTTGTCTTGCATGACCATTTAAAAGCTGACTATTACTTATACCTAAAGACTCTTTGTTATAGATTAAACCACCTTGATCAGCACATACCGCTTCATTACACCCTTTTAAGGTAATTTCATTAAATGAAACTTTGAGCATTGCAGGTGGTGTCTCTACTGCCGAATCTATGATTTTTTCAATCTGAAATAAACGTTCTTTTCCAACCATTTTAATAATGGCATTGTTTTTACCTATAAGCGTTTGTGTATTATTTACGTTGCTTTCATAAGTCGAACCAAACGTCACATCTTTGAGTATCCTGATTTGGCTATTCAGTGAATACTCTTTATTCCCTTGTAATATGATATTTGCAGTAACCTCTTTACCACCACCACAACCATTATAGCCAGCCTCAGGCATTCCCTGATTGACATATTCGACTGCTTCTCTTAATGAACACTGATCATCAGCTTTTACAATATCATCTGTCGTTGTCACAGTAATATTTGCACTAAATGCTTGACCGGTAATACATAATAATCCTAAGCCTATGCCCCGTTTGAGCATTATAGTCTCCTTGATTTCTTTTAATTATTTCTTATTAGCCAGCATTACGCTTTGCTATCAGTCCTTTTTGCGTACTTTGTCACACGCGATAAAAATTCTCAAGAATTTTTATCGATGAATCGATTAACTTCATCTATTTGTGTTACGCGCACTCAACAACAGTAAAAAAAAACTATTGTCTATATTCATCAATCAATGCATAGATCTGTCTTAAAGTTGCGTGAGATAATTTAGTTTTCTCACCCTTCAATAACTTTTCTAGCTGTTCAACAGATTGAAGTAGTGTACTCGTTTGATGTGGGCCATGTAATAGCAAATATTCCGTTATTTGTGGGTCAAAATGTACACCCCGACGTTCTAAGACTGAATGCAATAAAGCATGCCGATCAGCATAGGAGTGCCCACTGGGTACTTTTACACTGACAGCCTGTGTAAGTCGAGATTGTAGGTCAGGGAGTTCTAATTTTAATTCAATAGGCGCAAATCGTGATGAAAATACCAACTGCCCGCCATCTTCATTATTATTATTAATAAGATGGAATACCGCTTTTTGCCAATGCGGTACGCCACTAATTGCTTCAATATCATCTAAGGCAACTAAGTCATAGCTTTCTAAGGATGTGATCGCTTCTATAGGCGCATCTAACAATTCCAATAAAGATACTTTTATCGCAGATTTACCAATTTCTAAATAAGAATCACAAATCGCAGTGAGTAAATGGCTTTTACCAGTTCCAGCGCTACCATAGATATAGAAACGATTCATCAGGCCTGCATGAAGCTGACGCACAGCATCAATTACAGGTCCCCAACCTGGTCCAGAAAAATCACTAATTCTGGCATCCAGTTGTGGTTCTATATCCAACTGCAATTGACGCATATATTCAAATCATTCCTAAAGTGGATTTTGATCATTTTTAATCGATTGATCAGTATCTTGCGTGTTTTTAACTTCAATATCAAGATCAACTTGGTCGCTTTCGACTGAAATTGTTTCAGTGGTACCATGATTTTGTACAGTCACCAAAGTATCATTGGCCTTAAAAAACTGACTTTCTTGATATAACTCTTTGAGATGCTTGAGTAAAACCACGATAACAGCTGCAACTGGAAGTGCAATCAACATTCCAACAAATCCCCCCAACTGCGCACCTGCAAGTACTGCGAATACTACGGCTACAGGAGATAAACCAATTTTATCACCCAATAAGAAAGGTTGAAGGATATATCCCTCTATGAGTTGCCCTACACCAAATACAGCTAAAACCATCAATAAATGCTTTGGATCTAGACCAAACTGGAAAAAACAGGCAATGACAGCAGCTATAATACCAACACCAAAGCCAAGATAAGGAATAATACTGCACAATCCTGCGATCATACCAATAATTAATCCAACTTCTAGACCAACCAATTGCAAGCCCACAGCATAGACAATTCCCAATAAAATCATCACAAGGAATTGCCCTTTGACAAAAGCACCTAAAACACTATGGCATTCACCAACAATTTTAAGCACATTACTTTCATATTGGCGTGGGATAAAACTTTTTAAATGCTCCAACATCCGATTCCAATCAAGTAAGAAATAGAATGCAATAATTGGAATTAAAACAATTGTTCCACCGATCGAAATAAAACTCAGTCCAGATTGGGCAATTTTTAATGCCATCGATTGGATACTATCCGCACTATAGTTGGTCTGAACATACTCCATCACTACTTTAGATATTTGATCTGTATCCAACTCCATATGTTCAACATTGAAATTGTTGGATAACCACGGTAAAAAAGTAGAATTCACCCAATGGATTCCCGCGGGAATACTGTCACGCGCATAGATTAATTGTTTCCAAACCAAGGGTACAACAAACCAAGTCGCCCAAGTCAGTAATACACCTATTCCAATAAATACCACTGAAATAGATAACCACCTTGGCAAAAATTTAGACAGCTTATCTACCACTGGACTAAATAAATAGGCAACGAGAAAAGCTGCGACAAAAGGAATCACTACGGGTTTTAATAAATATAAAATCCATAAAACTAAAGCAATTCCAGCAAGGATAAAAATTCGTTTTAAAGTCCGATCGTGCATTGAATCACGCCTATTTCAAATTTATTCGTTATAGAGGGGAAAATATTTTAATAAAGATAGCATTTTAGTGCAGAAATAACATAAGAGTTTCGTATATTCGGGTATAATCCCCGCGCGAATGCGGAGACTTCAATTATGAGCAACTCAACTTCTACCCCAAACACTGGTTTAAGCTATAAAGACGCTGGTGTCGATATTGAAGCGGGCGACGCACTTGTCGATCGAATCAAATCTGTCGCTAAACGTACCACACGCCCTGAAGTGATGGGTGGTTTAGGCGGCTTCGGTGCACTTTGCAGAATCCCTAAAGGTTATGAAGAACCTGTTCTTGTATCTGGTACAGATGGTGTCGGTACAAAATTACGTTTAGCATTGAACTTAAACCGTCATGACACAATTGGTCAAGATTTGGTTGCAATGTGTGTAAACGATCTTCTTGTATGTGGTGCTGAACCTCTATTCTTCCTCGATTATTATGCAACTGGACATTTAAATGTTGATGTTGCTGCAAATGTTGTGACTGGGATAGGTAAAGGTTGTGAACTTGCAGGCTGCGCATTGGTCGGTGGTGAAACTGCTGAAATGCCAGGGATGTATGAAGGTGAAGACTATGACTTAGCAGGTTTTTCTGTGGGTGTGGTTGAAGCAAGTAAAATCATTGATGGTTCTAAAGTAAAAGCAGGTGATGTTCTCATCGGTTTAGCATCTTCTGGTGCACACTCAAACGGTTACTCTTTACTTCGTAAAATCTTAGACGTGAAAAACGTTGATTTAACTCAGATAGTAGATGGTCGTCCGCTTGCAGATGTTGCAATGGAACCAACACGTATTTATGTAAAACCAGTACTTGAGCTATGCAAACAAGTTGATGTTCATGCAATGGCACATATCACAGGTGGTGGTTTACCAGGCAATCTACCTCGCGTACTTCCAAATGGTGCTCAAGCTGTGATTAATGAATCATCGTGGGAATGGCCTGAATTGTTCAAACTTTTACAACGTGAAGGTGCTGTAGAACAATTTGAAATGTACCGTACATTTAACTGTGGTGTGGGTATGGTCATTGCAGTTGACGTTGCTGATGCTGACAAAACCATTGAAGTTTTAACTGCTCAAGGTGAAAAAGCATGGACCATTGGTCATATCCAAGAAAATGCTGCTTCAATTGAAGGCGCAGACGAAAAAATTCGTGTGATTTTTGCATAAGCTCCCCACATGATTAAAATTGCTGTACTCGTTTCAGGCAATGGAAGCAACCTTCAAGCCTTGATTGATGCCAATCTTTCAGGGCAAATCGTGGGGGTTATTTCCAACAAACCTGAAGCATTTGCCATAGAGCGTGCTACAAAAGCAGGCATTGCAACGACTGTGATTGAGCATAAACACTACCCTAATCGTGAAGCTTTTGATGATGTTATGCATCAACAATTACAGGATTGGAATGTTGACTTAGTCATTCTTGCTGGTTTTATGCGAATTCTCAGTGCAAAGTTTGTGCAAGCATGGGAAGGAAAAATGGTGAATATCCACCCTTCTCTATTGCCAAATTACAAAGGCATGCATACTCATCAACGTGTTTTAAATACAGGTGATGTTTTGCATGGCTGTACTGTGCATTTTGTTACTGCTGAATTAGACGCTGGTCAAGCTTTGACTCAGGGTATTTTAAAAGTTACTTTGCATGATACTGTGCAATCGCTTGCAGCACGAGTCCATGTACTTGAGCATTTAATTTATCCTCAAGCGGTTGAATGGATCTGTAATGGCACCATTCAACACTTGGAAAATGGTCAGGTTTTATATAAGGGACAAGCACTTAAACAGCCAATTCAATTTTGCCAACTTTAAGATTTGCTTGATTTAAAATACTGTCAAAAAATGCATCTAAGGATGCATTTTTTATATCTAATATAAAATTCGCCCGTTTAGTGACCTTAGATAACAATAGGTTTATAGCAAAGTCGCTTGAACTGCTACATTTTACATAAAAAGATTGAAATCAATTTATGGGAAAAACAGCGGACTTTTTAACGATAGGCCGTAACAAAAACCTTTACTTATAATCAAATCCCCTACTTATTCATACAAGTGATTTCCATCAATTTATTGATCATAAATGTAGCCTATATTTTTGTTTGAACTTATAGAAACTATTGGTTATCAAACCATTTTTTGTACTTTTCAATCCTAGATGGTTGTCCTATCGCAGGAAGACAGGGATGTCGCCCAATGTGTGTAAGAATGTGGGGTACAGGACATACCCCTCGTCCTACTGAAGATTTTTGTCTTCTTTTCATCTGAGCAAGAACAAAGCACTGGTTTTTTGTCGTGCAAAAATGAGGCAGCGCCTACGCAAAGATATTTAAACTTTGAATGTAAGATTTTGTATTGCAAACTTTTTACAATCAAATAATTTATCTTTCCATATAATAGATTTAATTAAAAATATTAATTAAATCTATTATATTCTTGTGTCCGAGTTTTTTGACAGGTTGACTATAGAAAGAGGTACAATCTGTAACCCATTCAACACTGATTAATGGGTATTAGATAAATTTTGTTGAATCAACTTTTTAATTAAGTTAACAGTTTCAACTGGATGTTCTAAAGGAAACATATGTCCTCCAGCCGTCAGAGTAAAAGGAATATTAAATTTCTTTTTGGTAATTTGTGGAAATTTACGTTTTAGAAAAGGGCTCTCAGAACCAATAACTAAATCTATTGGAACTTGTGGTTGTGGATGAGGTAACCACCAATAAGAAGGACCAGTTCTAAAAATTGCAACTTCAACATCCTTAGGAATGGTCAAAGTCACGCCACCACGAACATGATCTTCTGTTAGCGCATAATCGATATAAGCCTTAAAACAATCTGCGTCAAAATGCTGATAAAACCCCTTTGGACGTAACAATTCTGCGGCTTGTTGACGCGATTCCCAATGATCTCGACGGCGTAAGCTGAGGTGAGCTGGTGTCATCGCATCGATTTTTTGAGGATAAAATTTCTTTGCAAGATTAAAGACAAAGGATGCGGTTCCCATAATCAATGGAGGATCCAATAAAATTGCTTGTTCAAATAAATCTGGACGTTTAAACGACGCTAAAAAAGTTGCAACAGCGCCTAATGAATGACCTAAGCCTATGACTTTACGTCCATTAGATTGTTGCACAATACTATCAATCACTTGATCTGCAAAATTCGACCAATTGTTATCAATAAGATAACGTTGATCTGTGCCTAATAAAGAAACATAAATCACATCATATTGATCTTTCAATAAATCAAATAGTTTCATATAGACTTTAGATGGCACACCATTGGCATGGGCAAAATGAATAACAGGTTTCATGTGAGATAGACTAACCATGTCTTGTGTTACGCTCTGAATATGACGAATTGCAAATACTGTAGCTGATAAATTGGATTCAGTTAAATATTTTAAGTGAACTCACTGCTATTGTTTTACAATAAGCGATGTCATTCAAATGACTTAAACAGGTTTAAACCAGCTAAAATGGCATAAAGTAAGAAGAAAATAGAGCTTTAGAATCGTGTTGGACTTATTTTTTCATCTTATTTTTTCATATTTTTGTTTTTTATCCTGTATGGCTCAGTAAAGAACAAGAATACAATATATTGTTCTTTACTGATCTACCAGACTTGAACTATTGCATTTTCACATCTTGATTCATACCAAGTTTCTGGCTCACGGCTGTACCTAAACCATGACCCATTTCTGAACCTAAACGGCCTAGAACTGAGTCAAATGGGCTACGTTCAACCGTATAATTAACTGTCTTTTTCACTTTTAATTCGCGTTTTAATGTTTCCATATTCCCTGCTTTATCTGCGATACCCAATTTAATTGCTTGGTCACCCGTCCAGAATAAACCAGAGAAGATCGCTGGATCTTGCGATTTCAGCTTTTCACCACGACCTTTTTTCACAGCATCGATAAAGTGATCATGTACATTGTCCAATAAAGCTTGAATATGCGCGCGTTGTTCTGGATTAATCGGTTTCGTCATACTCAGTATGTCTTTATTACTTCCCGAAGTCATCGTTCGGTCTTCAACACCTAATTTTTGCGCTAAACCATTTACCCCATAGTTCGGCATAATCACACCAATTGATCCCACCAAACTCGATGGATTTACCCAAATTTCGTCTGCTGCTGATGCAATATAATAAGCACCTGAAGCTCCCATATCACCAATCACAGCATATACTTTTTTCTCTGGATTTTGTTTTTTGAGGTACTGAATCTCTTGCCAAATATCATCAGACTGAACTGGTGATCCACCTGGGGAATTCACATTCAATACTACAGCTTGAGCAGACTTTGCTTGAAATGCTTTCTTTAATGATTTAATCGTATCGGTACTATTTACACCTTGACTACTTGAATCAATTGTACCAACGATATTGACAACCCCTAAATGATTCTCTGAAGTTATTGTTCCATCATCTGACCCTGATAATGAACAACTCTTACCCAGTGCAACTAAGACAAAGAGAATATAAAGAAAAGTGAGTATTTTAAAGAAGATCCCCCAGCGACGAGTACGGCGTTGCTCTTCAACTGAAGCAAGAACAGCTTTCTCTAAGATCTTCCATTCCTGTCCTGTAGGCTGTTGACCCGCAGAGGAATTCAAATTTGTATTGTCATTTTGAGGTTTCGGCGGCCAATCTGACATTTATACCATCCAAATTAATTATTCATGCTTCATTATATACACGGAATCCGTATAATCTATTTAATCATTACGATTTAACTTATAATAATTTGCTAAATCTCACTATTACTTAACCTGCGCTTTAATTTTAGATCCGGATGACTGATAAAACCTCAACTTCGCGACTTCTCAATTTTTTCAGTCGACTGCCGATCCCAATCGCACGTTTTATCGCGCGCATTTTGGCTGGACTTGTCAACTTATTACGTATCACCAAAACCTCTGAAACCATTCGTTTAAATATTGAAATTTGCTTTCCAGACCTAGATAAATCCAAACGCGAAAGAATTACAGAGCATGCAATTCGCAATGAATTACAGTCTTATATGGAGTTTTTTACGGTTTGGGGAAGTTCAAATCAAGTAAATATCGACCGTATTCACCATATTGAAGGTGAGCACCATTTCCATGAAGCAATTGCGGAAAAAAAAGGCCTTGTACTGGTCGTGCCTCATTTCGGTACTTGGGAAATTATGAACGCATGGTTTGCCCAATATACGCAAATGACCATTATGTATGAACCAATTAAAGATGAAAGTGCAGATCGTTTCGTACGTGCTGCGCGAGGTCGCGAAAATGCCACACTGGTTCCAACAGATGAATCTGGCGTCCGGCAAATATTTAGAGCTTTAAAACAAGGAGGTACCACCGTTATTTTGCCTGACCATTCGCCACATCAAGGGGGAGAACTTATTGAGTATTTTGGGATTCCACTCTTTTCAAGTAATTTAAGTGCAAAGCTGATCCAAAAGACCAAATCCAAAGCACTCTTGCTATATGCTATTAGAAACGAAAATCAGGGTTTTGATATGGTCGTTCAACCTATTGATGAAAATATCTATCAGGTCGATGCAAATCAGGGCACACATATTATTTACACTGCGCTCGAAAAATTAATCTGCCAATACCCAGAACATTATCACTGGAGTTATAAACGTTTTAAAGCTCACCCAAAACTAAAACAGATTTATAATGTTCCGAATAAAGAAGCGATGGAAATGATCAATTCAATCCGCAATGAGACGATCATGGGAAGCGAGCCACTTTAAGTTTTGCCGATAACCTATCAACTCCATCTGCCCTTGCGAATTTAGCTTAAATTGAATAGAACCTTGTTCAATAGTGGTTTTGACTGGAATATTCAAAGCCTCTAGCCGTTTCAATACAATCGGATGTGGATGACCATAGCGATTGGCATATCCAGCCGATACAATCGCAAGTTTAGGTTGTAATTGCTTTAAAAAGTCGTATGAAGAACTATTTTTGCTACCATGATGACCTAGCACTAAGACATCTACTTTTAAATTTGGATATTGTGCTAATAGATTATATTCCGTTTCCCACCCAGCATCCCCCATCAATAAAAAATTTTGATGTGATTTCGACTGAGGAACTTGAATATAAATGATGCATGAGAGTTCATTTCTGTCATACCGAGCTTTGCTTAGGCTATTTTTAGCAGGCGCCAAAACAGAAATCCGAACATCTTCATATTGCCAATATTGCCCTTGATGACAATACTCAAATTTATGCTGATTAAGCAGCTCATCTATTTCATTTGAATAAACTTTGTCAATTTTGACGACCTTCTCTATTTCTGCAAATGCACCACTATGGTCTTGATCTAAATGGGTCAGAATCACTTGATCCAATTGAGCAATGCCTTGTCGCATAAGATATGGAATAATGACTTTTTTACCAATACTGAATTGCTCTTCATCAAATGTGCCACCTGTATCAATCAGCATTTTATGTTCAGGCAAATTTAAAAAAATTGCCTGTCCTTGCCCAACATCTATGACATCAAGTTGGAATCTTGAAGAATTTTTATGTGATATTACTAACGGTGCTAAGCAGAGTATTGCCCAAAATTTGGGAAGCACACCTTTGGGCAGAAAGATAATAAACACAGTCAAAGCAATGCAAATAATTTGCAAAGAATTGAATGCCCACCAATTCAATTTAAAATTGAGAAACTGATCTAACTTTTCCAGTAAATACAACAATATAGATAAAAAAATATCAGAAACTTTAAAGAGTACTCCACCTAAAGGATCAAAAAGTATACTCATGCATGCCGCCATGACTTCAATAGGAACAATTATTGCACCAATCATTGGAATTGCGATCAAATTGCTCAAGGGTGTGATCCATGAAAATTGTTGAAATATCCACAGCACCACTGGTAATAATGCAATAAATATTTTCCATTGCGAATCAATTAATACTCGTATAAATAGTTTAGTCTTAGTTTTCCATGTCTCTACAGTTTGATTCGAATGTTGCTGAACAGTCTGATAGACACGAATCAAAATAAAACATGAACCAAAGGATAACCAAAAAGCAGAAGATAGAATACTAAAAGGATCAATTACTAATAAAATACTGGCTGTCAATAATAGATGCTTAAGAGGTTGAATTTTTTGCTTGAATAAAATAATAAAAATCAAAATTGTGACTGTCAGCATGGTTCTTAACGCGGGAATTTCAAAACCAACAAAAGCGCTATAAAACACCACACAGGCTAAAAAAGGAAAGATCAATAAATAAGGTTGTGGAATTCTCAAAAAAATTTGTGGATAAGCTTTTTTAATGATTGAATTAAACAAAAAACAAAACAAACTTGCAAAAATTAATACGTGCGGTCCAGAGATTGCAAGTAAATGAGAGATACCCAATTTTTTAAATAACTCATGCGTTTCATTCGCCAATAAGCTTTCATCGCCGGTTAATAAGGCCAAGAGCAATCCCTTATTATGTAATGATGAAACTGCAATCCAATGACGAAATTTTAGACGTAACTTTTCTATACTGAGTTGAGCTCTATATAGCAAGGTATTCTGTTGACGAATAAAGGATGTATAACCCAACTGTTTCACTTGAATTTCATCGATATGTTCAAGTGAGTGAGCCTTGAATACACCGAGAATGTTTTGTTGTAGAAACCATTTTTCTTTATCAAAAGCACCAGCGACAGCATAACCGTGAATTGGTTTGATTTGCCCTCTTACTCGATAATATTGGCCTAGTTGGATCATTTCAGACTGTGAATCATCCAGATACATTAACATTTGTGTGGCTTGTTTTAGTCCGAGTAACAATACTTTTTGTTGAATACGCTGTTGAGTACGGGGGAGTTGGGAACTAAAGGATGAGTTGGTTTGCTTAATCGTATTTATGCTAGAAATATAAATAATTTTTTCAATTTGATGAGCTGATGTATCACGTAAGCTTAATCTTTTTTCGAGTGCTGAATCTGCATAATGCCAACCGATTAGACCACATGATATACCGACTAAGCTTAAATAGATCAGTTTAAATACCAAGGAATTAATCAATCTATACTTCGACCGATAAAATTTAAATAGCAAAAGACTTAAGGCTAAGCTAATCCATACCAAGAGAGTTAAAGAAGCTGGTGAATGGTATCCCATAAAAGAGATACCCAATATCCATCCAATTAAAGCAATATATATATACATAGTTTTTCTATTTATTGTTTTCAGTGTTTTATTGATTAAGCCCAATCAGTTATTGGGCTTAAGTTTAAAAAATATACCTCACTTTAGAATGATATCATCAAATGAGTGCTAAAATTAGCCATCAATCCAGACACCATCTTGCATATGTAGGATTTTATCTGCTGATTTTGCCAGTTGCTCATCGTGCGTCACAATCAACATTGCCATATTGAACTCCTCACGTAAATCACGCAGTAATTCAAAAATAGATTTTGCTGTTTTGCGATCTAGATTCCCCGTCGGTTCATCGGCTAACATTAACTTCGGTTGTGTCACCAAAGCACGTGCTAAAGCTACACGTTGACGTTCACCACCTGATAACTCACCAGGTTGATGCGTTAAACGATGCGATAATCCAACACGTTCAAGTAAATATTCAGCACGTTCTTTAACCTTTTTATACTCCGCATCTTTTCTTAACATCAGCGGCATTGCGACATTTTCAAGTGCAGTAAATTCAGGCAATAAATGATGAAACTGATAGACAAAGCCTAAATGTTCATTACGTAAAAAACCACGTTCAGCTTCACCCAAGTTATCAAAACGTCTGCCATTTAAATTTACCAGACCTTGGGTAGGGCGATCTAGCCCTCCCAAAATATGTAATAGCGTACTTTTACCTGACCCACTTGAACCCACAATGGAGACAAACTCACCTTGCGCTACTTGTAAGGATAAGCCTGTAATCACGTCTACATGTGACTTACCATCAGTAAACGATTTATAGATATTTTGTGCCTCTAAAACCACTGGACTTTGTGTAGCACTATTCATAACGAAGCGCCTCCGCAGGCTGAATTTTAGCTGCTCGCAATGCTGGGTAAATGGTTGCAATAAAGCTGAGACCCAAGGACAAGCTCACAATCACCACGACATCTTGCCATCTTAAATAAGAAGGTAAGTAGTTGATAAAATAAGCATCGAATAAATGTAATCCAAATGCAGTATTCAACCAGCCAATAAAGTTACTAATTCCTAAGGCAGAGATAATCCCCAAGATTGCACCAGCGACAGTTCCAACCACACCAATCACAGTACCTTGCACCATAAAAATGCGGGTAATTGTTGCAGGTGATGCGCCTAATGTTCTCAAAATTGCGATGTCTGATTTTTTATCCGTCACAACCATGACCAATGAAGAGACAATATTAAATGCAGCAACAAGTACGATTAGGAATAACAATAGACTGACCATTGCCTTTTCCATTTGGATTGCGCTGAATAAATTACCATGCGTATAGGTCCAATCTGAGGCATAGAATCCGTTTGGTAACTCACGAACAATTTCATTGGCAACCTGTGGCGCTTGGAAAATATCATCCAGTTTCATACGCACACCCTGCGCACCGTCAGGTAGACGTAATAGCGTAGATGCGTCATTGAGTGCGATGTAACCTAAACTCGAATCAACTTCCGCACCTATACTAAAAATACCCACAATTTTAAAACGTTTAAAACGTGGCACAACCCCTGCTGGCGAAGGGGTTGCTTCAGGTAAAACCAAGGTGACATTGTCATTTAGACCAAGGCCTAACGCATCAGTCATTTGTTTGCCTAGAACAATGCCATATTCACCTTTTTTTAGTTGATCTATGCTACCTTCCACCATATGATTTTGGATAATTGAAACCTTCTTTTCATATTGAGGTTCAATACCAGTCACCATGATGCCGGCGACCTGTCCTTGTGCAGTAAGCATACCTTGTAGTTGGGTAAATGGAGCAACACCAGTCACATGCTTATGTTGTTCAATTTTCTTTGCAAGTACAGGCCAGTCTGTTAGAATTTGTGTTGAAGAAACAGTGGCTTGAGGTATCATACCTAAAACACGGTTCTTTAACTCTCGGTCAAAACCATTCATAACAGATAAAACTGTAATCAGTACAGCAACCCCTAAGGTTAGACCGATCATGGAAACCAAAGCGATAAAAGAAATAAAGTGATTACTACGCCGTGCGCGAGTGTATCTCAACCCTATATACAGCGAGATTGGTTTAAACATACCATTCTAGTCCGAGGTGTTTTATGGAAGCGTTACAGCATCAAAATGAAGCAAATGAACGTCGTGTCATGTCACGAATCGATGCTGCGTTAAGGATCAACTATCAAATCATTTCTGAAGAAGTTGCGCTGAACGATCCATATGATGCTAATTTTGTATTACCGCGCTATTTTCTACTACTTGCAGAATTAGATCAATTTGATCATGCACTTCACTACGAATTAGAACAATTAAATGAAAAAGATCAACAAATTGCTCGAATCTTATCCTTATTCAACCAAAAGTTAAACCTTATTACTGGTTCTCTTTACGATTCTATTGTACAAACCATGTTACCAACGCCACAAAAAGTCAATTTTTCTGAAAGTGGCTTTAGTTTTACCAGCCAACAATACCTGAAACAAGGTAGCTTTATTCATGTCACCCTGAGCCATCCTGAAAATTTCTTCCATATTGCAGCAACGGCACAAATTGCGTACTCTGAACCTGCTGAAAACGAGCAATATCGTGTAGGTGCCTACTTCATTACCTTGCATCCTCAAGATAAAGTCAAACTCGCAGAATGTATCCAACAAAACATCACCCTACAGAATAATTGATATTGAACATATGGATTCTACTTTATTTGCTTTTGCCTTGATTGCCCTAGGTATGGCTCTCACCCCTGGTCCAAATATGATTTATCTGGTCTCAAGGTCCTTGTGTCAGGGCAAAACTGCGGGGATGGTTTCATTGGGAGGCACAGCACTCGGTTTTGTATTTTATATGCTATGTGCTGCTTTTGGAATTACTGCTTTATTAATGACGATTCCAGTTGCATACGATATTTTAAAAATTGCTGGCGCGTTCTACCTGATTTATCTTGGCTGGAAAACCATTCAATCACCTCACTCGCCTTTTGAGATTACCAGCAACCAATCTTATTCAAATTCAAAACTATTTTTGATGGGCTTTTTGACTAATCTACTGAATCCTAAAATTGCGATGATGTACTTAGCTTTGCTGCCACAATTTATCAAACCACATCAAGGCGATGTTTTAGTGCAAACGCTTAGTTTGGGTATTGTCCAAATTGTGATTAGTCTGTTCATCAACATGTTGTTTATTTTTTCTGCCAGTTCTTTTACCCAACTTTTAAATCGTCATGCGCTTTGGTTAAAAATGCAAAAATGGTTTATGGGTACAGTATTTTTTGGCTTAGCAACACAAATCATGCTGAGCTCCAAAAAATAATACAAATCAATCTAATAGAAACTTAAACGTTCCTAGTAAGATATGGTAGTACCAGCTTTACAGTAATACGCATTCAGGTATAGTCAACCCATCTAATTATTCATACAAATAACCTCTATCAAGTCATTGATCATAAATGACGCTTATAGTTACGTATAAACTTTTTGAAACTGTTGGCTATTCATTCGTTTTTGTACTTTTGAATCCTAGATAGTGATCCTAACATGGATGTCGCCGTTGGGCGGGGGTACAGCACGTACCCCTCGCACATGAGTAAAAACAAAGCACAGCTTTGTTTGCAGCGCAAAGTTTGACATCCCCTACGAAAAGTGATGCATCGCCTACGCAAAGGTATTTAAACTTTCAATGTAAGCTGTGGCATTGCAATTTTTTTATAAACAAAAAATTTTCTTCCATATAGTTAATTTAATTAATAATATTGATTAAATCAATTCTACTCTTGTGTCTGAGTTTTTTGACAGATTGAATATAGATGCAATGATATCCATCTTAGCCACACCCATAAAAAATGGCTCAAAGTGGAGTATTTACTTTGAGCCAAATGAACTGATTTAAAAAGTTTCTTTTTAATAAGCAATTATTCTGCCAACTTATGAATTCGCTTGGCATAACTTGAATGGGCAGAATGATCAAGTTTAGTCAAGATGCCATTATCCCCCAAGATACGACGTGCGCCTGTTTGCGCCCATTGCGGCAATAAGGCATAAGCACTATGTACTGTTTGTAAGTAATCAGGTACTGCAATAAATAATCGAGGCTTAATCAAAGCACTCAAAACTGCATTGGCAACATCTTGTGATGTCACAGCTGGAATCGTTTTTGCAGCATTTTCAGTTCCAGCGGTGAGCTCTGTCAGCACTTTACTGGGTAAAATTGCAGTGAACTGAATAGCTGAATCACGAAACTCACCTGCAACTGCTTCAGTGAGACCAATCACAGCAAATTTAGTTCCAGAATAGACCGCTGAACCTGGCAAAGCAAAACGGCCTGCAAGTGAAGCGATATTCACAATATGCCCTTGTTTATATTTGAGCAATTCGGGAAGTGCCAATTGCATGCCAATGATGACACCACGAAAGTTAATATCAATTTGTGCATCTGCTAAAGCGGGATCTTCATCCAGAAAAGCCCCCATCGGCATAATCCCAGCATTATTCACTAAACCATAAAAACTGCCATAATGTTGAATGGTGTTTTGAATAAATTGGGCAAATGATTTACGATCACGCACATCCACTTTAAAAGCTTTTGCACCAATACGCTGTGCTTCTTTTTCAGCAAGTGCTAAATCAAGATCACCAATACTGACTTTTGCACCTTGTGCAATTAAGGCTTCCGCGGTTGCTAAACCGATGCCACGTGCGGCACCAGTAATCGCAATCACTTTGCCTTTTAATTTTTGTTTTTTAAACATTGCTTTATCCTTTATTTAAAATCTTGGTACATTTCACATCTATCCTCTTTTATAGGCTTGAATAGGATGAAGATTAAAATCCCTTTTTCATACAATATCTTCTTGCTTTAACACTGGGCTTGGTTCAGGTTGATGATTAATCAAATACTCAGCTAAATTAAAATGTTTCATCTTTGCTCGGAGTTTATAGGTTGACCACGGCCAAACTGTACTGTTGCGCCCATTGCGATCAATAAAATAGCTTTGACATCCCCCCTTGTTCCATACCGTAGTTTGCAAAGCTGCTTGGACTTTTTCATTAAAGACTTTTGTAATTTTTGGATTTGGTTCAATAGTCTTGATGCCGAATTGAATTGCCTGTTTCAAAGCATCAATAATATAATCAAGCTGAGCTTCAATGATAATAAATGCTGAGGAACTCACAGCGACATTTGGACCAAACATCAGAAAGCCGTTTGGACAATTTTCTATCATTGTTCCCATATAGCCCTCAGGGCTCCCCTGCCAAACATCTGACATCCGCTGTCCAAAACGGTTATAGACACGATTGGCGATTGGCGGTTCTGCAATTTCAAACCCCGTACCAAGAATAATTATGTCTGCTTCAGAACGTTCACCATTACTTGCAATTAAAGTATTACCATTTATTTCAGATAAACCGCTGGCAATCACCTCTACATTATTTTTTGCTAAAGCGGGATACCAATTGTTAGATTGCAAAATACGTTTACAACCCATAATAAAATTTGGGGTTAATTTTTCTCGTAGTTGTGGATTTTTAATATGGTAATTTAAATGCCATTTGGCTAATTTTTGGAATTGATTCATTGCCGCAGGACTTTGAATTCCACCATTTATCGTTTCAAAAATTCCATACACTGAACCTCGCATCAGCTGTTGAGTCAGCGGTAACAGCTTAAACATGGCACGAATGGGCGCAAGTAATGGCATGTCTGACTTGGGCAAAATCCATTGTGCAGTACGTTGAAAGATCGTCAGTTGTTTAACTTGTGGTTGAATCTGCGGTACAAACTGGATGGCCGAAGCACCTGTTCCAATCACCGCAACTCGTTGAGCGGTTAAGTCTAAATCATGCCGCCATTGTGAAGAATGAAAAATTTCCCCTTTAAAGGTTTCAATACCTTTAACATCAGGCAATACAGGTTCATGCATAGGACCACAAGCAAGAATTGCAAATTCAGAGCGCAACTCACCCTGTTCGGTTTGGATATTCCAGCACTTTTCTACATCTGACCACTGTGCTTTTAAAGCTTCACGATTCAAATGCACATGTGGCATGACCTTGTACTTATCTACCACATCAAATAAATATTGTTTAATTTCTTTTTGCTGTGCAAATACCCGTGACCATGCATGGTTTTGTTCAAATGAGTATGAATAAAGTGCGGATGGTACATCACAAGCGCAGCCTGGATAAGTATTTTCACGCCAGACCCCGCCCATTTCAGCAGCCTTTTCCAGCAATATGAAATCTTCAATCCCTGCTTGTTTTAATCTGATCGCAGCACCAAGACCAGCAAAACCGCCACCCACGATAATCACTTTGTAAAAGTTTTCATCCTTTGTATTTTTTTTCATTTTTTCCATGTTGAAAATCGCTTAGAATATAAACACTAGGAACACAATGTCAAAAACGGAATGACTTGTCAATTTCCATTGTTTAACAATTTTGAATATTTATTTGGTATTCTTTGCCTATGAATGAACCAACAACTTTACGTCGTGCAGAACGTCAACGTATCCAATTACAAGCCGATATTTTAGAAGCTGCGTTTTTAGAATTTTCTGAGCGTGGGTACCATCAAACAGCCATTTCAGATATTGCCAAACGCTTAGGCATTGGTCATGGTACTTTCTATCGCCATTTTGAAAATAAACGCAATATTTTGCAGCATGTTATTTCGGATACTATGCAAAAAATCATGGCATTGCTTACTGGTGAAAATGCCCCTCAGGCGGTGAATAATATTGAAGAATACCGTGAACAGTGTCAGCGAATTTCTGAACGTTTGCGTCTTTTTGCACAAGAGAATCCTCTAACTCTAAAATTATTATTACTTGAAGCAACTTCGATAGATGCTGAAATGACCAGATTTATTCAAAACTTGATGCAAATGGCGGGTATTTTTACTGCTAACTATTTAAAGCATGGGGTAGATTCTGGTTTTTTTCGTGAGAATTTAGATTGTGAAAATACTGGACATAATATCATTGGGATGATTACCAATGGGGCTCTACGTTTTTTAGCCAATCCTGAAGATCTCAAGGGTTTAAAAAAATATGGCGATTCGATTATTGAATTAATCGTAGCTGGAGTTGCTAAAGCATCAACCTGATTTATGCCAATCAACATAATAAACAGAATATAAATTAACCTGAGTACAATATAAAATTCTTGAAAAAATAGGGTATTCGGAAATGTCATCCACAACTGTCTGAGGCTATTTCTACGACTCATTACATGGCTTGCTGGCGGTCGAGAGTTTTGCGGTGAGCCTAGCTGCATAAGAAGATTATTGTTTAGAAGCTTAGCTCCTCATCCCGAAAAAAAATAAGTCAAGCAACATGCTGATTATAAAATTGAATAGAATTTCAGCAACACTCCACCAAGATCTTTTTTTTTAATAAGTTAAAAATATATTTAGGTTAAGCATACCTTAAATTAAACTGTCTTTCTTTTTTCTCATACAAGCCTACGGATTATTGTTATCTTGTAGAGACTGAAAAGTCACCCTTAGACGCAGATCTAGTCCCAACACACTGTTACATTTCATCCTAAGATTGAAATAGTACGTAAATTAACTCAAAAAATGCATTTATCTTGAAGATAAATTGTCGTTTTTAAAACTATTTTTTATAACGAATACAATTACGTCCATCCTTCTTTGCCAAATATAAATATTCATCAGCTGCTTTAAACACCTTATGGATGTCTGTAGAAATTTCAGGCCAATGTGCTATCCCTATCGACACGGTAATCGCGGGTATTTCTCCGATTGGCGTTACTTCTAATGCCTGTCGAACCCTCTCTGCAATATTAATACTTAAATTTTGACTATCGATAGGACTCAGAATCACAAACTCTTCTCCTCCAATCCGACAACAAACATCAATACTCCTGACACAATCCTTAATATTTTGTGCAGTTTTTGTCAGGACTAAATCTCCTTTTTCATGCCCATATTGGTCATTAATTTTTTTAAAATAATCGATATCAACGGCGATAATTGCAAACGCTGCTTCATTTTTCATTAAGCGTTCAATATGTAATTCCATTCCTCTACGATTATAAAGTCCTGTTAATGGATCTGTATTTACATAGTGATTGAGTGTAGATATTTTTTTCTTAAAATTTGAAGAGCTCTGTAACAGTGAGCGTTTAAAATTTCTTACCTCATAATATAAAGCATCCACATTTTTAATTTGAGTTGCAGTCTCTGGGTTATTGAGATGACTCGCCATTGTTGCTAAGCGATTTAATGGTGCTGAGATATAATAGGATATTTTCCAGATGATCAGAAAGATTAAAATATAAAAAACAAGCATATAAGCAATAATTTTATAAATCAGATAAGGAACTTTTTCTAAAAGCTTATGAGTCGGTTGTTGGGAAACGATGATCCAATTGGTATGACTTACTCTTGCAAAGCCTGCTAAATTATCGACCCCTTTGCTATTGACGAGCCTTATTTTTCCGATCATATGACTTGTCATATAATTGAGACCCGTATTATCTGTTGCAAGAGAGCCTATTCGACTTGCATCAGGATGAAAAATGATTTTTCTATTACTATCTAATACATACATATAACTATCTTTATAGTTAAAGCTTAGGGTTAGTAACTCATTAATAATATTTTTTTCTTTTAAATAAATTGCACCACCAATAAAGCCCAGATAATTTTTGTTTTTATCAAAAATAGGCTGAGAAATAAAAACAATTAAATTATTTTTAATTGAATAATATGGGCTTGTGATTACGGTCTTTTGAGTTTTAAGGGATTGTTTAAATCCCAGTGTGGAATTCACTACATTTTTATTAATGGCAATTTTTGAAGGTGAGAAATTGAGCACATGCCCATATTTATCTGAAATGATTACACTATCAAAGTAATTAGATTGAAATTTAAGTCGATCAACTTCTGATTGTTTAAATTGCTCATCACTAAATGAATTACCCAGTAAAGACGCACTATAATTTAACTGTTTTAGCACAGTCTGAATTTGAGAATCAGTTTTTTGGGCTATTTTTGTGGCATATTCCATATTGAACGAAAGCGAAGTATCTAATAGTTCTTTTTTTTGGATAGAATAATTCACAAAAAGCGAAGCAATAAATAAAATAGCGATGCTGAATATTGCTAAAAATAGAATAAGTTTTCTCAGATTTAACTTTAGACAAAATATGAGTTTTTTCAGTTTCATGAGGTCATGTGCAAACAGCATTTGATTGAATTTTATTCTTTTTCTCTAAGTATTACTACAATATTTTTATGATTGTTTAATTTATTTTCATGATTTTTAAATGATTTCCCATAATATACTTTATACCAAATTCATAGAGAATATCTAGCTTTGGTGAATGGAGTTTAGCCACTTCAAAGGTGCCTATCAATGATGAAAACGAAAGCAAATGAATAATATATTAATTAATAAAAATAAAGGAAATTAGCTAAAAATAACAGGAAAAATACTGCAATTACTTTATTTTGCATAGATATATGCTTTGAGATAGATACTACTCATATGATAAGACCAATAAAAATTGATCGGAGTTAGGCTTCATTTTTAGTATGTTACTGTAATTTTAATTTCGATTTGGTTGAATAATTAAAATGGCTAGAATCCTCTAAGCACTGTGAATTACTCACTGAACCTTCCTTATTTTAACTTACTTGGTATAGCGATAGCGAAGGGGTAAAATTAAAATAGGAAAGTGAAATTGGCAAAAAATATTTTGCTAAATTGAAGCTAGAGAGTTTGGATAAAATATTTTGATCTAGGTGATTTTCTGTAAGTGTGTCTTCTTATTAACGCTATCTGACAGATATCCACTTATGGGCAATCTGTCAGATTAAATCTGTAGTTTGGTTTTGATGATCACAAACCATCTTTGCTCTGCTTACATCCAATCACTAAAATACTCGTTATAATATCACCTGGACCTGTCAATGCCGTGATATTACACAGATACTGAGCACGCTCTTGTACCGCATTTTGATAATATCCAGTCGGGCGATATTGATTTTCATAAATAGCACCAACAACACCTTGCCCACCAGTTTGTCCAACAACACGCTGCCCTGCATATTCAGTTCCTGTTTGCACAAACTGTTGTACAACATGTTGGGAAACAACCGAATTTTCCCACATTGCAGAGCCACCATTATTACTTGCAGGAACGCGATAAGTGGGTGATCCAAAGATACCAATCGCTTTATTTACATGTTGCCCAACCAATTTATCAGCTGTTTGTTGCACAGGATTAGGTGTTGAAACACAGGCTGTTAGTGACAAACCTAGTGTTAATACAGCTAAAACGCTCAAAGCCCTAAATTTACGTCCATCCATTTGGTGTTGTGGATTATTGGTTGTCAATTGCTGTTTGCTGATCATAAGAAGGTTTCCTTTTGCTTACGCTGGTTATTTATCTTCACTAAAATGAACAAATACTTTTTTATAAAACATTTCGATGAGTTAAACATCGTGAGAAATCGTAAATTATGGATCAAGATAATATTCGGCCCGCACATTGCCTTGTTCCAACTCATTAGCGCGTTCAACCACCCGTTCAAGCGACTGTCGGTCACAATCTAGTGCTGTCATATTTTTACCTGAAGATTTAGCTGCATTTTCATCATCAAATGCGGCTTGATCACATTGATCATCTTTAAAATTTTGAAAAGATCGCCACTCTACTTGAGCATCGGTCAATCTACTTTGTTCATATGCTGAGAGCTTAGATGTCAGGTTTTTTACTGCCAAGTTTAATCTTTCATTCTGACGTAAATGCTCTGCACTAATGCATAATTGCTTGTTTGCTGTGGTTTTTGCTGTATTTATACAGCTTTGGTAGGTTTTTAAGTATTGTAATGTCGGTGCAGCTGCTAACAAAGTCGTAAAGCCACATACACTACCAATGCTCAAAACATAGATGCATTTTGAGTATATTTTATTCATATTATTAACTACTTTCTAAAAAGGTTTATAGCAGAAGTGTCTATAATTTATTCACACACTAAATATACTTTATAATTTAATTCATGTGAAATTAAAACCATAAAAAGGCAAATACTACACAAAATTTAAGACATTTTATTCAGGGTATATTTAGGTTTATTCTTACAATTCAGTCTAATAATTTTTATCGTATTGCATACTAAGTAAAAACAAAGCACTACTTTGCTTGTAGTATCAGGTGTCGCGTAAGATCAATGTATTGATACTCTTTAACTAACTGCTCAAATCTATATACAAAATAAAGCAGTAAAAAATCTACAGTAAGATAAATTAAGGTTTATGTAATGTTATTTGTAGATAATACTAAGATTCTGGTAAGGCATTTATAATTCAATAGATTCTATAAATTCGCTGTTTAAATAGTCTGTCAAAATGCGCTTTAAACAGATAAAATAAAAATGACCTTAGCAGAGATCTGCTAAGGTCACGCTTACAACAAAAAAATTAGCCTGGGAAAATACCGCGTTCCATACGAGCTTTTAAGATACGCTCACAACCTAAAATAAAGGCAGCCGTTCTTAAACTACATACTTTGTCATTTGAAGTCTGCCATACATCATTAATCGCTTGAACCATCAATTTATCGAGTCTTTGGTTAATTTCTTCTTCCGACCAGAAGTAGCTTGACATATCTTGAACCCATTCAAAATAACTTACAGTTACACCGCCTGCATTACAAATCACATCAGGTACAACGGTAATACCACGTTGGATTAAGATATCATCTGCTTCTGGGTAAGTTGGACCGTTTGCCCCTTCGAGTACCAATTTCGCTGTTAATTTCTGCGCACGTTCAACCGTGATTTGACCTTCCAATGCAGCCGGAATCAAGATATCCATTTCGACATCCCAGAAATCTTCATCACTAATCGCTTGAGCGCCAGCAAATCCCCCCACGCCCTGATTGCTCTCTAAATAAGTCTTTAAAGCAGCTAAATCAATACCTTGAGGATTATAAATCGTCCCTGTATGGTCTTGAATTGTTACAATAATAGATTTCGAATCTGCAAATAGATATGCAGCTTCACTACCAACATTACCAAAACCTTGAACAGCAACTCTTGCGCCATCTAAAGGAAGTTTAATTTTTGCGGCAACTTGTTGGCCTGTAATAAATACTCCACGCCCAGTTGCTTTAATTCGACCTAAAGAACCACCTAAATGAATCGGCTTACCCGTCACAACACCTGTTACTGTATGGCCTTGACCCGATGAATATGTATCCATAATCCAACCCATAACATTGGGATTGGTACCAACATCAGGTGCTGGAATATCTTTTTGAGGGCCAATAATATGGCTAATTTCACTGGTATAACGACGTGTTAAACGTTCTAATTCACGTGGAGAAAGTTGACGAGGATCGACACGAACACCACCTTTTGCACCACCAAAAGGTAGATTTAAAACCGCAGTTTTAATAGTCATCCAAGCAGAGAGAGCCATCACTTCATTGAGATCTACATCTGGATGGTAGCGAATACCGCCCTTACCAGGACCACGGGATAAGTTATGTTGAACACGATAGCCTTCAAAATGACGGATCGTACCATCATCCATAACAATCGGTACATCGACAATCAAAGCACGTTTTGGTCGCTTTAAGGTGTCGATATAATCTTTGAGATGTTCTAAATGCGGTGTAACACGCTCGATTTGTTCAAGGTAGGTAGACCATGGACCGTTATTTTGAGAGATATAAGATAAATTAGACATACTTTGCTTATCCTTTTGATGAAGTCACTTGAATCATCAATCAAATATGTAGTTAAAAATGATATAAGCGGCTAATTTGGCAGTTCTGTTGTCCAAATCAAACCGTGGATTACATTCAGCCACATCAAAAACTTTGATCTTGCCAGTTTTTTTAATGGCTTCTAATAATGGGTCAAAAGTAGATAAATCGATTCCTTTCACCGCAGGTGCGCTGACACCCGGCGCAATGCTAGCGTTAAATACATCAAGGTCAACCGTAATATACAAATAGTCTACTTTTTTAATAAAATTATTTATTCTTAAGATTAAATTTTCAACATTTTGCAGTTTTAATTCATAATCGTAAATATAATTACAGTTTAAACGTGCTGCTGTGTCAAACAAAATTTTAGTATTTGAATGCTTAGCAACACCAATACACATGTAATTAAATTCTTGATCAAACTGCTCTGATAGTTTAGCAGCATTTAAAAAAGGTGTGCCTGAAGTGACATATTCAGCTTCGCGCAAATCAAAGTGTGCATCGAAGTTAATAATCCCTATTTTCTTATTTAGATGATTATTTTGAATGTATTGAAATAAGCCTGAAAAACTCCCAAAGGCAACTTCATGTCCACCACCTAACACAATGGGCTTCATGTTGGAATTTAAACTACGTTCAACTTGATGCGCTAATTCCGCCTGCGCTATTTCAAGTTCAGCATGATCACAAATCACCGTACCTAAATCGATAATAGTCACAGGTTGATGCACTGGTAAATTTGCCAATTGAGCACGAATCATATCTGGTGCATTTGCTGCACCTAAGCGTCCATGATTGCGTTTAACTCCTTCATCTGAACTAAAGCCAATGAAAGCAAAAGATGCCTGAGGACTGGTATTGATCACTTGATGGAGTCGAAGATATGCATCACCCTCCCCATCTTGTCGTCCTTGCCACATAAATGAATGATTCATTATTAATATCACTCTATCAAAATTAATCTCATGCTGAGATCAAGATTTCATTTCCATGTTGGATGATTCGTTTTGACAAATCACCGCCAAGCCAATACACAATCTCAGAAGGATGTTCTATATCCCAAGCAATAAAGTCCGCCACTTTACCTTGTTCTAATGTGCCATGAGTGTCTTGTAAACCCAGTGCATAAGCAGCATGCGTTGTGACACCTGCGAGTGCTTGCTCTGGTGTTAAACGAAATAATGTACTGCCCATATTCAGCATTAAACGTAATGATAAGGTTGGCGATGTTCCTGGATTTAAATCACTGGATAATGCAATACGGACACCATGTTGATGCAAACTATCTAAAGGTGGATATTTGGTTTCTCTTAAAAAATAGAATGCTCCTGGCAATAACACGGCAACTGTGCCTGAAGTTGCCATGGCTTTGGCATCAGCTTCGGTCATGTATTCCAAATGATCTGCGGACAATGCATGGTAACGCGCAGCAAGCGTTGAACCACCAAGAGATGAGAGTTGTTCTGCATGTAGTTTAACGGGTAAGTTTAATGCTTGAGCTGCTTTAAAAACACGCTCAACTTGCGCAGGAGAAAATGCCAAATGCTCACAGAAAGCATCAACAGCATCGACTAAACCTTCTTGATGAAGTTTGGGTAACATCTCTGCACAGATATGTTCAATATAAGCATCACTTTGATCTTGATACTCTGATGGCAAAGCATGTGCAGCCAAACACGTACTTTTTACGGTCATCGGTAAAGTGTGAGCGATTTTACGAATCACACGAAGCATTTTGCGTTCATTGATATAGTCCAGACCATAGCCTGACTTAATTTCAATGGTGGTTACTCCATCTTTAAGCATACAACGAATACGTTTCAGTGCTGAAGCAAGGAGTTGTTCTTCACTTGCTTCTCGGGTTGCCCGTACAGTGCTTGCAATACCACCACCACTCGCTGCAATTTCTGCATAGCTGGCACCTTGTAAGCGTTTTTCAAACTCAACACTGCGATTTCCGCCAAATACACTATGCGTATGACAATCAATTAAACCGGGAGTCACCCATGCGCCATTGAGGTCAATGGTTTCAGCATAGTCATCTACAGGAACATCTTTTTCTGCGCCAATCCAGTGGATATGTTGCGCTAAAGTAACGATTGCAGCATATTCAACACTGGAGTATCGCCCATCTTGCATAGTTGCAATATGACAGTTTGTCCAAAGTTTTTTCATTGACATTTCCTCTTACTGCCCATGCTTTAATCATGCTTGGGCAGCTTCAGTATCAGCTTTCCATTTCGATGTTTTGTTGGAGATCTTGTTTTTCTTTTACTGAGTTTTGCTTGGGCTTTACCCAAATCGTATAGGCAATCCAGAGTAAAACTAACCAGGTTATACCAACATAAAGCGCAGGTCGTGAGTCTGGAAAATATCCCATCATGGCTAAAATAAACAGCATAAATACAATGGCAAATGCAGGCGCATAAGGCCAACCTATTACAGGGAAATCTAATGCTTTAATTTCTAACTTAGATAGTTTACGACGCATGCCCACTTGAGAAAGTAAAATCATCAACCACACCCAAACTGTTGCAAATGTTGCAATTGATGCGATGATAATAAATACATTTTCAGGAATCAGATAGTTAAGCACTACCCCAATAAGTAACACCCCCGCCATCACCACTACAGTCATCCATGGAACACCATTACGTGAGAGTTTCTGGAACACTTGAGGTGCTTGTTTATGCTTAGACATACCATAGAGCATACGCCCTGCACCAAATACATCACTATTGATCGCGGAAATTGCAGCTGTAATGACCACAATATTTAAAACAGTTGCTGCAGATTTGATGCCTAAATTTTCAAAAATTTGTACAAATGGACTGCCTTGGCTACCAATTTGATTCCATGGGAAAATCGACATCAATACAAAAATCGTCAGAATATAAAAAAGTAAGATACGCACAGGAACCGCATTAATCGCACGAGGAATCGACGTTTTCGGATCTTGTGACTCACCCGCTGTAATCCCAATGATTTCGATGCCACCGAATGCAAATACCACAACTGATAAGCAGGCAACTAAACCCATAATCCCATTGGGCATAAAACCTTCATGTATCCATAGGTTTTGGATACCGGGTACAAAGCCTGTGTGATCTGCATTAAATCCGTAGAACATCAGACCAAAACCACCCAAAATCATGGCAACAATAGCGCTAACCTTGACGATGGATAGCCAGAACTCGACTTCACCAAAGACTTTAACGTGAATCAGGTTAATTGCCCCTAAGAACATAATAAGCGATAAAATCCAGATCCATCGTGGCACATCGGGGTACCAAAACCCCATATAGATACCGAAAGCAGTCACGTCAGCCAAGGCGACAATGATCATTTCAAAGACGTAGGTCCAACCTGTGGTAAAACCAGCTAAAGGACCAATATAATTTGAGGCATATTCACTAAAAGAACCTGATACGGGGTTATGAACAGCCATTTCCCCTAATGCTCGCATCACAATATAAATTGCAATCCCTGCAACCATATAAGCAATTAAAACAGACGGACCAGCCATTTTAATTGCCGTTGCTGATCCATAGAAAAGCCCCGTGCCAATCGCTGAACCCAATGCCAAAAAGCGGATATGACGGGTGTTTAACCCCCGCTGTAATGTGGAGTGTTGTGACATTATAATCTCCAATCCTTGAGGAAATTTAGTTAGATTCGGTCACTCCATGTGACCGTTTTATTGATCACACTTCGGACAAGCTCGGTAGTAGCTTTGCAATGAGCAATTCGTTCAGACAACCACTTGCGAGCAATTCACTTGCTTGTTCGATATCTGGCGCGAAGAAACGATCTTCACTGTAATACGCCACTTGATCACGCAGAATTTTTCGGGCACGCTCAAGTTTAGGAGAGCTTTTCAATCCTTCACGGAAATCAAGTCCTTGACATGCACCTAACCACTCAACTGCAAGAATGCCGCGAACGTTATCAGCCATATACCACAAGCGTTTTCCTGCATTAGGCGCCATGGAAACATGGTCTTCCTGATTTGCAGAGGTCGGTAAACTATCAACACTGGCAGGATGTGCAAGTGCTTTATTGTCACTCGCTAACGCAGCGGCTGTTACTTGAGCAATCATAAAGCCCGAATTCACCCCACCATTTGCAACCAAAAATGGAGGAAGCTGTGACATATGGCGATCCATCATCATCGAAACACGACGTTCAGACAGTGAACCAATCTCTGCAATCGCTAAGGCTAAATTATCAGCAGCCATTGCCACAGGTTCAGCATGGAAGTTACCCGCTGAGATTACGTCACCTTCTGCCGCAAACACCAATGGGTTATCTGAAACTGCATTCGACTCAATCGCTAATACTTCTGCTGCTTGGCGAATTTGCGTTAAACAAGCCCCCATCACTTGAGGTTGACAACGCAGTGAATACGGGTCTTGAACCTTGCTACAATCTTCATGTGAATGTGCAATTTCACTTGATTCAGTCAATAAGTCACGATATGCAGCGGCAACATCAATTTGACCACGCTGACCACGAACTTCATGGACACGTGCATCAAACGGCGCACGTGAACCGAGCATAGCTTCAACGCTTAACCCACCACAAACGGTCGCAGCAGCAAATAAATCTTCAGCTTCAAATAGACCACGTAATGCGTATGCTGTTGAAACCTGTGTACCATTTAAAAGTGCCAAACCTTCTTTGGCTGCTAAAGTAATGGGTTCTAAACCTGCGATTTTAAGTGCTTCAACTGCTGGGAACCATTCCCCTTTATAGCGTGCTTTACTTTCACCGAGTAAAACCAGAGACATATGTGCAAGGGGTGCCAAGTCACCTGAAGCGCCGACTGAACCTTTTAATGGAATATGTGGATAAACTTCTGCATTGATCAAGGCAAGGATTGCATCAATCACTTTAGGACGGATACCAGAAAAACCACGTGCCAAACTATTGGCCTTTAACAACATAATTAAGCGAACCATCGCATCATCTAAAGGTACGCCCACACCAGCGGCATGAGAAAGTACCAATGAACGTTGTAACTGTTCTAAGTCTTCAGGGGCAATTTTACTTGAAGCGAGTAAGCCAAAACCAGTATTGATTCCGTAAGCTGTGCGTCCTTCATTCACAATTTTTTCGACACACGCAACACTTGCATTGATGCCAGCATAAGCACTGTCATCCAGTTTAACTTTAATTGGATTTAAATACGCTTGGCGAAGATCTGCGAGTGTGAGCTTGCCTGGTTGAATTAAGAGTTCCATTTTGACGTCCTGTTTTGCGCTATATTGTTCTCTTACGATGCCGCTTACACAATTGCAAAAAGCATCGTAATGTCCATGTCTTTTATTTGGTGATCATCGGCAAGTTCAAACCTTGCGCTTTGGCACATTCAACGGCGATATCATAACCAGCATCTGCATGACGCATTACGCCTGTTGCTGGGTCATTGGTCAACACACGAGCAATACGTGCTGCTGCTTCATCCGTACCATCACAAACAATCACGACACCTGAGTGTTGAGAGAAGCCCATTCCTACACCACCACCGTGATGTAATGAAACCCAAGTCGCACCACCTGCTGTATTAAGTAAAGCATTCAGCAATGGCCAATCAGATACAGCATCAGAACCATCTTGCATTGCTTCAGTTTCACGGTTTGGACTGGAAACTGAGCCTGAGTCTAAATGATCGCGACCTATGACGATTGGTGCTGAAAGCTCACCACTACGTACCATTTCGTTAAATGCCAGACCTAATTTTGCACGCAAGCCTAAACCAACCCAGCAAATACGTGCTGGTAAGCCTTGGAAGCTAATCCGTTCTCTTGCCATGTCTAACCAACGATGTAAATGTTCATCGTCTGGAATCAATTCTTTAACTTTTGCATCGGTTTTATAGATATCTTCAGGGTCACCTGAAAGTGCAACCCAACGGAATGGTCCAATACCACGACAGAATAATGGGCGGATATAGGCAGGTACAAAACCTGGGAAATCAAATGCATTTTCTACGCCTTCTTCCTGCGCCATTTGACGAATATTATTGCCATAGTCAAAGGTTGGAACACCCATTTTTTGGAAATCCAACATCGCTTGTACATGCTTTGCCATAGATTGTTTTGCAGCTTTTACCACTGCTTCTGGCTCAGTTTTGGCACGTTGACGATATTCTTCCCATGTCCAACCAATGGGTAAATAGCCATTGAGTGGATCATGTGCACTGGTTTGATCCGTCACCATGTCCGGATGAACACCACGGCGAACCAATTCAGGTAAAATCTCAGCTGCATTGCCATGTAGCGCAATCGAAATCACCTTGCCTTCTTTGGTATAACGGTCAATACGCGCCAAAGCATCATCTAAATCTGTGGCTTGCTCATCGACATAACGTGTACGTAAACGGAAATCAATACTGGCTTGCTGGCATTCGATATTAAGCGAGCAAGCGCCTGCCAAAGTCGCAGCTAAAGGCTGAGCCCCTCCCATTCCACCTAAACCAGCAGTCAACACCCAACGACCTGTTAAGTCACCGTTGTAGTGCTGGCGACCAGCTTCAACAAAAGTTTCATAGGTGCCTTGTACAATGCCTTGGCTGCCGATATAGATCCAAGAACCTGCGGTCATTTGACCATACATTGCCAAGCCTTTGGCATCTAGCTCGTTGAAATGTTGCCAATTTGCCCAATGTGGAACTAAGTTTGAATTGGCAATAAGAACACGTGGTGCATCTTTATGTGTTTTGAATACGCCGACGGGTTTACCTGATTGAACCAATAAAGTTTCGTCATTTTCTAAAGTTTTAAGTGTTTCAACAATCTTGTCATAACATTCCCAATTACGTGCAGCACGACCAATACCACCGTAAACAACAAGCTCTTTTGGATTCTCTGCGACATCAGGATCAAGATTATTCATCAACATACGCAGTGGAGCTTCAGTCAACCAACTTTTTGCATTGAGCTTAGTACCACGAGGTGCGCGAATTTCTACATCACGAAATTTTGTTGTCGTTGTTGTCACAATAGGACTCCTTCCTTTGAGTTTAAACCAGCAAATTAAACTGCATTCACTGTATAGCAATGTACTAACTTGTATATACATCTATATACTACACAAATCTTTAATATTGAAAAGATGCTTTTTAAATTATTTTTAAAAAAATTTATAAACATATAAAATAAATAGATTTATTTTTCATAAAAACAAAAAACGCAGACAACTTAAGGTTGTATGCGTTTAAGTAGAATCAATAAAATTTAGATTTTTGTGAGTTGTATTAGACAAGTTTGCTTTAAAAATTGCTGATTTAAAATGATTGTCTTTAATGATTTTTCATCTTCGAGTTTAAGACTGTCCTGATGTTCCAGATGAAAAATCTGTTGACCAATTTCGATAACTAACACCTCAACACTCTGATTAAAAACAAACATCACGTCAGATAATATGGGTATTTCTAAGGCTTCTGGAGAGAAAATCCACTGATACTGTGCATCAAACTTTTTTGGATTAAAAATCAAATTAAAATCGCGAATGTACCCTGCCAGCAATTCACAACTGACCACGCTGTCTCCACGAAACTCGACGGACTGCAATGTTTTTAAATACTTAAAATCATCATCTATACGCAGTGAAAGACCTTGACCTTCCAATACCGTCAAAAAGCGATTCATCCCATTAAACTTGGAAAAATCACTCGATGTTTTCACATCGGCCATCGAAATCCGCCAATCAAACTCAACTAAGCTTTCACCGACACTACGGGCGATTTCAAGCGTATAGCCTTTCCCATTTTTCCATCGCATTTTTTTGTAATGGCTGGCTTTTAAAAGCTCAATCATTGGGTAAATTTACCTTCCAAATAATAGCGACTGCCAGGATAAATCAGTCTTGCACTGGAGATCAGTTGTTTATTGGACCATGTTCTACGGCGGATCAATAAACAAGGCTCTGTTTTATTGATTTTTAGCCATTTACATTCTTGTGCTGAAGCAAGAATAGCAGTAACCACATGCTCACCTTCAGTAACAGGTGCTTTTGACATTAAATAGGCATTAGGCGTGATAGTTTTAAAATCTTGTGCCAAATAATCTGGAATCAGTACGGGATCAACTAAACGATCTTCGATCTGCACAGGCACATCATTTTCATAATGCACAATGATCGAGTGAAATAGTCGTTGTCCTTCTCGAATTTGCATTAATCGACTTTGTTCTTCATTGGCTTGAATTTGTTCAAGTACCAATACTTCAGCATGATGTTTATGATTTCTCGCAATAATTTCTTCTGCAATATTATTCACATGAAATAATGCTGTACGACCTTGCCCTTCAGCGACAAAAGAGCCAACACCTTGTATACGCACCAATAAACCTTCACTGGTCAGTTCGCGCAATGCCCGATTGACCGTCATACGACTACAACCCAGTAAATTCACCAACTCACTTTCTGAAGGAATTTTTTTATTTACAGTCCATGTTCCTTCATAAATTTTTTGTGAAATCATTTGCTTCACGCGCAAATACAAAGGAACAGGACTATCTTCTTCTAGAGATAAGTCTAGATCATTGTGCTTTGACGCTCTTGACATTGGCTAAAACTCATACAAAATATTCTAACTCATTGTATCTTGAGTCGATGTTATTTGTATATACAAGCCTATACAAATAATCATGATAAAAATATCCATTACTCATCAATGGCATTCCAACTTATATCCATTTAATCATTTTGCTTTTACATCATTTAATCATAGATGGTGTAGCGGTCACCCAACGAATATTAATCGGCTTTGTTTGCAGCGCAAGGTTTGACTTCGTCTACGCAAAAGAATTTAAACTTTAAATGTAAAGTGTGGCTGTGTAAGTTTTAATCTCATCAGCTAGATTTTTAAATCCCTTTTGCTAAGTTTTTACTCAGATTGTTTGAATCCTCCCCCTTGCGAAGTGAATACTTCTCACCTTTTTTGAAGGAGGGAGTTTTTCGTTACTCAAATAAATTGAGTTTAACCATACAGCGTGTTGCTATCGCGTGGCGACATAAATAAGAAGACAAAAGCCTCCTTATTTATTCAATCAAATTAGAAAGTCTTTCTTAAACTCAACCAGTACTGGTGATTATCACGGTCTTGCAACTGCTCTGGCGTATTTCCAATTGGAAAGGCAACTTCTGCATTGGCTTGAATATTCCACGCACTCGTCCAGTTCAAACCTAAACCTGCACTACTGATTTGAACTTGATTATCGCCTGTCACACCTGCCCAACGCTTAGCATTTAACGTGACTTCTGCTGTATCGATAAATACTTTCGCTGTTAGCTGATGCTTTGCATCGGCAAATAAACTTTGTCTCAGTTCTGCCGTGGCCAAATAACCTGTAGAGCCTGCAAATTGACTCGATTCATAACCACGAACATTAAATGGACCACCACCTAGATATTGCTCTGCACTGTCTAGATTATAAGGACTGTATTGTCCATAAACTCCCAAATAGCCTTGCGTGCCCTTATTGCTTAGGTTTTGTAAGCGTGACAGATTCAATGTAGCTGTATAGTAGTCTCCAGCTGTCTTCGCTGTTTGCGCATCTAAAGCAGCGGCATCATCGTTTTTAAATTTCACACGACCATAACTGGTTGAGGCACCATATTGGGTTAAGCCTCCACCCAAGAATTGATCGAACTGCGAGCCATCCAGTCGGGCAGTCACCACGTCAATATTTCGATGTTTGTAATATTGATTGAGCTGAATATCATCTTTCAGTTGTTTATGATCATATTGTAAGCTGAGAAGGACTTCTGCATTATTGGTCAGTAAGGCAGGTTGGCTAATGAATACGCTACTTTGTGCAGCACTCCCTTCTGCGCCAATGTTTTTTAGCTCTTTTCCAAGTTCATAATCTAGATAAGAATAACTTGCGCCTGCCCGAGTACCCATTCCTGTAAAGGTAAATGCATAACCCACGCGCCCGTAGTTCATGCGTTTGCCTGCAGTCATTACATCTAAACTCAGTTCATCGCCTAAGCCTGCAAGGTTGTTGGCAGAAATTCCAGCGGTTCCACGCACTTGACTGGTATAACGATTACCAAAGTTATCTGCGCCAATATAACCATTCAACATGCCTGCATTTTGTACTTCAACATTGAGTTGGCTACTTCCGACTGTTGCACCAGGGGTCAAAACATTTCGGGTATTGACCCCATTTAAACGATTGAGCAGTTTGAGTTGTTGTTGCATCTGGTCACTGTTGATCCGCTCACCTTGTTTAAGTGGTGCAACGGTTTGTTCAATTAGCCAGTTTTGCGTTCGACTTTGATTATCAATCTGGGTTTGATCATAATACGCTTCGAGTACATTGATACGTACTACACCCTGACTTAGATTCTGCTGAGGCAGATAAGCCCGACTATAGGCATAGCCCTGTTGCTGGTAGTAAGTGGTAATCTTTTGGGCTACTTGCCAAAGTTGCTGAAGACTCAATTGTTTACCTTCGGCATCTGCCACTAAGTGATGCAATTGCGCTGTGCTAAAACGACTATTTCCAGTGATTTCAATTTTGCGTACAGGAATTTGGATATCAGGTGAGTTAGGTACGTTATTGCTTGCTGAACTTTCTATCTGAACAGCAGCCTGTGGTTCAAGGCTTTGTCCTTGTTGCTGTTGTTGTAGCAGTTGACCCGCATTAGGTGCTGGCGCTGCATGGTTACTGCTGGTCAAAAGCATCAGACAAGCAGCCACAGATGTTGCCAAAATATTGTGTTGTTGTTTCATCAATTAGTGCTCCCCTGCCAAAATTTGAATACCTGCAGTGTTAACTCCACCTTGGCGTACATCTAAATCAACTGTATTTAAGACGTTATTGGTTTCAGGCAAATAACGCGGTCGTTTGAATTGTATGGCTTGTAAATACGCTGCAGGGGTTAACAGATAAATATCAGCTGTGGTCACAGCGGTGGTATCCACAAGTTTGTAGTTTTGAGCATCTAAGCCACCTAGACTTAAAGCTGTAATCGATACATTTTTTGCTTGCCCTGTGGTTGCACTGTCAAATTGTCCTATTGCTGTTGCAACGTTTAAATTATCCCCAGCGTAGATCCCGTTGAATTGTGCGTTGCTGAGATTAAGTTCAGCGGCAGTTAATCCATTATAAGTACGATTGTTGGCCGTAATTCCAGCAATGTTTTGAATATTGGCTTGGCGAATATCTGCCGTAGTTTGTGCAGTGTTATTCACCAACTCGTAGTTGTGTGCATCTGCACCACTTAAACTGACACCCTGAATCGAGACTTGTTTTGCTATACCCACATTTTTATCACCGAATTGTCCAGTTGCTGTTGCAACTTTCAATTCATCGCCTGCAACCATACCAGTGAATTGTGCTGATCCAGTATTTAATGTTGCGTTGGTGGTTGCATCATAAATACGATTATTGGCGCTAATGTCTGTCACTTGGTTAATTTTAGCTTTCGCAATATCCAATGCACCATTAACAAAAGTTAGCTCATAGTTTTTGTCTGCACCCGTTGCAGTATTGGCGTATTTGCCAGCATCTTTGCCGGTAACCGTTGCGCTTACACCAGATAATACAGATTCTGTCTCTCCATTGACTAAACCAGAAGCACTAAAACCAGCAGCAGTTTGATCTTTACCGTTATAGGTGGTTGATACACTATTGGCGGTCACAGTGGCTTTAGCTTTAGCAATATCTAATGAGCCATCAATAAAACTAAGATCATAGTTCTTGTCGAGACCTGTTGCAGTATTGGTGTATTTGCCAGCATCTTTAGCAGTCACCGTTGCTGAAACACCTGATAAGACCGATTCAGTTTCACCATTGACCAAACCTGTTGCACTAAAACCAATAGCCGTTTGGTCTTTACCGTTATAGACTGTATTTAAGCTATTGGCGGTCACAGTAGCTTTGGCTTTGGCGATATCTAAGGAACCATCAACAAAACTTAACTCGTAGTTCTTGTCTAGACCCGTTGCACTATTGGTGTATTGGCCAGCATCTTTGCCGGTAACCGTTGCAGTTACACCTGACAATACCGATTCTGTTTCACCATTGACCAAACCTGTCGCACTAAAACCAGCAGCTGTTTGATCTTTACCGCTATAAACCGTATTTAAACTATTGGCGGTGACAGTGGCTTTAGCTTTGGTGATATCCAAAGAGCCATCAACAAAGCTTAGTTCATAGTTTTTGTCTAGACCCGTTGCACTATTGGTATATTGACCTGCATCTTTAGCAGTCACAGTAGCTGAAACACCTGAGAGTACTGATTCAGTTTCACCATTGACCAAGCCTGTTGCAGTAAAGCCAGTAGCTGTTTGATCTTTACCATTATAAGTAGTTGATACACTATTGGCGGTCACAGTGGCTTTAGCCTTAGCAATATCTAATGAGCCATCAATAAAACTAAGATCATAGTTCTTATCTAGACCTGTGGCTGTATTGGCATAACTACCTGCATCTTTACCTGTGACAGTTGCTGAAACACCTGATAATACCGATTCAGTTTCACCGTTGACCAAACCTGTTGCACTAAAGCCAGCAGCTGTTTGATCTTTGCCGTTATAAACCGTATTTAAACTATTGGCGGTGACAGTAGCTTTGGCTTTGGTGATATCCAATGAACCATCAACAAAACTTAACTCGTAGTTCTTGTCTAGACCCGTTGCGCTATTGGTGTATTGACCTGCATCTTTAGCAGTCACCGTTGCTGAAACACCTGAGAGTACCGATGTATCTTCCCCATTGACCAAGCCTGTTGCACTAAAGCCAGCAGCTGTTTGATCTTTGCCGTTATAAACCGTATTTAAACTATTGGCGGTGACAGTGGCTTTAGCTTTGGCAATGTCTAATGAGCCATCAACAAAACTTAACTCGTAGTTTTTATCTAGACCCGTTGCGCTATTGGTGTATTGACCTGCATCTTTGGCAGTCACTGTTGCTGAAACACCTGATAAGACTGATTCAGTTTCACCATTGACCAAACCTGTCGCACTAAAGCCAACAGCTGTTTGATCTTTACCGTTATAGGTAGTCGATACGCTATTGGCGGTGATAGTGGCTTTGGCTTTGGTGATGTCTAATGAACCATCAACAAAAGTTAACTCGTAGTTTTTATCTAGACCCGTTGCGCTATTGGTGTATTGACCTGCATCTTTGGCAGTCACCGTTGCTGAAACACCTGAGAGTACCGATGTATCTTCCCCATTGACCAAGCCTGTTGCAGTAAAGCCAACAGCTGTTTGATCTTTACCGTTATAAACCGTATTTAAACTATTGGCGGTGACAGTGGCTTTGGCTTTCGCAATATCTAATGAGCCATCAACAAAGCTTAGCTCATAGTTCTTATCTAGACCTGTTGCAGTATTGGTATATTGACCTGCATCTTTAGCAGTCACCGTTGCTGAAACACCTGACAATACCGATTCAGTTTCACCATTGACTAAGCCTGTCGCACTAAAACCAACAGCTGTTTGCTCTTTACCGTTATAAACCGTATTTAAACTATTGGCGGTGACAGTGGCTTTAGCTTTGGCGATATCCAAAGAACCATCAATAAAACTTAACTCATAGTTCTTGTCTAGACCTGTTGCAGTATTGGTATATTTGCCAGCATCTTTAGCAGTCACCGTTGCTGAAACACCTGAGAGTACTGATTCAGTTTCACCGTTGACCAAGCCTGTTGCAGTAAAGCCAGTAGCTGTTTGGTCTTTACCATTATAAGTAGTTGATAAGCTATTGGCGGTAACAGTGGCTTTAGCTTTCGCGATATCTAATGAGCCATCAATAAAGCTAAGCTCGTAATTTTTATCTAGACCTGTTGCAGTATTGGTATATTTGCCAGCATCTTTAGCAGTCACTGTTGCCGAAACACCTGTTAGTACTGATTCAGTTTCACCATTGACTAAACCAGAAGCGCTAAAGTCAGCAGCCGTTTGATCTTTACCGTTATAGGTAGTCGATACGCTATTAGCAGTTACGGTGGCTTTGGCTTTCGCAATATCTAATGAGCCATTAACAAAGCTTAGCTCATAGTTCTTATCTAGACCTGTTGCAGTATTGGTATATTGACCTGCATCTTTAGCAGTCACCGTTGCTGAAACACCTGACAATACCGATTCAGTTTCACCATTGACTAAGCCTGTCGCACTAAAACCAGCAGCTGTTTGATCTTTACCGTTATAAACCGTATTTAAACTATTGGCGGTGACAGTAGCTTTAGCTTTGGCGATATCCAAAGAACCATCAATAAAACTTAACTCATAGTTCTTGTCTAGACCGGTTGCGGTATTGATGTATTTGCCTGCATCTTTAGCAATCACCGATGCGCTTACGCCTGATAATACTGATTCTGTTTCATCATTGACCAAACCTGTCGCACTAAAGCCAGTAGCCGTTTGATCTTTACCATTATAGGTGGTTGATACGCTATTAGCAGTAACAGTGGCTTTAGCTTTAGCAATATCTAATGAGCCATCAATAAGCGTCAGATCATAGTTCTTATCTACACCTGTTACTGTGTTGGTGTATTTGCCTACATCTTTGCCTGTGACAGTTGCCGAAACACTTGACAATACACTTGTAGTTTCACCATTGACCAAGCCTGTTGCACTAAAGCCAGCAGCTGTTTGATCTTTACCGTTATAGGTCGTTGTTACACTATTGGCTGTTACTGTCGCTTTAGCTTTGGCAATATCTAATGAGCCATCAATAAGCATCAGATCATAGTTCTTGTCTACACCTATTACTGTGTTGTTGTATTTGCCTGCATCTTTGGCAGTCACCGTTGCTGAAACACCTGACAATACACTTGTAGTTTCACCATTGACTAAGCCTGTTGCACTAAAGCCAGTAGCCGTTTGATCTTTACCATTATAGGTGGTTGATACGCTATTGGCTGTTACTGTCGCTTTAGCTTTAGCAATATCTAATAAGCCATCAATAAGCGTCAGATCATAGTTCTTGTCTACACCTGTTACTGTGTTGTTGTATTTGCCTGCATCTTTGGCAGTCACCGTTGCTGAAACACCTGACAATACACTTGTAGTTTCACCATTGACCAAGCCTGTTGCAGTAAAACCAGCAGCTGTTTGATCTTTACCGTTATAAACCGTATTTAAACTATTGGCGGTTACGGTGGCTTTGGCCTTAGCAATATCCAAAGAGCCATCAATAAGCGTCAGATCATAGTTCTTGTCTACACCTGTTACTGTGTTGTTGTATTTGCCTGCATCTTTAGCATTCACCGTTGCGTTTACGCCTGATAATACTGATTCTGTTTCACCATTGACTAAGCCTTTCGCACTAAAGCCAGTAGCCGTTTGGTCTTTACCGTTATAAATGGTTGATACGCTATTGGCGGTGACAGTAGCTTTAGCTTTAGCAATATCTAATGAGCCATTAACAAAACTGAGCTCATAGTTTTTATCTATACCTGTTGCGGTATTGGTATATTGACCTGCATCTTTAGCAGTCACCGTGGCTGAAACACCTGACAATACCGATTCAGTTTCACCATTGACTAAGCCTGTCGCACTAAAACCAGCAGCCGTTTGATCTTTACCGTTATAGGTCGTTGTTACACTATTGGCTGTTACTGTCGCCTTAGCTTTGGCGATATCCAAAGAGCCATTAACAAAACTTAGCTCATAGTTCTTATCTGTACCTGTGGCTGTATTGGCATAACTACCGGCATCTTTACCTGTGACAGTTGCCGAAACACCTGACAATACAGTTGTAGTTTCGCCATTGACCAAGCCTGTTGCACTAAAGCCAACAGCCGTTTGATCTTTACCGTTATAGGTGGTTGATACGCTATTGGCGGTTACGGTGGCTTTCGCTTTCGCAATATCTAATGAGCCATCAACAAAGCTGAGCTCGTAGTTATTATCTATACCCGTAGCTGTATTGGTATACTTGCCAGCATCTTTGGCCGTAACCGTTGCTAAAACACCTGATAGTACGGATTCTGTTTCGCCATTGACCAAGCCTGTTGCACTAAAGCCAGCAGCCGTTTGATCTTTACCGTTATAAACCGTATTTAAACTATTGGCCTTTACAATGGCTTGTGCTTTGTGAATTGTGGCACTTAAACCTATAGGCTGACTAAAAGTATAATTTCCTGCATCCGCACCTGTTAAGTTATAGCCTGTTACGATCACAGATCGGATTCCTGCATTCTTATCTGTAAATGTTCCTAGACCACTACCAGTCAATCCAACAAAATCTCCAGCAAATGGATTGATTGAAGCAGTACCATTTAAGGTCGCATTGAACAAGCCATCATACGTTTTATCTGCAACACTTATTCCATTAATGGTTAAAACTGCAGGCGTTATACTGGCTTTAAGATTTGTCGGCTGCAGCAAGTTGTAATTTAAAGCATCTGTTCCAGTCAGCGTATAACCCGACACAATCACATTTTTATTATTGCCCACATTTTTATCAGTAAATGATCCAAATCCAATACCCGAAAGTGTCACTGAATCACCTGACAGCACTGTCACTCCAGCAGTACCCGATAATGTTGCTACTTTTGATGTATCATAGACTTTGTCAGCAACGCTCAAGCCATTAATATTTAAATCTCTTTTCGCGATTGTTAATGAACCTGATCCACCATTTTCTTTATAAATTACATCATCGCCAAACTGTGTTATATTTGCCGCGATTGGAACACCACTAATCAGGATTGAGCCATCATTTAAACTATAAATCCCTGCATTTTTACCAGTTGTTTTATAATTCAGCCCTGAAGCCAGCGTTCCAGAAGCTATCGATCCATCATAAATTTTGTCAGAAAAATTAGCGACAATTTCTGTAACCAAGGGTTTAAGGAAATGACGTAGTAACGGTGCAGATCTTCCTTCATAAATACGCCAGACTTTTCCTGTACCACCTGCATCATCAATATCCCAACCTGCAAAAGTAGAAATTTTCTGAAGTTCTGTTGTGGTTTTTCCTATACCACCCGCACTGCTTGTTCTTCCAGAAGTAATGGTGTTCCAGAAACTATTTGTGGTTGTACCATTACCACCACCAACGAGACCACCAACAAAAGTATTCCCAGTTACACTTCCAGAAGAATAATTTTTGTCAACACTTCCGCCATTGAAACCCACCAGTCCTCCAACATATTGATTTCCGATGACAGTACCTGTTGCATAAGAGTTATTGATTTGCCCTGATATTCCACCAACTAAACCACCAATATAATTATTTCCTGTCACTGCACCTGTTGCAAAAGAAGAACTTACAACTCCGTCACTATAACCAACCAAACCACCAATATAATTATTATTAGAATATTTTCCTTTTACAGTCACATTGGCATAAGAATTTAAGATATTTCCTGAATTATAGTTCCAACCCACCAATCCGCCATACTGCTCGGTATTACCTGTGACTAAGCCAGCATTGACATAAACATTATTAATCGTGCCAAGATTAAGCCCCACGATCCCACCTGTTTTTCCATAACCTGAATAACTTATATTATTCAGTCCAAGATTTTGTATAAGTGCATTCTGATGCGTAATCGCAAACAGTCCAATGCCCTGATACATAGAGTCAATACTTAATCCACTAATCGCATGACCTAATCCATCAAACCGTCCACGAAAAGCTTGTTGTGATAGATCCATTGGACTTAAAGTTGCATTATAAAAGCCAATTGGGACGAATCCGGTATAGCCATTCCACTGCCATGTACTACTGGCATCTATGTCTGCACCCAACACATAATTACCACTCAGGTTACCGTTGATCCCTTGTAAATCTTGACTTGTAGTCGAACCCTGTGCGCCCAAAGCCGTAATGACTTGATAGTTAATGGTAGCAGCCGTTCCTTTTTGGGTACTAAAATTCTGCCCAGCCTTTAAGTTTATTTTTGCGCCAGTGTTAATATAGTAATTAGCATTGGTATTGGCTGTATTTTGTCCATATATCAAATTAAGTTTGCCACTGTTATTTGTCGCTGTGATGTTGGCATTAATGTTGATGTCATTTTGTGCATTTAAAGTCAGGCTGGTCGCACTCCCCCAAGTCACATCAGCATTCACATTGATATCACCCTTTTGGTTACCCGTAGAGCTAGTTAGCAATATGACATTACTGGTTGCAAGACTGCTTGCTAAAGTGGTTGCGCCTATGCCGCTACTACTTGCCGATGCATTACCTGAATTAATACTGAAATCGGTAGGGTCGATCAACCAGTTTCCGATTTTCCCGCCCTCAGAATGAGAGGACACTATCGTATTATTATTAATCTTTACTTTGGCTGCTGAAGTTTCAATAAACCCACCATCTTGACCATTTTTTCCTTCAGCTTTAAGCAGGCCACTGACATTTGTTTCACCATTTTGCATATCACCTAACAAAATGATTTCACCTTTGGCATTTTGGCTTAAGCGATTCGCTTCAATAATCCCACTATGATTGACCACGGCTTTACTTAAACTGTCTTTGGCTTTTGCAGTTAAATATACAGCGCCATTGTCGGCAAGAATTGCACCACCATTGTCCACCAAGCCTTTTAATACCCCTTGATCAACTTGGTACTGGGTCAGTGAACCATCCTGTAAAGCAAGAGTGACTTGACTGGCAGCAGTGAGATGAGTAACGCCATTCGGTGTCACAATAGAGCCGGTATTTTTAACATTGGGCGCAATCAGCGCAACAGTTCCACCTGATAAAGTTTGAATACTACCGTTATTTTCTATCGTTGCTGTGCTATTGGCATTGGCTTTTAAAGTATATTTTCCATTTTGAATATCCGCATCGTTCAAACTTAAAGTTGAAGCAACCAAACCACCAACATTCACTTGAGCTGTCTTAGAAAAAACCACACCATTTGGATTGAGTAAAAACACCTGCCCATTGGCATTTAAACGCCCCATAATCTGCGATGCATTGCTATCCAAAACCCGATTAATGGCTATAGATGACTGGTTTTGTTGATTAAAATTAACCGTTGCATCTTTACCAATATTAAAAGTATTCCAGTTGGTCGAAAGGTTTTGACTATTTTGATGAATATTTAAAACGTTGCCATTTTGGGAAATGTTGGCTGAACCTTGAGTGATATTGGCGCCTGTAGGCAATTCAGTATTAGAAATTGCGGCATAAATCGATAACGGCAATAAAGCCAGCCCCAAAAAAGCCAATCGGATTAAATTTATCCCTGATGCTTTATGAACACCGCCCTTCAGTGCGTTTTTATGGTCTACAGTACTTTGTGAAGTATTATGATTTTTTGCCAATTCTGAAACTGCTTGCCAGCACCTAAGTTGTGAATTCCAAATAACTTTATAAATTTTGTTCATGATAATCCCCAAATCTACATTTTGATCAAATATCAATCATTAGATCAAATGGGGGAATATAGAGATATACCTGAAATTGGGTATTTTATATGTATAAGTTCACGTTTTAGATAAAAATAAAAACGCTGAATGAAATTATTCAGCGTTTATTGGAAAGCACTATGCATCAAATTTAAGCCAAACAAGCACTATAAAATCCGATTTCACAAACACCTACTAAAAACAATTAAGACATTTTATTGACCAAAGCTTCTAATTGACGATGTAACTTTTCAAGATTTCCTCTTGGATCAAGCCACCACTCTACAGTCCATAATTGTAATATATGCCAACCTAAACCTTTTAAAACTGTTGGGCGCAGTTGATCACGATCTCGTGCGGTTGCAGCCTTGGCATAATCATCACCATCTACAAGGATGCCCGTTAAATACTGCCCTACAATTTTAGGATCTTGAATTGCAAGATCAATCCGACCTTCTCCACTCCCCACAGCTAAGTCTACTTTCCAACCTAACCGCTCTAATTGAGTTTGCAAATACAACATCAGCTCATCTTTAGATTTTTCTTTTCCAACAGACTGTGCGTAATAAGCCATCTGCCCAGTTTGTGCAAAGCTAAGGAAATCTTTTAAATCCCGTACACCTTCACTACTGGTTCGCGAGAGATCAATCTGTTCTGGACGAAGTGTAGAAAAAACATGCAAACCCTGACGTGCACGAGTAATCGCAACATTTAAACGGCGCTGTCCACCTTGACGATTTAAAGCACCAAAATTCATCAACAATTTACCGTTTTGATCTGCAGCATAAGTGATTGAGAATATAATCAGATCTCTTTCATCACCTTGTACATTTTCCAAGTTCTTCACAAATAATGGCTCGAAACCCTCTCGGCTTAATTGCTCTAACTCGGGATAATTTGCCAATTCATTGTCTAACAAATCTTCAATCAGTTTTTGCTGGGTAATATTAAATGTCACCACACCAACTGTTTGTTTAACCTCAGCCGTGAGTTGAGTCGTTAAATGCTGGATAATAAATTGCACAATCGCTTGTGCCTCTGCCTTATTGGTACGGGTATCACCTTTATCATAAACCCCTTGAACTGGGTGTAATTGAATTGCACTATCCCGAGCCACAGGTGCCGGGAACGTCAATAATTCACCCTTATAATATTTTTGATTACTAAACTGAATTAAGCTTTCATAACGACTACGATAATGCCAATTGAGCACCAATTCTGGCAATTGTGCGGCCAAGCATTCATCCAGAATACTTTCCAAATCTTCGGTAACATCCTCATCGATCGCTTCAGAATCGCCTTTTCCAAAGAAACTGGTTGGTGGCATTTGTTTATTATCACCCACAACAATCGATTGTTTGCCCCGAGCCAAAGCACCTATCGCATCCCAAACAGGAATCTGTGATGCCTCATCGAAGATCACCACATCAAACTTAGACTCAGGATCTAGATATTGAGCGACTGAAAGTGGACTCATTAACATACACGGTTTTAAACCTGTAATCACATCGGGAATTTGCTTAATTAATTCACGTACGGGTATATGCCGACGCTTTTTGCCCAACTCTTTATTGAGTAAAGCCCATTGTTTTTTAAACATTTCAGGGTTTTCAAAGATTTTATACCAACGACGGGTAATTTCCTCACTGGCAAACTGTTGATGTTCCCGATCCTGCTGCGAAAATTTCTGAATTTTTTGCTGCTGCAATTCACCATTAAACTGGTTGAGCTCAGGATGTTGACTAAACTGCTGAATAATCCATTGCCGAGCAAGATTAATATCAATTAACAATATCACATATTCTTGTCTTAACTTTTGAGCAGCATATTGCACGTTTGCTTCGGATGGCTGATGTTGTAAAAACTCGCTGAAACTTGCTAAACCCTGTTGTTTAAGTTCAGTTTTTAAACCTTGCCAATTTAGCCAATGGCGCCACTCACTTATCACAGTTTGTAATTGCCGTTGACGTGCAATAATTTCAGCAAAAGTGATCATTGAATAGCCTTCTAAGTGTTCAGTTTGAAGCTGTTGATCGCTTAAAAGCTGGCTATATATTTTTTTTAATTCATCTACATATTGGGTGATTTTCCCCAAATCGTGCTGGCTTGCAAAACTCACTGCCTGCTGAATCACTGAAATTTGACTCATACGTTCTGAGAGTTGTTGTTTCAGTTGCGTCCATGCGATCGAAATATTTTCAAACTGTACCCAATCTGTCTTTTCAGCTTGCCAATAAGATTCCAAACGGTCTTTCAGCTGATTTTCAATGCTCTGGAATTGCTGCTGATAATTTTGAATATTGATCAGGATTGGCAAGTCATTTTCAACCACCATCGTTGATGGACGTTGTTTCTCCGTCTGATAACTCCGAATTAAATTTCTCAGCTGGTATTTTCCAAACCAAGACCAAGGCCAAAATTTGGCAAAAGCTTCACGCCATTTAAATTCGATTTGTTTTAATTCAGCTTGGTAAATAGACGCATCATAATTAAAAATTAAGCGTGTACGGTTTTGCTGTATTTCTGTGCAAATCGCTTTTGCTTCAGAAATTTGTCGTATATCTATCGCATCAACAATTTTTAATAATTTCAAATCATGCTGCTGAGCGAAATTAAACAATATCTGATAAATATCGAGATCTTTTTGTAGTTGCTGTAGATTTTCCGCACGGGGAAATTGGCAACACTCTTGCCAAGCTTGTACTGAAAAATGCAACTGTGGAATCAGTTCAGCTAAACGTTGTTGTTGCTGTTGGTACTGATCTTGCCATAACAAATTCCAAATATTCTGCGGGCTTCCCTCTGCAAATCCCTTAAGTATCTCAAAAGAGGATGGGGAAATTTGTTGATATTGTAAAAATGCTTTTGTACTGAGCGCTTTTAACTGGTTGCGAGATTGTTCAGTTAACTGCTGAATGTTAAGTTCAAATCGTAAGTTGTCTAAATCCCGATGTAGCAGCTCATCACTCATGGCATCAAATAAACTCCAACCAATCGGATGCTGTTGATGTAAAATATGCACATGCTGATTTAACTCATCGCGGCTTTCCACCAGTTGCTGAGAAAGCAATTGCCACGCTTGCTGGGTTTGCTTTTGCTGAACAGCATAAGGATTATTGTTATTTTCGGCACGTTCACGAAGTTGATCTAAAACTTCTATTTTTTGCGCTTTTGCAGAATGTAATTGTAGACATAAATCGCCTAATCCAATCTGGTTTAAACGACGGTAAACCACATCTAAGGCCGCCATTTTTTCTGAAACAAATAATACTGATTTTCCATCTGCTAAACATTGCGCCACCATATTGGTAATCGTTTGAGATTTACCCGTACCTGGCGGTCCAGAAAGTACAAATGTTCGTCCCAATGCAGCTGACATTACCGCAGCAAGTTGCGAGGAGTCAGACGACAAGGGCGTGAATAATTGCTGAGGTTGATAGTTTTTATCGAGTTCGACTGGATGTGGAAAAGCCTCTTGTTTTTTAAATGGTTCCCGTGGTGTTTCAATCAGATGATTGACCACAGCCTGTTCTTTTAGCTGTTGCATACGTAAAGATAGATCACGCCACATCAGATATTTTGAAAATGAAAACTGACCAATTGCTGCTTCTGCAGTGACTTCCCATCCTCGCATATTAACCACCGCACGGCGTACAATTTGTAATACAGCATTCACATCCACACTAGATTCATCTATTGGCAATGGATCTAAGCCACTCATTTCGAGCTCAAAGTCTTGTCTTAATAACTGCAATAAAGTTGAATTAAAGCGTGGCTCATCATCATACATCCATAACCGATAACCAGACTTAGCAGATTCGCGCGTCATTCTTACAGGAATCAATAATAATGGTGCTTTAAAGCTTCTTTGAGCTTTCTCTGACTCTTTCCATTGCAAAAATCCAATGGCTAAAAATAATGTATTTGCTCCACCTTCCTCTAATGCCGTCCGTGAAGCCCGATAAACTTCAACCAAGCGTTTATTTAAGGTTTCACTATCTAGACCACTAAATAATAGCTGTCGATGCAAATTTTCATCAATATAGTGTTGTACATGATCAGCTTCATTCTCACGTGTCACATTTTTTAAAGAAATATGCTCAATACTATGGAAGAAAAACCCTTTATTTTCTGCTAAAGCATCTTCCAAAGAGGCTAAGGTTTTCTCAGAACATTGCAAGGGAATGCTTAGGCGATTATCTTTAAAGTTTAATAATTTATTTCTTAAACTTAAATCCAATAAACGCCTTAGCCAACGCTGTACGCGGGTTGCAACATTTTCACTTTCATCATAACTAGCATACTCAGGCAATGAGGATTGTGTCCAAGTAATCTCATTATCATCAAGATTTTTTCTGACATCCAACTGCAAAGAAATCGGACGCACTCCACGTAAACGACTTTGTCGAATATCAATTGCAACATAAAACTGTTCAGTTTTTTCAGGTACTTGTAAAAAGCACTGAGCAGATTCTATCGCTTGCTTTAAACTATTTTTTGAGGTCAGCAGTGTGGTTTCAACAAACGTAATTGCACCGAGTTCCATACATTTACGTAATGTTTGCAGATCATCAATCAAAATGTCGACGAGTGGTGTTTCATGTAGCCAAATTCCCAAAAAGCTGTGCCCCTGAATCAACATAACAATCGGATCAAGTCCGATTTGTTCCAGCAATGAACTGAGCAACATCGTACTGTCTAGGCAACATGCCATTTTTTCTTCTAAAATTTGTTTGGCAAAGCGAATCCGTTGCCCTTGTTGAATATAACTTGCAGGATTTACAATATAGCGTAAATCCTGTTCATTTAATGCCTGCCAAATCGCATTGACTTGCTGTAAAACATGTTCAGGATTTTTATCTGAATAACCATTTAAACTGCCAAGATTCTTTTCAAACAGTACTTCACTGGCACGTTTTAAAATAGGTACTAACGAAGCAGCATTAGGTTGTGAAAAACATGCCAATAGTTCAAGCGGTTGTTTTTCTCCACCCCAAGTATCGACAGTTAGAACTTGAATTTCTTGTTGATGCTCTGCCAATAAATTATCTTCTAAATCCAACCATTTAAAGCTTATGTTTACTTTTATATTTTCAGATAAATTTAATAGAAAATGAATATCAAAATTCAGTTTAGGATTATTGATTTGGGTACTTTGTTGTTCATCCAACATCCCGATATGGATTTCTTTTCTTTGAATAAATTCAGGATTCGCTTGAATAATAAGCTTACTTCTAGGAAGTAACTTACTGCTAGTTAAAGAAATACTGCGAATTAAAGGGATAGCATTCTGCTGAAAGACAAAATTTAAACTTGCGCTAGCATCGATAAAGATTTGGAATTGATTTTGTTCAACAGCATCTGACATAAAAATTTTAATCCTAGAATTTTTTTTGATTTTGAATACAATCTTTTTACTTTATACCAAATTCATTTCAATAAAAAAGCACCCGTAGGTGCTGATCTGCTTATTTTCAATCAAAAGGTCAGTAATTGTGGGTCAAACAAGTCTTTGATCATATCAGATTGCAATACCGCTATATCTTGAGCTGATAGATTTTCGACTTTATTGAAAGCAACCAATGCAGTACTTTTAGCATCATCGACAATGGCTGTAGTGCTTTGATCAATTGTTCGAGCAAGCACGTCATCAATTTGATTTGTAGTTAAATCATTGACAGAAGTATTTACCAACAATTCATCGACTGACAAGCCCATGCTTTCATGAGAATTAGTATTGGTGTCTGTCTTGATATTTTCAAGCACATCTTGCAGTACAGTGTTTATACTTGTACTGAGGGTAGTTGAACTGCCAGCAATAGGCTTATGATCTAAATCTGAAACATTTGAATGGAGCAACGAGAATTGATTTTCTATGGGTGATGATTGATCGAGTACTTGAGCCCTACTTTCTGGTTCAGAATTTAAAATACCTAATCCAATAGCATCAGTACTTTTAGCTGAATCAATATTCGAATCAGCTAAATCAGCATGAAAAGCTGACGTTTCATCAAAAACTGCCATTTTTGTGGCGATTTCTATTACAGTAAATGTTCGTGCATCACTTACTAAACTGGTATTCCCTGCTTTATCCGTTTGTAGAGTGGTAATACTGTGACTTCCCAGAGTTAAATCATAAGCAAAACTAAATGACCATTTACTATCTGCACCAACTGTGACCTTTCCTACCGCCTGATTATTGTCATAAATAATTAAAGTTGCTCCAACTTCTCCTGTTCCTGAAATCACAGGCCGCTTGTCATCTGTAGTCCCATTTGCTGCAACAGAACCTACAGTTGTCCCAACATCATCAACCACATCTGTGATTTTTGGACTTGCAGGCGCAGTTACATCTTTGGTTCCTGTTACAGATGTAAGCGCTGACTGATTTCCAGCTGCATCTGTTGCATATACACTACCGACTTTTGCTTCAGTCAATGCTGTCGAAAGCGTAACAGAATAATTTCCGTTTGCATCTGTTGTTGCTGTGCCTAATAATTTATTTGCACTGTCATAAACTGAAATTTTGGAATTTGCTTCAGCGGTACCCGTGATCACAGTTCCTTCAGCATTTAAATTGGCCACGGGTTTATCTGGTGCTAAAACATCTTGTCCAGCTTTAATTTCTACAGCACTCGACTTATTTCCTGCAGCATCTTCAATTATAATTTTGCCAGTCTTGCTTGCATCTAAAGCAGGAGAAATGGTGATATTGAATTTGCCATTGGCGTCTACAACACCTGTTGCAATCACCGTACCTGTTGAATCTTGAATGATCACTTTAGCATTTGCTTCTGCGGTTCCATGTATTGAAGATCCATCTTTAGATACATCAAACTTAGGTTGATCAGGTGCTATAGTATCTTTACCGACTTCAATATTATGTTTTTCTGATTTATTACCAGATGCATCAATCGCTTCGACTGTACCAATCTGGCCTGTGGTTAAAGCAGGAGAAATAGCAACAGAAAATTGTCCCTGTGCATTGGCTTTTGCAGTACCAATCAGTTGACCCGCTGGATCATACACATTAATTATGGCATTCGCTTCTGCTTTACCAGTAACAATATTTCCTTGCTCATTTAACTGCCCCTGAGGCTCATTGGGTGCAATAGTATCTTTAGTACCCACAACCGAGGTATAGGTTGAAGCATTTCCAGCTTTGTCTTTTGCATTGATATAATAAGTATTATTGTTCAGCAAAGCCTCCGGCAGTGTCAATGAATAATTTCCATCTTTATCTACCACTGCTGTAGCAATCACTTTCTGGTTTTTATCAATTACATAAATAGTCGCACCCGCTTCAGCCGTACCCTTAATTTCAGTACCTTCTGGATTTAATGTTGCAGTCGGCGTTTTCGGTGCAATAATGTCAGTAACCCCCTTTGATTGATTACTTCCACCATCATCAATCAATGCCAAACCTAAACCAATTGCAGAAACAAGACCGACACCTGCTTTCACTGCGCTTGAAGAAAATAAATTTGAAAATGAAAACTCAGGTGTTGAATCTTCATAAGCAGAGATTTGTTGAACACCCGCAGTATTGGTACCTTCATAGAGTAAAGTGTCAAGTTTTTGCAAACCGCTATAGTCTGTAAAGTTTCCATTATCATCAAAGTGAGCAAGTGAGAAACTTCCATCCGCTTTAGGGAAAGTTAAAGAATGGGTTGTAGTTGCATTGGTTTGAAAAAATCCCTCTAAAACAATTTGCTCACCATTATTTAAACTAATAATCAGCTTATCACCTAATCGCTCTAGTGTTTTCACATCTTGTTGTGTGACACCAATTTGAATAATAGCAGGTTGATTTAAACTGACTGTTTTTGCTTGAGAATCCTGTAGTAATATTTTGTCTTGTTTTGCAGCGACGACTATTCTTGTCATTTATACCTTCTATTGATTTAAAATGTATTTTTTGAAAATTATACAGAAGGTATTTATATATACAAACGACTTAAACTAATTTCTGAATTATTTATAAAAATATAAAATTCAGATACTTAAAAAAGTAAGATAGCGCACAAAATCTTATTTAAACAATAAATATCCAGCATTCTTACTTTTGAAATATAACTTCACTATTTAGCAAATCGCTTGGACAAATTGTGGCGCAGTATCCAAAATTTCAAACCAAGCAGCTTTGTTATCGGTAAATGCATGTGAAACAATCTTGCCTTGAACAGGCTCATTTACAATACCTACACGTAATCTAACTACTTCTGGTAAGTCTAGACGCGCACTAAATAATGGGGATGCACATCTTTTACAGAAGGTTCGTTTTTTATTTTCAGTGGCATAATATTCTTGAAATAGTGCCTGTCCTTGAACAATCTCTAAATCTTGAGTCTGAATAGGAGCAATCGCCACAAATGCAGAGCCTTGAGCTTTTTGGCATTGCTGACAATGACAAACAAATATTTGAGGGATTTCACTATGAATTTTCAGTTGAATACCACCACAAAGACAAGAAGCTGTATACATTTTTATTCCTTTATATTGTGAGTAAACACATTTTATCGAGCAATTTTAACACTTATAACTTATAAATAATCAAATGGATAATGTGAAAAAAGTTCAGGATGGATACGATTTACAGTATCTTGAAATTGCTCCAATCCAATCGTAGACAATGGTTTTTTATCCAAGTGCTGATCCATTGCTTGCAGAAGTAAAGCAAATTGTAAAAATTGGAAAAAGTTGACTTGCATTGACTGGAACTGATCATGCTTTAAACTCTCATCGAAATCCATGCCTAAATCATGATTATAGAATAAAATATCAAAACTATTGCGATCTAAAAACCATTCATCACCTTGCCCTGTACGACCAATTTTCCATAGTTGTTGGGATAATTTTTCCACATGCTCTGCGAAATACTGGTTTTCCTTTATCGCAGTTTCATAGCCAAATAAATCAATATCAGGGGTAATTTCAGTATCGCCACACTGTTGTAAAAATTCAAGATAATGAGGATCTGAAAGAAAAGTCACAGTACTTTGAATGGGTTGAGTTCGCGGATTTAATAGCTGAAGTATCTGTTTAAAATTGGTTTGCAGTTCAAACATTATTGCGCTCTCAAAGATTGTTTTTTGTTCTAAGTTTTTTGTTCTAGATCATCTGCTCGATAGGACTTTAAGGCCTCAATTTCAGTATAAATACTCGCTTGCAATTGATCACGAAATACAATCATATCATCCATGCTCCCAATCTGTTCAATAGATAACCGTGGCATAAATTTGAAATAGAAAGGAATCCGCTTTGGAATAATATGCTTTGGAATCGAAGGAATAACCTCACCCTGTCTAAGCAATGAACCTATTTTGGGATTTGATAATATTTTATTAAACCATTTTTGTTTGAGCAGAATATTTACATCGAAAGCCAAATCAAAAACTTCATCACCACCTAAAGCCACAAAAGGAGCTATTTCATAACCAAATTCCTGAGCCAACTTTAAGAAACCAAAGCGTTGCTTCCAGATCAATTGATAAGCTTCACCTTTGCGTTTAATAACTTCTCGACCACCTCCTGGAAAAACCAAAATCGAATAGCCTTGTCGCATCGCTTCTTTGGCATATTCTTGTACGCCATCAACCCCACCGACACGTTTAACTACCTCTTTCCAAATCGGAATATGAAAATGGATATGATCAGCTAAACTAACCACAGCGATTTTATGCTCTGTAAATAAATAATCAATCAGAATCGGAGAATCTAAAACACCATAGATGGTGTGATTACCGACATACATGGCTGGTTTATTCGGTACTAAATTTTCAGTACCTAAAAATGTTGGACGAAAGTAAAAGCGCTGTAAGCTGCTTATTAATCGAATTAGTTTAGCGTTGTGGCGTATTTTCAAGGTTTTTTCAGTCATGTTGTATCTCTACAAAATACTTTTCAACATTTTTTGATCTTACCATTAAGTGTATGACTGCTCCTTTTTCAGGGAAGAGCTTTGAACAAATAAAATAAGTTAAATTTTGGATAATCCCCCCTTCTTTTCAAAGTAGCTGAACTATGCTTTTAGCGACGCAAGGGGGGGAGATTTTATAAAATTATGATTTAAGCAACGTGCTTTTGTACAAGAATTGAACCCACAGAATAACCTGCACCAAATGAACATAGCACACCATATTCACCATCATTCACCTGATCCGCACTACGATGTAATGCAATGATCACACCTGCTGAAGACGTATTGGCAAACTCATCTAAAATGATTGGTACCAAATCAGGATCTGCTTCTGCAACTTCTTTGCCGACAATGAGTTTTAAAATTAATTCATTCATATTGGCATTGGCTTGATGTAGCCAAAAACGTTTTACATTTTCAGGTTGAATACTGTTCTTTTCCAATTGTGTGGAAATAATTTTCGCAACCAATGGACACACTTCTTTAAATACTTTGCGACCATCTTGACGAAATTGCTTATCATCACGAGAAGTTAATTCTGAACCATTTAAGAAACCAAAATTATTTCGGATGTTATTGGAGAATTGGGTAAACAAATGGGTATCTACGATTTCAAACCCTGTTTTGCTATCCGTTTCTTCAATAATTGAAGCTGTTGCAACATCGCCAAAAATAAAATGGCAGTCACGTGAACGATAGTCAGTATGGCCTGAGGTAATTTCCACATTGACCAATAACACACGACGTGCACCCGTTTTTACAGCATCGTAGGCTTGTTTCAAACCAAATGTAGCAGCTGAACACGCCACATTCATGTCGTAGGCATAGCCCTGAATCCCCAATGCAGTTTGAATTTCAATTGCAACAGCAGGATAAGCACGTTGTAAATTTGAACAAGCTAAAATCACCACATCAATGTCTTCTGCAGTTACGCCTGCATTTTCCATCGCTTGTTTTGCCGCAATCACGCCCCACTCAGCTTGGATTGAAAGCTCTTCATCTGAACGTTCTTCTAAACGAGGACGTAAACGATTAATGTCTAGGACACCTGATTTTTCAATCACATAACGACGCTTTACACCTGATGCTTTTTCAATAAATTCTGCACTTGAACCACGACGGGCAACAACTTCACCCGCTTCAATTTTTTCAGCATTTTCACTGTTAAATTGTTCCACATAAGCATTTAAACAATCCACCAATTCTTCATTGGTAATCACTTCTTCAGGATGGTACAAACCTGTACCTGTAATACGGATGCCCATGTAAAACTCCTTTTTAAATTCACAAATATTTCAAATTATTTCTATTCTAACCGATTCCAAGCTTTTCCCATACTTTTTGTATTCTGGTTGACGAAATCGGCATCTTGGTTTTCATTGGTTGAGAAAATAATGAAATACGTAGTTCCTCAACCATGAAGTAGACTTCTTTAACACGGACATCCGACTTAAACTTAAACAGTTTATCCATCCAAGGATCTACTTCTTTAATTGCAGCATCATCACGATTTAGATTATTCGGCAATCGATCTAAACGCAATAACAATGCTTTTAAATAACGAGGATATTCCTGCCAAATATCTGAAGATTTTGAATAAACAAAATTGGATAAGTTCATTAAATCGAGTTGATCCTCAATATCATTCATATTTTTAGCAAATACATCTTGATCCAGCATCAACAATTGCTGGCGTATTTCCTGCCATTGAATATAAATTTCACTGATCAACTTTAATGCTTCCTGACCATAACTTAAAAATGACTTTTTCACATCTGCCATGACTATCGCAAATTCTTCAGCATTAATTGGTAAATCTTGAATTGCCATTTGTAATGTTGCGTACACCAACATTTGCTCAAGTTGTGCTTTATCGCCCAAAGGAGAATATGCCAATGCCAGTGGCTTGGAAATTTGCTTTTTCAATTGACGAATCAAATCCCCCAATTGCATATGAATCAAACGAATTACGCCTTCACGATGCTGTTTAATCGCTTCACTTTGATCATTAAAGGTCTGAATCACAATACCAGAATCATCTTTCAACTCTAACTTAGCAAAGTCTTTGCTTGGAACCAGTGCCTGATATTGTTTAACCACAACCCCAGTTACTTTCTGAGATGCTTCAAATACAAAGCTTTCAGGAAAAGTAGTAAACTCACCTTTTAACTGTTTGACAGGACTGTGTGTTTCAGTTCGACAACGTGCTTTAAGTTCTGCAAGATCACGGCCTTTTTCAATCACGCGACCTTTTTCATCAATTACTTTGATAAATGGAATTAAGAATTGATCAATACGTTCAAAAGAAAAATCTTTATTGGTAATTTGTTCACCACGTAATTGAAATGCCAAAAACTCAAAAATATGCTGACGCAAATGTTGCGCATCGACTGCTTTGATCAATTTATTGGCTGTATCTGGAATCGGCACCAAGTTACGACGTTTATCTTTTGGTAAGGCTTTTAATAAAGCTTCGATTAAATCCAAACGCCAACCCGGAATCCCCCAAGACCAAATATTTTCATCAACTTGAGCTAAGGCCTGTACAGGAATTTTTACAGTTGCGCCATCTTCATCATGACTTGGATCAAAACGATAGCTGGCAGCTAAACGCAATTGTCCATTATGTAAATAATCTGGAAATTGCTGTGTGGTTGGACGATCATTCATCCATAAATCATCATCATCAACAAAAAGATAACGAGGATTCTGCGGTTCTACTGTTGCTCGCCAATCTTCAAAGCTGCGACGGCTGGCAATTTCCGTAGGCACTTTAGCGGCATAAAACTGATAAATGGTTTCTTCATCGACGACTAAATCACGACGACGCAGTTTGTCTTCTACCCGCTCCACTTCTTCAAGCTTTAATAGGTTGTGTTTTAAGAATGGTGGCGTTGTTCCCAAGTTTCCTGTAGTTAGCGCATCTCTTAAGAAAATTTCATGTGCAGCCAACTGGTCCACTTTTTCATAATTGGTGGCACGTTTCGGTTCAATGATCAGTCCAAATAATGAAATCTGATCATAAGCATTGACCACACCCGGTTTTTTCGCCCAATGTGGCTCAAAATAATGATGTTTTAATAAGTTCGGTGCAGCCAAAAGAATCCACTCAGGCTCAATTTTTGCCAGTGTGCGTAAATACACCTGTGAGGTTTCGACCATTTCAAATGCCATTACCCATGGGGTATTGGTTTTATGTAAGGTTGATGCAGGAAAAATTCGGGCTTTTTGCTGACGAACTGCCATGAAAATATTACGTTCGTCAGTTTTATTGGCAATAAAGGACAATAGTCCTGTCAATAAGGCACGGTGTAAATTTTCATAACTGGCCTGCTTTTCATTGAATGAAAGTTTTAAACCTTGTGCTAAATCCAGTAATTGTTCATGAGTTTTCTTCCACTCACGTAAGCGCAACCAGCTAAGAAAATGCTGTTTGGCAAAATTACGTCTTTTGCTTTCACTCAAAGTTTCACGATTTTCAGTCAGTGTATTCCACAGTTTAATATAAAATAGAAAATCTGAATCTGCTTCTTTAAATAATGCATGTTTTTGATCCGCCTGCATTTGCTTATCAGCAGGACGCTCGCGTGGGTCTTGTACTGCAAGCGCAGCAACAATAATCAAAACTTCATTCAGTACCCCAAAATGAGCACCACCAAGAATCATACGTGCAAGGCGTGGGTCTATTGGCATTTTTGCCATTTGTAGACCGATTTTGGTTAAACTGTTATTTTGAAGTTCGGCTTTTTTAGTAGCAGGTTGAGCAAGGTTTTTTGCTTTAGCATCACCTACAGTTCCCTGCTTGGAAACCGCAATTTCATTTTGTGCCATTGCTTGAGGAAGATTATTTGAATTTTGCGCGTCATGGATAGCACCTAATTCAATCAGCAACTTACGCCCATCGTTGACCAAACGATGGTCTGGTGGCTCAATAAAATCAAAATCTTCTACAGCACCTAAACCGAGACTTTGCATCTGTAAAATAACCGATGCTAAATTGGTCCGTTTAATTTCTGGTTCAGTAAAATCTGGACGACTTTGAAAATCATCTTCACTGTATAAGCGAATGCAAACACCTGGTGCAATACGACCACATCGCCCTTTACGCTGATTTGCAGCAGCTTGAGAAATCGCTTCAATCGGTAAACGCTGTACCCGTGAACGATAGTTATAGCGAGAAATACGTGCAAAACCACTGTCGATCACATAACGAATATTCGGTACAGTCAATGCTGTTTCAGCAACGTTTGTCGCGATGATAATACGTCGACCACCACCAGATGGATTAAAGATTTTCTGCTGTTCTGCCAAAGCTAAACGAGCATATAAAGGTAAAATTTGCGTGTGTTTAGGACCAAATTTTTGTAAGGTCTCTTGTAGTTCTCGAATTTCTTGTTCAGTACTTGAGAAAATAAGAATATCCGCATGTTCAGGATGTCCCTTAGACTCAGCATCCTTAAAACATTCTTCTACAGCTTGTACCACTGCGCGTGGTAAATTTTCTTCAAACTCATCAAAGTCATCATCATCACTACCGCCGATCGTCATCTCTGAAATCGGACGATAACGCAGTTCTACTGGAAAGCTACGTCCTTCCACTTCAAAAATTGGTGCACCATTAAAATATTCGCTAAAGCGATTCACATCTAATGTCGCTGAAGTAATAATGATTTTTAAATCAGGGCGCTTTTTGACCAGTTGCTTCAGGTAACCCATGATGAAATCAATATTTAATGAACGCTCATGTGCTTCATCAATAATAATCGTGTCATATTTATTTAAATAACGATCATTAGAAAGTTCAGCAAGTAGAATACCATCCGTCATTAAGCGAACGATCGAATCATTTGATCCTTGCTCATTAAAACGCACTTTAAAACTGATGCTTTCACCCAGCTTTTCACCAACTTCTTCAGCAATTCGTTGCGATACGCTTCGTGCTGCTAGACGACGAGGCTGAGTATGACCAATCATCCCAGTTAAACCACGACCTGCAAGCATTGCAATCTGTGGTAATTGCGTAGTTTTACCAGAACCCGTTTCCCCTGCAACAATAATAATCTGATGCTTCTGAATCGCTTCAATCAGTTTATCTGCATACTGGGTAACCGGTAGATCCTGATTGAGTTTGATTGTCGGTAGACTGGCTAATCTTTTTTTGACTTGATGATTTGATTTCTCAAACAATTCTTGGAATTTTTCAGGATGAGCATCTTTTCCTTTTTTCAGTCGATTTAAACGATGGCGATCTCGTACCATAACCCATTGATCGACATTTAACTGATTTGGCACAGATGCATTATCCTAATACTTAAAATTGAACGGAATATTTTACGCTGTAAAGCACAGGAGAGATAGTCCAATCAAAGTGAATTCACCATTGTGTTATACATGTATTATAAAAATAATATTTAAAAGGTGCTAAAGTTTACTCAACTACGCAACTGTCTGTGGTTGCAAATATTCTTATAGACGTAGATCTGTTGCTATATGATCTACAAAACTAGCTAGCTTGAAGTGATGCCCAAGCACAAAACAGCAGTCCCTGTATCATTTGCTCGATGCACAACATTGAAATGTGATGTAGTTAAAATTCAATTTATCTTATATGAACAAATTCTATACATTGAAATAAATTTTATATCTTTTTTAGAAATCACCCTTGAAATATAGCCCCAGAAGCATCATGTTTGTAACAGATTAAAAAAGGATGCTTTGTCATTCAAACATCATCTTGATTTGCTTTAGTTGATGAAACTCTGACAAAACAACGGTTTTTGGTGAAATGTATCTGGAGCACGTTAATTTGATTTTCCGATCTTAGCGATAAAAAAATACTATTTCCCCAATAATCTAAAATTCATTATTCTAGTTAAATATTAGATAAACACCTCAATCATGGAGATAATGATGAGCTTAATTAATACTGAAGTTAAACCATTTAAAGCACAAGCTTTCCAAAACGGCCAATTCATTGAAGTTACAGAAGCCGATCTTAAAGGTAAATGGTCTGTAGTTTTCTTCTATCCAGCAGACTTCACTTTTGTTTGCCCAACAGAACTTGGTGATCTTGCAGACAACTATGCTGAATTCAAAAAATTAGGCGTTGAAATCTACTCTGTTTCTACAGATACACACTTCACGCACAAAGCTTGGCACGATTCTTCTGAAGAAATCAAAAAAATTGAATATGTAATGGTTGGTGACCCAACTTGGGTTCTTGCTAAAAACTTCGAAGTTTTAATTGAATCTGCTGGTCTTGCTGATCGTGGTACTTTCGTTATCGATCCTGAAGGTAAAATCCAAATCATCGAAATCAATGCTGGTGGTATTGGTCGTGATGCTTCTGAACTTCTTCGTAAAGTTAAAGCAGCTCAATACGTTCACGGTCATCCTGGCGAAGTTTGCCCAGCTAAATGGAAAGAAGGTGATGCAACTCTTGCACCTTCAATCGACTTAGTCGGTAAAATCTAATTCTTGAATTAGATTAAACCCATAAAAAAACCACGCTTTTTAGCGTGGTTTTTTTACATTGGATTTTATGTGCAGGTTTTTGCGTTTATAGATTTTTATTTAATGAGACCAAATTGCAATTTCATATCCGTCTAAATCTTTAAAATGAAAACGACGCCCACCAGGAAAACTAAAGATCTCTTGTACGATAGTTGCTCCTGCCTCTTTCACACACGCTAAGCTTTGTTCTAACTGGATACTATATAAGACAATTAATGCCCCACCAGAACTTTGCACATTGTCAGATTGGGTAAAGCCACCTTTTATCTCCCCTGAATCAAACTCACAATATGCAGGACCAAAGTCAGTAAAAGTCCAGCCTAAGTTTTGATAAAACTTTTTGCTTTGGAGGATGTCTTTCACCTTAAATTCAATATAGTTTATTGAAGTTTTTTGACGAGACGCTGACTGATCCATATATGTTTCACCATAAATTTATAAAATATTTTTTTAATAAAAAAACAAAGCATTAGCATATAAAAAATGCATTTAAACCACTGGATTTAGAATAGCATAATTATTTTTGCGTTGTTTTGCTCAAACGATCAACTTGCTTAAGTAGCTCAGGAATACGGTATTTCCCATACATGGACTGCACATTGTGTTTCGCTTTCGCTAATTCTATTCCGATGGCAGAGACATATAAGGGTTTAACACTTTGTCCACGTAGAATTTCAAATTCCTTTGGCGTTCCCCTAAATTCATTTTTAGCCACTCCAATTACAGGAGTTTTATCAGCTAAGGCAGTATATAAATGCTGTCCTAAACCAACTGTTTGTTCAACACCTAAATAAAAATAGCCATCAATCACAATCATATCAATGGTTTCTTTCACCAAATCCAATAATTTTAAAATACACGGCAATTCACGTTTATAAAATTGACCTGACTCATAGTCAGCAATTGGCTTGATGGTGATAAGGTAATGGTTCAATATACTAGAACTCGTCCAAGACTCAAATACAATGCCAGCAACTTGTGCAGCGTTTTCTGTATAGGCAACATCTATTGCAAGAATCATAATCTATCCCTAAATTATTAAAAAACTCGTTATCTCGTTTAATTATGATTTTTAAGCGTTTATCTTGCAAAAATACGCAATGTCAAAATATGAATAACCTTATCAAAACAATCATTAGGATTTTTACAAAACCACTATACATTTCTTTAAGTGAATAGACTAATTTCAAAAGATACAGAATATTTTTTCTGTAAAACAATCAAAAGTTTAAGGGGTTGCTTATGGGATCTATGATTACCGTGACTTCTTGGAAGTATAATGCTTCTTCACGGTATTTAAAAATTTTTTATAACAATGGTTCTGGTGAACTTTACCATCCCGTACCAGAATTTATATACAATAATTTACTACGATGTAGTGATAAAACAGCATTCGTGCATAAATACCTAGAATATGATTTACATTTTAAAAGGCTTTCAATTTTATAATTTTAGAGCGGCGCTTTTAAAGTAAAGTCAGGGAGATTTCTCCCTGATATAAAAACTGTGTTAGTTTTTTAATGTCACCATAAACAGACCTGACCCGATCGACAAGGTTGTTGTCATAAACCTTTCATCTTGTTTAACTTCTTTGATAAAGCTTTTAACTTCAGCCGCATGTGATATTACGTTATCAACAATCAAAACTCCGCCATGCTCTACAAGCATCTTCTGTAGATATACCCAGTAATTTAAATAAGCATTGCGTTCAGCATCAAGTAAGATAAAATCATATTGTTCCTGACACACTTCCAAATACTTTTGTGCGTCACCTATCCAAAAATCAATCACATCGTCAACTTGTAACTCTTGAGCATGAAGTCGTGCTTGCTGAGTTCTTTTTTCATCGATCTCAAGCGTTGTCACTTTCGCACCAGTCACTTTGGCTGCATCCGCAAGCCACAATGTCGAGTAGCCGGTAGAAGTTCCGATCTCTAAAATTTTCTTAGACTGCTGAATTCTTACTTGCATCGCTAAAAACAATGCTGATTCAGGTTCGATATTTCGATAGCGTTTAATACGATCACACTGTGTGGCATCAAACTTAATAAAGGATTGATATAGTTCATTCAATCGCTGCAAAAATGGGTTGCTTAAACTCATGTTTATATCTTCCTTTTCACTATCATTGTTATTATTTCAATCATTTACGTCATTGCTATGACAATACATAGATTTTGACAAGTAACATCGTTACGGTTTATTACGTGACTTTATCAGCTGGTAAAATCTATCAAGTAAAACTCAAACCTCATGTAAAAATTCAAATCTCGCTTGGACTTGACCATCTTCTAATGTGACTTGCTCACAAAACATTTCATAAGGTCGAACCCAGATTGAATAATCATCATATAAACATTGGTAAACCACAACTTTTTCACGGGTTTCACTATGCGTTGCGACATGAAAGACTTGGTATAAATTACCTTTATAATGTTTATAAATTCCAGCTTTTAACATCTACACTCAACACTCTAAATACGATATCTATGTTATACAGGATAGCCAAAGAAAAAACTCGTCCGAAGACGAGTTTTTTATGCTTTTCAATTTTTAAATTAAGAAAAGTCTAAGCCTTTTTCAAATGCTTTTAACTCGTGACGAGCCATTGCTAAGTTTGATTTAGAACGATCTAAAACCAGATAAAGAAATAAATTTTCATTTGAATCAAGTGGAAGAATCAAGTGATACTGCTTACCTAATGTAATTAAAATATCTTCAATTACATCATCTAATTTTAGTGCTTTTGCAACTTTACGCTTAGCACGAACAACTTCAGTATTACCTGCTGCTGCTAATTCTAAGTCTAAACCTGCACCCGCAGTCGCTAAAGATAAACCACTTTCGCTATCTACTAATGCAGCACAAACGAAACCATCGATATCAGTTAATTGATCTAGTGTGATACGAGCCATGAGCATCCCCGTTGCTTTCAACATTGTTGTTCGTTTTAGCAATTCAATTTTTATTTTGCTTTACTAAAACACTTTACTATATAGCTAAAAATTTTCATTTCTAACTAACATGGATAAATTAGTATTCTTTTTGAATACCCATTTAATTTTATTTGATAATCAATTTTAATTAATTATTTCCACACTCATTTAAATAGCATAAAAAATATTAATTATTCAATAGAAATTTAAAAAATAAATAACTAATTTGACTATTTAAAGCTTTCAAAAAATTCCAAAAAATAACAGCTTCGAAAAAAAATCAGTATAGATCTCATTTTTTAAAAAAATGTGAACCTCATCACATATTTTAAAATAACTTCCCTATATGTTTCTCGTGAGTAATTCAGAAGTAGATTTGAGCTCATATAGGATCTGCCCCAATAAAATATCTTTGTTGGTCATCGCCACTAAAACCAACGGATGCTTTGGATGAGGAATTGCGGTTAATAGCGCTTTTCCATTCTCTGCATCTAAGGTAATTGTTTGACATCCAACAAGATTGATTTCTGAAACAAATGCTGTCACTAAGGCCAAAATCGAACTACTCACTGCAGCAATTTTTCCAGAATTGTTAATATTTTTCTTGTTGGCTAAAGCAATTTCAAAACCATCAGAAGTACACAACATGATGAACTCTACACCACTGACCGAGTTCAAAAGTTGTCTGATTTGTTTTTCAGCATATATGACAAAATCATCGGGTACTTTTCGAGATGTGTTTAGATCAAGCATATTCAAGAAAACCCCATAAATTAATTTGTAAATTAAGCATTTTTAAAAGCCGAAAAACATGTTTTCTAGACTTTTTCTAGTGACAGAATTATTTGATATACTTCACATTTTAGCTCAATTCTATCTGTTTTTATTGGCTTGTAAATATTTTTTTTCAATTTTAATTTATTTTTACAGCACTGATTTTGTCTCCAAAGTTCAAAATTGTCAGATCTAGTACTACTCGTCACTTTTAATCGATTAATATCATAAATTGTATAGATCTTAAACTATGTCTTGATTTAATTTTAACGATAAAACATAGAAACAACTTTTTTATTTTTTCATTAAGTATTTTATTGATACTTGAGTTTTAGATATAAAGCGAGTGTATTCATATTATATTAAACTTTTATTAAAATTATGTTGATCAGTTATTATTCAATATAAGATAAATTGATCTTATAAAAAATTTACATTTTATTTTTTGATTTGGTTATTTTTTGTGTTTATATTTGGATTTGTTGATCATTCCTCTATGTTTGCGACAGTGTGTGTTTTAGATGATACTAGGCACGAAATATGAAATTTAGTCTTTCTAAATGAGTAGTTCGTAACAAGGTAACAGTAAAAAATACACTAGTCCCTGAGCTTCGCCTTGTGCTGCCAATAAAGCAGTGCTTTGTTCTTACTCTGGTTGCAACTAAAATTAGCTCTGTTGGCGTTATGAAACTTAAAAGAGATCCGTTATTCTTTTTTTTTCATCCTTAGTGACTTATACAAGCTTTGCTCAATTTTAGCCTACAACGCAAGCTACTTATGAAATATTAACGAGCCCTTATTTTATCCAACTGCTGGATGCCAAAAATTAATTTAAAAAAGGTACAAGACAATGAATAAACTTCTACTTTCTCTTGGTCTGATTGCAACGATTGCACTTGTTGGTTGTAATAAAGACAAAGCACCTGAAACGGGTGCGACTACAGGTGAACATGCTGCAAATGCCGTAGAACAAGCAAAACATGATGCAGAACACGCGGCTCAAAATGCAGCGGATGCGACTGCTAAAGCTGCGGATAATGCAGCAAATGCAACTGCGACTGCTGTAGATCATGCAGCTGATGCAACTGCCCATGCTGCAGATGCAACTGTTGATGCTGCTAAAGATGCCACTGCAACTGCTGCGGGTGCTGTTGAAAAAGGTGCTGCTGACGTTAAAGAAAAAGCGAGCCAATAGTTTTAATATGAAAAAAAGCTCCTAAATATAGGAGCTTTTTTTCATTTGTCATATATTTACATTATAAATTAATCGACTTTCAGTCACATGGAGTTTTGTTTATGTCTCATTCTCACCACCTAGAACAGCATTTTATACAACGTACAGGCTGGTTAAGAGCAGCCGTCTTAGGTGCAAATGATGGCATTATTTCTGTGACTAGTTTAGTGATGGGAATGGCAGCAAGCGGTGCCTCAAGCCACACCCTGCTGATTACCTGTATTGCAGGATTAATTTCTGGTGCAACCTCAATGGCTGCCGGTGAATATATTTCCGTTAAATCACAGTCAGATATTGAAGCAGCAGATCTAAAAGTAGAAGCTCTAGAATTAGAAAAGAATCCGCACTTAGAGCTCAAAGAACTTACCCACATTTATATTCAACGTGGTTTAGATCCTGAATTGGCGCATAAAGTTGCTGTTCAACTCACAGAAAAAGATGCTTTGGAAGCACATGCACGTGATGAAATTGGGATCAATGAAGCAACTGCTGCAAGACCATTACAGGCTGCTGGTTCTTCTGCATTATCTTTTTCTATTGGTGCATTATTTCCGACATTATCAATTGTGTTTAGCCCGGAAGCATATTTAGAGAAAATTGTTTTAGTTGTCGGTATCTTATCTCTAGTCATACTGGGTGCGTTATCCAGCTATTTTGCTGGTACATCAATACTCAAAGGTAGTTTCCGTGTGGCTGTGTGGGGAATTATCGCAATGGCGTTCTCAAGCTGGATTGGTTCACTGTTCCAAGTCACTCCAATTTAATCTATGTCTTGATAAAATAAGTCGCAACTTAAAGATGTATTTAAATTATATTTTTATAATAAATACCGAACATAATTTGCTAATTTGCAGTCGCTTCGGCAAAGTAACTTAAAACACAAGGAGCTTAAGTATGTCTTTATTAGTACAATTAGGGATAAAACATCCCATATTACTTGCACCAATGGCTGGAGTTTCTACCCCACTATTGGCTGCAGAAGTATCAAATCAAGGGGCTTTAGGTGCTTTAGGACTCGGTGCAAATACACTAGATTCTGCATTAAAACAAATTCATGAAACTCAAGCACTAACACCACATCCTTTTCAATTAAACTTTTTCTGTCATGAATCAGCAGCATTAAACACTGAATCTAATCTGTTATGGAGTCAACATTTAGCAACTGAATTTGAAAAATTTGGTGCAAGCCCACCTACAGAATTAAAATGTATTTACCCTAGCTTTAAAGACAATGATGATTTTTTAAACCTTTGTTTAGACACTCAACCCAAAGCAGTAAGTTTCCACTTTGGCATTCCGCATGAATATCAAATTCAAAAATTAAAACAAGCCGGTATCATCACAATTGTTTCTGCAACCAATCTAACTGAAGCGCTTACTATCGAAGAAGCAGGGATTGATATTATTGTAGCTCAAGGTATCGAAGCAGGTGGACATCGCGGTATTTTTAATGCTCAAATTGATGGCGCAATTAAAACCGCTGATTTAGTCCAACTCATCAAAAAATATAGTTCACTTCCTGTCATTGCAGCAGGTGGTATTATGAATGGGCAACAAGCTAAAACCATGTTAAACCTTGGTGCTGATGCCGTTCAATTGGGAACTGCTTTTGTACAATGTAAATCTTCAAATGCCAATGCAGCATACCGCAAGGCTTTATTTGATCACCCACTCACTCAAATTACTTCAAGCATTTCAGGTCGCCCAGCACGCGGCATCATCAATCATTGGCAAGCGAGGATTGATCAGCCCGACCGTCCACATGTAGCCGCCTACCCTTATGCCTATGATTTAGCTAAACAACTGAATGCTTTAGCTGTTCAACATGGTGATACTGGCTTTGGTGCATTCTGGGCTGGAAGTAATGTTGGACTGATCCGTGAATTAGAAGCTCGAGATCTAGTTAATCAACTGGTTGTAGAAATGAACCATTCATAATGCTGACATGCCCGACATTACGGTTGTCTTCACTGGCCTGATTGGCATAGCCATAAATCACATTATCGACTTGTTGCCAATCTACCGTTGGATTACGTTGTATCAATACTTGAATTGGAATAGTACCGAGGTCATCTGCACGTACTGGCGCAAGACCACCGGCATAACGACCAAATGGAGTACGGATGGCATCTATGATGTAAGCGTTTTTCATGTTGTCTATATCCTTAAGCCGGTATCGCGTCAATCAATGGAGCACCCGTCAAAGCCTGTAATTCTTCAAAGCTCAGACCTGCAACTTTTTCAAGCACTTTTAAACCCTCTGGGGTCACGTCAATCACACATAAGTCAGTATAGATACGATCAACACAATGCTTACCTGTCACAGGATAGCTCAGTTCTTCAACAATCTTAGGTTCACCTTGCTTGGTTACATGGTCTGTGGTGATAAAGACTTTCTTGGCCCCTACAGCCAAATCCATTGCACCACCCACCGCAGGAATCGCATCCGCCGCACCGGTATGCCAATTGGCAAGGTCGCCATTGGCCGCCACTTGGAATGCACCCAATACAGCAATATCCAAATGTCCACCACGCATCATGGCAAAAGAATCACCGTGATGGAAAAACGAGCCACCCGTTAGCATGGTGACATATTCTTTGCCTGCGTTAATCAGCTCAGGATCTTCTTCACCTTTGGCGGGTGGAGGACCAAAAGCCAATAAACCATTTTCAGAATGCAGGAATACATCTTTGTCTGTTGGCAAGTATTTTGAAATCTTGGTCGGTAAACCAATACCTAAATTGACATATGCACCATCGGGAATATCTTGGGCAACACGTTCAGCAATTTGGTCACGGCTTAGTTTTTGGTAGCTCATGTTATTTCTCCTTATTGCTTATTGTGCGGGCTGTACTTGTACAACGTGCTGTACAAAGATACCTGGGGTGATGATGTGCTCGGGATCTAATCCACCTAGCTCAACCACTTCTGAAACTTGTGCAATGGTGACGTCTGCTGCCATCGCCATGATTGGACCAAAGTTACGTGCTGATTTGTTATAAACCAAGTTGCCCCAACAGTCGCCTTGATGTGCTTTAATCAGTGCAAAGTCTGCTTTAATCGGATATTCAAGTACGTAGTCTTTGCCATCGATATGACGTGTTTCTTTGCCATCTGCCAATAATGTGCCAAAGCCTGTTGGGGTAAAGACTGCACCTAAACCCATTCCAGCGGCTTGAATACGACACGCCAGATTGCCTTGCGGTACTACTTCAAGCTCGACCTTTCCAGCACGGTACAGTTCATCAAACACATAAGAGTCTGACTGACGTGGGAAAGAACAGATTACTTTTTTAACTGAACCGGCTTTAAGCAGTTTAGCCAAGCCATAATCACCATTACCGGCGTTATTACTCACAATAGTCAGGTCTTTAATACCCAGTTCAATTAGTCCGTCAATGAGTTCAGCGGGTTGTCCTGCGGTACCAAACCCACCAATCAGGATGGTTGTGCCATCTTTAATCTGCGATAAAACCTCGGTAAGTGAAGCCTCACTTTTATTTATCATAGCCAATCCATTATTCTAAAATTATTATGCTTTATTGTAGATTATTCAAATAAAAAGATAGCTTATAAAACTGCAAATACAATGTTCTGTAATTTAGAACAATTGAACACCCTTAAACTTAATATCATGAGGGGACTAATAATTTTAAGGGATGAAGAATTTATGGAAATGCAAATTAGACAAATAGAGAAAAAGCGCTTTGATAGCTTAATTGATAAACACTATGAAAAATTTGCGAATATGTGCGATACAAATCTTCGATATGTACATACCAGCGGTACAGTTGATGATTTAGCAACTTTTATAACAAAGCTCAAAGCCGGTTATTATGATTATCAACATATTGAATATGATATTGATACTGTTGTAGAGATGCAGGACTGCGTAATTGTTACTGCTAATTTTTATGCAAAGCTTTTAATTAATCAACAACCTAGAAAATTACAGAACCGAGCATTATCAGTATGGAAAAAAGAACATAAAGAACTAAAATTAATGATGTATCAGGCAACACCTTTTAGTTCCTAATTCAATAATAAAACGTTAGTCTCAAGCAGAGGCTAACGTTTTAGAAAAACTGCCCCATCTTTTACTTCAACTTTTACCAACGTCAAAGAGTGACCTTTGCAGGGACCATCAACACACAATCCAGTAGTTATATCAAACATCGCTGAGTGATGCGCACACATAATTAATTTATTTTTATAAGTACTGAATACACCTGTTTTATAATCTAACTGAACAGAAAAATGAGGACAGATATTTTCATAAGCATAAAATTTATCTCCACCTTTAATCACAATAATACTTTTTTTAAGATCGTCAGGATGCGCCACTCTTAGACAAATTTCTTGAAAAAAATCAGAATTTTCACAGGGTTTAATTAAATTTTTCATAATTACTCTGCTGAAAGAACAAAGTCATATGTGATCAGGTAGTAGTCTCTATCAAGGCCATATAAAACTTTGCTTTCCTCATCCAACTTTGTGAATTGATAACTGACAATTAAACGATCTTTTACACCAAATACGGCATCATTATTTAAATAGTCATCATTTGCTAAAAAAAGATGAGTTATAAGTGACTGATATCCATCTGCAACAATTTTAAAATGGATATGCGCAGGTCTCCAAAAAGTACGCTTAGCATAATTCAGAAGTTGCCCTACTGTACCATCTGACGGGATTTGATAACTTACAGGCAAAATAGACTTAATGGCATATGAGCCATTTAATTGACTAATAAATATACCCCGTAAATTGTCAATCTGTTGCATAGCATCTTGCCCCGAATACATCCCATTATCCGCGGTTTGCCAAACATCTATATAAGCATTAGAAATAGCTTTACCATACTCATTTCTGATCTGACCAGTAATTAACAAAGGAATAGTTTGCTCTTCACCCTCAACCACGATGCTATCAGCAAATTGACGAACTGGCATATTCTCAATAAAAAAGGGGCCAAAAACTGTTGAAGGAGTTTGTATTTCATTCTTCTGGTGATTGATCTGATCAACCAGCATAGAAATACCAAGTACGTCCGAAAGTAAAATATATTCCTGACGCTGTTCATGACAAAGTTGTCCAGTTATAGTTAAGAATTGAATTGCATGAAGCCACTCATCTTCTGTTAATTGCACTTCATTAATATAGTCATGCAATTTCTCAACTAAGGCAGTAATTAAAGTACGATGACGTGCATTATCAATATTTTGAAAGCTTTGAATAGCTTGTGTTGTTACACTCATAATAAATTCCTTTTTGGCAGCACAACTCACCTTTCCGCAGCAAATAATGCTGCGGTTAAGCCGATATTTATGGTGAAATTCGATTTATTTTATATCGGTGCTAACCCCAGATAAGCTTTGGTGAGCAGATCAACTAACTCCTCGTAGTCATAACCGCGGGGGTTATAATACGGGCTATCACAAATAATTCTTGCTACTTCAGCAGGCCCTTGTTCTGGTAAACCAATATCTTTTAGTGCCAATGGAATATTTAAAGACTGGTTTAATTGATAAATTGCCATACCAACATTTTCACGACTTGCTACACCTAATGCTCCCGCCAATCGTTCCATGGCTTCGAAATCGGCATTACGGTTGTAATGTACCGAGTACGCCAAAGTGATGGCATGTGCTTGCGCATGCGGCAAGTTAAAGGTACCCCCCAAGGTATGGCAGATTTTATGGTGAATCGCCATCCCAACTGACCCTAAACAGATACCTGCCAACCACGCACCATATGTAGCTTTTTGGCGGGCTTCAACGTCATGTGTATCTTTGACAATTGCAGGTAATGCGGCTTTGAGTGCCCGAATTGAATCAGTTGCCATAAGACTTATAATCGGGTTTTTGTCTTGCGCATACAATGCTTCTACCGCATGCGCCATAGCATTCATACCTGAACAAGCCGAAATTTCTGCTGGTAAAGTCAAACTCAGTTCAGGATCATAAATGACCACTTTGGGTAAGACATGAATGTCTTTACCAGTCGTTTTTAGGTTGTTTTCAGTTAGACCATATACTGTGGTCATTTCACTACCAGCATAAGTAGTGGGTATTGCCACAATTGGGGTATGAGTTTTTAAGGCAATAGCCTTGGCCAACCCAATAGTCGAGCCACCACCTAATGCTAGACAACAATCAATATTATTCTCTTTAACAAAATCAATGGCTTTAATTGCAACTTCAACAGGTACATGCATCACGGCATGAGGATAAACCCCCATTGCAATATCACCCAATTGTTGCACTAATTCTTGACCAGCATCTTCCTGTTCTGGTGTAGTTAACACTAAAACTTTTTGATAACCATGCTGATTTAAAATTTCTTTTGTTTCTTTTGACTTACCATTATCAAAATAAACATCCAAAGGTAAAGCTTTATAATGAAATGCGTTCATACAACTCATCCTCGCAGAAAATGAGGTGGAATATTGGCATCCACATTAACCCAAATAGATTTAGCATCCGTATAGTCATGAATAGCTTCAAAACCCATTTCTCGACCATAACCGGATTTACCTACACCACCAAATGGACTACCTGGATTTACACGTTTATAACTATTAATCCAGCACATACCAGCTTTGATGTTTTTAGCAAACTGATGAGCACGTTGTAAATTCTGTGTCCATAAGCCACTACCTAAACCATATTCAGTGCAATTCGCTATTTCCAAAGCCTCTTGTTCCGTTTTAAAGCGCAATACGGTTACAAAGGGACCAAATACTTCTTCTTGAGCAACACGATCCATTGGTTTGGCTTCAACCACGGTTGGTAAAACGTAATATCCATTTTGCAAGTTAATATCTTCTGGTGCTTTACCACCAGTTAACACACGACCACCTTGTTCTTTAGCAACCTCGACATATGACAACACTTTATTGCGGTGAGCTTCTGAAGTGAGTGGTCCCATTTCAGTATCGGGATCTAGAGGATCACCTAATCGAATTGATTCAGCTAGCCTGATAAATTTTTCCAAAAACTCATCTGCAATTGCTTCATGTAAAACTAAACGTGAACCTGCAATACATGCTTGCCCTTGGTTGTGAAAAATTGCCCATGCTGCACCATTAACAGCTGCATCAATATTGGCATCTTCAAAAATAATATTAGCACCTTTGCCTCCGAGCTCAAGTTGAACACGTTTCAGATTACCTATTGATGAACGAACAATATTTTGACCAGTTAAAGTTGATCCGGTGAAAGCAATTTTACCAACGTCCTCATGCTCTGCCAGTCGTTGCCCCGCCGTATGTCCATAGCCAGCCACGATATTGACAACGCCATCCGGAAAACCAGCTTTTTTAATTAATTCAGCAATTTTCAACGTAGATAAAGGAGTGAGTTCAGATGGTTTCATTACCACAGTATTACCAGCAGCTAATGCAGGTCCAAGTTTCCAACTCGTAAACATTAATGGGAAATTCCAGGGTACAATCTGTCCTACTACACCAATTGGCTCACGAACAACATAGTTTAAAAAACCTTGTTCAACTGGAATAACTGAGCCTTCAATTTTATCGGCAATTCCACCAAAATAACGGAAACAGGCAGCAGTACGCGGTACATCTAAACGGCGTGAGTCACGAATAGGATGCCCTGTATCTAAAGATTCAAGTTGTGCTAATTCCTCTGTGTGTTCTTCAATTAAATCAGCGAGTTTAAGGAGTAATCGGCCTCGCTCTGTCGCGGGGGTTGCTGCCCAAGATGGGAAAGCTCGTTTAGCAACAGCAACTGCAATATCTATATCCTCTGCTTCAGCTGCTGCAATTTTAGTAATTAACTCGCCATTAGATGGGTTGACTACATCAATGGTGCCACCATTTTTTGCAGGCACGAATTGGCCATCAATAAATAATTGATTATTCATAATTTCACCTAATGAGTATCAGAGGCTGTTAAATGTAGGAACTTAACAGCCTCTAGCTGAATGCTTAGAATTGGATTGGATAAGGAGATAGTTCACCTGATTCATAAAGTTCAGGTAGATTTGGGGTTGCATTTTCCCAAACAAGTAACATTGAACGTTTAGTTGAGTATCCTTGATGACGAATATTGGCTGGCATTGCAGCAATATCCCCTGCTTTCATAATGACGCGGGCAATAGGACTACCATCTACTTTATCGCCAATATCCCAAGTGATTTCATCAGATAATTGTAAGAACCACTCTACGCGATCATTGCCATGAAAAATTGGTAAAATATATTCTTCTGTAGTAGGACAGAATAAACTTTGTTTACAAACAGAAGTTACAGAGGGGTTCCAAGTCACGTCTGAACGCGACAGATATTTAAATAAGTTAAAACCACTAAGTTGACCTTCAAAACCAGGTTCACAATATATAATTGGATCATCTTGAACCACATCTTCAAACTGACGGTTAACCGGTAAATCATCACGTAAAGGTGAATCATCAGGTAAACTTGGCATACGCTTCGTGGCAATCCGATAGCGGTCAATCGCTTCTGAATTATCACCATGCTTACGACCAAAAGCAGAACCTGTTTCTTCTGGGGCAGCAAATGGATCAAATCCTTTACTTACCCAATCATGTAAAATAGCTTTAAAAGTCGCCATGATTAGTGGAGTTTCAAAGTTCTCAACATAATCTACGCATGCTGCTTTTAATACGCCATTAAAAGTGCCAGCGTATAAGTCGACATTACCATAGTGGTTTTGAGTACCAATAACATGATCGAAGTTAACCCAACCATAGAAAAACCCCCAAGCAACATCTCTCATCAAAGCCCGTAAAAATGCATCAACAGATATTAAATGAGAATGCTCCTGACCTTTTGCTTCCCATGTTACTTTGGCAAAGTATTCATCACGACTGAACTTAAAATTACCTAACTGGAAAGTTGAATAACCTGAAATTTCATCATATCCAGTAATCGTTACCCCGTCATCTTCAACAAATTTATTTTGCATAGCATTCATTTTTATCTCTCCTTGATTACTTAATACAAATGTCATTCCATTTTTCGACAGAAAGGGGACCTTTAATTGTTTGTATTAACATCACTGATTTCTTTGACGCCTCAAAACGATATGCTGATCCGACTGGTAAAATAGCTTGGTGGCCTTTTTTCAAGACAACATACCCCATTGGTACCCCATCTGGTCTCATTCCAGCAAGATGAGTACCCTCTTGATCCTGGGGGACTATCGGGCCTTTTAATTTCAAATAATCGACACGAACTTCACCATCCATTACGATCACAAATTCATCATGTGATGCCGTATACCAAGCAGATTGCCCTTCTGCCAGAACAGACTCAATGACAAATTTGAGGTTCATCCCAACAACTGTTTTTTCATAAGGTTTGCTCATTGCTGCCACTTCAAAAATATTTGAAAAGGCATAATTAGTAGCTTTACCCTGAATAATCTGGATTGAACCTTTTTCGTAGTTTTCCAAACTACCGAGCTTTGTTGTATAAGCACTCATTTCCATATTCCTTACTGAAATTCTTCGTGTATGGTCTTTCCTCGACAGTTTGAAATTACGCCAATCCCTCGATTAAGACAATGAAGAAAGCAGCAACATGAATGTTTGCAATCTGCGAACAATGGAAAAAATAAATATAAAAAACAAAATATTACAATTATTTTCTACAATAAACCTCTGTTTAGTCACATTGACAGCTCAGTACACTTTGCACTTGAATAAAAAAACGTTCGGATGAAGGACAAAATTATAACAACCATGGAAACAAGGTAGTTTTCTTAAATTTATTGAGACGTACTATGGACAGATTAAAAGTTCTCGGGGGTGCAATGTTCGCTATTGCACTTGCCCATGCGTCAGCAAACGCATCTGAAGATATAACACAACCACAGGGGTGGCTACTTCAATCTATCAATGACAATCCGCTGGGCATTCAAGTTTCGGGATGGGCTCAGGCCAGTGTTGCCGGCAGTAATCATGGCGGGCAAATGACACCTGCCACTATCTTAAGACGTGATGAAGGCATTACGCTGGATCAAGCCGCCATCACCATTGAAAAAAAGATCAAAAGTAATATTGCCAGTCGGGTTGGACCATTTCCCAGGGACATGCCAAAAGCTTTTGACTGGGGTTTTAACATCACTGGCATGTATGGTGCCGACAACTTTTTCTTCCGAACCTATGGCCTAGATGATGATTGGGGCAGCAACAAGGTGGGAAATTTTGACTCATCGGATATTTATGCTTCCTTAACCCAAGCCTATGCCGAATTTTACTTCCCTGTTTTAGGTGGTAGTAATTTGATGCTCGGCTTATTTCATACACCTTTGGCCAATGAAATTGGTTTTGCCTTGCCTGCACCTGCACCAACTACCTTTTACACCCACCCTTACAGCTTTATCCATGGTCCAGCAAAACATGTGGGTACTCTATGGAGCAGCCATATTTTCAATAATCCAGACAGTGCAAAATTGTCTTATGAAGTTGGTGCAGTACGTGGTTACAACAACCTACAAGACCCCAATGATGACTGGGATGCCATTGCCAACTTGCGCTGGCGCAGCAAGGATTTTTCACTGTGGGTCGACTTTGAAAATATCTATGGCAACGGCGCCGATGACTCCTTTAACAAATGTGGTTGCGGCTCACCAATTCCTGCCAGCTCTGCCTTGGCAAAAGATGATTACCTAACCCGCTATCAAAGTTATCTCACCATCACCAAATTTTTAGACCCGAAAAACATCGTGACCGCCGAAGCGTCCTATGGCTATCAAGAAAAAGCATTATTGACAGATATTTTTAATCAGGAACCTTACGGTATTCCGAAACAAGGCGGTAAAGATGCTTCTTGGTACGGGGTCAACGTCAGCTACAACCATATGATTAACTCGCAACTCAGTTCAGCCCTTCGTGCCGAATACTTTAATACAGATGGTGTACATGTATTAGTACCATATGAAGGCATCTACAAAGCCGTAACCGCCAACGTCACTTGGAATCCGAAACCATACTTACGTATCCGCCCAGAAATTCGTTACGACAGGTACAGTGGTAATTACAAACCATTTGCAGCTAAAGACAACGGATTACCCCCTTTGGTCAATGGCACTGAAGATGATCAACTGTCTTACTCACTTGACCTAACTTTCTTTTTTTAAATTCATTGAAAAGGATATAAATATGAATATACAAAAATGGGATACTTCTTACGAATGGAAGATTGTACTCCTTCTCACACTTAGTTTTGGCCTTGTGGGATTAGATCGTTGGATTATTGCCCCCTTATTACCTTCAATCATGAAAGATTTATCTTTAAATTACCAAGATGTTGGTCTAATTTTTGGTGCCTTGGGAATAACTTGGGGAATCTTCGCAATATATGCAGGAAGGTTATCAGATAAAATTGGTCATCGTAAGATTTTACTAATATCTCTTGTCGTTTTTTCTTTAGCTTCAGGTTTCTCTGGAGCTGCAATGGGTTTGACAAGTCTAATTCTAATTCGTTCTATAATGGGTATTTCAGAAGGTGCATTCTGTCCAACAAGTTTTGCTGCGACTGCAGTTGCAGCAAAACCCTCGCGTCGTGGTGCCTTGCAAGGATTACAGCAAAGTGGCTTTGCTTTATTTGGTCTGGGCTTAGGGCCAATTATCGCTACACAACTCCTTTTAATCGTACCCTCATGGCGTGAGGTATTCTGGGTTGTTGCAATTCCTGGTTTTATTATAGCCGTGTTTTTATTTTTTATTCTAAAAGAGCCACAAGATACTCAAGGAGGTCAATTACTAATTACCGAAAAACAGGTTGAAACACAAGTAAAAGTGAATTGGATTGATTTACTCAAAACACGGAATATTTTACTAAGTATGATTGGCCTCTTTTGTACGATGTCATGTGTTTTTGTTATTAGTGCAATGGTTCCTTTGTATTTAGAAAATTTCTTAAAACTTAGCTCTCAAGAGATGGGATTAATTGTTTCTGCTATCGGTTTTGGTGGTTTTTTAGGGCAATTTCTTGTTCCTGCCGCATCGGATTGGATTGGTCGACGCCTTGCTTCTATTCTAGGATTTATTGGAGCAACTATTTTTATTTATTTATTTGCTAATGCTTCTGCATCTATCCCAATATTATTTGGATTACTCTTTGTGCTTTCCTTCTTTAGTTTAGGATTAATCGCCTTACTATCAGGCCCCTTAGCTGCAGAATCTGCACCAGCAGGATTAGTTGCATCTTCAATTGGGCTCGTAGTAGGTGCAGGTGAAATTTTTGGTGGCGGTATTGCACCTGTAATTTCTGGAATAATTGCTGAGAACTATGGTATCCAGAATATTTTTTACTTAAGCTTAGTAGGTACAATTATTGGTATATGCATGAGTTTTTTTATTAAAGAAACTGCTCCTCGTAAAGTACAGCCTATTGAAGTATATGAAATTGAACCCACTCAAAAGTTATAATGTTGATCTAATAAAAAAGCATTCATAGTGAGTAATGACTGTAAGTTAAGCCAAATTATTGGATAAATTCTTAACTAATCAACATTAATACATAGTGGGTGCTTTTACTTTGCTTAATATACAATCAATTATTTTTAGATAATTTAGTTTATCCTTTAAATTTCGTTGGATATAAAATCAATATCTTATTTTCATGGTTGATGGATTAACTTATGGATAAATTACAATGTATGGAAGCATTTGTGAGAGTCGCACAAAGTGGAAGTTTTATTCAAGCAGCTGAATCAATTGGTGTTACTCGTTCAGTGATAAGTACACGTATTCAACAACTGGAAAAGTTTGTCAATGCGCCTTTATTTCATCGTAGTACCCGATCAGTAAGGTTATCGGCTATTGGTGAAAAATACTATCCCGAATGTGTCGAGCTTATTAGCCGTTTCGAGCAACTCGCTGATGAAATGTCACATGCAAAAAATGAGTTACATGGCCTATTACGTATTTATATGGCCCCTGGTTTTGCTTTAAGTTATTTCAGTAAACGTTTATATCAGTTCACAGCACAGTATAAAGATATTGAATTAGATATTGTTGTATACGATAAAGTCATTGATCCTATTTCTTCTGGATTTGACATTGTTTTTCAAATGTTTCCTCCTAAAGGAGAAAGCCTAATTGAGAGGAAAATTTTCAATGTAAACCGTGTGATGTGTGCTTCACCAGAATTTATTGAAAAACATGGCCAACCCAAAAACCCACACCAACTTCAGCAGTTTGAATTAGGTTATTATTCTGGATATCCCGAAAGAAACAAAATCAAATTTATGATCAATAATAAGTTCCAAGAGTTCTCTATTCATGCGAGAGTCTCATCAAGCTCAATTCATTTATTACATGATTTTGCTTTAACAGGTGGCGGTATTGTTTGCCTACCAACAATCGTCGCATGTGAGAGCCTTTATAAAAAGAAACTAATTCCAGTACTTACTGACTATCCTTTACCTAATTATGGGTTAAGAGCCGTATTTCCTTCGAACTCTAGAAATTTAACCAAAATCCGTTGCATAATCGATTTTCTAGTGGAAAAACTAGATCTCGTTCCAGAATGGGATCAACAACTGATAGAAAGCGGCTGCTTATCACCTAGGGTTAAATTCTTTCAATAATTAAATATTCTCCACATACTTCTTAGAATGAAAAAAATAGCCGCCTTACTAAGCATTCATTTAAATCTATCTTATAAAGATAGTAAGGGAACAGCGAAAGTTATTTAAATTATAACAATGGGATATAAATAACATTCTTCTTAATTATTACTTTAAAAATTAACACTATAAGAAATAATAGTTCTATTTTACATGTTGTTTGCTCCAGTATCGTTTTTATATTTAAAGTTTAGTCCTAGCACGCTTAACCCTTTAAATATTCTTTGTTTTATTTGATGATTCATAATTAAATCAAATTCATTTTCACCAAATCCTTAGCTGTTCAACATGGTGATACTGGCTTTGGTGCATTCTGGGCTGGAAGTAATGTTGGACTGATCCGTGAATTAGAAGCTCGAGATCTAGTTAATCAACTGGTTGTAGAAATGAACCATTCTTAATGCTTAACTAAGCTGTCAATAGAAGCTGAACTGCGACAGCTTCTATTTATACTTATTATGCTTGGCTTTGTTCAACTAACATATACACCAAATCTAATTCGGGGCATACATACCCCAATCCTGTCATTGCAGCAGTAATTTGCCCACGATGATGTGTGCCATGATTAAATACATGCGTAAGAGTAGCAGCATAAGGCAAAGTCAGTTCTTGTCCAGAAACTCGTTTATAGGTTAAATCTGCATTTAAGGTTTTTTCATCTAACTGCTCTAGAAACTCAATCCAGTTATTCGACTTCTCTTGTAATTCGTCCAGTAATAGGTTTTTTTCAGTTTGGATGATAGTATCTAATGCAATTGCAGGTGATACACCCTGCTTAAAGCGTGAATACCAAAGATAATGTTCCCCCAATAGCAAATGATTCAAAGTGCCAGCAATGCTTTTAAAATAAAGACCAACATTTTTGTTAAAATCATCATCGGACACAGCTTTTAAACTTTCACAAAGACGCTGGGTTGCCCATATATTGTATTGTGCCAGTATTCTCAAAGAATCTTTATTCATGACTTAAATAAACCATTATTATGGGTGTATAAAATATAATCAGCTTGATAAAAATGCCATTTTGACTAGAATAGCGATAAAATCAATAAAGCTAGCTTGATGCTCATGTTAAATCAAATTTTTTGCCAATCGGTGAATCATTTTTCACTTATTTGATTAAGTTATAAATTTTCAACAACTTATTCAAATTAAAAGTGAGATTTATCATGTCTGCCTATCATCAAATACGTGCGCTATATGACCGTGACACGATTACGGTTTATCAAGCCTATAATCAACATATTGCCCATTTAGCAGTCCAACAACAAAAATTTGTTTCACCTTTTTCCTTTCAAAGAATGACATGGATAAAACCTTCATTTTTATGGCTAATGGGACGCATTCATTGGGCGACAAAATCCAACCAAAATCATATCTTAGCAATCCGTATCAAACGTGATTTTTGGGAATATTTACTAGAACAAAGTGTACATACCGACCCGACACTCTCTGGGCATAAAAATGGTGAGCAATGGTTTGAAGCTTTTGAAAATGCAAGGGTACATATTCAGTGGGATCCTGAACGGAATTTAAAAGGAACTAAGCTTGAACAGCGGAGTATTCAAATTGGGATTAGTCGTTTTTTAATTCAAGCGTTTAACAACACTGCGATTCATTCAATCCAAGATATCACCCCTCTTGTAGATAAGATGGCGCAATTTCGACGTTTAGGACAGTATCATCACGCTGAAAAACTCTTGCCTAAACAACGTATTTATCCTTTAAATAATGCATTAAAAAAACATTTAGTGATTAGGTAGTTCAGTATGGGAGTTCGCTCCTATACTGATTACACCTTATTGATTACACATCCAATAAATTTACCGATTCAACCTGTACATCACTCATCGTATTGCCTTGTTCAAGCAAGTGATTAAAGTAATCCTCAACGACTTTCGCTTGTTCAACTGTACTTTCCACTTTATACATATTTTGACGAAATTCATTACTTGAATGTAAACCTTTGGTATACCAAGCAATATGCTTGCGTGCAATACGGCAACCTGAGTATTCACCATAGAACTGATAAAGTTCAGACAAATGGCCCAGTAAAACTTGTTTTACTTCTTGAATATCTGGTGCTGCTAAATATTCACCTGTTTTTAAATAATGGGCAATTTCACGAAAAATCCACGGACGCCCTTGGGCTGCACGTCCAATCATAACGGCATCAGCACCAGTATAGTCCAATACATATTTGGCTTTCTCAGGGCTGTCGATATCACCATTGGCAATCACAGGAATAGAGAGCATCTGTTTGACTTCTTTAATCAAACTATAACGTGCCGTATTTAAATACATATCCTCACGGGTACGACCATGTAAGGCTAAGGCTGCAATTCCTGCTTCTTCTGCTCGTTTCGCCACACGGATAATATTCTCATGACCATTTAAAAAACCTAACCGCGTTTTTAACGTCACAGGCACATCCACCGCTTTAACCACTGCATCTAAAATTCGGGCAACCAAATCTTCATCTTTCAGCAATGCTGAACCTGCCAGTTTATTACAAACTTTTTTTGCTGGGCATCCCATATTGATATCGACAATTTGCGCACCATTTGCAACTTGATAACGTGCTGCCTCAGCCAACTGATCTGGTTCAGACCCTGCAATTTGCGCTGAAATCGGTGCTAATTCACCATCAAAATTTGCCCGATATAAACTCTTTTTGGTCATACGTAAGGTCTGATCAGAGGTCATCATTTCACTTACCGCATGCCCAGCGCCAAAGTATTTGCACAGTGTCCTAAACGGACGGTCTGTAACTCCTGCCATAGGTGCAACGATTAAATTATTTGACAGTTGATAAGGACCAATATACATATATATTCATACATTTTTAGACCTTCATAGTATACTGCATCTGCCATAGTGGCTCATCATTTTCTGAGTATGTTTTCTTCGATATGAAAAAATTAGTTCGACATCACGCATTTCTTAAATCTTTCAGCGTGTTAGCTCTTTCTTTAAGCCTAGTTGCTTGTGGTAAAGGTTCATGGTTTGCCAATGAAGATGATGAACAATTAAAACAAGAGCAAATCAGAAAACTGATTCCCAATCGTGTCAATCAACGTGACTCTTGGGCAAAAGACATCTACGATATTTCCAATGAATTAAAAATTCCAACCAACAAAGAAAATATCTGCACCATCATTGCGGTGGTTGATCAGGAATCTAACTTTGTTGCCAATCCTGTTGTACCAGGTTTGGGGGATAAAGCGGTAAAAGAAGTCACCACACGTTTAAATGAAAAATTTGAAGATAAACTTGGAACCACAATTGGTGGTACTGTTGCTTCATATTTTGAGAATGTTTTAAAAAACCAGCCCTCGCCAAATGATAACTATTTAAAACAAATGAGCCGTGTCCGCACTGAAAAAGATTTAGACGTACTTTATCGTGAAATCTTTGACTATATGGCAAAGCATTATCATGTGAGTGCGCTGACGGGTGCGGCCAAATTTGTTGGTCAAGATATTGCTGAAAAAATGAACCCAATCACCACATTAGGTTCCATGCAGGTTCATATCAATTATGCCAAAGAGCATAAACGTAGCAGTATGAACATCAATGAATTACGTGATGACCTGTATACCGAATTTGGTGGTTTATACTATGGAATTCATCGTTTAATGATGTATCCGGCAGACTATGATAAACCGATTTATCGTTTTGCCGACTATAACTCAGGGATGTATTCGAGTCGAAATGCCGCTTTTCAAAAAATGATCGATAAGCTGACTGAAGCTGATCTTGCACTTGATGGTGATTTGCTCTCTTATGACAAAAATGGGGATCCACGTCCAGCGATTACTGATACAGAGAAGGCGCTTACTGCTTTATTTTCAAAAAATAATATTTTAGTTACCCCTCGACAGTTACGTAGTGATTTAAAGGAAGAAAAGCAGCAAGATTTTGAAAAAACTCAAACTTATATCGCAGTATCTAAACTTTATAAGAATAAAACGGGCAAAGATCCAATGTATGCCATAATGCCTGAAGTTGTCATTTCTGGGCCTAAATTGAGTCGTGATTATAATACTAACTGGTACGCAAGCCGCGTAAACGGAAGATATGAAACATGTATGCACAGAGCAAAACGTTTAAAAATTTAGCATTATTTGATTTTGACGGTACCTTGTGTAAAAAAGACAGTTTCACAGGGTTTATTTTCTATGCTTTATCAAAAAGACACATCGTAAAGCAAGGCATCAAAATTTTACCGTGGATTCAGGCCTATTATTTAAACATCTACCCTGCCAACTCCATGCGTATCAAATTATTTAATGCAATGTTTAAACAAGCCGATGCCAATGAAATTCAAGATATTGCAAATGAATATGCCCAACGTTTGGTCAGGGAACTGGATCAAAACCTTTATGAGCAATTATTAAAACATCAAGATAATGGTGATGATGTTGTATTGGTTTCAGCATCAGTAGATATTTACCTCAAAATCATTTGTCAAATATTGGATATAGATCTGATCTGTACGGGTACTGAAGTTATAGATGGGAAGTTTACTGGTCACTATTCCACGCCAGATTGTAGTTGTGAACTAAAACGACTACGCATCTTAGAAAAATATGATTTAGACCAATACGACAAAATATTTGCCTATGGCAACAGTGAAGAAGATTTGGATATGCTTCATTTGGCCGACTATCAATATATGGTTGGCAAGGATCAGGTTTTACCCTATTTAGAAGACGAAAAAAAATTGGCTTAATTCAGCACTGAGATTTTTCAATGTCCTATATCAATATCATCATGCCACTCGCTGAATTCTATCCCTATATTCAACATGAGTTAGAGAAATATCAAATTGAAATGGCAATTGAATATTTTGATTCAGATCATAAAATTCAAATGAAAATTGCCACTCCTGATAATTTACAAGAACAACTTAGCCAATATGATCATCCAAATCTTGGCTTCTATTTTCTCGATCAAGCTCAATACATCAGTAAAGATAAAATCTACAAAGATGAATACTGTATATATGCCATTGCAGGTAAAGGTGGTCGAGAAACAGAGGATACGTTAGAAAAAATAAGTTTAAGAATCATCTCAAAAACACCCGATAAAAATATTAAAAGCTTTTTTAATGCGATCAAACGTAAATTAAATAACGATGAAAATTTTGGCAAAGGCGTACAAGGAGGCTCTCGCTTCCATGACCAACACTTTTACTTAAAGTCATGGGTCGGCCATAAAGTTTTTAAATCCGATTTATACAACGAAAAATCACCATTAATCACACCCAAATAAAAACCCCGCCAAAGCGAGGTTATATTTCTTAGAAATCTTAAAACCAATCAATAAATTGACATGTGATTACGATGAATCATTTCTAAAGAACGTGCTTCACCTAGCACCTGATACACTTTATCCGAAGCCAAACCTTTGACAGTTTCAGCAGAACGCGAACTAAAGTTCACTCGTCCAACCGCGACTCGATGACCATACTGATCAACACATTCCACAACATCACCACGATCAAAATGCCCTTCAACAGCTTTCACCCCTACAGGCAACAAACTACGATGGTTTTCCTTGATGGCTTTGACAGCACCATCATCTAAAACCAAACGCCCTGCAGTTTGAAGGTGTGCAGCTAACCACTGTTGATGTGCTGTAACACGATCATCATCAGTAATGAATAAAGTACCCAATAATTCACCCGTCATTAAACGAGCCAATACATTATCACTTTCACCACTGGCAATCAGCGTTGGACAACCTGACTTGGCAGCCAGACGAGCAGCGCGAACTTTGGTCAGCATACCACCACGACCAAACTTACCACCACCACCGGCCATATCAAACAAGGTTTCATCCATTGCACGAACAGTATGGAACAATTTTGCATTTGGATTAGAACGCGGGTCTGAATCAAACATCCCTTGCTGATCAGTCAAAATGATCAGTAAGTCTGCATGAACTTGCCCTGCAACCATTGCTGCAAGCGTATCATTATCACCAAAGCGAATTTCATCAGTAGACACTGTGTCATTTTCATTGATTACAGGAATCACTTTCCAATCAATTAAATTTTGCAGTGCATCACATGAGTTAAGATAACGACGGCGATCGGCAAGATCATCATGAGTTAACAAGACTTGTGCTGTTTGGATAAAATGCTTTTCCAACACACTTGACCATGTATGAATTAACCCCATCTGACCAATGGCAGCACAAGCTTGTAGACTGGGTAAATCGGTGGGTCGATTCTCTAGCTTCATACGAACCATCCCTTCAGCCACAGCACCTGAAGACACAAGAATAATCTCGTGTCCTGCATTGTGTAGATCTGCAATTTGTTTCGCCCAATGCGAAATTGCATCCAAATCTAAACCTTGCCCATTTGCTGTGAGTAAAGATGATCCGATTTTAACAACGATACGTTTTAAAGCCTTGAGCTGACGTTGCCCATCTACCACTTCTATCATCTTGTCCTCGGTCTTTCTTTTCTAAATGGGTATCGTTGGAAATGATAGATACCCTTAGAAATTAGCGTACGTAGTACACTTCCATTTCGCCATCATCCTCGCCATCGTCATCCTCATCATCTTCTTCCTCTGCCAAAATACCAGCAAGACGTTGTTGACGACGCATTTCACGATAAGCTTCTTTTGCAGCAATCGTTTGCTCACGTGTTTCAGCTTCAAGCTGATCACGGAATGCTTTCATTTTCGCTGCATACTCTGGGTCTTCGTCTTCCAACTCACGTTGTTGCTCGATTTGATCCATGAGGTAATACACAACAGGTTTGGTACCTTCTTCAAGCAAGCCTGAAGTTTTAAATACAGGACCATCCCATTGTAATTCTTCAAGAATATGATTACACCATTCTTCTTGAGTATCATCACTTAATTGATCAAGTTTGTTTAAAACAAGAACAATCGGTAATTGAGCCAATGTAGGTGAGAACTTTTTCAACTCTTCCACAATCGCTTTGGCATTGTAGGCAGGATCTGAACCATCAATCGGTTGTACATCAACAATATGCAACAGAATACGTGTACGTGCTAAATGCTTAAGGAAACGAATCCCTAAACCAGCACCTTCCGCCGCCCCTTCGATCAATCCAGGAATATCTGCCATAACGAATGAACGATGACGATCTGCATCGACCACACCTAAATTCGGTACCATTGTTGTAAATGGATAATCTGCAACTTTTGGCTTAGCTGCTGATACTGCGCGAATAAAGGTAGATTTACCTGCATTCGGCATTCCCAATAAACCTACATCCGCTAGAACTTTTAGCTCTAAACGAATTTCACGATATTCACCTTTAATACCATGTGTACATTTACGCGGAGAACGGTTGGTCGATGATTTGAAATGAGTATTCCCCAAACCACCATCGCCACCATGTGCAACTAAAACCTTTTGGCCATCTTCAACCAAATCACCAATAATATCGCCAGATTCTGTATCTACAATGGTTGTTCCTACTGGAACTTTCAGAATAACTGATTCACCACCACGACCAGCACAGTTTGCGCCAGCACCGTTTTTACCACGTTCAGCGCGAAATTTACGGGTATAACGATAATCTACTAAGGTACTGGTATCGTTGTCAGCTTGAATATATACGCTGCCACCACGACCACCATCACCACCATCTGGACCACCAAATGGTACAAATTTTTCACGGCGAAAACTGGCTACGCCATTGCCACCGTCGCCAGCCTCTACGGTAATGACTGCTTCATCAACAAAGCGCATGTTGCCAATCCTCTAAAATCTTTAAAACCCCATATTCTGCCATATTTTCAAAAATTTCTCGAATAGTATTATTCAGCTGAGCATGAATTTTCTTAAACATTTTTGATCAGAGGCTTGATAATGCATATTTTTATTGGATTTCGATTGTTTTTTATTCACATATTTTTCTATAATCAGTTAGCTGAAAATCAATAATTCAAAATTAAATCACACTTAATTTTATGAATTTCACAATTTCTATTTATTTGCATGCATTTTTTTGATTTTCGATCGTCCAAATTAATTTTAAGGAACACTCATATTGTCTATTGTCCAACTCAGTGCTGCGCTTGGACCCGCAGAATGTGAACTTGCTGTAAAATATACGCTTGAAGAAATACACAAAGAAGCCAAAACAAAAAAAGATCCACTCCAACCAATTGAAAGCAATGCGACTCAACATGGTTATTCTTCGGTGCTGCTCAGTATCGATGAGAATGCCCGAATATGGCTCAATACTTGGCTCGGTACAATTCAATAGACGTTTCAAAGTCCAATTCGCCCACAACATAAACGTAAAAACTGGTTTGTAGGCATTACGCTTTTCGATACACCGTTGCAACTCCCTCCAGATGACACCATCACTTTTCAGGCCTGTCGTGCTTCTGGTGCTGGTGGACAGCATGTCAACACAACTGACTCTGCTGTTCATGCAACTCATGTTGCATCTGGAATAAGTGTAAAGGTCATGTCTGAACGGAGCCAACATGCCAATAAGCGTGTGGCAAAAGAGTTGATTGCACTCAAACTACGACAACAGATGGAGAGCCAGCAAGCCCATCAGAAACACGCTCAACATTTACAACACGCGTTGATCGAGCGAGGCAATGCTATACGCAGTTTTAAGAAGTAGAAATATGTTAAAAAGAGAATTACATGAAACAAAAACACTATAATTTAAAAGGTTTAGATAGCGAAATTTTAGATATTACAGCTATTGATTCAGATACATGCAAAATTTATATCGTCACCGAAAAAGGCTATTTATATTGCTACAACTTAACTCAACAGCAATTACAACAGCTATCCATAACGCCCCTTCCGCTTCCAATTCTAAATAATCGAGAACTCCGTCATTACGGTACCCCTAAATACCAAATTAAATGTAGTACCAATGGAAAATTTATCGCAGTTTATGTCGATCATGGGCAATTTGGAGTTGTAATAAATACTCAAACACTGGAGACAGTTCTACACATTGATAGTCAAAGTTATTATGAAGATACCGTGTCTTTCTCATTGGCTTTTACACAGTTCAATTCACAAGATATTTGTATTTATAGAAGTGACTGGAATCGACTTGAAGCATTTAATTTAACCACAAATCAGCTTTTGACTGAGCGCTATATTGCAGCTTATGAAACTGAACCTCCTAAACACTATTTAGATTACTTTCATGGCGCGTTATATGTCAGTCCAAACAATGATTATATTTTAGATGATGGTTGGATATGGCATCCTGTAGCTTCTCCCAAAGTTTGGTCACTTAGTCAATGGTTTAAACATAACCCTTTTGAAAGTGAAGATGGCTCAAGTGTCCAAACATTATGTTATCGAGAAAACTGGAATGCTTTAATGTGCTGGCTTGATGATCAACATGTTGCCATTTGGAATATTGAACTGTGGGATCAAGAAGAGTTTGACCTTAAACCTGAACCTAAAAATCGATCAGGAATACATCTTCTTTCACTCGCAAAAACAATGTGGGACGATGATTATTCAGCAAACTATTGGGAAATACCCGAACAAACTCAACAAGTTTTTAATTTATATGCTGATCAAAATTTATTAATAATTGTAGGTGATCAGAATATTACGATTTATGTCATTGCTGATCGAATTTTGTTAAATCAAATCGATAATTTGCATCCACAAAAGCAATATAAGAGTAGGCACAGCTTACTGTCTTTTGCAAATAAAACCATTTATGAAACAAGCTATATCTAAATATTGACATTAAAAAAGGAAGCCTGAGCTTCCTTGATTTACAACACAATAAAATTAAGACTTCTGCAAATCCAATTGAGGTTGATTTGATTCTTCAAGCATTTTACGATCCACTTCAGCTGGGTTATTTAAAGCATCATTGAGCTTCTCAACATCCAGCTTTCCGACCCACTTGGCAACCACAATCGTTGCCAAAGAGTTACCCACCAAGTTAGTCAATGCACGTGCTTCAGACATGAAACGGTCAATCCCTAAAATTAAAGCCAAACCAGCGACTGGGATATTACCTACAGCAGCCAAAGTTGCTGCCATTACAATAAAGCCTGAACCAGTTACACCTGCTGCGCCTTTTGATGAAATCAACAAGACTGCAAGCAAGGTAATTTCATGCCAAATATCCAGTTGAGTATTGGTTGCTTGTGCAATAAAGATCGCCGCCATAGTCAAATAAATAGAGGTACCATCAAGGTTAAATGAATAACCTGTTGGAATTACCAAGCCAACCACAGACTTTTCACAGCCAGCAATTTCAAGCTTTTTCAGCATACGTGGTAATACAGATTCTGAAGAAGATGTCCCCAATACAATCAACAATTCTTCACGAATCATACGAATCATTTTTAAAATGCTAAATCCGCAGAAACGACTGATTGAACCTAGAATAATAAAGATAAACAACAAACACGTGATATAGAAACAAAGAATTAACTGTGCAAGTTGCGCTAAGCTACCAATCCCATACTTTCCAATGGTAAATGCCATCGCACCAAAAGCACCGATTGGCGCAAGTTTCATAATCATATTCACAATGTTAAAGAACACATGCGAAATTTGATCAATCAATCTTAATACTGGTTTTCCAGCATCGCCAAGTTTATGTAATGCAAAACCAAACAATAAGGCAAATAAAAGAACTTGTAGAATTTCACCTTCTGCAAATGCACCCACAACGGTATTTGGAATGATATGCAAAAAGAAATCAACGGTAGATTGTGATGCACCTGATTCCACATACTTACTGATACCAGTGGTATCTAAAGTCGCAGGATCAACATTCATACCAACGCCCGGTTTGGCGATATTGATAACAACTAAACCAATAATCAGGGCAATGGTAGATACGACTTCAAAGTATAAAAGTGCAATACCACCGGTCTTACCCACTGATTTCATGCTTTCCATGCCCGCAATCCCACTGACCACGGTACAGAAAATCACAGGGGCGATAATCATTTTAATGAGCTTAATAAAAGCATCACCTAAAGGTTTGAGTTGTTCGCCTAAACCAGGAACACTTTTCTCTACACCATTGATCAATTGAGTACCACTTGGAAAGTAGTGCCCTACTATCACACCCAAAATAATGGCAACAATCACTTGAAAATAGAGTGACTTATACAGCGGTTTCTTAGCCATGATAATTACTTCTTTCTATATTTCTGTTTGAAGAAATATCCAATGTTAATGCTACCATTTGCTGACACAGCCCAAAATCCCGATAAAAACTTCTGGGAAGTCGGTTTTTAGCAAATAAAAATTCCTTCAGAAAACGACAGTTTTCCAAAACAATGACAACGAATGACGATATTTAAGATTTATTCTCGCTGGCACCTTGGCCAAAAGAATAAATACAGAACAGGAGATAAAAAATAAAACGCTCTTCTAGGCTATTTTAATTAATTTTTGATGATCAATCTCTATGCAAATGTTAATTTCGCCTAACATCTGTGCAATTTATGCTTAGACCTTAGTCTAATATCGTCTATATCTATACGATTTAGATCCATTTATGGCATAGTGTATTCCACTGTCTCCTCTCCCTTGATCCATTTGACATGAATACAAAACGCAATCTTTATAAAGACTTTGAACATCCTTTTGCGCAGTTTGTGCGAATTGTTGGTAAAGGGAAAAATGGTGCACGATCATTAACTTATGATGAAGCTTATCAAGCTTTTTCAATGATTTTGAAAAATGAAGTCTTAGACGTACAACTTGGCGCATTTTTAATGTTGCTTCGGGTCAAAGAAGAGTCTGTAGATGAACTGACAGGCTTTGTCCAAGCGACCAAAGACCAATTGAATTTTCAACCACTTGCTGTGGATTTAGATTGGTCATCTTATGCAGGTAAACGCAAACATTACCCGTGGTTTTTATTGGCAGCCTTAACACTCTCAAAGCATGGCTATAAGATCGTGATGCATGGTGCATCAGGGCATACCATGAACCGTGTGTATACTGAACAAGTCTTAGAATACTTAGGCTTTCCAATTTGCCAAAATGAAGTACAGGTCAAACAGCAACTAGACACCCAAAATTTTGCTTATTTGCCTTTAAATGTAATCTCTCCAATCTTGGCAGATTTGATCAATCTTAGGAATGTGATGGGTTTACGCTCACCGATTCACACACTGGCTCGTTTGATTAATCCATTCAATGCCAAAGCAACCTTACAGGCAATTTTCCACCCTGCTTATCGTAGTTCACATCAACAAGCTGCCTTTCAATTAGGTTATAAAAATAGTGCTGTGATTAAAGGTGAAGGTGGCGAGTTTGAGCGCAATCCAGATGCCAAAACCCTCATCTGTGGTATTCAAGATGGTGAACTTTATGAACATGAATTGCCTAAATTAACCGATAACCGCAGCCCAACAGAAGAACAGCTTGATCTCGCTGTTTTTAAAGCGGTTTGGGAAGGCCAACAAGCACATGAGTATGGAGAAATTGCCATCACTGAAACAATGGGCATTGCTTTATATACCATGGGTATTGTAAATAACTATCCAGAAGCCATGAGTAAAGCAAAACATCTTTGGAACACGCGTTTCTAATTTCATCTTTAAACACAAGCGTGAACGTTATTAATTACGCTTTTGGATAAAATAAAAATCAGCCCAATAGGGATAACTTTTTCCAGAAGAATGAATATTGATGAGTTGCAACTGATCACCCATTTTGACATCGATATTATTAGGTTGATAAGGACCAGATAAATAAGCATCTTTTTGCTTTCCAATCAGACTTGAACAATACAGATGATGGGTTTTTATCTTTTTTGATGCGTCGGCTGTATAAGCATTACGGATCTTTATACCAATTAACAGCATGGGATAACCATCATTTTTAATTGATGTATATTGTGTAACAGGCGTTTGGAAATTTTGACTTGCGGTTACGGTAACATCTAATAAACATTGAATACTTCTTGCATCACTTGTTCGCTCAGCGAATACACTGGTCGAAATTGCAGTGATACAAAATAAACTGAGTCGAGCAAGCTTTATTATTTTTAGTCGCGTTATTGTTTTGAGCAGCTTGAGCATTTTAATCTCTTTATCGTTTTTTAAGATTTTTATCATTCTGAATATCTTTATCACCTTATTACGCACTTCTCGTTTAAACGTATTTATCTTTTTAATAGCATCATGATTGAAACAGTTTAAATATTATTGTTTTTTAAATTGAGTGTTTGAATCACAAAGTGAAACTACTTTGTGATTCAAGGGTTCTTTTGCTCAGTTAGATAAAACGAATCGGTTTAAATTCTGGCTCAGGCACATGCGAATCACATTCCTCACCTTCTTCTTTATGCCCTTTATCAATATAACCTGTACGTTCTTTTTCAGGTATATTCTGATGTTCCCAAGCAATCACTGCTTGCATACAGGTTTGACGTTGCTCAGCAGTCAACGCCACACCATTTGGCCATTTACCAATTTCTACCGCAGTTTTTAAACGCTCAACAATGTCAGCATCTAAAATAGAAAGCATCTGTTCAATATTCATGGTCAATCCCGCTGAAAAGAATCAAAATCTTGATTCCAGCCAAGTTTAGTACGACAAGCCATATAGAAGTCATAACCTGGTGGATGTAAAAGTATTAGTTTGAAGGGATGTTTACGAATATGCAAACTATCACCGACATTTAATGAAACGCTATGCTGTCCATCGGCACTGACCATCGGCAACACACGGTTTTCACGAATCAATATCTTAATTTCGCTTTGCCCACCCACCACAATCGGTCTTGATGACAACGTATGTGGGTGCATTGGAACCAAAGCAATCGCATCCATACTTGGATGTAAAATTGGTCCGCCACCAGATAAGGCATATGCCGTTGAACCTGTCGGAGTCGATACAATTAAACCATCGCTGTGTTGGCGATAAACATATTGCCCATCAATGTTCAGCTCAAAATCAATCATATGAACAGATTTACCAGAATGAAGTACCACATCATTCAAAGCGATTGCATCATAAATTATTTCATTTTTACTGCGAATTTCAATTTCCAATAAGAAGCGACGATCAAGCTGAAACTCACCTTTTAAAACTTGATCTAACTTAAACAGCACTTCAGTGGGTTTTATATCTGTTAAAAAACCTAAGCGACCGCGGTTCACCCCTAGTACAGGAATATTGTATTTTACCAATGCACGTGCAGCATGTAATAAAGAACCATCACCACCCACAACAATAACCAAATCAACCACTTCACCGAGCAGATTCTTACTGACAGTTTGTGTATTGGTATAAGGTACAAGTTGTGCTGTAGCTGTATCAAAAACTGGATGCAGACCCAAACTTAATAAATGATCGTGTATAAGACAAAGCGTATCAACCACAGATGATTTATCTGGTCTTCCAATTAAACCGATATTACGAAAGGTCTTTGGTGAAATTTGCACAGACGCGGTAGCTCCACTGAAATTCTGAGATATAATAACACTCTCAGTATATGTTTATAAAATCATTCATATACGAAAAATAACGAGAATGTTTAAAAAGCCTTTAAATTTGTGTATTTCACAGATTTATTATTGCAAAATTAAGAAAAGCTTCGCATGATTAGCGAAAATAAATTTGGGTATTATTATCTGTATATGAAGACCGAACGTGGTATAGGCTTAATTGCACTGATTTTTTGTGTATTAATTATTGCAGTATTTCTCGCATTTAGCGTCTACTTAATTCGCCTCGACAATGTTATTCGAGATAAGTTTGAAGGCAATCGCTGGGATATTCCTGCGAAAGTATTCGCTCGTCCATTAGAAATCTATGCAACTGCGCCAATTGCCCAAATAGAGTTTGAACAAGAACTCAAATTACTCGGTTATAAAAACAGTGATAGCTATACCAAATCGGGAACCTATATTACCCAACCGAATACAATTTACGTTCATACACGTGGCTTTGACTTTGGTGACAGTGTAGATCCAGAACAAGTCCTACAAGTGACCTTTGCTGGTGATACTGTTACAGATGTAAAAGCCACCAAACCGACCAATACTGGGATCGCACGTTTAGAGCCAATGTTAATTGGTGGTATCTACCCGCAACACAATGAAGACCGTGTCCTCATTAAATTAAATAAAGTTCCTAAGCCTTTGATTGAAGCTTTAATCGCAACAGAGGATAGAAACTTTTATCGCCATCATGGTATTTCATTCCGTGGTACAGCGCGTGCATTACTCAGTAACGTGACCGGTGGTAAACGTCAGGGTGGTTCAACACTCACCCAACAGTTGGTTAAGAACTTTTTCTTAACCCCTGAAAAGACCTTAAAACGTAAAGTGAATGAAGCCCTGATGTCGCTGTTATTAGAGCTTCATTACAGCAAAGACGAAATTCTAGAAGCCTATTTAAATGAAGTGAATTTAGGTCAAAGTGGTAACTATTCTGTCAATGGTTATGGCTTAGCTTCACAATTCTATTTCGGCTTACCACTCAGCGAATTAAATATTTCACAACAAGCATTTTTGGTCGGATTAGTTCAAGGTCCTACCCTATTTAACCCTTGGAAAAATCCTGAAGGCGCAAAAAAACGTCGCGATATTGTGCTAAATAATATGCTGGTGATGGGATACTTAGACCAAGCGCAATATGAAAAAGAAATTGCACGTCCGCTTAATGTGGTTCGTAAACCAACATTAGGTACAGCAAGCTTCCCAGACTTCTTAGATATTGTACGTCGTCAACTTAAAACTGAATACCAAGAATCAGATTTAACCAACCAAGGTTTAAGAATTTTTACGACACTTGATCCAATTGCACAAACTAGAGTGCAAAAGAGCTTTAGAGAAACGGTGAGCCGTTTAGCCAATGCGAACCCAGCAAGATTAAAAGACCTACAAGGCGCTGTTTTAGTTACTCGCCCTGAAAATGGCGAATTAATTGCCGCTGTTGGTTCAACCCAAGACTTTACTGGCTTTAACCGTACTGTAGATGCTAAACGTCAAGTGGGTTCTTTGCTTAAACCTGTGATTTATTTAAGCGCGTTGGAATCAGGTCGTTATAATTGGGCATCACAAATCGAAGATGCGCCAATTAGTTTACCTGTCAGTGGTAATCAAACTTGGACACCAAAGAACTATAGCGGAACAGGTCATGGCTATGTTCCGATGTCTCAAGCTTTAGCAAACTCATATAACTTGTCTGCTGTGCGTTTAGGTAATGAATTTGGGATCTCTACTTTTAGCAATAACTTGTCTAAATTTGGCGTGAGCTCAAAGATTCCAAACTACCCATCTATTTTCCTTGGGGCTGTTGATATGTCACCAATGGAGGTGATGAGTATTTATGGTAACTTTGCAACAGGTGGATTTAAATATCCAACCAAAGCCATCCGTACTGTTGTAGATTCTAATGGTCGTTTATTGGAACGTTTTGGTTTAAATGTACAACAGACCATAGACCCTTCTGCTGCCTTCTTATTGAACTTTGGCTTACAACAAGTTATGTCTGCGGGTACGGGTAAAGCGGCTTACAACACATTACCTGCTGATCTCAAACTTGCGGGTAAATCAGGTACAACCAACGATACCCGTGATTCTTGGTTTGCTGGATACTCAGGCAATAATTTAGCAGTGGTGTGGTTAGGCTTAGACAACAATAAAATTACTGGGCTTACAGGTTCATCAGGTGCATTACCTGTCTGGATCAATGTCATGAAGCAATTACGCCAAAAACCAGTGAATTTACGTCAAACAGATGATATTTCATGGCAATGGATTGACTCTCGAACTGGGGAGCTTTCAGCACAAGGCTGTGAAGGCGCGCTATATATTCCATTATTACGCCACACTGTCCCTAATCGTGCGACAGAGTGCGGCATGCCATATTATCAAGTTGATCCTCAATCCACACCTGATACGCAACAAAACACTTCACAACCACATTCAAGTGATAGTATAGAAAACTATATTCGCGAAAGTGAAGACAGTTTAGATCAGGACTCAAGAGGTCATGTGATCTCGAGTGGTAGTTATAACAACTAGGGTCTGTTAAATATACGGGTAAATTGGCTTTAAATAGGAATTTGTGATGAAACGAAATGTAAGCACAATCGCTTATATTCTAAGTTTAAGCGGACTATTAACTTTGGCTGGGTGTCAAACAACACCCCAACAAAATTCTAAACCGAGCAAATCTGTTGAAAAGCCAAAATCTAAACAACCTGACTATGGGGTTGCTACACCAGATGGGGTAAAAATTACCCCTTATGAACGCCCTGAAATTAAACGTGAAAAAGTTCCTGTCGTGATTGCTCCGCAATCCAAGCCTCAAACGCAAAAATTTGAGGATGGGGAAAATATCCCAGCATTTAAACAGCTCATCCAACAAACTCAAACCGCATATCAAAAGGGCCAATGGGATGAAGCTGAACGTTATGCAATCCATGCACAACGTATAGCACCACAATCGGCACAAGTGTTCTCTTATTTGGCTCAAATTGCCAATCAGAAGAAACAGTATGCGAATGCTGAATCTCTAGCGCGACGTGGTTTAAGTTATGCGCAAAGTCCATCCCAAAAGAAAACCTTTTGGAATGTTATTTTGCAGGCTGCTCAGCAATTAAAAAGTCAACAGAGCATCGCAGAAGCGCAAAAACAGTTACAACGCTTATAACTGTTTAAGCCAATATCTCTGCTCGATTAAAAATTTCGAATCCCAGCAATCCCGTATGCATAATGCTGTTGTGCAATCGCTAAATCAGCTTGGCTTAATCCGCCCAATGCAAAGATGGGTAAATCACAGGTCTTGGCATATTCAGCAAATTTTTCCCATCCAAGCGCATGGGCTTCAGGATGGGTCTGGGTTGCAAATACGGGACTTAAAATCACAGCATCAAAACCCAATGTCTGTGCTCGCTGTATAGACACCAGATCATGACATGCTGCTATACAACGTAGACCGATTGGTAACTGCCCAATGTGTAAATCCATCAATTGATGCTGTTTATAATGTACAGCAGCTATACTTTTTTGAAGATGCTCAGACAACTGTTGCCACAGCTCTATATTGACAATCAAGCGAGATAAGGCATTTGGAGCTAACTGTGAAATTTGTGTTACAGCAACCTGATCTGCAATCGCTCTAAAATAAAAAAATTGCGCGTTGTCATTTGGACTTTTTTCTATGCTCAATGCTGAAAGATTGTCGGAGATTTTAATTTGATGCGACCAGTACAAGCGTTGAATGATCGCTTGATTGGCTTTAGGAAAATTAAGCGCAAATAGTTGATCACGTCCATACCATGTCCAAGGTTTCTGAATATCATGCAAATATTGTTCAGGAACCGTAGCATGAAAAAAATGGAGAAACACTTCAACATCATCATAAACATGATGAATTAGGTCAAAAGCTCGCCATTGCTCGATACCTATTCCAACTTCCTCAAAGATCTCTCGACGACATGCTTCGACAGGTGTTTCCCCTGCTTCAATTTTGCCACCAGGAAATTCATATTTATTACCCTGATGCTGATCTGCATTGCGCCAACCGACCAACACCTTCCCACGATGAAGTAATAAAGCAATAGCCACATGAATATTGGGTTTAGACATAAAAATCGACACCTGAATTTTTAATGAATTGTAAGCAATTATAGAAATTTTATAAATGATAAAAATTATCGTTGACAGATCTATTCGATAATGATTATCATTTAAATCACTTAGACAGCACCCCACACGGAGTAACAATAATGAACGCACCTTTTAGCCTATTCACACGTAACACAGAAGCTCACCAATCTCTTCCGATGTTACATTCAAATAACTTATTTGCATTAGGGCGCGAAATTCGCATCATGCATGCTGGAGAAGAATATCGCTTACGTTTAACACGTAACAATCGTCTAATTTTGACCAAATAACTATAAAAACATTAAGTTAAAACAAAAAACGTGGGAACAAGCAGTATGAATCAGCGCATACTGCTTTTTAATTTTGTCAGTTGAATTTTAATGCTTGTCTTTTGATTTTTATACAACACCCTATCTCTATAAAACAATCCACCAATGAAATGTTAAACATTCAATAAAAATGCCCATTTAATCGCACAGCTTTAACGTAAATAAACACAAACGCTCAAACCACCATATTCGGAAGCAGTAAACTGAATCTCTCCATGATGCAGATCGATCACCTTTTTACAAATTGACAAACCCAAGCCTGAACCTTGTGTTTTGCTCCCCAAAGCTCGGTAAAAACGTTCACCTAAACGATCTAAGATGTCTTGAGGAATACCCTCACCATCATTTTGGATTTCAAAGAAATTACAATTATTTAATGGTCCAATCTGAATATAAATATTGCCCTGTAATGGCGTATAACGAATTGCATTATCGACAAGATTGCGAATACAAATAAACAGTAATTCTTCATTTACATAGACCTGAACATCTTCGCTTTGAATATCAATCTGAATCTGCTTGTCATCTATAAATGGGGCCAAGCTATTTAACACATGCTGAGTCATTTGCCCCAGACTTATCCAAGTCTTCGGTAATTCACTGGCATCCGCTGGATCTAATCGTGCCAAAAGCAAAAGATTTTCAAGGACCAGCGTTCCTCGATTCACATCATTTTGAATACTATTGAGTTGCTGATAAATCTCAGGAACCTCTGCATATTTGCGTTGTAATAACTGCAAACGCATTTGTATCGCAGAAAGTGGCGAACGTAATTCATGTGATGCATCTGCGGTAAAACGTTGTTCAGCAATTAAAGCTTGATCTAGTCGAACAAGCATTTGATTAAGCTGATTAACCATCGGCTCAAGTTCTTTAAATGCAGGTTGTCGCTGAATTAAGCTGAGATCATTGGCATTTTTCTCAGCAATTTCCGTCGAAAGCAGTTGAATGGATTTAAATTGTTTTTTAACTGAGAAATGTAAAATCAGCCATTGCAGCAACCAGAGACTTAATAAAACCAATAAATAGCTGATAAAACTTTGTAATAAGTCTTTAAAACGGACACTTAAGGGCTGTACAACATAGACGCTTAACTGAGAATCTTGATCAATCGCTCTGTAGCTACGTAACAACTTATCCTTTGACCAAATAAATCCATATCCATTTCCTTCATGTTCAGATAGGAGATTGGCTTGACCTTGTTGCAAATCAAATTCGGGTGAGTGGGTCAACATCACCTCACCATTCATCAATCGGTACTGAATATCAAATTCATCACTTAACTCATCCAATTGAAAACCAGAAGTCGCACTTAAATCTGAGATCAGAAGCATAACTGCAACTTCATCCATGATTTCATCTTGTACCTTCATATTGTGATAAATCGAAAGGCTCACCAGAAGTATCAGCGCAAAAATACCTGCCACAATTGAACTTAGCATGGAGGTCTTAATCAGCTTGGTTTGTAGTGATACTGCCTGTGTCATATTCATCCTATTGAAATCATTAAAAGTAATGATGAAATATTCAATCTTGCTCTTTATTCATACGATAGCCCAAGCCACGGATTGTTTTGATCAAATGTCCACCAATCTTCTTACGCAATTGATAGATATAAACTTCAATCGCATTACTTTCAATTTCATCTCCCCAAGCATAAAGTGATTCTTCCAATTGCTCACGTGTCACAATATGTTCAGGCTTTTGCATCAATTTATATAAAATTTGAAATTCTTTTGCGGTGAGATGAACAACTTGCTGATCCTGAAATACCGTTTTCGCTTGAGTATCTAACACTAAATTTTCATATTTTATTTCATGTAAATTTGTGACTTGAGTTTGTCTGAGCTGTGCCCGTACTCGGGCAGATAATTCTTCTAAACTAAAAGGCTTTACCAGATAGTCATTTGCACCGAGATCCAAACCTTGCACACGATCTTGAATACTGTCTCTCGCCGTAAGAAAAATCACAGGAATTTCTGGAAATTGACGTTTTAACAGTTTGAGAATTTCATCACCAGTGGCTTTGGGCAAACCACGATCTAATAAGATACAGTCATATTGATGCTGTTCTATGGCTAAAATTGCATGATCACCACGTTCAACCCAATCTATATTGTAGCCATCCATTTCCAACCAAGATTTAATACTTTCAGCTTGTGAACTATCATCTTCAGCGAGCAAAATTCGCATAGAACCTCTCTCTCCTTTTAGGCAGACAAAGCCTTGATCAAAATAAAATCTGCTGTTTGTTGCTGTTCATACTTATTGAACATAGGTAAAGACCACATGCATACACATGTAGTCTTAGAGAATATAACTAGAATCTGCTGTGATTTGTTTTAATGGATAAAATAATTAAAAATTCACGGCATCCACATCAATTTCTACACGTTTTGTCGGTTTATAATCGATATCGACCTCACCAAACAATGTCACTGTAGCATTTGCCGCGATCGGTTTACCTTGCCATAATTCATCATCAATATCGACAGTAATGCTACCTGTGCTATCACGGAATTGATATTTTTCGTCACCGATTGCTTTGACCACGTTACCACGAAGCTGCACTTTGGTATCATCTTTCAATGTTAAAGCTTGTTTTACTGTGGTTAAACTTGGTGTAAGCGCTGATTGATTTACTGCTGTGTTTGCAGTGGCAAAACTTGTTAAACCAATCAAGCTTGTGGTTAAAATTGTTTTCGCAAGGATGTTCATTGTTGTGTCCTCATATCGGTTCATCGTTTCGATAGAAGCATTAAAACAAACCAACATGAGGTGAATCTTAGGATTTCTTCATTTGCTATTTTAAGTCAAAATTAATTTAAAGGCACAACTCTAAGGACTTCTTCCAGCGTGGTTATGCCTTCTAATACTTTACGTGCACCAGCAATTCTTAATGGTTCAATGCCTTCTTTTTTTGCCTGCATTTTTAAATCATCTAAAGTCACGCCTGCACTAATTCTCTGCTTTGCCTCAAGGCTAATTGGCATAAACTCGTAAATCCCAACACGACCTTTATAACCTGTTTGACGGCATTCCTCACACCCAACTGCTTTATATACAAAATTAGGCATTTTGGTCTGATAGCCAAATGTCAAATGTTTCCACTCTTGTTCATTGATAAAGGTTTCTTGTTTGCAATGCGGACAAAGCTTACGCACTAAACGCTGAGCCAATACTCCCAAAATCGTTGCAGCGGTTAAAAAAGGTTGCACACCTAAATCATGCAAACGTGTCAGACTTGATGGCGCATCATTGGTATGCAGAGTTGAAAGCACTAAATGACCTGTTAATGCAGCCTGAATGGCCATGTTGGCAGTATCTTGGTCACGAATTTCTCCAACCATAATAATATCTGGATCTTGACGCATCAAAGCACGGATACCATCAGCGAAACCTAGCTCAATCCCTTGATTGACCTGCATCTGGTTAAAACTTGGCTCCAACATCTCAATTGGATCTTCAATGGTACAGACGTTCACTTGCTCGGTTGCCAATTGTTTTAACGAAGAATAAAGCGTGGTAGTTTTACCTGAACCTGTGGGGCCAGTCACCAAAATAATGCCATGACTATGTTGAGTTAAAGCATGCCATTGTGCCAATAAATGTTCATCAAAACCTAATTGTTGGAAACTTCGTACCAAAACTTCTGGGTCGAAGATACGCATCACCAACTTTTCACCAAAAGCAGTTGGCAAAGTTGAAAGACGTAGCTCGGTTTCTTGCCCTTTCGGTGTTCGTGTTTTTAAACGCCCATCCTGAGGTTTACGTTTTTCTGCAACATTCATACGGCCTAAAATTTTAATCCGTGAAATAACTGCGGTTAAGGTATTGGCTGGCATATTATAAATTGTATGCAGTACCCCATCGATACGAAAACGAATTTTACCTTTTTCCTTACGCGGTTCTAAGTGAATATCACTCGCCCCTTGCTCAAAAGCAAACTGTAAAACCCAATCGACAAGTTTCACAATATGCTGATCATTGGCATCTGGATTCTGGGTATCACCCAATTGTAAAAGTGCTTCTACACCCTTATTTTCTTTATCATAGGCACTGGATTTTTGTGAGTTGCTGACCGCTTTACTGACTTGATAGTACTCAGTTAAATAACGTTGTAATAACTCAGGATTCAATACTACTTTTTCGATTTTTTTTGGACTTAAACTACGTTCTAAATTATGTACCCAATCCGTTATAAAAGGCTGTGCTGTACCAATCAGAATTTTATCGGCACTGACTTCAACTGCTAAAATTTTATTTCTTATTGCAAACTCTTGTGACATGACATTGGTTAGTGAAGTCACATCGGCCTTTAATGGATCAATCGTAAATGAATTGAGTTCGGCTTTTTCAGCTAACCATTCTGTTAGCGTAGTCAATGTCAGTCTTTTTATTGGATTTTTAGCATCGACGAGCTTAAAGCTGGCAATCCATTGCAAAGGATGCCACTTCAACTGATCGCGTTGTCGATGGGTGGTTTGTACCAATAGTTTTTCACGCTCTGTAATACGACCATCTTTTAATAATTGTTCTAAACACCAAGCTGTATCAATTTCAAAATTAAATTGCATTGTTATATCCCCGAAACTCAATCTACTATAACAAAATTAATTGTTGTATTTCTTGGATTTTCTAAATTCAATAATGTATTTAACGTAAGGCTAAAAAATAAACTTTTGTTTTTCTAAAACTTTGCGATACATTGAAATCATTCTATTAATTCATGGTCTTATTTGGAGAGCACTATGAATTTTATATCGCTATATCCATTTTCATTTGGCTCTTATACTGATTTCCTCACCATCATTGCGGCTGCATTGGGTTGTGGTCTACTTATCGGTCTTGAACGTGAACGAAGTCAGCAACGTGAAAATCAAAATAGTTTTGCGGGTTTAAGGTCTTTTGCTATTTGTGCTTTACTTGGTGCTGTTTGTTTTTTGTTTGGTCCCTATTTTGGCATTGCGGGTGCATTCATTACAGGTGGTATCGTCATTTATTCTTTAAAGAATCAAACTGATGATCCCGGTATAACTACTGAAATTGCATTTATACTCACTTATTTTATCGGTGGAATATGCGTTTGGAATATTTCTTTTGCCGCAGGTTTATCGGTCATCCTCACCGTCTTGTTGATGACCAAACATTCTATGCATGGCATTGCCGGGAAATGGATTACAGAATCTGAATTTAAAGATGGAATTTTCTTACTGGCATTGTTATTAATTGCATTGCCACTGACACCAAACAAAGCTTTATGGGGTGCTGTGCTTAACCCCTATGTTATTTTAAAATTACTCACCTTAATCTTGGCGGTGCAAGCACTTGCACATATTGCCAAACGATTATTGTCATCAAAAAATGCTATGCTGTTGTCTTCGCTTGCTTCAGGTTTTGTTTCCAGTACCGCTACCATTGCCAGCTTAGGATTAGAAGTCCGAAATGGACGTGCAGAAGCCAAAGCCAATGCTGGGGCAGCATTAATGTCTTGCGTGGCAACCCTACTACAACTCATGATTATTGTGATTGGTATCAGTATTACTTGGTTCAAACTCATTGTACTGCCCTGCTTAATCGCTATCGCGATCCTAACCATTTTTGCCTTATGGTTTATGCGTCACACACAACCGATTGAGAATAACCAGCTTGTAGATAGTCGTATGTTTAGTCTAAATGAAGCAGCCATTATTGCAGTGTCGTTAACCTTGATTCAGGCGGGTGTATATGGGCTAAATCTTTTATTGGGTGATGCGGGTTTAATTGCAGGTGCGCTTTTGGCCTCATTATTTGAAATTCATGGCGCTTTGGCCACAATTGTCATTCAGGGAGAACCGAGTAATCACATCTTATCTCTCGCCTTTGTTTTAGGTTTAGCAGCACATGCCATTGCGAAATCGATAAATGCATTTTTAAGTGGTGGCAGCCGCTATGCCTTGATCTTTGCTCCAATTCAAATTTTGCATATGACGATGTTTATTACAGTTTTTGTTTGGGTTCTTCAATATTAAAGCACTTTTTGCAAGGATGAAATTGAAAAGCAGCAAAATTATTTTAAGATTTCGATCAATATATAATTATAAAAATTAAGAGAATTTTAAAATTTCATCAAAAAAATGTTGAAAAAATAAAATGTTGAAATATGATGACAGCGAGAATTTTTATACTCATAAATTTTAATATTTTATAATTTGGAATAATTCATGAAAATTAAATTACTGTCTTTTACCATCATTTCTTCATTATTTTTAACCGCATGTGGAGGTGATTCAGATGCTGGGGATTATACAACAAACAATGAGTCTGAATGGTTTGGATATGAAACTGGCGCTTCAACCCAAGACATTAACCTCTTTACTAAAGTAAAGTTTAGTTTTAACAATAAGCAAATGTACATCAATGGTGAATATAACGTTGATGGTTCAACACAGTTCCTTTCATCTGATCTTTTAAGTGATTATCTAGCAACAGATGGACTCTATGATGCGCCTAAAAGTAAAACTGATTTTGGCTATCAATATGCAACGCTGAAATCGCAAACAGCGACAGTTTGGACATTTACACCTTATTCATCACGTAACTATAACCAATTAGAATTAACTGAAAAATTTGAAACAGTCAACTTAACAGGCAAAGCAATTAGTCCATATATCGATGGATTTGAGCATTATGCTGGCTCAAATATTGCGCTTAGCTCAATAGTTGGCACTTATTCTTCATATTATGTGCAAAAACTTAAAGGCAAAACATTCCCGTCTGGATCAACATGTTTACGATCTATTTCCTCTTCAACAAATATAAGCTTCGCTGATCTTTATTCAGGCTATCGTCTGAATAATTACGACCCATCAAAATATTTTAAAGACGGTTATATTTCAACGGTGCTAGGAAAGTTCAACTTAGATTTATCCCGAGACATGCAACTGAATACATCGGTTGATGCTGTAGCTAAAATCGGCTCTGACTATTACCCAGCAAACTATTATACTGCAGGTGAATATGACATACTTTCAAACAAAATTAAGCAATATGAACGAGATTATCAAGACGCTGTTGCTGAGTTTGGTAAAAACAGTATAAATGCTCAGTTACAAGAAGCTTATCTAAATGGCTTAAAGTCAGAATGTACGCTATTTAACAAAACAGCAAGTGCTGCAATTGATGCTGTAAAATAAAAGATATTCTTTTATATAACACTGACTAAATCTTATTTTTAGTCAGTGTTTAAAATAATTTACTCGTTTCAATTTGTAGCTAGAAAAATAACAAAGTTAAAAATCACAGCAGGTTTAACAAAATCTACAACCTTCTATTTCACAACAGTCTAACGATATTTGCCAAATACTTTCCAGAGATTGTTATCCGCTAAAGGATCAGCATAGCTATCATTTCTTGACTTGCGCGGCTTATCGCGGGCATCCACCAATTCAAAATCTTTTTCAGTGCTCAGCACTAAACCATTCACATAAAATCGTGTTCTCGTATATTCACTTTGTCCAAACTGAAAAATATAGGTTCTTAAATCAATGAACTCACGATGTGCAACCAAGGCAGCGGTATCATCACTGTTTAACCACTGTGACATATTTTTAATTTGGCTGGGTTCAAATTGCCCACATTTCTCTACCAATGCAGCAATTCCACGAAAAGTCTTTGATTCTTTGGCACGGGTTTTATTAATCCGAATCCGATCTACATGAAAGAAAAACAAAGGTAAATTTAAATGGCTAGGTAATTGAGCAACATCTAAAACCTCATCATCCATAAAAGGTTGATACAACATTTGTGCCCTTTCAACCAAACCAAGCCACTGTTTATAGTAGGTATCTACTTCCGATTGTGTCCCATAATAAATAGGCAAACCTTCAACATTGCTCAAGTTTACAGGTGGCCAAATATTTTGACGTAATAATGCAATATCACTTTTCAAGCTTTGTATGGCAATCGCATCTTGCATTATCTACTCCTTGAGTATTTTTTAAGCTTAGGCTATTTGAGTATGCTATAGTTATATCAATGAAACAAGTCTATGAAAAGGAATGATAATGTCCGAAAATAATGATTTTTTTGAAGAATCTGAAGAAGTTGAAGCTGACGAATACTTTTATGAGCGCGCGGATGAATTTATCGCACTTGCCAATCAATTTGCAGATCAAAATCATCAAGTGTCTCACTTGACAGCACACCCGGGAAAGATCAGTGCGTCATTTATGTATGCCAATGCCCGTTATAGCATTTGGCATGCAGCATGCGCCTACCAGCAAGCGCCAGATTTTAAAACAGATCGCCAAGTCATTTTAGACTATTACGTGGAACAATTTAAACTCATGCTTGAAGATCATCTTGATGAATATCAAGAAAATTTTGACAGCTATTTTTCAAATTCAGATACAGAGGAAGTAAAGCGTTTCGTTTAACCTGTGGATTGCCTATAATAGCGCACCAATGAAATACGCTATGTGGAAAAGTCATGTCTCAAAAAATCGATGCTACTGATGTCACCGAAGAAGAAGCCTTAAATGCTGTTTTTTTTGAGCGTGCGGATGAGTTCATCAAACAAGCCAATGAGTTTTGCCGCCCAGCGAAAGGACAGCAACCTAAGCCAGAAGAACTTCGTGGACAAGTCAGCTCAGCAATGCTCTTCGCTACTGCACGTTTTAATACTTGGGTTGCTGCAAACACCTTTAAAGATGGTGATGAAATGCGTGATGCCAAAGAACAAGTCATGTCTTATATATTGCAACAATTCCAAATGATGCTTGAAGACAACTATGATGAGTATTGTGAACAGTTTGAAAATTATCTCCGCTTCCGTAAAAACGAAGATTTTCATACCCACAAACATGATCATGATGACCATGATCATCAACACTAATGTAAGTTAAATCATCTTAGATTGATCTAAGCATTGATAAAATAGCCTCATTAATGAGGCTATTTTTTTATAACAGTTTTGGCAGTCACCCCAAAACAATAAATCAACTGACTCCTTCCAATGGCTCTACTTCATAAATTTTACCAAGCGACAATATTCATCTTTTATAAAATTCATGTATTGTATTTTGATAATAAATAACAATTTGGACGTTATATGCAAGATTTGAATTTTCCAATCATTGACCCACATATTCACCAATGGGATCCCTACAACACCCCTCATGCAGCAGCATTTGCGGTAAAGCTTTTGGGCAAGCATCCATTCCTACTTGATAAAATGGTTCGTTTAGTCAAAGCTAAAGATTTGATTGAAACGGTTGGACTAACGGAACACATTACCCGACCCTATTTACCACAAGACTATAAACATGATCTTGGCTCATATACGGTCGAACAAGTGGTGCATATTGAAGCCAGTTGGGCCAAACAGAAAGGCAAAGGTGTCGTAGGTGAAACAGAATTTATTGAATCCTTACCCTTTAATGAAAATACCGTAAAACTTGGTGGCATCGTGGCTACCGCGGACCCGTGCGATCCTAATTTCAAAAAGATTTTAAAGTTACACCAAAAAGCATCTAAACATTTGCGCGGTATACGCCGCATGGCTTCCTTTCATGAAGATAAAGGTGTGCATAATTGGACGGATCTCCCACACCTATATACTGAGAAAAAGTTCTTAAAAGGCTTTGAACAACTCGCGCAACATAACCTGAGTTTTGATGCTTGGGTGTATTCTCATCAAATTCCCGATGTAATTGAGCTGGCAAAAAAGTTCCCCGAAACCTCAATTGTTTTAGACCACCTTGGTACACCAGCAGGCCTGTTTGGTAAAATTGGACAAAATACAGGCTTATCAAAAACAGCACGTGAAAATATTTTTTATCAATGGCAAGATGCTATTGCTGAATTATCTGCTTATCCAAATGTATATACCAAAATGTCTGGTCTATTTATGCCAGTGCTTGGTCATCAATTTTATAAGAAAAAACAACTGGCCTCTAAGCAACAAATCATTGATCTTGTTGCACCACTAATTCTGCATGCTTTGGAAAGTTTTGGCACCTATCGGGTGATGTTCGCTTCCAATTTCCCAATGGATCGGGTCAATACCAGTCTGGTGAATATCATTGATGCGTTTAGTGATATCGTGATGCAATATGATGAAAATGCACTGGAAAATATCTTCCACCATAATGCCAAACAATTCTATCGTTTGTAATTTTACAAGATAAAAGAGGTGTATACTTAAACACCTCTTCAAACTTATTTACTGATACACATAATTTTTAAGTATAGAATTTTAATTAAATTGAGCAAGAAAGGCTTGAATTGCATGTCGTGCAATTTCAGCATCTTCAAATGATTTCACTCCTGAAATACCCACTGCACCAACCAAATGACCTTGATACAAAATAGGCTCACCACCTTCCAACATCCCTGAGCCGCTCTGCATGGTTAAAAATCCCATTTGACCATTTTTTATAAGGGTCTCATATGATCCTGACGGTCTACGACTTAATGCAGAGCATCTGGCTTTGTCCAAACAGAAATTCGACGTCAATGCAGAAGTACCGTCCATACGCTTCATTGCCAATAAATTGCCCGTTTCATCAACGATGGCAATACTGACATTAAAAGCATGATCAATTGCATATTGATGTGCTTTATTCAATAAAAACTCTGCATCAGATAAGGTTAAATAGTGTTTGGTTTGCATATTTTCTTCCTGAATTATAATGTCTAAAATCACAAAAAAAGCCTGTAGTCTAAGGACTACAGGCTTTTATTCTAAATCAAACTTGATTCAAAAAGACTGTCCATTCTGCTCATTTATTCAAGCAATCGAAGTGGTCTTAAATCCCCTTAAGCTTGCATTTCAGCAAAGACTTGTTTAGCCATATCAATGGTAAACTGAATATCTTCATCACTGTGTGCAGCTGAAATAAAGCCTGCCTCAAATGCAGATGGAGCAAGGTTTACACCACGATTTAACATCCCATGGAAGAATTTACGGAATGCTTCAATATCGCATTTTAAAATATGGTCAAAACTGCTAATTTCGGTTTGATCAGTAAAGTAAAGACCAAACAAACCACCCGCTTGTTGAGTAAAGAATGGGATTCCAGCTTCATCTGCAGCCGCTTGTAGACCTTGTAATAATTGATCTAATTTTGCAGACAAATCGCTGTAGAAGTTAGGTTGGCGAAGGGTTTCAAACATTTTGATCCCTGCTCGCATAGCCAAAGGATTACCCGACAAGGTTCCTGCTTGGTAAACCCCGCCTAAAGGCGCGATACATTCCATGATTTCACGTTGTCCACCAAATGCACCAACTGGTAATCCAGCACCAATGATTTTACCCAAAGTCGTTAAATCAGGTTTTACATTATAATATGCTTGCGCACCACCGAGTGCTACACGGAAACCTGTCATCACTTCATCAATAATAAATACTGATTTGTATTGATCACATTGCTCACGAATCGTTTCTAAGAAACCTGTGATTGGTTTAACCAGATTCATATTTCCAGCAACAGGTTCAACAATTACCCCTGCAATCTCTTGACCATATTTCGCAAAACAAGCTTTAACAGCTTCAATATCATTATATGGCAAGGTCACCGTATGCTTGGCAAAATCAGCAGGTACACCCTTTGATGTTGGCTCACCCATGGTCAACATGCCTGAACCCGCTTTAACTAATAAAGAATCTGAATGTCCATGATAGCAACCTTCAAATTTCACAATCATGTCACGACCTGTATAACCACGTGCCAAACGAATAGCCGTCATGGTTGCTTCAGTACCTGAGTTGGTCATACGGACCAATTCAATTGATGGCATGATTTCACAGATCAAATCAGCCAGTGTGGTTTCATGTACCGTCGGTGCACCAAAGCTTAAACCATCAACCGCTGCTTCTTGAACTGCTTGGATAATATCAGGATGTGCATGACCTAAAATCATCGGCCCCCAAGAACCCACATAGTCCACATAGCGCTTGCCGTCGACATCGTATAAATAAGCACCTTTGGCTTTTTCGATAAATACTGGCGTACCACCCACCCCATTAAACGCTCGTACTGGAGAATTCACTCCACCTGGAATATGTTTACTGGCTTGTTTAAACAATTGCTCTTGTTTTGGAGATAGGCTCATAAATCGACTCAATCCTGTAGAATACTAAAATTTCAAAATGATATAAAAAATCACGATACAAATTAAGATTTTGCAGTTTCTGCAAATAACTGTGCCCAAGCTGCGACACGGGCAGGAATATTTTCAACTGATAAAGCTAATATATCACTAATCACAGCGCAAAGGTCAGCACCAGCCTCAATCACAGCTTGAGAATTTTCAACTGTTAAACCACCAATAGCACAAATAGGTAAATCAAACTTTTCAGATGCCTGCTGTAATGTCGCTAGGCCAATATTCCCTGCTTCAGGTTTGGTCGATGTTGCATAAATTGCGCCAAAGGCCACATAGCTTGCCCCTTCAGCGATTGCTTTTTCAGCCAACTCAATTGAGTTTAAGCAAGTCCGCCCAATGATGACACCGTGTGGTAAACGTTGCACTGCATCTGAAATTTCACCATCAGACTGCCCAAGATGAACACCTAAACTAAATTGTTCAGCTAAATCTAAATCATCATTAATCAAAAATGGTGTCTGATAGTTTTCACACAGTTGCTTGATCTGCTTCACTTCATTTGCTTGGTCAGATTGAGCTACTTTTTTACGGCGATACTGAAGAATAGCGACTTGCTTAGTGCTTAAAGCAGCTTCGAGTTTTTCTAATAATAATTGGATTGGATCGTCGTTGGTAATCAGGTAAAGGCCGCGCATTCAATATTCTCAAACAATCAAATAAATGGATTATAAGCAAGTTTTCTCAGCGAAGACGTGACAAAAACAAAAAAGCTTAGAAATCTCTAAGCTTTTATGTTTAATTTATTACTATACTGACAAGATTAGCTCTCAATTTTATCTAGACTACGGTCTTTTAAACTTAAATTGCCACGTACAATATCGGAAAGCATACGCCAGTCTGAAATAAAACTATAAAATGGTTGCTTAAAACTTGCTGGCTTATTTTTCTCAAATACAAAATGCCCCACCCAAGCACATGCATAGCCTGAAAGCAGTCCATAGACCACGTATTTTGCTTTACGTTGACGAATTGCCTTGCTAAAAAAATAAATACCGACACTACTTCCAGCTGCATGCAAACGGCGACTCATCATGCTACGGTGTTCAGTTAAATAAAAACGATAAAATTCTGAATAGTTTTTAATTGGTAATTCAAACTTCGGGTTTTGCTCTAATTCCGATTTAGGCTCAACATACGCGTTCATGATCAATCATCCTGTTTTATTTTTAATCAGCTTAGTTTATTTTATGCTGCAATAACAGCCAAATTCAATATCAAGTCTGTTGACAATTCATCTATATTTACGACTTCAAGTATTGCCCAGACCATACAAGTCACGAAATAGGAAATTTTGTCATTCTAAATATTTAATGAGTAACGATATTGCGGTAAAAAATACTCAAATGGCATGCTATACAAGTCTTCTGATGACACATTTTAAGTTACAATGCCCGATTAAACATTCAATAATGTTTAATTATCTAATAACCATGATTAACACTTAGGACCCTCACATGCTTGAAGTTGAATTAAAGTTTCAAATTCCGGAAGCCCGCCGCAATGCACTCCTCAAAGCATTAGATCCTAAAAAATCCCAAATTATTCAATTACAAGCAAAATACTACGACACACCTGATCGTCAGATGTCCCAACACGGCGCTGCACTACGTCAACGCTTAGAAGGAACACGTTGGGTACAAACATTAAAAGCCGCCACCAAAAGCCATTTACAACGCTTTGAAGACAATATTGATTTAGGTGAGCTTGCTGAAGCCCCACATTTAGATATTGATATTTACCAGAATAAACCCGAAGCACTTGCTGTTTTAAAAAATGCATTGGGGGATAAATTTGATGAACTCCAATTACAATTTGAAACCGACATCCAACGTACCATCCGTGTGATTCAGTTTGAAGATGCTGAAATTGAAATCAGCCTCGATATTGGTGAAGTCAGAACCGAAACCTCAAAACAAGAAATTCATGAGGTTGAATTTGAGTTAAAAAGTGGCTCAATTCAATCGCTTTTAGCTTTTAGTTTTGAGTGGGTTAAAAAGTATCATTTGTGGCTTGATGTACGTAGCAAAGCTGAGTTTGGACACTTATTAACTGTGGATCAAAAAGTCAGTCCAGCACAGCTCAGCAAAGAAACCATTTTAAATAAAAAAGACACTGCAGATAAAAATTTACGAGTGCTTATTGCCAGTCAATTACAACATTTATTGCCAAATATTGCCGCGATTTCTGCACAGGTTGCCCAACCTGAACATATTATTCAAGCACAGACGGCCCTACACCATTTACACTTAAGTCTTTCTCTTTTTAAGGATTGGACAGATACCAAAACGGATAAATGGTCACATCAACTTTCAGCGTTTGAGAGTCATTTTAAAAACTTACAGCATTTTGAACATATGCAACGCACATTAGGTGCTTTACTGCAAAATCCGAAAACGGCGCAAAGTTTAGATCGGGATATTTTGTATGCCAATGAAAAACTTATCAATTTGGTCAAATCAACTCAAAATGTGCAGCACTATTTAGAATTACTCATGTTCAGTTTAGGACAGTCTGCGAAAGCGCCAACCCATGACTTAAAATGGTTTGCGCAAAATACATTGCAAAATCAGTATCGACAGTTACAAGAAAGTTTAAATGAAGCCGATCTATCTGACCTTGAAAGTTTAGAAGCGCTGGCTCAGCATTTAAATGAATTAAAATTTAGCTTTCCGATCCTAACCAATATCTATGATGTTAAGAACTTACAGAAATATGCGAAATCTTTAAATGATGCTCAACAAGCTTGTGAGCAATATCAAGTGCTTGCTTCATCATCATCTTACCTACAACAAACCGACCTAGAAGCCAGTGATTGGTTTGCCTTAGGCTGGCTTACCGCAAAACAAGAAGCTTATGCGGAAAAACTGCTTGAAGCGACAGAACAGTTCTTGGTTAGCCGTAAGTTTTTAAAATAAATCAGCAGCAAGAAGAGATGGTTTTATTGATTAAAGTTATTGAATAAAATCATCTCTTTAAATACTGCATAAAATTGAAGAATAGTAGTCGCGTGAGTATTCACGTTGCGAATTTGTAATCATTCATTAAAAACTCAAAAAAAACAATTTATCGGATTAAAATCGAAAGAATAAGTAGGGTCTGTTGACATTTCATAAATGGCTTGCGTTGTCGGCTAAAATTGAGCAGGCAAGGCATGAAACGAAGAGAATAGCGAGACTATTTTCGAGTTTCATAACGCAGACTGAGATAATTTTAGCCACAACCCTTCAGGACTAGCGTGTTTTTTGCTGCTACATCGTTACGAACTATTTATTTAGAATGACTAAATTTCATATTTCGTGCCTTGTATCATCTAAAAAACACTCTTAGTCGCAAACGTAGACGAATTGTCAACAGACCCTAATAGAATGGAACGATAAGCATGTTTGAAATTGAATTGAAATTCCAAATACCTGAAGAAAAGCAAGAAATGCTCATTAAAGCGTTTCAAAGAAAAGATACCAATATTCAGCACTTACAAGCCAAATACTATGATACGGCACAATTTATTTTGTCTGAGCATTCCATTTCGCTTCGTCAACGCCTTGAAGATGATCAAGAAAATAAGCAATGGGTACAAACCCTCAAACTTCCAACAGAACAAAGACTCAAACGTGCAGAATTTGAGGAAAACATCGGAAGCTCAGAAATAGGATTAGATCTAAAAAATTATCTCAGTAATAAGCATATTGCTAAAAATATTAAACGCTTATTAGAGCAACATAAAGACGGATTAGAAGTTCAGTTTCAAACAGACATCGAAAGAAAACTCAGTTTATTTAAATTTCAAAATAGTGAAATTGAAGTCAGTTATGATCATGGTCATATCATCGCCCATCAACAGCATCTCGCATTACGTGAATTAGAATTTGAACTGAAACAAGGTACTGTTCAAGATCTAATTTCTTTTATCTTACCTCGGATGAAACGCTATAACTTATGGCTTGATACCCGTAGCAAAGCGCAACAAGGTTTTCAGCTTGCACAAAATACTCCAGACAATCCCGTACAGTTGCAAACGCCACTTATTCTTGATTCAAAGGATCATCCTGAGAATGCATTAAAAAAGATTGTGAATAATTGTCTATCTCATCTACTCCCCAACAGTACAGCAATTGCATCTGGAAACTTTAATTCCAAACATATTCATCAGGCACGTGTGGCAATACGTCGCTTAAGAAGCGCTTTAAAAACCTTTTCGAATTGGTCTTTGCATATCGATCCCACTTGGCAAACTCAGTTAACCGAACTATTTAGACAACTTGGTTCGGCTCGTGATTTAGATATGATTCGAGAAGAGTTATTACCTCAGCTTGAAGCGGCTGGTGCACCTAAGTTTAAACTTCCAGAACCTCAAGATGTTGATTCGCAAAAATTAACCAAACTGTTTAGATCTTTTAATTTTAATTATTTAGTCCTATCCCTGATTCAATTTATTGCCCAAGAATCAAATGAAAAATCTCAAATAGCTGTACATAAAGCAGCATTTAAAAAAGTTAGGCAATTACATCGCAAAATTCAAACTGATGCGAAAAACTATTTAAATTTAGACATCGAAGCACGGCACCGTACTCGTAAAAACTTAAAGCGTTTGCGTTATAGTATTGAGTTTGTAGCATCATTATCGGATAAAAGCCAAGTCAAAAAATATTTAAAAGCCATTAAACCTGCTCAAGAAAGTTTAGGTCTCTACAATGACCTGATTGTTGCTGAAGATGTGTTAAAAAAATTGGTCAAAACAGAACCCCAAGTCTGGTTTGCTTTGGGCTGGGTTGCCGCAGAACGGCAACGGCTTTTGCTGAAATCACAACAAGATTTGCTGCAGTTTGCCAAGACAGCCACTTTAGAGTAATTGTAGATACTCTCCTGCTCTTTAAACCGAGATGCTCCGATCACTGCGAACAAAAGCGCATAAGTTTTAAGCAGGATATGGAATCACGTTTTCAATAACTGAACGACTCAATGCCCTGTATCAGGATCCCCTCTTCTACACAACTAAATTTAATATTAAATTTCCCAAAACGCATTCCATAAATACGTGCATCATCATGCTGATAAGCTGGTCGAGGATCTAAAGCCAGTACCGACTCAAGTTCAGCGATATATTTTTGGTCCATGTCAGCTGTTTGAAGAAATTTACTTTTTAATTGCTGTGCATGCTCAGACCAAATAACCTGTTTACGAACAGGCTCATGCTGGGCATAACCACTTTGCGCCGCATCCACAGCATCAGAATAATGAATATAAGGTTTAATATCGACAATTGGCGTACCATCTAAAAGGTCGCTGCCTGTCACATATACACGAACTGCATTACCCTCTTTTTTAACGGCTTTAAGTTGTACTACAGATAAGCCAATCGGTGCAGGACGATACATACTGCGTGTTGCAAATACACCGATTTTTTTATTTCCACCTAACCGTGGTGGCCTCACTTGAGGACGGAATTTATCTTTATCTTGTTGATTTTTATTGTCATGAAACTGCCAGATCAACCATAAATGACTAAACTCTTCGATTCCCTCAAATGCTTCCAAGACGTTGTAGGGTGCATGCATTTCGATAAAAGACTCCACCTGAACCAGATTTGGTTGTCGAGGAATACCAAATTTTTCAACATAAGGAGAACGCATAATCCCAATAATCGGGAGACTTAACTCAGTCATAATCATTTTTTCTGATAAGTTCAATTAAATATATTCAGTTTATCGAGAATGATTTTAGATTAGAATAGCAGGCTGTTCTAATTTGATAATTTATTGAGACCTTTAATGGCTGCTTTCAACGTCGAAAAGATTACTCACGTACACCACTGGAATGACACTCTATTCAGTTTTAAGACCACACGTGATACTGCATTACGTTTTAAAAATGGTCAATTTGTGATGATTGGTCTTGAAGTCAATGGTAAGCCTTTAATGCGAGCATATTCTATTGCAAGCGCTAACTACGAAGAAGAATTAGAGTTTTTCTCAATTAAAGTGCCTGATGGTCCTTTAACTTCTATTTTGCAAAAAGTAAAAGTTGGCGATGAAATTCTAATTTCAAAAAAACCTACAGGTACTTTGGTACTTGATGATTTGAATCCAGGTAAAAACTTATACCTTCTTTCATCGGGTACGGGGTTAGCACCGTTCTTATCAACGATTCGCGATCCTGAAACCTATGAACGTTTTGAGAAAGTTATCGTGGTACATGGTACACGCTTTATTTCTGAATTGGCTTACCAAGACCTGATCCTCAACGAACTTCCAAACAATGAGTTTTTTGAAGAGCTAGGTATTAAAGACAAATTGGTTTACTACCCAACTGTGACCCGTGAAGATTTCCATACGCAAGGTCGTGTAACCACTGCGATTGAATCTGGTGCATTATTTGAAAAAATTGGCTTACCACGTTTTAATCCAGAAACTGACCGTGCAATGCTGTGTGGTAGCCCAGCATTCCTTGACGATGTTGTCGAGCTCCTTGATCAACACGGCCTCAAAGAATCACCTAAAATGGGTGTTTTAGGCGACTATGTGATTGAACGCGCATTTGTTGAAAAATAATTTATTTTTCAAGCATCGTTAAACTGAAAACCGAGGTCCAATACCTCGGTTTTTTGAGTTTAATGAATATAAATTAGTACAGTTTGACGGCTCTTTTTTATAAATCTTGTATCTTTATAAAAAAGAAAGCCATACAAATGTATGGCTTCCTTAAGTCAATGAGTAATTAAATCATCAATTTAGATTTTTCTGAGCTTGACCATATTGGTCAGCCATCACTTCAACCAATTGATCAGGTTTAATATACTTCTTAATCACAGCATCTACATCCGCTTTGGTCAGTTGAGCAAACTCTTGATCTCTTAAAGCACGACTATCCATTTTCTTATTGCGTTCAAGCTGGCTGTTTAACATACGATGAATCACACGTTCATCTTCTAAAGACGTTACACGTTGCTTCATGATATTGGCTTTAGCCGCTTCCAACTCCTGACTGGTTACTCCAGTCGCTAATAAGTCATTCAGCACTTTACGCACCACTTGCGATACTTCAGCAGATTTTCCTGCTGTGTAATTGGCTTCGATCGACAATGCACCTGCTTCATTAAAAGAGTCCAAGTTTAATTGACTACCAAAACCATAAACCAACGCATTTTTTTCACGAAGCTCTTGTCCTAAACGTGAAGACAATTGCGAGTCACCCAAAATATAACTAAAGACAATCAGTGCTGCGGCATCTTTATTGTCTACACCTACAGGTAAGGTCTGCAAAGCTTGATAACTACCAAACTCACGTTGTTCTGAAAGGGCATGCACTTTCTGCGCTTTATAAGGGGTAAATTCTGTTGATAAACGCTGATAAGGTTGTTTAGCTGACCAATTTCCAAATTGTTGCTCAAGTAACTTCTTGATCGGTTTTGCATCATATTGCCCAGTGATAGAAATAAAGGCATGGTCCATTGCAAAGTATTTTTTATACAAATCAATAACTTGTTGATTGGTTGCTGCTTGAATCTGTTGTTTAGCCAGTTCTGGTTCAAAATGATAACGTAAATCACCTGGCTGATAGGTTTCAAGTAGGCGCGCAATGGTTAAAGAGGATACTGTTTCAGGCTCAGTATATGGTCGATCCAAACTAGATAAACTTTGTAATTTAATTAAATCAAATTGTGATTGTTCAAACTTAGGGCTCTTCATCACCGACACGATATATTTAAAGAACTCTTCAAATTTTTCTTTTTTCGCTGAAATTTGAATAGTAATCCCGTTATCCGATGCCGTCGCAGTTGCTGCACCACTTGCTTCAATAGTTTTATCTGCAATATTCTGTAAGCTATATTGCTCAGAAGCACGTAATAATAAATAAGCCGTAAAATCGAGAATTTGTGCCTTATTCATTAAAGATTCAGCTGTACCAAAATTAACCTCAATGGTTGCATAGGTTTTATCATCACGTGTCGAGGTTGGGAATAAAGCATACTTCATCCCATTTTTTAAAGTGCCACGTTGAATCTTTTTCTCTGTTGCAGTTAAATATTGTTTCGATTTTTCAACATATTGGGCAACTTCCGCTTGATAAACACTGACATCTTTTAACGGTTCTACTGCAGCAGCTTGTTGATCTAAAGTTTTTGGTTTTTCAGCAGCTTGCTTTTGCTCTAAGGCCTTTTTCTGGTCTTCAGGTGTCGGTTGAATATCACCATTAAAACGGTGCTGTTCAGTTAAAAATGCTTTTAAAGTTGCATTAGTTTCAGCTACGCTTAACTTTTGAATGGCTTGTTGATCTTTAAAATATTGTGCCCAATTACCATGAGACGACACCACATAATCACTTAACATACCACCAACAGCAGCAGCACTGGTCAATAAACTCTCGTTGGCATTCTGGATTAGATTTTTAACCCGTTTTAATTCGACATCATCAAAGCTTTTATTTTTTTCTACACCGGCAATCAACGCACTGTCAATTTTTTGAGCATCATGGTTTGGTGCATAAATCGCCCCCATAAACACCAAATTAAAATCATCATCTAACCATGTTGTCGACTGAACATTGGTCGCTACACCAGTTTCTACCATGCTGGAATATAGATGACCACTCGGTTGTAAGGTATATAAATATGGCGCAAGTGCTAATACTGGCTGAATTTTTTCATTCTTACCATTCATATAAATATTGAATTTGGCAAGATCACTGCCCTTTTTCACCACAAAATTACGATTTTTTATGGTTGAAGAATCAAGTAAAGGTACTGTTGCTTGTTGAGGAATCTTACGTGCAGCTATCGCACTAAAGTTTTTATCAATGGCTTTTAAAACTTCTGCTTTATCAAATTTACCAGCAATCACCATTACCGCATTATTCGGTGCATACCAGTCTTTATAGAATTTGTTCAATTCATTCATTTTAATTGACTGTAGTTCAGCAAGATCACCAATTGGTAAACGACCTAATGACTTGTTGCCATAGGCTGCTTTCCACATTTGATCCATCAGCACAGCAAAAGGCTGATCCATACGCACTTCGCGTTCGCGCATCACAATATTGATTTCTGAAGGAACGAATTGTTCTTGAAGCACCAATTTGTCCATACGTTGTGACTCTAAATAAATCACTTCATTTAGGGTGTTTTGGTCTGGGCGTACAATATTGGTATATTTAGTCGAATAATAATCGGTACTGGCATTGGTCATTAACGTATATTGATCTAAACGGCGTTGAAATTCTTCACCTTTTACATCTTGTGTGCCTTTAAAGGCTAAATGTTCAAGTAAATGTGCAAGACCACCTTTGCCTTGTGGATCATTTAATGAACCGGTCAAATAAACCGTATTCATAAAGACTTTACTTTCTTTGTCATTCGGTGCAAGTAAAACTCTAAAGCCATTCTCTAGCTTATATTCTTCGATATTATGTTCAGATTTAACCAGGATGGCTTGAGCAAAACTAGACGCACTAAAACCAAGAATACAAAGCGACAAGGTGAGTTTTTTCAACTGCATGAGCATAGGAGAATCCAGAATTTTTTAAATTTTAAACATTTATAAGCTAAACATCTTAAGAAATTCTGAACAAAATTTATAGTAAAGTTTTGAAAAAAGAGCCGTTTATTTCAACGGCTTTTGTAATGATTTGAACATGTCTATCTTAAAATCAATTTAAATAAAAATCTCAGCTTGCATAAATAACTGTGCATAGCCTGAAATTTCTATACGTTGACTATCCTGAATAGCACAAAACAATTTTCCACCGCGCGCTGATGCCTGATAACCAATAAGTTGTGTTTTACCTAGCTTTTCAGCCCATAAGGGCGCTAGACCAGTATGCATTGAACCTGTTACAGGATCTTCATCTATTCCTTTATGTGGAGCAAAATAGCGAGCAACATAATCATAATCGTTTGAAGCTGCGGTAATGGTCACATCATAGCCTGCAGACTCAGCAGTTAATGCGGTACTCACATGATACTGTTCTGCAATTTTTCGGATATTGGTTAAGTTTGGTGTTGCATCAATCACATCTTGTGCAGATTCACAAATTAAAATATACGCTTGCGCATTGAGGTAGACTTCTTTAAAAGGCTGATCAATGACATGATTCAATAACGCTGGATAATCGATCACTTTTTGTGGCTGACGAATCGGGAAATTCATCAGGATCTTTCCATCCTCAGCTTGCTGGATGATAAAAATACCCAAATCTTTAACATGAAAATGAATCGTCTTCGCTTGGGTATAGTCTTTAAATAAAACAAATGCTGAAGCTAAGGTTGCATGCCCACAAAAATCGACTTCAACCTGTGGTGTAAACCAGCGAATTTGATAATTTTCATCATCCATGCGTTTGACAAAAGCAGTTTCTGCCAAATTATTTTCTAAGGCAATATTTTGCATCAGAGCATCATCCAGCCAGTCATCTAAGACCAATACAGCAGCAGGGTTGCCCTTAAACAATTCTTGTGTAAAAGCATCAACGTGGTACATTTTCATTGTCAAAACTCCTCATTTTAATCTATTCTAAGCAATACTAAAAATGATTACAGATACAGTCTAAGTTTTAAAATGGTTACAGTTGAAGCTTGATCGTATTGACCATTCAAAATACACCTGTTTTATAGATTCATTTGAAGTTTATAATCTTTCCTAGATCAATAATGATGGAATAAGCACGATGAAAATAAGCATAAAACTCAAAAGCGTCGTTATAAGCAGCCTAATCCTATGTTCTCCACTGACTTTTGCAGCCGATACCATTTGGATTGCTGGAACCACACATAAAGGAACAGTTACCGTACCTATAGAGAATGGCCCTAATGTGGTTTGGAAATGCGATGGTACTGTATGTCGAATGTCTGGTCCTTGGGGCAATCAACTTTCAATCGACTCATGCCAAAGTTTGGTCTCTCGAATTGGAAAAATCACCTTCTATAAAAATTCTGCTGGAAAAATTTGGACAAAAAATTCAAAAGAATTGGCTGAGTGTAATCAAGCTGCAAAATAGAACGCTTTAGCACCAGCAGACCATCATATTTATCAGAAATATGATCGTGATAAACTGCTATTTATAGTCGTGAATACTCTGACTTGTTTTAATAAATCAGCGTGTAATGAATATGCATTTAATGAATCAGAGTTTGACTGATAAACTTTAGTTGAAAAAAAACACCTAAATGTAATTTAGGTGTTTTTTATGGCGTTTAAATAATATTGAAAAATAGGTTAACTATGTTTTAACTCTTCTCTCTCATCTGAAAGCAAAATGCTTTGATCTGTCTGCCCCATCAATTGACTGGTCACAACACCTGCAGTCATCGAACCATCAACATTTAACGCAGTACGCCCCATATCAATCAAAGGTTCAATGGAAATCAGCAAAGCCACCAAAGTTACGGGTAAACCCATAATCGGTAAAACAATCAGTGCAGCAAAGGTTGCACCACCACCGACACCTGCAACGCCAATTGAACTTAAAGTCACTACGCAAGCTAAAGTTAAAATCCAGATCGGATCAAGTGGATTAATCCCTACTGTTGGGGCAACCATCACCGCAAGCATCGCAGGATATAGACCCGCACAACCATTTTGTCCAATCGTTGTACCAAATGAAGCAGAAAAGCTAGCAATAGACTCAGGCACACCCAAACGGCGAGTTTGTGCTTCAATATTTAATGGAATACTTGCAGCACTCGAACGGCTGGTAAAAGCAAAGGTTAATACAGGTAAAACCTTTTTAAAGAAGCGGATTGGGTTAACGCCTGTCAGCAACAATACAATTGCATGTACTGCAAACATGATGGCTAGCCCCAGATAAGAGGCAACCAAAAAACCACCAAGATTAACAATATCAGCGGCTTTAGAACTTGCTACGACTTTCGTAATCAAGGCAAATACACCATAAGGTGTAAGCGTCATCACCAATCGAACTAACTTCATCACCCACGCTTGCAAAGTATCAATTGCAGTGACGATACGTTGGCCTTTTTCGGCATCATCTCTGATCAGGTTAAGCCCTGCCAAACCGAGCATCGTAGCAAAGATCACCACACTAATGATTGAGGTTGGATGTGCCCCAGTGAGTTCAGCAAATGGATTTGTTGGCAAAAAAGATAAAATAAAATCAGGTACATTTAAGTCTGTGACTTTACCAATATATTCAGATTGAATTGCTTCAAGACGTGCTGTTTCCTGTGTCCCTTGTACAAGACCAGCCGCACTTAATCCAAATAGATTGACCACAAACACGCCAACCAAAGCGGCAATAAATGTGGTAATTAGTAATGTACCAATGCTAAAAATACTAATCTTGCCTAATGAGGATGCATTATGTAACTTAATCACAGCACTCAGGATCGAGACCAGCACTAATGGCATCACCACCATTTGTAAAAGCTTAACATAACCATTTCCAACGATATTAAACCATTGAATAGACTCAGTTAAAATTTCAGAATTTGTACCATAAACCCAATGTAATCCTAGCCCAAATACCACACCTAAACATAAACCGGCAAACACTTTTTTAGCCAGACTCCAATCTGTCTTTCTGGTTTGCATCAGCAGTATGATCAAGGCAATGAATATGACAATATTCAAAATGAGCGTATAGTTCATTCGAGTTCCAATAGTTTTGATCGTTTTATTATAAGCTTATTGTGAAATATCCAATAGTCTTTAGCATTTTTTGATATTTAAGTGTTGTTTTCTCAACATGTACTATTAATAATAAAAACATTACTTTAGCTTACTCATGAATTTTTTGTATAAGCTTATACAAATAAAGACTAACACCCAGAATATAGGCCATCTTATGAATTCACATATCCAAACTGTTGAACTTTCTAAGGCTTATCGCCTGTTAAATCACGGTCCAACCGTGCTTGTCTCAGCCCAGTATGAAAACGAAAACAATGTTATGGCAGCAGCTTGGGCTTGTGCCCTAGAACTTGTGCCTGCCAAAGTGAGTGTGGTTTTAGACAAAAGTACAAAAACTCGTGAATTAGTTGAAAAGTCAGGGCATTTCATCCTACAGGTACCGACACTCAAACAACTTAAACTGGTACAACAATTAGGCTCAATCAGTCAGTTTAATGACCCTGAAAAACTCTCACACTGCCATACGCCACTTTTCCAATTTGAGGGATTTCAGCTCCCTGCGGTTGAAGGCTGCGCTGCATGGTTGATCTGTGAACTGATTCCTGAACCGCATAATCAACAAAGCCATGATTTATTTATAGGCAAAGTCGTCGCTGCGTATGCGGATGATCGTGTATTTCGCAATGGCCACTGGTATTACCATGAAGTTGGTGCTGAATGGAAAAGCCTACATCATGTTGCAGGTGGACATTACTATACGATCGGAGACCCTGTAGATGCCAATCTATAAGCTTAATCCTTACGAATTTTTGCTTGTCGATGGGTCAATCTGTTTTAAATCATGTTCAATTCATAATTGTACAATGATCTAAAGTGACTTAGCCCTTGATCTTAATCGTACATATCCTGCAATAAGCTCCGATTTTACCCTCTGGTTAAGTTGTGTGAATAAGCCTTGATTATTCCTAAACTAAATACTGATTATTTATTGTCATTTTTTTAAATTCACCTTAAGGTGAATTAACGGAAAATGGATAATCTGCATAATGACCAAGATCGGATCGAATAAAATTCAGCTGAGTATCTTCCTATGCCTGTGTATGTGTTTAGGCATTGGCATTCTCCGATTTTCCTATACTGCATTATTGCCCTCTACCCGTCTTGCTTATCATTGGGACTCCAGCTTTGCCAGTATATTAAGCAGTGCAAATTTGTTGGGGTATTTAATTGGTGCATTTTGGGCAATGAAATTGCCTCAAAACTTTACCATGCCTCGATATATCATTTTGGCGGCATTTTCTGGAACGGTGAGTTTACTCAGCTGTGCTTTTTCAGGTCTTCCCGAAAGCTGGTATGTCTTTTGGCGAGTCATTTCAGGCATCAGTGGTGGCTTATTGATGATCCTAGCTCCCAGTATTGTTGCACATTGCAGCAAAGCTGAAGAACGGCTAACCATCAATTTTATCGGCTTTAGTGGTATTGGCATTGGAGTATTATTGGCAACCCTGTTTTTGCCTTATCTTGACAGAATCAACACACAATCTGCATGGATGATTTTATTTGCATTCTCTGCTGTCATTTGTTTGGTCATTGTTTATTTACTCAATCAGTTTAAAGATCATCTGGATCATATCAACGTAACAAACAATCAAACAGGGACAGTTAATGGTATGTATTTTAGTTTGCTGGTTGTCTATGCTTCTAGTGCTTTTGCCTATGTTCCTCACTCATTGTTTTGGATTGATTATCTTAAAAACACCCTACATCTTAATCTATATTTGATTAACTTGAATTGGATTTTGTATGGTGCAGGCAGTGCCTTAGGTGCAATCAGTGCTTACTTATTAGCTCGAAAATTCGGCAATTCTACCGCATTAAAAATATTATATAGTCTGTATGTTTTTGCGATCTTGATTGCTATTTTTTCAACTCATCCAATCCTTACCTATACATCATCCTTTTTTACTGGTTTGCTTAATCCTGCTGTGGTTTTCCTTACTTCATATACCATTTTACATCTTTATCATGTGGCCTATAAAAAACTATGGAGCATGGCAACATTAGCTTTTGCTGTAACCCAATTGGTCGGTGGAATCTGTTTTAGTAGCTTACAGCATTGGGGTGTCTCCTATCATCAGCAATTTATACTTGCCTCATGTGTACTTGCTGTAGGTACAGCACAATTTTTTATCTATTCTCAAACCCATCAAGTCATTAATCATAAATAAAACTTAAGTTTTTATGAAATTTTAGAAACTATTGGTTATTAATTCATTTTTCATACTTTTGAATCCTATATAGTTATCCTACCGTAGGGAGACAGGGATGCCGCCACATCTGTATACAAATGTGGGAGCACAGGACGTAACCTCGCCCAACGCGAGATTTTTGTCATCTTTTCATCTGAGCAAGAACAAAGCACTGCTTTGTTTGCAACGCAAGAGTGAGGCATCGCCTAGGCAAAAATATTTAAACTTTGAAACTAATGTGTGATATTGCAATCTTGTTATAATCAAACAATTTATTTTCCAATACAATTGATTTAATTAAAAATATTAATTAAGAGAATCTCTATTCTTTTGTCTAATTTGTTTGACAGGTTGACTATAAAACCAATCTAAACACGCTAAGCTTTATCCACTATGAAGCAACCTGTTTTACACACAGAAATAATTTAAATATCAACCTCAAGCAAATAAGTTTTAGCGTTCACTAAAAGCATTTTTCTTACACTTATTGACCATTTGGCATATAAATTGCTCTTTGTAATGCATGGATGGCAAAGTCATAAAGGTTTTAAGATGAATACTGAAATTAAAAAAATTCAACCTGAAGATGAAGTTTTAAGTGCAGGAAAGAACCTAACATTTGGTTTACAACATGTACTCACCATGTATGGTGGTCTGATTGCAGCACCTTTGGTTGTAGGCACGGCGATCGGTTTAAATGCAGCTGAAATTGCCTTATTAATTACGGCATCTATTCTTGTGGGTGGTTTGGCAACATTACTACAAACGCTTGGAATAAAGTGGTTTGGTGCAAAACTCCCAATTGTACAAGGCACTTCATTTGCTGCTGTCGCAAGCATGATCGCGATTGGTACAACTGGGGGAAATATCCAAACGATTTTTGGTGCTGTGATTGTCAGTTCTATTTTCGGGATATTGATTACCCCCTTTTTCTCAAAAATAGTGCGTTTCTTTCCACCGATTGTGACGGGTTCAATTATTACTATTATTGGGATTTCACTTTTACCTGTTGCAATCCGCTGGATTATGGGCGGTAATCCTAAAGCTCCCGAATGGGGCTCACTGGAAAATATTGGGATTGCGGCCTTTACCCTCGGTATACTACTTGTGGTGAGCCGCTTTGGTTCAGCTACAATGGCGCGACTAGGCGTACTCATTTCAATTATTGTTGGTGCAATTTTTACCATCCTGCTTGGTGTTGCCGACTTTTCAAAAGTGAGCGATGGTGATTTATTTGCTTTTCCACACCTATTTGCTTTTGGTCTACCCAGCTTTGAAATGTCCGCTATCTTAACCATGTGTATCGTGACCATTGTGATCCTTACTGAAACAACAGCCAGCCTATTAGCGATTGGTGAAATTGTTGATACAAAAATGGATAGTCATCGTTTGGCAGATGGTTTAAGAGCCGACATGCTATCTTCTGCGATTGCGCCATTATTTGGTTCATTTATGCAATGTGCTTTTGTTCAAAACGTGGGACTGGTTGCCATTTCAGGTGTGAAAAGTCGTTTTGTAGTAGCAACGGGTGGCGCTATTTTAGTTGTGCTGGGTTTATTACCGATTTTTGGACGCTTAATTGCTGCGATTCCGATGCCTGTTTTAGGTGGAGCAGGTATTGTTTTATTTGGTAGTGTTGCAGCAAGTGGTATTCGTACATTATCTAAAGTGGATTATCAAACCCAATCCAATCTCATCATCGTTGCTGTGTCAATCTGTGTCGGCTTAATTCCTTTAATCAGCCCTGATTTCTTTCATGCCTTTCCCAAAGTATTCCAAACTTTATTTCATTCAGGAATAAGCGCAACGTGTATAGCAGCAGTATTACTCAATATTTTCTTTAATCACCTTTCATTTGGTAAAAAACCTGTTCGATCTTCGGTAAAAAATGTACAAACGGCCATACATTGAGATAAAAAAAGCAGAGCTTTAATAAAAACTCTGCTTTTTTTACTTTCTATTTAACTACTAAGAACAGCAAATGATTGGATGCTTCTCTTAAAGCCATTATTTTGTGGTTGGCATATGCTTTTTAATAAAGGCAACCAATTCAGCGTTCTTTGCAACAATCGCTTCAATATGGTTAGCTTCATCTACAAGTAAGAACGTCACATCTGTACCCATATTTTTTAAATCTTGCTGTAATTTTTCAGTCACTTGATAAGGTACTGCCATATCTAATTTACCCTGAATAATCATTACTGGGCTATTAATTCTCTTGGTTGCAGGTTGGTTCTCAGCTAAGAATTTTTTCACCGTCGGATTTTGTTGGAAAGTATCGACCAATGCGGGATAGTCTAAAACGGTTTTGCCAGGATTTTTAACAATATAATCACGAATATCATCGGAAAATTTCTTATGTAAGTCATCGAAACATAAGCCATTTTCACCTGTTGAACCTTCAGCCTCTGCAGCAATATCTCTTGAACGCTCTTTAAAAACTTCTCGATAATTAAACTTAGGCTCACTTGCTGTTATACCCACAGTAGCATAAGCAGTATATGTCAATAATTCTGCATATACATCAATCGCGGTAGCTACCTGCCCAGCTTGAAGAAGTCTTTGAATTGCTTGTGGCGCAACGACAGAAATAATATCACCTAAACTTGAGGCAGGTGCGCCTGCGACAGCACCTCTATAATTGGCATCACTATTGGAAAGCTCAGCAGTTCCTAAAGAACCATGCCCACCCTGCGATTGCCCGACAGACATCCATTGACCATTGATCTGATTACCATAGCGCTCTTTATATGCTTTCACTGCATAAATCGCTGAGTTAGCCTCACTCTTTAGATTTAAATACGGATGCATACCTGGTGTACCCAAGCCTTCATAATCTGGAGCAATAATCACATAACCTTCATTTAACAGGCTTTGCGCCATATTTTTAAATCGTGGGTTAAATTTATTTCTACTTGGGGCGCAACTATCACCAACGCCCACCGTGCCATGCTCCCAAACCACAACTTTCCAACCATCTGCAGGTCGTGTTGTTTTGGGGATGAAAACCATCGCTGTGGCTTTCTTGGTTTCACCAAGTACATTTGGCATATTATAAGTCATGACTTTGACCGATGTAGCCTCATTGATTACATCAGAATTATATGTATTTTCAGATACATAATCCTTATTTGAACCCCAATTATTCCAGTTATTATCATCATCATTACATGCAGTCAATAATAATGCTGAACCGCAAGTAATAGCTAATAGTGTCCGTTTAAATCCTACTTTCATTAAAAAGTCCTCAGTTTTTATTGTTTGAACAGCTCCCTGTTCACCACTAATTAAGCATAAAAAAAAGCATCTTGCTAGAATGCTTTTAACTAAATAGTAAAATAATAGATAAATATAGATTGTAATCTTAAATTTAAATTCAAAAAATCAAATTAATGCAATAAAAATTCCAATAAAGATGATTAAACCAACCCAACGATTGTGCCTAAATGCCCAAAAGCATAATTGTGGATCACGATCTTTAGTTTTTGACCATTGATAAATGAAATCAGCAACAACCAATAATAATGTAATCAAGCCAAACGGAATCAATATGTTTTCTAAATATAATGCCGAACCAATCAACAATACACTGGTCAATTGCAACAAAGAGATGATTTCAATATCATATTTTCCAAAAAGAATAGCTGTTGATTTGACCCCAATTTTTAAATCATATTCACGGTCTGTAATTGCATATTGAGTATCGTAAGCCACTGTCCATGCTAAATTCCCAAAATAAAGCAACCAACAGGTCCAATCTAAGGGTTTTCCCATTGCAGTAAATGACATCGGAATCCCCCAAGAAAATGCCATTCCTAACACCACTTGCGGTAAATGGGTATAACGCTTCATAAATGGATAAATAAATGCAAGCACTAATCCTGCAAGTGCGCAATAAAAAGTCGCAATCGGTAAGAAGAATAATGTACAGGCACTCGCTGCAACCAAGCCAATAAAGACCCAAATCGCTTCTTTAGCAGAGATGACTCCAGTTGCGAGTGGACGATGTTTAGTCCGCTCTACATGGGCATCTACTTTACGATCAGCAAAATCATTGATTGCACAACCCGCAGCACGCATAAAGATGGTTCCTAAGACCATTGCAACCAGCGTTACAATATCTGGAATTCCATCTGCAGCAATCCATAATGCCCACATGGTGGGCCACAAAACCAATTCTGTTCCAACGGGTTTATCAAAGCGACATAGATAATAATAAGCTTCTAACCGTTGTCGCCAAGTGGTTTGTTGCGCTATCGACATGACAGTCCTTAAATACTCTATTTTGAAATATTCTGTTGATGTAAAAATTGCTCAAAAGCAGGTAAAAAAGTTTCTTGAACAATAAATTTACAACCATGCCAAGTATAACAACTTTGCCGCGTCCAACCTTCTTCTAATTTTAAAACACGGCGTTCACATAACGGATTGGTACGTTGAAATAAATATTTTCCAATTGGCTGCGTTCGGATGTGCTTAAACAAACGTGCTTTGCCATGGATACTTAAAATGGGAAATATACTTTTTGCCTTGACCCAAGGTTGTTCATCACAACCAAATAAATAACTTTCACGCACCCAGGAGGTGTGTTGATGCGACATTAGCATCCATTGACTATCTAACAAGGTCATTCTTTGATAATGCTCATGAATCGGTTGAACTTTAAATCGCCCACCTGCTGCCTCAGTCAATTGTTGAGTCAGCGAACCTTGTGCATACAACCATGCTTTTAATTCAGGAGGAAATTTCTTATCCCGTATTGTGCATGATTGTTTCAATGTTCAGCCCTTCAATTTTTGGATGACTCAGTGTAACTTAATTTTTTTAATTTGTTTGACTTGATCTTGCAATTATTCAAAACTAGCTGAAAAATCCATCAAGTTAAATATAAATAAGCTTTCTCTTAGGTCTAAAATTTAGCCAATCCTCAATACTCAATTACGTTCAAGCATCCTTAAATGCTTATATCACTATTTTGATTTGTATGACTTTCTGCTACATTTTAGCTTTAAAATTAATCGAATGTATTTTAGGGCCCCTCATAATGAATATAAAAACAGCACTCCAACTCACTATTTTATGCGCTCCTTCAACATATTGTTTTGCGCTTAACTTATCCAACGCCCCCATTCAACAAGTCACCCTGTATCCCACACTGGCAAAAATCGAACGAAGCTTTCCAGTACAAGCAGGAGAACAACTCATTACACTAAATGGGCTTGCAGCAAACTTCAATATAGACCAATTGCAATATCAAAGTAGCAATATTGAAGTCAATGCTGTGTCTCATACAGATAGTGCAATTGATAAACCTGCAGGAAATGAATCTGCTCAATTACGTCATCACATTGAAAGCATAAAAAAACAGATTTCTGAACAAAACTCGATTATTCAAGCTGCTGAATTACAAAATAAGTTCTTAGAAAATGTCATTAAAGGTTCCGCGCCAAAAGTCCGTAAACAGGCTTACGAGGCTTTTATTGCCATTGACCAAGCCAAGGCCGAGAAAGAAAAATTACAACAACGCTTACAAGAGCTTGAACAGGATCTAAATGCCATTGGAGATAGTGAGTTTAATCAGCGAACACTAAAATTTTATGTCAATGCCCCACAACGGGGTGAAATTAAAATTAGCTATATGGTTCCTTATGCACGCTGGCAGCCGATCTATAAAGCTGAGTTAAACACCCAAACCAAGCAAATCAAGCTGACACGTATGGCAATGATTGCTCAAAAAACTGGTGAAGACTGGAACAATGTTAAATTGGCATTATCCACAGCAACCCCACAAAACTATATTCAACAAGTTCAACCCCAACAATGGTGGGTAAACTATTATGAACCAGAACCAGTACGACCAATTTATCCAGCACCCGCACCTATTGCAATGGCTGAAATGAGTTATGATAGAAAGTCCACTGCCGCAGTAAAAAAATCGCCCCCTCAATTTCCACAGTTTCAAACGGCTGATTTAAATTTTAGTACTGAATTTCGTTCAGAAACCAAAGCATCCATTCCAAGCAGCCAACAACAAATCTATTTACCTTTAAGTACTGAACAATATGCGGCTAAACTTTCAGTTTGGGCGATTCCAAAACAGAGTACTCAAGCCACAATTAATGCTGAAATTTCAAAACTTGATCAAAATTGGCCTTCTGGAATTGTAAAACTATATCGTGATGGCGACTATATTGGGCAAAGAGCTTGGAGCAATAGCGCAGATGAAGCACTTCAAATGAGCTTTGGTACAGATGATCAAATTCAAGTTAAAGTCACTGATTTAACCGACAAAAAAAATCCAGTCAAAGGTACTCAATCTGAAACCATACGAAAACAGCAATATTCAGTACAGAACCTGCATAACTATCCAATTCAGGTTACGATTTTTGAACCTGAACCACAAAGCCAGAACGGTAAACTCAGCACTCAATCGACCTATAATATTCCACCGACTGCAACACAATGGAATGGACAACCCAATATCAACCAATGGCAAATTGATTTAAATCCGAAACAGATTTATAAATTAGATATTCAACATCAATTTAAATATCCAAGCAAAGGGAGAACTTCAGGGTTTTAACTTTCGGTTTTTATACAAAATTTAGCCCAGTGATTACTGGGCTTTAATTTGGTCACGTAAATATCATTAATTTTGACATTTATTAGAGATAATCGCCTTCTCTTTCTGGCTGATACAATATTTTTTCAATTTTTACTTTCATCAAATGACCATCTGGCTGTGGCCATTCAATTTCCTGCCCTTCTGCCAATCCAAGAATTGCAGTACCTACAGGTGCAACAACATTGACCTGCCCTGTCTCACCACGAAAATCATGTGGATAAACCAAAGTAATTTCGGTTGCTTCCGTCGATGGTGCAATGGTGATTAAGACTTTTGCATTCATGGTTACTACATTTGGAGGCATATCTTGAGGCGCAACCACATCTGCTCGCGCCAATTCCTCTTCTAAATGTTGCATCGTCACAGTCAACTTCGACTGATGTTCCAACATCGTTTCTAAGCGATGTAAATCTTGTTCTGAAATAATAATATTTGGTTTACTAGCCATGTGCCTAATTCCTTCGATCTTTCACATCATTTGGGTATAGCAGCGATTTATAATGGGTCTGTTGACATTTTATAAATAAATTAAGCCACAAGCCGTAAACTACAGCATGCAACCTATATGTCGGAAACATGAAACGAAGTATCAATAAACTCCCATAATCTACTTCTTTTATAACAGATATTTACTTCGATGTTTAAGCTTATTGAACAACCATAAAAAAAGCCCCCTTGAGAGGAGGCCTTCTCAAGTTAATGCTTATTTAGCATAAACGGGGAATTTTGCACAAACCGTTTCAACTTTTGCTTTAACCGCATTGATCACAGCTTCATCACCTTTTGCATCGAGGATATCCGCAATCCAACCCGCCAAGTCGCGAACTTCCGCTTCACCAAAACCACGTGTTGTTACTGCTGGCGTACCGATACGGATACCTGAAGTAACAAATGGAGAACGTGGATCATTTGGTACAGCATTTTTGTTTACAGTAATATGAGCAGCGCCTAACCAAGCATCAGCATCTTTACCTGTCACATCTTGCTTAATTAAAGACAACAAGAATAAATGGTTTTCTGTACCACCAGATACAACATCATAACCACGTGAAATCAATACTTCAGCCATTGCTTTAGCATTTACAACCACTTGTTTTTGATATTCTTTGTATTCAGGCATCATTGCTTCTTTAAAGCAAATTGCTTTTGCTGCTATAGCATGAACCAATGGACCACCTTGGTTACCAGGGAATACAGCAGATTGAAGTTTTTTCTCAATTTCTTCGTTTGCTTTTGCAAGGATTAAACCAGAACGAGGGCCACGCAAAGTTTTATGCGTAGTCGTCGTTGTTACATCAGCAATTTGCACTGGGCTTGGATAGACACCTGCTGCAACTAGACCAGCAACGTGAGCCATATCTACAAATAAATATGCACCAACTTTATCCGCAATTTCGCGGAAACGTTGCCAATCTACAATTTGGCTATATGCAGAGAAACCCGCAACAATCATACGAGGTTTATGCTCTACTGCTAAACGTTCAACTTCTTCGTAATCAATTTCACCCGTTTCTGTATTTAAACCATATTGAACAGCATTATATGATTTACCAGAGAAGTTGACTTTAGCACCATGGGTCAAATGACCACCATGTGCCAAGCTCATACCTAAAACAGTATCACCTGGGTTGAGTAAAGCAAGATAAACTGCTGAGTTTGCTTGAGAACCTGCGTGTGGCTGAACATTTGCATAGTCAGCACCAAATAATGCTTTAGCACGATCGATCGCCAATTGTTCGATCACATCAACATATTCACAACCGCCATAATAGCGCTTGCCAGGATAACCTTCCGCATATTTGTTAGTGAGTTTTGACCCTTGTGCTTCCATAACAGCTGGTGAGCAATAGTTTTCAGATGCGATTAACTCAATATGAGCTTCTTGACGGGCATCTTCTTGAGTGATTGCTTGAGCAATTTCTGGATCAAATTCAGAAATAGAGATATTGGCGAACATTAGCGAGGTCCTATGAATTAGGGCTTTTAAGCCGTGCTAAGATTGCGCGTATTGTAGCATGAAGTTTGTAATTAAACAGAATGAAGTTTACTCCGTTTTAAATAAAAATGGCTCATGTTGAAAACATAAGCCATTTGCTAAAACCTACAATTTAAAATAGTTATTGTGCTGCAAACATTCCTTTTACATCAGCCACAATATTATCGATATTTAAGGCATAAGCTGTACTATGATCCCAAGCAGGATTGGTAATATAATTCACAGGTGTTGCCAGTGCTTTAGCTGTACCATATAAGGTATCTGTTGCCGCTTGAGGTACAGTGGTATCGGCTCCACCTTGGTAGATAATTACAGGCGTTTTAACTTGAACTTGTAAAGGTTGAGAATCTTTATTCAAGAAAGTTTGAACCACAGGTAGGGACATAAATGTATCTGTTTTTCTTGGATAATTTTTCAATGATCCATTGATTGCAACATACTGTCCCATTGCTCCCCCGAACTTATCGCCTAGTTGAGAAGAACAAACAGATTCTGCTTGTTTAGCAATCGCATCAGTCGGCACTTTAAAGACTTGGCTATAGTCTAAAGTTGGGTTTGCATTACGTAAGCCTGCCGCGATCAGAGCGGTAAACGTATCTAAAGATGCATAAACTGGAATCTGTTTATCAGGCGTTGCATTTGCCACGCTAGATTCTCCAGCATTTAGGATCAAATTCAGTTGTGACGCAGGTGCGACAGCAACCGTACCTTTATAATCTAAGCTTGCACGATCTGCGTATTGTGCAGCCCCCAAAGCAGCTTGACCACCTTGCGAGTGTCCAACAGTCACCCATTGTTTCGAAGCTTTATTGCCTAACCAATTTCGTGTTGCAACCACAGCATCTGTAATTGAATAAGCTTCACTTTTTACATTTAAGAATGGATGAAGTTCAGTTCCACTTGGCTCCCCTAAACCTTCATAGTCTGGTGCAACAACCACATAGCCTTCCGCAAGGAATTTAGAAATCATTCCTTTAATATAAACATTTGTCTCATTACGGCTTGGCGCACATATATCAGCGACACCGGTTGTACCATGCGCCCAAACCACAATTGGCCAACCTGAAGCTGGTGGCGCAGTTTTAGGAGTAAATACCAATGACGTTGCTTGTACTTCTGTGCCCTTCACTCCCTTCATCTTATACGTCATCACCACACTATCTGCAGCAACAGCAGTAAAATCAGTCTTGCTATATGCTGTAGGTGTGCCAACAACAGGATTTGTAATGTTATTTACATCAGTATTTGACGGCGATTCATATGAACCTCCCCCACTACCACCATTCTTACATGCTGTTAAAACCAGTCCAGAACTTAAAATTAAAACCGTTAATAATTTTTTTTTCATGTGAGTTATCCTTAAAACACAATTTTTTAAAATTAATTTATACGAGCTTAAGCGTATAATTATTTTATCAATACGTCAAAAAAAAATGTTAAGCAAGTTTTTTAATCCCGATTTTAAACATTGATTCAATATCATAAAGACCTGTAGCTCTTCAGCACTTAAATAAAGCCAAACAACTTTCTTATCAATTAATGTAAATACTACAGTTGGGAAGTGTTACATGACACACAAAAACTAAAACATAAAATAGAATACAACTTTGATTTCCCCCTAATTATTTGTATTTTTCACCTTATTCCCATAGCCCCCCTTGATAGATAAAAAAATGATCATGTTGGGTGAAGACTTTTGGTATTGAAAATTTCTTCTCATTTTAAGAGAAAGCTAGGATGAGGGGATTTTTATATTGATTTATAGTTTTAAAAAAGCTTTATCAAAGAAGCCTAATGCATTTAAGACAATTAAATTTGAATATTTTTCCGACTGCATGTATTTAAAAACCATAATTGAATAGGATTTAAGCAAAATCCAATGTTGATCTCGAATTTATATGACTTTAAATTGTATTTAGGGCCTAAAAAAGCTAGTTTAAGGAAGCTTTCCATTTATATATTGGTTGAGGAACAAAGGCATGCAAGCAATCATTTTAGATACTGAGACTCATACACTCAATGGCTTACCCATTGAAATTGCTTATGCGCCGATTCAAATTCAAGAAGGGAAATTGAGTCTAGATCGTGAACAAATGTTCGATCAGCTTTACAGTATTGGAAATGAAAAGATTTCTTTCGGCTCAATGGCTGTTCATCATATATTAGAATCAGATCTTACGAATCAACCAAATTTTTCCTGTTTTGAACTTCCTCAACAAACCCTTTACATCATTGGGCACAATATTGACTATGATATTCGCGCAATCCAACAATGTGGCGTAGATACAGCTCATATCAAAGCCATTTGTACACTTGCGCTTGCTCGTCTTGTTTGGCCTGATGCTGAAGCACACAATATATCAGCACTGATCTATATGATAAGTAAAGGCAGCGAAAAAGCACGTGAAATGTTAAAAGGTGCGCATCGTGCTGATGCAGATATTATTTTAACTGCAAACATCCTTATGCATATTATTTATCAATTGAAAATTCAAACAATTGAAGAATTATATGAAGCTTCAGAAGATGCACGTATCCCACGTAGTATTAACTTTGGAAAGCACCGTGGTACCGCTATTTCAGAATTACCTAAAGACTATGTACAATGGTTACTTCGTCAAGATGAGCTTGATCCATATTTACGCAAGGCTTTAGAGAATGCAAACATAGTCACACTTTAAGCTTGTGATTTGTAACAAGAAAGTCATATTAGTGTAATTTTCATTCTTTATTCTAGGGTCAATTTATTGGGGAATAATTTGACTCATGGATCACTATTTTAAAACTGACTTGGGAATTCAGGCATTAAAAAACCGCTCATTTCAACTCACTGCTCGCCAAAGACAGTTACTACTTCTGATTGGCACTGATGATTTTAAAATTTTAAAGAGTCCACTCAAACAAAGACTCGCAACACCAGAACTTATTCAGCAACTTGAAGAGTTAGGTTTAATTTTTCAGAATCATGCTGATCATTCATCTGAAATGAAGACAAAAATAACGCCTGAATCATTCAAGATAGAACACTTACATCATTTAAATCAATGCACTAACCTTACTCCCCTACCTTTCCCAAAAGAAGTTGATAAATTAAAAAGTATTATCACTCAAAATCTGAATGAAAATACAAAATCAGCAAATTCACATACCACTACGCATGCTACCAACACAGTAATATCTGAAGAAGAAACATATGTTGAATCTACATCTGAGCTCATTTATATAAATTTTGATGACATCAAGCAAAAAATGTCTACCCTTCTACAAACTCATTGTGGACTGATGACAAAACAGTTGGTAATACAAATACAACAGGCCAAATCCATTCGAGATATTAAATTTTGCCAAATGCAATGGATTACCGCGCTTCAAGAAAGTCGAATTTCGCCACATGAATTAAACCTAACTATGCAACAGATCAATTATTCCTTACAACACCTACAATCATCTTAAAGCAATCATAAATATTGATTTCAATTTAACCCCTTAGAATGACAAATTTAGTGCTTTTAGCGTCATTCTAAGTCTTTTATCCAGTTTGGTATTTGGTTTTTTATATTGAACTAATGATACCCAAAATAAGCTAGAGACAATGACAAATTTTAATAAATTAAAGAGTATGCTCAGTTTAGTAAGCATGGGGATATTATTTCAAATCAGCTCAACTAGAAATTTTTTTGTTATGATTTTAAACAACTTCCAAAGATTCATATCTATTTACAAAATCAAATTGTCTGTTTTACAAGCATTCTGTAGAATCAAAAGCCAACCTATTATTTAAAATAATTAGACAATTATGACGCAATATCTTACAAAATCGACAAATCAAACAGCTTTAGAACTTTCAAATTTTTATCCAACTTTTGAACAATGTTTAACGGCTGTATCCAATATTAAATATCAAAAAGATCTACGCATCAAAAATGATCCTATTTCTTCTCAACATATATTGGTTGAAAGCTATTATCTTGGGACGCTTAAAGATAAGTTAAAAATTGAAAAAAATGCAATTCAACATGCCAACCAAAATCGTTTGGCTTTGTATCACCTTGTTGCTGTGGTACTTAATCATTTTAAAACTGCTTAATTAATTTTATCCGACTATTAAAAACGATGACAAATAAAAACGTGTTAAGCTTTCAGCCAACACGTTTTTTAATTCATGGTCAAAATTAACTCACTTGTTCAATAATACGATATATGCTGTCACTTTCCTTGCTTTCAAAAAGCAATTCAATACTGGGTAGTATTTTTTCACCATCCACAATGATGTGATCAATTTTTTGGAACAAAGATAAATTTTCTGTGTCTTCATGCTCTTGTAGCTTGTTTAACCAAGCCATTGCATTCAGCTCATTGCTATATTGATCCTTGACCCTTACTGTAATCATTTCAGTCATTTTTGTGTCCTCTTTTTTATGTACTGTTTTCTTATACCATGACATCACGCAATAATTATTTTGAAGTTGTTAGATTTTATGGCAATGTTAAAAAATAGCTACATTATAGTTTTTTATATTTATAAATCAATAAATTACTTTAAATACTTTGTGTAAATACAACCAAATTCAATTATTTCATGACATTTCAAAAAGAAAAGCCCGCATTTCTGCGAGCTTTTTATGTTGGAAAGCTAGTGCTTATTTTTTATTTGAACTGGAGTCACAAATTCAATAAGCCGTCATTGATCTGTCCAACTACTTCGTAGCGTCTTAGCGACCTACTGTAGTTTTAATATAGTCAGATGCATTTAGATCTGCAAGATGTAGCAACATTATTGAACGATATGACAGCAATTATTAAATTGAATATTTTTTTTATGAGTAGATAATAGGAAAGTTTGATTGATTATATCTATCGCTCGTTCAAACATGAAAAATCTAAATTACAATATTTCGTTAAAAAGGGTCTTATAAATTTGACCTACTAAATCGTCTATTCTGTTGATATTTTATCGATAATATTGTCTCTCATAAATCATTAAAAGCATCTATTTATAGCAGATTTCGTATATGGATTCTTATACTTAACAGCTATAGGATTTTTACAATGACTTCCCCCTCCACGTGATCTACACACTTTTTCTAAGCTTCCCTGCTGGTGCTATAATTCAATTAACTTTTTCAACATGTGGGATACTGTCTAGACTGTGTGTACTTTAAATTTTCAGTTATCTGAATACCAAAACCTTCCCTTTCAATGTGACCATTCTTTGAAAAGGAAATTCAGCTTTTCTGAGTAATCTGATTAAAATGCTAAGTCCTAATGCAATAAGCATAACAAATATGATTAAAGCCTTATAATCGAGGATGTTCTTGATCATACGTGATCAAAATTTATCAAACATGACGTTGCTCATTCTAGCTGCAACTTTATGGTTAAAGATATTTTTTTATATTTGTAAATGATATTTTTATTTTCTAAAAACTTGAGAATTAAAATAGCCTCTCAACTCATCAAAATACTTTAAAAAAACATTGAGACTAATTAATTTTCATTTTTTAATAAAACTTTAATATTTAAACAATACTTTTACTATTAATTATTATCAATTTTTCAATTTAAATATCGTCACAAGGCTATCACGACAATATTGAAGCAATAGCCAAGTCTATATTTTAAGCGAAATCTAATTCTTTTTCAAAAATTCTAAGTTCATGTCGCGCCATAGCTAAATTAGATTTTTGGCGATCTAATACTAAATATAAAAATAGACTACTGTTTCTATCAAGTGGTCTCAATAAGTGATACTGCTTTCCTAATGTAATTAAAATATCATCAATCGTGTCGCGTAAATTTAAAGCTTTTGCTGTTTTCATTTTAGCTCTTAAAACTTCAGTATTTCCAGCAGCGGCAAGTTCCAAATCAATTCCTGTTCCATGTGCTGCTAAAGATAAACCACTTGTACTATCTACAAGCGCTGCTGCTGTGAATCCGTCAATTTCTGTTAAAGCTGTTAAGTCAATTTTAGCCATTTATATGTGCCTTTTATTAAAAAGAGATAATATGAGCCACTTCTAAAGCACCCTCATGTTTAAAAAATACCACAAAATTATAATAAAATATTATTTTATTATAATAATTTGTAACTTTTTTTAATATAAACAAATAATTACCTCTATATTACTTCACAAGTGAAATATTTAACTCAACACAAAAATTTATTAATATGAATTTATATTCAATAAAAACAATGAATAGAAATATAAATAAATACTTATTTATAGATCAATTTAAAACATCATAATTTAAAAACAATAAAACCCTTCAAATACAATGATTTGAAAATTAAATAAAATAAAAAATCAATGTTCCATAGACAATATATTTCCATATATACACTACTTATCAATATATTTATTATATTATTTTTCACCAATATACTAGACATGCCTTAAGATGAGCATCACTCCAATATTAAGAATAAAATTATTAAAATATAGACCATACAAAGTATTTAATTGTAAAATTAGAACAAAAAGCTCTACAATTTTCTATCAACCGTAGTTTTTTATAATTTACAAAAATAGATGTTATTTACAAGAGGGATTTTTGGTTGATTTAAAAGCGATTAAAGTCAAAGAAACTATTAATTTTTGACAATACTTTTGGCTATAAAGGAAAATCAATTGAACAGCAGAGTTTTACTTGCCTAAAACTCTATCAGGCTTTTGAATGCTTTTAAGCCTTGAATATTAGTTTATTTTTTTTAAGCCATTAACCAAATTTTATAAAATTCCTGAATATCTGACTCAAAAAACTCATCACAATCACTGTCATATACAAATGTTTTTTGTTCTAATAAATATTCAGCTTGATGTTCGATCAAATATCTCTTTAAAAAATTTTTAAATTCGTTGGCACGCTCAGGAAAAATATGCTCCCAATCATAAAAAATCATCACAATTACCTGTATAAAGACGTAAAACACAGATAAAGACTATACAAAAACGCATATAATTTCAAATTAAATTTAAATAACATGACATAAATCACATTAATTTTATAGTTTTTATTGTTCAATTTTCTTCAGATGACTGATCTAAATTTATAATATTTTAAACTAAGATATTGTTTAAATTATTTTTTCTCTTGATTCAAATATTGAGTTAATAATTTAAGGTGATTACTTTTCAAGTATAAAAGATTGGAAAGAGCTAAATATCCAATACAAAAAACTCCAATAATTATTATTTTACTGACTAGTTTTAGCTATCAATTGAGTAGCGTTGATTTTAGCGATATTAAAAAGATGAAACAAGTGTAGGGTGATTAAAATACAAACCAGTTGAAAAAGCTAACATGAAATTTGAAATAACAACCGAAGTTTTGATCCATGTACCCATTGATATTTTTTGGAAAAATCTTACAAATTTTGAAGATTATAAGAATTGGAATCCATTTATCCTAAACGTGTTTGGAGCGTTTCAAAAAGCTGGTAAGATCAAGCTAAGCATACAAAATAATGCAATAAATAAAATGTCTTTCAATATGATTGTGTTAGAAAAACAAGAAAACAAAGAGGTCAGCTGGTGTTGAAATGTAGTCGTTAAAGGAGTATTTAATGTAGAACATAAATTTAGATTACAACAAATAAGCACGAATCAAACAAGGTTAATTCATAGTGAAGCCTTAAGTGGAGTTTTGTTAAAACCTTTCTTAACGAACTTATAGACTAAATCCAAGCCGAATTTTGAACGAATCAATCATGCAATTAAAGTAAAATTAGAGAAACCATAGCACAAATCATTTAGAAAATTGACTTTAATCAGTAAAATATTAGCCCTTAATCGCATTATGCTTTGTATTATTTAAAATACGCCCCATCAAGCATTAAACTATAAAATCAATCGAAGGAATCCAAACAATTGGTATTTAAGGAGGATCATAGTGGAGATCAAGTTTGACCATTTAAGTAATGTCAGTAAGACCGAGATTATTGAATTAAACACAAATGATCGCGTCCTCAAACAAATGCCCTTAGCCAAAGGGACTATTTTTAATGAAGATCAATGTATTGCGTGGGTCAATGATAAAGAAAATCAGTGGACACAATACGGCTATGGCCCATGGGCATTTATTGTTGATGGCAAATTTGCAGGTTGGGGAGGATTACAATATGAGCATGGAGATGCTGACTTAGCTTTAGTTTTGCATCCTAATTATTGGGGAATTGGCAAACAAATTTTTGATAAAATAATAAATAAAGCATTTAACGAAATGGGTTTTGAATCAATCACAATTTTATTACCGCCAACACGGAAAAATTTAAAAGGGATCTACTCACTTGGATTTAAATTAGATGGTGAAGTCACACTAAGCAATGAACATTTTATCAGGTATCGTCTATATAAAATGCCTGTCGTAAAAGTCGAGTAAGTATGATTCAAAAAAGTCTTCTGCGTGGTCATCTTACTGAGTTAAGCAAAATAACTGGATAAATATTCGAAATTCTCATCTTGCTTAGTTTCAACTATAGCTCCTCAATTTGAAAAAAATGAAGCGTGCTTGAACTAAAGTAATAGTAAGCAATGACGTACTTACTTGTTTAAAAAGTGTGGCCGTTTTAGTCCATGCTCACTGGTCAGCAATTCTCTACTTTAAGCGTTCTAAAAAATTCTCAGTATGAATTGTCATTAAACACTCACTTTACCCTGTCTTATAACACTAAGCTTTCAAAGTATGATTTTTAAGACCTTACGTATTTTACTTTATTGCCTTTTCTTTAGATAATAAAAATAGGTCTTCATTGAGATGAGCAAATCTTTCTGCCAACCATTCATGGGTATCATTGAGTGCTTGATTGTAAAAGTGATGACCAAATTCTTCTACGATGAAATCAAACAAAAACTGCGCTGGAAAATTTCCTAGATCCAAGTCTAGTTCCTTTAATACATACTTTTTCAACGAATAGATTAATTGTTCACGCGTAAAATCATCAAATGTAATTATTTGCTTTTTAGCCATAGTCTTTGATTCTGAAAATAATGAGAACACATTACAATACTAATTCAGTTTTTATTCAATCTCATCGCGTCTTAAAATGACGTACATCTTGATTTTTCATATTTGTAAAGAGCCTCAATAGACCTATATAACCAGATTAAAAAATTTATACACTCAACTCTAAATAAGTGACGCCACAGTAAGCCTATTTTTAATTATCTTATTAGATAATAAACAAGAAAAGATATTCATTGATCCTAGACAAAATAAAATTGGGCTAGACATCATAAAACTTAATAATTGCTAGTTTTTAAACAGCTGATCATACTCCGCCTATTGAACATAAAACTGAAAATTCTCTTTTTATAAAAAATACTTCCCTTCAACAAATATAGCAAGTCTAACATTTATATTCACTATATATCACGAAATATGATTAGAGTGTTCTCTGTTGAAAGGCTGGATCTTCTTCTACAAAAAAAACCTCATCAGTGCCAATTAAAGTCCACTGATAGGTTCCAAATATTCTGATTAATTCCTGATTGAAAGAATTGAATAGCCTAACTAAATTAAATGACTCATCATATTCACCTATATATTGTATAACTGGAAACTGTTGAAATTCTGCATACATTTTATGTACCGTTACTTTCTTAATCATTACTTTAACTCCTTAATAAATTGAAAGAAGTTTCATCCTTACAATTTATTCTTCACGCATTGAAACACCTAGTGCTATTTTTTTTGCACTCATCTTTCTTCAACTTTCTTTTGCTGTAGTTGAAGTGAATTAGCATGATTAGCGTCAGGTTGCTTATTCTGATCCTTATTTGACTGTTGCTGTGGCGCTTGAGATTGATGACCATTAGCATCAGGTTGTTTACCCTGATTGCTACTCACTTGCTTGTTAAATTTTGACATAGTGATATCTCTTTTTTACCATTCATATTAATGGTACATTTAACATGCACCTTTATGAACTGAATAGATAGTAGCGACATGTATCAAGGTATATTTAAAAATTAATATCATTGGTTTATATTTATTTTTACAATAAAAATTCATAAATATTGTTTAGACAATGTCCATTAAAAATGTGCCCCTAAAATAAATACTTTAGAAACAGATGTAGAATCCATTACTTATTTAAAAATCTGAATTCTAAGATAAACTTAATATTTTTAGTATTAGCCACTAAATTTATATTTCATTATATGCATAGATGACCATAACATAAATACAATAATTAATATTTTTAATAAATTAATGTAGAAAATCTTAAATAAAATAATTTCATCAACATTATGATATAAAAATTTTGAAATTAAATGATATTTAATAATTATTTATATATGATATTTGGTATTATTTTAAATAAAATAGTCTATGCTGAAAGCTTCATAGACTCCTTTGATAGTCATGAAAAGTCAAATCTTAACTTATACACCTTTGCCCCAGATGTGGATGAGCCAATCAAAAAAGAGGAAATTAAATATAATATTGATCAACGTTTCAAAGAAATAGTAAAAGAGCTAGACCATTCATTTATGGCACATGCCGAACTAATTAAGGGAAAATGGGGGATTTATGCTAACCAACAAATTATAAAACCGTCTCAAGAAAAACAAACAAGATACTTACCGATCTCTATAAATAATCAATTAGATCAGGTCAGTTCTGGAACTTACTATCGAGCACACATATCACCTGCCTTTAGCTTCAAAAATCTACCAAAGCCGATTATAGAACCTAAAATTGGAATGCATTGCACCAAACCCAAAGCAAAAGTTAGTACTTTAAATCAATCTACAGACATAGGTAGCGTATGGAATGGTTTTTTAGAGGTTCTCGCTTTAAATACAATTTTGATTCACCTTGGAATTTAGCTTCAAAAATGACCTTGAGGGGAGAAAAACGATTTCTGCCTATGTATATACAGGATATCGAATTTCTATTTTTGAATCGAAATCTAAATTTAACAACTGACTACAGTTATTTTGAACAAAATTATAAATGCAATAACTTCCATTGGGATATTCGACAACAAGCCCCTGTCTTGGACATTAATTTACCGTTTTTTAAGAGGAAATGATGATGAATAATGCTTTGAAAAAGATATTACTTGCCGCGGGAATTCTCGTCGCAGCAGAAGTTACCACTGCTTGTACACGTGTCGTATATTTAGGTGACAATGAAGTGATTACAGCACGTTCTATGGATTGGAAACAAGACGTAGGGACAGATTTATGGATTTTACCAAGTAATGTCAAACGTACAGGCTTAGCTGGTCCGAATTCTATTCAATGGACGGCTAAATATGGTAGCGTCGTTGCAACAGGTTATGATGTTGCCACAACAGATGGCATGAATGAAAAAGGTTTAGTGGCTAACTTACTTTGGTTAGTAGAATCTGATTATCCAGATACTAAGAAGAATAGCAAACCACCTCTGAGTATTTCTCTATGGGCTCAATATGTCTTAGACAACTATGCAACTGTAGACGAAGCAGTACATGCTTTAGAAAAGGAACCTTTTATAGTTGTTACAGATACTGTGCCAGGTGATACACGTTTAACGACTCTACATCTTTCTATATCGGATGCAACGGGTGATAGTGCAATTATTGAGTATATTGGCGGTAAACAAGTGATTCATCATAGCCGTAAATATCAAGTAATGACCAATTCCCCAACCTTTGATCAACAATTAGCGCTCAATAGCTATTGGCAGCAAATTGGCGGAACAATCATGTTACCCGGAACCAATCGTGCTTCAGATCGCTTTGCAAGAGCTTCATTTTATATCAATGCAATACCTAAAAAAGCGTCATCAGAACATTCTATCGCAAGTGTGTTTGGTGTGATCAGAAATGTCTCTGTTCCATTTGGATTAAATACCGCAGAAGAACCAAATATTTCTTCTACGCGTTGGCGTACTGTCGCTGACCATAAGAGAAATCTTTACTTTTTTGAATCTGCTGTATCACCAAATATTTTTTGGGTAGACTTAAAAGAGATTAACTTCAAAGATGGGCAAACCAAAAAACTGGCTTTAGGTAAAGACCAAGCAATAACCTATTCTGGAAAATCAAACTCTTATTTTAAAAGCTCAAAACCATTCCAGTTTTTAGGAATAAATTAACTTTAAGCAAAAGATAAATGCCTTTTATAAGTATTAATTTACATAAAGACTTCAAACAAAAGCCCTCTCAATGTGGGCTTTCATTAACAATTTACGGTCTAGCACGAAGTTTTGTAAGTTTCCTCTCACGTCAGGCTTCGTTTACCCATTTTACAGATCAAATTCCATGAAAAGTGTTGAATACTTGAGCTAAATTTATTAACGGCTAAGAATATAATGCTTTAAATATACTATTTTTAGTGGTCAAAAATTTCTGCCCAGGCCAAGCTTAACCCATCTATAAAATTCTATTCATCTTTAAAAATTACGTCTATGGGTGAATTAAATAATTTAGATATTTTAAAGGCCAAAGGTAAGCTAGGATCATAGCGCTCTTTTTCAATTGCATTAATTGTCTGGCGAGAAACTCCCAAATATTCTGCTAATTGTTGCTGAGACCAACCTTGCTGCGTTCTCAATTCAGATAAGATATTTTTCATCGATAACGCCAACTCCCAATTGCAATACCAACACCCCAAAGCGTTGCCATTAAAGGCCATACCAAAAACATAGAAAGATGTGGAAAGCCAATATTTTCAAGAAATCCATAGCTAAATGTGATGAGTGCGGTACCCACAAATGCAAGCGCAAAAGCTTGTAATTGGATGTGTTGTTGCATTTCATCTAGGCGCGCTAATTGCCTGAGCACACTCCAGCCCACCAAAATACAGGGAATTATAGGCAATAATGTCACAAAAATTTGTGTTGAATAACGGATATTATCATTCTTTAAATAATTCAATGTACAGATAAGCACAACAATATAAAGCAGTATTGATGCGCTAAACTCAATCAGAGATCTATATTTTTTCATACGGTACTCATGTAAAGTAAACTTTACACAAATTTAGATCAAATAGCGCACTATGTAAAGCGTGCTTTACATATTATTTTTATTTTAACTTATACAGCAACCTCGAAATGCGCCTTCAATTGAAAATTTTTCACAGCATTTATTTGCACTTTGATTATAAATTTATGAAGCTAACTGATTTAAAAGCATAAAAAAAACCTAGTAAGCATGAAGCAAACTAGGCTATAAACTTTGAATCTTTTTTCGTTGGTAGCGGGAGCTGGATTTGAACCAACGACCTTCGGGTTATGAGCCCGACGAGCTACCAGACTGCTCCATCCCGCATCAACGAAGCACCTTTATACGCCTTAAAGACGAGAAATACAACCTTTATTCAATATATGTTTAAAAGAATTATGAATGAGAAGCCGAACCACTCAGAAGACACTTATTGTTGGTCCATGATCTTAACTTCAAAATATCATAAAAACATCCAAAGTATCAAAGAAATACACTCACTAAAATGAGGGTATGTTTAGGAGAATATGAATAACGTAAGCGTCAGACAACAATTTAAATCCAGTATATCAATCTTTATTTATTATTTTAACTAAACTATGTAATAAAAATAAAAAATGAGAATATATAAAATGATCTGATTAATAGTTGATAATAACTATAAAATCCTAAAGAAATAAAAATTTGAATATCTATAATGTAAACATTTTATAAATAATTGATCAATAAATCTCAGACTGATTCACTTAACTACTCGTTTATTTTTTAATAAAAAGTCATGTTTGCTGTTATTGCAAAAGTTGCTATCAAGTCTGGCAAAATCAATAAACCCAATTTCGTTCAATATACAAAACTAATAAAGTAGGTTTTTTAAATATAACCACTATGATTTGTAAGTTTTTCTTCACTTTTTAATCACAGCATAAGTCGACTTGATTATTCAAACGATACTGATCATGATAATTTTAAATAAATCCAAGAATGTAAATATAAATTTTATCAATTAAAAAACCACCCGCAGGTGGTCATATTTAAGCTATAGATTCCAGTATCTTATAAATTTTTCCGTTCTTAGTACTTTCAAAGAGCATTTCAAAGTTAGGCCGTAAAAGTTCATTTTCAACAATAATATATTTTATACGTTCATGGGTTTTATTTGGATCTACCACAACATCATCCAATGTTGCTTCTACTGCATAACACGTACCAAATTGATCCTTTACATTTATATCGAGTTTATTCATAAAAAACACCTTAAAAATTAATTAAAAAATAGCTAAAACTGTGTACCTAAACATTCAATGATTATTAAATTTATGCTTGTTCATCGAACGCGATTTAATATACTGCAAAAACATTCAATTGTTATTATTTTTTTTATTTACTTACATTTTAAGTGTTTACCCAAAAGATCGTTTTAGATGTTATTCAGCGCTTTTCATATCTATCCTTTTATCTCCTTTAAAGCATCAAGATGAAGATCAAAAAATACTTTCAATTATTTTTACTTTAGATTCACTGGTCTCGTTGGAATTCTCAATCAAATATTTTTTCGTTTGTTGAATAAATTGTAAATAATCCTCACATCTCACAGTTCCACTTTCCATCAGAAAGCCAACTAAAATTTTGATTAACATTCTTGTGACATGGTCACCTTCTAAAGTTGCCTCAACCAATTACACTGCTAAAATTAACTTTTTCCTTACATTCATCTCCTTGGTACCCATCAATTAATCTAACAAATTCATTTTACTTGTCATCGTAATAAAATTTGGCTAATAAGGTTCAATTTTATAGTTTCTAATCTATAAGCTTAAAATCCGGTTATGTTCTCAAGATGCTATTGTTCAATACAAAAGCCTGATATTTTTGTAAGGCTTGACCTTAATTTTGCGCTGATTAAGGTTTTTTTGTTATTTATTTTTAGTAAAATAACAATGTAAAGTTAAAGTTAAATCAGCCTTAACCTTCTTATAAAATGTATAAAAAATAATCAACAATAAGTAGTTGGATCTACAAAAACTGTGATGCAAGCTTAATTTATATAAATTAAGTATTACTTCAAGATCCTTCATCGAATGTTTAATTTCAAAAGAACATAAATATGATGCTTAATTAAGGTACTAATCAGCACTTAGTACACTAAATATTGTCCAGAAGATAAAAATAATAAGCAACAGTAACATACTCGACACAACCAGTGCAGAAAGCCAATCACAGCTAATTTACTTTAAATAATTGAAATTAAAAGTAGAAAATCGAATTATCATTTCGAGCCTAACGATTATCAAAATTTATCTCGACTATTTTACTGCGTTTTTATTATTAGTGAGCAGATGTATAGTAGCGATGACCATTGGAGAGAGTGGTCTATATGACAATAAAGAAACTCGAAACTAACCTGCATGATGCAGGTTTCTTTTTTCCTGAGCGATAAGTGGAACAGCATCACATTCCACAGAATGTAAAAGTCTAGGCACATACATCAAATCGTTAGATATGCTTAAACTTTCAAGGATAAGTGAATGATTACAGAGATGGAATGTTCATAAAAAGGGAATGTATTTATATAATTTTCCACTTAAAGTACATTGAAAAATCATTTCAAAATCTGGCAAATATCTTCTACCCTAATTATGATAAAGCATAAATTAGAGTAAGATTGGGTATTGCCGAAATCACCATCAACTGTGGCTTAGATATAGTATTGAAGACCTAATTGATCTTTGATATGGACATTGTGATTCAGTATGAACATACCTAATAGAATAGAAAATTTTATCGAAATAATTAAAATGTATAAATTTTAGTTTAAATAAAAATGCACAGCTAAAAAAAGCACGATATCGTGCTTTTTTTAACTTACTACTAATTATAGAGCAGTAATGTTTACAGCGTTAGGACCTTTTGGACCTTGAGTGATACTGAATTCAACTTGTTGACCTTCAGCAAGAGTTTTAAAACCAGAGTTAGCGATTTCGCTGAAATGAGCAAAAACGTCTGGACCTGACTCTTGTTGAATGAAACCGAAACCTTTAGTTTCGTTGAACCATTTAACAGTACCTTTAACAACATTTGAGTTTGACATAATCAATCCTACTGAAATTTAAAAATTTTAAGTCATTTTATGACTAGTGATAACGTCGAAAATAATAAAGAATTGAACTTAAAATCTGAATAAAACGAAGGATTATGACTAAAACTGCGATACTTAGAGAAGATTTACCAAAACATGACTTTTTTCTAGTTGTCTTTACTTTACAGGAAAAAAAAAAATAATCAAGCTTTCTTATATATATTTAACTTCTTTTAAGCTTAAAGAGGAACTTATCTACTTAAATAGCTCTCAAACGAGAGCTTTGCCAAGTAACTTAAGCTTTCTAAATCACTTTTAACAAGTGATTTAGTTTTGGCTAGTAGGGATTAAAGTAAAAATCATCTTTAAGATTATTTTTTAAAAGGCCAGCGCAATTGAGCCAGATATTGATTTGGTATTTGGATACGCACTCCGACTTGATCATGTTTAACTTTTTTATCTTCATAAAAAAAGCTTCCAAAAATAATATCCCAAAATATAAAAACTTCTCCAAAATTTTTACGACCAAGACCATGTTGATGATGACTACGATGAACCTCGGCAACAGCAAAAATATATTTTAAAGGACCCACCCGATAATCAACATTGGCATGCTGGAAAAACAAATGTACAGCCATAAACATCAGCCAACATCCAATCAGCAAACTAGGTGCCCCGAAAAGAGCCAATACAGTTAAACTTGGCCCAGCAAGGACAATTGCACTCAGCGGATGCCTCTTTTCAGCATTTAACCAATATAACCGACGTGAATGGTGATGAATCGCATGTAATTTCCATAGAAATCGATACTTGTGGCTCATGTAATGCATGAACCAAAGTCCAAAATCAATGATTAAAGCAACAATTATAATCTGCCAAAATACCGAAATTTGGTCAGGCCATAAACGAGGAATAAATCTAAAAAGATCCAACCACTCTATCATTTTTGCTACAGAAACAATCAAAAATAAATTAAAAACTACATGAACTATATCTGTAAGAAAATCTTGATGTGTATCTAACCATTTGGGTTGATAAGGCAAATAATATTCAACCAATGCAATCAGTAAACCGCTTAGTAAGATTAAAATTATTGAACTTGGCCAATACGGAATTTGCCCAGAGACGACCAACATCACGATCCATACTGTAAACATCATACAAAGCGGATAAAATAAATATTGTAGAGATATTTTAAAAAAAGCGCTCACTTATTACTCCAATCATCATAATACGCTTCAGTAGTATGCGGATTGGAATACCCTAAAAATTGAACGAAACCGCTATAATGTCTTGTTAATATGGTTTATATGGCACTACTAATATCGGCATCTGTTCAATGAATGGAATAAATTTTAATAATGAGGGTTGAATACCAAACATTTGTTTACACGTTCTACTAAAGTGTGGTTGATCAGAAAAGTGTGATTGATGAGCTATGCTTGTTAAATTAACGTCCTGCTCTATTGCTTGTAAGGTTTGCAATAAGCGTATCCACTTCCGATAACTACGATAAGAAATACCAAAATTTTCACTGAACCAATGACTAAAACGGCTTTCTGAGATATTGAGCTTTGCTGCAATTTGTTTAACTGTTAAATTCTTTTGATTATTGAGAATAAGATATTCTGAAAGATGTCTTGCTCTGATGTTCTGATATTTGAAGTCATTCTGACTACAATAACTAATAAGTTTTTGAAAAGATTCAATAGCATGATTTTGTTCTAGAAAGAATTCTCTAAGTATAATCACCAGACTTTCAGGCAATACCCGAATGGGCGAGTCTGATTGTAGGTACCCTTGTAAATAATGCTGTATGACATCTGCAAGGAAATGTGTTTGATCAATATAAATCGAACAGTAGTTTCCTGGTCGCAAATGATGTGATGTATTTGCTGCGATATACACCCCACTACTCATTATACATTTATCTCCATCCTCATAAACAACCTGAACACGCTCTCCCTCTTCCTTTGCAAAGCTTAATTGATGTGCGTGATGACGATGTGGATAATTATCACCGACAGCCCCCTCAAAATATCCAATACCATATCCAATCGATATCTTTCCTTTCCAATATTTAGCAGGCAATTTGTATAGATTAGATTGGACCATAGAAAATGTAAGCACAAGTGAAAACTCAATAAATACCATTATTTTATTTATCTTCAAATACAAAAAATAAATTAGTGGCTTAATTTATCCCACTTTCATGCCGTCTTTTTCTATAACTTTAGAGTTTGATCTTGTTAAATTTTAAACATAAAAAAACCTAGTAAGCATGAAGCGAACTAGGCTATAAACTTTAAATCTTTTTTCGTTGGTAGCGGGAGCTGGATTTGAACCAACGACCTTCGGGTTATGAGCCCGACGAGCTACCAGACTGCTCCATCCCGCATCAACGAAGTGACTTTATACGCTTTAAAGATAAGGATTACAACTATTATTAAATATATATACTAAAAAGACTGATTTAACAGCTATATTCACACAATTTTTATACTTTTATATATGTTTACAATTTTTCTCAGAAGAATATCATTTTTTAGATTAACTATATTTTAATCTTTTTAGGCATCTCTATACACTGACACTTAACAGTGGTTAGACGAGGTGGCATTCCAAATTTATAACTAGAAAGAATAATTTAAATAGACAATTCAGCTAATTAGTCAACATAAACACAACATCTTTCTGGATATATTTAGTATTAAAAAACTCATAAAAGCCCATCTTTTGATGAGCTTTTAGATCCAGTTGTATTTACTTATACACCCATAACCCTGAAGGGATATTACCAAATAAATGTATAAGCAAAGTAAGAACAATAAACATAAAGAAGAAAAAAGCGATGTTTATAGATTTATATATCATGTAATCACCTTATTTTATTTTTGTACATTAATTATACATTAATAAGGTGGAATTTTCAATATTTATTGCGACCAAAATTAAAAAAATGTAGACCTTCCAAATCACCATTACTTTTAAAATGTTAAATAAGAATTATCATTTTAGTCTGATGACAGCCTTTCTAGAATAATACATAAATATCTTTATCAATTTTTGGGATTAAAATGACATCTTAAGCACTTGACTCACAACTTTATTGCGCACAAATGATTTCATAAAGCTCGATCAGTTACTCAATCTCAAAAAAATGCTTTTCGGTCACTATTTTTATTTTTATTTCTTTATAATATCTAATCATTGGATCATTTGCGTCTTTGCTAATTTTATCTAAAAACTTACTCTCTTTCATCAATTTAGAATAAGTTTTATAGCCGATAATTAATTTTTGTGGCTCCTTATTTTCTTTAAAATCAGCAATTTGCTTGTTTAGTTCTTTTAGATTAATGCTCATGTTAGCTCCCCTCATTTGTTTTATTCAATATAACACCCATTTATGACATTTTTTTGGCGAATTAAGAAAAATTAAGAGATGAAGAATGCCTCGCATTTCTGCAAGACAATCTTAAAGCTTTTAGCTAGGTATTCAAACCATCTTTAAACAGCTGCGAGTTAATTCTAGCTACAATATAAAATTACAATTCAGTGATAAATAAGGGATGATTCGCTTTATAAATAGCTAATTTTTTTATTTCATTTTCTAAATAATCTGCTGGCTCGTCTTTCCACGTCTCTTTTCCACTATCAAAATCTGAGTTACTCAAAGCCCAAGAAGAAATTAAACTATAAACAAATGTATTATCAGCAAAAATTAGTTTTGTTCTATCACTTTTATCGCTTTTAAACACTTTATGTGTAGGTAAAGAACCAAATATACCCACATGGGTATACAAATATTTAAATGTTTCATTCATCATAATGACTACTCTTGTCGTTAATTACTATACTACCGCATTCAGGCTTACTTTATGAACTTTGAGCAAAATTCTAAATTCTTGTGATTTCTATGATTTTCAACACAAAAAATTTGAAATGATATACAGAAAAAACTAAACAATGAGGTAAAAAAAACCTGCATCTTTGGGGAAAGAATACAGGCAAAAACCGATTATTCGGTAACAGGAGGAATACCTACTATTTTACTAGGGTTTGATTTTACTTGTCAGTGGCAATATATAACAACTATTAGAGCTTTCTTTTAATCGGTGAAAAACACCCAATATGCATGTTGATACGAAAATTTAAAATCTATAAATACTTAGCTTAATCATTCGACTAAAAGAAAACTGATAGACACATGTTATATTTCGCTGACTTATAGTTGACTACTCATTTATGCTTTTTAGGATCCCCTGCGCCCTCAGCTCTAAGGATTGAACTAAAAATAACAATGCAAACAAAAAAATATTTAAAATTTATTTTATGCTTAATTAAAATCTCATTTTTCAATGTTATTTGAATAAAATTATGCTTCATGACATGAGAGATTTAGTCTCACAGCATCATTTAGAATATTGAACAGAACTTTTCCCAATCTTTTTTCAAATTTATAAGATCAAATCACCTAATCTTTCTTTTGAATAAATCACAAAAGTTGTTTCAGGATAATTATTAATTTTAATACTTTTTTAAAGTATCCATCAGTCATTTATCATATTCACACAGAGTATATCTTCTTCTTCAAATTTAAAGCGATCATTACTTTTTGAGGCTAAAACACTTTATGTTTTAATCTCTACAAAATAATTTAATTTTTTCATAAGCTTACTCCCTACCACCTAGCGACAATATTTTTAAATATTGAGTTTGATTTGCTAAATTCTTGTTGTAAATCTCTTCATGGGCAAACTGTTCTAATATGGTAAAGGATCTCTTCAATAAAATTTCTCAAAGTTTGTTTGAGATAAACTTTAAAATTACGGAAAGTAAATTTTAGCTGAGAACAGTCAGTCTTGATCCTTCAGCATTATTTGAGATATAGCGAGTAATAAATTTAGTTTGGTAATTAAATATTACTGTCTCTCTATTTTTTATACATTAAATTTCAACTGCCCTCACGGAAGTAAGGTTTTTTATTAAAATGGTATGCAGAGTGGCCACAACAACCATCTTATATCTATATGATTTAATTAATTTTAAATCATAGTGTATTAGCTACCATAAAAAAGAGATTAGGCTTCAATTCCTTAATATTGCTATTTTAACAAATCCGAAAATTATAACAAATAGCCATACTTCTACATAAAGCCAACTGTACAAAACAATAAAGATGAATTGTCTCTAATTTGGAAAAATGATCTAAATATAAGCGATCAGCAACCTTACTTGGATACTTTGATCATTCCAAGATATTTCCATAGTTATGTAAATTGTTATGCAAAAAATGCATAGAAAAATATAAAAATGCATTAGAAGTATGAAATACATCGCTTTATCTTTGAACAGTGCATTTATTCTGTAGTTTATATTAATAGTTTTCATCTTAATCTGTTAAATTAAATCACAATGCTATAGAGCACAACAAACTAATAATTAAGGATATTTAATGGATTTAATACTTAATCCAACGTATACGCTCATGCTAGCTGTGTTGGTTCTATATACAGGACGTATTTTAAACAAATATATTCCCTTTTTAACAAAATACAATATTCCAGAACCCGTGGCAGGCGGATTGGTTGGCGCAATTATTTTTTATATAATTCATCAATTTATGGGATACACAATCTCAATAAATAAGCCGATGCAAGATACATTCATGTTGATGTTTTTTGCATCAATTGGATTAAGTGCTAATTTCGTAAAGCTAAAAGAAGGTGGAAAACCTTTAGTTATTTTCCTGATCGCAATATCTATCTTTGTTTTAGTGCAAAATGGTGTAGGTATGGCTGTCGCTAAGATGGTTGGTTTAGATCCTCTTATGGGCGTAATTGCGGGTTCAATTGCTTTAATCGGTGGTTTGGGGACAGCAGGTGCCTGGGGACCGATTTTCGAATCAAAATATGCCGTTGAAGGTGCATTACCTATGGGAATTGCAAGTGCCACATTTGGTATGGTAGTTGGCGGTCTAATGGGTGGACCGTTAGCACGATATTTAATCCGCAAGCATCAATTGGCTTCGCCTTTAAATACAGAAGTACGTCAAGACAATAAAAGTGCACCATTGACAGATAGTGAATATGCATTTGAAGCCCCGCAAAAGGTTCGTCTCATTACAGCAGATAACGCTATTATAACTTTGGGAATGTTTGCTTTTGCTTTGGCTTTTGCAGAGATTATGAAGAACTTAACTCTTGGTACTGCGTTTGAATTACCTACTTTTGTATGGGCTTTTGGTGGTGGCATTTTACTTCGTAACGTGATTGAAACTGGCTTTAAGCAACCGATATTTGATCGTTCAATTGACGTGTTTGGCAACACTGCGCTTGCCCTATTTTTAGCGATGGCTTTAGTCTCATTGAAGCTTTGGCAATTAGCAGATTTAGCTGTTCCAATGATTATACTATTGATTGCTCAGTCTATTACGATGTGGTTATTTGCAGTATATATATCTTTTCGTGTTATGGGAAAAAACTATGACTCAGCAGTTTTAGCTTCGGGTCTATGTGGTTTTGGAATGGGTGCAACCCCTAACGCAATTGCAAATATGCAGGCGATTACTAATATGTATGGTCCATCACACAAAGCTTTTTTGATTGTTCCGCTTGTTGGCGCATTTTTTATTGATCTAGTTAACGTTGTGGTCATCCAATCTATTTTGAAAATTTTTAGTTAATACTTCTAGCCCTCCAATTCGAGGGCACACCAAACCATCGCACTACATATATTCACAATGTAATGCAAATATAAGCACAAGATACAATTAGCAGCTTTATAAACTTTTAGAGGTTAATATGCTAATTAATAAAAGCCAAACACGCTCTCAAGAAAGGTCAGAGAAAGCTAAAGAAAATCGCAGAATACCTATATATATTTTGATTTTAATAGGATTATTCTTACTCGCAATTGTGATCTATATGCTTTCAAGCTGGTTGAATTAAATATTAAAAAACCTCCCGAGGAAGGTTTAGTTAAAATCTTATTAATATTTTTCAAACCGCTTATATTGTACTGAGCAAACTCTTCTAGTAACTTTTTTAATCTAAAACAAATACTTCCAACGATTCTACATATGGTAAAATGATATAATCATAGTTCGTTAAATGCTCCTTCAACTGTGTACTCATTGTTTGATTAAAATTATAAATTTTTTCCAATTCTTTAAATAAGTCATCTAATTTACTTGATGTAAACATTGGTGTTTTAGAAAAAAATAATAAACTTGCCCCTAGACCAATATACTCTAAGCCAAAATTTTTATCTAAAAATTGAATTAAACTAAAAGACTCAAATGGGTTAAAATCACAACTAAAATAGCCATTAGGCTGGGCTGCAAATTTTTGAGTTTCAGTTGTATTTCTTAATACTTTTACCTCAATACATTTATCCAAAATTTTCTCAGGATGCATATTTATCTGTATTAGAATAGATAAATCTTGATCGCTATAACTGAATTTTCCATACAAATCACGAACACTTACTTGATTCTCAGGCTTTAAGAGTTGTTTAATATGATACTGAACTTCAAGAGGTAAAGCATTTTCGTAGCTAATATTTTCGCTTTCACCCTCGTCAAGGTATTCAGATAAATCAAAGTAAAGCCCATCACTCATAGAGGCATGCATCGAAGTATAGTTACATTGTCCGATATCCTCTAAAAGCAATAAAACTTTTTTAGGAGCAATTTTCTTTTTTAGTTCTATATACTGATTCTGAACTTCTTTCCAAGATTGGATATCACAAATTTTTGCAAAACATATCAGCTCTTGCGCCTCGTCGGTAAATTGAACATTTTTTTTGTTTTCCATTTGAAGTCTTGCCATACTGATTTCTTAAAAGTTGATCTCATATAAAGAATTATGTCATAAAAAAATATTATGCTATTTAATTTAGCCTCTTTTTCGTACCAACTTTAACTTCATTTAATAAAGTACGCACAGGTGCGCGAAACTCATCGTCTGTAGTCTCACCATTATTGAAGCCTAGATTTTTAAAGGCCTTATTTATTGAGATCACTAAGAATTCTTGTTTTGCCCCCGTGGTTAGCTAAACAATATTCACTATGCCTTGTAATTACTTTCAGTTCTTTAAAAAGAGACAAGACTTGCTTTAATAAAAAGGTACAACCAATTTTGAGTGCCTAAAGCATTTTCGGTTTGAGATGGTGTATAGGACCATTTAGAATTTTCAAGATCCACATCTTCCCATTTTTAATTCATCAGAGCGAGCAAACCTTGATAAAGTATTTGTAAAATATAACAAGTGATGATGGGTCCATGCTTGTTATATCCATCATTATTTATTAGTAAATGTTGCACGTTTCTTAGAGATTGAACGAACATAGTAAACGCGCCAGCAAGTTCCTCACTTTTTATCTATATAAGTTTAAGCCGTTTTCATTCGATAACTTTTTAACTTTATCAGGCGATTTTTTGAGCTGAGATTTCAGCTTTTATCTTTGAGTCTGTAAGACTTAAAACGAGTTTTGCCATTTTTTACGATACATTTTTATTGGGTTTTGCGGTATACCGTTAAAAACTTGAGAAATCGCGGTACATCATGCGACAAAGGGATTGTCTAGATGCTTTTAATATAAAGGGTTTTGAGACAAATTGAAACAAAGATGGTACGCCCAGCGGGACTCGAACCCACTCCACAGGCTTCGGAAACCTGTACTCTATCCAGTTAAGCTATGGGCGCTTAAATTGAGATGGCACATCATAACAAAAAAAACCGCTAGGTAAAGCATTTATAAAACAACTCTTTTGCTTGATGCTCATGCTTTAAACAATGTCGCATATTTGCAATGCAGAATTCCTCCTAACTTACTTGGTTTATTTAAAAAGATCGCTCACAATACACACTCCATAAACCAAGTGAGAATTTCATGACTGATGCTCTGACGTTAAGAGATTTATCTAAAACCTATAGAAATGGATTCCAAGCACTCAAAGGAATCAATTTGACAGTTCCAGAAGGAGAGTTTTATGCACTTTTAGGACCAAATGGCGCTGGTAAATCGACAACAATCAGTATTATCAGTTCCTTGGCACGGAAAACCTCGGGTACTGTGGAAATTTTTGGTCATGATTTAGATACGCATCCTTCACAAGCAAAACAATGCCTAGGTGTCGTTCCCCAAGAATTTAACTTCGGTCAGTTTGAAAAAATCTTCGACATCTTAGTTACTCAAGCAGGTTATTACGGAATTCCGCCTAAAATTGCACAACAACGTGCTGAAGAATATTTAGAAAAATTAGGTTTATGGGATAAGCGTAATACTCAAGGGCGCATGTTGTCTGGTGGTATGAAGCGCCGTTTAATGATTGCGCGTGCTATGATGCATGAGCCTAAGCTTTTGATTTTAGATGAACCTACTGCTGGTGTGGACATCGAATTACGTCGTTCAATGTGGGATTTCCTTACAGAGATGAATGAAAAAGGAACCTCGATCATCTTAACCACGCATTATTTAGAAGAAGCAGAAATGCTGTGTCGTCAAATTGCGATTATTGATCGTGGTGTCATCAAAGAAGATACCTCAATGAAAGCATTCTTAAATCAATTGAGCGAAGAGTCTTTTATTTTCGATTTAGAAAATCCAATTGAACCCATTACAATCGATATTATTGGTGTGAAATTCAACCTGATTGACCCAATGACCTTAGAAGTCACGATGGATAAAGCACATTCTTTAAATGATTTATTCCAACTTTTAGAAGCTCAGGGCATTCGTGTTCGCAGTATGCGCAATAAATCAAATCGTCTTGAAGAGTTATTTGTAAAACTGGTTGAGAAAAATCTTGAAGGAGTTGCAGAATGAATTTTACTCAACTACGTATTGCACTCTATACTTTAGTTCAAAAAGAAATTCGCAGATTTATGAGAATTTGGCCGCAGACTTTATTACCGCCTGCGATTACCATGAGCTTGTACTTTGTGATTTTTGGAAATTTGGTCGGTTCTCGTATTGGGCAAATGGGTGGATTTAGCTATATGCAATTCATCGTGCCAGGCCTTATCATGATGGCGGTGATTACAAACAGTTATGCCAATGTGTCTTCAAGCTTCTTTAGTGCTAAATTCCAAAAAAGCATCGAAGAATTGATCATGAGTCCAGTTCCATTACATATGGTCTTGTGTGGTTATGTGATTGGCGGTGTTGCTCGTGGTGTTCTTGTTGGGGCAATTGTCACAGCAATGAGTTTGTTTTTTACTGACCTTTATATACACAATATTTTCGTTACAATATATACCGTTATTATTACCTCACTCTTATTCTCTTTAGGGGGTTTTATCAATGCTGTATATGCAAAATCTTTTGATGATATTTCCATTATCCCAACCTTTGTATTAACACCGCTGACCTACTTAGGTGGTGTATTTTACTCAATCAGTGCTTTAAGCCCATTTTGGCAAAATCTCTCTTTAATTAACCCAATTGTATATATGGTCAATGCTTTCCGTTTCGGAATTCTAGGTCATAGTGATGTCAATGTTTCTCTGTCTTTACTGATAGTGACTCTTTTCTGTGGCGTACTTTATGGTATTGCTTACTATTTACTTTCTCGTGGTTCAGGAATGCGTGAATAATGTCTGTTGAAAAATCTTTATTGGGTAAAGAAACCGATTACCCAACTACCTATCAACCCGAAATTCTTTTCCCGATCGCACGTGCACAAGCACGTGAGCAATATGCGGATATAGCGGGTATATATAAAGGTCAAGATTGGTGGCATGTATTCGAAATTTCTTGGCTAAATACCAAAGGGATCCCGCAAGTTGCCATTGGGCGTATTGCGCTTCCTGCAACATCACCAAATTTGATTGAATCGAAGTCGTTAAAGCTCTACTTTAATAGCATGAACTTTACCCAGTTTGATTCTCATCAAGCTTTTATCAATACTGTTGAAAAAGACTTATCTACTGCTGCACAAGCAGCAGTGACTCTAACTTTATTTCAAGTTGATGATTTAGAGATTACCAAACCAATGGGTATTTGTATTGATGATCAAGAACCTGACCAGCTGGTCAATCATCCAGATGCAAGCCTTTTGACCTTTGATCAAGAAAATACACAAGACGGAGAAAACGTTGAAATTCAACTGTATTCACACTTATTGAGAAGTAATTGCCCTGTGACGGGACAACCAGATTGGGGAACTATTTTTATCCGATACCAAGGCGAAAAACCTTGTTATCGTAGTATTTTAGCTTATATTATCTCGTATCGTCAGCATAACGGTTTTCACGAACAATGCGTGGAACAAATCTTTGCCGATATTTGGCAAAATTTAAAACCTGAAAAGCTGATGGTGTATGCAACGTATACACGTCGTGGCGGTTTAGATATTAACCCCTGCCGTGTATCTGATGAATCATGGATGCCAAGCCCAATTCGATTGGCGCGACAATAAACATTGAGGTTGAAAACATGCCTTTTTTTGGTTTTGTACCTTCTGAAGAACTATTAAAGAACATTCAGACTGGTATTGAGAAAAAAAACTCTAACGAACCACTTTATCCTTTACGTGATCAAACTGCCTTACTCATTAATGAAGAAATTATTGATACGCTTTTGATTGAACTTGTTCGTCGCTTCCCTGCAAGCGACAAACGAGATACTGCTGAAAAATTAGCAGGCTATGTCAAATCAACTGTTGCTGTTTTACTTAAACAATTGTTAAGTAAGGCAGACAATGATGTGGTTCGTCAGTCTGTAGATTTTTCCGAACGTAGCCTATTTAAAGATCCACAAGGTCAATTCCGTGTGGGAGTGAATTTAGACTCAAGTTTAGTCATCAATCTTAAAAATAGCTTTGCTGAAGTCAAAGCAAATGGTGATGTAAATCGTGCAGTTTTGTCTGAACAATTCAAACAATTCTCAGATGCGACGATTAACCATTTTATGCGCGATTTCAATAAAACGCTCGATTTGGGTATGATCAAACGTAAAGCTGCAGATATAGGGGCTTCCGCTGTAGGTAAGGCAGTCCACATGGCAATTGACAAATTGATTCCAAATTTAAATAAAGATGAGATCACAGCTGTTGCAGAATATTACGATACTTTATTTTTTAATTGATCGTTAAAATTCAATTGGATTTTTAAATATAAAAATGCCCTTCTTTGTAAGGGCATTTTTTATAAAGTTACTGAGCTATGCTTTTAAGGATATTAATTAACCATTAAATTCATAAACTTAAAATCATTATAAAATACTATCCCTAGATCCATATAAGACCTTTTCAAAGTCAAAACCATTTAATTCAATCTCTTTAACCTACTATTTTCTAATTTAAATATTTCAACCTCAAAATAATCACAAAATTCAGGTCATAATTTTGTTGCAAAGTATTGATATTCATTGCCTTCAAGGGGGATTGTGATAGCATTCGCAAAACACATTTCCCGCACAAAATAGACCAATGGCACCAAGCTCTCAATATAAATTTTTACGTCAATCTCCTCGTGATGGTCTGAGTACTGCCATGATCCCCTCACGCTGGCAAAAACTCCATATTGACCCTTGGTTGAGCTTATTTCTAATTTTAAACGCGATGCTTGGTTTAACCGTCCTTTATAGTGCTTCTGCACAAGATATGGGGCTGGTTTACAAACAAGCCATGAGCTTTGGTATCGGTTTTCTCGTCATGTGTGGTTTAGCCCAAATTCCCCCTAAAGTTTATCAAGCATTTGCACCCTACTTTTATCTGTTTGGACTGCTCTGCTTAGTTGCGGTCAAAGTATTTGGTGAGGTTCGCATGGGTGCTCAACGCTGGATTGGGATTCCAGGTTTTGGCAGCGTTCAACCCAGTGAGTTTTTAAAAATTGGTATGCCATTGATGATTGCATGGTTTTTATCTCGCAATCCTCTACCGCCTAGTTTTAAAAATGTGTTTTTATCACTGATTATGATTGGTATTCCTTTTATACTAATTGCAGAACAACCCGATTTAGGGACGTCACTACTCATCTTAGCCAGTGGAATTTTTGTATTATTTCTGAGTGGTCTTTCTTGGAAAATGATTGTAGGCGCAGTGAGTGCTATTGCTGTGATTATTCCAATAGCTTGGGAGTTTCTACTCCATGATTATCAAAGACAACGGGTTTTAACTTTATTTAATCCGGAAGCTGATGCCTTAGGCACAGGTTGGAATATTATACAGTCTAAAACAGCGATAGGTTCGGGTGGCTTTATGGGCAAAGGCTATTTAGAAGGTACTCAGTCACACTTACACTTTTTACCTGAAGGTCATACTGACTTTATTATTGCAGCATTTTCCGAAGAATTCGGTCTGATTGGTATCCTACTTCTGATCATCATTTACTTTTGTATTATCTTTAGAACCTTTCAAATGAGTCTACAATGCTTCCATAATTTTGGCCGTCTTGTCGCAGGTACTTTTGCTTTGTCATTTTTTGTTTATGTATTTGTAAATGCAGGCATGGTCAGTGGTATTTTACCTGTAGTCGGTGTGCCATTACCTTTTATGAGTTATGGTGGTACTGCAATCATTACTTTAATGGCCACTTTTGGCATTGTGATGTCTATACATACACATCGTTAATTTTTTATCATAAATAATTAGGAAATATAACCTATGTTTACTTTTGGGCTTTTACAGAAGGTTAAAAACATCACTTTTTGTGCAGCTGCATTTTCACTGACCAGTTTCTGCCAAGCCAATGATTTTGCTAGCAACCCTGAATACAATAATTTTAAAGCCAAAACCATGCAAACCTATGGTTTAAGTAGCGAACAAATTGATTGGGCAATGAATGGCTCACGCAATTTACCCAATATCATCAGCATTATGGAACGACCAGGTGAAAGTAAACCTTGGTATCAGTATAAGACTAATTTTTTAGCTGAAGGCACCATCCAACGTGGTGTGCGTTTTAAGCAACAATATGCAGATACGCTAAATCGCGCAGAACAGCAGTTTGGGGTGCCTCAAGCAATCATCCTAGGCATTCTAGGGGTCGAAACAGGTTATGGCTCAAATAAGGGCTCCTTTATCACCCGTGATGCACTTGCAACCCTCGGTTTTGGTTATCCTCGCCGTGCGCAATATTTCCAAGATGAGTTGGGTGCTTTAATTGCATGGTCATATAAAGATGGCGTTCCAACCAATTCGATTGTTGGCTCTTATGCAGGTGCAGTAGGTTATCCGCAATTTATGCCAAGTAATGTGTCTAAATTTGGCGTGGATTACGATGGAAATGGTCATGTTGACTTGCGTAACTCTGCGGTCGATGCGATTGGTTCAATTGCCAACTATCTGGCTCAACATGGCTGGCAGCGTGATCGCCCTATTGCGTTTTTAGCGCGTTATACAGGGAACAATCCTGAAGCAGTTATTGCAAAAGATTTAACTCAGCCTGTTCCCTATGGATCACTTAAAAATTTAGGGATTTCTCCATTAAATCCAATCGTCAAAATTGATGACTTAGATTTGGTTAATGTGATTCAATTACAGGACAGCAATGGCCCTATTTATTATATTACTTATCCTAATTTTCAAGTGATTACGACATATAATAGAAGCCGTATGTATGCCACCGCTTTATGGCTTTTAGGCACCGAAATTGTAAGTCGTTAAGACTTGCAATTTCCTAAATAATAAATAAGTCAATATTTTTTTATGTTAATTTGATCACATTTAATACTTTTTGCATATCTTGTTACAATATTGTTTATTTTTTAATCAAAACCTGTAAGAATTTGTCCTTTTTGTAACTGTTTCTTAAATAATGCTAGACACATTTATTCCAGCTTGAATATTATCCTTTCCGTTAAATGCAGTTGCACAAGTGAATTTACAGACCTCTATGGTTAATTTTCAGCGACTTAGAAAGTTAAAATTGAGGTTCCAAGGAGTTAAACGATGCATGCTTCACTAAAATATATGATGGCCCTGACCATGGGTCTGAGTATGACGCAGGTCAACTCAGAAATGGTTCAGTCATCATACTTAAACAATGATTCGGATAGTTCGAGTCTAGCTTCTCGTGTGATTAGCAAAGATTCAACAAATTTCAACTCTCATTTTTCAAACCTAAACAGTTTGTCAATTACTGAACGTTCTGGCGATCAAGTCCGTCGTCAAACTATTGCAGCAAAGATTCAAGTTCCTGAAGATGAGCCTTCAGTAATTGATAAACTTAATGAAGTTGCTTCAAACACAGTTCGCAAATTTAGCCAAACTGGTGTTGCATCTTGGTACGGTCGTCAGTTCCACGGCCGTAAAACCGCAAGCGGTGACACATTCGATATGAATGATTTGACTGCTGCACACCGTAGCTTGCCATTAAACTGCTTTATTCGTGTAACCAATAAAGACAATGGTAAAAGCGTAGTGGTTAAAGTCAACGATCGTGGTCCTTTCCATGGTAACCGTGTACTTGACCTCTCTTACGGCGCTGCTAAGCGTTTAGGTATTACAAATTCAGGAACAGCACGCGTTAATATTGAACGCGTAGATGGTCCAAACTCGTAAATCACTGCATGCATTTAACAAAAGCCACTTTCCAGTGGCTTTTTTATTGGAAAAAATAAAAATACAGATGTCCGAATTGCCCCCTTAACTTTCCAGTTATGCCCCTTTTCTTTAAATGCATTCCAGATAAAATAAAATGCGAGTCGATACAGGATGTATCACTAAACAGCAAAACGAAAACCGAAGTTTAAATTCTAAAAGTAAAAAAGTGAGCCATGCATGGACGTGAACAGCAAAACGCCAAACTTCGCGCATACATCCCTCAGCAAAACCCAAAAAGTAATCGCACTTGGTTTTGCCACGCAAGGCTTGGGTTATGCCAGCGTCATGACCGCGCTTCCTACAATCAAAAACCGATTCAGACTTTCAGATGATCAACTGTCGATTATTATCCTTGGCGTCTGTATTGCAGCAGCGTTGGGTTCTATTTTGGCAGATCGACTCGCTGTGAAACTAGGTTCAAGGCTGGCTATTGTTATCGGCTTGCTATTTGAAGGCATCGGTATTGCAATTGCAGCATTTAGTCCTAGTGTCATGATCATGGTCGCTAGTTTTTTACTTTATGGGCTTGGACTCGGATGTTTAGATGCGGCATTGAATATGCAAGCTGTCATGATGGAGCAAAAACTTGGAAAAAGCGCCTTGGGCGGTTTCTTTGCCTGTTATACCGCTGCTGCTTTCCTTGGCGCGTTAATCATGTCTGCGACAGTCTCAACCACACTTGGGGCAACAGCAGCATTGTGCATTGCTGTCGTGATGTGTTTGATTACATCGCAAGTGTCAAAACGTTGGTTATTTCAACAAAAAGAAAATGCTGCCCTACATCCTCAACAACGTTCGCCAATTCCGCATAAACAATTGCTTATTTTTGGTGTGATCATTCTCATCGCCTTTACTGTTGATTCAGCAATCAGCACGTGGAGTTCAATTTATCTTAAAGATATTTTAGCAAGCTCAGCCACAGTCGCCCCATTGGGTTATGCTGCTTACCAAATGGGTATTTTACTCACACGTTTAAGTCTGGATTATCTTTTAAAATTTAAAAGCGCTGCATGGGTTGCCTTCATCACAACGCTGATTGGTGCAACGGGCTGTGCAATCGCTGGCTTAGGGCATTCATTGGCGATTGTCATTGCTGGTTTTGCACTGGCTGGTGTTGCTGTAGGCGCATTAGTCCCGCTGACATTTTCAGCAGCAGGTCGTATAGATGAAAATCGACGCGATGAAATTATCGCACGGGTGAATATTTTTAATTATGGTGGGGCTGTAGCAGGAGCAGTAATTGTTGGCTTACTTGCGACTCCTATCGGTTATGGCCCCTCATTTATTGGTTTAGCACTGGCGCTGTTGTGTGTGATTTATTTTAGAAAAAGATTTATTTAGGCTGTATATAAATAAAAAATCGTTTAGGATGAATCAAGATCATTGCTAAAATTTAAAAACAGTCATTATTTTTATACACATATCAAATCTATACGCAGATCACAATCTTTGCTAGTTTGAATAAAATAAACAATTCAATTCATCTGTTTTCAGCAATATTTAATAAAACAAAATTGGGGGATTATTCATGTTACAAATCAGCGTTCCATCAAAACTTGTCCATGCAATTGCACCCATCATCTGCGTAATTGGCCTTGGCTCGCTTAGCGCATGTACCACAATATCTCCAACAAACACGAATACACCCGCGGATCTTGCAACATTGACGCAAACAAACACGCTATTTTACGGTGGCTCAATTTTAACCATGCAAGGCATGTCACCCCATTATGTCGAAGCGCTCCTGGTCAAGGATGGAAGAATTGTCTTTGCAGGTGATTTAAAACAAGCGCAAAAGTTAAAACAAAAAAATACCCAAGAGGTTAACTTAAACAGTCATACCCTGCTGCCTGGTTTTATTGATGCACATAGTCATTTAAATAGTGTCGGTCTACAGCAAACTGTGGCAAATCTCTACCCTACGCCAGATGGTAACGTTTCAGATATTGCATCATTAATTCATGAACTTTCATTGTGGCAACAAAACAATCCTGACTTTATCAAAGCAACCTCAGGCTGGATTATTGGAAATGGTTATGATGACGCCCAAATTAAAGAAAAACGACATCCTACAGCAGATGATTTAGACTTGGTTTCCACCAATCACCCGATTATTGTTTTACATCAGTCAGGACACTTAGCCTCTGTCAATCATAAGGCTCTTGAACTTTTAAACATCAATAAAAATACCCCAAATCCAACTGGCGGGATTATTCGTCGTAAAGCAAATTCTCAAGAACCCAATGGTGTACTTGAAGAAGCTGCTGTTTTTTCAGCAATGGCAACTGCGTTTAGCAAAGTTCCACCTGAAATCATGCAAAATATGGCAAAAACAGCACTGAATACCTATATCAAAAATGGCTATACCACTGTACAAGAAGGTCGTGCAGATCATGGTACAGCTGAATTATGGCGAAGTTTTGCGGCCATCAATCAATTGAATATTGATGTCGTGGTTTATCCAGATATCATCAATGAAAAAGATTACATGCTGAAAAATGGCAGTAGTCTCAATTATCAAAATCATTTTAGAATTGGTGGGGTTAAAATCAGCCTAGATGGCTCCCCACAAGGCAAAACCGCATGGCTAACGCAGCCTTACTTCATCCCACCAGAAGGAAAAACTAAAGACTATCGTGGTTATCCAGCCTACCCAGATACAAAAATGGTTCAAGATGCAATTAATCTGGCTTATAAGAACCATTGGCAAATTCTTGCACATGCCAATGGTGATGCTGCAATTGACCAATATCTCGCAACTATTGAGACAGCCGATGCACAATATGGCCAAGCAGATCGCCGTAATGTGATTATTCATGCGCAAACCATGCGTGAGGATCAATTAGATCAAGCCAAGAAATTAGGGCTTATTCCTTCGTTCTTCTCATTACATACTTACTACTGGGGCGATTGGCATAAACATGAAACGCTCGGCGCAGAACGTGCCAACCGAATTTCCCCTACAGGTTCTGCATTAAGAAAAAATATGATTTTTACTGAGCACCATGATGCTCCAGTCATCCCTCCTAAAAATATGATGGTGATTGATGCAACCGTCAATCGTACCACCCGTTCTGGAGATGTATTAGGTGAGAATCAAAAAGTCAGTCCTTATATTGCATTAAAATCAGTCACAGATTGGGCCGCATACCAATACTTTGAAGAAAAAGACAAAGGTACCTTAGAAAAAGGCAAATTAGCGGATCTTGTGGTGATAGATCAAGACCCATTAAAAGTGCCCACTCAAAAGATTAAAGACATCAAAATATTGGCAACCTATAAAGAAGGTCAATTGATTTATCAAAGTCCCCAATAAGGATCAGTAAGGGATAGTCGAGATAGGACATGCTCAATTCGAAATTTTTAATCATACTATTGGGCCTAAGTGGTTTTGCTTATGGAGATATCGCTATTTTCAAAGCCACTTTTCCTGATCTAAAAACCAACCAAGCACCTCAGCCACAACACCAACTTGAACAACTTCCCGCAGCTACTCTCAGCAATAATGTAACAGTGGATACCTATATTGCAGCAATTCCCAATCCTTTTAACGATACAGGATTCTACAAAGATGATTCCATCTGTAAGATCAACAATACCCAACAAGTGAAATGTCAGTTCAGTTATACATTATCTGCGACTCAAGCAAAAAACTTTAAAATCATCTTACTGCCGGGTATTGGTCCTGTACTTGTCCCCCTTTCATGGCAAGTGATCAGCACGGATATGGGACCTTCTGGCATTGCGTATGCTGTGCTGGCAAGCCGTAAAAAAGATGAAGCCATCACCATTTATAATTCATCCGCGTGTGCTGGCTGTGCCATGCATAGCGCAAGTTTGTATTTCCCCAATGTCAAAAAGCTCAGTTTAGACAATGAATTTGGTGCCATTGAAGATAAAAATCACCTGTTAAACATCGTCAAAGCCAATAAAAATAAAGTATATTTTAGCTATCAAATTCCCAACTATCCCAATAAAACACATGGAATCGCCTATTATGCCGATGAAAGCGATGGCAACGATGTCACCAATTTTCAGGAAATCAAAGTCACACTTAAACCAGAACACCAAACATGGGCACGTGATATTTTAAATTTCTATCAGGCAACACATTGAAATCCCCTGACCAGCACTTATTTTTAATTAACCTGATTTCGATATAAAATTTTTGATGAAATATGATACGTGGAAACGTCATCCGCAACTGTCTGAGGCAGGACTTCATTCAAAAAAGTGTTATTTCTGCGATTCATTGAATGCGTTACTGGTGGTCGACGAGTTTTGCGGTGAGCAGCGATGTAGCTGCGCAAGATGGTTATCCTTGCGGAGCTTCGCTCCTCATCCCGAAAGAAAAGTAGGGCGAGCCGCAGGCTGATCCTGAAATTGAATGTAAGCTCAGCAAGACTCCGTCGAGATCATTGCTTTTCAATAAGTTAAAGATATAGTTAAGTCATACTCATGTTAATTAAAGCCGCTATTTTGACCAAAACATTATTCTGATTTATATTGTTTTCAGCAAAAAATAAATATAGCCAACCACATGCATGGAGCGCCAAATAAAAACAATCACCGAATGGTTCGATGAATATAGCGAAAGTCATCAAAACAAAACCAATAAAGCCATCCATTGGGCTTGTGTTCCCGCGATTTTATTTGCCATCATTGGGATTCTTGCACATTTTAGTGCTTTGCTTACGGCACTACTTCTAGTTCTAACCCTCGTTTTCTATGCCCGTTTAGATATTGTTCTTGCTGTAGCAATGACCGCATTAATTGCAGTCATGGCATGGATCATTTACTTACTCCCAGTCGGTGTTGGTTTCTATATTGGGGTATTTATTCTGGCTTGGATTGGTCAATTTTATGGTCACAAAGTCGAAGGTAAAAAGCCTTCTTTCTTTAAAGACCTTCAATTCCTCCTCATTGGCCCCGTATGGTGCATGGATGCCTATCTTGGTAAAGTACTACCGAAATGGAAAATACGCCAGAAACTGGCTTTTTAGCGCAAATAAACCAGAGGGAAAATTCAATTCGGCTTTTCCCTCCATTTTCTTCAATTTAACAGATAAAATAACCCGTAAAAGCACAATAAACTTAAAGCTAAATTGACTAGAATTTTCTTAGAAATAAGTGCTAAAACAACACAGATCATTGCTGTTAAAAAATAGGCATCCAAAGGCAATGCACGCAATTGATCTCCATTAAAAAATACAATTGGGGCACAAATAGCGGTCAGCAAACATGGCGCTGAATACTGCAACATATTTCCAATCACACGAGGCAATTTCAGGGCGATTTTAGGTTCTAAAAAAAAGTAACGGTTAATCAATACAATGCCTGCCAAAGTTAACAATAAAGTCCATGTCATTTTGGTGCTCCTATGTTTGTTACTCCGACGATTTTTGCCGTACACATCGCACTAAACATTCCCAAAATCCCAGATAGCACAATGCCCGCTTCAAATTGAAAATATTTAAAAATACAGGCAGATACTAAAGTAAATATGACGCCCACTAAAGTTGCGCTACTTTTCACCATAGGCACAATAATCAAAATAAATACCGCAACAATTGAAAAATCTAAATGTAAGCTTTCTAAATTTGGAATTGATTTAGCCAGTACAATTCCCAATACACTAAACAGACACCAAGCCAAATAAAAACATAGCCCAGCACCAAACAGATAAGTAAAGTTGCGTTGTTTATCTTTGCCAATACCGACAGCAAACAGTTCATCTGTCAGCAAGAAGCCAATTAATATGCGTTGCTTAAACGGAAAACGACTGACATCTTGACGAAAATTAAGCGCATAAATTAAATGCTGACTGGTTAAGAAAAATACCGTAATCATAATCGTCAAGGCAGATGCATGTGACATGACTAAACCTAAACTTACCAACTGTGCTGCACCTGCAAATACAACAGCGGACATTGAGAACGCTTGTGCAAAGCTTAATCCAGCATTGATTGCCATTGATCCAGCCAAAATACCCCACGGTAGTACGGCAATAGATAAAGGTAAAATATCGACCACACCTTGGAAAAAAGCCTTTTTATTTTGCATAGACTTCGGCTCAATGTCGGCAGTATAAGATTCAAATTGATCACTCATTTGCAAAATCCAAATCTAAGAATTTAAGCAGTATCTTATAAATGATCAGTGATCGCTTGGATGAAATTGCTATTTGGTGAGGGACTGTAGAACGTTTAAATGACTATTCCCAAATACATTTATTAAATATTTAATGTGCTTAAATATTGAGAAGGTGTAACCCCGACTGCTTTTTTAAAATGACGATTAAAATGACTTTGATCTGAAAAACCACTATTTTGAGCAGTCATTGCGATACTCTGCCCTTGTTTTAATAATTGGCGCGCTTTATGTAAACGGACTTGAACCAACCAGCTATGCGGTGGTAAGCCCGTATATTTTTTAAATTCACGTAAAAAATGCCAAGGGCTTAATCCTACATATGTCGCCAAATCAGTGAGCGAATAATCATGCTCAGGAAAACTGCTTAATAAATCTTTGACTATTTCAACTTTCCGTTGTGCTTCTGGTAATGCAGCAGGTGTTAATTTGGCACGACCATAACGACTGATTAAGCGGGCTAAAGTGGATAAATACATACTCTCTTTCAGTAAAGTATTTTCTTTTTGTTCTAATAAATCAAAAAGTAAACAGAGTTGCTGTGCCAATCCAACATCTTGCACAACTGCTTGTGGGAACCACGGTACGCTATTTTTAACACTAAAAAAATCTTGCCCTGCATCTAACAACATTTCTGGCGTTGGATAAATTGCACGATATTTCCAGCCTGACTCGACAGCAGATGAACCTGTATGAATTTCATCAGCATTGACTAAAATAATGTCGCCCTTCGGTGCTGTATGTAACTGCCCAGTCCGATAAAAACTCTGTGCACCATCTTCAATCACACCAATACAATAACCTTCATGCACATGCTTTGAAAATTGCTTATGGTGATACTGTGCTTTTAACAACTCTAATCCACCCAATTCTTTTAGGTGAAAATAGCTTGCCCACTCCTGCATTTTTTCTATTCAGACTTTAGATAATAATTTAAAAATAGCATGTTTATAAAAAGCGTATAGAACAAAATTGCTATCTATACGATTAGACATGGAAAATACAAAGATCTTTTGTGCACATAAGAGAATAACCAATAGATTACTGATAGGTTTTTCCATTATGTTTTAGCCAACCATCTTGATGACGACGCTTTGGATCATGGTGTGTCCAATGCATTACACCACCTTGATTACTATATTCATATTCGCCAAAAAATTCGACAGTATCACCTTTGCGTAAATTATCGATACGGGGTGCTAAATCAATATTATGCGCAACCAGTACAGTTAAGCCATTATCCAGTGCAAGAATAAATTTTTGATGACGTGAACCTTCATTATCATCACGCAACACGGCTTTTACTCGACCAATCGATTGTACTTGAACATTACTGAGTTTTGCATCGTAGGCTTTTCGAATAACCTCAAGACCATTTTGATTTTGACTATTGGCAGACGGCTTATCTTTAAATTGGTTATCTTTACTTTGCTCATTCACATGCTGTGTATTGTCTTGTGAATGATTGTTTTGCTGATCGATCGATTCAACTTTAGAGGATTCAGTTGCTTGATTTTTTTGTTGATTAAGATCAACGCCTAGATAAGCTGCGACGATCACTGCGATTACAGCACCAATACCAAGTTGAGTTTTATTTGCCATAAAGTTTGAGTCTAATCAATGTTCATTGTGGAATTATAAAAGAATAATCTTTTAGATATGTATGAATTAATTCTTCTGAATCTACTTCAATTAAATTACAGACAAAAAAAACCCCTCTAAGGAGGGGTTTTCAATAATTATACTCAGTGAGTAAAAATTATTTAGCAGCCGCTTGAGCAGCAGCAACTTCTTCTGCAAAGCTCATTTCAGCTTTCTTCTCAATACCTTCACCTACTTCGAAGCGAACGAATTGAGCTACAGTTGTTGCAGTCGCTTTCAATACTTCAGCAACTTTTTTGTCGTTGTCGATTACGTATTGTTGACGCTCAAGAACAACTTCGTTCAAGTATTTTTCAACTGAACCAGTCACCATTTTTTCAACGATGTTCGCTGGCTTACCAGATTCAATCGCTTTAGCTTCAGCAATTTCTTTCTCTTTCGCGATAAGATCAGCAGAAACATCTTCAGCAGTTACAGCAACTGGGTTGAACGCAGCAACGTGCATTGCAATACCTTTACCAGTTTCAGCAGAACCTGTGTAAGAAACAACAACACCGATTTTTAAACCGTGTTTGTAAACTGCAAGGTTTTCACCTTCTACAATTGCAGCACGACGAACTTGGATGTTTTCACCGATTTTTTGAACAAGCGCAATACGAGCTTCTTCAACAGTTGAACCATCTTCAAGTTTCAATTCAGCAATTTGAGCAGCATCAGTTACACCAGCAGCAAGTGCAGCAGCAGCAACTTTCGCAGAGAAACCAGCAAAGTTTTCGTCTTTCGCAACGAAGTCAGTTTGACAGTTTACTTCTAAAAGAATTGCTTTATTACCTTCTTGAGCAATTGTGATCGCGCCATCAGCAGCAATGTTACCAGCTTTTTTAGCTGCTTTTGCTTGACCTGATTTACGAAGATTATCAATCGCTAATTCGATGTCACCGTCTGCTTCTGTTAATGCTTTTTTGCATTCCATCATTGCAAGACCAGTACGGTCACGTAATTCTTTTACCATGCTCGCAGTAACTGCAGTCATGTTGTTCTCCTAAATACGGTAGAATATGAATCTGTTCAACAAAAACGGCCCAAAGGTTCCTCTGGGCCGCTTTGCTTTCTCGACGCTCAATTTGTCATCATTTTAAATCACAAAAATGACAAGCTTGCGTCAAAACGCATTAAGCCTCAGGAGCTTCTTTCGCAGCTTCTTCGCCTTTAGCTTGAGCATTCGCTTGAGTTTGAGCGTATTCTTTACCAGCAAGAATTGCATCAGCCATTGCAGAAGCATAAAGTGTAACAGCACGGATCGCATCGTCATTACCAGGAATAACGAAATCTACGTTATCTGGGTTAGAGTTTGTATCAACGATACCGATTACTGGAATACCAAGGTTTTTAGCTTCTTTAATCGCGATTGCTTCGTGATCAACGTCGATGATGAACAATGCGTCAGGTAAACCACCCATGTTCTTAACACCGCCTAAAGAGCGTTCAAGTTTTTCCATTTCACGAGCGCGTTCTAATGCTTCACGTTTAGTCAGTTTAGCAAAAGTACCATCTTGTGATTGAGTTTGAAGATCTTTCAAACGGTTGATTGACTGACGAAGAGTTTTCCAGTTAGTCAACATACCACCCAACCAACGGTGATCAACATAAGGCTGACCAGCGCGTTGAGCTTGTTCACGAATGATGTTAGAAGCAGCACGTTTTGTACCAACGAACAATACTTTGTTCTTTTTGCTTGCTAGATTGTTAACAAAATTCAAAGCATCATTTAACGCAGGAACAGTATGTTCAAGGTTGATGATGTGAATACGGTTACGCGCACCAAAAATGTATTGACGCATTTTTGGGTTCCAGAAGCGAGTTTGGTGACCAAAGTGCGCGCCAGCTTGAAGAAGGTCGCGCATGCTTACGTTGTAATCTGCCATTTTCTTTACCTTAAAAGTTTGGGTTAGGCCTCCATATGTCCGCATTCTCCACCCTTTCAGGCACCCAGAGTAATGTGACGACATATGTGCGGATTTTTAAATTACCCTTATCAATATTTCCATAAACCATTCACAAAGAAAGTCACAGAAAGCATTTGATAAATTGGGCGGCTATTTATACCATAGTCACATACAAATTTCCAAAAGTTTTTAAAGATCATGAACAGTACTTACGAAGCGCCACGTCGATTAATCAAAACCGCAGATGAAATTGAAAAAATGCGTGTTGCAGGTCGATTGGCTGCAGAAGTTTTGGATATGATCAAACCGCATATCAAACCAGGTGTCAGTACACTTGAATTGGATACGATTTGTCATGACTATATTGTCAACAAACAAGACGCTATACCTGCATGTTTAGGTTATGGCGCTGCGCCTGGTCGCCCTGCATTCCAACATGTGATTTGTACCTCTGTAAATCATGTGGTATGTCACGGTATTCCATCTGCAAATAAAATTTTAAAGAAAGGCGATATTCTCAATATTGATGTCACTGTGATTAAGGATGGTTATCACGGTGATACCAATATGATGTATGTGGTTGGTGGTGAAACATCGATTATTGCTGAACGTTTGTGTAAAGTTGCTCAAGAAGCAATGTACCGTGGTATGGAAACCGTGAAACCGGGTTCAACCATTGGTGATATTGGTGCGGCGATTCAAAAATATGTTGAATCAGAACGCTTTAGTGTAGTGCGTGAATATTGTGGTCACGGTATTGGTACCGTATTCCATGATGAACCACAAGTCCTTCACTATGGTCAACCTAATTCAGGCATGGTTTTAGAAGAAGGTATGACCTTTACCATTGAGCCAATGGTAAATGCGGGTGTTTGGCAAACACGTTTAATGGGTGATAAATGGACGGTGGTGACCAAAGATCATAGTCTTTCAGCTCAATACGAACATACCCTGCTGGTGACCAAAGACGGTGTAGAAGTTTTAACCGCGCGCCCTGAAGAAGATCTATCTCGTTTTCAAAAATAATGAAAGTCATTGACTAAAATGACTTATACTGCTTAACAAAAGGTCATGTTCATGTGGCCTTTTGTTATAACTTGAATTTTTCCTTTTCTGCCAAGTCAATGTTTTATCATTGTTTTTAACCGAGATCGTGACTTATTTTTAGCATGTAATATCATGACAATATGATTACAGTTGTATTACATATATAAACTTATGATAAATAAAACATTAAAAAAAAGAACATTCACTTAAAAAAAGCCTTTGTAAAGACTACATTAATTAACAGCAAAAACTTCTAATAATAAAAACGCATAAAAATTAGTATCAATTACGGACATGGAGTCCAAACCTATGAAAAAACCATTACTTTGCATCATGACCTCATGCATGACTTTACCGATGATGGCGCATGCAGATTCACCTTATTTTAGTCTTAAAGATGGTGATGGGTTTAAACGCTTTTCTGTTTCAGCAGGTTGGCTACATGCAATGCCACAGGGTAACGCTAATCCGATCAAAGTGAATACTGCCGTTGCAGAAGGAACACAATCTAAAGTAGGTGATATTTCTAAAAAGGCAGTTTTAGACGCAGCAGTTAAAGAATCCAATCCTTTTCTTTATGGTGCAATCGGCCTTTTGGGTGACACAATTCCTGGCGCTTTAACGGGCACAGCCACAGTCAATGGTCTATCCAGTTGGACCTCTGAAGGCACTGGTCTAACAGCAAAAGATGTGGATACTTTTGGTCTGATGGGAAACTACTACTTCACTGATAATCTTTCATTAGAGTTTAAAGCAGGTGTTCCACCTAAAGTTGAGATTGAAGGCAAAGGTCAAATCTATGCACCATTGACCGGTAAAGATTCTACACCACTTGGCAGTATTGACTTAAAAAAAGATATTGCGATTACTGATTTAACAAAACATTCAAAAGCAGCATCTGCAACTGCATGGTTGCCAGCGGCAGAACTACATTATCAATTTGGTAAATCTGGTGTGAATAAACTTCGGCCTTATGTGGGTGTAGGTGTCATGTATGCACATTTTACTCACCTAAAAGTCGATAATGGCGTAAAAGACGATCTGATTGCAGCAGGTCACATGATCCAGAACGTATTAGATGGACAGGCTGGGGCAGCATTAGATGGCAAAAAATCATCTGCAAATCCTGTAGTTAAAGTAGAAGCAGATGATGCTTGGGCACCTATGGCCACACTGGGTGCAACCTATGATTTTAATGATCGCTGGTTTGGAGTAGGCTCTGTCACTTATGCACCAATGAGTAGTGATGCGACCATTACCATTTCAGACTCAAATACCAACAAACAACTTGTTACAGCCAAAACCAAAATTGATATTGATCCTCTGATTACTTATGTCGGTGTGGGTTATCGCTTCTAAAAATTAAATTTATTTTCGTTAACATATGCTGACTGATCACAGAAATTTATCGATTGATAAATTTTTATTCTATCGCGAAGTCCCATTGAATCATCTACAATTCTCGCATGATGATTCAATGGATAGCTTATGTCAGCACTATACGACGACACACGTTTCTCTAAACCACTCATTTATATGCTCATCGGTAGTGCTTTTATCTTGGCACTCTCTTTAGGTGTACGTCACGGTTTTGGGCTTTATCTTGTACCCATGAGCCATGAGTTTGGTTGGAGTCATCAGGTTTTTAGTTTAGCCATTGCCATACAAAATCTATTCTGGGGTGCAGTACAACCTTTTACTGGTGCGCTTGCAGACAGATATGGCAGTAAAAAGATTGTTGCAATAGGCGGGGTGCTCTACACCATTGGTCTATTGTTAATGTCTATCAGTTCAAATGTGCTGTTACTAGATATCAGTGTCGGCTTAATTATCGGCTTAGCCCTCTCTGCAACATCATTCTCGGTATTACTTTCAGCCGTAGGACGAGCAGCGCATCCAAGCAAGCGTAGTATGGCAATGGGTATAGCCAGTGCGGCAGGTTCATTTGGGCAATTCATTATGTTGCCCACCACTCTACTTCTCATTAAGAACTTTGGTTGGTCATCTGCGCTGGTCATTACAGCAATACTCATCGTGCTGATTGTCCCATTGGCATGGATGCTTAAAGCGCCTATGTATGTACCGCCAAATGCAATTAAACAAGCGATAAAACCCAATTTAAGCTTTAAACAGATTCTTAAAATTGCCTTTCAGCATAAACCTTTTTTATGGTTAGCCTTTGGTTTCTCAGTGTGTGGATTCCAAGTGGTTTTTTTAGGCATTCACCTACCCGGTTATTTGATTGATCATGGTTTTGATGCATCCACTGGAACGATCTTTCTTGCATTGGTTGGTCTATTTAATATTATCGGAACCTATACCGCAGGTTGGCTTGGTGGTAAGTATTCCAAACCGCATCTGCTTATGGGTTTATATGGTTTACGTGGCGTTGCGATTGTTGCGTTTCTGATGCTGCCATTGAGTATTTGGACTGTTTACGCCTTTGGCATCGTTATGGGGATCTTATGGCTCTCGACTGTACCCCTAACCAACGGTATTGTAGCCAATATGTTTGGTGTAAAATACTTAACCATGCTAAGCGGTCTAGTGTTTTTCACTCACCAAATTGGTTCATTTTTTGGTGGATGGCTAGGCGGTTTAAATCATGATATAACGGGTAACTACAACATCATTTGGGGATGCTCAATTGCCTTGTGTATAGTCGGTGTTATTGTGCATTTCTTTGTCAATGAAGAGGCTGTGGTTAATGACTAACTCATTCTCGTGGTTCAAGCTCAGTATCTGGTTGGTTATTGTTATTCTGTTCGGGCTGTCAAGTATGCTGTGGTTAAATACGCCTGAATTATTTGAATATTTTAATATGGCTTTTTGTGCGCATTAACCCATTGTCCAATAGCTAGATTAATTGCTTTCTGTCAAAGCCCTAGCTGCTTTTAGGGCTTTGTTTTGTAATAATAAGCAGTTCAACATTTTTTAATTTAGACCTTGTTGAAACAAAGCCTGTTTTGAACCTCACCCAAGATATCAAAAGTTCACTGAAATTCAGCGCTATCTTCTGCAAATAGAAAGCAGACCCGCCTTTCAAACGGCTTTAGTGAAAGGACAATGGTCTGCTGACACATTTAAATCGTATTGATCTAAAGCAGACCAATAGCAACCTTAAAATCAATTTTTTAAGTCGCGACTACGCTTCTCCCAATCTTTATTAGGCTGATTTTCGCGAGTTTACTCGTCCTTGAATCACTGCTTTGATATTATTTTTTGCATAATTAAAGAAAACCTTGAGTGGAGAAAGCTTAGGATTTGGCTTCTTCCCTTCACCAATTGCTTTAAACTGAGCGGCATACCACAGAATTTCCATGATTGCCATTTTATCAACAAAAGGGATACCAGTTTTGATTTGTTCTACTGCATATCGAACATCCTGACCAGCAATCAAGTTGTTGCTGACTTCAGGTTCTACCGCAAGAGGACGTGCAATCCCAATAAATTCACACGCACCACTGTCTAAAGCCGCATTCATTCCTTGCGCTGTACGGAAACCACCTGTCACCATAAGATGACATTTGACTTCTTTACGAATTTTTTCTGCAAAATCCAAGAAATATGCTTCACGTGCAATCGTACTTTGCTTACGTTTATCCGCTTTTGCGCCTGCCATTGCCGGTGCTTCATAGGTACCACCAGAAATCTCAATCAGATCGATCCCTGCTGTATCAATGGCTTTAAATACTTGAACCACTTCTTCTTCTGTGATTCCGCCACGCTGGAAATCTGCAGAGTTCAGTTTGACTGAAATAATAAAGTTTTCTGAGGTTTTAGCACGCACTGCAGCATAAATTTCTAATAAGAAACGCATACGGTTTTCAATCGAACCACCCCATTGATCTTGACGTTTATTGGTCAATGGTGAAAGAAATTGACTGATCAAATAACCATGTGCACCATGTAATTGTACACCTTCAAATCCTGCTTTTTCACAGATCCGCGCAGCTTCAGCAAATCGTTGAATGATATCCAAAATTTCTGCTTCATTAAGTGCACGTGGTGTACCAAATGTCGTCGCCAACATTGGACTAAAAGGCACTGCTGAAGGCGCAACAGTTTCTTTATTGAGCCCTTTTGGACACTGACGACCTGGATGTGATAACTGAATCAGTTGTACCATCCCGTGCTTTTTACCCACATTTGCCCATTCAGTCAGTTTGGCAAGATCACGTTCAGTTTCAACTACAACAACACCCGGCTCATTCTTAGCACGGAAATCAACCATCACATTCCCCGTAATGGCACAACCCAAACCGCCTTTCCCCCAAGCATCATATAAACCTAAATGCAATTGGTTCGGTTGCCCTGCATGGTTGGCCAATGCTTCACTCATCGCACCTTTAATGATTCGGTTTTTAAATGGTGTGTTTTTTATTTCTAATGCTTGTGCAAGATGGCTCATGGTCAAATCTCTTTAGTGATTAGAGCTTTTACTCTAATTTAAATTTATAATAGTTCAAGCGTAAATCTGACAATGCATTTTGTCAACTTTGTTAATGTGAATATTTTTTAAACTAGACCATCTATACAGCGTTAATACTGACTCGCGGCAATTAATCGCTTGGTATAGTCATTTAAAGGTTTATCAAATAAGGCTTGAGTGTCATGAAACTCGATAACTTTAGCATCTTTTAGTACCAGAACTTTCTGACAAAGTGCTTTTACAACCTGTAAATCATGACTAATAAATAAATAACTCATCTGATAATCCTGTTGTAACTGACGCAGTAATTTTACAATCGCACGCTGTGTGGTCCGGTCAAGTGCTGAGGTTGGTTCATCGAGAATCAATAATTTAGGGCGTAATACCACAGCACGCGCTAAAGCCACACGTTGCCGTTGACCGCCAGACAACTCATGTGGATAACGCTGTTTAACTGTTATCGGGAGATCTACTTTATCTAAAATTTCATTGATACGAATCAGCATTTCAGCTTCTTTTAGACGTTGTAGTGTTAAGCCCTCTCGAATAATCTGGTCAACAGTCATACGTGGATTTAAGCTGCTTAACGGATCTTGGAATACAATCTGAAAATTGGATCGAAGTGGACGTAATTTACGCTGGCTCAACCTGTTCAAGTCTTGATTGAGTAGGAAAATATTACCCGAGCATTGTTTAAGTCGTGCGATTGCCAACGCCAAAGAGGTTTTACCAGAACCGCTTTCTCCAACAATGCCAATGGACTCAGCTCGATCTAAACGTAAATTGATCGGTTCAACGGCAACAAAATAATCTTTAACTCGATTAAATATGCCCTTTCTTATTGGAAATTTAACCCCAACACGATGCAGAGATAAAACTAAGTTACGTTTATGTGGTAAAGCATTGGCTTCACCAAAATCATGATCCAATAAATATTGGGTATAATTAGTTTTAGGGTTTTGAAAAATATTTCGAACTGTGCCTTTTTCTTCAACCTGTCCCTGATTCATCACAATCACTTGATTGGAATATTTACGCACCAAATTCAAGTCATGGCTGACTAAAATCATCGCCATTTTATGGTTTAGAATAAGCAGTTGTAATAAGTTTAAAACTTGCGATTGCAATGTAACATCTAAGGCTGTTGTGGGTTCATCCGCTATAATAATTTCAGGCTTTTGGGCCAAAACTGATGCAATCAAAACACGCTGTCTTTGACCACCTGATAACTCATGTGGATAACGATTCAACTTATCCTCAGGTTCTTCCATCCCGACATCACACAATAAATCATAGACACGCTTTCTGACTTTTTCCTTGGACATCCCATCTAAAAGTAAAGTCTCACCAATAATCCGCTCAACTTTATGTAGTGGGTTGAGTGCAGTCATCGGTTCTTGAAAAATCATGGCAATTTTTTTACCACGGATCGCCAACTGCGCATTTTGATTAAGAGACAATAGATTTTGCTCATCATATAACGCTTGCCCAGTCACAGTTAAATTTTCAGGAAGCAAGCCAAGTAACGCCAAACCACTAATTGATTTGCCTGAACCACTCTCCCCGACAATCGCAACAGTTTCCCCAACATGTAGGTCAAAGTTAAGATTATTGACCAGCACCTCTTTACGCTCATTTTCAATATGCAGATGTTGGACAGACAACAACAAAGATTGATCATTTTTGACGTCTTGGATCGAATGCATCGCGTGTCGCCTCCCCAATATAAATCAATAAAGATAGCACCAAGGCCAAAGTAAAAAATCCGGATAAAGCCAGCCACGGCGCATTTAAATTATTTTTACCTTGTAGTAATAATTCACCGAGGGAGGCTGCATCTGGTGGAAGCCCATAACCTAAAAAATCCAATGCAGTAAGTGCGGTGATATTTGCAGTCAGCATAAATGGAAGTTGAGATAAACTTGAACTGATCACATTGGGCAAGATATGTCGGAACATAATCATCAAATCACTCACCCCTAATGCACGTGCTGCTTGAACATAATCTAAATGACGGGCACGAAGAAACTCAGCGCGCACTATACCGACCAACTCTGTCCAGCCAAAAATCAACATAATCAGAAATAGCCAATAGACACTCGGGGTAAATATACTGACCAAGATGATCACCATAAATAAAGTCGGCAAACCACCCCAAACTTCAAGCAGACGTTGCCCAATTAAATCTACCCATCCGCCATAATAGCCCTGTATCGCGCCAACAATAATTCCAATAAATGCAGCAAATAGTGTCAATGCCAAACCAAACAACAGTGATATGCGTAGACCATAAAGAATACGGGTAAATACATCACGCCCTTGATCATCTGTACCTAACCAGTTTTGTGCGCTGGGTGGTGATGGAACAGGAACGGCTAAATCCAAATTGGGAGTTTGGAAGGAATAACGAACCAGTGGCCAAATCGACCAGCCTTTTTCCTCAATCAACTGCTGAACCACCGGATCACGATAATCGGCTTCTGTTTCAAAGACCCCTCCAAAATGTGTTTCAGGATAAGCCTTTAAAACTGGCATGTAATAATGCTGATCGTATTTGACCAATAAGGGCTTATCATTGGCAATAAATTCGGCAGAAATTGAAAGGATAAATAAAACGATAAATACAATGAAACAGACAAAACCCAAGCGATTATTCTTAAATTTCTGTATTCGTGCTTGCATGACCAGTGACATTATTTTGCACCTCTCGATTCAAAATCAATTCGCGGATCAATCACACGATAAATCACATCACAGATTAAACGTAAAATCAGCCCAAATAAGGTTAGAAAGAACAAAGCACCAAAAATCACAGGATAATCACGTTGTTGCACGGCTTCAAAACCCAGCAAGCCTAAGCCATCCAAGTTAAAAATAATTTCAATCAGTAGATTTCCAACAAAGAACACCCCAACCAATACTTCAGGCAAACCGGCAACAATCACCAACAATGCATTGCGAAACACATGTTTATATAACACGTCATTTTCAGTTAAGCCTTTTGCTCGTGCTGCAAGCACATACTGCTTATTGAGCTCTTCCATAAATGAATATTTTGTCAGATAGGTTAAACTCGCAAATCCACCCAGCACCATGGCCAACAAAGGTAAAGCCATGTGCCAAAAATAATCTGCTATTTTTTCAAATAGATTGAGGCTGTTAAAGTTGTCCGAAACAAAACCTTGTAAAGGAAACCATTGTAAATAAGAACCACCAGCAAAAAAAACGATCAACAATATTGCAAATACAAAAGCGGGAACGGCATAGCCCACAGCCAAAAGTAATGAAGTTGATTTATCAAAAAATAAGCCATGTTGTTTGGCTTTTTTAATCCCTAAAGGAATTGAGATTAAATAAATTAAAAAAGTACTCCACGCACCCAAGGAAATGGTGACTGGCATTTTTTCCCATAACAGTTCAGTCACCGGCTTATCTTTAAAAAAACTCGTGCCAAAATCTAAAGCTAAATAGTTTTTTAACATCAACCAGAATCGTTCATGTGCAGGTCGATCAAAGCCATATTGCTGTTTGATTTTATCGACCATATCTTCGCTTAAGCCCTGTGCACCACGATACTCATGGTTATTTACCGAAGATGATAGACCTCCAGCAGTCATATTGACCCCTTGGAAGTTTTCTGCTTGTTGAATCGCTTGTTCAACAGGCCCACCAGGTGCAATTTGAACCACAACAAAATTGATCAAGAGAACAAAGAACAATGTCGGGATGATCAGTAACAGCCTTTTGAGTATATATGTGCCCATTGAAACGATGTTCCTTATGACCTCATGAGGGTAGATATGTCAATTTAAACATCACTCACGTTGAGCCACTGATGTTTTAACCATGAAGATTTAAAATTATGCTTTTTTAAATGCTCGATTTTTTAAATATTGCTCTACTTTTTTCGCTTGATCTGCATCTACCCACCAATACTCTAAACCGAGGGATAATTTTGGTTTAACTTTGGGTTGCTGATACATATTCCAATAAGCATACCAGTTTTTATCATTGCCATAAGTCAGAATTTGATAATAGCCTGCACGTAATACCCGATCCAGTGCTCGGGTACGAAGTACCAATTGTTCACGGTTTGGTGCATAAATAATCTGTTGAATCAGCTGATCGACCACTGGGCTTTTGACCCCCGCATAATTGTAATTGCCCACTTCATCGGCAGCTTTACTGCCCCACATCTGTGCCTGTTCAGCACCTGGTGTTAATGATTGCGGCATATCGATAGCGGTCATCTGAAAGCCTAAACGGCGCATACGCTCTGTATATTGTGGTAAATCGACTTGACGAATATTTGCCTGAATCCCAAGTTTTTTTAAATTACGAATATAAGGCAACAAAGTCCGTAGTGCACCATCTTGATGAATCAGAAATTCAATTTGAATGGGGCGACCTTGTCTATCCACCAATAGTCCATTGTGAAAACGATAACCCGCCTTTAATAGCATCGAACGTGCAATCAATAAATTCTGTCGGTTAAAACCACTGGCATCTGAAACTGGGTATTTCCAATCTGCCAATACACCTTGCCGTTGTAATGCGGGCAATTGCTTTAAATAAGGCGTTAAAATTGCAAGTTCTTTCGCGCTTGGTTTTCCAGTCGCAGCAAGCTCACTGTTTTGAAAGTGGCTTTGCAAGCGAATATTTTGACCATATAACAATGCTTTGTTGATCCATTCAAAATCATAAGCATAGGTTAATGCTTGGCGAAAATTGAGATCATTGAATGGCGCCTTTCGGGTATTAAAAACCAAACTTTGCGTGAGCGCTGGTGTTTCAATCTTAGAAATATATTTTTTCACCAAACCTTGTTTTACCGCAGGAAAATTATATTCAGTGACCCAGTTACGGGCATTTTTTTCTTGATAAAAGCGATATTGTCCAGATTTAAACCCTTCAAAAGCGATTTCAGGGCTTCGATAATAAACATATTTCATGCGATCAAAGTTATAACGACCACGATTGATGGCTAAGTCCTTTGCCCAATAATTTGGATTGCGCTTATAGCTAATACTGCGCCCAGAATCAATATGCTCAATCAGATAAGGCCCCGATCCTAAAATCGGTTGCAAGGTCACTTTGCTATAGTCTTTATTTTTCCAATCTGCTCTTGAATAAATCGCAATTTTTGCCAAAATAAAGGGCATGTCTGCATTGTGGTCTGATTTAAATGTCATTTTCACTTGGTATTTAGACAATACCTCAGTCTTGGCTAAATCAGACAAATACATTTGAAAGCCTAGATTGGCTTTACTTTGAATGGTATCAAAACTAAATTTAACATCCTCAGCCGTGACAGGTGAACCATCACTAAAATGGGCTTTAGGATTTAAATGGAAAATAACAAATTTGGTTTTAACTGGATCATAAGTGACTTTTTCAGCGAGAAGCGGATATAACACACCCGGCTCATCCAGTGAGCTATCCATTAAGCTATCAAATAGATAATTAATCCCTTCAGTTGAACTGCCTTTGCCATTCATACTGTTGAGATTATCAAAGGTGCCTATACTCGCTGTACTGATATAGCCGCCTTTGGGTGCATTGCTATTGGCATAAGGCATCGCCTGAGCTTTGTCATACTGTGGAGCATTATGTACAGCAATATATGCTGTTGTCTGTAGAGCAGCATCAACATTTAAGCTTGCAACATATAATCCCAATGCCAGCCCGATCGGGCTGACACATGCAAAACTTAGGCGCATTCCCCTATTTTCCTTTATTCAAAAAATTTTTTGAAATGTTATGCTTTAAACGTTGCTCCAATAAAATGGCGCTTAAAGATTCGGAACTTTAATTATGCTGCCAATGCGTAATGACGCGTTTGGTTTTATTTCATTCATCTCAGCAAGTGCACTGGTATCAATCCCAAACTTGCTGGCTAAACGAATCAATGAATCACCACTTTTCACTTTGTATTCAGTCACTGTTTTAGGAATACGAATAGATTGACCACGTTGTAAACCCGCACGTGGGCTCAGATCATTCAATTCAGCCAGTTCTTGAACTGACATACCAACACGGTTTGCAATCGCATTTAACGACTCACCAGACTTCACCGCATAGCTTTCAGTATTCTTACTCGAAGCTTTAGCTGTTGCTTTCGCAGTCGCCTTTAGGTCTTCTTTTTCTTTAGATAGTGTGGATTTACTGGGTAATTCCCCATCAAGCTTTAAGCGTTGTCCAATATCCAAAGCCTGATTACGCGACAAACCATTTAATTCACTTAAATAAGACAACTGCAGTTTATATTTTTTTGCAACGCTTGCCAGTGTTTCACCTGATTTGACCACATGGATATCTTTACTAGCGCCTTCTGATTTCGATTCATTTCTCGCTTGTGTTTTGTCTTTACTGCTGCTTTCAGGCGTGCCAGTCAACTTCAATTTCTGCCCAACAAATAAACCAGATGTACTCTTTAAACCATTTAAATCGGCAATTTGGTTAACTTGCAAATTATATTTATTTGCCAGCGCTATCAGGCTATCACCAGATTGCACAGTATAGGTTTCTGGTGTTGTTGTTCCAACAGGGATCTTAATGATTTGACCCACAAGCAAGTTTTTAGATGTCGAAATTTTGTTTAATTCAGCTAATTCTGCCAAGCTTAATTTAGACTGAACCGCAATACTGGATAAGCTATCGCCACTTTGAACTTTATAATTCTCAGTTTTATAGGTTGTTTCAGCTTTTATATTCTTAAACTTACTTTGATCAATCACTTTAGAGTCAAGTTTAGCTTCTGGCTCATTGACTTCACTGAGTGGCACATTGATCTTTTGCCCCACAAATAAGCTACTTGAGGTATCTAGACCTGGAGTCAAATCAGCGAGTTCATGTACGGATAAAGCATAACGATCGGCAATCACTTTAAGATATTCGCCACGTTTAACTGCATAAGCCTTGGTTTTGATTTTTGCAACAGGCTTAGAGGTATCCGCACGAACAACTGCTTTATTGATTTCAGATAATTTATCATCTGAAGCATCTTTAAGCTTTAATTTCTGACCGACAAATAAATTACTGTTACTATTCAGATTATTATAATTTGCCAATTGTGAGACAGATAAATCAAACTGATTTGCCACACTGGTTAAACTGTCATTTGGTTTAACCACGTAATTGGTAGGAGCGGAATCCGTGGTTTTGCGAGAAACCACAGGGGTATCAATTTGTGGTTTGGCATCATATAAATACAAAGTCGCCCCAACAAATAAAGTTCCATTTGGATCAACTTGGTTCCATTTGGCAATATCGCGCCAATTTACGCCATTCTTTAAAGCAATCGTTGCTAAAGTATCCCCTGCCAAAACGGTATAAGTACTGCGTTTACCTCTTGGTGGTTCAACCACAACTTCAGTTTCAGTTTTCTTAAAGTTCTTATCCTGATTCAGTTTAGCTTCTTCCGAGTTTGCAGGTGTGGTATCTGCTAAACCTTTAGGATATGAGAATCCAACCGTATTTTCTTTACCTTGAACCTCTGCAACAGATTGACTGGTTTGAATTGCAGTCAGTTTAATTTTACCATCATATGGATCAAGTACTTCTGTCCCTTGTGGAGCAATCGCCTTAATCTCTTTGACCACTTCTTCTTTTTCAGCTTGAGTGGCTTGAGGTTCTAAAACTTGCTTGACCGTTTCTTTTTCACCTTCAGCTTTTACTGCGGCAAGGATTTGAGCTTTTTCATGTGCAGAAATTGGAGGTTCCGCTGCAACAGGTTTAACATTGGCTGCATTTGTCACAGCAACAGGAATACGTGGCGCACTAGGAATATCAGCATTGGCAGCAAATTGCGCTAATGCATTCGAGCCTTGTGGTGTATTTTTGAGTGTGCTCAATGAGCCTGTGGTTGTGGTTTTTGCTGTTGTTAAAGCAGGTGGCGTTGCTTTACTTGGAGTAATCGATTGAGTGACTGTCGAGGTTACCGCTGTAGGCGTTAAAGTTCGTGTAGCTGTGGTTGGAGCAGTATTACTTGCCCATAACCCACTATCAGAACCCGGTTTTAACCCTCTTAATTTTGCATCAATCGTCGGACTAAGATCCGCAGGAATCAAAATACGCAAGGTACTTGATGGGTCAACCACTTCACCACGATGACCAGGGTTTAACGCGTATAATTCAGCACGACTTAAATTGGTAATTGAAGCAATTTGATTGAGTTGTACGCCTGGTGGCACCGCAACTTCTCTAAAGTGCGGACGATTGGCAATCGGTGGTAAGCTCACCCCATATTTAGATGGGCTTTTAATAATCTGCGCCACTGCTAAAAAGCGTGGTACATAGTTCATGGTTTCTTGTGGTAATCTCAATGACCAATAATCTGTTGGTAAACCCGCAGCTTGGTTACGGTTAATTGCTTGCTGGATCCGCCCTGGACCTGCGTTATATGCGGCCAAAGCCAATTCCCAAGAGCCAAATTGATTGTATAAACTACCTAAAAACTCATAAGCAGCACGTGTTGATTCAACTACATCACGGCGCCCGTCATATAAACTGGTTTGTCTTAGACCGTAGATTTTTCCTGTGCTTGGGATAAATTGCCACATCCCTGCTGCTGCTGCACTACTGGTTGCTGCTGGATCATAAGAACTTTCAATAATCGGTAACAATGCTAATTCAGTAGGTAAACCACGACGTTCAGCCTCTTTCACCGTATGATAAAGATAGCGTGATGCGCGTGCGCTTAAACGGTCAATATAGGGTTGGCGGGAAACAAACCAGCTCCTTTGCGCATCAATACGAGGATCCCAATGATTTTCATCCATTTTAAAACCGACTGACATCCGCTTCCATACGTCACCGTGTTTTAAAATCAGTAGGCGATCGCCCTCTACTGCACGAATATCTGTTGCAGAAAGTAAATCTTCTAGAGAGTCCAAACTGCTGGCATCCAACATACCTGCTGACTTTGATGTTTGAACTTTTGATGTTGTCGACGTTGAAGAACACCCTGCAGTCAACCCTAATGCTGCGAATGCAGATGTTAATAATGATAATTTAAAGAAAACAGTCGCAGTAGGTTGCCACACCATTGTGGTAGGTTTAAACATAAGAGTTCCGAACAACATTTAGTAAATTATTTTATCATTGCCATTTTAGTAGAGCTAAACGCGCTTACAAGGCAAATTTTGAATGCGAATTGCATACAAATGTTACAAGAAATTAAAAAAATCTCAGTTCATGCGTAGAAAACGCCGATTTGCGTATACAATAAATTCTTAAACCGCGATGTTCAACTCTTAATTCACTTTCATTGGTTATTACTATGTCACAAACAATCACACTTTATGTCGACGGTGCTTGTAAAGGCAACCCAGGTCCTGGTGGCTGGGGCGCTTATATCATCACTGAAACAGAAGAACATAAGTTGTGTGGTGGTGAACTTGATACAACCAATAACCGCATGGAGCTTACCGCAGCCATCGAAGGGATCGCATTTTGCCCAATCGAAGCAAAATTAGTGCTTTGGACCGATTCAAACTATGTAAAACGTGGCATTACCGAATGGATTGAGGGTTGGAAAAAGAAAAACTGGAAAGATGTAAAAAATCCAGATCTTTGGAAAAAGCTTGATCAAACCTGCCAAGGTCGCAAAATTGAATGGAACTGGATTAAAGGTCACGCCGGACATGCAGGCAATGAGATGGCAGACCAATTGGCGAATTTAGGTACACAGCAAATACTCGACGCAAAAAAAAACAACACTGCGCCAACCAAACTGACTCAACCTATGACAGCGGCTGATGATAAAAAAAAAGATGAAAAAGACTGGCTGCTTGACGATCCCTTTGGATTTGACCTGATTGAATCAGACGAAATGATAGAATCGGAAATTAGACCTCAGCAGGATGTCATGCCAGCGCATAAAATTGTGATGGAACAACCATCAACCCAAGATATCAATGAAAATGATGAGCCAGCAATGAGCCAACCCGCAATGCGAGATATTCATCCACAAATTGTGATTACACCTGCTACTGTCAAGTTACATGGCCCTAAACAGTTTATTTTGGATACGGAGACCACAGGTTTCTATTATCAGGACAGTGACCGAATTGTTGAAGTTGGCGCTATTGAAATGGTCAATCGAAAACTGACCGGCAGTTCGATTCATATTTATATTAATCCAGAGAAACCAGTTGGCGATTCAGAAGCCATCCATGGTATTACAGATGAATTTTTAAAAGATAAGCCAAAATACAATGAAATTGCCCAAGTTTTATTTGACTACTTAAAAGGCAGCGAAATTATTGCGCATAATGCAAGCTTCGATATGAACTTCTTAGATATGGAGTTCAAGCGCAGTGGCCTACAGGCACTCTCAGAAGTATGTGAAGTGACTGATACCTTGGCGATGGCGAAAAGCAAACATCCTGGGCAAAAGAACTCTTTGGATGCTCTAGTTCGCCGTTATGAAATTCCGCAACGAGATCGTACTTTCCATGGTGCCTTACTCGACGCTGAAATTTTAGCTGATGTTTATCTTGCCATGACAGGTGGTCAAGTATCCTTTGACATGGATGCTCTTTCTGCACATACTGATCAGGCTCAAAGGAATACAACTCGGAAAAAAATTGAAATCAATGCCCCAGTCATTTTACCTTCAGATGAAGAATTAGAAGCACATGAGAACTGGGTCAAACAATTTCAAGAAAAACATGGGGAAGCCTGCATTTTTGCAAAATAAAATTTGAAATTGATGGCTATTTTTTCTGTAAAGATGGTCTTCTTCGGCTATATTAAAACTTAGAAAATTAGCCTCATTTTGAGGCTATGAAATAAAACATTCAGATACCCAGGATAGGTGCAGATCAATGTCTTACCAAACCTCTATACATTTTGATCCGACAGCATTACTTATTATTAAAAAAGAAGTCGATAATTCAATTTTACAGGTAGAATCTGCTGTCAGTAGCTTAGTTGAAGACCAAACTTTACCCTTCGGTATTGATGATGCTTTGCTCCAATTTGAACAATGTGTAAATGTGCTGATGCTCATCGATATGCCGCATGTTGCTAAAATTGCGCAACTCTCAGCAGCGGTGATGCGTAAAGTGATGCAAAACCCACATGAGATCAATACTCAAGAAGTCATCGCTTTGAGTGAAGGCACCACCATGCTCAAACGCTATATTGAGTTTATTTGCCTTCGTGAAGTCAGAGCGCCACAATTTTTGCACGACACCTTAAATCGCTTAGAACTTTCTTTAGGTCTAGAGCTGACCCCAGAAGGCCAAGCGATTATTCCATTGCTCGACTGTGTTACACCGAATTTTAACTTGCAGCAATCACCTGAGTTAGAGCATTCAGTGTATGTACATAAGCTGTATAAATTATGCTTACATAAACTGCTCAAACAACAAGAAACAGATTTAGATTTACAGGGCATCAAGCTGGTTGGGTCTTATTTGGCAAATGCAGCCAAAGGCCAAGCAAGTGAGCAATATTGGGCTTTGGTTTCAGTTGCTTTAAATCACATTGAAAATATCATTCTCAATGATACACGCCTCAGAACGCTAATCAGCATTGAAACCAATATGTCTTTATTCTTTAAAGATCTATGCGGATTCAATCCATCCTTATTAGATACTGCCAATATCCTAAGTATTTGTATCAGCCAAGAAGATGAAATATCACAACACATCCGTGAACAGATTAATGTTGGTGAAGATATTCTGACTGACACTCAACTACAAATATTTAGTCGCCATTTATATGGCCCTGACTTTGAAACCATTCATAGTGTGAGCCAACTGATTACGGACGAAATGTCGCAAATCCGTAATGATATTGAGTTTAACTACAAAAATATGAGTGATGAAAAAACGCAAGAATTGAAAAGCAAACTGACTGATCTTGCACATGTATTTAAAGTCTTGAATCTTAATGAAGCCTATAGCGGACTGAAACAACAGGCTGACCTACTGTCTCAAGACAACATGCTCAAAGATGAAAATTACGCACAACAGTTGATGAACAGTATTTTATCAGCAATGAATTCGATTGGTATCTTAGAGCGTAATTACACATCGAGTCGTTTACAGTTAAAAGTGAATAACTTGCAGATTTCATTAGATCGTCTAGATGAAGCACATGCAGCATTATTGACCGAGACTAAAGCATTGGTTGATTTAAGCTCACAAACATTGGTGCAATATTTACAAGATCCTCAAAGTACAAGTTTAGACCAACTGCCATCACAATTAAGTGAAATTGGTGGTGCGCTGTTGTTCCTTGCAGCGAAAGATGGTCAAAAGGCATTGCTGCTTTCTGCGGAGTTTATTCAGACGAGTCTTAACAAAGAACAAGCGTTTAACCTTGCGCAAGTCAATAAACTGCTTGATGTTTTAGCCAGTGCAGACATGATGATTGAAAATCTACAAAACAAACAACCTGTTTTACAATCCATGTTTGATGTAGCATTAACAAGTAGTCAAAGTTTAAAATCGGTAGCCTAATGTCAGAATTATCACTTGCATATATCTTTCACCATCAACAACTTTTAGTGGATGAAAATTTACAACTGCCTAAAGTAGAAAAATTAGCAAGTGATATCAGCTTTAACTCGGGCGATCAGATTATTGCCCGGGATCTTTTTATTGAAGATCAAATTCCAGAGGGATATCAATTGATCCCAATTCGACAATTGATTTCACAATGGACAAAATCTGAGTTTGAACAAGCCAGTCGTGCTGTACAATTGCTTGAATGGCGAAGAAACCATAAGTTTTGTAGCCACTGTGGCCACGAAACCGAGGTTCATCCCAATGAATATGCTATGGTCTGCCCTAGCTGTCGTTATCATCAATACCCGCGTGTACAACCGTGTATTATCACCATAATTACTCGTGGCGATAACGAAATTCTATTGGCAAAAAATGCCAAGAATAAAAGCAATATGTATGGTCTTATTGCGGGTTTTGTTGAGGTCGGTGAAACACTGGAAGAAGCGGTTAAAAGAGAAACTTTGGAAGAAGTTGGCCTACATGTCAAAAATGTCCAATATTTATCAAGCCAACCTTGGCCTTTTCCAAGTAATCTTATGTTGGCCTTTAAGGCAGAATATGAATCTGGTGAAATCGTCTTGCAAGAAGAAGAAATTAGTGAGGCTCAGTTCTTTAAATTTGATCAGCTACCCGAAACGCCTTTTAGTGGCAGTATCGCCCATGCCATGATTGAACATGTGATTCACAATAGACCTATGCATAAAGACTGATCTTGATTGAGATATGTTCAAATCAAAAATGCCTAGCGATCGCTAGGCATTTTTCATTGCTTCATTTAAAACCTTAATAATTTCAGGTCGGGTTTTATAGAATCGACTAAATAGACTTGAAACACTGCCCATAATTGAAATATGACCAGTTTTAGGAATCGTGTAAATTTCACAATGATTACCTTGTTCAAGTAATTGCTGTTTAAAATCAAAAGAGTTTTTAGCTTTAACAATCTGATCATTTTCAGCCAAGAACAAATAATGCTTTACCTCATTTTTTTCAACAAAATAATACGGCATTACTTGTTGGTAAGGAATGCTTTGATCAAACGCATTTTCGGCTAAAGCATCACCTTTATAATCGAAATGATAAGGTCCAGCGATTCCAATCAAAGCTTTAATATTTTGTTTGATGGCTAGTTGGTAGTGCTTAGGATGATAAAGCAAAGACGCAATATTAAATGCGCCTGCTGAATGCCCCATCAAGGCAATTTTATCCATTGAAATACCAAAACGTGCTTGTTGTTGCTCCAAATAATTCAATGCAACAGCAAGATCATCAATATAGCTGGGAAATTTATGCTCAGGTGCCAAATGATAGTTCAGCACTGCCACGTTATAGCCAAAACGACTAAACGCCTCACCTACAAATTTATAAGCACTTTTATCACCATGGCTCCATGCCCCACCATGAACAAAAAGAATCAGCGCATTTTGTTGCTTTTTATTAGAAATATATAGATCTAAACGTTGTCTCGCCTTTAAGCCATAGGCAATATTATACTGAATGGAATAGCCCTTTTTAGGGGTCAAGCCATTAATAGTTATACTACCTAAATCGTATAAACGAAAATCTTGATAGTGCGATTTAAATTGAGATTTTAGGTATTCAAACTGCTTTCCAAATCTAACTTTTAAAGCTTTTAACCTATTGTTGAATAACATTATTGTTTGGCTCTGTAGCATTAGGATCAATCGCAACAGGTGTCTGTACATCAGGCTGTTGTTGTACATTATTTACCACAGGTGCTGTGAAAGATGAAGTTTGGACTGAATTATTCGTTTGTTCGATGTTATCAATCAAGGTCACAATTTTAGTCACATTTCCAACTTTTTGTAAAACATCATTTAAATCTGCTATTTCAGCATTATTTAAACGACCTAAAACATACAGTATGCCGTCTTCTGTATGAATCAAAACTTTATTGTCTGAAACCACTGGTGCTTTCATCACTAAACCACGGGTATTCACAGTGACCGATGCATCTTGCATAATCGTGCTATAACCGATCTGATTACCCACAGTAAGATAATTATGAACAGTTTTAACATCACTCATTGCCCGTAGATTATCTTCAGCTAATTGCTTTAGATGTGCATCAGGCACTTGACCTGTGAGTAAGACATTGCTGTGAAAACTATTAATATTGACACGAGATTGCTTAAATCGAGCATCAAGCTTATACAAGTTGATTTTGGCAGTCCGCTCAATAGAGGAATCAATAAACACTTGTCCTAAAGATCGAACACCACTATCTGTTCCCACTGGTGAAGAACCAGTACCACCTGAGATAAAACTCGCGCAACCAGATAAACTTGCTACACACATCATGGTGATGACAATACGTTTTAACACTCAGCAAGACTCCTATTAATTTCAGCCTGCTAAACAACCATTTTAAACGCTGTTAACATGCTGGAAAATATATTTATTTTTGAAATAACTGTACCTAAATTTCAGTCACAGATTAATCAAGTCTGCATCCAAAGTAAATGCATTTTCAATCCAAGATTGATCATAAGAGATTTTACTGAGATCTTGCTGTACGTTTTTTGCAATTTTATGATGTAAATCAAAACCAATCACATCAAAACGGCAATAATATTGTTCATATTGTGGATGTTCTTGTAAAAACTTAAACGCCGTTTTAATCATTTTTTGTTGTTTTGATTGATTTACCGTTTCAAAAGCATGCCCCATCTGTGTCGGAGTTCTTGCTTTCACCTCAACAAAAATTAACTCTTGTTTAGATTGGGCAATAATATCTATTTCACCAAAGCGCGAGAAATAATTCAATTTTACGATATCGTAGCCATGTTGAAGCAGTAATTTCACTGCTTCTTGCTCCGCCCATTGTCCTAAATTATTTTTTGCCATGAGAAACCTGTCATCACAAAGGTACTAAATTATTTTTTGAACGTTCAAAACATTGTGGAATACGTTCAACACGATTTCCATCAATTTTAATTTTTCCAGTGCGCCCATTAAAGGTTAAGCTTTTTACATTAGGGTCCAAAACAAATTGTTCAGCAATATGCCAAGCATCTCCACCAAAGGCATATAAACGCTGATACGGTAACGAGGTCGGTTTATCTTTATAGGCTTTGACCACATCATCCCATTCGGCGATGTATAAGGCTGGAACATCACAGAATTTCATCCCTTTAGGCAAGGCCTTTTTTTCATCGACGGCAATGGCTTGGGTATAAATTTTTTTCTTCTGCAATTTTGGAAAACTGGTCAACCATTGGTTTGAACCTAACAGTAAAATACCCTCTCGCTCCGAAATCGACTTTGGCATATGCTCTACAGGATCAACTTCACCCATATAATTGGCAAATAATGCATTTAAAAAGTTAATAGATTCTGCTTCTGTGCCTTTTTCACGCACCACATAGAGTTTGCTAACTTTATCATGCTGGATATAATCAAGCAGCGCCAATGCATCGTCATTTTTAGAAAGACTATATTGCCAAACACTTTTATAGCTTGGATAAACTTCATTGAGTGCCAATACAGGTACTTTAGGCTTTAAATTAATTAAAGCCTCAACATCAGGACGAGCCAAAGGCCCAATAATCATTTTAGTCTTTTTATTGACATGCTGTTTTAACAGCGCTTTGATGGTCTTTTGATCTGAATCGACAAATTTTAATGGTATTTCATTCTTTGATGTCTGCGCGGCACTTAATATTCCTTGTTTAATACTCAAACCCGCTCGCGACATAGGGCCTGTTTCAGGTAATATAACCAGAATTTCTGCGTGAACTTGGATTGCGAATCCAACCATTCCCAACATAATCACTCTTTTAATACTGTTCAACACTAACTTATTCTTCATGGAGACCTTTATGAGTGCTCAATTATTCGTCGTAGCGACCCCAATTGGGCACTTAGATGATATGACTTTTCGTTCTATTGAAGTTTTAAAGTCTGTTTCTGTTATTGCGGCAGAAGATACACGTCAATCTGCTCAATTATTAAAGCACTATAATATCTCAACTCCGCTCACTGCGTGTCATGATCATAATGAAAGTAACAAAATTGATATACTTATCGAAAAATTAAAAAGTGGTCAGAATATTGCACTGGTCAGTGATGCTGGTACACCATTGATTAGTGACCCGGGTTTTAAATTGGTACGCGCTGCTCAGGAGAATGGTATTCGCGTCATTCCTGTACCGGGTGCATGCGCTGCTATTGCTGCGCTAAGTGCGGTGGGTCTACCGAGTGATCGTTTTAGCTTTGAAGGCTTTTTATCATCAAAACAATCGCAACGATTAATTCAATTAGAAAAATTAAAACATGAGTCACAAACCATGATTATATATGAAGCACCTCATCGTATTTTAGATAGTGTCAAAGATATGGCTGATGTTTTTGGCGCAGATCGCCCTGTAGGTTTTGCACGTGAAATTACCAAAACATTTGAAACAATTAAAAAAATGACATTGGGCGAGTTGGTGACATTTATTGAAAAAGATCGTAATCAGCAAAAAGGTGAAATTGTGTTAGTCATTGGTGGTGCACCAGATGCCAAAGATCAAGACGTTGAACAAGAGAAGTTAGATCAACTTTTAAATCGCTTATTACAAGATTTATCTGTCAAGGCGGCATCACAACTTGCTGCGGATCTAACCGGCATCAAAAAGAAAATCGCCTATCAACGTGCTTTAGAGCTGACTAATCAACAATAATTTTATTTCTTGAGTTGAGAAAGGCGTGTATAGGCATTTCTCAACTTACTTTATATATTAACCCACATTATTTCGCTATTCTGTTTGTTTTTCTACTTGCTTGCTCTCTCAACGCACTTTATTCCTCAATCTGCATTGCTGCAGGCGACTGATTGTTCTGGTCGCTTTTTTACCTACCTTAATCTTTTAAAAAACAATAAATTTTAATCCCACACTGATCAATCTGGCACGTATAAAAATAAATACAGGAAAACAAATAATCAAAAGTACAACATTCCTGATGATTTAATCACTCATATACTTAAAGCAAGCAGCAAGGATCCATAAAAATAAAATAGTTCATTAAAATTTCAAGTAAAAAGCCACAAACACTAAAATTTTTTAAGATTGGGATTTAAACATCGAAAAAATAGACAGCATTTCAACCAAATTTAAAAAAGCACCTTTCGGTGCTTTTAAAATCAATCTTTAGCAGATTCATCAGGTGGAACTTCGGTAATTCTCCCACCACGCGCTAAAAATGCAGCAACCTCATCTTCCAACGCTTCACGCTGTCTTTTTTTCGCTGTCACAGTGAGTGTTTCAGCTTCAGCTAAATCTGTATCTGAAACTATAGAATCACTTGCCGCAGCACCTTTTTCAGCCGCTTTAGCTTCATCATCGTCTACTGCATGATCTTCTGAATTATCATCATAATCATTTGTATCTGTCATCTTTAACTCCCCATCAATGACGTCAATGTACCATCCGAAAAATGGTGATGTTTTACAGAGAAATGTATCAAGCTCTTCGCCATTCGACTAGTATCTAGATACACAAAATCGTATTTTTTTTCATCAAATTCGTAATGTTGTTTAAATGATTGGTTAAAAAATATCAGAAATCCAATTAAATGGCATATTGCGTGCTTTTTAAAGTTGCTAGCCCATTGGCTTGGGCCATAAATTGATCTTTTAAAAATGGCATATTTTCAACTTGTTTTAAGCCAAAGTTACGCGCCCAAACCAATGGAAATATTTCCGCAGTTTCTAAAAAACCAATCATCGACATACTATGCATCATGGCATCATTTTGCCCTTTGCGTTGGTGTTCGTAACGCTTTAAGGTTTGTTCATGTGCCCAGACGCCACGCTGTTTATCTTTAAGTAATACATCACACAGAATAGCAGCATCTAAACAGCCAATATTTACACCTTGTCCTGCTAAAGGATGAATCACATGCGCTGCATCACCAATCAAGGCCAACCCATCTTTTACATAACGTTGTGCTGCGCGTGCCTTGAGTGGAAATTGAGCCCGTGGGGTTGCTTCAACGATCTTGCCCAACATATGATGACTTTCACGTGTCAATAACTCACAAAAATCAGCATCATTTAAGCGCGCATATTCCTCTGCATAATCATCTGGTAAGGTCCAAACGATTGAAATCCAGTGTTCAGCTTGTTCTGGCTTTAAACTCGCCATCGGTAAAAATGCTAATGGGCCTGTCGGATGGAAAATCTGACGAGCCACATATTGGTGTGGTTGTGTGGTACGAATCGCACAGGTCAAACCGGCCTGTTGATAATCTAAAACATCAAGATCGATAAATGCTTGATCACGAACAAATGAATTTGCACCATCTGCACCAATCACTAACTTGGTCTTTAGCTCAGTCCCATCTGCAAGTTTAATGATCCAGCAGCCTACACCCTGCTCTACTCGCACAACTTTAACTTGAGTACGATAATCTTGCAGTTGCTCCAACATTTCCTGTTGAATGGCAAGGTTTAATAAACTTGGTTCAACCATTGAACCTAAGCTTTGCTCAGCTGTGGGAAAGTTTTCTGAGGCTTGCCCAAAGTTAATTTCGCCATAGCCATTTTTATTCCAGACTTGCATGCCTGTATAAGGCATTTGGCGAGCGATTTTTTCCCATACATTCACCGTTTTTAACAAGTGAATCGTGGCTTGGCTCAAGGCTAAAACCCGTGGATTAGCAACAGCTAAAGTCTTTTCTGCATCTAAAATAGGGGCTGCATCTAAAACAGTGGCTTGCATACCACCTTTTGCTAAAAGTAATGCGGTTAAGCCACCCACCAGACCACCACCAACAATCACCACATCTAATATATCTTGCTGTGTCATGCTTTTAATCCCATCGCATAATTGGCAACCAAAGGTTTAATCCCCGGAATCACATCGAAAGCTACCAAGCCGGTATTACGCAATAATTTTAAGACCGGATTTTGATTACTAAATCCACGCACTACAGAATCACAAAATTTAATCACGCGCTGCTGATCAGTTAAGCGAGATTGTTCATAGGCCTTTAACATCTCAGGTTGACCAATATCATCAGATTGCGCAATTTGCGTTGTGATATAACGCATCAGCACATCTGCATCACGCATACACAAGTTAAAACCTTGCCCAGCAACAGGATGAATGGTATGTGCAGCATTGCCCATCAAAATTACCCGACCCACCGCTTGTTTTTCAGCAAGTACTTGTGCCAATGGGAAGCTAAAACGTTTGCCTGTTTTTTGGAATTTTCCTGCGCGATCACCATAGGTTTGCTGTAAAGCATCAAGGAAATGTTGGTCATTTTCATCCCCTAACCATTCATCTTCAGTGCCTTTTTTCACTGGCCAAACCACTGAACGACGACATTCCCCCGGCAATGGAAGCAATGCCAATGGACCTAAATGGCTAAAGCGTTCAAAGCCCACTTGATGATGTGGTTTCGAGGTTTGTACTGTTGTGACAATTGCCACCTGATCATAATCATGTACATCCACACCAACACCTAAAGCTTGGCGGCAGAAAGAATCACGACCATCTGCAGCAATCAACAATTTGGCTTTAAGTGAATGGGTATATTCTTCACCACGATTGGCTTCAACATATACATAGTCACCATCTTGTTTTAGTGAAGTGACTTGTACACCGTCAATCAATTCAATTAAAGCTTGCTGGCGAACTTGAGTCAGTAGTACACGGCCTAGCCATGCATTTTCAATCACTTGTCCAAAACTTTCGACTTTTTCTTGATCTGCGACTAAGCGAGCTTTACCAAAACTGCCTTGTTCAGTGATATGTACTTCGAGAATAGGAGTCGCATGTTCTTGCAAAGCATCCCAAAGACCGAGTTTTTGATAAATTTGGACGGTACGACGTGATAGCGCGGTATTTCGTGCATCAAAACTGGAATGATAGGGTGCAAGATTGGCATCATCATAATTTGGATATTTCACAGCCTCTAAAAGCTTTACCGCAATATTGGCTTTAGCCAACATCAGAGCCAAGCTCAGCCCTACCATTCCACCGCCGACGATGATGACTTCTTGTTGCATGCTTTTATCCTTTCTATATGTGATTCAGCGTACTGAATACTTATAATCTTGATTGATTTCATATTACATCATGGAAAGTTATTTTTATATTGAAATAGGAAATTGTTGGCTGTATTTGTACTGAATCAATACGCTATTTTTAATAAAAGTATGAAAAATGAAAATTTCAGCCAAAGGATTAAGCAATAAAACCTAACAGCCATCATCATGTTTATTCTTAGTATCGCACTCCTACTTATCCCATTTTTTGCAACCATCACGCCGTGGCTTACCCTTATACCCATTGCAATATGAGAAACTCACGGTTGGGCATTAAAAATTCAACAAAATGAACAACAAATTTTAGTCAGAAAAAACAGGTGGTTGAAATTTAGCTTTTGCACTTAATGAGTCAGCCTTATATATAAGCGGTGCCTTAGGTGCCGGTATTGGTAGAATATTCTTTTATTTCCAAGTTCCATTATTTTTACTGCCCAAGCTTGCCAGCGCTGTTGTTTTTATTGATTTTATTTATCACTTAATTGTATTTTAAATGCTTAAAAACTCGATCACTCAATCGATTTACTAAAATAAGGTTTTAACTACAAAAATAAAGAATAAATTACATCCAATAAAGACCCCAAATAAAAACCCGCTATAGACTAAGCAATTCACCATGCGATAATAATCATATAATTTAATTTAATTTAATTTAATTTAATAATAAATTTAATTAGCAATTAAAAATGTTTAATTAAAAACAAAACATAATAAATCTATATAAAAATTTAAAAACTTCAATTCCACTCAAATACAATTAACATAAAATATCCATTAAATATAAAATAAAAAATGTAATTATTAATATTTTGTATCAATTAAACTCCCCTCAGAATTGCATCATAAATCTAATTTTGATAAAAACTTAAATACAAAAAACTTGAGCATGCATTCATGAAAAAAATTAAAATATTGGGTGTTGTTTTATTTTTATTAAATTCAACAGCATATACAGATAATCTAAATATTAAATCATATGACACCTTTAAAACGGTTGAGCATATATCATCAGACACAACAATACAGTCTCAATTACGAATAGTTCTGGGTCAAGATTATTCAAAGTTTTATCAAAATATAGAAACTTATGCTTCTCCATACAAACTAAAAACTGCTAATGCACTTTATTATGAAGGAAGAAATAAAGAGGCTACAGCCTATTCAGCAGCGACTATTTATGAGGATGGAAGAATATTTGCTGCGACATTTGATCAGGAAAATAATATTCTAAAATATTTTACAAATGATGCTAGCTGTACAACAGATTTACACCCAACAATCAAAGCCTTTTCAAAACAATTTATCACTCCTAAAATTGTTTACGCTAATTCAAATAACAATTCAATTCTTAGATTTAATATTAATCAAAAATCCAACTGTAGCTCCTATATTACGCCATCAACTCAACTACAAAGTAAAATTAAATCAAGAGCCTTCGGTAATCAAGAAGCTGCAAGAAATGTTGCAACAGATATATGGAATGCATCTATTGCAAATTCTTGGGATTATAATGAAGAAATTGGAGTAGTTTTATCACAAGCAATCAACGCTATTAAAACTTGTTCTGCTAATTTTAATTTAGTACCAAAGCCACCTGGATATGGATCAGCTCGTGGACTTAAATATATCGGAAAATATTTCACTAACATCTTAGCTTATATTACTGGTGTTAAAACACAACCAATATATAAAACTTGTATTGTCACAGTAGCAGCGAGCTATAGAACAGCTATGCAACTTGCCTCATTAGGAATATAGCTAAATTGAGCTTATCAATTTGGATTATACTATTCTTTATTAATTCATTATTTTGGAAATGGGTTATCTCTTGGGGTGGTGCAGAATTGATTAAAGGCTGGAAAGCTGGTCTATTTTTTGATTGGCTTGTTGCAGATTTAAATACTGAACAAATTAGAGCCTATGCTTTATTGGTTTGGATAGTTTCAGGAATTTGGTTCCTTGTAGGAATTTTTATGCCTGAACTTAGATTCTATAGTTTGAGTCAATAAAAAACGATTGTCCAATCAAGTGATAAAAAATTCATTCCAGCAGGTTGGCGATCTATAGGAGTATGGCTATATTGAATAAAATCTTTTAGGCCTTGCTCACCAAAATGTAGGTGGATAACGTCTAATTGCTGGCTTGTTAATTGAATATTCTTATTTCTGATGTTACTTGGCTGAAATGCCAACAAAGAACAGGACATTACTGTCAAAAAAGTTGCAATAAAACTGAATCTCATATGTATCACTATGATTTACCCTTATTTCTATTTAAATATTTTTATTTATTTCAATCATAAAACCTAGACAATCTCTCTTATTATCTCCCAAAGCTGGAAATATAGCCCAATGCTTTAACAAGGTTATTTCAGTAAATCCTGTTTCAATCAGAACCTTTCGTGATTTCACATTTTCTGCATCATAAAAAGTCTCAATTCTTTTAAGCCTACTGTTATTTTTTAAATAGACAATGACAGCAGTGATCGCCTCTCTCATAAAGCCCTGCCCTTGAAACTCACTTGCAAGCCCAAAATGAATTTCGCCATAATCTCCTTTGTGAATAAACATCACGAGCCCTATGGCTAAATTGGTTTTGCGCTCGCCAATAATCCAAGCAAAATCTTTATCATTATTCTCCCATTTTGACCACTCCAATTTTCGAACATACACTTCGTTTGCTCAATATTGGCATGGGGTAACCTTTGTAAGTATTTCGAAGACTCCCTGTCTCCGCAATACTCATTAAAAATTGAGATTTCATCACCTTCAACAAACTTTCGTAGAATCAAACGATTTGTTTCTACTGGCTTAACTAAAACGCTGTAAGTATCCATACATACTCACCTTTTAAATTGAAAAACTTATTCTGACTTTGCCATCAATGCTTCAATCTCTTCAATCGACTTCACCACATTTTTAGTCAAGACCAAAGGACCCTGTTCAGTTGCAACCACATCATCTTCAATTCGGATACCAATACCACGCCATTTTGCATCCACTGTTTCATCATCAGGTGCAATATATAAACCGGGTTCTACAGTAACAACCATACCCTGCTCATAGCTACGCCATTGACCATTTTCATCTTTATATGCGCCAACATCATGCACATCCATACCGAGCCAATGCCCTGTACCATGCATATAAAACTGACGATAGCGTTCAGATTCAATAATTTGATCGACATCACCTTGCATAATACCAAGGTTGACCAAACCTTCCACCATGATCCGTACTGCAACATTATGCGGTTCTTTATAAGAATGACCGATTTGAATTGCATCAATCGCAGCAATTTGTGCATCTAAAATAATTTGATATAGCGCTTTTTGTTCAGGACTAAACTTACCATTTACAGGAAAAGTACGGGTGATGTCTGAGGCATAGCATTCATACTCAGCAGCCGCATCAATCAACACCAAATCACCATCTTTTAAGGGTTGATTGTTCTCAACATAATGTAAAATACAGCCATTTTTCCCACCACCCACAATACTGTTATAGGCAGGTACACAACCCTTCTGACCAAAGATATAATTCAACTCAGCTTCTAAAGCATATTCCATCATCTCAGGATGAACTTTTTGCATGGCACGCATATGTGCATCTGCACTGATATTTGAGGCGATTTGCATCAATTCAATTTCTTGAACCGACTTATGCAAACGCATTTCATCTAAGATTTGATCAAGTTGAATCAACTGCGCTGGAACGCCAAAACCACGTCCAGATTCATTGGCTTTGGTGATCCAAGTACTGACCTTGGCATCAAAATCTGCACGTTGACCAATACGATAGAATAATTTTTCTTTATTTAAAATTTTGGCAATAATTTCTTCATCAAGCAAATCAATCGCATAAGCTTCATCCGCTTCATAATCATCAACCGCACCATCGATTCCAGCGCGGTAACCATTCCAGATTTCCATTTCACGATTACGTTCACGACAGAACAAGCTATAGATATATTCCTCACCTGCTTCGTCTGTTTCTATCACTGCGACTGCTTGTTGTTCCGCGAAACCAGTTAAATAGAAAAAGCTACTGTCAGCACGAAACTTATAATCTGCATCTCGGTTACGCATGACTTCTGGACTGGTTGAGATAATTGCAATGCTATTGGGACCCATTTGTTCAGCGAGGCGGTCACGACGTTCCTGAAAATCTGCTTGAGTTAATTTCATTCTCTATTCAGCTTGTATTTCAGATGATTAATTTGGAAGAAGCTTTAACTTACAATTACGCTTAGATGAATGCAAATACTGATGATTCAATATCTGCATTTTTTAAAGTAATTGTATTATTACTCTCGTTCTGCGCTAAACCTCGACAACAGAACAAGGGAAACATTCCAGGCTAAAAAAATTAACCCTTTGCTGCACGACTTGATTCAACTTCTATATTTTCAAAGTTAATAACCTGACGCCGCAAAGGGAGCTGTAAAACCAAGTACTCATCAAACAGATGATGTTCTTAAAGTTTAAGTTTCTTAGCTTGCTTTATCTTAGTTTTAGCTTGGACGATGTGGAGTAAACATCTCTACAACATTGTTGCTTTCAGAAGCATCAATCGCTTGTTTCATTTTGCTATGAAAATTTTGTAATAGAGGGCTTTCAGATACTGGAACTTTTTTTCGTCCCATTGATAATGACACAGGGATCAAGCGTACAAATTCATACAATTCAAGATAGCTTGCTTCCCCCTCGTCATCGTCATCTGATTCATCAAACTCAACAGACGCTACATCTTGTAAACTTTCAATGAGCTCTTGTTCATCTGCACGAATATGACCAGAAGCCAATCCAAAGCCAAGTACAACCCCAGCACACCAATCTGCCAATGATTGCACACGCTCTGCCAAAGTATGCTCATCATCTGGGAGCATCGGAAGATAGTCTAAATCATCATCCGAAAGTGCATGTGACACATCCTCAGCTTCTTCTGACAATAGCGCAAGCACTTCATCGTCTAATTTTGGAACATCAAGCGTAGATAAAATTTGTAACCATTCATCTCGAGTTGGAACTTCAGTAACACAAACTATACCTGTCAGTATGCCATGTAACTCACTCGGGCTTGAAATTTCCTCAATCCCCTCAAAATTTTGATTCCAATCTGACCAACCTGAAATATCGTCTTGCATTCGTTTATCCAATCTCTATACTTCTGTATATATTACCTTTGATTGCAAATCTGTGCGACCCGTTATGTTAGAACAATTACAGCGTCTACAGACGCATATTGGTGTTTTAAAAACACGAATTGAAACTGTTGAGAAAGAAAATGCATCGCTGTTAAAAGAAAAGGATAACAGCGAAGAGCAAGCTCATGCTCAAATTAGTCATAAAAATAGCATTATCACCCAAAAACAAGATGAAATTGATACGCTCACTGAGCAACTCTCTCAGTTACAAAATCAGTTTCAACAGCTCAATACAGATGCCACATCTTTGGCGGAGCGTTATGGGCGTTTGGAAAAAAGCTGTACCGATTTAAAAAATCGTTTTCAGGAAATTTTAGCTGAACGTAATGAATTACGCGTAGTCAAAGAAAAGATGGCAAATGAACAGCGCCATCACTTACAAGATATCAAAAATCTTCAAGATGAGCGTGAACGTTTAATTCAAAAAAATGAGCATGCCAAAACAAAAGTAGAGGCCATTATTCAACGTCTTTCGATTTTAGGGACTGAACAAGATCATCATGCGCAAGAAATCCAACAGCTTGCTCATCCATCAGAGTCTAATGAGGAAGTATGAGTATGTCTGAACATGTGACTGTAGAATTACGCTTAATCGAACAAAGTTTTCGTTTAGGCACCACAACAGATAAGCAACCAGAACTAGAACGTGCGGGTCGACTTTTAAACGAAAAGTTTCAAGAGTTTCGCCGTAAAGCACCCAATGTTGAACATAATAAATTGGTAATCATGGTGGCTTTAGAACTGATGCAAGAAGTTTTAGGCATGAATAAATCGTTACAAGAATATGCACAATGCGAACGTTTATTAGAAACAATGCTAGAAGATGTTGAAAAAGCGGGATAAACCGCTTTTTTTCGTGCAATCAAGTGGCTTTTTTTCATTGTATTTATAAATTTTGAGCGTTGGTGATTTGCCACAATCCCCAAATTATGTATACTTAATATAACTCTAGGGTGTTCGCCAGTACGTCTATTCCCCTGCCGATACTTAAACTTATGGATGTGTTCTGTATATTTTGAGTGTATGCCCACCTTGAGTGGGAAACCCATTAAGTGTACGTCGCGTCCACCTTGAACTCATCGGGTTCAGGGTAACGACCATGCAGCGGCATCTCTGGAGTGTTTTATTTTAAATAATAACAATAATTTATGTGGTTTTAATTTGTTTTAATAAATCGTTTCAACTTATCCCATTTAATGCTTTGTATTCTTCATCCTTGTATTCTTCATCCTTAAGAATTGAAACAAAATCATCTTTGATTAGAATTCATCACTTTACTGGCACTAAAAGCATTTTTATTATTAGTGAAGTTAATAATGAAATGATTTGGATGATCTAGACTCAAAGCTAGGTCAATTCCTAAACTCATTACAGCATTGAGAATATTCATTTTCTGTATAACAAAAAATGATTTCATTTAATTCACCAAAAAAACCCAATTAAATATTCACTGCGTTTATGAAAAAATCAAAAGTGGATTACCATCACTACGTCCACTAGAGCTGAAATATAGCTATACCCTACATGAGCTTGGTACTTAAACTTATGTTACTATCTCTGAATTCTTATGATGTCTAAGCTTAAGAGAAATATAGGAACAACACCAATCCTAGAATGATCAAAGATATGATTAGCCATACATTTATACAATTAAAACTTTTAATGAAATTCCACATTTTGCTATCCCTTAGAAATGGCTAAGGAATTCTACTTTTTGGAATTTAATTTAAAAATTATAAATTAGTCTGAGCTACAAAAAAAATCGACTGTAAAATAAGTATTTAAATATATGGCAATTATCCTAATATATTCATTTAAACACCTAATATCTATAGACATTCTTTATAGTTTATTGTAAAGCTTTTCAAAAACTCACCTTTAGCATTATTTAATTGATAAACAATATTGCCTTGTGTGGTTTTTTTAAAGACATCAGACTCAAATAAATCACTTTTACTACAGATGTTATTTTTGGTCAGATTTTTATACTTGTTTTCATCAAATTTCTCTGTTAAATCTTCTGTAGACTCAATCCCCTTTAAATCCGATATCAGCAACAATCCATTGCTGGTTAATCTAATTCTAGAAATGCTGGCTAAGTCATCTGTTCGATCAGGCTTAATTTGCGAAAAATTATAATTAATCACTTTGACTAAATCATTATACAGTTCGAGATTAATGATATTGAATTGATTATCAACTGCTCTAATTTGCAAAAAAGGTTGGTCTAATGAGCTCTGAGCTTTCAATTCAGCACATAGTAAAAAACTGAGTATAAATAATAAATTTCGCAACTTGTTTCTCCTCATCAACAATCCATCCATTGAAGTAAAACACTGCAAATACAAGTTTAAACTGCTGTATTACTAAATTCACGATAGCAGAAATACTCAATTTGTTATGTATACAACCAAAAATTGTTGCTGCTAACGTGTATATTCATCCTTTGTTCATTGAAAGAAAAAGTTAGATGCTGAATAGATTCAAAAATCTATTCTTTCATACACTAAAAAGCCCACCTTTCGATGAGCTTAAGTCTAAAAATTATGAGTTATTCCACTCATTAGAGTGAACACCCAACTCATCATCACCTGTCATCAGAACTGCTGTTAAAATTGGAACTGCTAAAATAACAGGGAAGAGAACAATCCATAGATCAATGGATAGCTGATTCGAAAAAACAAAATGAATCACGATCGCGATTAAAGCCAATATTCCAAACAAAATACTTGCGAATCGAGTGGCAAATTTTGAAAGCATTATTTATTCCCCTAGTAATTAAAAATTTTCACTCTAATAGTTATGTCCTATTTTTCGAAATTAAGCAAAGTACTTTGACAAAAACCCTAAAAAAAATATGGATTTCTATAAAATACTTTTTATTTTTTCCTTAGAGGTGAATAACTTCGGTTCTACAATCACATCTTTTTTGTCAAGCTTTCTTCAACAATTGGGAAAATGCATAATAAATATCAATAACCCAATGAATCACGAAGCATATTGATAAGCGCCTTAAGTGTAGTGGATACATGACGATAACCTGGATAGTAAAGGCTAAGACCACGATAAATTGGGCTAAAATTTTCCAAAACAATACTTAATTGTTGCATTTCCACAGCGTTTTTCACCAAATGATCAGGCACAAATGCGATACCAATGCCATCTATTGCAGCGTCAACCATTAATGTTTGATCTGTAAGTGTCAGTGGGCCTTTGACGTCTATCTTTTCAATAATGCCATTCATATCAAATTCCCATCGAAAGATTAAGCCACTATCAAAACGGAAACGAATACAATCATGTTCATAAAGATCATGCGGAACAAGTGGCGTGGAATTTTTTAATAAATAGTCAGGTGATGCGACAGCAACAAAGCGTGCGGTTTCAGTCAAACGGATTGCAACCATCTCTTTAGGAATATCATCTGCAAGCCGTATGCCTGCATCAAAATTTTCTCCAACGATATTGGTTAATTTACCATCACACACAATATCTAAATGAACCAATGGATAATGTTGTAAGAACTTTCTAAGAACGGGCTTTAAAACCAACCTAACTGCCCCTTCACTGGCATTAATTCTAAGTACACCACTCGGCTGATCTCTAAAATCATCTAAATGATTCAGCGCATTTGAAATATTTTCCATGGATGGTCGAAGTGAATCAACCAATTTGATTCCAGCATCAGTCAAAGAAACGCTACGTGTGGTTCGATTAAAAAGCCGAACATTTAAGCGGCTTTCCAAACCTTTTATAGCATGACTAATTGCTGAAGGTGTGACGTTTAACTCGACCGAAGCTGCACGAAAGTTTCGATGAGAGGCCACAGATAAAAAAATGGTTAAAGCAAAGAGTTCACCGCTTTTCAATTGATGAGCCATTTTCACTATTCTATAAAGTTTTATGAGATTGTTCTCAATAATATATTTATATAGGCTGAATGAGTACTCAAAATTGATGATGATAAGGAAAATTACAATGCCCAAACATGGTAACTATGCTGTAGAAAAAATAACATTTGATTCACATGGCGATGCCGTAGTTGGCGATTTATATAAACCAAATACTGATGGGAAACTCCCTGTTATTATCATTCTTGGGCCATATTCTTTTCAAAAAGAACAGGCACCCACTCAGTATGCGACACGTTTAGCAGATGAAGGTTTTATCACCCTCGCATTTGATCCAAGAACTGTGGGCGAGAGTCAAGGCATGCCACGACGTCTTGAAAATCCAAAAATGAAAAATGAAGATGTCATTGCTGCAATTGATTACATCTGTACCCGTAACGATATCGATACCGATAAAATATTTCTATTAGGAGTTTGCCAAGGTGGACCTGAAATGCTAGATATCGCTTCTTATGAAGATCGTGTCAAAGCCGTTGTTTCTGTTACTGGATACTATCGAGATAAAGAAACTGATTTATTTATGCTTGCGGCAGGTGTTACAGCAAATCCATTTGATGTTGAATCTGCACCTACGATCGAAGAGTTAGAAGCACTATTAGCGATCCGTTTAGAGAAAGCACATAATGCCAAAATACTTTATGAAACAACAGGTGAGGTGATCTATCAACCCTTAGTATCGCCAGACCTTGGTGATCGCGTCAAAGGCTCGAATGCAGGTTTACCTGGTCCAATTATATGGAGTTGGTATGGAGCATGGACGCTAAAAAACTGGGAGAATCGCTACGCGATTATGAGTGATCTTGATCATTTTTCTTATTCAACTGTAGCGGGTGTTGCAAAATTAAAGAAACCTGCGCTTATCATTCATTCAGATACCTGTATGAATCCAGCAGCGGCCCGTCGTCATTTCGAGTCAATTCCAACATCAGATAAAAAGCTTATCTGGGAAAATGGAACCAATCATTTCCAGTATTACGAACAACCTGACATTGTTGACAGAACAGTTGCACATGCAACGGATTGGTTTAATCAACATCAAAATTAAGTCCGAATCGCTTTAGCTCTGAGCTATCAAAACAAAGCCCTTTAAAGGGCTTTTATTGCCGAAGCTTGTTGTTACTTTACAGTACACTTTTCTAGATTATGTTTTCCATTGCGTTAAACAAATGAAAAAACCACCTACTTGGTGGTTTTTCATTAAAAAGTTAGTTTAATACTTATGCTAAGGACTCTTTGTGAGCATCCTCTTTGGTTTTCGCTAAATTTTTGCCCTTGGTTTTTTCAGCATTATTTTTATGAGACCGATAGTAATAAGCAATTGCAACGCCTGTCCCTAATAATGCTACTGTCTTAAACATGACACACCTCATACTGAATTGAATAACGTGTATTAGTGATACCATCAAATTCTACATAAAGTATTTCGATATGTGAGTTATGCAAGTTTGTGTGAAACTTTATTACATTTAATTTCAGAAATATAAGTAATTCATAGAATTTTCAGTATCATGCGTGATTGAAAAAAATCCCCCATGTAACCAAACAGTCACATGATAAGTTTTTATCATTTAAACATTCCTTTTCAGTTCAATTATTTTAAAAATGTACAATATTCATCAATAAAAACAGATTAAAAACGATGGCTTAATTTTTAGTGTTCAAGCATCCAGGATATGCTTTTCGCCCATAAAAAAAGCCCATCTAGCGATGAGCTTTTTTAAAATATCTATTACGAGTTATATCGCAATTCGATAGAGTTGATTTTGGTTAAGATAGAAAGATGAACCATCAATATTAAATTGACGATCGTCACCAGATTCTAACTCAATCTTTTTCCCTACTTCGACCCAACTCATACCAGTGCGGTTGCTTTGTTGTCTTTTTAAAGGAACGATCTTTACGCGAATTTCATCGCCATTTACTGCAGAGGCTATTGTCCAGCCATTTAAAATATTCATTTTTCACTCAATTGTTTTGAGCTTTTGCAAACAGAGAAGTATTTAACTATTAAGACCAACAGATATATTTTTGGAACTAACGATAAGAAGGCATCTAACCTTAATTTAAACTTTTGATATTTACATCAGCTTGATATTGCAGAAGTCAGAGTTGAAGCCAACCTTCAAGTCTTGCTTATATATTAAGCACATCTACTTTAGTATTTTCCATACTACGCTAAAGCAATATAATATGCAACTTAAATAACATTTAATTATTTTAAATTAAAAATAGCATTTTATATAATGGCTTTGTGATGTTTATGTACGTGGCTGTATTTACAAATTATTTATATCGCCATTTAAAACAATACACTACAAACATTTGATATTTTTATAAATATATTTTGTCGATATAAACTCAGTCTACCGAACATATCTCCACATATGGCTCTCACAACTACCTTAGTGTAAGTAAATTTAAAGACTACTATACAGACTCACTTCACAATTTAAGAAGACTAGAATGTCATTTAAAAGTTTTTCACAAAATTCAACTCAAGCAAATTCAGATACTAAAAACGTTGAGCAAACTCCACCTAAAGATGCACCTCAAGCAACACCAGGGGCGACACCTCCTAATCCAAATCAGGACAATAAAGAAGTGAAAAAACCTGATACAACTCAACCTAAATAATATCTAAAGCTTAATCTAAAAAACTTACCGATGTTCGGTAAGTTTTTTTGTGTTTTTTATAAAACTATAATTCATATAAAAAATCAAGATTATCACAAGATGTAAAAAAGCCCACAAAAATGCGGGCTTTTAGATCGGCATGCTGCGAACTCATGCTCAGCGTTAACTGCTTAGGTTTTAAATCTATTTAGAGGGAATACGCAATTCCTGTAACAACCTAAACACTTCCGTTTCGCTTACGGATTCGATCAAAGCTAAGGTAACACAAATCAGTAGCTTAAACTGGATAAAATATATTTCATTACGCTTTATTTATTAAACTATAATTGCACCAAATTTAGACTGTGTGTTTCACAACTATAAAGATACAGTTAGACGTAAAATTTATCCCACAAAGCGTAGCCCTACGCCTGGTTCAGTTACAATATATTTGGGTTGTACAGCATTATCATTCAGTTTTCCACGTAATTTGGCCACCAAAATTCGTAGATAGTGGGTATCTTCCTGATGGGTTGGACCCCATAAATCACTCAAAATCTGAGGTTGAGTAATCAACTGACCTTTGTGCTGAGCCAATAAAGTGAGAAGTTGATATTCTTTTCGGGTTAGAGAAATAAGTTGCTGGTTTAAAAATACTTGTCTTTGGGCAAAATCAATCTTTAAAAACCCATCATCAAAAAATGCTGACTCCACAGCAACGTTTTGAAATTGTCTGAGCAACACCCGAATCCGAGCCATAAGCTCCTGAACACTAAAAGGCTTGGTCACATAATCATTGGCTCCAGCATCTAGCAATTTGACTTTTTCCTCTTCATTGGAACGTACTGACAAAACAATCACAGGGACATGCGACCAAGCCCTTAACTCAGATAAGACCTCTAAACCATCTAAATCCGGCAGTCCTAAATCTAGAATAATTAAATCAGCTCCCTGTAAAGCCAAAAGCTCTAAACCCTTTTGTCCATTTTCAGCCAACAGTGTCTTATAACCCTGCGCTCTAAGTGCAATATCAAGAAACTTACGAATTTGAGTTTCATCATCAATAATCAACACATTGGTCATGGAGCTTGTCGATACATTTTGTTCTGGCATGCTTTTTCCTAAAATTACTAAATGCATTTATCCAATCTGCTGGATAGGCAATTGCATACGGATGCAAGTCCCTTGATTATTTTTGGCTGAGGATGCGCTAATTTTACCCATATGCGCACCAATAATTGCTTTGACGATCGTTAAACCTAATCCTGTGCCATACTGCCCACGGTCCCCTCGTTCCATAGTATAGAACATATCAAAAATACGCTCACGTTCATCTTCTGGAATTCCTAAGCCTTGATCACTAATCGAAATTTCAAGTTCATTTTCATTCAGTTGTAGAACTTTAATACTGACCGCTTTATGTTCTGGTGAAAACTTGGCTGCATTTTCCAATACATTAAAAATCGCTTGTTCAATTAAAGCTGCATGAACAAATAGGCTGAGTGTTTGGTCGGGTAAATCAACGTCAACAAGACTATTTGGCATATAACGTTTTAAACGGCGCACCGCTGAACCAATCAATTCATCGACACCAATCCAGTCTCGTTTAAGCGTTAAACCTTCATGCCCTAAGCGTGTCATATCTAACAAATTTTGAATATAGCGATCGAGTCGCTCACCTTCTAAATGGATGGCTTCTAACAAACTATCTTGATCTTGTTGATCCATCGAGTGACGATAATTGCTCAAAGTATCAGCCGCACCAATCATAGAGGCTAAAGGTGAGCGTAAATCATGAGAAACGGATGATAACAGTGCCGAACGTAATCTCTCGGTTTCTGAACTCACATTAGCAATTTCCAATGCTTTGGTGAGTTGGGTTCGAGAAATCGCTTGAGCAATATATTCAACCATGGTTTCAGTCAGTTGCTTCTGTTCAGTATTTAATACAGATGCGTTTTTGAGAAACTTTACGCCCACCACCCCGAAACATTGCTTTGAGGCCAATAAGGGTAAAAACCACCAATCATTTTCAGTCAATGTTTGGGTAAATCGTCCTGAAGGTTGATGGTTTTTGAACGTCCAATCTGCTGAAATTTTTTCTTTACTGTTGATAACTTCAAGCGAAGACGTTGATGATTCTGGGAAATAAAACCAGACCTCGGCCGATAAATTTTTACTTAAACTACTTTCTGCTATTTTCTGGACTTGCTCTAAATCAATCGCTGTGGACAACTTTTGACCTAAATCTTGCATAATACTATTATAGCTATTGGCAGCTTTTAAAGCCATGACTTGCTCTTTAAGTCGTGAAGCTAAACGACTGGAAATCAATGCTGCTCCTAAAAAAGCAACCACGGTAATCACGCCCTGATGTGCCGAAATCTGTAAGGTAAATTTAGGTGAAATAAAGAAAAAGTTATAAGCCAAAAAGAACAACAGCGCTGAAAATACCGCAGCCAGCATTCGTGTCCTAGATGCCACAAATACCACGGCAGTGATAAAAATTACGGAAAGCTCTTCAATCCCTAAATACTTTTCGCCTAGACTTGCAATCACAATACTGATAACAGTGGTGGCTAAAACAAAAAGTATTTCTCTAAGGTTTAGAAACGAATGCGTATCGTGGAAAAAGGGCTGCCGACTTTGTTCAGCGAGAATCGGGACAATACTTAATTCAAAATTTGGCTGGTATTTAAGTAATTGATCAACAAAATTTAAACCCAAAGGAAAGACTTGCCGATGAGATTGCGCCAATACCAAAGTTGAAATGCCTCGATCAATCACATAGTCAAAAAGCGTTTTTGCATGTTGCTGACCATAGAGTATTTCAGTCATTCCACCCAATTGACGGGTTAAGTTTAGAGCTCGTTCAATTTCTCGACTCGATAAATTATCTTGTTTTTCCGTTATTTTTGAATCTTTAGAAAAAATTACCACAGTCCAATTTGCCTGACGATTTTCTGCAATTCGACAACCAGCACGAACCAAAGCCTCCGCCTGTCCATTGCCTTCAAGCATAATTAAAATATGATTTTTCAGAGGAATGGGAACAAGCCCTTGTATGGCAAAATTTTCTCGAACATCGGTATCGACATGACTAGCAACGGTTTGCATTGCCAATTCACGTAATGCTGTAAGATTTGAACTGTTGAAAAAGCGTTGCAATGCCTGTTCAGCTTGCTCAGGGACATAGACTTTACCCTGATTTAAACGCTCAAGTAATTCATTGACAGGTAAATCAATTAATCGAATATCACGAATCCGCTCAAACACTCGATCAGGTACGGTTTCAGTCACCCGAATACCCGTAATTTGATAGACCACGTCATTTAAACTTTCTAGGTGCTGAATATTCATGGTGGTAAATACATCAATACCCGCATCCAATAGCTCATTGATATCTTGCCAACGTTTTTCATGACGACTATTTGGCATATTGCTATGCGCAAATTCATCCACTAAAACAATACTGGGTTTGCTTGCAAGTACAGCATCAAGATCCATTTCTTCAAGATAATGCCCTTGATATTCAATCGCCTTTCTTGGAATGATCACCAAACCTGAGATGAGGTTTTCAGTTTCAATGCGACCATGGGTTTCAACATAGCCAATTACAATGTTGACACCTTGCAAGGCAAGTTCATGTGCACGCACTAACATTGCAAAAGTCTTCCCCACGCCAGGTGCAGCACCTAAAAATATGGTGAGGCGCCCAGATTGATATCGCTGAGTGTGTTGCAGCAGAACATCTGCTTTATTATTTCTATAATCGGTCATCACCGTCTGCTTGTTTAATATTTATGAATCGAGGTCCAGTTGTGTCGCTGTACTGCCACTCAATAGCACAAATTCCCATTGGGAAATATCGTTGGATTGCACTTGATCCATCTATGAGCAAAAGCAAAAAGAGAGGCTGTTTGAATTCACACTAAAAATAGAATCCTAATAACCCCCTCTTTAAAATTAGGGAAATACTGTGCCCTCATCCTAGGTTCATTTCACTTTGATGCTCTTAATCAATTCATTTTTTTACAATTTGATCCAAAGCCAAATTTAATTCAAGTACATTGACTCTGGCTTGCCCTAAAATTCCAAATGTCGGTTGTAAGCTACTTTCTTGTACTAACTTTATCACATCCTGTTCCTGCAAATGTCTTGCTTTAGCGACACGTTTCACCTGAATCATTGCAGATTGAAGACTGATTTGAGGATCAATTCCACTCCCTGAAGCTGTGACCAAATCAGCAGGAATAGCACTTTTTTCAATGTGCTCCTGCATCGCGATTTTATCTAAACGTGCATCTACAGCCTTATGCAAATCAGGATTGGTTCGTGCCATATTACTTCCCGCCATTGCCATAGGATCATAATTAGCAGCAGATGGTCTTGGTTGAAAATATTGCGCTTGCACAAAAGGTTGTGCAACCAGTTGAGAGCCTAGTACTCGATCATTTTCAACAATCAAACTCCCGTTGGCTTGTTGATCAAAAAGAATTTGCCCCAGTCCTGTTGCGGCGGCACTGTAGACAAACCCACATAGGCCCAAAGCAACGATGGTTAGTCCGAATGATGCTCGGGTTAAGCCAACAAACGCTGATTCAACCAATAGATTATTTTCAGTCTTCATTTCTATCATCCTCAAAATTTCTAAAGCGCCAATAAAGGGCTGATCATTAGATCAATCACTTTGATAGCGATAAATGGCAACAACACACCACCCACACCGTAGATCAACATATTTCGACGTAATAATTGCGTCGATGTTGAAGGCTTAAACTTCACCCCACGCAATGCAATTGGAATCAGTAATGGAATAATGATGGCATTGAAAATAAGTGCAGAAAGAATTGCACTTTCTGAACTTCCCAAGCGCATAATATTTAAGGCGCCCATTTGGGGAATGGCTGCTACAAATAAAGCAGGTAAAATTGCAAAGTATTTTGAAATGTCATTTGCCAATGAAAAGGTGGTTAATGCGCCACGCGTAATCAACTGCTGTTTACCTATCTCAACCACTGATAACAATTTAGTTGGGTCCGAATCCAAATCCACCATATTGCCAGCTTCTTTTGCTGCTTGGGTACCAGAGTTCATAGCCAAACCAATATCAGCTTGCGCCAAAGCAGGTGCATCATTGGTTCCGTCTCCAACCATAGCGACCAGATGACCTTTATTCTGTTCATCACGAATACAATTTAACTTGTCTTCGGGTTTTGCTTCAGCAATGTAATCATCGACACCGGCTTCAGCCGCAATAGCAGCAGCGGTTAAAGGGTTATCACCTGTGACCATGACTGTTTTGATACCCATTTCACGTAAGCGGGCAAATTTTTCCTTGATGCCTTGTTTAATCACATCTGAAAGTTCAATTACTCCAAGAATATTCTGATCTTTTGCCACAACTAACGGCGTAGCACCTTTTGAAGCCACCTGCTCTACACGGGTTCTCAACTCACTATGATTCTCAAGATTCTGTGAAACAAATTTAAGAATTGCATCTAATGCCCCTTTGCGAATTTGAGGTCCATTCAGTAAATTTACCCCAGAGATTCGAGTTGCTGCATTGAATGCAATAAACTCGACTTGTTCAGGCTCAACAATATGTTCGCCTTGCTCTTTTGCCAAAACTACAATGGATTTGCCTTCTGGGGTTGGGTCTGCAAGTGAGGTCAATATTGCGGCTTGACGAAGTTCCGACTCAGTCACGCCTGTCAGTGGGAAAAATGCTGTTGCCTGACGATCACCGTAAGTGATGGTGCCTGTTTTATCGAGCAGTAATACATCCACATCACCAGCCACCTCAACGGCTTTACCCGATTTGGCAATCACATTGGCTTTTAAAGCCCGATTCATCCCCGCAATCCCGATTGCAGGCAACAACCCTCCAATCGTGGTTGGAATTAAACACACCAACAGTGCCACCAAAAGAATAGGATTGATTTCAATTTTTAAGAAATGTCCAATAAAAGGTAAACTCACCACCACTACAATAAAAGTGACAGTCATAACAGTCAGTAAAATGCCCAGTGCGATTTCATTGGGTGTTTTCTGACGCTTAGACCCCTCAACCAAAGCAATCATACGATCAAGAAAGCTGTTACCCGCTTCTGCGGTGACTTGTACCACAATACGATCGGTTAAAACTTTAGTTCCCCCAATCACACCCGACTTATCTGTACCTGCTTCACGTAATACAGGTGCTGACTCCCCTGTCACCGCTGCTTCATTAATTGTCGCAAAACCATGAATAATTTCACCATCCGCTGGAATAAGTTCTCCTGCACGGACTTCAATCAAGTCATTCATTTTTAATAAGCTTGCAGCAATTTGCACCCCATCTACATCCTCTTTAGAGCTGAGTCGACGTGCGGTCAAATTTTGACGGGCTTGTCTTAAGGAAGAAGCTTGACCACGACCTTTGGCTTCTGCAATGGCTTCAGCATAGTTAGCAAACAATACGGTGATAAATAAAATCAAAGTCACAGATAAGCCAAATATTATATTGGCTTTGCCCGCTAAAGTACTGACTAGTGTGATGATGGTGCCCAGCCAAACAATCGCCATCACCGGATTTTTAATGGCATGTTGTGGTAACAATTTAATCAAGGCATTTTTCCAGGCTTCGCCTTGGAATAAAGTTGATGATATATTTTTAGTAGAGTGTTTTTGAATAGATTGTTTTGAATGATTCATTGTCTTCACCTTAGCCTTGTACCAATAACAGCTGATCAGCAATAGGCCCTAAAACAAGGACTGGCATAAATTGTAATAAAGTCAACATCACCACAATTGCGATCAGAGTGAAGGCAAAAGTTGGGGTTTCCACTTTTAAACTACCACTGCTTTCAGGAGCTTGACGCTTTGCAGCTAAACGAGCAGCAATCATTAGCGGGATGATCAATGTTGGGAAACGTCCAAGCAGTAAAGCAATGACACAGCTAACATTCCACCACACTGTATTGTCAGCTAAACCTTCGAAACCGGAACCATTATTGGCAAAAGCCGAAACATACTCATACAAGACTTGGGAAATGGCATGATATTGCGGATTGCTATTACCTGTAAGCTCAGGGAAAAACAAAGCAATTGAGCTTAAACCCAGAATCGTAATCGGCTGAATTAAGATCACCACAGCAAGTAATTTGATTTCACCTGCTTCAATTTTGCGTCCAAATAATTCCGGCGTACGTCCTGTCATCAACCCAGCAATAAATACAGCCAAAAACAAATAGATCATAAATTGTTGTAAACCACAGCCAATCCCACCCCAGATCGCATTGATTAGCATATTTGCAAGCGCAACTAAACCAGTTAAGGGAGATGCAGAATCATGCATCATATTGACTGAACCGTTGTTGACCTGTGTAGTTAATGCTGCCCACAGCGCAGAAGATGCTTCACCAAAACGAACCTCCTTGCCTTCCATGGCATAAATTTGCATTGCTGAAGATGAAAGGCTTTCAGACCAGATTGCTGTTGTGGCGGAAATCACTGACATCAGCAACATCGAGCCAAAAACAAAGCCAGCAAATTTTGCCCGTTTGGTTAAAAATCCCAACATAAAAATCACGGCGACAGGAATAAGTAAAATCGCAATCATTTCTAAGAAATTTGAAAATGGGGTTGGATTCTCTAATGGCACACTACTGTTAGGCCCATACCAACCACCACCATTACTGCCCAATTGCTTAATCGCAACCATTGGTGCAACTGGACCAAGTGGAATTTTTTGAGTTTTTAATTCAGCGGCTTGGTCAATGACTTGAACTTCTGGGCCACCTTGAAAGGTTGATGGCACACCTTGGCTATTCAGTAATAATGACCAAATCATGCATAACGGAATTAAAAACCGAAAGGTTGGGCGAATCACGTCGGCCCAATAATTACCCACATTGATTTTTTTAACTTTATTTTCAAAGCTTAGATTTTGATCTGATTCTGATAAAGTATTTGATTGAGGATAAAACAAAGCACGTACCGTTGCCACCACCATTGCCAAACCCATCATTGGAGTAATGATTTGCAACCCAACAATTCCAACCATCTGTGATAAATATGACAGTTGTGCCTGACCTGAATAATGTTGTTGGTTGGTATTGGTCAGAAATGAAATCATGGTATGTAGTGCTAAATCCCATGACATATTGGGTGCATTATTTGGATTGAGTGGCAAACTTGCTTGGCACATAAACAGTACCCAAGTCACCAATCCAATCACAATACAACTCATCACAAAGCTGAGTGAATAGGTCTTTGCATTCATGCCCTGTTTAGGATTTGTGCCAAAAACACGATAAATTGGCTTTTCAATCCAGCTAAACACTGGATCAATTTTCATGTCTTTATTTTGCATGATACAGGCAAGATATTTCCCTAAAGGAAAAGCCAAAAGCACCACAATCACCAAGACTAAAATCAACTCTAACATGACATTCCCCCCCAACTTGAATGACTCAAATTAAAAATGTCGATATTGCAATGATTTATATGTTTTTGAAGTAAGCATAATTTTGGATGCTGTACTTGTTGATGCGCTATAAATTTAGCACTCATCTTTTTTCATCCTAAACACTGGGATATTCCACGACTCAGTATCTAAAAATTCCCCGTAAACTCTCTATTTACAGTCAGATCAGCCGCGTAAAAATTTCGTAAAATTTTGTCTTTTTTCATTTATAAACAGCCCTAAATACATTACAAAGGTTCAAATTTTAAAACGCTTGTTTATTTCATTTATGGAAAATTTTGAACTGCTTAAAGCTTTATTTTTGGGGTTAATCGAAGGTTTAACTGAATTTTTACCGATTTCCAGTACAGGTCATCTGATCTTATTTGGTCATTTAATTGATTTTCATTCAGATTCTGGACGCGTGTTTGAGGTTGTGATCCAATTGGGTGCAATCTTAGCGGTATGTTGGCTTTACCGACAAAAAATCATTGAGTTAATTCGAGGTTTTTTCTCAGGGGATGTTCAGGCTAGACGTTTCGCAATTAATGTTTTGGTTGCTTTCATTCCTGCTGTGGTGATTGGTGTGTTAGCGGTCGATTTTATTAAACAGGTTCTATTTAGTCCTTTGGTTGTAGCCTTTGCTTTAATCATTGGTGGTTTAATTATTTTTGCTGTGGAAGCGAGAAAGTTTGAACCCAAAACTATAGAAGCCACTGACATTACCTTAAAACAAGCGATTCTGGTTGGATTTGCTCAATGCCTTGCTATGATTCCAGGAACCTCACGTTCAGGCGCAACCATTATTGGCGGAATGTTGTCTGGTTTATCACGTAAAGCGGCAACTGAATTTTCTTTTTTCCTTGCGATGCCAACCATGTTAGGTGCTGCAACCTATGATTTGATTCGAAATGCAGACGTTTTAACTTCAGACAATCTCATCAATATTTCGGTGGGTTTTATTGCAGCATTTATTGCAGCATTATTAGTGGTCAAGGCTTTAGTGAAGTTTGTTGAAAAACACACCTTGAGAGTGTTCGCGTGGTATCGTGTGGTGTTGGGTATCATTTTGCTGTTGGTATTTTTATAAAATCTCATCGATGCTGAATAAGCGCTCGTTGAGAGATCTTGTTATTTTATCCTGTTGCCCTACATTTAGCGTGGGGCTTTTTTTAAGTTGTTTTTCTCATTTTTTATGTGGTTTCTTTTTTGCTTTTCTCATTAAGTGTATGAAAAGAAAATCCACAATGTACAGATCAATAATTGCATAGCTCAATGCTATATCTTAAATCTTAATTTTCATACAACTTATATCCAGTCTAAATTTATAATTTGCTTTTTTTCATCTTTTGAAAAATTCTTTAACTGGTATTTCGTCATTAAAGCCATCTTGATAACCAAAATCAATTTGGCTCTAGCTATCTTGAGCATCAGCGTCATATGAATTGTTGAAATTATTTTGATCATCGAATCTTGCAAGAAAAACATTAACATTTACACGAATATTCCGTGTAGGCATTATGCTAGAAATTGAATGTTTATATATGATTTGTTCTTGACCTACGCTGTTTCTTAACATCAATACATAGGAATCAAAAGACTCAATATATCCTTGCAATTTAATTCCATTCACAAGAAAAATAAAAACTGCAATACGTTTTTTTCGTAAAATATTTAAGAACGGATCTTGTAAAGTTTGAATATGAGACATATAAAACTCCAAAAAATTTTAAACACTTAAAAGACTGTTATTTTTAGATAAATTTTTCATTAAAAGCATCCTGCAAATTATGCTTTGTTTGACGATGATAAGGTCTCACCTCTCTTATTTATGCTTCAATTTTCAAAACAAAGTTTTATTAAAATTATCGAATAGGTGTAGCTAACCTCTCATATTTGCATGATTCATCCTCATCGTCGAAGAGTCCATTTAAGCATTGTCGTTGGATGAATTTTTGCCATCGTGGATAAGTGAACGTGCTGGTGTTGTGTATGTTCATTGGTTGAGGCTTCGACTGGGTAGTACATTACACCGCTTTATTAAACACTGCTTTTGGATTGTTTGTGTTGCATGAATATTCGTATTTTCATTGAGCGCCATTTTAGAAACATCCGCCCAAGATTGCTGAGCAACAATTGAAGTACCAACAAAGATAAACAACGTGGAACTGATGTACAAAATTGTGCGCATTTATTTCTCCGAGATTGAGAGACACTTATTAAGAGAGTAAATCGAAGAGTTGATCATCTAGATGACCTGAAAATGACATTTTTGTAATCCATATCCAACTTATGTTTTATCACGCTATTATGTTTCTAAAAGGTATTTTAGGACACTAAAATGAGAATCTTATTAATAGAAGATGAGCAAAAAACAGGTGATTACCTTAAACAAGGCTTATCTGAAGCGGGCTATATAACTGATTGGGTCACTGATGGGCTCACGGGTAAACAATATGCACTTTCTGAGGAATACGATGTCATTATAATGGATGTAATGTTACCGGGAATGGATGGATGGCATATTATTGAAGCTGTACGTAAAAGCGGGAAAAACATGCCCATTTTATTTTTGACAGCTCGGGATCAAATCGAAGATCGAGTAAAAGGTTTAGATTTGGGCGCAGATGACTATCTGGTTAAGCCATTTGCTTTTGCCGAACTCCTTGCAAGAATAAAAAGCTTACTCCGCCGAGGACAGCAAAGAGAAGACCATAACTTAATCAGTATTGCCAATCTCGAACTTGATATCAGAAAACGCCGTGTTACTCGTGCAGGACAACGAATTGATCTAACGGCAAAAGAATTTGCGTTGATGGAATTATTTATGCGTAGACGTGGAGAAATTCTGCCGAGAGCGCTGATTGCATCGCAAGTTTGGGATATGAACTTTGACAGTGACACCAATGTAGTCGAAGTCGCAATTAAACGTTTAAGAAATAAAATTGATAGTAACTTTACACCTAAACTGATTCAAAATATTCGGGGAATGGGGTATGTTCTAGAGATCGAAGATGAGGCTTAAAGTCTTCAATGCGATCAGTTTTCGAATCGCGATTCTTTTTTCTCTCTCAACGGTCACCATCTTGATCATCATGGGCTTCGAGATACTTCTTGGTGTCTCGCAGCACTTCGAAAGTGAGGATCGAGTGCTACTTGAGGGAAAAATTCAGTCTATACAAAATCTCTTAAAACAAAACCCAACCAACACATCTAAACTTAATGCCTTATTAAAAGATTCTCTTATCGGGCATGATAATCTGATTGTTCAAATTGAACGACCTGTAAATCAAATTGTATTCAATTCCGCACAAATTGTCCTCACGCCACACAGTACTACCGACCAAAATCAATGGTTAAAATGGGAAGTACAAAATAAAAACTATCGTGGGCTGGCCTATCAAAATATTTTTGAAGATGATAAAGATGCACAATCTACACAAATTATTGTTGCGATTGATACATCAGAACATATATCTTTTTTAAAAGCATTCAAACGCCAGCTATTCTATATTTGTTTAATTGGCGCACTATGTTTAATGTTTTTAGGATGGTTTGCTGTTTGGCGAGGATTACGCCCGATCAAAAAAATAGCACAAGTTGCCGAAGGGATTTCAGCCCAGCATTTATCTGAGCGTTTAGAAGTTGAGAATACTCCAACAGAATTAAAACCACTAACCATCGCCTTTAATGAAATGCTTGACCGTTTAGAGTCGGCTTTAGAAAAACTTTCAGACTTTTCATCCGATCTTGCACACGAAATTCGCACTCCAATCAACAGCTTAATGACTCAAACCCAAGTATGTCTATCTCGCAGTCGTGATATAGAGGCCTATAAAGAAGTCTTATTTTCTAACTTAGAGGAATGTGAACATCTGGCAAGAGTCGTTTCAGACATGCTGTTTTTGGCTAAAGCAGAAAATGGTCTTAGTCTTAAAAACTTACAAACAATTAACTTGTATGAAGAATTTGATAAATTATTTGAATTTTATGATGCTTTCGCAGCACAAAAGAATATCACATTTCACCTTTTCGGTAATGGAAAAGTAAATGCAAATATTACTATGCTACGCCGTGCGCTCAGTAATTTAATATCTAATGCGATTAAATATGGCAAGCCAAACTCGGTCATTCAAATTAAATGCCAGCAAACAGCAGATTACAATAGTTTTTCAATTGAAAATGAAGGCCCAACCTTGTCAGCTGAACAGTTGTCTCGATTATTTGACCGTTTCTATCGAACTGATGCATCTCGACAACGCATGGAAGATGGGACAGGTCTAGGGCTTGCTATCACCAAGTCGATCCTGACACTTCATGGTGCAACTATCCAAGCTGAATCACGAGATGGCTTAGTAATTTTTACGGTTATTTTTAAAAAACAAGATCTTTCAACATGATACGAATGGAAAAAGACTCATAAATAAAATAAAATTAGAAATAAATAAACCTTAACAACAATATAAGGGAGCAAAAACCCTCTGTTGAGCGAGAATTACATCGTGTACCTTCGCCGAACGGTGATAGCCAATATCACTTCATGATAAAACGACTATGCGTGATTATACAAAGCAAAAAACAGGTTAATTTATATGCTTGTCATTATCAGGATTAATCTAAAATGATGATTTTTGACTCACGCAAGAGGCGTAATAGATAAAACAATAATGAACTATGATTAAGAATAAAGGGTTAAAGGTGAATTATGTTCAGAAGAATATCGTCTTAGGATAGGTTTGCAAACCAAATTTATAATTGCAACAATATCTTATAAAAAATTGAACTGTTTTACTTGACCTTAACATTATGTAAGAGTTTAGGATTTAGATCATGATATAAGACTTATAGGTGTGACTTATGGAAAATAGATCAACTGATCGTGTTTCCGGTTTAAAAAGTAGTTTACAAATCAAGGGAATGAGCTGTGCTAGTTGTGTAAGTCGAATAGAAACAGCACTTAAAAAAGTCAATGGTGTAACCAATGCATCGGTTAATCTAGCCACTGAACGTGCCGATATCACCTCCAATACTCCTATCGACCGTGATGCCTTGATCAAAGCCGTTGAACATGCTGGATATGAAGTGGCTGATGTAACCACAGAGTTGTCAATTGATGGCATGACCTGCGCCTCATGTGTCAGCCGGGTTGAGAAAGCTCTTAAAAATGTACCCGGCGTAAAAGAGGCCAATGTCAATCTTGCCACTGAACGTGCCACCATTTTCGGAACAACCAATGTAGCAGCATTAATCTCAGCCGTGGATAAGGCAGGTTATGATGCGAAAGAAATTCAAACGGCTATTCCAAATCAAGCAGAACACTTAGAAAAAAAAGATCAAGAACGCGCTGAATTAAAGCGTGATCTGACACTTGCTACTATCTTTGCCTTACCTGTTTTTATATTAGAAATGGGTTCGCATCTTATTCCGGGCATGCATCATCTAATTGCTCAGACGATTGGTGTACAAAATAGTTGGTATTTACAATTTATTCTCACCACATTGGTTCTAGTAATTCCTGGACGAAGATTTTATATACATGGTTTACCTGCTTTATTACGTTTAGCACCAGATATGAACTCTTTGGTTGCAGTTGGAACATTGGCTGCTTATTTATTTTCAATTGTCGCAACATTTATACCAAACGTCTTACCTGCTGGTACAGTGAACGTTTATTATGAAGCTGCTGCTGTGATTGTGGCTTTGATCCTATTAGGTCGTTTTCTTGAAGCCAAAGCCAAAGGTCGAACGTCAGAAGCCATTCAGCGTTTAGTCAGCCTACAAGCCAAAGTTGCTCACGTTTCTCGTCACAACCAAATCATCGACATACCAATTGATGAAGTTGTTGCTGGTGACTTTATCATTGTAAAACCAGGTGAGCGTGTTCCCGTTGATGGACGAGTCATTGAAGGCAGAAGCTTTGTTGATGAATCTATGATTACTGGTGAGCCTATACCTGTTGAGAAGAACATCGACAGTGATGTAGTCGGTGGTACTATAAATCAAAATGGGACTTTAAGCTTTACCGCAGTTGCGGTCGGTGGCGAAACCATGCTCGCACAAATTATTCGTTTAGTTGAGCAAGCGCAAGGCTCCAAAATGCCAATTCAAGCTGTGGTTGATAAAATCACCTTATGGTTTGTCCCAGCAGTAATGGTGGCTGCTGTACTGACATTCTTGATCTGGTTGATTTTCGGTCCTTCTCCTGCTTTAACCTTCGCTTTAGTGAACTCGGTAGCTGTCCTTATTATTGCTTGTCCTTGTGCCATGGGTCTAGCAACGCCAACCTCGATTATGGTCGGAACAGGTCGTGGTGCAGAGTTAGGGGTATTGTTCCGTAAAGGTGAAGCATTACAGTTACTCAAAAATGCCAAAATCGTTGCGGTAGACAAAACAGGAACATTGACAGAAGGTCATCCTGTACTCACTGATTTTGAAGTTACTGAATCATTTGAACGTGATTACGTATTGAGTCGAGTTGCAGCTGTTGAATCTCTTTCAGAGCACCCAATTGCGAAAGCCATCGTAGATGCAGCAATCAAAGAAAACCTCACTTTGCCAAAAGTAGAACAATTTGATTCCGTAACTGGTATGGGGGTTTATGCTCAGATCAATGAAAATGAAGATATTCATATTGGTGCAGACCGCTATATGTTGCAACTCAATATTGATATCTTACCCTTTACCAATGCAGCTCAACGTTTGGGTGACGAAGGTAAATCACCATTATATGTTGCAATTCAAGGCAAACTCGCAGCAATTATTGCTGTTGCAGACCCTATTAAATCTACAACACCATCTGCGATTAAAGCGTTGCATCAACTCGGTCTAAAAGTGGCAATGGTTACGGGAGATAATGCGCGTACAGCACAAGCTATTGCTCAGCAATTAGGTATTGATGAAGTCATTGCCGAAGTACTCCCTCAAGGCAAAGTAAAAGCAGTTCAAACATTGAAAGCAAAATATGGCAATATTGCATTTGTCGGTGATGGTATCAATGATGCTCCTGCTTTGGCTGAAGCAGATGTGGGGCTGGCCATTGGTACAGGTACGGATGTTGCAATTGAGTCGGCGGATGTTGTGCTGATGTCAGGTAATTTGCAAGGTGTCGCTAACGCAATTGCCTTATCAAAAGCAACCATCGGCAATATTCAGCAGAATTTGTTCTGGGCGTTTGCTTACAATACCCTGCTGATTCCAGTGGCTGCTGGATTATTGTACCCTGCTTATGGCATTCTGCTTTCTCCGATATTTGCAGCAGGCGCAATGGCCTTATCCAGTGTATTTGTTTTGGCGAATGCCTTACGTTTACGTCGCTTTCAAACCGCTTCTACTTTCGAGTAGGAGCTTGTAGAGAGAAATCTTAATGAATATTGGAAAACTGTCTCAAAGTGTGGGGATATCAGCCAAAATGATTCGATATTATGAACAAATTGGTCTTATTCCTATAGTGGGTCGAAGTAATGCAGGTTACCGCTCATATACAACTCAGGATGCTGAACGCTTAAAATTCATTCGAAGTTCAAGATCGCTTGGATTTTCAGTTGCAGAAATCGCAGATCTGCTGGATTTATGGAACAATAAGAATCGACAAAGCGCAGATGTCAAACAAATGGCACTCTCACATATCGAGAAGTTAGAAATTCGGATTCAAGAACTACAGAAAATGACCAACACTTTACAAGATTTGATTAATTGTTGTGCTGGTGATGAACGACCGAATTGTCCTATTCTCGATGGATTGCAACAGCAAAAAATTGCATTAGAAGAAACCTATCATCAAAATGATTCTTTATCTTTTTCACCCCTTGCTCAACAAAAAGTAAAAAAAGATTGAATGCTTAGCTTTAACAATGACTACTCAAATAAAAAAGCGACCCATTTGGTCGCTTTTTTATCATATAGCCTTTAGCGTGGGGGATAACCCACTGCGGTTAAGTTGTCTCTTAAATCATCTTCAGTAACACTGGTTTTCACTTTGAGACTGCGACTAGGTGGATCTGCGATAACTTCCGCCTTAGTATCTAAAGACTGAATTGCTTTAGTGATACGACGCGCGCAAGCACCACAGGTCATATTTGCGATATAAAATTCCATGCTAGACTCCTACATTAAATGGTAACGCCATGATAAAAGTTTCCATAATTGTAAGGTCAAGCAATTCCGTATCTTATTTTATAGTCTATTTGGGACATTTCTTTTAGCTACAACAATTATACTCATTCCCCTGTTGCATCATATACATGTTCAGCAAAAAAATCGTTTGTATTACGCTTAATTTACAGCGGTTTAAGCTAATATTTTATATCCCTAAAGTAGTACTGCTTTGTCTAGCTATAACTAAACACATTAATCCCCCAACAGATGCAACTTTAACCAACGCCTTAGTTATCAATTTCATTCTAGACTCCTAATCAAGATTAATCCGTAGAAAGCTCCTTGCTCGAAAAGTTCGAGCTGTAGGTTGATTATCTGTTGCAACGATAGGTCAATGTTAAACTAAGCTTACAATCATAATATTTATTGAAATGCTGTTTGAAATATTCAATTGCAAACGTGCATTTGCATCTAAACAGGCTATATGTTTGAAATTTACTGGCTAAGCAAATACACAACTTGGAATCACAAAGCTGCTATTAAAATGGGCTATGCAGACAAATACATAATTGTCTGCATAGCTATTCATTGACCAAAACATACCCACTACACAGATAATTATTTACTCATATGAAATCAACACATTTTTATGATAAATCCGAATTAAAATTTTAATTTATCTTGAGTTATCACTGATCTCAAAGTTACATCATCATTAGCTTTACAGACTGTAGAAACACCTATTGTTATAAGGCTTTGTCATGTATTTGTACCCTCATTGAGTACTTTTCAGTAGAATAATTACTACCCTCAACAGTTAAAATTTAAGAATCAGGATCTGAGATTTCTATACCCGCATTTGTTGTAGCAGATGCATTACCAACATCACCATTTACTGCCAAGCATTTACTGTTTGTACTTACTATTCAACCAATGAATGCAAAAGAAATACCGCTAGATATATGTAAAGCATCACAATCAAGCAATTAAATATTGAATGATATAGCTGTTAATTTTTCAATATCAGTCGCTAAACTCGTTGTACAGTGCGGATTTAAATCAATAACTTGATCCTCATTATCAACACTTAGCCTATAAGCTACATTGAGTAATGTCATGTTGAAAGTAACGTATTCCGCCATTAATAATCACAATAAAAAATCTAATTTTCATCGCAAGACCGTCATAAAAAGTTATGATTTATGTTAACTTCAATACATCTTTCTAATTTAATCATTTATAAAAGTAAATAGTTACGATGAATCAATTTTAATTTCATAAATCATCAAGAATAAAATTCAACCACATTAAAATAAAAAAAATAGTAAGATCATTCAAATAAATAAATTACTTCACCCCATCACAAAAACCATCAATATTTCAAACTACTTTTGAATCACATTAATCAATAAAAATAAATTATAAAATTTAAGAAACCCCAAAAACAATTTAAAAAATAAAAAAATTTTTACAATATTTAGATTACATTTCACACTTCCACAACCATTTAAATAATTCATGTTAAAATGAAAGATTTACTAAAAACCTCACTTACAATTCAAAAAATATGAAAAACTTATTCGCATAATATAAAATTTAAAATTTCTTAAAAAAATTATAATTTTAGTAAATGTTTTGGATTAGATTTATCAAAAAATTATCCATTACTTTTTATCACAACTACACATGATTAATTATCAAATTATTTTTATTGCTAAGTATATCTTCACTATATATTATTTAAGATCGGTCTTAGTGATCAAAATCAAGCTTATTTAATTTAAATATGAGAAACTTTTATGCTAAAAAAAAGAATTTCCTTAAATTCTTTTAAGTTTTTTTATTATGCAGCAATTTACGAAAGTTTAACAATTGCTTCAAAAAAGTTGAATGTTACTCATGGTGCAGTCAGTCGTCAAATTAAGAATTTAGAAGATAATTTAAATACGGTGCTTTTTATACGCAAAGGGAAAAAGATTGAAATCACCAATGAAGGTTTATTATTACTTAACTGTTGCCAAAATATTTTTCATGAAATAGATAAATGCCTCATCAAACTAAACAATAGAGATACAGAATTAAATGATCTGGTTATTTCATGTGAATCCACGCTGTGTATGAAGTGGCTAATCCCTCGTTTAAAAAGCTTCAATAATCTAGATAAATCATTTAAAATCAAAATTATAACCAATAACAAATTATACGATTTAAATACTACTGATATCACAATTTGTCGAGATGATTTTCATTGGAAAGAACATATTTATAGCATTAAATTGGTCAATGAAATAATGTTCTTTATTCAAAATCCTAATCATATTGGAGATAATTTATTAATTTCTTCATCAAGACCAAAGTTTTGGGGAAGTTTGCTAAAAATGAATCAAATTAAAGATAGAATAAATCATCTCAAATATAAAGAACTTGACCATTTTTATTTATGTATCGAAGCATGCTTATCTGGTTTAGGAGTAACTTTTGCTTCCGGCTTTATGATCGAAAATGAATTAAAGCATAATAAACTTCAACCTATTATTGCACCATTTTATGATAATTCATCTTATTATCTTCTATCTTCCTCTCCATTTGAAGAAGATTATCGAAAAATTGTATTTAAAAATTGGCTCATTGAGGAATTACATAAAACTCAACAATACTTGGAAAAATATATTCATTCTTATGACTTTAATAATGTTATAGAACATTCCAAAAAAAAATAATGAAAATTTATTTTTCTCATTTCAAATCAAGCACAATATACTAAAAAAGGAACCAAATGTTTAAACCAGAAATATCATTTAAAACAAGAAAATGGACCTGCAAACACTGCGGTTTATTAAAAAACATATCAAAGTTGCAAATCAAAGCCGGAACAGAAGTCTTTTTCAATATTAGGTTTTTCAACAAGAATTTTGATAATACATTAAAAACAATAAGTGGAACTACTTTAGACCGACAGAATAATTTTCTCACTATTATAGACAAAAAAAATCAAGATATCTATTTTATTGATCAAGCTGAAGTTCAATTAAAATATTTACCTGCACTATTTTTATATAACATGTATGGAAAATGTGTATGTTATAGCAAAAATTGAGTTAATTTTATTTTACTTTCTTAACACGCAAATATATTGATAATTATCACACAAAGTAATAATATGAATTAGTTTATGTAATAAAGAATTAATATCTATTTACAACCTTCAATTCAATATGGTTTACCAGGGTTTTTAGTATGATAGAGAGGTTATCACTTAATTCACTAAAGTTTTTTTATTATGTTGCTATCGAAGGAAGTGTCACGATCGCTGCTGAACGATTGTATGTGACACAAAGTGCTGTAAGTCGACAAATTAAAAATTTAGAAGAGTTGTTAAATATTACTTTATTTGAAAGAAAAAATAAGTCTTTGATTCTTACCGCTGAAGGCAAGGTTTTGTTAGATTGCTGTCAAAATGTATTTAATCAACTCGACAATTGTATTATCGGTATTCGCCAACAAAAATATAAAAACAACAACTTAACAGTGTCTTGTGAGGCAACGATTTCAATGAAATGGTTAATTCCAAGAATGATGAAATTTAATGAGTTAGACCTTGGTTTTGGCATCACACTTTTAACTGGTGGTGGTCACTTAGATTTTCAAAATCAAAATATAGACCTTGCCATACGAAGAAATGATTTTGTATGGGCAAATCATCTTTTTAGCGAGAAAATTGCAGATGAATTTATGTTTTTAGTAAATTCCAACCAACAGAACGCCTCTAATTTAATCTTAAGTACCTCAAGACCAAAATTTAAAAACTATTTATTCAAAGCACATCCTGAAATTTCAAAGCTTAATACGATTGAGCTGGACCATTTCTATTTATGTATCGAAGCCTGTTTATCTGGCTTGGGGCAAACTATCGTATCGGGTTTTATGGTTGAACATGAACTGGAACATGATTTTATTCAAGTCGAAAAATATCTAGATTTAGATGATTCAGCATACTACCTACTCTCCTCCACACCGATTGAAGAAGATCATCGAAAAATTGTTTTTAGAGATTGGTTAATTAAAGAAATGCAATGCACCCAACAAAACTTGTTTAATAGATTTAGCTTTTAAAATGGCAAGCAATCTAAATATATATATAATATTTTAAATAAATCAGTTTTAAATTAATTTTCCTCTGGAATATCAAAACCTAATATTGAAATATGATTTTCAATATTAAGCCCAATACTTTTTTATTACATAAGTTTAAATTATTTGTAATCTATAAATACTGTCGCTTGGGCTTGTACTAGACCTGGTGTCGCTATGCTTGCTGAACGGAAATATCTCGCTTTTAGCGCTTTGGTAAAAGTGGTCGAAGTAGAGCCTGTGGGTACTATGTAAAAAGAACTTTGGCTACCAATCGCCATTGGTGTGTCAGTCGCATCTCGTAATTGCACATCCACATTACTGCGGTTTGCTAAAGCAGGATGGTTTTTTAAAATACCCTTATTATTTATATTATTTGGTGTATAGCTATCTGTAATCATTGCCAATAATATTTTATTAGGCATTGTAGTCGTACAGTTTATGCTGACATTAAAATTCTTTTCATTGGCAGTTTGATTACTGCTTAATATGCTGGTGGGTACAGTCGCTAAATTTACGATTTGATTCGACATTGTACAAGTCGGGAGTGTAAAGCTCATCCTTAGGTTTACATATACTTCTGTTGTTCCTGTTTTAGGGACCCCACTTGGCTTGATTGTTGATCCATTATAATCATCAAACTTATAGCTGATTGTACCCAAATGAATTTGAACTATAGCATTATTCAAAGCATCAATCACTGCAGCAGAAGGTTTATAAGTCGAAAGTAATTTAAAATTGAATATTGAGGATCTTACAGCAGCAATCGCTGTTCCAGCATTTGTTGATCCTCTAAAATAAGATTCACCTGCAATTGTCACAGGTGTACCTAAACCAGTATTGGGTAAAATATTATAATCAGTATTCATAGATAATATATTTTGAATCATTGGAGGGCTATGATTACCATCATGCAAATTAAAAGAAATTTTTAAATTATTCATTAACCAAATCTTGGCTGCTGCTAAAGCTGTAGGATCTGTAATTGAACCTATAATTTTAATATCGTGTCCAACTGAAAAAGGACTGTTGCCCACCAAATCTGTCCTGCCTGTTATAGCAGCAAATGTAGAACGTACCGCCACAGATGGAGTGCAACTCAGTAACATAGCTTCCGAATCTAAACTATTAATGGCCTGATCATAAGGAAAATTACTAATTGTCCCAATCACTCGATTAAAAGTCACTGAACTAGATGTGTTACAGTTCGCAATAGTCGCAAGTACAGATTGTGATAATGCAAATAATAATGGAACAGAGAACCAAAAAAGCTTATTCATAATTTATTTACACTCCACATCAACAATATTGAAGTTCACTGTGGTTTTTTGTTCGAGTTGCTGTTTAGAAATCGGTGCAATCTGACAGCTTTCATTTTCACTGCTACCCCAGATCACACGACTGGTATTCATTAATGGCTGTTCTTTGTTAACAATCACTTGATTGCCTGCCCCAAGAATTCCAATTGTATTATTCTCGCTATCTTTAAACTGACTGCCCATTGGCAAATCTTGCCGCTGCGTTGAATGGATACGCAATAGTAAATTACTGGATTTATTGGCTTTAAATTCAACCAACTGCGAACTGTATTTACGCGGAATTACATCGCTCTGATTGGATTCCAATGTCACGTTTGTAGGTAAATTCTTCGGATCCAAAGTAATGGTATTTTTGCTATAGGCGGAGTTAAATGGATAGATAGCGTTACCAAAGCGATCGACTTTTACGCCCCATGCATTTTCCACATTGGCACCCTTGCCATTTTTAGCATGGATGATGGTGTATGTTTCTGGCAAGCTGTTAACAGGGGTTAAGCCATAACGATGTCCAACCACTGCACCCAGTGTTGACAATGAGTACTGTATGCTATGTGAATCAGACGAGATCGTTGACCCAACATTCATCATAGGCAAGAGGTAACTAATATTGCCATTATAACGGGTATTGTTCTGTGCATCGGAAACACCTAAACCAAATGTAATCTCATTATTGGCACCTGCTATACCAGACAAACTTGCATTTGAAGTGACTTGATCATTTTCGTTACGCTGTACACTAGAACTTGCATACATCTTCTGTTTACGCCATTCCAGTGGAATCGAGATAGAAAAAAAAGCGGTGGTGCTGCGTTCATGCTCACGATTAGTGTAATCGGTACGGCTTAAGCCAATATTGTAGCTTGCTTTTTTCCAATTATTACCATAACTTAGGTTATATTGGTAATAATCCTGGTTATCATCCCAATAGGTGTTTCTACGCGCACTCAGGTTTATATTTCCCCACCGAGTATCCGCTAAGGATTTAGAAATACTGATGCCGATATTTTCTTTTAAATTATAGTTATATAAAAAGTTATCATATTCACTTTCATTTAGTATAGTTCGATTACGCTGATAGAGGTGTGAAGAAATACTCATGTAATCACGATTATATTTGGCATAATCTGCATATAAATAGAAACTTTGAGGAATCCATGCATAACGATAATTTAAGGCATATTTCGTCCCTTGGTAACTTTTACCAAATAGCTCTGAGTTTGTATGCTCAATGATCGTAGTCACACCACCAATAGGGATATTTAATGCCAACATCCCCAAGCCGCTGGCATAGCCATTACTGATATTTAAACCAGCACCGAGGGTCAAACTATTAGTCAAACCATAATTAAAACTACCTTGGAATAATTTATCATCGGTGATTTCTGTTCGAGTACGATAACGACCACCCGCAACGCTGTAGTTATAACGTCCTTGGCGAACTAAGTCTTGATTACTTTGCAGAGACACAATAAATGTCCTCTTTTCTCCTCCTGTTTCGGTGATTTCAACAGTTAAATCACCGTTTGCAGCATTGAGATCATTAATCTTAAATGCGCCACGTGGGACTGTACGCTCATAAATTTTCTGTGCATTTTGAAATATCCTCACCACCGCATTGGTGTAGGCGAAGTTTTCAATCACAGGTGCATACTGACGATAAGCCCATGGCAACATGTCTTGTTCAGAGCTGATTTGAGCACCGACGATCGGCAAGTTATCCAGACGATACGTCATGGTATTAAATTGCCCCACACTCAAACGTGAGTTTATTGGAGTAATATCGCGGTAGAGAATATTTTGATCTGAATGGTATTGGCCCAAACCTGAGTTTTTTGACTCAAAAGCACCTGAGTGACGATAAAACCAACCCGCTAAATTTAAACCGCCATTTAAGCCTAAATATTTACTTTCTTGATCTTCATCACGATTGTAGTTAAACGCATAGCCAATAAAACCAGAGTTAACACCATTATTAAATAATTTAGGATTGATATAACCTTCTGGACGTTCCTCACGTAAAGCCTGAGGAATAGATAAAGCCAGTTTTAATTCTGCAAGATTAAAATCTTTGTAGGCATCGGCATCCAATGTTTTCATGGTCAAACAGGGTTTATTCGGCAACGTTGCACGGAAGTTATCTTTTAAATCCAAACGATCAAGCAAGTCTGGTGATAAACATAATACTGCCGATTTCTGTCCATCCAAGTGATCAAAATGCACATTTACAGTGTCCAAAGATTCACCATTTACTGACAAATGAACCAAATACTGACCAGGCGCTACAAAGTTTCGAGAGGTGAAACCACTTAAATCTACATTGGTTTGCTCACCAAACAATGAGGCTGCATTAAACGTAGTAAAGTCATTATTACTAGCCGTTAATTCATTATAGTTCTGAGCAATAAGCTGACTATTATCTTGGGTAATTAAATGACCATCTGTATTTGTATCAGCATGAGAAAATTGCACGTCTTCCGCTGAAGTCTGAACAGTAACAGTTGACATCAACATTAAAAAAAGTTCAGACTTTTTAAAATTCAGCATAGTAATAACCTGCTCATCATTACTGTTTTATTGCTAGCGCCCTATAAAAAAGGCAACAGAACTTCAAAGCTATTTTTCAAATTCTTAGTGAAATTATTAAAAAATGTCTTAATAATAAATTTATTGGATTGTTGTTTCGTATGTTTGTAATGTACCTAAATCATTAAGCACCTCGTAAACGATTTTTTTAGTTGAGGTATCCAGTTTAAAATCTTTCAGAATTACATGAGTAAAAGGTGCCAACATAATGGCTTGGTCTGCTGAGCTAAATGCCTGGTTTTTACCACTTTCAATTTGAACCACGGTCAGATAATAAGGTGTTGGATTATTCATACTTACGTTTTGAGCACCTTGATCATATTTAAACTGCACGCTTTGCTGTGCCAAAAATGCTGTCATGGCTAACTCACTAGGTCGGTAAAATAGTTTTATCCGCGTTCTTACTGTAAAAGATAAATAGTTTTTATCTTTCAGTGCTGGATCATCTGGTGGAATATCCATCATATTGAACCAAAAAATAGATTCACGATCCTGCGGTAATTTTTTAATATCCAAAGGAATAACTCGAATAATCTGACCTTTTCGTGCTTCAACTCGAGTCAATGGCGGATTTAGAATAAAAGGAACTTCACTTGCCTTGGGAATCTTTTCTGAATCCCCTGTATCTATCCACACTTGTACAAGTGATGGAGTGTCAAAGGCATTTCGGAGCTGGACATTTACACTTTTGGATTCAGCTGGGAAAATGATGCGAGTACCATCTATTGAGACACCGGCATAAGCAAATGACATCATCAAGTAAATGAATCCAGCAATTTTTAGGTAACGCATTATTTCCCCCTCTAGCAAACAGATTCAAAAATTAATTGTATTGCAACGTATAGTTGACAACTGCAGTCACGTTTTGTCCACTTACAGTTCCTGTCTTGCTCGCATACTGTGCTTTGTAAAGCATGGTGGCGGTACCACTACCATCCGCTGCAAGCCCTGTAATTGCACTTTTAGCTTGGACACCCCAAGGCTCAGAAAGATTAACAGCAATATCTGCATCTGTTAAAATTTGGATATAAACTGGATTTGCTATAGAAGCACCACCTTCTGTTGCTTTATTCACTAATAAAGTTTTATCAGTGGTGTCTAAGTCAGCTGTAGAAATTGGACTCAGGTATAAACCTTTTAGTGCTTTATTTGTTGATGCGTCGCAATTACCTGTACCTGCAGCATTTTTTAACTGTAGGCTAAAGTTTTTTTTCGCTGCAGTCATATTGGCCGCAGTAAAGGTTGACTTAAGTACAGTGTCTAAGGTCAAAACTAAATTTTGACTGCCGTTTACTCCAGATCCAGAGCCCGCTAATGTACAAGTTTCATCAGTTATCATACCGTTAATTGTAATTGTTCCGTCTGCTGCAAAAACACTTGAACATGCTAAACTTAAAGCTAGAGTGCCTAATGCTGGCAATGTTAACTTCTTCATTCAATAAACCTCTTCAACTTTTTAAAAAAATGATAAGACGGTTTTATTATGTCGTGCATATCACGCTTAAAATCGATAGCCACAAAAAATAATACCCCCTACAAAACCACTTTCAATTTATTTTAATCTTCACCTTACACTTATAAATAAAGAACAGTTTAAAATAAAAAAACATCCTAGCAAAAATAAATAAATATCACAATATCTATTATTTCAATTACTTATCACGCAAATAAAAATTAAGAATCATGATTATTTTATTTATTTACCTTAAATAATCCATAAAACAAAGCAATATAAATCAAATAATTTTTCACAATTAAAAATGCTATTTTTATTATATAAAAAGACAAACACAGATATTCTAAAATTTATCCTTAAACCAAATATAACAATATCACCCACCTCAATAACACTCAAAACATATGATTAAGCCAAATCACCCAAGATACATTTAAATTAAAAATCAAAATTTATTAATAAAATTCACTCATACTTTCCATTTATTTTAAGTTAAATATTGCTGAATTTTAATAAAAATCCTTCATTAAAATTAATTATCACAGATAAAAAAGACTAATTAAATCGCTATACATTATTATAATTTTCTCGAATTCCTTATAAATTTATGCTTCTAATGATTACTTATTTTAAAAATAAGCTTGGTATTCACTTATTTTTTATGAGCATTTAACGATCAAATGCTCTTTTTTAATGAAAAAAATCTCATTCATATTAAAAATAAGACTTAAATACAGAAATAAACGCTGTTTGAAATACTAGAAACTATTTTTTTCAAGAATAAAGTATAGAAGTTGCAGTTCTTTGGCTTTGTAATACAGAAATTTTTTCAATGTTGTTGAGCAATCTCATCAGCAAAGAAGAATGAGACTTTGAACAAAGCCGTGACCATACCTAAAGACAGACGGAATAAGGATTTCATCATTAAACAACATTAGATCGCTATATCTGAATAGGTTTGATTTCGACCTTGTTTGCCTTGCGGTTGTTCATACCACTGAGTATTGGGATCAAACCAAATGGCAATATTGCCACGATTAATGAGAGCTTGGTTGTATGAAGACCAATTAAGAGTACTGTAAATTTTAGGGCGAGGCTTATTCATTTGAAAATTATAGTGTGGAATCAGCCTTTAGAGATAGGATTGCGCAACAAAGCCTATTGAGTGATCAAAGTTTTCTTTATAGTGTATATTAAATTTTTTTTACAAGAAAATCAGAATTTATTTAAAAAATAAGCGTTATTCGAAATTCGTGAAAATCAAATATTGAAGTTGTATTCTCGGTTTAATTCACTCAGATATCGAGCTTTTTGATGATGTTGTGTAGATAACTCTATTTACTTTATCGACAGAGGAAATTGCTAAACTCGGTGTCTGTTGCTTCCAACGATGCTTAAGTCAAAAATTATTATTATTTCGATGAGTATACAAATGTATGTCTAAGCTCTTTAAATTTTAAACCCATAAAAAACTGCAACCGTTGAACGATTGCAGTTTTGTTTTTTAACGTTTTACTGCAGCTTATTTCAAACTATAAGCAATCACATAGTCACCATGATCAGGAGATTGCCGAGCACCGCCGGCAGTGATCATCACATATTGTGTGCCTGTTTTTGGTGAAACATAGCTAATAGGTGTTCCTTGGCTACCGACTGGTAAGCGTGATTTCCACAACTCTTGACCTGACGATGAATCCAGCGCGCGTAAGTAGTAATCTTGCGTTGCGGCAAAGAACACTAAGCCACCTTGTGTTGCCATTGGGCCCCCAATCGTTGGCATACCAATTGGTACCTTTAAGCCCATTTTTATGCCCATTGGTCCAGTATCTTCAACCGTTCCCATTGGAACTTGCCAAGCAATCTGGCGCGTTTTCATATCGATGGCGGTCATAGTACCGTATGGTGGTTTTTGACATGGAATATTTAACTTAGACCAAAAACGATCTTTATTGACTTTATACGGCGTACCTTTCATTGGTACAGCGCCCATGCCTGTATTGACTTTCTCGCCACCACTTGCCTGAATTGCTAAATCTTCAGGTGTCTGCTCAATCAACTGAATCCATAAACCTAAACGCATGTCGTTGACGAAAATGTATTGATGACTTGGATCAAAGGCGATACTGCCCCAGTTCATGCCACCTAAAGAGCCTGGGAAGCTTAAAGATTTGTCTTTACCTGGTGCTGTATATAAGCCTTCATAACGCATGGTTTTAAATCCAATACGGCACATTAGTTGGTCAAATGGTGTAGCCCCCCACATATCCGATTCAGTCAAAGTTTGATTACCAATTTGTGGCATTTCAACTGAACGTGGTTGCGTCGGGCTATATTGTTCACCGGGAATATCGGCAGCCTTCACTGACTGTTCGATCACTTTGGTTAAAGGTTTACCTGTTAAGCGATCCAATACAAAGAATTGTCCAGATTTGGTTCCAATCACCACGGCTGGTTGATTAGTCCCATTTTTCGCAGGGAAATCAACCAAACTTGGTTGCATTGGTAAATCAAAATCCCATAAGTCATTATGAACGGTTTGATAAACCCACTTTTCTTTACCTGTGGTTGCATCTAAAGCCAATACAGATGAATTGTATTTATGATCCAAAGGTTGACGATTGCCCCCCCAAACATCCACAGAAGAGCTCCCCATTGGTAAAAATACCGTGTTCATCTTAGGGTCATATGACATTGCAGCCCAAGAGTTTGCTGAACTGCGTTTATAGGTTTCACCTTCTTTTAACACATAGTTTGGATCAGGATTACGTGGATCAAATGCCCAGCGCAATTGACCTGTGATCACATCATAAGCACGAATCACCCCACCAGGCATATCTGCGGCAAGGTTATCTGCAATACGACTACCAACCACAATCACTGTGCCCGCAATAGTCGGAGCGGAGGTCACTTCAAAACGTGGCGCGGTGGTTCCTTCACCCAAACCTTTAAGTAAATCAACCGTTCCATCAACACCAAAATCTTTACAACGTTCACCTGTGTCTGCATTGACCGCAATTAAGCGTCCATCAGGTGTGTTGGTATAAACACGGCGTAAGCAAGCGGTATTGTTTGCCACAGCTTGGACAGGTGTTGCACCCGCCAAAGTCGGTTGACTTAAAGGTTGAGTTGAATCGAAGTAGGCAACCCCACGACATCGTTCCCATGCATCTGATTTCGAGTTGACCTCTGCTTTCCACAGTTGTTTACCCGAATCTGCATCTAAAGCAAAAATATTGTTATGTGGCGTACATAAGAAAATCTTATTATCCACCTGTAACGGGGTCATTTGATCTTCTGCCCCATTACCTGAGCCAGTGGTAAAATCACCAGTACGAAAACGCCACGCTTCTTTTAATTGATGAACATTGTCGCGGGTGATTTGGTCGAGTGCGGCAAAACGACTGCCCCCAGCATCCTGACCATAGTGTTGCCAATTGCTTTGTTTCATATCAGTTTTAACAGGAACCAATGGCAATTCTTGACCTGATGCCGCCACCGTTGGATGCGGTTGGAACATTTGATAAAGTCCAATCAACATACCAAGAACCGTAACTACTCCTAAGCCATACGCAGGTAAGCTTGCACTCGGTTGAAACTGGTAGCGACGAATTGCGGGTAGGCTAAACATCAATGCAGCAAAGAGACCTGCTGGAAACATTAGTCTCGAAAATAAAGGCCAAAACTCCCAACCCGCATCTAGCAATGACCAAATGATGGTTCCCACAAAAACTAAGCTAAATAGCCAGACTCCCAGTGTTTTTTTCTTAAAAATAAAAATGGCTGATGCAAGCGTCAACACACCAGAAATCACGAAATACCATGATCCTCCGAGTGTCACTAATTTTGCTCCGCCAACGGTAAAGAATAGCCCTGTCAGTAGCAAAGCCAAACCTAATATAAAACACCATATTTTTAATACGGTATGAGAGCTTGTAGACTTAGTCATAGGTCATACTCCTAGATTAGAAATTCACACGCATGCTCAAACCTGCAACCCATGCATCATCCACTTCTTTTACGCCCGCAGGCTGATGGATATATTGTAGGTTCGGTCGTAACATGACCGCAGGTGACCATTGGTAGGTGTAGTTCAATTCAACATTGAGTTCATCACGTTGAACGGGCACATAATCTGCCGCAAACATGTCGTATTGGTCATAGCCACGGCTACTATTGGTTTCAATTTGGCGATTTTTATAACGATCATTGACTATATAGTTTGCTACACCAAATCCGATTGAATCATTTGGACGACTGTCAAAAGGCCCTTTATACCAAAGTGCAAGTTGTTGCGTACTTTGTACTGCGGTGGTGGCTTTATCATTAACAACAGCGTTAAAGCTTAGGAACAAACCACGTTTTGGATCCTGCCCTTTTTGGCTGAGTTGTTGTTGTGCATTAATCCAAAAACTATGTTTGCTATCATGTACCTTTCCAGCGATCGCGATATCATTGGCTTCAGCGGTCGAGTAAAGTGCACCAACTTTATACTCGCCTGCTAAACCATCAAATGCTGCTAGTTTTGGTCTCCATGCCAGTTCTACTGGAATAATGGCACCTTTGACATTATTCATATCCAAGTTAAAACCATCATTTTTGCCAGTTTTAATATTGTCAGGATTCACCTCATAAACACCAACACCCAATGTCCACTCAGGTGCGAATTGGTATTTGACATTGGTTCCCCATAAGCCTACGGGTGAGTTGTACCAAATTGAGCCAATGGATTTGCCAAGTTGCCCACCACAAAGTAATAAGTTTTGGAACTCACATTGTGAACCATTAAAGTCATCTGACATGCCCATACGTCCAACCTTGAATTGAACGGTATTGTCAGCAAAACCTTTTTTTACCCATGCTTGGGTTAAACGCCAAATTTTGCCGCGTCCATAAATTTCTTGTGAATTGCCTAAAGCGCTAGAACGAGGGTCTTTGATACGCTCCAAAGTTAAAGCGTTACCGTCACGTTTGGTAATTAAAATATTGGCGGTGGTGTCTTTCCAGCCTGCAATTTTATTTAAATCAAAGTTTACGCCTAAAGCCAGTTGTGCTGCGTTTTCAAAGCTGTTGTCATCGTTATAGCCACCATCTAAATTGGTCGCAGCTTGACTCATGATCGAAGCGGTAAATTTATAACCATCTTTTTCCAGTTGTTGGCGTTGTCCATTCCAATCGCCCAATAACCATTGGCGATCTTGTGACCAGCCTTGCTCAGCAAAACTGCTCTGAGCCGTACAAACTGCAACTACCAAGCAACTGAGTTTAAGAGATAAAGAATTTGTACTCATATTAAGCATCCTTACTTTTATTTAAGTTTTAGCGCTGAGCTAAGTTCAGATGTTGCACCTAAACGATCTGTGATACTGGCGGTGATCGATGCAACTTTCACTGTCGGTTTCCAAGTAACGGTTGCTGTGCCTTGAGCATTGGTTGCAACAGTGCTTGAGCCTAAATAAAACTCGGCTTCATGTGCGCTTGCTTGTGAGTTTCCAAAAAATTCAACTTGGTAACGTTGGTTCGGTTGTCCTTTTACCTCTACCGCAATTTGACCTTTTGCTAAGGTCAATTTAGGTGCTTGAATATTTTGATTCGGTTGGGCATTACAGCCTTGTTCATTGGGTTGCTGGCAGGTCTTTTGTAAGTTTGCTGGGTCAATTTTCACGCCATGCCCCCGTGAACCGACAAAGTGCGCATGTTCTAATCCCGGAATATCAAAAATGATTGCACCTAAACGTTGATTGGGCACACAGCTCCCACCCGCTTCACAGCGTTTGATGTCTTTGCCATTATTCCAAATTTGGTTTTTGGTTAATGTGATACGCGCATTGGCATCTTTTTCTGAACGAATGGCAACCCCAACACGATTGCCATGGACTTTATTGCTGTCAAAAATATTGCCATCACCCGTGAGGTTAAAGCCGTTGGAATTATTGGTCAGTTCGTTATAGGCAATATAATTGCGTTTGCCCCAGTTGATCTGTAAGCCATCTGAATAGTTTTCAAACTTGTTGCCAATCACTGCATTGTCATTGCCCCATAGAATTTCAATGCCTTGTGATGGCTCTGGGTTTGCAGTGGTTGAAATAAAGTGGTTATTGGCAACCAAGTTAAATGCCGCACCACGAGTTAATTCAAGTCCATCACCATTGTCTTGGAAATAGTTATTTAACACTTTGTTGTTATTGGTTGTGGTCGCAGTCGGATTACCTTTACCATCATCCCCTGTCAACATCACCCCTGCACCGCCATAGTTGTGCATAATACGGTTATTTTGGATCAGGTTATTGCTTGCACGGTTCATCAATATCCCAATACAAAAACGACGAATCTCTAGTCCTTGAATGCTCACCCCGTTGATGTCACGTAACACAATACCCGGTAAAGTTGTGGTACGAACATTGGTTCCGAACTGCCCTTCGACAGCACCCGGACAAGCTTCTACGCCTGTACCTTTAATATAATTTGAGCCATCAATCGCAATAAACTCACCTGTTTTTGCCCATTGTGTACCCATGATTTTTACAGGTGCTTTAATTTCTGGCAGTGGACTGTTGACCTTAATCACATAGGGTGCTTGCCCAACTGCTTGAATCAAAATCTCACTAGCTTCACTCGGTTTGCTGTTGGCTTGTTCAATCGCCCAACGTAATGAGCCTTTTTCTGTATCATCTTGATAGCGATCTACTACATAGCTTTCTGCCATTGTTAAACTAGAAACCGCTAAGCCAAGTGCCAATGTGGTTAAACGTAACGAAATCATTTTCATGTCTAAAAAATCCTTTTAAATTATGGTGTAGGTTGAACTACTTTTAATAACTGTTTAAGTTGGGTCACATCAATTTGGCCAGGCGCAGAAGCTTCACCGATCATGCCAAAACTAAAGCTGCCCCCCATATTGGCGGTAGCAATGCGAGAAACCGTTCCGAGTTTACCCATCGACATCGTCAGCAATGGTTTTTTAGATTGTTGACTGACTTTTAAGGTTGCATTCATTAAGGTAAATACATCTTGTTTGCTTTGTGGCATTACTGCGATTTTAAGAATATCTGCACCAAGCTGATCTTGTTTAAGCAAACGTTGCACGATCTCAGCTTCTGGAGGTGTTTGTTTAAAATCATGATTGGACATCACAATCAATACTTTTTGTTGATGGGCCAATTGAACAGTGCTTTTTACCACTTGCTGATCTCGAAACATTTCAACATCCAGCATGTCCATAAAGGGCTGGCGTAAGTAGGCTTGATAGGTTTTGCCATAATCCGCATCACTTATGGTCAACTGCCCCCCTTCATTATGAGTACGAATGGTCGCAATCATGGGCTTAGAACCCAGAATCTGTTTAAGGTCATGACCCAATGCAATCACTTGTTTGGTGTCATTGGCAAAGTTGAGGAGATCTATGCGGAACTCAGCCAAATCGGCATCTGGATTATTGGCAATGATTTTTGCTTGTGCTAAGGCCTGCTCTTTGGTTTTTGCTGTAATCGGGACAATGGTTTTTACTGGGAGTTTTGCCAGTTCTGCAAGTTCAACTGGGCTTTGTGAAACAGGTTGCGCCTGTGTCATTTGAAAGGTAAATATGGAGCTAAGTGCAAGCGTCAATGCTGCAAGTTTTTGTAGTTTCATTTTTTCATCTTCCTTAATAGATTTGTTTTGGTTTTTTGGAGTCTTACCAAGTTTCCATTTAATGACAGGATAAACCTTCGGTTCGACCTCCTTTTCTTTCGGAAAAAGGAGAAGTGAAGCTTAGCAAGAAAACCATCTTGCGGAGCCTTACCCCTCACCGCAAAACCTGTTCAATCCTTTTAACTATCCTGTTTATCGCAGATAACAATATCTTGTTGATCCTACGAAGGTTACGGATAATGTTTCCAAGTATCTAATTTGATCCTAAATTTTTTAGGCGCGTTAAATATCAAAAAATACGGTTTCGTCTTCACCTTGAATGCGAATATCAAAGCGATACACGATTTCACCATCTTCTTCACTGCGTTTTGCAATCAGAGTTTGGCGGCGGACTGCCCACTCAATGCTGTTCAGTACCGCATCATTGGCATTGGCTTCAACTTCATCGTCAAAATAAATACGGGTATTCAAACCAATGTTTATCCCACGGGCAAATAACACGACTGCAATATGCGGTGCTTGAGTCGTACCTTTACGCCCTGCCACAGCACCCGGTTTAATGGTGTCAAAACTCCAAAAACCTGTTTCAAAATTTGCGCCTGTACGTCCCCAGCCCTGAAAATGCGCATCCGCTGTTTTGCCTTGGGTATCTGCCCGACTTGGATAAACCCCATTGGCATCGGCTTGCCAGATTTCCAATAAGACATCTCGTAATGGTAAACCCAGCCCATCAAACACTTGACCTTCAATACGGATACGTTGGCCTTGGGTATGTTCCTTCACCAACTGGTTATCGAAGCTATGTTCAAACACTTCAATATTGGCTTGTTGTGGCAATAAACCAATATGCACATAAGGACCACCTGTTTGTGATGGGGTTTCCTTAATTTCCTGAAAATTCCATGCATTCATTGTGTGAGTTCCTCAAGTCAAATCATTTTCAAAATAAGTCGCACGACGACCACGCAGATGAATATCAAAGCGGTAACAACGACTATCTGATTCAATGAAATTGTTTTTATCTTCTAATGCGATCAAGGCACGACGCTGATCTTCAGATGGAATGGTTTTTAAAATCGGACAAGTATCTATCAGGGTATCGCCCTCAAAATAGAACTGTGAAATTAAACGTTGTGCCCAACCATCTGCTATTAATGAAAAATGGATATGTGCGGGACGCCATTCATTGATTCGGTTACGCCACGGATATGGACCCGGTTTAATGGTACGAAAAATATAAAAACCATTTTCATCGGTTAAGGTACGACCACAGCCACCAAAGTTAGGATCCATTGCGCCAATAAATTTATCATTTGGATGGCGATAACGACCCGATGCGTTGGCTTGCCAAACTTCCAATAAGGCATTTTTCACAGGGCGACCAAACTGGTCACGCACATAACCATGCACAATAATTCGCTCACCGACAGGGAGCCCTTCTTTGGCATAGTTCAAAATCAAATCATTGTCTTTTGCACCAAAAATTTCAGGTGAAAAATGCGGTGAAGTTACTTCAGTTAATGTTTCATTAATCGAGATCAATGCATTTTTTGGCGAGCGTAATACACTGGTTTTATAGCCAGGTGTATATGCTGGCGGGTGATCTTCTGTATTTCGTTGCGGATACGCACCCAATGTATGACTTAACATGCCTATCTCCTTAATCCTGTTGTTGTGCAGCGACAGGTTGCACTTCTATTCCGAGTTCTTTAAAAACATCTTCAGCCATGTGCATTGCAGCATTTGCGGCTGGCAGTCCTGCATACAATGAGCTGTGTAAAATGAGTTCTTTGAGTTCGTCCTTGGTAACACCATTGTTAAAGCAAGCACGGAGATGCATTCTGAGTTCATCTTCTCGTCCCAATGCCAACAGAATAGCAATGGTGACTAAACTGCGGGTATGACGTGGTAAACCTTCACGTGACCACACCTCCCCCCAAGCAAAACGGCTAATAAAGTTTTGAAAATCTTGGTTAAAGTCATTCAAATTTTCTAAAGAACGACCGACATGTTTTTCACCCAATACTTCGGTGCGAACCTTTAGCCCTTGTTGGTAACGTTGTTCATCATTCATTGAAATTGTCCCCCTTTGTGATCTTATTTCTGATCTGAGAAAGTTAGGTTGCATCGGTATGCGCCACTAAGGATTTAACAAAAATTGCCACAGCCGCAGCGGTTGCAGGAATCATCAATAAGCTTAAGATCGCGGTAAAAGACCAATCATTGCCCAACAAAACAGCACCAATCCAAGCCCCAAACACTGCGCCAAAACGACCAATCCCTGTCATCCATGCCACACCAGTTGCACGACATTGAGTAGGGTAAAAACGGGCACTCAACGCTGGCATTGCAGACTGTGCCCCATTGATTGCCACACCCGCACATAACACCAGAATTGCCAATAAGGTTGGGTTACTGAGACTTTGACCTACGGCAACAGCAAATAAGCCTGCAATAAAATAGAATGCTGAGATAATGCGGTTAGGGTTAAAACGATCCATTGCCCAACCAATAAATAACGCACTCAATACACCACCAAACTGGAACAGACCGCCGATAAATGCTGCGCGTTCCATGGTTGCGCCCGTTTCACGCATCAAGGTTGGTAACCAACTGGTCAGTAGATAAATCACGACCAAGCCCATAAAGTAGGTTGACCATAACAATACGGTGCCTTTGGCAAATTTTTGAGAAAACAACATGCCAAATACATTTTTCTTTTGTGCTACAGCAGACTGTTCATCTGGGATATAAAAACTGTCAGCAAGCTGTACTTTTTCAGGAGCAATATGACTTAGGATTTTGCGAACTTTTACAGCATCTCGCCCCTTAACAATCAAGAAGCGATATGACTCAGGTAACAGCACAATCACCAATACCATTAGGATTAAAGGTGAAATACCGCCTAGCAAGAATAAGCTGTGCCAACCAAAGGTAGGAATTAGCCAACTACTGACAAAACCACCTGTTGCCATACCTAAGTTATAGCCACAAAACATACAGGTCACGAGCAGTGAACGAACACGGTTCGGACAGTATTCGGAAAACAATGTGGTGGCATTTGGCATTGCTGCGCCTAGACCAATACCCGTTAAAAAGCGCAGTACAACCAAACTGTCTAAGTTTGGGGCATAGGCGGATGCCAAGGTAAAGCCACCAAAGATCAACATTGAAATGGTTAATACAATCTTGCGTCCAAAACGATCCGCAGTAGGTCCTGAAACCAAAGCACCAATGATCATTCCACCCAGTGCTGCACTCATCACAGGTCCAAGTTGAGAGCGATCAATCCCCCAATCTTGTGCTAAAGCAGGGGCAATAAAACCCATTGCAGCAGTATCGATTCCATCAACAAATACAATGAGAAAACAAATAATTGCAATCATCCATTGATACTTGCTGATTGGTGCATCATTAATGAGTGCCTGAGCATCCATACTATTTTTTGGGGCAGCAAATTCCTGTGCCATAGTTGCCTCCTTGTAGGCGAATTCCTTTCTAACCCTAGACGGTTATATGTTCTGAATAAACTTGGACAATGCCTGATTGAACACTTGTGGTTGTTCAATATTGGACAAATGAGAAGCCGCCAAGATTTCAAGTTGACTGTTTGGAATGAATTGATGCATAAATTCTGCATCTTGAACCGTCGTTATAGGGTCATATTGACCTGCGATAATTAAAGTTGGGATTTGAATTTGATTGAGCTGATCTCGAACATCGGCATCTGCCAATGCTCGACACGCATTGGCATAGCCTTGTGCAGGTGTCACCGCTAAACTTTGAATGGTTTTTTGAGCAAGAACATCATGTGCATAATCAAAATGCTCACTAAACCAGCGGGTATGTGTAGTTTTGACAATTTCAGCCAATCCTTGTTGTTCAACGCTATCGGCACGGACTTTCCACGCCTCGGCTGTGCCGATTTTGGCTGCTGAGTTTGCAACAGTAATGCTATAAAAACGCTCAGGATATTCAATCGCCAGTGTGAGTGCTGTAATACCACCCATTGAAATTCCACAAAAATGGGTTTTTTCAATGTGCAAGCTATCTAAGATATCAATCACATCTTCAGCAAAGTTATGCAATGTTGCATTGGCAATCACATCACTTAATCCATGCCCACGGGTATCATAAGTAACGATTTGATAGTGTTGCGCCAAAGCATCTACTTGGACTTGCCACATACCATGATCAGTTCCCAATGAGTTAGAAAACACGATCACTGCTGCATCTTTTAAGCCTTGGACTTGAACGGCAAGTTGATGTCCTTGACGGTTCTTAATTTTCATACTGGTTTTCATGATTCAGACACTCCTTGTGCTGCTTGTAGTACTGCATCAATTTGTGCCTGAATATTGCCCAAGTAAGATGCTGGTTTAAAAATCTCATCTAGGGCTTGTGAACTTAGATGAACATTCACCTCAGTCATTTCTGACAACACTGTTTTTAAATGCTGCTGTTGCGCGAGGGCTTGCTGACAAGCTTGTTCGACCAAATGATGCGCATTTAATCGGCCAATTTTGGGTGCCAGTGCCATCATTGCTGCTTCTGCCATGATCAAACCCTGAGTACACTCAAGGTTACGCTGCATGGCTTGTGCATCGACTTGCATATGTTCAAGCACATCCGTAGTGCGTTCTAAAGCCCCTGCACATAACTGGAAAATTTCAGGAATCACTAACCATTCTGCATGCCAAGTGCCTAAAGCACGTTCATGTTCTTGCAACATGTTTTGGTAGGCACTTGCCATTAATGCAGGGACACGGTTGGCTGCTGCAAGTACGCAAGCGGCTGCAACTGGATTACGTTTATGTGGCATGGTGGATGAGCCACCACGACCTTTTGCAGTGGGTTCAAAAACTTCAGCAATTTCAGTTTGCATCAGCAAAGACCAGTCTTTTGCCATTTTGCCGACATTACCCACAATCAGGGCAAGTACACTGGCAATTTCAACGATGCGGTCACGTTCACCGTGCCATGTACACTCAGGTGAAGTTAAATTCAATGCCGCGGCATAGGCTTTAACTACGGCTGAACCTTGATCTTGTAACGATGCCAATGAACCCACAGCCCCACCGAGTTGAGCGGTAAGCACTCGGCTTTTCATCTCGTGTAGACGGTCTAGATCACGTTTAAATGCTGCAGCCCAACGTGCAAACTTATGCCCTAATGTGATCGGTAAGGCTTGCTGTAACCAAGTCCGTCCAATCATGACTTGGGCACGATATTGTTGTGCTTGGTCTAATGAAACTTGATAAGCTTGTTGTAATTGTTTTTCGATCAGCCCTAATGCATCACGGCATTGCAGAATCGTGGCTGTATCGATAATGTCTTGGCTGGTTGCGCCCCAATGCACATAACGTGCTGTGTCTTCATCGTATTGTTTTACAATCGCAGTAAATTGCTTTACGAAAGGAATCGCAATATTTCCCGCAAGTGCTGTAGCAGTTGCCAGTGCTTGAAAATCAATTTTTGCTAGGGCTTGTTGTCCAACTTGTTCAATGATGGTAGCAGCAGATAGTGGAATCACCTCCACTTGTGCTTGTGCTTTTGCCAAAGCCACTTCAGCTTGGATCATGTAACCTAATAAGGCATGATCGCTAAAGATTGCTGTGACATCAGGCTGATAAAATAAGCTGGCGTATAACTGGCTCATCGGATACCTCACTCAACACGTTGAATAATGAGTGCAATACCTTGTCCTACCCCAATACACATTGAACATAAGGCATATTGCCCCTTGATCTGTTCAAGCTGATTTAGGGCAGTGGTCACCAGTCTGGCACCTGATGCGCCCAAAGGATGACCTAAGGCAATCGCCCCACCATTAGGATTGACACGTGCATCATCATCTGCCAAACCTAAATCACGGGTGACAGCCAAAGCTTGGGCAGCAAAGGCTTCATTTAGCTCAATCACATCCATTTGCGCTAAACTAAGATCGGCTTGTTTAAGCAGTTTCTTGATTGCAGGCGCGGGTGCAAAGCCCATAATTCTTGGTTCAACCCCCACAGTGGTTGCTGCAATAATTTTCCCACGTGGTTTTAATTGGTATTTTTCTACAGCTTCATCTGAAGCAATCAATAAGGCCGCTGCACCATCATTAATTCCCGATGCATTACCCGCCGTGACCGTGCCATCAGCTTTTACCACACCTTTAAGTTTTGTCAGTGCGGCTAAAGTGGTTGATGCACGTGGATGTTCATCGGTATCCACAAGCACAGCATCACCTTTACGCTGGAGAATAGTGACGGGCACAATCTCATTTTTGAAAAAACCTTGAGCTTGTGCTGCCGCAGTACGTTGTTGGCTGTTTAGCGCAAACTGATCTTGATCCGCACGGTTAATATTGAATTGCTCTGCCACGTTTTCAGCGGTTTGTGGCATGCTGTCCACACCATACAATTCTTTGAGTTTTGGATTGATAAAGCGCCAGCCCATAGTGGTGTCTTCAATCTTTTGACTGCGTCCAAAAGCACTGTCCGACTTACCCATCACATAGGGCGCACGGCTCATACTTTCTACACCACCGGCAATGATTAAATCAGCTTCGTTGGCTTTGATGGCGCGAGCTGCCATGGCAATCGCATCCAGTGATGAACCACATAGACGGTTCACTGTAGTGACTGGCACTTGATAAGGTAAGCCTGCCAATAATGCTGACATACGCCCGACATTACGGTTGTCTTCACCGGCCTGATTGGCACAGCCATAAATCACATCATCGACTTGTTGCCAATCTACTGTTGGATTACGTTGTATCAATGCTTGAATTGGAATAGCACCGAGATCATCTGCACGTATTGGCGCAAGACCACCGGCATAACGACCAAATGGGGTACGGATGGCATCTATGATGTAAGCGTTTTTCATGTTGTCTATATCCTTAAGCCGGTATCGCGTCAATCAATGGAGCACCCGTCAAAGCCTGTAATTCTTCAAAGCTCAGACCTGCAACTTTTTCAAGCACTTTTAAACCCTCTGGGGTCACATCAATCACGCATAAGTCAGTATAGATACGATCAACACAATGCTTACCTGTCACAGGATAGCTCAGTTCTTCAACAATCTTAGGTTCACCTTGCTTGGTTACATGGTCTGTGGTGATAAAGACTTTCTTGGCCCCTACAGCCAAATCCATTGCACCACCCACCGCAGGAATCGCATCCGCCGCACCGGTATGCCAATTGGCAAGGTCGCCATTGGCCGCCACTTGGAATGCACCCAATACAGCAATATCCAAATGTCCACCACGCATCATGGCAAAAGAATCACCGTGATGGAAAAACGAGCCACCCGTTAGCATGGTGACATATTCTTTGCCTGCGTTAATCAGCTCAGGATCTTCTTCACCTTTGGCGGGTGGAGGACCAAAAGCCAATAAACCATTTTCAGAATGCAGGAATACATCTTTGTCTGTTGGCAAGTATTTTGAAATCTTGGTTGGTAAACCAATACCTAAATTGACATATGCACCATCGGGAATATCTTGGGCAACACGTTCAGCAATTTGGTCACGGCTTAGTTTTTGGTAGCTCATTGTTATTCTCCATTACCATTGGCTGCATCAACTGCAACCACATGCTGAACAAAAATTCCTGGGGTAATAATATGCTCAGGATCAAGTTGTCCTAGTTCAACCACCTCTGATACTTGTGCAATAGTGACGTCTGCTGCCATCGCCATGATTGGACCAAAGTTACGTGCTGATTTGTTATAAACCAAGTTGCCCCAACGGTCGCCTTGATGTGCTTTAATCAATGCAAAGTCTGCTTTAATCGGATATTCAAGTACGTAGTCTTTGCCATCGATATGTCGGGTTTCTTTGCCATCTGCCAATAAAGTACCAAAGCCTGTTGGGGTAAAGACTGCACCTAAACCCATCCCTGCGGCTTGAATACGACAGGCGAGATTACCTTGAGGAACCAGTTCCAGTTCGATCTTGCCCGCATGATAGAGTTCATCGAATACCCAAGAGTCAGACTGACGGGGGAAAGAACAGATGATTTTACGGACTGCACCTGATTTAAGTAGTTTCGCCAGACCGTAATCGCCATTACCTGCATTGTTATTGACAATCACCAGATCTTTAACGCCAAGTTCAATCAGCCCATCGATCAGCTCTGCGGGCTGTCCTGCTGTTCCAAAGCCACCAATCATAATGGTTGCACCATCTTTGATTTGGGATAGAACCTCAGTCAATGAGGTGGCATTTTTATCAATCATCTGACTACTTCCTGTACTTTGAATCACTCATTCATTTCATCCTAGAAACCGATGAAACTAAGCCGAGTGTTTTGTTCGGATTTCTAATCTTTATTCTTGATAAATTTTGTATTTACTTCTAGGCTTAAAGTTAGATTTTGTTCGATCATTATTTTTTATGTTCGATGATCGAACATTATCCCACTAAAACGGTCTGATTTGGATTGAGTAAAATTTTAATGTAATTGGCTTTAAATTAAGGATCTGCGTTATGGACGATGAACACAACAAAACTACCCGATTAATCCATCATTCTGAAAATAAAAAGATTATTCGCCATGAAGATTTTATTGCAGGGATTGCAAAAGGGTTGGCGATTTTGGAATGTTTTGGGCCTGAACGACATCGCTTGAATATCAGTACTGCGGCTGAAAAGACAGGAATGACCCGAGCAGCAGCGCGTCGCCAGTTACTGACCTTAGAGTACTTAGGCTATTTAGACTTTGATGGACATTACTATTATTTAACTCCCAAAATTTTAAAGTTCTCTGGTGCTTATTTAGATGGTTCACCTTTACCCAAAATTTGCCAACCTTTATTAAACTTATTGACCAATCAGACTTCGCTGATTTACTCGGTGATGGTATTAGATGGTTATGAGGCAATTACCATTGCACGTAGTGCCGCACATCAGCAAACAGACCGTGTTAATCCTTACGGCTTACATTTAGGCAATCGTCTTCCTGCACATGCAACTTCTGCGGGGAAAATTTTATTAGCGCATTTAAATGTGGAAGAACAAAAGCAATGGCTGACCCAGTATCCATTAAAACGTCTTACTAAATATACTTATACAGAAAGTGAGGCGTTTATCGAATTACTGCATGAGATTAAAGAACAAGATTGGTGTTATTCATGTGAAGAACATGAATTGGGAGTTCATGCTGTTGCGGTTCCAATTTATGACTCAAACGCGGTAGTTGTGGCCGCATTAAATATTGTCTCCCCCACTATGCGCACAACAAAAGATTATTTAATTACTCATATTTTACCGTTACTGCAAGAAACAGCACGTGATTTACGCCAAGTGATTTAATAGATATCTTGAACAAGTATATTTTTAGATCATTGCTAAATGAGCTAAACCTTATAAATCATGGAATTTAGACCATTTCATAAAGGTGAGTTTATCAAAATGTAGAGTTTGTACTGCGTATCTTGCATTTAAATTTAAATACATTTGAACAGACAATACTTCCTTTTTCATGGATAAAAAGATCTAATATTATTCAAGATTAGTGAGTTTTTGGGATTTCAGTGATGCTTCCCTGATCCATATAAACCACCTGTGCATTTAAATAAGCCAGCTCATCGGCATGATGGGTGACATAAATCATGGGTAATTGAGTTTCTAGTTTAACGCTATTTAGAAAAGGTAAAATTTGATCTTTTAATTTGTAGTCCAGCCCAGATAATGGTTCGTCCAAGAGCAATAAATCAGGAGAAGACAAGAGCGCGCGACCAATCGAAATACGTTGTGCCTCGCCACCAGACAATTGATAAGATGCACGTTGCAATAACGGCTTGAGTTGAAGTAAATCAACAATCTGATCAAAGCTAAATTTCTTGTTCTGATCTGGACACAAATTTTCTGCATATTTTAGATTTTGTTTCACATTCATATGTGGAAACAGCCATGCATTTTGGAAGACTAATGCGATTCGACGTTTGTGCATGGGTAAATTAATTTTTTTTTGATCGTCGAAAACACACTGCTGATTGAGTAAAATTGAACCCTGTTGTGGCTGTAACAAGCCGGTAATGTTTTTAAGGAATGTTGATTTCCCACTGCCTGATGCACCCATAATGCCCAGCAATTGTGTTTGCATTTGCAACTTTACCTTTAAATTAAACTCAGCATATTGAAATTGAAAATCACATTGCAGCATCTTTGCCTCCCAATTTTCGCTGATAATTCTGAAGAATATAAGCATTTGCAATCAAAGCACCAAAGGCAACCAATATGGATAAGACCACTAAACGCATAGCGCCCTGCTCCCCATCAGGTTGCTGAATCAGCGAGTAAATTGCTATAGGAATGGTCCGAGTTTCATCGGGAATATTGCCCACAAAAGTAATGGTTGCACCAAACTCACCTAAGCTACGACTAAAACACAAAATACTTCCAATTAAAATTCCGGGTAAAGCCAAAGGTAGGCTGATACTGCTAAATACCCGTACAGGGCTTGCACCCAAAGAACCTGCAACCTGTTCCAGTTGCTGATTGATCATTTGAAAAGATAGCCGAATGGGTTGCACCATCAATGGAAAAGCCACGATCATGGAGGCTAAAACAGCTCCTTTCCAATTAAATGCCAATTGAATACCTAACTGATTGAGATATTGTCCAATCCAGCCATTGGCACCAAACAGGATTAAAAGCAAATAACCTAAAACCACTGGAGGTAACACCATGGGCATTTGTAACAGTGCTTCCACCACAAACTTTAATCTAAATTGATAACGTGCCAAAATCCAAGCGAGCATGATTGCAAATGGTAGACAGAATAAAGTTGCAAAGAAGCCCACTTTCACCGACAAATACAATGCACTCCACTCTTCTGAACTTAGCATAAAGTAGGATCCTATAAACCAAAACCATACTGAACAAAAATCTTTTTAGCTTGCGCATTTTCTTTTAAATAATGGTTAAATTTCACTGCTGACTGATTGTTGATACCTTGTTGTGTCAAAGCAAGCGGATAGACAATTGGATGATGGCTGTTGCTTGGAAAAACTCCTGAAATTTTGATTTTTTTACTGATCAATGCATCGGTCTTGTACACAATCCCCACTTGACACTCACCACGTTCAACAAATGCCAACGCTGAACGAACATCATCCGTCCCCACTATTCGACCATTTAAACTGTTCAGCCAATTGAGTTTAATCAGACTTTGCTTGGCATATTTACCTACTGGCACAGACTCCATTTGCCCTGTGCATAAATGCCCTTGAAATGATTGGGCAAAATTAAATGTAGGCACAGCTTTAAACTGTTGTTTGCTTTGCAAAGGGCTAATCAACACCAATTGATTAAACAAAAATGGTTTAACCTGATTTACCTGAATCTTCTGTTTTTGGACTAAATAATTCATCCAGTCCTGATCAGCAGAAAAGAAAATATCACTGGGCGCACCGGCCTCAATTTGTTTTGCCAGTGCTGAAGATGCACCAAAAACAGTCACTATTTTAACCTCTGGTTGCTGCTTCTCATACAATTTAGCAATATCTGTCACCGCATTGGTTAAGCTTGCTGCAGCATAAATTTTGATTGTTTCAGCGTGTAATATGCTCATACTCGGCAGAAAATACAGGCCCAAGATCATTTTTAACGACCTACGCATCTTTTATCCCCTAATCTTGAATAAATAAACCTTGGAGGACTTGCCCCTGTTGTATGTTTTGATCTGAGGGTATACGCACAATACAATTGGCATCAATCAGATTACTCAACATATGTGATTGCTGTTTAGTTAAACTCTTCAAACTTAATCTTCCTTGTTCAAATACAGCATGCATTCTTAAAAAGCGCTCTCGCGCATCAGACTTCAGCGCATGACTCATAACGCCTGTCATCCAATTGAGTGGATGCTTTTGCCCCTGTAAAGAATTCACTAGAGTGGCCACATAGACTTGCATACCGATATAAACCGCAGCAGGATTGCCGGGTAAACCCAATAGGTAACAGTGAGTTTGATCTTGTTGCTGTTCTTGTCCTTTTCTTTCTTGTCCTTGTTTTTTTTGTTGAGAATACTTGGCGAAAAGCATCGGTTTACCCGGCTTTTGTTTGACCTTCCAAAAAATTTGCTGAAAACCGAGTTTTAATGCTGCGGGACGAACAAAATCATAATCTCCTACAGACACCCCACCTGTAGTAATGATTAAATCGTATTGTTCCTTAAGACGATCAAACAACTGAATTACACGATGTTCGATATCTTCAACATGAATTAAATTAACTGTTTGATTTCGGGTTTGAAACCATGCGCGGATCATGGGTGTATTTGCATCAAAGATTTTGCCTGAATTTAAACATTCGATCATATCTGCAACTTCGTCACCTGTAACGACCACAGCAATTTTGGGATAACGATAAACTTCTACTTGCTTTACACCTGCCATACTGAGTGCTGCAATAACACCGACATTGAGTTTTTGTCCTGCTGATGCAATTAATTGACCGAGTGCAACTTCTTCCCCAACATCTCGAATATCAGCATGACTGTTTAAAGACTCAGTGAGTTTTATATTGTGTAAATCGATGAGCTCAACAATCTCTTGTCGAGCAACCGTTGTGGTACCTGCTGGGATTTTTGTCCCTGTAAATATTCGAATCGCTTGCCCTTGTTTCAATTCGACCTCAACCCTTTGCCCTGCACGAATCTCTCCAATCAATTCGAATTTAGAATCTGTTTGAGTCACTGCACTTGCATTGATCGCATAACCATCTACCGCACTTTGCGAAAAAATGGGTAAATTAATTTCTGAAAAAATATCTGCTGCAACATAACGATTAAGCGCTTGGTTTAAGGGGATGGTTTCACTACCTAGACTTGGAGTGTGATCCACAAGTAACTGCAATGCTTGATCAACTGAAACCAAGCCTTTTTCATTGCCACAATCATGAGCGACCGCAATCTGATTCATTGATAGCCCCCAAGATGTGGAATATTTTTTTGCACATCAAAAAGATGTACCAAGGCTGGTAGAATGGCAATCAGTGACTCTTTAGCACCTTGGCGACTGCCTGGCAAAGTAATCACCAAACTATTGTCAATATAGCCCGCGACCCCTCGGCTGAGTGCTGCATAAGGGGTACGTCTTTGACCAAAACTACGAGAAGCTTCCATCAAACCTGGAATTTCACGTTTAAGTAAAGGTTGAATGGTTTCAACAGTTAAATCTTTAGGGCCTAATCCTGTTCCACCCACAGTCAAAATAAGTGGATAGTGATTCTTTTGTTGTTCAATTAACGCCAATAACTGTTCTGGAGAGTCGGCAATTACTTGATAATTCACCTGACTAAAATTGGCTTCTTCAAGAATTTCTAAAACATTTTGCCCAGCTGTATCAGGCTTTTTCCCTGAAGCCACGGTATCGGATAAGACAATAACCGATGCAGATAAAGTCTCTTTCAATACACGGGTAAAATGTGATTTACCGCCTTTTTTCAGTTGTAATTTACATTGGTCAAGGCATAAGTCTTCAGGTTCACAGTGCGGCTTAAGCATATCGTATAAGGTTAAGCCTGCTAGACTGACTGCCGTGAGTGCTTCCATTTCTACACCTGTAGGACCAATGGTTTCGACAGTCGCAATAATTTCGACATGTTTTTCATGCAACTCATATTCAACATCTGCACGATAGATCGGTAAGGGATGGCACAAAGGAATTAATTCATCAGTGCGTTTTGCTGCCAAAATTCCAGCAATACGTGCGGTTTTTAGTGCGTCCCCTTTTTCTGTACTTCCAGTGCGTAATAGTTCTATGCAATGTGCAGGTGCATATAAAATTCCTGTTGCTACGGCTGTACGGTAGCTTTCTGCTTTCATACTCACATTTTTCATTGCCTGTTCCTTCTCTTACGATATTACTTACATGGCCAGACATATTTAGCTGAGTTACTCAATCAGGTTTACATATGCCATTGGTAAATCGTCTGTTCACACTGGTTGCTCAGCAACATTTTCTGTTTTGCATCATGTTGTAGATTGTTCTGTGCTGTATGTCTGTGCTGTGAATCTTGGTAATGGGAATGACTTGGTAAAGAATGATGATGCTGCGCGGCTCCATGCCTATGCTCAAAATCGCGCCCACAACTATGCTCAGAATCATGTTGACTCAATGAATCCGTTTGTGTGGCTGTATCCTGTTCAACATAATCTTTCCGAATACAGCACCCAGCAACATATTGGCTACTACCATCTAAATAAAACTCCTCTTTCCATACAGGAACTTCGTGTTTTACTCGTTCTACCGCTTCTTCACATGCGGCAAAGGCTTCACGTCGATGTGCTGCATAAGCAATCGCAATAATGGCTTTTTCGCCGATATTTAAGGTACCAATACGATGAATCACCCGTACATAAGCCACAGCGAATTTCTGTTGAATCTCTTGCTCAATTTGACGAATCATTTTTTCTGAAACCGGCGCATAGCTCGTATATTTCAATGCTTTCACCGCTTTGCCTTCATGGTGATTACGTACTGTTCCAATAAAGATGCCAATACCACCGCATTCAGGAAAGTGTAGGATCGGATCAAAACTCTCCTGATTTAAAGGAGTATCCTGAATCCTATTAAATTGCTTGAGTGTAGAATCAAATGTACTCATCTCAACCTCCTGCAACCGGTGACAGTAAAACAACTGTACTATCAGATGTTAATAGGGTCTGACGCGGAATAATGTCTTCCCCCATTGCACATGCACAGTGTTGAATCATTTTTCCTGCGTCTGGATATGCACGCACCACGTATTCTAAAACATCAGAAATGAGCATGTTTGACTCACATTGCAGGATTAAATCTGCTGGCAATACACGTTCAATTGCACCAAAGCATTCAATTTTTACCGTCATCTGCTGCGGTATATTCTTCAGTTGATTAACATTATTTGGCGTATTTAGAATTTTAAATTGATCTGACATATTAACCTCCAATCATATACATACTGATTTTTCGAGATGACGAATGTTTTGAATTTAGCTGTTGATGAATCTCATTAAAGCCTTGCTTTTTCTGCCAAATATAATCAGACAAAGTATCTTGTAATTGTCTGGGTTGCGGTAATTCTAGATTTATTGGCGAATATACAACTGCATTTGGTGAGTGACTTTGAACAAACTGAGTCTCAGCGAAATAATGTGAATCATGGTGCAATGCCTGAATTTGTGTTTTCAGGCTAATTCCCTTTGGAGCAAATAGGCAGTTATAAAAATCACCTTGTGCGGTTAACCGTATACGGTCACAAGTGCCACAAAATGAATTGGTTATGGTCGAAATGATGCCAATAGGATAATCATTAATAAAATACTGTCGTGCAGGCTCGGAAGATTGTCCTTGTTGTAAAGTGACAGTAAAGTCTTGCTTTAATTGCTCTAAAATTTCCTGCTCAGTGACAATATCGGCTTGCGTCCAAAGCCCCTCTCCATCTAAAGGCATAAACTCGATAAAACGCATTGTAAGATGCTGTTGAATGGACCAATGTGCTAAGGGTAAAACCTGATCATCATTGATTCCTTTGATCAATACAGCATTGATCTTGATTTTAAAACCTGCCTGCTGTGCTGCTGTAATGCCTTCTAATACTGGTTGTAACTCTTTTTGAGTCAAGGCCTTAAATTGTGCTTTATCTAAACTGTCCAAACTAATATTCAAATCATCTAAACCCGCTTGTTTTAACTGGGTTGCGTATTGTTTAAGGTAGTGTGCGTTGCTAGTCATTGAGATCCGTTTTAGGCCCAGTTTTTTTAATTTTTGTAGTTGATCAATGAAATGCACCACACCTTTACGCATTAATGGTTCGCCACCAGTGATTCGAATCTGCTCAATCCCATGTCGCACCATAAACTCGCAAAAAATATACAGTTCTTCAAAACTGAGTAAATTATGCTTTTTGATCCATTCTGGATGTTCAGGCATACAATAGACACACTTAAAATTACAGCGATCTGTCACTGAAATTCTGAGTTTGCGCTTAGTGCGACCATATTGATCGACAAAGGCGGCACCCTCTTCGTATTGTGTCATTGCATTCATATACACATCCCAAGCACTATTTAAGTTCAAGATTTTTTAATACTTAAAATCTGCGCTATTTTATTGACATTGAAATTGCAAAAAGTGTTCCAACTTTGATCATCTACAGCTAAATGTGAGCTAAAACCGATTTGACCTCTATTAAAAATGCCGAGATTTGCAAAAAATTAAGCAAAACTAAGCCAGTCAATTTAAAAACTTGAGCTGTTGGTATTGTTGTAATTCATCCAAAGAATTGATGCTGTGGAAAAACAGTGCATGATTCTCAAATAATGCTTCCTGAGCGTGCAAATCAGAAAAACATATCTTTAAACTGCGCTGTCCTTGTTCAAGATGAGTACAGATTCGATTGAAAGCGCTCCGTTTTAATAAACAAAATGGATATAACGCTTTACCATTGATATTGACGTAAGCCACTTCTGCCAAAGGATGACTCGCTAAAGTGACATGTAAGCGTTCAATGACCTCAGGTGGAATAAATGTCACATCACAGGGCACAAAAAGTACATAGTCAGATTCAACATAAGACCAAGCACTTTTAATTCCCATCAAAGGACCATAAAAGCCAGTTTCATCATCTTGATAGCAATACAAACTTGGAATAAGCTTCTGATAAATTGAATAATCGCGATGACTATTGACCCAGACCTGTGATACTCGGTTTTTTAATTGTTGATGGATCTTGATGAGTTGAATTTGATCATCAAACTTCTGTAACAGTTTATTGATCCCATTCATACGTCGCGCCTGACCACCGGCGAGAATCACAAGATCAGTTTGTGGATATTGCTTGGCTTTCTTGGGTTTTATAATTCTTTTCATAGAGTAAGCTCCGCTTGACAGGCTTTAATCAATCCGCGAATTTCAGGTAGACATGAACCGCAATTACCACCTGCTTTTAAACATGCAGTCACTTGTTTTTCATGATTGATATTGTTTTGTTTAATGGTTTCAATAATTCGATTTTTGCCTACCTTAAAGCAACTACATACCAATGGCCCCTCACTATCGCCTACTGACATGACTTGTCCAGCAAGTAAGGCTTTACGATGCATCGCACTTAAACGATCACGTTTAAACAAACTTGCGACCCAATCACGATCTGGTAATAATGCTTTAGGTGCGATATATAAACTTGCAATAAGGCGCCCCTCTTTTAGCACTACACTATGGCTGATATGTGCAGTTTGATCTTCCAAGTTAAGCCATTCAAAACTTTCATCCTCAAAGGGTAAAAGTTGCTTGAGATTTTGGGTGGTGTGGGTAAAACGACGACGATCTGCCAATTCATACCACACTGCTTTGGCAGTCTGAATTTTTGTCCACCACACCGTATTTTCAATGCTATTTTTAACAATGTGTTCAAAGCCTTCACGAACATAAAATACCCCTTGCCACTGGGTATAAAATGGCTGAATCAACACAGGGGTATGTTTGAATTCTGGCTCCCCTGAGATTGCGTCCACCACTGGATTGACCACTTTGCCAATACGTGCATCCGAAGCATATTGATCATTCCAATGAATCGGGGCGAAAATTTGTCCACGGCGGATATTGTCACTGAGTACAGCACGCAAGACACAATTGCCCCAATCCGATTTGATTTCGACCAATTCGCCTTCTTTCAAGCCATACTTCAATGCATCATTGGGGTGAATTTCACAAAAGGGTTCTGCTTTATGGGTGCTTAAATTGGCAGATAAACCTGTGCGAGTCATAGTGTGCCACTGATCTCGAATCCGTCCTGTATTGAGAATTAAAGGATATTCAGCAGTGCTTTGATGGACTGGATCTATCGCCATTGTGGCAATAAATTTAGCTTTGCCATCTGCATGACTAAATTGTCCCTGTGAAAACAATTGTGCGAATGCATGTTCAGTCTGATTGCGCATGATCACAGGCCATTGAATGGGTTCCAATTGATCATATTCATCTAATGAAAGATCAGTTAAACCTTGTAAATTGAAGTAACGAAAGCTTTGGGTATTTGATCGCGCATTAATCTCTGCGTTATGATACGCAGATAACAGAGCATGTTCTTTAAAAATCTCGTGGCTATTTGCAAAATCAAAGCCAGTAAATCCGAGCTTTTGAGCCACTTGTGCCACAGCCCACCAATCCGCTTTGGCCTGCTCAGGCGGGTCTAAAAAAGCACGTTGTCTTGAAATACGACGTTCTGAATTGGTGACCGTACCATCCTTTTCTCCCCACCCCAAGGCAGGTAAGAGCACATCGGCAAACTGAGTAGTGTCGGTATCTTTGCAAATATCGGAGACTACAACAAACTCACAGCTGTTTAAAGCACGTTTGACCTGATCGGCATTGGGGAGGCTGACTACAGGATTGGTTGCCATAATCCAAATTGCTTTAATCTTGCCACTTTCCACTGCTTCAAAAAGATCAACTGCTTTTAATCCCATATGCTTGGCAATGCTTGGACTGTTCCAAAAATTTTGTACAAGCTGTTGATGTTGTTGATTGTCTAAGTCCATGTGTGCTGCCAGCATATTGGCAAGCCCACCCACTTCACGTCCGCCCATTGCATTGGGTTGTCCTGTCATAGAGAATGGAGCTGCACCCAACTTTCCAATTTTGCCCGTCAACAAATGACAATTGATGATGCTATTGGCTTTGTCCACGCCACGTGAAGACTGGTTTACCCCCATTGAAAATAGGGTCATGACTTTTTCAGTTTGGGCAAACTTTTCAAAAAAGAGTTGAAGTTTTTCTAGCGAAATTCCTGTTTTCACTGCAACATCTTGGATATCTGTTTCAGCTTGCGAACTTTTTAGTGCCGTATCTAGCCCTTGAGTATGTGCCTCAATAAATGCGCTATCCGCATAGTTATGTTGATGTAAATATTGTAATAGCCCATTAAACAAGCAAACATCTTGACCCATTAGAATAGGCAAATGTAAATCAGCTGATTCACATGTAGCCGTAAAGCGTGGATCAATCACCACCACAAATAAATCACTTTGCTTTTGTTGTCTTAATTCTTTGGCTTGCATGATGCGTTGATACATCACGGGATGACACCATGCTGTATTTGAACCGACCAAAATCACCATGTCAGTATGTTCAAAATCGTCATAACTTGCAGGTACCAAATCCTCACCAAAAGCACGCTTGTGTGCAGCAACTGCCGAAGACATACACAATCTTGAATTGGTATCAATATTGGCTGTACCCAAATAGCCTTTAACGAATTTATTTACCACATAATAGTCTTCTGTCAACAACTGACCAGAAACATAAAATGCGACACTGTCACGACCATATTGCTCGATATAGTGTTGGAATTTATTGGCGATTAAACCTGTAGCGCTATCCCAATCTGTAACTTGCTGATGGGGATGACGTCCAAGCATCGGCTGTAAAACACGTGTGCCCAACCCCAGCGTATCAGCCAAATTACTGCCTTTAATACACAGTTTTCCGTAATTCGAGGGATGCTTAACATCGCCAACCACAGAAACTTTTTGTCCTAGCGTAGTGTCTTGCACTGTTGCTGTGACACCACAGCCTACACCACAGTAAGGACAAGTGGTTTGTGTGCTTGTGATCTTATATTCTGTGGAGCTCGGCAGTTCCATTACAGGGATACTATTCATTGCTGCTGTGCTCCTCAATGCTATACATTCACTTGAATATGGCTTTCATTTAATCTTCCCCTCCTTTTAAGATGAAGGGGTTAAGCGATATAAATCAGCCTGCTTTTTTTAATGCAAAATCCCGACCAAATAACAATTTATTGCGAATCGAAGAAATTGGGGTTTGATCAGCAATCAATTCAGCGTACCAAGTGCCATCCTCTGTATCACCAAACAGTACCGCACCAACGACTTTATCTTTTTGAATAATAATGCGTTTGTAGATTTGACGTTTTTCATCATTCAGAATAATGTCTTCGAAATCTTCTATAGGCTGACTGTTTTCTAAATCAATACGGCCTGCTGAAAAAACATCACAACCACTGACTTTTAACTGGGTAGGAACCGTCGGTGCTTTAAAGGTCAAACTGCCGTGTTCGGCCAAATGTGATGCACAGATAAAGGCTTGCCCCCATAAAGGTTCTACCAAACCAAACGTTTGGTTACGATGCTCAATACATTCACCCACTGCATAAATACTTGGATCATAGGTTTGCATGGTGTCATTAACCAACACACCGCGATTACAGCGTAAACCCGCACTTTGTGCCAAAGCCATATTGGGACGAATACCCACGGCAAAAACCACCAGATCTGCATCTAAAAGTGTGCCATCTTGTAACCGAACTTGGGTGACATGACCATTTTCACCAAGTAATTCTTCTGTATTGGCTTCTGTGATGATCGGAATACCTTTTTGCTCAATTGCTGTTTTCAACATTTGACTGGCCTTGGCATCAAGTTGGCGATCCATAATACGATCCATCAAATGCAAAACCGTCACATTCATACCACGTTGCTTTAAACCATATGCGGCTTCTAGCCCCAATAGCCCCCCACCAATCACCACTGCATTATTTTTAGATTTACAGTAGTCGAGCATATTATTGACATCATAAATATCACGAAAGCTCAAAACGCCATCCAATGCTGCGCCTTTGACCGGTGGAATAAATGGTTTTGAACCCGTTGCTAAAATCAAACGGTCATAGCTCACCACCACACCTTTTTCGGTATAAACTTGCTTACGAGGACGGTCAATACGTAACGCAGCATCACCCGCAATAAAGCGAATATTTTTATCCGCATACCATGAATGGGGGTGCAGCATAATGTCGTCAATGGTTTTATCCCCTGATAAGACAGGCGACAGCATAATCCGGTTATAGTTCCCCCAAGGCTCCTCACCAATCACCGTCACTTCATAAAGATCAGGTGCCATATCAAGCAAATCTTCCAGGCAACGCATTCCTGCCAATCCGTTCCCCACCAGAACTAAATTGATTTTTTCCTGAGCCGTACCATTATTGGTGATATAAGTTTTTTGTGGGGTTGGACTGACCCAGACACGACCATTTTCAATTTTGCTTGGAAAAACCAGTAATTTTTGATCTTTGTCTTCTAAACAACGGCCTGTTGCTAAACTAAAATGTTGCTTATAAATCGGTGATGCAACTACACGTTCACCTTGTAAATCACCAATTATTCCACGTGACATAACAAAGGCTTTGCTAAATGGGTCTTGGTTGCTCAGCGCATATACACGCTTTTCACTGCCTACCCGAAAAATAGCCACTTGTTGTTGCCCGAGCAACGCGCCTACACCAGTATTGGGCGTAATGTCTTGCAATGCACAAATATCGAGCCAGTCGAGTTCGTTCATATCTTTTAAAATGGTCATTGTGTTTGTCCTTTTAACAACGTTTATCAGCTCTTCCACAAGGCTTGTTTTAAGCTGTGGAATTGTGGAGTAAGGCCAATAAAGCAAGTATTCATATGCTTATGCTTCAACTACAGGAATACGGCTCTGATCACGTTCTGAGTCAGTTTTTGGGCGAATTTGCCCACGTACTTGAGCAAACTGAATATGTGGATCTTGCTGTTGCTCAGCTTTGGCATTAATAAAGGTCACAAAACGTTTACGGACTTCAGGATCTTCCACCGCAGTTCGCCATTCGTCTTGATAAGTACCCACCACATGGCTCATTCGGCGTTCTAGTTCAGCAGCAACTCCTAAAGAATCATGCACAACAACATCTTTTAGATAATCCAAACCACCTTCCATATTGTCACGCCATACCGAAGTCCGTTGTAAACGATCCGCTGTTTGGATATAGAACATAAAGAAGCGGTCGATATATTGAATTAAAGTTTGCGTATCTAGGTCAGAAGCTAAAAGTTCTGCATGGCGAGGTTTCATTCCCCCATTGCCACAAACATATAAGTTCCAGCCTTTCTCAGTGGCAATCACCCCAACATCTTTGCTTTGTGCTTCGGCACACTCTCGTGTACAGCCCGAAACTGCCATTTTTAATTTATGTGGGGAACGCAAACCTTTGTAGCGATTTTCAAGGAAGATGGCTAAACCGACCGAGTCATCGACACCATAACGACACCATGTGCTCCCAACACAAGATTTAACGGTACGTAATGACTTGCCATAGGCATGACCAGACTCAAAACCAGCATTGATCAGCTTTTCCCAAATTTCTGGCAATTGATGGACTTGTGCTCCAAATAAGTCTACCCGTTGCCCACCGGTTAGCTTGGTATATAAACCATATTCTTTGGCAATCTGCCCAACTGCAATCAAACCATCTGGTGTCACTTCACCACCTGCCATACGCGGTACAACAGAATAAGAACCATCTTTTTGAATATTGCCTAGGTAGTAGTCGTTACTATCTTGCAACCCAGCATGATTTGCAGTGAGAACAAAGTCATTCCAGCAAGATGCCAAGATATTGGCTACTGTCGGTTTGCAAATATCACAACCTAAACCATGCCCATGCTGTTGAATCAAATCATCAAAATTTTTAATTTCATTGACCCGTACCAAGTGATACAACTCTTGGCGTGAGTAAGCAAAGTGTTCACAAAGATGATTATTGACCGTTACCCCTTGGCGTTGTAATTCAGATTTTAAAACTTGGGTCACTAAGGGTGCACATCCACCACATGCGGTTGCGGCTTTGGTACATTTTTTTAACGCACCTAATGAGGTCGAACCCTCGGCAATGGCACTACAAATATCTGCTTTAGACACGTTATTACATGAACAAATCGTGGCACTGTCTGGCAATAAATCTACACCACTACCTCCCGCTTTTGCCGTAGATTGTGCATAGCCTGGCATGATTAAACTTTCTGGATTTTCTGGTATCGCTAAGCCATTCAACATCATTTGCAATAAGTCGTTATATTCTTTGGCACAACCAACCAGTACCGCACCAAGTAATTGGGTTTTCTCTGCATTGACCACGATCTTTTTATAGACCATTGCATCCTCATCAGCATAGAAATAGCTCAATGCATTTGCAGTCATGGCATGCGCATCGCCTACCGATGCCACATCGACACCCATCAGTTTTAACTTGGTGCTCATGTCTGCGCCAGCAAATGTGGGGCAACTTTTTTGCATCACATGTTTTGCTGCAATCCTTGCCATGTCATAACCGGGTGCAACTAAACCATAGATTTTATTGTTCCATAATGCACATTCACCAATCGCATAAATATCTGCATCGGAGGTTTGGCAGTAATCATTAATCGCGATACCGCCACGTTCACCTAACGCTAAGCCACATTGGCGGGCCAACTCATCACGCGGGCGAATCCCTGCAGAAAATAGAATAATATCTGTTTCAAGTTCTGAACCATCCGCAAACTTCATCACATGGGTGCTATTCACGCCATCTTCTATCGATGAAGTGGCCTTTTGCGTGTGAACCTTTACCCCTAAATTTTCAATTTTGGACCGTAAAACTTTCCCGCCCAAATCATCAATTTGTACTGCCATTAAACGAGGTGCAAATTCAACGACATGGGTTTCTAAGTCTAAATCACGAAGTGCTTTCGCGGCTTCTAAACCGAGTACCCCCCCCCCCAATCACCACACCAGATTTTGCAGATAGACTTACTGCCCGTATTGCATCTAAATCATCAATGGTACGGTAAACAAAACAGTTTTTACGATCATGCCCCGAAATTGGTGGAACAAAAGCATAGGAGCCCGTCGCAAGCACCAATTTGTCATAGTTGATCACATCGCCATGATCGGTGGTGATGCATTTATGGATGGTATCAAGATGAGTGGCTTTGGTATTTAAACGCAGGTCAATTCCATAAGCATCTGCAAAGTCCGCACGACAAAGAGTTAAATCTTTGACAGATTTACCTGTGAAATATTCAGTCAAATGTACCCGATCATAGGCCAAACGGGGTTCTTCTGCCAAAATCGTGATTTCAACCTCATCACCTGCATGTTCTAGCACAGATTCAATAAATTTATGCCCAACCATTCCATGACCAATCATCACTAATTTCATATCGATTCTCCTCGATTGTTTTTGCTCTTGTTATTCAATTAAGTCGCACTGTTTTGTTTAAGACTTACAGCATTTTGTTCCATGCTATTTCGCTCCAGTACAGCAGCTTCAAATAACTTTTGCTCTTTCTCTTTATGTTCAACCGAGAAACGAATCATCAATACACAACTTGCAGCAATCACTACCAAACCACCTAAAACCATCAGCGTCGTTTGAATATCCAACATGCCTTTTAATAAGAAACCCGCAGCAACAGCACCGACATTACCGCCTGCCCCGATAATGCCCGCCACACCACCCAAAGCATCACGATCAATAAATGGAACCAGTGCATAGGTCGCACCGCAGGCCATATGGGTAAATAAAGCAAATACGGTCATGACCAGAATCGCCAGAATCGCGGTATTCATTTGTGAAAAGACAATCAGGAATACGCCTTCTAACAGGATCATGGCAAACAACACTTTCGTGCGACCATCGAGACCTTTTTTAGTCGCCACCTTGTCAGAAACGATACCACCAAGCGCACGGGCAAACAGTGCAAGTAAACCGAAAATCCCTGCTGCCATCCCTGCTTCTTTTAAACCAAATTTAAAATGATCCACGTAGTACATTGCGACAATGTTATGAATGAAAATTTCAATACCAAAACACGCTGCATAAGCACCAAATAGAATCCAAACGCGGTAGTTTTTTGCAGCATGCATCAAAATTGCCATACCGCCTTTTTTATCACTCCCCACATGCAGACCTTGTGCACGAAGCTCTTTAAAATCACCTTGTGGACAGTCTTGAGTAAACTTCCAATACATTGCACCGACAATTAACATCATCACACCAGGTACAATTAGTGCAATTCTCCAGCCCATGGTTTGTTCAACACCGAACATCACCAATGCTGCGAGCATCAAAGGCATCAAGGCTTGAGTTGCGCCTCCACCTGCATTACCCCAACCTGCTGTGGTTGCATTTGCAGTGCCTACGACATTTGGTGCAAACATAATACTGGTGTGATATTGGGTGATAACAAAGCTGGCACCAATTGCGCCAATCAAGAGTCGGAAGAATAGAAAAGACTCATAACTATTGGCTGATGCCACCCCAAATACAGGGATACTGCCGATAATCAATAATGCGGTATAGGTTTTACGTGGGCCATATTTATCGCATAAAGGACCAACAATCAGACGCACTACAATCGTGATTGCAACAGCAGCAATATTAATATTGGCGATTTGATCTTTGGTGAGATGGAATTCACCTGCAATAACAGGCATTAACGGCGCACAGGCAAACCATGCAAAGAAACAGACAAAAAAAGCAAGCCAACTCATATGGAAGGCCCGCATTGCTGCACTGCTAAAATTGAAAAGATGAATCTTTGTTGCTTTTTTCGCATCTAAATTTGAAGACATAGCTTCGATCTCCTGAACTGAACGCATATAAGTTGCTGTTATGCACGAGGCATATCAGTAACGATCAGAACGGACGTCGTTGGCCGTCTTACAAATTTTGAAAGTCTTCATTGACTTGATTTAAACTATGCATAGTTCATGCCAGTTTAATATTTCTAAATATCTAATTTTTTATTTTGCTTGAATACTCAGTACTTATGATTGAATAGTTGTACCTTTATCCTGTGATACACGTTCATGCTTTTTATCCGCACGGATAAAATGTAAATCATAAAACTGCATGTTTAGAAGGCAAATTGCGTCAATAAAGTGCATCAATTTTCTTTAACATTCTGTGACTATGCTTTAAAACAGCACTATTCATGCGACATATTGGCATCTAAATTGCTTATATGCTGAAAGTTCATGTCAGGACATACTTGAGTAGCGACATGCCAAAATTAAGAATTGCCCTGATCGATGATGATATAGAGCGGGCATCTTTTATCAAATCCTCTTTGATCGAACATGATTTCGAGGTGGTCGCATGTCTGATGATTGACCATTTAAATAGTACCGATCTTCATCACTTATATGCTGATGTGATTTTGCTGGATATGGACCATCCACATCGAGATATTATTGAAAGCTGTGTAAGTCAGTTTGATTTACCCACTGTGCTTTTCACTAAAAACTCGCAAAAAGACACCATCAAAAGTGCTATTGAAGCGGGTGTAACCGCCTATATTGTTGATGGGATTGATCCTGAAAAACTGGAAAGTATTTTAGAAATTTCGATTGAGCAATTTAAAAAACATAAAAAGCTCTTAAAAGATCTCAATGAAACCAAAAGCAAACTTGCTGACCGTAAAGATATTGAAAAAGCCAAAGTGATGCTGATGCAGATGCATCAAATTGAAGAAGAACAAGCTTTCAGTTTGTTACGAAAAAACGCCATGAGTCACCGTATCACCATGGGGGAAATGGCAAGAAAGTTAATCGATGCTCAAGCCTTGCTCCAAGCAAATTTCAAGGAATAAACAATGAACACACTTGAAACCACGGACATTGAATTAGGCTATATTCCTTTGCTGGATTGCACTGCAATACTTTGGGCACAACATCAAGGTTATTTTACTGAGCAAGGTCTGAAGGTTAGGTTGGTGAAAGAGCCTTCTTGGGCCAGTTTACGTGATCGTTTAGCTTTTGGCATTTTAGATGCCGCACATTGTCTTTCTGCCATGCTTCCCGCTGCTGCGACAGGCAATGATCAGCTGGGTATTCCCTTACAAACCTCATTGGTGTTGAGCACCAATCGTGCATTTATCAGCTTGAGCCAAAAACTCTGCTATGAGTTAAAAATTCACACGCAAGATACTGCGCAAGCGTCAGCAGTGAAAGTAGTTCAAGCCTTAAAACAAGGCGACAAAATACAACTGGCCCATGTATTTAAACAGTCCATCCACCATTATTGTTTAAGAGAGTGGTTGGCTTTGGCAGATCCAGACTTGGCAAAAAAATACCAACCATCCACACTGCCCCCTTCCTATATGGTGGATGCGATTTCATCACAACTCATTGATGGATTTTGTGTCGGTGAACCGTGGAATATCCAATCACAGATTGAAGGTTATAGTTATGTAATTGCTGAGAGTAAACAGATTATTCCTGAAGTGGCGGATAAAGTTTTAGCCACCACCCATGAATGGGCAAACAAGCATCCGAATACGTTAAATGCATTGCAGACGGCGATTCAAAAGGCACAACATGATTTAAGCACCTTGCAATCACTACAACCCATATGGCATATGCTAGAAGTGAGTGACATCATCCGTTTCAATTGTTCTCATCTAGTGCATACCTATGCGTTTCATAAAATACAAAATATTATTCGCTCTTTTGGTACACAGGACCGACCAAAACCAGATGATTTTGAATGGATTATTCAACAAATGTGCAAATGGGATAACTTAGAACTCGATACGGCACAAATCAAAAAAATTTCGACACAATGCACGGGTGATTTAATTTAAAAAATGACTAATTTAAAATGTATCAAGCTGCAAGTTGCTTTGACAAAGATGCAGAAAACTAGACATAAAATGTTCACCATTTTATAGCGCTAAGCTCACTGCATCATTATTTAATATTCGAATAGTTATTAATTACGGTTATTTATACATTACTAAGCTTAAGGATCAAGTTGCATGATCATTTTGCAAATTAACCCGCCGCACTTTCCGCAACCCATTGTGAAAATTTACTTGGAACACCTTTAGTATTTTCATCAAAGCCAAAGAATTTAACACCATCTTCAGTATCTGAATAAGCCGCCATGACTTTACCTGTTTTGGTATTGATCGCAATGACGGCCTTACTCGAACCTGCCCCACGTGGGTCATAACCACTGCCTACCAGCCAATCACCCTGACGCTGCATTGCACTGGATACCACTAAAGCTGAAGTGAGATTTGCATATGATTTGCCAACTAATTGCTGAAAACGAGCTTTCCAAGGTGCTGCCTGTATAACGTCATGTGGGTGTTTACCATCTGGTTTCGCCATACCCGTTGTTGGAACAGGACGTGTACCACACTTGCTTTTGATTTCTGACTCATAGCCGATATTACCAACTTCTTGCACATCGATAGTACGCCCAACCTTATCGGCACACTCAGCCCATTGTTGTGGTGTTTTTGCCTGTGCAACAATTGGCGTGACCAGTATACCTGCCAATAAAAAACTAAAGATTTTCATGATTTATTTCCTTTAAATATGTACTTAACATCGCGATAACAATACGCTTTAATAACCAGAGCTTTTAACTAGTTTTGGGGTATCTGCTTTTTCGACTGATACCAATTTTGCCAGATCAGTACCATCACTTTCGCCCTTATAAACCGCATATTCTCCAACCGTTACAGTTGCATGTCCTGTATAGCCAATATAGCCTTCCTTGGGTCTTTTGTTGAGTTTCAATGCCTGAGCTGCCTGTTGAGTATCATTGAAACAAAACCAGCGTGAACGGCGATCATCCGGCTTACGCGGTATCAACTGATCTGAAGGCGCACTGGGATGAAAACAGATAACATCACCTGCCACTTCATCATCAAAATAATATGAATATTCTCCATTTACTGTAATTTGACCACGATATTGATCAAATTCCTGTGTGCTTTTTTGCAGTTTCAAGGCATCTGCATGTGCAAACAAGGGCAAAGCTAAAATACTGCCCAGTAAAAAATTAACCGCTTTCATCATTTTTATCCTTTAAAAAGATCCGATCTTTTATTTAAATATATTTTACTTCAAATACTTATCTCGGGTTTATCACAATAGGCGATGTTACTTAAAGCAGAACCGCTATGTATTACCACCAATAAAATATACTGGCGCCCGGCTCGTAATAAGTACTACATGCTGAGTAAACCACTTTACACTCTTGCTTGTTTTTACTTTGACATTCATAAGCAGCTAATGCTTTGGCGCCTGCGGGCGTACGATCAATTCTAATCACAGACTCTTGACCACCTTGAGTCGGATCAGCCAAGGCAACACATTTATTGTTATAGGTAAAGATGACCTCACAATTTTTACCTCCCTTTTTTTGGCAATTTTCCAAGGCTACTTTTTTTGCCCCACGTTCGGTTCTTGTCGCTTGGGCATAACCTGTAGGTCGAGAAGGTGCTGCCTTATCTTCAGCAATCGCGCCCCAACGTTTTTCCCAAAGTGAGGGTTCCCATTTATATGTGCCACCACCGCCACCACCATTACTACCGCCACTTGGAATCGGTGCACACCCTTGCAAGCCTTGCCCACCAATTGGATAATAACCAGGAGGACAATTGCCCTCTGCGGCCACATGGCCTGACCACATCAAAACAACAAACGCCAACACAAGCGTGTTTGCAATCCCCATGAATTGTTTTAAATAGTGTTGCTCTGCGATCGTGAATGTTTTAAACATAATAAAAGCCCTCATGGCCAATAACCATCAATAAATTGAATGATTTTCACTTAGAAAAACAAACAATATATGATCAATTTTCCGATTGATGGAATGTTAATATTTTATCTAACGTTCAAACTTAGATTAAAACTTCTACAACTTTTTTCTGCAAGCCCTTTTTTATTCATTAAATTTTCTATAAGCATTACCAGTAAGATTAAATACAGAACGGCTAAACACAATAATTAAATCATGTGAAAAATCAATACAAAAACATATTTTTAAAACTAAAAAAATTCAGATAAACTCTAACACTGCATACGACATTAAATCGCCAGTAAATATTTCATGCGATAAGATGATCAAATTAAGTTGTGAAAAATAATTCAACTGATTTTCTAAAAGCAGGAGCAAACTGATCGATTTGAATGAAGACATAAAAGAAAAATCGTGATGTATTGATATACAAAGGAATAAAATGAAACTGACTAGGACATTTACTTTACTCATAGTGCCAATTGTACTCACTGCATGCCAATCCAACAGTGTAAATAAGCTGATCAGAGATCTGCCCTCTCCCGATGGACGTTTTCATGTAGAAGTCCTACAGTGCCGAGCCAACGATGTCATGTTTGGTGGTGCAACACAAGTTCAGGTTTCAGTTCTAAAAAAAGGTGAAACTGAAAAATGTCGATCATTTATTTATGCATTGGCGCAATTTGATGTAAGAACCATCGACTTTGGCGCAAAGGATAATGCTTTACACATAGAGTGGTTGTCAGACACTGAACTTAGTGTGTGGCATCGTAGTTTTGCAACATCTCAAGGCAAGAATTATATAGGGCCAGATGTACAGCATAGCCAGGCGAACTCTCCAATTAAAGTTATTTTTTCGCCTTTGGCTGCGCAAATTGGAATGCCTTCTCAGATTAAAAAATAAAACGCTATCCACAATAAACCGTTATATAACTCGTCTAGTTTTGATTGCTGTTGTTATGCAACTGCCCTTTATGGGTCAAGTCTGTCCTCCGAGAAGGTTACTGTGATCTAGTTATAGTCTTCTATTTACATTGATCATCCAATAATGACCTATCTATTAGCTCCCAGCCAGAATGCTCAAAGCGGTTTATTTTTTCATGCTTAAACTTAATCAGTAAACCTTCATTGTATGTAGTAAATACTTTTTATGATTACTGGTGAATTTCATGAAATAGATCGCATTTAAGCGCTTTACCTCTTAGCGAATACTTAATCATACCCTTAAAAAGCTGAACTCCTCTGCTATTAATAACTGCTTCAAGCATCTTTCCTATCGCATTATCCCAACTCTAAGCCATTAGCACGCTAAAGCAAATATTCAATAAGATCAGTCCATCATGAGTGCTTCCAATATCCAAATTCAACAATAAACATTTGATATTAAATAAAGTTTAATTCTAATAAAATATTATATCCATCCATTCAATGATCATTTTTATCAAAAAAAACATAGCAAGTTTTATCAATATTAAGCAACGACGTTCTACCCAACACATCTAATAAAAGCCCTCTAAAATAATCACATTAATTCATATACTTTTCATAAAAAGAGATAAGGTCGTCAAATACAAATTAATTATGCACAAAATACAAAGTTATTTATTGTGATGTACGTCACTATAACCCTGCATTTATATAAGTACATTACTATTTTATTAAACAGTGCGACTAAGTGTAATTTATTGAAATCATAAAAAATGATTTTAAATAAATATTAAAAATCAACCTTCTAAAATGAATGGGTTTTACTATGAAATTAGCTCTATTAAGTACTGCAACTTTATCTGCTTTAACACTTTCTGTTTCAGCTTTTGCTGCTGATCCTGTAACTGTTAACGGTGGTACAGTACATTTTACTGGTGAAATCGTAAATGCAGCATGTGCTGTAAGTACAGAATCTTCAAATCAAACTGTTGATTTAGGTCAATACCGTACTGCACGTTTAGCTGTTGCTGGCGATAAAACAACTCCAGTACCGTTCCAAATCAAACTTGTTGACTGTGATCCAACAGTTCAAGCAACTGCAGCTGTTGCATTTTATGGTCAGTCTGTAACGTCTAATGCAAACTTACTTTCAGTTGCTGCTGGTGGTACAAACTCTACTGCTGCAACAAATGTAGGGATTGAGATTGCCGATGACACTTCAAAAATCTTAGGTGTTACGGGTGCAAGTTTTTCTACACCTAAAACATTGATCACAGGTGATAACACACTTCAATTCAGCGCACGCTATGTAGCTACAGGTGCATCTACACCTGGTCAAGCAAATGCTGATGCAACTTTTGTAGTGAAATATGAATAATTTATCTGCCTAAGATAATTATTAAATATTTGATTACATGAGCTTATTTACCATGAAAAAGTATATAACCCTGATTGCTGGAATATTAGTAAGTACTCATATTTACGCAGAAAGTTATGTATTTGGTGGAAGAGCTCATTTTCAGGGAGTTTTGATAAATCAAAGCTGTTCAATCTTAATTGAGAATAATGCTGCTGTATCTATTAAAACTCCCAATTCTCCAATTCAAATCAATTTTTCATTATGCCCTGTAAGCATCTACGACAATCTCGCCATTGGTCTATCTGAACAAAATAAGCCAACACATGAGATGTTTTATACAGACCCAAAAGCAAGAAATGATTTTGATATTAATCAAGAATTAAACATTCAAAGTCTTGAACAGACCGGTCTGGATCAGAAATTTATTCGACAAATTGATCGACCTGAACGTTATGACAGTTTCGCTAAAAATAGGATTGGTATTCTCCTCAACCAAACTTCAGAAAAGTCATCCGCTCAAGCATCGAATATTTTAATTTCTGTTTTTTATCCATAAATGAATTCTAAGGACTTATATGAAACTGAACTTATTTAAAAATGGTGTTCTTAGTATAACCTTAGCCTGCTTAGCATCCACCAGCTGGGGCAATAACAATATTATTGGGGGTATATCACTTGGAGCAACTCGTGTTATTTACCCAACCGATGCCAAGCAAGTTTCATTGGCTATTGTCAACAGCAACAATAAAGAACGCTTTTTAATTAACTCGTGGATTGAAAATAATCTAGATGAAAAATCAAAATATTTTCTTATTACTCCTCCCTTATTTGTCGCAGAAGCAAATAGCGAAAATACATTAAGAATTGTCAATGTTGCCACTAACTTACCACAAGATAGAGAGTCGGTATTTTGGGTCAATGTTAAGGCAATTCCTTCGATTGATAAATCGACTTTGACTGACAAGAATATTTTACAACTTGCTGTTTTATCTCGAATCAAACTGTTTGTAAGACCGATAAATCTAAAAACTAAACCTGAAGCCACATTAGAAACGCTTAAGTTTTCAAAATCAGCAGAAGGAATCATGGTTAACAATCCATCTCCATATCATGTTTCTTTTGTGAACGTTTTTGTTGATAACCAAAAAGTGCCAAATGTGATGGCGAGTCCTTTTGCCCAAACAAAAATTTCAGCGACTTCAGGTAATAAACTGAGTTATCAAACGGTCAATGATTACGGTGGTTTAACAGCTAAAGTTGATTTAGAACTGAAGTAATAATTATGAATAGTCTATTTTCAATGCCATACAATGTTGTATGCGTAAGGAGACATATCAAGCGATATCCAGTGGGTATCGCAATGACTATGCTGATTTCAATCGTAGTCCCAAGAACCAGTCATGCAGAACAGGTTTTTAACCCTGCATTTTTAACAGATAACTTATCCAATTCACAAATCTCTGATTTAAGCAGATTTGAGAAATCGACCCATCAATTGCCAGGCGTGTACCGGGTTGATGTGTATGTCAATGATCAATACGCGTTTACTCGCGACATCAATTTTATTGAAAAATCAGGCATTCAAGATACAACTGGGTTATTTCCGTGTTTAGACAGCAAAACATTGCAGGGATTTGGGGTCAATATTGCCCAATACGAGCAATTGTCTACCTCAAACCCACAATGTGTAGATTTTATTTCAATTATTGAAGGTGCAAATAGCCACTTTCAATTTGATAAACAAAAATTATTGATCAGTTTACCGCAAGCTTCTTTACGCAACCAAATTCGCGGCTATATTCCACCCGATCAATGGGATGAAGGGATCAACGGCTTTTATACCAACTATAATATTTCGGGCTATGACAACTCTAAAACAGATACCAACAGTTTCTTTTTACGTCTGGATAATGGACTCAATATTGGCTCATGGCAGTTCCGACATTCAGGTAGTTTTAACGCTAATTCGCACAATGGTAAAACCACAAATCAATGGAATAATTTAAACACCTATGTACAAAAAACAATTATTCCTTTAAAAAGCCAACTGGTGCTTGGTGACGGTTCAACAAGTAGCGAAATATTTGATAGCTTTGGTTTCCGTGGCGCACATTTGTCAACTTCTGAGGCAATGTATCCTGACAGTCAGCAAGGCTATGCACCTACTGTTCGTGGGGTTGCAAAAACCAATGCAAAAGTAGTGATTAAACAAAATGGTTTTGTGATTCATCAGGTAAATGTCGCACCCGGACCATTCCTTATCCAAGATTTAAATCCAACCTCAATCAGTGGTGATCTTTTGGTTACCATTGAAGAAAATGACGGTTCGATTCAAAGCTTTCAAGTGCCCTATTCAAGCCTTCCTGTTTTACAACGTGAAGGACGCACTAAATATAGTCTAGTAGTGGGTGAGTACCGCAGTGGATTGGATTCTCAAGATAATCCTTCATTGTTACAGGCAACTGCAATTCACGGTTTAAAAAATGGTATTTCCGTTTATGCTGGGACGCAATTGTCAGATAAATATAAGAGTGCTCTGGTGGGCCTAGGAGCCAACCTTGGAGATTATGGGGCTTTGTCTTTTGACCTTACCCATGCGGACAGTGAGTTGGCAGATCAATCCTCAAGCAGTGGACAGTCTTTGCGTTTTTTATATTCAAAATCATTATTAAGCTCTGGGACAACCTTCCAATTATTAGGCTATCGTTATTCGACCAAGGGTTTCTATACCTTAAATGATGTTGCTTATAATCGTATGAGTGGTTATCACGTTTCCGAAACTCAAGATGGAAATCAAGCCAATACACCAATCATTACGGATTACTACAATTTATATAATTCTAAAAAAGGTCGCTTTGAAGTCAACATCTCACATTCACTTGGAAACTATGGTTCTTTATTTGTCTCAGGCAATCAGCAAACCTATTGGGATACCAACAAAAAAAATGAATGGGTTCAAGCGGGTTATGCAAACTCATGGAAAGCACTGAATTACTCATTCTCAGTCAGCCGTAACAAATATTCTGAGATTAATCAGAGTGACACCATGTATGCCATGAATCTGTCCTTCCCATTGGATAAGTTATGGCCGAAAGCCAATTTCCGTAATCATCCAATCCAAAATGCATACAGCACTTTTTCGACCACACAAAATTCAAATGGTAATGAGTCCTATATGGCAGGTTTAAGTGGCACCTTACTGAAAGATCGAAATTTAAGTTATAGCATCAATCAGGGACAAGTCAGTAAGCAAGGTGATATTGGTTCAGTCAGCCTAAATTACAATGGTAGTTACGGCACAGTAGGTGCAGGTTATAGCTACGAAAAGAACTCAAATCAGTTTACCTATAATGCATCTGGTGGCATTTTAGCGCACCGTGATGGTATTACCTTTGGTCAGCCTTTAGGGAGCACCTCAATCTTGGTTAAAGCACCCGGTGCCAAAGGTGTAAATATCGAAAACTATACAGGCGTTAAAACCGATTGGCGTGGATATGCCATTGTTCCTTATGCAACTGAATATCGTGCCAATCGTGTTGCGCTGAATTCAAATACGTTCAGTAATAATCTCGAAATCAGCAATAACGTTGAAAATGTCGTCCCAATTAAAGGGGCGATTGCCAGAGCAACGTTTAACACCAGTTTAGGTGTAAGAGCACTTATCACGTTATCCCATAACGGCAAGTTTATCCCGTATGCAAGCAGTGTGATTGAAAAAGGAAGTTCAGCCACCAGCATCGTTGCAGACGATGGCCGGGTTTATCTAACTGGACTTCCGCTCAAAGGCACCTTGGAAGTGAATTGGGGCGAATCTGCTGAAGGAAAATGTTTGGCAAACTACGATATTTCAGACATGGACCTTAGCAAACCCGTTATTCAATTTGATCTTGAATGTCAATAAGGAGAGATCATATGAAATTTAAGCTTTTAATTTCCAGTATGTTGCTACTTGCTTCAGCTCCATCTTTTGCAGTTGTCTGTTGGAACAGTAAAGGAAATGGTGTTGTGGATGAAGTTTTTTATGATCTATCCAATAGTTTCAGCAGCTCTAATAACGCTGTAGGTAAAATTGTAGAGCTTAAAAAGAATTTTTCTTCGCAAGTTTATGGAACCTGCCCTGCTCATAATTCCAATATTAGTCGAAATAGAACCATGCGTAGTTATGTTTCCGACCTCTCTGTCGTAGAAACGATTGATCGATATAAATACTTACCGATCAACGACTATTTAGTCGGTGCTATGAAAATTACCGATAGCTTTGCGGGAGATTTTTACCCCCCTGCAAATTATGTACAGATGGGTACAGATCCCAATGTAAGTAAAGGCCAACCCTTTGGTATTTGGGATTCAAACTTTACCTTTCGCCTCAAAGTGATTAAACCCTTTATTGACTTTGTGCCTATCCCTAAAAAAACCATGTTTACCGTATATGTCACAACGGGTTCAGCAGATCCATTAAGTATCCCTGTTTATAAGATTAGTTACAGTGGCTCTATTTCGGTTCCACAAAGTTGCAAAATTGGCACAGGTGATTTTTTAGAAATTAAGTTTGGGGAAATTCCAGCCTATGCCTTTAGTCAGGCTGGTCCTGGCAATAAACCCAACAATGTCAATAAACAGAGTCATACCTTAGCAATTCAATGTACCAATATTGATGCCCAAGCAATGCTGACACTTCGGCTTGAAGCTGAAAAAGCCACTGGAGATATGATGATCTCAGATAATCCAGATATTGGCTTTAAGATGTCAGATCAAAACGACAATGTGTTATTGCCCAACAATATCAACAGTGTGATTCCGTTTAATCTCAATCAACAGCCAGCAAATGTGACCATCAAAGCTTGGCCTGTCAGTATCACTGGAAATAAACCAGAAATTGGTCCGTTTAAGTCTAGAGGATATCTCAGAGTGGATTTTGATTAGGAGAAACCAATGAAAAATAAAGCAAGATATATGGCTGCTGCCACAATGATATGTTGTTTAAATATTCATCAACTCTCTCATGCTCAAAATACCAATGTAGAGCTGGGTCGTGTGAATATTGAACTTTCAGGGATCGTAACTACAGCAACATGTGGCGTGTTAAGTTCTGAACAAGATAAATATATTCAGCTTGGAAGCGTTGCGAGCAAAGACTTACCTAGTATAGGTAGTCAATCAAAGCCAACCCCGATTCATTTTGAGATGAGTAACTGTCCGCCAAATGGTTCTGTGACGATCACTTTTGATGGGCCCCGAAATACTGAAAATTCTGAACTTTTAGCGCTCGATGCCTTAGCCAATAAAGCTGAAAATATTGCCATAGAAATTCGAGATCAAGATAAAAAAAGATTAGCTTTAGGCAAGAAAAGCGAAGCCTTTAGTACAGACATCAATGGCAATGTTTCAGCGATATTTTATGCAAATTATATTGTGACCAAAGCACAAGCCTTAGCAGGCATTGCAAATGCAAATGCTCAGTTTTCTATTCAATACGATTAAGAAAATAAAACGATTCATTATTGACGGTTAACACAATTGATTATTCAAACTCTTTAAGGCAAAGCGTTAAGAATTCATCATTCTCATTTGAATGACACCAAAATAGCTGAGAACGTTTATCTATTTTAACCATTCAAATCTCCTCGCAGCTTTAAAGAAAATGAATACATCGCATATAACGACAATTGTTTGATTACTTTAAATAAAAAATAAATACATAGAAATATCTAATGATATGGGGAGAATCCATGAAAACTTTTTTTAAAATAAAAAGTGTGAATAAGGGTATGGCATTTCTATTAGATGATTTTTGTAAAAAAAAAGGGTTAGATTTTTCAAACCCTACTGACTACCATTTAAATGATCATATTCCATTTGGAGAATGGCTCAGGCGGATAAAAGAAATCAACACACAATATCCTCAAGCTGGCGTGGGATTAGACATTGGTGCTTTAGTCCAGCCAAAACATATGGGTATCGTAGCGTATATGGCGCAGTCAAGTAATACTTTAGCAGACTACATCAAAATACTGAGTCGATACGAAAAGCTATGGTTCAATTATATCCCTAAAAAAGTTCTGCTTGATGAAAACTACTTTTCAATCTCATGGGATAAACCCGCTTATTTACAAGTAGGTTTATATACTCAAGAAACGATAGTTGTTGAAGAAATACAGGTTTCTGTGCTCTTTCATCATTTAAAACAACTCATTGATTCAGGTGAAAATATTTTTCATCGTTTAGAACTTGCGATCCCTAAGCCAAATGATATAAAAAAATACCAACAATTGTTTAACTGCCCAATTCAATTTGATGCAAGTCAAACTCGGATTGTGATACTCAGCTCACTACTGGAAACTAAATTAAAATACTATGATCCTATTCTTTTAGAAATTTTATTTGACCATGCCGATATATTACTTAGTAAAATGCCTCAGGAAGATTCATTCTTAGAGTTAGTTAATCTGAGTATGTTGCAAGCACTTGAGAATAATAATGTTCAAATTCACTCTATCGCAAAGTCATTAAATCTATCGGCAAGAGCACTACAAAAATATTTAAAAAATAGAGGTTTATCATTTAAAGAAATCTTATGTAATATTCGGCAAAATTTGGCAAAAAAATATCTGCAAAACCAAAATTTATCCATAACAAAAGTTGCTTATTTACTTGCTTATAAAGACCAAACTTCCTTTAATCGTGCTTTTAAAGCATGGTATGGTGTTTCTCCTTCGATGTGGAGAAAGCAAAATATCAATAAAAAACTGGATATTAATGAAAAGTTTGAAACTCGTTTCAATGAGCAGAATGTTTATGCAAGAGAATAAAATAAGCCCATGCTTTGTAAAACACCGAGAGAATCCAGCATAAGTTGTTATTGTTACTACAAGGCATGAAGAAAAAAACTACAGCGTTCATACATAATACAAACCTTGTACCGCTGTTTTACCCTCAAAGTACAAAGTTTGATTATTTTTCTATAAGCGTAAATGATCCTTTAATCCAAATGCATTACTATGCGCTTTGTAGTTTTATTCTTACGAGTCACAAGAATTCCACAAATTACTACAACTGAGGTTACTCCTAAAGATAAGGTGGTCTCATAACTATATTGAGGCGATAAAAACATATATGCCAATACACTCATAATCACGACAATCACAAACCATGTCAGCCAAGGAAATAACCACATTTTAAAGGTAATTTGCTTCCCTATTTTTTCTAGTTTACGTCTTGAGCGTAACTGAGACACTGCAATCACTAAATAAACCACCAGCGCAATCGAACCCGTTGTTGACAGTAAAAATCCAAAAACTTGCCCAGGGAACATATAATTCACGGCGCAACAAATCAGACCAACAAAAGTTGAAGCAAACACTGCAACTGTCGGCACACCTGCATCATTAATTTTAGTCACAACTTTTGGCGCTTCTTGACGTGTACCCAATGCAAACAGCATACGTGAAGAGGTATATACAGCTGCATTCATACAACTTGCAACTGCAATAAAGACCACCATGTCCATAATCAATTTAGTTTGAGGAACATTGAGACTGACCAAGACATATTGAAATGTCCCCAATTTTTGTAAATCTGGGGAACGCCAATCAACTAAAGCAACCGCAAGGAAAATTGAAACAACAAAGAATAAGATAATTCGGTAAAGCACCAAATTGGTAGCACGTTTAATTTTATCTTGTGGATTTTTAGACTCTGCTGCTGCAATGGAAAGGATTTCAACACCGAAAAACGAAAATGCTGAAATTAAAATAGCTGATAGAACACCACCCATTCCATGCGGCATAAAACCGCCATTTGAAAATAAATGGCCAATACCACTAACATCGTGCGCTAAAGGCCAAAGCCCAAATACTGCCGATGCACCAATAAAAATAAAAAGCAGTATTGCAACAACTTTAATTAACGCAAACCAAAACTCAAACTCACCAAAACTTTTGGTACTAAAGAAATTGGCTAAACTGAGTAAAATAATAAAAGCAAAGGCATAAATAGCACTGGAAACTTGAGGAAACCATGCATGTAAAATTTCAGCACCTGCAATTGCTTCGATAGGGATCACCAAAACCCAAAACCACCAATACAACCATCCCACGGTAAAGCCTGCCCATGGGCCAATTGCTTTACGGGCATAAGTAGAAAATGAACCTGTATCTGGTTGCGCAACAGCCATTTCACCAAGCATACGCATCACCAGAAAAACGATAATACTGGTAATAATATAAGCCAGTACAGCAGCAGGACCTGCTTTGGCAATTGCAGCTGAAGAGCCCACAAATAAACCAGCACCAATAACGCCACCGATACTAATCATCGTGATATGTCGATTGGAAAGTCCTTCACCTAATTTTGTTGTTTTAACACCATTCATATTTTATTCCTTAAAAATACTTTTAAAATCGTGATCTACATTGTTAAATCCTTATTAAAAATAGAGAAAATTAATGACCTTCCCTCTATACACAAAAAATTAATTTAAGGTGGGCATTGAAAACAGCTTAGCTTCACAAACGTGTGAAGAAGGCCAACACGGGGTAATGGTTTTACGACGCGTATAAAAATGCACTCCATTTGGCCCAAAAGCATACCCATCACGGGTATATATACAGATGCCATCTCCATACTCATGATCATTAATCAGTTGCATCGCCTGTTGCATGGTTTCTATGCGAATCACTTGTAGAACAGGGTCAAAAATTTCTTGCTGATAACTGGTCATGTCTGATGAAACCTGATCAATTAGCGTTGAGTCAACAAAAAATCCAGTCTTATAACCTATAGGTTTGGTATCACAACCATCGACAACGATTTTAGCACCTTGATGTTCAGCACTTTGGATAAAAGCTTGAACTTTATCGTTATGTACTTGCGAAATGAGCGGTCCAAAGTCATTTTGTTGATCTTCATGATAACCAAACTTCAGTTGTGCAATTTGAAGCACCTGATTCACCAACACGGTATTAGCAAGCGCAAATTGTTTACGGATCTCTACTGTGGCTGGTTGATATAGAGGGTGTTTTCTTGCCGACTTAACAACCAGACTGTCGTGAATAAAATATCCAACCCGCTTGAAGGATTGTATTGCATTAACATCAATCAACTTATCACCATTAAAATTTTCTAAATTGTTCATTACATTTCCTTATCTATTCTCATTCCCTTCTATACCACGTGATTTAGTGTCATTTTTGCTTAAGCGCTCATCTTACTTATTTCACCTGATAAATTGCTTCACCTACTGCATTCATCAAACTCGTTAATTGCACTTCTGTGCTGTTAAACATCGGGCCAAACTGAATGGTATCCCCGCCAAAACGGACATAGAAACCGGCTTTCCACAGTTTCATTCCAATTTCAAAAGCTCGAATCGTGGCATCGCCATCACGCGGTGCCAATTGCAATGCACCAATCAATCCACAGTTCCGAATATCGACAATATGAGGTGAACCTTTTAACTCATGGACAAGCTTTTCAAACCTTGGCGCTAAGTCAGCAGATTGAGAAATTAAATTTTCTTGTTCAAGAACATTCAGCGTTGCTAGAGCAGCGGCACAAGCAACAGGATGGGCTGAATAGGTATAGCCATGGGTGAATTCAATCGCATGTTCGGGTAGATCTTGCTGCATAAATGCATTGTAAATTTCATGGCTTGCGACCACACCACCTAATGGAATTGCACCATTGGTAATCTGTTTAGCAAAAGTCAAAAGATCTGGGATAACTTCAAAATATTCTGCCGCAGTCCATTTGCCGATGCGCCCAAAGCCTGTAATCACCTCATCAAAAATCAGTAAAATATCGTGTTGGTCACAAATTTCTCTCAAGCGTTGTAAATAACCAACAGGTGGCACGATACACCCTGCTGAACCTGAAACAGGCTCTACTATTACTGCTGCAATATTAGAAGCATCATGTAATTCAATCAGCTTGAGCATTTCATCAGCCAGCTCAACCCCACCCGTCTCTGCACAGCCTTGGGTAAAACTTAAGTGCGCTTGCAAAGTGTGAGGCAAATGATCAACATCCATCAATTGACCAAACATTTTACGATTGCCGCCTATTCCACCTAGACTGGTCCCCGCCACGTTTACACCGTGATAGGCACGTGCCCGACCAATCAATTTGGTTTTGCTTGGTTTTCCTTGAATACGCCAATAGGCACGTGCGATCTTGATGGCAGTGTCCGCAGATTCTGAACCTGAGTCGGTAAAAAATACGTGCTGCAATTTTTCCGGCATCAGCTGAACTATTTTTTCAGCCAATTGAAAAGATAAAGGATGTCCAAATTGGAATGCAGGTGAGTAATCCAATTTTGCCAATTGCTTACTCACGGCTTTCTGGATTTCAGGCAGTGTATGCCCTGCACCGCACGTCCATAGCCCTGACAATGAGTCATAAATCTCACGCCCAGTACTGTCAATTAAATACGATCCTTTTGCACCCACGATCATGCGCGGATCTTTATGAAAATTACGGTTTGCAGAAAATGGCATCCAATGGGCTTGATAATTTAAATTCATCTGCTCATTTGACTGACTGGCTTCCAATGCGTCATCACGGTCATTTGATATATCGATATCGAACATAAGTACTCTTCTTGTTTTGTGATTATCTCTTGAGTGTACAAAGCGAAATAGTTTTGATAAATTCAAAATATCTTGAGTTTAGATATAAAAAAGCAAAACTAAATGAAACCTAAAAAATTAAACCAAGTTACTGATTTTGATATAAAGTTACTCAAAATATTTAAAACAGTGTGTGATTGTCACAGTTTCACTGCTGCCGAAAGTATCCTTGGGATCAGTCGTTCTGCCATTAGTCTGCATATGAGTGATCTGGAAAATCGCTTAGGGATTCGACTCTGTCAACGTGGTCGAGCAGGCTTCTCCATCACCGATGAAGGTCGAGAAGTTTTACAATATATTGAAGTACTGACCGCTTCGATTGAGGACTTTCGTGCCAAAATCAATCAAATGCATAATCAGCTCAAAGGTGAATTTAATATTGGTATTATTAATAACTTAGTCACGATGCCTAGTGCATATATCACCAATACATTGGCACAGCTTGCGGAAGAAAATACAGAGGTGGTTATTAATATTAGTATGAGCACAGTGTCAGATATTGAGTGCCGTGTTTTGGACAATCGCTTACATGCTGGTGCGATTCCGTTGGTGAGTCCATTGTCAGGTCTAGATTATTTTCATTTATATAACGAAGAGTCTTCACTCTATTGTGGACAAAACCACCCACTCTTTCAGCATTTAGGTGAAATAAGTTTAGATGACTTAAAACGATGCAATACAGTTCTTCCCAATTACGCGATTACCCCCGATGCAATGAAGTTACATCAACGCTTGAACTGTTCAGCGACAGCCAGTGATCGAGAAGGTATTGCTTTTCTGATTCTTTCAGGAAAATTTATGGGGTTTTTACCCGATCATTATGCGAAAAAATGGGTCCAAGATGGTTTGATGCAACCCATTTTAAAGGAGAGAATGCATTATAGTACACCGATATGTCTGATTACACATAAAGGGAAAAACTATAATATTATCTTAAAAACCTTTATGGATATATTAAGAAAAACCGTTCAACCGATAAAATAATATACAAACATTTAAATTTGGTTATTTTTAATACGAATTAAAATATAATCCAAGCTAAGTAATCAGATTATATTTTAACTTATCACACAACATATTTTTTAATTTATGTTATTTATTTCACATATTAATTGGCTTAATAATAATCTACCACCAATATTTTATGCTGATCACTCTCCAAATCTTGAATTTTTAAATGCGCCATACTATTGGCATTTTTATCAACTAAGCTATTGAAATTAAAGCTATCTATTATGCTGGTTTTTCTCAGTACATCAATCGTATTATCAATCACTTTGCAATTAGAATTATTAGAATCCTTTTCACATGTAAATTCTACAATTTGCCCTTGAAAATGAATCTCCTCTGCGTAAGTGGCTAAACTTAAACTCGATATCGTTGTAAATGTTATTAATAAAAAGGATAGTTTTTTATTTAACTCCATCTCATTCCCCTCTAAAGAAATGGTGTAGTTAATTAATTACATAACCTTATTATTAATACAAGATTTTCCAATCAATAAATAAAAAAATAATTTTAAAAAATATGATTTACATCAATTAATCATATTCAATTGTGACGGTTGCCATAGCTCGTACTTTTCCGGGCATCACTTTGGTTGCAGTCTGATAGTAACGCGCAGTCATTGGCACATTATATTGAATATTATCATTTGACTTTAACGTGCCTAATTCTAGCTTGTCATTTTTAGCAATCACTTTATTCGAATTTTTATATTGTGAAAGCAATTGTACGCCAACACCTGATGCACTGCTTCCTGCGGTATTTGTATTCGCAAGTACATTTTGAGTGCTACTACTCACCGCATCATAATCAAAGCTTAGGCTGATTTTATTGCTTTCTTCATAACCACTAGGGTTTTTACCACCATTACACAAAATGTTGAGATCAAAGGCTTGCTCACCTTGCGTTGAACCAACACCTTTAAAATCAACCTTATTTACGGTTGGCAGTGTCACGGTTTTATTAATATTTCCCAATATTTCACATGAAGAAGACGCAATAGTAATCGCATTCCCATATACCGTACTGGTTAACCAAGGCGGGCTTGGGCGTTCACCAGAACGATAACTACTATATGTGCCTGGAACCAGTGCGCCAGATCCTGTTGATGTCGCCGTTTTAACAATTTCAACAATAAAAAAACCTTCAGCCAAAACACGTCTACCACTCGCACTTCGTGTATAAGGATAATAATCGGCAAAACCAGGAGCTGTTGGTGCTTCCCGGTATAAGCGAATTCCAATCCCATCAATATTGGTGTTATAAACCGAATTACCGATCGGGCTAAGTGAATAGTTTTGAGTTAAAACTGCACCAAGTGTCCCATAACTACCACAACTATACGTCGAACCATTGGGTCTAATTGGAAAAGAGGCTTTGCGTAAAACCTTTCCTACAGGGTCACTTGGTCTCACCACAACACGTCCTACTGCCATGCTCACATCAACAGTAGAGAAACCACGATCTGGTATACATGCAGCATACGTCCCTGAACTCACAGTCCCAGCAATGAGCAAGAGAATACGATTTAAAACTTTACCGTTCATTGACATACACCTTCCGCCATAATCATATTTTGCTTTTTGTCTGCTGCTTGCGCAGAAACGTCATATTGAATGCGGCATTGCTCGTTGGCATTTTCGCCCCATTTTACTGTAACCGAGTCTGCTGTAGTATTGGTTCTTAAGTAAACCATACTACCTTGTGCAACCATCCCAATATTTTCACCTTTTGTATCAAATACTTCTGCTGCAAAAGGTAAGGTATCACCATTTTCTTTTTTACTGCGGATATAAATTGCTTTACCAATTTTAGTTGCAAAACTCACTTGTGAAATCGAACCTGCATAGGGTGCGATACGCTGACTTGTACCATCCAACTCCACATCTGTCGACATTCCTTGAGGATCAAGAGTAATATCATTTAAACGATACGGTGTTACATATGGAATCACAGCATAACCAGATTTATTGATACTTAAACCTGTTGCATTATTTACTTTTGCACCAGCTGCTTCAGGCGCATACACCAAGACCATGGTTTGTCCCTGATCTGGTCCAAACAAAACACCTTCAGGATGAGCAACAATATTACCACGTGCCGTCAACATTGCTTGTTGGTAACGGTCTGCAACACTGTATGATCCACCAACGGTCGCATAGTTTGTACGATATTGGGCATTCAAATTGGCACTAGGATTATCACCATAGCGAGTAGATACAGATGTACCATAGTTAAAACGATCGCCCACTATGCCACTTACCCCAACAGTCGCATTATCTTGCGTCATAATCGAGTTAAAGTTCGCTGAGTTTTTCTTAAATGAAAGTGGCAATGAAAGGGTCAGCATATACTCAGTATCACTATTACTTATACTTGTCGCATTGTTTTCAACAATACGTTTAATTGCTGATAAACCATAAGTTAACCCACGATAGCTATTGCTATATCCGACTTGATACTGACGCGTTGTTTCTTGGCGATTCCAATAATCCACCCAAGAACCTGTTGCATAAATATTCCCCCAATCACGCGGTAAGCCCTGATTCAGAGTGATCTGAAATTCACTACGTTGTTTACCTACATGCGCTGAGCTAATGCCTTTATTATCTAGGTCTTGTACCAATATCGCATCACGTAGCTTATAAAAATTTTCTGTAGAATAACGATATGCAGCCAAAGTCAAATTGGTATCTGTTGGCGTAATTAATTTACTATAACTGATACGGAAGCTTTGCCCACTTTCACTCTTACGACGTTCAAAATCTGCTTGTGAATGTGTCACATCGACTGCGATTGCACCAATTGGCGTTGCAAAAGCACTACCCAAAGTTACTGCTGAATAGTCTTCTGAAAACTGTACACCACCATAAGCAGTGATTGAGTTATTGATACCGCGTTGATATTTCCCTTGTACAATAAATGGATCTAAATCAATATCTTTATCGCGGAATTGACCCATTGATACAGAATAACGACTCATTCCTGGGCGAAGCATTTGAACAACAGATGCATAAGGAATTGAATAGCGTTGAATCTCGCCATTGGCTTCTAAAATAGAAACTTCAAGTTCACCACCAAACCCTGTTGGGTAGAGATCATTAATTTCAAAACTACCGGGTGCAACAGTCGTTTGATAAATTAATTGACCTTGCTGACGTACTTCAACCTTTGCATTGGTTTTTGCATTACCTCGAATACGTGGTGCATAACCAATCATACTGTTCGGTAACATACGGTCATCACTGGAAAAATCCAAACCGCGATAACCAAATGAATCAAAAATTTCACCATCGGTAAAGCTTTCACCTAAAGTCAATACGCCACGGTATTGAGGAAATGCACGCTGAACATAGGTGTTAATTGAGTCATAGCTTGATTTAGATTTATTTTCTGTCGTGGTGCGGTCTTGCCACTGCCATTGACCATTATGGCGCAATTGCCAACCTGCCAAATTTGCACCAGCTGTAACCGAAGTAAACGCGTTTGTGGTTTCTTCCCCACCTTGCATTTTATTAAATGTTTTATATGCACTAGCATTATAAGATAGAAATGCAGCATTGATCCCACGATCCCATACGCTTGGATCGACATAGCCTTGGGCATTCTTTTGCATTGCAACTTGTGGAATTGAAATATCTACACGTAAACGTGAAGTATCAAATTCATAAAAAGAATCTTCAACCCATTCCTCGATTTTCTGACAACCAGTCAAAGCAAAGCTATCGCCTTTTTTTAATACCTCTGCTTTTACGCCATATTCTAATAATTGATTTGAGTTAAAGCAGGTAAAAGCATTTTGATTATTTTCAGTTGCTTTAAACACCATACGGTGTTTACCAAACCAGTTACCATTGACATAAATATCAACATTATAGTCACCTGGTAAGACAGGGTTACCATATTTAAAGCGGTTTACATCTATCTTTTTGGCATCGCCAATTAAAAAAGCCGAATCAAATTCTGCTTCTGCAGCAGCCGGAGACTTTTCAGCCTCTTTTAAGTCAGTTTCAGATGCATTAACTAAAGCAGGAATGCTGAGTGTAATAACCCCACAAGCCACATAGTAACTAATATGTCGCTTGATCCACTTGTAGCTTTGTTCATTTTTTTGCATAAAGAAGTCTGCCTATCAACAAATGAATAGGGTTTTTTACTCGCTTAATATCAGATAAATGGAATGATTAAATCATCACTGCGAAGGTGCTTTAAATTTCTCGTGTTCAAGAAACTTAAAGACTTGTGCAATCTATTAAAATTTAATATTTCGCTCTATACGACCACCATAATCATTGATTGTGGTAAAGGTCATCTTAGAGACATTAGAATTTTTTAAATTCACAGTTCCATCAGAAAATGGTTTCAACATTAAGCCTTGTGAAATCAAGTCAACGCGTTTGCCTGATTGATCCTGCATAATAGAGGTCAAGGTAATATGAAATGGTGTTGGGTTTTTTACAGTTAACTGAGTACCGTTATTGCTCCACTGTAATTTTTCAGGTGCCAAAGCGACATCTTCTTTAATTCCAGTTGGGCGATAAAAAAACTTAATACGTGATCGAATGGCAAGTTGTAAAAAGTTGTCTGGTATAACATTCTGATCTTTCGCAGAAGGTTTTGGCGGAATATCAAGAATATTTAACCAAAAAAGTGTTTCTTGAGTTTTACTTAACTCATTTGTATTAGGCAAACTGGTAATCCGTAAAGACTGCCCTTTTTTAGCTTCTACACGCGATATAGGCGGTGTAATCATAAAAGGCGCTTTTGATTGATCTGGAGTCGATTTCGCATCTCCCTCATCAATCCATGCTTGAACCAATGCAGGATTATTTCCGTTATTACTTACTTGTAAAGTAATTTCACGTGCATCAGATGGATAAATCACACGTGTACCATGAATGATGATTTCAGCATTTGCTGCACCAAACGGAATTAAAAATGCGAGTAAACCTTTTTTAAGAAAGGAGTGATTCAAGAACATAACGATTATCTCTATCTAAAACAAAGTAAAAGAGCTAGTTTGCCAGGCAATCTAGCTCCGTACCATTCAATAAAAAATTATTGATAGATAATAGTGTATTGAACAGAAGTAGTTACTTTACCAGCAGCAGATGCATCAGTTGCATAATATTCAGCATAGTAATTTAGGTCTGCTGCACCTTTGTCAGCAACATCTACCCACTGAGAGTTAGCTTGTGCACCAGAAGCACCAGCAGCAAGTACAGGGATGAATTGGTTATTTGAACCTAACAATTGAACTTGTACGTTTTTTGCACCAGTTGCATCTGTGTTGTTTAAACGACCTGTACCAAAGTCAACTGTTGAACCTGGTTCAAAATAAGTTGCAACTTTACCTTCAGAGCAGTTCGCCAAGTTGATCGTGAATGGCGTACGACCTGCGATATCACCAGTTTTAGCAAGAGTTTGCTTAGATACTGTTGGAAGAGTAACAGTGAAATCTTTACCTTGTGGAGTCACGATGTCACAAGTTTTGTCAGTCACTAAACCGTTAATTGTGATTGTGCCATCTGCTGCAAAAGCACTAGAAATTCCTAAAATTGAAACTGATGCTGCTAAAAAAATGTTTTTCATACCAAATATCCTATACAAACAAAAAATGATTAGTGTTGGTCGATGGCTATTATGCACACTGGGACAAAAATGTAAACAAAGTCACACTTTTCATAATAAATAGATACAAGCGTATATAAATTTGTATTTTTTGAGATAAATTATTTAGCCATATATTTCAATATGTTAAATAATCATTAAATTGATATTTCAGTTTTATTTAAAGAATTTTTTTTTGTAAATTTTTCATGAACAAGTTAAATTCACGTTATTTCAGCCTCAATTTAGAGCTGTTATCAATCTAGTAAAGCATCTTTTTAAGTTAATTTTGCTCGTAGAGTTTGATCAAAATTAAGCATGCTTATTTAAAAAATTTAGAATGACTGCAACCATGCAACGACTCTACCCTCCCCCCGGACTTATCCTAAGAATCAAGCACAGACATGTTTTAAGCACTATTTTTATTATTCGTGTTTCATTGCCATTAGATATTTTCAGTGAGCAATACTTGCTAAGAGAGAAAATTAATATTTGTATTTAGGAACAGGTTTATGGAGGAAATGTTCTTAGGATATCCATGTACTCTTCAATTTTTTAATGTTAAAAATCATGTAAATATTTTTTCTAATAAAAGTGTGAATTAGTTAACATATTAAAATATGTTGTGTTGGCTTCTTTTAAGCTGCCTGTATGGCAGTAGACTAGCACGACTGTGGTGGTAGAATCCGTCTACATTTCTAAGCTGCCTACTCGGCAGTGAACAGTGGACTTTCTAAAAATATTTTGCTTCTTGCTGAGTATTCGTTTTAATACTCATTCACTTTTCTTTAAATATTCAGAAGCCCACTCAATTGAGTGGGGCTTTTTGATTAGCTATGGATGAAGCTTGCAGTATTTTTTCTGCACCAGCTGCTGCAGAACGGGTTTTATACTGCTTATCTTTACCCACTTTATCTTCTATGAGATAAATTAAGCGACTTGGTAAAGTGACATTAATTTTTTCAGCCTTACCTAAATAACGATTCACATCAACATCTAGGACTGCCCAGATAAAGCCTTTAAACTCTTCATCGTTAAGAAATTTACTTACTTCTGATGCCAAAGGAATATTTTTGCCATCTTCTGCGAGAATCTCCAAATGATCTGCAATGGCTTCTTTCGCATTGCTTAATGCTTCTTTAAAAGTATCTCCCGCAGAAAAACATCCATGAATATCAGGAACAATCACGCCATAGGCTTCATCATTCGAGTCTTTTTCTACTGCAATTGGATATAACATACTCACCTCTTTTGGAGAAAATGAAGCTTGGATGCAGTGGGTCACTCAAGACCGGCTTGCTTTAAGATGCTTTTAACAGTTCCAGTTGGTAAATCTTTTTTAAGGTGAGGTAGTGTGACTAGACCTTCTTTGACAAAAATAAGTGAACAATACGCTAACAATAAAGGTTGATTTAACGAATCACTTAGATTACTTGTCCTCCATAGATAATCTTTTACATTTTGATGAAGAAAATTTAGATCACTTTGCATTTTGAATAAAATTTATTAAATATCTGCCTAATTATAATGATTTTGTTTTGAAAAGTACCGAAATTGCCAAAATTTGGTAATAGTAATAAGCGCCTAAAATACCTATAGTTCCTTTTGAAATTTGATGAATTTTATAAGCGACTTTACAATATGATTTTGACAACTGAACGGTTAATTTTACGACCTTGGCAAGAAAGTGATGCAGAAAGTTTATATGAATATGCAAAAGATGAACGCGTTGGGCCAATTGCGGGCTGGCCGGTACATGAAAGTCAGGCACAAAGTTTAGAGTATATTCAGACAGTTTTTGCACATGATGAAGTCTATGCGCTTGCAAAAAAGCATGACAATCGAGCCATTGGTATGGTTGGTCTACTGATTGGGCAAGACAGTAATTTCGATATTGCAGATAATGAAGCAGAAGTGGCTTACTGGATTGGTGTTCCCTTTTGGGGAAATGGTTTTATACCTGAGGCTGTTAAGGCAGTCATGCAACATGCCTATGAAGATTTGCAATTACAAGCTTTATGGTGTGGTTACTTTGCAGATAATGAACAGTCACATAAAGCACAAGCAAAATGTGGCTTTAAGCATCATCATACTGAAACAGATAAATATAATCAGTTTCTAGCAGATTACCGTACAGAGCATATCAGCTATTTATCGCGTGAAGATTGGATCAAATTGCCTACGCATTACAAAGCAGGCGAATAGATGGATTAGAGTCAATTGAAGTTCGCCAACATCAGAGGTATTAATAAATAAATTAATATCATTATCCAAGCTTAATTTTATTGATCGCACTGATGTTGCTGTTTAATCAAATTATTTTTGAATAAATTTAAAGTAAGGGGCTAGGTAAGCCCCTTACTTTAGTAATTCAAATTCACAACAATTAATGCCAAAGCTGCAGGAATCGCTTGTATATAAATAATTTTCTTACTTGCAGTCATACCGCCATAAATCCCAGCAACCAACACACAGCCTAAAAAGAAATTCGCCAGTGATAATGCATAAATTGCAGGTGCACATAAAGACCAAAATAAACCAGCAGCTAAAAACCCATTATATAAACCTTGATTTTGTGCCATGACTTTGGTGAGCTGTGCTTTTTCAGGCGTATTCCCAAATGCTTTTAAACCGTATTGTTTGTCCCATAAGAACATCTCTAAAACTAAAATATACACATGTAACAGTGCAATTAAGGCAATTAAAATTTGTCCAATCATCGTTTTTTCCTTATTTTTAAAATTGGTCATAGATCAGTCTTACAACTGATCTACCTCAAATATATTTATGGTTTTAATAATACTTTGCCTTGGCGTGCACCTTGAGTGGCTTTGGCTGCCGCATTTTGAATCTGATCAAAACTAAAGATACCTTCAACAGGCAACACCAATTTTTTCTGAGCAGCTAAAGTCAACAATTCTACAATTAACTCTTTTTTGCGTTCAGCAGACAATTGCTTATTGACCACACTCGCCCAGAAGCCTTTTACTGTGGCTTGTTTGAAAATAAGATCACCTGATGAAATTTGCATCAGTTCACCCGTCATACTGCCAAATGAAACCAATACACTATTTTCACTGAGTAAAGCCAACATTTCACCACTGGCTTTACCGCCAATTGAATCTACCCCAGCAATTAAAGGTTGATCTGCGTGTATCGCTTTTACTTGATCTTTCCAATCCACTTGATCAGTCGCCACTACATTTTGAATACCTAAACCATTCATTTCTGCAACTGCATCACTACGGCGAACTAAATGAATGACTTTTTGACCGCGAGCGTGCGCAATCATCGCAACAGTTTTACCCACAGCGCCATTGGCTGTGTTTTGGATAAGCCACTGATCTTGTTTTAAATCAATAAAATCTAACAACATCAGTGCACTAATCGGCATACCAATCAATTGTGCAGCGGTTTCATCATCTATTGCATCAATTAAAGGAACCACACTATGGGCAGGTGCAATAAAGTATTCTGCCCAACTGCCATGGACCGCAGCCACTGCAACACGTTGCCCAACAGATACAGCATCGACACCCTCACCAACAGCATCAATCACACCAACGGCTTCACTCCCCCCAATCGCAGGAAGTGTTGGCTTATAGCCATAACTGCCTCTCACCGTCCAAACATCATGGTTATGCATCGGAGATAAAATCATTTTAATACGAACTTCGCCTGCTTTTGGCTCTGGCTTTGGCATTTCTGCTGATGCTAATACGTCGACAGGTTCGCCAAAAATATGATGAATAATACTTTTCATTTGTTGTTCCTATATAGGTTTTAGTAATTGCTGTGTGGTTTCTAAAGCCAGATAAAGTGGCTGTTTGTTCTGTGCAAGTTTCGCCAATAAAGCTGCGCCTAACCAGAGTTGATACATGGTTTGTGCCATTTTCTCAGGCTCAATATGTTGTGGAATTGAGCCATCCTGTTGTCCGTCACTAAGTAAATTTGCAATGCGTTCTGTCAGCTTGGTTACACCAAAATTTAAAATCTGACGCATATCTTCCGATAAATCTGAAACCTCAGCTGCAAGTTTTACAATTAGGCAATTCTCAGCCCAACCACCATCGTTATGGCATGGATCATCAATCCATGCTTGCCAAAGTGCAACTAAACGCGCATAAGCACTCCGCTCTTCTTGTAGAATTAATTGATCGATTTTCACTTTATAATCAGCAAGGTATTGCTGTAAAAGCGCACAACCAAATGCTTCTTTGGAAGAAAAGTAATAATAGAACGAGCCTTTGGGTACACCGCAAGTCGTTAAAATTTCCTGTAAGCCGACGCCGACAAAACCTTTATGTAATACCAACTTAAAACTAGTATTTAAGATATGTTGTCGAGTCGCTTCACTTTTATCTGATCGTTTCATATACACACTATAAATTAATAATAGACCAGTCGTCTATAAATTTATAAAAAATTTAATTAAGAAAATTTGTTGAGGTTTTGAGTGTATTTTAAGGTGTCAATTGGATTGTTATTTTAGTGAATGGCTGAAAATATCAGCCATCCTTCGATTGATTTAAAACTTTGCGCGTAAGGTGAGCGTTGCATTTCGAGGATTACCAAAACGAATAGTTCCATCACTATAAATTTGTGAATAATATTCTTTGTCAAAAATATTATTGATATTCAATGCAATATTCACTTTATCACTTAATGGATAACTCGCCACCAAGTTAGCAATCGTATATCCAGGCTGACGATAAGGATGTTCGCTATAACGACCCACTTTCCAAGTACTTTGATAATTTGCACCGCCGCCTAGGATTAAATTATTTGCAAACTTATAGGTCGCAAATAAACGTGCAATATGTTCAGGCGTATCCTCATTAAAAACCAAACCTTGATTTGTAGGGTCGTTTGCATATTCCGTAGTATTGTATGTATAGCCGAAACTTAAATTAAGATTGGGGATAATTTCACCACGAATCTCAGTTTCAATCCCTTTACTGATCACCTCACCCGATGCAACATTACAATAAGCCTCACCACCATTAAACGGACACTGACCTTTCGAACTTTCATCTCGTATTGACCGATTTATTTGATTGGTTTTAAATCCAGCAACTGATGCAATTAAACGATCATCCCAAAGACCTGCTTTCAAACCAATTTCATAAACATTACCTTGTACTGGATCAAGTAATGTCTCATAACGATCTTTAGCATTTTGAACAACAAAAGTATCGGTATAACTCGCATATGCAGTCAATGCATCATTGATATCGTAAGTAAGTCCAAAGTAGGGTGTTAAAATATTAGATTTCTTATATTCGTTTACACTTTCATAATTGCTTTGGCGCACACCTGCAATAACTTTGAGAGGATCAATAATATTTAAGCGAGTGGTGAGATAGAATCCTGTCTGACGTACCTGATCAACACTGGTATTTTGATAACGTGGCGCGATATAAGGTAATTGATAAGGACTGTAATTTTTGATATTGACGTATAAATAGTCACGCGTTGGTGTTTCCCCCCCACCAACCAAACTATAATCTTCTAGAACTTGGTCCCAACTTGTCCATGCCCCTGTAATATTACTTTTACTGTGATTTGCGCCAAATACTAGGTCATGCTCACGGCCAAATAATCGATATGTACCTTTTGCAAAAAAATCATAAATATCTAATTTTTGCTCATAGTTATATCCGTACTTATAAACAGTTGCCAAAGCATTATCTGCACTTGTCGTAGTTGAAGATAATCCCAGTGATGTAAATGCCATATCCATGACATATCTTGCCTTCAAATAGCTGGCTTTTACTTCCCACCCATTATCAAATTTATGGCTAATATCTAAGAAGCCTTGTGTATTGGTTTTATCCCAAAAATCTCTGTAATCACAACCACAGTTAGAATTATCGATGCCTATTTTAGTACCATTAAAATAGTTAGGAATTGTATTGACGGGAACTGCATGTTCACCTTGACGTGAATATCCAATATTCAATAGCGTATTTTCAGTTAAATCACTGCTCACGATTCCATATAAAACATTAGAATCACGAGTAACAGATTTCATAAATGAATCACCATCTTGACCTGCCGCCACTAGACGACCACGCACGCTCCCAGATTGATTCAATGGACCAGAAACATCCATTTCTCCACGTACTGTGTTCCATGAGCCATAACTTACAGCACCACTTGCTTGAAAAGTTTCTGTTGGTTTTTTACGAATAAGATTAATTGCACCAGACGGTTCTCCTGAACCTTGCATTAACCCTGCTGCCCCTCGTAATACTTCAATACTTTCAATGGTTGCCATATCTGGTTTAGATGAGGTGACATTACTTGCATTTACAGCAACCCCATCATATTGCAATATATTTGAATTCCAACCATCTCCAACATTAAACCCTCGAATTGAAAAGTTGGTTCTCTCCGTATTATCCCCTGTTAGCAAAATCCCTGTTGTATTTAATAATGCATCACCCAAATTTGTCGCCCCCATATCTTCGATTTGTTTGCGTGTAATCACTGAAACAGATTGTGGGGTTTCTTTTATACTCAAATCGAGTTTAGTAGATGTACTGGCATTCTTTTTAGTGTAGTTATTTTCTGTATTATTTTCTGCTGTGACAACGATCATGGGTAAAGCATTTGTTTGTTCTGTTGTTGCTTCCGTCGCAGCATAACTTGTCCCAATCCAACAACTATAAAGTGCAAGATAAATAGCACTTTTAGCAAAGATCCGATTTTGAGAAATCCATCTACCCATGAAATAAAACTCTTAATCTAAATAAAAATCATTATCGTTATATTTCACATAAAAACAACATATATCTCTATATTCCTCCATTATTTTCTACTTAAAATTCGTTTTGTTAGACAAAGATATAAAATGGACAGCCTCTCAATCTGAAAGGCTAAGAAGATTTCTAGATGATAGTCCTGAATAAACTTTGACATAATGTTGAGGTGGATCTCCCACCTCAGCGTAAATCATGTCTCAGCTTTTATTTAATAATTATCTTAAAAATCAAAAATATAAATAATTATTAATACTTTTCAAATAAACCAATAATCCCTGTCGCGATCATATCAATCGCAATAGTCCCAATTAACAAGGCAGATAAACGTCCAACAATATCAAAATAGCGATCAATATATTTCGCATGGCTATAACGTAAGTGGTCATGCCCATACTTCATGATCATTAAAATGCCACAGCTAATAAATAAGGTAAAAGCAATCAACACCGCGGATTCGAGTAAAGACATACTCGCTCCTGTCACCACAGCTGCACTAATTGTGCCTGGACCAATCATAAATGGCATAGCCATGGTACTGGCCAAATGTGCAGGCGTTCCTCTCATTTCTCCGATAGTATCTGCACCTTGAAATACAAAACGATAGCCAATCACCAAGAAAATTAGCCCACCAAAAATCTGAAATGATTCAAAACGAACATTTAAATAAGTACTAAAAATTGCTTCGCCACCCCATGCAAAAAGCATAAAAACCACATAAGCAATCAAAGCACCTTGTGCTAAACCTTTATTAAATACTTTAGTTTCAGTGTGTCTGATCATCCCGATCATATAAATACTCATCAAAAAAGGATTGAGTAAGGAGAAAAACAAAACAAAAGGATGAATATAATTTGAAAACATAATGGCTTTCCATAAAACAAAAGCAGGAAATAAGTGACTTGCTAAAAATTGTACTTCTCAATGAACAGATATTTTGTCTAACTAATCATTAAAATTGTAAATTACATTAGTTTTTAATAACTTATTTTTACAAAAAATATAACATTTAACTTAAAAAACTCAGGACCTTATAAAATGGACTCATTGTTATCTATAAAAAATATTTATAAAGTTTTAGCGTCCCATTTAAGCTGGATAAGGTTATAACTAATATTGCACTCATTAGCATTGGGATTGTAGCTAAAATTATATTTAACGGCTGTTCTTTGCTTCAATCATCCTCTTAATACCTTATATTTAGTCTTAACATCTTTTATCATTTAATTTAGCTTTAATCACTGCAAAAAAAAATTTAGCGAAAGGAAACACAACTATTATTTTCAATCCTTTTGATTCATTTATATACGTTAAACTCATTACACAATTACATCAGATCTCATACATTTTATTCATGATTACCCAACACATAAAAACCACAAAAAAACTAAAATTATAATCAATTGATATTTATTAAAATTCTATGACATTGAAATTTTAAATGTAACTTAGCGTTATCTTTTAATTATTTCTGCTCATGATGAATTTTATTTTTGACTTTGGTTTAGAGATTTTTTAAACACAGTCATTCATTAGGATTAAGCCATTTATGTATAAAAGAAAAATTAAACCACTTGAAATCGATGATGTCGAAATTATTGATTATGATAAGACTAAAAAAGCCATTAAAGCCGCAGCCTTAGGCAATGCAATCGAATGGTTTGATTTTGGTGTTTATGGTTATGTCGCTTATGTATTAGGTAAAGTCTTTTTTCCAAATTCATCGCCGAGTATACAAATGATTGCAGCACTCGCAACCTTTTCTATACCTTTTATATTTCGACCTTTAGGTGGATTGTTTTTTGGGCATTTAGGTGATAAATACGGTCGTCAAAAGATCCTAGCGATCACCATTATTATCATGTCCGTCAGTACTTTTGGTATTGGCTTAATCCCATCCTATGAAAGTATAGGAATTTGGGCCCCTATTCTGCTACTCATTGTAAAAATTGCTCAGGGTTTTTCAGTCGGAGGAGAATATGCTGGAGCTGCAATATTTGTAGCGGAATATTCACCAGATCGAAAACGTGGTTTCATGGGAAGCTGGCTGGATTTTGGTTCTATTTTAGGTTTTGTTGTTGGGGCGGGTGTCGTTTCAATGATTAGTTTTTCCATGGGGGAAGCGGCCTTTGTCGATTGGGGCTGGCGAATTCCTTTTATTTAGCGTTACCACTAGGACTAATTGGCTTATATTTACGTCATTCTTTAGATGAAACTCCGACTTTTCAGGCGCATGCTGAAGAACAGTCACTATCTAAAAAACCGCAAAAAGTGGGTTTCAAACAAATTTTCCGTGAACATAAGCGCAGTCTATTGGTATGTGTTGGTCTAGTTCTGTGTACAAATGTCACCTATTACATGCTACTTACCTATTTACCAAGTTATTTCTCACATAACTTAGGCTACTCAGAGAATCACGGCGTTTTGATTATTATTGCAGTAATGGTCGGAATGCTCTTTGTCCAGCCATTCGTGGGAATGCTGAGTGATAAAATTGGTCGTCGACCATTTGTCTTTGCAGGGAGTTTTGCACTGATTGTTTTGTCATATCCAGCCTTTATATTGCTTGCCACAAATAATGTTTATTTAATTTTCTTGGGTCTGTTGATGTTGGCACTTTCACTCAATATGCTGATTGGAATAATGGCTTCAACCCTACCCGCATTGTTTCCAACTGAAATTCGCTATAGCGCACTTGCAATTGCCTTTAATATTTCAGTGGTGATTGCAGGTTTAACACCTACCATCACAGCAACGTTGGTTGAAACGACTCAAAATATTATGGTGCCAGCCTATTATCTGGTGATTTGTGGTTGCTTTGGTGTTATTACTGCGATTTATCTTAAAGAAACAGCAAATTTACCACTTAAAGGTGCCAAGCCAATGGCGGTTGATCCTGAAGAAGCTGAGGAACTTCTAGAGCAATATCATGGAAATATTGAGCAGAAAATCGAAAAAATTGATCAAAAAATCGAAGAACTACAAGAAAAACGTGATCACCTTGCCAAACAGCATCCTGATATTGATTGATGATTTTTAAATGGGCTTATTCAGCATGATCGTGTTGGATAAGCCTCCATATTTGTGACAAGCAAGAACATAAATATGTTGGAGTGCATGGTATAGACGCCACGAGAATATTAAAGTGCCCTAAGAAATTGATTGAGCATTTTATGAGATAAGTGTTGTTCTATTACAGGATAAGACAATATGGCAGAATTAACAAAATCATCTTTTTTTCTTACGTTTTTTAGTTTTGCTGTTTCTTTTGGAAAAAAGAATTTTCCCAGTTCCCAACCCACGGAAATAGTAATTGCTGAGATAAATGAATAAAAGAAAGAAATAAAAAATAGGCGAGATGCTCAACAAGCTAATAATGAACTCCCAGAACAATACGCCTATTCTATAGTTGTAACTCCATTCTATGAGTGCACCTTTACGACTACCACTTTGAAATGAAATTTCATCATGAACAAAGTGCCATATACTGCCAAGAAAACATAAAATAAAAATGCTCGAAACTAATATTTTTTTGATTATTGGTATTTCTAACCAAGGATATTTATATGAAGAAGAAAATTCGAATTGTAAGAATAAACTGTAAATTTTTTTTTGGAAGTTTTCTTGAATGCCATACTTTTTTAAGAATAACCAGCAGACATAGCAACTTAAGAAAAATATAATGATTGTAATGTATATACTAGAAAGAATAGTAAAAAATGGTAGTGGTCCTTTTGAACCTACTGTAATCAACAAATTTTCTGTGATGTACTTATAAATGGAATATTGCCAGTCATTTCTTGGATACGCGGGAAATAACAATAAAGGCGGGATAAATAGAATAATGGAAAGTTGCAAAAGTAATTTATTTTGTCTTTTTTGCTTTGTTTGGTATTTTTGCATTTCTGTTGATAGATAAGGCTTTTTAGACATTTTTAACTTGAAAACTTACAATCATTTTATGTTCACTAATATCTAACTTTACCCTAAAGATTAAAAACTTCTAGCCAAAAAACCTATTTGGTATATGCCAGTGTATATTGCTAGTGACTTTGTCTTTAATAAAAATATATCAAATCCATGAGCCTTTTTCTTTAGTTAATTCAAATATATTTTTTTGATAATATCAATAATCTTTATTCTCTAGAGAGACTGCCTACCTTTGTATGATGTGTGCTGCTGAAAATGTGCATGAGGTGACCATCACCACCAACAGCGGATTGACCTATACCTATAATTTTTAGCTATTGAAAACGACGATTTTTCATAAATTAAGAGAATAAAAAATATTCCCTTAATTTAGCTCTAAAAAAGTGATAATTTAAATATTAGAAATTTAAAAAATATCGTTCAACTCTTATAGTAGATATATTTTTAAAAAATAATTTTCGAGCTTAAGCCCAGCACTAGAGCATTATCCACATAACTCGTTGCCCCAGGATTGATTACATATTGAATATTAGGTCTAAGCATCAACCATTTCATTGGGAAATATGAATAGTTCAACTCAATATTATATTCAGCATCCTTGTTAATGGCTTGCTGTGTTTGGCTGTAACGATCACTCACATGAACTCTATTCGCAGCAAAACCTACAATGTCATTGGGATAATGATTTAAAAGTCCAATGTACTTTAAACCCATCTGTTGCATATTTCCAACTTTGTTAGTGGTTTGATCATGAAAACTAAAGTTCACAAAAGCGTATAGCCCCTGATGACTTGAGCCATTTTTGGTTAACTGTTGTTCTACGACTCCCCACATCCCATATGTGTGAGATTTTGGTTCTCCTGTAACGATGTCTTTTTGATTTTTGAGATCATCAGCCGTATTGTAAAATGCACCTATACGATAGATACCAGCTAAGTTATTAATCGCCTGTTTCGGCTGCCAGACAAGCTCAACAGGAATATTGACGCCATCGGCATCTTTTGTATCCAAATTCCATCCTTCACTTTCTTCCAAGTTTGTTTGGTTATATTCAAATACACCAAATTGTATAAAAGCCTCAGGGTTGAAACTATATTTAGACATTACAGCCCATTGGCTTACAGGTGCATTAATCCATTTACTGCCTTGCCATTTCCCCATTTGCGCACCGCAAAAAGAATTATTTTGAAAGTCACAAGACATCACATTGAAATAAGTTCCCATTGCAAAACGCCCAACTCGAATACTGGTAGTTGCGTTACTAAAATTCTTTTCGATCGATAGTTCTGCAAGTCTTGTACCCGAGTTTCCTCGACCATAATTTGCCTGTACATTGGCCAATTGTGGTACTTGCGGATCGGAGATCTGTTCTACTGATACACTCTGCCCTTGTCTTGCCATAATTAATGCTCGAACACTCAGCCCGTCTAGATTTATCAATTTTTCTAAATCTAAGGTTGAACCAAGTGAAAACTGGCTAACATATGTTGGATCTTGTCGTGAGACATATCCACCGTCTGCCAAGTAAGCAATATCGAGATTTAAACTACCATCAAATTTGATCCCTTTATCTGCTAAAGCTGTTCGTTCACCTTGCCCTATTAAATTTTTCCGATTCACATCGAATAAGTTTCCAGCAAAACAAGCCGTATTTGTTCCAATAAGTACACCAATAAGACATAAAAAATTAATTTTGTTCATTGCACAATCCCTGCAAATTTTGAAAATAAGTTTCCCTAAATAACTAATTGAATAAGCTATATTTTGAATGGTTAAATGGAGTAAAAGTGGTATGAGAAAATTGCAGCATGGCAAGACTCCTGTCGTACACCATGCTCAATTCACTAACAAAATTGGATTCTCTTAGGTTAAGTGATTTTTAATTTTCTCTTTAACTGCTTCAACAGAAATACCATATCGATCATGCAATGTCGGCAGCGCACCTGCATCTAAAAATGCATCGGGCAAACCAATCATGTCAAAACGTGGATGTTGCCCATTTCTTAATAACAAGGTTCCAACTGCTTCACCTAAACCACCAACTACAGAATGATTTTCAGCAGTAAGTACAGGTCGTCCTCCTTTAGCTACCTCATCTAAAATGGTCTGTTCATCAAGAGGCTTAATGGTTGGAACATGTAGAACTGAAACCTCAATTCCTTCTTTTTTAAGTTCTTCAGCTGCCTCAAGAGCGCGCATCGTCAGCAGTCCTGTAGAAATAATCAACAGGTCTTTGCCAGGTTTAATCACTTGAGCCTTACCTAATTTAAATTGGTAATTATATTTATCCAGTACCAATGGAACTTGACCACGTAACAAGCGCATATAAACAGGACCTTGATGAGCAGCAATCTGTGGAATAGCCTGTTCAATTTCCAAGGCATCACATGGATCAATGATCATTAAATTTGGCATTCCACGGAAAATTGCAATATCTTCTGTTGCTTGGTGACTTGGCCCATATCCTGTAGTTAAACCAGGAAGGGCTGCTACAATTTTTACGTTCAAATTATCTTCGGCAATCGCCATACAGATAAAATCGTAAGCTCGGCGTGAAGCAAATACAGCATAAGTCGTGGCAAAAGGAACGAATCCTTCTCGAGCTAATCCAGCAGCAGCACTCATCAGGAGTTGTTCTGCCATTCCCATTTGAAAGAATTTGTCTGGGTTTTGGTTAGCAAAAATATGCAAATCTGTATATTTGGATAAATCTGCTGATAATCCAACGATATCATCACGCTCTTTCACCAAGGCATTTAAAGCATGTCCAAATGGTGCAGGTTTGGTTGGTTGGCCTTCAGCAGCAATCGAAGCAATCATTGCAGACGTTTTTAATTTTTTCTTTGGAGAGTTCGCTAATTGGCTCATGGATCTAAACTCCTTATTTGCCGTAATGGGTTAATATATTTAAAGCTTCATCCCATTCGCGTTCATCCACGCGAATAAAATGTGTTTTTTCACGGCTTTCTAAAAATGAAACACCTTTACCCATTTTGGTATCGCAAATAATTACTCTTGGGCATGCTCCTTCGTAGCTTTTCGCTTGATCAAAAGCATCAAGTAAAGCTTCCATATTGTTGCCATCTACGCGTTGGGTATACCAGCCAAATGATTGCCAACGATCTATAATCGGTTCAAAAGCTAGAATTTCACATGAATGCCCATCGGCTTGCTGATTATTCACATCAATAATTGCAATTAGATTATCTAATTTCCAATGTGAAGCCGACATTACGGCTTCCCATGTCGAGCCCTCATTGAGCTCACCATCTGATAAGAGGTTATAAATAAATGACTCTGATTTCTTTTGTTTTAATCCAAGGCAAGCACCTACCGCAATACCCAAACCATGACCTAGCGAACCTCCTGTGATCTCCATACCAGGGGTATACGTTGCCATGCCTGACATAGGTAAACGACTGTCATCAGAACCATACGTTTCAAGTTCTTCAAGTGGAATCACGTTTGCTTCAATCAAAGCAGCATATAAAGCAATTGCATAATGACCTATTGAAAGATAAAAGCGATCTCGCCCTTCCCATTCAGGATTCTCAGGCTGATATTTCATTGCATGAAAATAAGAAACTGCAAGTAGATCGGCTGCACCTAAGGCCTGTCCAATATAACCTTGGCCCTGTACTTGTCCCATACGTAACGCATGTTGACGAATGTTATATGCACGTTGCTGTAGTTCAGCAATACGAACTTCTTTATTAATATTTGACATGATTAACTTCTCTTATTAACGATTAACAAGTTTTGCTGGAACGCCCAGTACTAGGCTGGCACCGACAAATAAAACTGCTGTGATTAAGAACATGCCAATCGCATTCGAACCTGTATTAGTCGTAATCCAGCCGATAAGAAACGGAGAACAAAATCCAGCGAGGTTGGCAAAACTATTGATTCCAGCAATACCCGCAGCAGCTGAAACACCTCCTAAAAAGTTGGTTGGTAACATCCAAAACAAAGAAGATGCGGTGAGTACACCTGATGCTGCAATACATAAACAAATCAGCGATAGGGTTAGATTTGAGGCAAACAATGTTGCGAAGGTCAGTGCAACTGCACCAGCACACATAGGAATAATTAAATGCCAGCGACGCTCTCTAAAGTGATCTCCGCTACGGCCTGCTAACAGCATTACAACTATGGCACATATATAAGGTAGGCTGGTCAACAAGCCAATATGCCAGTTGTCGCTAATACCTGAGTTACGAATTAATGTCGGCAACCAGAAAGTAATTGCATATTGTCCCATTACGACACAAAAGTAGATTCCCGCAAGTAACCACAAGCGTTTATCACTAATGAAGTCTTTAATACTGCTATGCCCTTCTTTCTGTTGATTATCTTGAGCGATTTCTTGCTGAACTAAATTCTTTTCAGCACTTGTTAACCAATGTGCATCTTGAACAGAGTCTTTTAAAATGATTAGCACCAATAAACCAACAAGTACCGTGGGTATCGCTTCAATAACGAACATCCATTGCCAGCCATACCATCCTTGCACATTGTTCATTTGATCCATGATTAAGCCAGATAGAGGACCGCCAATCATTCCCGAAATTGGAATCGCAATAAACCAAAGCACGGTCATACGGGCCCGACGATAAGATGGGAACCAATATGTAAGATAAAGTAATAAACCTGGTGCTAACCCTGCCTCAGCAACACCGAGTAAAAAGCGCAAGGTATAGAATTGCCATTCTGTTTCAACAAATGCAAAACAGCCTGATAAAATACCCCATGTAATCATAATTCGGGCAATCCAACGTCGAGCACCAACTTTATGAAGCACAATATTGCTAGGTACTTCACATAAGAAATATCCTATAAAGAAAATACCTGCTCCGAGTCCATAAACAGCTTCACTAAACTGTAAATCACTCATCATTTGAAGTTTGGCAAAACCAACATTTACACGGTCTAGGTAAGCACAAAAATAACAAAGCATTAAAAATGGCATCAGCCGAAATGCAATTTTTCGATATGCAGATTTACGAATAGCATCTGTATCAGATGAAAATACGGTATCCATCATGCGAGTCCCTTTACAATTGGCCACAATATCCTCTCATGGCCATGTCTCTATTTTAGATTTTCTAATACTGTGTTTTAGTGAATCAACATGCCGCCATTTACGTCTAAAGTTACACCTGTTAAATAGGCTGATAGATCACTGGCTAAAAATAACGCTGCATTTGCAACATCTTGTGCTCTGCCTAAGCGACCAAGTGGAATACCTGCAAGAATGTCATGACGACGATCATCATTTATTAAACCACCCGTAATATCTGTTTGAATAAGACCTGGTGTAAGTGAGTTGACACGAATATTATCTGCACCAAACTCGCGAGCCATCGCTTTACCTAATCCTAAAACCCCAGCTTTGGCAGCACTGTAGTGTGGACCACCAAAAATACCACCACCTCGTTGTGCCGAAACGGATGATAAGCACACAATACTTCCTCCACCGTTTTCTTTCATTGAGGGAATTACTGCCTGAGACATAATGAGTGTTCCTCGCAGACTGACATCCAAAATACGGTCATAATCATTACGTTTGATATCTAATGTTTTTACAGGTTGGGTAATGCCTGCATTATTGACCAAAATATCAATTTTTCCATAGTGTTGAAGGGCTTTTTCCACAGCAGCGTGTGCTTGTTCTTCATTTGCAACATTTGCTGCTAGACCTAAATGACCTTCGCCCAATGCTTTAGCTGCATTCTGGCTTTGCACAAGATCTAGATCAACAATAATGACTTTAGCGCCTTGCTGTGCAAAGATTTCTGCTGTTGCACGACCAATACCACGCTCTGATGCAGCACCTGTGATTAACGCTACCTTTCCTTGTAGTAACATGTCTATTCCTCTTATCTTCAACATATTTATTCATCATTAGATTCTCTTTTTTCACGGTGAGCAGCAATAAGGTTAAACTCAACTAGGCATGAATTTTATTCATGCCTATGATATTTTTAGTTTGTATTCGAAAGAAAAATGGAATTTTAAATGAACAATAGTGAAAAAAATTACAATCAGGTACCTGCAATAAAAACCTTACAAGCGTTTGAGCAAACTGCTCGATTAGGAAATGTGGCAAAAGCGGCAGAAGTTTTGAATCTCACACCATCTGCTGTCAGTCATCAAATAGCAAAACTAGAAGAAATGATTGGTCAAAGCTTATTTATAAGAGGCGCACGAGGAGTGACCTTAACGCCTTCAGGTGAACGTTATTATCAAGATGTCACCACTATCTTGCATAATTTGATGTTAGCGACTGAACAAGCATCAGATAAAAGCCCAAAAGATAGTTTATATATCCATTCATCACCTAGCTTTGGACTTCTGTGGTTATTGCCAAGATTAGAATCATTTAAAGAACAATATCCTCTCATTCAAGTGAATTTATCTTGCTCTTATGAAAACCTTCATTTTACGCGTGATAAAATTGATATTGATATTCGTCATGGTATTCCAAATTGGACAGGTGTCGAAATTAGAACTTTTCGAAGTGAAAAATTAGAAGTTCTTGCCTCCCCAAAACTACTTGAACGTAGTCCAGTATCTGAGCCTAAAGATCTACTAAAAAAAGAATTAATTTTGTCAAAGTCTACTCTCGTGACATGGCCTCAATGGTTTGCACACCAAGGGCTGAGTATTCCTGAATTTCCTTATACTTTTAGTTTTGATCGCTCATACATGTCGCTTGAAGCTGCAACTCATGGGCTTGGATTCGTTCTTGAAAGCAATTTACTTACCCAAAATTATCTAGATTCAGGAAAACTTGTCAAAGTCTTTCATGATGACTTATCCGTACCCATATCTGCACACCACTTAGTTTATCCACGTACCCATGAGAACATTCTCAAAGTGAACCATTTTTTAAACTGGATTGGTGACGAAATCATTAAAGATAAATAATGATCACTCAGAGCATAGTGCATCCATTTAAATCAAACTAAGACCTATTCGCTTATAATAAAAGGTCTTTCTACGATACCTTGCCACTCTTAAAAAATGATTTCTAGCATGGTTATTCATGCGAGCTATTATAAACCTGCAAAGCACGTTGAATCTAATCCAGTAAATTCGCTCCTTCGCTTAAAGTTAAATGTACGTTATAGACAGATGTTCAATAATTTTGTGTAGAGTTTTTTTCTACACATTAGTTGTAAAGGTAAGTATAAAAGCAATCCATAGGATGCAACATGATAGTAAGACAACATGCTGTAAAAGTACGGATATTGCTAAATCCTGTGGTTATAAAAATAAATGTACTCAGCTCATCCAACTCATCTAAGCTGACATATCAACAACCCAAAGCCCTACAGTTGACTAATCCACCAATGGACATGTGGTTCTTCAATGCTTTGACTAATTTGTCTCTGACAAGTTTGACCATTAACAATCCATACAGGTCATTCAATATAGTAGTCAAATAAAATGTATTCTGTCCATGGGCTCAGTTTAAGATCATTATCAAGACATTTTAAAAGCCTCTAAATCTTAATCCTGAGCTGTTAATCAGAGCTTTTCCTGCTCCTGAGCATTCATATAAAAAATTCAATCAAACCAAGCAAATTATTTTAGCAAATCATATCAGCACTTTATTTTAGGGCTTATATAGCTTTATTTTTAAAATTTTATATAGAGTAAGTGAGATAAAATCAAAGCAAAAAAAAGACCCTTAAAAATTTAAGGGTCTTTTAAATATTTGGCGGAAGCGGTGAGATTCGAACTCACGGAGGACTCACACCCTCGTCGGTTTTCAAGACCGGTGCATTAAACCGCTCTGCCACGCTTCCAATGGCGGCTATCATATAAATAAAATTGCGACTTGGCAAATCTTTTTCAGTATTTCTTCAATCAAGTGTACAAAATAAAGTCAATTTTTACTGATTTGATGAATATTCAAGCTACTCATAACGAATTGAATTGATATACCAACGTTTTTTCCCTAAAGGTGTTACGACTTCAACATCATCATCCACTTGTTTTGAAAGCAAAGCTCTTGCCATCGGTGAGTCAATTGATACATGTTGTGGATGATGATCATAAATCTCATCTACCCCGACAATACGTATGGTTTTCTGTTCACCATCATCATTTTCAATTTCAACCCATGCCCCAAAATACACTTTGCCTGCTTGCTCTGGAGAAAAATCGATAATACGTAATTCTTCTAGCCGCTTACCCAAATAACGTACTCGACGATCAATTTTTCGAAGTAGCTGTTTATTATACTGGTAATCAGCATTCTCAGAACGGTCACCTAGACTTGCAGCCCATGTTACTTTCTTAGTAATTTCAGGTCGTTCTTCTCGCCAAAGATGTTGTAACTCAGCAACCAACAGATCATGCCCTGAACGGGTAATTAAATTTGATTTCATGATTTAAAACCATTCACAATATATATGCACTTGATACTTATTTTTGAAAAAATGTTTTTATAGTCTACAACCAATACAGTAAAAATGTCAGATTAAAAATCTTGCATTTTAAGGTTTAAAAAGGGATAAAATCCTTTTTTTCCTATTTAAATTCGCACATAAAATTCAACATAAAAACGTTTTAAAAGTGGTAAATCTTAACTTAGCTTTGGAACATTTCCTTACAGTTTTTGACAAGCTATTTCAGCTTTAAAATCCACGTAATTATTAAAAAAATATTCCTTTAAAAATCATAATCTTAAATATTTAAAATTGATCATTTTTCATACAAAGTTTGACAGATCTAAAAACCGCCTATATTATGCGCACATGTTTTATGAGTTTATTTTTTTAATTTTGTAGTTTTTCTGCAAAATCTTTCTATCCCACATGTCATTTTTTGAATGACGTTCATGACTGCCCACCCTTATTGAATTTACCAACTATAAAAAGTTTTTAGGTGTTTTTGTGCTTATGACTTTTTAGGGCAATAAATTACTTGTAGCGGAGACAACATGCACAGTAGTTCAACCTCTGGGTCGAGGCTTAGCCTTAACTCATTTTTTCGTGCGCTGCCAATCAAAACATTAGTTTTAACCACTGCATTAATTCCTTTTAGCATTAATGCGAGTAAGAACAATCAATACAATGCTGTAGTTAATTCGAGTAAATTAACTGTAGTTGCAGTTTCCAATCCAAGCATCGTGTTTAAGGATGGAGACTATAAGCATGGCTTCGGCTATGACTTAGCCCATAACTATGCTGAAAGTTTAAATGTTAAACTTGAGTTTAAAACGGTTTCAGACAATGCAACAGCATTGAAAATGGTTGCTCAAGGTAAAGCTAATTTTGCGATTACCACTGCAAATATGCAGACAATTGAAGCAGAACGTTTAACCTCATTTTCAGCAAGCTGTGGTGATTTCAACAGTTTAAAAAGTAATGGTTTAAACCCAGAATTGAATTGGGTATTTAAACAAGCTGAAGACCCATTAACAGCAACAGCAAGTGGTTTCATTTGCCAAAGCAAACAAAATGGTTCAACTCAGCAACTTGCCTCATTTTATAATCGTAATGTTGTCAAGAAGGACGATTGGAACGTGATCCAACGTGACCTAAGTTCTCGTCTACCGATTTATAAAGCCAGCTTTAAGCGCTCTGCGCAGCAATATGGCTTAGATTGGCACCTACTTGCTGCAATTGGTTATCAAGAATCATATTTAAAACCAGACTCTGTTTCTCCCACAGGTGTCCGTGGTTTGATGATGTTGACCAATACTACAGCCAAAGAAATGGGTGTAAGTAATCGTAGTGACCCCGCTCAGAGTATCCAAGGCGGCGCAAGATATTTTGATATGATGTTGAGTCGATATTCTTATATTCGTAATCCAGATCGTCATTGGTATGCGTTGGTTGCATACAATATGGGTCCTGGTGCGGTTGAAGGTATTCAAAAGCGTATCAAAGCACAAGGTAAAGATCCTAATGACTGGATGAATCTTTATAATTATTTGACACGTAATCAAGCAAGTAATGGTCGTTATAAGCAAGCAGTACAGTATGTCACACGTATTCGGGCTTATTTAGAACACATTAAAACCACACCTCGATTATTAGAAATTTAATCTGTATATTAAATAGATTGGATTTGTAAAAAACAGGCAATAAAAAAGCTTACTCTTGGGTAAGCTTTTTTATTTTAAAAGGATTAAGCAGTTTGCTCTAATACTTTCTTAAATAAATCTTTTTGCTCTTGGCTTGGCTTCGCTGTTTGTAAAGCCATCAATTGAGACATATCACCTTGAACTTTGATTTTGCCTGTCATAAATGCTTGCATAGCAGCAGCCATATCAAATTCTAAGAATACTTTACGAAGCGTTTCAGCATCCATGTTCAATGTTGTTTTCGCATTTGCAGAACTACCTTTGACGATTTTTCCGCCGTCTAAAGCAAGCTCAGTGTTGCCATCTGCATCTGCAACAACCAAATTAATTGCTAAACCTGAAAGTGCTGGTGGTAAGTTTAAATCACCTGCTTCAGCAGTTAATTTTTCAACATTTGCAAACCAATCATCAGTTAAAAATGCAGGCATGTTCATTCCTCAAATTATTTATTCAATTTATTGTGTTATCTATCCAGACAACATCAGGTTGAAGCAGTTTTGCTTGCCCAATGTTATAGCATGATAATTTCAATTTGGGCTAAAGTTTTTTGTACGGACTGTTCATGTTTTATCGGTTTTATCGTTTTATTTTTTTAAATCAGGCACTCATCTCAATATGAATGCCCGATTCGTTCATTTAATTGGCAAAAAAGATCAATCTGCTGCAAAACTAAGATTTACAACATCTAAACGTTTTTTCATTTCTTCCGTATCACATTTCATATCGAATTCACGTTCTTCATCCAATTTTCCGAAATCAAATAAATCACGGTCAGCCAATTGAGATGGTGAAACATTCTGCAATGCACCAAAAATGCTGTGCAAACGTTTTGGATATTGTTTATCCCAACCACGTAGCATGTCGTTTAACATGGCACGTTGTAAGTTTTCCTGAGAACCACATAAGTTACATGGAATAATCGGGAATTTACGAATTTCAGCATATTTGATGATGTCTTTTTCTTCGACATAAGCCAAAGGACGAATCAAAATGTTCTTTTTATCCGAAGACAGTAATTTTGGTGGCATCGCTTTTAAGCTACCACCATGGAATAGATTCAAGAAGAACGTTGCAATGATATCATCGCGATGATGACCCAATGCCACTTTGGTCGCACCAATCTCTTGCGCAAAACCGTAGAGTGAACCACGGCGTAAACGTGAACACACTGCACAATAGGTTTTACCTTCTGGGGTCAAACGCTTGGTGATGCTATAGGTGTCTTTTTCCAAAATATAATAAGGAATATTGTTTTCTTCCAAATATTTCGGTAACACATCTTCAGGAAAACCAGGTTGCTTTTGATCCAAGTTCACTGCGACAACATCAAAGTTGATCGGTGCAATACGTTTAAATTGCAACAAAATATCAAGCAAGGTGTAACTGTCTTTCCCACCAGAAACACAGACCATTACCTTATCGCCTTCCTCAATCATTTTAAAGTCACGAATTGCATGGCCGACTTGACGACGAAGTTTTTTCAAAAGACGATAATAAGCTGAACTTGTTGGAAGCTCTGGTTTAAAATTAAATCCTTGTTCGGACTCAACTGGCGAGTACATAGACGAGATAAACCCATTAAAAAATACTGGGCAATTTTATCTGATTTGAACGTCAACCGCATCTAAAGATTTTTTTATTTTGCATCTATTTTTATCTGGTCATCTTCCTGTCGTATTTCCACATTTAAAATAGACGGCTCAGTTCATTTTTTAGCCGAAGTGCTTATCTTTTGGACTTTTCCACAGTTTTCCACAAAACCTGTGGATAAAATTGTGGATTGTTTGGGGCTTGACAAAGTTTTCTCACGCAATGATGGGCATTCTCTTTAGATTGATCATTTTTTAACCACTAAATTTTATGTATATTTTTCAAATGCTTAATATAGTCAATAAATATATTTTAAAAAAAATATAAAATTTTTTTTGATTAATATGCCAACAAATAGCACTTGCTTTTTTGCAATTGTATTGTTAAAACTCAATTCATTGTTTTTCTTGTTCAATAACTTTGTTAAACTCCCAAAAATTGGGGAAATATTTTAATTACTACAAAATGAAAAAATTAATTACGGGTTCGTTAGTGTCAATTTTAGGATGTATGAGCTTCGCTTCATTTACATCGCAAAGTTTTGCAGGCCAAATTTATTTCTACAAAGACCAAAATGGTACAACCCTACTCACCAATCGGAAGAACTCAGATCGCTCACTGCAAAAAGTCAAAGTGACTTATTATAAAGACAGCAATATTCACAGTTATAGCAACTGGGGAAGCACAGAATCCGCAGTACTGCCAAGTTATAGTAAAAGTAAAAACTCATTTGACAGTATTATCCGTCAAGCTGCACAGACACATGGTGTTTCAGAAGGCTTAATCAAAGCAGTGATGCATACTGAGTCCGGTTTTAATACCAATGCACGTTCCCCTGTTGGTGCGCAAGGTTTAATGCAACTTATGCCTGCAACAGCACGTCGCTTCAATGTGTCAAACTCTTATGATCCACAGCAGAATATTTTTGGTGGTGCCAAATATCTCAGTTGGTTAATGAAACGATTTAATGGAAATACCAGTTTAGCTTTAGCTGCTTATAATGCTGGTGAGGGTAATGTGGATAAATACGGTGGTATTCCACCCTTCCGTGAAACCCAAGACTATGTCAAACGTGTGACCAGTCGTTTAAATAACCTATATGCTGGCGGGTTAAATTTAACTGCAAATAATATCGACACTTCAACGGGTGCTGGGCAAATCATTGCACAATCAAATCAACCTGAAACCGTACAAAAAATCAGCAAAAGTTCACCTATTCAACAGGTTAAATATAGTTCTCGACCGATTATTATTGCCTCTGATGGAACATACACGGATGCACCTGCGGGTTCTTATTCAACAGCGCATGCCAGTGCGACAGCACAAATCACTATTGGCAACTGATAAAATCAGACTTTATTTCCAAAATAGAGTTTGTTTATATCTTAAATAAGTATGTAATTTATGCAATTACATATTTTCAACAAATTGCTAAAAAAATAATGTTTTCTCTAATACCGAGAATCTTTTTTTATCTTGTCTATTTTTTTTTATAAATTTCTTATCCACTATCCATTTCATTTTATTTTCTCATTTTTTATCAGATCGATTTTTATCATTATTCTTGAATTTTAGTCATCTAAACCTCATATTGAATTTCATGATTTATTTTAATACATCATATTATTTATTATTTATAAGAGGATTCTCTCCATGATGCGGATTGGTTTGTTTTTGCTAACCAACCTCGCGGTACTGGTTGTAGCTGGCATTATCCTATCATTATTAGGTGTTGGTAGTTACCACGGCGCTGGCGGTCTTAAATTAGGCAACCTGATGGTCATCTGTTTAGTGTTTGGTATGGTAGGTTCTTTAATCTCCCTCTTTATGTCCAAATGGATGGCGTTAAAAACCACAGGTACTGAATTAATTGACCCGAATGCTCCTCGTAACCAAGTCGAAGTTTGGTTATTACAAGAGGTTGCTCAACTTTCACAACGTGCTGGTATTCAAATGCCAGATGTTGGTATTTTCCCATCTTATCAGTCGAATGCGTTTGCCACAGGATGGAATAAAAACGATGCGCTTGTATCGGTTTCATCAGGTTTACTGGAACGCATGAACAAAGATGAATTGCGTGCCGTACTTGCGCATGAGATTGGTCACGTTGCCAATGGCGACATGGTCACTTTATCCCTTATTCAAGGTGTAGTGAACGCCTTTGTAATGTTCTTTGCCCGTGTGGTTGGTGATTTTATTGACCGAAACGTCTTTGGCCGTCAAGACGGTGAAGCACCAGGACTTGCTTATTTTGCAATTACCATCGTGCTTGATATCGTTTTCGGTATATTGGCTTCGGCAATCGTGATGTGGTTCTCTCGCTATCGTGAATACCGTGCAGATGAAGCTGGTGCTCAACTTGCAGGTAAAGAAGCCATGATTTCCGCTTTATTGCGTCTACAGGCTGAATCTGAAATGCCAGATCAAATGCCGAAAGAAATGAAAGCTTTTGCTATCGCAGAAGGTAAAGAGCAAGGTTTCAGTTTGGCAGCTTTATTCCAAACTCACCCAAGCATCGAGCAACGTGTTGCCGCTTTACGTCAACTTAATTTACCTTAATCTATACGCTATCGCTAAATTGTAGTGATCGATAGAAAAACAGAGCCTCCAATATGGAGGCTCTGTTTATTTACATCATATTTTAATTTTGCTTGTCCGCTATTTACCGCACAATTTCTATCTACCTATCTTTCTTTAAATACCAATAACTATAACAACTGAAGGAATTAATCTAATTGGATGCAACGAATTAAACTACCATTCGGATCAACTACACAAAACATATCAATTTCTCCGAGATACTGAATTTCAGTTATTTTTGCTTCTGGGAATTGTGCCCAATCTAAGCCTTGCCAATAATGAAACAAATCTGGTAGGACATGGGTCCTTAAGCAAGCACTAAACCATGATTCTTTTGGATTCAGATTGGGGTGGTGAAAAAACTCAACAAGCAAACTGTCTTTGCTTAAGATCATCCATTGTGCAGACTGATAATCACACTGAAAGCCTAAAAATGCATAAAATTTACGAGTATGATCAAAATCAATAGCAGGAAGGTTTGCCGAAATATAATCTTGCATGATCACCTCTGTATTTTAATATCTACATTTTCAAATCAGTTCACTGTTGGAATTTAAGCACGATAGCTTTGATACCAATCCCATATCATATTTACGCCAAACCACATTGCAAGTCCAATCAGGATCAAAACAATCAAGCCTAAAATATCGGGAATATGAATCCAAATCCAAGCAATAACAGGGTTACGCCAAAATGTAGATTGCTGTTGCTTTTGTTCCAGCTTCTCGTGTAAAAATGGGTGAACTACATGATCGTCGCTATAAATCTGATATTCTTCTTGAATATGGTCATGTACAACATCTAAAGCTCTACGACTGGGCCGAATAAAAATATCGAATAAGGTTCCAGCGATGGGTATACATCCCACAACCCCATCAATCACAGCCAATTTTAACACGCCATTGAGTTTTGCTTGAGGCACACCAATCTGTTTAGCTTTATAAACTGCATAACAAGTCAATACAAAGCCTGCAATATCACCAGCGATGGGTATGGTACTGAGTGCAGCATCAGCCCCCACCCCTTGTTTGGTAAATGGAATGCGCACCACCGAATCCATCATATTGGCAAATTTAGCCAAATCTCGTTCAAGTTTAATGACTTCTTGAGTAGATAATTTTTTTTCTGTACCCATAAAGATTTCAATTTTTTTGACATGATTAAGTTAAATTGATCATACCCAATAAATTCAGTATGTTGTGTATAAGTTTAATATTTACAGCAGCAAAATTTTATCTGCGCAATAAAAAACTGAGCACTGTTTTAAAGTACTCAGCTTTTTTCAGAGATACAACCAGATTAATCTAAGAACTTAACCACTGTCCCCGGTTGAACCTTGCGGCCTAAATCATTGGCATCCCAATTGGTCAAACGAATACAACCATGAGAAGCGGTCTTTGAAATTAATGAGGGATTCGGCGTACCATGAATACCAAATGTCGGTTTACTTAAAGCAATCCACATATTGCCAACTGGGCCATTGGGGCCAGGCGGTAATGCCAGCTTTTGACGGTTACTCCCTTGAACAAAGTTTTTCGGGTTATAACCATAGACAGGGTTTGCGGCAACTTTAATGACCTTATGCGTCCCTTTTGGGGATGGTGTACCAGAACCACCAATTGTGGCAGGAAAAGATGCAATCATCTGATTGGCACTATTATACAAATAAAGTTGTCGAGCAGGTTTATGCGCAATAATTAGGGCCACACCCTCAGGCAAATCATTGCGTACGATCGGTACATTGATGGTTTCGCCTACTTTTTTAAAGTTAGCTTTTGGATTGAGTTGTTTAAGAAAGTCTTCATCAATATGAAACTTTTCACCTAACATTTCACTCACACGGGTGTAATACAGACCCGGCATTTTTGCTTGTTGCGCATAATTTCGCGGAATTGCTTTTGCATAAGGCCCTTTAATATCCTCTGCCGTAATTTGATAAGTTCCAAATGCTGCAGTTTTTTGATTTTTTAACAAACTGTCCCACGTCTGTTTATCCAGTTCACCACTAATTGGTAAACTTTTAATCTGTTGATATGCGGCAAGTGCTTTTAAAAAGTTCTTGCCACTTTTACCGTCGATTGGCCCAGGTGAAGCATGTAAATTATTGAGCATCACTTGCGCACGTGCATAAACGGGGAATTGTCCTCTGCCAATATTTTCAGACCAATTGGCGGTATTGATACTATTGACTGACCAATCTTGTTTTAAGTCCGCTTTTATCGCTTCTTGACTTTTATCAGCTTTAACATTTTGTTTGGCAAAAATTTGACTTTGAATATTTAAACCCACAAGACACATGATGCAAATCAGGTTTGGCAGAAACTTGCCCATATAAAGCTCTCTATTAACTCAATATTATAATTGATGTACTTATCTAATAAACTATTGTATTACATATACATAGTATACTGATCTCAGACAATAAAAGCGACGTCACACACACCTTGAGTGGATCATTTATATTCTCAAGGCTTTAAACACAATTGTATAAGGTCAATAGCGTGTTTATTCATAAAATGAAAATTATGTATGTTCGAAGTTTATCTTTGTATGACTTTATTATCATTTTTTAAGAAAAATATGCAATAGTACATTTTGACTATTTCATCATTTAAAAACTGTAATTTTAAAATAAATTCAAAATAAGCAATTGAAAATCATTGCCATGTTATACAGTTGTAGATTTTCTGCTAAGCATGAGCACCCAATCATGACACCTACATGACCAATCCGAACAAAATATAAGCTTTAGATTTGTTTTTAATCATTTAATTTGAATTATTGATTAGAAATAGCTGTTATCATTTTAAAGTGTTATAGATTATCATCTCATTTATTTGTCAGTAAGAATTGCCTTGAATACGATCACTTTGCTTCAGCCAGATGACTGGCATGCCCACCTGCGTGATGGTCTTGCCTTAAAACGTACAGTTCCAGATCTAGCCAAACAATTTGCCCGTGCGATTTGTATGCCGAACCTCGTTCCACCTGTGAAAACTGTAGATGAAGCGAATGCTTATCGTGAGCGTATTATGGCACATGTACCAGAGGGGATTGATTTTGACCCACGCATGGTGCTGTATTTTACCGACCATACTTCTCCAGATGAAGTTCGCAAAATCAAAGAATCCCAATTTGTCAATGCAATTAAACTCTATCCTGCGGGCGCAACAACTAACTCGGATAATGGTGTCAGTGACATTCGCAAGGTCTATGCAGTCATTGAACAACTTGAAGAACATCAAGTGCCATTACTATTACATGGTGAAGTCACCCATCAACATGTGGATATTTTTGACCGTGAAAAACGCTTTTTAGACGAAGTACTTTCACCGCTACTTAAACAATTTCCGAAATTAAAATTGGTGTTAGAACATATTACCACCAGTGAAGCTGCACATTTTGTGCTTGAACAAGATCGTAATGTTGCTGCGACGATCACACCACAACATTTACTGTTCAATCGTAATGATATGTTGGTCGGTGGTATAAAACCGCACTTTTATTGTTTACCGATTTTAAAGCGTCAAACCCATCAACAAACTTTACTTGAAGTTGCTACAAGCGGCAGCCCTAAGTTTTTCTTAGGTACTGACAGTGCGCCGCATTCTAAAAATGCCAAAGAAAATGCATGTGGTTGTGCAGGTTGCTATAGTGCACCTACAGCAATTGAGCTTTATGCTCAGGCTTTTGATCAAGTCAACAAAATTGAACGTCTAGAAGGTTTTGCCAGTATGTTTGGTGCAGACTTCTATGGTTTGCCTCGCAACACAAATAAGATTACCCTTGTGAAAGAAGATCAGGTAATCCCTGAAAGTTTAGATTATTTGGATGGTGAACACATTATTCCACTTTATGCTGGAAAAACCATCCAATGGAGAAAGGTGTGACAACTGAAACATTACCTGTGATTGGACAACGCTTTCGTGGTTTTTTACCCGTTGTGGTTGACGTTGAAACAGCAGGTTTTAATGCAGATACCGATGCATTGCTTGAAATCGCATGCATCCCCATTGTGTATGATGCTGAAGGAAAATTTGTTCCAGGTGAAGCACATCATGCTCATATCAATCCTTTTGAAGGCGCAAATTTAGATCGTCGCTCTTTGGATTTTATTGGTGTAGATCCATTTAATCCAATGCGTATGGCAATGGCTGAAGATGAGAAAACAGCATTAAAACGTATTTTCAAATCCGTCAATGAAGTACGTCGTCAGCAACATTGTACCCATGCTGTCTTAGTCGGACACAATGCCCACTTTGATTTGGGCTTTCTAAGAGCAGCAATTGCACGAACTGGCACGAAAAATCAGAACCCTTTTCATAGTTTTTCTGTATTTGATACTGTGACTTTAAGTGCGGTGATGTTTGGTCAAACTGTTTTAGCTAAATCATGTATTCAAGCTGGAATTGAGTTCGATGGTAAAGAGGCACACTCGGCCTTGTACGATACTCAAAAGACGGCTGAACTGTTTTGTTATATTTTGAACAAACTCGCACCTCACTTACTTGACAATTTGGTGGCGGATCAATAAGATATCGCCATCTTCTAAACGACCCTATCGTCTAGAGGCCTAGGACATCGCCCTTTCACGGCGGTAACCGGGGTTCGAATCCCCGTAGGGTCGCCATCTAATTATTCTTATAATTTCTTTCTCTTTTTTTGATCCTCTTGATTCAGTTATTTTATTTCATCCCTCTTCTTTAGACTTTAGAAGTTGATGGGTTATTTTATTTTGTCAATTTTGTCATTTTAATTTAAAATATCTCTTTAAAGTTCAATGACATCAAATATGCAATCACCTGATCAATCGAATCAGCACACTGTCGCTGATGGGCAAACTATTGTCTTAAAAAGATCCATGACCAAACGCCACCTGATCATGTTGTCATTAGGTGGTGCGATTGGTACCGGCTTATTTTTGAGTTCAGGTGAAGTGATAGCACAAGCTGGGCCGATTGGAGCAGTGATAGCCTATATTATTGGGGGTTTAATTGCCTATATGGTCATGCTGTGCTTAGGTGAGCTTGCCGTTAATCAGCCTGTGACTGGGTCTTTTGGTGCTTTTGCAGCTAAAAATATTGGACCAGGCACAGGCTACATGGTGTCGTGGATGTACTGGCTTGGCTGGTCTGCTACCTTGGGGACTGAATTTACAGCAGCAGCCATGCTGATGCAGGAATGGTTTCCAACAACCTCAATCTGGTTATGGACCTTGGTCTTTATTGTGGCAGTCCTAATTTCCAACCTAACCTCAACACGCTTTTTTGCAGAGTCAGAGTTTTGGCTGTCTTTTGTTAAAGTCGCAACGGTACTGGTATTTATCTTACTCGGTCTAACCGCAATATTTGGATTAATCCCCTTTCATGGTCATGAAACTGCACCGTTATTCAGTAATCTAACCGCACATGGTTGGTTACCCAATGGTTTATTTCCTATTTTCGCCACCATGCTGATCGTAAATTTTGCCTTTAATGGTACCGAGATGATAGGGATTGCAGCGGGTGAAACTGAAAATCCTGAAAAAAATGTACCTAAAGCAATTCATGCTGCTGTTTGGCGTTTAATGATTTTCTTTGTCGGTACCATCATTGTCATCAGTTCATTATTACCCTATCAAGATGCTGGCTTAACAGCGCATGGTGAAGGGATCAGCAATAGCCCCTTTGTTTCTGTATTTAACTTGATTGGGATTCCTTACGCAGAAGACATCATGCGTTTTGTGATCATCACAGCGTTATTATCCACTGCTAATTCAGGCCTATATGCAGCATCTCGTATGATGTGGGCACTTTCAATTCAAAAACAATTACCTCGAATTTTTTCCAAATTAACCAAATCAGGTACGCCCGTTGTTGCAATATTTGTGACCATGATTGGTGGTTTACCCGGCTTACTGTCAGAACAATTTGGTGCAGATGTCATCTTTAAAAATTTACTCGGGGTGGCTGCATTTACCATGGTTATCGTGTGGATGAGTATTTGTTGGAGTCAGTTTAATTTCCGACGTAAATGGCTTGCTAGCGGTAAAACATTGGCCGATTTAAAATTTAAAACCCCGTGGTATCCTGTCGTGCCGATTCTTGGCTTTATTACCTGTACTGCAACTGGCTTAAGTATGGCGGCAGACCCTGAAATGCTTTCTGGCTTTATTGGCTGCTTAGTGTTTATGGCAGCGTGTTACGCAACTTATTACTGGCTTTATCATCAGAAAAACTAACCATTAGGATAGATAACTGATCAACCCGTATCCGTATGGATTTTTCTGCTATCAAGTCATTAATCATAAATGAAGCTTATGTTTTCCTAGTAACTTTTGAAACTGTTGGTTATCAATTCACTATTGGTACTTTTGAATCATAGATGGTGATCCTAATGTGGGTGACAGAGATGTCGCCCGTTGTGTGTGAGAATGCGGGGGTACCAGAACCTCCCCCTCGCCCAACATAAGCAAAAATAAAGCACTGTTTTGTTTGCAGCGCAAGGTTTGGCAATTCCTACGAAAAGTCAGGTATCGCCTACGCAAAGGTATTTAAACTTTGAATATAAGGTGTAGTAGTTTAAGGTTTTTACAATCAAACAATTTGTTTTCTACATTATTGATTTAATTTAAGATATTAATTAAGAGAAATTATACTCTTGTGGCTAAGTTTTTTGACAGGTTGAATGTATTTTAGGCTTTTAATCTGCAACATAATTTTTAAGTGATCCATATATAAATAATGCAGTTTTTTATTTGATCTGGATTCTTCTAAAAACAAAAATAGCTTTATGGTTAAATTAAAAACAAATACCTAATGATTCGCTTATAGATTCATCAGTTAGGCGTTTTTTCGCTAAATCCATTTTGACAAAAAATTCTTTTATCCTTAATATACGCATCACCTCATCACGACCCTATCGTCTAGAGGCCTAGGACATCGCCCTTTCACGGCGGTAACCGGGGTTCGAATCCCCGTAGGGTCGCCATATTTGAGATTGTTTTTATATAAAACTTTCTCGTAAGAAAAGCCTGAGCAATGCGACTCAGGCTTTTTTATATCTATCGTATTTTAAAGCATTTAAAAACTACCGCTCTCTCATATTTAAAAGATTGTTTTTTCAGCAATAATCTGGATTTTTAATTTAAAATAACCAACATAGAGTTACATATAAATAACTGATTTAAAAAGTTATTTATTAAAAAAATAAACTCACTACGATTTATAGTATTGCTTATTGAGCATTAGCAGCACTCAATCATTGCACTATTTATGAATTGGGCTAAAATAGCGCGCTTCTTGTTTTATTTCCATCTGAAGCTTATGCAGTCATCACCAAATCAAAATGATGCTCAGGTATCATCTAATTCTTCACCACTCAAACGAGCAATGAGTACTCGTCACTTGGTGATGATTTCGCTTGGTGGTGCAATCGGTACTGGGCTTTTTTTAGGTTCTGGTGAGGTGATCTCACAAACAGGTCCTATTGGTGCCATTATCTCTTATATCCTCGGTGGGGTAATTGCCTATATGGTGATGCTGTGCTTAGGTGAACTTGCTGTTCATATGCCTGAGTCAGGTTCATTTGGTACTTATGCGCAACGATATATTGGTCCAGGTACTGGATACACGGTCACATGGTTATATTGGCTGACATGGTCAGCAACTTTAGGGACTGAGTTCACTGCTGCAGCTTTGCTGATGCAAGAATGGTTTCCACATATCTCGATGTGGCTATGGACGCTGATTTTTGCAGCAATCGTGTTTGGCTTAAATATGAGCTCAACCAAATGGTTTGCCGAATCTGAGTTCTGGCTCTCTTTGGTTAAAGTTATCACGGTAATTGCTTTTATTCTTTTTGGTCTGTTGGCAATTTTTGGTATTTTAAATTATCAGGGACATACTTCAGCACCGTTATTTAGTAATTTAACGGATGAAGGCTGGTTCCCACAAGGCCTATTCCCAATCTTCACCACCATGTTAATCGTTAACTTTGCCTTCTCGGGTACAGAGTTAATTGGTGTTGCTGCAGGTGAAACTGAAGATCCTGCGAAAAATGTGCCTAAAGCAATCAATACTGCTATTTGGCGTTTATTGATTTTCTTTGTAGGTACCATCATTGTCATTAGTGCATTGCTTCCCCACCAAATGGCAGGATTACATGCTGAAGGTGTCAGTAGCAGCCCATTTGTTACCGTATTTGATCATATTGGTATTCCATACGCAGAAGACATTATTCGTTTTGTGATCATTACTGCGTTGTTGTCTGCTGCAAACTCAGGGTTATTTGCTGCATCACGTATGATGTGGTCGCTCTCGGCCAAGAAACAGCTTCCAGCATTATTTTCTAGGGTCAATGCACGCGGTATTCCATATATAGCGGTGATTGTCACCATGTTTGGCGCACTACCTGGCTTACTTTCAGAGCAATTTGCGCCTGAAACTATTTTTAAAAACTTGTTGGGTGTGGCTGCTTTTACCATGGTTGTGGTATGGATGAGTATTTGTCTCAGCCAATTTAATTTTAGACGTCAATGGTACAAACAAGGTCATACCAAAGCTGAGTTGGGCTTTGCTGCACCATTGTTTCCAATTGTGCCGATCTTAGGTTTTATCTTCTGTTTAATTACCTGTATCAGTATGGTGTTTGATCCTGAAATGGTGGTTGGCTTTATTTGTTGTTTAATCTTTATTGCAATTTGCTATATCAGCTACGCATTCTTATATAAAGATCAATCACAATCCTAAACAAGACCTATCAGATCATTTCTAAACAAAAAGTGTAGCCATGGGCTACACTTTTTGTACATTCAAAGATAGTCAAAATCAGTTTAAACTCGTAATTTAATAATTAAACATAACAATCTATAAAAAACCCAATGAAGATTATTTTTATTCATGGCATGAACCAGCAGAATTATAATGCTGCAAGTTTAAAACAACATTGGGTTGATATTTTTCAGCAAGGAATTGATGAACTTAAGTTGCCTATTGCAACAGCGCAATTAGATATTCGCTTAGCTTTTTATGGCGATTTAATCACTAAACACCAATTAAGCAATCGCTTTGACTTAGAAAGCTTTCTACCTAAATCATGGGTAAACTTTCACTTTCATAAACATACAACACCACCACCTAGTACAATTTTAAATGCCTCTCCCGCAATTCCAATATTGCCCTACTTCATGCCTGATCACGACTTAAAATTATCTAAACGCTTGTATTTGGCTTCGCAATTGTTAAAAGATAAAGCACTCAAAGAGTTCTCTTTAATTTTAAATAATTTTCCAAAACTCCATGAAAGTCTGATTCATAAATTCCTCATCGAAACTTATTTATACCTCGCCAATCCTCAGTTTATGGATGAAGTCCATCAACGGATACTTGCCAACTTAGAACCCAATCAACCGTATATTATCGTTGCGCATTCGTTAGGGACTGTGATTGCCTATAATCTTTTACAACAACTGCAAGTAAACTACGAGATACAACGCTTTATTACTTTAGGCTCACCATTAGCCTTTAAAGTGATTCAGTCTAAACTGACTCCACCTATCAAAAGACCAAGGTGTCTAAATGGTGATTGGCAAAATTTCTATTCCCCAGATGATTTCTTAACCGCTTTTCCGTTGATCAATGCTCCTTTTGACTTTCAACCGGCAATTATAAATACCGCTATTTCAACTTTTATTCATACTCCCCATCAAATCGCAGGCTATTTACAACATCCAGCAGTGGTTCAGAATATTTTAGAAGCTATGCTGTATTGCAAGCCTCAATAATGGTATTAATTTTAACCACATTGGTCATATTGCTTTGTTTTTATCCATATAAACGTAATTTCAGTTTTTATTGTAGAAAAAAGTTTGACACGTTCCAGTATTCGCCCTAATATACGCCCACCTCTGAAACGACCCTATCGTCTAGAGGCCTAGGACATCGCCCTTTCACGGCGGTAACCGGGGTTCGAATCCCCGTAGGGTCGCCATTAATTTAGTGGTTTTGTTTCAAGAGTCAGCCTCAATTTATTGACCCTATCGTCTAGAGGCCTAGGACATCGCCCTTTCACGGCGGTAACCGGGGTTCGAATCCCCGTAGGGTCGCCACATTCAAGAAAGTATCTATATACCTCTTCTTATAAGAAACCTGAGCATCATGATTCAGGTTTTTTTATGTCTACTATATTTCCAATCAATTCAAACCAGCAACCGAGTCAACCGTTTTCAGTTTCTTTGAATTAAAAATTGCACTTGGCGCAATCACTGTTTCTTGCAATGGAATATGCTGTCCATATCGTTGGTGCATGAGCGCTTTAACACTTCGATCTGTGAGATCAAAACTTTGTAATTTTTCCAAGGGTGCCAGTTCTAGCCCTAAAGCGTATTGATAAGCTTTCCATACAATTTCAGAACAATAAATTGCATCATCATTCCACTCAAAATAAACATCATAGGGCTTATTTAAATAAGTCTCAGCTTGTTTGACTAACTTGTGTTGTTGCTCTGCTGTCAACTCAGTTTGATAACGTTTTACAATATAAGCTTTATTTACACCTCGATTGATCCATTGCCGCAGAGGTGTATATTTCACAGGTTGAATGGCTTCTAAAACCCAAGCTTGCTCGTGTTTAATCACGATCATTCCCATATGACTATATGGTGAATGTGTGGCTTTTTGAATTACCAGACTTTGTGCTGATTTAGAAGTATGAAATATAATATCCCCTGTCTGATATTGTGTTGCATATACAGAGGTAGAACAAAATAACAAGGCCAACAGGAATAACTTGAATTGTTTTTTTAACATCTTTTCAAATCTTAATTTTGATCTTCTTTATCTTGGGTTTAATCTAACAGAGTAATAAAGAATTGCCTAAACTTTGCAATAAAAAAGGAGCAAAATAAACTTTCATTTTGCTCTTTCACTTTTCAATTCAAATAAAAAATATCAGCTGTTTGTGATTTTGCTTTTGACTTAATATGTCATCAAAACCCGATCATTCATCATTTAAAGCACATTCAAAACTACTTGGGGTTTGACCACATCGAACCTTTTTCAAAATTTTCATCATTGTTGGGTCATAGAAGCCTTCTTTTGTCATCTGAATACGGGCTTCACGCATAATCTTAATATAGCCCGGTTTATCCGCTTCACGAATATCAAACCAATATTTATCTGGAACTTCTCGCTCCAGTTTATCAACAAATTGAAATGCTGGGCTGAGCTGTTTAGAAATCATTTCCCGTGCAATTGGCCCCATACCTGCAGGGAACTTATTCCGATGCATAATTAACGTGCCTGTCACCTGTATCAAAGGAAAGCGAATAATGCCACCGACTACATTACCATTTTTATCAGTCATGCCCTTTTTCAATTCTAAAGGCTTAAATAACAAAGCAGGCCCCGCCATAATATCGACTTCTTTATTATTAAACTTTCCACCCACTGTTAATAGGTCAACAGAAACAGGTTGTGCACCGACATTTTGCACCAACTTCTTTTGAGTGCCGTCAAAGTTCATGACCGCTACTTTTTTTCCTGCTGCTTTCGATAAGGTATCAATACGGCGATCATTGACCATGATATATGCCGCACCTAACGGAACAATCCCTACGACTTCATAATCCCTATTCACCATTTTTGCATCGTACTCTGGGCGTGCAAGCAACTGGATCACTGTAGTTAATTGCTTATAGTTTTGCACTGCCCCAATGGCATCAATACTCCCCACAAAAGGGTTAAACTGACGCGCACGAATGTTACTGATTCCAGCTCCATCACAACGTTTACTTCGAAAATCCTCAGTTAATACACGTTCATCGGTATAAACCCTTAAATTAATATCAGTTGAAGCAGTTTTCTTTAATTTTGGATAATTTAAATCAATACGCATCGATAATTTGGTTGGACGGGTAATTTTCATATCTACCCCAAACTCTTTGGCAATTTGGGTAATACGTGGCAATTCACTGATATAACTGGTCGCTTGTTCAAAAGCTTCACTATTGGCACCATCTGGAGAAAATACACACAGCGTGACTGTTTTAGGAATCTGTTGCCAAACTTTTGGATCATTCATTAAGGTTTTAATTTTATTTTTTGAATGTGCAGACAATTCAAGGTCCAATTTTGGAGCTGCTGGAGCTGCATAAGTAATAAATGGTAAAGTGCTCGTCAATGCAAGCATTGAGATAACAAACCGTCGTGACAAAGGATTAAACTTTTGTTTGAGCTTACTGTGCATGATCTTTTCCTGTTTATTTTCGTGGTTATCCATAATCATCACTCACGTGAATTTTTTTATCAGCGTAATTGAAGTGCTTTGATTTGCAATTGACTGAGCAAAATCCTACATTTGTCAGAATAGACACTTTGAAGTTAAAATATGAAATATCGATATTTTAATTGTTTGATATCAAACGATTAGAATATATCTTAAAATCGCCCATTTATCGCAAACTCTGGCGAATAAAAGTAATCGAAATAGAACAATCATATTGCCATTCTTTTTAAAACCGTTTTTTATGATTACTTAATTTTTTATCAATAATATTTTCGGCTCATCAAATCTGTTGCTGGTCAAACTCAATATACATCTTCAAGGAAATGCCAAGCATTGCTTCCCGATTCAACGCTATTGATACTTCATCGCTTTATCGTGACAAATCTCAATTTCTGATGCCGTTTATCAATTCATTGTATACTGGCAATAGTTTAGTTTTAGCATTCAAAATATGGATCAAAATTCACAACTGCGTAAATCTTTAAGACAACAACGACAAAAGCTGACCCGTAATCAACAAGCAATGATCGAACGGCAATGCTTTAAACAGATGCTACGCCACCACCATTTTTTGAATGCGCAGAAAATTGGATTATATTTAGACGCTTTTGGTGAAATTCAAACCAAATTACTTATCGAATATTGCTGTGCAATTGGAAAAACCGTGTATTTGCCCATGATCTGTAACATGAATAAAAAACTGGTTTGGGTCAAAATATCAAATCGGCAGTTTCGCAATCGCCGCTTTTCTTTACATCGTCTTGGGATGTTGGAACCCATGGCAAGTCGTGCTAAGCATATTTCAATACTCGATCTAGTGGTCATGCCTTTATTGGCTTGTGATTTAAAAGGGAGCCGTATGGGCATGGGAGGCGGTTTCTATGATCGAACGCTTGCATCCGCTATATACCGCCCACATCGACTCGGTTTAGCCCATAATTTCCAGTTACTCACCCATGAGCTTACAAGAAATTCATGGGATCAGTCCCTAGATAGCTTAATTACCCCAGCAAAAACCTATTATTTTCGGCGTTAAAGTGACCAATAAATGTAAATAGGTTTATTTGTTAATCAAATACTTGCGATTTTTTAAACTTTTTATTCGGCAAAGCCCTTGTAATTTTTGAAATACACATCACTATAAAAAACATGGCAACACCGTTGTCACTCATTAGGAGTGCCCATGTCTGAGATTATTATGAATCAAGAAAACTTAGAGCCACAGGTTCCAAGTGTATTACCGCTTTTAGCGTTGCGTGACGTGGTTGTGTACCCACATATGCAAATCGCGCTATTTGTGGGTCGTGAAAAATCGATCAATGCAGTTGATGTGGCTCGTAACAGTGACAATTTAGTATTTGTAGTTGCGCAAAAAGATTCGCTTACAGAAGAAATTGATCACGACAACTTATATCAATATGGTACCGTCGCGAAGATTGTACAAGTTGTGAATCATGAAAATGATGAAAACTGTATCAAGGTACTAATTGAAGGCTTACATCGTTCTAAGCTGGTTGAAATCATCGACAATGATGAATACTTATCGGCTGAACATGCATTAAGCCCAATGACGATATCTGTAGATAAAGATACTCAAGCAACACGTGTAGAAGAATTACGTGCACTGTTTTCACAGTATGCAGAAGCCAAATTGCGTAATGCACGTGAATTGATTGCAGCAGCAAATAAAATCGATGATTTATTACAATTGTTGTTCTTTGTTGCAACCCGTGTACCTTTAAATATCGATGTAAAACAAAAATTCCTAGAGCACGATGAGTTTGAAGCACACTTACAAGAGTTGATGACTTATTTACTGCAACAATCTGAAGAACAACAGATTGAGCAAACATTGCATGACTCTGTAAAACGCCAAATGGAAAAGAATCAACGCGAATACTTCCTCAATGAGAAGATGAAAGTCATTCAGCGTGAACTTTCCGATATGAATGGTGGTGCGGAAGATGATGTTGCTGAAATTGAAAAACGTTTAGCGGAAGCTGATTTACCTGAACATGTGCGTAAAAAAGCTGAAAATGAATTCCGCAAATTAAAAGCAATGCAACCAGCATCAAGTGAAGCTGCTGTTGTACGCAACTATATCGAGGCGATTTTAGATACGCCTTGGAATAAAGCGAGCAAAGTCAGCATTAACTTAGCTAAAGCTCAGGAAATTTTGGATACAGACCATTACGGTTTGGACGAAGTCAAAGAACGTATTGTTGAATACCTCGCTGTTCAATCACGCGTTAAAAAACTTCGTGGTCCAATCCTTTGTTTAGTTGGACCTCCAGGTGTTGGTAAAACATCACTCGGAGAATCAATTGCCAAAGCAACTGGTCGTGAATTCGTTCGTATGGCACTCGGTGGTGTTCGTGACGAAGCAGAAATTCGTGGTCACCGTCGTACTTATATTGGTGCGATGCCGGGTAAAATTGTACAGTCGTTGACAAAAGTTGGTGTTAAGAACCCACTGTTCTTGCTCGATGAAGTTGACAAAATGGCACAGGATTATCGTGGTGATCCAGCTTCTGCCCTGCTTGAAGTACTTGATCCATCACAGAACAACAAGTTTAACGATCACTACTTAGATCTTGATCTTGACTTGTCCGAAGTGATGTTTATCTGTACTGCAAACAGTATGAATATTCCAGAGGCTTTATTAGACCGTATGGAAGTAATTCGTTTGCCAGGTTATACCGAAGACGAAAAAGTCAATATTGCAGATCGTTACCTTGTTCCAAAGGCAATCAAGAACAATGGCTTACGTGGCAAAGAATTGACAGTTCATGAGGAAGCGATCCGTGACATTGTCCGTCGTTATACCCGTGAAGCTGGTGTACGTAGTCTTGAACGTGAAGTTTCTAAGATTGCACGTAAAGTAGTAAAAGAGTCCGTCAGTAAGAAAGCGAAAAACTTACATATTGATGTCACTGCTGAAAACTTACCTGAATATTTAGGCGTGCATAAGTTTGATTACGGCATGGCTGAAGAAGAAGCTCAAGTAGGTCGTGTAAACGGTTTGGCATGGACTTCTGTTGGCGGTGAGTTACTCACCATTGAAGTAGCGGCAGTAAAAGGTAAAGGTAAATTTATTACTACGGGTTCACTCGGTGATGTAATGAAAGAATCCATTACTGCGGCAATGACTGTGGTTCGTACACGTGCTGATGAATTGGGTATCGAAGCTTCTCGTTTTGAAGAAACTGATGTACACGTTCATTTACCTGAAGGTGCAACACCGAAAGATGGACCATCAGCAGGTTTGGCTTTAACGACTGCTCTTGTTTCGGCATTCACTGGGATTGCAATTCGTCCTGATATTGCAATGACAGGTGAAACCAGTTTAGGTGGCCGAGCAATGCGTATTGGCGGCTTAAAAGAGAAACTTTTAGCAGCACATCGTGGTGGAGTTAAACTGGTATTTATACCACAAGAAAACGTACGTGACTTAGCTGAAATTCCTCAGAACGTGAAAGATGGTCTAGAAATTAAAGCGGTGAAAAGTATCGATGAGATTCTTCCACTTGCTTTAGTTGAGCATCCTACACCATTGGTCAAAGCACCCATCGTTAAAGCAGTGGATGAAGGCAAAAAAGCTGCACGTCATTAATCCAATGATCGAAAAAAAGAACGCTTCGGCGTTCTTTTTTTTAATGACTCCCCGGATAGTGATCAAAAAATATACTTTCTTACAAAATACAGCTGATCTTAAGTTAAGTTTGTCATAAGCTAATCAGGATAAAGTCTAAAATAGAAGTTAAAGGCTCAATTGCCCTTAGGCTTATGAATACAGCCATGTATGGTCATAAAACAGATAACAGCAAAATAAAAGGACACTTTTATGTCAAATCCAGTGTGTTGGTTCGAAATTTATGTCAATGATATGGCGCGAGCTAAATTATTTTATCAAACTGTAATCGGCACGGAGCTTAGTTTATTAAGTGATCCCAGCAATTCATCAGTAGAAATGTGGGTATTTCCATCAGATATGAACCAATATGGCGCAACTGGCTCATTGGTTAAAATGGAGGGTATATCTGCTGGGGGGAACAGTACCATTATTTATTTTTCCAGTGAAGATTGTGCAATTGAAGAAGCCAGAGTAGAAGCTGCTGGTGGTCAAATTCATCAAACAAAAATGTCGATCGGACCTCATGGTCATATTGTTTTAGCAGTTGATACTGAAGGCAATATATTTGGTATTCACTCAATGAATTAATTGGGTGGGAGTACAAATAGAATGACCAATTTAAAATTGGCAACTTTGCTGGTTGAAAAATACGCTGTCATCCTCATATATAAATTATATAACTATGCGCGCTGTAAGTGTGGTTACTTAACGTCGATTTGGTCTCCAGACAGGTCAACGTTAAAACACAGTCCGACCCATTTTGGACTGTGTTTTTTTATGATTAAATTTGAGTATGCTGACAAAAGCCCATCAATGAAAAAGTATATTTTGTTAATGTACATACAATGCTGATTTATTTTCGATTGCGCTTCCATTGTTGATATTTTTGGCTAATCATCGTAGCCATTAAGTCATAGTTTTCCCATGTATCATCTACAGCATAAGTATCGATCAAACCTTGAGCATTGACTAATATCTCATCATAATCTTTTAAATACTGATGACTCTCATAATAAGCTTGGGTAAATTCAAAACCTTGTGGATTTAAATCTTCTTCCCAAAATTTTTCATCGCACATATTGATCAAAAAATCTCGCCCAGTTATTTGACGTGTACGGACTTGTTCTAATTCATCAACACTTTCTTCTTGGTGAAACTCACCTTCTAATTGATTATTGATAATCCATGCTAAATAAATTCCAATATGCGTCCCACCATTTTCATATGGAAAGCCTGCTTGCTCTACCGATTCGCCATGCCAATCAATACGATCTATTGCCATTATTTATTTTTCCTTGTGATTATTTATTTAGATCTTTAAGCAGTATAAACACTTATTTTATATTTTTTAATCCAAAAACTATGCAGTTAGAGACAAAAAAGCCCTGAAATTAATTCAGGGCTTTTTTGTAAGCTGATAAGAGAAAAGGAGATCAACCTTGGAAATAACGTAAATCTAAACGGCCTTCATAAACGGTTGCAGTCGGGCCTGTCATCCAAACCACATCGCCTTCTTTCCATTCGATTTGTAATTTACCACCAGCTAACTCAATTTCTACATTATTGGCAAGTAAACCACGACGCATTCCAGAGACTGCGGCTGCACAAGCGCCTGTACCACATGCCATCGTTTCGCCCACACCACGTTCAAACACACGTAAGCGCGCATGCTTTTCATCAACAATTTGCATAAAGCCTGCGTTTACTCGTTGCGGAAAACGCGCATGCGCTTCCACTTGAAGACCAATTTTGGCAACATCTGCAGTTAGAACATCGGGAACGATTGTGACCGCATGTGGATTGCCCATATTGACCACATCAATAGTCAGCGATTCATTATCTTTCAATGCGATGTCATACAATGCATCTGCTTCTTCTGCAAGAAATGGAATCTCATTGGGTAAAAATTTTGGATAGCCCATGTTGACTCGTACCCAACCATTTTCACCCAATTCAGGTTCGACAATACCAGCACTGGTTTGAACCTTAAAACGCTTTTTATTGGTCAACTGACGTTCATAAACAAACCGAGCAAAACAACGTACGCCATTGCCGCATTGCTCTACTTCTAAACCATCTGCATTGAAAATACGATATTTAAAATCAACGTTGGGAAAATCTGGTGGTTCAACAATTAACAGTTGATCAAAACCGATCCCGAAATGCCGATCAGCCAAACGGCGAATGGTCATTGCATCAAAAAATGCACGCTGGCTGATTAAATCAACCACCATAAAGTCATTGCCCAGACCATGCATTTTGGTAAATTCTAATAACATTTAAAATGGCTCCTTAAGGCAATAAGCTTTCATTTTCCCAAAGTGATTCAATCGTTTCTCTCTTACGAATCACATACGACTGGTCAGCATCGACCATGACTTCAGCAGCACGACCACGGCTGTTATAATTTGAACTCATGACAAAACCATACGCACCAGCACCTAAAACAGCAAGATTGTCATTTTCCTGAATGGCAAGTTCACGTTCTTTACCGAGGAAATCGCCTGTTTCACAAATGGCACCCACGATATCCCATGTTTTTGCTTCAAGATCTGTACGCGATACCACAGCTTGAATGTCCATCCACGCTTGGTAAAGCGAGGGACGAATCAAGTCATTCATTGCAGCATCAATAATTGCGAAATTACGATGATTGGTTGGTTTTAACAAATCAACTTTCGTCACCAATACCCCAGCATTTGCTGAAATACTGCGACCCGGTTCCATATAGACTTTTAAGCCTAATTTCTCTAAAGCTGGACGCATTGCGTTGGCATATTCTGCAACACTTGGCGGTGTTTCATCTTTATAGGTCACCCCTAAACCGCCACCAATATCGATGTGTTTCAGCTGGATGCCCAATTCTTTTAATTTTGCAATCATCATAATGACGCGGTCAAGCGCATCTACGAAAGGTTGTGTTTCAGTTAATTGCGAACCAATGTGACAATCAATTCCAATCACATCAAGGTTAGGTAAAGACGCTGCATATTGATAGGTTTCAAAAACTGAATCTGATGGAATACCAAATTTATTTTCTTTTAAACCTGTCGAAATATAAGGATGGGTTTTCGCATCTACATCGGGGTTTACCCGTAACGAAATCGGAGCTTTTGTACCTAAAGCTGCCGCAACTTTCTGAATTCGATCAAGCTCAGCATGAGATTCCACATTAAAGCACGCAATCCCCACTTCTAGGGCTTTTTGAATATCTGCTTCTTGTTTGCCTAAACCTGAGAATACGATTTTTGTAGCATCTCCACCTGCGGCAAGGACTCGCGCAAGCTCACCACCTGTGACAATATCAAAGCCTGAGCCTAATTTTGCCAATACATTCAATACCGCAAGATTTGAGTTTGACTTCACCGCAAAACAAATTTGATGATCGATAAAGCTAAATGCCTGATCCATATCCAAATAATGCTTTTCAAAAGTTGCCTTTGAATAAACATAAAGCGGTGTGCCATATTGCTGCGCGAGTTGATCTAAAGAACATTGCTCTGCATGCAATACCCCATGAATGCGGGAGAAACTCATGAATCTATCCTTTCAATGAAAGTGTAATTAGGTTTAGTTTGAAGTGGCTTGAGATGCGGGCACAGACTGATCTGCAACAGCTGTCTGATCTTGCACTTTTGCCTTGCTTTGGGCAGCTTTATTGGCATCTTTTGAATAGAGCAAATATTTGGCACGTTTGTCATAGTCTTGACTGTTTGCCAATTGCAAATTGCCTGATTGACCACAACCCACCAACACAGCACTTGCTAAAACTAAACCGATGCCACAAATTGCAAAACGCATTTGTTCACCTATTTCCAAAATTTTCGTCAGTATACCTTATACCTTGAATCTAAAATATAGACCAAAGCGGAAGCATTAAAGCTTAAAATGAGAATAAAAAAAACGCCAGTAAATTACTGACGTTTTCTTATCAATATCATTGAAATCGTTAATAACTATTTTTTCTTATAAAAACAGAAATAACCAATCGCAAGGATAATGAGCCAGATTGGACTGACCATCAATGATTTCATTGTATCTGGTTCTAATGCAAGAATACCAATCGTACCGACAAAGAAAATGATCACGATATAACAAGTAATCGGTCCACCTGGTAATTTAAACACTGATTTTGCATGAAGTTCTGGGCGTGTTTTGTAATACACCAAGTAACTCCACAAAATAATAATCCATACCAAGATAAACAAGATCGTGGACAGTGTGGTTGCTAAAGTAAATGCTTCGACAGTATTAGGAACGAAGTATTGTAATGCCGCACCACCCAATAGACATACACCAGAGAAATATAAAGCATTCGCTGGAACTGCGCGTTTATTTAACAGACCAAATGCTTTAGGACCTTGATCTTCACGAGAAAGACCAAATAGCATACGACTTGTTGAGAATACACCACTGTTCATTGAAGACATTACAGAAGAAAGAACCACCAAGTTCATAATGATTGCAGCCGCAGCAATTCCCGCTTGACTAAACAAGTTCACAAATGGGCTAACTTTAGGATCAATCATATTCCATGGTGTAACTGACATAACAATCACTAACGCCAATACATAGAAGAAAATAATACGGATTGGGATTGAGTTAACTGCTTTAGGTAAGTTCTTCTCTGGATCTTTGGTTTCTGCTGCGGTGGTACCAACAAGTTCAACACCGACAAAAGCAAATATGGCAATTTGGAAGCCTGCTAAGAAGCCTTCAAAACCTTTCGGGAACATTCCACCATGATCCCAAAGATGAGTAAATGACGCCACTTGACCTGTTGCTGCCGAGGTAAAGCCAGTAAAAATCATCCAGAAACCCACCAAAATTAACACCACAATGGCAATAATTTTGATCAGCGCAAACCAGAATTCCAATTCACCAAACAGTTTTACTGTGACTAGGTTCAATCCTAAAATAAAGAAGATTGCGGCAACACTAATCATGGCCCCTTCAGTCGGGGTAAAGGGCACCCCATTATTGAAGAACTGTAAGTAATAGATAATTGCAGATAAATCTGCGATACCAATAGTGATCCAGCACAGCCAATAAGTCCATCCGACAAAATAGCCTGCCCATGGTCCGATCAAATCTGTAGAAAAATCAATAAATGACTTGTATTGCAAGTTTGAAAGTAACAGTTCACCAAGCGCACGCATGACGAAAAAAACCATCAAACCAATGATCATGTAAATAAATAATATGGATGGTCCTGCAAGACTAATCGTCTTTCCTGAACCCATAAATAAGCCTGTACCAATCGCACCACCAATTGCAATTAATTGTAGATGACGATTCGATAAACTTCTTGCTAGTTCACCTGTTTCCGCAGAAGAACTGAGGTTTTCATTTGACATTGTTATATTCTTCTCTCAGATTTCGTTGTTTAAAAGTAGCTTAAAACAAAAAAAATAAAAAAGCCTTTTTCAATGAATACTTAAAATAACTAAGTTTTTTCATCTTTTAGCTTATTTAATAGTCAAATGACTATCCCTTACCTTTCTTATTTTTACCGTTCCTTCGATTTGCAGTTTACGTGCCAAAATAGTTTTTGGCGAGATGTTGCACAAAAAATTGTATTTCAATAGCGCTATTGGTACATTCAGCAGATCATTCAAAAGGTGAACGCACTCAAAATGGGCAAAGTTAAAACTGTTTATCGTTGTGAACAATGTGGTACAGACCATCCAAAATGGGCAGGTCAATGTTCCGACTGTGGTGAATGGAATTCTCTGACTGAAGTGCGAATAGAACCTGTCGTATCACATCGCGCCAAACCTATTGGCGGTGGATATGCAGGACAAGCAGCCAATGTCACTTTACTCAATCAGATTACAGTGTCTAATGAAACACGTTTAGCTACGGGTATTGGCGAATTTGATCGTGTGCTAGGTGGTGGTTTAGTCACAGGTTCTGTCGTCCTGATTGGGGGTGACCCCGGTATTGGTAAATCTACCATTCTTTTACAAACCGCAACCCATATGGCTGCTGCGAAGAATTCAGCGCTCTATGTCACTGGTGAAGAATCACTTTCACAAGTAGCTTTACGTGCCAATCGTCTTGACTTAGCTACCGATAAATTACAAGTCATGGCAGAAACCTGCGTAGAACGAATTTGTGATACCCTCGCACAATTACGTCCTGCTGTTGCCATCCTTGACTCAATCCAAACCTTATATACTGAAACCTTACAATCTGCTCCCGGCGGTGTTTCGCAAATTCGTGAGTCAGCTGCACTCTTGACTCGGTTTGCAAAAAATAGTGGTACAGCATTATTTCTTGTTGGTCACGTCACCAAAGAAGGTGCATTGGCGGGGCCTCGTGTGCTTGAACATATGGTCGATTGCGTACTGTATTTTGAAGGCCAATCTGACTCCCGCTACCGTATGATTCGTGCTGTCAAAAACCGCTTTGGTGCGGTCAACGAACTTGGTGTATTTGGCATGACCGATAAGGGCTTAAAAGAAGTCGCCAATCCGTCTGCCATCTTTTTAAGTCGTTATGATGAAGCGATTCCCGGTTCAGTGGTGATGATCAGCCGTGAAGGGACACGTCCGTTATTGGTTGAAGTTCAAGCACTGGTTGATGATGCGCATGGACAACCACGTCGGGTTGCACTGGGCTTAGAACAAAACCGTTTAAATATGTTGCTTGCAGTCATGCATCGTCATGGTGGTGTACAGACCTCTGGACAAGACGTTTATGTCAATGTCGTGGGTGGCTTGAAAATTACCGAAACAGGTTCTGATCTTGCGGTACTTTTGGCCTGTGCTTCAAGTTTACGCTCTAAAGCCTTACCACAACAATTGGCTGTATTTGGTGAAGTGGGGTTATCAGGTGAAATACGCCCAGTTCCCAATGGACAAGAGCGCTTAAAAGAAGCCATAAAACATGGTTTTAAATACATCATCGTACCTAGAGGCAATGCACCACAAAAGCCTATTGCAGGTGTACAAATCATTGCAGTAGCTCGACTGCATGAGGCGTTAACAGAAGCCATGCAATTGAGTGATGAGGTCTAATTATCACGTTATAAAATAAGATCAAGCCTTACAAGGAAGTAAGCTTGCGTTGATAGATAGTTTAAATAAAAATTTGTATCTTATCCCTTATTTAAATGAACCCTCACAAATCCAATAAAAAAATAAATATTTGACTAAAACTAAAACAATAGTTGGTTTAATCATTTTTATAACGGATTGAGCGATCAATATGTATTCAAATAATTAAAAGATAAAAGCTATCTACTGGATGCTTTAAATTATCTTTTAAATCATGAGAATTTTTATCATAAATTGCCTCGCTAAATTTATATATCACAGGACAATTTCACCGATATGATAAAAGCCTTTTTAATTTGATTGTTTTAATTATTTCAATAGATTAGAAAATCTGTATTGAGCTTTAAAAGCCCAGCAATATATTCGTTATGTTTATGTGAATATATGTGCAAATAAATCTTAAAAACATTGAAATTCTCTTAAAAAGACTGCATAAAGAGAACTATGGAAAGCAATACAGTAATATGCTTGCACCCATATTCATCAACATATTTTTTAATATAGGTAGATTCAATGGAAGTTCGACAGCGCGGCTTGATCGCAGGTATTTTAATGGCAACTTTGGCTGTAGCACCTTTAGCTGAAGCAAAACGTGCAGGTGGTGGTAAAAGCCATGGCATGAGCCGTTCTTCGAGTTCAAGTCAGTCTTATTCTCAACCTCGACAAGTTACGCCTGCTCAACAACCAACGCCTGCTCAACCTGGTCAACAAAAATCAGGTTCTGGTGTAGGTAAAATGGTTGCTGCTGGTGTTGCAGGTGCAGCAGTAGGTGCGATTGCGGCAAATGCGATGGCTGATGATCATAATGGTAACGCACAAGCTCAGACCAATGATGCTGAATTAGCGAAACAACAAGCAGCTGCTCAACAAGAAGAGAAACAAAGTGGAATTCCAAGTTGGATTTGGTTAATCCTGATTGCTGGTGCTGCATTCTTCTTATTCCGTAAATTCGGTGCAAAAAAAAAAATTAGCCAGTAATAATCCATATGCACCAAATAGCGCAGGTTCAACATCTACGCCATTTGGGCAAAACAATGCGACACGTAGTTCGAATGACTCTACCAATATTTTTGGTCAGTCGGTGAATGGTGGTACTGCAACACAAGCCCCGTTTGGTGCAGCGTCAATGCAAAGCGGCAATCAACTTCCAGATGGAACGGAACCTGCTGCTTTCTTACGTGTTGCTCGTCAACGCTTTAACCATATTCAGTCAATGAACTCTGTGAGCAACATTGCTGAAATTCAGCGCTATTTAACAGCTGATCTTTATCAGTCAATGTACAGCGATATCATGGCAAACCAAGATCAAAATGTGGCTGAGTTTTCGAACTTAAATGCATTGGTATTGGATAGTGCAACAGAAAATGGACAATACGTGGTGAGTGTTCGTTTTACAGGAACTGTCAGCGAAGACTTAAATAGTCAACCTGTACCGTTCTCAGAAGTATGGCACTTTGTTAAACCAGCAGGGTCTACTCAAGATTGGTTAGTTGCTGGAATTCAACAAGAAAGTTAATTGAATAGCGTTTTATTGCAATAAAAACAGTGCTTCGGCACTGTTTTTTTGTTTTAAAAATATAGTATTTTCTATCGAATAGATTGAATCAAGACGGAAATAGTTTTGTTGAGATGCAGCCATTCGTTTAAAATCACTTTGTCTTTATAATCAAAGCTAATTAAAAAAATGGGATAAAACAAATGAATAAAATAATCTATAGTCTAATTCTCAGTTGTAGCGCACTTTCAAGCTTTAGCTTTGCCTGTGATCCGGCTTCTTTAAACTGGGAGAAATTCCATAAAACCTATGATTTAAATAAAAATGGTACCTTTGAGCTCAATGAATTCTTAAAAGTCAAAGACTTTGATCCACTCCCATGGCCAGATGACCGACGCTTTAAAGGTCAAGATAAAAACATTAAATTATTTAAATTCTTAGATAAAAATAAAGATACAAAGCTCTCAAATGAAGAAGTTGGCGCAATCCATAGTCTATTACCTAATCCCTGTGCCAATTGGCCTCACTAACACTAAATAGTCTTTTGAGCTAAGGAAAACCTTCATTTTCGAAATAAAAAAGCCCTGATTCATCAGGGCTAAATTTTTTGCGATACTTAACGTCGTGGTAAAGGGATAAACTGTGAATCAGCACTTTGAACTTTTCGTTCACCCACTTTAACAGTGAGATTGACAGTTTGTTCACCACGAATGACTTCAACTTGAATATCGGTATTTGGTGCTTGAAGTGCAACATAATTAATTAAATGTGAGGTTGAAGTAATATCTTCATTATTCACTTTAATAATACGATCACCGACTTTAATTCCCGCTTCCGCCGCAGGACCTTTTTTCAATACATCAGCAACTACAACACCAGGCTGACGTGGCTGCAATACATCCGCTTGGGTTGGTGGGACTAAACTAATACCCATCCATCCACGAATCACACGACCATCTTTCAAAATCGAATTTAAAATTTGTTGACAGATTTTCGCAGGAATGGCAAAGCCAATGCCCAATGAACCACCTGACTGAGAGAAAATTGCAGTATTGACGCCAATCAAATTCCCCGCCACATCAATCAATGCACCACCAGAGTTACCTGGATTAATTGCTGCATCTGTTTGAATAAAATCTTCATAAGTATTAATACCAAGATCAGAACGGCCTGTCGCAGAGATAATACCCTGAGTTACAGTTTGCCCTACACCAAATGGGTTTCCAATTGCCAGTACAACATCTCCTACCTCATTCCCACTCAATTTAAATGGTAATACAGGTAATTCTTTCAATTCTATTTTGATCACAGCCAAATCTGTATCAGGATCTGTGCCAATTACAGTTGCTTCAGCACGACGACCATCTTGCAAGGCAACAACAATTTGTTCTGCTTGAGCAATCACATGGTTATTTGTCAAAATATAACCATCTGGACGAACAATTACCCCTGAACCCAAACTATTTTCATTCTGGTTTTGATTTTGTTCAGGAATCTGATTTCCAAAAAATTCTCTAAACGCAGGATCATTGAGTAATGGATGATTTTGTTTTACTTTTTGAGTTGTAAAAATATTGACTACTGCTGGTGCGGCAACTTTGACCGCAGCACTATAGGACACCACACCGCCCGTTCGAGATGTATTGACCAAAGGTTCAACTTTCTCAGCTGGCATTTTCACACCATCAGCAGCAATAGGCGCTTTGGGCTGTTGAAGTTTTTGCCAAACCACAAAACAAATAATAACCAGTATCAGTAAAACCCAAGGGAGCCAAGTAAATGAACGCCGCACGTTTTTATTCCTCTAAGAATTTTTTAATTCGTTGATGCAAAAGCAATTTGTATATTGTAAAGCAATTCAATCAAGAAACATAAAAAACACAAAGAGTTTTGTTCAGCTTTAGTTACAATTTAAAATATGTTTTGATGTTCTTAACACACTTAATTTAATTAAAGGTTATTCATGGCTTTACTCAAAGATATCATCCAATGGTGTGATCAAACCTTAAAATCGCATGAATTTAAAGATTACGCGCCCAATGGATTACAAATCGAAGGACGATCTGAAGTAAAAAAAATCCTATGTGCAGTCACGGCGTCACAGGATGCAATTGATGCAGCAATTGCACAACAAGCAGACCTTCTCTTGGTTCATCATGGCTACTTCTGGAAAGGCGAACCCTATCCAATCACAGGCATGCGTGGCAAACGAATCAAAGCATTAATCCAAAATGATATTTCACTTGTTGGATACCACCTCCCCTTAGATTCACATCCAACACTAGGGAATAATGCAATGATTGCCAAAATCCTTGGACTGGAAAATATTGAAGCTTTAGACCCAAGCGAACGCAATCCGATTGGTAATATCGGTTATTTAAAAGCTCCAATCTCACCAGAAGATTTTAAACACCTTCTTACTGAAAAATTAGGCTTCAATTCCATACATTTAACCGCAGAAAAAACGCTGATCCAAAAAGTTGGATTTTGTACAGGCGGAGCACAGGATTTTATAGGCAAAGCGGCAGCAATGAATTGTGATGCCTATATTTCAGGTGAAGTGAGTGAGCGTACTTTTTATGAAGCAAAAGAATTAGATGTGCATTACTATGCATGTGGTCATCATGCAACTGAAAGGTACGGTGTTCAACAACTTGGTCAAGCGATCGCTGAACAATTCAAGATTGATTATCGCTATTTCGAACTCAACAATCCAATTTAAGTGTTATCCTAAAAATGTAGCTCATTTGTAGACAAATATTGGCTTGCCGATTAGACATTTTTTCATAAAAATGCGATGCATTTTTTACATTTTCTTTATACGTATTAAATCGAAATAAATTGTGTATTGTTATTTAACATCTTGCACAATTGTTGAAAGAATCCATTACAATAAAGCCACTTAATGTTAAAACCCAGCTAAATGCAAGGAATTTAAAACATGACAACCATTACTTTACCTGCTTTACCATACGGCTATGAAGATCTTGCGCCGCACATCAGTAAAGAAACTTTAGAATATCATCATGACAAGCACCACAATACCTATGTTGTAAACTTAAACAACTTAATCAAGGGTACTGATCTTGAAGGTAAAACTTTAGAAGAGATCATTGTGGCTGTAGCTGGCGATGCATCTAAAGCAGGTGTATTCAACAACGCTGCACAAGTTTGGAACCACACATTCTACTGGAACTGTATGGCTAAAAACGGTGGCGGTAAAGCTACTGGCGCTTTAGCTGCTAAAATTGATGAGGCTTTCGGTTCTTACGAAAAATTCGCTGAAGAATTCGCTGCTGCTGCAACAACTCAATTCGGTTCAGGTTGGGCTTGGTTAGTTGCTGATAAAGTGAATGGCGAGCTTTCTATTCTTAAAACTTCAAATGCAGATACTCCACTTGCACATGGCAAAGTAGCGGTACTTACAATTGACGTTTGGGAGCATGCATATTACATCGACTTCCGTAATGCTCGTCCTAAATACATTTCGACTTTCTTAGAAAGCCTTGTAAACTGGGACTATGCAAACGCGAAATATGCAGGCCAAGAAGCTGGTGTTGAAAAATAAGATCTAAGCATTTTATTTTTGGATAAAGGCCATTCATTTTAGAATGGCCTTTTTATGTGATTCATTTTTTTCAATTCTAATATGATCAATCCTAGTTACACTGTAAAAGCAGATCCAATAAAAATCTTTTATAGTTATGCCATGCTTAGCGCCATTCAAATCCCCTGTCATCTCTATATTACCAATTCGGACGATATCAGCTTCACTTTCATTTTTGTGGTCCTGTTTTGGCTGTTTATTGTGTTGTTTGAACTTATTTCATTGTCTTTGCTGATCAAACATGGACGACCACAGATACGTTTTCATTCCGAGTTTTGTCAAATTCAAATGCATGCAATAAAAATCACCTTCGATTATGCACAAATTTCCGCTTTCAACATGCGTAAAATACAGCAAGAACATAGAGGCTTTTCTTTTGGTATGTGTTACGAACTTGACTTAATGTTTATTGATCAAATTATGCAACAACATTTTTTGTGGAAAAAAGCCTATAGGGCTAAAAATATAGTGATTTCATCAAACTTGCGTTTTAAAAATATTCAAATCTTAGAAATCGCGATTATTTTTAGCGCTTTAGTCCGAATGAAACCATCACAACGAATACAAACCCTTCTCCAACTGCAACAAAATTTAATCACTTATGATCATTTAATCTCGAATAAAGAACTAGAAAACTTTAAAAATAATCAATATATATACAAACTCTTTAAATTCGGACAATAAAAAAACATTTAAGCCTTTTTTCTTATCATTTCACTTGACCACTTTGGCTTTCATCCATAAAATGCGCATCAGATTCTCCAATAGCTCAGTCGGTAGAGCGACGGACTGTTAATCCGCAGGTCCCTGGTTCGAGCCCAGGTTGGAGAGCCATCTATTCTTCCATAGCTCAGTCGGTAGAGCGACGGACTGTTAATCCGCAGGTCCCTGGTTCGAGCCCAGGTGGAAGAGCCAGATTCTAAAAAGCCCACTCATCATGCAGTGGGCTTTTTTATATCTTTATTTTCTATAAAGAAAAGATGTAGGGTCAAATCATTTAATTATTCATACAAGTCATTGATTATAAATAAAGCTTATGTTTTTGTATCAAATTTTAGAAACTATTGATTATCAATTCATTTTTGTCTTTTGAATCCTAGATGGTGATCCTACCGCGGGGCGACAGAGATGTCGCCGTTGGGCGGGGGTACAGGACGTCCCCCTCGCCCATGAGCAAAAACAAAGCACTGCTTTGTTGGCAGCGCAAGTTTTGGCATCGCCTACGCAAAGGTATTTAAACTTTGAATGTAAGATGTGGTGATGCAAGCTTTTTATAATTAACAATTTATTTTATCCATAAAATTGATTTAATTAAAAATATTAATAGAAATTATATTCTTGAGTCTGAGTTTTTTTGACAGGTTGACTATAATTGATTTCACTCTCAATTTCAGAACGCTTAAAACAACTTTACTTTTATTCAGAATGATCAAATATTTAGCAAATAATGCTTTTTTATGATGGATTTAACAATTTTTCCTTGACCCATTCCCATTTCATCCCTAAAATGCGTTCCAGATTCTCCAATAGCTCAGTCGGTAGAGCGACGGACTGTTAATCCGCAGGTCCCTGGTTCGAGCCCAGGTTGGAGAGCCAGATTTTAAAAACCCACTCATGATTGAGTGGGTTTTTTCTTGTCTATATGATACCGATCGCTTATGTCTCTCGATTTACATCAAATTTTATTTTTATTGATTGGCAGTATCGCAACCATTGCTTTATTGCTTGCCTGCTTTGGTCAGTATTTATTTCGAAATAAACATTATTATGCAAAACGTGTGATCACCCCTTTTGAACAGAAAATGTTTTTCCGTTTAAATGAAGCCTTTCCACAACATCATGTACTTGCGCAAGTCGCGTTTAGCGCATTAATTGATTGCAATCAATTTAAATTGCGTTCCAAATTCAATCGTAAAGTGACCGATTTTGTTTTACTCGATAAACAGCTTGAAGTAATTGCTATTATTGAACTCGATGATCCCAGTCACCTTGGCAAAGAGCATATCGATGCACAACGTGACGAGATGTTAGAGCAAGCAGGTTATCAGGTATATCGCTATACAGATATTCCCAGTTGTCGTGATTTAAGAAAAGATATTGCTAATTAAACATGATCAGCCAAGCATTTTTAAAGCTTATACCCTTCAGCCATGTCTTATAAAATAATCGATGCAATACATAAGTAAACGATAACACCTGTTGCATCACAAATCGAAGTGACTAAAGGTGCCGAAGCACTTGCTGGATCCAGCTTTAAACGATTTAATATAAATGGCAGACTCATCCCTATTAAGCAGCCCATCAATACTATACCCATCATACTTAAAGCTAAAACCAAGGCGACCATTGCATCCCCTCTAAAGTAGCCAAGAATGGACACAGCAATTGCCATTGTTCCGCCCAAGCATAAACCGACCAAGCTTTCACGCCCAATCAGGTACATCCAATCTTTTAAATGTACATCACCCGTTGCCAATGCCCGCACCATTAACGTGGCCGACTGTGAACCGGCATTCCCACCACTCCCGACCAAAAGCGGCAAAAAGAATACCAGCACAATATTTTTTGCAATAATATCTTCAAAATGGGCAATCCCAAATCCAGACAATAAGCTGCCAAAAACTAAAATCACCAACCAAAATACCCGTTTCTTATATAGGTAATGAATCGGCGCTGTCTTAATACTCATTTTAGGAGAAGATGAGACTGCACTGGATTTTAAAAAATCTTCAGTGGCTTCTTCGGTGACAACATCCATCGCATCATCATAAGTGACAATACCTAAAAGACGCTGTTGCTCATCAACGATAGGCAGCGCAATAAAGTCATAATAATGCAACTTCTCTGCAATACTTTCTTGGTCTTCATTAACATCCCCTACAATCAAATCCGTACTCATAACTTCAGCAATGGTTTGTTCAGGCTCAGCAAGAATAATTTCACGTAAGGACACAACCCCAAGTAACGTACCTTGAGGATTGATCACATAAATCAAATAGACTGTTTCACGATTTGTAGCAATTGCTCTGATCTGCTTGATGGCTTGCGTCATGTTCAAATCAGGTGACAATGTCACATAATCTGAACTCATGATTGCACCAGCAGACTCTTCTGGATATCTGGCTAAATGTTGGATCTGCAGTTGTATTTCAGTGCTTAAATCAGCATAAACAGCTTGCTGTAATGCATAAGGCAAATACTTAAATAAATCTGTACGATCGTCCGAGTGCATCTCAGAAATGATATTGACCAGTATTTGTTTTGGTAAATGCTCAGAAATTTTAAGTTGTTGTTCGAGTGATAAAAACTCAAGAATGTACGCAGCATTGGGCAAATACTCCACCAATGTCAGCTGTTCATTTAAAGATAAGTCTGCCAAAATTTTTGCGATATCAGCGTCATTGATTTGTTCAAATTGTTTTTCGATGATATCAAATTGATGGTTTTGAATGGCTTTTTCTATTTCTGAAACGAGTGCCAAAGAAAATTGCATAGGATGATCCAAATTCCATCAAACTTTTGCCACATGTTGGACTGCAATCCCACGAAAATAAAGATGTTTTTTGTTGTGAAACATGTTTTAACGGTTCTGTATGATTTTAAGCTTGATCAATCCTCATCTAAGAACATTGATCAAGCTAAGGCCATCAATCGACACCATTACTCAGAGGGTGCTTTTGATTTAAAAATTGAGCGAACCAACACATACATAAATGGGATAAACAGTAAAACCAAAACTGTTCCAAAGATCACCCCACCTAACACACTTACACCAATTTCTTGACGGCTGGCAGCACCTGCACCAAATGCAACAACCAATGGAATAATCCCCGCACCAAAGGCTAATGATGTCATTAGAATTGGACGTAACCGCAGCCCTGCACCTTCTAATGCAGCTGCAATAGCTGTTTTACCTTTTTCCTGAGACAGAGCAGCAAACTCAACAATCAAAATCGCATTTTTACAAGACAAACCAATCGTGGTCAACAATGCAATTTGGAAATAAATGTCGTTTGGAAAACCTATCAATTTACTGAAAATAATATTGCCTCCAATCCCCAAAGGAATTGCCGCAATCACAGCAGTTGGAATCGACCAACTTTCATATAAAGCTGCTAGACAAAGAAAAATAAAGCCGATTGAAATCAAATAGAGTAACCATGCTTGGCTACTGGATTTTTGTTCTTCAAATGACAAGCCACTCCACGCAACATCTATTCCCTCTTGTTGACTAATCAAGGTCTGAATATCTTTCATGGCTTGACCTGAACTAGTATGCGCCGCAGCATTGGCTTCCATTTGCAAGGCGGTATAACCTTGGAAACGATTCACTACATCTGGCCCACCTTCCCAGCGCGTTGTTGCGAAATTGCTAAATGGCACCATCTGGTTCTGTGCATTACGCACCGTCCATACCTGTAGGTCTTCTGGCTTGGAACGAAATTCTGCATCGCCTTGCATCATTACTCGTTTAATTCGCCCACGATCAATAAAGTCATTTACATAAGAACCACCCCATGCTGCTGACAAGGTGTTGTTAATCGCGGTTTGACTCAGTCCATTTGCCAATGCCAATTTTTGATTAACATCAACTTTTAACTTAGATTTATCGGGATTGGACTTTTTATCCAGATTCTCAAAGGATCGGAACTGTTTGGCTTGCGCCTGCAATGTATTGAATTGTTGGTCTAAATATTTTCGACCTTGACCATTAATATCCTGAATCCAGAATTCTAAGCTATCACTATCTCCCAAACCATTTACAGAAGCAGGCAAACTCACTGTAATCCGAGCATTGCGATCTTGACTAAAATATTTTGTTGCACGTTCACGAATTGCTTGCGCAGAATTTTGTGTACCTGACCGATCATCCCAATGCTTTAAGGCTACAAAGCCTGTTCCTAAATTTTGTCCTGTACCTGAAAAATTACGCCCATAACGAATCAATACAATATCTACATTTTGTTTTTCATTTTCAAGGAAATATCTTCGAATATTTTCTCCAACCACCTGACTACTTGACATCGGTGCACCATCGGCTAAACGGAACTGTACACTCAACATACCCTGATCTTCACTTGGAATAAAACTAGTAGGTAAAGTCCGATAAATCAGTGTAAACACAGCAATCAAAGCCACAAAAATCGTCAAAACCACCCATTTCAAATTTAAGGTCTTTTGAATCAGCCGAATATAACGTTGTCTTAGATTTTCAAGTTTGCGATTAAACCAAGTGGCCCAACGCATGGGTTTGGGGTTCGGTTTTAAAATAATGGCACACAGTGCAGGGGTTAATATCAATGCAACCAACAGTGACAAGGCCATTGCCGCCACTAAGGTAATGGAGAATTGACGATAAATCACACCTGTTGAACCCGTAAAGAATGCCATCGGGATAAATACAGCCGTCAAGACCACTGTAATTCCAATCAAAGCCCCTGTCATTTCCTGCATAGACTCGATAGATGCCTGTTTTGCAGTTAGACCCTGCTCATGCATCAAACGCTCGACATTTTCCACCACAACAATCGCATCATCGACCAACAGACCAATTGCCAACACTAAGGCAAATAAAGTCAATGTGTTAATACTCATACCGAGCACATTGAGTACCGCAAAAGTACCTAAAATTACAATCGGAACAGTAATAGTAGGAACCAACGTTGCACGCCAGCTTTGTAGGAAAATAAACATGACCAGAACCACCAATACGATGGCTTCTAATAATGTTTTTACCACCTCTTTAATGGATTCTTGCACAAACGGCGTATTATCACGTGGATAAACAATCTTATAACCTTGTGGTAGTTTTTCAGAAATCTTTGCCAACTCGGCTTTGATTAATGCCGATGTTGCTAGTGCATTTGCACCTGAGGATAAAGAAATCCCCATACCTGATGAAGGATAACCATTGATGGTATTAAAAGATTGGTAGTTTTCTGCGCCCAATTCAATACGCGCCACATCTTTTAAATAGATATAGCCTCCATCGGTATTGGATTTGACTATAATATTCTTAAATTCGTCCACAGTTCTTAAACGTGAACCAGCAGTGACTTTTGCATTTAAATATTGGTCAGCAGTTACTGGTAAATCGCCGACACCACCAGCGGCAACCTGTGTATTCTGTGCCTCAATTGCTGTCCGAATATCACTGGGCATCAATTGATATTGTCGAAGCAAATTCGGATTGAGCCAAATTCGCATGGCATATTGTGAGCCAAATACATCAACTTCACCAATCCCTTCAATCCGTGATAATTCTTGTTCTATATGATCAGATAAATAGTCACCTAACTCGATATTGTTACTTTTACCCGTTTCATCATATAAACCCACCACCATAAATGTATCGCCAAGTGATTTATTTACCGTTACACCTTGACGCTGTACATCGTCAGGTAAACGGTTAAGTACGCCATTAATGCTATTTTGTACTTGTACTTGTGCGGTATCTGGGTCAGTTCCATTTTCAAAACTGATACTAATTCTGGCACGACCTGATGAGTCACTACTCGAACTAAAGTACAGTAGATGGTCGATCCCTTTAATTTGTTGTTCTAAAACCTGTGTAACACTCTCTTCAACCGTTTCAGCATCTGCGCCTGTATATGTTGTCGAAACAGTAATTCGTGGTGGAGCAATATCAGGGTATCGCTCTATAGGTAAATTTAAGACTGAAAATACGCCTAAAGCCATAACAATAATTGCGAGTACACAGGCAAAAATAGGACGTTGAATAAAAAATTTAGAGAGCATCAGAGTAGGTTCTGTGTCAAAGGATTGAGGTTAAAGCTGTTCGAACAATTAAATCTGCTTTATATGGATATTCTGTGACTTGAACTAAAAACTCAAGGAAAAATAACAGAAAAGCGAATGATAAGTTTAAATATGAAGAAACTGTGAAGAATTCATTTCTTCGGATCGTAAATCTACAAAAAAGATTTCATCATCTTTTCATCTTGATGTCATCACAGTGTCAATTTAACCACATACACTACGCTCAGTTTACTTATAAGAATTTGAGAGAAATATGATTAAAAATACTGGGTTATTGGTAAGTATCATGGCCTTATTAACTGCTTGTAATGATGACGATAAAAATATAGATAACGTCACGCCCGAATACAAGGAACCAAAAATTATTATCGTTGGTCACCGAGGAGCCAGTGCTTTACGTCCTGAACATACCCTTGAAAGTTATCAAAAAGCCATTGATGATGGTGCTGATTTTATTGAACCAGATTTAGTATCGACTAAAGATGGGGTTTTGGTTGCACGTCATGAAAATGAAATTGGCGGTACAACCAATGTCAGTACATTCAGCCAATTTGCAGATCGTAAGAAAACAAAAATCATCGATGGGACATCGTTAACGGGATGGTTTACTGAAGACTTTACTTTAAATGAATTGAATCAACTTAAAGCACGTGAGCGTATCCCAGCGTTACGCCCGAACAATACCCAATACAATGACCAATTTAATATTCCCACCCTTGAGCAGATCATTGAACTGGCTGAAAAGAATTATAAAAAAACTGGTAAGGTGGTTGGGCTCTATATTGAAACCAAGCACCCAACATATTTTCAAAAACTAAATTTAGCCATGGAAGATCCATTGCTTAAAACTTTGGCAAAGTACCAATATAGCCGTGAAATTGCACCGATTTATCTACAGTCATTTGAAGTAAATAATTTAAAGTACTTTAAAGACCAATTGACAGCCCATAAAAGCTTAAAGCATGCCAAAATTATTCAGCTTTATGATGATAAGAAAATCAGTCCAGCAGATTATGTCGTACAAGGGATTAAAACCACCTATGGTGATATGGCCACAGCACAAGGTTTAAAAGAAGTTGCCAAATATGCTGATGGTGTTGGTCCATGGAAACCGTATATTTTTAATGATAGCTATACTGCACCTTCTTCTTTTGTTACAGATGCTCATGCTGTGAACTTAAAAGTCCATCCATATACTTTCCGTCCTGAAAATAATTTCCTTGCCAACAATTTAAAATGTAGTACTGGTGAAGCAGATGCAGCCAAGCGTTGTGAAGCTGGCGCGAATAAAGAATATGAGATGTATTTTAAAGCTGGTGTGGACGGTGTATTTACCGATGATCCTGCGCTGGGTCGTAAAGCTTTGGATGCGTACTTAAAAACCAATCCAAATGCAAAGTAACATCTGATTTATTCAAAAAATTAAGCAAACGATTCAAATGTTTGCTTAATTTTTTCTAAACTTAGTGCTTTTTGTTTAAAATTAATCCCCATTTAAGTTTAAAATAATACACTTTTTAAAAATTTAGCTGCTTTGATGTATGAGTGATTATTCTCCATTTAAGGGTACGACGGGTTTCAAACGCATTCTCAATGCAACTGGCTATTCTTTAGCAGGATTTAAAGCTGCATATCAAAATGAAGCTGCTTTCCGTCAGATTGTTTGGATTAATATTGTTTTAATTCCGATTACATTCTTCGTTGATGTCTCTTCTGTTGAACAAGCAGTGATGATTGCTGTGTGCTTATTGGCAATCATTGTAGAACTGTTTAATTCAGCATTAGAAGCTGTCGTTGATCGAGTTTCTTTAGAACGCCATCCACTGTCTAAAAATGCCAAAGATATGGGAAGTGCTGCGCAGTTTGTAGCTCAAGCAATTATTTTCTTTACTTGGGTGATTATTCTTTTTAGATAAATTATTGTTTTTAAATCAGTTAGAGAGAACATTAACATTCCACCGAGCGTAAAATGTCAATTTATAAAAGCCTAATTTCTCTTTGCTGTGTTAATCAAGTCAAAGCACTGTGATATTTTTAACTTGACGAAATTCCTTATCTCTTAAAATTATTTCTATAAATAATTCATTAAAGTGAAGGTTTTGGAATTGGTGTTTTCTTGTCTATTTTATCAGGCCGATTGAGATTCATTGAACAATTGGTAAATCCCCATTTGGTCACTTTACCGCGTTCTAGCATAAATTTTTCAACACAAGAACCCCAATCATCATTATAAGAAATAATTTTAGCGCCGCTCGGAACTGTATAACTTCTAGATGGTGGTCCCCATTTTTTCTTCTGTCTCGCCTACCTAAGACTGCATTAAATCATTTCTAGTTTCAAGTCGTTGCCCCATCATACTTAAACATCCAGTTAACACCAGGCTAATTACAATAATGAAAATTAATCTTTTCATTTTACTCCCCCCTCACAATTTTCGTATTGTATTTATATTTACCGAATAGTAGAAAAGGATAATAATAAATCTACAAAAAACAAGAATAAAGTAACTTGCATAAAAAATCCCCGCATAAAAGCGGGGATTTTTTATGATCTGAGATTGAAACGATATTACATCATACCGCCCATACCACCCATGCCACCCATATCAGGCATAGCAGGTTTGTCTTCTGGGATATCAGTAATCATACATTCAGTTGTTAACATCAAACCAGCAACAGATGCAGCGTGCTCAAGTGCAGAACGCGTTACTTTAGCAGGGTCAAGGATACCCATTTCTAACATATCACCATATTGTGAAGTTGCAGCGTTGTAACCAAAGTTACCTTCACCGCTTTTCACTGCATTGATCACAACAGATGGCTCATCGCCAGCGTTAGACACGATTTGACGAAGTGGCGCTTCAATCGCACGACGAAGGATGTTCACACCTACAGTTTGGTCATCATTTGCACCAACAAGACCGTCAAGTACTTTAGCTGCACGTACCAACGCAACACCACCACCTGCAACAACACCTTCTTCAACCGCAGCACGCGTTGCATGAAGCGCATCATCTACACGGTCTTTCTTCTCTTTCATTTCAACTTCAGTTGCAGCACCAATTTTGATTACAGCAACACCGCCAGCGAGTTTAGCTACGCGCTCTTGAAGTTTTTCTTTATCGTATTCAGATGTTGATTCTTCGATTTGAGCACGAATTTGAGTTACACGTTCAGCAATTTGATTTGCATCACCAGCACCATCAACAATCACAGTATTTTCTTTAGAAATCGTGATTTTATGTGCAGTACCTAAATCTTGAAGCGTTGCTTGTTCTAAAGACATACCCACTTCTTCAGAAATCACAGTAGCACCTGTCAAGATCGCGATATCTTGAAGCATTGCTTTACGACGATCACCAAAACCAGGCGCTTTAACCGCACATACTTTGATGATACCGCGCATGTTGTTTACAACCAGTGTTGCAAGTGCTTCACCCTCAACATCTTCAGCGATGATGAGTAATGGTTTACCTGTTTTTGCAACAGCTTCTAAAACTGTAATCAATTCACGGATATTACCAATTTTCTTATCAACAAGAAGAATGAATGGATTTTCAAGTTCAGCAGTCAAAGTATCTTGTTTGTTTGCAAAGTACGGGCTGATATAACCACGGTCAAACTGCATACCTTCTACAACATCAAGCGCATCTTCAAAGCCTGAACCTTCTTCAACAGTAATCACGCCTTCTTTACCAACGCGTTCCATTGCTTGCGCAATCAACTTACCTACAGTTTCATCAGAGTTTGCCGAAATCGAACCGACTTGTTCAATTGCTTTGGTATCAGAAGCTGGTTTAGCAGTTGCTTTGATATTTTCAACAACAGCTCTAACCGCAAGGTCGATACCACGTTTCAAATCCATTGGGTTCATACCCGCAGTTACAGATTTGATCCCTTCATTTAAGATCGCTTGAGCAAGTACAGTTGCAGTTGTTGTACCATCACCTGCGATATCATTGGTTTTTGAAGAAACTTCACGAACCAATTGCGCGCCCATATTTTCGAATTTATCTTTTAAAGAAATTTCTTTAGCAACAGTTACACCATCTTTAGTGATGTGTGGTGCACCGAAAGAACGATCAATAACAACGTTACGCCCTTTAGGACCTAAAGTTACTTTTACTGCATCTGCAAGTACGTTTACACCGGCGATCATTTTTGAACGCGCTGAATCACCAAATTTTACGTCTTTAGCTGACATACTAAACTCCAGATATCTTTATAAATTTTAAATTTTGACCAATATGTTTTGGATGAAAACTCATTTGAACGGCAGAAGATTAACCTTCCAATACCGCTAAAATATCAGACTCTTTCATCACAAGAAGTTCTTCACCATCAACTTTAACTTTAGTACCTGCGTAAGCACCAAATAATACGTTATCGCCCACTTTCACGTCTAAAGCGCGTACGCCATTATCAGTGATTTTGCCATTACCTACAGCAAGGATTTCACCTTGAGCAGGTTGTTCAGCTGCTGAAGTACTTAAAATTAAACCACCTGCTGTTTTAGTTTCTTTTTCAACACGGCGAATAACAACGTTGTCATGTAAAGGACGAATCTTGCTCATTTCTAACTCCATAGACATTTTAAATGTCATTGATTACTCAGCGAAGATGACTTCTTATTCCTAGGTCATCGACAAAATATTTGTATGTCACATTTGTGGGGATGGAAATAAACGCTTCAAGGGGAAAATGAAAAAAAATTTATTTAATTTGTACGTTTTTTCTTCTTTTGTATCAAATCAGCTCTGATTCAGAATTTTTCAGCTCATTTTTCGCAATAAAATCTTGTAATTGCTCATCAAAAAAATAATGCTCAAACTCACCATTTTGATGAATCACATTAAAACTGTTTGGCATATTTTTATGTAAGCGTCGAGAAACTGCTGTACCCGCATGAACTTCATAAACCGGTTGCTTTAAATTTAGCGCAAAGGCTTGATTCAAATCATAGACCGCAACTAAATGTAAATGACCATGTAATAAAGCATACAGTTGATGTTGTCCCCATTCTTTAATGGCAAACTGCCCTAAAGCAGGACAATCTTTTAAGTGATGATCTTCATTTGAAGTATAAAAAGGTTGGTGACTAACAATTATTTTTAATTTATTTTTCGGTGCATTGACCAACAACTGATTTACATTTTGAATTTGCTCAAATGAGATATGCCCGCGTGTATGATAACGCCGACGAATACTGTTCATGCCAATTAAATAAAAATGCTCTGTAAATAAAGTGCGTTCTAAACTACCAAAGAACAGTTGATATAAGCCAAATGGTCTAAAGGCACGATTCCAGACATGATATAAAGGAATATCATGATTGCCAGGCACCACAAAATAAGGGATTTTTAGCGATTCTAAAAACTGTTTACATGCATAGAACTCTTTAAATTTAGCACGTTGAGTTAAATCACCGCTCACCACAACCACTTCTGGTTTATGCACAGCACAAAACTTTTGAATCGCTCGTATACACTCTGGACGCTCAGTACCAAAATGTAGATCAGACAGATGCAATAACATGCGGCACCATAATTTTTAAAGCATTTTTTTCTACGTGTAAGGTTAATGGGGTCGTCATTGAAACAATTTCTCCATCGACAGCAACGGTCAGTTTAGGCTTTTTTGAATAAACAATGACTTTTTGTGCACCAAAACTATACACATCGGAAGCGTTTTCCAATTTTCCACGAATGGTTTGAAACAAGGTTTTAAATAAAGTGGCTTTATCTCCTTTGGCGATCACCACACCGGCAATCTCACCCACCTCTGCACATTTTGAAATTTTTAAATTCAATTCTTTTAATTGCAGTTGATTATTACCAAAAAAAATCAGTGGTGTTTTTACAGGATACTTTTGTCCATCTACTTCGATCTCTAATTTGAGTTCTTTACGGTCACGAATCAGTACATCCAAACCAGAGGTGTAAGCATTTAAAGGAAAGCGTCCAAACTTACGATTATATTCTTCACGTTTTTTAATAAATAAAGGATATAAACCTAAACTGGCATTATTTAGATAAATTTGATCGTTGATACAGGCCACATGTGATGCACGCGGCTCCCCTGTGGCGATCACATTTGCTGCCTCCAAAATATTCAGGGGAATATGTAGAACACGCGCCACATAATTAAAAGTACCCAAAGGTAGTATTCCCATAGGAATTTTTTGATTTAACATTTGCGAGGCGACTGCATTCAACGTACCATCACCACCTGCAGCGACAATGACACCGCAATCTGAGTACTGTGCATGACGTTGAATGATTTTTTGCATCAGGGTTTTTATATCAGGCTCTGAACTGATATCAAAAACTTGAATTTCAAAACCATGTGAAGTCCAGATGGTCATGAGTTTTTCATAAATATCATCTTTCTGATTGGCATGAAAACCTGACTTTTCATTGTAAATCATTGAAAGAGGCTTGAGTTCTGTGTCCATAAGCTTGATTATTTTGAAGTATTTGCACTAATTTCGTCGATTTTCTAAACAAATAAAAGCACCTTTATGTAAAATTCGAATTATGTCCATTTATTAAATCAATAATTAATTTAGTAAATCTTATAATTTCAACTTATTGTAAACTATTATTATTTACAATTAAAATACCCTACATTCCGTTTTAAAATACTAATAAAAATCAAACAATAATCAATGTTAGACAATAAAAATCAAATACTTAGTAAAAACTCAAGCATTGGTATCTTTTAAGCCTTTAGTCTTATTTTTTTTATGAATATATGTTTTAATACCACCACTTTTTTTCATACTTAAATTTGAATGTAGTATCCCTTCATTCAGATTATTATTTGTACACAAAATTGTACATATTTTAGATAGGCCTCACCATGACCCAAGTGAACGCACCAGAATTCGTTCGTCATCCCAAGCTCATTGCATGGGTTGAAGAAATTGCTAAATTAACTAAACCTGCAAAAATTGAATGGTGTGACGGAAGCGAAGAAGAGAATCAACGTTACATCGACTTGATGATCGCTAACGGCACTATGCAAGCGTTGAACCAAGAAAAACATCCTGGTTCTTATTTAGCGAATTCTGATCCGTCTGACGTAGCGCGTGTTGAAGGTCGTACATACATCTGCTCTGAAAAACAAGAAGATGCTGGTGCGACAAACAACTGGGAAGCTCCTGCTGAGATGCGTACTCGCCTTAACGGTTTGTTTGATGGTGCAATGCAAGGACGTACAATGTACGTGGTTCCATTCTCTATGGGGCCATTAGGTTCTCACATTGCTCACATCGGTATCGAAATTACAGATTCTCCTTATGTTGCTGTAAGTATGCGTAAAATGGCTCGTATGGGTAAAGCTGTTTATGATGTACTGGGTACAGATGGCAATTATGTTCCTTGCGTACATACTGTTGGCGCTCCGTTGGCTGAAGGTCAAAAAGATGTTGCATGGCCTTGTAACCCTGAAAAATATATCGTGCATTATCCAGAAACTCGTGAGATCTGGTCTTACGGTTCAGGATACGGCGGTAACGCATTATTGGGTAAAAAATGCCTTGCTTTACGTATTGCTTCATCTATGGGTCGTCAACAAGGCTGGTTAGCTGAACACATGTTGATCCTTGGTGTGACCAATCCACAAGGTGAGAAACATTACATTGCAGCGGCATTCCCATCTGCATGTGGTAAAACCAACTTCGCGATGTTGATTCCACCAGCGGGTTATGAAGGTTGGAAAATTGAAACTGTAGGTGACGATATTGCTTGGATCAAGCCAGGTGAAGATGGTCGCTTATATGCAATCAACCCTGAAGCTGGTTTCTTTGGTGTAGCACCTGGTACAAACATCAAAACAAATCCAAACTGCATGGCGACACTTCACAAAGATGTCATCTATACAAACGTTGCTGTAACAAATGACGGTGACGTATGGTGGGAAGGTCTAACCAAAGAAGCGCCTGCTAATTTAACCAACTGGAAAGGCCAACCACATGTTGCTGGTGAAAAAGCAGCGCATCCAAATGCTCGCTTCACAGTTGCAGCGGGTCAATGCCCTTCTATTGATGCTGACTGGGAAAATCCAGCTGGCGTACCAATTTCTGCATTCATCTTCGGTGGTCGTCGCGCAGATACAGTACCTTTAATCTCAGAAGCTTTTGACTGGGTTGATGGTGTTTATAAAGCAGCAACAATGGGTTCTGAAACAACTGCAGCTGCAGTAGGTCAACAAGGTGTTGTACGCCGTGACCCATTTGCCATGCTTCCATTTGCTGGCTACAACATGGCTGACTATTTCTCTCATTGGTTAGAAATGGGCGAAGAAGTTGGTGCTAAAGCAAAAGCTGCGGGCAATAAACTTCCAGGTATTTATAACGTAAACTGGTTCCGTCGTGATGCTGAAGGCAACTTTGTTTGGCCTGGTTTTGGTCAAAACATGCGTGTGCTTGAGTGGATCATTGACCGTTGTGAAGGTCGTGCTGAAGCAGTAGAAACACCAATTGGTTTTGTTCCAACCTATGAGCAATTGAACTGGACAGGTTCTGACTTCACTAAAGACCAATTTAATCTTGTGACTTCTCAAGACAAAGATCAGTGGATCAAAGAAATTGAAAGCCACACTGAGTTATTTGATAAACTTGGTGAACGTTTACCAGCTGCACTTAAAACTCGTCAAAATGAGCTTTTAGAAGCTGTTAAGAAATCTGCTTAGTCCTCGATTAAGTGATACAAAAAGACCGCCATATAGCGGTCTTTTTGTTATTAAAGTGATTCTTTTCACTTTATTGTTTAGATATTCATTACAATTATGTAATAAAAATATAAATGATTACTATTTCCATATACAAAATTCATATTTTCTCTATAATTCAAACATTCATTATTTTATTGATTTTTTTTAATCATGATTGAAAATATTATTTATTCGGCAAAAGTGATTAGAGCCAAATTTGTCTCAGATAGACGCTATCTCACCAAAAGATTTATTGCTAAATTGGGTTATACCCCGAACTTTGATCAGCCTAAAAGTTTCAATGAAAAAGTCACCGCCAGAATGATCTATGAAAGAGTACCCTTACATACAAAATTGGCGGATAAATTTGCAGTACGAGAAATCATTTCAGATAAAATTTGTTGTTCCCATTTCGTTCCACTGATTGGCGTATATAAATGCTTTGAGGAAATTGACTTTAATCAACTTCCCAACAAGTTTGTTTTAAAATGCAATCATGACAGTGGCAGTGCGATTGTCTGTAACGATAAAGCGCAATTTGATATCAAAAAAGCGCAGCACAAACTCAATCACCACCTTAAACAAAATATGTATTTTAGAAAACGAGAATGGCATTACAAAGATATTGTTCCTTTAATTTTGGCCGAACAACATATTGATTTATTTACTGATCAAAACAATAAGTTCACAATTACAACATGTCGTGTTCATTGTTTTGAAGGTCAGCCTCGATATCTTGAAGTCGATGTACAAGATAGCAAAGGTATAGATTATTCAAATATGTATGACACATCTTGGATTCTGCAACCCTTTACCGTTGATCTAAAAAACAATACGCCAAGCTGTTTAGCACGACCGCAAAAATTAAATAAAATGCTTCAATTGTCAGAAGATCTTTGTTTTAAATATGGTTATAGCCGAATTGATTTCTTATTATCTCAAGACGATGTTTTCTTCAGTGAGATTACCTTAACCCCCAATGCAGGTCGTATGGTCATCACCCCAAGTGAGTGGGATGAAAAATTAGGCGCTTTATGGCTAACTGACTAAACCGAGCAAAAAGGCCGACGAGTTCGGTCTTTTTTATGATTTAATCTAATCATTCAATGATCTAAAAATAAGCGTAATGACACCTATTAAAAACATCACCACAGCTCAACCTTATCTAACATTGTTACCTGACCATGAAGTCGTCTTCGCCCCTTCAAGTCTATTTCTAGCACAGCATTTACTTCCGCTTATTTCAATTGATTTATCCGCAATAAATACTGCATGGCAAGGAAAAATTCATTTGCTGAATGCTATTGAACCTTATGAAGGCTATATCGGAAGTGATACCACAGAATTTTCAGATACTTTTGCCAATGAAAATTGGTTCATTATGCAATTAAATCAACAAAATCAATATGAATGGTTAGCAAACGAAAGATATTTTGCTTTAGAAAATCCTGATTGCGAGGCTGATCTAAAAACCCATCACAAAGAAATGCATGAAGATTACTTGCAGCTTAAACAGCGCTTTGCCGAAACTGGAAAAATCATTTCAACATCCCGCATTGAATATCAAAATAATTCTCCAACAACCTTGCTTGACCAATTAGGCGGCGAATGTGGCGGTGGAAACTGGACTTATCCGATTGATCAACATTTTGATTTACGCTACATCAACGCAGACCGTGATGATCAAGAAGTTCATATTTCTGACCGCGATGGCAATCGTTATTATTTTATTGCAGCTGTTGCAGGTTGGGAATATTGTTCACATGGTGCAGATTCGATTTTATTGTATTACCAACCTGAAACCCGACGCGTTTTATATACCTTTGATTGGTCATAACACATCCTCAGCAAAGCAATATATTTCCATTTTTGCTTAGGCAACATTTCTCTGTACGCGGCGTTCATGCAATTCAAGCAAATATTCATCCAGTACTTGAATTTCAGTTTCTGTAAATTTTAAATATAACTTGGTACGGCGCTTTAAAATATCCTGACTGGTGATCGCCCACTCATGATCAACCAAATAATCAACCTCTTGGGCATATAAACCATGTCCAAAATCTTGACCAAGTTCATGAACAGATGTCGAATGATTTAAAAATTTCCATGTATAGGTTCCATAGGCATGTGCCCAGCGGCTTGAAGTTTCATGATCAAGCCCTTTGATTTTATTTTGAATTTCTAAAACCAACCCATCAACAGAAATTAAATTCTCAGCACCTGGCAACAAGGATTTTCCAGTCCAAGGTTTTCCAGCTTTAGGGAAAAACTTCTGCAAATGCTCCATTGCAGATTCAGCCAAGCGTCTATAGGTGGTTAACTTCCCACCAAACACAGAAAGTAATGGTGCATCATTTTCATGATCTTGCGATAAAGCCAAAGTGTAATCACGGGTAATTGCTGCTGGATTATCAGACTCATCATCACACAACGGGCGTACCCCTGAGAATGTCTGAATAATATCGGCTTGAGTTAGTTGCACTTTAAAATGATCATTGGATACATCAAGCAGATAATCAATCTCTTGCTGACTAATTTCAACATTATTCGGATCTGCTAAATATTCACGGTCAGTTGTGCCAATCATGGTGTATTGATTGAGATAAGGAATTGCAAACACGATACGTTGATCATCATTTTGCATAATAAAGGCTTTATCACCGTCATAGATTTTCGGCACAATAATATGACTGCCTTGAATTAAACGAATCCCATATTGTGATTTTAACTGAAGCTCTTGCTTAATGAATTGTGCAACCCAAGGTCCTGCAGCATTGACCAAAGCCTTCGCTTGTATGTGATAAATACCCTGTTCATTTTCAAACTGAATAGTCCACAAGCCATGTTCTCGTTGTGCTGAAATACAGCGTGTTTGGGTCACCACAGTGGCATTTTTCTCACGTGCTTGCATTGCATTTAAAATCACTAAGCGTGAATCATCTACAGCACAATCTGAGTATTCAAAACCCCGTTTGAACGCTGTTTTTAGTGGGCTGGTATTAGGGTCAAACTCAACCAAATGTGAACCTGCAAGCTTCTCTCTTTTACCCAAATGATCATATAAAAACAGACCCGTACGAATCAGCCAAGCAGGACGTAAATGAGGCTGATGTGGCATGATAAAACGCATAGGGCGAATGATATGTGGTGCCTTTGCTAGTAAGACTTCTCGCTCCGCTAAAGCCTCTCGGACTAAACGAAATTCTTTATGTTCCAAATAACGCAGACCACCATGAATCAACTTGCTGCTTGCAGACGAAGTATGGCTGGCTAAATCATCTTTTTCACACAAGAACACAGATAAACCACGCCCAGCAGCATCATTGGCAATACCAACACCATTTATTCCACCACCAATTACAGCAATATCATAGTAAGCTTGTTGCTCATTGATTTGTGTCATAAACGCCACCACCTTTGATCATTTGCATATATTCACAATCATTTTTGAAAATATATTTTCATTTGTTTTCATTTAAGAAAATAATAGATAGTTTTTTAATCAATGTCTATCAAAAAATGATCAATTTCACGTTTATCATGTTTTCACTATGGGTTTAAAACTTAGCCTAAACCACAGTTAAAGCTACTTCTGCTGCATGAATTTGTTTTAAATAATTTTCAGTGGGGGTTTTATTGGTAAAAAGCCGATCTATTTCAGAAAGATGGCCTAAGCGCATCATTGCATGGCGACCGAACTTGCTCTCATCTGCTGCTAAAAATACCTGCCGAGCACCTAGAATAATTTCTTGCGAGACTGACACTTCTTGAAAATCGAAATCGAGCATCGTTCCATCTTCATCAATTCCACTGATACCAATCAAGGCATAATCAACTTTAAACTGCTTAAAAAATTCGGAGGTGGCTTGCCCAATCACGCCTCCATCAGGGCGCACTTTCCCACTGGCGATCAGCACTTCAAAATCATCGTTAATACTCAAAATTTTTGCCACATTTAAATTATTGGTAATCACTTTTAAACCGCGATGTTGCAATAAAGCATGGGCAATAGCTTCGGTCGTTGTACCAATATTGATAAACAAAGATGCATGATCTGGAATTGCTTTTGCAACAGCTGTTGCAATGCGCTGTTTTGCAGCTAAATTATGGCTGATCCGTTGACTATATGCTGTATTGGTAACGCTTGAGTCTACTGCAGCACCACCGTGATAACGACGTAATAGTCCGGCATCTGCCAATTGATTGATATCTCGCCGTACAGTTTGCGGGGTAACTGCAAAATGCTGTGCAATCTCATCAATACTGATGTAGCCCCGAGCCTTAACCAATGCTAATGTTTGCTGTTGTCGAATCATTAAGTCCATAGATGTGAAACCTTATTGTTTTATTTTCAAAAATGAACATTTAGCTACTATAAATAGCATGACTACTTACTGTACGACTAGATTAAATTTTTAAATTCATCCAACTCAGCTTACTAAATTGTTTATATTCCATACATTTAGACGCAAATAAATAGGCTTTAACTTTGAGATAAATTCTTATAATTTATAAAATATTTAAAATTAAATGCCTGTTTTAAAAAAATATTCATTTATTTATAGAATTTCTCATCTTGGAACAATAATGAGCTCTCAACACAGCTAAGACCAAAGTCTAATAAGGTCTGCTTTCATTCAAGCGTATAACGACCATTGTAATTATTTGTATCCCCTCGTCATACTTACTTAAATTCTCTCTGTTTGATTTTCTTCTTTGATTTTCATCCAAAATGAAAGTTAAACAGGCTGTATTTTGCATATTCTTTTGGAGAATTGCCTTGTCCAATTCATCTCCTCAAGCTGCCACTTCGCAACTTGATAGAAAAACTCGTTTCAAATCTATACTAGGTGGCTCAGCTGGTAATTTAGTCGAATGGTATGATTGGTATGTATATGCCGCATTTACCCTCTATTTTGCACCTGTGTTCTTTCCTGAAGGTAATGAAACCGTCAAACTTCTCCAAGCTGCTGCAGTTTTCGCTTTAGGCTTTTTAATGCGTCCGATCGGTGCATGGATCATGGGCATTTATGCTGACCGTAAAGGTCGCAAAGCCGGCTTAACACTTTCTGTTTCATTGATGTGTATTGGCTCATTAATCATTGCTTGTGCGCCATCTTATGATTCAGTTGGGATGTTTGCTCCTGCACTGCTTTTATTTGCGCGTTTATTACAAGGTTTAAGTGTTGGTGGTGAGTATGGCTCAAGTGCCACCTATTTAACTGAAATGGCGGGTAAAAATCATCGTGGCTTTTTCTCAAGTTTCCAATATGTTACTCTGATCTCAGGTCAATTACTTGCACTCTGCGTACTGATTATCCTGCAACATAATCTTTCTGAAGAATCCTTACATGCTTGGGGATGGCGTGTTCCTTTCTTTATTGGTGCATTACTCGCAATTGTTGTGTTCTGGATTCGTCGTGGTCTCGTTGAAACAGAATCATCTAAACAAGCGCAACAACAAGCAAAAAATGGCGGTGAAACATCTGGTGCTTTGGCTTTATTCACCAAGTATCCTAAACAAGCATTTACAGTGATTATGCTAACTGCGGGCGGCACCTTAGCTTTCAATACATTTACGACTTATTTACAAAAATATTTAGTTAACACTTCTGGCTTTGAAAAAACCACCGCAACTGAAATTACCACAGCCGCAATCTTTATTTTTATGTTGATTCAGCCTGCAGTGGGTGCACTTTCTGACAAAATTGGTCGTAAACCGATTATGATCACTTTTGGTGTACTCGGTGTGTTATTTACCGTTCCTATTTTCAATAGTTTAGGCTCGACAACGGATCCTAAAACGGCTTTCTTCTTATGTATGAGTGGTATGGTCATTGTAACTGGATATACAGCCATTAATGCGGTTGTAAAAGCTGAATTATTTCCACCGCATATTCGTGCTTTAGGTGTAGCCTTACCTTATGCACTTGCCAACACTGTGTTTGGTGGTACGGCTGAATTAGTTGCGTTAAGCTTTAAAAATGCTGGGCATGAAAACTATTTCTTCTATTACATTACCTTTATGATCAGTTTATCTCTAATCACCTATGTTTTTATGAAAGATAGCAAAAAACATAGCCTGATTACGGATGATTAATTCAAACTATAGTTTGCAATCTAATTCATTTAAAACAGCTTTTTTATTTACATGAAAAAGCTGTTTTATTTACGCAATTCACTTATCGTGAAAATTGCAAAGCTATGGCATACTAAAAATAATTCAAAAAGCTAGGACTTTAAAAGATGAAAAAAATCACTTATGCAGGTTTAGGATTAATCGTTTTAGCTTTATCTGCATGTCAAACAACCCCTCGTCAATACAATGGCGTAACAGGTTATCAGATTGAAAATCAAACAGCAGATAGTGCAACACTGGCATACACCCTTTCAGGTCGTGCAGATCGTGATTTGGATGCTGATAAATTACAGCGTGCATGTCAAAAAGTTTTGGGTGCAAACAAAAACTATAAAATTTCTGTATTAAGCACCAATGAAATTATCAATCCGCAAATAGCAAAAGATCAGGCTGGCGTTCAACTTGGACATAGCCGTACATCATTTGGGCTTTCTAATACACCAAGTCTAAATAACAGTGAAGATTATGCAACACGCCAAGCATTAGATACCCGTCCAAGCACTTTACATGTTGTACGTTATACCTGTTCTTGATTTTAGATAGGTGTAAATCACAGAATAAAATAAGACGCTATCATAGCGTCTTATAAAAACTCACATTTCTGAATTCTTTGGCTTCATCTAAATCAGGCCAAGTGGTGGCGCTTCGTTCATCCAATTTTTGGTAATTTGGATGACTAAAGTTTTTCACTCGGCTATCTGCCACCCATACTTCTGTTGAAAATTTTAAAAACTCATCTAAAAAGAAACGGTTAGATTGATCATATAAAACATCTGCTGCTAATAAGACATCAACCTGTTCTGATTTATATAAATCATCTAGATATTCAAGCTCTACATCATTAAGCAAAGCATTTTCGCGACAAGCATCCAAACTAATTGGGTCGATATCGCAACAGATGACACGTTTTGCACCTGCCATTTTGGCTGCAATTGCAACGACGCCTGATCCAGCACCAAAATCCAGCACTATTTTATCTTTTACATGCTGTGGCTCTGCAATCAGCCATTGTGCCATTGCTAAACCTGAAGCCCAGCAAAAAATCCAATACGGTGTATCATTCCAAATACGGCGAATCACCTCATCATCCAAACGATCTGTTGGAAAAACAGGTGGAATCAACCATAACGAAATTGGGCTTTCAGGCAACTGCTGCGCCAATAATTCGCATTGAGGAATTACTTCATGCAAAGCATCAAGTAAATGTTGTGGGGCTTTAGGAAATTGATAAGTACAGCTCATGCAAAATATGACCAAAATTATTATTTTGATATTGAGGAAATACAGCTTCTTCCTCATATTCGATAGACAGTAACGTCATGTGCTAAGGTTTGAGACAATACTTCTTATTGAATCTCGAATATAAATACTTAAAAGTACATCTTAAACGCGTTAAGCCAATGACAATGTTGCCTACTTTTACTGAAAAATAAATATCGCTGTGTAAATGTAGGCTAGATTTAAGCACAGTGAATGCATGGCTTTCACTGTACTCAGAATAAATTAGAACTTAAGTTAACGCCTTTTCAGCAGCTTCCACAGTTTGACGTATCAACGTTGTGATCGTCATCGGGCCTACGCCACCTGGAACTGGCGTATAAGCTGCAGCTACCTCTTCAATACCAACCAATTGGATATCACCCACACCACCACCTTCACGAGGATGGAAACCGGCATCAACCACAACAGCACCTTGCTTAATCCAATCTTTTTGGATTAATTCAGCTTTACCGACTGCACCAACAACAATATCCGCTTGTTTTACCAATTCAGCAAGATTTTGTGTGCGAGAATGACAGATTGTAACTGTTGCATTGGCTTGAAGTAGCATCATTGCCATCGGTTTACCTAAAATAGCCGAACGCCCCACCACAACAGCATGTTTGCCCGCGATTTCAATCTTATTTTCTTCAAGAATTGTCATGATACCTGCAGGTGTTGCCGAACCATAAGCAACCTCACCCATTGCCATACGGCCGAAACCTAAGCAAGTTACGCCATCTACATCTTTCTGAAGTGAAATGGCATCAAAACAAGCACGCTCATCAATTTTTTCAGGCACAGGATGTTGTAGCAAAATCCCGTGAACATCAGGATTGTCGTTTAATTTTTCAATTTCAGCTAACAATTGTTCAGTCGTGGTTTCTTTACCTAACTCTACTTTTAAAGAATCCATACCAACACGACGGCAAGCATTTCCTTTCATGCGTACGTATGTCGCAGATGCACCATCATCACCCACTAAAATAGTCGCTAAAATTGGGGTACGACCTGTTTTTGCTTTTATAGCTTCAACACGAGTCAACAAGTCTGCTTCAATTTGTTTCGCTAATGCGCGACCATCCAATACCAATGCCACGGCACATCTCCAAAGTAGATATGAATCAATTTTGCAAATAATACATGATTATTTAGACAATTTTCTTCCATATGCTGAATTTATGTGCATATGCATGAATTATAGTATTGTTTTTTTTTCAAAGATTGCTAATATGTGCATCACCAAGACATGGCGGGGTGGCAGAGTGGTCATGCAGCGGACTGCAACTCCGTGTACGCCGGTTCGATTCCGACCTCCGCCTCCAATCTTGTAAAGCCCGAGTGGTGAAATCGGTAGACACAGGGGATTTAAAATCCCCCGCCCACAAAGCGTGCCAGTTCGAGTCTGGCCTCGGGCACCATTTTAATTCTTGTTAAAATGGTGCAATAAAGAACCCAGCGATAAGCTGGTTTTTTTATGCCTAAAATTTTATATTGTTTTTTATGTTAATATCCAAAGTGAAATTTAGATAAGCGAAGCCTATATGATTCAAAACAAGCAAGTTTCCCTCTATTTAAATCAATTACAACAACAATACCCACAAGCATTTAAGCGCAACTTTCTATTTTATAGTCAAATTAAAACCAAAGGGCTTTTAGATGAAGCAAAGGAGTTTATTCCTTGGATTTTGTCGATTATGATTTTTTGCAGCATCTACTTTAGTTTAGGTCAGTATATTGCAAATCATTTTCCTAAATTCGATAGCTTTCAAGCCAATGGCATTGCCGCTTTAGCGATTATGTTATTTTTTATGATTATTGTTCCCATCATTATCAAACAAATAAAACACAGTTCGACTCATTTATACCAACAACTCAATAATATTCCGCTTAAGCTTGCGGTACTGATCGTCCTCCAAGCACTCAATCTTTATTTTATAGAAAGTACCCTGCTGCAAGGTCTGTTATTTTTCTTTGCAATGAGCTTTGGTTTTGTCAAATTTTATAAAGAAAATTTATTTAGAGATAGCACCAAAGACACCGAATATTATCAATTACAACAAATTCGAAAAACCTGTTTATGGGCTTATAAACAGGCTAAAAAAGCAAAATTCAAAATGCGATTCTTGACTAAAGATTCTGAGAAATATCAATTTTATCAAAATCGTTTAGTGAAGTTTTTAGAGTTACATTTAGAACTATTAAAATATGAAAATGAAATGTGTAAAACCTATAAATATGAAGATTTAGATGCCTATATGGACAGTATGATGTAATCCATCTATCACGTTAAAAAGCCGAGCGATCTAAACTCGGCTTTTTTAGGCTAGAAAATTTATGCACTTTTCTGAATAGTCTTTACATCAACCAAATTGTTATTTAAAACCACTTGATGGGCACGAGCCGTATCCACTGAATAGGTTTTTTCCTTGATGTTATTTACGAAAATCCAATCCGCTTGCACTTGCTGTGCTGTAAAGCTGACTTTTAAGTAACCACGCTGATTTAAATTGGTGTAATTCAATTCATCAATGAGCGTGGTGAATGCCATTTCAAATTGTTGTAGCTGTGCCAAAGGAATACTTAAATACTTTTCCATCCCTGGTGAAGAGACCGAACTGGTTGCCAATTCAACCCCAACAAAATCACCCGTTTGAGTATGCAAGTCAGCAGACCATGCATTATGCGTATCCCCAGCCAACACTACAACTTTCTTATTTAATGCTTTGAGTGTGCCATATAAAATTTCACGTTCTACATAGTAGCCATCCCAAGCATCCAAATTATAGGGTGCAACTGTGGTCACACGGGCTTTTTCTGCAGCAGTTAATGTTGGATCACCACCTTTCAAACGGACTTTTAAAGTAACTAACTCGATGATCTGTTGATTCATTTTTGCTAAAGTTTCGGCAGTAACATTTCCACTGGTAATTGCAGATAATGACAATAGCAATTCTGCAGGAATTAACATTTTTGCCATCAAAACTTGCTGCCCCAACACATTCCAAGTTGCTGTAGATTGTGCCAGTTTCTTTTGTAGCCACTCACGCTGGGTATACCCCATCAGTGTACGCGTAGTACTGGTTAAATCTGTCTGAAATTTAGCAATATCTAAACCAGAAGCCGTCATATAGTTAGCATAATTGAGTTGTTTGTCGCGTGCCAAAATACGCGTATCCAACATAGTTAATTGTACCAATGAACCAAAGTCAAACTGGCGATAAATATTTAAATGATCTGTTGCAGATACAGGACGAATCGGCATCCATTCAAAATAAGCCTGTAAAGCTGCCAATTTACGGTCTAAGAAATTTCCCTCATTGGCTTGATGATTCTCTGCACCCTCTTTCCATGCATCGTTTGCCAGTTCATGGTCGTCCCAAATCACGATAAAAGGATGTCGTGCATGCGCAGCCTGTAGATCGTTGTCAGTATGGTAAAGAGCATAACGCTTACGGTAATCGTCCAACTTGATAATTTCTTTATCATTGTCTGCAGCCAGTGTACGACCCAGCCTTACCGCTTCTTCTGTGGCATATCCATCTTTACCATATTCATAGATGTAATCCCCCAAATGGATAATCGCATCGACCTCTTGTTTTGCCATTTCTTTATATACATAAAAATAGCCAGCAGGATAATTTGAACATGAACACACCGCAAACTGCACAGAACTGGCAGTTTCAGGTAATGTTTTGGTACGTCCTACTGGCGAAATCACCGAACCAAATTTAAAACGATAATAATAAGTTTGCCCAGACTTAAGCTTGTCTGCATCGACCTTAACAGTAAAATCCTGAGCTGATGCTGTTTGTACTTTTCCAGTATTGATCACTTGAGTAAATTTATCGTCTGTGGCAGTTTCCCAAACCACTTCTAAACGCAAAGACGTATCCTGTGGCGTAATACGTGTCCACAAAATCACACGATCTTTTAACGGGTCTCCACTGGCAACACCATGCAAAAATTCAACTTTTATTGTAGGAGATGTTGAATCGTTATTATCACTGCCACAAGCAGTCAACGACACTGGTATAGATAATGCCCCAAAACTGGCTAATGACTTTTGAATAAGTTCACGGCGTGAAATTGAGTTTGGCATTGAAGTTGATTTCCTCTAAGTTTTTTTATCCAATCAATTTAAAGGCTTAATATTTCGCTTTAATCTCAAATTGATGAAAAAATCATGACAAAATACTCATTTAACGGCTTAAAATGCTTTATTTTCAAACATAAGCACATGAATTGATTGAAAAGAAAGCAAATCGACATAAATACGCTTGCCAAGAGAAAAACTGTCCTTTATTATTGCGCACATGCCCGAGTGGTGAAATCGGTAGACACAGGGGATTTAAAATCCCCCGCCCACAAAGCGTGCCAGTTCGAGTCTGGCCTCGGGCACCATTTTAAGTCTTATTAAAATGGTGCAATAAAGAACCCAGCGATAAGCTGGTTTTTTTATGCCTTAAATTTGTAAATCAACTATAAATTGCTAATTTAAAATATAACTCAAAGTTCAATACATCTTGCTAAAAAGCGTGATAGCTCAGTAATATTTTTCTGGTTATTTTTCATTAAAAACCCTATAATACGTTAAATTTAAATTAATTATTAATATTTTCATAAACTTAATTAAACCAAACCCATGTCTAAAATTACTACTGAAACTCAAAAAGCCGCCCCTATATTTCCTCGATTATTCGCATTTATCATCGACTGTATTACCGTCGGCGTAGCCTGTTTAGTGACGGGCAAAATACTGTACCCCTATTTTGAAAATTCTCCTTTTATTTTCCAATGTATAGGCACGCTCCTCTGTCTATTTTATTTTGCTGCTTTTAACAGTCAGATAGGAAATGGTAAAACCATTGGGAAAATCCTTTGTAAAATTAGGGTAAAAGACTTAAATGGTGCTTCAATTCCATTTGTGCGCTCTCTAGTTAGATCAAGCATCTTTATCATTCCATTTTGCTTTGCAGGTTATTTACAAACATATTCAACTCAGCATCTTTTACTCAGTCTGCTTGTGGCTTTTTTTCAAAGTATCGTCTTTGCCTGCTTCTATTTGGCAATTTTTAATGGAAATAGCCAACAATCTCTTCACGATCTACTCAGTGAAACTCAAATACTCAGAAACGCTCAATCCAATATTCCACGTCAAGCTGTATGGAATATTCATTACTACATCATTGCGCTGCTAACAATTGTTATTTTTTCCGTCAATTTATGGGGTTATTTCCAAACCAAAGCAATGTCAGCCAATGATTTTACTTTAATCTCCCATGACATTAAAAATGCTCAAGTTGAAAGTCGTCATACCTTCATCGGAGAGGCTGAATCCACAAATCAGGTTTTAATTTTAAATGTAAATCAGCCAGATTATCTGGATAACATTGATAGTGCTGAAACATTGCTAGAAAAAATTGATCGACAACACGCTGAAGTTTTAACGCAATACAACATCAATCAGGTGCAATTTAACTTTTCTTATCAATTTGGTTTGGCGAAATTATCAAAAACAACACTTTATGATTATAAAAAGACACATAAAAGTAGCCTAACCTATATTGGAGATAGTACGGGATTGAACCTTGGTTTTTAACAAAACCAAGTCCCATTTGTAAAGTTTAAATCTGGAAGATAAAAAAAGACCACGTTTTTGGAAACGTGGTCTATAAAAATGGTGGCTATGACGGGACTTGAACCTGTGACCCCCGCATTATGAGTGCGGTGCTCTAACCAACTGAGCTACATAGCCTAAAACTGTGCGCGCATTATCTGCTGTAAACAATATTACGTCAAGCACTAATTAAAATAAAATTCATCGAAGTGAGCCGATAAGCCGGGTTCTGTCTAGAACGATCATTCCTCTAGGCGCATGATCACTCATACGCTCAAGCGACCTACCCGGATCCAGCATGGGCCATGCCTATAGGATCCCTATTTGGTCTTGCTTCCGGTGGGGTTTACCATGCCATGAACTGTTACCAGCCATGCGGTGCGCTCTTACCGCACCCTTTCACCCTTACCTTCCATTTCTCCGAAAAGAAACGATATTGAAGGCGGTCTACTCTCTGCTGCACTTTCCGTCGGTTCACACCGCCCAGGCGTTACCTGGCACCTTGCCCTATGAAGCCCGGACTTTCCTCCCCTGCTTCAATCACGGAGATCTCCACAGCAGCGATCGTCTGGCTCACTTCGGGGCGTATCCTAACAAATTTCTTGGCTAATTGCTTGCGCTTTTTTGAGCAATTAGTTTTTTATACTTTTCCATCAAATCTTCTTGGCTCTCTACATGGTTCGGATCGAGCGGAATACAGTCGACTGGACAGAAAAGCGCGCACTGTGGTTGATCAAAATGCCCAACGCATTCTGTACATAGGTTCGGATGGATTTCATAAATCTCCTCCCCCATAAAAATGGCATCATTTGGACATACAGGCTCGCATACATCACAATTGATACATTCATCAGTGATAATTAAAGACACACTACCAACCTTGTTGATGTTTACGATGGAAGGCTTCGACAACGCATTGAGGAACAAACTTTGCCACATCACCTTTCAATCGTGCTATTTCTCGAACCATCGTCGAAGAAATAAATGAAAATTGCTCTGATGGTGTTAAAAATACTGTTTCAAAATCATGATCAAGCTGACGATTCATATTCGCAAGTTGAAATTCGTATTCGAAATCTGAAACAGCCCTTAAGCCACGTAACACTGCTGTAGCATGTTGTTCACGTGCAAAATTTACCAATAACCCATCAAAACCGACAAACTCAACATTGGGTAAATGTTTGAGGGATATCTTTGCTAACTCTACACGTTCTTCCAAACTAAAGACTGGGTTTTTATGATGTCCAATTGCAATTGCGACCACAACTTCATCAAACATTCTTGAAGCACGTGCGACTAAGTCAACATGGCCATTGGTAATTGGATCAAAAGTTCCTGGATAGATGACACGAGTTTTAGACATCCATTTGTACTCTAGTTTGTTATGTAGGGCTATAGTTTATCAAAAACTTAAATATTAGCGAATAACCTCTTTTGATTTAGCTTGGGGTTTAATTGTGAAATGACTTCACCTGAGGCCAAGTTTGAGGCAAAATAAGGCTATTCTTGGAATATTTGTATTATGTCGAAAAACATTGTCGTTAAAAAAAATAATAGTGGGACGATTGCACAAAATAAACGTGCACGCCACGATTATTTTATTGAAGAAAAATTTGAAGCTGGGCTTTCTTTACAAGGTTGGGAAGTCAAGTCATTACGTGCTGGACGGATGACCATTACTGAAAGCTATATCACCTTTAAAAATAACGAGGCATTTCTCTTCGGTGCTCAAATTCAACCTTTACTTTCAGCATCTACTCATGTCGTCCCTGAAGCAACACGCACGCGTAAACTGTTGCTCTCGCGTCGTGAACTTGAAAAGTTACTTGGTGCTGTCAATCAAAAAGGTTATACCTGTGTCCCTTTAGCATGTTACTGGAAAGGTCATTTGGCAAAACTGGAGATTGCTTTGGTAAAAGGTAAGCAGTTACATGACAAACGTGCAACTGAAAAAGATCGTGATTGGCAACGTGATAAATCGCGAATCATGCATAAATAATGCCTTATTAATATAAAAAACCTCCAAATGGAGGTTTTTTCTGGCAGCAATCTTTTAACAAAATTTTAAAGAACCATAACAGTTAGGAGCAAAATCCTGAGTTGCCAATTTCAAATCTTTAATCGGAAAATATAATGGATTTGAGCCCGACAAATTAATTTCCCCAATTGCTACCTCACTCGCAATACAAGATAAACCTATTACACCAGGACATTTCACTGTATTCTCAGATTTAGCAAGGTATTCATTTAAACTAGGTACAACTTGTTTCAAAACATCATTCGTCACATCAATTGTATTCGATGGTGTCACTTTGCCAATATCAATTTCATCTTCAATTGCTAGCCACCATCCTCTTTGTGCTGCAATTTCCGCGTTTGGCCACCACACTGATTGTTGCTGTAATGATAAAGAAAATGGATTATTCAATTGTAGCTTGTGAATGTATCCTAAGCTTTGATTAATATCTAAATTTGCAGTTAAACCAGAAATACTCCCACTGGCATTTAATGTTAAAAAAGATAAATCAATACCTGCAAGAATTGGCTTAATTGAACCATTGAAAAATAGCTCATCAATTTTAGCTGTTCCAGTTAAAAGGGCACTATTCATACGATTTCCGTATAAAGTTTTCCCATTAATTGCTAATGTAGCGCCAGTAGATTGTAGCCCTAGATTATAGTCATTTGTCTGAAAACTTGCTGTTGGAAGAATGCCTAGTTTGATATTACCTTTAATAGACATATCTGTATCAGCATATTGTAAATTCCTTGCAGTTGTATTAGCAATGCCTGTTGTTGCTTTAATTTTTAAAGCACCACTTAGACTATTAATACCATTTGGTGAGTTTGAATTTTCAGTACCTGCTGTTAACAAACCCAATGCTTTTTCAGCACTTAAGCGTAAACCCACCACTTCTCTTGTCGAAGCAGTATCAGGATTTTTAATCGCAAATTCTATAAATGGATTAGTCAGTTTTGCACTTGAACCTACACGACCTTCACGGGTATCTGCTAGACCAGAAAGGCTCAAATTATCAATATCAATATCACATCCACCTGCACCATTTGCGCCCCCACAACCCAATTGTAGTTTTTTAATATTGGCATTCAGTTCAAGATCAGCTTCAAGGCCCAGTTTATAAAAACCAACTCCTAGTCCTTGCATCTTATTCACCGAGTCATTGGGTGCAATATAACTCAAACTCATCAATGCCTGACCACTGACTTTAGAAAGCTCCTTGTCTGTTAATTCGGTTAATCCTTCAGACTGAAAAGTGTTTGCAAAACAGTAAATCGGAGTAACCAACAGACCATTTATTAAAATCATCTTCATGATTTTAATAATTTTTCTAGCCTTAATATCCATATCATATGCTCAATTTTTTATTATTGGTCAAAACTATATGAAAATGATAGTAAAAAATAGGCTTAACACAGTCAATAACTCAATGAATCCAGTATTTTTCTATATAAGCCAACTTTCACAATGATTCTAAAGGATTTTTATTTATGATTTTTTTGTTTTTTTATGTAATTACAATGCATCATCATACCGCAATTTTATTTATGAGTAATGCTATATATTCTCCAAACCATATTGCAGTTTGCAAGTCACCTGAGGGCGGTGTAATTTCAACAGGTGCATTATCTGATTGTGTCATTAACCCTAAGTAACCCGCCATACGATTTAAATCTGTAGGCTTCACACCTGTAGGCATTAAAGGCAATCCAGACCATAACATGCCATGTTGCATAGCAAAAATATTAATTTGTTGTAAGACGGAAAGCTTATCTCCACTTAAACCACCTGAATTGGTAAATGCGGCAGCAAGCTTGCCCTGCCAATCACGATTTTTCCAACGTTTAGATGTCGAGTCCATAAACATTTTAAATGGACCTGTAACACTTCCCATATATGTAGGTGAACCAAAAATAATAGCATTCGCCTGATCCAAAATATCCCAGTCAATATGCTCAATATCCATGGTATGGACAGTTACACCAATCTTTACTGCGCCTTGTGCAATATAACTCGCAACTTTTGCAGTATGACCAAATGGGCTGTGGTAAACGATCGCGATAGATTTAGCAGATAAAGACATATCAATTGAAAACAAACAAATTTGCTCAAGTTTAACATCTATTCAATTTTAAACAATTCTTGTAATGTTCAGAAAACGCATTAATAGATTTTTTAAACTGCAATAAATCTATTTAAAAATAAAGAATTAATTATGAATAAATACAAAAGTTGCCATACGACCTGTTTTTGCATGACGGCGGTAAGAATAGAAATCTTGATCTTGTCGATAAGAACATTGGTCCCCGCCTGTAATCACATCGACCCCATGCTGTTTGAGAATGTAACGTGCAATCGCATATAAATCAGCGTAATACTTACCTTGTTGCTCACTCTTTATAAATGCTGTTTCTAATTCAGCATATTTAGAGCAAAAAGCAGTTTTTACTTCTATACCAATTTCAAAACAAGCTTGACTAATCGCTGCACCTAACCAAGCCCAGGTAGGTTGAGATTTCATATTGGCAATTGTATTTTCAATAATCCCTCCAGCTAACCCTCTCCAACCTGCATGTAAGTTTGCAACTTCACTACCCATCTTATTGCCTAATACAACAGGCAAACAATCAGCGGTCATCATCATCAAAGCATGCCCTTGATTCTGTGTAACTAATCCGTCACCGACCAATGCTGTAAAGGTCATTTCTTCATTGACAGTATGACAAATTGTACTGTGAGTCTGAGTCATCCACGTGATTTTATTGACACCCCATTCAGCAAATTCATCTAATAAAATCATACGATGCTGTTGTACACGTTTAGGATCATCATTTACATGCAATGCCAAATTAAAACCTTCAAGTTCAGGCTGTACAGATGGCAAAGCCTTTGGGTGCTGTATATGTGTCTGTCCGACATATACACCTTGAGGTAATCCTTGAACAAATTGCATCTGGCACATTTCCTACTTAAATCATTTCACGACTCTATAACTATAACAAATTCAATCAACCCTTGATCAATACTTTAATTAATTTAATTGATTAGTAAAGCTAAAAATTTCAACCAAATTTACTGTTATTTCTTTAATCAAAATTAACAATATCAATTAAAACTTGAATAGCGGGTAATCCCTAAAAAATTAGATCCTAATGTCTTATTCGACTTGAATTAAACATGGATATTAATAAGTTGTAGTATTTATATCCATTACGTCAATCCTTCTGGATACTTTAAAAATAGAAACGCTTGAGTGGTTATGAAATGCCTATTGAGGGATATCACTACAAAATTTTGGTCTTTATTTTAATCAAAATACCACCTCAATCGAACTTTATTATAAATAAAACAACTTAGCGTATGTCGCAACATCATTACCTTGCAAAAGATTACTTAAGCAAAAGATTTCATAGTCGAATCACTTCTATTTTCGAAGATTTTCAGGTCAACTCTGCCTATCAAAACAGAATAATGTCATCAGAATGAGTAAGGGATCAATCAAAATATACGCCGATTTTTTCAACAGGACAAAAGATAGTTGTGGTTACCCAATAACTTTATAAAACTGCTCTCATTGAGCAGCTTTATAATACAAATCAATCAATACGCTTGATTTTCAGAACGTAGAACTTCTACCAACTCAACGAAATCATCTGACCATGGTGCTTCAAACATCATTTCTTCTTTTGTACGTGGATGAACTAAGCCCAATTTAAACGCATGTAAAGCTTGGCGTTTAAAATTACGCAATGCACTGCTCAGTTTTTCAGAAGCGCCTGCTGGAACTTTAACACGGCTAACATAGACTGGATCACCCACCAATGGATAACCAATATAGGTGAAATGAATACGGATTTGATGAGTACGCCCTGTTTCAAGTTGCGCCTGTACACGGGTAAAATTTTGAAAACGTTCTTTAACATTGTAATGCGTCACTGCATCACGGCCACCCGGTAAAATAGCCATTTTTACACGATCGACAGGATGGCGCTTAATCGGTTCATCAATCGTACCACCTGCAATAATATGACCATAACAAATCAAGTCATATACACGGTAAACTGTTTTTTTAGCCAATTGCTTACTTAAAGAAAATTGAGCTTCCAGATTTTTAGCAACAACCAATAAGCCGCTGGTATCTTTATCTATACGATGCACTAAACCCGCGCGAGTTAATTCGGCAGATTTTGGATAATGATAAAGCAAGGCATTGACTAGAGTACCATTTGGATTACCAGCCCCAGGGTGTACAACCATACCTACTGGTTTATTGATGACCATAATATCGTCATCTTCATAAACAATATTTAAAGGTATATTTTCAGGTTGTGCAGAAGTTTGTGCTTCTAACTCAACATCTAAACATAGAAGTTCATTGCCTTCACATTTATACTTAGGCTTGACAATGTTACCATTTACCAACAAATGACCTTCTTTCATCCACTGCTTGAGTTTTTCACGAGAAAACTCGTTCCAAACCAGTGCTGCGACTTGGTCAATACGTTGCCCTAAATAGCTTTCATCCAGTTGAAATTGCAACGATAAACGTGTTGCAGTTGGTGCAGAATTATGATTATCTGCATCCTCAGAATCTTCAAGTAAATTGAAATCGTTTTCTGGGAAATTAGAATTAGAAGAGTGTGCTGAAGTCATTTGCTCATTCGGACAAAAGTGGTTTAATAGCGCAATTGTAGCCTATTGCCCGTATAAACAGAGGAATTTTTATGTCGCTACCACGTTATAAAGTCACAATGCTTGCTTTAACTGTAGGCTTAGCAACTGCATTTGTCGGCTGTAGCAGCAATCCGAAGAAGGATGTTGTTGATACAGGCCCGAAATCAAATGAGCAGACTTATTACAATAATGCGATAAAATCATTAGACCGTGGGCAATATGGCGATGCTGCAAAAGCGTTAGAAGCAATGGATACTTATTTTCCGACTGGGCAATATGCACAACAAGCTCAGCTTGAATTGCTTTACACAAAATTTAAGCAAAAAGATTATGAAGGTACAATTGCACTGGCAGATCGTTTTATCCGTTTAAATCCTCAACATCCGAATTTAGACTATGCCTACTATGTCCGTGGTGTAGCCAATATGGAGCAAAACTATGACAGTTTGCTTCGCTATACCTCATTAAAACAAGCGCATCGTGATGTAGGTTATTTAAAAATTGCCTATCAAAATTTTGTCGACTTAATTCGTCGCTACCCTTCAAGCCAGTATTCAGTTGATGCCGCACAGCGAATGAAATACATTGGTCAAGAATTGGCTGAAAGTGAAATGAATACTGCACGTTTCAATATTAAACGTAAAGCATATTTGGCTGCGATTGAACGTTCACAATGGGTGATTGAACACTATCCTCAAACCCCTCAAGTTCCTGAAGCCTTAGCAACTATGGCATATGGTTATGATAAGTTGGGCGATAAAGAAACATCACAACAGTACATTGGCGTGCTTAAGCAAAACTACCCGAACCTTGTTAAATCAAATGGTGAAGTGAATATACGCGCAGCACGTAAAGAAGCCAGCTGGTGGAACCGTGCAACATTAGGTATTTTAGGTCGTGGTGATAAAGCAGAAGTATCACAAGAAGCGAGTTCTGAAACGTCTGATCAAGCAGAACAAAAATCAAGCTTGTTGAATAAAGTGAGTTTTGGCTTACTTGACCGTCCAAATCGTGAAGTATCTAAAGAACCCGCACGCGCAGATGAAAGTTTGTATGATGGACAACGTAAATAAATATTGATTGCGACAAATCAAGACGGGTTTTTACCCGTCTTTTTTATTCATCGATATTTTTAGAAGCAAAACTACGTTAAACTTTAAATTAGTTTAAACGATACATGACATTAAATTTATGGCTATTCCTCAGCACACGATAGATCAAGTTTTGGATCGCACAGATATTGTCGATCTGATTGGTCAACGTGTGAAATTGAAAAAAACTGGTCGCACCTATTCAGGCTGTTGCCCTTTTCATCAGGAAAAGTCCCCCTCTTTTCATGTTTACCGTGATAAACAGTATTATCACTGCTTTGGTTGTCAGGCAAATGGCAATGCCATTCGCTTCTTAATGGATATTGATAATCGAAACTTTGTCGATGTCATGAAAGAACTCTCCAGCCATGCAGGTGTCGAACTTCCCAAAGACAATCATGACAATAAAAAATTGTCATATAAGCGTGAAGTATCCAAGCCTAAACCAGCAGTGAAGGCTGTAGAAGATAAATTAGTAGATTCTAAACCCGCTGAGCAAAAAACAGATTATGTTCAGCCACGTGAAGTTGATCCTTTCGAAGCTTTTAGCCAATATCCAGATCCAGAGCATTTCGATCCAACCCAATTTGATCCAACTGGTTTTAACCAAATCCCTCAAGATGGTAACCTTTATGATCTTCTAGAAAATATTGCACAATTTTATGAACGGCAATTGCCAAACAGTAAAGTCGCGCAGAATTATTTTAAACATCGTGGCTTAAGTAGCGAAACCATCCAATATTGGCGTTTAGGCTATGCACCAGAAGATTGGCAACATTTGGAAAAAGCCTTTCCACAAGATATTGAAGGTTTAAAACTGCTGGGGTTAATTCGTACCAGTGATAGTGGTCGTGACTTCGATTTGTTGCGTGATCGGGTGATTTTCCCAATTCGAGACAACAAAGGTCGTGTTGTCGGTTTCGGTGGTCGCGCATTGAATGATGAAATCAAACCGAAATATATTAACTCACCTGATTCTGAAGTTTTCCACAAAAATCAACTCCTTTACGGCTTGTATGAAGGGCGTAAAGACCGTGCGCAAAATTGGCTTATGGTAGAAGGCTATATGGATGTGATCGCCTTACAACAGAATGGGATTTCTGGGGCAACAGCAACATTAGGTACAGCCAGCAATGCTGATCACTTAAATATTTTATTTAAGCAGAACAATCAGATCACAATTGCATTTGATGGTGATGCCGCGGGACAAAAAGCAGCACGTCGAACCTTAGAAATTGCCCTGCCATTATTAAATGATGGTCGTGAACTTAAATTCTTTGTTCTACCCAAAGAGCATGATCCAGATTCGTTGATTCGTAAAGAGGGTTTTGAAACTTTTCAACGTATATGGCAACAATCCCCATTATTATCAGATTTTGTCTTTGCATTGTTAAGTCAAAATTATGATGTTGCTACACCTGAGGGCAAAAGTCAGGTGATGGCTGAACTCAATCAACTAACGGAATTACTGCCTAAGCAAGGTTCTTATCGCTATTTATTAAGACAATTCTTTAAAGAAAAATTAGGTTTTAATCGAAAATGGCAACCTCAAGTCAGCTTAGATGCCTCATTGTCATTTAATATTCGTACTAAAGATGAAGACTTTGCTGTTGCGATTTTGATGCAACACCCATTTTTGTATATTCATTTTGAAGTATTACGCGCATTGATTCATCCAGATGAACTATTGGCGCAGATCTTAGCCGTATTTGACCGTGTCTTTGACGAGCTACCAGACGATCAAGAACTTGCAACCTATTATATTTTAGGTGCATGTGGCGCTTATCATTTGGAATTATCTGAAATCATCCAACGCACTAATATTCAGGCTTTGGCTGAAGCGCCTGAAATGGCAGATAAATTGGCTTCAGATTACTCTTTAGCCTTGCAAGAGAAATATTTAAAATTAAAGCTTAAAGCCCCAACTTCGTTAAGTGAATCACGTAATTTACGTAAACAACTCAATGAACTGACTAAACAAATTAGTTTAAAGCTGGTACATCATTAATTTTTAATAAACGCTTCATTGAGCTTATCGAGTATTTTGTAATACAAAAAATTCATATGGCTATTGGCCTCTTCCATTGAGGAGTCATGAGGCTTATATAGGTTTATAAATATACGTTTTTGAAAGTTTTCATCACTAAACAACACGGTAGTAGGGAAATTAGAGTCTGAGTGTGCATTTATACTTTCGACCATAAGTGCATCCAATAACCGCCCTGAATAATCTAGATAAAAGCTATATAGTTTAGTTTTTTGAGATTTTTATAGCATCGATCAACTGAATCAATTACCCCCATAACTCCACCCGAAATAGAGAGGCGATGTAGATCCTTAATTGCTTGGTTCAATAATACATCACTGTCTTTTACAGGCTTTGAAAAGTATTCTACTGACAAACACAATAATATGAATATATAAAGTTTTAAGCATTTTAATTACCTTAATTTCATTATTCTAATTTGATCGCACGAATAGATACACCAATAATAGCTGGCGAAGCAAAAACATTAAATCACATTATTTTAAAAAATAATCACTTCGCTTTTGGTTTTCTTTCTTGTTCAAAAATATCCTGAATATTTTCTTTCATCCACTCAAAATGTGATGGATCTTCATCTTGCGCCGCATTGCGTAATAAAATTGAAGAAGGATGCAATAACTTTTGGGTCAAACGATGCGCAAAATCCTCAAGTACATGTTGAGTATCCTCACCTGCCTGAATACGTTCTAAAGCATGCGACAATTCCATCTGACGTTGTTCTTCACCGTGTTCACGAAATTGTTGAATTGTACTCCCCGCTTCTTTTACTTTTTGCTGAGTCACCAACTGAGTCACCAGTTGATTAACCATGACTTCAGCTTCAACCGCAGCTTGACGTCGTTGTGCTAAATTTTCATCAATTACACTTTGTAGATCATCCACACCGTATAAATACACACCATCCAAACTTTCAACTTTTGGATCTATATCACGAGGTACAGCTAAGTCGACCATAAGCATTTGTTGATAACGACGTTTTTTTAAAGCAAACTTCACATCTGCATAAGCAATGACTTGATGCAAACTGCCTGTACAACTCGAAATTACATCCGCACGATAGAGATTCGAAGTTAATTCATCAAATGGAATAATTTCTACTTCAACACGATGTGCTATTTCTTGTGCTAATTTTTCTGCCCGTTCACGGCTTCGATTACAAATCAGGATTTTTGCAACACCCATTTCAGCCAAATGTTTCGCCACCAAGCTGTTCATTTCACCTGCGGCAACCACCATGACTGTAAGCTGTTCAGGCTTACTAAACACTTGCAATGCAAGTTGAGCAACTGCATATCCCATCGAAACAGCATGGCTACCCACTGCAGTTTCAGAACGTACCCGTTTGGCTGCATAAAATGCATATTCAAATATTTGATTTAGGTTTTGCGAGACGATTTCAGCATCTTTTGAGATTGATAGTGCTGTTTTAACCTGCCCAAGAATTTGTGGCTCACCTAGCATCAACGAATCTAAACCACTTGCGACTCGCATCAAGTGCGAAACAGCATCGGTATTTTCATAACGATATACATGATTTGACAATTGCTTTACATCAATACCATTGGTTTGGGCGAGCCAATTTAATACCATATCGGCATTTTCAGCCATGGCATAGACTTCAGTACGATTACATGTTGAGACCACCACCATATCATTCAAATTCTGGCGAAGGCTTTCTACAGCAAATAAATCTTTTAATCGTTCTGGATTAAAAGCGATTTGCTCACGTAGCTCAACAGAGGCAGTTTGATGGTTGACACCCAATGCAAAGAAAGACATATCAGATCATCATTTCGTTAAATTTGTGCTATTGTGCAATAACGGTGTCATAAAAAGCATACTTGGATTCGGAAAAATTGCGTCAAATAAACAACCGCTTAAGCGGCATGACAATTAAGCAATATTCTACCACATTCTTACTGGTTGGTAGCATGGCTTCTAGTGCTCATATTAGAGCATCTGGAGAATTTTATCATGCGAAATATAATACTAATGCATTAAAACAAAGTATTATTGCTGAATTTTCATTGGCTTATAATGATACAGCAACTGCTTTACACAATTATACTGTGCTCGCAATTCGTAGTAATTCAACCACCATTAAGCAACGTGCCTTGAATGTTGCAATTGAACAAAATGATTTAAAAGCCGCTTTAGACATTGCCACCCATTGGGTTGTACAAGAACCTGAAGATGTTCCTGCAAAATTTTACTTGGCACATATTGCGCTCAAATCACATGAATACGAACTTGCTGCAGAAACCCTAGACAGTATTCTCAACATTGACCCTAACGCTGATTTAGAAAAGATTTTAGAAGGAATTGCACCAGAATCAGAAGTAGATCGTCAAAATCTGCTCAGTACACTGAGAGCAAGTAAAGAAAAAAATAACCCTTCTGTGCTTATTCTAATTGCAGGTTTGGAAGCGCAAAACGATGAAATCGAGCAAGCGCTAAAAACTGTCAATAAAGCATTAAGAAAACGTTCAAAAGTGACTGGCTTTATTTTGATGAAAGCCAATTTATTAGAGGCTTTGGGTGACCAAGAAGCGACTTTAAAATGGTATGATCGAAGTAGTCGTAAAAACAAATATAACTATGATATCCGTCTAGCTGAAGTTAAATATTTGATCAAGATTCATCAATCTGAATTGGCCTTAACTAAATTAGAATCTATTATCCAAACTTGGCCGGATGCTGAAGAAGCCCTATTTATCGCAGGTTTAACTGCGATTGATTTAAAAAAGCTAGATCAAGCTGAACAATATTTGGTGGAATTACGTTATTCGTCACGTTATCAAAATGAAGCTTATTTTTATTTGGCAGTAAATGCTGAACGAAAGCAAAATGATGAAACGGCAAAAGCCTATTATCGTCTGGTTGATGGGAACTTATATACGGTTTCACGCCGTAATCTGGTCTCGATTTTTGAAAGACAAGACAAGATGAATGATGCTTTGCGGTTTTTAACCCAAGAACGTGTCAATTATCCACAACATGCAAGTTTCTTATATCAGGCTCAAGCTGAGATTTTAAAACGCATGGGCAATAAAAAAGCAGCATTGAGATTACTCACTGAAGCAGTGAAGAACTTGCCTGATGATCCTGAAATTCTCTATTCAGAAATACTGCTTCTTGATCCATTTGAGGATCGTGATTTACTTGATAAAGCACTGAAACAACTTTTAACTTTAGAGCCCAATAATCCTGCTTATTTAAATGCTTATGCCTATACGCTTGCACTACAAAATAGACGTTTAGATGAAGCGCGAAAGTATGCTGAACATGCCTTAGACTCTGCACCAGATCAAGCCTCGATTTTAGATACGCTGGGATATATCACATTCTTGCAAAATGATTTTGATGCTGCCTCAAACATTTTATCGAAAGCTTATAATCTGAGTCATAGTGTAAACATCGGTATTCGATATGCAAAATCCTTGTATATGCAAGGTGCGTTAGCTCAATTTAATGAAGTGTTACAACAACTCAAACAAAATCACCCAAATGATCCTCAATTAAATCAATTAGATTCATTAATATTACCGCAACATATTAAAAAGAGTTAATGACTTGTATGCGTCACATTCCACAGATCTTTTGTAGCCTAACTGCAGCAACCGTTTTTACAATCACGGGTTGTCAGCAAGTCGTAAAGCCTGCACCAACCACACCAACGCTTACGGCACCCACTGATGCCACAGCGCCTCAGCAAAAACCGTCAAATCAATTTAATCTTGAAGGGAAAATTGGGGTAAAAACACCTAAACAGTCTGGCAGTGCATTCTATACATGGACGCAAGACCAACAAGATTTTAACATCCAATTGAATGGGATCTTAGGCATTGGCAAAACCATTATTGAAGGAAAATCTGGGGAAGTTACTCTAAACAGCGCTAAAACAGGGTCAATTTCGGCTGAAACACCAGAAGAACTGCTTGAAAAAGCCACAGGCTGGAATGCACCTATTACGCATATTGTCGATTGGGTTCAAGCCTACCCTGCCACTGAAAATGCACAAATCACAAGAGACAATACTCAACGTATTGCTCAAATCATTGAAGATGGCTGGACTGTAGATTTTAGTTATAATAATCAAGCAAGCTTGCCCAACAAGCTGATTTTAAAACAACAACTTGAATCTGGTCAGGAAAATCGTATTACAATGGTGATTCAAAACCGCTAAATCTTTACCTTAGACAATGAAATCTATGATTCGTGTTCCCTCTCCAGCAAAATTGAATTTGTTTTTGCATATCACAGGTCGCCGTGAAAATGGCTATCACGAGTTGCAAAGTATTTTTCAGCTGATTGATTTGTATGACTGGTTAGAATTCACCCAAACAGAACATTCTCAACCAGAAATCAGTCTTGAAGGTTTTAGTAACGTCGATTTGGAACATAATCTGATTTATAAAGCGGTTCAAATTTTAAAACCTTATGCCACACAGCCATCTGGTTTAAAAATTCGTATCGAAAAGAATATTCCAATGGGTGCAGGTCTAGGTGGTGGTTCTTCCAATGCTGCCACTACATTGATCGTGGTCAATCAACTTTGGCAGTGCGGTTTAAATACTGAGCAACTGGCTGAGCTTGGGGTGAAATTGGGGGCAGATGTTCCAATCTTTGTTCATGGTCGTAATGCTTGGGCTGAAGGTATAGGTGAACACTTAACATTCATAGACTTAGATCAAAAACAATACATTGTGTTAAAACCTGATTGTTTTATCAGCACTCAACGACTTTTTTCGCAAAAAACATTGACAAGAGATACGAAGCCTACTAAATTTTGCGCCTATCAGCTAAAGCCATCCAATTTTAGAAATGATTTTGAGCCACTGGCAAGAAATTTATATCCTGAAGTTGATGAAGCAATGCAGTATTTAGATCAGTTCGGTACAGCAAAGCTTACAGGTACAGGTGCTTGTGTTTTTGTTGAAGTCACTGAACAAATGAAGATTGATGATGTTTTAAAGTATTCACCCTGTAAAGCCTATTTGGTCAACAGTTTGAATGAATCACCACTCACTCATTTTACAGTGTAATGATAGGGGCGTCGCCAAGTGGTAAGGCACCGGGTTTTGATCTCGGCATCCGTTGGTTCGAATCCAGCCGCCCCTGCCATCATTTTTCATCTGTAGATCGTTGTATTTTAGGGGCGTCGCCAAGTGGTAAGGCACCGGGTTTTGATCTCGGCATCCGTTGGTTCGAATCCAGCCGCCCCTGCCATTAAATACAACATCAAATTAGGGGCGTCGCCAAGTGGTAAGGCACCGGGTTTTGATCTCGGCATCCGTTGGTTCGAATCCAGCCGCCCCTGCCATTTTCTCAAAAAAGACAGAACATAGTAATTTGTATTTAATGTTGATTTACCTTGACAGAGACATGCAAAAACACTAAAATTCTGCCGCATTAGGGGCGTCGCCAAGTGGTAAGGCACCGGGTTTTGATCTCGGCATCCGTTGGTTCGAATCCAGCCGCCCCTGCCATCTAATTCAAATCTGCCAACCGCCAAGGGTGCTTCATGCCCAATCTTGTCGTTTTTAGTGGAACTGCGCATCCACAATTCGCCCAAAAAGTCGTTAGCCATTTGCACATCCCTTTGGGAGCTGCTGCTGTAGGTAAATTTTCTGATGGTGAAATCACTGTCGAAATTACTGAAAATGTGCGTGGTAAAGACGTGTTTATCGTACAGCCCACTTGTGCCCCTACGAATGATAACCTTATGGAAATCTTAGTAATGGCAGATGCTTTGCGTCGTGCAAGTGCTGGTCGTATTACTGCTGTAATTCCATACTTCGGTTATGCACGCCAAGACCGTCGTCCTCGTTCAACTCGTGTTCCAATTACTGCAAAAGTTGTAGCAGACATGCTCACCACTGTTGGTATTGACCGTGTTGTAATGATCGATTTGCATGCTGACCAAATCCAAGGTTTCTTTGATATTCCTGTAGATAACATCTATGGTACGCCTGCTTTGCTTGCTGACCTACGTCAACAACAACATCACAACCTAATGGTGGTTTCACCTGACGTTGGTGGTGTAGTTCGTGCACGTGCTGTTGCAAAACAAATGGGTGATATCGACCTTGCAATTATTGATAAACGTCGTCAAAAAGCGAATGAATCACAAGTGATGCATTTGATTGGTGATGTACGTGATCGTGACTGTGTGATTGTCGATGACATGGTTGATACAGCTGGTACTTTGTGTAAAGCTGCCGATGCACTAAAAACTTTTGGTGCTCGTAAAGTGGTTGCTTATGCAACGCACCCTGTACTATCAGGTAAAGCACTCGAAAATTTAAGCAAATCTGTAATTGATGAATTGGTTGTTACTGACACAATTCCACTTTCAGATGAAGCATTAAAACTTGGTAAGATTCGCCAAGTTTCAGTAGCAAGTATGGTTGCTGAAACAATTCGTCGTATTAACAACGAAGAATCTATTAGCGCAATGTTCGATTCTTATCTATAATAGCGCCAAATTTTCAAAGCCCTACTCTTTGGTAGGGCTTTATATCACTGGGCTGGTCGAAAGTTCAGTCAATTACACTCAATGAGGAAATGTCATCATGGCAAACTTCGTATTAAATGCAGTAGCACGTGAAGAAGCAGTTCAAGGGAAAGGTTCGAGCCGCCGCCTTCGTCTTCAAAACAAAGTTCCAGCGATCATCTATGGTGGTTCTGCTGAACCTGTAGCGGTTACTTTAGAACTTCGCGAGCTTGTTAAAGCTTTAGAAAATAACTCTTTCTTTGAAGAAGTTATTGATCTTAACATCGAAGGTAAAGTTGAAAGCGTTAAAATCCAAGCTTTACAACGTCACCCAGCTAAAAACACACCAATGCACGCTGACTTTAAACGCGCATAAATGTTAAATGGTGTAAATGAGTGAGTAAACTTTCACTGATTATTGGTTTGGGTAATCCAGGTTCTGAATATGCCCAAACCCGCCATAATGCAGGCTTTTGGTTCGTCGAACGCCTTGCAGAACAATATGGTATTACATTAAAAACTGATTCAAAGTACAAAGGAATCAGTGGTCGCGGTAATATTGAAGGACAAGATGTTCGTCTACTATTGCCCACAACATTTATGAACCTTTCTGGTCAAAGTGTTGTTCCCTTTGCAAAATTCTACCAAATTAAACCAGAAGAAATTCTCATCGCTCATGATGAACTGGATATGAATCCGGGCGTCATTCGTTTAAAAACTGGCGGTGGACATGGTGGTCACAATGGTCTACGTGACATTGTTCCTCATATTGGTTCTAATTTTCATCGCTTACGTATTGGCATTGGTCATCCCGGCGCTAAAGAAAAAGTTTCAGGACATGTACTGGGTAAAGCACCAAGTAGTGAACAGACTTTAATGGATGATGCAATACACCATGCTTTAGGCAAAACAAAATTATTGGTTAATGGTGAGATTCAGCAAGCAATGAATCAAATCAATGCTTATAAAGCATAATTTAAACCTAAATTTTATGTTCTTTGTTCAATAATTTTTCTTGCCATGATTCATTTTTAAGAGCAAAATGCGCTTTCAAATGCATCCCCCCATTAAAAATTGTTGCTTCAACACAAGATAACAATTGTAAGGGCTACTCTGGAGACGCAAATCATGCTATCTCGTTTATTAAAAGCAAAAATCCATCGTTGTGTTGTTACACAAGCAGAATTACATTATGAAGGTTCTTGTGCAATCGACGGTATTCTTTTGGATTTAGCTGGTATCCGTGAATATGAAGAAATTCATATGTGGAACGTGACTAATGGTAAGCGCTTTACAACCTATGCGATTCGTGGCGAAGAAGGTTCAGGCATCATTTCAGTCAATGGTGGTGCTGCACTTCAAGCTGATGTTGGTGATTTAATGATTATTGCCACATTTGGTGATTTTACTAATGCTGAAGCTGATGCGCATAAACCACGTCTTGTATATGCAAATCCAGACAATACAGTAAATCACACAGCAAACTGTATCCCTGTTCAAGTTGCATAATTGCACACAGATGATTCAAGACCCGCAATGATGCGGGTTTTTTATGCCTACTCAGCTTATGATGATTTATTTACAGAACGAAAACCATCACGCCAACGTTGTTTATTCTCACAGTCTAAATCTTGTAGTTGCTTTCCTCTCAGAGATGCAAGAATCGCATTCCCCTGCTGATCTACTTTAAATTCTGCATAATGTGCAGCTTGATAGCATTGCCTCAAACCTTCAGCGAATAAAAAACTTTTTGAAGCTGGATATAATGATGTATATCGATTATTTGGATTTTTTAATATCAGTAGAACTGTAGCTATATTTTTGGGTGCTTCAAAATATGTATGAATCACTCGACGCTGTTGATCTAATGCTACATAATTCAAAACAGAGGACTTATTTTTTATACGATCATCATAATAATGACCTGAGAATACCTGACTGATTGTCTCATTAGACTCTATAGCGGGTTTGGTTGAATCTAGGTGATTTTCAATTGAAAATCTAGTCTCCTGAGGAGCTAAGTAAAGCTGATAATTCAGTGCCATGTAATCCCCTTGAATAAATGAACGAGGATCTGCAGGTTGTAAGCGGACATATATACTCTGACTATTTTTCAGATGCTGTTCATTCTTAAAAATGATGCCTAGAAAAAGAATAATACAGATTAAAGCAAGACAAAGAGGAATGAATTTTTTCATGTATTTACCCCCTCTTTTGATTGGAATTTATGCAGTACCCAAGTCAGTATCAACAAAATTAATCCTGAGCTAAAAATACTCAGACTTTTAACAAGGAAACTAACATTCAAGGCATAGTAAATAAACCATAAGGTTAACGCCAAAGTCACTAAAGCAAAACCATAGACAATTTTATCGTGCTGTGACAATGCCCATGAAAGTATGGCGATACAAATAAAAATTTCAAAATAGCCATAAAATATCAGTACTGCAGCAAAAGCCAATAAAATCAATTGGGCAATCAAGCTAAATTGATTACGAATCCTCAACGCCATAAACAAAGCCAACCACAAAATAGGCAGCCCCAAGCTAAGAATAGGAAGGTATCTAATTTTATCTAATTCATATTGTCCAAATAGTGTATAGAACCCCATGGATGAAAGAATAATTAATAAATTAGCCAATGCTAAACTTCGTTGGTATTGACTGGGTTGAATACGATGCATCCAAATCATTACGAGATAAAACCCATAACTCAATAAGACCAGAAATGAAAAATTTTCAACAAAACGATGTAATCCAAGCAGAACGTTTAAATCCCAAATCAACGCAATACCTGATAAATACAAAGCAAATAGTTGGATAAAAATAAAGAACCAATGGCTGCGAATAAAATAACTAAGATACAGCATGGCAAATTGAATAAAGAAAAGTGGAAAGAATTGATCAGTCCATTCAAAGGTATGGAAAATTACAGCATTTTGCCCTGCGACCCATATACAATAAGCGAACTGTCTTAAAAATAAAGCTTGTTTCTTTGTTAAAATAAAGGCGGCCAATACTACAAAAACTGCCCCCATAATCAAGGAAAAATTACCCCAAAATGTCAGCATCAATGATGCCAATAAAACACCTGCAATCCACGCACCTACTGCGATAGGAATATTGTTAAATTTGTTTTGCGGAATAAACTTAATCAATAGGAAAGTAATCATTGCAAACCAAGCGAAAACAACCAAAGCAATTGAAAATAATCCTAGCACTTCAGATTCATGAAATAGACTATTCATCCATTTGAAAATCACCAGCGTAAACGTAATCCCTAAACCTACTGCTGAAAGTACACTACATAACTGATCTCTTTTTCGATAAAAATAAGTTAATGCGACAGAAAGAAGAAAAAATGATGAGATTAAATAAGCGATCTTAACGTCTATCAATCTAAAAATCATGGTTGTGGCGAATGCCAAATCACCATCACCATATAAAAATAACCCCATATGCCAAATTGAAAGAATTCCAAACCATAGGATAAAGAGATAACGCAACTTTTGATAATAACGAAGACAAAAATAAAACTGAAATAATGACAGAAGATTTAAGCTAAATAAGAATGTAACTGGATATTCATCAGCCCAAAATGTTTGTTTAAAAAACAAAAATAAGGTGAGTTGACTGACAATACAGAGCAATGTAAAAACACCAATATTCGGACGATACAACCACGGCAATAATAAAATAGACCAGATTAAAAATAGTAAATAACTATCTGCCCCTGTTTGATAAATTTGACCTATGACCGCCAAACTTAAACCAATCATCAAGCCACTTACTGTATGTAAACACTGTACTAAATAATCATGCTTAGCCAAAAAAATACTCGCTAGAGCACTGAGTAATAAAAATATTTGTGGAATAGCTAATTGAAAAAACTGAGGCAACATTAACCAATTTGCAGCAGTCAAATATAAAATACTGACTGCAATTAGAGAAAATCCCAAAACCTGTAAGTGTTTAACAAAGTCATCGTTACGCCATGAATAGACATCTTGCTGAATCGTGATCAAGCTTAGTCTCCTTATTGTATTGCTATTCGTTGATCACTATGACCACAAATATTCTTTTAAATGTATAAGTTTAATTATTTTCTATAGCAACTATTGTTCTATCTATAGTACTGATCATTCTAAAAAAAAGCATCCATTTAGAAAAAAAGTGTCTATAATAAATGCACATCGCTTCAGGGCGGGGTGTAATTCCCCACCGGTGGTAAATTGGACGGATTTTCAAGCCTGAGCCAACAGCCCACGAGCTTATCGCGCTTAATCGTGATTCGCAGATTTGGTGAAATGCCAAAGCCGACGGTATAGTCCGGATGAAAGAAGACGACGTCACAGCTTAAAAATTTCAATATTCTTTATTGGAAAAGGTTTTGTAACGCCACTATTTCAAATGTCCTGAAATGTTCAACCGTATTTTAACTTTACGAGAGCGTTTCAATGTCTAGTTTAATTCAACCCGAAATTTTCTTTTCTGCACTATCGCCTGCAGACCAACGTATCGAACAAGCAATCGAAGATATGCGCCAAGGCAAGCCTGTTTTGGTCATGGACGATTTTGATCGTGAAAACGAAGCAGATTTAATTGTTGCAGCAGAAACCCTCAATATTGAAACTATGGCACGTATGATTCGTGATGGTTCAGGGATTGTCTGCTTAACCATTACCGATGAATTAGCAGATCACCTTGACCTGCCACCTATGGTTCAGGACAATTCAAGTCAGTTTAAAACGGCTTTTACCATTACCATTGAAGCAGCACAAGGTGTAACAACAGGTGTTTCTGCAAAAGACCGTACCACTACTATTCATGCTGCAATTAAAACAGGTGCTGTCGCAAGTGATCTGAATCGCCCTGGTCATGTTTTTCCATTGCGTGGTCGTAATGGGGGGGTTTTAACCCGTCGTGGACATACAGAAGGTTCTATTGATTTAGCACGTTTAGCCGGTTTAAAACCCGCCGGTGTGTTATGTGAAGTGACTAATCCTGATGGAACAATGGCTTCAGGCATTCAAGTTTTAGCATATGCACAAACGCATCATTTAACACTTATTACCATTGAAGAATTGGTTCAGTATCGTTTAAAACACAATGTCTAAGAAAATATTTTAAGTCATTACATTTAGACAGAGTAAAAAAGCCAGTTCAAATCTTTGGACTGGCTTTTTAATATTGATTAGGTATTCTTGATTAAAGTACGATTAAATGACAGGGCCCGTTTTTGTTTTAATTTTTATAAGTGACATTGATTAAAATTAAATAGCCAAAATATTGAGGTCTGTTAAATAATAGATCATTACGGGAACTGGGCTTAAACATCTTCCAAATGTAAAATACTTTGACGAATACCGTCTGCGCGTAACCATGCGAAATCATAACTCGCATTCGCCAATGCCAATACACGGCGTTCAAATTCATCCCAAAGCGGTTTTACCTGTTTCTCTTGAATTCCCAAACCACTCTCTTCTGCAAGATGTTTATTTTTTTCACAAATTTTTAATGCATGATACAACTTGCGTCCTTTAGAAGCTGAGTCCATCACTCGTATACGTTTACCTAAAATAAAACCTTCGATATGTCTTAAATCGGCAAAAGGTAACATCGGAATTAAAATTTGATCAAGCTGTGCATCCAGCCTTTTCCAAACGGCTAAACGTTGCTCTGAATCATATGTATTCCATTGGATCACTTCATGATTAAAACGACGGCAACCACGACAAACAGAATCACCAAATACCGTTGAACAACGACCAGCACATGGCGTTAAGGTAGGTATCCGACGTTCGTTACTCAAAATTTACTCCTTACATCAACGATGTGACACACTTTTTCGGTACGAAATAATCTTTTCGCAATACTATATATGGTATATAAAATATTTTAAAGTACTATATTTAGTATAAAAACCCACATTTTTTTCAGGGAATAAAAAAACACTACAAAGACTAGGGTTTTCTCGCATATTGATGTAAATCACGCTAAAATGTGCGCCTTAAATTTTATTCTATCTTAAATATTTGGAGTACTCCATGAACGCTACTGTAGAACAGCTTGCACCTGTAGAACAGCAAGCGACCTCTGGTTGGGTTGTTGCAGCACTTTATCAATTCAAAGAAGTTCAAGATCCTGCAGATCTTCAACAACGTCTTTTAGACTTGGTAAAAACCATCAACCTTTGCGGTACTCTTATTATTGCAGGTGAAGGAATTAACGGAACTGTTGCTGGCGATCGTCAAGCCATTGACGTCATTCATCAATTCTTATTGAATGAAGGCTTTAACAGCATGGAATATAAAGAATCACATAGTGATGAAAAGCCATTCCGTAAGATGAAGATTAAGCTAAAGAACGAAATCGTAACTTTAGGTGTAGAGGTGAAACCTCGTGATCTTGTTGGACATTATCTTAATCCAAAGCAATGGAACGAACTCATCGCGCGTGATGACGTGATTTTGATTGATACACGTAATGATTATGAATATAAAGCAGGTACATTCAAAGGTGCGATTGACCCTAAAACAGAAACCTTTCGTGAATTCCCTGAATATGTAAAAAAAGAACTTGAGCAGCATAAAGATAAGAAAATTGCGATGTTCTGTACAGGCGGTATTCGTTGTGAAAAATCAACCTCATTACTCCTTCAAGAAGGCTTTAACGAGGTGTATCACCTTAAAGGCGGTATTTTAAAATACCTTGAGGAAACCCCTGCTGATGAGAGTATGTGGGAAGGTGAATGTTTCGTTTTTGATGGTCGTACTGCGGTGACACATGGTATGGAAGAAGGTGAAAATATTAAATGTCATGCATGTGGTTGGCCACTGGTTCCTGAAGAAGCCGATTTACCAAGTTATGAACATGGTGTTTCTTGCAAATATTGTATTGATAAAACATCTGAGAAACAAAAAGAAGGTTTCCGTATGCGTCAATCACAAATTACTGCTGCAAAACGCAAACGTCTTTAGGGCCTGTTAGCATTTCATAAATGGCTTGCGTTGTAGGTTAAAATTGAGCATGAGACGTATACGTCGTAAAGCATGAATGGAGAATAGCGAGACTATTTTCAAGTTTCATAACGCAAGCTGAGATAATTTTAAAATGCTTCACTCAACCGCAGCTCATTGACTGCGGTTTTTATTTGAATGTTTTAACAACACAACAAATTCTCACTATATTTTGATAAATGAAAACAATACCATGTTCATAACGCCCTATTTTTATATATAAAATGACTGATTGGATTATTTCGATCATGGAGCAACTTGGTTACTTCGGTATTGCTCTTTTGATGTTTTTAGACAATGTCTTTCCGCCAATTCCCTCAGAAGTGATTATGCCATCGGCTGGATTTGCTGCATCTAAAGGTCAATTATTATTATCGGGTGTGATTATCGCAGGAAGCATCGGTTCACTGGTAGCAGCAGCATTGTTGTATTGGGTGGGGCGAAAAATCCCAAATCAAAGTATTTTTAATTGGGTTGACCGCTACGGTAAATATCTTTTTATCAAATCTGACGAGGTCAAAAAAGCTTTAGATTGGTTTGAAAAATATGGACATCGCGTGGTTTTCTTTGGACGAATGGTTCCTGCAGTTCGTTCTTTGATTAGTATCCCTGCTGGGATGAGTCATATGCCTTTTTGGAAATTTATGCTCTATAGCGGCGTAGGGACAATTATCTGGACCACCTTTCTTGCATGTGTGGGTTATTATTTTGGAAACAATATAGAACTCATGCAACAAATTTTTAGTCGCGTAGGCTATGTGATCATTGGCATTGTCTTAATTTTAGTTGCTTATTTTTTTTATAAAAAATCAAAAGCGCGCTAAAAACATTGTGCTCCCAGCATTCAGTTAAAACATACTATTTGCGTACATTGAGAGTTGTGTGCATTGAGTCGAGCAGACAAATTTGTCTTTGCTTGGCCAAGCTCTATGTTCTTAACATTAGCTGTCTAACAAATAATCAGCGAATTCCAAAAAATCACAAAAACATTATGGCTTTCATAAATCAAAATAATCAGGCGAAATGGATCTTGAAAGCGTCCTCGTCCTTTAGAAAACTCTAGGATGAAAGCAGCTATATGTTGATTAATAGATTTTAATAGAACTTATAAAATAAGCCTATCGTTTATATTTTCTTATGCCCACCAACTGAAACACAATCCATATATAAATAGCATCACCGTATAAAATTCACCCAACCGCAGTAAATACACCATAGCAATCTTAAAAAATCACCACATGTTCAATGCACTCAAAACGTCCAACCAATTGAGAAATTTGAGTGAATTCAAAGGCAAGAATCACTCATTCCAAAAAATCATGCATTTCATCAAAATATTATCGTTTTAATCCAACACAAATATATGAAAAATATAAAAATAATTAAAACTGTGTAAAAAAGGATACATGAGTGAATGAAATGATTGCTGTGATCTTAATCACCTGTTTGGCAGTAATAAGTCCTGGCGCTGATTTTGCTATCGTGACTAGAAACAGTTATTTATATGGTCGCAATATTGGATTAAGTACAGCACTAGGGATTGCTTGTGGTGTCTGGATACATGTGGGTTATAGCCTACTTGGTCTGGGTTTTTTAAAAAATCATATGCCCTATCTTTTACAAACAATTCAATATATTGGCGCTGCTTATTTAATTTATCTTGGCTATAAAACATTTACCCAGTCAAAAATAAAACTGGATGAAATTGGTGTTGGTATCAGTAGCTGGCAAGCGTTTAAACATGGTTTTTTAACCAATAGCCTCAATCCCAAAACAACTTTATTTGTAATCAGTTTATTTGCTCAGCTGATGACTTCTACAGGAAGTTCGACCATTCAACTTTTTGCTTATGGTGCGTTTATTTCGTTGAGTCATTTTGTTTGGTTTGGCTTGATTGTCTTATTTTGTGCACATCCCAGCATACGAAATAAAATTTTAGATCGCCAAGTGGTGATCAATCGTGTGATTGGCCTTTTACTGTTTATTTTAGGTTGTAGCCTATTATTTGCACGGTTTTAACTATTGGCGTAATTCACCAATAAAAAAAGCATGCCACTTTCAGTGAGCATGCTTTTTTTATACGCGCAAATTAATTTGGTGTGTGGTACATCAAATAAATTTCATTTAGATTTTCAGGAATTTCTTCAGCAATCTCATCCATTAACTGACCATTGCGGCGGAAAGATTCCATTTGAGGATCTTCATCATCAATTCCACTAAACACCATCATTGGTAATGTGAGATCGACAACTTGATCTTCATATTCTGGTGCAAACCAAGCTTCTTCATTGAGGAACATTGCATCAACAAAGCCAACACTCCAGTCACCTAAGCTTGATTCAACATCAGCCTCTTCAATTTCAAAAGGAAATGTAATTCCTTCTTCATTGGCTAAGTTTTGTCGAATCGCTTCAAGCCATGCTTTGATTTGTACAATGATTTCTGCTGGAACTTTCTTTTGGTTATTATCAAATAGCTCATCAAGCCATTTATCAAAAGTAGGACCAACCGCAATTGCGCACAAGAAACCATGAGTCGCTGCGAAATCTAGACCAAATTCGTTTTGGTCACCATCTAGATAATCACTCAGTAGGTCTAAATCTAAAGCACTCATTTTGTTTCCAATAAATTTGTATCAGATTTAAGCATAGCATTTTCCCACGCCATGCCCAATGAATTTTTAATCTTCATCATCAAAATCATCGTCATCATCAATGTCATAATCAAAATCTTTTAAATCTTTTTCTAAACGACGTTGAGCAAGTAAATCATCGATCAAACGTCGCTTTTCTAAAGATTCTTTGGCGCTAATTTTGCTTGATGACTCATCGAAACTAACATCATCATCACCGTAGTTATCATCTAGTTCAAAATCTGTAGAAGACACTAAAACTACCTCATAATGAAAAAAAGTGAATGGGTCTAGGCGCTATTTATCTGTCTTCAGAAAACTTGTCAAGTTTTTTTGGTTTTTTTTACATTTAAATGCGAATTTGGGCTTTTTTCGGCCCCTATTTTATGTAATGATATAATCCACCCTGCGTCTTACTATTTTATGACACTTTCTGAATAGAATACGCATGGGATGATCTTGAAAATAACAATTTCACCCCCACCTATTTGATTGAATTTAACTTCTAAATATTTTATCGGACAGTTTTATGCTGATTTCTTCCGATGAGATATTCGAGCTATTCAAAGATATATTTTAAGAAATTGTGCGCTTATGCACGGTTTTTCATTGCCACAGATTCAACGAGAAGAGAGTAAAGATGAGCGAAATGCATTCCCCTACTTCCCAAGTAGCGGCTCTTATTAGCCGAGGCAAAGAACAAGGTTACTTAACCTACGCTGAGGTTAACGATCATCTCCCAGACTCGATCACCGAAAGCGAACAGATTGAAGACATTATCCAAATGCTTCAAGACGTTGGTATTCCTGTTCATGAACGCGCACCAGAAACAGATGATGCAATGTTTGAAGGGAATAGCGAAGCTGGCGATGAAGTTGCAGAAGAAGAAGCTGCTGCAGTACTTGCCTCTGTAGAAAATGAACCAGGTCGCACAACTGACCCGGTACGTATGTATATGCGTGAAATGGGTACCGTTGAACTTTTAACACGTGAAGGCGAAATTAGTATTGCCAAACGGATTGAAGAAGGTATTCGTGACGTTTTACATTCGATTGCTTATTGGCCAAATGCTGTTGAAGTTGTTTTACAAGAATATAAAGATTACGAAACTGGCGAGCGTCGCCTTGCTGATATTTTATCAGGCTATCTAGATCCTGAATCTGACGAAGTGATTCCCGAGGTTTTAGAAGACGAAGCTGAAGTTATCGTTGAAGAAGTAGATACGTCTGCAAAACCAACGAAAGAAGTTAAGTTGGATGATGAAGATGAAGAAGAAGAATCTGAAAGTGATGATGATTCTGAAGGCGAATCTGGCCCAGATCCAGAAATTGCAAAAGCGCGTTTTGAAGAATTAGAAGCTGTTTGGAATAATGCAAAAGTAGCAATTGCTCAACATGGCCGTAACAGTACCCAAGGGACTGAGGCAATGGAAGCGCTGGCAACTGTGTTTATGATGTTTAAATTTACGCCACGTTTATTTGACATCATTTCAGAAATGATTCGTGGTACGCATGAACAAATTCGTACTTCTGAACGCGAGGTTATGCGTTATGCAGTTCGCCGCGGTCGTATGGACCGTACACAATTCCGTACATCGTTCCCAGGTCAAGAATCAAACCCAGCTTGGTTAGATGAACAAATTGCAAAGGCACCTGCTGAACAAAAAGGCTATTTAGAAAAAGTTCGACCTGATGTTTTGGCATTCCAGCAAAAAATTGCTGATATTGAAAAAGACCTTGATCTAAACGTAAAAGAAATTAAAGACATTTCTAAACGTATGGCGATTGGTGAAGCCAAAGCTCGTCGTGCCAAGAAGGAAATGGTTGAAGCCAACTTACGTTTGGTAATTTCAATTGCGAAAAAATACACAAACCGTGGATTACAATTCTTGGATTTAATTCAAGAAGGTAATATTGGTTTGATGAAAGCGGTAGACAAGTTTGAATACCGTCGTGGTTATAAGTTCTCGACCTATGCAACATGGTGGATTCGTCAGGCAATTACGCGTTCGATCGCGGACCAAGCACGTACGATTCGTATCCCTGTGCATATGATCGAAACGATTAACAAGATCAACCGTGTATCTCGCCAATTACTTCAAGAAATGGGGCGTGAACCTACACCTGAAGAATTAGGTGAACGTCTAGAAATGGACGAAGTCAAAGTTCGTAAGGTTCTTAAGATTGCCAAAGAACCTATTTCTATGGAAACTCCAATTGGTGATGATGAAGATTCTCATCTTGGTGATTTCATTGAAGATAGCAACATCACTTCACCCGTTGATGCTGCGACTTCAGAAGGCTTAAAAGAAGCTACACGTGAAGTACTTGAAAATTTAACTGAACGTGAAGCGAAAGTCTTAAAAATGCGTTTTGGTATCGATATGCCGACCGACCATACTTTGGAAGAAGTGGGTAAACAGTTTGATGTAACACGTGAACGTATTCGTCAGATTGAAGCAAAAGCTTTACGTAAACTTCGTCATCCTTCTCGTTCAGAACATTTACGTTCGTTCCTTGAAAATGACTAATTTGAAGTTGTTCAATCTATGAATACTTTCGGGACTTGAAAATCAATCGAGTAACCCCATTAAGTATTTAAGAGAAACACAATGCCTGCACTTATGCAGGCATTGTTGATAAATTAGAGGTGAAAAAATGTTAGACCGCACTCCATCTCGCGAATTACAAGAAGATCTTTGGGTTTTTCCAATGGATTACCCAATTAAATTGATTGGTAATGCGGGTGAAGAATTACGTGGTGCTGTAGTTGAAATTTTGGTAAAACATTTCCCTGAATTTAATGAAGCGACACTTGTTGTACAACCATCACGTACAGGTAAATATCATTCGATTACAGCCCAGCTACGTTTTGAAGAACTAGAGCAAGTGCATGCCTTGTATGCTGACCTTGCGGCTTGCGAACATATTCGTACTGCGTTGTAATGCTGAAATGACTTAAAAACACGCCCCAATGGCGTGTTTTTTTATGCGTCAGGATTTTAAGGAGGGTAATATGCCCCTCTGGTTTATTTGCAAATGATCAGCAATTGCTTTCACTTTTCCAAACTAAATTTCTTTATAATTAAAGCGATTTCTATATTTTAAGGGCACTTGTCTGTGAACGATGCTGTTCTAAAACCACATCTGATTATTCGTCAATATCAAGACTTGACGCTTTATGCCGAGCGTTTTCAGGAAATGAAATCTTTTACTGAACAACGTGATGAAAATTCTCCAGATCAACTTTGGATATTGCAACATCCTGATGTACTCACTCAGGGGCAAGCAGGAAAACCTGAGCATATTTTAATGCACAGTGATATCCCTGTTGTTCAATCAGATCGTGGTGGACAAGTGACATGGCATGGTCCCGGTCAAATGGTGATTTATTTCATGTTTGATTTAAACCGCTTGAAATGGAATGTACGTACATTGGTCACTTATGCAGAGAATTTAATGATCAATCTGCTCAAGAAATATCATATAGAAGCCTATGCCAAAGCTGATGCACCGGGTGTTTATGTCAATGAACGTAAAATTGGTTCACTCGGTTTTAAAATCCGTAAAGGTCGTAGTTATCATGGTTTAGCATTAAACATTGATTGTAATTTAGACGGCTTCCATACCATTAATCCGTGTGGTTATGCAGGTTTAGAAATGGTCCGCGTCTGTGATCTGATCACAAACCACCCTGATTACAGCCAACTATCGAAAGATGTGATTGAGTATTTTCAACAGAGTGGTTACTTTAGTGATATTAAAGTCATTGATAAAAAATCAAATGACCATGAAGTCATTCACAAATAAATCGCTTTATTTTTATCTGAAAACAAATTAGAGTAATTACTCTAAAACAAAAGTACAATTTTATATAAGGGATTAGCGAGTGATTTCAAGTAAATCTATCAAACCCGCTTTAGAACAAGCCTATGTCAAACTCATGATGGATGTGATTGGCAGAGGTTTGGTTATGGCGAGTCAAGTTGATGATGAAATTAAACATGAAGTATCAGTACTCCCTGTTGGTTTTACATTATCCATGAAAGTTTTTCCAAATGGCGCTTCATTTATTGCCAGAGTCAACCAAAACAAGCAACTTGAACTCGTTAAATCTTTAGATGGCAAACCAGATCTGTCGATTATTTTCAAACATGTTCACCATGCTTTTTTAGTCTTTTCATTTCAGGAAAGCACAGCTCAAGCTTTTGCAAATGACCGTATGATTGCAGACGGAGATGTAGCACATGCCATCCGTTTAGTCCGTTGTCTGAATAAAATGGAAGCATTAATTTTACCTAAACTGGTCGCACAGCTCGCTGTAAAAGAATATCCATCAGAATTGAGCTTAAAAGAAAAATTGGCGGGCGCTGCAAATATCTATCTCAAAGTTGCCCAATCATATTTAAAAGGGAGTGCTTAACACATGGCTAAACCATATTACGAATTTTTCTGTCCAGTAAAAGTGATCGCTGGTCATGCTGCACTCGAACATATTCCTTTCGAACTCGCATCATTAGGCGCTAAGCGTCCCATGATCATCACTGATAAAGGAGTACGTGCAAATCACCTTTTGGCCCCTATCGAAGCTGCTTTTGAATCTACAGATATTGAAATTGGCATTATTTTTGATGATGTTCCACCTGATTCAAGCCTTGAAACAGTCCGTGCCGCTGCGCAAGCTTATCGTGAAAATAACTGTGATGCGATTATTGCTGTGGGTGGTGGTTCAGTAATTGATACCTCTAAAACAGCAAATATTTTAGTCTCAGAAGGTGGTGATGATCTGCTGAAGTATTCAGGCGCTCACAACCTCCCTCGCCCACTTAAACCATTTTTTGTCATTCCCACGACCTCAGGTACAGGTTCAGAAGTGACCTTGGCAGCCGTGGTATCGGACAATCAAAAAAATGTCAAAATGGCATTTGCCTCGAATTACTTAATGCCACATGCGGCTATTCTTGATCCGCGTATGACTCAAACATTGCCACCACACTTGACTGCAATGACAGCGATGGATGCAATGACGCATGCTGTGGAAGCCTACACATGTATTGCAGCCAATCCAATTTCTGATGCATATGCAACTGCTGCCATCAAGAAGATTAGCAATAGTTTATTTGATGTACTGGATCACCCTAGTGATGCAACAGGTCGCTTAGAACTTGCTCAGGCATCAACAATGGCGGGCATCGCATTCTCTAACTCGATGGTTGGTATTGTACATTCACTTGGCCATGCTTTAGGTGCAGTTGCGCATTTGCCTCATGGCTTATGTATGAATCTGTTTCTTCCTTATGTGTTGGAATACAACAAAGACCTCAATGGTGACAAGATTGCCGATCTCTTGCTGCCACTTGCTGGTGCTGATATTTATGCACAAACGCCTGCTAACCAGCGTGCAGATAAGGCCATTGAAACGTTAAATACCATGCGTGATCGTCTCTATCATTTGACCAAACTACCACGCACCCTAAGTGAAACAGGCAAAGTCACTCAAGCACAGCTGGATGAAGTTGCTGAAAAAGCACTCAATGATGGCTCAATTATTTTCAATCCGAAAGAAGCTACTTTTAAAGATTTAAAGTCGATCTTAGAAAAAGCTTGGTAATTGTCTAAAATTGCGACAATATAGAGGGAGCTATTGGCACTGAGTCTATATTTGCAGTGATGTCATCCCCAGATGAAATGTTGACAGCCCCCGATAGTAAATAGCCTGATGTTTATCTAAACATCGGGCTTTTATCTTGCAGAATCGGCAGTCACTTATTTTTTGATCAAGATGGCACGTTTTCTGCTAAAAAAGCGAACAAAGTTACTGACAAATGTGACCTTTTAGAGTAGATTGGCGCACTTTTGTTTTATTCTTAGGGGGGATCGTTCGTCTCAAACGATCCTTATAAATATGACTGATCCTTGATCAACGATTAAGAGGATAACGCCGTTGACAGATATCTCTGGGACTCAATCCACAGCAAAACTGAAAAAAAATCTTGTGCTGTGGCATATTATCATTATTGGTCTAGCGTATATTCAGCCACTTACCTTATTTGATACCTTTGGTTTAGTGTCCGACGGAAGCCATGGACATGTTCCAACTTCTTATATTTTTGCGCTTGTTGCCATTCTTCTGACCTCTATCAGTTATGGTCATATGATCAAGCGCTACCCTTCGTCAGGGTCTGCTTATACCTATGCGCAAAAATCGATTCACCCGAATGTCGGCTTTATGGTGGGTTGGTCTTCTTGGTTAGATTATTTATTATCTCCACTCGTCAACATCATTTTGGCTGATATTTACTTAAGAGCCTTATTCCCAGATGTGAATAACTGGATCTGGGTCATAGCACTAACTGCAATTATGACTGTGATCAACCTATTTGGTTCACGTTTTGTTGCTCGATTTAACAGTACCATTGTTGTGGTGCAACTTGCGATCATTTTCTACTTTGTTTATGAAGTTTATTTACTGCTAACTCAGGGTATTTACGCAGATGGCACCTTAAACCCAGATAAAGCTGAACTATGGTCACTTCCTCCATTCTGGAGTGAAATGACTGCAATTGGTGCGTTAATCGGTGGTGCAACGATTCTTTGTTTCTCTTTCACAGGTTTTGATGCGTTATCATCCCTTGCAGAAGAAACCAAAGATGCTGAAAAAACCTTACCAAAAGCAATTTTCTCTACAGCGTTGATCGCGGGTATTATCTTTATTTTTAGTACCTATTTTATTCAGCTATTTTTCCCAAGTAATGCCAATCTTTACTTTAATCCGCTGGATGAGTCTCAACCTGTGATGCTTGAAGCTCTTGGCAATGCAACAATTCTAACGGCAATTACAGGCATCGCATTTAAAAAGTTAGTGTTGTATTTTGCGGTCATTGCTGTACTGGCTTCTGGTATTTCTGCACATGCTGGGGTATCACGTTTGATGTATGTAATGGGTCGTGATGGCGTCATTAACAAAAAGATTTTTGGTCACATCAGTCCAAAATTACATACCCCGACTTATAATATTTTGATTGTCGGTGTTGTTGCGTTATCGGCGGGTTTTCTGGACCTTGAGCATATTGTCAATTTAATTAGCTTTGGTGCTTTAACAGCCTTTAGTTTTGTGAATTTCTCCGTGATTTCACGCTACGCCTTACGTGATGGCAGAACAAAATCACTCAAAGAAATCATCAATTATGTGGTGATTCCGTCTCTTGGTTTTGCCAGTGTATTCTTGATGTGGTTAGAAATTGATGAAATGGCATTAAAACTCGGACTTGCATGGGCTGTATTAGGTGTAGCATATTTAGCCTATAAAACTCGTGGTTTCCGCTACCCTGCACCACAACATAATGAACATGAATAATTGATTATTGCATTTGTAATCAAATAACAAAGGCGCTTTATGCGCCTTTGTTATTTCAGTCATATCAACTGCAATTATGATGCAATAAATTTTTCCGTAATCGCTTTGATACGTTTTGCATATTGTTTTGCAGTCTCTAAATCACCGCTTGGAATTTCATCAACACTGGCATCAGCAGGTGATTGAACCAATAAGCCCACAGACCCACCTAAGCTGTTCACATCCTGACGTGTAGCACTTTTAGTGTTTGAAGGTGCTAAACCGAGGCTGACCCAAATACCACCGTGCTGTGAAGCCAAAGTGTGTAACGAAATTAATGTCACTTGCTTATCGCCATTCATACTTGCACTGTTGGTAAAACCACCAAAAACCTTGTCTGCCCATGCACGAGTAAACCAACGCTTAGATGATGCATCTGCAAATTTTTTAAATTGCCAAGGCACACCGCCCATGTAAGTTGGTGCACCAAATACGATTGCATCTGCGGCATCCAAAGTGTCCCAATCTTGATCTTGAATATTGCCTTCTTGATCCACTTCGATAAGTGTTGCCTGAATTTCATTGGCAAAGGTTTCTGCAATGACTTTGGTATGGCCATAACCTGAATGATAAACAACAGCGATTTTTGACATGATAAGTCCTCTTATATAGACGGTAAATATTTAAAAATTAATGTTTGATATAACTTGGAACGGTTGCCGTTAGACCTTGTTTGAGTTGTTGAGTAGATTCCCCAACCAACACTTCAAAGGCATTTTGTTGAATTCCATCAAATACGTGTTGCGCCACTGTGTGTGGAGAAATTTTGGCAATATCGAGTGATTGGGTTAAATCTGTGTCGACAAAACCGACATGTACCCCCATCACATGAACATTGGCTTTAACTAACCATTGTCGAGTTGAATTGGTAAATGACCATGCTGCTGCTTTAGAAATTGCATAACTGGCTAACATCGTGCTGGGTTCCCAAGACACATCCGATAAAATATTGACGATATAACTTTCAGAATGGCTTGCTAAAATTGGAGAGAATTGCTGAGTCGTATTGATCACACCATAAAGATTGGTATCTAAAACCGTCCGTGTCACTGCTGCAATATTTGCGTCTACAGGACTTTCATTTAAGCGTGCAATACCTGCATTGTTGATTAATAGATTGACATCACCACATTCTGCAACAGCTTTTTGAATAGATATGGGATCTGTGACATCTACAACAATCGGAATAATACCCTGTTGATTAAAACCTTGAAGATTACGCATGCCTGCATAAACTTTCTTGGCGCCACGTTGTATCGCTTGCTGGGCAAGTGCTAAACCTAGACCACGATTTGCACCCGTAATAAAAACGACCGCATCTGTTATTTTCATTAAAACCACGCTCATAAATATAAAATGGTCTATCAACGCTATCAATCAGCAGAAGTTGTATTGACCTGATTAACTTATGATATACTTTTGAAATCTAGTATCAATTAGTTACTATGTGGTAACTGGTCATTTCTTGGTTATAACTTTCCAAATAGAGGTATAGATTGATGACTAATGCATTCAATTTTAATATTTTTCATCCAAATTGCCCGGCACGATCTTTTTTTGAAAAATTTGCAGATAAGTGGGTTTTGATGATTATTTATCGACTTCATCAGCACTCTCAACACTTCAATGAACTGAAAAAAAACTTAACAGGGATCTCACCTAAAGTACTTTCGCAAAAATTAAAAATTCTGGAAAGAGATGGATTTATCACCCGTACAATTCATGAGAACAATGTGATTCGTGTTGAATATGCATTAACCTCTCTAGGCTTTGAGTTTGCTCAAACTGCTTTATCATTTAAGCTCTGGGCTGAAGGCAATGTGCAACATGTGATTCGCGCACAAGAACAATTTGATGCAATTCAAGCAAAAAATGAGCCAGCTCTGTTGCAGGAAGCATAAATCTCAACACTCAGAACATGACTTTAACTCAGCTTGATATGTTGTAAATATGATTAAACTCAGCATAATTTCAATAAAACATATCAAAGGGAGAAAAATAATGAAAATTCCACTGCTCTTTATTCTAGCAATCCTCAGCCATAGTGCTTTTGCGTCCTATGAAAATTCTTGTGATTTAGAGGTTAAGCTTTTAGAAAACACTTCTACACGTACGCTATATATCAATAAAGATGGCTTAGGTGAAATTGAGGAAACAACACTCAACATAAAAGGTGTTGTAAAAAAAGCGCAAGAGGTAGGCCGAGCAGATAGTGGTTGTCAATACTATATCGGCAAAGTCTTAGAAGAAAATTTAAGAAATTTCCCGAATCGCTCTGAATTTAAAAAAGGACAAAAAATTAAACTGAATATCTTAATCACAGATTATAAAGGTATACCGAAATCTGAAACAGTGACCTATTTAGGACCAAACAAATAGTTAAAATCTGAATTATTTTAAAGTATGGATAATAAAGTACAAATGTCGGAGCACTCTGATACAGACTGTCCACATTATTTAGGAACGGTTATAGAAAAAATGACTGGCTCAGACATTTGCTACACAGCAAAGAAAGGGCAAAAATTAAGATAAATATTGTGATTACTCATTTTAAAGCCTCCAACAGATGAAGTCGCTTTTATGCAAAGATAATCACATCGCTCTTTCTCAAAAGGAAATCATAAACTAATATGAATAAAAACCCATCTAAACGATGGGTTATGATTTTTATTTTAATTCTTTAAATCCTTGTTGACGCCATGCTTCATATAGAATCACTGCGGTGGCATTCGATAAATTCAGACTACGTGAATTCGGTGCCATAGGTAAACGAATCCAATGCGCCTTTGGGAACATCATACGGACATCTTCTGGTAAACCACGTGTTTCTGGCCCCATCAATAAAGCCACAGGTCGGTTTAAATCTGAAGTATGCGGTGTTTCAGTACCTTTGGTAGTTAAAGGATAAATCGCATCAAGATCAATCCCCTGCACCTCTAAATGTGCCAGACATTCAGCAAAGTTTTCCCAAACTTTCATATGTGCCCATTCATGATAATCTAATCCTGCACGGCGCAACTTTTTATCATCCAGTTCAAAACCTAAAGGCTTGACTAGATGTAATTGTGCACCTGTATTGGCACATAAACGAATGATATTCCCTGTATTTGCAGGAATTTCAGGCTCGTATAAAACAACATGAATCACGGGAGATCTCTACTTATCAGAATACAACCTAAGTACTTTAAAAAAAGACCATGTCAGTTTTTTAAAGAAAAATTTAGGCAGATATTATTGCCACTGTAACTGTTCGCGCAAATTCACCACTTCACCAATAATGGTCAAAGTAGGCGCTTGAATATGGTTTTCTTCAACTTTTGATGCAATATCTGCCAAAGTTCCAACCACCACCTTTTGATCTGGGGTTGTCCCTTTGGAGATCAAAGCCACTGGCATATTTGGACGTTGACCATGTGATATTAGATTTTCACAAATTTTTTCTAGTCCCACCAAGCCCATATATAAAACCAATGTCTGATTTTCGTAAACCAGCTCATTCCAAGGTAATTCTGGTGAACCTTCTTTTAAATGCCCCGTCAAAAAACGAACGCTTTGTGCATAATCACGATGTGTAAGCGGAATCCCAGCATAGGCTGAACAACCTGATGCAGCAGTAATACCTGGGACGACTTGGAATGTAATATTGGCTGCAAAAAGCTCTTGAATTTCTTCACCACCGCGACCAAAAATAAATGGATCACCACCTTTTAGACGACATACACGTTTGTTTTCGGTGGAATATTTGACCAGTAATGCATTAATACCATCTTGTGGCACGGAATGATTAGAACGTGCTTTTCCGACATATATTTTTTCAGCATCACGCCGACATAATTCTAAAATTGCTGGAGAGACCAAACGGTCATAAATCACCACATCCGCTTGCTGCATCAGTCTAAGTGCTTTTAAAGTTAACAGCTCAGGATCACCTGGTCCTGCCCCCACCAAATAAACTTCACCTTTTGGTTTTTGCCATTTTGTCAAAGCTTGTTCAATTAAACGATCCGCCTCTTTGAGGTTGTCATTAAATACCTGCTCTTTTAAAGGACTGGCATATAAATCTTCCCAAAAGATTCGACGTTCATCAGGATTACTAATCTGCTCTTTAACTGCTTTACGCCATTTTCCAGAAAAATCAGCAAGTTTACCCATGCCATGTGGAATAGAAGCTTCGAGCTGAGTACGAATCTGGCGAGATAAAACAGGAGAAGCACCATTGGTGGCAATTGAAACTACCAGTGGTGAACGGTCAATGATCGCAGGCACCATAAAGCGACAATGTGGAGGATCATCAACACTGTTAACCAACACATTTAAATCTTCACAAGCTTCAAAAACAGCTTGATTGACAGCTTTATCATTGGTTGCAGCAATCACCAAACGATAGCTACTTAGGCTAATTTGATAATCAAATTTATCCGCATGATATTGCCCATAGGTTGAATGGACAATATCTAAGAGATTTTGCTCTATATTTGGCGCAATCACATGAATCACTGCACCTGCTTTTGCAAGTAATACTGCTTTGCGGTAAGCAATATGCCCACCACCCACAATCAGACAAGGTTGCCCTTGCAGTTTTAGTGAAATTGGGAAAATTTCCACAGTGTTCCTCAAAAGTTCAAATCTGATTGTACTAAGCAATATTTATGCACAAAACTGAACCAAATATCGAGTTTTCGACATTTAATCGATAAATGTTGCACCAGCCATGTACGGGCGTAACACTTCTGGCACTTCAATAGAGCCATCAGCACGTTGGTAATTTTCCATCACGGCCAATAAAGTGCGACCTACAGCCAAGCCTGAACCATTCAAAGTATGTACCAGCTCAGTTTTCTTTTGATCTGCACGATAACGCGCCATCATACGGCGTGCTTGGAAATCTCCCATACTTGAACACGAAGAAATCTCACGATATGTATCTTGGCTTGGTACCCAAACTTCTAAATCATAAGTTTTGCATGCACCAAAGCCCATATCACCACCACATAAAACGATTTTACGATATGGTAAACCCAAAGCTTGTAAGATCCCTTCCGCATGCCCTGTCAATGCTTCCAAAGCATCCATTGAATCTTCAGGTTTTACGATTTGAACCATTTCAACTTTGTCGAATTGGTGTTGACGGATCAAACCTCGAGTATCACGACCATAAGAACCCGCCTCACTACGGAAACATGGTGTATGCGCAGCATATTTCAACGGTAAACGATCAGCATCAATGATTTCATTACGTACAAAGTTCGTCACTGGAACTTCAGCCGTTGGAATCAAATAGTATTCTTTTTCACCTTGTAATTTAAATAAATCTTCTTCAAATTTAGGCAGTTGACCCGTACCACGCAATGAGTCTGCATTAACAAGATAGGGTACATATGCTTCAGTATAACCATTTTTCAGGGTATGCGTATCGAGCATGAACTGGGTCAATGCACGTTGTAAACGGGCTAATGGACCTTTCAATACACTGAAACGTGTCCCCGTTAACTTGGTTGCCGTTTCAAACTCTAAACCACCCATCATTTCGCCAAGGTCTGTATGGTCTTTGATTTCGAAATCAAATTGACGCGGTGTTCCCCATTTTAATACTTCAACATTATCACTTTCATCTTTCCCTTCTGGTACAGACTCATGTGGCATGTTTGGGATAGAGAGTAATTTTGCTTCTAATTCAGCTTGAAGTTCATTCAATTCAACTTCAGCAGCTTTAATTTCATCACCAATCGCACCCATACGTGCCATGATTTCTGAAGCATCGCCACCAGATTTTTTGATTTGACCAACTTGTTTCGCACCCGAATTACGCTCTGCCTGTAAGTTTTCAGTTCTAGACTGGATTTCTTTACGGCGAGCTTCTAGTGATGCCCATTCTTCAACGTTGAGTTGTACACCACGTTTGGCTAAGGCTAAGTTTACAGCCTCGATATTATTTCTGATTAATTTCGGGTCGATCATAGTCAATCTAAAGGGTAAGAAAAAAACTGACTATAGTGTAAGCTCTTCACTGTAAAAAATACAGTGACAGAGCATTAGACATACATGAATTGTATGATTTGAAGGCAATTAAGGTGTAACAGGTTTTTCGACAGCCGCTTCGACTTGAGGTAGACTTGGTAAATACTCAGCTTTAATCAAATCTTTTGCAACTTGATACGGCAGTTTTAACTCAGGCATACCTTCTGCATAAGAGGTAAGCTCATACAGTGGATAAACAAAAACTAGACCATTTACACCATAATAATAGTTATCGCTTAACTGCAACTTTTCACGTGTAATATCTTTTTGAATCAACCAATTCGCATTGGCATCATAAAGCTGTTCAGCCACTTTTGCTTCCACGTTTGGTTTTAGAATATCAGTTAAGGCGAGGCGCTTTTGCGTGGTTAAATCGAATGTCACATATTCATTGTGATACATCCCATGAGCTGCACCTGCTACATAGGTATAAGTCTGGATCACAAAAGTGGCTAAATTATTTTGTTGTGAAATAAAACGAACATAAATTGAATTTTGATTTAAACCTTTAGCTGAAGATTGCGCTTCACTTTCAGCTTGGGCATGATTTTGATCTTTTTCAAATGCGCCAGGTACATCTTTTTTAATACGATTTAGAAAATAATCATCTAGCCAAGACACATTACTTTTAACAGTTTGCAAATCATATTGTGTACAACCATCTTCATCACAAAACTGTTTTTTTACCACGTTGACTCGCTCAACTTTGGCTTGAATCAGCGGTATTTGCGCGTGTTGAGTCGCAGTTGTAGCCTGTTCTGCTTGAGGTTCCGGCTTTTCCTGGCATGCGCTAACCATGAGCATACTGGATAAAAGAGATAAAAAAATCAGACCACTTTTAAAATTTACTTTCATTTCTATATCTTTAAAGCATATTTAGTAATAGCCCTATCATAAAACCAGAACCTTTAAATTAATATTCATTATTGTAATTATCACCTATTTACACTGTAAATAAGCGCGTTGTTATTTCAAAGATTTGCTTTCTGCTAACATCTTCTTCCTGTTGATACGCTCATTTATCCATCTTTTTTGTTGATAACTATGTTTTAAATAATCATTTCTTGTGTGCAAATAATACTTTTTTATAATTTTTAAACTCATTAGATCAAAAACTAAATAACATTGAATACCACTAATAACACCAAACATCCAATCCTCAGGGTCAGGGCCAACACTGGGTTGAGCCAAAACTACAAATAAATCATTATCACTAAAAAATGTTAGCACAAAAGTATGGAACTGTCGTGGAGCACCACGTTCATTATGTTGAACAAAATACTTCCCAGCTTGTTTGATCATTTTCAATGTGATTGCAGGACTGACAACTCCATCCAAATTATCCTCAAAATCGCATCTGACTTCATCAATTTGTTCTTCAAATAAATCACTCGCGTCATCATAAATAAACACTTTCTTCTTTATGTCATAACAATAGAAAATTGTATTTAAAAGATACTTTTCATAATTATTGTGAACTGAAAATAAAGCTTTTAATATTTTTTTATTTGGGGTGACTTCTAAATATACATCGTAGTAACGACTCAGCTCAAAACTGGATTCTCTGTTTGAAAAAAACTTCATAAAGCTTGATTAAACACAAAAAAAGATCTGCAGTGATAAAAGAGTTAGAGGCCGTTTCTGGATGATATAAGGGATGTTTAAAATCTACAGTCATAATTCAAACCTTAAGCTAAATCCACCCAATTACAATGAAACCCCAGTGGCACATGTACCCCCAAATCAATTTCAGCTTGTGGCTGAATTTCCAATCCATTTACTTTTAAAATAACAGCTTTGGCTGCTTCTCCGTCCACATGATGTAAATAGGCCATCAAATAACCATGCCCTTCTGCACTGTGCTCATGCTCAGCCACAAAAGTGACTTCACCCATTGCCCACTGTATACCAAAATCATAACTCACCGATGTTTGCATTTCTAAATCATGAATATATAAACAATTGAACAATGCAGTTCCAGCAAAACCCAAAGTATATAAATAACGATATGGAATCCCAGTAAAACGCGCATCAATTTTCGGAAATTCTTGAATCCGAGAGTCGAGTACAGATCTATCTAATGTCTGTGAGTTTAGATCAATGCTCCAACGCTCTAATTGTGCATGTTGCAATTCATAAGCTGCGTGTTGAGAATGTTCAAAATCGTCCTGATGTACTAAAACATCTAAAATAATTCTATTTTCATGATCACGAAAAGCATTTGCCGCATGAAAAACAAAACATGGCTCAAGCTCAATCCACTGAATCTTTTCAGCATTTCCATATTTAGGCAATATTCCGATACGCGCTGGATGTTGTTTATTCCATTGATACGGAACACTTGCGCCACGTAATAATCGAGCCATAGAAAAAGTAAGTGGAAAATCAAAAACCAAAACTTCATGTTGTGTAATGAGACAATCATGAATCATGGGACCATGTTGTAATAAAATTTGCGTCACATGAATCAAATCGCCATGCTGATCAATCACTTGGTAATAGGCATTTTTACGATCTAAGGCATCATAACTAATCGCATGTAGGTGCCCTGTTTTGATATCTTTACGAGGATGTGCCGTAAACGGTAAATCAGCATCACTATTAAACAACTGATAACGTTCTGCATTTAACTCATCATCTAAGCAGATCGGAAACGCGCCAGCTTCAATCACTGCCCAAAGCTTTCCTGCATGTTTAAAAATGTTGGTATTCACAACATCATGTGCGCCACGGCGAAAACCACCTATTGAGGGACGTTGTTTATATTTCTGTACAGTATCTGTGGCCAGCATACTGCTTTTAAAGCAGATTGCTTTACCTGCTTGTAATTTGAGTGCATGAATCATTCCATGACCAAGATACCACTCAAATAATGAAGGCTTTTCTATCTCAATCGGATTTGAACCAATTCTTAACAATAAGCCATTTAAATGATCTGGGATAATTCCTGATATTTTTAAGTGAGTTGTGATGATTTCTTCAACTGGTTGGTAAAGCTTTTTGTGATATAGATTAACTTCCTTATCACGACGATGTCGCCTTAAAAATCGCCCAATCACGCAGATTAACTTTTGTCTCAAAACATTAAAAAATGATTTTTGCGCAGTTATCCTTGGGTAATGTTTGAGTTTCAATTGTGTTTTGCGATACATACAGAATCTCTATTTTTATATTCAAACCCTTGTTTGAGCATAGAATAATCTTATATTGAAAGCCACTTTATTTGCTCGTCGCTATTTATCATTCGCCTGATTAACATGACCGAGTCTATTGCTTTGTTCTGTTTAATTGGCATAAAAAAAGCAACCTTATGGTTGCTCTTCTATTCATTTAAAATCGTTTATTGATCTATGATATCTGTACCTTTAGGTGGCACAAAATTAAAGGTAGATGCTGGGATAGCCGCATTGACCTGTACATTGTTAAAACGCACAGTGGTTGTTTGACCTAAAGAATCTTGCAAGATCATTAAAGTCGGTGCATTTTTCGCCCCAAAACTAATCGTCAAGCTTTGGAAAGCACCATCTTTTTGTTTTGGATACAAGGTATAGTAAGTTTTACCTGCATTTGGCTGAGTAATACGATAAGCCTTTTGAATTTGCTCGGTATTACCACTGAGTAGTAATGCCGGTGTATTAGCAACCTGCTCATCTAAACTTTGGCGTACAGCCTGCTGTAAGTCAGGATCATAAATCCACACTGTACGACCTGCAGTCACAATAGTCTGTTTCGCGGGTGTCGTGGTTTCCCAATAGAATTTACCAGGGCGCTCAACCTTCATTGTACCTTTAAAAGTTTGATTCATATGTTGAGCGGTTAAACCCTTTTTCTGTGCAACTTTACCTGTTTGAGTCGCTTTTGTGGTTTGCTCAAAATTTGCAGTAAAGCTTTTTACACCACTGAGTTGTTTAACCAGATTTGCGGTTGCTTGTTGCTCCGAAGCAGCAGTTGCTGCAAAAACTGTTGTGCTCATTACAGGTGCAAACAGCGCTGCACTTATAGCCACTGCACCCATCGTTTTACGAAGCATATTCATATGTCCACCTTTTCTATGTCTGCACCTCAATTAAAATATTCAGATAATATTTGGCACAGAATGTAATTTATTAGATTGCTTATCTTAAACCAAATTGAGTCAGTAATAATTGAGAAAATAAGAAGTTTTGTATTGTTATTGGTGCAATATGTTGAAAATTATTCATCATGATGAAGATGGTTTTTTCTTTAATGCTAAAAAAACTGATAAAAAAACCCGCAATAAAGCGGGCTTTTTTGCACTATTAAAACTTACGCTTCAACAGATACATAGCGACGGCCAAATTGACCTTTCACTTCAAATTTGATTACGCCGTCAGCAGTAGCAAATAAAGTATGGTCACGACCCATACCAACATTTGTACCCGCGTGGAATTCTGTACCACGTTGACGAACGATAATGTTACCAGCAGTCACAGCTTGACCACCGTACATTTTAACACCTAACATTTTAGGATTCGAATCACGACCGTTTTTGGTCGAACCACCGGCTTTTTTAGTTGCCATGTCTATATACTCCTAGTGATTAACCTGCGATCGTAGTAATTTTCAACTCGGTAAACCATTGACGGTGACCTTGTTGTTTACGGTAGTGCTTACGACGACGCATTTTAACAATACGAATTTTGTCATGACGACCGTGACCAACCACTTCTGCAGTTACTTTTGCGCCAGCTACAACTGGAGCACCGATTTGAATACTTTCGCCATTCACAACCATTAATACATCATCAAATGTAATAGTCGCGCCAGTTTCAGCTTTCAACAATTCTACTTTAAGGGTTTCACCCTCAACAACACGGTGCTGTTTACCACCGCTTTGGATTACTGCGTACATAACGTACTCCAACTGACCCGTGTCGTCGTGCCGATAAAGGAATATACCGATCTTAAGACGAACGCCACTGGGGGTTATTCAAGGGCAAAGATTTTAAGTGATAATGAATTAAACAACAAGTCATTTCCAGCAAATATTAGCATTGTATAGAAAATAATCTGCATATATTCATTTTTTTAAGATTCTCCCTTTGATAATATGAATTTTTTTTTAAGATCCAGCTAAAATTGAAATAGATTTTTAAAACAAATCCGCTACTATGTAGCTCAAAAGAATGATCTATTGAATGTTAAATGCTTTATTCATCTTTGGACAAAGGAGGAACAAATCATTAAGATTCAGGCACGATGTCTGCTTTCAAAAGCAACATTGAGACATGTTAATTGTTACACTAGCAACTTATAACGCATTTGCATGAGGCTCCCACCCGATGACCATCGACTTTAAGCAAGATATTCTCGCTCCAGTTGCAACCGACTTTGCTGCAATGGACAAGTTTATTAATGAAGGGATTACCTCAAAAGTTGCTTTAGTAATGGCGGTCAGTAAACATGTTGTTGAAGCTGGTGGTAAACGGATGCGTCCAATTATGTGCCTACTTGCAGCAAAAGCATGTGGTGCAACAGACCTACAGATGGAGCCTTATCGTAAACTGGCAGCCATCATAGAAATGTTACACACTGCAACACTAGTGCATGATGATGTGGTCGATGAATCTGGTTTACGTCGTGGTCGTCCAACTGCTAACGCGACTTGGAACAACCAAACTGCGGTATTGGTTGGGGATTTTCTTATTTCTCGGGCTTTCGATCTTCTTGTCGATCTAGACAATATGATTTTGTTAAAAGACTTTTCAACTGGCACTTGTGAAATCGCTGAAGGCGAAGTGTTACAACTCCAAGCCCAACATCAACCTGAAACAACTGAACAAACATATTTAGATATTATTCACGGTAAAACATCTCGTTTATTTGAACTTGCAACTGAAGGTGCTGCAATCCTTGCTGGGAAACCTGAATATCGTGAATCTTTACGCTTATTTGCTGGCCATTTTGGCAATGCCTTCCAAATTATTGACGATATTTTAGATTACACTTCTGATGCTGAAACATTAGGTAAAAATATTGGTGATGATTTAATGGAAGGTAAACCCACTTTACCTTTAATCTCAGCCTTAGCAAATACCCAAGGTGAAGAGCACGAGATTATCCGTAAAAGTATTGCAACTGGAGGAACAAGCGATTTGTATCGGGTGATTCAAATTGTTCAGACCTCAGGTGCTTTAGATTACTGTAGTCGCCGTGCAACAGAAGAAACTCATGCTGCGATTCAGGCTTTAAATCATTTACCTGAATCTGAGTATCGCCAGGCATTGTATAATTTAGCGCAACTTGCCTTACATCGAATTCAATAAAATTTAACAAGGCTTATGCATATACAATTTAATGATCTTTTCCTCCTTATGCAGGAACAACTTGATAGCATAAAAGTTGTTCCCAATCCTGATATATTAATTGAATTAATCAATCGTATCAGACCTACTGACAGCCACAATTTAGAAGAAAGTCAAAATAAATTTGAGGAGTTACTTCAAGCACTCTTAATCACACCAAATGCATCATCTGCGTTTCAAGGTTACTTACTAAAACTGGTTAACCACTATAAACAAGCAGGATTATATGCAGATAGTGGGATTTTATCCTTAGACGGTTTCTGGAATCAGCTTGGACAACGTATCGGCGCACATTTTCTACCTTTATTAAAAGACGAATCTGATCTCAAAGATTTGGTCGGCAAAGTGTTTCATCAACGTAGCGATAAGTATTGGCTGGAAAATATAAGTGAAAAGAAATGGGAACAACTATTCCGCTTATTGAATCAAGGTCATCGTTATAAAAACGATAAATTGGGAATTAAACGCGACATTGTTAAAGCCATCACAGTACTTTCTTATCGAATCAGTGGTATTGGTCTGTATCCTGAATTTATCAATGCTTACCCAGAACTTCAGGAATATGAATCTCCTTTTTTAGTTCAAAATCGTGAAATAGTTGAATTTATAGAAGCGTATAAGAAGCAGCATCAAGATGAAGATGAGCTTGCTATTGGTATAGCTCCAGATGCAGATCAAGCTTTGGTTATGATTGAACAATGCCGCGATGTGGTATTAAAAATCCGTCGAGCAATTAAACGGATTGGTGTTAGCTTAAGTTTGACTTATTTATTATCGCTACTAGAACAATGTATTGATCGAATTGAACTGCTTCTCAACTTACTTGTAGAAGATGATCAAATTCGTTATCAACTCTGTGGCGAATTACTCACCGATTTAGTCAATGCACACTATAGTGAAACCAGTGTACGTGATTTACTCAAAACTAATAGTGAATTGATTGCACTACAAGTCACTGAAAATGCAAGTAAGACGGGCGAACATTATGTCAGTACCGATAAGAAAGGTTTCTTTGGCATGTATAAAGCAGCTGCAGGTGCAGGTGCGATTATTGCCACCATGGCAACACTTAAAATACTGACAGCACGTTTAGTTCTTGCACCATTTATGCATGCTTTTCTTTACAGCATGAATTATTCATTGGGTTTTATACTGATTCATGTTTTGCACTTTACTGTAGCAACAAAGCAACCAGCAATGACTGCAGCCGCACTAGCATCAACAGTTCAGCACCAAAAAGGTTCAAAAACAGCACAAATTGCTGAACTTGCAGGACTGATTATTAATATTATTCGGACGCAGTTTATTGCAATTCTGGGAAATATTTCGATTGCAATTCCAACTGCAGCTTTAATAACGTATCTATGGCAACTTTCGATGCATGAACCACTTTTAACCCATGCGAAAGCGACAACCTTACTCGCCAGTCTAAATCCATTTACCTCACTAGCAATACCACATGCAGCAATCGCTGGTGTTTGTTTATTTTTATCGGGATTAATCGCTGGATATTTTGACAATATGTCAGTCTATCGAAAAGTCGGTCCTCGTTTAAAAGCCCATATGAAATTGAAAAAAATAATGGGACAAGCAAGGTTGGAAAAATTTGCAGACTATATAGAAAGAAACTTGGGTGCTTTAGCAGGTAATTTTATCTTTGGTATTATGCTTGGAAGTATGGGAACAATTGGGTTTATTTTAGGCTTACCATTAGATATCCGTCATATTGCTTTTGCTGCTGCCAACTTTATTCAAGGCTTAATGACCATCAATGGCTCACCTGATATTGGTCTCATTATTGTGTCTTTCCTTGGCGTGTTGTGTATTGGTTTAACCAACTTATTTGTCAGTTTCACCCTCACCATTATTGTGGCACTTCGAGCAAGACAAGTTCGTTTTTCGCAATGGAAACCATTGGCAAAACTTATATTTACCCATTTTTCTACCCGTCCTTTAGATTTCTTTTGGCCCCCAAAGCAACCGTTACAACTGGAAGATGAGGCAAACTCACAAAACAAACTAAATCACTAAGCTTTTTGTTAATTTTTGTGCAAATTGTTAAATATTTCACAAAAAGAAATTAGTATAAATTACCTAAATTTACTCACTTGAAAAAAAGTGTACTGGCTAGTACACTTCAGTGCATTAAATAAACTTAACGTACGCAATTTATATACTCTAGGTTATCTTATGCCTTATGTATTGCTCCTTATTGGCTGTATAGGTTTACTTATTGGGAGTGTTGGTTTAAACATTAACCAGATACAACAATTTGATTTTTCAAGCGTTGTATGGATGAGTACACACCGTTTAGAGGTCTTAAATGGTTTAGCACTTACCCTATCCTATCTGGGCGGCTTACCGTCAATGATTGTGATCGCAGGGCTATGCAATTTATATTTCATACGCCTCAAACAATATGCGAATGTACTGATGATCAGCATTGGTCTACTTGGTGCTTCGGCAATTGGTTGGATTATTAAATATCTAGTCAATCGTCCAAGACCTGATGAAATCTACCAAATGGTGCAAACCTATGGTGCTTCATTTCCTAGTGCCCACAGTATTTATGCTGCTATTGTCTGCTGTTCGATTATGTTTATATTTCAAAAGCATCGCCAAGCTAAATGGATTAGCTTAGGGGGCTTTTTATGGTTTCTAAGCATGGGGGGATCTAGAGTTTATCTAGGTGCACATTTCCCAACTGATGTACTCACTGGATGGGGTATAGGTGTCATATGGGCTGCTATTTTATGGCTCATACTGTCACGAGAAACGTTAAGACAGAACAAATTATTTTTAGATAAAAATCTAAACGAGGTGGAATAATGATGTCGGCAAAGCTTTGGGCCCCTGCCCTTACTGCTTGTGCTCTCGCAACAAGTATTGCACTTGTAGGCTGCAGCAAAGATCCTAAATCAGCACAACAAGCTGGTGGTGCTGCCCAAAAAATGCCGCCGACTGAAGTTGGTGTCATTGTTGCTCAGCCACAAAGCGTAGAACAAACTGTTGAACTTTCAGGTCGTACTTCAGCGTATCAAATCTCTGATGTTCGCCCACAAACAAATGGTGTTATTTTAAAACGTTTGTTTACTGAAGGCAGTTTTGTTCGTGAAGGTCAACCTCTTTATGAGATTGACTCAAGCATCAATCGTGCAAACTTAGACAGTGCAAAAGCAGCTTTAGTACGTCAGCAAGCAAATTTAAATGCATTGCAAGTTAAAGCAAATCGTTATCGTCAACTTGTCGGCATCAATGCTGTTTCTAAGCAAGAATATGATGATTTACTTGCTCAAATCAAACTTGCAGAAGCAGATATTTCAGCATCAAACGCTGCTGTTAAAAATGCGCAAATTGACCTAGGTTATTCGACAGTTCGTTCGCCTATATCAGGTCAATCTGGTCGTTCTTCAGTCACTGCTGGCGCTTTAGTCACTGCAAACCAAGCCAATGCTCTGGTCACGATTCAGCAACTTGACCCAATTTATGTAGACATCAGCCAATCAAGTGCTGAGCTATTACGTCTACGTCAACAATTAAGTCAAGGTAGTATTGATCGTAGCAACAATACCAAAGTTCGTCTAAAACTTGAGGATGGTAGCTACTACGGTGTGGAAGGAAATCTTGCATTTTCTGATGCAAGTGTAGATCCAAGTACTGGTTCTGTGACTTTACGTGCAGTCTTCTCAAATCCTAACCATTTATTATTGCCAGGTATGTTTGCCAATGCGCAAATCGTACAAGGCTTAATTCCAAATGCTTACTTAGTTCCACAAGCTGCAATTACACGCACACCAACCGGTCAAGCGATCGCGATGATTGTAAATGCAAAAGGTGTAGTAGAAAGCCGTCCTGTAACGACTGTAGGTGTTCAAGGTAAAGATTGGATTGTCACTCAAGGTCTAAACACAGGCGATAAAGTGATTGTAGATGGGATTGCCAAAGTAAAACCAGAACAAGAAGTTGTTGCTAAACCGTATCAACCTCAAGCGGCTGCACCACAAGCAGGTGCTAAACCAGGTACAGCAGCACAACCTGTTCAACAAAATAAGTCTAGTGAACAAAAAGCTACTTCAAATGCATAAGGGGTAGACGAATATGGCTCAATTTTTTATTCATCGCCCTATTTTTGCATGGGTGATTGCACTGGTGATTATGTTGGCGGGTATTCTTACGCTAACAAAAATGCCTGTTGCTCAATATCCAACAATTGCCCCTCCTGTGGTGACAATTGCTGCAACTTATCCTGGAGCTTCGGCACAAACTGTTGAGAACACAGTAACTCAGATCATTGAACAACAAATGAATGGTCTAGATGGTTTACGTTATATCTCATCGAACAGTGCGGGTAATGGTCAGGCATCAATCAACTTGAATTTTGAACAAGGTATTGATCCAGACATTGCACAAGTTCAAGTACAAAACAAATTACAGTCAGCGACCGCACTTTTACCCGAAGATGTACAACGTCAAGGGATAAAAGTGACCAAATCTGGCGCAAGTTTCATGCAAGTACTTGCATTTTATTCGCCAGATGGCAGTCTTTCTGGGGCTGACATTAAAGACTATGTAAACTCAAATATTTCTGAACCACTCAGTCGTGTTGCAGGTGTAGGTGAAATTCAAGTCTTTGGTGGTCAATATGCAATGCGTATTTGGCTAGACCCAGCTAAAATGACCAGTTTGCAAGTGACACCAAGTGACATTGCTGCTGCTATTCGTGCGCAAAACTCACAAGTAGCTGTAGGTCAATTGGGTGGTGCACCAGCGATCCAAGGTCAAGTTCTTAACGCGACTGTCAATGCACAAAGCATGCTGACAACTCCTGAACAATTTAAAAATATCTTCCTGAAAAACACTGCTTCTGGTGCTCAGGTTCGTTTAAGTGATGTTGCTCGTGTAGAACTAGGCTCAGATAACTATCAATTTGATTCTAAATTTAATGGTAAGCCTGCTGGCGGTGTAGCAATTAAACTGGCAACAGGTGCAAATGCACTTGATACAGCGGCTGCTGTAGAAAAACGTCTTACTGAGCTACGTAAAAACTACCCAGATGGTCTAAAAGATAAGCTTGCTTATGACACTACACCATTTATCAAGCTTTCAATTGAAAGTGTGGTACATACCTTAATTGAGGCAATCGTTCTTGTATTCTTCGTGATGTTCTTATTCTTACAGAACTGGCGTGCAACGATTATCCCAACAATGGCTGTTCCTGTGGTTGTACTGGGTACATTTGCAGTTATTAATATTTTTGGCTTCTCAATCAACACCTTAACTATGTTCGCCATGGTGCTCGCGATTGGTCTCTTGGTCGATGATGCAATTGTTGTGGTTGAGAACGTCGAACGTGTGATGCAAGAAGAACATACGGGTCCAGTTGAAGCCACTGAAAAGTCGATGAAACAAATTTCAGGTGCTTTAGTAGGTATTACCAGTGTATTGACTGCTGTATTTGTGCCAATGGCATTCTTCGGTGGTACTACAGGTGTAATTTACCGTCAGTTCTCGATCACACTGGTTACAGCGATGGTTTTATCATTAATCGTTGCTTTAACCTTTACCCCTGCTCTTTGTGCGACATTGTTAAAACAGCATGATCCAAATAAAGAACCAAGCAATAACATTTTTGCGCGTTTCTTCCGTTGGTTTAACCGTAGCTTTGATAAAGTAGCTGAGAAATATCAAGGTGGTGTCAATCGTATGACCCATCATAAGATCTTCTCTGGTGTGATCTACGTTGCTGTGATTGTTGCTTTAGTCGGACTGTATAAAATGCTCCCCTCTTCTTTCCTACCAGAAGAAGATCAAGGCATGGTTATGACGCTTGTTCAATTACCACCAAGCGCCAGCCTTGAACGGACAGATAAAGTCATCACCACCATGACCAATTACTTCTTAAATGAGGAAAAAGCCAATGTAGATACTATCTTTACAGTTTCTGGCTTCTCATTTACTGGTGTCGGGCAAAATGCTGGTTTAGCATTTATGAAACTGAAAGACTGGAGTGAACGTACAACACCTGAATCACAAATTGGTGCCATTATTCAACGTGGTATGGCACTAAATATGATTGTCAAAGATGCATCGTACATCATGCCATTGCAATTACCAGCAATGCCAGAATTAGGTGTTTCATCAGGTTTTGATATTCAGTTAAAAGATGCAAGTGGTCAAGGTCACGAGAAGCTAGTTGCTGCACGTAATGCTGTTTTAGGCATGGCTGCACAAGACAAACGTCTTGCTGGTGTTCGTCCAAATGGACAAGAAGATACACCTCAATATCAAATCAACGTTGACCAAGCGCAAGCGGGTGCAATGGGGGTTAGTATTGCGGATATTAATTCGACCATGAGCATGGCTTGGGGTGGTTCTTATATCAATGACTTCGTAGACCGTGGTCGTGTGAAAAAAGTCTATGTTCAAGGCGAATCAAGTGCTCGCATGATGCCTGAAGACTTAAACAAATGGTATGTACGTAATAATAGCGGCACTATGGTTCCATTCTCTGCATTTGCAACAGGCCAATGGACTTATGGTTCACCTCGTTTAGAACGTTATAACGGTGTAGCTTCTGCAAACATTCAAGGTACACCAGCACCGGGCGTAAGTTCGGGAGATGCCATGATGGCTATGGAAGAAATTATTGGTAAGTTACCATCTATGGGCTTAACAGGTTTCGACTATGAGTGGACTGGTCTATCTTTAGAGGAACGTGAATCTGGTAGCCAAACTGTTCCGCTTTTGATTCTTTCTCTGCTTATTGTATTCCTTTGCCTTTCAGCTTTATATGAAAGTTGGTCAATCCCTGTTTCAGTATTATTAGTAGTACCTTTAGGTGTTATTGGTGCATTTACTTTAACGTGGTTGGGAATGGTCATCAAAGGTGATCCTAACTTATCATTTAACATCTATTTCCAAGTCGCGATCGTTGCAGTCATCGGTTTGTCTGCAAAAAATGCGATTTTGATTGTAGAGTTTGCAAAAGAGTTGCAAGAACAAGGCGAAGAATTGTTTGAAGCGACATTGCATGCTGCAAAAATGCGTTTACGTCCAATTATCATGACGACTTTAGCGTTCGGTTTCGGTGTATTGCCACTTGCTTTATCAAGCGGTGCAGGTGCCGGTAGCCAACACTCAGTTGGTTATGGTGTATTGGGTGGTGTAATTAGCTCAACACTTTTAGGTATCTTCTTTATTCCTGTGTTCTTCGTATGGATTCGTAGTATCTTTAAGTACAAACCTAAAAATCAAAATATTCAGGAGCATAAATCGTGATGCAGAAAGTATGGTCTATTTCAGGTCGTAGCATTGCGGTATCTGCACTTGCGCTTGCTTTGACAGCTTGTCAAAGCATGCGTGGCCCAGAACCCGTAGCTCAAGCAAACATACCAACAGGTTATATTCAAAATAACACTGGTACATCTATTGCTGAACAAGGTTATAAAGAGTTTTTTGCAGATCAACGCTTACTTCAAGTAATTGATCTTGCTTTAGCCAATAACCGTGATTTACGTACAGCAACATTGAACATTCAACGTGCTCAACAAGCTTATCAAATCACTGAAAACAATCAGTTACCAACGATTGGTGCAAGTGGTGGTCTTTTACGTCAAGATCAAGGTGTTGGTGCTCAAACACGTTATAATGTTGGTCTCGGTGTAACTGCTTATGAGTTAGACTTCTGGGGCCGTGTAAAAAGTTTAAAAGACAATGCTCTTGATACTTATTTATCGACCGCGAGTGCCCGTGATGCAACGCAAATCAGCTTAATTGGTCAAGTTGCTCAAGCTTGGTTAAATTATTCATTTGCCAATGCGCAACTTAAACTTGCTGACCAAACATTAAAAGCTCAACTTGATTCTTATAACCTCAACAAAAAACGTTTTGATGTTGGGATCGACAGTGAAGTTCCTGTTCGTCAGGCTCAAATTTCTGTTGAAACCGCACGTAATGATGTTGCCAATTATAAGACTCAAATTGCCCAAGCTCAGAACTTATTGAATCTACTTGTTGGACAATCAGTTCCTGACAATTTATTGCCTACACAACGTGTGACGCGTATTACCTCGAATGCTGTGTTTGCATCAGGATTACCAAGTGATTTGCTCAACAATCGCCCAGACGTAAAAGCAGCTGAATATCAGCTTTCTGCTGCTGGCGCGAATATTGGTGCTGCGAAAGCACGCTTGTTCCCAACAATCAGTTTGACGGGTTCTGCGGGTTATGCATCTACTGATTTAAGTGATTTATTTAAATCAGGTGCATTCGTTTGGTCTTTAGGCCCTAGTCTTGATATTCCTTTATGGGATTGGGGTACACGTAGAGCAAATATTAAAATTTCAGAAACAGATCAACAAATTGCATTATCTGACTATGAAAAATCAATTCAATCTGCTTTCCGTGAAGTTAATGATGCATTAGCGACTCGCCAAAATATTGGTGATCGTCTTTCTGCTCAAAAACGTTTAGTTGATGCGACCAATACAACGTATAAACTTTCAAATGCTCGCTTCCGTGCAGGTATTGATAGTTTCTTATCTGTATTAGATGCACAACGTACCTCTTACTCTGCTGAACAAGGTTTATTGCTATTAGAGCAAGCGAACTTAAACAATCAGGTAGAAGTCTATAAAACACTGGGTGGTGGTTTAAAAGCCAACACTGCGGATCAAATTGCACAACCGGCCTCTTCATCTGAATTGAAATATCATTCAAAAGATAAAAAAGTCAGTTAATATCAATTTGATAATCTAAGCTCACTTCGGTGGGCTTTTTTTATTGCTTTTTAGTGGATAATTTCCTATGTTTAAAGTAAGACATCATCAATGAATATTTAAAATGAAACTCAGTAATTTAGAAACTATTCCAGCCCATGTAATAAAGCAACAGCTTGATGTCGTTTATGGAAGCACAGTCCGCAGCAAACATGTCGGACGTGACTTTATGGCTGGTCTAAAAAATATTGTCGGTGGTGAACTCAAAGGCTATACCGAATTATTAGAAGAATCACGTCAAGAAGCCATGAATCGTATGATTGAAAAAGCACGTGGTTTAGGTGCCAATGCAATTGTCGGTATCCGTTTTTCTACCTCTAATATTGCGCAAGGTGCTTCAGAACTTTTTGTCTATGGTACTGCAGTCATTGTTGAACCGACCACGACACAACTTCCTGATCCATTTTCAAAATAGGCGAAACAGATGGATGGTTTAATTTTTAAAATTGGGCTCACACTGGTTCTGTTTTTTATTGGCTGGGGGTTTGGACGTTTTATCGAACAAAAGCATTTAAAAGAATTGGCAGACAATGAACAACGGCTTGCTCATATTCGGATTGATACCAATAAGTTCCAAGTCTCTGAAAAGCATGGACAACTCATCAGTAGTAATGTGGTCATTTCACATGATTATTTTAAATATATTATCGCGCAAATTCAGAACTTCTTTGGTGGTCGTTTAACCACCTATGAGAGTGTCGTCGATCGCGCACGTCGCGAAGCAATTGTTAGATTAAAACAGGAAGCTGAAAATATTGGAGCAACGCATATTATGGGCTTACGTTTAAGTACCACTGAACTCGGTATGCAAGGTGGAATGGTTGAAGTCTTTGCCTATGGAACAGCAACTTAATCTCACTCCTCTTTTTTAAATAATCATCATGATTTTTTCATCAGAATACATAATCGCTGTTGGACTGTCTGGTTTTGTATTCTGGTGATGTAAAGATCTGGGAATATCTAAACCATAACAAAAATGAAAAAATCTTAACTTCATGAACAGGTTAGACATCATGAAAGCTTTAGCACTTAAAATAAGTATCGGATTACTGTCTATGCTTCCATTCACAATAAATGCAGAATTGATTGTATTGGCTTCGCCACAAAGTCAAGATAAGTACTATGCAGAAAAAATCGATGATATCTTTGATTTCCACGTCGATTATGCAAAGAAAATTATTCAAAATGGTGACAATGTGATGATCTTAACCGATCAACAACTTTACCCTGATTATGTTAAAGCACTCGGTAAACAGCATGTCACTATTGCGCCTATGCAAGATATTTGGATGCGTGATTTTAGTAGTGCCAATCCCAATCAACCTGTTCTTTTTCGTTATACCGCAGCAGGACAAGGTGGAACCAAAAAGGCTCAAGCCATCTCTGATGATGTTCAATCAGACTTTAAAGCCTATAGTCAAAAGGCTGGCTTAAAATTTACCCAGACCCAACTGCTCAATGATGGTGGTAATTGGGTTGAAGATGGCTATGGCAATGCTGTGTTAAGCACCAAGTTCTTAGCTGACAATCATTTAACCGAAACCCAAGCAAGAGCACAGCTGATCCGTTTGACAGGTGCTAAACATATTGCATTTATTGAAGCGGATGAACAAGGTGGCTTAGAACATGCGGATGGCGTGGTGAGCTTTATAGATCAGAATACGTTAGTGATTAATACTTATCCTGAAGATCCCGAATACGCCAAACAGTTAAAAATTGATTTAAAACGCGGTATTCCAAATATCAAAATTCATGAAATCACCACACCTTATGATGGCAGTGAGATCTATGATGAAAAATTTGGTTCAGCTTGTGGTTTATATACCAATATGCTGGTTACGCCTGAGCGTATTTATTTTCCGCAATTTGGTATTAAACAAGATGCACTGGCATTACAGCAAATTCGTCGTCTAACCAAACGAACAGTCATCCCAATTCACTCTGCACAGGTGTGCCATATGGGGGGTGGAGTGCGCTGTATGTCATGGCAATTAAGAGGCAAAAATGCTGAATTATTATTAAACTACTTCAATAAAATACATTAAGCATTCGATTTTTACCCTTTCAAATATCCTGTTATTCTAAAAGCATTCATCTTTTAGCTCACTGCTATTTTTTTCGCTAACGAGAAGATGGATGTTGAATAATCAGCATTACGCTGCAATGACTTAATTTTATTGATACTCTTGTACTGTACTGCCTATCGGTACTGATATTCATCTTTAAAACTTTTAGGAAATTGATATTTTTTCCTATCAAATTTTAAAACAAACCGTTGTTGCGATGAGTGATGATTAACTTCTTGGCAATCCTCGTTTATCACTTGCGTCTGGTAGCGTTTAATTTTGCTATTGACCAAAATATCCGTATATTTCTTGGTTTGGGTTGACTGCATGACTAAGGTAGAAGCGCGTTCTTCAATATCTGCATTACAATGCATATCTACTTCTGCCCGATTACGTGTCACAATCAAACTGTCCAGAATTTGTTTTTTATTTTTAAGGTCATATAAATTTAAAAGTTGCATAGAAAAAGGAAAGGGCTGTGAGTGACCTGAGTAATTTAATCTTAGACCCAAAGCTCTATTTGAATCAGTGACTTTATAATTTGCAGTATCCAGCTCAATAGAATTTAAGCTAATTGCGTCCGAAACCATGCGTTCAGCAACAGCATAGTGATAAATCACCTTTAAATTTTTTGGATTAAACTTAAATAAGTCTAAAGCATAATCCCTTTCTTCTGCATTTCCTTTTACAGGAATCCATTGGGCATAGGCCATGATCATATTTGAATTATCGACCGGATCGAGTTTACAGTCGATTAAAGACTGTTCAACCTTTACAATTTTAGCCTGCTTCAATATTTGTGCGACAACTTGAGTATCATCACAAATATTTGCATAAACCGCACTGATCAATATGAATTGTAGACTGATGATTTTAAATATTATTTTCATTAGGTTTAACATGGATTTTGTGCTTATAGATAGAGACGGAACATATTAAGAAAAAGCGCTTATACAATGTATAAACGCCATCAATACACATAAAATTTATGAATTTTCAATCACTTTACTTTCATTTTGCGAATCATTTTATAAAGTGTCGATGGTGATAGACGAGAAACCAACACACCCAATTTCTCTTTACGCCCACCCACGACAATATATTCTTGACCTTTTAATAAAGCAGAAACCGTTTTCTGCGCAAAATCATCAGCTTCTAAACCATTTTCAATGGCCTCATCCTGATGCGCCTGTGCTTTTCCTGCACCATTTAAGGCATTGAAAGATACATTGGTTTTTACAAAACCAGGGAAAATAACAGAAACATTAACACCATCTTGTGCCACTTCTGCGCGTAAACTGTTTGCCCACATATGAATCGCTGCTTTTGCTGCAGAGTAAGATGCCCGATATTGCGTCCCCAATAAGCCCGCAACGCTAGAAATATACGCAATTCGCCCAGATTTTTGAGCTAAAAAGGTTGGTAAAACCAATTTGGTCAAAAACACTTGAGAGAAGTAATCAATTTCCATAATCGCACGTTCAGTTTGCATGCTGGTATCTGCGATCAACGCCCTTTGGCTTAAACCCGCATTGTTGATCAACCAATCAATACGCCCTTTCTCATCTAAGACTTGTTCATATGCATGGCGTACTTGTGCTTCATCGGTAATATCCATTGCCACAGAAATATGATGATCTGGGTTAAGAAGACTTATACGAACTTTTTCAAGTTCTTCTAAACGTCTTGCACTTAAAACCACTTGTGCACCTTGTAAAGCACATTCAGCAGCCAAGGCTTTACCAATCCCTGAAGATGCGCCTGTAATCCAAACCACCTTTCCTTCTAAGCTTTCCATTTTATTATGCTCTTGAATATGGTGAATAAATATTAGACCACGTGACCCACCAAATCAATCAAGTGATTTGCTTTTAAAAACTAACCTTCAACTAAAAACTTTTTAAAATGTTCTGCATAATGTTGCGCCTTTTCTACATTGCGAGGATTGTATTCATCGCCAACTTTTTCTAAGCGTTTATAGCCAGTACTGGTGATCATATTAATCACACCATTTAAGGTTTTATCGACCACAAAGTTAAATTTTAACAAAGTCTTAGGGTCACGGATAAATTCTGATACACCGAGGTCAATAATTTTAACCAAATTTTTTAGTGTCACAGGCAAAGCACTGGTATCCCCTTGAATGACCTTTTGAATATTGCTAGTCGCTTCTTGCCCTAAGCTACGGTCTAATTGGTAATACATCACCACTTCAGTTGCATCTGAATCTTCAAACTTTTTAAGAATATGGTTTGCCACAGGCTTTAGACGATCATTACTAAAAAAGGAAATTGACCACGGCATATATTTTTTTAATGCCCCTTCAATCTGATCAAAAATCTGTTCAGCTTCTTTGAGCTTTTTCTTCCCTGTTGCATCTAGTGCATCATTTTTACGTTGTTCATCAAGTAAGGTTCCAAAAACCTGATCCAGCACTTGGCATGACATTTCCGTAAAGACATTACCTAATTGTTTTGCTAGATCTCTTTTTTCACCATGATTCAAACTTTGGGTAATGCTTTTTAACTCTTGGTACGTTTGCTGTTTAATCAATAAATCGATTTTATACTGCATTGTTATGTGTCCTTTTGTTGTTTTGTCCTATTCAATTTTGATCTTAGCAAAACTTGAAATATCTTGCATTGTCTTTAACCACTGCTATTTGTTGAATATCAATCACAAATACTCTCAACAAATCAAATATCTAAAACACGCATTTGTAAATATGACTCAGTTAAAACCCCACAATATCCAACATTTGTCATATTTAAGATCAATAAAAACAACAAATGCATCTTGTATTCTCATGTTTTGATTGCTGCATTCAATTCAAGATAAATATGCCATAACAGGAATCAACATTCCTAATGAATATTTGCTACAATGAATGCAATTTTTTACTTACTTTTGATCTGTTTTTACTATGACTGATTCAGCGCAAAATATTGCTACAACCTACGATCCTACCGAGATCGAGAAAAAATGGTACAAGACTTGGGAAGAGAAAGGTTATTTCCAGCCGTCTCGTAAAGGCGATTCATTCTGTATCATGATTCCGCCACCGAACGTCACAGGTAGCTTGCACATGGGTCATGGTTTTAACAATGCCATCATGGATGCCTTGACACGTTACAACCGAATGTCAGGCAAAAATACTTTATGGCAACCGGGTACTGACCATGCGGGTATTGCAACTCAAATGGTGGTTGAGCGTCAATTGGCAGCTCAAGATATTAGTCGTCATGACTTAGGCCGTGAAAAGTTCATCGACAAAATTTGGGAATGGAAAGAACAATCTGGCGGTACAATTACCCGTCAAATTCGTCGTCTTGGCTCATCTGTAGATTGGTCACGTGAACGTTTCACCATGGATGATGGCCTGTCAAATGCTGTTAAGGAAGTATTTGTAAAACTGCATGAACAAGGTTTGATTTACCGTGGCAAACGCTTGGTAAACTGGGATCCTAAACTACAAACTGCACTTTCAGACCTAGAAGTTGAATCAGATAAAGAAGAACAAGGTTCATTGTGGCACTTCAAATACTTCTTTGAAGATAAGTCTCTACGTACTCAAGACGGTCACGATTATTTAGTGGTTGCAACAACCCGTCCAGAAACATTACTGGGTGATACTGCGGTTGCAGTTGCTCCAGATGACGAACGCTATGCACATCTTGTTGGTAAAAATATTATCTTACCAATTACGGGTCGTGCGGTTGCAATTGTTAAAGATGAATATGTTGATAAAGAATTCGGTACAGGCTGTGTAAAAATCACCCCTGCACATGACTTCAATGACTATGAAGTGGGCAAACGTTGTGAACTCGCAATCATCAACATTTTCAACAAAAATGCCGAAGTTTTAGCTGATTTTGAGTTTATCGCAAAAGCTGGCGAAGCGATTTCTAAAACCATCCCAGCACCAGCTGACTATATTGGTTTAGAGCGCTTTGCTGCACGCAAAAAATTGGTTGCACAAGCTGAAGCTGAAGGTTGGTTAGACCAAATTCAACCGTATACGCTGAAACCACCACGTGGTGACCGTTCAGGTGTGATCATTGAACCATTATTGACCGACCAATGGTATGTCAAGATTGCGCCTCTTGCAGAGCCTGCAATCAAAGCAGTAAAAGACGGCGATATCAAATTTGTGCCTGAACAATACAGCAATATGTATATGGCTTGGATGAACAACATTCAAGACTGGTGTATTTCTCGTCAATTGTGGTGGGGTCACCGTATCCCAGCTTGGTACGATGCAGAAGGCAACATTTATGTTGGTCGTTCTGAAGAAGAAGTTCGTGAAAAAAACAATATCACTGCTGATATTGAATTAAACCAAGATGAAGATGTACTGGATACATGGTTCTCTTCAGGTCTTTGGACATTCTCTACACTGGGTTGGACCGGAGATGAAGCAAAAGATAAAGAAAACTATTTCTTAAATACATTCCATCCAACGGATGTATTGGTTACTGGTTTTGACATCATTTTCTTCTGGGTTGCCCGAATGATCATGATGACCATGCACTTCATGAAAAATGAAGATGGTACACCGCAAGTTCCATTTAAAACTGTATATGTACATGGTTTGGTTCGTGACGGTGAAGGTCAAAAAATGTCTAAATCTAAAGGGAACGTACTCGACCCATTAGATTTGATTGATGGTGTAGATCTTGAAACCTTAGTACAAAAACGTACCACTGGTTTAATGAACCCTAAAGATGCACCAAAAATTGAGAAATCTACACGTAAAGAATTCCCTGAAGGTATTCAAGCTTACGGTACAGATGCGGTTCGTTTTACTTTCTGTGCACTTGCCAATACTGGACGTGACATTAAGTTCGATATGAAACGTGTTGAAGGCTATCGTAACTTTGCCAACAAAATCTGGAACGCAACCCGTTTCGTGATGATGAACTGTGAACAACAGCCAATTGGTCAGGAAATCCGTCAAGATCTTTGGGAACTTCCTGAACAATGGATTGTCAGCCGTTTACAAAAAGCGGAAGCTGCCGTTCAACAAGCGTTTGCAACCTACCGTTTAGATTTAGCTGCTCAAGCAATTTATGAGTTCATCTGGAATGAATACTGTGACTGGTATGTAGAACTGACCAAACCAGTACTAAATGATGAAAAAGTATCGACTGAGCGTAAAGCAGAAGTTCGTCGTGTCCTTCTTTCTGTAATGGAAGCGTCTTTACGTCTTGCACATCCAATCATGCCATTCTTAACTGAAGAAATTTGGCAGACCCTGGCACCAATGATTGGTATTGATGGTGAAACCATCATGCTTGCGCCGTACCCTGTTCCTAACCCTGAACGTGTCAATGAACAGGCTGAAGCAGATATGCTTGGGTTACAAGGCTTGATTGGTGCTGTACGTAATATTCGTGGTGAAATGGGCTTAGGTAATGCACGTTTATTGCCTGTATTGCTTCAAAACGCGACTGATGCTGAAAAAGCACAGATTGCACGTATTGAACCATTGTTTAAAGCATTGGCTAAAGTTGAAAGCATTACCTTCTTAACCGAAGCTGAGCAACCACCATTATCTTCATCTTCTGTTGTTGGTCATGTGTCTGTATTTGTACCAATGAAAGGCTTGATTGATCCAAAAGCAGAACTTGCTCGCTTGCAAAAAGACTTAGACAAGGTTCAAAAACAGCATGACCAAATTGCTTCTAAACTTGCAAATGAAGGCTTTGTGGCTAAAGCACCTGCTGCGGTTGTTGAAGGTGAAAAGGTTAAACTTGCTGAATTTGTAGATCAGTTAGCTAAGATTAAAGCCAATATGGAGCAGATTGCGGCGCTTTAAGCTAAGCTTGCAATTTTGCCTCTAAAGAAGGAAGCTTAATTATGCTTCCTTCTTTTTTTGAGTAAAATAATGAATATTATAGAAGAATTTAAAGAATATCTTTTAAAGCAAAATTTAGAAATCAAAGAACCTGCAACCTTGATTGAGGTCGAACAATTTGAACAACAATATAAGCTCAAGCTTCCGCAAATTTTGAAAGCGTATTTTACACTTTGTAATGGTTCAGGTGAGATGAATTGTAATAATGAAGGATTTTCATTTTTTACTTTAGCTGAATTTAGACCTGTAAAAGATTTAAAAGGGATTGAAAACTTTCCTCATGCAAATTGTTTTGTATTCTCTGAGTTCTTACTCTGGATTACCGCGTATGCAGTAAAACTAGACGAATATGGCAATGAATTAGGCATTTATGAAATCTGTAATACGCATAATAAGGTTTGTAATAGTTTTGAAGAGTTTATTTTACTCATAATGAAAGATGATTTAGAAATACTTGATCGATGATGTTTTTCCGTACAGCATTCAACAATTTCATATCCATTTAACTTAAAGATCAGTTATCAAAATAAAGCGAATTGATACACTCTAATTTTTCAAAAATTACCCTCACCCTAGCCCTCTCCCACAGGGAGAGGGGACTTCCATTACTAATTTTATCGTTATTTGATACACAATAGGTTTCTCTCCTTTCAACAGAGAATTAAAGAGAAATGACTTAAAATATTTGCATAAACTCCACAACCTCAATCTTCCCAAAAATGTGGCAGAGACACTCTTTGAGAGTTTAATAATTATTCGATACACAATGAAGCTCCCTCTCCTTTCAGCAGCGGGTTAAAGAGAAGTAACTAAAAATGTGTGCATAAATTCCACAACCTCAATCTTCCCTAAAATGTGGAAGAAACACTCTTTGAGAATTGAATAGTTATTCGATACACAAAGAGGTTCCCTCTCTTTTCAGGAGAGGGTTAGGGAGAGGTGTCTTTCAACTCAATACAGATATTCCACAAATCCGCCAATACCACCTCACTGCGATTTAATACATCATCATTCCAATAACGAATAACTTTAAGCCCCAAAGCCTCTAAAAACTGAGTTCTTCCATTATCATAAGCTACGCCCACATCTGTATTATGTTGCCCACCATCCAACTCAACCACTAAGCCCAATTCATGACAGAAAAAATCGACGATATAAGGCTCAATCACATGCTGACGACGAAACTTTAAATTCATAAATCGTTGAGCTCGTAAAAGTTGCCACATAAAATGTTCCGCATTTGTGGCATCGTGTCACATAGATTTAGCGTATTTTAATAATTTGGGGTTTAGCTTCATTTTATTTTCCCTCACCCTAACCCTCTCCCACGGGGAGAGGGGACTTCCATAAAACCACTATTCCTTAAGCTGATCCAAAGCTGTCCCCTCTACAGGATTTCTTTTCCAATAATAAGGTTGGAAAAATCGAAGCAACAAACGCCACGGTGTCATCCAGACAATACGCGCATTGCTCTTCTTATTCTTACTGATGCGTTGTGCCAAATAACCACACACTTGCTCAGGTGGGTCAATCACAAACATAAATAACCATTTCATTTTATGCCAATTTTTAACTTCACCTTGTTGCCAAGAAGAAATCAATAAATCTGTTGCCACCATTCCGGGGCTGAGCGTTCCAATCAAAATATTACTATTTTTGGTTTTTTTATTTAAAGCATGATTCAGATAAGCAACTGCTCGTTTACTGGTTGCATAAGGCGTCATCCCCGCACTCCATTCACCACGACTACCCCAACCTTCCATATTAAAAATTTGCCCAAAACCTTGCTGCATCATTCCTTTTAAAGCCACTTGCGAACCCAACATCGAACCAAGCACATTAGTTTTGATTACACTTTCCAAGTCTGAGCTAGCAATCTCGGTAAATGCTCTTGCTGCATTACAGGTACCGGCATTGTTAATCCAAACATTGACCTGACCAAATCTTAAAACTGTTTCTTCCCATAAGTTGTGTAAATCTTCATATTGAACCACATCACAGGTCACCCCATAAATTCGATTTGGTGCATAGCGTTGCGCAAAGCCTGCAACAACTTGATTTAACTGTTGTGCATTTCGTGCCGAAATCATCACAGACCAACCTAACTTTAAAAAAGCTTCTGCCAAAGCAAAACCAATTCCACGTGTACCTCCTGTAATCACGACTGATGAAGCTTGATCAGAATTTGATGCGTTCAAAATATTCCCCATTGTGGTGATAAATCAGTATGGACAGCAAACTGGCATGTGATAAAACACACGATGATATCTCCAATTTAGGACATTGAGCATCAAAAAATCAATTTTTAAGATAGAATCTTCAACATTCAAAATCATTGAATGATTCAAATTCTATGAAAAACAAAATCTTATTATGCATCACCCTTATTTTTCTTATTGGCTGTCATGAGAAGCCCAGCACATCAACTGAAAGCAAGCCAACCAAACAAGAAAGCCCCCAATCAACTGAAACCACAGTAGAACCTATTGAGATTGCTGCTCATCCTGAGCCAGACCACCTCGTCAATAATCCAACACTGCTCCCTCAAGGTTATTTAGTCGATACGACATATCTCAAAAAGCCATTACTCATCGATTTTGATGGAGATGGAAAACGAGATGCTTTCCAAGTCTTAAAGAATCCCAATAAAAAGGGCATGAAATATCTGTTTGAATTCCGTATTTCGGACAGTGATAAAGTTTATTATTATCAAAATAATGAAGAAGGTGATGATTTAGATATTTTTGCTAAGTTCGAAGTCGCGCCTAAAACAAATATCTATGTCGATGAAGAATATCGCTTTGGAAAAAATGGCGATATTATTGCTAACGAACAGATTGACCCTAAACATTATTTAAAGTTTAAGGGTAATGGTGTTTCAGTCAGTGTCCTCGAAGAAACCTGTGCTGCATCTGCTTTCTTCTTAACAGATGATAAAATTAAACGGATTTATCTCTGTTAAATCTATTTTTCATCCGCAAAAATCGCATTTGCCCCAATCACTTTAGAAATCTTTACTTGGTCTTGTTTGAATAAAGCATAGATTTTTACTTTAAGTGTTTCACTGGTAAAAGTCCCGTTTAAATTCAGCAAAATGGGTTCATCACTCAATGAACCTTTGCCGTGATATTCTTGATTAATATCGTTGGTGGTCGCCTGATTGACCACTACAAAATGCCCCGCAATACCAGCAGCCTGACCACAAGCTAAACTTTGTGGTGACCAATCCCCTACTTTGATCTCAGGTTTTAAAGCATAGCCTTTACTTACTAATATTTTCTTTTGCTGTGCTGTTGTCATGGGAAAATTCAGTATCTTTTGCTGACCTTTCCAGTTTACCGCTAATTGACTCGATAAACATGATGCTCGAAAAGGACCCGCACTACCTGACTCTGCACCTTCGTTAGAATCATCACATTGCGAAATAACTTGAAAAGTTGCTTCTCCACACTGCAACACTTTAGATCTATAGATTTTATATTGATTGGACTGCGCACTCACTGATTCAGCAAATAGACAGAAACCAAAGAGTGCTATTAAATACACTAAAAAATTGGAATATGTTTTAGACACCATCATTTTTGTACACGTCATTAATTGTTTAATCGCAAATTTATTTTATCTTAAACATTTATTTACAACTCATTAAAACCCCCAATAAAAGACCAACCATTTGAAATTTATAATGATATAAGTTAGATGTTCCCAAAATGTTAATTAAACCAGAAGATAAATACAATAGCATGACAACAAAAGCTTGATAAAATACATATTTTAAAATACAGATAATTCAATCACAAAAAAATCGATATGATTATGAAAAATATAATAATATTCAGCAGTGGTGTTCTATTACTATTTTTGGGCTCGCTTAATTATGCAGCGACTCCGCAAGTACTTGAGAAAACGGCCATACAAATTTTTTAAAATGCAAAGTTTCAAAAAACCAATCAATGGAACGGTCAAAAATTTCAAAGAAACCATTTCGAATACAGAAATCAAGCTTGCAGTGTGGGTGTATGCAAAAATTGGTCATTAAGTTATTTTTTAATTTTAACTCAATCATTTATCGGTTTGTTTTTAGATTCAAATTAGACAGGCTGGGTCTAAGGTGAAACACGATAAATAAAAATCAATAATTATCAGTATCTTAAAAATAAACCAGAATATCTTATTGCATCAAGTTAGTGCATAAATTCCAATATAGTGCATGCTTTTGCTTTATATCGAGTCTTAATAATATTTTGAAATTGTTGATCTATTTTTTCTTACAGCCAAACACTTCACGGATTCAAATCGTTGGTTATACTTGAACCAATTTGTGACAGATAGCACCAAAAAGAATCGTATATGCAAAACGTTGATCTACTCTTTCTCTTGCTTGGCGCAGTGCTTGTACTCGCTATGCATGCAGGCTTTGCTTTTTTAGAGCTGGGAACAGTTCGCCATAAAAATCAAGTCAATGCACTCAGTAAAATTATTACTGACTTTTCAATCTCAGCAATCGCCTACTTCTTTGTTGGTTATTACATTGCCTATGGCCAACATTTTTTTCATACAGGTACTACGCTTTCAACTGAGCATGGCTACAATTTGATGCGTTGTTTTTTTCTTTTGACCTTTGCTGCAGCAATCCCCGCCATTGTTTCTGGTGGCATTGCAGAACGTGCCAAAATGCGTTCTCAAGCCATTGCGACCCTGTTTATTGTGGCGCTGGTTTATCCTTTTTTTGAAGGGATCGCATGGAATGGTAATCTCGGCTTACAAAAGTGGTTAGCGGATACGTTTGGTGCTAGCTTCCATGATTTTGCCGGTTCTGTTGTGGTACATGCGATGGGTGGCTGGATTGCACTTGCAGCAGTGTTACTACTTGGTGCACGTCATGGGCGCTATAAAAAAGATGGTCGCGTTAGTGCACATCCCCCCTCTTCTATTCCTTTCTTAGCACTCGGTTCTTGGATCTTAATTGTTGGTTGGTTTGGCTTTAATGTCATGAGTGCTCAACGCTTAGATGCAATCTCAGGTTTAGTCGCTATGAACTCACTCATGGCAATGGTAGGCGGCACACTTTCTGCAAATTTCTTTGGAAAAGAAGATCCGGGGTTTTTACATAATGGCCCCTTAGCAGGCTTGGTGGCAATCTGTGCAGGTTCTGATGTGGTTCATCCAATTGGCGCTTTATTTATTGGTATCTGTGCCGGTTTTCTGTTTGTTAAACTGTTTACCTATACACAAAATAAACTCAAAGTTGATGATGTACTCGGTGTTTGGCCATTACATGGGGTTTGTGGTGCATTTGGTGGTATTGCTGTGGGTCTATTTGGTCAGCAGTGGTTGGGAGGGATCGGGGGAGTATCTTTGATGTCTCAGATAATAGGTACGCTACTTGCCATTTTACTGGCTTTAGCTGGTGGATTTGCTGTATATGGTATACTTAAAGCGACTATGGGTATTCGTTTAACACAAGAAGAAGAGTTTCGAGGTGCAGATTTATCAATTCATAAAATTTCTGCAAACTCTGAGGATGCAATGTTTTAATCGTTTATACCAGCAGGTTTTATTTTTTATAAATTTTGCGGCTGAAAAGCCGCTTTTTATAGCATCTAAATGACTATACAATAATTTAAAAATAAAATTTTTAAAATAAGCTTATTCATTCTCAAGAGCAGTTACTTACAAAAACCATCTTAAAATAATCGTTGATGTTTCTATTTATTAATAGATCAATTTATAAAATTCCAATTATATAATCATTAAGCTTAGTTTAAGTTTGTTTTTTTCTAATACACGCAGATTAAAATATTTAAATTGAGCAAAACAACACATGTCTTATTGCGACTCAAATAAATTTTTCTTAAGTAACAGTTTATTGTTAGGAATATTATTTTTAATATTGTTCTTTGTCTTTCCCGTGGGTGGTGCAATCGATATGTATTTTATCCAACCGTGGATAGATAGTACTGGTCATTTTCCACTCAAGAACAATTGGTTTCTTATTGAAGTTAATCACAAGTTGCTTAAACATATTATCATTGCCTTCTATATTACAGTATTCATTTCATGGATTGCTTCTTTTAAAGTTGCGAAATTAAAATCGTATCAATGGCAATTGGGCTATTTGTTCATTGTCAGTGTTTTATCCACAGCAGTAATTGGCATTTTCAAATCCCACTCAGCTCATGCCTGCCCTTGGTCTATGACTGCGCAAACCGCTCTAGGCTATGTTTGGGATTTTTCTGCAAGCCACGGAGGCTGCTTTCCTGGTGGGCATGCCAGCACAGGTTTTTCATTGCTTACAGGTTTTTTTGTATTTAGACGATCAAATTCTAAAATTGCTTATCTTTTCCTAGCCCTAGGTTTAACACTTGGCTTGATTACGGGGTGGGGGCAAATGATGCGTGGTGCGCATTTCCTTAGCCATAACCTTTGGACAGGTTGGATTATTTTTACTTTTAACTTAATTGTGTATCGTATATTTTATAAAAAATTTACCAGATAACGACTCTAAAATTATAAATGATATATCGCACAAAATTATTTTATTATAAATGCATCTCTAAAAATACATCAGATATTTAAAAGCGAATTACTATTACTCTGGTTTATTTGATCGCTCATCTATTTTTATTTCAATCTAAAATGCCAAATCAAGTGATGCTTAGCTATATTCATCACTAAAAGAATTACATTTTTGTCATAATTTAAATATTAAATTATTAAACCAATCTTAATTTTTACAAATTATTATATTTTGTTTATACTTGTGCCAATTTAGTAATCTTATACGTGCAAAATATGAGTAATTTTTCTAAATTTCTCCGCAATTCGCTTAAAATTCAAGACCAGAATATTCAGTCTTATCAGTTAGGTGATGGCAAAGTGTGGCTTAAAAAAGCCTCTGAACGCCACTCGGCTTGGATTTATATCCCATTAAAATGGGTTGCACGTATACTCAATATTGAAGCACTAACCCCTATTCCAAATTATGGTGGAAGCAAATCGATTTATTGTGAAGTACATCGTCTGACAGAATTAAATTCACTTGGTATTCCAACACCACAAATTTTAGCTAATTGTTCACAAGGTCTATTGATTGAAGATGCTGCTGATCACGGTGAAGATGTCATGCAACTTGATCAAGCATTGGCAAAAATGGAAGGAAATACTGCTAAAAAGCTTGAATTTTATCGTGAAGCAATTTTTGCTATTCAAGCTGTACACCAAAAAGACAGTTATTTGAGTGAGGCGTTTGCACGAAATATTTTAGTGAATAAGGACAAAGCATTTACTTTTATTGATTTTGAAACTGATCCTGGGGAAGTCCTCGAATTAGAAACCTGTCAAATTCGAGATTGGTTATGCTTTATTTTCTCCACAGCATTCCGTTTTAATGATGACGAGCTTGCACAAGCGTGCGATATCCTGATTGCAGAAATTTATCCAAGTAAATCAAAATACAACGAGATTTGCCGTATAGGAAATAAACTCAATTGGGTTGCAAATTTCAATTTGGGTAAACTTGGCAGTGATGGTCGTAGAATGCAAAAATGTTTAGAATTTTTTCAGTATATGAAGAAAAATGAGCCCCTTCCGCTAATGTAGAAATGGGATCATTTATTTTTTAAGTATTTTACTTTTCTGTTTTGATATGGCACTGAATTGGGATTTTGACCAAAACACTGAGTCCGCCCAATTCTTCACTACGTGATAAAGACAGTTCACCGCCTAAATGTTGAATGGCTTTATCCACGATCGACAATCCCAAACCACTCCCCACTTCCAAGTGATGATGTACACGATAAAAACGTTTTAAGACTTTGTCATACATATCAGGATCAATTCCAGAACCACTATCCTCAATTAAAACATAAGCAAAACCATGAATATCTTCAAATACTGAAATATTAATCATGCCTGAAACAGGTGTATATTTTATTGCGTTATCGATTAAATTAAAAATGATTGAATGAAGACTATGTTCTACACTTCTTAAAGTCACTATTTCATTACGTACAAAGCCAAGATCGATATCTTTTTCCATTGCAAGATTCATCAACTGTTCTACACAATTAAGTGCTACATCATTCAGCTTAAATTGAGTCACTTGAACTTCATGACTCAATGAGGAATCTTGCTTTGCCAAGGCAAGCAGTTGCGTTACTAGATGCTGCATCCGTGCTAAACCTTTACTTAAATTTTTCAGATTTTCCTCTTCAGGAAACTGGCTCATTAAAATTTTAGTTTGCAGATTCAAGGCAGTAATTGGTGTACGTAACTCATGTGCAGCATCTGCTACAAACTGTCGCTGTTCTTGCTGAGCAATAGAAATTCGCTCAAATAAATGATTCATTTCTTGAATTGTAGGCAATAATTCTTCTGGATAATGTTCATTTTGAATCGCAACCAATGAATTTGAATCACGTTTTGCGAGTTCAGATTTAAAGTCTTCAAGGGGCTTTAAACTACGGCGAATAATATAAACCAAACCGAGTAAGGCAAAAGGAATAATTAATAAATAGGGAAGAAACATACTTCCAGCCAGCTCTAAAGCCAAATGCTCTCTAACTTTTTCCTGTTGACTGATTTGAATTTGAAAATTAGTGGTAGGTAAGATATAGGTAATCCAAGTACCATGCGCTGTTTCTTGGCTATAAAAACCTGCTTTCTGCTTAGGTTCAACGATGACATGATGAGGCGTACTTTGGGTTTGACTTGGGTCAGCATATGCCCAAACATCAATAAATAAATCCTCTTCATGGTAACGTTTATGTATATCAAAATGACTTTGAATAGCACGTGGATTTAATTCCACTCGCTCTGCCAAATAGACCATTTGTGCATCTAAAATTTCATTAATCTCTTCTAAAGAAATTTTATAGGCTGAAAAAACCAACACGCAACCAAGTAAAATACTAAAAATAGATGTATAACGAATTAAACGTTTTCTTAAGGAAAATGCAGATTCCATGTTATTCCGCTTTTTGTGGTTGCCCCAAACGATAACCTAATCCACGAATTGTACGAATAATATCTTTACCCAATTTTGATCGGATATGATGTACATAGACTTCAATTGTATTACTGTTGATTTCACTATCAAAAGCATACAATTTATCCTCTAAATTAGATTTAGAAAATATTTTATTGGGATGGGTCATTAACGGAATGAGAATCGCCCATTCACGATTTGAAAGTTCCACTGTTTCACCTTTTAGAGTTGCAATATGCTGTTCAACATCTAAAACAATTTCACCATTTTTCAATAAATTTGATGCGTTTCCTATCACTTCTTTTGTTATATCACCTGTGCGACGTAATAAGGCATGGATACGAGCTACCAACTCATCAAACTCATAAGGCTTAATCAAATAATCATCCGCGCCTTGATTTAAACCTTCAACACGATTTTGTAATTGATCACGTGCTGAAATAATCAGTACAGGTAAACTTGAACGTTGACGAATTTGCTTTAAGACCTGCATCCCATCCATCATGGGCAAGCCTAAATCAAGTAAGACCAAATCAAATTGTTTCTCAGAAATAAGCTTGAGGCCATCTAAACCATTATTCACCCATTCCACATCAAAGCCCTGATATTTCAATAATGTTTTAGATGATTCTGCAATCATAAAATCATCTTCTATCATCAAAATTTTGGTCATGGTTTATATCCTTTCAATCAGCTTTGTACAGCACACTGGTGCAACATATTATTTTTTTGATCTATGACTTGAGTTTGGACATTTAACAAACTCAAAAGACTTGGAAATAAATTATCTTGACTCAATGTTGCCTGTTTTTGTTGATTTAAACAATTGATTTGTTTTGTTGCTACAGATTTCCAAGCATCTGAAAACCACATCACCATTGGTACATGGGTTTGTTGAGTAGGCGCAATCGCATAAGGTGCACCATGCAAATACATACCACGTTCACCTGTAGACTCACCATGGTCAGATAAATACCAAAAACCTGTGCGATAGTTTTGTTGCTGTTTTAAAGTTTCAATCATTTGATTTAGAATATGATCTGTATAGACAATCGAATTATCATAAGTATTAATCAATTCAGTCGATGAACAACCTTGTATCGCATTGGTTTCACAAGTCGGTTTGAATTTTTTGAATTCATTTGGTGCACGTTTATAATAAGCGGGTCCATGACTTCCCATTTGATGTAATACAATCAAATGCGCTTGCTTATCATCTTTTGGCAATTGACTTAAATATAGGTTTAAGCTATCGACTAAAATTCCATCTTGACATTCGCCATCTTTACACCATTTTTTCTCTAAATTTTGAGGAATTACAAACTTCTCAACGCGATCACAAGCACCTTTACATCCTGAATTATTATCAATCCACGTTACCTTGTAACCTGCGCGTTGCGCGATATCAAGCAGTCCCTCTCGATGACTTGCCAGTTGCTCATCATAGCTTTTACGAGGCATACCTGAAAACATACAAGGCACTGAAACTGCTGTTGCTGTACCACAAGAACTGACTTGAGAAAAATTAATTAGGCCCGTCTGCTTGGACAATTCAGGATTAGTGTTCTTTGCATAACCATTTAAAGAAAAACTCTCTGCACGTGCGGTTTCACCAACTACCAAAACCATCAATTTAGGTTTATGTTGTAAAGCAACATCGTCGACTAAATGTGCATCTTCACCATAACGAATCAAAGGTAGATTTTTTTTCGGTGCTTTTTTATGAAAATAAGAAAGTGTTGAAGCTACTGCATTTTGCGGAGAAATCATGCCTTTTAAATCACGATGCTCGCGAAAAATAGCAGCATAATCCACATAGAAAACAAATAATAATGCTGCAATTACAGCGAAAGAGCCCGCAATATTTATGCTTTTAAATAATAATATTTTGCCAATTTTTTCTGGTTTAATTTTTACCCAAAAAATAATGATGATGGGTAAAACAACAAATCCCAGTGTCCAAACCAAAAATTGCAAAGAAAGTAAGTCTGACACTTCACTAGGATCTGTTTGTACCATATTTTGAATTTGATCAGGCGAAATGACTACACCCAATGAGTTGACAAAATAAGCACTAAATCCACCAATGAATACCAAGACAATTGCAAAAAATTTTGCTGTCCATTTCCAGTCTAAAATTTGTAATAATAGATTATATAAAGCAACCAGCACAAAACCTGTCGCGATCAGAAACAGCTGTGCTTTAATCCCCTGATAAGGCGTTAGAGACTGAACCTTATTTAAAAAACTAAAATTCAGGCACAAGCCTAACCACACTGCGACAATAAAATTAAAAGCAGTTAGGGAAATTGAGACTTCACGTCGTTTTATACGCTGTATTAAGTTAGACATTACTTTGGCAATACTCTTTTCAATGGGGTTAAGTTAAAAAATGAAGCTTAAACTGAACTTAAAAAGCACTTTCCCAAGCATATTGCACCACTGATCTTAATTGTAACTACCTTTACATTTCTCACGATCTGAGAAAATTAAAATCAAATAAAGCATCTACAAAAAAAATGAGTATTATTTTATAGCCCGTAGATTATAATACTGCTTATTCCATTCACAATAATTCATTTAAAGTTAATATTTTTGAGATAAAGTTATTTTAAATCCAAAAAAGTAATAATACACGAATTGATTTCTACATATTTTAAAATGGCGAAAAAGTAATTTTCTATTTTTCAAGCAATGCAAAACACATCAATATTTAATTAAAAAATAAAGACAAAACCACATTAAATCAAAGACATTTATACATAAATTAAACTTTATTAACCATACAATGTATTTTACTTTCATAATACATTGTGGGCTTATTTATTCCCAAGAAAAATTATTTAATTCAATCAAAACCTGACTAACCATAACACTACATATTAAATATTGATCATAGCTATTATCAAAATTTAAGTTCATAATATTATGAATGATGAATCTTTTTGATCCAATATATTATAGGGATTTGACAAAAAATGCCTATCACTAAAATCAAACTTAAATAATTAAAATATCCCAATTGATCGCCAATCATGCCACTTAAGGTATACAACAACCCACTGATTGTTGCCATAATCGAGACCTGAAAGGTAAAATCTGTACCTGCATATTCTTGACGGCTATATTGCATTACTAATGTTAAAATTATGACTAAAAGCATTGCAGCAAACAGATCTTCTAAAGCATTAATCAAATAAATTAACCACGGTGCTACAAAATGAGATTGTTCATATTGAGCTGCTAACCACACAAACCCTGCTAAACTGATCAATTTCAAAATAGAAAATAGGATTAAGGCTTGCTGACGCTTTAGATTTTTTAACATTAAACTGGCCAAGCCTGCACCCAATAATGCAGAAAATGCCCCTAACATAGTGATATAAATGCCGATTTGAGAAAGGCTCAGCTGTAGATCAACCAACAAAGGTTTAGTTATTGGACCTGTAAAGCCATCAGTTATTTTGATGCTACAAAGCACAAAGAACCATGCTCTTAGTTTTTTATTGACAAAGAAATAAGTTAAATAACTTTTAAGTTTTTCAATAAAGTGCTGTGTAGCGTCATCGTGTAAATGTGTTAAAGCAGTCTTTTTCAAGTGTTTGGGTTCGTGGTAAAAGCAAATAGGGATTGTATTTAAAGCCACAATTCCTGCTAAAATCAAAAACGTACTTTGCCAACTTAACCAGTCCATTGCCCATAAGATTGCCCCGCCCCCAACAATAAATCCTAAACGAGAGCCAATGACTTGAATCATATTCCCGATATGTTGCTGATCCCCTTTTAAAATACTAACGGCTAAGCCATCCGTTGCAATATCTTGGGTTGCACCAACACTGTTCATACAGAGCAAAGCTATAAAAAACAATAATAAATAGATCGGTTCATTCAGGGATTGGATCGGTAAAAAAGATAAAATGGTCAAGATAGCAATGGTTAAAAGTTGGGTTGGAATAATCCAACTGCGATAATGCCCTTTGGAATCATGTCCAAAACTGTCCACAAAGGGCGCCCACAAAATCTTAATTGCCCAAGGGGCCATGAGTAATCCAAAGCCACCGATATGTGCCAATGACACGCCTTGTGATCGCAAAATTACTGGTAAAGCATGCGTCATAAATCCTACAGGTAAACCCTGTGCCCAATACAATGAAAATAACAACAAATAGGTGTGTCGCATGCAATCTAAACTCGAATGATGTCAATATAAATGGGCGTAACTTGATTCTGTATGTATTGCTTTTATCTACGAATTTTGTAATATTTACATTTTGCAGATCGTTACTATTAAGCAAAAACCAAAATCAATGCAAGAGTAATCATATAAAAATACAATGTCACAAAATTTTCCAATGATACCTGATCAAGTACCTCAGCGTGGTACAAACACCAGTCGTAATATTTTTAAAAACCTTTACTTAGTTCAAGGCTGGGGATTTGAAGGTGAATTTCCCAATTTACCTAAAGCGGTGGTATTTATTGCGCCACACACCTCTAATTATGATGGTTTATATGCCTTCCTCGCGATGTTAGGTATTGGTGTTAAAGTCACAATTTTTGGAAAAGATAGCCTGTTTAAAACGCCACTTAAAGTACTTTTTGAATGGATGGGTGTCATTCCTGTTCATCGTGATTCACCACATGGACTCACCCAACAGATTGTTAAAATCATACAAGAGCAAGATAAAATTTGGATTGCGATTGCACCTGAAGGTACCCGGAAAAAAGCTGAAAAAATTAAAAGTGGTTTTTATCATATTGCTATGGGAGCCAAAATACCGATTGCAATTTTCTCATTCGATTATGAGAAAAAGCAAATTCACTGCTTAGGAACATTGCAACCTACAGGAGATTATGAGCAAGATTTAGCAGAAATTTTAGCGCGTTTTAAAGGTAATTTTTCACCTAAACGGCCTAATTTTTTATCAATTCCTTTACAAAAACTTTTGAAAAATAACTAGAAAAAACAGAGACAATCTGTTCAGATGTGCAACATACATTTTGATCAAAAGTAATACTCCATGCGTTTTAAACAACTTGGTTTTATAGGCTTATTGGGTCTAGCCCTTGTTGGCTGTGACAAAACTACCAAAACTCCAACACAGACCACTGCAATTAAAGCACGTGAGCCTGTTATCGCGATTGCTTTAGGTGGCGGTGGAGCAAAAGGTTTCGCTCATATTGGCGTGCTCAAAGTTTTAGAATCACACGGGATCAAACCTAAAATTGTGACTGGAACCAGTGCCGGAAGTTTTGTTGGCAGTATTTATGCCAGTGGTAAAACACCATTTCAAATGCAGCAAATTGCACAACAATTGAAAGAATCTGATTTGCGTGATTTAACTATAAATAGCCAAGGTATTGTTCTTGGTCAAAAACTACAAGATTATATCAATCGGAATGTTGCGAATAAACCTATTGAGCAATTTCCAATCCGTTTTGCAGCAGTTGCCACACGCTTAGACAATGGTAAAAAAGCTGAATTTATTAAAGGAAATGCAGGACAAGCAGTCCGAGCTTCTTGCAGTATTCCGAATGTTTTTGTACCAGCCACAATTGGTCATACAAAATATGTTGATGGTGGTTTAGTTAGCCCAATTCCTGTCCAGACTGCGCGTGATATGGGAGCTGATATCGTGATTGCAGTTGATATTTCTGCTCGTCCAAGTGGCAGCCAACCCATGAATATGTGGGGCTTATTGGATCAAACCATTAACATCATGGGACAACAAAGTATTAACAATGAGTTGGCTCAGGCAAATATTGTTATTCAGCCTAAAGTTGGACACTTAGGTACACTTGATCTTAAGTCGAGTAACCAAGCCATATTAGAAGGCGAAAAAGCAGCCCAAGGCAAAATCATTGCGATTCAAGCTGCAATTAATAACTTTAAAAAAACACCTGCTGCATTAAAACCTGCACCACGGGCAAAATTTTAATACCGCAATAGCGGTCATATAATCAATAAAGCTTTAAAACGAGAATAATCACGTTTTTATATGCAGCACTAAAATGATCTGCTACATTGATATAGATGATCCGTCATCTATATCAATGATAATCACTCGAGTAGATGTATGAACTTTATTTTTGAACCGTGGCATTGGTTTGTACTTGGCATATTGCTGATCTTATCTGAACTTCTACTACCAGCATTTGCGGCTTTGTGGTTTGGTATCGCTGCAGTTATAGTCAGCATTTTATTGTGGTTATTCCCAAGTATGAGTTTCACCTTGCAAGTCGTTTGCTGGATTATCTTATCTATCATTTGTACTGTGGCTTGGTTTAAATTCATTAAACCTTTATCTGTAGATAAAACTAAAGCTGGGCTTTCTCGTGAAGCAACCATCGGTCAAACGGGTATGGTCATTCAAACTGGGCTTAGCCATGATCAAATTCGTGTCCGCTTTCCAATGCCTGTTTTGGGTTCTGATGAATGGAATTGCCGTACGTTATCGCCTGTACAAGTAGGTGACCGTGTACGAGTGACTGATATTTTAGGTAATGATCTAGTTGTACAACTACATTCATCATCTTAATAATGAAGAATAAAGAGGAAAATTAAATGGGTTTTGGTTCTATTGTTGTTTTAGTCTTATTTCTATTTGTGGCTGTGACCATTTTCAAAGGTGTCCGTATTGTTCCTCAAGGTTATAAATGGATCGTACAACGCTTAGGTAAATATCACATCACACTGAGTCCTGGTTTAAACTTTGTCATTCCATATGTGGATGAAGTTGCTTATAAAGTAACCACAAAAGATATTGTTCTAGATATCCCATCACAAGAAGTAATCACACGTGATAACGCTGTATTAGTGATGAATGCCGTGGCCTATATCAATTTAACCACACCAGAAAAAGCCGTGTACGGTATCGAAAACTACACTTGGGCAATTCAAAACTTGGTGCAGACTTCCCTACGTTCAATCGTTGGTGAAATGGACCTAGATGATGCATTGTCATCACGTGATCATATCAAAGCGAAATTAAAAGCAGCAATCTCTGATGATATCTCCGACTGGGGCATCACACTAAAAACTGTGGAAATTCAAGACATTCAACCATCACACACGATGCAATCAGCGATGGAAGCCCAAGCAGCAGCCGAACGTCAACGTCGTGCAACTGTAACCAAAGCAGATGGTGAAAAACAGGCCGCTATTTTAGAAGCTGATGGACGTTTAGAAGCTTCTCGTCGCGATGCTGAAGCTCAAGTTGTATTGGCTGAATCTTCACAGCGTGCTATTGAAATGGTGACCTCTGCTGTAGGTGATAAAGAAATACCTGTTGCCTACTTATTGGGTGAGCAATATGTCAAAGCTATGCAAGACATGGCCAAATCCAATAATGCCAAAACGGTTGTGTTACCTGCGGATATTATGAATACGATTCGCGGTGTGATGGGCAGAAATTAATTCTGAAATTTAAAAAATTGCTCAAAATAGGCAACCGATGTGTTGCCTATTTTTATCTTGAAATAGGTTTTTGCATTAACATGCCCATAAGGTCTGATTCAGTAATATAATTCGCGATTGAATAAGCCCAAACTTCACACATAGCACACCCTCAATTGGTCTTGTTTCAACCGAGCTCTATTCCAACGCTGAAATATCTCCACTTAGTTTGGTTCTAATACAAAGTGGTATGCCTAATCGGAGCGGTAAACAAGGTAGCAATCAAACCTATTCAGATGCGACTATTCAATCTTTCAATCTTATTTGATGATTAAATCCTTATTCTAATTGTCTTTAAGTATGGGCACAGGCTTTGTTTAAAGCTTGATTAAATTATGAGGGTTTGATTAAACAGCTTTAGATTTTTTCACTATTTTTAGAAGACAAAAGTATATTGAGATTACGATTCGCTATTAAAAAGTCATTGTATACTTCACCTACTTTTAAACATGAGATGCCAGCTTCACAAGATTTAAAATTTTCGTTGATCAAATAAGGTGAATGGAAGCCTAAGCAACAATAAGCTGAATATCGACCCAATGGCATAAGCTCCATAGAGGTATCAATGCTAAAACACTACAAATAATATTAGTGATTTACTCTATCAGACTCCACCAAGTGAACAACTCAATTCCTTCTATACTGATGGAGCTTATGATACTAAAAGCTGCTAACGGGTGATTTCAGACAAATTGGCACATATGGTGATCCCTAAGAAAAAATGTCAAGCCTTGAAAAAATACAAAAACTTGCTCATTAGAATGCAATGAGCTGCTTCGAACAGCCAAACATTTAGGTAGGATACTATGGAAAAATGGTCAGATTACCCTCAGAGAAGTTTAGTAAATACCAAGATGCACTGCATAAAATTTTTTGGCGACAAACTAAGCACAAGGAACTTTCAAAGTCAGGTCGTTGAAATCTATGTACCTTGCGCATTAATAATGCTCGTGTATTAAATAGATTCAGTGAATTAGGTAGAACTCGCACCCGAATTGTGGTCTAAACTTGACTTAGGCAAAGGAATTTAGACTTTCGAATCTTTGTGCAACAAAGCCTATTCAATTGATTACCCCACATTGAGGGGGATTCATCAAATTTAAATGATTCAAAAATATTTCTTTAGTGCTGAGAGATAAATAAATCACCGCATTACATTAAGTTTAAATTGTAACCTCATAAATTTTTTGTACTGTCGCTTGGATTGAGCGTTTAAATCAATTTTGCAGGTAATGTTCTACTTTCATATATGAAATTAACAAAAATCCTTTTTGCTAATGTGACAAACCTGTACTTAAAACAATCTTAGTACTCATGTCTCCATTCATAGCGATATCATGTCGAATTAAACTATGAAAAAACAGTGTTAATCTATCTTATCTAAGTACTCTATTTAAGTACTACTGATGAGCATTACTTTATTGAAAATCTGATTTAGCTTTTTCTTGCCAATAAAAATTGAGAAATTTGATTCAATTCCTGAGCATCCTCACCAAAATATTCTAAGGCTTTAAATGCTTGGTCATGTAATTGTTGTGCATAAATTTTGGCATTGTCTAATCCCATTAAAGCAGGATATGTCGACTTATCTACTTGTTGATCTTTACCTGCAGTTTTTCCCAAAGATTCAGTATCAGAAATCACATCTAAAATATCATCTTGCACTTGAAATGCTAATCCAATCGATTGACCATATTGACGCAATTGGGGAATAGCCTGATCTGTACCTACAAAAATTGTCACAGCAGACATCATAATTGCAGCTTGGATTAAAGCCCCAGTTTTATTAAGATGAATACTTTCTAAATGCGCTTGATCAACATGCTTACCTTCAGCCTGTAAATCTAAGACCTGACCACACACCATTTTTGAACTGGCTGTTGCTAAAATTTGCATTTGCTTAAGAATAATGCTCTGTTCAACAGCTTGACCTTGATCAAATAGACGACTCCCTAACACTTCAAATGCCATTGATTGCAGAATGTCTCCTGCTAAAAGCGCTGTATCTTCACCAAAAGCCACATGACAAGTTGGCTGCCCTCGACGTAACAAGTCATTGTCCATACATGGCAAGTCATCATGTGCCAAGGAATAACAATGAATAAACTCAATCGCAACCGCAGCTCTACGCACAGCTGCAAAATTTGGATTATTTGCTTTTAAATGTGCTGTTGCGTAACTTAAAGCAGGTCTAACTCGTTTTCCACCTAACATCACCGTATGATGCACAGCCGATTTTAATGGCTCTGGCAATGAAAAGGCATCTAAAGCAACTTGTAAATCTTGCTGAATTTGTACTTGCGCTCGTTTTAAAATTTCTGCATTTACATTGGGAATAGAAGTCACATCTGCCTCGGTTTGTACGAATCTCTAAAACTAAAAAATCAGAAGTTTTAGATGAATTGGTAAATTTGATGAGTCAGAACATTCTACTATGAGTTACTATAATTCTCATCTCTTAATTCCAATAGAATCATTTGAATAAGTTCAAGATATTTACAACTCATTTTTTAATAGAAACAGCGAGTTTTTTCCCTTTTCTTTAGCAGCTCGTACTGCAAATTCTAATTTTTGTAAAACATCAATCTCAATCTGTTTTTTTTGTAGATCTAAATGATAAATTCCTATAGACGCAGTAAGGTATTCGTTATTATTGCCAAATAATATCTTTTCATTAGTAACTGCAAATTTAAGCCTTTCAGCAAGTGTTACAACAGCCCACTCTGTCAGGTGTTCAATCACAATAACAAAACTTGCTGAATTTAAGCGAAAAATTTCGGCTTCTTCAGTTTGAGCAATCGCTTCATTTAATACAGAACCTAACTGTATTAAGACCTCATCACCTGCCGTATAACTATTCAATTGATTAAATCGCTTGAAATTATCTAAATCAATTTTCAGGAATGATAGATACGTTTCATGGCTTTTTTGCCAAACTCTGTTTAAATAATGCTCAAAAGCAAAAGCATTTTGTAAACCTGTGACAAAGTCTAAATAGAGATGATCATGCAATTTTTTATTATTTTGCAAAAGTACATTTTCACGACGCTTCAAACGCGTTATATCTGAGCAAACCACCACAACTCGTTCAATCTCATCATATTGATTACGTATTGCTTTAAAATAAGAAAGATAAAATTTTCCTTTTACATAGAATTCTTGTTCAAAATAGTTATTTTTCTTTGCAAAATAACGCATTGCTTCATGAAAATGTGTATAGACTACAGTTGAAAATGTATTCAGCAACTTGTCAAATAGATAAAGTGCGTCACTTTCATAAATATCTGCAAACTTTTGATTTACCCCCAAAAATCGTGCTTCTTGATCAAATAATGCAATAGGCAAAGGAATTTGTGAAATAAAAGAAACCAGATGTAATTTATCGATGTCTTGTAAATATTCAAAAACTTTGATGTCTTCAAGGCTATCTCGTAGTTTTTTAGACTCTTGTTCCATACGCCACCTCGAAGCCAATAAATTTTAATCTATTGAAATCAGCATTTAATGTATTAATTTTTTACAACAGCAAATAATCAAAATTGCTATCTCATAAAGTAAGTATGATAAAATACTGCAAACATTTTGCCACACACAATACAAAATTAGTACTTTTATTGATATAAATCACAAAAAAATAAACCTTGCGAGCGCAAGGTTATTAAAATTTCAACGTAAAAATTACTTAAGTAGAAATTAGAACGTATATAAATCTATCAAAAACTATCTGCTGGCACCCGAACCCAGCCCTCCATCAATACACGTGCACTACGACTCATCATTGCTTTCTTGACAATCCATTGCCCTTTTTCGTTCAAAGCCTGTGCCCCTACACGAAGTGTTCCAGATGGATGTCCAAAGCGTACCGCCTCACGCTCACCACCTCCTGCGGCTAAATTCACTAAGGTATTTGGAATTGCTGCTGCCGTACCAATTGCGACTGCAGCTGTTCCCATCATGGCATGATGTAATTTACCCATTGATAATGCACGTACCAATAAATCTGTGTCGGTTTCACTCACTTGTTTACCACTCGAAGAGGTATAGCTTTTAGCTTTGGATACAAATGCAACTTTAGGAGTATGCTGACGATTTATCGCCTCACTGATGTCTTTGATTAAACCCATTTTTACAGCACCATACGCACGGATTTTTTCAAAACGTGCTAATGCAGTGACATCACTATTGATATCTTCTTGTAGTTCAGTTCCGTTGTAGCCAATCTCTTCAGCATTTAAGAAAATTGTAGGAATACCCGCATTGATCAAAGTTGCTTTAAATGTACCAATTTCAGGCACATCTAAGTTGTCAACGACATTACCTGTAGGGAACATGGCTCCACCATCTTCACCATCATCGGCGGGATCTAAAAATTCAATTTGAACTTCTGCAGCAGGGAAAGTGACACCATCCAATTCAAAATCACCCGTCTCTTGAACTAGGCCCTGTGTAATAGGAACATGAGCAATAATTGTCTTATGAATATTGGCTTGCCAAATCCGAACCGTACAAATGCCATTCTCTGGAATGCGATCAGTAGCAACAAGACCATTACTAATTGCAAATGAACCAACAGCTGCAGTTAAATTACCGCAATTACCACTCCAATCTACAAACGCTTTATCAATAGACACTTGCCCAAAAAGATAGTCAACATCGTGATTAGGTTGCGAACTTTTAGCCAAAATAACTGTTTTACTGGTACTTGAGGTTGCCCCACCCATCCCATCAATTTGCTTTCCATAAGGATCTGGACTACCTATGACTCGAAGTAATAACTGATCACGTGATTGCCCTGCTATTTGTGCACGTTCAGGTAAGTCATCAAGCTTAAAAAAGACACCTTTACTAGTACCACCACGCATATAGGTTGCTGGGATTTTGATTTGTGGTGCAGAACTCATTTTTTCGTATTCCTTTAAATTCTCTTTGTTGTATCAAATAATGAATCATCATTCAGTTTTATAGTACCCTTTTTGGAATAAAAATACTGATAAATTAACTCAAATATTCAATAAATCTTGGCACAAAGATTAAAAGTTAAACAGTTTAAATATAGTTTGAAAATTATTACTTATGATTATTTTATTGAAAATTAATAAAAAAATTAAAAATCCTATTTTTTGACTTCACAGTTCCTTCCCATACATCCATCGTATACTAGGCTAAAAGTAACCAATCTATTACAATAATTAAATTCGCATAAATAGAGTTGTACACATTGAGCAACGAGTCTACACAATTACAGCGTGGACTTAAGAATCGTCATATCCAATTGATTGCCATGGGTGGCGCAATTGGTACAGGATTGTTCTTAGGTTCAGCACATGTGATCGAAAAAGCTGGGCCATCCATTATTTTGGGATATGCCATTGGTGGTTTGATCGTTTTTTTAATTATGCGTCAGCTTGGAGAAATGATTGTACATGAACCAGTAGCTGGTTCTTTTAGCCATTTCGCCAATAAATATTGGGGTAAATTTCCTGGGTTTTTAACAGGTTGGAACTATTGGATGCTTTACGTCCTAGTTGCAATGACTGAATTAACTGCTGTTGGCAAATACATCAATTATTGGTGGCCTGAAATTCCCAATTGGATATCTGTACTGTTCTTCTTTGTTGTGATTACACTGGTAAATCTAGGAAATGTAAAGTTTTACGGTGAATCAGAATTTTGGTTATCCATTATTAAAGTCACTGCGATTGTTGCAATGATTGTGTTTGGTATCTATTTAGTTCTGACCGCAGATGTAAGTTCAGGTATTGCTTTTTCAAACTTATGGTCACATGGCGGGTTTTTTCCAAATGGATTTGACGGCTTATTTTATATGCTGGCTTTCCTTATGTTTGGTTTTGGTGGTATTGAATTAGTTGGTATGGCTGCTGCCGAAGCCAAAGACCCAGAAAAAACGATTCCTAAAGCAATTAATCAAGTCGTTCCTCGTATTCTCATCTTCTACGTAGGCTCAATGATTATTCTTTTGTCTTTAGTTCCATGGAACCAATTGAATTTTGGTTGTTTAGATAAAAGCCCATTCGTTATGGTCTTTAGTATGATTGGGATTGCATGGGCAGCTCATCTGGTTAACTTTATTATCTTAACTGCGGCACTATCTGTTTATAACAGTGGTATGTATGCCAATAGCCGTATGCTTTATGGTTTAGCAAAACAAGGCAATGCACCTAAAATCTTTACTAAAACCAATAAACATGGTGTTCCAATTCCATCGGTATTACTTTCTGCATTTTTAATTTTGGGTTGTGTACCTTTAAATTATTATTTACCAGAAGATGCCTTAAGTCATTTGATGTATGTGGTCGTTGGTGCTTTAGTTTTAAACTGGCTTATGATTACACTCACCCATTTGAAGTTTAAGCGCGCTTTACGTTTGACAAATCAAACCAGTAAATACCCCGCACTCTGGGCACCTGTTAGTAATTTCGTTGTAATTATTTTTATTGGTATCGTTTTATATATCATGTGGGATCAAGGATTTAAAGAGTCAGTATTGATGATTCCCGTATGGATTACACTGATGTTAGTCTTGTTTGATATTTTAAATCCAAATGAAATAAAGACCGAAGAAAAATAAATCCAACGTAAAGCTATTATTTAGATAATAGCTTTTTTTTCATATGTATATACGGTAAATTATTGACTTATTGTGCCCTTAGCTTAACTGGATAGAGCAGTTGCCTCCTAAGTGACAGACGTGGGTTCAAGTCCCGCAGGGCGCACTATTGAAAAAGCAAGAAGTGAAGGTCTCTTTTTTATAAAAATTTAATATAAAGCGATTTATATAACCTGATAAATTTATATTTCACTCCAATTAATTGTTTAAATTTCACTCAATCCATCAATTACTTAAATATCTAAATTTTATTGTTTTATATCTATAAATTTGTAATATCCCTCTAAATAATCACATCTTTATATATTTTTCTATATTCTCGCAAATCAAAAAAAACTACATAGTTCATTTTTTTTTTACTAATTCACCCTCTAGAGTATTTACTCTTATTTTTTATATGCTATTTTGTAAATAGAAGTAACTTTGAGTTGATTATTTAAGTATCAAAATTATTTCTCATTCAAAACTTAAGTACTTCAAAGTATTCATTTTATTATATTAGGGAAAAATTAAAATGAAATTAAAAAATTTATCAATCGCGATAATTGCTGCAAGTTTGCCAATGACTGGTGTTTTTGCCGCAGCAATGGATCGCTCAGGCCAATCTATTTCGGCATTCCTTCAACCTAATAATTATTTTGAAGCTGGTATTTCAGTTTTAGACCCGACTGTTGAAGGCCGAGAAGCTGGCGATACACCTAAACCATATCGTGAAATTGATGATATGGGTGGGGATTATTACTTTCCATCTGCCGCTATTAAATTACAACTCACTGATCAAGTATCATTCGGTCTATTGTATGACCAACCATTTGGCGCGGATGCAAAATACTCTGGTGAAAATGCATTTGTCTCTTCTAATGGCGATACGGTATTACCTCAAGATAGATTGACAGCGCTTCGTGCTAGTACTATTGCTAAAAATGTAAATTCACAAGTTGTTGACCGAGCAACACAGCAAGCAATTGCGATGACTGGTTCTCCAACACCACCTCAAGCTGTAATTGATCAAATTGCAACGCAAATTCGAGGAAATGCAAATGCAATGGCTTTGATCACAACAGGCGTAACACAAGCTGTAGATAAAGGTATTGCAGGGGCTAATAGTACACTGGGTAAAGGCAGTACTGAAGTTAAAGTTGACACCCAAAATATTTCAATGATTTTTGGTTTTCAACCTATAGCTAACTTGAACTTCTTTGGTGGTGGTGTATACCAAACCATTAAAGGAAATGTAAGCCTTCGTGGTCAAGCATATAGTTTATACAATGGCTATGATGCTAACATCAAAGAAACTGGCGGTGTGGGTTGGTTAGCAGGTGCTGCTTATCAAATTCCAGATATTGCCTTAAAAGCATCGGTAACTTACCGCTCTGAAATCGATCATGATGTCAATATTAATGAATCGATTCCTACGCTTGGAGCATTAGCATTACTCGGTGATAGCGGAGCTGCTGCTGCACAAGCAATTGCCGCTTCAAATGGTAAAACGACAATTACGACACCACAGTCGGTCAACATTGATTTACAATCAGGGATCATGGCAAATACAGTTGCATTTGCAAATCTTCGTTGGGTGAACTGGAAAGACTTTTCAATCCGCCCATTAAAGTTTGGTCAAGTTTCTGAAGCAGTTGGTCCAATTGTTGGTCGTCCAAACGGATTTAACCTCGTTGAATATTCTGATGATCAATATACAGTGACAGCTGGTCTCGGTCGTAAAATTAATGACCAATGGGCAGGTAATGTCTCAGTGGGTTGGGACTCAGGTGCTGGTAACCCAGTTTCAACTTTAGGCCCAACAGAAGGTTATTGGAATGTAGGTTTAGGAGTTCAATATAGCCCTACACCTGCGACTTTCATTGCGGGTGGTGTTAAATACTTCTGGTTAGGCGATGCTAAAGCACAAACGGGTGCTCAAGCAGGTAGTGATGCCTATGTTGCAGAATTTAAAGATAACAATGCAATCGCTTATGGTTTAAAAATGGGTTATAGATTCTAAGAATCTATACTGATAAAAAATCCCACTCTAAGTGGGATTTTTTATCTTAGAAATTTAAATTTTTAAAAATCATAAAAAGAAACTTCACCTGTTTCTAGAGAATATTCAGCACCAACGACTTTCAATTTACCTTTTGCAATTAAGTTTTCTAAAACAGCTGAACCATGGCGCAATTGATTAACAGAGGCAAAAACATTTGATTTCACTGCATGCATAGATAACTTTTCTAAATCATCTTTCAATTCAGTTTGCATTAAAATTTCAACTGACGGACGTACACGATTCACAATTGACATGAGATTTGCAGAAGGAGGTGTGTTGGGATTCTTAAGTGCTTCAATCGTTGAATGAATCGCACCACAATGGCTATGCCCTAAAACAACAACCAATGGACAACCAAAACTATCTGCGGCAAATTCCACACTCCCCACTTGCGATGGCGCAACAATATTACCTGCAACACGAATCACAAATAAATCGCCAAAACCTTGGTCAAAAACCATTTCTGCTGGGACACGTGAATCCGAACAGCCTAAAATAATTGCAAATGGCTCTTGATTGTCCATCATTTCAGATCGTTGCTGATGCGTCAAAAATTTAGTCAGATTTGTTTCACCATGTGCAAAACGTTCATTACCCTGTTTTAATCGTTCTAAAGCTTCTTGAGCGGTTAGCATGTCTTCGTTCCATTGTGTGGAGATTTGCATTATTTTAATGCCGTAAATTTTGAAAGTCACTGACTAAAAATAAACTCTGTTACAATTTTTGTTATGCATGGTTTATCTACCAAAACTTAAACAATATGTAGACATAACTCACATTTTCAATAAAATTATTTAACCAAACTACAAAATAATCTTTATATTAGGTGAGTTAGAAGCTTAAAGTATGGCAAAAAACTTACAAATAAGACTTTCTCGGCAAATGTTGAAAAAATTATGATCATGAATAATATTTTTACTTTATATAATGCCTAGTCTTTTACTCGGAACCCTATGCATGTCTGAACTGTCCCATAAAAAAACTCTTCATTTTTTAAACAGCATATTGTTAAGTTTGACTGCGATCGGTGTATTGTTTTTAACTAGCCACAATGCAACCGCTAGTACACCAGAATATGTGGATTATTTAAAAATTGTACAAGAAGAACGTGCTTGGGCAGGCTTAAGTTCTAAAACATTGCGTGTAGGTGATGTTATTTGGTCTTATAGTGAAGGTGGGTCTAAAGATAAACCTACTGTTTTACTGATTCATGGCTTAGCCAGCAGCCGTGATACATGGAATGATATTGCGCAGTCATTAACCCCTTATTATCATGTCATTATTCCAGACTTACCTTCTGCTGGAACTACCCAAGTCCCAGCCAATTTTGATTTATCTGTGCCGAATGTAACAGAGCAACTTAGACGCTTTATTGAAGCCGCACATATTCAAGATAATTTAAATATTGCAGGACACTCATTGGGTGGAACCATTGCAATGTTTTATGCTTCACAGTACCCTTTTGATACTAAAAGCTTATTCTTGATGAGTACTGGCGGTATTTTTAAGTCGACAAACACCAATTATCTAAGAAATCCTATCTATCTAAAACAGTTATTGATCACCCAAAAAGGCGATTTGGATTTTGTAATGAAAAAGGTGATGTTTAATCCACCTTTTACTGCCCGTGTAATTAAAGATGAACAAGAAAAGTTATTTATTGCTAAATCTCAAGACACTGCCAAAATTATCAATCAAATTGATGCCCTCAATCGACTATATACCCCTGCAACCTTTACCACAATGTTAAAAAACATTGAGGCACCAACCATGATTCTTTGGGGTGAACAAGATCAGATTGTAAATGCAGATGTTGCAAATGAATTAAAGTCGGTATTAAAACGTGCTGAAACACCGATTATTCTAAAACATGTTGGACACATGCCCCTACTCGAAGCACCTGAACGAGTTGCAGATCAGTATTTAAGCTTTTTAAATAAGGTACAGCCCTTGCAAAATCCATTGTCTGATCAAACACATGGACAAATTGAGCTCAAAAAATGAAAAATCAACTTATTGAACAATTGATCGAAGCCCAACTTGGCTTTTTAGACCAAGAGTTTTCACAGATAGATACGATTAAAATTGAGTTTACTGAATTTTATCACTGGTTTAGAAAACAGCCTTTAAAACAAATTTGGTCTTTTGCACAAATCCATGATTTATTGTTAAAGCAAATTTTAGCAACGCCTGCAAATAACTTTCTCATTGAGCAAATCGCTGAACATATTCGTTTTGCATTGATTCATCCAAGTAACGATGAAACCTTAATTGAAGATATTATTCCAGTCACCACAATTGATAAAATTGCCCAATATGTCGCAAGTAAATCACGTCATCGTCAAGCCTTGATCAAACGTGTTGTCAATAATCCAGCCTTTTCAAGTATGTTAACCCAACTGATTCATCACTCTATCCAGGATTATATTGATAATTCGGTCATGAATAAAAAAGTCCCGGGGGTGGGACGTTTTATGAAGATGGGGAAATCAGTTTTAGAATCGGTTACCGACACTAATTTAGATGATACGGTTAAGCATTATCTGCAAAAAAATATTATTAAAATTAGCCAGTTGAGTGAACAAGTCATTAATCAACAATTTGATGACAATAAACTTTATCATTTTCAAGCCAATTTATGGCATAAAATTAAAAAAGTACCGATTGCTGTATTGCGTAATTATGTTGAAATTAACGACTTACCTAAAACTGTGGGTATGGGGCATGAGATATGGGAACATATTCGCCAAACAGATTATTTAAAGAAACAAGTACATGATGGTGTACTGACTTGGTATGTACGTAATGAAGAGCGACCTTTTGATTTAATTTTAAGTGATATCAACATTGATGAAGCATTCATTCAAAATCAATTACAACAGTTACTTGAACCTGTTATTCAACAGATGCTTGCTTCTCAACACTTAAAAAGTCGTGCACGGATCTATTTGGAAAAATTTTATTATTCCGATGAAACTTTAAAGATTCTAAATATTGAAAAAGGCGTATAAAGCGCCTTTTTCATAACTAAACAGATTTAATGCAATTTAATCTAGCTTTAGAACTTATAAATTAAACCCAAATTGTAACGGCGGCCATCCAGTACATAATTATAAGTCGCTGTATCTATGCTTTTATCAAATAAGTTATAAATACCAGCATTAAACTGTAAGGCATTAGAAGGTTTATAGTTTAGACCAACATCAATCATTGCATACGCTGGTCTACCATCCCCCATAGATGTGCGACTTAAATAGTCAGAAGTTTTACTTCTTACATTTAAGCGGCTCCACATCCCAACTTGATCATTTGTTTGCCAATCTAATGTGGTATTAAACATATGTTTCGGCATTTCATTTAATGGCTTACCTTTAAATGCACCACTCTTTTGTTCGGTATCTGTAAATGTATAATTTGTTGCCCAACGAACATCTGGCGTGATTGCCCAACCCAGAGTTGCCTCTATACCACGCATATTTGCTTTATCGACATTAATACGTTGACTGATAAAGTCAAAGTTTTGACCTAACCAAGAACATCCCATAGTTCCAGAGTCTCCTTGACAGGTACGAATTTCAGTAATTTTATCTTTAAATTCACTATTAAATACGGTAAAACCTGCATCTAGATTGTCATTATTATCCCAGTTAATTGATGCTTCATAATTAATACTTGTTTCTGGTTTTAAATCTGGATTACCTACAATCATACCACTCGACTGACCACCACCTGTTGCTTGTCCCCACCCTGCAACAGTGGCACGTAAGGCAGGAGTTTTATAACCTGTTGATACCCCACCTTTGACAATCCAATTATCATTTAAGGTCCAAACACCATAGACTTTCGGGCTAAAATGATCACCAAAATTTTCATCTTTGTCATAGCGTAATGAAGCCGTTACCGTGAATGGCTCTACAATATTCCACGCATCCTCAGCAAATAATGCCCAGCTATAGCGGTCTAAATTGGTTAATTTTGAGCCACCAATGACTAACTGATTGCCAAAATCCTCAAGCTCTTCTTTTAAATAACTTCCCCCAAAGCTTAAAGCATGGGAACCCAGATTGATTTGGTTCAAAGTATTAAATGTTGTATTGATTGCTTCCATGCTACGTGATGGATTTTCATTTTCCTCACGTTGAATATAAGAATGTGTCTTTAAATCGCCAATTTCACCACGATGAGTCAAACTATATTCGGTACGATAATAATCTGTATATGAGTCTGTTGGGAGCTTACCATTTCGCCCTGGTACATTTGCAATTGTTTTACCTACAGTTTGATCACGGTTTTGAATTGATCGCTGATATTCGAGGTCAATGGTATGCTCAGTACTTGGCGTCAAACTCAGTGTTGCGCCACCTGCACGTATACGTTGCTTATTATAGCCACCAATGATGTCATCTTCATTGCGTTGTGAGAATGTTCCATTCGCCTTTAAACCAAGTAAATTACGGATTAAAGGACCAGAAACATACAGATTTGCTTGATGGATATCCCCAGAATCTCTATTTTCTTGTAGTGTCGTATCTAACTTAACCGAACTTGTCCAAGTATCTGCGACTTTTTTGGTAATAATATTAATCACACCGCCCATGGCATCTGAACCATATAAACCAGACATCGGGCCACGGATCACTTCAATACGTTCAATACTTTCAATACTGGGCATCCAACCTTGCTCAATACCCGAGTTATCACTATTTGGTCGAACTGAACGTGTATTGACCTTTTTACCATCAATCAAAAAAACCGTATAAGCACTTCCCATACCACGAATACTGATATCACTTGAACTGCCACCACCTGTTACGACAACCCCAGGAACGTCTTTGAGTGCATCAGTTATATCTCTATACGCTTTTTTATTAATGTCTTCTTGAGTCAATACAGAAATAGATGCGGCAGTTTGTTTCACCTCTTGCTCAAAACCACTTGCTGTCACAACAATTGTTTCTAATTTAGTTGACTCTGTAGACTGAGAATTAGTTTTATTAGAAGGTTCTTATGAATCTGCTGCATAGGCAGTACCCATCATAACGGTGATAATGGAGAGAGATAACGCAGATTGGATGATACGGTTAGTAGACATAAGGTATTCCAAAGAGGCTCAGCAATGAATAGACAATGAAGATTTAGATACAATGTGTAATAAAACACCACAGCATTATAAACAATATTAATAACTATTCTCATTTTTATTAACCATTCGGTTAATATTTGGACGTTTATGAGTATATCTTTAAGTTTTTATTCTATTTTTTAAGATTCATTTAAGCTTATCAATATTTAAAAATACAAAAATAAAATTTAGCTATGTGACAACCATAAAAAAACCTCCGAAATCCGGAGGTTTTGAACAACAGTAAAATATCTACATTGATATACAGACTATTTGAAATAAGCACCTTCTGCTTGACTGTGATCAGTCTGATCGACCACACGACCTAGTTCAGGAATATGCTCTTTAAGCGTAGTTTCTACACCTTGTTTTAACGTTACATCAATCGCAGAACAGCCTTGACAACCGCCACCGAATTTTAATACCGCAGTTAAACCATGTTCTTCATCTTCTACTACTTCTACTAGTGCACAGTTTCCGCCATGCCCTGCCAATCCAGGATTAATCTCTGCCTGAAGAATATAGGTAATTCGTTCTTCCATAGAGGCATCTGGACCAACACGTGGTACTTTCGAGTTAGGTGCTCGGAAAGTGAGCTGCCCACCGAAACGGTCTTTGTTGTAATCAATTACAGCATCTTTCAGATATGGAATCGACGGTGTATCAATAAATGCTGGGAAATCAGGATAATCTTGTTTGTAATCTGTTGGAGCAATTTCATCAGGTGCACTGTATGCCATACAACATTCAGCACGTGGGGTACCTGGATTTTCAACAAATACACGAACGCCAATTCCTGGAGTATTTTGCTTCTCCAAAAGATCTTTTAAATACTCTTGCGCATTGGGAGTAATCAATAAATTTGGAATTTCTTCTGCAACCGCAGTATTGGTGTTCTCAGTCGACATAACTCTATCCTCAAGCTGAAGTCGGTATTTTAACTGAAGATGAGGCTGAATGAGTGAAAATCAACTAAAATTGTCGGAATTAACTTAAAAAGATGTAAAAAATATAATCTACGCAAATTTCAACATAACATATACACATAATAAATGGATATAAATCATACACAAATAGATATTTACTGCATTTTAGCTTATCAACAAATTGAGCTTTAAAACGAACAAAATGACAATAATGAAACTTTCTATAAATGAAATACTAAGCTTAATTTTAGATATTTTTATCAGTGATTTATTTAATTTATACGACCAATTTATCTGAATTTTGTCAGAAAATGCCACCCAAGTATTGAATATGGCATGGATAATGTATACATCTGTATATTAATGATGAAATAAAACGAGATATTTTGCATGTCCAGTTCAATTGATGGTTTACAGTTTCCAGTTCATCCAAAGACTCAAAAAAGTAGCAGCTCGCAAGTCGGTAAAGAAATCATTGCAGAAGCACTGTCCTTGGTTGATCATCTCAGCGCACAGCAAGCTTTAGATGAAAAAAATTGGCGTAAAAATTATCCAGTTTATTTTAAGGCATTGGTCGAACATGGGATTCGTTCAAGTCAAAACGCCATCACTATAGCCAAGCAAGGCTTGCACAAAGCCCAACATAGTTTTGATTTCTTTAGAGATGGACAACGCTATTCTTTAAAAGATATTGGTACAGTTCCAGTACTAGACAAGATTCAAAGCATTAGTTTTAAAGGTCAGTCAGATGCTGAGGTAGAGTGGTATGTGCCCTATCATGGGCAAAAACTGCAAGGCGAAGCGCTATATCAGCAAATTCAAAAGTGGCAAGAAACTGGCATTATTGAAGCCAGTCATGCAGAAGCACTGAGAGAAGTGATTGCTCATCCCGAATGGTTTGATTTATCGGATCGTACCTTAGTTTTATTTGGCGCAGCCTCAGAGGCAGGCCCATTAACATGGTTATCGAAATGGAAAGCCAATATTGTTGCCGTTGATCTGCCCAATGAACGCGTTTGGGAAAGAATTCTTAAAATCATTGAAAATGGCAATGCTACACTGCACGCACCAAGTTTTCAAAAAATCGCCAACACCCATAATATTGAAGAATTAAAAAGTAAACTTGGGGCAAATTTACTAACCCAAATTCCAGAAATTACACAATGGCTTTGTGATAATCCACACAAATTAGATTTGGCCTCAATTGCTTATTTAGATGGTGAAAAACATGTCCGTGTATCGATGGCAATGGACACGATTATGAGCCATGTCAGTGAACACAAGAATGATTCATCATTGATGTATATGTGTACGCCTACAGATGTTTATGCAGTACCTGAAGAAGTGATTGAATGTTCAAACAAAAAGTTCAAACATAGATCAAAATTTGAAACCGTATTCAGCAAAGGGATTGCAATTCTCTCCTTAAAACAATTCTTTAAGCACAATGATCAACAACTGATTGCCTCTGACAATGGTAAATTCTATGGGATTGCTGATTGTCTTGTGGTTGAACAAGGCCCTAATTATGCCTTGGCAAAACGCATTCAACAGTGGCGTGCAACTTTAGCACGACATCAAGGGCAACATGTCAGTATCAATATTGCACCATCCACGACGACACATTCGGTCACCAAGAATCCTTTGCTTAAAGCAGCGTTTAACGGTGCAAGTTTGTTTGATGTAGAAGCATTCCGCCCTGAAACAACCAATTCAATTATGGCAGCACTTTGGATCCATGACTTAAGAAATCCGAAGTCTGTTGCAAATCCAGAAACTAAGATGGGACATCCATTAGAATTGATGATGGAGGGTGCCAATCATGGTGGTTTATGGCGTGTCGCCTATCTTGCTCGCACAGCCTTACCTTTTGCTGCAATTTATGGGTATGCAAGTGATAAATTGCCGATCCAAAAGCTTTTAACCAAGTTTAAAAAGTAATCCTTCAGGTTTAAATCTCTTTAAATTAAATGCCTAGTGATAAATTTAGCTAGGCATTTAAGCTTATGAGCAGATTTTTATGTCTAGTTAAATTTCTTATAAAAACTATAGGTACTCCCCCCAAAGCGCCAAATAACATACACAATGCAGCGATCCTTCAACGCCTTAAATAGGCTATACCGATGTAAACGGTTTAGTCACTCTAAAATCATTGACAGTTTTCTAACGATCGTTTAAAAACTTATAAAACAACCAATGAGAGAATAACAAATGTCAAATCTACAAGGAAAAGTCAGTCGTGAAATCCGTGGTCATATTTTTTTAGTTGGCCTAGACCGTGCAGATAAACGCAATGCTTTTGATAGTCATATGATTCACGACCTATCACTGGCTTTAACTGAATATGAAAATAATCCAGAACTACGCTGTGCGGTGGTCTTTGCCCATGGGGATCATTTTACTGCAGGATTGGACTTGGTTGAGTTACAACCAAAATTAGCCGATGGTGTTTTTAATTTTAGCAATGATATTGTGAACCCTTGGGGAACTGTTGGGCGTCAAAGAACAAAGCCATTGGTAACCGCGGTACAGGGTTATTGTTATACCGCTGGTATAGAATTAATGTTGAATTCTGACATTGTTATTGCCAACAAAAATACTCAATTTACCCAAATTGAGGTACAGCGCGGTATTTTACCTTTTGGTGGTGCAACGGTACGTTTCATCCAAGCTGCTGGCTGGGTAAAAGCTATGAAATATGTGTTAACTGGTGATTTATTTTATGCACAAACAGCCTATGAAATGAATTTAGTGACTGAAGTTGTTGAGGATAACCAACAGTTAACGCGTGCCATAGAATTGGCTGAACGTATTGCCAATGCTGCACCACTTGCCGTCAAAGCGGCACTGCATTCGGCTCATCAAGCCTTTTTACAAAGTCCTGAAGTCGCATTTGCAAACCTACAAAATCTACTTAGCCCTTTACTTGCCTCTGAGGATGCGCAAGAAGGTGTAAGAGCAATGATTGAACGTCGAGCACCACAGTTTAAAGGTAAGTAAACCAATCATAGCGATATACGGCGATAATCTAATAACTGTGGGAACAATCATGCAAAATTTAAAGTACTCAACTGAGGTCCAACACTTGAATGGCAATAGTTTTACCAGTCAGGCCATTAGTTTTAAGGCACTGGATGGTTATATATTGGCTGGCATACTTTACACGCCAGTCAATACAATCAAAGCAAAAATTGTTGTTTCCAGTGCAACAGGAGTCCCTCAAGCATTTTATCGCCGCTTCTCTGAATATGCTGCACAATTGGGCTATCAGGTACTCACTTTTGATTATCGTGGGGTGGCCAACTCTGCTCCACGGCAATTAAAAGGTTTTAAAATGTCATACCTCGATTGGGGAAAATTAGATTTAGCAGGTGCAATTGACTACAGTTTTAAACAAGACATGCCCCTATTTTTAGTTGGACATTCTTACGGTGGACAAGCTTTAGGGCTAACACCGAATCATACCAAAGTAAGCGCAATGTATTGTTTTGGCACAGGTGCTGGCTGGCATGGCTATATGCCATTGAAAGAAAAAATTAAAGTTCAGGTAGTTTGGAATATTATCTTTCCACCTATGGTGGCGATTACAGGTTACTTGCCTTGGAGTAAACTCAATATGGGTGCAGATTTACCTAAAGGGGTCTATCAACAATGGCGTAGATGGTGTAAAAATCCCACTTATTTTTTTGCAGATCCTGAGCAAAAAAATTTGCATGAGCAATATGCCCAAATTAAAACGCCAATTTATGCAGTAGCCGCTTTAGATGATGATTGGGCATTGCCAAATTCTCGTTATGCTTTTATGCAACATTATAAAAATGCGCCCATGCACTATATCAACATATCAGCAGACGAGTTTGGTTTAAAACAGATTGGACATATGGGCTATTTTCGTCAAGGTTCAGAGCCAATTTGGGATAAAATGTTAAATATTTTTGAGACATTCATCCACAATTAATTTTAAGCCCATAAGCAGCAAGGTCATCTATGCGCCCACAAAAACTTACACCTGAACACATGATAAATACCTGTGCTTTGCAATTTAAAGCACATGGTTATGCAGGGACAAGTATGGAGATGTTGGCAAAAGCATGTGGACTCAGTAAAGCATCGTTTTATTATTATTATCCCAACAAACAAGCCTTATTGATGCAGATCTTAGCGCACACTCATCTTTATTTAAATCAATCGTTGTTTAAACTCGAAGATTTTGCTGTAGTGGATGCAAATCAACAATTTCAAATCATCCATGATAAAGCTGTTCATTTTTTTAGTTATGAAATAAAAGGCTGTTTAGTTGGGATGCTGTCCTTAGAGGCCAGCCATATTTCTTTAGAAGTCTTGGAAAAAATCCGTGAAATTTTCCAAGATTGGCAAAATGCCTTGTATCAATTATTTCAACAAAAAATGAATCAAACCGATGCACAAATTTTGGCAAAAATAAGCGTGGCCGATTATGAGGGTGCTATTTTAATGTATCGACTGAACGATGACCTGTTCTATTTAAATCAAGTGAAGCAACGAATTTCTCAACTACTCTCTATATAATACTCGACTGATTTGCAACTTCTTGGTGAAAATTAAATGATAAAAAAGATCAAATATAGTTTTTTAGCTTTGCTTTTTATAAGCCTATTCAATACAGCTCATGCGCAATGTAATCAACAAGATCAACAACAAGCTTATCAATGTATGCAACAGCAATTAAAAACAGATAAAGCGAAAATGATAGGGTCTGTTGACAATTCGTCTACGTTTGCGACTACGAGTGTTTTTTAGGCGATACTAGGCACGAAATATGAAATTTAGTCATTCTAAATGATGAGAAACATCGTTTCGCAAGGTAACACGTAGCGGCAAAAAACACGTTAGTCCCCCGCTGCGCCTTGCGCTGCAAACAAAGCACTGCTTTGTTCTTGCTCAGGGTTGTGGCTAAAATTATCACAGCCTACGTTATGAAACTCGAAAATAGTCTCGCTATTCTCTTCGTTTCATGCCTTGCCTGCTCAATTTTAACCTACAACGCAAGCCGTTTATGAAATGCCAACAGACCCTGAGTTATATCAACGCATTTATCTGCAATACGATGATAACAACAAGTTATTACTGGAAAAATCACAAAAGGCTTGGCTTAATTATCGTGATGCTCAATGTAATGAACTTACGGGAAGTCTTACTTATGGCGCTTTGGGGTTAGCTTCAGGATTTGCACATTTAGATTGTGAAATCAATTCCACAATATTTCGACTAAAAGAGTTAAGCAGCCTAAGAGAAAATCAATAACGATCTTTAAATTCGGCTTTATGTTCTATACCTTGATGATCAACATGCGCATAGAATACCCCATAACGTCCGACATAGTATTCAAGTGATTGTTCATGATAGCTCCAAAAAATAGACCATTCACCAAAATCAAAAGAACCAATCTGACTTTGTGTATTCATAGGCATTTTACTGAGTACATCATGTTGAATATGCCCTGCTTGAGAAAAGTCTTTGGTCTGTAAAGCTTGTTCAAAAAAAAGTTGCGCAGCTGAATCAAATAAACGTTGGTCTTCATCAGTGATCTGCTTGGCGAGTGCATATTGGTCTTCGACTAAACTCTGCTGCTCTACTTGAACTGTAGCGCTTAATGCCTCTTTTACTTGGGTTAAACCCGCCTTTTGTCGCTCTTCTGCAATCATCTGTTTAATCAGTTTGGTTTTTTCGGGTAGATCATGCTCTTCTTGAGGATTCTGAACCAATTCAGATAACGCTTGTCGTTGTTCTTCAAAAGCTGCATTAATTTTTTGTTTAGCAACCCATCGCCATAACACATATAACGTGATCAAAAATAACACGACTAGGATAAATTTCAACATAGCGTAATCTCAAGCATATAATACGCCCCAGTTCAGACTCATGAGCTAAGTTTAAAGCTGAGTATTTTGATTGTTTTTTTAATAGTTTACCCTATAAATTGTATAACTATCTCACTAGAGATACCCAGCTTAAACGTAACAATTGTTTTCTCTATATCGATAAACTAGATCTCTTATTTTAATTTTGTAATGCTTTTAGATCACCTGAAGCAAATACGATCCCTTTGCCTGGCACCTTTTTGAATATTATGGGTTTTCCTATATTTTCATATATCGGCTGATCATCTTTAAGCGCTTTTAAATCAATTTTTTGAATAAAATCTGATTATTTTTACTATACAACTTTACCGCGCCTTCATCTGAAGCCATATAATGAACTTTCACATGATAGATATTTTGTAAATCTTGCATCTACATAATCACTAAATCGCCGCCACGTTCATACATACTGTCAAACACAATGGTATCTGCATCTACTTGCTCTAATTTAACACTAACATAACCACTTGCATCCGCCAGTTGATCGACTAAATATAATGATTTTTTAGCACCCAGCTGTATCCCATACGCTGAAAAATATTGCTCTCGAACTTGCTTTTTACCAATACAGGAATAAGTTTTTAATACGACTTTTATCGAGCCCAATTGATAGTTTTGAGGTGAAAATATGTCTTCGTCATCTTTATGGCATTGTTTTGCAAGCTTCGTTTGAGTATTGAGTTGTTGAAATTCTTGTGCATATATAGATGAAGTGAGCACGACACTACAAATGAATAATAACTGTTTGAAATATTGTATTTTCAATATTTTAGTATAAGCCTTTATCTGTTATATATCATTCAAAATAAATGATCAGTTTTACCTGAATTATAGCAATATTTAAAATAAAACACGCCATATAATACATAAAGCATGTTTTATTTTAAATTAATTATTGCAATGTTTTAAACTGCGCTAAGCGTTGTTGCTGTTGTAATTCTTGTTCAAATTCAACTCTCCCCTTTGCTACATAATTTTGTAAACCCGTCTGATCAATAAATGCTTTTTTATTACCCATATTCAATTTGGCTAATTTCTGCTTCATATAGAAACGATCAGCTTTATTGGCAAGGAAAATATCTGCATGGATTGCATCCAAAGTTTTAAATGTATGTCGTATGTCTGAAACTAGATTTGGATAGTTGATATTGTTTACCAAATAATAACCGCCAGTAAATAAACTGTCGGCATAGATGACTTTATAGTTTTTAAAGTAGTAACGGATATCTGTCGTCCAAGAGGTTGCGCCTGGTAAATGGCCGGGCGTCGCATGTGCTGTAAAGATTTGACGACCGAGCTTTAATTGTTGCCCATCTTTAATGATGATATCTACAGCTACAGAAGGAAAAGGCAATTGCTTACCTAGAGCAAAATCAGTCACGCCCCCATTTTCTAGCATTTCGGCATTTGCAGCACTTGCGACCAATTGAGCACCACTCCATTGTTTTAACTTAGCAAAACCACCAGCTTGATCTAAACGGGCATGACTATTGAGTAGATATTTTACATCTGTAATTTTAAAACCTAATTTTTCAATATTGGCTTTAATCTGCACTGCCGATTGATCAATCCCACTATCAATTAAAACCAAACCATCACCCGTATCAAACAGTACTGAAGATAAATTTTCAGTACCAACATAATAGACATGATTAAAAATTTTAAAGGGCTCAATGGGTGTATTCCACGATTCAAATAAACTCATTGGCGGTGCATCGGTCAGTGCTTGCTGAGCATTTAATGGTGCTGCTTGAGCAAATTGAAGACTCATTGCAATCAATGAAATAACAATGGATTTGAACAGATGCATATAAGCGATCCATGCTAAAAATGAGTCGCCCATACTTGATTAAATCACGATATTTATCAATTTTTTAATGTCTAAAAAACAACTCAATACATCTTAAATTGTAAACAATATTTGCAAATTGTATCCGAGTCTTGAAGTACTAATTTAAAACCTTGTCGGCAATTTTATTACTGACCTTAATAGCGAACTGATCGACATAATCACTATAAAAATTTGCAGCAATCAAAGTGACTGCAATCGCAGTTAATCCTGAGCAGATTACAGCGAAAGAATAACTCCAATGCCAACTTAAAAATAAGTTAAATAGCGGAATACAGATTAAATACAACATCATTAGATGTAATAGATAAATGGAAAAAGATAACTTTCCTAACCAGACTAAAATCGGGTGGTCTAAGCCTTTAGACAATAATGGACTCATCAAAACACTGTAAACAATTAAAATCCCAGCAATGAAATTACTATAATCATAAGTATTCTCCCCTAAAATATGATGCACCCAGCTATAGGCTGCGCTGGTATTATGTGCACCCGCTAAATATAGGCCAATCAATAACATAGAAATGGCTACAACATTCGAAAGTGGTTTGGCATACAGATAGATATAGATACCAATAATAAAGCTGGAAATCCCAAAGCTGAAACCTTGCCCACGCCAAAGAAATGCAAAACAAGGAATTAAAAGTGAACCTAGCCAAAAGGCACTATGTTTATAATGATACAAATAGAGTAGAAAAAATAATGCAAATGAGCCCATAAGCTCAATCGTCATCGTCCATAACACCCAGTTTATATCACTTTCCGAGAATAAAAATGCACCAATAGTTCCTTCATATAATGCATGTTTAAAACTAAAATCTTGTATCGTAAATGCATGTAACCAAGCACCCACATGACTACTATCAATATGAATGACTTTAAAGACCAACCAAATGATGACGCATGAAGTCAGCGCTGGGATCATTAAACGTGGATAGCGTTTAATCATCATATTGTTAATTTTTGCATGAAATTTTTGAGGGCTTTTTAAGATCGCATAACTGAGTACAAAGCCACTTAAGACAAAGAATACAAAAACAGCCGCATCACCTGAGTAGAGAAAACCAAAAGGCAAATGATGTATGGCATACACCCAAGCCAAGTCTGTTTTCTCATTGGGATCAAAATGATGTAAATATGGAAAAAAACTCATTGCAAGATGAGAAAATACGACAGCTAAACAAGCTAAACCTCGAATACTTTCTGCCGAGTTTATTTTTGCGGACATCTAAGTTTCCCTTTGAAAACAAAAGCCCCAACCTGTGGGACTTTTGCCGACTAAACCATTAGTCAATATATGTGATTCGACCATCAGCATCATGATGAACTGTAGCGATTTTTTGCTGACGAGAATGTAAAAGATCATCCATATCCAAATTGAAATGATCAGCATATTCTTGTGTAGATTTAGCTTCTGCTTCCTTTTTGGTCTTTGCTGGAACAAAGTTACTCCATAGCCACAAAGAAATTGCACAAGCAATCAACGCAAACAATCCGCTTTCTAATGCTTTTGCAAAAGCATTAAAAAAGTAATGTACTAGTTGTGGTTTCTCAAGTGAAAGATATCCCACCAAGATAACAATAGGTCTCCAAAGCAACAACCAAAATGCCCATAGCATTGCCGTCATTGTCGTGGAGAAATAACGACGATGCCACGGTAACTGCTTACGTAAATCAATAATCAAAGAATTTGTTTTCATATTCGTATCTCAAAACTTATTTTGACTAACATCTTAGTCATCATGTCGCATACCACGATCGGGACTGACCCAACGTGCCCTTTTACTTTCTCCACGTAAAAGAACTTTTGGAAATGCAACAATACTTGCCGTTACTGTAATCAACCAAAATACAAAGGGATACCAAATCATCCAATAATAGTTTTTCACTAAACTCGATTCGTAACGACTATCCATCCACTTACTGATTGCGAACTGCAGTAAACAAGTTGTACCGAGTAAAATACCTGTTCCCATAGGTAATAATGGAGAACTCATTGCAGGGAATCCCGCATAAGGTAACACCAAATGCAAAATCCAGAAAATCACCATAATCAGCATTAAATATGACCAAACTAAGGTGAGGATCAGCTCAATAATCAAAGGCCATAGAAAATTAAGTTTCGGTTTAAATAATACATCAAAATTCTTAATTAAAACTTGAGCGCCACCCATGGCCCAACGTAAGCGCTGCTTCCATAGACCATCAAAGGTTTCTGGCATTAAAATCCACACCAAGGCATTGGGTTCAAACTTTACATCCCAACCCGCACGATGTAATTTCCATGTAATATCAATATCTTCTGTTAACATGTTCGGTGACCAATAGCCTACCTCATGTACAGCACTTTTACGAAAAGCAGTAATTACACCAGAAACTGTAAATAAACGCCCGAAAGTACGTTGTGCGCGTTTAATCATACCAACAATTGATGAAAATTCACCAACTTGAATCCGTCCAAGTAAAGTAGAACGGGTACGAATACGTGGATTTCCTGTCACAGCTGCAACTGTAGGATTATTGAGAAAATGACGAATCATCCACTGTGCAGCATATGGATCAAGTAACGCATCGCCATCAATACCAATTAAAAATTCAGCATCGGTAAGCAGACTACCTGCTTGTAAAGCCATGGCTTTACCCTGATTTTCAGCCAAGTGTACGACGCGCAGCTTGTCATACTTCAAAGCCAACTCATTTAAGATTTCTGCGGTATTGTCAGAACTCCCATCATTAATCGCAATGACTTCAAAGTTTGGATAATTCAACTTTAATGCATGACTAATGGTCTCATCCGCATTATCTTGCTCATTGAAACATGGCACAAGCACAGCAACTAAAGGATATTCTTCCAATGTTGGCGGTTGAGTATATGGGGGCTCTTTACGTTCTTTCCAATAGAAAATTAAAGCACCTATCATCCATAAATACGACATAAATAATGGATAATAGAAGATAAAGTTTAATACTGATTGCCACAGGTGTTGAAATGCGCTCATATCAGACCTTAAGGAACCAATCGTTGTGGTTTAGAATCAAATACTTTACGCATTTCAGCAGTATTTGGGTGATCCTCAATTGGATCGTCGGGGTAGTACCCCACATGCATCACACCTTGTTGGTATAAAGACTGGATCGTTTGAGCAATTTCTGATGTTGGAATCTTTTGATTATTACGCCAGTTCACTGCTTGTAATTCAAAAATCGTCTTTTTAATCCCATTTGGTTGTTTCTTCACGTTTTGTACTAAATCTTTATAAAACTTAGTTGCATCTGGTGCCTGTTCCATATACGGCATTGCCATAATTGCAGTAAAGTCATAATTTTTAATCGATTGCTCTAAAGACTGGCCATACCAGTTTTCCGAATATGCTGAAAGTGCAACTTGGGCATATAAGTTACGTGCAGTCAGTAAGAATGGTTGGTAATAACGCGCCTTTTGCGCTAAATCCATTGCAAAGTTATCAATGGTCTTGGTTTTAAAATCAGTCCATTTTTGCAATTTTGCATCATCATTACGAATTTCTTCTAAATCCGCTGGTAAACCAATTTTTTGATAAGCTTTAATCGCTTCTGGACTAGCATCTTCATAATCTGAAAGTGTTGCATCATCATGGAACAAGATGCCATCAAACGTCGTCGATTTTGCTAAATCCTGATATAAACCTTCAATTACTTTACGTGCTTCTGGTGAATATGGACTTAAACGATGATATCCCATATTTAAATGATCACTGTCTTTGGCTTGCTGAGTCACCACCACATCTTTAGACGCAGGATTTGAAGTTGGTAAGTCCCAAGCCAATAACGGCATCCACGCATATAAACGACTCACATGGGTCCGAGTTTGAATCTGCCATGCAACACGGTTAAACAAATCTGCACGCATTGGTAGATAACGATTTGGGAAATACACCATATCAGCTGACCCATTCGCATCTGGATCAGCGAATGCCTGTAAGAATACCGTAGTGACATTCATTTCACGAATACGGTCTAACAGATGTCCTAAGTTTTTCTCTTGCTGCGCTTCATCTGGATCATAGATATAGTCTAAATCCACATGCATGACTTTTTGTGGACGGTTATTGTCAGTAAAATTCATCTGACGACTTTGGATTTCTTGTGCTAGAGAATCCGTAGTCATATTGCCTTCGACAAGAATGCGGTTCAAATGGCCTAACGATTTCTCAATATGGTCTGGACCATCATCTAAGCTAATGGTGATGGGCATACCCACCTTTTTAGCCAAAGCAACCGCTTCCATATTATAACGACCATATGGCCACACCATCACACGTGGTGCTTTTAAACCATGTGATTGCAATAATTTATTATTTTTTTTCAAATCACTAAAAATACGATCTGCATAGACTTTATCAGATTCATAGGTTTTACTTTTTGGATCGTATTCGCGTGTGACGGCGGCAGGCTCAGAATTGCCCTGAGGATTGCCTAAAATACCACGATGTAAATTATAACTGTGGCTACCAATTTCTACATAGCCACTTTTTTGCATGGTTTTAAGTTCATCCCAAGTCAAAAGTTTTTTACGTGCTAATTTTTCATCACCAAATTGAACCATTTCATTGGCTTTAGGTTCTAACCATGAGCCAACGACAGCGAGTACAACAGGAATTTTACGTTGTTTAATGACAGGATATGCATATTGATAAAAAGATTGATAACCATCATCTACAGTCAACAATACAGGTTTGGTGGGTAGTTTATATTTACCTTCGTTGGCTTTAATAATTTGGTCGACATTGACAAAATTATAGCCATTTTTTTGCAGCCAATCTAAATGCAGCTCAAACTGTTTCGTGGTGACAGCATAATCTGGAATCACTGCATCATGGTTCGGCGTAATTTCATGATAACCAATAATAGTCAGCGTATTTAAATCAATTTTAGGTAATTCGTGCTCTATTGGAGTTTCAGTAGCAACTTGGTCTACTTCTGCCATTGCACTATTATAAAAGGACGAAAACAATAGTGTTACGCATATCATCGCTGAAGGAGAAAAGTAACGGCTTAGCATATATTTAAATACTCGATCATCATTGTTTTTAAATCTGAATTCGTCCGTAGTACATCAATAATGAAATACTAAAATCCTTTTTCAAGACGAATTAAGCCAGAGGTTTTACAACGATGATTTAAAAGAATAAAACTGAAACGAACCTTAAAAAATAACTCTGAGCAGAATTATTTATTTGTGATATTTAAACACTTTTAAGACAAAAGTATTGTAGATGATTGTTAAGCATTGAGCAAATAATAAACAAAAAAATAAAACTATTGTGTTTAAAATCACACTATTAGATAAATAATAAACTTATAAAGTCGAATTCGGGTTATATTTTATCTGAGTAAAATATACAGAAGTCAAAAAGCCCCTCTCAACATTTTTAGTACAACATCGTGTAGTCAATAGATGCTGCATTAAACATAAAAAATAGAGATCAATTGACCTCTATTTTTATGTTTGAAGAGTGATGGCTGAGTCAATCCAGACATTTAGCAGATTTAATCACGCGTTTTGACATCAAACAGTTCAATTTCAAAAATCAGATTAGAATTTGCTGGAATAATTTTGCCCATTTTACGCTCTCCATAAGCCAAGTGTGCAGGAACGATCAATTTACGTTTACCGCCCACTTTCATTCCCATAATACCTTGATCCCAGCCCTTGATTACACGCCCTGTTCCAATCACTGTTTCAAAGTAATTGCCGCGATCAATTGAAGAATCGAATTTGGTTCCGTCTTCCAACCAGCCAGTATAATGGGTTGTAATCAAAGCACCTTTTACTGCTTCTTTACCTTCACCAACTTTTAAGTCAATAATTTCTAATTCATTTGACATACATTATTCCTATTCATCATTCGGGTTTATGCAAAGCTTTACTCATCACTGTCTTTTGTTCATTACGATATTCAGCATAACTTTTACAAAAACTTTGATAATCTTGCTCAACTTGTTGGGCGTAATTATACGTGTATTTCAACAACTGCGTTTTCCAAAGTTCTGCTTGTTCTGCAAAATTGATTAATTCATCTGCTGTTGAAGAACCTTTACGCCCTGTTGAACGTAATTGAGCATAAGCAATTAATCGAGCCATGTTATAACAGGCATCGGTAAATTTTTTAGGTTTATCTACACATTGTTTAAAATCAATTTTATCTTGTTCAGGTTGTAATGCTTTGACAATATACGCTTGTCCTTGAAAGTCTAGCCGTGATAACTGAGCCGGTATTTGATACTGCATGAGTGTTTGAATGAATTGAATGCGTTGCGCATGATCATCCCATTTTGGTTGTTGTATTTTTAGAAATGGAGACAAGCTCAAAGAGGAAGCTTGAGCCTGTTTCATATCGAATAAAGTATGGGTTTTATTTTCACTATCATAGACTAAGAATACATAGCGATTTAAGCCAATACTTCCTGTCCCCGCAATACGGAATGCGACATCTAATACTTGAAAATTTGATTGATTTTTCGCCTTGAGTGTTTTTAAATCCTCAGAAAATGTTTTTATCAGTGCTGTATATAAGCTTTTGGACTCTATTTTAAAATATTTTTTCTGATCAATCACCAAATAACGCCGCTCACTTGTTTTATCTAAAGAACAACGCGATTCAATAAATGCCACAGGATCACGCTCAGAAACTGTTGTAATATATTTCTTTAAAATACCATCGACGGTTTCTTTTTCTACTGCATAAGCTTTCCCTATTCGAAGTGCATTTAAATACTCATCTACCAGTTGTTCCGCGATAGATTTTAAATCATCGTCTCCGATATTCAGCTCTTTGCCAGCCAGAAATATACTGCAAATAAAACGGGACACATCCCACGTTGGATAGGCCAAAATTGCCTCGTCAAAATCATTTAAATCAAAATAAACCACTTGATGTCGACTACGATAACTACCAAAATTCTCGATATGTAAATCACCACAGATCCAAGTGATGGTTTGATCTTTCCATGTTTGTTGGCTTGCTAAATCTTCATAATATAAATGACATGAACCACGAAAAAAGCGGAAAGCACTGCTCGCCATTAATTTATATTTAATTGCTAGAAATTTCTCATCTCGCGACTGATTAAAATGAATAACTCGCTCATAAGGATCTCGCATCGGTTTACTCCAATACTTATACATTTCGTTAGATTAAATCGCTAAGCTGAAAATTTGATGAATAAAAAATTGAATAAATCAAGCACACTTTTTCTTGTTTTAAAAGCTTAACTCTTTAATCTCTTGATCTAAAAGCAAATAGTTTGTGAGTTTTTTGTGATTTTGAGCAGATCCTATTAACACCCAGCGCCCAACAATCTGTTTTTCAGTTTTATTTTGCACGCCACGTAAAATTTTCATATGGTATTGTTTAAATAATTCCTCATATTTATCTAAAGTTTCTTGTTGATAATCACATAAAATTCTATAGTTACGCGATTGGTGAATGGCTTCAATTCTCTCTTGAAAATAGACAAGAAATACGAGAACAACCAATACCAGTACTGTACCAACACATGCTAAATATTCATAACCAGCACCTGCGGCCATACCTAAAGCTGCCACCATCCAAATCGTTGTTGCTGTAGTAATCCCAGAAATTCTATTATCATCTTTAAAAATAACCCCCGCACCTAAAAAGCCCAAGCCAGTCAGAATATTTGCAGCCAAACGATCAGGATTTTGCACTCCAATTTTAATTGAAAGTATGGTGAATAAACAGGATGCTAAACTCACCATAATCATAGTTCGCAATCCTGCCGACTTACTGCGATACTCACGCTCTGCTCCAATAATTGCACCAATCGCCAAAGCCATAAGTAAGTGGTAGATGTCATTATTCATTGATTTTCTACATAGCTATTTTTATCACTCTAGGTATACGAAATTTGAGTAAAAAAAAGCAAGCGATTCGCTTGCTTTTCTTGTCAATTTTTATTGAACAACAATGCTTACTGTAACTGTGTCCATTCAATCACAGCTTGAGCATCATCACCAATCAAGGTCCACTCACCATCCATAACATTTAATTGCAATTGCATGGTGCGTTGACATAAAGCTTGAATTGCTGTTGTCGTCGCCTCAGACAATTGCCATACCTGAACATTTGACAATGTTTTGAGTTTAGAACTTCTTTTATACCATTCTGCAACGGCTGAACCATAGGCGATCACAGCCACTTCTTTACAACGCGCTGCCGCTTTTTTAACTTTGTCTTCGTCAGGCAAACCAACTTCAATCCATTTAATCAACTGTCCGGTTAAATCCTTCTCCCATAAAGCAGGTTCATCAGTTTCAAATAAATCTTTGGTAAATTCCAAACGTTCATCTGCAAAGCGAGCATATGCCAATACACGTACCATCAAACGTTCAATCGTTTCAGACGGATGTAATGCCATCGTGAATTGATAATCACCATATTGATGCACATCCATATTGGCAATATTCAGATCAGCCTTATAAATTGTTGCTTTTAATGCCATGAAAGTTCCAAAAAGTTCTTAAATATGGCGCACAGTCTATAAGATTTTCAAAAGGATTACTGCGTTTTTTCCGCCTGATCAATTCGACAATTCAACAAAGCCGTTTCTAAACTTTCCCAATCACGATTGTGCTGGCTAATGAGTTCGATCCGATTATCCAAGCTTTCTTCACCCGATTTATAATTCAAATTTTCAGGATTAAAATTAAATGTCATCCAACCTTGATTGGTATTGAATATCCCTTTGATGCGCAACCAGTCTTTTTGCTCACACAAGACATCTAACAAGTCATAAAAATCGAATTGCCAACGCTTTGAAAATTTCCAACCAGCAACAGTATACCCATTAGCCGTTTCAACATAGTGATAAGGTAATTGTTTAACCACAGGCAGTACTTCATCGGGGTTAAATTGCTTTTGCACTTGAATCAGCGGTACAACTTTTCTCTCCCCCCCTTGATGTGATAGATCCAGCTGTTGAATATCAAGATTACCCTGCTCTGCCAATACCCAAGTTTGAATATAAGCAAAGTAATCATTTTTAAACTGGTTTAATACCTCATGATCAGACGCAGACATGCTATCTGCATGCGAAACCACAACAATTTGTGCAGCTTTTAACTGATCTTGATAATGCGCTTGATTCACCCATTCAGAATCATGTAAGCGACTCCCATCGATTACTGTCACCAACGCACGCATATCAATTTGCGCTTGCCATTGCGGTTCAGTCAATTGTGCCAAAAGTTGAGCGGGATGACCTAAGCCTGTAGGTTCTATAAATAGTCGATCGGGTTGTTTATCATAAATCAATCGAGACAAGGCAATTTGCATAGGCAATTGTCCTGCACAACATAAACAACCACCGAGTAATTCTTTTACTTCATAACCTGAGTCTTGTGGTAACAATTGCTGATCCACACCAATCTGTCCAAACTCATTCATAAGAACCGCCCAAGTTTCATTTTCTGGCTTCTGTTGAAGTAAATGCTGTAATAAGGTGGTCTTTCCAGCCCCTAAAAAACCAGAAATAATATGAGTTTTGACTGTTTTTTGGCTTAAAATCTTCAAAGGATCGACCCAGCATATTAAATGAAAGAAATAGATAGATATTGTGACTCTTCTTATTATTACTGAAAAATTGCCAATAGTTTCAGGTTTAACATCTATTTTTTAAATTAAATTTACAAAAACAATCCAAAACTCCAATACCAGGTTCATAAAGATTGCATAATGAATGTTTAGAGTAAGTAACAATGCAGTGTGTTTTTTAATCAACTTTTCATATTTACATACACTTTTACCTATGTGTAGAAGTCAATAGATCACAAAAAAACAACATAATACAATGATTTGTTTTAAACATGTAAACCAGCCTGTTACGCTTTGTTGCTTAGGTTGCCCATTTTTTCATCTGCACTTAGCATGACATTACTCCCTGTGATCAGCAACGCATTTAACAACTGACGCTCTCACAGGTCGTTATACGATCAATTCAATGAATTAAGGATGCCAAAATGAAACTCGTTAAAACACTTTTAGCTACTACACTTGCTTTCACTGCTTTCTCAACTTTTGCTGCTACTGATACAGCTGCAACTGAAGCTGAACAAGTTGTTGTATCAACTCAAGAACAACCAGCTGCAACTGAAGATACTCAAGCTGCAGGTCAACCTACAGCTCAACCTGCGACTGAAAGCGCTGCTGAAGCTCCAGCGACTTCTGCTCCTCAAGCAGGTCAATAAGATTTAACTCTCCTCCCGAGTTAGCAATTGGGTTGTCTGAAAAGACAATCTGAATAAAAAGACTAGATCATGCTGCGATTTAGTCTTTTTATTTTTCTAATGTCTTTTACTTGATCTTTGCTGTCTTTAAACAATTAGACCCAACATATCGAAATCTGGCTTTCTTATTATTAGAAAAGAAATTTGATAACTTTATATTCTTTCTGATTTGTAATTTTTGATCCTAAAAAGAATTAATTTTTTTATTTCATATAAATAGATTCCATATTTTAAGATTTCAAAAAATATTAACCTAAAGTTTAAAAACTCAATGCCTGTATCGCTTCATTTTGCTCAACTCTAGTATAGAGAGGATTTTTGAATAATTCATATATACTCTTTTGCACTTAAATCAGTTTGTAAATTTATAATTAAAACCTGACATATCCAGACTTACGAGGAATTTAAAATGTTAAAAAAACTGATCGGTTTAGGCGTCATCAGCACCCTACTTGTTGCATGTAGCAAACCATTACCGACAGACAAACAAAACTACTCAGGCACATGGCAAAGTGAGGATGGCAGTGTAAATTTGATGATTACGCCTGAAGGACGCGTTGAATATAGCAATAAACAACCTAATTCAAGCTCATCTGTATCTGCACCAATTTCTAAATTTGAAGGCAATAACTTTAGTGCTGGCATTGGACCACTTTCAACTGAGTTTAAAGTTTCTCAAGCACCGCAACAAACTGCCAATGGGATGTGGAGCATGACGGTAGATGGACGTGTTCTTAACAAAGTCAATTAAAAGTGTGGAACTGTTTTTATCAAATTTTTATCGTTTGAATTTATTGTCAAAGCCACCTAATTATTCATATAAGTGATTTGCATCAAGTCATTGATCATAAATGAAGCTTATGTTTTTGTATGAAATTTTGAAACTGTTGGTTATCAATTCGTTTTTTTACTTTTGAATCGTAGATGGTGATCCTACCGTGGGACGACAGGGATGTCGCCGTTCGGCGGTATAGCCCTCTTCCATGAGCAAAAACAAAGCAATGCTTTATTTGCAGCGCAAGGTCTGGCATCTCCTACATAAGTGAGGCATCGCCTACTCAAAGGTATTTAAACTTTGAATGTAGTGTGGGTCATTGTAAGCTTTTTTAAAATCAAACAATTTATTCCGCTATACAGTTGATTTGATTTAAATATTAATTAAAAGAAATTATATTCTTGTGTTTGATTTTTTTGACAGGTTAACCATTTGTTTAAATGTCAATCGCTTAGTGCTGGCAAATATAGCGCATCAAGCTGACTACATTTCATTTTAATTTTGAGATTACCTAAAGCGCCCCCTCATTGGCAACGAGGGGGGAAACTTAATCAATTAACTATTTGAAGCTTTTTTATAAATACTACAAGAAGGATGATGATTTTCTTGTAAACGTGCCACTTTACGCTGCTCAGCCGCTTCAAAACGACAGCGTTTCCAATCATTATCCAGATTTAAAGCTGGAATTTGTTGTGGTTTACCATTTTCATCTACAGCCACCATGGTGAAATAGCAACTGTTAGTATGACGTACTGTACGTTTTTGAATATTTTGTGCTTCAACACGAATCCCGATTTCCATTGAAGTACGACCAACATGGTTTACACTGGCAAGAAAGCTGACCATTTCACCCACATGAATTGGTTCTTTGAAATTCACTTTATCGACTGAAAGTGTTACCACATAACTACCTGAATAACGACTTGCACATGCATAAGCGACCTGATCAAGCAGCTTAAGGATGGTTCCACCGTGTACATTACCTGAAAAGTTTGCCATATCTGGGGTCATCAAAACGGACATGGTTAATTCTGACTGGTCATCTGTAGCTGGGATCATTTGATCTAATGGAGACATCGTATTCTAGACTCTATTTTGGCAGGAGATTTAAGTCTATTATTATATATCTTTTCAACTAAAAAACATGTTTAATTCGGCAATTGACCATTCTCTCAATTTATGATTATGAACACTGTCATTTATTTGAAGTATATCTTATTGGTTTATCAATCATTTTCTATTTATTCAACATGTTTGCTACAATATTTCTATATTTAGGTTTTTTCTGATCCGAATACTTGGTGTTGGATTTTAAAGTACTTCTAACTGTTGATCTTAGTTCTGGACTTGAAATTGCTGTTGGGCAGTTTCAATACTTTTCTTACTGGCAATAACCACGTCTAGATCATGCATACGTTGATTAGCTGCATCCATTCCAGCTTGCATAGTATCCTGACGACCTTTTACATCAAAAATATGTGCTTTTTCACGCAAATCTGGCTGAATCACAATATCTGCATTTTTTAATTCTTCAGCCGCTAATCTATTTTGCATGATATTGATATTTTGGTTAAATAGCCCCCAGACATTACTCGTTTCAGTATTGACAGGTTGTGCCAATATATCCACCGCAATCACGATATCTGCACCTAATTCTTTGGCAATATTCACAGGTACAGGGCTTACTAAACCACCGTCAACATATTCCTTACCTTTAATTTTGGTAGGAATAAACATGCTTGGAATAGATACAGAAGCTCTCACAGCCTGACCTGTATTACCATAATTAAAAATCGTCTTTTCACCATTTTGTAATTCTGTAGCAACAACATACATAGGTATTTTCATTTTTTCCAAAGGCATTTGATTGATTTGCTTATTGACATAATCTTCAACTTTTTGCCCATCAAAAAAACCTTTCATGCCAATTTTAAAATCGCGTACATCACCCACTTTCATATTGAGTGCAATTTGGCGTAGTTGTTCAGGCGATTTTCCACTGGCATAAATTGAACCAACAATACTTCCCGCACTTGTTCCAACAATAAAATCAGGTTTAATACCATGTTGCTCCAACACTTCAATTACACCAATGTGTGCATATCCACGCGCGCCTCCACTGCCCAAGACCAAGGCAATCACAGGTTTTTTCTTTGATAATTGTTTGTATTGATAAAAAGTATAGTCCAATCGCGAAGAGGCTTCCAAAACCTGTTGTGATGCCAATATACCAGCTTGCGATTTTTTTTCGGGTGAGTGTGCACATGCAGTTAGTAACAAACCACAAAACAAAGAAGCAAAGATTTTCTTTAACAATGACATATACTCTCAGATCATGGCACAATCTAAATTCGCCTGTATCTAAGCATAATTTGCAATGATTTGCTGTTGTATTTATTTATTCTGTCATGATTTTCGATTAGATTTTAAAAATCAATGTCTAAAATAATCCTAAAAATATGCCCACACTTTTTGAAATTTTTTGGATTTTTTTAAAATTAGGCTGTAGTAGTTTTGGCGGTCCAGCGGCGCATTTAGTGTTCTTTAAACAAGCTTTTGTAGAGAAAAGAAATTGGTTAAATGAGCAGCAATATGATCAACTGCTTGCACTTACCCAAATGCTCCCTGGCCCAAGTAGTAGTCAAATGGGCATGGCTATAGGTTGTTTACAACATCGATATTTAGGCGCAATTGTCGCTTGGATTGGATTTACTCTCCCATCAGCACTGCTAATGTTTGGCTTAGCAAGATTCATTCAGCAGCATCCAGTTTTTAATCTAGCCTTATTTTCAACAATTCACTCAATCATCTTAGCAATTATAGTCTTTGCTTTTTTACAGATGTTTAAAAGCTATTGTAAAACCAAACTACAATTTACCTTAATGCTGGTCAGTACTGTGTTGCTACTCTTATTTTCCAATGCATGGCTACAACTTGCGATTATCCTTGGTAGTGCTATTTTAGCCATTTTAATGACACGATTTAAATATATTCAAAAGGATTCAAATGTTTTTGCTAGTGGTAATCAGCAAGCAAATTTTAATGTATTACCGAGCTCTTATCATCACAACTCAATCTGGTTGATTGGCTTTTTTTCAATTTTTTTTGCCCTGTGCGTAGCAATGCTTTTTTCCAACAAGCTACTATTTCAAGCCAGTTTTAGTTTCTATAAAACAGGTGCTTTAGTCTTTGGTGGTGGCCATGTGGTTCTTCCCATGCTTCAGCAAGATTTTGTCGATACAGGCCTAATCAGCAAACAAGATTTTGAATTAGGCTACACACTTGCGCAATTTATGCCAGGACCACTCTTTAGCTTTGCCAGTTATCTTGGTGCATATTTGCCCCTTACAACTTTTCCCATTGTAAATGCTGTCATAACAACACTGTTGATCTTTTTACCTTCTTTTTTCTTTGTTTTTTTAGCTTTGCCTTACTGGTCTAAGCAACTTGTGAATCCTTATATTCAAAATTCTGTGATACTCATCAATGCTGCAGTTGTTGGATTTGTCCTGTCTGTGATTATCCCTATGCTACAAAAAAGCATGGAAAATCCATTAGATATCGTCACCACCTGTTTAATGCTGTTGAGTTTAGAACTTAAAATTTCAATTTTTATCAGTATTCCTAGTCTTTTATTTATTCATTATGCCTTGCTAAATTTCATTTAAAAAGCCAGTGATATCACTGGCTTTTTAAATCTAAACATAAATTAAGCGATAAATTTTAGAATCAATTGAATCACTGTTGCATTAATTAAGTCGACAAAAAATGCACCACAAAGTGGAACAATCAAAAATGCTTTATGTGAAGGGCCATACATATTGGTAATGGCTTGCATATTTGCAACAGCTGTTGGTGTAGCACCCATACCAAAACCACAATGCCCTGCTGCCAATACAGCTGCATCGTAATTTTTTCCCATTACACGGAATGTCACGAAGGCGGCATATAAAGCCATCGTTAATGTTTGTGCACTCAGAATAATCACCAATGGCCCTGCTAAATCTGCTAACTGCCAAAGTTTTAATGAAAGTAAAGCCATCGCAAGGTAGAGTGAGAGTGCTGCATTACCAAATACATCGATCGCGCGATCAAACATTTTAACTCTTAAAATGCCTTCAAGTACATTACGAAGAATAACGCCCCCAGCCAATGCCCAAACAAATGTTGGTAGCTCAAACCATTGCCCTTTACTGTAACCGGTCATGAATTCAGCAAAAGCCAGACATGCTGCAAAAAGTCCCAATGTTGTAATCGCATTATCTGCAGTAATCAAACGGACTTGGTGTGGATACTCAAATGGAACATATTCCCCAAGATCAGAAACGGCTTGTTGATTGGTCTCATCCACTTCTTTTTGTGTTTTTGGGTTCGATAGCTGATAACGGTTAATCAGCAACTTGGCTAATGGACCACCGATGATCCCACCAATAATTAAACCAAACGTTGCGCTCGCCATACCCAACGCTAAAGCACCTTGTATACCATGCTGGGTTTCTAAAATCTCACCCCAAGCACCTGCTGTACCATGTCCACCTGTGAGCGTAATTGAACCTGCAATCAGACCAATCAGTGGGTCTAGCCCCATGACTGTTGCCAACCCAATCCCAACAAAGTCTTGTACGACAATAAATGAAGCAACACAAATTAAAAAAATGACTAAACCAAAACCGCCTTCTTTTAATTTTGCAAAATTTGCACTTAAACCAATCGAAGCGAAAAATACCAACATGAAACTGGTTTGTAATTCACTACTCGTGGTAATGCTATAACCCCAAAAATTATGGATGAGTAAAGACAAAATTGCGGCAACAAGTCCCCCAGCAACAGGTTCTGGAATATTATATTTACGGAGAAAATCAATCTTATTGACCAGGAAACGACCTAATAACAATACGATGACTGCTGCAATCAACGTATAGAAGGCATTAAAAGAAAATTCCATAAGTAATTGTCCATTCTTTGGCTAGATTTTTTGTTGTATAGGTATAGAAATGCTATTCCATAATAGTAGCAGACTTAAAATCACTCAGATTTAGTGATTACCTAATTGCCTGATATATACAACAAAAAATTAAAATAAAAAGCAGATTTTCAACATTGAAAATCAAAAAGGCTCATCGCGATAAATACATTAGCGATTAGATATAAACAGAATTGCAATGCTGCAAAAATTTAGAAAAGAAAATGGTCATGATGTTACTCCTATTATTGATAAAAGATCATTTCATCAAACAATGAGAAATACAGTTCTCATAAGTCATTCGCTTTACAAGAACAGGCCAAAACAGGTCATTTATCTATACGATAATATGAACATAGAAAAAAAGTGGGTTAATTATGCATTTTTTTAAGCAAATGTCTTACGTTTTTACAATTTTAGCTATCATTTTAAATTATATTTTTTTCTTATCTATTTCTTTTATAAATACTCATGCATAAAAAACCGAGGAGCATTCCTCGGTTTTTGGGATTAATAAATTTCTAAGCTGGAATTAGAAATTGTATTTCGCCATTAAACCTACACGGTTATCTTTATAAGATTGACCCGCGAAAGTTTCACGCTTACCGTTGATATACTCGATACCTAAATCAATCGGTTTCGCTGGAGAATAGATCACGTTTAACCAAGCTTGTTGAATTTTTTCATTCGCGTTTTGGTTTGCTTTCGCAAAATCTGTACCGTTGTCAGCAAACAATGCGCCATATGCTAAAGTCGAACGCAAATTAGGTAAGATTTTATATGTACCACCCACTTGAAGTGCAGTGAACTCATTCTGCTCAATATCGCCATTTACAATAGCATAAGCATTGTTACTGCCGTATAGGTAATTGCTATTGCCCACCACATAAGATGCATCAGCAAAAAGTTTTAAAGGATCCGCAACTTTAAAGTCTGTGCCAAGTGCAACACCCCATCCCGTCTTATCTTTGCCAGCATTGTTATCTTTATAGTTTTCCACTAAAACACGTGCAGACGCATTACCGTTGCCATCAGCATATGATTGTGTAATTTTACCTGTTAACACAGGAAGACTATATTTAACTGCTGTACCTGTAGCCCCAGCACTATTACCTTCTTCAGCAGCAACCAATAATTTTGTAGTTGGTGCCAGATTGTATGCATAACGTACTTGTGGAATACGTGTAGTACCGCCACCTGCGTTAGTTGCAAAGTCAATCATTTCTGGCGCATGGCTAGACAGGAAGTTAGATGTTGTTTGACCGAATAACCAGTTGTTATAGGTTAAATAAGCATGACGAATACGAAGGTTTTCATTTACACCGTTACCTGCAAAGTCAACTTCAACTTTACCACCAACTTTAGCATCACCTACTGGCGTATTAAAATCTAAACCAATACGTGTTGTTTTTGCTGTCGCGCGGAGTTTGTCTTTCGCTTCTCCAGTAGTTGAACTAATTTTGTTGAAGTCGTCATCACCGCCTTCAATGATATAGTTGGCATCACCACGAACAAAACCATAAATATTGATATCTGCACCAGACTTAGACTTTAAGCCAACTGATGAAGAAGATGGTGCTGCTTGAACTTTAGATTCAACTAATCTCACTTGCTGTTGTTGTTGCTGAAGAAGTGCTTTTAATTCTTGAACTTCAATGCGTAATTGTTGAATCTCTTGACTGTCAGTAGCAGCTTGAGCTGTATTTACCATCAAAGCTGTTACTGTTAATGCTAAACTTTTGACGATCAATGACTTGCGATTTGTGAATAGACTCATTAAATACTCCTAGCCTTATTTATGATGTGCATCCGTACAATTTGATCTTTTAACCCCAATACTTTGCTAAAAAATCAGTTTTTCTTGTTTTCTTCAGTAGTTTCTCAGACACCACATAAAAAAAACTTTGCACATATATGCTTGCTATTAAATTATGAAAGCGTTGAAACTAAGTTAAAACCCAAAAGTAACAATTTGTGTATAATTCTTACACCTTTGTAATCTAGCGTAACTCAACCCCTTTATTAAATCAGTTTTATCGAATAAGACTTTAATTTCAATTCTTTTTTCAGATTAGTATTTCTATAATCATTATATAATCTAAGGCTTAGCTAAAATTTCAAAAAATGAATATAACCCCTCTACGACTATCGTATATAGTTTATTTGATTGAAAACTAGACCAATAAAGGATTTTTATGTTTTTCGAACAGGTTCAAGTAATAGATCAAGTAATTACAAGCCGTCATTCAGTGCGTGCTTTTTTGGATAAACCTATCGATTTAGCCATTATTAAAGATATTTTAAATGTCGCATGTCGTGCACCATCTGGAGCAAATACCCAACCGTGGAAAGTATATGTAGTTACTGGTAATAAGCGCCAAGAAATGATTGACCGTGTATGTGCTGCACAAATCGAATTATTTACCCTACCAGAACTCGCCGAACAGCATACAGCAAGTTTTTCATACTACCCGACCACTTGGATTTCACCGTTTATTGATCGTCGTCGTGAAAATGGTTGGGGGCTGTATGGACTTTTGGCGATTCAAAAAAGCGAAAAAGAAAAAATGGCGGCGCAACATTTAAGGAATTATCAGCTTTTTGATGCACCTATTGTGTTGTATTTTACTGTAAATAAAATTATGGGAACAGGCGCTAAAATGGACATTTCCATGATGGTGCAAAATGTCATGATTGCAGCAAAAGCACGTGGTATAGACAGTTGTCCTCAAGCTGCATGGAATCATTTTCATCGTATAGTCTTAGAGGTACTCAATGCACCTGATGATGAGGAGTTAGTCTGTGCTGTTGTATTGGGTTATGCCGATCCAGACCATATTGTAAATACATTTATTACCCCGCGTGAATCTGTTGAAAACTTTAGCGTGTTCTTGGATTAGAGCGACTTTATTTAACAGCCTTCAATAATTTTAATCATTTTAAAATATTTTTATTCGGCTTCTTTCAAAAGCCCTTTTAAAAACTGAGTTCAACATAAAAGTTCCTCATCCTAACCTTCTCGAAAGGTGGAGAAGGAACTTTCAATACCAATATGATTTACTCCACATGAGCATTTTTTGATTTTTAAAAGATTTATTGTTCTGTATCAGTTGAACATGAATATTTCAACGAATGAATCATCCCTCCTGACTTTTTAAAGTACATGTTTTCTTATAGTAAGGGCTTTTTATCGTAGCTGTCTTTTATATAGCTATCGTCTTTTAGCGATCCCCTGCTTTTTCTTACATAATAAATGTCTAGGGATTAAAACCTGTTAAATCTCGAATAACAGACAGCATTAAAAATCAGCATGCTCTCACACACCAAATATTACAAAATAAAACAATGACTTAAATAAAAATCCAATCAAAAAGCATCTAATACCCAGGTTTGTAATCTTTTGTAAAGTAATATTGATAATTAAATAGGCTTTATGACACTATATATGTATTGGCAATAAGCCACCTTATAGGTATAAGCAACATGTCTATCCAAGTCAAAGATTCAAACAACAATATTATCCCTATTCAAAATATCCAGTTTGCGGGTGGTGAACGACATGTTCAAATTTCAGCAGATACGTTAAAAACGTTGAAAGGGCAAATTCAGATTCAAGCCAAAATCAGTAACACGCAAGATTTGATGGATTACTTGTTAATTGAAAATGTATTACTCAATCAAGGTTTAGAAATTGATTTGGAAATCCCTTATTTTCCATACGCACGCCAAGATCGAATCTGTGCGATGGGACAGGCATTCTCATTAGAACTAATGACAAAATTATTAAATATCAATACTGAACAATTTCCACAACAACGTAAATCAATCAAAGTTTGGGATGCACATAGTTGTGTTACTGAAAAACTTTTAAATGAAAATACCCATTTTTTTGAGATTGAGAATGTTCAACCCAGTGAAATCATTCTGCAAAATTCAAAGTTACAAGACATTTTAATTGCTCAAGACACCGTTTTAATCTGTCCAGATGCAGGTGCAAAACAACGGACCAAAATGATTGCCAAAGTCATCAATAGCTTACGAGATCACGAAATCGAAATGGTCTACTGTGAAAAAAAACGTGATGCCGTCACAGGAAAAATTCAGAATGCTCAAGTCAACGCAACTGATTTAACGGGCAAAACAGCTGTGATCACGGACGATATTTGTGATGGTGGTGCAACTTTTATTGGTATTGCACAAGAGTTAAAAAAATTAAATTGCCAACATGTGATTTTATATGTGACTCACGGGATCTTTAGTAAAGGTATGCACGTATTTGAAGGCTTGGTTGACCAAATTTTTACGACATCGAGCTTTCCTCAAACTGAACATCCAAATCTAAACGTCATTTCATTTAGTCGTTTCAATTCATTTTAATTATTTTGGAGAATAACAATGAGCTTAAAAATCAATCCACTGAATGCAATTGACTTTTATAAAGCAGATCACAGACGTCAGTATCCTGTTGGCACAGAATATGTTTATGCCAATTTCACGCCACGCTCTTCTCGTTTAGCGAAAATGTTGCCTGACTTCGACGATAAAATCGTGTTCTTTGGCTTACAAGGCTTTATCAAACACTTTTTGATTGAAACTTGGAATGAAGGTTTTTTCCAACAAGATAAGGCAAAAGTCATTGCTAGATATAAACGTAGAATGGATAACGCATTGGGCGAAGGTGCAGTTCCTGTCGATCATATTGAAGCTTTATATGACTTAGGCTATTTACCGATTCGGATAAAAGCATTAGAAGAAGGCAGTCGTGTCAATATAAAAGTACCTGTCCTCACTATTGTAAATACCCTGCCTGAGTTCTTTTGGTTAACCAACTACTTAGAAACAGTACTCAGCGCTGAATTATGGAAAAGTTGTACTACAGCAACGATTGCATTTGAATACAAACGCTTACTGACAACATATGCGATTAAAACAGGTGTACCTTTAGACTTCGTTGCTGTACAAGGGCATGATTTTAGTAGTCGCGGAATGAGTGGGATTTATGATGCCACACAAAATGGTGTAGGACATTTAACCAGCTTTATCGGTACAAACGCGGTTTCAGCGATTGATTATGCAGAAGAATATTACGATGCGGAAGGCATTGTAGGTGTTTCGGTTCCCGCAACCGAACATAGTGTGATGTGTATGGGCAGTGAAGACAATGAAATTGAAACTTTTAGACGTTTAATCACTGAGCTTTATCCATCAGGTGTGGTCAGTATCGTATCGGATACTTGGGATTTTTGGCGAGTAATTACAGAATTTACTGTGGCGTTAAAAGACGAAATTTTAGCTCGTCAGCCAAATGCTTTAGGTTTGGCTAAATTGGTTTTTCGTCCTGACTCTGGTGATCCTGTAAAAATCATTTGCGGTGACCCTGAAGCTGAAATGGGCAGTCCAGCTTATAAAGGCGCTGTGCAATGTTTATGGGAAATCTTTGGCGGAACCGAAACAGATCAAGGCTATAAAGTTTTAAATGAGCGTGTTGGTTTGATTTATGGTGACTCGATTACTTTGGAACGTGCTTTAAATATTCTTCAAGGGCTAGAAGCTAAGGGCTATGCTTCAAATAATCTGGTCTTTGGGATCGGTAGTTATACTTATAACTATTTAACGCGTGACACATTTGGTTTTGCAGTTAAAGCCACTTGGGGACAAGTCAACGGTGTTCCACGTGAATTGTTTAAAGATCCAATCACTGATTCTGGTATAAAGAAATCCGCTAAAGGTTTACTTCGCGTAGAAAAAACTGAAGACGGATTTGTGTTATTTGATCAGCAAACCATGGAACAAGAGCAACAAGGTGAGTTAAAAACAGTGTTTGAAAATGGGCAATTGATTCTAGCGTGTCGTTTGAATGAAATTCGGGAGCGATTGGCAAATCAGTTATAACAATCATTTTCAGAAACCTTGCTTTTTTATTGCAAGGTTTTTGTGCTTAGGCTGCACCATTGCCAATCTCATTTTACTCAACATATTTTCTACTTGGCGAATCTCTTCCACCCTGTAATAATCCAAGACAATCCGTTACTTTAATAAAATTAAGCGAGCCTTACAGTGACCTTTAACTCCGAACAGGAATTTCTCTCCAACTATAATAAAAAGGATTATGAATCCCCATTACTTACAGTAGATATGGCGATTTTTTCTGTTAATGCAGGTCAGCTACAAGTTTTATTGATTAAACGTTCCAATTTCCCACAAAAAGATAAATGGGCACTCCCAGGTGGTTTTGTCGATTTGTCTAAAGATCAAGATTTGATGACAACAGCACATCGTAAATTGGTTGAAAAAACTGGACTTCAATCACCACATTTGGAACAAGTTGCGACGGTTGGCAATGCAGCCCGTGATCCTCGTGGGTGGGCTGTAACAGCTTTATATTTTGCCCTGATTGATTTCAAAGCATTCCAACAGATTGCCACTGAACAAAATGAATATAGCGAGTGGGTTTCAATTGCTGAGGCAAAAAAATTAGACTTGGCTTTTGATCATTTAGAGCTTTTAGATATGGCTGTTGACCGTTTAAGTAGTAAGGCACGTTATACAGCCTTACCCGTCAGTTTAATGCCTCAACTGTTTACTTTGACTGAGTTACAGCAGATTTATGAAATTATTTTGGGACAAAGTTTAGAAAAGAAGTCATTTAGACGGCGTATGATTGAAGCTGGCGCAGTTGAGGAAACAGATCAATCTAAGATTGCGGGCAAACGCCCTGCTCAATTGTATAAGTTTGCACTACAAAGTTATGATTTCCATTTTCCTCGAATTTTAGAGTATCCAAGGGAAACCACTTAAGCGCTTTGTATTGCTTGGATAACAGCAAACAATGAAAACTTTAGAAAGATTAATCAAAGGGATTTACGCAATAAGCTTAAAAGCTTTGTCTTCACTTATCGACATCACTAAATTACTTCAGATCGACTTCTAATTGCCGTTTCAATTTCATTTATTGATTTCCAAAAATAACGACATAAGTCCCTATTTGTATTTTTTTCTCTAAACAACAGACCAGTTTTTCTAAAAAATTCATCACTTTGCTATCGTTAAAATGCAGATCTTTAATTTTTAAAATAATGTCTTGTAGGGCATTTTTATCAAAATAGTTATCTGAACAAGGATCAAAACTACACTCGTATTCATTTCTCAGTGGGCTAAACAACGGAAATAAAGATCTAAATATTTTAATGACATAAGCAAAATCATCTTGCGGAATAAAATAAGTTCTATTACCTTTATTTTGTATCCTCTCTAAATTTTCATCTTCTGCCCAAATAAAGAAACCCACTTTATCAACATATTTTGGATTTTCATCTATACTCAATTTGATTGTACGTTGATTAAATTCATTAATTTTTTGAATGATTTTTTCAAGATTGGGATGATATCTAGGATCATCATAATATTCTCGTGCAAGCTCCACTTTACAATCTGTTGCTGCACAAATTTTTTCAATATTCTGCTGATGATAAACTTGTATGCAATGTTCTATCTCATCATATTGTTTTAATAAAGCGCAAGCATCTGCGATTGAAATGGTAATTTTTGTGCGTAATTCATGCAATTTTTCTTTATCCATAACACACCACTTTTAATTGCCTCATTCTTTCATTTTCAATATTTATACATCACAACTTTGCAAATTCTATTATCTTAATCAAAACATTTAAAATTGGACAATAACAATGAACGCACTAAGCTACTTTGAAATTCAGTCTTCAAATCCTGAGCGTGAAGTTAAATTTTATCATGAAGTTTTCGGTTGGAAATTTCGCAAAGTTGAAGGTCTACCCATTCAATATTTTCAAATTGAAACAGCCAACATACATGGTGGCTTATTGGAGCGTCCAGCTCAAACACCACCCACCCATTGTGGAACCAATGCCTTTACCTGTTCTTTTGAAGTTGAAGATTTTGATACAACTGCTGAAAAGATTTTAGCTTTGGGTGGACAAGTAGCAATGGAGAAATTTGCTATTCCCAATAAATGTTGGCAAGGATATTTTTTAGATGCAGATCATAATACCTTTGGATTAGTCCAAGTTGATCCCAATGCAAAATAACATTCAATAATTAAAAATCTAAATAAATGTTCGAAAAAACCTGTCTATATTCGGCTGCATGAAACAGTTGAGAAAAAGATAGCGAGTATTTTTTAAGAATTTTTATAAAAAATACAGATCATATTAAGTGATTAAGGCCTTACAGCTGATTTAAGCATTCAATTTGTGCTACCTTAATTTTAAATTCTGTAAGGCTTATCCAACTAATGACTGTACGCTTTCTTCATACTTCAGACTGGCATCTGGGACAATTCTTCTATAACCATTCTCGCCAGTATGAACATGAGCAATTTTTAGCGTGGTTATTAGCTCAAATCAAAGAAAAGCAACCCCATGCCCTATTAATTGCAGGCGATATATTCGATGTCATCAATCCTGCATCTGCTGCGCAGAAACAACTCTATCAATTCCTAGCCAATGCACATCAGCTTGCTCCACATATGCAAACCTTAATGATTGCAGGTAATCATGATTCAGGTTATCGCATTGAACAAGTTGAGCCCCTGCTTGAAAAATATCACGCCAAAACCGTCGGTGTGATTCATAAAAACGAGCTTGGTCAAATTGATTTGGATCGTTTACTGATTCCAATTTATGATGAACAAAAAAATATTATTGCTTGGTGCCTAAGCTTACCGTTTCTGCGCCCAGCCGAAATTACAGGTTTTAACGAACAAACCAATAACAGTCAAAATGCCATTGCCTATTTACATCAACAGGTGATTTCTGAAGCACGAAAAAGAAAAACAGATAATCAAGCACTCATTCTAATGTCACATGCCCATATGCAAGGTGGAGAAACCTCTGATTCTGAACGGCCTATTATCATTGGCAATGAGGAAGCACTTTCTACCACATTGTTTGAAGATAGCATTGATTATGTTGCACTCGGGCATTTACATAAACCGCAAAAAGTTGGTAAGGAACATATCCGTTATAGTGGTTCACCTATTCCCTTATCCTTTAGTGAAATCAACTATAAACACCAAATTGTCGACGTGAATATTGACCCGCTTAAAATAGATGAGTCACGGGTTTCATTTGAAAGTGTATTTATTCCCCGTAGTGTACAACTACATAAAATTAAAGGGGAATTGAACGAAGTTTTAGCCAAATTAAAGGCATTAGCAAGCGATGAAATTGAAAATATTGATCAGCGTGAATATGTCGATATTGAATACCATACCGATGTTCCACCTCCGCCCAATTTGCGCCAACAATTTGAAGATGCTTTACCCAAAAACCGTTACCGCTTAGTTCGCATCTCAAGACAATACTTCGCATCAGAAAAAAATAGTGATGAAATTACTTCAATCAATTTAGAACCACCGACACCAGAAAAACTCTTTCAACAACTTTGGGAAAAAAATGGCTATACCAATGATGATGCTGTCTTGAAAGACTTTTTAAGCTTATTACAAGAAGCCGAAAAAACGCTTGAAAATGAACATGACGCATAGGAGTTTGCCGTGAAAATTTTATCTATACGACTCAAAAATCTCGCGTCTCTTTCGGGTGAACATTTTATAGATTTTGAATCTGAACCTTTAGCTTCAGCAGGTTTAGTTGCGATTGTTGGAAAAACAGGAGCAGGAAAATCAACCATTTTGGATGCCATGTGCCTTGCTCTATTTAATAAAATCCCACGTTTAAAAGACAGTGATGGTAAATTACAGGATGTTGATGGCTCTGAACTTTTAACCAACTCACCACTGACTGTACTCCGCCGTGGTACCTCACACGGCTTTGCTGAATTATGTTTTGTGGCACAAGATCAAAAGCATTATTTGGCACGCTGGGAACTTAAACGTTCCCGTGAAAAAGTAGATGGAAAACTACAAAGTGTCCAACGCTATTTAAAATGCTTAACTGATGGAACGGTAGTCGCAGATAAAGCCAAAGCCGTTGAATCAGCGATCTATAAAATTACCCAACTGAGTTTTGAGCAATTTACTCGTGCAGTTCTTTTGGCACAGTCCGAAGTTACAGCCTTCTTAAAAGCACGTGACAATGAACGTGGTGAATTACTTGAGTATTTAACCAATTCATCCATTTTTGGAAAAGTCGGTCAATTGGCCTACGAAAAAACCAAATTGGTGGCATCAAAACGTAAGGATTTGGAAAACCTTCTCGGTCATATTGAACTCCTCGCTGAGGAAGATGCCGCTGAATTACAGATGCAATTCCAACACATCAATCAAGACTATAAAAAACTTGAAGATGAAAAATCGCAACTTGAAAAACAACAGCAATGGTTTGAGCGTAAACAAAAACTGAATAATGAAATTGTCGTTAAGCAACAGTTGCTTAATACACAGTTACAAGCGCAACAAGGCTTAATCCCTGAGCGTGAACGTTTAAATCGTTTAGAAATATTCTCAGAGATTCGTTCTAGTATTTTTCAAAAGCAACAACTGATAAAAACCGAACAGCAACTCGCACCACAAACTCAAAAACAACAACAGCTTTTTGATGCATTACAAGTTCAATTTGACACTGAAAAGACCCGTTTTCTCCAAACTGAAACGGCTTTAACTGTTCAGCAAAATTTCGAAAATACCCATCGTGGATCTTTGAGTGAAGTACGGAAATGTATTCAGGAGCGGGATTTTATTGGGGTCGAATTTAAGAAAATTCAGACCAGATTAAATGATTTAGAATCGTCTAAAACCCCACTACTCAATCAACAACAACAACTTGAACATCATATTCAGCAGATTACAGAAAAACGAAATCTTTTAAATCAGCAACTTGCAGACTCTCAGCAGTTCTCAAGTTTGGATAAAGGTTTAACTGCACATGTGCAACAGTTAACCCAATTTATTCAGCACTATCAATCTATTGAAAATCAATTAGGGAACCTGTCTCAGGCTGAAACGAAATTAATTGAGCAAAAAACACAATTACAAGACTCAATTCATCAATTTGGAACTGCGGAGCAACTTGAAACTCAGCTTGAACAAACGCGCCAACAACGTGAATTTAAACTGAGCCAACTCAACCAATTGGCTACCTTACAGCAAAAATTAGCCCAGTTTTTTGAATTAAAGATTGAATCTCAGCAGCTTAATGACCGATTGAAACGTTGCTCGGAACAATTTCAACAACTAGAAAAAACCACAATACAGGCTGAACAAGATTTCCAAACGGCGAAACAAGCCCGTTTAAAACTGCAAGAGGTTTTACAACAACAACGCTTATTACATGCTGAAAATGTGGAACATTTAAGAGCTGAATTAATAGATGGTCAACCTTGTGTTGTTTGTGGAAGCACAACCCATCCCTATCACCTTGATGATTCTGCTATATCTAAAGTACTGTTTGAGCTACAACAGCAACAGGAACAACAAGCCACGCTCAAAGAACAACAAACCTTTAACCTTTGGCAAGCGGCTCAACAAAACTTGACCAAATTGAGTGTCGAACAGCAACAGCTTAAGACTACTCTTCAAAATGTGACTGAAAAAATAACCGTCATACAACAGCTATGTATTGAACAAGGTCAATCAGCCCAAATCCCGCTGAACGTAACTCATACACAATCTGAAATTAAGCAACAATTGGAGCAACTTACCCAGCAATATCAGTTTGATATTCAACAATTGGAAGCACAATCTAAGCAATGGATTCAAAGCATCAAAATTCAGCAACAATTAAGTCAAAGCATTCAACACACTGAACATTTATTGCAAAATGCCAATAACCTACACAATCAGGTACAACATATTGTCAGTTGCTTAGCTGATCGTGAAAAAAATGCATGGCAACAGTACAGTATCACCACAGCACAATATATCTTGAGCCAATTAAATACGCGTACACAACAGCTTGAACAGCTTGAGTTATTGTCGAAACAGCATGATCAATATCTACAGCAACTCAATACAACTCAACTCAATATAGCGAATACAGCCAAACACATTTCTGAAACTGCTCACAGCTTGAACGAGATAAAACTGAAAGGGCAACAAAACACAGAATTGGCAAATCAACTCATTCAAAATATGACGGGATTAACCGAAGTTAAGCCAAATGAATGGTTAACGCAGTATGACCATGAATACCAAAAAATTCAGACGCTTTACCAACAACAAAAGCAAAGTTTTAATCAATTACGCAATCAATTTGAGCAAGAAAAAAGTCAGCTCGAACAACTCAACGCTCAGCAACAACACAATCAGAATAACCTCAATCTAGTGAATCAGGATATTCAGCAATGGCTTACTCAGCATCCAGCTTTTCAGCCTGATGATTTAGAGCTTTTGGCTCAAATCACGGCGGTACAAGAACAACAGATTCGCCAACAACTGCAACATGCTGAACGAATGTTAAATGAGGCCAATTCAGCACTTAACACCATACAAGAGCAATTAACTGAACATACGCTTCATCAACCCGAAATTGATTTTGAACAGTTACAACAATTGATTTTGAATAATGCGAATACGCTAAAAACCCAATTTGAAATCCGCGATCAGTTAAAACTCAAACTTGAATTGCATCAACAAAATGTTGCTAAGCAAAAGCAATTTGCTGATCAGATTCAACAAGTACAACAGGAAGAACATCGCTGGGGCAAAATTTCAGGCTTAATGGGAGATGCGACGGGTAAGAAATTCCGTGATTATGCACAACAGTATAATCTGGATATTTTACTCGAACATGCCAACCAACAATTGGCGATGTTGTCTCAACGTTATACCTTAAAACGATTAGATAATTCACTCAGCCTTGCCATCATTGACCATGATATGGATGGTGAAACCCGTTCGGTTGCCTCACTTTCAGGAGGTGAGTCATTCTTGACTGCCCTTGCCTTATCTTTGGCAATTGCCAATATGGCATCAGGTTCAATGAAAATTGAATCTCTCTTTATCGATGAAGGTTTTGGTACATTGGATGCATCTTCATTACATATGGTCATGAATGCATTAGATCAACTGCAAAATCAAGGGCGTAAAGTTGTATTGATTTCACATATACAGGAAATGCATGAACGTATTCCTGTGCAAATTCAGGTACGCCCTTTAGGGGCGGGTGCAAGTACGCTTGAAGTGGTGAGTTAGAATAAATGAGGAGGCCACCCTCCTCTAAAACATAAACTCATCGTATTTATTTATGTTCTAAATACGCTTGTTTAGCTTGATCACAAATTTCTTTTTTATCACTCAAGCCTTGTGTGGCTTCTGCTAAAGTTTCATCAAATGTCGTATCAAACTGCTTATAGTCACGATCATATTGAGCCTTATATTTTTGATTATTTTTCATAGCAGTGATTGAGCTTTGTATTGCAACACACATAGGATAAAGCTCAGATTTGTCCTGTATTTGAGTTACACGTTCCGTTATTTCTTCAATTTTACCAAGGATCGTATCAAAGTTTTCTTGAAATTTGGCATAACTGGGCTGAGGTTTAATAAGGACTTTATATTGATCTTCAATAGGATTTGCAAATACTTGCGTAGACACCATGCCCATTAAGATTACAGTGTATATTTTTAGTAATTTCATTGGATTAAAACTCTTTATATTTTTCATTTAATTTCATTAAGTTTAATAATAGGCATTCTTTATTTTAAGAATGCCTATTATTACAAACGAATAAATTAACGATCTGCGGGAAATGCATTTGGTGGAGGTGCATATTTATTCACGGGTTTAGACTCGTCTTCTGGTGCTTCCAACTCATATAAAACCGTACCAATTACACCAGCGTTCTGAATTGAACCATTCTCTGAGTTCGCAGCATACGCATCTTTAGGCTTACTAAATGTAAAGGAAGCAACAGCAGATTCACTCTTACGGAAACCTTCAATTTTCAATGAATCATGTGCATGTAATACATAACCAGAATTGCTTCTGGAAGCCTCACTGCCATCAATGACATCTACACCATCAACACTGGCAACCACTTCAAACGTTTTAGCTGTGTTATTTTCATAATGAAGTTGATAGCTTTGCCCTTCACGCCCTGACAAATAGTAGCTTTGTCCAACACGATACATTGGAATTCGGTTTCCACGATCATCTACAACAGAAAAACTCACTTTTCCTGCGGCAATAGAAATTGAATTGACCGTTTTACCTTTGTAGCTTTTATCTGCATATTGCACGATAGTTTCAGCAAGAGGTGAATCAGATTTGCGCTTTAATTGCACTTCGGTCACATGGGAATCAATTTCATCACCCCACTTTGTGCCTAACTTTTCATCAGCAGCAACTTGATTGTTGGCTGCTTCAGCGGCAGCATCTGCACTGGTCGCTTCAGTTTGGGATTGAGATACGCTTTCATCTGTTTTTTTCGAACATGCAGCTAGAAAAATACACAAAAAAAGGCAGAGAAATATATTTATATTTTTCATTATAAAACCTATTTTAAAGTTTATAAGTTACGTAGATTATTATCAAAGTCATAATATCGTAGCTATTTTGACTGTGCTATTTTTAAATTATTGCAATTATGTAACATTATAACATCTAAAAAGAGGGATAATAACATCCCCCCTTTCGTCTTAATATTTTTAATTAATCCGCAGGAAAGGCATTAGGCGCAGGTGCGTAATTATCCTTAGATTTTTTGGGTAGATCGTATTTTGGTGCTTTTAACTCATACACCACTGTACCAATCACACCAGTATTTTGAATAGAACCACTGGTAGTGTTGGCAGCATAAGCATCATTTGGCTTACTAAAAATAAATGAAGCTACAGATGAATTACTCTTCCTAAAACCTTCAATCGCGAATGAGCTATATGGTCTTAACACATAACCACTATTTGAACGTGAAGCTTTACTTCCATTAAGAACATCTAAACCATCGACACTTGCAACAACTTCAAAGGTTTGGCTACTGGTATTGGCATAACGCAATTGATAGCTTTGTCCATCACGGGCAGAGAGATAATAACGCTCTCCATCGCGATACAATGGTAAAATTCGCCCACGATCATCCACAATAGAAAAGCTAATTTTTCCAGCAGCTAAAGAAATGCTATTAATACTGCGTCCTGAAAATTGCTTACTGGCATAACGAATTTGAGTTTCATCAATAGGATTACTACTCAAACGTTTTAAATCAACCTGAGTCACATATGAACTCACATCATCTCCCCATTTCGTTCCCAAACGCTCTTCTGACTTTACTCGATTTTGATTGGAGATAGGCGCTGGTGCAGCTTTAGCTGTTGATGAGGTAGGTGATGGTGCAGATTCGATTTCTTGTGAAGTAGCATCCTGCGTTGAAGAATATTTTGCAGTACTACAAGCGCTGATTAAAGCACAAAGACATAACCATAATAATAGTTTGGATTTATACATATTCTATTTCCAGTTTTTAAATTTTATTCAAATCAGTATAGTCAAATCGACAATCATATTACATCTAATATTGTTGAGTATATTTTAAAAAATTTAACTGAATAATTTGCCTTAAAGTAAATTCCAAATGCCTACACGGATACTCATCAGCTTCATTTTACCTACACATAGAATTGTTTTTTATAGCGATTTATCTAAGCCAATGTAAAAAATCTAATTACTATTCAATTAATACCAACAGAAATCAAAAACGGTATGTAGAAATACAGTTTTTGATTTCATCCATGCAATTACTCAACGTGTATGGGCCTTAAAGTGAGAATCTGTTCACTACGTCCAAATGGCCCATAAATATCATGTAAGATGGAACTGGTTAAACCAATACCATCTTCACCATACTGTTGTACGGTTTCTAAGCCTAGCCATTGACCTTGGGGCAAACGATATAAATGAATTTGTAAATCTAGATTTGGAAAGCCCCAATTAAAAGGTGCTGTTTGTCTCGCCACGACACCATTTGCAGTATCGATCATTCCCATTAACTTCACAAATGCCGATGTCGGTCGACCTTCAACCATATCCAAAGTATTGCTAAGCCATACAATACCAGCTCCCTGTCGACGTTGCTCAGTCCTTGCTTCAATCGAATGAATATATCCACCAGGCCATTGACGTATTTCATGCCAAATCGGTAACTGTTCCGGTGTACCAATAGATTGATCCTCTAAGCCTGCAACACTTTGACTATTGCTGATCATCATGCGCCAACTTCTCGCCACAATACTTATTTTACCTTGTGTGACCATTTCGGATTCAATCAGTTCAATGGTCTTGCCAGCTCGAATTACTTTTGTCCGAATATAAAATTCGCCACCTGCAATTAATCCAAGAATATCTAAACTTATACGACCAATTCGAACATCATTTCGAGGTGAAAACTGTTCTAATTCAGCACAAATAACCCCTGTCGCTGGTGCCATATGTTGCTCATGTGCATTCCAAGCCCCTTGAGCATGATCTGTCGATTAATAATGTGCAGTCACTACACCCTGTTTATCGATATGACGCTGAATCAATTGATAATATGCAGACATAAACTTCCCTATCACTCTTAAAAATCATTCGCTATACATATAATCCCGCATTATTTTTGTAATCGACTTAAGCAAAGAAGTCTAATATTAATAGGAAAAATGCCCCATAGCGTTCAATATTTTACACGGGATTGAACGCTTAGATTTAAAGTGACATATTGAAAAGTCAGTGTTTGAAAGCCTAGATTTAACCAATGAGTAAAACGACACCAGAGAAAATCAGACAATAAATACCAAAGAAATGCCAACGACCATGTTCAAGCCAACTCGATAGCCATTTTAAAGCAACAAGACCTGCAATAAAGCTAAACAGTATCCCAAACATACTGGGTAGAAGCAGTTGAGCTAAATGGATATTTTGAAAATTTTCGGCATGTAGCAATCGATAAAGTTCTTTTACAATCACCGCTGGGGTTAACACCACTGCCAAGGCAAAACTAAACTCTTCCGCTTTTTGGCGAGCGACACCTAAAAATAATCCTGTTGAAATTGTTGCACCTGAACGTGAAAAACCACGAAACGGCAAACATAAAGCCTGAACAGCGCCAATCCATGCCGCACTTTTCATCGTCACATCACCAACCTGTCCACGATCTAATCGAGAAGATAAAATAATCAATACACCAGCAGAAGCTAAAGCAGCAGCCATTAATTTTGAGTTGCTAAACAATTGCTCAATTTCAAAGTGGTTTGCCCCAGCAAAAAATACATGTTTGATCATCGATTGCAACGCTAATCCAAGTACGCCCGTGATGCATGTTGCAACAATCACAAACCATGCTTGTTTTTTAAAACGATCCCATGACAAAAAATAGGTTGTGCGCCAAGACTTCCAAAAATACACAATGACCGCAAACATGGTTCCTGTATGTAGCATCACCAATAAAAACGTCATATCGGGCGCTGATGGGTCAAAACCCATCACTTTTTCAGCCACAATCACATGCGCTGAACTGGATACAGGCAGCAGTTCTGCAAACCCTTGTATGATGGCAAGAATAAGTACATGAAAAATAGTCATCAACAATCTCTACGGATTAGAATTATCGATGCCTTATACTTTTACAGCATTAAATCAAAATTAAAATAAACTTAAACCACTCATTATAGTAAGCTTCATACAAATTTAGCTGCTTTTTTGTCTTGTTGAGTCATACATGGGCGATCTATCGTGTGGCGACATGGATGCAGCTGTTGAGTGGAGCGTACCCTACCCAACATGAGCAAAAACAAAGCAGGGCTTTGTTTGCAGCGCAAGATTTGGCATCCATCCCTGAAAAGAGAGGCATCGCCTACATAAATTTATTTAAATTTTCAAGGTAAGGTGCGGCTACACCAACCCTATAATCCTATAAATTAGCTTTTATGAAATGCTATAAATTAGGGTAAGCGCAATAATCTTTCAAAATACGTCATACCATGATTAATGTTTATTTGAATAATCTCGTGCACCAAACAAAGCTGTCCCGATACGTACCATGGTTGACCCTGCGGCAATGGCTTCCACCATATCTCCAGACATCCCCATGCTTAACGTATCCCAATCTTCAGCATGCGCATGATGAACTTTAACCTGATCAAATAATTGCTTTGTATCACTAAATGCTTGCGGATGATCAGGTGCAGGAATCACCATTAAACCACGCAACTTTAAATTCTTTAATTGACTAATTTGTTTTACCAGATCTGCAACTTCATCAGGCTGACAACCATCTTTACTGTCTTGTGCATCAATATTCACTTGCAAGCAAATATTTAATGGCTTTTGAGTAACTTCTCGTTGATTTGAGAGACGCTCTGCAATGATAAAACGATCAACACCATGCACCCACGCAAACTTTTCAGCAAGATGCTTGGTTTTATTGCGCTGCACATGACCAATAAAATGCCATTCGATCTCTAAATCTTTTAAATCTTCAATTTTTTCGAGCGCTTCTTGTAAATAATTCTCGCCAAAAGCCCGCTGCCCTGTAGCATACATTTCTTTTAAGAGCATACTTGGATGTGTCTTGGAAACTGCCAACATCTTTACCTGACTCACATCTCGATTTGCTGTCAAACAGGCCTGCTGAATTTGCGTGAGTATATGATTTCGAGCTTGATTTAGATCATTCATTGACAAGGTTCTCATTTCATAAAAATTTCAGCTTCCAAGCAATGAAATTGTTGGTTATGCTGAGTGAAAGGCCTTATTATTCTACAAAATAATGAGGGTGTGTAGATCGTTTATAAATAGCTTGCGTTGTAGGCTAAAATTGAGCAAACAAGGAATGAAATGAAGAGAATAGTAAGCCTATTTTCAAATTTCACAACACAGTTTGAAATAATTTTAACTACAACTCTGTGGGACTTTGATGTTTTTGACTGCTACGTGTTAGCTTGCGAAACGATGTATCTCATCATTTAGAATAACTAAATTTCGTACTTCGCGCCTAGTAACCCAGAAAACACGCTTAAGCACAAGCATGATGAATAATCTACACCCTAGGCAAATAGATTTTTATTCGGGGACATTATGGATATTACAGAATTATTGGCGTTTTCCGTCAAAAATGGTGCATCTGACTTACACCTTTCAGCCGGTATGCCACCGATGATTCGTGTCGATGGGGAAGTCCGTCGTATCAATTTACCAGCATTGGAACATAAAGAAGTTCACAGACTGGTTTATGACATCATGAATGATAAACAACGTCGTGATTTTGAAGAACAATTAGAAACAGACTTCTCATTTGAAGTTCCAAGTATTGCCCGTTTTCGTGTAAACGCATTCAATCAAAATCGCGGTGCTGGTGCTGTATTCCGTACCATTCCGTCCAAAGTTCTGACCATGGAAGATTTAGGTTTAGGACAAATCTTCAAAGATCTTTGTGAATTACCACGTGGTTTGATTCTTGTAACAGGCCCAACAGGTTCGGGGAAGTCAACCACATTGGCCTCTATGATTGACTTTATCAATGACAGTCGCTATGACCATATTTTAACAGTCGAAGACCCAATCGAATTTGTACACCAATCTAAGAAGTGCCTCATCAACCAGCGTGAAGTGCATCGTGATACACATGGCTTTAATGAAGCACTGCGTTCTGCGTTACGTGAAGACCCTGACATTATCTTGGTCGGTGAGATGCGAGACCTTGAAACCATTCGCCTTGCATTAACTGCTGCAGAAACAGGTCACTTGGTTTTCGGCACGCTACATACCACATCTGCGGCAAAAACCATTGACCGTGTCATTGACGTATTCCCTGCTGAAGAAAAAGATATGGTACGCGCCATGTTGTCAGAATCATTACAAGCCGTCATTTCGCAAACACTGCTTAAAAAGAATGGTGGAGGACGGGTTGCCGCACATGAAATTATGATTGGTATTCCTGCAATTCGTAACTTAATCCGTGAAAACAAAGTTGCACAGATGTATTCAGCAATTCAAACGGGTGCAAACTATGGTATGACCACCTTAGATCAAAGTTTAAAAACACTGGTTGCCAAAGGTATTATTAGTCCTCAAGTTGCAAGAAATGTAGCAAAACAACCAGAATCATTTTTATAAAACGGATTATTGAGGTTTAAAAAAGATGGATTTTAATGACTTGCTCAATATGATGATTGAGCAAAAAGCATCAGACTTATTTATTACTGCCGATGTTGAACCATCAATGAAAATTAATGGTCAAATTGTTCCTGTAGTAAAAACCAAGTTAAACGGCGAAATTATTATGCAACTGCTTAACTCAATTATGAGTGAAAAGCAGCGTAAAGAATTTGCTGAGACGCGTGAATGTAACTTTGCCATTACCAATCGCGATAAAACTGCTCGTTTCCGTGTGAGTGCCTTTCAGCAGCGTGATATGCCAGGTATGGTTTTGCGTCGTATTGAAACTCAAATTCCAACTATGGATGAGCTTAAATTACCACCTATCCTCAAAGATCTGGCAATGACCAAACGTGGAATTATCATCTTTGTCGGAGCAACAGGGACAGGTAAATCAACTTCGCTTGCGTCTATCATTGGTTATCGTAATCAAAACTCTAAAGGTCATATCATCACCATTGAAGACCCGATTGAATTTGTGCATGAACATGCAGGATGCATTATTACGCAACGTGAAGTGGGAATCGATACAGATTCTTTTGAAATTGCGCTAAAAAATACTTTGCGTCAAGCGCCAGATGTGATCTTGATTGGTGAAATTCGTTCTCGTGAAACCATGGACTATGCCATTGCCTTTGCTGAAACGGGACACTTAGTATTTGCCACACTGCATGCCAACAACGCAAACCAAGCAATTGATCGGATTATTCACTTCTTTGAGTCTGATCGTCATAGCCAGTTGTTTATGGATCTATCGCTCAATTTAAAAGCGATGGTAGCACAGCAATTAATCCCAACACCTGATGGTAATTCACGTCGTGCTGCAATTGAAATTCTAATCAACTCACCATTGGTTTCAGACTTAATCCGTAAAGGTGATGTGCATGAGATTAAGGATTTGATGAAACGCTCTCGTGAATTGGGTATGCAAACTTTTGACCAAGCTTTATTTGACCTTTATAAAGCAGGACAAATTACCTATAAAGATGCACTTAAACATGCTGACTCTCCAAATGATTTACGTCTACAAATCAAATTGGATGAAGAAGGTGGTGCACAACTACTTAATGCAAATAGTAAACTCACCTTTGATGGACAATAGTCCCAAATCAAAAAAAGAGCGTATAAAAAAGGGGGGCTTAAATAAGCCCCCCTTCATTTGTTGTATTTATGTGATTCTAGCGCTTACGATAAGCTTCCTGACATCCAGGTTCATCACAATAACCGTAAAGATTCAAAGAATGTCCAGTCAACTGAAAGCCGTGTTTCTCAGCTACTGAATGTTGCTCTTGTTCAATGGTTTCATTAGTAAATTCAACGACTTTATTACAATTTTGACAAACCAAATGATCATGATGATCTTCTTGCATTATTTCAAAAACAGAATGATTGTTTTCGAAATGATGGCGCTGAATGATTCCAGCAGCTTCAAATTGTGTTAACACACGATATACGGTCGCTAGACCGACATCTTCACCTTGTTCGAGTAATGTTTTATAAATGTCTTCCGCGCTCAAGTGGTATTGTCTTGAATTTTCTAATAATTCCAAAATCTTGATTCGTGGTAGGGTAACTTTAAGTCCAGCTTTGCGTAAATCTTGATTTGAAATAGGCATATAAAAAGGTCTCTCAACAAATTTTAAGTTGGAATATGCAACAGAGTTGAGATGCAGTATGATCTATCCTTGGATCAATTGCATCATAATTAATTTGGGATAGTGTAGCAAAATGCAAAAAATCATGCTGACGTTATTCGTCGCTTCTTTACTTGGTGGTTGTTCTGTATTTGGAGTATACAAAGTCGATATTCCTCAAGGAACACCGTTAACCCAAGCTCAAGCTTCAAAAATTCAAGTCGGTATGACCTACCAACAAGTACAATTCTTGTTGGGTAGCCCAACAGTCTCAGATCCATTGAATCCAGGACGATGGGATTACATTTACAACTATATCCCAGGAACTTACGCGAAAAAAGCGAAGATTCCCGCAGCACATGGCCAACATTTAAAGGTTTATTTTGATCAATCAGGTGTCGTAAACAAAATTGAAGGTTTAGAAACCATTCCTGAGTCTCAACCTGGTTTACCTGCTTCTAAAGAAGCAATATTGAATGCGCCCCCACTATAGACACTTTGCGATAAAAAGAAACCCCTCAGTGAGGGGTTTTTCATATGCATTCAATTGTTTAAAGCGATTATTGTAAATAACGCCTTATTTAAATAACAATTGTTGATAGCGATTTCCACGGCAGTAACGTCCGACAGGATTTGCTTTTGCGCGATTGCGACGAATATCTTTTGGATTAATCGTTAAAGGTCTATAAATTTCAACACGATCACCTGCTTGTAATACATGTGATTGTTGTTTTATTTTCACTCCAAAGATACCAAAACTAAAATTTTCAGGCAGTTCTACTTGTTGCACCAATCCACTTTGCGCAATTGCATCAGCAATCGTCATGCCTTGAGAAAATTGTAACTCAATGTGAAATTGTTGCTTTTCGGCAGCATATGCCACCCAAATTTTTGCCACGAGATTCACCTTGACCCTTAAATTAACTGTCCAATATAGGATACCAATGCCAACACAATGCTCAAAGGTAAAATAATTCGTACCGCAATGCGCCAAATATTATAAAACGCTTCAGAACTAAAATTGATCGCTTTACGTAGATGGCTGATTTTCATAATCCAACCCACAAAGATTGAATAAATCAAGCAAATGACCAAGCCCCAAATCATCAGTAATGGATTAAACACCACGACCATATTTGGAATTGCCCAAATGAATAATGCCACCAATAACACTACAAATTGAATAAGTATTGCGACTTGGCGTTGAGCTAACTGTTCTTTGCCTAGTTGTAATAATAGCGCGGCTGAAATGACTGCAGTAAATAATAAAGTATACGCAGGGATTTGTGCTGAAGCTGCAAAAAAACTAAAGGCAATCACAGCAACCAGTTGCGCAATCCAAATAGGTAAAGCTGTTTTAGACGCCTCATTATTCTGTTGGACATTTAACAAGCTGGTTTGCCAATACAAACCTAAACCGAGCCCTGTGGCCACAAGGGCTAAAATCGTAGCATTGCCCCACTCTTTAAATTCTAAAGGGGTAACATGCCAAGTCTGTAAATGGGTACCAAAGACTTGTGCAAGAATTAAAGAAAGCAGCACGCCTACCGTGATCAAACCCACTAAAATTTGACGAGGTGCAAATGACAAAGCAAAAGCCATGACAGCGACACCAGCAAACAATAGATGACTTTGTATCGGTAAATTCACCATTTGCACAGTACTTTGACTGATATTCGATAAAATCCCACCCGCTAAGAACGGAATAAAGATAACAGCCAGCCAGCCAACAATACGCCACGATTGTGATGCATCAGCATCACGAGTTAAGCTAGACAAGGCATTGAGTGCAGTTGTTTTAGAACGCTTTGCTAATGCAACTTCTAAATAAGTAATCGGCAATGCCAACACGAGCATTGACACTAACCACAATATCCAAAAATCAATTTGTCGATCAATTTGAATATCCAGACTTGGTGCTAAGCCTGCGATAATTATAAATGATAAACAAAATGCCATGAGCGGCGATAACCATCGTGACATAGAATAATCCTGCATGAGGTGTTTCGTAAAAAGTTCTGCTATTTTGCCTTTGTCGATGCTGAAAATCAAAGTTTAAAAGAAAAAAGCAAATCACCCCTCGATGATTTGCTGCGCTAGATATTGTTATAATCTTTGTTATTTCTTTTTATCCCCTCTGAATTTTTTTAGTTAGAGAGCTGGTGATTTCCATAATTTCACAATCATAAAATGTCTGTAAATTACGAAAAAAATCTTGCAAACCAATTTTTTCCTTTTTTCTTTTCGTTTTCTTTAATGATCCCCATCATATTTAATTTTACAGCCCCCACATAATCTGCATCATCGTGTTGAATATGATTAATTAACCATTTAGACAACACCTCATGTAATTCTTTTTCTATAGAATGCCCTTCTTCAAAACTGGTACGATAACTTTCTATACGTTTAATAAACAGGTCATGTACACGCTTATGAGGAACACGATATTTATAACCAGCCTCTTCTTGTAAGCTTTCTTCAAAGGTAAAATGTGATTGCGTATAGTCAATAATATTATCAAGAATTTGCTTGATACGAGCACGATCCGTTGCCATACCGATTTCATCAATTTCATTGATGTAATCCAAAATCCTTTTATGTTGATCGTCGATCACATCGATACCCGTATTATATTCTGGAATCCATCTCATCTTCATACGATCACCCTAAAATAATGTCTTGACCTTAAGCAACCATATTAACGGCTATCTCTCTAAATAAAAATGAACTGTATTAGTCGGGATTCATTAAAAAAACTATGAAATAAATTAAGTTATTGTTTATACTTGGATAATATTTTAATCCGCACTAAAAGAGTAAGATATTTTTTAACCAATTATTAAATTTAAATGATTTTATTGATTGTCTATATTTATTATTAAGCATGAATAAATGATTATAATTGTGTAATCGATTTTTCTTACAATCACTTCAAATGTTATTTTTATACGATTTCTCGTTAAAAAACTAAGATAATTTTGTCAAAATCAGAATAAATATTCTTTTGTGATTTTGTTGTATTTTTAAATACTTTCTTTATTCAAGTAAAAATATTTTATAGATACTATTATTATTCCTCTTATTTCATGACTCACTTTAAAAGAGTTGAAATATAAATTTTATTAAGACTATTTAATATGATATTTAAATAATTATAACGGTATCATTACATCAAAAATTATATAAAGAATATAATTAAATATTATTATTTAATCGTCCTCTGTTTATTGTAACAACATCAAAATACTTAGTTAATTATCAAAGATGACAATCCCATATAGTCAACCACCTCATTATTCATACAAGTGATTTGCATAAAGCCATTGATCATAAATGAAGCTTATGTATTGTATGAACATTTAGAAAATGTTGGTTATCAATTCATTTTTTTTGAATCTTAGATCGTGATCCTACCGTATGGCAACATGGATGTCGCCATTGGGCGAGGTACAGGACGTACCCCTCGCCTAACATAAGCAATAACAAAGCACTGCTTTGTTTGTAGCGCAAGGTTTGATAATCCCTACGAAAAGTGAGGCATCACCTAAGCAAAGGTATTTAAACTTTGAATGTAAGATGTGCAGTGTAAGCTTTTTATAATCAAACAATTTTATTTACTCATACAGTCGATTTAATTAAAAGTATTATTTAAGAGAAATTATATTCTTATGTCTGAGTTTTTGACAGGTTGACTATAAATTAAATTTATTTTTACAATGACTTAGATTCTAAAAAATATGGAGTTAACGAATTACGCCTCCCCCAATCTTCACATGAATTCATTCAGATCAAACTAATATTGATCTGCCTTGGTGACTCTAACCAAACTTGGATCAGCGGCCTCACGAGCAAGTCTTTCGACATGGGTTGTTGCTGCTTTTATCGCTTGACCATCTTTAAATAAAATCATCTCACCAGGCTGATATGCGGTCCAAACTTCATTTTGAGTCAACGGCTCTGTGGTAATCACGGCAACACGATCTTCTTTTGTTGTAAATTGACTAAAATCAATATCAACATCAATATCGACTAAGCGTGCATATGTAAATGGATACTCACGTACAATCCAATGCAGCTTAGTTGTCGCATAACTAAACAATGCTTGTCCATTGGAGAGGCAAAAATTAAAAGTGCCATATTCTGCAATTTTAGGTGAGATTTCTTCAAGCAAGGCAAAAACATCATTTAAACTCGGTTCAAAATAACCAAATCTTAAAACTAATTGTTCAAGCAAATAACAAAATGCCAACTCACTATCTGTACTGCCTACAGGGGTAAAACGCCCCGATAAATGCGGATGAAAGTTATGTAAATCACCATTATGTGCAAAAATCCACTGTCTCCCCCATAGCTCACGAATAAATGGATGAGAGTTTTCTAAGGTGATTTTACCTTGGGTTGCTTTGCGAATATGCGCAATAACATTACGAGATTTGATCGGATAGTTACGCACCAGTTCAGCAATTGGTGACAAGACAGCAGATTGATTATCAACAAATAAACGGCATGCTTTATCTTCAAAAAAAGCAATACCAAACCCATCAGAATGATCAGAGGTTATTCCTGCGCGTTGAGAAAACCCACGAAACGAAAAGGTAATATCAGTGGGAGCAGCGCAGTTCATTCCAAGCAATTGGCACATAGTGTATTCATACAGCATTTTATTTATAAGAATATTGTGCATGACTACGCACCTGCTTGCAAATCTCAATAACTGAAAATAACTGCAAACAGATGCATATTAGACTAATGACTTCACACAGAACAACAAAATGCTTGGGATAATTTTAGGATATCTAAGTCAAAGTATCCTTATTTTTTCGGACACTCAGCGATTAACCATTTTCTTTAAAACAAAGTTTTTGGCAATTTCATTGACATCTAAAAAGACAAAATAATCTAAACAATTAAATGCCTCATCATGATAAGCCTGTTTAGATAAACGAGCATTCATTTTCAAATAGACATCAAATAACTTCGGAATTCGTTCATCTTGTGGAAAGCTGTACTCTGGATGACACGGTTCAAAAGCAGAATTTGCCTTTATATCAATCGACTGTTTGCTAGTCATTTTCTTCAAATGCTGATGCGTATAATAAGCACGGGCCTTATTGTCTTCTAGACGAATACTGACACACCCTATTAAATGTTTTGCTTTCATTTTCCACAGCACTGTCGGAACTAGATTTAACCATAACATCGACAAGGCACGCCCATTACGATAGCGCGGATGCACACAAGTACGACCAATTTCTACAATATTAGATAAATGTGAAAGCTGAGAAAGATCAAACTCTTGTGCACTATAACTACGTGCAAGCTCATGCCCTTGAATTAACTTCAAGCGTGTATAAGCAACAATTTCATTGCTCCATTTATCACGTAATACTGCATGTTCACAATCAAGATCATATAAGTCTTGATCTAACCCATTTTCAAATGTAATGCCAAATTGATCTGCGAACTGTACTGCACGAAATTTTTGTACTTCTTTGAGTTGTTTCAGGTCTTCGACCCATTCAAATTTATATTGTGATTGTGCTTTTTTAGATTTTGGTAAAGGTAAATTTAAGTTCTGGAAGTTCTGACGATACTGATTTAATTTTGCGAACATATTTTCGACTCCTTGAGCTTTTACTTACACTAGGCAATCCCGATGACACTTATATGACGAAAAAATGACCGTTTAAAAACACGCAATGAGTAGTTAATTTGAAACAGTGTCGGTAAAATAAAAAGCCAATGCTTTCACATTGGCTTTCAAAGAAATTAACGTATAAATTAAAAATTATTTATGAGGCTTGCCACGGTTGGTAATTAATGTTCCTACACCATGATCTGTAAAGATTTCTAAGAGCGTTGCATGCGGTACACGCCCATCCACAATATGTGCACTAACAACCCCACCTTTAACCGCATCTAACGCACACCCCACTTTGGGGATCATCCCTCCGTAAATCACTCCGGTTTCAATAAGACGATCCACTTCTTGAGTACTCAAACCAGTAAGGAGGTTTTTATTTTCATCTAAAACACCCGAGATATTGGTCAATAGAATCAATTTTTCCGCCCCTAAAGCTTCTGCCACTTTACCAGCAACTAAATCAGCATTGATATTATAAGTTTGACCATCTTCATCTACACCTAAAGGCGCTATCACTGGAATAAAATCACTCTGGGTAAACATTTCCAAGACATCAGTTTTAACCCCGATCACTTCTCCCACAAGACCTAAGTCAATTTGTGTGACTGTACCATCTGCAAGCGTTTTTTCCATCAAGAGCTTTTGAGCACGTAATAAATTACCGTCTTTCCCTGTTAAACCAATAGCACGTCCACCGTGTTGATTAATCAAGTTAACGATGGATTTATTGACACTGCCGCCTAAAACCATCTCGACTACTTCCATGGTTGCTGGATCCGTCACCCGCATTCCATCAATTCGATCAGACTCACGACCTAACTGTTTAAGTAATGAATCTACTTGTGGACCACCCCCATGTACGACAATCGGATTTAAACCTACAGTCTTGAGTAAAACGATATCACGAGCAAATGAACTTTCCAAAGCAGGATCAGTCATTGCATTGCCACCATATTTTACAACGAGTGTTTTACCTGTAAATCGTTGAATATATGGCAAAGCCTCTGTCAATATTTGCGCTTTGTCGATGCCAGTATGCTGATGTGGCATTCGCCTCTCCTTAGTGAGCTGTAGGAATTAGACTGATGAATATGGATAAATTAAGAAATCAGTGTGCCTGTAGAATATCTTTGGCGATCATAGGATAACGGTCACGAAGCATAGACGCAAATGTCTGACGAATTTCATTTAAACAAATTGGGTCATCAGCATCAAACCGTACTGTAAAATATTCACCCGTATTTGATGCTCGAATAATGCCAAACCCGTGTTCAAAATCAAGGCGTATGCCATCAATTTTACTCAGTTCAGCACCAAACTGTTGACTGAGATATTCAATCTCATTCAAAACAATTTTCGGATCAGTACAATGGGTACTGATATAGGTATCTTCGGTATAGAAACGATCGGGATAACACGCTAAGATTTCAGACAATGTGGCTTGAGGAAAATAACATAAGTACTCCATCACACGTAAAGCAGCATATAACCCATCATCATAGCCAAATCCTCGCCCATCATTAAAGACATAATGACCTGCGTACTCACCACCAAAGACAGCTTGGCCTTTAGATTGCGACATGTATTTGCGTAAAAAACTGCTGCCAGTTCGAATCATCTTGGCTTGACCGCCTAAACGCTCAACCACTTGACGCACCATAGATGAACATTTCACATCAAACACGATTTCATGCTGTGGATGATCTTTCAAACAGATTTGCGCGAACAGTGCTAAAAGTCGATCTGCTGAAATAATATGTGCATTTTCATCCAACAAAACCACACGATCACCATCACCATCTAAAGCAATACCAATGTCTGCCTGATGATTGAGTACATTTTGTCGTAGTAATTCTAAATGTGAAGCTTGTGAAGGATCTGGTGCATGATCAGGGAAGTTTCCATCAGCATTACAACGTAATGCAATCACCTCACAGCCCAATTTTTTTAAAACAAGATTGGCACAAAAGCCTGCGGAACCGTTTAAACCATCAATCACGACTTTGAGTGGTCGGGTTAATTGAATATCTGTTAATAACGCGGACTGATAGGATAAACAAAATTCAGACTTTATTTGATGAGTTGCCCTTTCAACAATAGCTCCTGTATCAATCCATGCTGACTGCTTATTTTGCAGATAATTTTTTGCTTGAATTCCAATGTTTTGAATCATTTCAGGAGAAGGTGGCTCAAACTGCATAATCCATTTAATACCATTGTCAGTTTTTGGATTATGACTTGCTGTCACCATAATGCCATTGCCCTGCGTATTTCTTGCGGCAAAGTACAATTGTGGGGTCGCACAGCAGCCTATTTCAGTAACTTCAATGTGGTTATTTTGAAATACCTGTTTGATAATTTGAGCATACGCAGGACTACTTAATCGTGCATCATAACCCAAGGTTATTTTTGATTGACCCTTTTCAATCAGTTGATTAACTAAAGCATATGCCACTGCCTGAATCAATTCTGGGGGCATCATTTCAACTTTTCCACGGATATCATAGGCGCGGAAAAGTTGAAAAGGAAAATCATTCATCTTTTTCATAAGCAAAACTTCTATTTGCTCAACCCTTTATTTTGTTAGCTTCATCTCTCTAATGATTAGCAGTCAATTCATTTATATGAAAATATTTATATCAGGTCAAATGCAATATACTAAAAACTCTTGATAATATATTCAATTTCATACAAGGCTTTATACATACTTTTTGTTACAAATCAATATAATATTAAAAAAGCCTGATAAATCAGGCTTAAAAAATTATAGAAAAATCTAGTTTTTCCCAGTATGACCAAAACCACCAGCACCACGTTCAGTCGCTTCAAATTCATTTACAATATCAAATTGCGCTTGAACTACAGGCACTAATACATATTGCGCTAAACGCTCACCAGGCTCTAAAGTAAAGCTGGTTTGACCACGATTCCATACAGAAACCATTAATTCACCTTGATAATCTGAATCAATTAACCCAACCAAATTGCCCAATACGATCCCATGCTTATGGCCCAAGCCCGAACGTGGTAAAACTAGACCAGCAAAATTAGTATCTTCAATATAAATGGCCATGCCTGTTTTAACTAAAACAGTTTGACCAGGTTCAATCTGAATCGCTTCTTCTACACATGCACGTAAGTCCAAACCTGCTGAACCTGATGTTGCATATGTTGGCATTGGCCATTCTTGACCTAAACGTTGATCAAGTACTTTTACTTGAACTTTCATATTGAAATCCTTGGTTAAATAAAGCTGTTAAAAGTTTTTTTATTTTTTTCGATCTGTTCAAAATCAAATCGAAAGAAAAAAAAAGAACTGGTTTAAAAATTAACGTTTTAATAACGCTTTTAAGTTTTGTAAATATTGCTGTGCTTGTTGCTTTGGATCGACATGTTCAGCTATTTTTTTCTTACGCCCTAGCCAATCAAGCTCATCTTGTGGCAATTCATCTAAGAAGCGACTTGGCGTCATTTGCTTCATTTGTCCACCATTTTTACGCTGCTCAGCCAAAGTCAAGGTCAAACCTTGTTGCGCACGAGTAATCCCCACGTACATTAAACGGCGTTCTTCTTCGATCGTTTCCGCAGCAATGGAGTTCTTATGTGGCAGAAGCTCTTCTTCTAAGCCCATAATATAAACAAATGGAAATTCCAGACCTTTAGATGCATGTAATGTCAGCAGGTTGACCTTATCGGTGTCTTCATCTTCCTGTTGTTGCTCAAGCATATCCAACAACACCATTTTACGAATCACACTTTCAATGTTCTTTTCATCTACATCTTCAGCACGGTTGATTAAGCTTTGAATACTAGTATAGAGCATCTCCACATTATCAATCTTGGTTTTTTCTTGTGCAGGCGTTGCCGCAGTTTCACGTAAATAATCGATATAGCCTGCATCATTCATCATTTGACGAATTTTAGGAACAGGTTCATCGTCATCTAACAATTCACGAGTGAAATCATTGATAAAGCCAGCAAACTCAGCCAATTGTGTGGTGGCCTTTTTTGGCATCACCATAGTTAAGCGTTGATCACTTGCCGCAGCCAACAGTGATAAATGATTTTCTTGGGCAAAAAGACCTAACTTTTCAAGTGTTACTGGGCCAATTGCACGTTTAGGCGTATTGATAATACGTAGGAAAGCACTGTCATCTTCAGGGTTAATGATGATACGCAAGTAGCTCATCACATCTTTAATTTCTGCACGACCAAAGAAAGATTGACCACCAGAGAGCTTGTATGGAATCTGCATTTGACGTAGCTGAGTTTCCAATACACGTGCTTGGAAATTTCCGCGATACAACACCGCATAATCTTTCCAGTTTTTGCCATTCATCAATTTATGCGTGAGCAGGTCTTTTACTACGCGTTCAGATTCATCATCATCATTACGACAGGTGATGATTCGAATGACTTCACCATGGCCTTTATCACTCCACAACTTTTTATCAAAAATGTGTGGGTTATTTTCAATGACATGGTTCGCGGCTTTTAAAATACGACTGGTAGAGCGGTAGTTTTGCTCCAGCTTAATTACTTTTAAATTGCGGAAATCTTCTTTGAGCAATGCCATATTTTCAGGCTTTGCACCACGCCATGCATAAATGGATTGGTCATCATCACCAACAGCGGTGAACTGCCCCATCACACCGACCAATAATTTCACCAAAATATATTGCGCGGTATTGGTGTCTTGATACTCATCCACAAGTAGATAGCGAACTCGGTTTTGCCAACGATCACGAACTTCTGCATTGTCTTGTAAGAGGCGTGTTGGCATCACGATCAGATCATCAAAATCTACGGCATTATAAGCACGTAAATTTCGCTCATATAATTGATACAAGTGGGCAAACTGCACATCTTCTGGTGTTTCACAAGTCGTATGTGCTTGTTCAGGCACAATCAAATCATTTTTCCAATCTGAAATCTTTTTCATGGCTTTAGCAATCAATTCTTTGCTTTCAGCGCCCGATAAATTATCACGATGCATCAAATCCATAAGAATACGCTTACAGTCATCGGCATCAAGGATTGAGAAATTATTTTTCAGTGGGGTATTTTTCAGCTCAATTCGTAATAAATTTAAACCAAAGGTATGAAAGGTTGAAACCGAAAGCCCTTTCCCTTCTTCTTTACCCAACAACTTACCGACACGTTCTTTCATTTCACGTGCAGCTTTATTGGTAAAGGTCATTGCAGTAATTCGATGTGCAGGAATCCCACACTGTTGAACCAAATACGCAATTTTTCTTGTAATTACTGAGGTTTTACCTGAACCCGCCCCTGCAAGTACTAACAAGGGTCCTTGAGTATATTTCATGGCTTCAAGTTGCTTGTCATTTAGTTGACTTGCTTTCGACATTGTTCATCCTCTAAAAACTTCGAGCTCGATTATAGTCATCTAAAGTAGAGTTGCAAAATGCTTAATTTGAATTTTTCAAATATAAAAACCAGATAAAAATAATTTCAGTTAAATTATGCTTTAGTTTCAAACCGTCTTGTTTCAATACTCTATTTTGCTCTGAGCTGTTGTTATTCAGTTAACCTGTGATCAAATGGCGAAAGCATAACCAAAAGCTATCACCCAAAGCCATAATAACGGTTAACACACTGCAGCAAGAAGAGAGACTATCCTCGAATCAACGCTCGTATTAATGATAAAAACCTTAATCTCATGCTTAAAAAGATTAATAAAATTTAAGCAAAAATTTGGAAAATAAAAAAAGGAATCATAGCGAACTATGATTCCTCTTCAACACTTTTAGCTAAAAAATTCGCTACTTTTATTACGATTTCTTAGTTTGTCGCATAAATACTAATTTCTACACGACGGTTCTGTTCACGACCCGCAGCAGTTGAGTTATCTGCGATTGGATTTTGCGAACCATAACCTTGGGTATCAATACGGCTTTGTACGCCTTTACCTTTAAGGTAGTTAGCAACTGAGTATGCGCGGTTTTGAGATAATGGAATGTTAATTGAGTCATTCCCTGTATTATCCGTATAACCAGTCACAAGAATTACACTCTTGTTGTCTTCCATTAAAGTTTGTGCAACTTTATTCAACGTACCGTAGAAGTTCGGTTTAATTGATGACTTATTGGTATCAAATGTAATGCTACCTGGCATAACTAAAGCTACAGAACCATCTGGATTACGGTTAACTTCTACACCAGTACCCTGCATTTGCTGACGTAATTTCTTCTCTTTATTGTCTAAATAAAGACCAGTACCCGCACCTAAAAGCGCACCTATTGCTGCTGCACGATTGTTTTGTGCAGATGAGTTTGCATTACCACGAGACAAACCATAGCCCGCTGCTGCACCGATCAAACCGCCAATAGCAGATTTGTCGTACTCCATACCACCAATGTTATTACCAGTTGATTGACAGCCAGAAAGTACTAAAGCCCCTGCTGTAAGTGTTGTAATTAATAGTGCACGCATTGCATGCCTCCAAGTTGTGTTTTTTGTTAGCTTAATTTTGGTATAAAAAACAAAGCACCACTATAGGCGTTTTGTTAACAATCACGTATTTTTTTACATTTTGTAATATTTACAATGAAATTTACAAAAGTGATCATCATAATTTGTACATAGTCATTAAATGTGTCTTTTTAAATTGCATTGTAACGATTATATTTAAGGGCTGTGGACAATTCGTCTATGTTTGCGATTATGTATATTTCTAGGTGATACGAGGCAAGAAATACGAAATTTATTCATTCTAAATAATGATAAACATTATTTCGCAACGTAGCAGTAAAAAATATCTAGTCGCTTGAACTGGCACTCACAATAAATCATTAGGACTGTTCTATGTCATCTCAACAGCAGAAGCAACCTATTTTAAAAAAAATTACGAAAGGTTTAACCGTTGGCTCAGTGATTACTGGCAGTACTTTTTTTCACGGCCCACCTGTTTTAGCTTTAGGCTTGACCAAATTATTTAAAAAGTCAAAAAAGGTGGATGAAACCAATATCAATATCACCAATAGTTGGTTAAGTGTAAATAATTGGTTGATTGATCATGTTCTTCCCGAAACACAATGGGACATTACTGTTGATGACAACTTGGATTTAAATATGCAAGGTCGTTATTTAATGACCTGTAACCATCAAAGTTGGGTCGATACTACCGTAAACCAATATTTTGGTCTAACACGCATGCCTCTCACCCGCTTTTTCACCAAATGGGAACTGATCTTTATACCATTTGTCGGGCAAGCATTTAAAATTCTTGGCTTTCCGATGATGAAACGCCATACAAAAGAGCAGATTGCAAAGAACCCTGATCTCAAAACACGTGATATGGAAGAAGCACGTAAAGCCTGTGAACAGTTATTAAGCCAGCCTTTTACATTGCTCAACTACCTTGAAGGAACACGTTTTACCCCAAAAAAACATGCTCAACAGCAATCCCCTTTTACCAATTTACTTAAACCTAAGGCCGGTGGACTTGCTCTCGCCTTAAATATCTTAGGTGATAAGATTGACGCTCTGGTGGATATGACCATTGTGTATCCAGATGGTGCACCCGGTTATGGTGAGTTTTGGTTAGGTGAAGTACCTCGAATTGCAGTTAATATGCGTAAAATTGAGATTCCTGAATGGGTACTGGGCGGCAATTATGAAGATGATGCAGAATATCGCGAACGCTTTCAAAACTGGGTTGATGATTTATGGAGTGAAAAAGATCAACTGATTAGCACCATAAAACAAAAATATAATCACTAACTTTCAATTGAAGAAAAAACTACAGAATAGGATGGATATGACAGAGCAAGTTCCACCACTCGAAAACAGTACAGAAACGAAAAACGATATGTCACGAGGATGGTGGATCGCTTTTGGTTATGACATCTTTATGATGTTTATCATCGTCTTCAACCTATTCTGTTTATGTGCCAATGCTTTTTTAATGAGTAATTTTGGTGACTGGCTTTTCAATGAAATTCATCTACCGCAAGTTTTACAGTATTACAAAACAGATCTGCATCCGTGGGTGATTAAAACTGAAAGCTGGTTTATTACCTTTTTGATTGTTGAATTAGGCATTCGCTGGCTCATCGCTATTATCAACAAACACCATGCGCGTTGGTTCTTCTTTCCATTTATTCACTGGTATGAGATTTTAGCGATTATTCCTTATTTACGTTTTTTACGTTTAATTCGCGTCGGTATTATTGCTTATCATTTTCATGAGTTAGGTTATAAGGTTATTCCCGATAACATTCTAAAACGTGTGCTGTTTTATTATCGAGTACTGATGGAAGAATTATCAGATCGTGTTGTGATTACCGTCATTGATGGAATTAAACAAGAATTAGACACCAGCTCAAGCCATAAAAAAATCATTCATGATTTAATTGATCACCATAGAGATCGTTTTGCACAAACTTTAGCTGAAGTCTTACAAGAATCTTTGGCCACTGAACTAAAAGCACAAAGTCATGTGATTACCCATAATGTCGGACAGATTGTACGTCAAGCGATTGAGGACACCCCGCAATTGACCCAGTTATTGCGCATGATCCCAATTGCAGGCAGTATGATTGAAAATCAGATTCAAAATATTGGGCAACAGCTAGGTGAGAATATTACGCAAGGATTGGTGCAACCGTTTACTCAAGGCAATCTACAAAATCCAAACGCGACCTATCAATTAATTTCAACCAAATTAAGCCAATTAAATATTGAAAATCAAAAACTTGAAGAACTAGTTGAATCTATAGTCTATGAAAGTTTAGAATCGTTAAGGAAACAAGTGAAAGTAAAACAATGGCAGCTTGAATTAGAAAAAAATGATCAAGTAAAAGATGAGTGATTCAAAGAATAAGCAATTCATTGAAAATATTTGTATCTTTGCTAGAGAAATCATTCAATATGTTCTAGCATTTGCCCTATTTCACAATTTTTGACGCTTAGATAGAAAAATTTAGGTCACATGCCTTTTAAGGAATAATTATGGCTGATATACGGATTACAGGCAGAATGGTTAATTTTACCCGATTAACCTTCGATACTAATGATCATGATGCCATCCGCCAGCAATTAACTTCAATGATGAGTGAGACCTCTTATCAAGGGGCTTTGGTCATTATTGATACCACAGTTGAACAAGAGCTTATTGCCCTGATTCAACTCATTATCAGCCTAGATTTACAGCCTATGGCTGTGATTGATGGTTTATTGGGTGACCAAGCACGTGCAATTCAATTCCCAGTCTTGCCTGCCGATCGTCCATTGCAACGGATTAAACCGACGAAAGAACAAGTGGTTGAAACTCCAGTAAAAGCACCCGCTGTAGCGACACCAAATGTAAGCGTAGATGCGTCTAAAACATTGAGTCATGTCACTTCATACCATGATGAAATTTTAAGAACTGGGCAATGTTTGGTTCAAGATCATGGAGACATCATACTGAATGCTGGTATTAACAGTGGTTCAGAAGTGATTGCTTCAGGAAATATACATATCTATGGCAGTGTTCGTGGTAGAGTCATTGCAGGCGCAGGTGGTAACACCAGTGCAAGAATTTTTTGTCATTCACTAGAAGCCGAATTGGTTTCTATTGCGGGAACATATTGTGTAGCAGATGACATTCCTCAAGATGTAATTAAAAAAGCTGTACATATTTACTTGAATGACCAGCAAGAGCTAGTGTTTGAAGCTTTGCAATTTTAAGGTATAAATTAAACACCATATAAAACTCGTTTAATCGGGTAAAATGACCATAACAGGAGTGGATTCGGTGGCCAAAATTGTTGTCGTTACATCAGGCAAAGGTGGCGTAGGTAAAACTACGACGAGTGCATCTTTTGCAACAGGATTAGCCCTACGAGGTCATAAAACTGTTGTGATTGATTTCGATGTGGGTTTGCGTAATTTAGATTTGATCATGGGCTGTGAACGCCGTGTCGTATATGATTTTGTAAATGTCATCAATAACGAAGCGCGCTTACAGCAAGCGCTAATTCGCGATAAAGATATTGAAAATTTATATATTTTACCTGCATCGCAAACCCGTGATAAAGATGCACTGAGCGATGATGGTGTTGCTCGTGTAATCGATGAGCTTGCACAAGAATTCGATTATATTATCTGTGACTCACCTGCAGGGATTGAGCGTGGTGCAATTTTAGCCATGTATCATGCAGATGAAGCGATTATTGTAACAAACCCAGAAATCTCTTCTGTTCGAGATTCAGACCGTATTATTGGTATGCTCGACAGTAAGACGAAAAAAGTAGAAAACAACGAAGGGCGTATTCGTAAACATTTATGTATTACGCGTTTTAACCCTGAACGTGCCGATAAACAAGAAATGTTGACCATTGATGATATCTCAAAAGATATCTTACGTGTACCAACTTTAGGCGTCATTCCAGAATGCCCTAGCGTACTTCAGGCATCGAATGAAGGTAAACCTGTCATTCTTTACCAAGAAGCATCTGCTGGGCAAGCATATGATGATTTAGTTGCGCGTTTCTTGGGTGAGGAACGTCCTTATCGACATATTACAGTGAAACCTAAGGGTTGGTTAGCACGGTTATTTGGAGCGTAGAAATGGCAGGATTTTGGAGTAAACTTTTTAGCAATGATGACAAACCATCTAGCGCCCAAACTGCTAAAGATCGCTTAAAAGTTATTGTTGCTTCTGAAAACGGTTTGGGCAAACGTTTAAGCCAAGACAAGATTGACCAAATGAAAAAAGAAATCATGCAAGTGGTTAATCGTTATGTCCGTGGCGTGGATGAACAGCATATTCAAATGCAAGTTCGTTCTGAAGCCAACATTGAAATGTTGGAAATGAATATCAATTTACCTGAAGAACGATAATTTCATTATTGATTAGTCAAGCGGATTGATTCAGGGCAAAATATAGGGCAGAGTTAAAAAGGGTTACTTTTTCTCGTGCAATATATTTTGCCCTTTTTGTTTTAGATTTTTTTCAGCTAAAGATTGTATTTATCCTTATAAAATGAAAGATAAATAAGGTTGATATAATGTTGTAAATTAATCATTTAATTTAGAATTATTTTATTTGAGGAGATGCTGTTATGGCACTTTCACAGCCAGCAACGTTCAATGAAGAATGGTCAGACGAGCGTGTTTTTGCCTACTTAGATCAACTTCCTCCTGAAGGTACTAATACTGATTTTCATGTACTTTATCATGCCTTTAAACATATGCGTCCTTTTGACTATGAACGCTTATTGACTAAGTTTGTTGCTGCTGGTCGAAATATCAACGCAACTAATCCAGAAGGTCTACGTATTCATGATGTGATTGCAGAGTACCCGCGTCAAAAAGAAGGTTTCTTAGAAGTATTAGCGAAGTTTGCTTAAGCACTTCAACCAACGACCAATGTAGTCTTGAAATATTGCTGATCTATAAACGCCTAATGAACTTCATTGGGCGTTTTTTAGTTTATATATCCCATTTTATCAATGTCTATATCTCAATGTTCTATACTATTTCCTACAAAAAAATATTAAAAACATCCATATAAACAATTAAGTCAGTCAGCATAATTTCATATGAACAAATTAACTTTTCTAAAATTACACTATTTTATTTGATCTTTAATCACGTTTAAACATCATTTAATTTTATTTATGTCAAACAACCATATGCTTTGTAAATACGCATTGCTTTTATGATTTACTTTAAATCACTCCTGTATATCAGCACTGGATAATTATATTTAAATGTAGTTCCTGTTTGATATGTCTGAAGTTGAAGTATTTAATTCTACAGACTCTAATAACCTTTCATAAAAAAACCCAGCTTGCGCTGGGTTTTTGAATCAAGTCAATGCTTAGTGAGCAGCAAATTGGTTCATTGTGTTTTTAGCATCGTCATGCGCTTTAAGTGCATTGTCACCAGAGAAGATTTCTTTGTGATCATCACCGATGTCAGAACCCGCCATCGCTTGGTGTTTAACACAAGCGATACCACCACGGATTTCTTTACGTTGTACACCAGCAACATAAGCCAACATACCTTCAGTACCGAAGTAACCTTGTGCAAGCTCATGAGTAGAAAGCGCAGCAGTATGGTAAGTCGGAAGTGTAATCAAGTGATGGAATACACCCGCTTCACGAGAAGCATCTGCTTGGAATGTACGGATTTTCGAGTCAGCATCAGCAGCCAATTCAGAAGCATCGTACTCAGCGCTCATTAATTTAGCACGGTCGTAAGCAGAAACATCTTTACCTTCAGCAACCCAACGATCGTAAGCTTGTTGACGGAAGTTTAAAGTCCAGTTGAATGATGGGCTGTTGTTATAAACAAGCTTCGCATTTGGAACTGTTTCACGTACACGGTTAACCATGTGTGCAATTTCTTCAACGTTTGGAGTCGCAGTCTCGATCCAAAGAAGATCTGCACCGTTTTGTAAGCTAGACACACAGTCAAGTACAACACGGTCAATTTGAGTACCTTCACGGAACTGATATAGGCCTGAAGCTAAACGCTTAGGACGGTGTAATTTACCATCACGTTTAATCAAGATTTCATCTTCTTGAGCATCTGCAATGTCAATTTCAGTTGTATCTAAGTAGCTAATATATTGAGAAGCAATATCACCTGGCTCTTTAACCACTGGGATTTTTTGAGTCAAGTCAGCGCCTTCAGAGTCAGTACGCGCAACGATAATACCGTCATCAAGACCCATTTCTAAGAATGCATAACGTAATGCATGGATTTTAGAGATAAAGTCTTCATGTGGAACTGTTACTTTACCAGCTTGGTGACCACATTGTTTAGCATCAGATACTTGGTTTTCGATTTGAAGTGCACATGCACCGGCTTCAATCATTTTACGCGCAAGTAAATAAGTTGCTTCTTCGTTACCGAAACCTGCATCGATGTCCGCAATAATTGGCACAACGTGAGTTTGGAAACCATCGATTTGTGCAGTGATTTCAGCAGCTTTAGCTGTATCACCAGCTTCGTTTGCTTTTTTAAGCGCACGGAATAAATCATTAAGTTCTTTCGCATCAGCTTGACGTAAGAATGTATAGATTTCAGCGATTAGAGCAGGTACAGAAGTTTTTTCGTGCATAGATTGGTCAGGAAGTGGACCAAATTCTGAACGAAGTGCAGCAACCATCCAACCAGAAAGGTAGATATAACGTTTACTTGTAGTACCGAAATATTTTTTGTTTGCAATCATTTTTTGTTGCGCAATGAAACCATGCCAGCAACCTAAAGATTGAGTGTATTTACTAGAATCAGCATCATATTCAGCCATATCACGACGCATGATCGCAGCTGTATATTTAGCGATATCTAAACCAGTTTTAAATTGGTTTTGCAGTTGCATACGCGCAGCATCTTCTGGGCTAATATCGCGCCATGTGCTTCCGAATTTTGCTTTTAATTCACGGATTGCATCAATCGCTGTTTGGTATGTAGTCATGATATGTTCCTGTAATAATATTAGGATTTCATCAATCGAAGAGCTAAATCCACTCGGTATTTGTTTGTTCAGATTTAGAACACTTCGTTGTTATGGTCTTAGCTTAGATTGAGTCCTCAAATTAATCCAATATTCTGAGTTAATTTTCAGTATTTATTTAAAAAATATGTAGATCAAAGTCATATTATAATTAAACCAAAAATCGATAAACAATTAATTTATATAATTTTTAATAATTAACAACTACCTATAAATTGCTTAAATATCAGTCAATTTGATAATTTTATCTCTATTAGACTTAAGTCTGAGCTTGTAACAAAAAAACCAAAACTGCATTTTTTTAATATAAAAACACCCTGAATGATCAAGAATCGGACAAAGCATAATTGGGTGATTCATCGAGTGATAAAGAATGTTGTTGCTTAAAAATCTGCTTATCTTCACTTATAATAGCAAAATGAGGATTTATTCAAACGCGCATCTCAATTTAAAATCAGCACCACAAATCTTAATCCTTCTATAACAATAAATCGTGTGCTGTTTTTTTATCTACTTTTTACACAAAAGCATTTCCTTATGGCATAATCCCCTGTGATTTCTAAATTTTATTTTCGGTATTTTTTTTATGAATCTGGAGCGGGTCGATCTCAACCTCTTAATTTACCTTGACGTTCTTTTACGTGAAAAAAATGTGACTCGTGCTGCTGAACAGCTTGGTGTTACCCAACCCGCAATGAGTAATATTTTACGTCGTCTTCGTAATTTATTTAATGACCCTCTTTTAATTCGTTCTTCTGAAGGTATGACACCAACAGAACGTGCTTTAGAATTACAACCCCGCATCCGTGACGCACTGTCTGATTTATCCATGATTTTGGAACCTCGTACTGAGTTCCGACCTTATACGTCAAACCGTGTATTCCGTATTATGACCTCTGATTATGCCGAAGCAACACTTGTTCCTCGTCTAGTCAAAGCCTTGCGCTCTGAAGCACCGAATGTTGTTCTCGACTTTTTAACACCAAGTGACGTGTCATATCGTGACATGGAACAAGGAAAAGTTGATTTAGCCATCAACCGGTTTAATGAAATTCCACAAAGTTTTCACCAAGTTTTAGTGTGGCGTGACAGTTTCTCTTGTCTACTCAATAACAAACATCCAGCTTCAAGTACTTTAAATCTTAAAAGTTATTTAGATGCACAACATATCTGGGTATCAAAAACAGGGATGGGTGTTGGTTTTGGTGTGAATCCTGAAAAACAAGCAGGATTAGGTTGGATTGATCAAGCTTTAGAGCGGATTGGTCAAAAGCGTAAAATTTCAGTCTTTACGCGTCATTATCAAATGCCTGCATTATTGGCTTCAAATGTAGATTTAATTGCGACCTTACCAACCCGTATCGCACGTTTACAAGCCAAAAGCCAAAATTTACTCATTAAAGATCCGCCATTTTATATTCCTGAATTTGAATTAAAAATGGCATGGTGTCCTTTACTTCATCATCATCCTGCACATCGTTGGTTACGCCAATTGATTCTTTATGTTGCACGTCAAATGATTGAAGAAGAAAATCGTGAATTTATGCAAAATAATTCGCATTTTTCTCAATATTAATAGGAATTTTGTTAAATTCTTATCATTTCAAGCTTATACTAATTCTAGATCGGTAGTGTGTTACTCACTACCACCCCCTTTTATGTGTTAAAAATATCTCATAATAATGATGATCCATAGGTGGATTCGTGAGCCTGTTCCAGAATATCCTAATCATCGCTGTCCTCATCGCAGGAGCTGGTTTTTTATCTTTAACTGAAATCGCACTTGCGGGTGCGCGTAAAGTTAAACTCAAAATTCTTGCCGAATCTGGCGATGAGCGAGCACAAAAAGTCCTAGACTTACAGCAAAACTCTGCCGATTTCTTTGCCGCATCCCAAATCGGTTTAAATGCTGTTGCTATTCTTGGCGGTATTTTAGGTGAAGGTGCATTTCGCCCTTATTTTCTTGAATTTGTTTCTCGTTTCTATGTCGGAAATTGGACTGAAACCATCAGTTTTGTCCTCTCATTTACTTTAGTCACCTCACTTTTTATTCTTTTTGCCGATTTAATGCCAAAACGTATGGCGATGATTGCACCCGAAAAAATTGCAGTTTCAGTCATCAATCCCATCCAGATCTTTATCGTGGTATGTAAACCATTAGCTTGGTTTATCAATGCTGTTGCTAACTTATTATTCCGCTTGTTTAAAGTCAATACAACGCGTGAAGACAATATTACCTTTGATGATATTTCAGCGGTGATGGATGCAGGTGCACAAGCGGGTGTTTTACAAAAGCAAGAACATCACTTTATTGAAAATGTATTTGAACTTGAAGAACGTAATGTTCCATCCAGTATGACCCCACGTGAAAACGTAGTGTTTTTTACTTTAAAAGAACCAGAAGAAAGTATTCGCCAAAAGCTAGCTGAATACCCTTATTCTAAGTTCCTTGTTTGCAACGAAACCATTGACCAAGTGATTGGTTATGTCGATGCCAAAGATATTCTAGTTCGTATTCTCAATAACCAGAAAATTAATCAGTTACATGAGTCAACTATTCGTACAGTATTGACCATTCCTGATACATTAACACTATCTGAAGTCCTTGATCGCTTCAGATCTAGCAAAGAAAAATTTGCAGTCGTATTTAATGAATATGCCCTTGTCGTTGGCGTTATTACCCTGTCAGATATCATGATCACTGTGATGGGTGACTGGGTTACACCAATGGATGAAGAACTACAAATTATTAAACGTGATAACAACTCATGGTTAATTGATGGTAGTACACCAATTGAAGACATGAAGCATGCTTTAGCAATTGATGAGATGCCAGATGAAGAGAACTACGAGACACTGGCAGGCTTTATGATGTATCAGTTAAGAAAAATTCCTAAACCAGCTGACACCGTGATTTTTGGTGGTTATAAATTTGAAGTGGTCGATGTTGATCATTTTAAAATTGACCAGCTACTTGTCACACGCTTACTTGAAAAAGCAGAACCCTCGACATCAGAAGACTCTTCACAATAAGCTTCTTTAGCTCATTTAAAGCTTAGCAATCACCTTGCTAAGCTTTTTTTATGAAAAGTGGCGCTTTAATATTGCAAGATCCAGAACGCTATTGATTAGATTATAGCCTTTTGATTTATAAATTTTAAAAATATGAAAATTAACATGAATACAGTTTTTAAAATCATAAAATATAATAAACATATAAATCAATATCTTAAATTTTATAACCATTTTGGTGCAATTATAATATTCATTTTTAAATATCTGTTTTGAATACTCTATTTATTTAAAAAATAGTACTGAATTCAGTATTTCTACAAGGATATTTTAATTTAATCCAATAACTATTAGCATGCTTCTGCTTAAAAAATTAAAAGACTTCTGTTACCCAAGTCTCATTCAAGGATCGAACTATGCTAACCGTATTAGGTTTGGGCATGATTTTGTGCTTTATGTACTTAATTATGTCTAGACGAATGACTGCTCTTGCAGCACTCACACTTATTCCAATTTTATTTGCATTAATCGCTTACGGTCTTAGCTTCTATTTCGACAGCCTTGGGCATTTAGAAATCAAACAGCTCGGTGAAATGATGCTTGATGGTGTAAAAAAACTTGCACCAACAGGCGTAATGCTACTTTTTGCAATTCTTTATTTTGCCATCATGATTGATACGGGATTGTTTGATCCTTCTGTAAAATTTATCTTGAAGCTGGTCAAAGGTGATCCACTTAAAGTCGTTATTGGTACCATTACCCTGACACTCATCGTCTCTCTTGATGGCGATGGTTCTACCACCTACATGATTTGTGTAGCAGCAATGCTCCCACTTTATAAAAAGTTAGGTATGAGCCCATTGATCATGGCTTGTTTAATGATGCTGGCAAGCGGAATCATGAACCTTACCCCGTGGGGTGGACCAACGGCACGTGCTGCAAGCGCGCTGCATGTAGAAGCCAGTGAAATCTTTGTGCCAATGGTTTTACCAATGCTCGCTGCTATTCTTTGGCTCTACTTTGTCGGTTTTATGTATGGCCGTATGGAACGTAAACGCTTAGGTATTATTGAACTTGATGTTAGTCATGGTGATGACATTCAAATTTCAAGTAATCCAGAAGCAAATCGTGCACATTTAAGATGGTTCAATGGTTTATTGACAGTTGTCCTTATGATTTGTTTGGTGAAAGGCGTGTTGCCTTTACCGATCTTATTTATGATTGCACTTTGTATTGCATTGGTGGTCAACTATAAAGATGTCGATATGCAAAAATCTTTAGTTGCTCATCATGCAGGTAGTGCTCTAAACGTTGTGGGTATTATTTTTGCTGCAGGGATTTTTACTGGGATTCTTTCAGGGACAGGCATGGTTGATGCGATGTCTAAAGAATTGGTGGCGATTATTCCACAAAGTATGGGTCCTTTTTTAGCGCCCATTACTGCTGTGATTAGTATGCCTTTGACCTTCTTTATGTCGAATGATGCTTTCTATTATGGAGTGTTACCGATTCTTTCTGAAGCGGCAAGTCATTATGGTATTACACCTGTAGAAATGGCGCGTGCTTCAATTGTCGGCCAACCTGTACACTTACTTTCACCATTGGTTCCTTCAACATATTTATTATGTGGATTGGCTGGTATCGAATTTGGACAGCATCAAAAGTTCACTATTAAATGGGCGATTCTGACCTGTTTGGTAATGCTTGTTGCAGCCATGCTGCTCGGTGTATTCCCACTCTATTCAACACTACACTAATAGAAAAAAGCCGATATAAATATCGGCTTTTTTCATTTTAAATAGATTATTTTCATCATCTATTTAAAATAATGATTTATTTAGAATCAAATCCAATTAAGCATGAATCAATACATCAAGCAATGCTTGATAATGAATTGAAATATCATCTTCTAAAATTTTATAAGCGCTATCAAACTGCACCATTGGCCAGCCTTCTTTCCAGAAAGGAAAAATATTATGCAGGTCACGCGTCACGATTGCATCTTCACGAATAATCGCTTGAGCAACTTGTGATAACACTTGAGCGGTTTCTGCCCCATCAAGAGCTAAATAATCGATACCTTTTGCTTTTAAAATACGGATTCGATCTTTCTTATAACGAATTTTCTTGGCCTGCGCTTCATTTAAATTTAAAGCCAAAGTCACAGCTTCAACAAATTTGTCTTCAAAGCTTTGATGTAAAGCAACCAATGCCTGTTTATGTGCTTCTTGACGCCCAGCTTTTCCACCATCACGAATGATTTTTTGTGCTTCAACATTCAATTCATCCGATTTCATCGACTGAAGAATGTCTAAAATTTCAATATCACTTAATGAAGCAGAAGAATCTGTCATGGGAGTCCTAAAACAAAAATAAATAGAAATCCTATTTTCGCACAATTTTAAAATTAAGTCAGAGATAATGTTAATCTGTGGCGATGTATCTCTAGCTGATCAAATAACAATAAAGGATAATATTTTAATGCTGTTTTAGCCCTACTTGCCTGTATTAGTTTTTATTCTGCCTTATATCTTATCTATTTTTATTTTGCTCAACAACCTTAACCTCTGTCCTTGTGCTGGCAACAGTTTTACTCATATAGTCAACCTGTCAAAAGCTCAGCCAAAAGAATATAATTGCTCTTAAATAATATTTTTAATTAAATCAATTGCATGGAAAATAAATTGTTTGATTATAAAAAAACTTGCCATGCCATACCTTACATTCAAAGTTTAAATAGTTTTGCGTAGGCGATGGCTCGCTTTTCGTAGGGATTGTCAAACCTTGCGCTGCAAACAAAGCAGTGCTTTGTATTTGCTCATATTGGGCGAGGGTACATCCTACACCACCGCTCAATGGCGACATCCCTGTCGCCCCGCGCTAGGATAATCATCTAGGATTCAAAAGTACAAAAAATGAATCGATAATCATTGGTTTCTAATAGTTCATATAAAAACATAAGCATCATTTATGATCTATGACTTAATAGAAATCGCCTGTATAAATAATTAGGTGGTTTGAATATATTTTGCTACCCTGCGGCTTATCAAAAGGGACGACAAACATTTAACCGCACCTTGAATCATGAAAATTGGTTGACTCTACCGTTTTACATATACTGGCAATTGTTTATCTTGCGTATACGCTTGTTACTGTCCAAATTTCTTGATTAAGATCATTTGATAAAATCTTATCAATAAGCATAAACTGACAATTTTTTTCTTTCTTAATTGTGGATTTTTTGCTATTGATTTGATATGCCAATAAAAAGTGAAACCTTATGAAAGCTATTGCTTATAAAAAACCATTCGCAATTTCAGAAGCCCATGTTTTTTCCGAAATCGAAATCGAACAGCCAGTTGCAACTGGTCATGACTTACTGATTGAGGTTAAAGCCATTTCAATCAACCCAGTCGATATCAAAATGCGACAGCGTACTTCGCCAGAAAATGATACTTGGAAAATTTTGGGTCATGATGCGGTTGGAATTGTGAAAGCAATCGGAGAAAATGTTCAAAATTTTAAAGTGGGTGATGAAGTTTTTTATGCGGGTTCAAACCAAAGACAAGGCTCTTATGCTGAATTCCAATTGGTTGATGAACGTATCGTTGGATTAAAACCGAAATCATTGAGTGATGCAGAAGCCGCAGCGTTGCCTTTAACGTCGCTCACCGCATATGAAATGTTATTTGACCGTTTAAAAATCCAAGACACCAAAGTTGAAAAACCTGTGATTTTAGTCATTGGCGCTGCAGGAGGTGTTGGCTCTATTACAGTTCAATTGTTAAAAGTACTGACTGAATTTACAGTGATTGCTACAGCTTCCCGCCCTGAATCTAAAGCATGGCTGACTGAAATTGGCGCAGATTATATTGTGGATCATAGCCAACCTTTAGAACAGCAAATCCTAGACTTGAATATTGGGCTACCTCATTATATTTTTTCAATTAACGGTACAGGGCGATATACACAAGCCATTGCCAATTTGATCGCACCCCAAGGTCATTTTGGTTTAATTGATGATCCTGAAAACTTTATCATTAACCCGTTTAAAGTTAAGTCTGTTTCAGTTCATTGGGAATCGATGTTTACTCGCTCTACATTCCTGACCAAAGATCTCAGCCGCCAAGGTGATATCTTAAATAAAGTTTCAAAATTAGTTGATGACCAAAGACTCAAAACCACTTTGGGACAAAACCTCGGTCAAATCAATGTTGAACATATATCCCAAGCTCATACACTGATTGAGTCAGGTAAAAGCATTGGTAAGATCGTATTAGCAGGCTTTTAACCACTCGAATAAAATTTAATTTTTAAGAATCGCTTAAAGGTTTATAAAAAGATTTAAATGACCCTGTGAATATCAATTAATTTAATGAATTAAATATAAATTGAACATTTTTTCATCATTTAATCATACATAGTGTATCGATAGCTTAGCGACATGGATGTCGCGGTTGAGCGAGGGGTACGCCCTATACCCCTCGCTCAACATGAGCAAAAACAAAGCACTGCTTTGTTTGCAGCGCAAGGTTTGACAATCCCTACGAAAAGCGAGCCATCGCCTACGCAAAACTATGTAAACTTTTCAAGCTAATACGAGGTAGTGCTAATTCTTTAATAATGAGAATCAACTTTTAGAGAAATAGTTTAATCACAGAGTTAAATAGAAAACTTATCTTAAATCACTTCCACCACAACTTTACCAATATGCTCACCTGTATCCATACATGCATGCGCAGCCTGAATTTGATCAAACTTAAATGTTTTATAAATCATTGGTAAACATTCCCCTTTTGCCCACAATGGGACGACATGTTGCATCAAACCTTTGGCAATTTCAGCTTTTTCAGCAGTTGTGCGTGCACGCATAGTTGAACCGGTAATAGTGAGGCGTTTCATCATAATCTGTCCCAATTTTACCTCTTTGGCCTTTGCACCGCCCAAAAATGCGATATAGACCAAACGCCCATCTCTACGGAGTAGGTTTAGATTTTGATCTAGATAAGGCGCCCCAACCATGTCAAGAATAATATCAACACCCTCATTTTGGGTCTTTTCAGTAATGACCTGTTCAAAGTCCTGAGTTTTATAATTAATTGCATCAGTCAAATTGCGAATAGCTTGAACTTTCTCATCTGAACCTACAGTTGCAAAGCTTTTCAAACCGAATGATTGCGCTAACATTAATGCGGTTGTACCAATACCACTTGTACCACCATGTACCAATAGTGTTTCACCTGCTTTGGCATGTGCCATTTGAAAAACATTGGCCCATACCGTAAAGAAAGTTTCAGGTATTGCTGCAGCTTGAACAAAACTTACAGCTTCAGGAATATGAATGGTTTGAGATTCTGGCACGACACAATATTCTGCGTAGCCACCACCATTGGTTAATCCACAAATTTTATCGCCCACAGTAAATAAAGTAACATCTTCGCCCACTGCAATCACTTCTCCAGCAACTTCCAAACCAGGAACAGGTGTCACCCCTTTTGGCATAGGATATAAGCCTTGACGCTGTAAAATATCGGGGCGATTAATCCCAAATGCATGGACTTTAATCAAAACTTCATCTACTTTGGGTTGAGGAATTTCTACCGTTTCATAAGCCAGTTTTTCTATACCACCAGGTTCTGTAATAATGACCTGTTGCATATTATTTGTAGACATAATTTCTTTCCTATTCCATTCATTACTTTTCATGTTTTCTGTATTTGAACATAAACCAGTGCATGTGCAAATATTTCACCACCAATGTCTACAAAATATCGTGGGTATCCTTACAAAAATATAATTTTCAAATATTTATACAAATGGCACCAAACGGATAAAGACATAAAAACAAAGATGAAAAAAACAAACTATGTTGTTAATTACAGATCACCATGCGCTCACTTATGATTTAAAAATAGGTTATCGCTTTTAATCGTTATATTTTTGACAATTAAGCATTTAATTCTTAAAGATTTACATGCTTTTTTATTACCGTTTTTTGGCATCAAAAAACTATATTGATCATTTTTTGTTTGCTAATTTAATTTTACCCTGATAATATTCAAACACGAATTAGTTTTACCCTGATAAAAATATTCAAAGGTTTTAAAATGAATACTGAAAACACCTACTCTGCCTTTGTTGGCAATGAGCGTTTAATCACTGATTCTTTGTTAAACGTAGCATTAACCATTAAGACTCAACAAAACACCTCCACACCTGTGTTGATTTTTAATGATCAAACGGGCCAAGCCATTGATGTTAATACCATCGGATCTACAGCAGATATTCAACAACGTTATGCTAAACCTGAAGCGGTTAAAAAAGTTGGCCGTCCTAAATTAGGGGTGATTTCTCGTGAAATCACTTTGCAGCAAAAGCATTGGGATTGGTTAGATCAACAAAGTTCTAGTGCATCTGCTGTGATTCGAAAATTGATTGACCAAGAGTTAAATAACCCTAATTCAGCAAGCAATAAAATGTTGGCAAAACAGGCAACTGATCGTTTTATGTCAGCAATGTCAGGCAATATGCCAAATTATGAGGAAGCCACTCGTGCTTTATATCAAGGTAATCAAGCGCTGTTTTTAGCACTAATTCAAGACTATCCAAAAGATTTACGAGCGTATTTGACTTTAAAAACGCAACATGCTTTTTAACTATAATATTCGCAACTATATAAAAATTAAATGCGCTAAGCCTATAGAATTAGCGCATTTTTTATAATGATCGGCACATGATTGATCATTAAATTATTTTTGTTGTTCGGACTCTTCACAAGTTTGTTTTAAACGTTGCATTGCCATCGGATCCATAGGTGCCGTCATCATTGCATGATAATTATGGCATTCTTTGGTCGGCTCAGGTATTTTCTTCGGTGGGTTTGAAGCACATGCTGTCAACACGCTTGTTATTCCTATCAGGAAAAATATTTTCATTACATGACCTACTATTAAATCTTAACTTGATTTAAAACTAAATTTTATTGCTTGTGCTGTTGTAAGTCTGTTTTGATCACATTCCATAAATGTTAATTCTTCTTATCTTACAGCTTACACAGCCGTGCCGCTCATTAGTTTTAAATAAATTTAGCTGAGCGTTGCAAAAAGTACTCATCGACTGTTGCTGAGAATAGTAATTTAAAAATCCCTTTATTTATAGCAAAACACACGCTCTAAGTATTAAATAACGCAAAATTCAAAATGCTTTAATCTATATAATGTTGATTAGTATTATCTTATATATATTAAATTTTTTGCATGAAAAACCCACCTTATGGTGGGTTTCTCTCAATCAATCCAATCTGTTAAAGACGAACCAATTCCACAATTTTTTCAGCCAATTCTTCAACTGCTTCTTGAGCAAATACTACATCAGCACCTTGTTCAACATTCGTCACCACCACAACACCAGTTTGACGAAGCAATGCAACTTGATCGCTTGATAAACCTGCTTTTGCAATCGCAACAACACCTTGTTGAATAAGCAAGCTTTCAAGAGCTTGCGAATGTTCAAGTACTTGAGCAGATACAGCAACCACAGCAGGTTTTTGACCTAAACGTGCAGCACGTGCTTCAGCAGTGACAGGTTCATTGTGTGCAGTCCATTCAACCGCAGCTTCAACCATACCCGCACCAACAGTCACATTACTTAAACGGTCAATGAAGATAAAAGAACCCGTATAACGACTGTCATGATAACGGTCAAATACCACTGGTGCATCAAACTCAATCGTTACATCTGCAATGGCATTTAAATCAAGCTGTTCAACTTGCATTTTTTCCAATGTGTTGACATTGGTACGATAGTTAATCTTCGCAACCTTAGCCGGAATGGTTTGTGTACCAAACTTCACATTATAAAGTTTGCCCAACACTAATGGCTGATCAGTCATCCATACGACTGTCGCACGAGCAGAACGTGAAATGAGCGGTTGCTCACCTGCTTTGACCAAGACATTACCACGCGAAATATCAATTTCATCATTTAACGTTAGAGTTACAGCCTGACCTGCTATAGCATGCGCTAAGTTACCATCAAAAGTGACTATTTCTTTCACTGTTGATTTCTTGCCCGAAGGTAAAGCCACAATTTCATCACCAACTTTCACTTCACCTAAAGCAATCGTACCGCAGAAACCACGGAAATCGAGGTTAGGACGGTTCACATATTGCACTGGAAAACGGAACTCATGTTTGCTTACATCATGTGTAATTTCAACAGTTTCCAATGTTTCCATCAAGGTTTTACCTTGATACCACGGTGTATTTTCGGATTTATTTACAACGTTATCACCATTCAATGCAGAAATTGGCGAGAAGATGATATTGGCAGGTTTACGCTCACCCAATTGATTGACAAAATTATTGTACTCAACTTGAATTTCATTGAAACGTTCTTCAGAGAATTCAACCAAGTCCATTTTGTTAATCGCAACCACAATATTACGAATACCTAATAGGCTCGCAATAAAAGTATGACGACGAGTTTGCGTTTGTACGCCATAACGGGCATCAATCAAGATGATTGCAAGATCTGCGGTAGATGCACCTGTGGCCATGTTACGGGTATATTGTTCATGTCCCGGTGTATCAGCAATAATGAACTTACGCTTTTCAGTAGAAAAATAACGATAAGCCACATCAATGGTAATACCTTGCTCACGTTCAGCTTGTAAACCATCGACAAGCAAGGCCAAGTCAGGTGCATCACCTGTTGTACCCACTTTTTTCGAATCACGGGTTACTGCTTGTAATTGATCTTCGTAAATCAATTTTGAATCGTAAAGTAAACGACCAATTAACGTTGATTTACCATCATCCACATTACCGCATGTCAAAAAACGTAATAGGTCTTTATTTTCATGCTGTTTTAAATATGCCAAGATATCTTGACTAATTAATTCTGATTGATGAGACATTGCTCAAAGCTCCACAATATTTTGAAATCTCTTGCTATATCTTTAAATCCTCCTAAAAGCTCCTTTGATAGCAGAGGACTTTCCTCCATTTTGTTGCTGGAGTTCCCTCCTCTTTTATAAAGAGGGATTAGGGAGGATTCATATAAAAAATCCTTAGAAATAGCCTTCTTGCTTTTTCTTTTCCATCGAACCCGCTTCATCATGGTCAATCATACGACCTTGACGTTCAGAGCTTGTGGCTAAAAGCATTTCTTGGATAATTTCAGGCAGTGTTGTTGCCGTTGATTCAACCGCACCTGTCAACGGGTAACAGCCCAAAGTACGGAAACGTACCGATTTCATTTGTGGAACTTCACCTTCTTTTAAACGCATACGTTCATCATCCACCATGATCAACGTACCACTACGTTCAACAACTGGACGTTCAGCTGCTAAATACAAAGGCACCAAAGGAATACTTTCTTGGTAGATATATTGCCAAATGTCTAACTCAGTCCAGTTTGACAATGGGAATACACGGATACTCTCGCCTTTATTGACTTTACCGTTATAAAGATTCCAAAGCTCTGGACGTTGGTTTTTAGGATCCCAACGGTGCTTAGAATCACGAAAAGAATAAACACGTTCTTTTGCACGTGACTTTTCTTCATCACGGCGTGCACCACCAAATGCAGCATCAAACTGATACTTATCCAAAGCCTGTTTTAAGCCTTGGGTTTTCATAATATCGGTATATTTTGAACTACCATAATCAAATGGATTTACGCCTGCATCTTTACCTTCTTTGTTTTGATGCACGATCAGATCAAAACCGTGTTCTTTTGCCATGTTGTCACGGAATTTAATCATATCCTTAAATTTCCAGCCTGTGTCAACATGCAACAGTGGGAAAGGAAGTTTAGCAGGATAAAATGCTTTTAAAGCAAGATGCAGCATGACAGCTGAGTCTTTCCCGATTGAGTAAAGCATCACTGGATTTTCAAACTCAGCAGCAACTTCACGGATGATATGAATACTCTCAGCTTCAAGCTGTTTTAGATGAGTAAGTCTTTCCTCAGATATAGGCATTGACAGCACCAGCTCACAAAAACGTGTACTTATTACACATATTAAAATTTATATTCATTATAGTGATTTACACCTCAACCCTTTTGCTTGTTTTTTTATATTCATATATAAAAACATCATAAGCAACAACAAGAGATCGGCATGACCACACAAATTATTGCACTAGAACAAATTGATTTTGAGCAATGGCTTCCACTTTGGCGCGGCTATTTAACATTTTATAAATCACAACTCAGTGATGAACAAATAAGATTATCTTGGAAGCGAATCACAAATCCTGAACAAGCTGATATGTTTGGTTTTGCCATCAAAGTAAATGGTCAAGTGGTTGGCTTTGTACATTTGATTGCACATATGAGCATGTGGACAGATTTACCCTATTGTTATCTACAAGATTTATTTGTGGATGAAGCTTTTAGGAATCGAGGTTTAGCACGACAATTAATTGAGCATTGTTATCTGGTCTGCACAACAAAGTTTGACCGTGTTTATTGGCTCACTCAAGAATCCAATATTAGCGCCCAACACCTTTATGATCGTATTGCGAGTAAAACAGGATTTATCCAATATAAAAAGGTATTAACATAACTAGGGTCTGTTGACAATTCGTCTACGTTTGCGACTACGGTGATTTTTAGATGATACAAGGCACGAAATATGAAATTTAGTCATTCTAAATAAATAGTTCGTAACGATGTAGCAGCAAAAAACACTCTAGTCCCCCGCTGCGCCTTGCGCTGCAAACAAAGCAGTGCTTTGTTCTTGCTCAGGGTTGTGGCTAAAATTATCTCAGTCTGCGTTATGAAACTCGTAAATAGTCTCGCTATTCTCTTCGTTTCATGCCTTGCCTGCTCAATTTTAGCCTACAACGCAAGCCATTTATGAAATGTCAACAGACCCTAATAGATGTAATTCATTTAATAATGACCGTCAAATGCTCACGCTTGAAAAAGATCAAGCCTAAACATAAAAAAGGCTCACCGTTGTCAAGTCAGCCTTTAAAAAATTGAAGATCTGCATATCAAATAATTCAACCAACAATCAAAAACTAAAAATCGCTTCTTTTGTAAAAATTTTAAAGAAGCGATTTTAGCTTAGTCCCAACTTATCAAACTGTATATGCTTAAAATTAGATATATACAGCCGATAACTCAGGTCTTAATGGCCGAATAATGCTTTATCTAAAGGAATTTCGATTCCAACAGAAGCACCTGCATCATTGCCATGTAGATCAGAATCACTCACCCAACCATTAATTTTTAATGGCATGGTCGGTTTAATATAATGTGTCCAAGTTAAATCTAATGCTTTAATTTTGTCTTTTTCTGGAAAAGCTAAGTTGATTTGCTTATCACCAAAGGAAGCAGCAGATTGGTTAACTTTGGCATACAGTGCACGACCAGATAAACGATTCATCACATCAAAACGAATATCACCACCGACAGAAATCATTTCACCATCTCCACCCATTGCATGTCCCAATGGGAAACCTTGTTGGTAATAACCATCTTTATAAATATAATGATTATAAGAAATCGCCTGAACATCACCATTTGTTGTTGTATCTGCCCACTCAGCATAAAGCTGAACTGGCATGTTTTTAAAACTTGTCGAATAATCCATACCTGCCAAATACATTTTTTTCGAAGGTAATAGCCCTGCTTCATCTTCCCCAACATACTGGCCATATAAACTAAAAGGTACATTCAATAACTTTTGTAAATTTAAACGAGCATCAAAACCTGCAACCTGATTAGATTTGTCATCATCACCATTTTCAAAGTTATCATTCCCTTTTATGGCATTCCATAGTGAATCCCAACTTTGTGAACGCCCTTCTCCGCCCCATTGTAAAGTACGTGAAGCACCCAGTTCTAAATATGGCAATGGTTGTGCTGTTAAACGAAATCCTAGCAGCTTAGCATCTGGAACAGCTTTATAATCATCTAGCTGTCCAGCAAATGCTTGATATTGCCAAGGACCAATCCAAGACAACCATTTAGATTCAAAAGCCTTTTGTTCAGCACGCTGTGCTGTAAAACCATAAACTGGACGGCTGGCATCACCACGAATCAAACTACCATCATGTCCTGGCCCCCAATATGTTGGGATTTGACCCGCAATAACCCATTGATTCCACAACTTCCCTGCAATATATGAACCTTCCACATTGACATCTTGGCCGTTATCAATTTGCGGATCTTTTTCACCATTGACACGAAGCTTTGCATCCCAATTTTCACCGCCTGCATTAAATTCTAACGAACCCACATATTGTGCTTTTGCACTATCCCCAAAAGCTTGAGGAATATTTTTTTGATCAGTTTCGGCAAATAAACCTAATTTTGCAGTTTGATTATCTGCTTTTAAGGCATTTAGAATTGAATCAATAACTTTTTGTTGAGTATTGTTTAAAACTTTTGCTTGAGATAAGGCACGCTGAATTTCATCCCCACTCATCGGCCAAGTCGATGTACTGATTTGTATTACACCTTGTTGATTTAACCAGTTCAAATCTGTGCGAAGATCTTCATTATTTAATACGATTCCCTGTGCAAATACAGGTAAAGACATTCCAAGTAATACAGCAGCACAAAGTGATTTTCTTAAATACATGCTCATTGTTCTCAAGTTTGATTTACAAACACACCTTAATTTTTTTATAAGTTTTTTTCAATGGTGAAATTGTGTTATTCATATTTTAAAATTCCATTACCCAAAAGAAAAAGAGTGCACCAAAGTGCACTCTTTTTCTTTTAAATTCAGATAATAACGATCATTCAATTTTTAAAAACAATCGCCATCTCTAACTTTTAAATTAAAATACTTTTAAAAATAGCCAGAATAAACCACCTGATAAACAAATCGTTGCAGGTAAGGTAAAAATCCATGCAGAAAGAATCGTTTTGACTGTTGCAAAATTCAATCCAGTTTTATTGGCGACCATGGTTCCTGCAACCGCACTGTTGAGTACATGAGTCGTTGAAACGGGTAAACCAAAGCCATCTGCAGCAGCGATTGTCGACATTGCCACAAGCTCAGCAGACATCCCTTGACCGTAGGTCATATGATGTTTACCAATACGCTCGCCCACAGTAACCACAATACGTTTCCATCCCACCATTGTTCCTAAACCCAATGCCAATGCCACAGCAACTTTTACCCAGTTTGGAATATATTGGAGGAAAGAATCTAAGTTTTTGCGATACTCTTTTACCACTTTGCCTTGAGCTTCATCCATTTTTGGAAGTTGATCCGCTTTATCCAAGCGTTTAAAAGCCGTGGTGCTTAAGTACATATCATTACGTAATGAAGATACTTCAGCTTCTGGAATATCTTTGAGATCACCAAATTTACCAACACGCTCGCCCAAATGATCAGTCAAACTGGCCAATGCTGGAACAACTTCAGGATTCATTTCTTTGGTTTGGATAAATTTAGTGATGGTTACACGCGCTTGTTCATCTGGAATATCGGCATGCTGTGCATAAATTGCCGTCGCAGTTTGACCAGACAATTGTGAGAATGACTGTAAATGCTGTTGGTCTAATCCTCTATTCAACGAATAAGCCAAAGGCACAATACCAATCAAAATCAACATGATTAACCCCATACCTTTTTGACCATCATTTGAACCATGTGCAAAGCTCACACCTGTACAGGTGAAAATCAGAACCGCACGAATCAATGGTGGTGGTGGTTTATTGCCTTCAGGGGGTTGGAACAACTCAAGTTGCTTTTTAAATATTTTTTTAACAATCAAAAATACAATTGCTGCAAATGCAAAACCAATCAAAGGAGAAAACAGTAATGCTTTACCCACTTTAAGCACTTGATCCATGTCTACACCACTTGCACCAGTTGAAGCATGCAAAATGTAGTTCATGATGCCTACACCCAAAATTGAGCCAATCAAGGTGTGAGAGCTTGATGCTGGAATACCTAAGAACCAAGTGCCTAAATTCCACAGAATCGCCGCAATTAGCATGGCAAAAACCATAGCAAAACCAGCGCCACTGCCTACATTCATGATCAGTTCAACAGGAAGCAATGCAATAATTCCATACGCAACTGCACCACTGGCAACCATTACCCCAAGGAAGTTACAAAAGCCTGCCCACATGACTGCTACAGGCGCAGGCAATGCATTGGTATAAATCACGGTTGCTACAGCATTGGCTGTATCATGAAAACCATTTACAAACTCAAAACCCAAAGCGATAAACAACGCTGTCGCTAAAAGAATCACTGAGTAGAGGCTTAACGGTGGAACATGTGCTAAATCTGCACTAACTTGCACCCCAATGTAGATTAAGGTAGCAATGATAATCGTCAGAAACACCGGCATAAAAAATTTCGGTGTAGGGACGTGCACATTCGTCGATTGAACGGGTTTAGGTGACTGTGCAGAATCTGTGACGGGAGGTAAATTCGAATTCATGCAGAAAGTTAGCGAATATTAGAATGCGCTTATTGTTCAATTAAATTGTGACAATTATATGACAAATAGAGGTCATATGAAGTGAAATTTATAATTATTTCACCTCAGTGTTTCGCTACATAAGCGACTAAATTAATATTTTTATTATTTATAATTAGTATCTTAAACCAATAAAACCAATATAACTTGAGCAAAATATTTTATTTTAATCTGAAATAATATTTGTAATATTTCAGATCAATTTGAACTATTTATCATTTGGTATTGCTATTTTTCATGAAATTTATGACAAATTGATGAAAAAACAAACATACTTTTAACTTTATTTTTACATATGTTCCAATAAATCCCGCTTACCTAATCCAAGCAAGTTTAACGCCAACAATTGCCCTACACTAAAAAAGTATCCTATATCTTCAACGAATCGTCTTAAATTAAATGTGCCAGACCAATAAATAGATCATCTGAACAATATCCCACACATTTTAAAAACCTTGCGCTAACACGCCGATCAATCATTTACTTTTCAATCGATACATAAAATGATTACGAACAAAACCTAGTATATTGTAAATACCAATGATATAAAAAGATCAAAAAAAAACCTAACCCAATGATTTTTTATAATTTTACAGATCAAAAATCTATAATCAGGAAGTACATCAAGACTGGTACCTTGAAAGTCTACATTCTGATAACATATCGGCTATTTTTAAAATCCGATTTTATTGAGAGTTTTAATGTCCACGCTTACCACGTTAAAAGAGCTTCTTGCCCAACGCATCCTAATTATTGATGGTGCGATGGGAACTATGATCCAACGCCATAAACTGGAAGAAGCTGATTATCGTGGTGAGCGTTTTGCTGATTGGGCATCTGACTTAAAAGGTAACAATGACCTTTTAGTGTTAACTCAACCCCAAATTATTCAAGGCATCCATGAAGCTTACCTAGATGCTGGTGCTGACATTATTGAAACCAATAGCTTTAACGGTACACGTGTTTCAATGTCTGACTATCACATGGAAGATTTAGTCCATGAGATCAACTTTGAAGCAGCCCGACTTGCCAAAGCTGCTTGTGAAAAATACTCAACCCCTGACAAACCACGTTTTGTTGCTGGAGTATTGGGGCCTACATCACGTACCTGCTCGATCTCACCGAATGTGAATGATCCAGCGTTTCGCAACATTACCTTTGATGAACTCAAAGAAAATTATATTGAAGCCACACATGCTTTAATTGAAGGTGGTGCAGACATCCTTCTTATTGAAACTGTGTTTGATACTTTAAACTGTAAAGCAGCAATTTTTGCGGTAAAAGAAGTCTTTAAACAACTTGGCCGTGAATTACCGCTGATGATTTCAGGCACAATTACGGATGCTTCTGGTCGTACCTTAACAGGACAAACTGCAGAAGCATTTTGGAACTCTGTTCGTCACGGCGATTTATTGTCAATTGGATTTAACTGCGCCTTAGGTGCAGATGCCATGCGTCCACATGTCAAAACTGTATCAGATGTTGCGGATGTTTTTGTTTCAGCGCATCCAAACGCTGGCTTACCAAACGCATTTGGTGGCTATGATGAAACACCAGAAGAAACAGCAGCCTTCTTAAAAGAATTTGCTGAAAGTGGCTTAATCAATATCACTGGTGGATGTTGTGGTACCACACCTGACCATATTCGTGCCATTTATAATGCGGTCAAAGACATCCCACCGCGTAAAATTCCAGACATCAAACCTGCATGTCGCCTCAGTGGTTTAGAGCCATTTAATATTTATGACGACTCATTGTTTGTCAATGTTGGTGAACGTACCAATGTCACTGGTTCTAAAAAATTCCTCCGTTTAATCCGTGAAGAAAACTTTGCAGAAGCACTCGATGTTGCATTACAACAAGTAGTTTCAGGCGCACAAATCATTGACATCAATATGGATGAAGGAATGCTCGATTCGCAAAACGCGATGGTACATTTCTTAAATCTGGTTGCATCTGAGCCTGAAATCTCTAAAGTACCAATCATGATTGACTCCTCTAAATGGGAAATCATTGAAGCAGGTCTAAAATGTGTACAAGGTAAACCTGTTGTTAACTCCATTTCCTTAAAAGAAGGTTATGATGAGTTTGTCCATAAAGCACGTTTGTGTCGCCAATATGGTGCAGCTGTCATTGTGATGGCATTTGATGAAACAGGTCAGGCAGATACTGCCGCACGTAAACGTGAAATCTGTAAGCGCTCTTATGATGTGTTGGTCAATGAAGTTGGTTTTCCTGCGGAAGACATTATTTTTGATCCGAACGTTTTTGCTGTTGCAACGGGGATTGAAGAACACAATAACTATGCTGTGGACTTTATTGAAGCAACCGGCTGGATTAAACAAAACTTACCACATGCCATGATTTCTGGTGGTGTGTCTAACGTGTCGTTCTCTTTCCGTGGCAATGAACCTGTTCGTGAAGCCATTCACTCTGTATTCCTTTACTATGCCATCAAACAAGGCATGACCATGGGAATTGTCAATGCGGGTCAAATGGCCATCTATGATGATATTCCTAAGGAGCTGAAAGCCGCTGTTGAAGATGTCATTCTCAACCAGAATCAAGGTGACAGCGGTCAAGATGCAACAGAAAAATTGCTTGAAGTTGCTGAACAGTACCGTGGTCAAAGTGCTGCCCAAAAACAGGTTGAAAACCTTGAATGGCGTAATGAACCTGTTGAAAAGCGTCTTGAATATGCATTGGTCAAAGGGATTACCAGCTTTATCGATGAAGATACTGAAGAAGCCCGCTTAAAGTCCAAACGTCCACTTGATGTGATTGAAGGTCCATTGATGGACGGTATGAATGTGGTCGGTGACTTATTCGGCTCAGGTAAAATGTTCTTACCTCAAGTGGTTAAATCTGCACGGGTGATGAAACAAGCCGTAGCATGGTTAAACCCGTACATTGAAGCCGAAAAAACAGGCAGCCAATCCAAAGGTAAAGTGTTGATGGCGACTGTAAAAGGCGATGTACACGATATTGGTAAAAACATTGTCGGTGTTGTACTGGGGTGTAATGGTTATGACATTGTTGACCTTGGTGTCATGGTGTCTTGCGAGAAAATTTTACAGACTGCAATTGATGAAAAAGTCGATATTATCGGCTTATCAGGTTTGATTACCCCATCGCTTGATGAAATGGTGTTTGTTGCAAAAGAAATGCAGCGCAAGGGTTTTAAAATTCCACTGTTGATTGGTGGCGCAACTACATCGAAAGCACACACTGCAGTAAAAATTGATCCTCAATACTCAAATGATGCAGTGATCTATGTTGCCGATGCTTCTCGTGCGGTGGGTGTTGCAACCACCCTGTTGTCTCCCGAAATGAAGCCTAAATTTGTGGATGAACATCGTGCTGAATATGAAAAAGTACGTGAACGTATTGCCAACAAGCAACCGAAAGCAGCTAAATTGTCGTATACAGAATCCATTGAAAATGGTCTAAAAATTGACTTTGCCGCCAATCCACCAGTAAAACCTAACTTTATTGGTTTGCAAACCTTAACCCATTACCCTCTTGATACGTTAGTAGAATATTTTGACTGGACGCCATTCTTTATTTCTTGGAGTTTGGCGGGTAAATTCCCGAAAATTTTACAAGATGACGTGGTCGGTGAAGCTGCGACTGATTTGTATAATCAAGCTCAAGCGATGCTCAAAGACATTATTGACAATAAGCGTTTCGATGCGCGTGCCGTTTTTGGGATTTATCCTGCAAACCGTTCAGCCGCAGACTCTGTTGAGGTCTTTAATGAAGATGGTCAATCTGTAACCCATACCTTCCATCATATTCGTCAGCAATCAGATAAAGTTACAGGTAAACCTAATTTGTCTTTGGCTGATTTTGTTGCAACCAAAGCACAAGCCGAAGACTACTTGGGTGGTTTTACCGTTTCAATTTTTGGTGCGGAAGAAATGGCGCATGAGTACAAAGCCAAAGGTGATGATTATTCTGCCATTCTTGCTCAGTCCTTAGGTGACCGTTTTGCTGAAGCATTTGCTGAACATTTGCATGAGCGTATTCGTAAAGAGTTCTGGGGCTATCAAGCCGATGAGCAACTGTCGAATGAAGAATTAATTAAAGAAAAGTATGTCGGTATTCGCCCTGCACCGGGCTACCCAGCTTGTCCTGAGCATTCTGAAAAAGCATCTTTGTTTGATTGGTTAGGCACCACGGATAAGATTGGTACGCAATTGACCAGCAGTTTTGCAATGTGGCCACCATCAAGTGTCAGTGGTTTCTACTATGCCAACCCACAGTCTGAATACTTTAACGTGGGTAAAATTGCGTTGGATCAGCTAGAAGATTATGCAAAGCGTAAGAATTGGACTTTGGATGAAGCAAAACGTTGGTTAGCACCAAATTTGGATGATTCGATTGCTTAGATTTATTTAAATCTCCCCTAACCCCTCTTTTCAAAGAGGGGAACTGCACGTCTCGATTGAATTACGTGAAAGCTCGTCCCTGAACAAGTTTAAAGTATTACTTTAAAACGAAGTTCAAGAAGGAGGGAATAGCTCGAATCGAAGACCATCATCCAATTCACGGCAGGTCCCCCTTTATCAAAGGGAGATTTAGGGGGATTCCAAATGCTGACTCGCCACATCAAAAACCTTCGAAATCCCCCTATCAATTTCCAGCAAAATTTTTCCATTATCAAATCTTAAAATAACTAAGCCTTGCTGAGTCAATGCTTCATCACGGATACGATCAGCTTCTAAACCCTCATCCGTATAATGCTGCCCACCATCGCATTCAATCACCAAATTTATAGCAGGACAGTAAAAATCGACGATGTAATTTAAAATCGGTTTCTGACGATAAAACTGTAAACCTAAAATTTGCTTGTGTCGTAACTTTAACCAAAGCAATAATTCTGCATCCGTCATATTATTCCTAAGATCACGAGACAGTTATTTTAAGTTTTTGTTATCGGGTTGCATTGCTGTTCTTCTTTTTAAATTTATTTAATCTTTTCCAATTGCCCGTTCTTACACTTCATTTTCAGCAAGCAATATTGCAAATCCAATACCATCATAAAATTCGCAACATTCCCCTCTTCAAAAAAGAGGGAAACTGCGATTTTAGCAGCACAAAGGAATATTTTTATATTAAAAAACCAATTCCCTCATACAAAATCCCTTCAATTAAAGGGATTTATCTAAAAAAACTACGATCCAATAACCCCCCAAAAAAAAATGGCCTGAATCTATACCTATTACTTTCTAAAATTAGACAACAAATTATTGGTAATCGACTTATTATTTTCAACAATTCGGGTCTTTTTGGCCTTTGCTGATTGATCTTCAACGCGTTCAATTTTGGTTGCTTTTAACTTGCCGTTATTTTCAACAACGATAAATTTAACTCTTTCATTTCGCTTTGGCTCACCCTCTGCAAGCGGAAAATCCGAAATATGAAAGAAAATATCTTGTTCAAGTCCACCAATAAAGCCAAAGCCTCTATCGGCATCGTATTGTTTAATTTTTCCTTGTTGGAATTCAGGCTTCATACATATTACTCATCGCGGTACACAATCGCTGTATTATACCCTGATCTTGATCAATAGATAAAATAGCAAAAAATAGTCTTGCTTCATCCTAATTGCAGCGATAAAAAAGCCCACTTTTCAGCAGGCTTCTATACAACTTGAGTTCTAATGCGCATGTCCTGCGCCGACATTCCCTTTCGGTTTTGGACATAACCAAATAATCAATCCTGCGAAAATAAAAATCATCGCAAAAATTAAAAACACATGATTAACCGAAAGCGTTAAAGCCTCTTTATCGACCAAATTTGAAATGGTACCCAACGCCATTTCAGGACTAAAGCCACTGTTGACCAAGTTACGTTGAGTTTCCTCAACATGCATAGTCGACACGATTTCACTACGTGCCAGCTTGGTATGATCATCCCAAATGGTCACCGCAATAGATGCACCAATAGCCCCTGCCATAGTTCGCATAAAGTTCATCAAACCTGCAGCAGAAGCCACTTCATCTGGACGTACCACACCTAAAGCAATATTAGACAGTGGGATAAAGAAGAACGGTACCGCGAAACCTTGAATAATCTGTGGTAACGCCAGCGCCATAAAGTCAGCATCACTGGTCCAAAATGAACGCATTAATGTAACGCCACCTAAAATCATCAGACCAAAACTCGACAAGGCTCTGGGGTCGTATTTAGTCGCAAGTTTGGCAACCACTGGCGACATCATCAAACTACCAAAGCCCATCGTCGCAGTCAGATAACCTGCCCAAGATGCGGTATAGCCCAAGTTAATCTGTAACCATTGTGGAATGAGCACAATACTGCCAAAGAATGCTGCAAAGGCAAAAGCCAATGAGATTGTTGCTATAGTAAAACCACGGTATCGGAAAATTTGTATATTGACGATAGGATGTTTTTCATAATATTCCCAGATGAAAAAGGCGATAAATCCAACTACCAAAATCACAGCCAAAATACAAATAAAGCTGTTATTAAACCAATCTCGCTCATGCCCCAAATCGAGCATTAACTGTAATGCGCCAATCCAAATGATCAGCAGCGTTAAGCCAATGGTATCAATCGGGAGTTTAGCAATCGGTGTTTCAGCAACTTTTAATAGACGCATCACCCCAACAGCACAGATCACACCCACTGGAATATTGATAAAGAAAATCCAATGCCATGACCAGTTATCACTGATCGTACCGCCTAAAATAGGACCTAGAATCGGTCCAACAACGGTCGTCATTGCCCACATCCCCATTGCTTGAGAATGCTTTTCGGGTGGGAAAATACGCATCAACAAAGTTTGACTGAGTGGCATGATTGGACCACCAAATAAACCCTGTCCGATCCGGCAGATCACTAACATCGCCAAGCTATTGGATAAGCCACAAAGAATTGAAAATGTGGTAAAGCCAATCAGACTGATGGTAAATACCCGAACAGCACCAAAACGTCCTGCGAGCCACCCCGTTAAAGGTACACAGATGGCTTCAGCAACAGCATAGGAAGTAATCACCCAAGTCCCTTGAGAACTTGATACTGCTAAACTTCCAGTAATATGAGGCACAGAAACATTGGCAATGGTCATATCCAGTACGACCATAAAATTGGCAAGTGCTAAAAAGAAGGCGGCAAGAAGTAAACGCCCACCTTTAAGCTCACTTTGAAACGTTGCTGTATTCATAAGTGATTACTTCGCTGAAGAGGTATCAACCTCAGCATTCATGGATAAACCCACACGTAATGGATGCTCAGCCAACTCTTTAGGATCGAGTTTGATACGTACAGGTAGACGTTGAACCACTTTAATCCAGTTACCTGTCGCATTTTGTGCAGGAATCAACGCAAATGCTGAACCTGTACCACCAGAAAAGCCGATCACCGTACCGTGATACTCTACTTTCTTCCCATAGAGGTCTGAAGTGAGGGTTGCCTTCTGACCAACTTTCACGTTTTGCAACTGACTTTCTTTAAAGTTTGCATCCACATAAAGTTCAGCCAAAGGAACCACTTTCATCAGACTTGTCCCTGGTGCAATACGCTGACCGACTTGAATACTACGGCGGGCAATCACACCATCTAACGGCGCTTTAATTTCTGTACGTTGTAAATCTAAAAGTGCTTGATCAAGTTTGGCTTGAGCCACCAATACATCAGGGGTTGAACTTTGTGAGGTACCCCGAATTAAAGCTTCATTGGCATCTAAATTACTTTGTGCAGCTTTACGTTTAGATTCCGTTTGCGCCAATGCTGCTTTTGCCACATCGACATTTGCTTTGGCATTGTTTAAAGCACTTTGTGCTTTGCTAAATTCTTCTTTAGAAATTGCACCTGTCGCGCTTAACTGCTGACGGCGTGCAAACTCTTGTTGTGCTTGTTGATACGCCACATCAGCTTGCGCCACTTGTGCTTTAGCACTGTTAATATCATCTGCACTGACTAAAATCTGTGAGGACAATGAACTGCTATTTGCCGAGCTTTGCGTATATTGACGCTTGGCTTTGGTCAACGCTGCTTCAGCTTCTGCAACAGCGATTTTTGCATCACGATTATCAATAATTGCAAGCACATCGCCTTTTTTCACTTGCTGAGTATCACTGACCAAAACCTCAGCAACCTGTCCGCTGACCATCGAAGTGATTTCAGCAGTTTCAGCACCGACATAGGCATTGTCTGTTTCAACAATATTGCCAAAAATAAAAGCCCAAATTGCATATAGAATTGCAGCTACAACAACAATAATGGCAAAAATCTTCAGCATTTTTTTACGTTTTTGTTTGGCTTCCAAATCCGCTTGCGCTTGATTTTCATCATTTGGAGAGGCATTCGTCGTTTGCGCGTCAGTCATCGCATGTTCCTAGCTTACTTGGACTTGTCAAAACATCTTTGCATTTTGGAGATATAAACTGAAAAACTGCTTAATCATATCTATATGACATTGCTTGATGGTTGAATAAGTCAACTTCTTAAAATTGTGGTGCTCAATTTTACAGGTAAAAATCATATTATGAGAATAAAAATATTACTCTATAGTTTATCTTTATAAAATAGGATGATCTTATTGATATTCATATTTTTTTGAAAAAAAATAAGCCAACAAAATATCTATTTTGCTGGCTTATATTGACACAAAGAATACAAAAGTGTACTGATTAGTACACTTTTCAACTTAATCAATAAGCATAAGAAGCAATAGCTGTCGCAATCGCCTTACCTTCATTGTTGAGCATGGTCATACGCATGGTGCAACCTTTACGCCCCATTCTCAAGGTTTCAGCTTTGGCAATAAAATATTCACCGCGCCCAGGTGCAAGATAATCCACACGCATATCAACTGTCGCTAAACGAGAAACTTTCTTTAACGTGTCTGGCAATTGATCTGGCTCTGCACGTTTATATAGCTCCCCCATTGCCACAATTCCACCAATACTATCCAGCAATGTCGCGGCCACACCACCATGTAAAATTTGAAATGCGACATTGCCAATCAAATACGGTTATGTAGCCTTCAATCTCATCATTGACAACACGCATTTGCATATTGTTATGTGAAAAATAAGGCGAACCATTAAACGCTTTAGTGAGTTGGTTAAGCACCACATTTAGATCTGCTTTCGCGCCTAAATGTAAATTACCAGTCCACTTTTTTTGCGATTCGCTAGGCGCAGAATCAATTTTAGAAGAATCACTCATCATCATTTCGAAACCAATATTGAGAAAAATTTTCAGCTTTTTCCCAAAAAATATATGAAAGGGCTACAATATATGCCTAGTTTAATACTGAACATCGAGATTGTTATGACTTATACGTTCAATCGTCCTGCTTTTCCAGCTACACGTATGCGCCGTATCCGTAAAAACGATAAGCTTCGAGCAATGGTAAGAGAGACTCAACTCACAGCAGATCATCTCATTTATCCAGTATTTGTGCTTCCGGGACAAAACCAAAGCCAAGATGTACCAAGTATGCCAAATGTTCAACGATTGTCAGCAGACTTATTGTTGAAAAAAGCAGAAACACTATTAGAACTTGGTGTATCAAAACTTGCCTTATTCCCCGTTACACCACAACAAGACAAAAGTTTAACAGCAGAAGCAGCGTGGCATGAAGACGGTTTAGTTCAAAATACTTTACGTTTGCTAAAAAAAGAACTGCCTGAGATGGTGCTCATCACCGATGGTGCATTAGATCCTTATACCACCCATGGTCAGGACGGTATTATTGACAATACAGGTTATGTGTTAAATGATGAAACAGTCCAATGCCTGATCAAACAAGCCTTAAGCCATGCTGAAGCAGGTGCAGATGTGATCGCGCCAAGTGACATGATGGACGGCCGTATTGGTGCAATCCGCCAAGCTTTAGAAAGTAACGATTTTATTTATACCAGTATCATGGCGTACTCTGCAAAATACGCGTCTAGTTTCTACGGTCCTTTCCGCGATGCAGTTGGCTCATCATCCAACCTAAAAGGTGGTAATAAGTATAACTACCAAATGGATGTCGGTAATCGTGCTGAAGCACTGCATGAAATCGCCCTCGATATTCAAGAAGGCGCAGACATGGTGATTGTTAAACCAGGTATGCCATATTTGGATGTGGTACGTGAAGTTAAAGATACCTTTGGTGTCCCAACCTTTGTTTATCAAGTCAGTGGTGAATATGCCATGCTTGCTGCAGCCATCCAAAATGGCTGGTTATCAGAAAGCGTGATCATGGAATCATTGATGTGCTTCCGTCGTGCAGGTGCAGATGGTATTTGGACCTATTATGCAGAAGATGCAGCACGTCAATTAAAAGAGATGAAGTAAAACATTCCTCCCTTACTGAATTCATGGTTCCTTACCTTTTAGAAAGGGAAGTGTCCATTACTGATTCGGTCGTGGAAGGAAAGTCCCCTCTTTCAAAAGATAAGCAGTATTGCTTTTGTAGGTGGGGATTAAAATTCTAAATTGGTACAGAATACACAATGCATATCGCCATTATCGGTGCAGGAGTAAGTGGCTTACTCAGCGCGCTTGAACTTGTTGAACAAGGTTGCACCATCACTCTGTTCGATCAACAACATGCTGGACATGCTGCTTCATGGGCGGGTGGCGGTATTTTGTCACCCATGTATCCATGGAGATATCCAAATGAAGTCAATCATCTGGCACAACATGGCAAACAACTTTACCAACAATGGAATGAGAAACTACAGCCTAAAACAGGGATAGACTTTCAAATCCATGAAACTGGAATGCTAATTTTTGACGAAGCAGATTTTGAGCTTGGACTCGGTTATAAAGACCAACATCAAGAACCGATGCAGCATTGTGAATACCTGCAAAGAGAGCAGCTTGAAACCATCAACCCACATATTTCAGCACAATTTCAACATGCAATTTATTTTCCACATTTAGCCAATGTTAGAAATCCAAGACTTCTTAAATCACTGATCAGCTATCTCAAACAACACCCTCAAGTTGAAGTGTATGAAAATACATGGATCGAAAAATTTAATATTCAAAATCAAAAAATTCAGTCTGTTGAAAGTACCAATGGGCGACGTTTTTTCGCAGATCAATTTGTGATTACCACAGGCGCATGGTCAAATTGCTGGGCAGAACAATTACAGCTTTCGATCCCAGTAGAGCCAGTTCAAGGACAAATGATGTTATTTAAAACCCCTGAAAACTGGCTACCCACCATGTGTATGAACAATGTCATGTATTTGATCCCACGCCTAGATGGTCATATCGTATGTGGTTCAAGCATGGACAATATCGGGTTTGATAAGCGTCCAAATGTACAAACACAGCAAAATATTTATAAAGCCTGTATCGAGATGGTCCCTGAATTGACAAACTTCCCTATTGTTAAGCAATGGGCAGGATTACGTCCCAGTTCACCGACAGGCATTCCATATATAGGAAAAATGCCTAAACTGAACAATTTATGGGCAAATTTTGGACATTACCGTAATGGCTTATGTATGGGGCCTGCTTCTGCACAGTTATTAAGACAATTGATGCTCAATCAAGATACACATGTTGATTCAACAGCTTATTCAACCGAGCGATTAACTGCATATACACCTCTCACTCAGTAATCATCTTTTAGCTAAAAAGTGTTAGGTTCTGGCATGAAACAATCAAAGAGAAGACGCTTAGCCGCTTCTCTCATCGAAAACGATTGATAAAATTGCTGATGCCGACAAGTGATTTACCAATAATTCTCTACAGCAATATTACCTTCACCCCGACGATTCATCGTTAAACCACGGGATTTTAATGCGGCTTTGGTGTCATCCACCATTTGTGGGTTTCCACATAGCATGACATGAGTGGTATCTGCATTGAATTTTAAATCAGCGGCTTTTTCCAATTCACCATTTTCAATCAAAATTGGTAAGCGATCATGCAAGGTGGCATTGGGATCACGCGTAACAATCGGGATAAATTTAAAACCTGTATGTCCCTCCCCAAAAAGCTGGGCAATCTCTTGGATCCGATCGACATAAGCCAATTCAGATTCAGTTCTTACGCTATACACCAAGTTGATTTTTTCGTACTTTGACCAAGTTTCAAAATCTTGTAGCATCGAAATAAAAGGCGCTAAACCTGTGCCCGTTGCCAACAACCACAAATCTTTAGGCAACGGCAATTGATAACGTGCTAAAGTTAAGAATCCATAGGGGATTTTTTCCAAATAAAGCTCATCACCGACTTGTAAATGCTGTAAATTGGAGGTAAATGCACCATCAGGAACAACGATTGAAAAAAATTCGAGTGTTTCATCAAACGGGGATGAAACCACGGAATATGCCCTTACCACCAATTCATCACCCACTTTTAAACCAATGCGAGCAAATTGCCCAGCGGTAAACTTAAAATGAGCAGGTCGAGTCATGGTGAAACTGAAAAGTGTATTGGTCCAACGCTGAACAGACAAAACCTTTTCTATGCTAAATTTTTCAATTGACATGATTTCTTCGTGGCATGAAACATAGTCCTCATGGTAGCATGACTATATAATCTATGAATATTAAAATGTTAAGGCTCTACTTATGCGAATGACTTTACGCCAGTTGGCGGTTTTTGTTGCTGTCGCTCAAGAAGGCACCGTGACTAAAGCAAGTGATGCGGTTCGGTTGACTCAAAGTGCGGCAAGTATGGCTTTGGCAGATTTAGAAGATGGGCTGGGAGCCCCCCTTTTCGATCGTCTTGGTAAGCGCTTACAGCTCAATGATCTTGGTCGCTTCTTACTTCCCCAAGCTTTAGAAATTTTAGGCCGCTGTGAAGCTTTTGAACAAGCAGCCAAAGGCGAATTACAAAGTATTGATTTACGCATTGGTGCAACACTGACTATCAGTGATTATTTAATGCCCGACTTAATGGCAAACTTTTTACAAGTTCAACCTCAAGCACATTTGCAACTCCAAGTTGGCAATACCCGCCAAATGATTGAAGCCGTCAACCAATTCCAACTGGATTTAGCATTGATTGAAGGTTCATGCTTCTTACCACAACTTCAATGTATTCACTGGCGAGATGACGAACTTGCGGTATGTTGTTCACCTAATCATCCACTTGCAAATTTACATCGTGAATTAAAACAGTCTGACTTTCAACATGTTGAATGGATTTTGCGTGAAGAAGGTTCTGGCACACGTGAAGTTTTTGACAATGCCATTCTAAAAGACCTAGAAGATGCCAATATCCGCTTAACTTTGGGTCATAATGAAGCGATTTTAAAAATTGTCGCAGGTGGTTTAGGAATGTCATGTATTTCTAAATTAGCCATTCAGCCTTTGCTGGACAAAGGGCAATTGGTAATTTTAAAGACTCCTTTTTGGCAACTTGCACGTCCTTTGTACATGCTTGTACATCGTCAAAAGTACCAAGGTCCTGGTTTAAGAGCCTTCTTAAAATTCTGTGAACACGGATAAAACTAAAGCTCCTCTTGGAGCTTTTATATAATTTTTAGCTTAATAAAGTTATTTACCAAATTGTCTTTCGCATGGCTTACCATCATGATCGCCATCCATTTGCGTATTAGGACAATTTTTAATAAAAAATACAGCTTCATCATAGGATGTCATTTGACTGCAATGTGTCCGCCCATCACATTAATAAGGCGATTTTACCATTGATGATGTCTCTACAGTTGCGTTAGATTGCACTGTTACCTGAGCATGTTCAGTCCTTACTAAGTTATGATCACCATTTATTAAAGCATTTTGCGATTTTTCACTAAACTTTACTGGTTTGACATAACCAATTTCTTTGCGTTGTTGCTCAATAATTTGTTGCTGCTGGTGTTCTAACAAGGTAAGTTTATTATGCTGTTCATCCTGATAGGTTTGGTATTGATTCCATGTCGCAAAACTAAAATAAACGAAGCCAAAAACAATCACTAAAATTACCACAGACATAAAACCAAATTTCTGTCCTTCACTTTTACTTCGTCTTAATATATTTTTTTGCTTATCAATATTGATGTTTTTATTTTTTAATTCATTACTCATCGCTACATCCAAACGAATCATTTGATGTGCTTTTAATGTTCCTTGCTCATTGATAATTACATACTTTATAGTTTCCCCTTTTTTCGGTTGACCACCTAGTTTTGGAAAATCAGCGATGTAGAATACGACAGATTGCGCTGAATTATGATCCAATAAAAGTCCGTAACCTTTATCATGATGATATTCAATGATTTGCCCCAAATAAAACATAAAACTTCTCTTTTAAAATAAGTTTGAACCACAATAAATTCAACTCGTTTCAGATGTTTAGTGTGAGTATGCCTTGCGTTTTTGCTGTTTAATCTTGTCCTTTTGTTGTTGTTGATATTGTTGAAATCTCATTTCAGTTTCGATTTTGTACTGCCTATAACGATCTTTTGCATACATTACAGAACTTACCCCAATGAATATCACTACAGCAACGGTCACCACCCAAGGATTCAATGCTAGACGTTTTTCAAGTCTAATTTTCTTTATAGGCTGTTTGCGTTTTGAGTATAAAAATTTAACTTTTAACTTTTGAATTAAACTTTGGATCGCATTTAAACGCATATTTTTTTCAAGCAACTGCTGATTCATTTGCCTATCAAAATATAAATCTTGTTCTTTAAAACATTGCCCCTCTACCAACATCTCTACAGGCTTAACCAACTCTTGTTTCTTAGAGTCCCCCGCAATTTCAATATTTTGATACGCCTCTCCCAAATCAGAAAGCATAACCTCACAAATTCCTTCAGTGGTTTTAATGTTATTAACTGTATGAATTTCGTCTTCGGATTCAGTATTTTGGATAACTTTAATAGAAAGGTCAACTTGTGTTTGCGCTACAGGCTCAATTTGATTGTTTTGGTATAAATTTATGCTACCTTCTTCTATCATAGGATTACTAATTAGAGTTTGTATGGGCTCGACAAAGATTACTTGTTGCTCCTCTACAACTAAGTCAATAGCTGGAATAGCTTCTACTGAAACCAATTGCTCTGTTTGAGTTTGTGTTTTGATATTAGCTAAATCGTTATCAGCTACCAACCTTCTCTTTTTAAGCGCTTTTCGAATAGTTCTAATTTGTTCATAGCCATTTTCTGAATGGAGACGCGTATTAGGTAACTTATTTTGATCGTTCTCATAATTTTTATAATCAAACCGCACAATAAATTTAGCTAAGGTTGCACCATATTGTTCTAAAACAACACACTTAATCCGCTCGCCAATTTGAGGAAGAATGGATTGATTTGAAAAATCTTCTAATTTAAAAACAACTTGTTGATGATTATCATTTAATTCAATTAGACCTTGCCCTAAATCATTATCGAAAAAGGTTACTGTCCCTTTTCTGAACATTTTTTATTCTCTTATAATTAAAAAAGGAGGCCCCTATAGCCTCCTTTGATCATACTAAATTTTAATCTTTTTGCACACTGCCAAAAATTTTATCACCAGCATCTCCTAGACCTGGCACGATATATCCCTGTTCATTTAAACCTTGATCAATTGAAGCAGTAAAAATCGTCACATCTGGGTGAGCTGCTTCCACACGTTTAATGCCTTCAGGTGCTGCAACTAACACCATAACACGGATATCTTTACAACCACTTGCTTTCAACACGTCAATCGCAGCAACCAAAGATGAACCAGTTGCCAACATCGGGTCAATAATCATAGCTAAACGATTTTGTACATCTGGAACCAATTTTTTATAATAAGTACGTGCTTCCAAGGTTTCTTCATCCCGTTCTAAACCGAGAACTGAAACTTTTGCACTTGGAATAAGATTTAAAAAACCTTCTAACATGCCAATACCAGCACGTAAAATCGGCACTACAGTGATTTTTTTACCCGCAATTCTGTCCACTGTGACTTTACCGTTCCAACCATCAATTTCGTGATCACACACAGGTAAATCTTTGGTTGCTTCATAAGTTAAAAGCATAGTTACTTCTTGAGCAAGTTCACGGAAATTCTTAGTACTAATGTCAGCACGGCGTAATAAACCTAATTTATGACGAATAAGTGGATGACGAATTTCTTGAATAGACACGGGAGGACACCTAAAAGGATAAAAGTAAATTTCCATTATTATAAATGTTTTTTATATCTGAGATAAGAAAAGCCCTCAATGAATGAGGGCTTTTTTTGTTAATAGCAGGGTTTTATTGCGATTAGTGTTGCTGGCTCATCAAGAAATGTAAAGGAGATAAAATTTCTGATTTCAACGCCAAGCTGATGATTGGATCTGGATAAACACCAATGATCAATACCAAAGCAGCAGCACCGAGCACCATAAGACCACCCACTTTTTGTCCCCAGTGATCAACAGCATCAATACGAGGATTATCTGGTGGCGTCATATACATCACGATCATCACACGTAAGTAGTAATACAAACCAATACCACTACCCACCACTACCATAGCAGCCAAGAACCAATGTTCTGTGGTTACAGCAGCAATCACCACCATAAACTTACCAATGAAACCAGCGGTTAATGGAATCCCTGCAAGAGAAAGCATCATCACTGTTAATGTCGCAGTCAGTACTGGACGACGCCAGAATAAACCACGGTAATCCGCAAGAGACTCAGCTTCATCAACATTGTTATATGGGCTCGACATTAACGCGACAGCACCAAAAGCACCAATCGTAGTTAAGGTATAAGTCACCACATAGACGCTTACGCTGCCTAAACTTGCATAACCTAAACTAATCAAAGCAATCAATAAATAACCAAAATGGGCGATTGATGAATAACCTAAAATTCGTTTTAAGTTGACTTGGCGTAATGCAAGAAAGTTCCCGACTAAAATCGAAAGCACAGCGATCACTGTTAATACAGTCACGATAGACGGTACAAGAATGAAACCTGAACTTAAAATAAAGCGTACTAATAAACCAATCGTTGCGACTTTAGCAACAGTTGCAAGATAAGTAGCGATTGGCGCAGGCGCACCTTGATAAACATCTGGTGTCCATTTATGAAATGGCGCCAATGATAATTTAAACGCAATCGCAATCACGATTAATCCTGAACCCAACAAAATCATTGGTTGAGCAAGGAAACCTTTTAACTGTTCAATAAAGTCAGCCAAAGATGCAATTTGTTGCACTTGTGCTAACTGATTTCCATACAAACCTGGGAAGTCAGTAAATGACAATGTACCTGTATAAGCATAAACGTATGCCATACCCATCAACAAAATTGCTGAAGCGGTTGCAGAAAGTACCAAATACTTTACGCCAGCTTCTAGCGATTTTCCACGCTGATGCGTATATGCCAATAAGCCATACACAGGAATTGACAAAAGCTCCAAACTAATAAAGAACGACGCATAGTGAGAACTTGCCACCATTAACATTGCCCCTGTTACAGAGATCAACATCAAGATATAAAGCTCTTCACGATTATCTTTATAAGTTTCAATATAAGCGTGAGATAACGTACAGCATGCGAGTGCAGCAACTACTGCAATAAATTGATAAAACAATGTAAATGGATCAACCACAAACATGTTCATCACATTTGATGGTGCAAATGAACCACCAAACATCATGAATAAAATATCAATTGCAGCAAGGTTTAAACCCACCACCGATGCAGTCGCAATCAAATTATGATTACGCTTGATCGAGGTTAGGATCATCACCACTACAGCGGTTAAAGCAACAATAAAAACTGGTGCTAAAGGCATGAGACCCGAAAATGACATAGTGAAGTTCATGACTATTGGATCTCCACATTTTGTTGAGATACGACTTGTTGTGCCGCATCAACAACTTCTTGAACTGGAATATAGCTATTTGATAACCACGCCATACTTGAGTGAGAAATATCAAGGAAGCTTTGTGGATATACACCTAACCATAATAAGCCAAATGCACAGATCAATAGAATTACTGTTTCACGTACATTCAAGTCTTTTAATGGACTTTCATAATGCTTTTTCTGTTCTTCATTTGGCGTACCAAATAAAGCTTTGTGGATCAGAATCAAGCCATAAAGACCAGCAAAGACCAAGCTAATAGCAGCAATAATGGTAAATGTTGGGAATTTAGCGAATGAACCCATCAAGATCAGGAATTCGCCAATAAAGTTACCTAAACCTGGAATGCCCACAAGTGCAGAGACAAAGAACATCAAGAAGAATGGTAAATACTGGAATTGACCACGAATACCACCCATCAAACGTAAGTCACGGGTATGTAAGCGTTCATACACTTGACCACACATAATGAACAATGCAGCAGATGACAAGCCATGTGCCAACATCATGATCATTAAGCCTTGGAATGTCAGAATATTACCGGCATAAAGTGCAAGTAATACGAAACCCATATGCGAAATAGAAGTATAAGCAAGCAGGCGTTTCATATCTGTTTGCTGGAAAGCACACCAAGCGCCGTAGAAAATACCAATCAAACCTAAAATAATCGCAATATCGGCAAATTGTGCAGATGCTGCTGGGAAGAATGGCAATACAAAGCGCAATAAACCGTACGCAGCAGTTTTAATCAAGATCCCCGCTAAGTCTACAGAACCTGCTGTAGGTGCTTGTGCATGGGCATCTGGTAACCAACCGTGTAATGGGAATACTGGCAACTTGACTGCAAAACCAATAAATAAACAGATCATCAACGCATAGGCAATATGTGGTGCCTGAGCATCTAAAGTATTTGCAACAGCAAGTAAGTAGTTATAGTCGAAGCTAATCGTACCTGACATCTGAGAACCATAGACCACTAAGCCTAAGATACCGATGAGCATGATTAAGCCAGCGACTTGGGTGTAGATAAAGAACTTGGTTGCAGCATAAACACGTGATTTACCGTCTGCGCCTTTATGACCCCAAAGTGCGATCAAGAAGTAGATAGGGACCAGCATCATCTCCCAGAAGAAGAAGAACAAGAACATATCAATTGCAAGGAAAACCCCGATTACCCCACCCAAAGACCATAAAAGGTTTAAATGGAAGAAGCCGACATTCTTTTGAATTTCACCCCATGAACAGCCCACTGCAAGTACACCCAGTAATGCAGTCAAGCCCACCATCAGCAATGAAAGACCATCTACAGCCAAATGAATGTTAATACCGAGTGATTTAATCCAAGGTAAATAAAATTCTGCTGCCCAAGTTGGAGCCTTCGCCCCCAACTCATAGCTAAAGCCACCTTGTTTCCACAAAATCAGTGTTAAGCCCAATGTAACGAGCATACCGACTAATGCGATATAACGTGGCAAATGTTTATCAAGTTTATCGACCAACCAACACACGAAACCTGCAATAAAAGGTACAAGAATCAGTGCGGGTAAAATCCAATTGTTTGTGATTTCCATCTTATTTCCCCACTACCTGAATCACGATCAAGATCATCAGCAATACCACCACACCGAGTGACATACTTGATGCATATTCACGTAATGAACCTGTTTGACGGGTACTTGTAAATTTATTTCCACTATTTACGATTGCAGGTAATAACAGCCATAAACCATCAACTGGGTCACGACCTAAAATTTTCGCAATGAGTAAATAAGGTTGAACAAAAACAAGGTTGTATAAAGAATCGAAACCAAATGCATTACGGCAGATATTTGCAAGTCCAGCACCAAATGAAGTGGCTGCAAAACCTTGCACCGCTTTATAAGCGAAAGCAAATAACACCACACCTACAGCTAAACCGACCAATGCGATACCGACTGCAAGGTGTTCTGCACCATGCATCCCTTCTTCAATCGCTTGAGAAACTTCAAATGCTGGGATATGTGCTGCATTTAAAATGTTCATCACTGGCGCTTTTAAGAAGTAAGCCAAACCTGTTGAAAGAACAGCCAAGATACCTAAAGGCGCCCAATACGTTGCACCTTTGATTTCGTGATAATGTGTTTTTTCTTCACCAAAGAATACAACCCAAATTAAACGGAATGTATAAATCGAAGTTAAGAATGCACCCGCAACACCCACCCAATACAATGAGTTATACAATGCCACAGATTGACCTTGCGCCCAAACAGCACCCAAGATTGCATCTTTAGAGAAGAAGCCGATCGTAATAAATGGAATTGCAGCAAGTGCACCACCACCAATCGCGAAGCAAGCAAATAAGAATTTGTTTTTGTAGAACAAGCCACCCATTTTAAAGATGTTTTGTTCATGATGGTAAGCCAAGATCACTGCACCCGAAGACAAGAACAATAATGCCTTAAAGAATGCATGTGCAAGCATATGGAACAGACCTGCTTGATACGCTTCTGCACCCACAGCCATAAACATATAACCGAGCTGACTCATGGTAGAGTAAGCCAGAATACGTTTGATATCTGTTTGAACCAAAGCCGCAAAGCCAGCAACCAACAATGTTACAGCACCTGTAATCGAAATGAACTGCATCACTTCTGGTGTCATTTCAAATACAGAGAACATACGGCAACATAAGTAGATACCAGCGGTAACCATTGTTGCAGCATGGATCAATGCAGATACTGGTGTCGGACCAGCCATTGCATCTGCCAACCATGTTTGTAATGGGATTTGCGCAGATTTACCAGCTGCACCCAAGAACAACATCAATGACGTGATCAATGCCAAGTTATGATCAAGTGCCAGAACTTGTGAAGCATTGGCAACAATCGTGCCGATGTGTAAAGTACCAAATTGTTGGTAAAGCAAGAACAATGCGATCAGTAAGAATACATCACCAACACGCGTTACTGTAAATGCTTTAATTGCCGCAAAACCATTTGCAGGGTTTTGGTAGTAATAACCAATCAACAGGTAAGAACACAGACCTACGCCTTCCCAACCTAAGAATAACAACGCTAAGTTGTCACCCAATACAAGCACCAACATGCTTGCAACGAATAAGTTGAAGTATGAGAAGAAACGTGCGAAGTCTTCTTCACCACGCATGTACCAAGTTGCAAAGATGTGAATCAGGAAACCTACACCTGTCACCATGCCCATCATTAATAATGACAAGCCGTCAAGATGCAAACTTACACCCGGTGCAAAACCGCCTACATTGAACCAAGTCCATAAATGCTGTGCTTGCGCAACTGAACCCTGCTTAACAAAGTCCATGCCTGCAATCAATGCAAATAAAGCAGAAAGGCCAACAGAACCCGCACCAATAATTGCTGCTACATTTTCAGGAAGTTTATTACGTCCTGCCGCTAAAAGTGCAAAGCCAATCAGCGGAAATAAAATCGTTAAATATAAATAACTCATCCGCGCATCTCACTAGCAGCATCTACATCCAGATGATGGAAGCGATGATAGAACTGGAGGACGATCGCTAGACCGATACAAGCCTCTGCCGCAGCAAGTGTGAGGATCAAAATAAACATAATTTGACCATCAGGTTGTGCCCATGCACTTCCTGCCACAACGAATGCCAATGCTGCTGCATTCATCATGATCTCAAGGCTCATTAACATAAATAATAGGTTGCGTCGCACCATTACACCGTAAAAACCCAGTGCAAAAAGGATAGTTGCGACGATCAAACCATGTTCTAAAGGAATGTTGCCCATTACTGTTTATCCTCTGCTGCACTCGGTTCACGTTTGCCTAAGTGGAATGCTGCAACCAATGCTGCAAGCAATAACATTGCGGCAACTTCAACCAATAATAAATAGTGGGTAAAGAGTGCTTGACCAATTGCTTTAGGTCCAATCACTTGAGTTCCAAGTACTGCACCAGATTGCGTGTAGTCTGAACCTAATACCCAAACCAAACATAAGCCGATTAAGAAGCTCATGAGTGCTGGATAAGCCCAAGCATCTGAAGTCAACCATTTACGCTCTTGATCAACTGTATGTTGACCAAGGTTGAGCATCATTACTACGAATACGAACAACACCATGATCGCACCCGCATAAACAATCACTTCAAGTGCAGCTGCAAATGGTGCACCAATGATTAAGAAGATCCCTGCAACAGCAAGTAAAGAAACGATCAAACTTAATAAAGCATGTACTGGATTGGTGTTGGTCACAACACGAATCGTCGAAACAATGGCCACAAGAGCCATTAAATAAAATGGCCACATCATGGTAATAAGCTCCGTACATCTACAGGCGCACTTTCACGTTGCGCTTGACCTTTTTCTTTACCATCAATTGCCATACCACTTACACGGTAGAAATTGTAGTCTGGGTATTTACCTGGTCCTGAAATGAGTAAGTTTTCTTTCTCATAAACAAGATCCTGACGGACATATTCGCCTAACTCAAAATCTGGTGTTAACTGAATGGCAGTTGTTGGACATGCTTCTTCACACATACCGCAGAAAATGCAGCGTGAGAAGTTAATGCGGAAAAATTCTGGATACCAACGTCCATCATCTTTTTCAGCTTTCTGCAATGAAATACAACCAACAGGACATGCAACCGCACATAAGTTACACGCAACACAACGCTCTTCACCGTCTGGGTCACGTGTTAATACGATACGACCACGATAGCGTGGAGGTACGATTTGTTCGGCTGGCACTTCTGGATATAAAATCGTATCGCGTTTGCGTGTGACATGGCTAAACACCATCCACAACGAACGAACAATTGATCCTACGCCAGCTAGAATTTTATACATTTTGTACTCCCTGCTGTCCTAGGCCTGATTCATCAGAATCACAGCACCAGTCACCAAAAGGTTGACCAATGCAAGTGGTAAACACACTTTCCAACCAAAATTCATAACTTGGTCATAACGTGGACGCATTAAAGAACCACGTGCCAAGACAAACATCATTACAAAGAATGCTGTTTTCGCAATGAACCAGAACGCATCTGGAATGAATGGAATATTTAAATTAAATGGTGCTAACCAACCGCCAAAGAATAAAGTCACGATCAGTGCAGAAATTAGAATGATGTTGACGTATTCAGCAACGAAGAACATCCCCCATTTCATACCACCATATTCGACATGGTAACCTTCTGCCAATTCTTGTTCAGCTTCTGGTTGGTCAAATGGATGACGATGCGTTACCGCAACCCCAGCAACCACGAAGATCATGAAACCAATGAATTGTGGAATCACAAACCATACATCACGTTGTGCTTCTACGATTTCACGCAAGTTAAATGAACCCGCAATTGCCACCACACCCATCAATGAAATCCCTAAAAAGACTTCATAAGAAATGGTTTGTGCTGCTGAACGTAGACCACCTAATAGTGCATATTTGTTGTTGGATGCCCAACCACCAAATAACACCGCATATACTGCAATACCTGCCATTGCCATAAAAAACAATAGACCGATACTCATGTCTGAAACACCTAAGTAAGGTGAAACAGGAATAACCATGAATGACAGTACTGCAGTCGCCATTGCTACTGCTGGTGCTAAACGGAAGGTTAACTTATCTACAAACTTTGGTGTCCAGTCTTCTTTGAACATGATTTTCAACATGTCAGCAACGATCTGGAACATCCCGCCAGGACCAACACGGTTTGGTCCATAACGGTCTTGCCATAAACCCAGCAAACGACGCTCAATAAATGACATCAAAGCGGCCAGTAAAACCACAACCAACAAAATTACGATGGCTTGAATCACTGAATAAGCGATTGGCCAGTCTTGTGCCCATGTCGGTAGTGCGCGTAAAGATTCATTCATGATTACACTCCTACCGTTACAGATACAGGTTCAGCAAGTGAAACTGTTGGTGCTTGGCCGACTGGATAACCGATATAACCTGTTGGTAAATATTCAATTACATGCACAGGAAGACTAATCGTCGTTTCGCCTGCTTTAACTGTCAGTTGTTGACCATCTTGAACATTTAAACGTGCTGCATCTTGCTCGCCCACGGCAAAAGTCGCTTCTGGAATACGCGATTCCATCACCGGCGTTTTAATCGTAAATTCACCTGAAGCGAAAATATGATGCATTGGAACTAGACGGAAACTCTCTGGATTTGCCACAACCGCAGTTGGCGCCACATAGCTACGTGCAGGACGTTTTACTAAGCGATCAAATAAACGGACGCCTGAATCACCACCTTTAAGGTGACCACCCACTTCATCCTGGTATTTATTCCAAGCTTGTGGTGAGTTCCAACCCGGTGCCCATGCAAATGGAACCAATGACGATGCATTTTGCGGTCCAACATAACCTTCCATAGAGAATGTTAATGCGGAATCGACATCGACAGGTTGTTTCGGTTCATGTACGTTTAATGGTGCACGCATTGCAGTACGACCTGAATAACGACGTGGTTCACGAGCAATTTTCAAGCCATGAACACGGTAACCCGCATCAGGTGCAACATCTTGAATTGCTTCAAGAACTGGAACATTTTTGACCACAGACTCAATTACATCATCAAGCAATGTCCATGAGATCGCTTTACCTTTCACACCCGTTTCAATGGCATGTAACCAGCGCCAAGATTCTTTGATGGCATATTCTGGTTTGTAATAGCTTGGGTCAAAAACTTGATAGAAGCGTTGCGCACGACCTTCTTGGCTGACCACTGTCCCATCGCCTTCTGCAAAGCTTGCAGCAGACAAGACGACATCAGCCGCTTTTACGGTTTCAGTTTCAGAGTGATCAAGCACAATCACGCTTTGCGCTTTGTCTAGAGCAGCCTGAACTTGTACAGCAGGTAAACGGCGGAACAAATCATTTTCAACGATAATGATTGACTCATAATCTTGAGCAAATGCTTGTTCTAGGCTTAAACCACCAAACAAAGCCATACCCATTGAGTTCACTTCTGGAACTGTCAAGGTTAAGCCTGCATTTCCACCTAGGTTTTGTGCAACTTGTGCAGCAGCTTCCATGATGGCAGCATCTTGTAAGCTCGTACCCGAGATGATTAATGGTTTTTTCGCAGCTTTTAACGTATCCGCAATGGTTTGTGCAAATGCTTTAGCATCATCATCTAAACCAAGAATCGCATCACCGTTTACACCCGCAGCAATTGCAAAGCCTAAACGTGCAATATCATTTGGAGAAGCAACAACTTCACCCTCAGCAATATCGGCTAAACGTGTTTGCGTTGCAGCCAAGATATAGATTGGAGAATTTGCATCCTGACCAATACGTTTTACCGGTTCAGCTAACCAATCTTGGGTACGGCGGTCTGCAGCCATTTGTTTGGCTTTATTTTTCGCAGCTTGGCGAACAGACAATGCCATACGTGGTGCAGTTTGTGTTAAGTCTTCACCCAAGATCAAGACTGCATCATAGCTTTCGATTTCACGCATACTCGGGTTGTAAACGCCCTCAGCTTGCATAATCGATGCAGCAAGTTCAACCAAGCTCTGTTCTTTTTGAGAAAGACCTGTTGAATAATTTTCTTGGCCAACCAACTCACGCAACGCGTAGTTTGATTCTAATGATGCACGTGGAGAACCAATACCCAAGACTTTTTTGCCTTGAACATTTTCAATCACTGAATCCAGTGCCACATCAACAGAAACAGTTTTAACTTCTGTTGCAGCACGGAATTGCGGCTGACGTGGACGATCTTCACGGTTCACATAACCCGTACCAAAACGACCTTTATCGCAAAGGAAATATTGGTTAACGTCACCATTGAAACGGTTTTCTACACGACGTAATTCGCCATAACGCTCACCCGGAGAGATGTTACAACCAGAAGAACAGCCTTGGCATACGCTAGGCGCATACTGCATGTCCCACTTACGGTTATAACGTGCCGAATGAGTTTTATCAGTAAATACACCTGTTGGGCACACTTCAGTCAAGTTACCAGAGAACTCAGACTCTAAAGTGCCTGATTCTGGACGACCGAAGTAGACACGTGATGCATTGGCATAAACACCAAAGTCTGTACCACCGGCATAATCGTTGTAGTAACGAACACAACGGTAACATGCGATACAACGGTTCATCTCATGTGCAATGAAAGAACCCAACTCTTGGTTGTGATGCGTACGTTTGGTAAAACGATAACGACGACGATCATGTTGCGTCATTACTGTCATATCTTGTAAATGACAGTGACCACCCTCTTCACAGACTGGACAGTCGTGTGGGTGGTTGGTCATTAAGAATTCCACAATCGATTCACGGAAATCTTTTGCTTCTTTGTCTTCAATCGAAATAAAGGTATTGTCAGATGCAGGAGTCATACATGACATTACTAAGCGACCACGAGTATCTTCTGGATTCGCATATTGAGTAACAGCACATTGACGGCAAGAACCGACAGAACCTAAAGCTGGATGCCAACAAAAATATGGGATGTCGATGCCAAGACTCAAACATGCTTGTAGCAAGTTTTCCGAGCCATTGACTTCATACGATTTTCCATCGACATGAATTGTAGCCATAGTCGAATTCCTTAAACTTGTTCTACGTGGCTGGCTTGGGCTACAGGACGATCTGTCACTTTAGCTTCAAACTCGCTACGGAAATATTTGAGTGCACCCATCAATGGTTCCATCGCACCTGGCGCGTGAGCACAGAATGTTTTACCAATCCACAATTTGCGAGTCAGTTCTTGAAGATGTTGAATGTCTTCCATCTTCCCTTCACCTTTCTCAATTGCGACAAGTGCTTTGACCGCCCAAGGTAAACCATCACGGCATGGCGTACAGAATCCACATGACTCACGTGCAAAGAATTCTTCTAAGTTACGCGTTGCAGAAACCATACACTGGGTTTCATCAACGACCATTAACAAACATGTACCTAGACGAGAACCAGCTTTCATAATGCTTTCTGAATCCATTGGAAGATCAATGTGTTCAGCAGCCAAGAAGTCAGTCGATGCCCCACCCGGTAACCATGCTTTCAGTTTAAGACCATCGCGCATACCGCCAGCATAGTCTTCAATCACTTCACGTGCAGTCGTACCAAACGGTAATTCCCAAAGACCAGGGAAAGTCACTTTACCTGATGCACCATAAATTTTAGTGCCTGGATCTTTAGATTTACCCGCAGACAAACCGATATACCACTCAGGCCCACGCAACATAATTGCTGGTAAGTTGTTATAGGTTTCTACGTTGTTTACGATAGTCGGACGGCCCCATGCACCTGCAACTTGTGGGAATGGCGGCTTAGTACGTGGGTTTGCACGACGACCTTCGAGTGAGTTAATCAATGCAGTTTCTTCACCACAGATATAACGACCCGCGCCGGTATGCACATGCAGGTCAAAATTCCAACCTGTGCCTAAGATGTTGTCACCCAAATAACCTTTAGCACGCACTTGTTCTAAAGCTTCATTTAAGTATTGTGCAGCTTCAATGTATTCACCGCGAATGAAGATATAACCCTGAGTCGCTTCGAGGGTATAACCTGCAATCAACATCCCTTCGATCAATTGATGTGGAAGTTTTTCCATCAATAAACGGTCTTTGAATGTTCCCGGTTCCATTTCATCGGCATTACAGATTAGGTAACGAGGACCACCATCATTGGGTGCCATCAATGACCATTTAATCCCTGCTGGGAAACCTGCACCACCACGACCTTTTACAGTCGCTGCTTTAATGACTTCAAGAACGTCTTTAGGTGGCATAGAAAGCGCTTTTTTAAAGCCTGCATAGCCTTCTAAAGCTTCATAGTCATCAGCACTACGAACAAATTCCTGTTTACTCAAACGCCATGTTAATGGGTGAGTTTCAGGGTTTCCTTCGCCATAAATTGGTCTTGGTTCGGTATTCATACATACTTCTCCAATAACTGTTTCACAGAAGTCACTTCAACCAAACCGTGTGTATCTTCATCAATCATCAGGGTTGGACCTTTGTCACAGTTCCCTAGACAGCAGATCGGCAATAAAGTAAAACGACCATCAGCTGTCGTTTGACCAAATTGGATACCCAGTTCACGTTGGAAAGCTTCTGCTAAAGTTTCCGCACCCATCAAGAAACATGCAATCGAATCACATAATAAAATTACGTGACGACCTACAGGCTGACGGTATATACGGTTATAGAATGTTGCAACACCTTCTAAATCCGCAGTTGTAATTGTCAATAATTGAGCAATTGCATGTAACTGCGCGTCATCCACCCAACCATTACGGCGCTGTACACACTTTAAAGCATCCAAAGACGCTGCGCGTGGGTATGGGTAGTGACCCATGTGATGTTCAATTTCATGGATTTCTTCGCTAGTCAGAATCCCTTCAACATTCACACGTGGCTTTTTATCAGTCAAAATCATCATAATGCGTTTACCCCTTAGCGATCCACGTCAGCCATAACGACGTCAATTGTCGCTAAATAAATGATCAAGTCAGATACAAGACTGCCGTTAATCACGGAAGGAATTTGCTGCAAGTGGGTAAAAGTAGGTGTACGAATACGTGTACGGTAACTCATCGTTGACTTATCTGAAGTCAAGTAATAGTTAGATGCACCTTTCACCACTTCTGCCATTACAGAGGCTTCACCAGCTGGCATTACAGGACCCCATGACACGCTCAAGAAATGCGTAATCAAAGTTTCAATATCTTGTAAAGTCTTATCTTTTGGTGGTGGAACTGCCAATGGATGATCCGCTTTATAAGGACCAGAAGGCATATTATCCAAACACTGTTTGACGATTTTTAATGACTCTTCGATTTCACGATAGTGAACCATCACACGTGCGTAAGCATCGCCTTCATACTCTAACGGCACTTCAAAGTCGTAATTTTCATAACCACTGTATGGACGATATTTACGAACATCAAAATCAATACCTGTCGCGCGTAAACCTGTACCTGTTACACCCCAAGCCAATGCCGATTTAGCATCGTATTGCGCAACATTACGGGTACGCCCCACAAATACTGAGTTTTTCAGCGCAGCAGTATGATATTCCTTCAAACGTTTTGGCATCCATTCGAGAATTTCACGAATCAGTTTTTGCCAGTTGTTTGGAAGGTCATGTGCTGTCCCGCCAATACGGAACCATGCTGGGTGCATACGGAAACCTGTGATCGCTTCAATTGCGTCATAGATTTTTTGACGATCCGCAAACATATAGAATACTGGTGTCATACCACCAGCATCCTGAATCGCAGTACCGATATACAATAAATGGTTATTGATACGGAATAATTCAGACATCATGACACGGATACATTGTGCACGATCAGGAACGGTAATCCCTGCAAGTTGTTCCACACCCATGACATAAGGCATGTTTTGCGCACAACCACCTAAGTAGTCAACGCGGTCTGTATATGGAATAAATGAATGCCAAGTTTGACGTTCAGCCATCTTTTCCACACCACGGTGGTGATAGCCAATATCAGGCACACAATCTTTCACTTCTTCGCCATCAAGCTGCAAAATCACACGGAATGCACCATGCGCAGATGGATGGTTAGGACCTAAGTTCAAGAACATAAAGTCTTCATCCGCGTTACCGCGTGTTAGACCCCAATCTTCTGGAACGAAACGAAGATGTTCTTGTTCGAAATCTTGTTTAGCCTTGTCTTGCATATACGGTGTATATTCAGTCGCACGTGCAGAATATTCTTTACGCAGTGGATGACCTTCCCAATAGGTTGGCAACAAGATACGACGAAGCATTGGATGCCCTTCGAAATTGATCCCAAACATATCGTAAGCTTCACGCTCGTACCAATTGGCATTTGGCCAAATATTGGTCGCCGTTGGAACGTTAATATCGTTCTCACTCAACGCCACTTTGATACGAATATCACTATTACGTTCTAATGAAAGTAAGTGATAGAACACTGTGAAATCAGATGCAGGTAAACCATCACGGTTGTTACGCAAACGTTCATCGACCGCAGATAAGTCAAACAGCATCACATAAGGACGTGGTACTTTACGCAAGTACATTAGAACTTCTTGTACACGTGCGCGCTCAACCCAGACCGTCGGAAAATCTTCAAACGTCGGTTGCACGTAAAAGTTCTCGCCAAATTTGGCTTTGAGATCTTCTACAATTGCAAATGCTGGGCGGGAATCAACTGGAGTCGATTCTGGCATAGCAATTTCAGTTTCAGCCATTGGCTTGGCTTCCTATTTAATACAAATTCTGTCAAATTCCCTGATGACCATATCCATCAGATATGTCAAATATTCATCAGAAAAAATTACTCAATTTCATCCATAGAGCGTAAGTTTTTCACTGCAATACGTTCAGCGTTCTTACGGTCGCGTTCTGGCATCATCTTTGGCTTATACACTGGCTGAAGATCATCACCGATTACCGCAGAGAGCGGACGACGTTCTAATTGAATTTGGTCTTGCAATAACATCAAGGCTTGAATCAATGCTTCTGGACGTGGTGGGCAACCTGGAACGTACACGTCAACAGGAATGATTTTATCCACACCTTGTACAACAGAATAGATGTCGTACATACCACCAGAGTTTGCACAAGCACCCATTGAAATCACCCATTTAGGCTCAAGCATTTGTTCATACAAACGTTGAATTACAGGCGCCATTTTAACAAAGCAAGTCCCTGCAACAATCATCAAATCTGCCTGACGTGGCGAAGCACGAATAACCTCGGCACCAAAGCGCGACAAGTCATGCACACCGGTTAACGTGGTTGCATATTCAACGTAGCAGCAAGATGTACCAAAGTTAAAAGGCCATATTGAGTTTTTACGGCCCCAGTTTACAGCTGTGTGTACCACATCCTCTAAGCGAGTCATGAACACATTTTTATTCACTTCTTCTTCAAGTGGATCAGTCACAATTTGACGATCTTGAAGCGGATATTGTTCAGCTTCTGGATTCGCACGGGTTAAAGTATATTTCATTCCCGAGTTACTCCTTGTTCAGAGACATGGTCGGTGTTTTATCTTTCACACGACCAGAAGATTGAGCTGGAATAGTTCCTGTAGGATCCATCACCAACTCTTCAATTGAATTGAAGCGAGTAATTTCTGCAAGGTCCATATTTGGTGAACCAATTTTAGGTTTAATCCCTGCGATTTTACGTTTATCTGAAGGTGACCAGTTCAATGCACCTGTAGATAATTCATAAATCAAACCAACGAGTAAAACTAAAATAAATACAGCTGCAGCTGAAAACCCAACCCAACCTACTTCACGTACAGATGTCGCCCATGCATATAAATAGAGGGCTTCCAAATCGAATACAACAAAGAAGATTGCAACAAGGTAGAACTTCGCAGACAAGCGGATACGTGCACCACCAGCACTAACCACACCTGATTCAAATTGCTCTTGCTTCGCACGTCCCCATGATTTACCCCCAAGGAGCAAAGGAACGGTGAGCATAAAGACACATAAAAATGTCACGCCGATCACGAAGGCAATGATTGCCCAATCGTATGGAGTAATGGCACTCATGCGGGGATAACTCCTGGCAGGCCTATTATTTAACAAAGAATGTATGTATTGGCCTTGCAAATACACCAAACACAAAATAAATCTGGTCAATTGTACCCGATTGATGTCATCTGTTGCTAGTTAATAGCTCTAAGTCTTTCGGATGATTTTTTAGACAAAAACCATATTTTTTCCTGATTCACAGCGATACAGCGCTGACTTATCGTTTTATCAAATTTCTATCCCTATTCTTATTAGTTTTTCCGAAGTTTATTTTTTAATCATGAATTAAAAATGACAAATCAGTAGCTTAATCCGATTCAGCCCAAGTAAAAGCCATGATTTATGCATGTATTTCTGCGATTTAATTGGCTAATTTCTACAAATATAAGGATTTACCATCTAAAATATTTTGTTACATTCTATGTGGTAAAATAGTCACATTAGATCAATCAAGTGATAAAAATTATCTTATTGTGATAATTTTTAAATATTACAAAGTTATTTATAATTTTTTATACTTCACTATTATCAAAACCAACTTATTTCAATGAAATAACCCGCTTTAAACCATCCAACGCCAAATGCTCAATGCCTACTTTTGACCTACCTTGTGCCCTCTTATGATTTTCTGATTTGAATTTTCAAAACAGCCAGCACTGTCAATCATGTCATTTTTCGCATATACAACAAACCCAAGTTCTCCAAAACTAAAGCCATTTGAAAGGTGAATAACTTATCGTCGCTTAAATCAGTAAATTGTATATTTAACACCCAATTACAGAAAAAGGTGTTCGTTGTCGCAAACTTAGACGAATTGTCTACAGAGCCTATACACATTGAACCACTTTTATGTATATGCTATTCAATATGAACAACTTTAAATCAAAAATTTAGGGGTAAAACAAGATGGAATTCAGCAGCAAGCCAAACTATTTTTTATTTGCACAATTACTGATTCGTCATATTGAAAATTATGTCAAAAAACACGTTGATGCACAAAATGCCATTTTTGATCTAAGAGATGTGTATGAGCTTTTCCGCCAAGATCTTGCCGCAACCACGACAAATCTAGAAGGGATTTTAAATATCGCGGATGAATATCGTATTGACACCATTCAAGGTGATCAAAAAATCATTAGCAGTTATAAAATTGACGCTGAACAAAACAGCTTATTGATTGATTTTAATCATGATGCATTACAAGCATTGCGAGACAGCAAGCCAATCATTGCGCCTGATGCAACGCTTCAACAATAGGATCTAGACTGAGCAACAGCCAGACATAAAAAACCACCGAAAATTTTCGGTGGTTTTTTTATTGAGTTTAACAATAGATTTTTTATATAGTCAGCCTGTCAAAAAACTCAAGCACTAGAATAGAATTTCTATTAATTAATATTTTTAAATAAATCAATTACATAAAAAATTGTTTGATTGTAAAAAAGCTTGCAATACCTCATATTACATTCAAAGTTTAAATACCTTTGCGTAGGGGATGCCAAACCTTACGCCGCAAACAAAGCAGTGCTTTGTTTTTGCTCATAAGCAAGGGGTTCGTCCTATACCCCCGTATTCCTCGGCACAAGGAGAGACATCCATGTCGCCACACGATAGAACAACCCTCTATGATTCAAAAGTACAGCAAACCAATTGATAACCAATAGTTTCTAAAAGTATATACAAAAACATAAGCTTCATTTCTGATCAATCAGCCGATAAAAATCACTGGTATAAATAATTAGTTGGTTTAACTATAAATCAAAAATAATTATAGGAAATTAAATCATATTGAAAGCCCCTCCCTTCCTCTGAATAAAGGAAAGGATGAAAGTGGTTTTATCTTAAATGATGGCTTTAAAGATGACTGATAAAATAAATCGAATGGATCTTAATCATATATTTTAATAGCATGATTTAACGTCTAAACTTTTTTCTTTTTAAAGCGCTCTACCGGCCAAGACATGGTAAATCTTGCACCACCCAAATCTGAGCTTTGATCGACTTCAATCGTCCCACCAAACCAATACGCAATACGACTCACAATTGAAAGTCCTAAACCATAACCACCTGAAGCACGGGTACGGCTATCATCTAAACGTGCAAATGCTTCAAATACACGTTTACGGTCTTCCTCTGGAATCCCAGGGCCATCATCTTCCACACAGACATAAGCCATACTAGTCTGGTGATTAACACCACCACTGATATTGACCTGATGATCACAATAACGTATCGCATTCCCCACCAAGTTTTGTACAACTCGATGTAAATAACGACGTTCTGCATCGACAATCACATCAGATGAAAGTGGGTTGAGGTGGATAATCTTTTGGGTTTTTAATGCTTCTGTTTCTACTGCAACCTGCTTTAATACATCAATCAATACAATTTTTTCAAAATCTAAAGAAGGTGTACCTTGCTCTAATTTCGCATAAGTCATGATTTCATCAATCAGTGTATTTAACGCTTCGATGTCTTTATCAATCATCTCGACCTGTTGCAAACGATACTCATGGTCATCTTCGTCTGCCAGCATTTCCATACCAAAACGGATTCGCGCTACAGGTGTACGTAACTCATGCGATACGGCACGCATTAACTCACGCTGTGCTTCAATCAAACGCTGTATATGATCAGACATGCTGTTATAACTGGTGGCCAGACTTGCCATCTCGTCATAACCTTCAACAGGTACACGTTGCGACATATCCCCTGTTCTCATCACATCCAAGGCTTCATTCACCTGTTTCAACTTGCGTTGCATTGGCACAATCAAGCCATAAACCCCCAAACACAGCAAGAACATACTCAACAATGTTATTCCAGCAGCCAATTTAACAGGCATCCAGTTAAACATTGGAACAGGTCCCAGCACCAAGACATCTGTAGGCGAATTTGGCAATGGAGAAACAATCGAAATGGTTGTACCACGTACAGTTGCACTGTCACGCCATAAAATTACACTTTGATCTGATCTTAAACGTCCAATTTGCTCTGAATCGAGATTGAGCTGAGAAATCTTTTCAACACCTACATGATAGGAAAAATGTTGTTGAATTTTTTTAAGATATTCTTGTTCTTGACCGGGATAATAAACCAAATAATCCAGAATGAACACAGGAAGCGCCTTCATTTGGCGTTCGCCGATTTGGTCGACTTTGATATATAAATAATGCTTTGGATCGTTTCTGATCCCTAAAACTAGATAAGCAATCCCTTGTTCTGCATCATAACGCACCACCGCTTTTTGATTTTCTATGCGTTTTTCTTCAGTACGAGATAAATCAACCTTTCTTGCTTCGAGATAATAAATGGGAAGCTCTAACAAATCAGAAGCATCTGAAATCCAATCTAGACGCTGCTGCTCAGTTTGCTGACGTGCCACACCCTCACTAATCACAAATGAAATTCCATCTGTGAGAGACTCACGATATTCCTGCGCACGTTGATAATTAATTATTTGGACAAGTAAATATCCAAACAAGGCAACCAACACAACAAGAATGACTAATCCTGCATAGATGCGCAAAAATATACTGTGTTTAGACACGCAAACTAACCTTCTTTATGCTTGTCCGGTGATGGACAAGCATCTTGGATGACCGACCCATCGTTTATAGACCAGTCTCTTTAACAAACAAATAACCTTTACTACGTACAGTTTTAATACGTTTCGGGTTTTCAGGATCATCACCAATTTTTGGACGAATACGTGAAATACGTACGTCAATCGAACGGTCTTGACCATCATATTCAATACCACGGAGACGTTCAAAGATGTCTTCACGCGATAAGATACGGCCTGCATTGGATGCCAACAACCAAAGTAAATCATATTCAGCACTGGTGAAGTCAACCAACTCACCATTGAGTGTCACTGAACGACCGCCATTGTCGATCACAAGATCGTCAAATTCAATACGTTGTGCAACTTCATCTTCAGGCGCTTTATCTGTACGACGTAATAGCGCACGGATACGCGCAAGCAGTACACGCGGTTGAACAGGTTTTGCAACGTAGTCATCTGCACCCATTTCTAGACCAAGAACTTGGTCCATATCTTCGGTACGTGCAGTCAACATCAAAATCGGTTGATGATAATGTGGACGAACTTCACGACAAACGGTTAAACCATCTGCACCCGGCAACATCACATCCAATACAACCAAGTCTGGTTGTTCAGCAATAATGCGGCGAATCGCACGGTTACCATCTGGTTCTACCCCAACTTCTAATCCATTACGAATTAAGTATTCCTGAGTTAAGCGAGCTAGGCGCTCGTCATCTTCAACAATCAGAATCTTTGGTAACTTTTCTTCTTGGCTCATCTATTTGCCCCTATATTTGATTTTGGAGTCTGCTACAAAGCTCGCAGATTCAACACACTATGTTTTGCAATATACACACGTTTACAATGTAAACAAGACCTCATTCACCAAACTGATACATGAGCGTATCAATTTGTTATATTTTTATTAACTATTGAATTGTAGGCAGTTTTATAAACTCAATACACATCATTTTTAAATTTCTCTAAGACAATCAATAGCTGGACTAATTTTTATACAAAATATTTCATTGTTCATATTCTGTCTCATCAGTTTATCGTTTTTTTAGTTATCCACACACTTATCTATAAGCACTCTACTGAGTCTTTGCTATGCTATGTGCTTGTCTCATAAGGCATATAACAAAAATGACACTTTGAGGCAAAAAGATGCAAATAAAAATTTACTTTTCACGGATAAAATATTCTTGAAATGTCAATATTGATCTACCCTTAAAATTACCGTATCTTGTGTTCTAAATTAAATTAAACCACTAAGTATTGTGTTTAGTCCTCAAACATCGTGACAACAAATTTTGCAGTTTGTACGATTCAAATGGTCCATAAACATAACAATGATGACAATGGAGCTACGCTGACAATGAACGCCATTACAACCCCAGGTCAACTACAAGTGATTAAACGCACTGGTGATGTTGCCGCTTTTGATGCAGATAAAATCTCTGTAGCAATTGGTAAAGCTTTTTTGGCTGTAGAAGGTCAACAAAGTGCAGATTCAAGCCGTATTCATGATCGCATCACTCAGCTCACAGAGATGGTGATGAATACTTTTAATCGTCGTTTACCTTCTGGCGGAACAATTCATATTGAAGAAATTCAAGACCAAGTTGAATTGGCGCTTATGCGTACAGGTGAACAAAAAGTTGCACGTGCATATGTAATCTATCGTGAACAACGTTCTGATGCACGTAAACAAACTGGTGCTCATCATCACCCAACCTTACAAATCACAGATGCGAACGGTCAGCTTCAGCCTCTAGATTTGAGCAAACTTCAAGCCACGATTGAAAAAGCAAGTGAAGGCTTAGAAGGCATCAATGTTCAAGCCATTGTCGATGAAACAGTTAAAAACTTATATAACGGTGTAAAACAGTCAGACATCTCAACCACGATGATGATGGCGACACGTACCCGTATCGAACAAGAACCAAACTATACTTATGTAACTGCACGTCTATTACGTGATGACTTGGTTGCGACAGGTTTAAAATTCTTAGGTTTAGCTACAGATACTATCGAAGGCGATGCGCTCGAAACTTATTTAAACAAAGGTATCGAGCTTGAGCTTCTCTCTCCTGAGCTTTTAAACTTTGACCTTGCAAAATTGGCAGCTGCAATCAAACCAGAACGCTCAAACCAATTTACCTATTTAGGTTTACAGACTTTATTTGACCGTTACTTCATTCACTCAAATGATGTACGTTTCGAACTTCCGCAATTGTTCTTTATGCGTGTTTCAATGGGACTTGCATTAAATGAAGAACAGCGTGAAGATCGTGCAATCGAGTTCTATGACTTATTGTCTAGCTTCGATTATATGGCGTCTACACCGACCCTGTTTAACTCAGGTACATTACGTCCACAATTGTCAAGCTGTTACTTAACTACGATTCAAGATGATCTTTATGACATCTATGGTGCGATGCGTGACAATGCCCTTCTTTCTAAATGGGCAGGCGGTTTAGGTAATGACTGGACACCAGTACGTGCCTTGAACTCATATATCAAAGGTACTAACGGTAAGTCACAAGGTGTTGTACCTTTCCTTAAAGTTGCCAACGATACTGCTGTTGCAGTAAACCAAGGTGGTAAACGTAAAGGTGCAGTATGTGCATACCTAGAAACTTGGCACTTGGACATTGAAGAATTCCTAGAGCTTCGTAAAAACACTGGTGATGATCGTCGTCGTACTCACGACATGAACACGGCTAACTGGGTTCCAGATTTGTTTATGCAACGTGTGATTGAAGACGCTGAATGGACACTGTTCACACCATCTGAAACGCCTGATTTGCATGATTTAACTGGCGGTGAATTTGCTGAACGTTATGCTTACTACGAAGGCATTGCAAAAGAAAACAACATGCTGCATAAGAAAATCCGTGCGAAAGACTTATGGCGCAAAATGTTATCAATGTTGTTTGAAACAGGTCATCCTTGGATCACATTCAAAGACGTATGTAACTTACGTTCACCACAACAACACGTAGGTGTAGTGCATTCATCTAACTTATGTACTGAAATCACTTTAAATACCAATAAAGATGAAATCGCAGTATGTAACTTAGGTTCGATCAACCTTGTACAACATGTTCAAGGTGGCGCATTAGACCGTGAAAAATTAGCGCGTACAGTTAAAACTGCTGTTCGTATGCTCGACAACGTGATTGACATCAACTACTACGCAGTTGAACAAGCACGTAATTCAAATATGAAACACCGCCCTGTCGGTATGGGTATCATGGGCTTCCAAGATGCTTTATATGAATTGGGTATGGGTTATGGTTCTGATGCAGCGGTAGATTTTGCTGATGAATCAATGGAAGTGATCAGCTACTACGCGATTCAAACATCAAGCGACCTTGCTGTTGAACGTGGTGTGTATTCAACATTTAAAGGTTCATTGTGGGATCAAGGTATCTTGCCAATCGACTCTTTAGATATCGTTGCAAAATCACGTCCAGAGCGTATGTTTGAAGTTGACCGCACTCAACGTTTGGACTGGGATACATTACGTACTAAAGTTCAAAAAGACGGTATGCGTAACTCAAATGTAATGGCGATTGCACCTACAGCAACCATTTCAAATATTTGTGGCGTTTCGCAGTCTATCGAACCGACTTTCCAAAACCTTTATGTAAAATCTAACCTTTCTGGTGAATTTACAGTGATCAACCCGTACTTGGTACGTGCGTTAAAAGATCGTGGTCTTTGGGACTCTGTGATGGTTAACGACTTGAAACATTTCGAGGGTTCAGTACAAAAAATTGCACGTATTCCTGAAGAGTTAAAAGCAATTTTTGCGACTGCATTTGAAGTCGATACACGTTGGATCGTAGATGCTGCATCACGTCGTCAAAAATGGATCGACCAAGCGCAGTCATTGAACCTTTATATCTCTGGTGCAAATGGTAAGAAACTAGACATCACTTATAAGATGGCTTGGTTACGTGGTCTTAAAACCACTTATTACCTCCGTGCATTAGGTGCAACCTCTGCGGAAAAATCAACCATTAACACGGGTGCTTTAAACGCAGTAAAAGCAACAACTGTTGCTGCACCAGTGGCTACGGTTGCTCAAGAAACTAAACCTGAAGCGCCTGCTGAAGAAGATGGTTTCGCTCAAGCAGCACCAGTACCACAAGCATGTTCAATCGACAATCCAGATTGTGAAGCTTGTCAGTAAGTAATCCTTCCCAATCCTCAAGGGGAATAAAGTCCCCCTTTTTAAAAAGGGGGACTTAGGGGGATTCAAAAAATCTGAAATTATAAAAGGCGAAGAAATGTTCCATTTAAGTCATAACTATGAGTTAGGCGTAATCGTGCTGATCTTAGCCTTTTTAGTTTTTTACGTGCCTGCGGTCTATGCATTCTTTGCGATCCGTAAGCAGCAAAAGCGTAAGCAAAATAAGTAGTGTGGATATCTGTTCTTTCGAACAAGAACAAAACAACTATCGGCAAAACTTAATTTTGCTTGCACAGAATAAGCGTATAGTAGTGACATCTTCCATTGTGAGATGTCGAACATAGATATTAACAACGAAGAGAGAACAACGATGTCTATCCTAAGTTGGGACGATTTTGAAGATGATGAACAGAAACAAGCTGCACAAGCTCACCAGCCTGCGCCCGTCGAACAGAAAAAAACGACTGATTCGCAAGTGGTATCTGATACAAAGCAGTCATCGCAGAATGTGGCAACTACACAATCCGCTGGAACCTATACAGCAAGATCAACAAATCCAACCGATTCGTTGGCAAGAGCATCTCACGCCTTAGAAAAGTTAGATGTTGCACCTGGCTTAGAAGAGCTTGAAATGGGTGCGCAACGTGTACAAGTTGATGATAAAGCCATGATCAACTGTCGTGCTGACTTAAACCAACTTGTACCGTTCAAATACGAGTGGGCTTGGCAAAAGTATCTAGACGGGTGTGCAAACCACTGGATGCCGCAAGAAGTTAACATGAACCACGATATCGCACTTTGGAAGTCTGAAAATGGCTTAACTGAAGATGAGCGTACCATCGTGATGCGTTCATTAGGTTTCTTCTCTACTGCGGATTCTTTGGTTGCAAACAACTTGGTGTTGGCGATTTACCGTCACATTACCAACCCTGAATGCCGTCAATACATCTTGCGTCAAGCATTTGAAGAAGCGATTCATACGCATGCTTACCAATACTGTATCGAATCTTTAGGTATGGATGAAGGCGAAGTCTTCAACATGTACCGTGAAGTTCCATCAGTTGCTCGTAAAGCTGCTTGGGGCTTGAAATATACTCAGTCTTTATGTGATCCAACCTTCCAAACAGGTACACCTGAAAACGATCAAATCTTACTGCGTAACTTGATTGCATTCTATTGCGTACTTGAAGGGATCTTCTTCTACTGTGGTTTCAGCCAGATCTTGTCTATGGGTCGTCGTAACAAGATGAATGGTGTTGCTGAGCAATTCCAGTACATCTTACGTGATGAGTCTATGCACTTGAACTTTGGTATCGACATGATTAACCAAATCAAGATTGAAAATCCAAACTTGTGGACTGCTGAATTCCAAGAAGAAATCATTCAGATGATTCTTGAAGGTACTATGCTTGAAATCGAATATGCGCGTGACACAATGCCACGTGGTGTATTGGGTATGAACGCAGCGATGATGGAAGAATATTTAAAATTCATCTGTAACCGTCGTTTAGCGCAGTTAGGTTTACCTGAGCAGTTTGCTGGTGTAAATAACCCATTCCAGTGGATGTCTGAAATGATGGACTTGCGTAAAGAGAAGAACTTCTTTGAAACGCGTGTAACTGATTATCAAACTGGTGGTGCGTTGAGCTGGTAAGCTCGACATATCGTAGAAGGATACAACACCTGTCATGACGTTCCATGACAGGTGTCATACAATAAATAACTTTGAAAGACATCAAAATATACATCTTGAATATTTTCTTGATAGCCTAAAGATGCCTACAAAATATTAAATAAAAAATGAACTCGTATCACTATCTTTTAAAAAAATTTCCCGATCTAATTATTAACATACAGATTGTTCATAAAAAAGATTATATAAAAAACAAAGGACTATCAAAAAATGTAAGTCAAAAAGTAGTTTTTATTTCACATTTAAAATTTTCTTATTTAATAGAGCATAGTTTTATATGAATATCAGCCTTAAGTCTTGCGAAGAAATCTATAATATCTTAGAAAATATCTCCAAAGATGAGAAGAAAATCAAAAGTAAAAAAATAGAGAGCAACTCAAAAATAGATATATCAATACTAGTAATAGGAATAATATTATTTATTTATGCTTTTATCATAAAGTTTATAATTTTTTTAACGTCAAAAACAGAACCTCTTGAAAATGCACTTTTCTTTTTAGTTATGCTAGGATACCTTCTTATAATAATAAGCCCAATTGTTGGACTAATGATAGAAATTAAGAAAAACTATAAAAATATTAAGAATCCCTTAAAAATATTATTTAAGAGAACAAGAGATTCAACTGAAGCAGATATAAATGCCGTAAGAAAACTAATATATTTCAATCAAGATAATCTTGATTTTTCTTACATAGAACTAAAGCATGAGCTAGAAGATTTTAATAAAAGAATAGCTAATATTGTAGGTACCATAAGCAAAATAGGTTTATTCCCAGCAATTCTCGTAGGATTGACAGCGATATCCACTCAATTAGAGAAAAAAAAGTTTATTCTTCAAAATTTGGAACCATTAAATCAATATATAGTTCTATTTTCAATTTCTATAATTATACTTTACTTTGTATCACTTCATGCTAACTTTAAATCCTCTGATTTAGAAAGAAGAGTTAAGATTCTTGAATATGTAATACAGTTAAAAAAGAACAAAAAAGATATCATTCATCTAATATAGTTAAAAATCCAAAAATTCTAGGAGAAGAAACATACCTAATTCTGTAAAAATATTTAATAAATGGCTTAGAGAAACAAATCTTTTCAGATTTAGACTTTTCTCATGAGAGATCCAACAAACCCAAAAGCAAACTGGCTTTAAGCAACCTCGGTCTGCCCAACATGATGATAAGAACGATTAAAATAAACCAAGCTTTGATCATGTTCACTTTGTTGAATTGCCACAATACGACAAATAAAAATCGTATGTGTTCCAACTTCCTGAATTTGCTCAATCTCACAATCAAAATTCACCAAAGCATCATCTAAAACCGGTGCGCCAGTTTCTAATTCTGTCCAAACGCCATGTTTAAATCGTTCTTCTGGGCTTAATTTAGACGAAAACGCTTTAGAAATATGCTGATGATGTGCACTTAAAACATTTACAGTTAAAATTTTATTTTCAACAAAATGCACATGCGAACTCGCCGCTTTATTCATACAGACCAATAAAGTCGGAGGCGAATCCGTCACACTACATACGGCAGACGCAGTAAATCCATAACGACCAGACAAACCTGTCGTGGTAATGACACTGACTGCACTGGTCAACAAAGACATTGCATTTCTAAAGTCTGTTGCTTCAATCATTTCATTGTTCCTAAATTGAACCGTACTTTTTTAGATTTAGCATTACCCTGCTATTCCGTCATGTAGGCACTGCATCTGGATGAGTTTCTCAGTAGAACTGACGTTCTCTAAATTGTGATCAGGGTTTCCAGTTGGGTCTTGGATATCCATTCACCCAAACAGGTCACCCTTTTTACACCACAATATCGTTGAATACTAGCGGCTAAGTTCTTGACGAACGATTTCTGCGCCAGCACTTAAAGCATTAAGTTTGCCTCTTGCAACTTCACGAGATAAAGGAGCCATACCACAGTTAGTCGATGGATAAAGCTTATCCGCATCGACAAACTGAAGTGCTTTTCGTAATGTGTTGGCAACTTCTTCTGCTGTCTCAATGGTATTGGTTGCCACATCAATAGCACCAACCATTACTTTCTTACCACGGATCAATTCGATCAGATCCATTGGCACACGAGAGTTTTGGCATTCTAAAGACACGATATCAATTTTAGATTGTTGAAGTTTAGGGAATGCTTCTTCATATTGACGCCATTCTGAACCTAAAGTCTTTTTCCAATCTGTATTGGCTTTGATACCATAGCCATAGCAAATATGCACCGCAGTTTCACATTTAAGCCCTTCAAGCGCTCTTTCTAAAGTCGCAACACCCCAGTCGTTGACTTCATCAAAAAACACATTAAATGCAGGTTCATCAAATTGGATAATATCCACACCCGCAGCTTCTAACTCTTTGGCTTCTTCATTGAGGATTTTGGCAAATTCCCAAGCAAGTTTTTCACGACTTTTATAATGCGCATCATACAACGTATCAATCATGGTCATTGGACCAGGCAACGCCCATTTAATCGGTTGATTGGTTTGTTGACGTAAAAACTTGGCATCATCAACAAAAACAGGCTTTTGACGAGATACCGCACCGACAACAGTTGGTACGCTTGCATCATAGCGATTACGAATGCGTACAGTCTCGCGCTTCTCAAAGTCCACACCATTCAGATGTTCAATAAACGTGGTGACAAAGTGTTGGCGCGTTTGTTCACCATCACTGACAATATCGATCCCAGCGTGTTGTTGCTCTTGCAATGACAAGCGTAAAGCATCTTGTTTGCCTTCAATTAATTGCTCATCTTGTAATTTCCAAGGTGACCAAAGTTTTTCAGGCTCAGCAAGCCAAGAAGGTTTTGGTAAGCTGCCAGCAGTTGAAGTTGGTAATAATATTTTCATAATCAATAATCTTGTCTATCTAGGTAAATTAAGCAACGTAATTTGCAGACCACTGCTCAAGGATATGTTTGTATGGCTTGATGAACTGCTCTTCAGTAAATTTCCCTTGCTTAATCGCCAACTGGCCACGCTCTTCTCGGTCATACACAATACGAGTTAGTGAATAATCCTGATGCTTTAAACTTGGTTGGTAAGATTTACCTGCCACAGAATTTGCGTTGTAAATCTCAGGTCGGTAAATCTTCTGGAAAGTTTCCATGGTGCTAATAGTACCGATCAACTCAAGGTTAGTGTAATCACTCAACAAATCACCACGGAAGTAAAATGCCAAAGGCGCAACACTATTAGGCGGCATAAAATAACGAACCTGCAAACCCATTTTTCCGAAGTATTCATCTGTTAACGAATATTCATCTTGTAGATATTCAACACCCAATACTGGATGCACATTTGCAGTACGGTGATACACCTTGCTACTTGAAACACTAAGACAAATCACAGGTGATTTTTTAAAGTTTTCTTTATACGCATTTGAATTTACAAATGCGTTGAAAATCTTCCCATGAAGCTCGCCATAGTTTTCTGGCAGGCTAAATTGATCTTTATTTTTATTATGTTCTAACAGCAATACACTAAAATCATAATCACGCACATAAGAAGAAAAATTGTTGCCCACAATACCTTCAATACGTTGATTATTTTTGTGATCAACAATATTGGTTTTCAATATTTCAATCGTAGGGAAAGTCTCACCGTTGCCTTCGATATCAATATCAACTGAAATGATTTCTAACTCAACAGAATAACGATCTGCTTCTGGATTATCCCAATGCGCTAAGGCATTAAAACGATTGTCAATCATCGTTAGGGTATTGCGCAGATTGTCATGGCGACTCTCACCTCTTGCTAAATTGGCAAAGTTGGTTGTGATACGCGTATTATTAGAGGGATGATAGTTTTCGTCGAAACTAATGCTCTTAATCGTAAATGTAAAATCTTTACTCATGATGATCTGATACCCTAATTTCTGAAATAAACCTGAATTTTTTTCATGCTCTTTCTGAACCATCCAATTTCTCTTTGGATCTATCCAGCCAATAGTATTTCCCGTATTTTCTGACTTGTACTTGGTTGCTCAATTCAGAATCAACGATAATTTTGTCTATCGTGAAGCGCTTGGTGTAATTTATACCGTAATCCTTACATGAATAAAAATGATATAATTTCACAAAAAAGTGAAACAAATTCATGTTTAGGGGTGAGTAACATGAATAAATGGATTGTGAGGCTGGGCTATATGATAAAACTCAAGAAATGAGTAAGCAAAAATGCTGTTAAAAGTGTATATAAAAAAACTGATCTGATTACCAATGTGTTGGGCTTTATTGTGTTGGTTGCTATTTGGCTTATTTCTTGGATTAGGAAATTGAGAAGAAATGAAGATCGAAAGTATTTTTTAGATTGATCAGTTAAGTTTTTCTATTGTTGGACTGTTGGGTAACTGCCGTTGGCAAAAAATCATCATCTAATAATGACTTATACTCATCATTTAATAGCCTCTTTATAAATATTAAATTTGTTAAAAGCAGCCAGCTCGATAAATATCAATTAAAATTATATGGTTATGGTAAATATTTTTTGATGATGAATCCCAAACGTAATTATGACTAAACTCCTAAAAAATATCAGATAATTTAATATATCCTTCTGTTGTCTTAGTTTTTCCATAATATTCAACATGAAGGTATAATGAGTCACTATTTTTAATAATATTCTTTATTGTTACTTTATCATTTTTTACAATATAAGCCTTTGTTTTTATATAATTTTTATCAAGAAAAAACACTTTAGGTAAATTTATTTTTATATTTTTTACTGTTTGATTTGAATTGTCTTTTAGAGAGTAAATAGTTGATTTATTATAATAAATAACACTTAGGTTAAGATTATCACTTAATGTTTTTAGTTCTTCTTGCAAAGAATATCTATCATTTTTCAACTTGTATATACGTGTGTAACTTATAGAGCCATCTTTAAACCTTTCAATAATTTGTTTTTTATCATTTATAACTTCTGGATCGTATAATGGACTCAAATAAAACTTATGAGCTTTATTATTTGATATATCGAATATTTGATACTTTCCACTAGGATTGCAATCATCTGTATAGTTTACAAACAAATATTTCCTTTTATCATTCGTTAAACTCTCCACAGAAAAAGCATCTTTATCAAAACAATAATTAGCATCATCAAATAGGAAAATTTTCAGGGAACCCTGTTTAAAATAAACTTTATGATTATCCTTTACTAGGCTATCACTATCAGCAAAAGTTAGTGGTGGACATAAAAGAGCTACTGTTAAAAAGATTTTTTTACTTAAACCCATTTCTTTTCTCAACTTCTCTTAATATTTTCAAAAATAAACTTTTCCGCTCGGCTAAACCTACTGTACCACCATTAATCCTTCTGCTTACTTTATCTACAACTTGTAAATGATGAGAATTGGTATAAGTCCCATTTAAGTCACTATATCCTTTCCGAACCAAATTATCCGCATTTTTAAATTCATTAAAAGCCCATACAGCACTTTCAACAGCATGAAAAAGATCGTTACAAAGTAAATCCGGATTTGTTACCACATCAAGTCCTGAATAGTTTTTATATAAAATATATGCACTTTTCCACGTTAATTGAATTAAACCTCGCCCTCTATATTTTGGTCCATCACCCGGCGTAGTATTACCTTCTTTTATTATTTGTTTACGCCTTCTACACGCTCTACTTTTTGGAATATCACATACAGATGGAGGAAAAGTTGAAATGTCGTAATCTCTCCCACTCGCATACTCGATTAATGTATAAAAATGATCACATTCATGGTAGATCTGAGCAAGAAAATGACAAAGCATAAGCTTGTCTGTCATTTTATATTTTAGTAATCCCTTATTTAAGGCGAGTACAAATTGTTCAGGAGTTGTGTTCTGTGTCGGTTTACCGTTCATTCCTTCTTTCCAAAATAACTTTCGAGAACCATATACCTCCTTAAAAAAGCTTAAAGAAATTATTTCTCCTGAAATACTATCCTCTATACGTCTAGGAATATTAGGATCATTTGTTGCTGTTCTTCCATTCAAAATATCTACACTTAATTGTAAATCAATAAATTCCTCTTTAACTCTTCTGACCATAAAGCTCACAGAATCTAAAGGAGTTCCATCTGGTTTTAAAATGATTAATTTAATTTTTTGACCAACCCAGTTAATTAACTTTAATTGTCCATTTTTAACTTTAAGATTCTTTTTTTGATTATTGTTAAAAATCATCTCAACATCGACATCATTAACTGCATAACGCTGTCCTGATTTATCTAATACTTTTATTAATGTAACACCTTTAAAGCGATCATATGGTTCATTTAGTTTAAGTAATATTGGTTGCTTTATCCCATTTCCTGAGTTCCCAGAAAACTTAAGCTGAAATTGATCAGTTGATGTAAGTACTAAAACTTCAATATCTCGATTCGCAGATGATAGAACTTCTACTATTCCTTGATTATTTGTATATTTATCTGGAGAGTTTCCTTTTCCTTTTGGTCTAGATTGAATCGGAAAATTAACCATAACTTTTCCATTACTATCAACAACTTTAAATAAAGTACTAACTATTCCTTTGTTCGTAGAAGACCTATTGCTTTGTTTATATTCGTCAATCGTCTTTGGCAATTGAATTCTAATAGGATTATCTTCAGATGATATTACAGAAGAATTGATTGTTTTAAAAACAGTATAACTTTGCTGATTAGGTGGTTGAACAAGAATTTCAATCGCTCTATTGGGTGAAGCTTGAAATACAAACAAGCCATGCGAATTCGTTTTCTGAAGATTCTCTTTAGATGACCCCTTATATTTAGATTTGACACTTAAATTGACTACATATTTCCCAGAACTATCAAAGAATTTTACTGTAATTGTTTTTAATTCAGACATTACTAAAAATCCTCTTCAGAATAAACATCATCACCGTTCGATAATGCTTCATCTAATAATTCATCTATATTTTCTCCATCTAATCGTTTTTGCACTAAAGAAACATATGATGAATCAAACCCTAATGCAATAAAATCAGTTTCTTCAGGTGTATAAAAGCGTAAAGAACTCATATTATTTTTATCATTCAATTTATCAATTTTAGATTTTATTAAATAATTATTATGTTTATTTAGAACAAAAATTTCCTTGTCATTACCAATATTATCACTCCAGTTATAATCAATTTTATTACTATAAAGTGTTCTAGGTGTTGGTAAACTTACTTTAAAATTAGGTACATGTACTCCTCCTTCAAACTTCTGCTGCCCCGACTTCACCTCAAACAATCCTGATGTTGTCGCAAACACACCTGAACCATTGATCCTTACCTCAGAAGTGTCCCCAACCAGTCGAATCTCTTTAGGGCTTATGATATAAACTGCATCTTCAGTTGAAATAATTTGGATGTCTTTACGTGCAATGACATCAGCACCATCACCCTGAGCTTGAATTTCAACTTTACCTTTTCCTGCAAATAACCTTGCGCCTTCTTGTGCTGCAAACAAACTGATCTTGTTTTGTGCATGCGCTAAGAAGCTCTTTTGAGTGCTTAGATTAATACTGTCGCCTGCGCTATGACTAATTTGCCCATCTGCTGAAAGATGAATATCTTCATTACTGGTAAGCGCAATTGAGTTTGGTGAAGCCAATATCATTAACGCCTGTTTAAACGCCTCGGCTTGGTTCTTAGCTTCATCTGAGTCATCTTTTTCCAAAGCAGAAATAAACGATTTCAAATGATCTAAGTTTTCTAAAGGATCAGTCTTTTGGTTCTTGGCAATATCACTTAAAGCTTTACTGTTGGTCTGACTACCCTCAAGTTGCTTTTTGGCAAACTCTGAATCAAGGTGATCACCTTTGGCTTGGTCTTGTTTGTAGGTCGAAAGCAGTAAACCTTGCCCTGCGCGTAGTGCTCCCCATTGGTCAGTTCTCAGCTCAAAACCTTCTCCACGATCATCACTTTCTGCTTTGTCTTTTGGATGACTCAGTTTGCCCAAGTTGAGTTGGCTGGCCCCATGACTACTCTGTAACTGGCTGCTGATTTGGCCAGTAGTATCGTCAAACCTCAGTTGATTGTAGCCACTGCCTTGATACTCTCGACTTTTTATTCCTGCCAGTTTCTTGGTATCAGGCAGTTTGCCTTTGTCATCAAACTTGCTTGGATGACGTTGTGCTTCATGGATGCGCCCAACCACAAATGGACGGTCAATGTTGCCATCAAAGAAGTCAATCACGACAATCTCACCGATTCTCGGTAAGAACCGCGCACCATAGCCTTCGCCTGCCCATGGGGTCAGGACATCGACCCAAGCTGAATCTGTGTCATTGTCATTAGAACCCGCACCGCCATCATGGGTATTGTCTTCAGTACGGCTAAACAGGAAGCGAACTTTGATACGCCCCCATTCATCAACATGGATTTCTTCTCCGCTTGGCCCTACTACTTTGGCCCGTTGTGGTGATGCAATCGGTCGGTGTTGTAATGGGTTATAGGCTGGAACCGTGCTGATATTACGACGTTGAATGGTTAAATTACTGGCTTGACGTTCATCACTCGTGTTGCTGGTGATTTGACTTGTTTGCCAATTGCTTTGTTGGACTAAAGCGGTGACTTGATCGGTGAGATCTTTAGGTAAGTTATTTTGGTTATAAAAGCTTTTAGCCGTGATTAAAAATTCTTTGTCTGCACCTGAGTGTTGATCTATCTCAGGATGTTCATTTAGTTCAAACCAATAACCAACATGTGCATCGCGCACAGTTGATGTTGCTGTAAATTGTTTGGCTTGTGAATCGTAGTAGTTGCTGAGGTTTTGGTTAAACTTTTCAATCTGACTGTTGCTCGATGGCGTTGCACCATCTTCGCCATTAAGGTCTTGAATCCATGCAGGGCTAAAGTGCCATGCTTGTTCTAAAGCTAGACTGGCATTGTCATAATTTTCACTATGACTGTGTTTACTTTGGACACTGCCAGCACCTTCATCAATATCCAATACATCAGCTTGCCAACGCTGGATATGCACTGAAGTCGGTTGAATGGAACGCTGACCAATAAAATTGGTAATTGAATCAGTTTTTTCTACGGCGCTGCTTCTATGGAAGCGAATATTGCGGCGTTCTAAGGCACTAAATTGTGAATTGTCATCGATTAAACGAAGCTTTTGTGCTTGGATTTGTTCTGTTGAACTCGACACTTTAAGTTGTGCTTCATCGATCAACCAGTTAATCCCTTCACTTCTCATCAAACGGGTCAGGAAGTCAAAATCACTTTCAGATGCCTGCATAATGAATGGGCGCACATCATAGTCTTTGCTCAGTCCACTCTTATCTAATGTCAGACTTGAAGCAAATAGTGGGCTGCGTTGTACCCATTCTTGGAACACGGTCTGGATCACATCCACAACCGACTTATTCATAAATACTCTAGAGTTTCTACGGTGTTTCCAAAGTGCTGTTGGGTCTTCTACAGTCAAACGATAGATGGTAAGAGAACCATCAGATGCGCCAATATCGGCTTGGGTCACAATTCCTGAAATACGGGTTAATTCAGATTTATCTGTGACAATATCAATTGCAGCTTGCGTTCCAATAAAGCTTTTTAAAGGAATGCTTGCTGACGTTGCAAGACAGATGAGCTGAAGTCGAACACCCTCATTGATTTGATGTGTTCCATCAATACGTTGTAGGAATACTTGTTGGCTCAATGCCGAATTAGAAAATTGTACGTGGATCGCACGTTTTTGTGCTGATAATCCAAGCTGCTCCAAAGCAGAGTAAATATTGTTGGACATATTTTTTATACATAATCTTAATAATTAATATATATCTTTAAGTATATAACTATAAAAATCAACTTAATAACATTATTCTATTAATTTTTACTTAATAATTTTTAAAATTCCGTTCAATTTTTTATTAGCTACTTACTTCAATATTTATTGATATTCATATTTGAACTGCTTTGAAATCAATTGTACTCATACAGAATATTTCCTTTACTCAATTCATTTTAAATACAGTTTTATTAATTGAAAATTATATTTCTATCTCAGCCTTTATAGACAGTCCTAAGTAACAAAGCTCCTTAGTATTCAAACCCACCCAACATATAAAGTTGATCCACTTCACATTATGCTATTAAAATATGGATAAATTTTCTATTAAAAACATATAAAAATTTACATTAAAAATTATAAACTTAGCTTAGTTTAATCATCATAAAACAAAATATTCCCTATTTATTTTCAGGTTTTTTTATGGTTTTTATAATTAAACAATGTATTCCTCTTAACTTTTCCATTAAAATAAGCCAAATATCTTTTTGTAATTCGTCACCACCCTCTCCTATGTGCCTATTGAGTGGTAACACGAATAAAACATGCCTTTGAAAATTCGCGTGGCTAATAAACTGTAATGACTCAAGCAACTCAGCATCCTATGGAATCCATTTCCAACATCCGTGTATTGGATGAATGGCAAGAAGAAATTCCAGAGGATTTATATATTCCTCCTGCTGCATTCGAAATTCTGCTTGAACATTTCGAAGGACCACTCGACTTTTTAATTTATCTGATTCAAAAAAATGGTTTCGATCTTTTACAGTTAGATATTGCTCCGATTGCAACACAATATTTGTCTTATATGGACAGTATGAAATCGTTAAATATCGAGCTAACCGCAGACTATATGGTGATGGCAGCATTATTGGCAGATTTAAAATCTCGCTTGTTATTGCCAAAACCAAAAACTATTCATATTGAAAAAGATCCAAAACAGGAACTAATCGATCGCTTAGAAACCTATTTACGGATTAAAAAAGCAGCTGAACGTTTAGGCCAGATGCCAGTTTTAGACCGAGACACTTTTGCGACACATATTGCGATTGGTCATATTCCAAAAGTGTATGAAGGTTATGACGTTGAGATGCTAAAAGATGCCTTATATTGCATTTTTAACCGTCCTGAACCCGTAACCCATAAGATTGAACAAGAACCTGTACTTCTTGAAGAACGCATTGCTTATATCGAATATATGATTGAATCTGGAGAAGTTCTCAGTTTCCAAGAATTACTCAAGCCAAACCAAGGTCGAATGGGCATGGTGGTTACATTTATGGCAATCTTGGAGCTGACTCGTCAGCAAAAAGTCCAAATTATTTCTTCTGGTGTTGAAGCCCCGCTTGCAATTCAAGGAGCAACGGCATGACCATTGATCAAAATAATGCCTTTAATGTTGATGAATTACATCACGAAGTTCTGATGCAACTTGAAGCGATTATCTTTGCAAGTGATGCCCCTGTATCGCTTGCTCGCTTAAGAGAAGCATTTCAAAATCAGTATTCTAAACAACAGTTGCAACAGTATTTACAGCAATTGTCTGTGTTACAACATGGTCGTTCAATCGAACTTGTCGAAACAGCTCAAGGTTATCGTTTTCAAGTGCGGGCAAAATACCGCAACGTGATTGCGCAAGTTTGGCCAGATCGACCGACTCGATTATCGCCATCACTGTTAGAAACTGTTGCAGTGATCGCTTATCATCAGCCAGTAACCCGTGCTGATATTGAGCAAATACGAGGGGTTACAAATAATAGTCAAATACTCAGGACTTTGTTTGATTGGAACTGGATTAAAGAATCTGGTTACCGAGAACTCCCAGGTAGACCCGCGTTGTTAGTGACAACGCCACAATTTTTAAATGCTTTTGGTCTAGTGTCTTTAGATCAATTGCCTCCCCTACAGGATGCCAAGGAAGCTTTTATGATTTTGGATGCGCAAGCTGCCAAGTCTTAAATAGGTGCACTGTTGATGATTATTTCTAAGGTTATGCTGTCATGAGTGAAAAATTGCAAAAGGTACTCGCACGAGTGGGTTTGGGCTCTCGCCGTTATATGGAAGAGGTCATTGCCGCTGGTCGTGTAAGTGTCAATGGGCAGGTTGCTCAAGTGGGCGAACGTATTGAACCAGGTGATGAGCTTCGCATCGATGGTCGTAAAGTTCAGTTCCAAATTGAAGACGAAATTCGTCGTCGTGTATTGATTTACTACAAACCTGAAGGTGAAATCTGTTCTCGTAATGACCCAGAATCTCGCCCGACTGTGTTTGATAACTTACCCCCGATTTCCAATGACCGTTGGGTGATGGTAGGTCGTCTAGATATCAACTCAACAGGTTTATTACTTTTTACAAATGATGGTGAACTTGCCAATCGTTTAATGCATCCCTCAAATGAAATCGAACGTGAATATGCAGTTCGAGTCATGGGTGAAGTAACGCCTCAAATCAAAAACAACATGACAAATGGCGTTGTTTTAGATGATGGTCCAGCAAAATTTGAATCTTTCTCTGAAATTGGTGGTGAAGGAATCAATCGCTGGTACCAAGTCGTTGTAAAAGAAGGTCGTAACCGTGAGGTTCGCCGTATTTTTGAATCACAAGGTCTAAAAGTAAGTCGCTTGCTCCGTACTCGTTACGGCACTGTGATTTTGCCTCGTGAACTTCGTACAGGTCGTTGGATGGAACTTGATAAAACTGATATCGATAATTTAACCAAAGCTGTTGAACTTAAACCACGTCAAGGTACAGGTTTATTTGGTATGGCAAAACGTCGTACCGAACGTATGCAAGACAAACCTATGGCTGCGCGTCGTGGTGGATTCCTGCGTCAACAACGTCGTGATAGCGAAGGTGAAGAAGCTCACAACCATCAAAATGATCGTCGTGATTCTCAGCCAAGTGCAAACCAATATGGTCAAAACCGCACTGAAAACCGTACTGACAATCGCAATGAACGCTCAGACAACCGCTTTAATAAAGCACGTTCTGGTGGCAACAGCTACAACAATGACCGTGCGGACAACCGTGGTAATAGTTTTAATAGCAACCGTTCTGAAAACCGTTATGGCAATCAACAAAACCGTAACCGTTCAGAAGGTCGCTATAATCCAAACGAACGTTTAGATCGTTCAGATCGCCAAGAACGTAGCGAACAACCTGAAAAGAAAAAACCGTTTGTTGTGACAAAAGGTTTTAAAAAATTCTAAGTCTTTAACACTTATTTATTGACACTAAAAAGCCACTCAATCGAGTGGCTTTTTACACAGTAAAAATCTAAATCACCTGTCTGGTTCCTTGCGGAATTGAACTCAATAAGCGTTTGGTATAGTCATGCTGTGGTGACTGATACAACTCATCCGAATTGGCGATTTCAACGATATCACCGTGGTTCATCACCATAATTTGATCCGAAATATATTTCACCACAGACAAATCATGTGAGATAAAAATATAACTTAAGCCAAATTCATCTTGCAGATCTTGAAGTAAGTTCAGGACTTGTGCTTGAACCGATACATCAAGTGCTGAGACGGATTCATCACAGATTAAAATTTCAGGTTTTAAAGTTAAACAGCGTGCTATTGCAATACGTTGACGTTGCCCCCCAGAAAACTCATGCGGATAACGATCAAAGGCTTGCGCAGGTAAGCTTACTCTTTCCAGTAATTCCAAAGCCATCTTTTTACGTTCAGTATCATTTGCGCCAATTTTATGAACTTGCATCGGTTCCATCAAAATTTGCCCCACGGTAAAACGCGGATTAAGTGAGGCATAAGGATTCTGAAAGATAATTTGAATCTTACGTTGATACTGGGCAAACTCTTTTTCAGACATTGCCAAAATATCTTTACCTTGAAACAAAGCTTGGCCACCAGAAGCTTGTTGCAAGCGCATCAACAATAAACCAATGGTGGTTTTACCTGAGCCAGACTCCCCGACGAGCCCTAAAGTTTTACCTTTCGCCAGTTGGAAGGATGCCCCTTTGACTGCCTGAAATTCATCTTTGCCAAATAGCCCTTTACGGCTAAAAAATGATTTTTTTAAATCACGTACATCTAAAATAATTTCTTCACCGCCAATAAGACCTCGCTTACGCTCCGCAAAATCCACCTCAGTCAAACTCACCGCCTCAGTCTCAGGTACATCTTGAACTTGCATAAAATCACTAATGACTGGTAAGCGATATGGACGATGCGAAAGTTGCGGACGGCATAATAATAATGCTTTGGTATAGGCATCTTGTGGTTGTTCTAAAACAACCTTTGCTAAACCTTGTTCACGAATTTCACCATGACGCATCACAATCACTTCATCAGCAATTTCACTCACCAATGCCAAGTCATGAGTAATAAACAACATCGACATTTGACGGCGCTTACGTAAAGCCTCCAACAAATCCAATATTTGTTTTTGGATAGTGACATCTAATGCTGTGGTCGGTTCATCAGCAATCAGTAATTTGGGTTCACAGGCGATTGCCATGGCAATCATGACCCGTTGCTGTTGACCACCAGAAAGTTGACTGGGATAAGCATCAATCTTGCTTTCAGGGGATGGAATTCCAACTTCAGTGAGCAACTCCAAAGTACGTTGTCGTGCTTGTTTACGCCCCATGTTTAAATGAATACGCATAATTTCAGCAATTTGATCACCCACCGTAAACACAGGATTAAGTGATGACATCGGTTCCTGAAAAATCATAGCAATATCTTTACCACACATTGCACGCATTTGTTTGCTGTTTAAACTGAGTAAGTCTTTACCTTCAAAAATAATTTTACTGTTTTCAGCAATACGAGATTGGCCTTTGGGTAATAAACCCATGGTTGCTAGGGAAGTTACAGATTTGCCACTGCCAGATTCGCCAACCAAGGCCACGGTGGTATTGGTAGGAATCTGAAATGAAATGCCTTTTACAGTTTCAATAAATTGCTTATTTTCACCCTTAAAACTCACACTCAGATTTTCAACACTGAGTAGCACAGGAGGTGTCGCTTGTTGTTCTGACATCTTTATGCTCCTTATTTTAGTTTAGGGTCTAATGCATCACGCAATGCATCTGTAAACATTGAAAATGCGGTCACAAGCACGGCCATCGCTACTGAAGCTGCCACCAATTGCCACCATTTGCCTAAAATTAGCTCACTTTGTGCTTCATTCAACATACTACCCCATGACACCACTCCCACAGGTACACCAAAGCCCAAGAAGCTTAGAATTACTTCAGACTTAATAAATGCAACCACCAAGATCGACATCTGAACCAAAGCAATATGACTTACATTTGGGAAAATATGCACGAACATCCTTCGGGTATTACTGACACCAATTGCTTTGGCTGCCAGTACATACTCGCGTGAATTATGTTTCATATATTCGGCACGAATTAAACGAAATACCCCCGTCCAACCCGTTAATCCAAGAATTAAAACAATGGAAAGAATACCCTTTTGTTGCAGTACAGCAGCAATCGCCAACACCAACAATAGATAAGGTATCGAGGTAAAAATGTTATAAAACCAGTTCAGAACATCATCGACCCAACCACCAAAATAACCAGCGATTGCCCCTAAGAATGTGCCGATTACCACTGCCAGCAATGCCGAGATCAAGCCCACAATAATAGACGTTTCTGCACCTTTAATGGTTTTTAGTACTACATCCTGTCCCCATTTATCAGCACCAAAAGGCAAGGTTTGTTTGAGTTCGCTTTGCTGATCAAGTAAATGCCCACCCAATTGCTGATCAATGGCTTTCATATCTTCTGCAAGCGGATCTTGAATACCGTAGTAGTCAATCTCACCACCTGAAGTTTGTTCTGTTGCAATTTCAGTATTTAGTTCTTTGATCACATCTTTTAAAGGATCAACAGGATTTTCAGGTAAAGCTGCTACAGGTGTGGCTTTTTTTTCAGAATCTTGCGTGTTTTGATCTGCCCCTATAAATGTAGGTGGCGCATAACTCACGGCGACTTCTTTATTCCAATTTGATGCAATCACACCCGTCATGGAGAGTACCAATATGATGAAATAACACAGCAACACCAATAACGACAACATAGCAATACGATCTGCTTTTAAACGTCGCATCGCCAATCGCCATAAACCAGGAGAAGTCTGTTGGTCTTGGACGTCTACTTTTTTAGATAAAATTCCGAGCATCATCCCACCTACTTCAACTGTACGCGTGGATCAACCACTTTATAAATCAAATCGGCAATGAGGTTAAAAATCATGGTCGCAGCAGCAACATATACGGTGATTGCTTTAATCACTGGAAAGTCGCTTCGTTCTACTGCAATAATGACTTCTCGTCCAATCCCCGGAATACCAAAAAATCGCTCAATTAAAAATGCTCCAATCAATAACGCTGGCAGGCTCGACATCACATCGGTAATAATCGGAATAGATGCATTACGCAGCACATGCACGCCCAAAATACGTCCCTCACCGACCCCTTTTGCCCGTGCAGTACGCACATAGTCCTGATTGACTTCATCTAAGACAAAGCTACGGTATAGACGTAAAGTCGGTGCAATACTCACCACCAACATGATTAAGATTGGCAATAGTGCGTATTGCAATAGATTTTCACTGAGACTATCGCTCCAACCTTGTACAGGGAACCATCCCAGCTTATAGGCAAGACCGTATTGAAATACGATGATATAGACCAAAATACTGATCGACATCCCAATGGTACATAACAACATCACCATACGATCCGTCAGCGAACCACGTACCGAAGCAACAGCCAAAGCCAGAATGATTGAAATTACAGTTTGTAAAATTGTCAGTGGAATGATGATGGTCAGTGATGGACCCAAACGGGTCAGAATAATGTTTGAAACTGATTCCCCAGTACTCCAACTATTGCCATAATCAAAAGTCAGGATTTGCTTAATAAAAATCCACAATTGAACGTAATATGGTTGGTCTACCCCAAGTTGCTGACGAATATTTTCAATCTGTTCAGGATTTGCCATTTTTCCAGCAAGGATATAAGCAGGATCTCCGCCTACCCAGTTAAATAGAAAGAAAATCAGCAACACGACTCCCAACATGGTGGGAATCATTTGCCATATACGGCGCGTGATATATGCCAGCATAGTTCTAATTCCTTTTAATCACGTTGACCGGTAATTTCTTGAAAGAATGCCTTGTTATCCGGTTCTCTGCCCAAGAAATCAACCACCAACTGCTCTGCTTTCTTTTGTCCACCTTGTGACAAAATTGCTTTACGATAACGTGCTCCAACCTCTGGATTATTTAAGTTATCGCCAAAAGCAGAAAGCATGTCTAAGGCCATCACTTCAGACCACATATAGCCATAATAGCCGACTTGGTATCCGCCCATAATATGACCAAATTGCCCTGGGAATTCTGTAGTTGGCACATACCCTAAGGCGGTTTGATTTTCGAGTTTTTTCCATACCTCTAAAGGCTGGGTTTTTAAAGCATCTGCGGTATGCAGTGCCATATCGTATTGCGCATATAAAGTTTGACGAGAATAAAATAAGCCACGACCGTAGTTTTTAACGGCTTTTAATTTGCCAATCAATTCATCGTCGACACGCGGACAGGCGGGTTTGCAATAATTGGCTAAGGTCGACAACGTTTCTTTACGGCGTGCCCATTCTTCATACATCTGTGACGGTGCTTCAACAAAATCTCGCTCGACTGAGGTGCCAGATTGTGAGGCATAACGGGTGTTTGATAAAATTCCGTGTAAAGCATGCCCAAACTCATGTACAAAGGTTTCCAGTTCATCACTGTTTAAACCTTTACGGTTAAAGTTGGTGACTAAGGCTGAAATCGGTTTACGCTGGGTTAGGGTACTGCCCCCCTTAACGCCCCACACCGCTGCATGACCATACTTTCCTTCGCGTGGAAATTTATCGATATATAAACCACCTAAAAGCTGACCTGTTTTCTGATCTGTTACATCGTAATATTCAACTTCATCTTGCCAGACATCAACCTTGGCAGGCTTAAATTCAATCCCATATAGATTTGAAGAAATTGCAAATAACCAATCTTGTGATGCTTGGGTCGGGAAATATTCCCGCATTTTTTCTTGGTCAATTTTGTACTTTTCTTGGCGTAATTTTTCGCTCCAATAGCCCTCACTCCAACGGTTAATTTCCGCTTTTTCCACAGGAATATTTAAGGTTTTAGCCTTAAATTCACGCAGTGTTTGCACTTCTTTTTTCTCTAATGGCGCAACCGTACTATGTACCTCATTGAGGAATTTATTGACCGTTTCAGGATTTTTGGCCATACGATTTTTCAATGCCCAATCGGCATAACTGGCTTTACCGAATAATTGTGCAAGTTCATGCCGTAAATCAATCGCTTGTTTAAGCAACACTAAATTCTTTTCAGTACCACGGCGGGTATAAGCAATTTGATAACGTTTACGCGCATCATCACTGTCTGCCAATTCCATAAAAGGACGGTATTCTGGGTAGTCAAAACCCAACAGGTAATTGCCTTTTTCATTTTTCTTTAGATTGGCAATATAGCTTTCTGGTAAGCCTTTTAATTCGGCTGGAGTAAATTCTAATTTTTCAGGATTGTCTCGAATGTTACGGGCATATTCTTGTTGAATCTTGGTCAATTCATCTAAAATCACTTTTAAACGTGCTTGTTTTTCTGCGGGAAGTTGTACCCCTGTATCTTCAAAACCATCTAAAATATCTTGGCGATATTTACGGTCAATCTCATCACTGGCTTTGATTTTTTTAATTTGCTGATAAAGCTTTCCATCTTGATACACTTCAGTTTGAAACTGACTGATTTTAACTTCACAGTCTTCTGCGGCTTTACGTAAATCCGCGCTTGGGTCAACATTACTGGCTAAATTAATTGGTCCATAAAAATCTTCAAACTCTGCAAAAATTTCATCCCACTTTGCCAATACTGCTCCAGCAGGTGCATTATTTTTGAGTTTAACTTTGGCAAATTCAGCCAACTTGGTTTTAACGTCTGTAATTTTTGCATCACATTGGGCAGGGATATCTTTGGCCTGAAACTTGGGTAAAGTACTGCGCTCAGTTTCTGCAAAGGCCCATTGCCCCATACCCATTGACAACATACAGAGTGTAGTTAATTTAAATCGCTTCATTTTCATTTTCTCCAATCTTTCATTTATTCATTTTCAAATTTCAATCTGTTTATTTTTAAGCTTTTGATAGAGTTTATTTTTTCATATCAAAATACATCCATTCCGATGGAATAATCGGATGCTTTTTAAAGCCAATGACACGCGGTTGCGCCAAAGCATTGCGATAACGGGTCGATGCCATTTGTACCGGCATATACACTTCTAATATTCGCGCCATCTTATGGTATAAAGCATCACGCTCAGGACCCGGTTTCAATTTTTGCGTTTGTTCATATAAGCGATCATATTCAGGAATTTTCATGCAGGCACTATTGGTTGAATGGATATTCTTTCCATAAAATAGCTGCATAAAGTTATCTGCATCGGGATAATCTGCAATCCAAGCTGATCCCTTAAACATGGTTTTACATTGTTTTTCTGCTTTTAAACCTTCCGCAAAAGGCAAGGATTTGGTGGTCATTTTGACCTTGATATTGTCTAAAGTCTTTTTCCAAAATTCAGCACTTTGCTGACTACGTGTACTATTTCCATAAACAGTTAATTCAATTAGCAAAGGTTTACCATTCGGCAAGGTACGCCAACCATCGGCAGCAACCTTATAATGATAACGATCTAACAGTAAATTGGCGGCTTTGACGGAATAAGGAATACTGGTTTTATAGTTTGGATCATGCCCAATCACTCCATAAGGAATGGGGAATTGTAATCGTTGCGCATCACCTTTCATCAAAATCTTAATTTGATTATCAGGTGAAAAGGCCATTGCCATGGCACGACGTAAAGCAATTTTTTCTTTACTCAAACCACCAACAACAGGGTTTTGCATATTCCAGTAATAATAATCAATTGAAGGATCGGCAATACGGGAAAGTTGAATCCCTTTTTTGGCAAGTTCGGGTTTAAGCTGACCGTCTTGGATGGCTTGAACACTGAGATCACCATCCAACACAAATAAATCAGTTTCATCTTTACTAAATGATAACCAGCGTGATTGTGATTCTTCCATCACTTGAATATCGACCACACCGATTTGCGGCATTTTTTTGCCTTTCATGGCATCTACAATTTTTTGATCTTCTGGTGTGGATGCTTTGAAATCCCAAATATAACCACGATAATCTGGATTGGCTTTCAGGATAATCCGTGAGCCGGGTGTCCATTTTGTCAAGACATAGGGACCTGTTCCCACAGGATGTGCCATGGCAAAACCAGACCGATCACGATAATGTTCAATCACTTCTCGTGCAACTGCGCCAGCTGGTTGGTGTGCCAACAGCATTGGGAAGTTTTGATCAACTTGTTTCAGTTTAATCACCAAGGTATAACGATCTGTCGCCTGAAGACCTGCAACTGATAGATCATAATTAAACTTCCCTGTTTTTTTAGCTTGCTCAAGCACTTTGTCCATGCCTAGAATTTTGTCATCAAACAACCAACTATTGGGCGAGTGCAAACTTGGGTCTAACAAACGCTTATAAGAATAAACATAGTCTTGCGCGGTTAATTCACGGGCTTTGCCTTTAAATACAGGATCTTTGGCAAAATAAATACCTTTTTGAATTTTAAAAGTATAGGTTAAACCATCAGCACTGACTTCAGGCAGGCCCACCGCGGTACGTGGTACTAATTTGGCGGGTGATGCCAAATAATCATAGGTATATAAGCCTTCAAATATTGAATTATGTACATGTGCAGAATAAAGATCTTGGGTACCTGCTGGGTCAAAACCCGTTTCTGCAACTGGGAAAACATAACGTAAAACTTTATTTGGATCCGCTGGACTTTTGGCAAATACATTCATTGTGACTGTCAGGAGCATGCCCCCCAATAATGCACTAACCCCAATCTGCTTTAACTTTTGATTTAAATCATCCTTCATCATTTTATTCAACTTCATCAGGTTATTTTTTAGCTGGCTGAACATCAAGGTATTGCCAAACGGTATTGATCATTGGATGTGCTTTATAGCCTTGAACTTGTGGTTGCAACAGCCAATTACGAATACGGGTACTATGAATAATCCAAGGGTTATCTGCCTCTATCTGCCGACTGATTTTTTCATAAAATGGCGTTCGTTGTTGTGGCGGTAAAGTTAAAGCTTGCTGATACAGTGCATCATAAGCTTTAGATTGATAGCAACTTAAATTTCCTTTGCCTGAGTTCGGACCATAAAGCAATTGGGCAAAATTTTCTCCTTCAGGAAAATCAGCAATCCATGCCCCACCCCAAATCATATGTTTACACTGCATGGCTTCTTTTAAGTTATCGGCAAAATTACTGACCTTAAATTCTACACGCACTCCAATAGCATCTAAGTTTTTCTTCCATAACTCAGAATGAATGACTGAGCTTGAGCTATTTTCCGTATTATATTTCAGGGTAAACGGCTGCCCGTTGGGTAAAGTTCGATAACCATCTTTGCCTTTCTTATAACCAAATCGATCCAGTAATTTATTGGCCAATAACGGGTTATAGGCAATACTACTTCTATATTGAGCATTGTGCCCTTGCACCCCATCTGGCACCAACATTTCAGCCCTAACCGCTTGACCTTTATAAAGTTGCTTAATCGCTTCTTGTTGGTTGTATGCCAGCGTAATGGCTCGACGTAGCGCTATTTTGTCTAGACTATAACCTCCCACAATCGGATCTTTCATATTGAACATGGTATAGGTGATTTCAGGGTCTTTATTGGGAAAATGTTGAATGCCCTGTTGTTTAAGTTCTGGTTTTAATTGTGTGCCGTTTAAAGCCTGAGGAACCGCATTTGAGGTTAATTTGTCAAAATCCAATTGGCCTGACTTAAACGCCAACCACCTTGACTGTTCTTCCTCAATAATACTCACGACAACCTTACCGACTTGAGGCATTTTTTTACCCGACATCTCTTTGACAAGTTGGTTATCCCATGCCGTACCTGTCGATTTATAATTCCAAATAAAGCCACGATAGTCAGGGTTTGCCACCAGCTCAATTTTACTACGTGGCACGTATTTACTCAGTTGGTAAGCACCTGTACCTACAGGATGCTGCCCGATACGATCACCATAAAACTCAACAACTTCACGCGCTGTTCCGCTAAAAGTGACATAGGCCAAAATATAAGGGAAATTATAATCTGCACGGGTTAAGGTGAATTGTAGAGTGTATTTGTCTAAAGCTTTAAGCCCTGAAATGGGCGCATCATAATTAAACTTGCCTGTCTTTTTCGCATTGGCAACTACTTGCTCTAAACCTTGAATTTTGCCATCAATAAAAGAATAGGTAGGCGAATGGTTTTTCGGATCACTCACACGTTGAATAGAGTAAATATAATCCTGAGCAGTCAGCTCACGTCGTTTGCCTTTAAACGCAGCATCATCGGTAAAATAAATGCCTGGCTTAATTTTAAAAGTATAGACCTTGCCCTCTTGTTCTATTTTTGGCAATGCTTGTGCCGTATTGGGCACCAATACCACAGGACGAGCCAGATAATCATATTTTAATAAAGGTTCAAATATCGCCTCTGCAATATTCCCACTATAGAAATTATAGGTTTTCACCATATCGAAACCATCATCTGGTGCTTCAAAAGCCAAATTCAGGATTTTATTCGGTTGTGCAGGCGTTTTCGCAATCGCCATTTCCCCGTAACTCATTGCACCGACCAACAACGCAAATTGTAAAAGCTTGAATTCCAAATTCACACCTATGTATTTTTATTCATCAAATTATTTAAACAGAATACTGGCAACACCATCATCCTGTAGATTACTGCTTTGGTGCCGAACCAGAACGTTAAATTAACAATAGTGAAAAATTGAACGATATAACAGTATTAAATGCAAAGCGAATATCATGCCACTACGATTACCCCTTCTAAATTTTATTTATTTTTACCGTAATAAAATCACATTAATTCTATGAATATCTATGATTGACATCCTATCGTCATCTTTCACCCCAGCATAAATATTAAATTCAGATATCATTTATCAGAACTACTCATAATGCACAATTTAAGTACACACACGTTCCAAAATTGATCACTTATTTTATCAAACACTATAAATATTCACTTAATCTTTTGATTTAAAATAATTAATACCAAAAACAAAGTCATAATTAATAGTTATACGATTCATTAGATATAGTTAAAATCTTTAAATAACAAATAAATATAAAGAATAATTAAAGCCATCAGCGTGTTTTTTAATCACAACTTCATATTTTATTAACATTAATTAAGACGACTTCCAAACTTATTTTTCTACCATCAAGTCACGGATGAATAAGGAGATTAAACACTAGTCACGTAAATTCTTATCATTTTTTTGTATATTTTTAAAACATATAATTAGATAGTTGGCACTTGAATTGCTAGAAAGCAATGCAGCAATATCGCTAAGTACAAAAAAAAACGGATGTCTGAAAATATGAAAGTAAACAAAAATGTTTGCACTGTGGGATCGCCAACGATGGGGAAAACCTTACTAAAGTTGAGTACGCTTAGTCTAAGTATGATGTGGCTATCGCTAGCGCATGCAGCAGAAACTGAAGAAAAAACACAGCCAACAAAAGTAGCCAAAGTCACAGTTACAGGGTCTTCAATTAAAGGTGTTGCAGCTCAAAGTGCTTCACCCATTACGATTATTAAAGGTGAAGATCTAGCCAAACAAGGGGTAACCACTGTCGAAGAAGCACTGACCAAAGTCAGTTCTAACCAAGCTGGTTTTTCTACATCTCAAAATGTGGGTGCAAGTAATACCGAGGGTTCATCAGCCAATTTACGTGGATTAGGCACAGATAAAACTCTGGTCTTATTGAATGGTCGTCGTCTGGCTTATAGCCCATTTAGTACATCAACCACCAACCTTAATATTATTCCAATGGCAATGGTTGAACGTATCGAAGTCCTCCGTGATGGCGCATCAGCGGTTTATGGTGCCGATGCAATTGGTGGTGTCATCAATTTTATTACCAAAAAATCCTTTGAAGGTCTCAACATCAGTGTGGGAGCGACTCAGCCCGAAGCCAGTGGTGGTGATAAACAAGATATTTCCATCTTTGGGGGCTATGGCAATCTAGATGAACAAGGCTTTAATGTTTACGGTGTGGTCGATTATCGTAGAAGCAACAATATCATGGCAAAAGACCGCAAGATCAGTCGCCGTGGTGGTGTAATTCCTGAGCTCGGTTTAGATGCCAGCTCAGCAAATGCTTTCCCAGCAAATATTTTTGATCCCAAAAACAATATTTTGGCAAATCCATACGGCAATACAAATTGTAATAACACACCAAATGTCGCTGCAGATGGCGGCTTATGTTATCTCAATACCCAAGCACTGATTGGAATTACTCCAGAAGTTGAAACAATTTCAGCACTTGGCCGCGGAACCTTTAAACTTTCAGATAAATTTAATCTGATTGGAGAATATATCTTCTCACGTAACGAAGTTACTACTTCGATTGCGCCTGATGTATATAGCCGTTCAGTCACGCTTCCTTCGACAAGTCAATATTATCCAGGCAAAGGTATTGTCCCCGCAGTGAATGGACTCAGCAATGGAGATTTACAACTCTATCTGCGTTCACAAGGGGGAAACCGTTCAGGCAAAACAACCAATGACTCACATCGTGCATTTGCAGGAATTGAGGGTGAAGCCTATGGTTGGGATATCAATGCAGGCTTAACCTATGCAAAAAGTGAAGCAACCGATAGCTTTAATGCGGGTTACCTCAATCAAAGTAAAGTTCAAGCTGCTTTAAACGACGGTTCACTCAATCCATTTGGCCCTTCAGCCAATGCTAATATTTGGAAATCTTTTGAAGTCAATGGGGATACCAATAAAGCCAGCTTAGACTCAACCTCTTTTGATGTCACTGTATCTCGTCCAATCTATACACTGCCTGCGGGTGACGTTGGATTTGCCTTAGGTGGTAGTTTTACCAAACAAAATTGGGATCAAAAAATTAATGCTGAGATCGTCAGACAAGTGCCTGGTAGCGGTATAGATCCAGATAAACCTGTGAGTAAGGGTGATCGAGATATATCTGCAGTATTCACAGAATTACATATCCCGATTTTAGCCAATTTAGAAGCGCAGCTCGCAGCACGTTATGATGACTATAGTGATTTTGGCGATACCTTCAATCCAAAAGTTGCTTTACGTTGGGAACCGTTAAAGCAATTGATGTTCCGTACCTCATACAGCACAGGTTTTCGTGCACCCAGCTTATATGACATCAACTCACCGCAAAGCCAAACCTTTACAGGTTCGAAATACAATGACCCTGTGCTCTGCCCCGGTGGTACTGCAACTTCACCACAATACCAAACTGAATGTAATGTCCAATTTAAGCGTATGCAAGGTGGGAATCCCGACTTAAAAGCTGAAGAGTCAACATCTTATACTGCTGGACTGGTGTTTGAGCCAATCAAAAATCTAGTATTTACAGCAGATTACTACAACATCAAAGTAGACAACCTGATTGATGCAATTACCGATTCAATTATTTTTGCTGACCCAAGCAAATATTCAAGTTTATTTGTCCGTGATGCAGATGGGCGGATCAAATATGTGAGTACCACTTTGATCAATATGGGTGGAATTAAAACCCAAGGAGTTGATTTAAGTTTGAACTATCTCACGCCTGTAACTAAAACAGGGCGTTTTGGTTTTGGTATTGATGGAACCTATGTCATTAAATATGACAAACAAGAAGAAAAAGGCGGGGAATGGGTCAGCCGTACAGGTAGCTATTATAACCAGCAAGTCTATTCTCGCTGGAAACATGTTGCCAATGTCAATTGGAGTTATGACAACTGGAAAATGATCTTTGAGCAACAATTTAGCCGTGGTTATAAAGACTCAAATTCTATTGGTGAAGCCAAATATGATAACCATCGAGTCAGTGATTACATCCTTTATAACATTGCGGGCACTTATAGCGGATTTAAGAACTTAGAACTCACTGGCGGGATCAAAAATATTTTTGACCAAGATCCACCTGCATCCAACGTGACTGATAACTTCCAATACGGTTATGACTCTAGCTATGCAGACCCAACAGGTCGCGCATATTACGTCAGAGCAACTTACAAATTCTAATTGGGCATTTCGCAAACATTATCTAAGCCTTGTCATGGTGTTTGCGTAATTGATTCATTCACTTAGCCAAACAAAAGAATTGAACAGAATTTTTTATCGTCTCTCTTTTACTATTTATTGTTTGTCTCTCATTTCAGGAGTAGCAATGGGCAAGAATTTTTCAGAATTAGAAAATAATTCTTCCAAACGCCTGATCGGGATTGGAGCAGTCATCTTACTGCATCTAATCATTCTCTATGGCTTGATTACGGGTTTATCTAAAACAGTTGAAAAACCAGCGGATGAACCTGTTGAATTACTGATTATTCAGGACAAAAAACCTGAACCAGAAAAACCTAAACCCATTGAAAAACCACCAGAACTACCAAAGTTGGTGCAGAAAGTTTTGAAAACGCCAGATCCAAAGCCGACTGAAAAACCAATGGAAAAACCGACAGCAACACCAAAGCAGCCGGCTACACCCACAGCAACGCCTAAGACCTCAGAAAGTCCTGAGCCGACACCAACCCCGACGCCAAAGCCAGAAACAACACCAAAACCTGAGCCTGCAAAAGCAAAACCAACAGGTGAAACACGCGGTGTGTCGAGTGGAGAAGCGGGTTGTAAAACCCCTGATTACCCACGTGAATCTTTACAAAACGAAGAACAAGGTGAGGTCCTTATTTCGGTATTTGTGGGTAGTGATGGAAAGGTTAAAGAGGCTAAAGTAAAAAAATCGAGTGGGAGTAAAAGCTTAGATAAAGCTGCCTCGAAAGCTTTTAGTTTATGTAAGTTTAAACCTGCATTAAAGAATGGTGAACCTCAAGATTCTTGGTATGACATACCTTATGAATTTGTATTGAATTAATCAATTAAATAAAAATTTGGAGATAAATGATGAATAAAGCGCTCAAATCTGTACGACTATTTGCTTCAGTTGGCATTTTAACTGTAAGCACCCTACTGCCTGTATCTGGTGTATTTGCAGAAGAAACCACTGCAACACCTGCGACTGTAACGGCAACAAATACAACAACAAGTGAAGCCCATACACCACCACCTAAACCAGCAACAACACAAGCTGTACACAACCCTTACGGTTTAGAAGCACTATGGCGCGAAGGTGATATTGTTGCTAAATCAACCCTATTTATCTTGGTCCTGATGTCGATTGGAACATGGTACATCATGGTAACCAAGTTTATTCAGCAGGCAAAAATTAAACGTCAGGGTAAAGAGGTTGAAGCCAAATTTTGGGATGCTGCATCAATTGACGGCGCTGCGGGAACACTAGGCGAAGCAAGTGCCTACCGTTTTATTGCTGAAAAAGGCATTAACTCAACCAAAAAACATGGTGGAAACCTACTTGAGCGTATCGACTTTAACACTTGGGTCACAATGTCGATTCAACGGGCAATTGATAAAATTCAAAGCCACTTAAGTGGTGGTTTAGCATTTCTTGCAACGGTTGGTTCTACCGCACCATTCGTAGGTTTATTCGGTACAGTTTGGGGAATCTATCATGCACTTACTGCAATTGGGATTTCGGGTCAGGCCTCTATTGATAAAGTTGCTGGACCTGTAGGCGAAGCACTGATCATGACAGCAATCGGTCTCGCTGTAGCAGTGCCTGCGGTACTTGGTTATAACTGGCTCACCCGCCGCAATAAAGCAGTATTGGATAATGTACGTACTTTTGGTTCTGACTTACATACTGTTTTACTCAGTGGTGAGATCAAAAACAGTAGTGATGCTAAATAAATGAGGGATCAGTTATGAGCATGACAGTCAATTCAGACAGTGACGAAGATGATGTGATTTCTGCGATTAATACCACACCTTTGGTGGATATTATGCTGGTTTTACTGATTATATTTTTAATCACTGTCCCTGTTGCAATTCACACGGTTCCAGTCAAATTGCCTGAGGAAAAAAATACACCTTATGTCACTAAACCAATTAATGTGCAAATCGCTGTCAATAAAGCGGGGGATATTTTTTGGAACGAAAAGTATATCGCAGATAAAAATACATTGATCAATCGTTTACAGGCTGAAGCAGCAAAACGCCCACAACCAGAAGTACATATTCGTGGTGATCAAGTAACAAAATTTGAAGCGATTGATGAAGTAATCAGTGCTACCAAGCAAGCAGGTATCGGCAAAATCGCTTTTGTCACGACACCAGTTGCCGCACCATAATCGAGAAAAGGAACAGCTTATGGCTATGAATGTCGGTGCCAATAAAGACGATGATGATGTGATGTTAGATGTCAATATGACACCACTTATTGATGTGATGCTGGTGTTGTTGATTATGTTTATTATCACCATCCCAATTCCAAATAATGCGATCAATATTGACTTGCCCAATGGTGCACCACCACCTACCAATGAGAAGCCACCTGAGCCAGTCACCTTACGTATTGACCCTCAAGGTAAAATCTTTTGGAATGATCAAGCTGTTGAAAATAAACAAGCGCTAGACGTTTTATTTGCTGGTGTTGCACAGAAATCAGATCAAGATCCGATTAAAGTCCAGCCAGATAAACTCACTGAATATAAGGATGTAGCAATGGTGATGGCAGCCGCACAACGATTAAATGTTAAAAAAATCGGAATTGCAGCAAGCCAATAATATTTAAGGGATGAACAAAGCTGCACAGTACAATCGACTTGCAGCTTTGAGCCCTTGATCTATGCAATGTTTCAAGACGTTTTATTCATAGTGCAACATTATAAAGAACACAATACTCAATATATCTGACTTTCACTCACATCTAAACAAGCCAGCATCTGCTGGCTGATCATAAGCATTCAATCAATTAAGTGATTTTAAATGCCAAAGAAATGGCTTGATCTTGTTCTTCAGGATCAGGCCATTTTTGTGAAACAGATTTTAACTTCGTATAGAAACGAGCGGCATCTGGACCATATAAATGCGACTCACCAAATTTTGAACGTCGCAAACCACCAAAGTTAAAATAACTCACTGGGAGTGGTACAGGCACATTAACACCAATCATGCCCGACTCAACTTCCATAAAGAAGCGATGTGCTGACTTTCCATCACGGGTAAAAATCACCGAACCATTGCCATATTCATGGCTATTGGTCACAGCAATTGCCTCATCTAAACTATTGACGCGTAAAATTCCTCGCGCTGGGCCAAAAACCTCTTGTTGATAAAAATCCATATCTGTAGACAAATAATCAAATAGAGTTGGCCCAATATAATAGCCATTTGAATACTCTGGATGTTTAAAATCACGACCATCTAATACCAACTCAGCACCATCTGCAATACATTGATCAATCGCCTTTAAAACAGACTGTTGCGATTGCGCACTAATCACCGCACCAAAATCTGCATTTGGATCATTATATGCGCCAACTTTCAATGCATTGATTTTTTCCACAATACGTTGACGTAAGCGATCTGCCGTTTCAGCACCGACGGGAATGAGCAATGACACCGCCATACAACGTTGACTTGCTGATCCAAACCCTGCTGAAACAAAGGCATTTGCAGCCGCTTCAAGATCGGCATCAGGCATCACCACCATGTGATTTTTCCCGCCTGTAAATGCGGCAACACGTTTGTTATGTGAGGTGCCTTTTTGGTAAACATATTCACCAATCTGTGTAGAACCCACAAAGCTCACAGCTGCGATTTCAGGATGTTCAAGTAATGCATCGACTGCGGTTTTATCCCCTTGTACAACATTAAATACATCATCTGGAAGACCAGCTTCTTTCCATAACTCTGCAAAAAATAATGCAGCCGAAGGCACTTTTTCAGATGGTTTCCAAACAATTGAATTACCCACAGACACAGCCATTGCCATCATAACAGCAGGAATCATGATGGGGAAATTAAACGGGGTAATACAGCCCACCACACCCACAGGAACACGTACAGAAAACACATCGATGTCGCCAGCAACATTACGTGCATATTCGCCCTTAGTAATCTGTGGGGCATTACAAGCAAATTCAATTCCTTCAATCGCACGGCCAATTTCACCGATTGCATCGGCAATAGTTTTGCCATGTTCACGACCAATGATTTCTGCTAATTCAGATGTTTTGGCAATCATTAACTCACGTAATTTAAACAGAACTTGCAAGCGTGTAGCATGTGAAGCTTTTGCCCATTTTTTTGCATTTGCTGATGTCGCAGCTTTTACGGCAGTATCAATCACTGTTGCATCGCCATAAGCACAACGTGCTATTTCTTCACCTGTTGAGGGATTAAATACTGGGCCTGAATGTTGAGTTTCTGTGATATGACGACCTGAAATATAATGTCCGATTAAAGTACTCATCCTGATTTTTCCTTCATGTTGCGACTGAAACTAAATTAAAAATACTACTGAAGTCGGTCTTTCCATGACCACTTTGACTATGCTTACTATAAATCGTTTGAGCCAATGTTCCTAAACTCACCTGTGCATCGACTTCGGATGCTGCATCTAGGGATAATCCCAAATCTTTCAACATTAAATCGGTCATAAAGCCCGCAATATAACCTTGACTTGAAGGCACATTTTCCAAAACATCTGGGACAGGATTATATTTCTCCACACACCAATTTGCCCCGGAACTGTTTTGAATAATCTCAGACATGACTTTGGGATCTAAACCATGTCGCATTGCCAGATTCAAAGCTTCACTGGTACCAATCATATTGATTGCCAGCAGCATGTTATTACTGGCTTTGGCAATCTGCCCTGCACCATGTTCTCCAGCATGAAAAATATTTTTACCCATTTTCTCTAAAATAGATTTCGCTCGCTCAAACTGCAGCTTTGAACCACCCACCATAAAGGTCAAGCTTGCTGCTTGGGCAGCTAAAGTTCCACCTGAAACAGGTGCATCTACACAGTCGACTCCCATAGATTCTGCAAACTTTGAGACTTCTCGGCTGGTTAAAGCTGCAATCGACGAACAATCAATAATCAACGAACCCTTTTTTAAACTTTTTAAAATACCTTGATCACCAAGATAAAAATTTCTGACACTTTCTGAGTTGGGTAACATGGTGATCACAACATCTGCATCTTGAAGAACGTGCTTGTGATCTACGGCTACACCACCCAAGGATTTAAATGCTGCAACAGCCTCGGGGGATAAATCTAAGCCTGTCACCTTCCACTGTGCACTGAGCAAATTTTTAGCCATAGGAAGCCCCATATTCCCAAGACCAATAAAGGAAATATTCATATTTATTCCTAAAAATTAAGTGTTGTAAATTTGATCATTGATTGCAATGATTTTCTTTAAATCAATCATCTACTCTAAACAGACAATTTGCTTTTAACCGTTTTATGATGTCGCGCTAGGCTGAGATCATCACGCTTCATAAACAAGCTACAGAAGATTGCGAAAATCGCCATACTTACGATGTAGATAACAATCAAATGAGGACTACCATTACCAATACTGAGTAGTTTGGTGGCGATCAATGGCGCTAATCCACCGCCTAACACGCCTGCAAATTGAACTGAAATCGAGATGCCACTGTAGCGAATTTCGGCAGGGAACTGTCGAGCAAACAACTGAGACTGTGGCGCATACATAATCGGAAACACCACGCCGATTGCTAAAACAATTGCGGTCCAGACCAACACAGGATCTTTGGTATCCAGCATGCTAAAGAACGGATAGCAATACAATGCAAGGACCACTAGACCAAACATAAACATATTCCGCTGCCCCACTTTGTCGGATAAATGTCCACACAATGGCGTCATCACCATGATTAAGCCTGCACCACAAATCGTTGCAAACAAAATGTCTTGGCGAGGAATACCTAACTTGGTTGTGGTATAGGCTAAGGCAAAAGTTGAAGCAATATAGAACCATGCATTTTCAGCAGCACGGGCAAAGATAATCGTGAGTAATTCACGCGGATGATGTTTAAAGACCTGCATTGCTGGAACTTTAACTTCTTGTGCTTGTTGTTTTACTTTTTCAAAATCTGGTGACTCAGGTACTTTGACACGGATATACCACCCCACACCTAACAATAAAATGCTGGCAAGGAAAGGCAAACGCCAGCCCCAACTAAATAGACTTGCTTCGGGTAAAAGTGAAACCAACCCCAGTGCGATAGAGGCCAACATTAAACCACCACCGGCACTCGCTTGCGGTAAACTCCCCCAAAAGCCTTTACCGCCTTCAGGTGCATGCTCCACAGCCATCAACACGGCACCACCCCACTCGCCACCCATTGCCATACCTTGAACAAAGCGTAAAATCACCAGAAAAAAGGTCGCCCAATATCCAATACTTTCGTAGGTTGGCAATAGGCCAATTAAAACGGTAGGAATCCCCATCATAATTAGGGTAGTGAGCAACATTGTTTTTCGACCAATTTTGTCCCCGAAATGACCAAAGATAATACCTCCCAAGGGACGTCCAATAAAACCAACTGCGTATGTGGCAAATGCAGCCAGTACGCCTGTTAATGGATCAAGATTTGGGAAAAACAATTTATTGAAAATCAACGCTGCGGCTGCACCGTAAATAAAAAAGTCATACCATTCAATTGTCGTTCCCACCATGCTGGATATACCCGCTAAACGGTGTGAAGATTTTTTCTGTTGTTGAGGACCTGATCCTTGTATGTGCTCCATCGCTACCTCGCCCAATTTTTAGTATTGTCATCCATTCATCACCTTAGAGATAATCTATCCTGATTATATTAATTAAGGTGAGCTCATTCTTTTTACATAAACAAGTTAAAATAAGCAGCCAAGATTAATATTGATTTATTTTGATAAAAAATTCTAAATAACCTACAGGCTTCTCATCATCAATGTGAATCAATTGCTTTTTTCAGTCAACACCCTTAATTACTTAAGTAGTTTTAAAAATAAAACAAATAAAGCAAATACAACTAGTTATATTAAAAACCTAAATATAGACTAAAGTTAAATATAAAAAATGTGATACATTGCATAGTATTTAAAATACTAAATTTATATACATAGTCATATAAAAATAATCTATTTAATTTTCATCATATTATAAAAAAATAACGGTTTAATACTTGTTATTTCCATCTAGCTCGCTATATTTATTATTATACTAAGTAAGGATGCTTATTATGAACTATAATAAAATCGCATTTGATTTTAGCCCTGCACCGATCGTTGTATTAAGTTATAGACATATGATGGAAATGAATTCTGCATTTGCCACTTTGTTTGGCTATGAGCGTGGGGAATTGATCGAGCAATCTATTGTGAAAATTTTTCCTAGCCTTGAGGATTATGAAAAAGTTGGCAATGATGCATTACAAAGTTTACTGTTAAAAAAAAGCCATTACTATTCCGATCAGCGTTTTATGCAGCACAAAAATGGCGAAATCTTTTGGACACATACTCATGGGCAAACATTGACGCCTGAAGATCCATTTAAATTAATGGTCTGGCATTTTGAACGAAAAGATCAGGTGTTATCTTCTAAGCAAAAACTCACAAAACGTGAATCTGAAATTACCCAATTGATTGTCAATGGGTTTACCTGTAAAGAAATTGCCCGGAAATTAGAGCTATCACACCGGACCATAGAAGTACATAAAGCAAATTTAATGAAAAAGTTGGGCGTTCGCTCCAAAGCAGAACTAACCTCAAAAATTATTATTCGAGAAAATGATAGCTACTAAAAATGATCACAGTCATTATACTGTGATCATGTATGAGCCTAAGAAATTAAGCTTTTTTCACAAATTCTGATTTCAATTTCATTGGACCAATCCCATCGATTTTACAATCAATATCATGACCATCATTACTGTCTACAAGTAACCGAATACTTTTGACTTTCGTTCCTACCTTAACCACTGAAGAAGAACCTTTAATTTTTAAATCTTTAATCACCGTCACTGAGTCGCCATCTGCCAAGATATTTCCAACAGCATCTTTAATCGTCACGTTGTCATCTGCTGTTACTTGCTCACCATCTTTCCATTCATAGCTACATTCTGGGCAAATCAATAAATCACTATCTTGATAGGTGTATTCTGAATTACATTTCGGACAATGGGGCAACGACATAATAAGCTCAGCTTAGGATCAAATCACAATCATAGCATTTTAAGATTTTTCATCAACTTAAAAACCATAATAAATATAAGGAATAATTTAAAAATCAACCGCGATCATTAAACTAAGCTTTAGGATTTAACACATCAAGCAAAACACTGACATGATTTCGACCTTGATTTTTGGCCGCCGTTAATAAGGTTATAGGACCTTGTGCTGTAAGTTTCCGCAATTCATCTAACGATACTGTAACCTGAGATAATTCAACCCGATATCGTTTTTGAAATTCATCCCAACGGCTTTCTATATCCTCGTGATACCATTTTCTCAGTTGATTAGATGGTGTAACGTCTTTTGGCCATAAGTCAATCTTAGCATCTTCTTTTTTGATACCGCGTGGCCATAAGCGATCAACGAGAATCCTTTTACCATCTGTTTCTGAAACAGCATCATAAATCCGCTTACTATAAATCGTCATTATTTTTCCAAACTGGAGTTGTACTTAACCGAAGTGATTCTAAATAATGAGAAATATCCTTTCACAAGGTAATACTGGAGTAGCAATAAATATGCAAGCCCCACCTTAGCTGTTGCACTAAAAACATAGCACTATCTTATACTTGCTTACGCAATCTATACAATCGATGATTGAATTGCCCACTTATTGTTGAGGATAGCGGTGTACCATTTGCTCTCGAAAACGATTATTTTCATTATTTCACTAGCACTATTTTATTGGTCTGGAATGGTTGGATTGACCAATAACCCAAGTAACTGCAAAGACTCTTGCCATCCCAAGTAACAGGCTTCAACAGGAATCACTTTGGGGATGCCTGACTGGGTAATATTGACTTCAGTTCCGACAAGCACCCCTTTTATTTCAATGATCACTTCAATATCTCCAGCTAATTCGGGATTATCAAAGCGATCAAAATATCGTATGCGCTGGTTTGGAATAAGCTCCGCGTAAGTTCCACCAAATGAATGAGTTGAACCTGTAGAAAAATTGGTAAAAGACATCCGATAAGAACCGCCAACTTTCGCATCCATTTGGTAAAGTTTTGCGGTAAATCCATGGGGTGGCATCCATTTTACAATCGCGTCTGGGTCTAAGAATGCTTTATAGACTCGCTCTGGTGGTGCACTAAAAACGCGATGCAATTTTACCGTGTTACTCATACTCATATCCTTGACTATTATTCTTGTTGAAAATCAAGTTTAGCGCTGTATAAAGCTTTCATATGTATGGTTTGAGTAGTCTGAAACTTAAAAAAGCAGATCAACAAGGATATGCTTTTAAAACAATATCAGTCATCTATTCCTCATCGTCTTCATCATCAAATATATAGGTTGTGCATCCCCAACCATCATACTCACCTTCAAACTGCTCAGCAATTTTAGTAAACCATTGCTCTAAATCCACAATGTCTTCGTAGTCTGGAAGAAGATGAACATAAATTGTAATCACCCATTCATTTGGCTGTACTTCTTCGTCCAAATACAGTGAAACTTTTTGCTCTTCGTGTAAAAGATAAATTGCACATTTTTCAGCAAGTTCTTGTGTTTTAAAATACACAGAAAACTCGATTTCATGTACCTCTTCCAAATCATCACCATCTTCGTGCATTTGCCAAAGTAGATTACCGTTATCATCTTCTGGGAATTTTTCAAAATCACGAGTCATGGCTAAGCCCTCTTTTAAGGTTATAAATATTATGAGTTTACAATATCAAAGTTTTATGACAGTTTTAAAATATTGCCCATTCGCACACAAATTACTACTTTTATTTGACGTCAATTTGTAATAAAAATTGAATTAATTCTATGATTAATAAAACTCATATCTATTGTTAACCTATATTCATTGACGATTAAACTAATAATGACAGGTGCATGATGCCAGACTTTAGCCAACAACAACGACAAGAAATTCTTTTACTGATTCAACAAGGTCGTAAAGTTGAAGCAGTTAAATGGGTCAAAGACCACTCAGACTTAGGCTTGAAAGACGCGAAGGATTATGTAGAAAACCTGACAGAAAACTCATACGACTTTGCATTTTCAGATACTGCCCAAAGTGTTATTTCTCGTGATATACAATTGCAAACTCCACAACAAGACATTCTTGTCCTGATTCAACAAAATCGTAAAATTGAAGCGATTAAACTGGTCATGGAAAATTCAAACCTTGGGCTAAAAGATGCCAAAAACTTTGTAGAACAGCTCACTGAAAATCCTCATTTAGCAATCAATCAATTTCAGTTCGATGATGATTTTTATGATAGTCAGCATCCAAGCTATAAGGCAATTCAGTCGAATTTTGAAACTGGCGAAATCTATGTGTTAGATCAAGATCATCAAAAAGTGTTGATAAATGAACATCATCCTGACTGGAATGAAATTATGCATCATTTTACGCAAGGTGAAACATATGATTCGGCTGCTGACTACATTGCTGCAATGAAAGCCAAAGCACGTGATAGCGCTGTCAATTCGACACATAATATTCATTCAATTCCCCGCCCATCCAGCGTGACAACACAACCGGTCGGTATTGAAGATCAAACCCAGAAAAAAGGCTTACCTATTTTTATGCTTATTGTTATTGCGATTGTTGCTGTGCTTGCATATCAATTTTTTATCAAGCAATAAAATGCAACGCCGCGATAAAATTTAACACAGCAATAAGATTGAATATGCAATGCAAAATGTCTAATAAAGTTTAAAACAGTCAAAAGAAAGCCTTTCGACTAAAAGCTCTTGTTCTCATCACTTAAATTATTCGGGGTAAGCATCTACCCATTGAATCAAATATAATTACAAGCATTGCTTGATCTACTTAAATACCGTCAAATAGAACCAGCAGAACAATTCCTTATTACACAACTTCAACTAGATCCTACCGCAGCACAAAATTTAGTCCGCATCCTACATGAATCACCCGATGCGCTTCATGCTTTTAAAGCAAACCCTCAAATTTTATCGGGCGAAATACCAAATATAAAAAATGAAAGCAAATCTTTTCAATTCAACTTTTCATCTAGTACGGTGAAAATGCCCCATCAGGATGGTAAAACCATTGAAATCAATGATCAACATCCCGACTGGCAAGAGATCAAAAACAATTCCAAATCGATTTGACTCAACCAGATGCTTTATCCAAATTTGCCGAAAACTTTATACAAGGACAGACGCAAAATACCTCATCACAAGCAAAGTCTTCATCTTATGATTCAACAAGCCCTACTTACGCTTCGATTCAAACCTCAGGGGTGGAAGACTTGAGTCATCAGAATATGTCCAGCAGCATGCTGTTATTGATTGGGTTTCTTGTTTTGATTGGGATTGCAGCCTTTTACGATTTTAAAACATGATTGATCAGTATGAAAATTAACTCAGCTCAATAATATCAATAGTTGGTGGTACTCTAAACCGAAAAGGTACACCCACCATACCGGTACCGACACTGACAAATACATCGGCATTTTCATGCTGATATAAACCACGTTTATGACCGAGGATAGACACTTTTTTCATCACATAGCTGGTCAACCACGGCAATTCAACTTGCCCGCCATGTGTATGCCCAGACAGCATCAGCGGACGTGTAGGTAATTGCGGAACCATATCTACCGTATCGGGGTTATGTGACAAAATTAACCACGGTTTGTCTTGAGGTAAGTCAGGCATATAGCGCATATCCGCTTTACCTGCCCATAAATCACCCACACCGATTAAACGAAAATCATCAAATTCAACAATTTTACCTTCAATATCCATAACATTATTGGCTGCTAAAGCTTTTGCCAATAACCCTTGAATCGGTGGTCCCGGATATTGCTCATCATGATTGCCATTCACTGAATAAATAGGAGCTTCAATCTCTTTTAAGATCGCCAACTCTTCAACCAATTTATTTTCAGGCTCATAGGTCCAATCTCCCGCAACTACAACAAAATCGGGTTGAGCTAAATTAATTTTTTTGACAATTGTTTTCAGCTGACGCTCATGTCCAGAAAATAGTCCGATATGTAAATCAGCAAGCAGCGCAACTTTAATCGGTTGAGTAAATGTTTTCTCTTGTCCCAAACAATAACCTATATGCTGAACATGAACTGTATGTGGTTCAATAAAACGAGCATAAATCAGTAATGCACTGAGCAAAAAAACAAAAATACTTTCATGTAATGAGAATTTTCCGATGTAACCTGCATAAATGCTAAAAAATAACAACGGAATTAATAAATAAGATAGGTAGAATGCGAGTAAATGGACGAAAGACTTAAAAGGATGGATCGTTTCAGTTCTAGATTGACTTAACCATGCTTGGCTCATTCCCCATATTGCAAGCACAATGAAGCAGAGATAAAAAATTGATGTAACGGTTAGGGTTGGAAACATATTCAATCTCTCAAGTACTGTGTATGTACTTGTCATCTCTCTATTTATCTTTTGAAAAGGGATATTGGCATTTCATAAATGGATTGCATTTCAGCAAACATCAATGAATTGTCAATATATCCTCAGGCAATTATACTCTAGCTCTGAGAAATCTTAGAAAATATTATGCAAAGAACGATCAATCGTAATACCCAATTACAGCAAAAAGCTCACAATCACCATGTGTCAAAATTTTGGGTGATGATCGGTTCTTGCCTCTTACTCAGCCTTTCTGCCTGTTCAACTCTACCTCGACAAGAAAATATTAAACCCGAATATGCTTACGATATAGAAACCAAAGACACCCCTTTAGCACAAATTATTTCCCCATTAAAAGCGCAAAATCCAGAGTTAACTGGTTATCACGTTCTGTATGATCCGCTGGAAGCAATCGCAGCACGCATCAATTTGATTGAAAAAGCACAAAAAACATTAGATTTGCAATATTACATTTGGGACAATGACAAAATTGGCTCATTGGCTTTATACAAAATTATTGAAGCCGCAGATCGCGGTGTTAAAGTTCGTTTACTGATCGATGATAATAATGCTAAACAAATGGAAGGGGTTTATCTCGCCTTAGATCAACACCCAAACATAGAAGTAAAATTATTTAACCCTTACCGTTTTAGAAGTATTCGTCCAATCGATATGGTGCTGGATTTAAAACGTATTAATCGTCGTATGCATAATAAAACATTTACTGCTGATAATCAGATTTCATTAATTGGCGGACGTAATATGAGTAATCAATATTACAATGTTAGTGACAATTATCAATTTTCAGATGTTGATGTCATGCTTGTAGGCCAAGCGGTAGATGATATTACCCATTCTTTTGATGAATATTGGAATCATAGCTATGCTTATCCGGTAAGAAATATTGTCAATCACAGTACCTACACCTTACGTTATGACAGCCTAAAAGAACAATTAACCCACCATTACCAAGAAATTACGGTTCAAAATTATTTAAATTTAAGTAATCGTACGCATGCTTTTGATCAGTGGCTCAATCAGAATATTCAACTTGATTGGGTCAAAGCAGAGGTGGTCAAAGATGCCCCTGATAAAATTCAGGCCAAGGCAAAAAAAGAACAGCATCTCAACTTCCAAATGGTGAAACGCTTAGATATCCCAACTCAAAATGTCGATCTGATCTCTGCTTATTTTGTTCCGCAAAAAAAAGGCGCAAAGAAACTGGTTGAGCTGGCAGATGAGGGCGTCAAAGTACGTATCCTGACCAATTCATTTAAAGCCAATGATGTCGCATTGGTGCATGCATTTTATGCAAAATATCGAGATAACTTATTAAAAAATGGTGTCGAGCTTTATGAGTTCCTGCCTGCCGTTTCTGAGGAGAATCTCTATGCCAATTCAGAAGAAATCTCAAAGAAAGCCAAAGTCAGTTTAAAGGGCTTAAGCCGTTCTAGCTTGCATGCCAAACTGATGGCTGTGGATAATAAGCAAGTATTTATTGGTTCATTTAATTTCGACCCACGTTCAGCCAACTTAAATACTGAAATTGGCGTCATTATCAACAGTCCACCGTTGGCAATTGCTGTACATAAAACCATGGACGATAATTTAAAAAAATATGCTTATAAGTTGGTTCTAGATTCACAGAATAAAATCAATTGGCTCAAAGAAACACCTCAAGGTATTGTCACTTTAAGAAAAGAACCAAAAATGAAGTGGTGGCAAAAAGCAGGAATTAAGGTGATTTCTTGGTTGCCGATTGAGGGCTTTATGTAATCCTGAATAGTTTCATAGATATGGTATAAGCACTGAATAAGCAAAGTAATACAATTCATGAAAAATCGCATAATATAAGATGTATTCACTGCCTTATATTTTGAGAAAAGTTTCGATCAATTTGCATAAGCGATGCTCTACTTTTCTCGGGCAATGCCAAAACTTACGCTGCAAACAAAGCCGTGCTTTGTTTTTGCTCATGTTTGTCAAAGGTGCAATCCTTATCGCCCTTGACCAACGGCGGCATCCATGCCGACAAAAGCGATAGCCATCTCTGGTAAAATCGTTGAGAAACAATAATGCCTTCACTGTATTTTTGAATCTAGAATCAATCGTCCTCACTTATTATTTTTTGCTTTTTCGAACAATCCTCGTTGTGACTCTGCTCCAGAGACAAATATGTTGGCTTGCTGAGTAAAAATCATGATTATCTATTCTGATAAAAAATAAAGATATTTTATAAACCTACACACTCTTGCAGACAGCTTTTGAGCTATTCAAAACAGTCAGAAACATCATTTTGAATAGATCGTCAATCTGTTAGGACTTCTTTCTGTAGATCTTCCAAGCCTTTTTGCATCATCACTTGCACTTGTTGAGTCAGGCTTTCAACTGTATGCCCTTCTGTTGCAATCGCAGGAAAGGTTTTGAGATGCGCCACAACCTTTGGCATTTCCAGCACAGCTTGAACATGTTCAACAAATGTGGTTTCGCCAATAAAAGGCACCACGGTATCTAATTTCCCATGTTGATTTACATAGCAAATCACACACACTTGTACGGGTTTCTTAGCTTCAATCGCTGCACCTAAGATCCGACCATGTACTTTTTTGACTTTTGAACCATCGGTGGTCGTTGCTTCAGGGAAAAACAAAACTGGAATATCTTTACTTAAGAACTCAGCGATTTGCTCTCGAATACGCACCGAATCCCCTGAACCACGTTTAATAAATAGGGTTCCACCACCTTTAGCCAAATTGCCAAAAACTGGCCATTTTTCAATTTCAGCTTTCGCTAAAAAGAATACCCTTGCCCCAGAACCTAAAACAGCAATATCCAACCATGAAATATGGTTACTCACCCACAATGCAGGTTCACGAGGAATATCGCCATGTACACGTACATCAACATTAAATACTTCACTTAGCCGGCGACAAAAATATTGAACATAACGGGTATTTTTAGGATTATTGGGATCTTTATAGAGTTGATGGCGGTAAACCAGATAAAAGCCTTCTGCAACAGCAGATGTTCCTGATACCAGTTTTTTACTGTACAAAAAGACTTTAGATAAAGCGCTTAATTTCGATGGTTTTGACTTTTTGATTGCTTGTTGTTGAGTCATAGATATTCACTAAACAAAATGTATTTCATATTAAACTGGCACTATTGTATACATATCTAAACCAACTTGCATTCATCATAGATGACATTAACCCTGATTAACTTTGCTAAATGAATATTCAGATAAGCACAATCCTAAATTATAAGAAGATGGAGTATCAATCACGCAGCTAGCTTTTTCAGAACATCTAAAAAATCACTAGAGAAATATAAATAAACATTTTAAAATAAATTCAAATGGTTATAAATTTATTCCAATACTTTGCATACGGCTAAGGATTTAACACAGAATATCCTTTAGAATGATTTTTCTAATCTAATGTCTGAGTTTTACAATCTGTGGAATACTTTGATCAAAATCAAGGTGGTGAAAAAACCATTTTAGTCAGTGTGAATGTTCAAATCTTAGAAGATCTTGATGCAGAAGAATTTCGATTACTGGCTAAATCTGCGGGCGCGGATATATTAGAGCATTTAAGCGTACAACGGATTAAACCCGACCCTAAGTTTTTTATTGGTTCAGGTAAAGCAGAAGAAATTGCTGAGCAAGTTGAGGCAGATGAAGTGGAATTGGTCATTTTTGACCAAGCACTATCGCCCGCTCAGGAACGCAATTTAGAACGTATTTTAAAATGTCGTGTGATCGACCGTACAGGTTTGATTCTTGATATTTTTGCGCAACGTGCCCGTACCCATGAAGGTAAACTACAAGTTGAATTGGCTCAGTTAGATCACCTTTCATCACGTTTAGTCCGCAGTCGTAGCAATCTAGACAGTCAGAAAGGTGGTATTGGTCTACGTGGACCAGGTGAAACCTTACTTGAAACAGATCGACGTCTATTACGCATCCGTATGGAACAGCTCAAAGATCGTCTAGAAAAAGTCCGAAAAACACGTATTCAAGGCCGTGCTGCTCGCCAAAAAGCCAATATTCCAACTGTGTCTTTAGTCGGTTATACCAACGCAGGCAAATCAACACTTTTTAATATTTTGGCAAATAGTGATGTTTATGCTGCAGATCAATTATTTGCCACACTTGATCCAACCTTACGCCGTTTAGATTGGGATGGTATTGGCACGCTTGTTCTTGCAGACACTGTTGGTTTTGTGCGCAATCTAGCTCATTCTTTAGTCGAATCCTTTAAGGCAACTTTGGAAGAAACTTTAGAAGCCACTTTACTGCTACATATCATCGATTCGAGTAGTCCTGATGTCATGGAACAAATTGATGCCGTAGAAACGGTGTTAAATGAAATTGGCGCAGATGTTCCAATATTAAGAGTTTATAACAAGATCGATCAAAGCGGAGAAGAAGCCAAAATCATTTATGCCAAACCGCACCAACCTGAGCGTGTTTATGTTTCAGCCCATACACAACAAGGTTTAGACCTGTTACGTAAAGCGGTACATGAATGTTTGATGGGCCAAATTCAACGTTTTGAACTACAATTAAAACCCGCTTATGGTAAGTTAAAAAATCAACTTTACGATCTTAACGTCATCGAATCTGAACATTCTGACGATGAAGGCAACTTACAATTGGTGGTTGCCATGGCACCACAAAAACTGGAACAGCTCATCAATCAGGCACATATACCACTCGTTGAAATACTTGGAAATAAGGCAGAGCAATTTAAAAGACCGTTAGAAGAGTTTGAAATAAAGCGCTAAATCGGTTAAAACGTGAAAGATCAATTTTTATAAATAAACACACATGGATCAGTTAAAAGGTATCGATTGGCAAGCATGGATCTTCACAATAGGACTTATCATCTTCTTTCGTGAAGCTTCTGTGTTAGTGATGTCACAATTTAATCATCCTGAATTGGGCAATTTAACAGGTCTACTCAGCCTACTATTTGTGTTGGTTTTATGGCGTAGATTCAAGAAAATCCCTGCCCGTCTGGTCGATACCAACAATAAATTAATGAGAGAAAGTGGATTTGCTTTCCTACCGATATGTGCTGGTTCATTAATCATGCTGGTCAGTATGGGAAAAGAGATCCCCTTATTCCTGGTTGTGATGTTTGTCAGTACACTGATTCCACTCTGGATTTATGCAAAAATGGCGAAGAAGTGGCTATAGGAGGCTGATATGTTAAGTGTAATCACTGGTTTTTTAATCACACTAATTGCCTACTTGGCAGCGAAACCAATTAATAAACGCTTTCCTCAAATTCCGCTTCTGGTTATTGGCATGTTTTTTGTGATTGGAATTTTAATGATCTTTAAAATTCCTTACGAAAAATACAATACCGATATGAATGGTCTATTTAGCCACCTACTCGGTTATGTCACTGTGGCATTGGCTATTCCATTAGCCGCAATGCGTTATGATGATTTACCACTGAAATCTGTCGTAGGGATCTTGGTCTTTGCCAGTATCAGTGCTGTTGCATTACCTATGAGCTTAGCTTATTTACTGCATATGTCAGAACCGACCATTATGGCCTTTGCCACACGTGCTGTGACAACGCCAATTGCAATTAATATTGCAACTTTACTGCACTCACCAGTCACATTAGTGATTTTGATCGTAATTTTATCGGGCGTGATTGGGGCAGCATTTTCATCGATTATTTTACGTAATATTAATGATGAACGCGCATCTGGCTTGGCTTTAGGACTGGCTGCACATGCCATCGGAACGGCCCAAGCTTGGCAACGTGGAGCGGTTGCAGGTCGTTATGCAGCCTTTGGAATGGCAGTAAATGCGGTGTTCACAGCCATCTGGTTGCCAACTTTTATACTTTTTATAAAATAAATGTGATTTATTTTACTTTTCACATGATTGCCTAGAGTAATTATTCAGCTTAAGATGAACTATTCTTTCCCCCATTTTGATAAGGAATCAATAAATGAGGTTTAATAAGTTCATCTTAGGGACATTATTTTCTGTTTTAAGCTGTAGCAGTATGGCAAAAGATATCACTGGTATTTGGAAAAATATCGATGATAAAACTGGCTCTTCTAAAGCTGTGCTTGAAATACGCAAAGAAGCCAATGGCACATATACTGGTAAAATCATCAAAATTACCCCGCGTCCTGGTTATACCCCAAAAGAAACCTGTATAGACTGTCCAGCGCCTTATACCAATAAACCCATTTTAGGTATGGATGTTCTTAAAAATCTCAAACAAACCAGTGATGAAGACTATGTCGGTGGAAAAATTATCGATCCACTTACAGGTAAAATTTATTCCATGAAAGCCAAACTCAACTCAAACGGTAATCGCTTGATGTTAAGAGGTTATGTTGGAGTGTCTGCGCTCGGTCGTAGTCAAACTTGGATTCGTGAATAAGGCCTTATTCACAGATCACAACATTTAAACTTAAAAGAAAATAGGTATGCTTATGAAAAAAGGAATTTTCAGTTGTATGCTACTGGGAATGATCAGCTGGACACATGCAGCTGACATTACTGGCACATGGCGCACTGTCGATGATAAAACAGGTTATGTGCGTGCACATATTCAAATCGAGAAACAAAAAGATGATACTTATGTCGGTAAAATCATTAAAGATTTTCCCGCACCCGGAGAAACGGTTTTAACACAATGCCGCAATTGCCCCGCACCCTTTACCAATAAACCGATTATTGGCTTAACCATTTTACAAAAGTTAAAAGCTGATCCAAATAATCCAAACAACTATATTGGTGGCGAAGTTCTGGATCCTCGCGGAGGAAAAATTTATCACGGTAAAGCCCGCTTAAATGCAAGTGGAAACCGCCTGACCTTACGTGGCTATCTTGGTATTTCACTCATTGGTCGAAGTCAGACTTGGATTCGACAAGAATAATTTACTTTTCAATTGGTAGATGAATTCGCCAGTTAAAAGATTAAAATCATTTAAAATGGCGCATTGACATTATGCTTGAATCTCGTGACATTGCCAAAAATAAAAGCCACATCTTGTGGCTTTATTCATATCAAAAAAAAGGGTTATCTACACTGAAAAGTTTTTGATCCTCTAGTCGATAAGCCAGCAGTTGATGCCCCCAAACACACCCACCATCGACATTTTGGATTTGAGCATTGATGCGCTCACCTTGCAACGCTGCCCAATGTCCAAAAACGATCTGATGAGTTTTTGCTGTCTGCGATTCAAATTTGAACCATGGCTGAAAACCGACTGGCATCGGCTCATCTAAAGCATCTTTAAAGCTAAACTCTAAACGACCTTGGGCATCGGTCAAACGCATACGGGTTAAATAATTGGTAATACAGCGTAAGCGAGCATGACCTTGTAAATCATCTACCCATAAATCTGGCTCAGTGCCATACATCTCTTTCAGAAATGAATCAAGCACAGTAAAGTCATCATGCGCTAAGACTGCTTCCACTTCTTTGGCCAACGCTACGGTCTTTTCCGCATCCCAAATATTCGGAATACCCGCATGAGTCAAAATCGTCTTTTCATTGGGAAATAAGCACAAAGGCTGTTTACGTAACCAATCAACCAATTCATCACTTTCTAAAGCATGAATGACATCAGCAATATGGTCTTTTTCTTTAAGCTTTTTAATCCCACGTGCAACCGCCAGCAGATTTAAATCATGATTACCAAGGACTGTTGCAGCATTGCCTTGTTCGCATAATTTTTTGATAAAACGTATTGCACCCACTGAATTTTCACCACGGGCGATTAAATCGCCCGCAAACCAAATAAAATCTTGATCAGCATCGAATTGGATTTCTTTGAGTAGTGCTTTCAGTGCTTCAAAACACCCTTGTACGTCGCCAATCACATAATTATATCTAACTTTTTCCAGTGCCATTTAAGCCACCATTTGGTCAGATAATGCAACAAACTGAGCCAATGTTAAGGTTTCTGGACGTGCCATTGGATCTACACCAGCATTTTCAAAACCGTCTTCAACCAACATGCCTTTTAAGCTATTACGTAATGTTTTTCGGCGTTGTGTAAACACATGCGATACTAAACGTGCCAAAGCTTTTTCACTTTTAGCAACAATCGGTTTAGTTGCATATGGCTCTAAACGAAATACCGCAGACGTTACTTTTGGTGGTGGATTGAATGATCCCGGTGGTACTTCAAACAAGAAAGTAGGTTTGCAAAAGTATTGAATCATGACTGACAAACGACCATACTCTTTGGTGTTTGGAGATGCTGTAATACGATCAACCACTTCTTTTTGCAACATAAAATGCATGTCTTTGACTTTGTCACCAAATTCCAAGAGATGAAAAAGCAAAGGTGTTGAAATATTATAAGGTAGGTTTCCGACTACACGTAAAGGACGACCTTCCTGAAATAATTCAGTAAAATCATATTTTAATGCATCAGTTTCAATGATAGTTAGACGTTCAGGATGTGGTACTCGACCCGGTAAGCCTGCTGCCAAGTCACGATCCAGCTCTAGCACAGTCAAAGCATCACATTCACCATTTAAAGGCGAAGTTAAAGCAGCTAAACCTGGCCCAATTTCAACAATATTTTCTCCTGCTCGCGGGGCGACAGAACGAACAATTTTGGCAATCACACGTTGGTCATGTAAGAAGTTTTGTCCAAAACGCTTGCGCGTATGATGCCCTTCATCTTTTGGGTTTAAGGCATTAATTTGATACATAAAAAATATCCAACGTGATAAATAAGGTTGTTTACAACTTAATTCGAACGAGCTAGATCAAGTGCTAAATCGACAGCGACATGCAAACTTGAACTTTTTGCAAGGCCTGTACCTGCAAGGGAGAGCGCAGTACCATGATCGACCGAGGTCCGAATAAAAGGTAAACCTAAAGTAATATTAATGGCTTCGCCAAATCCCTGCGATTTTAACACAGGTAACCCCTGATCGTGATACATCGCTAAAACAGCATCAGTACCTTTTAAATGATCCACAGTAAATAAAGTATCAGCAGGCATACTTAAACTCATGTCTATGCCTTGCGCTCGATAACTTTCAAGTACAGGATTAATCGTATCAATTTCTTCATGACCTAAATAACCACCTTCACCTGCATGAGGATTTAAACCACACACCAAAATACGCGGATGATTAATTTTAAATTTTGTTTTTAAATCATGAATCAGAATATCAATCACCTGATGGAGACGTTGTTTGGTAATGGCATCTGCAACATCCCGCAATGGTAAATGGGTGGTCACTAAAGCGACTCTTAACGTTTTTGTTGCAAGCATCATAACCACACGCTCCACACCCGCAAACTCTTGGTAATATTCTGTATGTCCACTGAAGTGGATCCCTGCATCATTGATAATTGACTTTTGTACTGGCGCTGTAGCAACACCAACACTCAGCCCGCGCATCGCATAGTACGCAGTTCGACGCAATTGCTCGATCACATATGCAGAGTTTTGTGGGTTTAACTCCCCTAAAATAACATCTACAGCTAAAGGAACATGTTCAATATAGACTTGACCTTGAGCCAAACGCTCCGTCTGTCCTTTATACTCAATGAGCTGAACACTTTTGTTTAAAATTTTGGCACGATCCCTCAACATATTGATATCAGCCAATACAACAACTGGACGATCATCAATACGATCTGCCAAATCTAAACAAATATCTGGGCCAATGCCAGCAGGCTCACCACTGGTTATATATAAAGGAAGCATCTAGAACTCTTTTAATAGACCTTGCATAGACAGTATACATCGGTTCTAAATTATCATTTCCAATTCAAGTTCATTTTTTATATCGAATATAACTAAATCACGTAAAAAATGAACCAAAAATATTTCTCAAACCACCTATATAAGACCATTGCAAACAATTTTTATATTTCATCAGACTTAGATGATGGAAACTTAAAATGCTTTAGAGCTGACTTTTAGACGCTGGCCGAGTTTCTGGTTGAGCTTGCTGTTGATCAATCTCAGAGAAATCAAACATCGATTCAACCTCTTTCCCACACTTGGATGGGGCAATATGTTGATCAAAGATTATTCTGACTCGATGGTCTGATTCAACTTTTCCATAGACTGTATATTCGCCACTTCGGCTTTTATCATCATCATCCCCCCATTGCACGACAGCATCAACCTCCTCACCAATAGGGATATGTTGCGTTTGAATAAGTAATCCAACCGCTTGGCAAGGATATGCGGATTGAATTTCTTCACTAAAATCAACCGTCATCCATTGAACAGAGATAATCCTGTCTCCAAGATCAGCTTGATTTTGATAATGCACAGGAGCACTTGGATGAAGTTTCGGTAAAGATGAGGCCTAATCCAGAAAATCAGCTTGAGCAAAACTAAGGTTTAAGTTGCCTCCACCCACTATCAGTAGAAGGAATTTTATTGAATTTATTATTTTCATTTTTGCCTGACTTATTTTCTTTATATCACTTTTATTATTCATAAAGTCTGTCACAATTCCAATATAAATCAGAAAACCTTACAACATTTTATCCAAACTAAGCTTTGCTTTTGGCTACGTTTATCAATATAATGATGCGCTTGAAATTCAATATTTCAATTGCGACTCTAACTCTTTTCAGATAGAATTCGCACTCCTTTTTGTTTGGACAGATTCCATAGTCCAAACCAACTATAATAGGTAGTGGTTTAATGAAAACTCTCAGCGCTAAGCCAGCTGAAGTTCAACACGACTGGTATGTTGTTGATGCTTCTGGCAAAACTTTAGGTCGCCTTGCGACTGAAATCGCTCGTCGTTTACGCGGTAAACACAAAACTTCTTATACGCCTCACGTTGACACTGGTGACTACATCGTTGTGATCAATGCTGAACAAGTACAAGTGACTGGTAAAAAATCACTTGATAAGAAATACTATCGCCACACTGGTTTCCCTGGTGGTATTCGTGAAACTAATTTTGAAAAATTAGTTGCTCACAAACCAGAAGAAATCTTCGAACGTGCTGTAAAAGGCATGTTGCCAAAAGGTCCTCTTGGTTACGCGATGATCAAGAAAATGAAAGTGTACGCTGGTACTGAGCATCCTCATACTGCTCAACAGCCACAAGTTTTGGACATCTAAGGGATACAGCACATGGCTACTAACTATGGTACAGGTCGCCGTAAGACCGCAACTGCACGTGTTTTCCTATCAGCTGGTACTGGTAAACTCGTAATCAACAACCGCACTCTTGAACAGTATTTCGGTCGTGAAACTGCTCGTATGGTTGTTCGTCAACCACTTGAGCTTTTAGAAGTTACTGAAAAATTTGACCTTTACATCACTGTTGCTGGTGGTGGTATCGGTGGTCAAGCAGGCGCTATCCGTCACGGTATTACTCGTGCATTGATCGCTTCTGATGAGACTTTAAAACCTGCTCTTCGTCAAGCTGGTTTCGTTACTCGTGATGCTCGTGAAGTTGAACGTAAGAAACTTGGTTTACGTAAAGCTCGTAAACGTCCTCAATTCTCTAAACGTTAATTCGTTTACCGAATCGGACAAAAAACCTCGGCATTTGCCGAGGTTTTTTTATGGGTTAACTATTTGAAGTTATTTTGTTTTATCTCGTTTAGAGCAGTCCATGACAGCGTCAGAAATCCCATCGGCAGCTTTTGATTCTGTAATCGTACAGCCATTTTCCTGATAAGTTCGAGTTTCCTTAGAGAACTTATGATCTTTCGGAAGCGGTGCATTACACGGCTTATCGGTCTTTACATTGACCATTTTCACGGGTCCATCATTGTAGATCGTCACCTTACAACCTTTTACAACATATTCTTGTTTGATCCCACCATACATTTCTTCTTCAGAAGCAGCAGACGCAACATCACAGGCCTCATCAGCACTACATAAGGTTCCTCCTCCAGCCACTTCTGCTCCTGCAGCTTCGATTGCTTCAGTGGCAGCCTCTTGTACTTGAGTATCCAAAGGTTGCATCTTTGCATATGTATTTGAAATACCCATCATTAACAGCAATACCAACGCCAATTTACTGTGCTTATTTATTAAATTCATAGGTTTATCCTTGTTTCCTATCTATTTGATAGCAATACCCACCATAAGCTTATTAAAGTTAAGATGATTTTATTGTCTATTTTTAGTATTCTACTCTATTCACTTCACTTAGTTTTTGGAATATGCCTGTCGAAAATGCGCCTCAACAAGGGATTACATTGTATAGCCACGAGGATGACTTTCGTTCACATTGGATTAGATTTCTTCTTGTAGAAAAACAAATTAAACATACCTTAATCATTGTCGAAGAAGATGATGAAGATTTAGCCAGTTTAAATCCATATAATCAACTACCTATGCTGATTGAAAACGATTTAAAGCTGTTTAATACTAGTATTATTTCTGAATACTTAGATGACCGTTATCGACAAAACAAACTTTATGCGGATGCCCCAGCACCACGCGCAGAGCAAAGACAGTATATTTGGCGCTTTGAACAAGATTGGCTTAAACTTGCAGACATTATGCTACGCCACCCAGATACACTTAATGAAGCTGCAAAAAAGAATGCACAAAAACAATTAAAAGATACTTTGGTATCCCTGACCCCACTGTTTCAACATTATCCTTATTTTATGTCTGAAAACTTTACAATTTTAGATTGCATGTTAGCGCCAATTTTCATACGGTTAAAACATATGGGAATTGAATTACCGAAACAGCAATCTCGTCCAATTTTATTATATTGCCAACGGATTTTTAGCCGCCCTGCTTTTTTAAAGTCGATGACTTTTAAAGAGAAACACAGATATAGTGAATTTTTGGCAAAATTCTAGATCGCAAATCAATAGAGTATTTTTTAATGTCTGAACAAGAATTGAACTTAACCCCAACTCGACCATACCTTGCACGCGCAATATATGAATGGATTTGCGACAACAATTTAACGCCATACTTACTTGTTGACGCAACTAAACCCTATACCGATGTACCACAACAATTTGTACAAGATGGACAAATTGTATTGAACATCGCACCACATTCTGTACATATGTTAAATATGACCAATGAAGCAATTACCTTCTCTGCTCGTTTTAGCGGCGCATCCAAAGATATTTATGTGCCTATAAATGCGGTATTAGGCTTGTATGCACGTGAAAATGGACAAGGATTATTCTTTGATCCAGATGAATATGCCAATGTGCAAATTGATGAAGATGTTTTAGAATCAAATACAAGTGAAGAAGTAGAAACTAAAACTGAGGCACCAAAGAAAAAACCAAGTTTAAGAATTTTAGAATAGAACAAGGAGAACTGAATGGCTTTTGATCTCGTACAATACTTTGCTGAGCAGATAAAGATTCAAAAGCCTCAGCTATTATCTCAATTAGAGCCTGCCCAACGTATTGCACATATTGAAGAACTCAATGCTTTAACCTTGGGTAAACTCATTACGCTATGGCGTAAGGATGATGATGCTTTATATCAAGAAATTCTTTCGCAAGATCAGTTATACAGCCAAGAAATTTCTCGACACCTCACCACCTCTACTCAGAATAAATCCAGTTTAGATAAATCTATACTTGAACCTGTAACAACGGAAATTCTTGAACTACAGCTTGCTGAATTAAAGCAACTTGAAACAGCAGGAAGTTTAGGTAAGCGAGGTCTTCGAGAATTGGTGATTGGTCAAATTGAGCACCTATCGGGTCAGGCAAAAGATTGGGTTTGGTCAACAAACGAACTAACCGAACTGATTGGCTCTCAACCTGTGCCTGAAGAAGAGATATCATTAGATGAAACGATGAAGGAGTTTAATCAAATGGTCAATGTTCAAAAAGTAGATCTTCATGCTGATCACAAAGAAGTCATAGTAACCGAAACCGCAAATCCAACCTGGGCTAAAATTGCAGAACCTGTGGTAGCACTTGTAGTTTTATATATTCTTTTTGAAGCAGCGACAAAGCTTTTTGCTTAATTTAGTTTGATAATCAAAAATTATAAAAAGCGATCGAAATGATCGCTTTTTTTCATGTAAAAAATACTTTAGTAATTTTAATCATTTCATGTGATTAAAATCACAGTAATAATATTATAAATGATAAAACATGCACAAACATAATAAATATTTAATTCACTATTAAGTTAAGCTTTTATTGATAAAAATAACTAAGCAATTTATTTAACTTTGAGATAGATTTTTTATAATAACTAATGTTAATTTAAAGCAATGAAACTCTCTAAACTTTAAGAAAAATTAACAGTTTACACAGGAGGATAATAATGTAAGAAATATACTGATTAAATGCCAAGCAATTAAACATTAAAAAAATGATTTTACTGGAAAAAGAACAAATCTAGCGTTAACTTAAACTAATTACGACCGTTAAAAAACAGTTTACACTTTAATTTTTTAATATTAGATAAGTGATATTATGAACAATCAATGTATCAATATCGCAATTTCAGGCTTAGGTTTAACCACCTCTGACGATCTTAAAATAAGGCTTAGAAAAATTTTACCAACCAATATTGGTATAAATTGGACAAGTGTTTCAGATCAAAATATAAATTGTATTTTGATCAATGAGCAGTTTTTTGAAAATAATAATATCCAGAATATTATCCAAAATAAAAATATTCCTTATTTGAAAATTTCAAAACATAGTGAACATAAAGAAAGTGCTGAAGATAATTTACTCTGCATCCCTATTTATGACGAATTCACACTGAAAAACTGGGTCAACATCAAATTACTGCATAAGACTGAAATAGAACAATCTGAACTTAGCCAAATTTCAGATGATGAAGCTAATGATCAACTTGAAATCAAAGAAATTGATTTTTTTGCAGCGCTTTTCCATCACGACAGTCGTAAAGTCATTTTAAATGATCATCTCGGCACGATTGCGATTATCGACCATCATGCGCATCTGGCATGGCTTGAAGCAACTCGTGAAGAATACCAAACAGATCGCTCGATACACTATACGGCAGCAGTCACTGCGGATTTTATAAAAGTTTCACGTAAACGACAATTCAATTTAGAAAATTGGTTATTTAACCTGATTTGGACAAATCCCAATTTAATTACTGTACCTGCAGCTGATAAATATTATCGTCTCAAATTTTGGATTCAACCCATTGAGTTGGATAAGAAATTACTGCTACAACTAAGTGCATGCTTTATTTCTGGGGCAGAAATCCAACATGTCTCAGACAAACTCAACATTCCAGTCGCAACCGTGCAACACTTTGTTGCTGCGAATTTAGCCATCCATAACGCTGAACTGATTTCAGCAAAAGAAAGTCGATTTGATAAAACACCAAGTGATACTGAGCAAACGGAAGAAAAAGGGATTTTAAAAAGCTTTTTTAACAAATTAAAAAGTCGATTTAAATTTTAAGGGATAAATCTACGATGATTATTCAGAAGTACAAAATTGTTTTTGCTGGTTCAATGGGGGCAGGTAAAACTGAAGCGATTAAATCCTTATCAGAAATACCTGTATTAGCAACAGAAGCATTTAACACCGATGATCGTAGCCATAAAAAACTAAACACAACCGTGGGAATCGATTATGGCGAAGTAACGCTAGATGATGGCAGTAAAGTTGGGCTGTATGGCACACCAGGACAAGGTCGCTTTGACTTTATGTGGGGCGTGATATGCAAAGGCGCGATTGGTACGATTTTGTTGATTGATCATAGCTTAGCAACCCCCTTAGACGAACTGGAATATTACCTCAATATTTTTAAACAATATGGTGAAAACATTGTGATTGGAGTCACCCATATCGATGATGATATGAATAAGCCAACGCACCAATACCGTCAATGGTTGATGGAACGCAATCTAAATTTACCTGTGTTTTTTATTGATGCACGCAAGAAAACTGATGTGTTATTGCTCTTAGAAACCTTGATCACCACATTAGAAGTAAAATATTTATAGACTATTGATATGTATTCGCTTGCAGCAGATCTACTAATGGAATCCCCAAAAGAAGGTATTTAAGTAATGAAATAATTACAGATTAAAATTCTGCCGTGAGCGAATAAAATATTGAAACTTATCTCTATTCATACAATTGTATGAATTACCATTTATGGCTTGCTCTAGGTCGGTACATTAATGCATACCTATACTGCGACATCTTAACAATCTATATGATTTTTAGCTTCTTATCGATAATTTCTTAATTGCTTTGTCGGTAAGTTAATGAGATCAAATAAATGGAATTTTACGGTATAATTTTCATGGAATTTTTCAGGATGAGCGGGAAAACAACTCTGGTTTACTTCAACTATTAAAACTTTGTAAGTTTTAATCCTATTGCCTATAAACTTTTGATTTATAGCGTCCTAAGCCGAATCGAGACCTTGTGGGTAAGTACTACACTCACATTGTACGTAACTGGTAGCAATCTACTCTTTTCGATCCCTTACATCCTTGAGATAAATATTAACGAAATCGGTTCGGAATTATTTTCCTAAGATTAAGATTTTCTCGTGAAATTTAGAATTATTTTCCGAAATCAATCACAATCTCAGGATTTTTTATCTTTTATATTTCTAAAATGATTTTTTATTGCAAACTCATTTAAAAAATCGAGAATATATTTCTGTTCTTATCAACAAAGCCACCAACTCAAAAGAGCCGTAACGCTCAAAAGCTTTTTCTGTATTTTTAATCTTTCACTCGCCTTTTTTTACTTCTCTTTTATTCATTTCTGATAATAAATCCAATTGAATTTCCTGAATTTTTGCCAGTTTATCCCACTGATGAATGAGTAAATGATCTATTTTTTCATGTAAATGACGGATTTCTAATTCAGCTTTTAAATTGACTTGATAATCATTTTGGGAGCGTATACGATCTTTGGCTTCTTGACGGTTTTGACTCATCATAATAATTGGTGCTTGTACTGCTGCAAGACAAGATAAAATAAGATTTAATAGAATAAACGGATAAGGATCAGCAGGTTGTTTTACGATCACAACTGTGTTTAATAAAATCCAAACAACTAAAAAGAGCATAAAACAAATTAAAAACGTCCAACTTCCGCCAAAAGTTGCAATTTTATCTGCGAGCCTTTCCCCAATGGTCCATTTTTTTCAAGTTGTGTTTCAGTATTTTTTGTTATTAATTCATGCTGTTGCATACTATTAAGCACTTCATACTCTAGGTTTGACACCTCCCCCTGCTCCGATTGAAGCAAAGATTGCACATACTGCATACGATATTTGATTAAATCTACTTTACAAATATAATCCTGCGCAGAACAATTGGGAAAATCTCGTGCAATTTCTTCAGTAATAACCTTACGTATAGCCCCGAGCGGAACAACATTCGCATGTGAAAAAGTTTGATTACATATCAAGCAAATATGATTTTCATTTTTATCATTCATTACACTACTCTTTATCATTGTTTGGTTTCAATATCTTTCATTATTTGAATAAAGTATAGAACTTATTTTAATGGGATGCTGGGATGAAATCATTTTGCTTTAATGTATTTTTCTGATGTTTTGAATAGGCTTAATTGATGGATCTAATTTGAGATTTTCACATTATTTTTATCGAATTTTTCAGGATGAGTGGGAAAACAACTCTGGTTTACTTCAACTATTAAAACTTGGTAAGTTTTAATCCTATTGCCTATAAACTTATGGTTTATAGCGTCCTAAGCCGAATCGAGACCTTGTGGGTAAGTACTGCACTCACGTTGTACGCAACTGGCAGCAATCTACTCTTTTCGATCCCTTACATCCTTGAGGTAAATATTAGCCAAATCGACTCGGGATTATTTTCCTAAGATAGATTAATTTTTTTATTTTTTAGGAAAATTTTCCTTTAAAAGTTACTTAATAAAGAAAATTTTTCAACAAAGCTTATTTAATGATTTTTTATTGCATAAATTTAAAAAAAAATGCAAATTTATAAATTTGCATTTTAGTCATTCTATTTCAATGATCACACGCTTTAATCTGCTAACTTAAGGCACATCTTTTAGCGAGGTTGTTTTACTATCACGCAAAATATCTTCCAAGCCTTGGGTATCCTGATTTAAAAATGCGGTTAAACTCGCTTTTACCTGTTCAAGTGTACTGTGTTTAATTGCAAATACTTCTTTATTTTTTCGTGTCATCAAGCCAAACAATTCGCGTTGTGGGAAAATCAATTTGATATTGCTTTCTATCTTAAATTCAAAATTCTCACTTTTTGCATAAGCATTTAATGTAATTTTTAAAAATGCTTCTGACGCTGAGTTCAACACTGTAAAAATAGTGTTTCGACCATCCAATTGTAATTGCAAAACGCGTTGACGGCGCCAACTGATACTTTCAAATTTCGCCAATATCTCAGCAATGTCTAAATCGCTCTCTTGCTCCATCTCACACTCATCGGCGTGATTAGGATACTGAATTTGAATTTCAAACTTGTTCATTATTTTATAACGCATACCCTTAAAATCTATTTGTAGTGTAACAACACTCTTTAAAATTAATAGCGACTCCAATCAAAAAATTATAAATTAATCATTGATTTTAAATTACAAATTGTAAAATTTATCACTATATTTAATTTTTATATGCACTAGGTATATTTTATCTCTTGGTCAAACAATCAAGCCCGTTTATTCTTTTTTACAGATCAAGAAGGAAGCTCAAGCTTCCTTATTTTATATAGAAGATGTCAATCTCTAGTCGTTATGCCAAACGATGCTCTTGTAGCATTTTTTTATGCATCAATTGTCGATATTGTTCTGTCATCTCGTCGATTTGATCGTTTAGGAATAAGCTGAGCTGTTCTGAAACTTGTGATTGGTTTAAGTTTTTATACACCACATCATATTTCTTTTTACGTGTTAAAAGCCCCAAAAATTCTTTACTTTCAACAACCAGTTGAATATTGCTATCGATCTGAAAAACAGGGTCTGCTTTACTCGAGTGTGTATTTAACTGGATATGTAAATAAAGTTCTGTCTCCGTGTCCTGTACAGCAAAGGAAATATCAGAATTTTCAACTTGCCCCTGCGTCAGGAATAAACGGCGCCAATTGATCGCATAAAATTTTGCATGAATTTGCTCAATGTCCTCTGCCTCAAATGATACGATATCTTGTGCAGGCAAATTGATCTCGATCTCGAACTTTCTCATTGTTCTCACCTATCCATGTGATGTTTATATTATGAGCTATTAATAGCATTTATATTTTTGTTTTAAAACAAATATTTATGTTAAATCATTAAAATTTATTACTTTTTATCAAATACACATCACAAAAATCAGATTATTTATTGATGAAGTTTTTATTAATTTTTCTATTTTTATATCAAACAGTAAAAAGTATCAGCATACTTTTAATCCCCAAGTTATTTTTAAAACGATGAGTCAGCATAAGCTTTCATCGTGACTTCAAACAATTGACGTTTAAAATATACATTTCAATTGAATAGATATACGCTCTATTCCTTTTAATGTTATGCAGTTCCACCACATAAAGATGGAACTGCAGGTAAAATTGGTGATGGTTAAAGGCTATGAGCTTCTTAACAACAGCAAATACATCCTTTGATTTTTTCACGAGGCCAATTCATCTTTGCTCGTTTAATTGCCAGCTCACTTGTCGCAAAAAATCCCAGTAGATTTTGATTTTCCGCCTTAGGTAAATGCTCACAAGATTTGCTTGCATTGTGTACCTCGTATACACCATTGACTTGCGCATTTACATTGATAATAAATTTGTCCATCATAAAAGTTTCCCCCAATACTCTTAAAAAGACCTTGAGATTAAATCCATAAAAACGATGTTTTTATCAATCCCATAACAAAAGTATGCCTTTAAGGTGCAAAAATCAATCTCTCTTTTATTGATTTATTGTTGGGGAAATTTGTCTTTGTATTCGATTTAGAGTGAATCAAATTTTATGTCAAAAAACAGAAAACACTTAATCCAATTTAATGACTCAACCCAATTGAATTGAGTCATTATCCTCTTTGAATCTTGATAAACACTTGTTTCACAAATGCTAAAACACACTAACTACAATGGATGAACAACGCTTTCTTGTTTTTTCTTTCTTAACCAGCGAACCGCTAGCACCATCAAAATAATACCAACAATCACCACCAATACAGGAACGATAAGTGATAATACCGATACCACTATTGCCCCAATCCACTCACCTGTAGACACCAAAGGATTGGCTATTCCGCCTGTCGTTGCAGTAGATACACCACGAACCGCAACCGTGCCCATTTGTACAGCTGTTGCTGTACCACCACCAACGATAATCGCAGCCGCCCAACTTGCAAACTGTGACATTTCACCTGTACTGACCGCCATGGTGGTCAATGTTCCAGCTACCATTGCTGCTGGCGTGGCAATAGTATCTAAAGCATTGTCGACCCAAGGAATATAGTACGCGCCAATTTCACAAATAGTCGCGACAGCTAAACCAATACATACCGATGGTATCGCTAACCACTCAAAACCTTTCATTGGCTCAAACCAGCCCATCAGTGATGCAACACTCATCACCAATAACGGTACAAATACACGAAAACCGCAGGCGGCACTTAAACCAATGCCAATACATAGACTCAGGATTGTTTCCATAATGATTTATCTGCCTTTTTCTCGTTATCTTTTGAACTATTATTAAATTAACAAAAAGCCCTATCACTGGATAGGGCTTTTGCTTAAAACAGGGAGTATCTGTTTTATCTGTGCGGCTTAGCAATCTTATTTTTTAAATTGATTGCCAAGGCATTTGGTACACTGGGGTAAACGATCTGTACCAATTTCTAAGTAAGTGCGATGTCCGCATTGGACACAAAAATAGAAGCCTGTTCCGGGTTTTTCGCCAGCAGTAACCATTTTTGTTCTCCATAGGTTTTAGAAATGGTGAATAAAGTATAGCCATATTTTGATGTATGTCTACTGTCTATTTCTAAAAATGATGGTGTCATTTTTGCAAGAAATGATTTCAAAAGAAAAATTTATGGTTTTTGAGAGCTACTGCTTAATCATTAAATAGCGCAAACCATTTAAAGCTCTTCTCTTTCTTGAGGTGGTTCATCTGTTCTTTCTTCCTCATAAAAATCATCAGGCATCTGTGACAATACGTTTAAAAGACGCTCAGCTGTGATTGATTCATCAGAATTTACCGTATCACTTTGAGTTTTTCGTAATAAAGACATTTTATTCCCCAAATAAAAACCCCACTGAACAGTAGGGATTTTTTTCAACAATTTCAATTCCTTTTTTCCTTAATCGCCCCCCTTGCGAAGTAATACTTCTCATCTTTAAAAAGAGAAGAACTCCCTCCTTTTTCAAAGGAGGGTTGGGGGAGGATTTAAAGAATAGAATTCAATTAAGCCACTTGCCCTTCCAAGAAATCCTGTGCAAAGCGTTGTAATACCCCACCCGCTTCATACACATGCACTTCTTCTTCAGTATCCAAACGACAAGTTACAGGAACTTCAATCACTTCACTCTTACCATCAACCGTGGCACGCTCAATCACCAAAGTTAAGTCTGTACGTGGTGCAATATTACCAATCACACTATACAGCTCAGTACCATCAAGCTTTAAGGTTTTACGGTCGGTGCCCGCTTTAAACTCAAGTGGTAACACTCCCATACCAACAAGGTTAGTACGGTGGATACGTTCAAAGCCTTCAGCCACAATCGCTTCAACCCCAGCAAGACGAACACCTTTCGCAGCCCAGTCACGGCTAGAGCCTTGACCATAATCCTTACCAGCAATGATGATCAGTGGTTGCTTACGATTCATATAAATCTCAATCGCTTCCCACATACGCATCACTTCGCCTTCTGGCTCAACACGCGCTTTAGAACCTTGCTTAATGGTACCGTCTGAACGAACCACCATTTCATTAAACAGTTTTGGGTTGGCAAAAGTTGCACGTTGCGCAGTTAAATGGTCACCACGATGCGTTGCATACGAGTTAAAGTCTTCTTCAGGTACGCCCATTTTATGCAGATATTCACCCGCTGCCGAATCCATCATAATTGCATTCGATGGTGACAAATGATCCGTGGTAATGTTGTCAGGTAAGATCGCAAGTGGACGCATATTTGACAATGTACGTGGTGCAGCCAAAGCCCCTTCCCAATACGGTGGACGGCGGATATAAGTACTTTGCGGACGCCAATCATATAACGGACTTTCTGATTTTTCTGTCACACCTAAATCAAACATCGGGATATACACTTTACGGAACTGTTCAGGTTTTACAGATTCTTTCACCAGCGCATCAATTTCAGCATCCGATGGCCAAACATCTTTTAGGTAAACTGGATTACCGTCTTTGTCATTGCCCAATGAATCCGTTTCAATATCAAAACGAATTGTGCCTGCAATTGCATAAGCCACCACCAAAGGCGGTGAAGCCAAGAATGCTTGTTTTGCATAAGGATGGATACGACCATCAAAGTTACGGTTACCAGAAAGTACCGCTGTGGCATACAAATCACGGTCAATAATTTCTTGCTGAATCTTTGGATCTAAAGCACCAGACATACCGTTACACGTCGTGCATGCATAGGCCACAATACCAAAACCAAGCTTTTCTAAATCCTCAAGTACGCCAGCTTCTTCAAGGTAAAGTGCAGCAGCTTTAGAGCCTGGTGCAAATGATGATTTCACCCAAGGTTTACGCACCAAGCCCAATTCATTTGCTTTACGTGCCAACAACCCCGCGGCAACTGTATTACGAGGGTTAGAGGTATTGGTACAAGAGGTAATCGCAGCAATAATGATTGCACCATCAGGCATTAAACCATCAGTACGGTTTTCAACTACGCCTGCAATACCTTTCTCTTTTAAATCTGCTGTTGATACACGTGCATGTGGGTTTGATGGACCTGCAATATTACGTGTTACCGTTGAAAGATCGAAACGAAGTACGCGAGGATATTCTGCTTGTTGCATATCCGATGCCCAAAGACCAATTTCTTTGGCATAACTTTCCACCAATTTGATTTGGTCTGATTCACGACCAGTCAAGGTTAAATAATCAATGGTGTTCTGGTCGATATAGAACATTGCCGCAGTTGCGCCATATTCTGGAGTCATATTGGAAATCGTTGCACGATCTCCTACAGACATACTGTCCGCACCTTCACCAAAGAATTCTAAATATGCACCCACTACACGTTCTTTACGCAAGAATTCTGTCAGCGCTAAAACGATATCTGTTGCCGTGATACCCGCTTTACGCTGTCCCACCAATTCCACACCAATTATGTCTGGAAGACGCATCCAAGATGCACGACCCAGCATGACATTTTCAGCTTCCAAACCACCAACACCGATAGAAATTACACCCAACGCATCTGTATGTGGCGTATGTGAATCGGTACCGACACAAGTATCTGGAAATGCGATACCTTCACGGTTTTGAATCACTGGAGACATTTTCTCCAAGTTGATTTGGTGCATGATGCCATTCCCTGCTGGGATCACATCGACATTTTCAAACGCTGTTTTGGTCCATTCAATAAAGTGAAAACGGTCTTCATTACGACGGTCTTCTACAGCACGGTTTTTTTCAAATGCATCTGGATCAAAGCCACCGTATTCCACCGCCAATGAGTGGTCAACGATCAACTGTGTTGGTACAACAGGATTAACTTTAGCAGGGTCACCGCCTTGATCTGCAATCGCATCACGCAAACCTGCAAGGTCGACTAATGCCGTCTGTCCAAGGATGTCGTGACATACCACACGTGCTGGATACCAAGGGAAATCATGGTCTTGTTTACGATTAATCAGTTCTTTTAAAGACTGTTCGAGAATGGTTGGATCACAACGGCGTACCAGCTGTTCGGCCAATACTTTTGAAGTGTATGGAAGTTTTGCATATGCGCCTTGCTGGATGTCTTCTACGGCTTGACGCACATCGAAGTATTCGAGCTGGGTACCTTGCAGTGGTTTACGATAGTTGTTATTCATTAGTTTTGTGCCTCTTGCATCATTTTGTACTGCGTGTCTAATGATTGGCATAGTACACTGTCGAAAACCCATTTCCCAAATCGTTTATATTTCATAAGCTTAGATATAAAAACAGGGGTTTTTGAAATATTTAGTAACAACTTCATTAAAATATTTGCACTAAATCTGCTTTTTTTTGAAAAATAGCGGAAAATAAGATTAATTCTTTAGTATTAGATTTAAGATAAGCGAGCAATTCATGAGCGATCTAGCTTTCTCCTCATTTACCTTGATTGGTGTTGATGCAATCAAATTTCTACAAGGTCAAGTGACTGTAAACGTTGAAGCTTTGGCTGAAAATATCACCCAATACACTGCGATTTGTGATCTTAAAGGTCGTATCCATTTTGGCTTATGGCTTAAAAAAATTAATCCTGAACATTTAGAGATTGTTACGACTCAAGATCAAGCCGAAGAATTTGCCAAACATATTAAAAAATACGGCGCTTTTTCTAAAATGAAGCTTGAAGAAACTGGACGAGTTTTTCCAACATTGAATGGCTCAACGACTGATTTTTCTGCTACAGAAACGGATATTTCAGTATGGCAAATCGCTGCAATTCAAACTGGTCAGGCTTATATAAATCAAGCTATTGAACATGTATTTCAACCACAAGAATTACGCTTACACCAACGTGAAGGAATTAATTATGACAAAGGCTGTTATCTTGGTCAGGAAGTGATTGCACGCCTCTGGTTTAAGGCAAAACCAAAAGCATGGTTACATGTCATTCAAGGTACAGGTTCTGCCCCTGCTCAAGCTGAACAATTGAATAAAGGTGTTCAAGTGGTAAATAGTGCAGCATTTGAAAATGGTTATATTGCGCTTGTGGTTGCCCGTCCTGATGCTTTAGAAGAGTTAGATGTGACTGTTTTAGCATTACCTGAAAGCTTAAGTGGTGATGTGGCGAGACCGCAGTAATTTCTCAAAATTGTCTACAATAATAAACCTACAACCTTGTAGGTTTATTTAGAGAATAAAATGATTGAGTCAATCAAAACAACTTTAACATTAGCAATTGGTTAGCTTCATTTTCATAGATGAATACTTTCCGGTCTAATACTGCTTCCAAAGATTTATCGACAATTTATATTTTTACTTTCACCTGAATTTTTTATTCTCAGCCATGTTCTTTTAACTAACGCCTAAATTTTTAGAAAAGTTCAAAATTTAGGAAGATGCTTTTTGCCGAACATAATAAATCACACCGCTCTTATCATCAGAGAAATAAAATGAATTTTCATCTACTCGATAAATATCACAAGGGCGACCATAGATATTTTTGCCCACTAAAAAACCATCCATAAATGTCTGTAGTTTTTGCCCTTTACGCATAATGACAATTTTATAGCCATGACCAATTGTGGCATCGGTAGAACCATGTAAAGCAACTAAAAAAGAATTTTTGATGGTGTCATCCGTATCGGGATGATCAAAATAGTCAAAACCAAGTGCAGATGAATGCGCTGGGAAATAGGCATAAGGAGGCAATACATTTTTGCAAGCTGACGGACGTTTAAATTTTGGATCTGCCAAAATTTTTCCATTCGACGAATAACATGAAGCCCAGCCATAATCTGCATCACGTTTGAGTGCATAAAAAGTTTCATCAGGCTTATTTTTACCCAAATGATCCACACCTTGATTGGTGGCAAATAAAAAATTACCAACCCATTTCAAACCGACTGCATTGCGTAAACCTGTAGCAAAAATCTTTTGTTGCGAACCATCGGGATTCATTTCTAATACTGTTGCCCGAACTTTTTCTTTCTCGGTACAAGCATTGCAGCTTGAGCCGACAGAAACATAAATTTTCCCGTTCCCACCCACAGCAATTGTTCGCGTTAGATGCCAACCACCATATTTATAACTTAAACCGTAGTCAGGAAAAGTTACTAAAACTTCGGCTTTATCGGTTGGTTTAATTTCACCTTTGGTAAATTTTCGTCGGGTCAGTTGATTAGTTTCCGCTAAATACAACCAATCTTGTCCTGAAGAATCTGTATAAAATTGAACTGAATTAGGGTTCTTCAGCCCCGTCATATAAGGAATAATTTTGCCGAATTTTCCCGTTTCAGGGTTCCATTCATCCAAAATATAAACGATGCCTTTTTTATTATCAGTCAAATCGTGCATATCTGTTACAAACATTCTGCCATCAGGAGCTTTGCTAAAAAAACGAACTCGCTTTAAGCCCTCAGCCGCTGGAATAATTTCGTAATTTGCTGGAAGATTTAAAGAAAAGCGCTTCCCATTTTTTAACTTAACCTGCTGAGGCACAAGATTTGGCTGTTGAGCTAAAATCCCCATTGAACAAACTAAACTTATGAATAAGATTGACAGTACTTTCATCATAGATACGTCTCGATTAATCTTAGGAAAAACAGCCTTCTTTTTTATATTATATAACTTGAAGCACGAGTATATAGTCAAATAATTTTGCTAGAAAAATACAAAGACCATCCAGATACAAGCCATTATCTTATATTGTTTTTAGCCAAACGCCGAAAGTATTGTTGTAGTGGATTAATGCATTCACTCTCGTTTTATGGCACACAGCGCATCAAAAAACAGAACTAAGAAAATAAACAATGACAACATCAAAAATTATTACTTTAGAAAGCCCTAACCACCATCAATACATCGGTAGAGGGCTCATCCAAATGCTTAAAGTATTTTTATAGCACAATTGAACAGTTCACTAATTTTCAATGGATATTAAAACCCATGAAATAATTTATTCATGTCTTTACACAAATAATCCTTAAAATGAAATGCTCGTGCATGTTTTGCATCAAACTTTGCCGTCTGACCATCCTTTTCAAAAATATAAACACGGTCATCCTTACTGACAAGAAACTCACCACCCAGTTTGATCAACAAAGCATCTATCTTATCTTCATCAGCAATACTGTCATCTTGGCTGACTTTGTCATAATTACGTCTAATGCCTTTAATAAACATCATCTACTCGCACGTTCTATTTAGCCAGAATTATACCCTTTTCATTGCCTTTAAAATGGCTCTAAATAAACATTATCAAAATCATTCAGCTTGTTTACCCAGATAAATACTTATAAAATAGCCCAATCATGTGTTATCGCGGCTGCTGAACCCGATCAACTCATGAGTTTTATCTATGGACATTACACAACAATATTTTGAAAATGAATTAAACCGCAATCGCGCTTGGAGACGTAAGGTAAATTATTTACACCGTGGTCGAGATTGCAGACATACTTCAACCCTTTGGAAACCAGAAAAAGACTGGAAATTACTTTGGAACAGATCGTTAAAAAGATCTCGCTCGAAACAATTAAGAATTGAATATCCACGTATTTCTTCTGCCAAAAGACGAAAACAAGCACAATATGATTTTTGGAAGACTGCTGATTGAATACCCTTTTTATTTGTAGTCGTAACCAATGGCGTAGCCCCACTGCCGAGCGTGTCTTTGCAGTGGGCTATGGCATTTCCACACGTTCCGCTGGAACAAGTAAACACGCCAAACATCGTATTTCTGTCAAAGATATTGCTTGGGCAGATATGATTTTTGTCATGGAGCAAAAACATAAACAAAATATCAAAGAGAAATTCCCCAACCAGTTACAACATAAAAAAGTCATGGTATTGGATATTCCAGACGATTATCACTATATGGATGAAGAGTTAATTGAAATTTTAACAGAGGCTATGCAACCCTATTTGCCTTAAATGCTAAAGTCGTTGCCATCAATCTGTATGACCAATTCATAATCAAAATGATGACGAAACAACCTTAAATTGCCATAACTCAACCCGATCAATATTTAACAAAAAAATAAATGATGCAGAATCCACTAAAAGTATTTTCTATCCTTAAAACCTTCATGCTTATCTTAGTGATATGCGCGCTTCTGTTCAGCTTTAGTTTTATATTTAGATTTTCTGACTCAAATTCAGATGAGATTCCTTTTACTGCGACTACAGAAAAACTTGGGATATTTGAAAAATATAACAACCAAATCTATGCCGCTGTACCCAGCAATGGTGATTATTTGATCCCAGAAGCAGATATTCAAAGTTTTTATTTACCCAATGATAATTACCAATACCGACAACTAGGTGCAGATAAACTACATGTCTATTGTGGCAATATCATCCTAAAAGGTGTGCAACCTCAACAGGTGAAGACCATTGGCGATGGTTATTTTACTGCTGGAAAAGACACTTGGTATTGCTCCCCCTCCACCGAACGAAATAAGGATTTAGCTGCGCTTCGAGAAATTTGGCAAATCATGCAACAAAATTTTGCCCTAGGCTCAAAACCACAAAGCTATCTCTACCCCTATTTTAAACTTGAACGAGGCAACTGGCCTTATCGTGTTAATTCCGAAAATGATACGGCAAGTAATGGGACATTCACCTATTTTCAAGGGAAATTGCTTTCTGGAGCCAATCCAGACCAACTCAAACTTGTCTTAGGCGAACGTAACTATGCCTATCGAGCGGATGGTAAAAACGTCTATTACAACAACACTTTGCTCGATTTAAAAGACAATGGAAAACTTTATAGTATTGAAATAGATGGTTTAAATAACCAATATTATTTACTCAATCCTGTCGATGGTATGGTCTATGTCAACGAATTTGCCTTTGATCCCAAATACGCCCCCTATCATCTCTTAAGCGAACATGGCGATCACATTAACCATGCTTTGTTTTATAACGACACGGGGATTTACTATTTTGATCTGAATAAGAAAAAAATGCGTCGCGCAGGTGATAGTCCATTTTTAGGCAAAGCATTTAAAGAAATCGCACCGCTGATTTTTTCTGATGGCACACAACTACTCTATCTACAAGCCAGTGAATATCGCAGCAATAAAGGGTCAGCCTCTTCCAAATCCACCCATATTCTAAAATTAGCTGAGCCACTTCATTCCACATGGCAAAAACTTGGGGATGTAAATTACAACTATGGCACTGTATGGAAAAATGGCAATGCGTTTTACTATTTTGATCAGTTAGGAAATAGCCAACTGGTTAAGGCCACGATTTATCATATTCGCGACCCACAAACGATTCAAAATTTACTGAGAACTCAACCACGCACTGACGATATTCGACAATGGATTGAAGAGCAAAAAATGGTTGAAGCCAAACATGTAGAATTACTCGAAGTAGAGACAACTAACCGCTCAGACAAATATTGGGGCTTGTTGGTTCCAATCATTTTCATAGCATTTTTGAGTATGCTGATGTGGATATTTAAACGGTTTAATTTAAATTTTTCCCCATTTTATATACGCAATCATAAACTGATCGTCAGTAATTTGATGATGACCTCTTACCCATTAGATCAGGTCACATGCGTTGAATTTAGTACCCATAGGACAACAGCGAATGGTAGTCATATTGGGCACTTTCAAATTTTACAGCGTAATGGAAAACGCAGCAGAATCTTTAATTTTAGTACGCAATTACGCTTACGGAGTGACTCACAAGTAGAATTAAATCAATATATCCAACAACTCAGAAATGAGTTAACACGCCATGGTATCCAGAATACAATACGAAATTAAGCGTGGTATCAACTGAATATCGCATTGGCAATTACATGATCTCAATATATTTTTGATCTTTATTGAGTGCACAATATCCACATTATTATTTTGAGCTTTAACATGAAAATCTGGTTATCTCTTCTGACTTTGGGTCTTTTTACCTTTTCTTCTGCACATGCAGATATTCAGACTTTACAGCAAAACTTAAAAACCAAATATCCTGAGATTCAGGTGAAATCAGTACAAAACTCACCAATTAAAGATGTTTATGAAGTCTATATGGGTGGGCGTATTGTTTATACCAATGAAGAAGCAAAATATTTCTTTGTCGGCAATTTAATTGATCTTAAAGAACAAAAAAATCTGACCGAAGAACGTATGCAAGCGCTAAAAAGTATTGATGTAAAATCATTACCTTTGAAACAAGCCATTAAGCATGTCAAAGGTAAAGGTGAACGTGTAATCTACGTATTTAGTGATCCTGACTGTCCATATTGCCAACATCTTGAAAAAGAATTAAAAAATATCGACAACCTAACCGTTTACTTATTTTTATACCCAATCACCCGTTTACATCCAAATGCTGAAAGTATTTCACAGCAAATCTGGTGCTCTAAAAACCAGTACCAAGCGTGGGAAGACTATTTAATTGACAAGAAACAACCGAATTCAAACAAGTCATGTACGACCCCAATTGAGAAAAATATTGCTTTAGCAAAATCACTCGAAGTCGATGGTACACCAACATTCTTCTTACAAGATGGCACCCGTATTTCAGGGGCACGTGAAGCAGGCGAAATTGAATTACTCCTCAAAGCAGTAAAATAACAGCCCAAAGCCTAGAGAATAAAAAATTTCTCTAGGCTTTAATGTTGTTAAAATATCCTTAATTCTTTCTTATTTATAAATAAATTAAAATTTAAATACACTAACTTATACAATAGGCATGTTTACATTTATAATTTTCAAATTATGATAAAAACGTCCTCAACAATGTTCTCACACCATAAATGGAATTATGTTGAAATTAAAACAAGGTATATCGTCAAAATGAAAAAAATTCTATTCGCTACACTACTCAGCTTTTCATGTATTTCTGCATTTGCAGCAGATACAGCTAAAGCGAACATTGACCCTACATTTGCCAAAGCACAAGAGCTAATTCAAGCAAAAAACTATCCTGCGGCGTATCAAGAACTTGAACGTCTTGCAAAGGCTGGCAATGCGCAAGCATTATATAACTTAGGCTATTTAACCCAAACGGGACAAGGTACAACCAAAGACGATAAGAAAGCTTTGAAATATTATCAAGATGCTTCAGCAAAAGGCTATTCTGTTGCAAGCTATGTCTTGGCGCAAAGCTATGCAGTAGGTCAATTGGGCTTAGCCAAAGATGAAAAGAAAGTCCGTGAATACTTAGAGAAGTCCTCTGCTCAAGGATTTGATGATGCTACCGTGGAATTGGCTGTTTTATTATTTTCTGAAGGTACACCTGCATCTGATAAACTCGGCTTACAAAAACTTGATCCTTTAGTGAAAAAAGATTTTGCACCTGCAATTCATGCGAAAGCGCTGTATGACATCACCGATGGCTTAAAGAAGAAAAATGCATCAGCAGTTAATCAAGGTTTAAAATCAATCCAAGATTTAGCTAAAAAAGGATATATTCCAGCATTGATGGCTGTCGGAAATATGCTGACCAATGGCAATATCATTGATCAAAATCTGCCAGAAGCACAAAAGATTTTCTCAGAACTTGCTAAAAATAATGTGCCTAAGGCAAAAGAGTCTTTGGATGTTGTAAACAAACTAATTGCTGAAAAAGGCAAAACACCTGCTCCCAAAGCACCAGCAAAAAAATAAGCAGCTCTTAAAAAATACTCTCGCAAGAGAGTATTTTTTTACCACCAAACACCAATCAAAACACTCACCACAATAAAACTCAGTAAAGTACTAATCATCAATGGTGTCAGTGCTTTTTCATTTAAACCATAGACTTGGCCAAAAATTCCAAATATAGAGGGCATAGGCAAAGCAGCAATCAAGGTACCTGCATAAATCATCTTTTGATCCAAGTCGGTTAAATGAGTCAAGCCTAAATAGACCAATATCGGCATACAGATATTTTTAGAAACCACCAAATAAATGGTTTGTAGATTAAGTGATTGAATCGTAATCCCAACCATTCCACCACCAATAATAAATAACGCTAAAGGTGAGGCAGTCTGACCTAACAAGGCAAATACTTGGTCTAATACATGTGGAATTTGAATTTCGAAGATCGTACAGCTCATGCCAATCATCACTGACAAGAACAATGGATTTTTTAATAAAGCCAGAAATGTTGTTTTTAAAATAGCGGCTAAATTGGCTTGTCTTTGTCGCCCTATTTCTGCCAAGGTTAACATCAGCGGTACAAGAAATACGCTTTCAATGATAACAATCAGTGAAATATAAATCATGGCTTCACTACCCATCAGCAAAGTCAAAATTGCTGCGCCCAGTAACCCAGTATTGGACATTGATGCGCCAAGTGAAAACACAGAAGCATGGGTAAAATGATTGTTAAAAAGCTTTTGCCCTAAAATAAAGGCCAAAATAAATAGAGTAAAAGTAACCCCTGTATAAACAAAGAAATAGGCAGGATACCAAATCTCATGTAAATCTTTTGCAGCCAGTGCATGAAGTAATAAAGCAGGCAATGCAATTTTGATTACAAAAGCACCAATTGCAGTAATTTGCTCTTTAGAGATCAATTGGATTTTGACAGATATAAAACCCAAAAATAACAGGAAAAATACTGGAAAAATTACCGAAAAAATCATTCAAGCCGTTCCTTTTCCAGATCATACAAATAAAGATATATCCTAGAATATATCTTTATTAAGTTTAAATACGTTTAAAGAATAATGAGTGAATCAAAACTGTTATGCCATCAATATGCTGAGAACAGATCTTTGATTCCATGCGGCTGACAACGTAAATATTGTGGTGCAATCGAGATTTTTGCACCCAATTTTGCTGCAGCATGCCAAGGCCAGCGTGGGTCATATAAAATCGCTCTTGCCAATGCAATTGCATCTGCTTCAGCATCTTGAAGAATCTGTTCAGCTTGCTCAGCTTCGGTAATTAAGCCCACTGTTATTACAGGAATATTCACCTGCTTTTTAATCGCATTTGCAAAAGGCACTTGGTAATTTGCAGCCACTTTAATATCTTGTTGAATATGCAATCCCGCAGAAGATACATGGATATAAGCAGCACCAAGTTGCGCTAAAGCTTTTGATAAGCCAATGCTTGATTCAACATTCCAGCTATTTTCTGCATCCATCCAGTCAGTTGCAGAAATACGTACACCTACAGGGTAGTCAGTTGGCACAACTGCTCGAATGGCTTGAAAAACTTCTAATGTAAAACGAATACGATTTTCAAAACTTCCACCATATTCATCAGTTCGCTGGTTAGACAGTGGTGACATAAATTGATGTAGTAAATACCCATGCGCCGCATGAATTTCAATCAATGAAAAACCAGCATCTACTGCACGAATCGCCGCTTGCGCAAAGTCTTGAATAATTGTTTTAATTTCATCAATGGTTAATTCATGCGGTGCAATATCATTCGGGCTAAAAGCAATACCGCTGGCTGATACAGTTTGCCATCCGTGTTCATGGTCAGGCGCAATCTGACCTTTCCCCTGCTTCACCAACCAAGGCTTTTCAGTCGAAGCTTTACGACCTGCATGCGCAAGCTGAATAGCAAAAGGTGTGGGAGCAATGCTTTTTACCTTATTGAGTAAAGCTTTGATTTGATCTCGTTGGGTATCATTCCAAAGTCCCACATCAGCATAACTGATCCGCCCTTCGGCTTGAACCGCTGTCGCCTCAATAATACATAAGCTCGCACCTGACAAAGCGTAACTTGCCCATTGTTGTTCATGCCAATAAGTCACTTCACCCTGATCTGTTGCTGAGTATTGACACATTGGTGCAATAATAATTTTATTGCTGAGGGAGAGTGAACCAAATTGAATAGATTCAAATAACTTTGGTTGAGCAGACATAAATTATTTTCCCAATGAATTAGAACTGTTTAGTGATACTGAGTCCTGCACTCCAGTTAATACCATCAGCAGGTTCAAAGAATCGACTATTACCATCATTTACAATGACTGAACCAACATAATTTTTATCGAATAAATTATCGACTCGAGCAAAACTATGCACTTTCCAATCATTGTTTTTCCAGATATAACCGACATTCATACTGGTTACTGTATAACTTGGTGCAGTATCTGTATTGAGATCGTCTACATAGATTTTATCCATATAACGAACATCTACACCTGCGTTAAAGCCCAGCTCAGGCAACCAACCGAAAGATACAAAGGCTTGATTTTTTGCAATACCAGGAATGTAATTGCCACTTTGGATGACTTTTTTAGGATCACTGTTGGGAATGTCTGCATCAAATGTAGCATCAAGCAAGCTATAACTAGCTTGAGCCGTTAAATTCTTCCACAGCTTTTTATTCCATGACAGCTCTACACCTTGGCGCAGTGTTTTATCTGCATTTTGATAGGTTGCACGTCCATTGAGTGTCCCCGCAGAAACGATATCATCTTGAGTATTACTTTGGAAAACTGCAGCAGTAAAATTACCTAGGCGATTTTGTGCTTTTAAACCAAGCTCATAGTTATCACTGGTTGAAGGTTTAAGCGCAAAATTAATCCCTGCCGTGCCTTGTGTTGGATAGGCCATTTCGGTAAAGGTTGGTGTTTCAAAGCCTTTAGCATAACTGAGATAACTGCTGATCTCAGGAGTAATTTCCCATGTCAAAGCAGCCGATGGAATCAATTTGTTATAATCGGTTTGACCACTATCATCGCCATTCAAACCAATAATATAGTGATCTTTTGACTCATAATGAACATTGCTATAGCGTAACCCTGTATCTAGACGTACAGTCGGCAAAAACTGCCAAGATGCCTGAAGATAAGGATCTAAATTCCATAAAGTATTTCGTTCATCACGGCGCAAGTTGCCTTTTACCCCATATTGGCCATTGGCATTAAAATTCTCATACCCTTGGCGGTCTTCATTCATTGCATCATAAGCCACGCCTACACTGATCCGTGTATTCGGTAATAAGTCTTTGCCAGTCCAACGTAAATCAGTGCCATAAAAGTCTCGTTCGAAATCAATCACCCCACCAGCATGACGTGGATTCTTTTGAGCAGAACTTGGAATGGACTGGTATTGAGTCACTTCACGATGACCAATATAAGCCATACTATAAAGCTCTTGATGATCATTCAGGGGCTTAGTCCAATTGATACCTGTTTGTGTTTGATTAATATCTTTACGAACGTCATAGATATTTTTACTGTCATTGACCTGTTTAGGATTTTGCTTCCATTGCTCGCGTGTCAAACCTTGTGGATCATCAGCGGAAATATCCACATGATTGATCAGCCAATTGATCTTAGAACCATCATCTAAGTCCCACGTGAGTTTGGCATTGCTCAACACTTTTCTTGCGGCACTGTGATCACGATAGCCATCAGTATCAAAATAAGAAGAACTGATCACATAGCTTGGTTCATTGGCTTTATCTGCACCACCTTGTAAGGTGATGTCAGCACGGCCTTTATTGTTACTTCCACCTGAATAACCTAACTCTACCGAATCACGGCCTGTTCCTTCTTTGGTCGTGGTGAGAATCGTGCCCCCAGAGGAGTTTCCATACAGTGATGAAAATGGCCCACCTAGCACTTCAATATGATCTAAACTCGTTAAATCAATATTTGAAGTTTGGCCTTGTCCGTCTGGCATCGTCGCAGGAATCCCATCGACATAAAGACGTATCCCACGGACTCCAAAAGTTGAGCGTGCGCCAAAACCGCGCATAGACAGTTGTAAGTCTTGGGCATAATTTTCACGATTATTGAGCTGTAACCCTGGGATTCCCTTGAGTGTTTCAGTGAGGTTTACCCCAATATTATTTTGATTTTGTTGTTGATCGACTCTATATACCGATGCCGGGGTATTTAATATGTTGGTATCAGAACGTGTAGCTTCAATTTTGATGGTTGGAAGTTGCTGAGTGGAATCTTGAGATTCCACTTCAGCATATAAGCTCTGTGTGATACATACCGTTAAGCAAAGTAGTGTTGTATTAATTTTTAGATGTTTCACTCTTTGCATAAAGGTGTCCTCGAGTTGTATTAAAAAATAATTTTAGACCCCAAGCCAACGACAAATGCATTGTCCACCTGATTGGTTGCACCAGGATGTACCACATACTGCACTAAAGGACGAAGCATGAACCATTTGGCAGGGTAATATGAGTAGTTCAACTCAACATTATACTCTGCATCTTCATTCAACTGTCTTAAATTTGTTCCTGAACGAGCACTATTCACATAGTTAGTATACCGATCGTTCAAATGTACTCGATTTACAGCTAGACCTAGAATATCGTTTGGTTGACTATCAAACAGACCATAGTATTTTAGACCAAGTTGCTGTGAATCATTTACGGCTGTCGTCGTACGATCATGAATGGTGAAGTTACCAAAACTGTGTAAACCACGTTTTCCTATCCCAGTTGAAGTCAACTGCTGTTCAAACGCAAACCAACCGCCGTATGTACGATCTTCAGCCTTAGTTCCTGCTTTATAAGCAACATCGTACTGATTTTGAGCCTCATCAGCAGTATTGTAAAGCGTACCAATACGATAACTGCCTGGTAAATCATTCACACCCTGCTTAGGTGACCACACCACTTCAGAAAGAATATTTACACCATCGGCATGCTTTGTATCCAAATTCCAGCCTTGTCGCTCTAAAGCATTATCAGGGTTGTATTCAAACACCCCCACTTGTGCAAATAGTTCAGGATTGATGTGATATTTTAAGCGTGCGCCCCATTGTGAGACTGGTGTGTTATACCAAAGCTTACCTTGCCATTTCCCCATCTGTGCTGCACAAAATGCATTGCCTTGGAAATCACAAGCCATGGTATTGAATTCAGTACCTAAACCCATACGACCTAAACGCAGGCTTAGTCCTTGATCCTTAAAATTCTTTTCTATATATAATTCGCTGAGACGGCTCCCCGAATTACCACGGCCCCAATTGGCTTGCGAGTTTGCCCACTGAGGTGCATCTGGTGCTTGGATACCTCTGAGTGAAGTACTTTCACCTTGACGTGCTGTAACTAAAGCACGAATAGTCACATCATTCCAACCCGCCAGCTTCCCCATATCTAAAGTTGTACCCAGTCCGAATTGTGTCGCAAATGTTGGCGCTTGGTGCGCATCATAACCACCCTCAGCGAGATATGAACTGTCCATGGCAATCGTGCCATCAAATTTGATTCCCTTTTCTGCAAATTCAGTCCGACTCCCATTCCAGTCACCCGTCATGGTCGAGCCATGTAAATTAAACGCATCTTCAGCTGAGGCAAAAGACATTATGCTATATACAGAGATTGCCAATAAAGGATAAGCAATTTTTTTCATGGGAAAGCCTAATCAGGAACAAAACGAATAAAGATAAACCAGCCAACTCTCAATCACTTTAACTGTCTAAATTTAATAGAAAGTTCCAGCTTTAAAATGACTATTTTTCCTGAAATATCGAGATAAAAAGAATTATTTCAGCAAACAATTCACTAGAAATTTACACATTTTTTTACATATAACTATCAGATATTTTTTATCAATTGGAAAACTTTATTTTATTAATAAACTTTATATTATATAACAATGGCTTAGGAATAACATTTCAATCTTATTCAACGATCATCTCTATAATTTCAACCTAAAGTCGTAGGCTCAACAGAACCGCCCTTTAATGCAATCCAATTCTTGCATACAATATTCAGTCCTCACACCAATGTGACAAGTGCATGCCTGAATTACCAGAAGTTGAAACAACAAAAAACAGTTTACTCCCCCTGATTGACCAGAAAGTTCTTCATGTTCAAGTACGTGAGTCACGGTTACGCTGGCCAATTCCCGAAGATATTCAACGACTTCAAGGTCAGAAACTCGTTCGCTTAACACGTCGTTCAAAATATATTTTGGCAGAGTTTGAAACCCATAGCATGTTATGGCACTTGGGTATGTCAGGGAGTTTTAGAATCTGTGATGAACATGAAGCGCTTAGAAAGCATGACCATCTGATCATTCAATTTGAAGACACACAGCTGCGCTATCATGATCCCCGACGCTTTGGTTGTATCATTTGGCTGAATGAGGAAAGCCAAACAAAATTGATTGATACTTTAGGGCCTGAACCATTGAGTGATGAATTTCATGCCGAATATTTAGCAGAAAAGTTTAAAAATAAAAATGTCGGCACAAAAGTTGCAATCATGGATAATCATATTGTTGTGGGTGTAGGTAATATTTACGCAACTGAAAGCTTATTTAATTTAGGGATTCACCCTGCACAGCCTGCTTCGAGTTTGACGAAAGCGCAAATTCAAAAATTGGTCATCGAAATTAAACGAATTTTAAAGCAAGCGATTGATTTGGGTGGGTCAACCTTAAGAGACTATAGCAATGCCATGGGTGAGAATGGCTACTTTCAGCAGACCTTATTGGCTTATGGACGTGCGGGTGAGATGTGCATTAACTGTGAAACCACTTTAGAAAATTTAAAGTTAGGACAAAGAGCCAGTGTGTTTTGCCCACAATGCCAGCCATTAAAGATCGCGAAGAGCATCCCCCAAAAACCACGAGGAAAAAGTAAATGAAAACTGCAATCGTTCGACATATTCTCGTCAAAGATAAGGACTTGGCAGAACAACTTAAGAAGAAGATTCATGATGGTGCTGATTTTGCCAAAGTGGCCAAACAGCATTCCACATGTAATTCAGCAAAACGTGGTGGTGAACTGGGTGAAGTGAAAAAAGGACAGCTTGTTCCTGTGATTGATAAACTTGTATTTACCGCTGCTGAACGTGTACTCCATGGCCCAGTAAAAAGCCAATTCGGCTTTCACTTGGTTGAGATTAAATTTCGCATGGATTTTTAGTTTAAAGATTTACATTCTTGGTATGAAGTTGAAATGATATCCCCTTGTCTGGCAATTCCCATACTCGCACCTCGCTCAAAACTCATCCATGCCTTAGTAAGGGGCTGACTCGGTTGATTTATGTATCCATACAATCCTTTTCCTTGCCCTTGAATAATACAGATTGGCTGATTCATAAATAACTTCTGAGTATTTCCACTTAGAATTTGAACTGTTTGCTCTATTACTGTTTCGGAATCATCATTTCGCTCTAATGACTTAGAAATGTCTTCCGCAGACTTTATTGTCAAATGCAAAGGTTGCTCAAACACAAGCGCTTTAAAGCGTTCAGGTAATGCTTGATAAGATGGTGATGGTTCTTCATCACCTTTATAATGATGATAATCCTGAATATGACAATGAATCTTCTTAAATTGTGAACGTGCACTTCCCATCGTTTGTGACCATGACATTGAACTGGCTACATCCTCAATATCTTTAATTAAAAATGCACTCTGAGCGTTTTGCAAATATATAAAGTTTTCAAAATCTGCACTTTGATTTGCCAAGGGTCTGACTTATTCAATTTTTCCGTTTTTAAAATGATTTGGTCATTTCGTTTTATATATTGACCCGTTTGCAATTCAATATCTGAAACTTCATCTATAGGAGAGTACTTGACATCATCAAAGCTTAATATTTCAAATCTGTTGTTTTTTATTCCAATAAAGGTATATAAACCAAATGCATAGCGACCAAAATAAATCCCTTGAACCTGATCATTAGAATCATATTGTTCACATATCGAGATCACTTGAGGGCGTATTTCTGGGCTGAACTGCTTAATAAAATTTTCATCAACTTTAACTTGGGCTTGGCATCCATAGATTAGAAAACTCGCCAAAACAATAAAAATCTGAGCTGTTCTAGTCACTTTAAACCATCCTATATTTTTGAATCAATTTGCTCAGGTTTAAACTCATGGATAAACTTCGCATAATCATCAATATATGATCTAAATGCTTCTTCGCGAGTGGTAAAGTAAAATATTTCATTACCATTTCTAACGATGGTTTCAGGAGATTTACCATTACAGTAACCCCCAGCTGAATAGACAGCAGACTTAAGCATTTGAAAACTTTGCTCAGCAAGCTGTTCATCCTTAAAAGCAAAAACCAGCAAAACAAAATCTGGGCGATATTGTTTTTCATCACCTAACTTAACTTTACTGATTGCCTTATAAGAGCGGATGCCCTCACCTTTTACTTGAATCACCCTATTCAGAGAACAATCATTTTCAGACCAAGAGCTACCACTGTCTTTTTCTATAAACTCAAAATTGGCTTTTAATAAACGTGTTTGTAGTGCCAACAGTAATGTTTCATTTTTATCTACCGAGTCGGTTTCTATAGTGACGTAGCGGGTATCTTCATTTGGCATTTCATTAAAAGTTAAACCACTAGCAGGTCGGCTTTGGTGCGCTTGCGTAGATGTTGGAGTATCAGCGGATTGCTGCTCTTTTGGATGCTCTGAACATGCATACAAACTGATAAGTATTGCCATAATCCCTATGTTTTTTTTCATCAGCCCCATCTCTATTTTCTTGCTTGCATAAAAAACGGTACTAGATCGTACCGTTTCATTCAACTCTTTTACAATGATTTAATAGCTTTATCAGGCTTTAGACATATTAAAATACTGTAATTTGAATCAATTGGATGAAGATTAAGCTTCAGGGCGTTTCTTTAATTCATCACGAATTTCACGCAGTAATGCAATATCTTCTGGTGTAGCAGCAGGCGCTTCTTCAGCAGGTTTACGAATTTTATTGAGGAATTTAACCAACAAGAAAACCACCCACATTAAGATCAGGAAGTTCAATACAATTGTGATGAAATTACCATAGGTTAGTACGTTAATCCCAGCTTTGGTCAATTCATCCAATGATGAAAGGTTATTTGGGTTATCGCCCAGTACGACAAATTTTTGAGTAAAATCAACACCACCACCCGTAATCACTGTGATTAAAGGCATAATCACGTCTTTCACTAATGAGTCGATAATTTTATTGAAAGCACCACCAATGATGACACCAATTGCCAAATCCATCATATTGCCTTTAATGGCAAATTCTCTGAACTCTGAAAGAATACTCATACTTTAACTCCACGCCGATTTTGCGTATTTTTTATGTGACGAAGTATACATTATGTTTCAACATATATTTCCGCCTAATTTACTCGCTTTTTATTAAAAACCAATATCCTTTTACATTTATATAAAAAAACCGCAATTTATTAAAAAATTGCGGTTTTTTCTAGAAATTAAATTATTTCCAGTTTGAACGCTTAGCCACGTGAAGCACGTTTACGTTCATTTTCAGTTAAGAATTTTTTACGAATACGAACTGATTTAGGTGTTACTTCAACTAATTCGTCATCTTCAATAAATTCTAATGCTTGTTCAAGCGTGAATTTAATTGCAGGTGTTAACGTTAACGCTTCATCTGTACCAGATGCACGCATATTAGTTAACTGTTTCGCTTTCGTTGGGTTCACAGTCATGTCGTCTGAACGAGAGTTCATACCCACGATCATACCTTCATAAACTTCTAACTGTGGTTCAGCAAATAGACGACCACGGTCTTGTAAAGTGAACAATGCAAACGCTAAGCAAGTACCGTTAACCATTGAGATCAACACACCGTTTTGACGTTTCGCAACTGCACCTTGTTTAGCAGGCCCATAATGCGAGAAGCTAGAAGTCATGATACCAGTACCAGAGGTAATGGTTAAGAATTCAGAACGGAAACCAATCAAACCACGTGATGGAACAGTTGCTTCAATACGGATACGGCCTTTACCGTCAACTTCCATATTGGTCAACTCACCTTTACGGTTACCCATTTGTTCCATAACAGAACCTTGATGTTGTTCTTCAACATCAAAAGTAACGTTTTCGTATGGTTCTTGAGTTTCGCCATCCACTTCTTTCATGATCACTTGCGGACGAGAAACACCCATCTCGAAGCCTTCACGACGCATTGTTTCAATCAATACTGAAAGGTGAAGTTCACCACGACCAGAAACTTTGAAACGGTCTGGACTGTCAGTATCTTCAACACGTAAAGCAACGTTATGAATCAATTCGCGATCTAAACGCTCACGGATATTACGTGAAGTTACAAATTTACCTTCTTTACCAGCAAACGGTGAATTGTTTACTTGGAACGTCATCGAAACTGTAGGTTCATCTACAGACAATGCAGGTAATGCTTCAACATTTTTAGGATCACAGATTGTGTCAGAAATGTTCAATGCATCTAAACCAGTGATACATACGATATCACCCGCTTGAGCAGAATCTACATCTACACGCTCTAAACCATGGTAACCCATAATTTTCAAGATACGACCATTACGTGTCTTGCCATCTTTATCGATCACAGTCACTGGTGTATTGGTTTTTACTGAACCACGTTGAATACGGCCAACACCAATTACACCCACGAAACTATTATAGTCAAGTGATGAAATTTGCATTTGGAATGGACCATCAATATCAACTGCTGGTGGTTCAACGATATCTACGATTGTTTCAAACAACGGTGTCATATCTTCAGCTAATTCTTCAGGAGAAGGACCAGCAACACCACGTAAGCCAGAAGCATATACGATTGGGAAGTCTAACTGTTCATCACTACCGCCTAAGTTATCGAACAAATCAAATACTTGATCGATAACCCAGTCTGGACGAGCGCTTGGCTTATCTACTTTGTTGATGATAACAATTGGCTTCAAACCACGAGCAAACGCTTTTTGTGTTACAAAGCGAGTTTGTGGCATTGGGCCTTCTTGTGAATCGACAAGAAGAAGTACGCAGTCAACCATAGACATTACACGTTCTACTTCACCACCAAAGTCAGCATGTCCTGGGGTGTCGACGATGTTGATGCGGTATTCAGTATTTGTACGCTTGTCTAACCATTTGATCGCAGTGTTTTTTGCAAGAATGGTAATACCGCGTTCAGACTCAAGCGCATTCGAATCCATAACACGCTCAATCTCACCCGCGCGGTCACCGAGTGCACCTGATTGTTGTAAAAGTTTGTCGACAAGAGTCGTTTTACCATGGTCGACGTGCGCGATGATGGCAATATTACGGAGAGTTTTAATATCAGACATGTAAATTCGATACGCTTTAAATTTGAGGGCAAATTATACAGAAAAATCTTAACTTTTAGTAGTGACAGTTTATTGACAGTTACAAGTTTTTTTCACAACAGCAGGCTTTTTATTTTGTAATAGTGTGTAAAGCGATTAGAATAGCGCCATCTTGCCACTTCCAATTGCTGTGCCATGTCCAATTCTAACCCCTCTCCCAATCAGAAACAGGCTCAAATCGATCTTGTTTATGGTCTAGATGATCGCCCAAAACCACTCATCGCTTTTTTTGCGGCTTTGCAACATTTACTTGCGATTATTGTTCCAATTGTAACACCCGGTTTACTGATTTGTTTAGCTTTAGGTGTTTCTCCTCAAGATACCAATATGATTCTTTCCATGTCATTGGTGATTTCTGGAGTGGCAACATTCTTACAATGTAAAAAAATTGGACCATTTGGTGCAGGGCTACTGATTGTTCAAGGTACAAGTTTTAACTTTATTGGTCCAATGATTGGGATTGGTTCTGCCATGGTTGCTGCCGGCACACCAGTAGAAGCAGTTATGGCATCTATTTTTGGTGTGGTCATTGCAGGCTCATTTATTGAAATGGGTGTTTCTCGTATTTTACCTTGGGTAAAAAAGTTGATCACACCATTGGTTACAGGAATTGTGGTGCTGTTAATTGGTTTAACCTTAATTAAAGAAGGCTTAATCAGCATGGGCGGTGGCTACCAAGCCATGGAAAGTCATACGTTTGCCAGTGCCGACAATCTCATTATGTCATGTACAGTGTTGGCAATTATCGTTCTTCTCAATCGCTTCAAAGTAGTTTGGGTGAAAAGTTCTGCAATTCTCATTGCTTTAGTGATCGGCTATATTCTTGCGGGCTTTATGGGCTATTTGGATTTTTCTGGTTTAAAAGATGCCCCATTGATTCAAATTCCGACACCAATGCATTTTGGAATTAGCTTCTCATGGAGCTTATTTATTCCTATGGCGTTTATTTATCTTGTCACGTCATTAGAAGCAATTGGCGATGTCACCGCAACCTCTAAAATTTCAAATCAGCCTGTAGATGGCCCAGTGTGGATGGAACGAATTAAAGGTGGTGTATTGGTCAATGGTGCCAACTCTTTCCTTGCAGGGATCTTCAACACATTCCCAAGTTCTGTCTTTGCACAAAATAATGGTGTAATTCAGTTGACGGGTGTTGCAAGTCGTTTTGTTGGGATTTGGATTGCAATCCTGCTTATCATTCTGGGGTTATTCCCTGCTGTGGCTGGTATCATTCAGGCGGTACCGCAAGCGGTACTGGGCGGTGCGGTTATGGTAATGTTTGGTGCAGTTGCTGCTTCAGGCATTAACATTTTATCGGGAATTCAACTAGACCGTCGTGCACTACTAATTATTGCTATCTCTTTGGGTCTCGGCCTAGGGGTTGCGCAAGTTCCTCAAATTTTGGAACATTTGCCAGAATTACCGCGTAATATTTTTAGTTCTGGTGTCGCAACTGGCGGACTCGCTGCATTAATTTTGAATTTAGTTTTACCCGAAACTAAAAAATAATAAATCTATTCTTTATAATGCCCAGCTTAGACTGGGCATTGCGCTAATTTTTATTGATGGATGGTGAATATGGAGCCAAAAAGCGAAGTTGTCATTCGACAGCATGACTACCTTTCTGGACGCGTGCTATTTGTAAATGCAGCAAAGGATGATCTACTTTCAAATTTAGCTCATAACATCGAAGCAAGCATTTGGACTTGGAATTACAATGAGTTTCAATATTTTCAGAATCAGCAGGCAAAGGTACATTTTGGTACTGACCTGCCAGAAGCTGAATTTGATCAGGCTGTTGTTTTTGTTCCAAAATCAAAAGAGCTACTCAATTATATCTTGCACAATTTAGTCAGTCGTTTAGCCGTTGGCGCTTCGATTTTCTTGGTTGGAGAGAAAAAAGGTGGGGTAGAACGTGCTGCAAAACAACTCCAGCCTTATGGTCAAGCCATCAAGCTTGATAGCGCACGTCATTGTCAAATGTGGCAACTCACCACAGATAAAACTGTAACTGCAAAGCCATTAGCAGAATGGGCGCAAGTCTATAATGTTCCAACACCTGCTGGAGAACTTAGCATTTGTGCACTCCCTGGTGTGTTTAGCCAAAATCGTCTCGATATTGGAACTGGGGTTCTTTTACCTTATCTCAAGCAGGTCACTTCTGGAAAAATTGCAGACTTTGGCTGTGGTGCTGGCGTCATCAGTGCTTATCTCAGTAAACTTAATCCGAAAAATCGCATTTTTGCTTTAGATGTCGATGCTTTTGCTTTAGCATCAACACGAATGACCTTTGAAAAAAATAATTTACCTTTAGAACAACTTGAAATAAAAGCAGTCACAGGGATTGAGGATGCACCATTGTTCTTACATGCGATTGTGAGTAATCCTCCATTTCACCAAGGTATTCAAACAGATTACAATGCCAGTGAAACGTTATGTAAAACTGCTAGACGACATTTAAAATCAGGTGGTGAATTATGGATTGTGGCAAACCGCTTCCTAAATTACCCATTACTCATTGAGCAGAGTTTTAGTCAATGTACGACTAAAGCAGATCAACAAGGCTTTAAAGTGCTGTTCGCCAACACTCAAAAAAGTAGTAAGGAATAACGATGAGCGAAACAGATCATCCCCAACAACTCCAGCGGAAGCTAGGAGCACGACATTTAAACATGATCGCCATTGGCGGTTCTATTGGTACAGGGTTATTCCTTGCTTCTGGTCAAACGATTGCCACAGCTGGTCCTGGTGGTGCATTACTTGCTTATGTTCTGATTGGTATCATGATTTATTTCTTGATGACCAGTTTAGGTGAACTTGCAACCCATAATCCAACATCAGGTGCATTCTTTACCTATGGTAATAAATATGTAGAAGAAGGTTTTGGTTTCGCACTGGGCTGGAACTACTGGTATAACTGGGCCATTACTGTTGCATTTGAATTGGTTGCCGTTCAATTCATCATGAAATTTTGGTTTCCCGATATCCCTGGATTTTGGTGGAGTGCGCTATTCCTTGCGATTATCTTCTTTATCAATGCATTAACTGTAAAAGGTTTTGGTGAAAGTGAATTTTTATTTTCACTGGTTAAAGTGATTGCCATCATCTTCTTTATTGTCATTGGCTTATTCATGATTGGTAAAATCATGTTAGATCCAACAGATTCAATTAGCAAAAATTGGACTGTTGGTGAAGCGCCATTTGTCGGTGGTTTTCAAGCCTTAGTCGGTGTGGCAATGATCGCTGGATTCTCTTTCCAAGGAACAGAGATGGTAGGCGTTGCAGCGGGTGAATCTAAAGATCCGAAAAAAACCATCCCTATCGCCATTAAACAAATCTTTTGGCGTATTCTTTTATTTTATATCTTGTGTATCTTTATTATTGGTACATTGGTTGCGTATACAGATCCAAACCTTGCACTTGCTGCGGAAGGTGATGGAAACATTACCCTGTCACCATTTACCCTGTTATATGAAAAAGCAGGTTTAGCATTTGCAGCGGGCTTAATGAATGCCGTGATTTTGACTGCAATTATGTCTGCTGGTAACTCAGGTATGTATTCATCAACACGTATGTTGTTCGATATGGCACGTGAAGGTAAAGCACCACGAGTTTTCTCTAAACTCGATCTTCGCGGTGTACCCATGAATGCACTGTATGCAACCACTGCAATTGCAGCACTGTGCTTCTTAACCACCTTTATTGGTGAAAGTGTCGTGTTTACATGGTTGTTAAACATGTCAGGTATGTGCGGATTTATTGTCTGGTTAGGTATCGCAATCTCACATTATCGCTTCCGTAAAGGCTATTTAGCACAAGGTTATAAACTTGAAGATTTAGCTTATCGTGCAAAATTCTTTCCTTTTGGTCCGTGGTTTGCATTTGTTCTTTGTGCCATTATTATTCTTGGTCAAAATGCAGAAGCTGTGCTTGATGGAAAATGGATGAGTGTATTGTCTACTTATATTAGTATTCCCTTGTTCCTTGTTATTTGGCTTGGTTATAAATGGAAACACAAATCCAAATTGATTGCTTATGATCAAATGGATGTACAACCGATTCAAGTCGAAAAAGAGTAAATCATTTGATATGAATAAAGCAGCTTTTTAGCTGCTTTATTATTTTTACATAAGTAATTCCACCTGAATTAAAAATTAATTTACTATGTTTTATTGACAAAGTTTTTTTTATTTATAGAATGATGCCCATTGGATAGTGTTCAATCAGAATTTTCACCCTTGATTTTAAATCAAAAAATATAGGAGTACGACATGCATCAATTTGAGAAAACTTTAAAGTAAGATTAAGCAGTCGTCTACTCACGGGCACTGAATTAATCAAAGTGTCCGAATGTCAGTCAAACCTAGCATTCGCTAGGTTTTTTTATTGTCTTTAAAATCTGAATAGATCATTGCTTTGACAATAGAATTTTAACCACCTTCGGACAATAAAAAATTTGCTTCGAGAAAAAAAATGAGCATACAAATGATTTTAAACGCCAAAGCAGAATATGGCGTTCCTGTAAAAATTTATACAAAAGATGTGGATGAAGAAAGCTTAACGCAACTGCGAAAAATGGCACAATTACAATTTATTCATTCGCATATCGCAGTCATGCCAGATGTACATTTAGGTAAAGGTGCAACAGTGGGAAGTGTTATTCCAACCAAGAATGCCATCATTCCTGCTGCGGTTGGCGTGGATATCGGTTGCGGTATGAATGCATTAAGACTTAGTCTAAAAGCATCCCAGCTGCCCGATAATTTAAGTACTTTACGCAATGCTATTGAAAGAAAAGTACCTGTCGGCTTTGAAATGCACAAACAAATCAAAGCCAAGGCTTCTACACTTTCACCCTTAGATAAAAAGCTCCAGCGAATTACAGATAAACACCCTGCTTTAAAACGTATGTTGCGCAGTTTTGATGTTACATGGCAAAAGCAACTCGGTACCCTAGGTGGTGGTAATCACTTTATTGAATTGTGTTTTGATGAAAATGAAGATATCTGGATCATGCTACATTCAGGTAGTCGTGGCTTAGGGAATGTGATTGGTACTTACTTTATCGAACGTGCCAAGAAAGAAGCGCAGCATCGTTTTGGTCACGTGCCTGATAAAGACTTGAGCTACTTTGCAGAAGGATCAACGAATTTCGATGATTATGTGGAAGCTGTAGAATGGGCACAAGAATATGCTTTTGAAAACCGACGTGAGATGATGCGTTTAATTTTAGAAGCGATCCGCCCTTTATTACCAAGTTTTCAAATGACCAAAGAAGCGATTAATTGTCATCATAATTATGTACAGAAAGAACTTCACTTTGGTGAAGATGTCTTTGTTACACGTAAAGGTGCAATTCGTGCAGGGCTCGATGAATATGGGATTATCCCCGGTTCAATGGGCGCGCAATCTTTTATTGTTAAAGGCAAAGGTAATCCAGATTCGTTTTGTTCATGCTCACATGGCGCAGGACGTAAAATGAGTCGCTCTAAAGCCAAGCATTTGTTTAATCAGCAAGATTTAATTGCACAAACAGCAGGCATTGAGTGCCGTAAAGATAAAGGTGTGGTTGATGAGATTCCAAGTGCCTACAAGGATATTCATCAAGTTATGGCCAATCAAAATGATTTGATTGATGTGGTCCATACACTAAAACAAGTATTGTGTATTAAAGGCTAAAGCCGAAATAGCCCTCAATTTTTATCACAAATCTCAGTAAATTTCGATTTACTGAGATTCACATTTTTAATTGGATTAACAATAACGTACAGGTGGAATATCGGGATAAATTACAATCACTTGCTGACAGATTCCCTCAGCTAGCCGTTGTTGCTCAAAGACCGCTTTCGGCATGGCTTCAAAATTATCATAGAAACAAATTTCCTGATCATTTATCGAATAAACCAACGAATGATTTCCAATGCCTTCTAAAGTGTCATAAAAAACAATGATATTGCACCCTTGTTCAGTATAGTCTTGAATTTCTTCATAGCTTAGCGCTGGACTGATCTGCAACTCTAACCTTTTCGCGTCTTGATAACGGACTATTTCTTTTTCATGAATATTTGAGTCTTCATCTGTATAAAAAGCGAGATCAAAACCTAATTTTTTCAACCCAACAGCTAAGCCAATCGTAAAAGTACCATCTTCTGCATCGTGATGACAAAGTTTAACCAGCTGTTGAGTATCTAACTGAATTGAGTAATTTTGCAATAACATCCAAACAGCAAAAATACCGCAATTTGATTCTAGGTCTAATAAGGCTTTAGGCAGTTGTACACTCATTCAATTTTCAAACTTGTAGAAATCACAATCAACAATTATAACGTTATAAGATTGAATTATGATGCTTTATCAAAATTACTTAATTTTTAAAGTCACTGTTACCCGTCTATTTTTTACTCGACCTTCTGCCGTTTTATTATCAGCAATTGGCTTTATTGGTCCTAAACCAAGTGTAATCAATTGCTCTGGATTCACTTGATATTCATTTAATAGAAAATCTTTCACAATATTTGCGCGTGTTAACGATACTTTATTATTTGTAGCCAAAGAGCCTGTACTGTCTGTATGACCTTCAATGTAGAGAACAAAATTTTTATTGTCTTTCAATAATTTTGAAGCAACAGACAAAGCGGGTTTATACTCAGCTTCAATATCTATCGATTTCGGTTGAAAATATATAGACAGCCCATTTTTCAATGACTTCACTTCATTTGGATATTGTTTTTGGATTGAGACACGATTTGGATTTATTGATGTCGACGTACAGGCATTTAATGCCATGAGTACCAGTCCTAAAATGATATATTTCATCGTTAACCTGTAATTATTAATTTCTGATTCAGTTTTATTTAAATATTCTATAATTATAAGGACTTTAAATAAAAAAGCGACTCAATTGAGTCGCTTTTTTATTCACTAAATAAAGGATTATTTAGTTACAGTACGGCTACCAGTGATTGTCGCGAATACACGACGGTTCATAGCACGACCTTCTTTAGTTTTGTTGTCAGCAATCGGTTGATCCCAAGCGAAACCTTGAGTAGACAAACGAGATGCATCAATGTTGTACTCGCTTACAAGCGCTGATTTAACAGAGTTAGCACGAGCTAAAGATAAACGTTCGTTTAACTTACGTGGACCAGTGTTATCTGTATGACCTTCAATACGAGCAGTCGCATTCGGGAATGTAGTTAACGCATCAGCAACTTTAGCAACTTCTGGCTTGTATTGATCTTTGATGTTTGATTTGTTTGTATCAAAGAACACACGAAGTTCCATGTTCAAATCTTCAGTAAGAACTTGTGGAGCTGGTTCAACTGGAGTTGGAGCAACTGGAACCACTGGAGCAACTTCTACTACAGGAGCAGCAGGCTTCAAGTGACCACCAAGAACTACGTTAAGACCTGCAAGAGCAGTATAGTTCCAGAATTTTTCGTCAAAGTTATAAGTACCACGAGCTTCAGTACGAAGAGATAAAGCATCGTTTAAGCGCCAGAAAGCACCAACACCAGCATTACCTAAAGTACCTTCTTCGTTGTTATGGTAAGACATGTCATCAAGTTTATACTTGTAATGACCAGCACCTAACAATACATACGGTTTGATTTTACTGTCATAGTTTTTAGTGATCAAATCAGAAGTAGCATAAAAGTTACCGTTGATTTGAGTTTGCTTGTATTCAGAACCAGCTACGCCAGTACCGTCAAGGTCACCTTTAACTTGGTTATATTCAGCTTCAAAACCTAACCATGGAGTAAGTTCTACACCAAGTGCAGCACCAACGAATAAATCGTCTTGTAATTCAGGGCCGTTAGTTAACTCGCCTTTATCACCACCATTGTTGTGTTGAGAGTCTTGGAAAGTGTAACCAAGTAGTAAAGGTGTAACAGTTACACCAGCATTAGCAGCAGCGAATGGAGCAGCAACAAGCATAGCAAGTGCGATACGACTCAATTTCATGGATATCCTCCAGAGATAACAATTGTTGTTCAAGCTTAGCCTAAAATTTATTGGCTATCCTGAGATAAATTTTAATACCCCAGTATTATTTTTAAGCTACTCACGTTGAATCATACAAACACTTGAGGCTTTTTCCAAGTGCTTGATAACTTTAATCAAGTAAATTATTGACAAAATTACTTACAATTTCCGTTGTAATTCGGTAACATTTTACTCAATTTTTTTGCGTGGATCGCTTATCTTTTTGCTACATGCATTTTAGCAGTAAAAGAAACCGATAGTAATAAATATTTTACTACGTTAACATTTCAATTAAATTTAATAGAAAAATCATTATTTTTCAAATAAAAAACAAGACTTAACAGAAGACCTAATGATGTATTTTTATTGTAAAGAGCAAGGTCTTACCTTATTCGAACTAATTACCATAATCTGTATTATTGCAATTATCAGCTTAATCTGCTTACCGCATTATCATAATTGGATGCAGAAACAAGAGATTAGGGCTGTTTCAGCACAAATACAGCAACATGTTTCTTATGCAAGAAGTCAAGCTTTGGTCCGACATACAACTGTGGTCATTTGTTCATCTGAAGATTTAATTCAATGTGAAAAAGATAAATGGAATAAAGGATTACTTATTTTTACAGATAAAAATAAAAATAAACAGATTGATGCTGGAGACCACATACTCCTAAAAACTGAAAATAAAATTAAATATGGCACACTGAGCTGGATTGGAAGTGCAAGCAGTAGAGATGCGTTAACTTTACAAGGTGATACTGGCCTACCCAGAGGTTCACCTGGAAGTTTCTATTATTGCAGTCAATATGATGTCGAAAATAATAAACGATACAAAATCGGACGAATGGGAGCTATAAATTTAGGACCACGACCCGAATGTTAAAAACTGTTCTCTACGGTCAGCATATATTCAATACCTAGACTTTATTCTTACACTATTTTTTATATACTGCTTAGGTTTTGGATATATTCACAGAATAATCATTTGGAGATAGAACAATGACTGACATCGTAATTGTTAATGGTGCCCGTACAGCTATGGGTGGTTTTCAAGGAAGTCTGACCAGTTTGACTGCACCTGACTTAGGTGCTGCGACAATTAAAGAAGCCATTGCCCGTGCTGGATTACAACCAAACGATGTACAAGAAGTCATTATGGGGTGTGTATTACCTGCTGGTTTAAAACAAGGTCCTGCACGTCAAGCGATGCGCAAAGCTGGCTTACCTGATACAACGGGTGCTGTAACCATTAACAAACTGTGTGGTTCAGGGATGAAAGCAGTCATGCAAGCTGCGGATTCGATCAAAGCAGGTTCGGCAGACGTCATTGTTGCTGGCGGAATGGAATCTATGACCAATGCACCGTATCTTCTTCCTAAAGCCCGCAGCGGATATCGCATGGGACATGGTGAAGTAAAAGACCATATGTTCTTTGATGGTTTAGAAGATGCTGAAACGGGTCGCCTAATGGGTTCATTTGCACAAGATATGGCAAATACAAAAGGCTATACACGTCAACAAATGGATGATTTTGCGATTCGTTCTTTACAGCGTGCACAAAAAGCTATTACTGAAGGTTGGTTTAAAGATGAAATCGTTTCTGTGACGGTTTCAAGCCGTAAAGGCGATGTTGTTATTGATCAAGATGAACAACCATTTAATGCCAATATCGAAAAAATTCCTACCTTACGTCCTGCATTTGCCAAAGATGGAACTATCACGGCTGCGAATGCCAGCTCAATTTCAGATGGCGCATCTGCACTTGTATTAACTTCTGCGGATCATGCTGCTGCAAAAGGGCTCCAACCATTAGCAAAAATTGTTGCATATGCTTCAAACTCACAGCATCCATCTGAGTTTACCATTGCTCCTGTAGGTGCAATCCAAAAGGTCCTGAATAAAACCGGTTGGGATGTTCAAGATGTTGATTTATGGGAAATCAATGAAGCATTTGCGATGGTCACTATGTGCCCAATCGATGAATTTAAACTGGACGCTGAAAAAGTCAACATTCACGGTGGTGCATGTGCCCTAGGTCATCCTGTTGGTTCTACAGGTTCGCGCATTATTTTGACCTTAATTCATGCTTTAAAACGTACTGGCGGTAAAAAAGGGATTGCGGCCCTTTGTATTGGTGGTGGTGAAGCGACTGCTCTAGCAATTGAAATTCTTTAAGTATCTCAATACTTAAACTTAAAAAGAGGCATTTACTATATAGTAAATGCCTCTTTTATTTTGCTTTCAACTGAACAACCTAAATTATCACCCAATCCATAATTAATGATTTAAATTTTTCTGATCAGGAATCGGGGCAATATAAGCAATAATCAGCATCACAAAACCCGCCCCCAAGAAAGAAACCACTCGAGTTAATGTTCCAATATGTGATAAATCAAAAAGCACCAATTTTAAGGTGACAATCACCAAAATACTCCCCCCTAAAATCCATAAAGGACGTAAAAACTTACGACTGGCAAAGCTCATTGCGATAAAAGCTAAGCTCACCCAAAGCAAGGTTAAGCTCAGTTGTGTAGTGGCATCTTGCCATAGACTAAGTTGATTATAAGGAGTAGCAAAATACACATGTAAAGCTCTTAAAATGATATAGCTACTCAGCCACAACAAACTTAGAACACACAGAACAGCAAGTATCCCATGGTCTATTCCCTGCTTTATACCTTGCTTAAATTGAAGATACAGCATCCAGAAAAAACCAATTAACATGGCGATACTAACCAAATCAAATGGATTTAAGATTGGTAATAAATATCCTTGAAATGCTTGCTGTGAAAATAGCTGAGAACAAATCATCCAAATCAGCATCAGTAATAAACTACTTCGCGTCTGCCAGAACATCGTCCATTCTGATTTTTTCTGAAAGAAACACCATCCACAAAACACTAAAGGTAAAATGACTACGCTGATATAAGGCATCGTTGCAATCAAGCTAAGACTGCTTAGACTTAAACTAACTAAAACACCTAAACTCAGCCATTCACTTTCAAACTGTATCCCTTTTGCAGGTCTTAACCAGACTGTCGCTAGCACTAAACCTGAAACTGAGATACCCCATCGTTCAATATCACTGGTCCATAACAACATGCCATTTTTACTAATATCCAATAATAAAATGAGTGTGAATACATAGACGGGAATTACCCCAATCCATTTTGGAATCAACCATGTTGATCTGGCCTTTAGCCACAACATCAATTCATTCATCAACAGATAAGCGACAACCACAATCAATACAGTGTATATATATCGATTTTCTCCCTCTAGGTGATCAAGCAATAATGCAAGAATCATCGTGGTTGCAGAAATCATCAGCAGGCTTAAAAACAAGGTCGTTACTGAACTGATCTGTTTGCGAAAATCATCACGACTATTTGCCAATAACACCACAGCGATATAGCTTAAACTTAAGCACCAATACATCGTGGTTGGAAAATCAGGCAATTCAAATAAGTAATAAAGGCTTGAACAACCTGCAACAATCAACAAGGCTATCGCCATATAACGACTGATCACTGATTGTCGATATAAAGCAAAGCCAAAAATACATAAGCCTTCAACAGCCCAACCCACCACGCTCCACTGACCATGCAGAAGAATCGGTGGAATTAAAGCAATAAAGATCAATGCCAAACTAAAATAACTTTGAGAAATCAGTTGAATAGATTGATTACGTTTAGAAAGTTGGTAAATTCCTGCAAACACCACAGCAAAACCAAGGCTAAATCCAGCAAGGATAAGCTCTTGGTGAAAATACATTAAATATATAAATAAATAGCCAATTATCGGTGCCCCAAAAATCAACGCAACATCTAAACTGGGTTTAAGTTTAAATTGCTCCAGGTCCTGTTTGGCGATCAATTGACTGAATCGAAAACCAAGCCAAATGAATACGGAGAGATGTGCAAAAATGAGTATTGTGAGTAACTGTTTTTCTTGAATATATCCATAATAGAACGCATAACCACCACCAATGATGACTGTCACTAAAAATCCGATCTGATTTAAATATTTCCAAGGTCTTAAGGTACTAAGTACAGCAATTGCAATGTTAATCACTAAATAATAAGCCATCAGTTCCGCCACCGTTGCATTTCGCACAGGCAACGTAAATGGCGCAATATATGCGATAAGGACTGCCATCAATGCCAATTCCACGCTTTGCTGCTTTAAGCTTAAACTCAGTGTCAATGCCATAATTACAGCAAAACATAAACTTGCCAGATAAAGACTCGGAAGCAACTGATTGTAATAGGCAAAGAATAAGGTTAAAAATAATCCAGCAAGCCCCAACCCCTCTATTGCTAAGGCAAAACTACGATTTTTATTTTGTAGCAACACTCCCAATGTGGTGATTGCTCCACTGGACAAAGCAACGATTGAAAGTTTGACTGCTAAACTTAATTGCCAATGCTCTGTCGCAAAACGTAGCAATAACACAATGCCAATCACCAAAACCAAGATCGCAACTTTTAAAACAGGATTTCCTTGAAAAATCCATTGGCGAATTTGTCCCATTAAGTTCAGGGAAGAGTCTTTATTCATCGCTATACTTTGTTTAATCGATAGCGGATGGTTTAAATCTGGGGATGTATGTTCTGAAAAGTTCAAATGTTGAATTTGTAATTGTACTTGAGTTAAATAACGCTCTAAACGGCGTAACCAGCGTAAGAAAAAGAAAATCCAAGCTGTGAGACCTAAACCAACCATCCAGCTCAAATGCAGTGTTAGCCCTACAACAGCAACAATCGAAGAAATATACAAAGGCACTTTTGAAGTGCTTTGTAATGGAAATAATGTCTGCTGTGCAATCTCTTGCAATGGATCTTGAATCGCATCAACATACTGCATCACACTCATGACAAATGCTAAACCACTGATGTATGTCAATATTCGTGCATCCAAAAACCATGCACTGACTGCAATAATGATCAACATCATTAACCAAATGATACGAATTTCACTCTGCCCTTTGAGCATATTTCATCTTTCTCGATCCTGAGTAACTCGATAATACAACAGCCTTGCTTGATGATTATGTGAATTCATCAGATATTCAGTAACACAAGGATGACTGTTGCATCTTCGCAAGCGTAAAAAATCACGTACAATAAAGCGGTTATTTGAATTAGGAAAATATCAATGCCACCATTTGTATTGGTCGATGGGTCATACTTTTTATTTCGTGCTTTTCATGCACTCCCACCTTTAACCACATCAACTGGATTACAGACCAATGCGATTCGTGGGGCAATTTCTGCAATTCAAAAACTGATGCGTCGTGTGCAACCAACACATATGGCGGTTATTTTTGACACACCTGAACCCACCTTTCGTCATGTGCTGTCACCGATATATAAAGGTGACCGTCCAAGCATGCCAGAAGAATTGTCACAACAAATTCCTTATTTGCATGCCTTGATCCGTGCTTTAGGTATTCCATTACATACGCTTCCTGGTGCTGAAGCTGATGACATTATTGGAACCTTGGCAAAACGTGCTGAAAAAGCTGGTCATCAAGTTTTGATTTCTACGGGTGATAAAGACATGGCCCAGTTGGTCACTGATAAGGTTACCCTTGAAGACAGTTTTAAAGACAAACCGATGGATGTCGATGGTGTAATCGAAAAATTTGGCGTCCGCCCAGATCAAATTATTGATTATTTAACCTTAATGGGTGATGCCTCTGATGGTATTCGTGGCGTACCGGGTGTAGGTGCAAAAACTGCCGCTAAACTGTTAAATGAGTATGGTACGATTGCTGGTATTTTGGAAAATGTTGATAATATCAAAGGTAAAGTTGGACAAAGTTTAAAAGACAATGTTGAAGGAATTACGCTTGATCATCAACTAGCAAGTATTGTTATCGATCTCGATTTAAGTTTGACCTATGATGATTTAAAGCTGTGTGAACCTGATGTTGAAGCATTGCGTAGTTTGTATACTGAACTTGAATTCCGTAATCAATTACAATCGCTTGATCATCCCAATAATCCAAATAGCCCCGCCTATAAACAAACAACTCAAAGTATTAGTAAAACCGAACAACCTGTTGAAAGTGAAATTACAGATCAAGCCACAAGTTCAAGTGTTGATGACCGTCTTGGTGAAGCCACTTATCATACTATTTTAAGTCAAGAAGCATGGGATAAGCTCTTCCAACGCTTAAGCACAGAAAAACGTTTTGCAATTGACACTGAAACCACAAGCTTAGATTATCGTATTGCTGAAATGGTTGGTTTTTCAGTAGCTTTTGATGCCAATGATGCTTATTACATCCCCTTAGCACATGATTATGAAGGTGCTCCTGAGCAACTCAATCGCGATGCGATTATTCAGCAAATCAAACCGATTCTTGAAGATCCAAGTATTGAAAAAATTGGACATCATTTAAAATATGATGCGCATATTTTTGAAAATCACGGTATTCATTTACAAGGTTGGTATTTTGACACCATGCTGGCCTCTTATGTATTGAATGCAGTGACAACACGCCATGGTATGGATGATGTTGCGCGCGTTTATCTGAGCCATTTGACCACAACTTTTGAACAAGTTGCAGGTAAAGGTGCAAAACAAAAGACCTTTAATCAAATCGAGATTGAAACCGCTGGACATTATGCAGCAGAAGATGCACATGTCACATACCGCCTATATGAAGTTCTGGAACGTAAGCTGAAAGAAATTCCTGAACTGATCAATATTTTACATCACATTGAAATGCCTGTAGCCAGTGTTTTGGCAACCATGGAAGAAAATGGGATAGAACTTGATCTAAGCTTCTTGGATCAGCTCAGTGTAGACTTTGCCAATACCATTCAAAATCTTGAAAATCAAATTATCGAAATTGCAGGCGAATCTTTTAATGTCGGTTCACCCAAACAAGTCGGTGAAGTTTTATTTGAAAAATTAGGCTTAAAAGGTGGCAAAAAAACGGCAACGGGACAATACAGTACCTCTGAAGCAGTTTTAGAAAAAATCGATCATCCAATTACTGAACTAATCATTGAGTATCGTGGTTTAACTAAGCTTAGAAGTACCTATACCGAAGCCTTAGTGAAACAAGCCAATCCCGATACCCACCGCGTCCATACCAGTTACCATCAAGCATTAACAGCAACAGGACGCTTGTCATCAACCGATCCAAACCTACAGAACATTCCGATACGTGAGGAAATTGGTCGTCAGATTCGTAAAGCCTTTATCGCACCTCAAGGTCGTGTACTTTTGGCAGCCGATTATTCACAAATTGAATTACGTTTAATGGCGCATTTCTCACAAGATGATGCTTTAGTTGATGCTTTTCAAAATGGGCAAGATGTACACCGTCGTACAGCATCTGAGGTCTTGGGTGTCGCGCTAGAAAATGTGACCTCTGATCAACGCCGCCAAGCGAAAGCTGTTAACTTTGGTTTATTGTACGGTATGTCTGAGTTTGGTTTGATTCGTCAACTGGGCTTTACTCGTGAAGAATCGCAAAACTATATTAAGCAATACTTCCACCGTTATCCGGGTATCTATGAGTATATGCAACGTACCCGCCAAGTCGCACTGGAACAAGGTTTTGTAGAAACCATTACAGGTCGTCGCTTATATACACCAGATATTGATGCTCGAAATATGATGGTGCGTAAAGGTGCGGAACGTGCTGCGATTAATGCCCCACTCCAAGGCTCTGCTGCTGAAATTATTAAAATGGCGATGATTGAAGTCAATAAAATCTTACCTCAAAATCAGGCGAAACTTTTACTTCAAGTACACGATGAATTGGTGTTTGAAGTTGATGAGGCTATTGCAGATAAATTGGCTGCACAGATTAAAGATGTGATGCAAAAGGTCGTTACCTTATCGGTACCTTTAGTTGTTGAAGTCGGTCAAGGCAAGAATTGGGGTGAAGCACATTAAGCCTTTAGACTATTCCCTAACTTTCTAGAAAAAGTTAGGGAGAGATCATCTTTTGTTGAAAACATACTCAATATTATATTTTTAATACTCACAAAAAAAGGACTCTATTGAGTCCTTTTGCTATTTAAACTGGTAAGTTAAAGGCCTGTTAACAACGCAATCGCAGCATAATCCATAACTTTTTCAGCAATGATCAATGCCAAAATCGCTAGAATTGGAGAAAGATCAATCATTCCCATATTTGGCATGATACGGCGGAACGGCGCCAATAATGGCTCGGCAAGCTCTTGAATCACTTCAATATAAGGTGATCTCGACTGGGTAAACATCACCACCCAACTAAGAATAATGGTCGCAAAAATTAAATAGCGACAAAAACGAATCAGGTCTTGGATCATGGTTACAAAAGTTAGAATGATCAAATGTACAGGACTATTAGGTATTGCACCTTGCAAGTACATCATTCCAAAAATCTTAAGCAGATATAACACCACCAGCAAAACTAATGCAGCTGTATTTACTCGCCCTTTGGCTAAAGGCGGAAAAATTCGACCAAACATATCCACAATTTTTGTCGCTTTGACTGTCGACATCACCACTGGATTGTATGGACTCACCATGGCCAATTGCATTAAAAAACGAAAGAATACGAGCAAAATCGCTACGTTAATAATAATGCCAAAAATTTGCGCAGAATTTGCACCCATACTGGAACGTTCCTAAAAATCAATAATTATTTAATGCTGTCACTTAATTCTTGAGCCAGTTCCTGACTACGCTTCTGCGCAGCAGCTAAAGCTGTCTGAATATTTTGAGAAATTTGAGCACGATCAAATACTTCTAAAGCAGCTTGTGTAGTACCGTTTGGAGAAGTCACATTTTTACGCAATTCCGATGGCGCATTTGAGCTGGTAATTGCCATTTGTGCTGCACCAAGTGCTGTCTGTAAAGTTAAAGCGGTCGCAACCTTTTCATCTAAACCCATATTTTTTCCAGCGCGAATCATGCTTTCCATCATATAGAAGAAATATGCAGGGCCTGAACCAGAAACAGCAGTCACAGCATCAATTTGCGCTTCAGAAGTCACCCAGATCGTTAAACCTGTCGAAGCAAGTACTTGTGTTGCCAATTCGCGGTCTTTAACACTGACCTCTTCTTGAGCAAAAATACCATGTGCACCAGTTTGAACCAAAGCAGGTGTATTCGGCATAACACGAACAATACGCTCACTACCCGTTAAGTCTGAAATTGTTTGAATTTCAGCACCTGCAACAATTGAGATCAATAATTTATCTTCGAGTAAACCTTTTAATGGTTTAAGCACTCCACCCAAAACTTGAGGTTTTACAGCAAAAACAACGATATCGGCGTTTTTAATTGCTGCGATATTATCGTCAGTCACATGCACATCTTTTTCTTGTAGCAATTGTCGAATATTTTCAAAGGGGTCAGAAACTGTAATACGTGTTGCAGGTAATCCACGACTCAACAAGCCACCGATTAGGGCTTGTGCAATATTCCCACCACCAATAAAAGTAATATTACAATTTAACGCTGCACTCATGAATCACGCTCGACCTTAGTTTTTTAACTCAGAGATTAAATTTGGTTGCCATCCACCCACTTCACAATATTCAGATTGCGCCAACCAAAAACCATTTGGTGTAAACACACCAAGCATAACATTATCTACACTTAATATTTGAATTGTATGACGCATCCACGGAAAAATATGTGCTTCTTGAATAGCTTTTTTCAAAGGCCAAGCACCTACTCTGCCATAAAGATGAATTTTTTCACCACCTAAACGCGGCTTTAATGTTAGCTTATGATTGAACAGTGCAAAAGCCAGGCCCATTTTAGAGCTTTCGATCTGAAACACACCAGATGTGAATTGTAGTTGTTGATGAAGCTGAAATTGAACTTCCTGTTCTTGAGGCAATTGTTTAGATTTTGACGCTAAATATTGGTTTTGCTCAATTCGGTAAAGCTGATTTTGATAGCGTAAATAATAAAAATGATTCCAATGTAAAGCGGCTTGCGCATCTGTCTTAGATTCAATTACCTCATCTTGTAGCCTTTGCACCATGTCCAAAGCTGGGCGATATGTCCCTTCACCTTTCATCCACATTGAGAGAAGTTGCCGCTGTCTAGCAGGGGAAAGTGATGCCAATTTGGCTAAATCCAATTGTGTAGGATGACCACAGAACTTTAAATCCTGCTGTACTACCTCATTGAGAATTTCATCAGCATCTTGCATTAAATAGCTAGTACGTGCCAATGCTTGCTGCATTTTAGGATAACGACTTTGCAAAATATGCCAAAGTTCATGTCTACACCATGCACGGTCATAATGTATATCTAAATTGGAAGGATCATCCACATAATCGATTTTCAGTTGCTCAACCCATTGGCAAATCTGCTCACGGGAAGTATCAAGTAAAGGCCGCCAGATCAGCAATTGATCGCGCTGATCGATGGATTGCATTGCTGATAGACCTGTAACCCCCGCACCTGACAACAAGCGTAACATTAACGTTTCGGCCTGATCTTGCTGATGGTGAGCAAGAACCAATACCTCATTTTTATCTATATGCTGAAAATAAGCCTGATAACGCACTTCACGTGCTTGATTCTCAAGATTGCCTTGAGCGACTTGAACTGGCTGAAGAATATAAGGAATATTAAGCGCTGTACATTGTTGAGCAACAAAATCAGCCCACTCATCACTGACCTTTTGCAGTTGATGGTTGACATAAATTGCACGAATTCGCTCAGGAAAAAGCTGTGCCATCAGATGTAGCAATAGCATGGAATCCATACCACCGCTACATCCGATTAAGAAACGGGTATCTTCAGGAAATTGAGAATACTGTTTTAAGAAGCAAGACCTAAATTGTTGCTGCCAAACTTCATTAAACGTTGATAACGTGCTTCGCATCGTTCTTCCGCAGTCATTGGCTGTAATTCATCAAGCGCTTGTTTTAACACATCCTTAAGTTTTTCCATAACCTCAAAAGGATGCAAATGAGCGCCATCACCTTCATCAACCACATATTCAACAATGCCAATTTCTTTCAGTTTATTGGCAGTTAATGCAAGTGCTTCACTGGCTTGTTCAGCTTTATCCGCAGTTTTCCATAGAATCGATGCACAACCCTCAGGAGAAATCACAGAATAGATACTATGCGAAAGCATAATGACGCGATCAGCAACACCAATCCCCAAAGCACCACCAGAACCGCCTTCACCCAAAACTGTCGCAATCACCGGCACTTTAAGGCTTGAAAGTTGCGCCAAACTTGTTGCAATTGCTTCCGCTTGACCACGCTCTTCAGCACCAATACCAGGATATGCCCCCATCGTATCGATAAAAGTAAATACAGGAAGGTTAAAGCGTTCCGCCATATCAAGTAAGCGTTGAGACTTTCTGTACCCTTCAGGATTACACATCCCAAAGTTATGCTGTAATTTTTCACGCGTACTACGACCACGGTGTTGACCCACAACCATCACTGGTAGACCGTTAAAACGGGCCAAACCACCCACCATTGCACCATCATCACCATATAGACGATCACCATGCAAGGTATCAAATTCAGTAAAGATTTCGCCTACGTAATCCAAAAATTGCGGACGCTCAGGGTGACGTGCAATTTGAACCGTTTTCCAAGCTTGAGATTGAGCAGCTTTATTTTTCATAAGTCGAGTATTATCCCTAATTCACCGATGGATTACGCATCGGAAGTTTAGGTTTAAGTGATATGAAATGATTGATCATTCCATCATCACAAAACCTTTAAGTTAATCGATAAACTGTTCCGACTGAATATTCAATTCAATGTCCCAATGCTTAAATTGCACTTGCTCATCATGCAAATCTGCAACCAGCAATGGCCATTGTTTGGCATCACCAGAAACGCTAAGTTGCCATTGTTGCTCATTCTCTACCGCCAATTCAATGGCAGGAAGCATCTCATCGCTACGACTATGATTCAGTAAAACAGCAAGACGGAGTAACAAACACAAGTACACAAGCTTGTTGCCGCCCACTTTTAGCACTTCTAATTTGGCATCTACTCGCAATTTACGACGATGATGAGCGACCAAATGTGACAAATGGTTTTGATCAATTTGTGAAAAACCAGGAATGTCTGAATGTTGTAATAAGTAAGCACTGTGTTTTTGATAACCACTATGGCTAATGGCTAAGCCCATCTCATGCAAATAAGCAGCTCGACGCAAAAGATCACTATCATCACTGTTTAAATTTAATGTACTGGCCACGGCATTAAACAAATGTTGTGCTGTTTCTACGACACGCTCAGCTTGTTTTGCATCTGCACCATAGCGTCCCATCATTGCCTGTACACTACGATCCCGAATATCTTCATGTTGGAAACGGCCTAATAAGTCATACATTACACCTTCACGTAATGCCCCATCAGAATATACCAGCTTATCAATATTCAAGACTTCAAAAACAGCATAAAGGATCGCTAAACCCGCAGGTAATACAGCTCGACGGTCTTCTTTTAAGCCTTCAAACTCCATATCTGAAATATTTTTAAATTTCAGCAATTTATCTTTTAACTTTTCTAAACCTTCTCGAGTAAGATTTTCTTGCTCATCACTCCAGCCCATATTGACAGCAATTTGACGACACGCTTTGATGGTTCCACTAGAACCGACCACAGTATCCCAACCCGCAGCTTTATAGGTATTTGCAATCGAAGACAATTCTTTTCGTGCAGCAACCACAGCTTTATCAAAAGCCTTGTTATTAATATCGCCCTCGGCAAAATAGGCTTTAGTAAAAGCAACACAGCCCATTTGTAAAGATTCGGTATGAATCGGCTCAAACTCTTCACCAATAATCAATTCAGTAGATCCACCACCAATATCGATCACCAGACGACGACCACTATTGGCCATAGTATGCGAGACACCCAAGTAAATAAGTCGGGCTTCTTCTCGTCCCGCAATAATTTCGATGGGTTTTGGCAGGATCTCAGCTGCTTTTTGAATAAATTCATGCCCATTTTTAGCTTGACGTAGAGCATTTGTCGCTACAATTCTGAGGCGAGTGGGCTGTACTGAACTTAAACGTCCAACAAAACGCGCTAAGCAAGCCAAGCCTCGTTGCTGTGCAGCTTCAGTTAAGTTTTTATTTTCATCTAATCCAGCCGCAAGCTGAACCTTTTCTGACATAGAAGCAACTTTCTTAACTTCACCATGATCCACACGAGCAATTGCCAAATGGAAACTATTTGACCCCATATCAATCGCGGCAAGTAATTCTTCATCAATCAAAAAATCAGACATTATTTATACAAACTCATACTGAATTGTTGCTTAGATTAATTCACATACACGCTTTTTAAAAGCCATTTATTTAGACAATTTGATGAGTCATTATTTTTTCAGCATATATGACAATTATGTGACAGTTTCACTGATTTTCTAAAGATCCGATTGTAAATATCGTGAGCATCAATTGGACAAACTCACAAATTAGAATGAAAATTTAAGCATCCCCCTACATTGTTAAAGATGACTATGTAATACTTATATCCATAGATAGATTCATCTTTAAAATATTTTGGAGCAAAATCCATGTCTGGCAATATCGTAAATACCACTGATGACAACTTTGATGCAGATGTACTTCAATCTGATATCCCTGTAATCGTAGATTTCTGGGCTGGCTGGTGTGCACCGTGTAAAGCGATTGCACCAGTTCTTGAAGTACTTTCAACTGAATTTGAAGGTAAAGTTAAAATCGTTAAAGTTGATGTGACTGCATGTGAAGCAACTGCTGTCAACTATAACATTCGTAACATTCCAGCGTTATTGATGTTCAAAAATGGTGAAGTTGTTGCTCAACAGATTGGTGCAGTGCCAAAATCTAAATTAACTGCATTCATTGAAGAAAATATTTAATTTGCTGAATTTATACATTATTTGTATAAATCTAGGAAAATGAGAAATACGCTTGATTTTCTAGCGTATTTTTTTTCGACTATAATTTGACAAACTTGTTGATCTAACTTATATTCCATGCTCAAGGAACATTAGGATTCTCTTCCTGTTTCTTAAAGGACAACACATAAGATCGCCGTTCGGCAACAGAAATTGTTTTACATATTTCTCCTCGAAAGAACTACATAGATTCTGAGTTTGTTTTTGTGTCTATACAACTTCAACTCACCTATTACACTGCTGGCGACTTTTGCTTCTTTTCTCTTTATCTGTGTTCCACACATCCTTATTCAATCTGACCATTTATGAATTTAACTGAACTCAAGAAAAAACCGATCGGCGAACTCATTAAAATTGCTGAGTTTATGGGCCTTGAAGGAATGGCTCGTAATCGTAAGCAAGACATCATTTTTGCCATCCTCAAACGCCATGCAATGAATGGCGAAGAAATTTTTGGTGATGGTGTTCTTGAAATTTTGTCTGATGGTTTCGGCTTTTTACGTTCCGCTGCAGGTTCTTATCTTGCAGGTCCGGATGATATCTATGTTAGTCCTTCACAAATTCGTCGTTTCAATCTACGAACGGGTGATACGATTACAGGTACGATTCGCCCACCTAAAGAAGGTGAACGCTACTTTGCATTATTAAAAGTTAATCAAATTAACTATGACACTCCTGAAAACTCACGCAATAAAATTTTATTTGAAAACCTCACACCACTTTTCCCAACTGAGCAATTGGTTATGGAATTAGGTAATGGTTCTTCTGAAGATTTGACAGCGCGTGTAGTGGACTTAGTTGCACCCATTGGTAAAGGTCAACGTTCAATTATCGTAGCACCGCCAAAAGCGGGTAAAACAATGTTATTACAGAACATTGCTCAATCTATTGTGCGTAATAATCCTGAATGCTTCCTGATTGTACTTTTGATCGACGAACGTCCTGAAGAAGTGACCGAAATGGAACGTACTGTGCGTGGTGAAGTTGTTGCATCAACATTTGATGAATCTCCAGCTCGCCATGTACAAGTTGCTGAAATGGTGATTGAAAAAGCCAAACGTCTGGTAGAGCACAAAAAAGATGTTGTAATCTTACTTGACTCAATTACACGTTTAGCACGTGCTTATAACACGGTTGTTCCTTCATCTGGCAAGGTACTTACGGGCGGTGTTGATGCACATGCCTTAGAACGTCCTAAACGTTTCTTTGGTGCTGCACGTAATATCGAAGAAGGCGGTTCTCTCACCATTATTTCTACTGCCTTGATTGAAACAGGCAGTAAAATGGATGAAGTGATCTACGAAGAATTCAAAGGTACAGGTAACCAAGAAATCATTCTTGATCGCCGTATTGCTGAAAAACGCGTCTTCCCAGCAATGAATATCAAAAAATCGGGTACGCGTCGTGAAGAGCGTCTCATGAACGAAGAAAATCTTCGTAAAGTATGGATTCTTCGTAAACTTCTTCATCCTATGGATGAATTAGTGGCGATGGAATTCTTATTAGATCGAATGAAAGAAACCAAAACAAATGATGATTTCTTTGATCAAATGAAACGTAAAGCTGCGAACTAATTCGATAAGTATTTAAAAAGGCTACTTTAATAGTAGCCTTTTTATTTGGTTGACATTATTTACATAAATATACAATCACCGAGCTTCAACGTTACAGAACATTGCAAATATTTAAATATATAAATTGTTGACCAATATTTTTTATATTTATTAATAGCTTATTTATCAACAAACCAATCTAAAAGTGCAACTTGATTGTAAAATACTGTTAAAAAAACATCACTTTTTCATCAATTTGGTCAGTTTTTTTAAGATTAACAGTAGCAATTCAAAATGCGCAGTGATAGCATATTCGCATACCAGTTAGACTGCTCATGCAAAAAGCAAAAAACAGGCTAACTTGGGTTTTTTGTCTCAATTAAATTTATGAGAGTGATGCCATGTTATTCAAAAAAATCGCTATTGCTGCTGCAGTTGCTACTACTTTAGCTTTCGTTGGTTGTGCTAAAAAAACTGAAGAAGCTGCTGCTGACGCAAATGCTGCTGCTTCTCAAGCTGTAGAAGCTGCTTCTGAAGCTACTGCTGCTGTTGACGCTGCTGCTGCATCTGCTACTGATGCTGCTGCTGACGCTACTGCTGCTGCATCTGATGCTACTGCTGCTGCTGCAGACGCTTCTGCTGCTGCTTCAGCTGCTCAATAATAATCGCTTAGATTGTTATCAAGAAAAGAGAACCTTTTAGGTTCTCTTTTTTTTGCTATATTTTTTGTTAAAATTTGATTAATCAGAAACAAGCCATATTACCTTCAAGTTAAACCTCTTTAGACCGTACTAACACGAATCCCTTAGAACTATATTTTACTTTTATTATCATCCTTTAAAATAACCGATCTAATCGGATAATCTTAGCCAACACTATAATGTTTTTACTTATTTGTGTTTTTACAAAGACGCTTAGAGTTTTCTCAGATTATAGTTATTAGCCATAAGAGCTTTGCTTATCAACAATTGCAACACATTCTCCCGCCTTGTTTTAACTAAAACTTCGTCTACTTAAAAATCCAGTTGATCATTTGATATTATGATAAAACGATATCAATCCTTGCTACAATCATTCCAACAAAGCTAGTTTATACAACTCTAGCGGCATTTATTTTTGCAATAAAAAAACCCCAAGCATATTGCTCAGGGTTTTTATCTTACAAAACTTTTTAGATTACAGAGCTTTCATCTTACGACATAAAGAGCACCAATTAATCTTCTTGTTCTGTTCCCACACGTTGTCTAAATTTTTGACCTGCACGGAATGTTACAACACGGCGTGCTGAGATTGGAATTTCTTCTCCAGTTTTAGGATTTCGACCTGGACGTTGACGTTTGTCACGTAGCTCAAAATTTCCGAAACCTGAAAGTTTAACTTGTTCACCTGCAATTAATGCTTGGCTAATCTCGTCAAAGAACAACTCGACCATTTGTTTTGCTTCACGACGGTTTAAACTCGTAAGCTCACTTAAATGATCAGCCATTTCTGCTTTTGTTAATGCTGTCATGAGGCCCTCAATGTCGCTTGATAAGTGTCTTCTAACACTTGAATAATATGATCCATACCGGATTTAATCTCAGCATCTTCGAGTGTACGTGATGGATGTTGCCATAACAATGCAAATGCCAATGAGCGTTTACCTTGTTCAACACCTTGCCCTGTATACACATCAAATAACCAAGTAGAGTCTAAAAGCTCTCCACCCGTTTTTTCGATAAGTTGCTGAATTTCACTAACATTAATCTTATCACTAATTACAAGCGCAATATCACGTCTAACCGATGGAAATCGTGATAATTCTGTAAAATTAGATACATAAGTTTGCAAAACAGCCGATTGGTCGAGCTCTGCGATCCAAGTTGTGCTCAAATCCAGTGCATTTTCCAAAGATGGATGTAGGCGACCTAAATAACCTACTGACTTACCATCCACGAGAATTTCCGCAGACTGACCTGGATGTAACCATTCACGATCAGAACGAACATATTCAACTTGAACACGTCCAGCTGCTAAAATTTCTTCGACCTCGCCTTTGAGATCAAAGAAATCCATAACTTGAGCTTTTCCATGCCAAGATTCAATTTGTTTTGATCCTACGGCAATCATAGCCAAAGTTGGAATCTGTTTCAAATCTTCTATACTTTTCGCGTTTTGATAATCAAAACGTAGCCCTAGCTCAAAGAAACGTACACGACTTTGTTGACGATTGATATTGTACTGAACACACGGAATTAAGCTTGAAAGAAGAGTTGAACGCATTACCGCCAAGTCACTTGAAATGGGATTTGCAAGCGCTAATGGATTTACTTGTGAATTCAATTGTTTTTCAAGTTTTAAATCTGCAAAACTAAAACTAATTGCCTCTTGATAACCGAGTGTTACTAACGTTTGACGTAATTGAGTCAGTTCAAATTGATCCTGATGTTGAGCAAGTTTTACATCAATCACTGGCAGACTAATTTGAATATTGTCATAACCATGTATACGCGCAACTTCTTCAATTAAATCTTGATAAATTGCCATATCGTAACGGTGTGATGGGGGAACAACAATCCATTCACCTTCAGCTTTTACAGTCACATCACAACCTAAACGTTGCAGTGCATCTGTAATAAATACAGTAGGAACTTGATAACCCAGCAATTGATCGACTTGCGCTTGATTCAATTCAATTGCTTCACGTTTAGGCAATAATTCAGTTTTTTCAGATACGGTAATTGGACCGAAATCACCACCTGCAAGGGCTTGAATCAATTGTGAAGCGCGTTGCATTGCAATCATAGGCAATTCAAAATCCACACCACGTTCATAGCGTTGTGACGCATCTGTATGCAAACCATAACGGCGTGCACGACCTGCGATATGTAATGGTGCAAAGAATGCAGACTCAAGGAAAATCTCAGTGGTTTCATCTGTAACAGATGAAGACAAACCACCCATGATGCCTGCGATCGCCAATGCTTTTACATCATCTGCAATCACCATAACATCTTCGGTCAATTCAATTTCTTGTTCATTTAACAAAACAAGCTTTTCATTTGCACTTGCCTGACGCACATGCACTGAACCTTGAACCTCATCACCATCAAACGCATGCAACGGTTGACCAAGTTCCATAAGTACATAGTTGGTAATATCAACAAGAATACTGTGTTGACGAATACCTGAACGTGCTAAAGCTTGCTCCATCCACTCTGGCGTAGGTGCTTTGGTATTTACATTTTTAATTAAACGGCCTAAGTAACGAGGACAACCATCCGTTGTCACAACAACTTGCTTCTGGTCAGCAAGCGTAGCAGCAACGTCTTGAATCTCAGGTGCGGTTACAGGTAATTGGTTAATTACACCAATTTCACGTGCTACCCCAAGAATACTAAAGCAATCACCACGGTTTGGCGTGATGCTGATATCGATAACATGATCATCAAGATTTAAATATTCTCGAATATTTGTGCCTACAGGTGCATCAGCAGGAAGTTCTAACAGTCCATCAATTTTATCTTCAAGGTCAATTTCTGAAGCGCCACAGAGCATTCCTTGTGATTCAACACCACGAAGTTTGCCTTTTTTAATTTTAAAATCACCTGGGAGTACTGCACCAATGGTTGCAACTGGTGCTTTCATACCAACACGTACATTTGGTGCACCGCATACGATTTGCAAAGGTTCGCCCGAGCCAATATTCACGGTGGTGACACGTAAACGATCTGCATCAGGATGCTGTACAACAGTTAAAACCTCACCAATCACCACACCTGTAAATGGTTTAGCTGCGGGAACTAGTTCATCAACCTCGAGTCCCAACATGGTCAGTTGATCAGACAAAGTATCGCTATCAATTGCAGGGTTGACCCATGTGCGAAGCCAATTTTCGCTAATTTTCATTTCTAAAACCTATATTCAATATCTATGAATTCCTCTCTGACTCTTTTTTAAAAAGAATCAGAACCCTTCGTCTCGTTATCTTGGACATCCCCTCTCCTCATTAGGAGAGGTCAGGGAGAGGTATAAATTTGTTAAGCAAATTGGCGTAAAAAACGCACATCATTTTGGTAAAACATACGCAAATCATTGATGCCATAACGCAACATTGCGAAACGCTCTACACCAAGACCAAATGCAAAGCCTTTGTATTTTTCAGGATCAATACCCGCAGCTTGTAGAACATTTGGATGCACCATACCGCAACCCAAAACCTCTAACCAACGGCCACGCTCATCCATAATATCCACCTCAGCACTTGGCTCTGTGAATGGGAAATAAGACGGACGGAAGCGTACTTTTAAATCTTTCTCAAAAAATTCATTTAGCAGATTAATCAACAAACCTTTTAATTCTGCGAAGCTGGTATTTTCAGCAACGTATAAACCTTCGATTTGATGAAACATTGGAGAATGGGTTTGATCTGAGTCACAGCGATAGACACGCCCTGGACAAACGATACGAATCGGTGGTTGCGAGTTTTCCATTGTGCGTACTTGTACACCTGAGGTATGGGTACGTAGCAAATGGTTTGCATCAAAGTAAAACGTATCATGCATCGCACGTGCAGGATGATGTCCTGGAATATTCAATGCTTCAAAATTGTGATAATCATCTTCAACTTCTGGCCCTGTCGCAACAGTAAAACCCGCTTTGGTAAAGAATTGACAAATACGTTCTTGAACCTGAGTAACAGGATGAATACTTCCTACAGCTTGCCCACGTCCAGGCAAAGTAATATCGATTGTTTCACTTGCTAGCTTTAATTCTAATTCAGCTTTCTGTAATTCAGTTTGGCGTTCAATCAACGCTGTACTGATCGCTTCACGTACTGCATGAATTGCAGCACCCTGAACTTTACGCTCTTCAGGGTCCATTTTACCAAGTGCCTTAGATTGTTCCGCAAGCTGGCTTTTTTTCCCTGTAAATTGCACTCGTACTTGGTCGAGTGTAGTCAGGTCTTGAGCTGCTGCAATCGCAGCGAGCGCTTCAGTGGTCAGGGCTTCCAGTGACATAGTAACTCTCAAAGCAATATTTTAGAAAAATAATATAACTCTATATTCTAACAGTTTTTATGCAGTCGAATGAAGTTTCCGCTTTACAAAAAATACGATTAGTCACAACTTATTCTAAATAATTTGTATATTTCCCTGTTTGATTCCTGTTGAAATGCTAGAACTTTGATTTATAAAAAGTATAAAATGGATTTAATGTCGCTGAGATCTATAAAAAATGGCACTCGATCAAATCTGGAAACGTCAACTTACACTCGTCACTTATGGCAATGAGTATCTCACTCAAGGGATTAGTTTTTCTCGTTGGGTCAATCATGCCATTTTTAATCAGCATGCTTTTGGCTTCCGTGATTTAACCAACCAGCACCTATTGGCACAGCATTTTCAGATTTGGCTTGAAGGGCTGAAGAAACAAGGCGTGTATCGACTCAGTCTACATAGCTCTAGTATTTTAAATGATGAACAAAATCCAAATGCCAATGTTGAACTGTTAGCCATCCCCCACTTTATTGTTAGCCATGATCAACAAAAGAAAACCGCATGGATTTTTGGTAAAGAATTGGCTGAATGGTATAGCGCAGACAATGATTACGAAGCACCTGAAACGCAACGTCCCAATTTACGTACCGAGATTTTTTGGCGATATAATCTGAATGCAAAATTAATTAAACGAATTGAACAAGATTTAGTTCAACCCAATTGGGATGATATTCAAGTTTATACAGACAGTGAATTGTTCGATACCCAATATGCCAAAGGTTTTCCAGAACCTGTAAATAAAGATTTACCTTATTATGGATTAGATGAAACGCTATATACCACCGAGGATACAAGTCTTAAACTTGCGCTGTTACCCACTGACTATCAAGCTGATTACGCACACGAAACCTTCTGTCGTATCGATGCATTAGAATGTTTTATTTCTGCAAAATTAAAGCATCCCTATGATGAAAATGAGCAAATCATTAGTCCTGAAGAGCAAATGAATTTGCGCCATTTCCTCCAAAAAGTTGAAGATTTAAAATCAAAATTTATTGTTAAAGTTGCAAATCATTATAAATCTGCACGCTTAACGCCAAAACAAATTGCTTCGCCTTTTGACATGCATGACAATATCAAAATCGAGCAGCGTCAGGCTTTTAGCAACAAGACAAATCCTGAGCATAAACCAGGTAAAACAGGTGTTTTTGCATTAATTATTGTGACCATTTTAATCTGCCTTGCAGCTTATTATTTTGGACTATAATGTCTTATCTATTTGATAAAATGAATCTTAAAAAGAAAGCAACATTAAAGTTGCTTTCTCACTTCCATTAAGGCGAAACCCAAAAGATTTAAACCTTGCCATGCGTTTGGATTTGTCGCATTAACATGATCTGCTGCAAGTCCAATCCCCCAAATTTGATCTACAGGCGAGGCTTCAACAATGATCTGATCTGAGGTACTCAGTAGAAACGCTTTAAGATCATTGTCTTGAGAAAACTTAGCCAAATTACCTTGAACCACAATTTCATAACGATGAGCAATCCAAATCTCATCTTGATAATTTTTGACCAAACGACCTAATGCTTTTATTTTCTTAGGATCGTCTGTTTGTAAAATTTTCTGAAAAATATTCTCGTCATTAAATAGTTTGGCTTTCTGCGCCATCATATACTGTTCTGTACTTTGATAATTGACACCTTCAATTTCAAATTTTGCAGGAAACCATTGACTTAAACAGCTCTTGTCTATTTTTCCAGAAGTCTTTTGACTATGCCCCCAAAAACACAAATAACTATACTTTTGCCCGTTCTTTACTTGTTCTTGTAAAGTTGTTAAAAATTGAGAATCACTCATTTTATTGTCCTATGATTAATATCCCACTGATACGATACTTCTGTTATGCCATCACCATAATCAGAAAGAATCTCCTCTCCAAGTACATTTCCCCCTAATTTCTCATAGAAATGACGGCTTGGATTTTTATTGATCACGCCCAAGCGAATAAATTGATAATGCTTAGCTTGAGCATATTGATAAAAGCGCTCAAACATCTCACGACCAACACCTTGTTTTTGAATTTTCTTTAATAAATAAAAAGCATTAATTTCTGCGATATTATGCGTTGTATTAAAATAACCACTTAGAAAACCAACAATTTGGCCATCTTGCTCATATACCAGTACATGGTGATCTTGATGCGAAAAAATCTGTTGCCAAAGCTGTACTCGCTTTTCGATATCTGCGCGATCTATAATTTCTTGCTTAATCATACCAGTATAGGTTTCATTCCAGCTTTGCAAATGTACTTCAGCAATCTGCTGAGCATCACCTATAACAGCTAATCGAATCATATCATCCTCATTTAATTGGGACTTATCTCGAAACCAAACTTTATACCCTTCAAAAAATTAGGTAAAAAACTTTTTTATATTGTTTAATCTTACATGTTTGTATCTGTCGCGCGATGTCATGGATATCAGCAACGGGGAAATTACTGCACATACCCCACCCAATCCAAGATGTTTATCACTTTGTATGCTAAGTAAAAACACAGCTTTCTGTAGAGCAACTTAAGATATCAGCTACACAAATATATTCAATCAATACATGGTATAGCAAGATAAGTTAACTTTTAGAGGCACTAGTGAGTTATGACGCGTCAAATAGACGCTAAAAATTGATCAATATCTTTTCGCGATTTTAAATGGATAAATCGAATATGTGAATATTGAGGATCATTCATCATCGTTATATATTGCTGACGATTTTTTTGATGCGTTTTAATCATCCACCAAATAATCGAATCACGACTAAACATTTTACCAAAATTTTCACGATTATTTGAACTCTCCCAAAGTCTGTTTCTAAAAATAGCACGCCGAACAGCTCGTTGTATGGATTGGTAAAGATTGATGTAAAAAGGAATATCTAACCAAATTACGGTATCGATATCTTGCCATTTGATATGCGTGGTTCGCGTATAATTACCATCGATGACAAAGCCAGATTTAGCTTGATCTAATTTGGTCTGAATTTTCTGAAAAAATATAGTATCGGTAGACTCTTGCCAATCATCCAACCAAAATAAATCATCCATTTCAATGTAGATGAGTTTTAATTTTTGAGCCAATTTTATTGAAAATGTTGTTTTTCCTGACGCAGAAGTCCCCACGACATTGATGCGTTTCATAGATTTAAGAACTCTCTAGAAATAAAAAGTAGCCAAACAAGCTACTTTAAATCACGCAACAACCCACTCATGATTCAATCATTTTAGATGATGTATATCAAAATAAGGGGCGTATGGTGAGTATCACTTTATGTTCATTTGCATGTTGATTGATATAATGATCCACTGCTGTGACTTCACCTTTAACTTCAGCATCTGCACCATACATCACTTTTAAAACTTCCCCAACTCTGGGTAATAATTGCAACTCAACTTCAATTGCACCTTGTTGTAAACCTTCAATCTCAACACGCATATCTGCTCCATCATTTTCTATTGTTCATTGTTCTACTCTATGCGAGCTATTTCTAAAACAATAATGCTTTCACGTTGATATTGTGTAATGTGTATGCAAAGTTATTTGATTGTTTAAATCATTCACAAGGCCTGCTCAATCATCATAATCCAAATTATCCTCATCAATATTGATAAAATTTGCTGGTGGTGTAATTTCAAACCTGATGGCTTTAATCGTAAGATGATTGAGTAATTTTGCTTTTGCCACACGATGCATACCATCCATCACCTTGCCATCAGCAGATAGAATAATTGGATAACTTAAATCTGCCTGCTGTATCAATTGAAAATGTTCAATCATTTGCTGTGTTGTTGGATGTGTATCTGGAAACCAATACGCTTCATTGAGTTCTTGTATATTAGACAATAGAACTTTATCGATTGGGATGTCTCGGCTTAGTTCAACTAGATGATGTACATCCCAAATATAAGTGTCTTCACCAACTTGGCGAAAATGATATTGTTTACGCATAAGACTAGATTCACAATTTGGTCAATTCAGTGCCATAACAAAATAGTTAGAGCATTCATAATGACAGATTTTACTTCAACAGAAATTTCAATGATTAGTGCTGTATTTCAACAATCAAACTCAAAGGAAACTCAGCTCGAAAAGTTCCTGCAATAGTCTGAAAACAAACTTTTAGCTATAAAAAAAGACCGCTATAAAAGCGGTCTTTTTTTAATCATCAAAGATGATTAAGCAGCTAATGCGCCTTTAGCTTTTTCAGCTAAAGCAGCAAATGCAACTGAGTCATGCATAGCGATGTCAGCAAGTACGCGACGGTCGATGATCACTTGAGCTTTTTTCAAGCCATCGATCATACGGCTGTACGACAAACCATTTTGACGAGCACCAGCATTGATACGCGCAATCCATAAAGCACGGAATTGACGTTTCTTTTGACGACGGTCACGGTAAGCGTATTGACCTGCTTTAATTACTGCTTGGAACGCTACACGATAAACACGTGAACGCGCGCCATAGTAACCTTTAGCACGAGCAAGAATTTTTTTATGACGGCGATGAGCCTGTACACCACGTTTTACACGAGCCATTTATAATCTCCTTAGATGTATGGGCACATACGACGAACTGAATTCATGTCACTTACGTGAACCATGACACAACCGCGCAATTGACGAATACGTTTAGCAGATTTTTTGGTCAAAATGTGGCGTTTGAACGCTTGTTTACGCTTGAAACCGTTAGCAGTCGCTTTGAAACGCTTAGCTGCACCACGGCGAGTTTTTAACTTAGCCATAACAACCTCTTTAAACACCTGTTCGGTACGTTCGCACCATTGCGACAACGACCTGCAGGTAAGGGAGGCAGTATTCTAAATCATCTCTGTACAAAACAAAAGCAAAACATCCAACAATTTCACATTTCTCCAATGTAATTTTCGATATAAATTCCACCTAGTTTTATAAGAAAAATCAGGATTAAATCTTTATAATCATCACATCATGATAAAACTGGACAGTTATGACCCCTGCACAGGATGCTTTTGCTGCGCTTCGCTATCGAGATTTCTCAATTGTTACCATCAATCAATTTTGTTTAACACTCGCAATTCTAATTCAAGAAATTATTGTTGCCTATTCACTCTATCAAATTACCAAAGACCCACTCACCTTGGGTCTGATTGGACTAGCAGAAGCAATCCCGTTTATTGCACTGTCGCTTTGGGGTGGTTATTTTGCAGACAAGCTGAATAAACAAACTATTATGAAAGTTTGCTTATTTTTCTCCTTCCCTTTGCCATTGGTGCTTTGGTGGTTATTTCACAGTTATGATCATGGGCAAATTGGTGTGACTACACTGTCTTGGGGGATTTATGCGGTTATTTTTGGTTTGGGTACCATCCGGGGGTTCTACAATCCATCAGCAACCTCGTTAAAACCATTTTTAATTCCTCGTGAACTGTATGCCAATGGTGCAACATGGACCACGATTGGATGGCAAAGTGGCGTCATTATTGGCCCAATGCTGGGTGGTTTTATGCTGGCAGGAATCGGTCGTGAAAACAGCTTACTCTCGGTAGCGGTACTTTTATTTATTTGCTTCTGTCTGATTAACTTGTTAAAGAAGCGTACTTTTCCCACCATGGAACAAGACAATCTTTGGGGCAGTTTAAGTGAAGGCTTTCGCTTTATCTGGAAAACTAAAATTGTACTGTGGGCCATATCTTTAGATTTGGTTTCAGTCTTGTTTGGTGGTGTGATTGCCCTACTTCCTATTTTTGCAGAAGATATTCTTAAAGTAGGACCTGAAGGTTTAGGTTATTTACGTGCAGCCCCTTCTATTGGCGCGTTAATAACCATGATCGCTTTAACCAAATTTCCACCCACACATCATGCTTGGCGAAATATGCTGATTGCCGTTGCAGGTTTTGGGGTGTTTACCATTATTTTTGCATTCTCAAGCAACGTATGGCTTTCTTTATTTGCTTTGGCTATGACAGGTGCTTGTGACAGTATCTCAGTGGTTGTACGCCAAACCATTTTACAAGTTTACCCTCCTGAAAATATGCGTGGCCGTGTCGCCGCAGTGAATGGGATGTTTGTTTCATCGAGTAATGAATTGGGTGCATTTGAATCTGGGCTGGCTGCAAAATATTTAGGAACAATCACTGCCACAGTATTTGGTGGATGTATGACCTTGGCCGTCGTCGCAATAAGTTGGGTAAAAACCTCTGATTTATTTAAAGTAGACATTACCAAAGGCCAAGAGTAATGTGTTTGGCTGAATAAAAAACAGTAAAAAAATGCACCTTCGGGTGCATTTTCTATTGCGAGAATACAAAATTCGATAAATACTTTGCGCAATTAAACTACTCTCATGCGTATTAAACTGCATGGATTGCCAAACCTATGAATAAAGCTCTTTTTACCACTTGTTTATTGTGCCTTTCAACCTATAGCTATAGTGCGGATAAACTTCCTACAATAAAGGTCAAAGGGGAGCAATCTGAACAAAATGATCCTCAGCATTTAACTACACGTATACAATGGGTCAAATTTCCCCAAATTCACTATCAAATCGCTGAATTAAAAGATCAAGATCGTTCAGCGATCATTCGTGTAAAAGCCAATAATGTTGGTGAAGTCACAGATGCTGATATCCAAGAGAGTACAGGCATCCGTGCATTGGATCAGAAACTTGTAGATGCTGTGGAAAATGCAAAAGTTAAACCCTATTCAAAAAATGGAAAAGCCATTGCTTTAGTCGGTTATCAAACATTTACTTTAACACTAGAGAATGCAACGGATCATGTTCAGCGCGCTAAGCAATGTACCTATAGTTTTAATTCAAAGAATTGGAACAAACAACAACTCGATAAGTCGGTTCCCTTTGCTTATTTAAAACAACCACAACTTACATTGGATCAACCACTATTAAAGAATAAAGATCGTACAGTAAAGTTTAAATTTAAAGCCAATAAACAAGGCGAAATTACCCAAGTTAAGCTAACTCAACGTTCTGGTATTAATGCACTTGATCAACAAGTACTTGCAGCCGTAGAGCATGCATCAATCAATGTAAAACGTTCTTACCGGACTTTATGGATTTATAAACAATCTAGCTTCAATGATGTGATTCAATTTAAAATCAATGAATGTAAATAAATTCATAAAGATGCGTCTTTTAAGGTTAAAGATAGTTTTGTGTCTTTAGGGTCTGTTGACATTTCATAAATGGCTTACCAGCAGCCCCTAACTTTCTATTAAAATAATCCGATATACACCAAATAGATAAAAACATATCTACCAGCTTTTGCAATGGTTACGATCAAAAGAAAACGCCAAAAGTTCTCTTTCATTAGCCCTGCAATCAGTGTGATTGGATCTCCAATAATAGGTGTCCAGCTTAATAACAGAGACCAAAAGCCATACTTTTGATATATTTTTTCCGCTTTGAGCATATTCTTTTCAGAAACAGGAAACCATTTCTTATCTTTAAACTGCTCGATTTTAAGTCCCAAATACCAATTCACGCATGAGCCTAAAACATTGCCAATCATTGCAACAACAAGTAATAAATATTCAGAATGCTGGGGTTGTATCAATAATCCAAGCAATACCGCTTCAGACTGCAACGGGAGTAAAGTAGCAGCACCAAATGCTGAAAGGAATAGTAAAAAATAAGCCATAAAATTAGCTAAAGTTGGGTTTAGGTTTTAAGGTATAAGTCAAGAATGACAGGATAAAGGGAGCAAGAAAAGCCAACCAAAATGAAAGGTCTGATTTAAAAAACTTCTGCAACAATGTGAGTTGAGCTTTACCCTCTGAAATCGCTTGCCAATCGATTTTGATATGAATAAAGCCGTAGAATAAAACAATAAAATAAAGTGAAAGCAAAATGACTAAGATCATGGTATTCAAAATGCTTTGCTGTAATTTATTTTGAAAAATGCCAAAGAACATAGCAAAAACCAAGCCTGAAACACTCACGATGCTCAAAATAATAAACCAGAAGTAATCATATGCGGAGTGATACTGCAAGATGCTACAAAGCATTGCTGTGATTAGCATCACGGCAAAAGAGATGAGTAAATGCCAAACAAAGTTTTGCTTCATACTCACCTCCTTGTTCGATTTACTACTTACAATTCAATCATCCTAAATCTAGCATTTTTTTTGTTTTACGATACTGAAAATGTGCCCAAATAATCGCCAATAACATAAAGATAATCCGAGACCATTGATAACGTTGCGCAATCGGGTCTATCACACTTCTAATCAGGGCTGACGCTTGACCATTTAATTCCTCTAAAATATTTTGAATATGCACAATTTCCGCAATATAGAGCATTAAACAACCGGCAATACCAAAAATGATACTCCAGTAAATTTTTGGATTCGTTTCTAATATTTTCGTAAAGTTCAAAAAGAAATCTTTCATGACTAAAGCCTACCAACCATCCAAAAATCGATTATTTAAAAAATAAAAAACCACGTTACGTGGTTTCTCATCTTAACATAAAATACATTTCACACTTTTATTGATAGCGCTCTTTGTATCGCTGGGCGCGCAGTTAAACGCTCAATATATTCTTTAACATAAGGATAATCCTCTAGCTCTATTTGCTGCCACTCATAGCGTAATACCCACGGTAAAATGGCCATATCTGCAATCGAATATTCACCAGCCACATATTTTTGTCCAATGAGCTGCTTATTTAAAACACCATACAAACGTTGAGTTTCCGTAACATAACGATCAATTGCATAAGGAATTTTTTCTTTAGCAAATTTACCAAAATGATGGTTTTGCCCTAACATCGGCCCCAGCCCGCCCATTTGCCACATTAACCATTGTTCAACTTCAACACGATCTTGCTCATCGCTTGGATAATACAGGCCTGTTTTACGACCAAGATATTGCAAGATTGCGCCTGACTCAAATACTGAAATCGGCTCACCATTTGGGCCATCTTGATCGACAATAGCGGGAATTTTATTGTTCGGTGAGATACGAAGAAAATCGGGCTGGAATTGGTCATTCTCTAAGATGTTGATGGGGAAAATCTGATAATCCAAACCCATTTCTTCAAGTGCAATGGTAATTTTATGGCCATTGGGCGTACCCCAATAATAGAGATCAATCATATTTCATCCTTCTGCGTTTTCACGTATTTTCTGAATTTTATTGCGTTAATCGGTTACTTTTATAACATGAATTTGCTTAATTCAGTATGCTATAAAAAGAGATTATTCTAATAATCTATTCTAAAATTATGTTATTGCATTTTATAAAATACAGCACGTTCTCATATTATGATACTAATTTCAAATATCTACTTCAGCAATTGCATCTATATATGTTTTGGCCTTTTCACCCACAAATTTACGCCCAGCATTGTTTCCCAATATCCACTCATCGGGATTAAATAAGTCAAATAAACCGACTTTCACTAAGGTAGGGATAGCGAGTATCAATTCTTGCTCAATCTCTCCACGTAAACCTGAGTTATACAGATTGATATTATGCAACATGGTTGCCACTGTACCAGTTTGTACAGCACTACCATCCTTTAATTTAACCACAGGCAAGACCTCACCTGCTTGAATAATTTTTTGGTTAATACTCGATAATTCATTTGAATTTTGGATAGATGACATATCAATTCCACTCGATTCAGATTGATTTACTACCATTTTAACGTAAAAAAGCACTGCTTAATGCAGTGCTTTTTTAACAGATGAATAATTACTTTTTCTTTTTAGGTCCAAGTAACATACCCATTTGACGGCCTTCCATTTTTGGTGCTTGTTCAACAATACCAAACTCTGCTACGTCTGCTTCAATTTTTTGCAATTGTGCAAGACCCAACTGTTGGTGAGCCATTTCACGACCACGGAAACGTAGAGTAATTTTGACTTTGTTGCCTTCTTCAAGAAACTTCAGAATAGCACGCAACTTAACATTGTAATCACCAATGTCTGTACCAGGGCGCAACTTGATTTCTTTCACTTGAACTTGATGCTGTTTCTTTTTCGCATCTTTTTGCTTTTGCTTCAGATCAAATAAATGTTTGTTGAAATCCATGATTTTACAAACAGGTGGCTCTGCATTCGCCACGATCTCAACAAGATCAAGATCAACCTCTTCAGCAGCACGCAAAGCTTCAGCAAGTGAAACGATGCCTTTTTGCTCTCCATCTGCAGCAACGAGACGCACATCTTTCGCTTTGATCTCATCATTTAATGCAGGACGATTACTTTTAGCACCTTGTTGTTGGTTACGGTCAGGCTGTTTAATCTTTCTTACTCCACAATATACCGGCCGCGTTCGGCTACGGCTGCTTTCACTAGGTCAATAAATGCGTCTATTGACATAGTACCTAAATTTTTTCCAGAGCGAGTACGAACATTCACAGTCCCTTCTTCTACTTCTCGATCTCCAAGTACCAATAAGTATGGAATACGCTCTAGTGTACGCTCACGAATCTTAAAGCCGATTTTCTCATTTCTCAAGTCTGAAATTGCTCGAATTCCATTTTCTTTGAGTTTTGCGACGACTTGCTCACAAGCTTGTGCTTGAGAATCCGTAATATTCATGACACATGTTTGGATCGGAGCCAACCATGGTGGCATAAAGCCTGCGTAGTGTTCAATTAGTATACCAATAAAACGTTCAAAACTGCCAAGAATTGCACGATGTAACATCACAGGATGGTCACGATCGTTATCTTCTGTTACATATGAAGCGTCTAAACGTAACGGTAAGTTAAAATCACACTGGATTGTACCGCACTGCCAGATACGTCCTAAACAGTCTTTTAATGAAAATTCAATCTTTGGACCGTAGAAAGCACCTTCACCAGGTTGTTCTTCCCATTTAAGATTTGCAGCATCTAAAGCATCTGCTAAAGATTTTTCTGCAACATCCCAAAGTTCATCAGCACCCACACGTTTTTCAGGACGTGTAGACAATTTCATTTGTACTTCTTCAAAGCCAAAATCTTTATAAACATCTAAAGTCAGTTTAATAAAGTCTGCAACTTCTTTACCAATTTGTTCAGTTGTACAGAAAATATGTGCATCATCTTGAGTAAAGCCGCGTACACGCATAATCCCGTGTAACGAACCTGATGGCTCATTTCGGTGACATGAACCAAACTCTGCCAAACGAATTGGAAGATCACGGTAAGATTTTAAACCTTGGTTAAACACTTGAACGTGACATGGGCAGTTCATTGGTTTTACCGCATAGTTACGACTTTCTGAATGTGTCGTAAACATATTTTCTGCATAGTTGGCAGCATGACCCGATTTTTCCCACAAAGTGAAGTCTACAATTTGTGGTGTTTTAATCTCTTGGTAGCCATTGTCTTGTTGAACTTTACGCATGTATTGTTCAAGCACTTGGTAGATCGTCCAACCATTGGCATGCCAAAACACCATACCTGGCGCTTCTTCTTGCATATGGAATAAATCTAAAGCTTTACCAATTTTACGATGATCACGCTTTTCAGCTTCTTCAATGCGCTTGATATAAGCTGCTAATTCTTTTTTGTCTGCCCAAGCAGTACCATAAATACGCTGTAATTGTTCATTCTTCGCATCACCGCGCCAATATGCGCCAGAGATTTTAGTCAATTTGAATGATTTTAAAAATTTGGTATTCGGTACGTGTGGACCACGACACATATCTAAATAATCTTGATGATAGTACAAGCCCATTTGAGTTTCTTCAGGCATGTCAGCAATCAAACGTAACTTATAATCTTCACCACGTGCAGTGAATTCAGCAATCACATCATCACGAGGTGTCATTTTTTTAATGACATCATAATCCTGATCGATGAGCTTTTTCATGCGCGCTTCGATTGCAGCCATATCATCTAAAGTAAATGGACGGGGCATCCAGATGTCATAGTAGAAACCTTCTTCAATGACAGGGCCAATCACCATTTTTGCTTCAGGGAAGAGTTGTTTTACCGCATGACCCACCAAATGTGCACAAGAGTGACGAATAATTTCTACACCGTCTTGATCTTTTGGAGTAATGATTTGTAAGGTTGAGTCTTCGGTAATTAAATCACTTGCATCGACTAAGCGACCATTTACTTTCCCAGCAACTGTATTTTTAGCCAGTCCAGGTCCAATACTTTGAGCAACTTCCATAACGGAAACAGCTTGATCAAAACTTTTTTGATCGCCATTTGGCAATGTGATAATAGGCATATTTAAAAATCCTTAAGGAGTGATGCCCCGTACAATGGAGCATGTCACCGCGAGATTATGATCGAGGAAAATCCTCAAGATAAAATCGGTGGAACAAAATAAAAGTGTGTCAAATTTTACACCTTTACAGCATATTTATAAACCTTTGTCTTAAAATTATTCTTTATTCTGATTTAAATTGTACTTTTGATTATCCATCGACTCTCCCTTTTTAGCAAATTACTCTCTAAAGGTTTCCCACGCTTCAAAATCTCGATTTTTATAACAATATAATTTATGAAATTGAGGAATAATCGCTTCGCTTTGCGTGGGTCTTAAAAATACAAAATCATCAACAGCTATTTCAGTATTTTTAGGCACATTAACCATTTCTTGATTGGTACTTCGCCCATAAAGTGCATGCGGATGAATCCCCCGCGGATAAACATAATGGGCCATCCAATATCCACCATACACAAATAAGGCTTTAGAGCTATGTGGTAATTTATCTAAAACGGCTAATCCAGGTAACTGGGTAAATGGCAGCACTTTTAAAACAGGGGTTGAAATCCATAGTGCAGCTTGTAAAACACTTAAACCATCACTGTCAAAGTCACTTGGTTTGAGTAACATAGAGCCAAAAGAAAGATCATTACAGACACTTTGCTCCACGTGGAGGTAAAATGTAGGGCTACCGCCACCGTTAAAACAAAGATTAGCTCGCCATAAATGTGGAAATTGCTGTTGAATAATATTTTTATAATTTTGATAAATGTCTTGTGACTCTCGATAGGCAACATCAATCTTTTTAATCACTGAAGGCAGCTTCGTCACATGAGCATCATACCCCATCAAGCCAGCAAGTGCTAAATACTCAGGATGTTGCTCAATCAATCTTAATATTTCGATCAGTGCAAAATCAGAACGAACACCACCGCGATGTAAACCCACATCAATTTCAATATTGATTTTAAGCTTTAAACTAAACTGTTTTGCAACATCAAGATATTGTAATAAACGTGCTTTAGAATCAATTAACCATTGTATATCGGCTTGTCTGCAATTGTGATTCATCGCATAAAAATGCTGAACTATACTCACAGGCATCGGTTTCCCAAACAATACATCTGCATCCGAAAAGTTCTCAAGGATGGGGGAAAGCTGTGGCATGTGAAATAGCATAAATCGTTGAGTCGAAAGCTTTAGACTAATGTTTTTTAATAATGCTAAGCATGCCAAAGACTTTACCACGAGGCGTGGTTGCAAATGGCTAGCGTATTTAAGCTTTTTGGCAACGTACTGTAGATTTTGTTCAAGCGCCTGATCATCAACAATTAATCGAGGTAATGCACCATTTGACTGTTTTAAATCACGATTTAATTGCTCAAAAAAGTTGTTCATAGTCTACCTTTATGGTCTATTTTAGTTTTACCCATTCACTTAATTTTATCCATTATTCAGATAAGAATAGCTTTTCTAAATAAGGATTTAAAAACTTTCCGCTTGGATCAAGTCGTTCTCGCAACTGCATAAAGGCATCCCACTTAGGGTATAAGGTCTGAAGTTGTGTTGCTGTCATACTATGCATTTTCCCCCAATGTGGTCGTCCCTGATAATGTTGCAAAATCGACTCAACTTCATCAAATAATTGTCTAGGTGCTTGCTTATGATATTGGTGTACTGAGATGGAAATAGAGTCCCGCTGATAAAACGGACTCAACCAAATATCATCACCTTTGACAAATCGAAACTCCACAGGGAAAAAGGTTTGTATTTTTGAGTTTTTTAGCGCTGCTAGAACAGCTTGCAAACATTCCACACCCAATTCAACTGGAACCTGATATTCCATTTCATTAAATTTCGTTTCACGCGGTGTCGGGAAAATCTTGCCTGACCAATCAACAAATGTGCTTGGCTTAATAAAAACGCCTAAGAGCTTTTGTAGTTTTGGATTCAATGCCGGAAAAGATTTGGTTAACTCGCAACATAAGGTTAATAACGTATCTTCAGATGGCCATGATTCAGTTCTTGGTTGAATCTCATCTTCAGTAATATCTAAGGTTTTTAAAATCAACTTATCTGCATGAGAAAATGCAAAACACTCAATATGCCGATATTGTGCTTTCCATTGGTCAATATTTTGAATAAAGTCTTGGACCGCGCACAGTCTAACTTGCTCTTTGAGTTTATAACGTGGTTTATTTTGCATGGTGATTTTAGTCAAAATCCCTAAACTCCCTAAAGACACTCGTCCTGCAGCAAAAATATCTGGATTTTCATGGTGATTACAATGAAGTGTTTCTCCTGATGCTGTGAGTAATTCAAATGCTTGTACATAACCGGAAATGCAATATAAGCCTATGCCAGTACCATGGGTTCCTGTTGAAACAGCACCAGCTAAACTTTGCTGGTCAATATCACCCTGTTGCATTAATGACTGTTGCATCGGTTCTAAATATTGCCCTAAATTAAATAATCGTGTTCCCGCCCAAATACTGGCTTGAGCAAATTCAGTATTGACTTGATCCACACCAGAAAGACCATCCAAAGACAGCAATGTTGCATCAGTACACACCAAAGGTGTAAATGAATGACCTGCTCCCACCACCCGAATCTTTGCTTGGGTTTCGACAATGTGTTTTAACTCGTCAAGACTATCAGGCTTTAAAATCAGCTCAGGGTGAGACTGTTGATAGCCCGACCAATTGTTCCATTTTTGCTGATTTGATTTGTGCTTGTTTGGTGCTTGATTAATCAACTGATTCATAATGCTCATCCTTTAGCGTACAGCAGTTTTTAAATTGCCGTGATTTGTTCTTTTTTCTATTTCGTGTAGTGGAATCGTTGATGGGCGTGTGACTTGATCATATTCGCGTTGAGATTTATCTAGATTTAACTGCGCTGCTAATTGCCAAAATTTGTACTGAATTGCAGCATGTGTCCATTGGCCATATAAGGTATGTGCACCTTCATAAGCTTGTTGCTGATATTCTTCATTGGTGGTGATATAGCCCATATAATCATTGCAATAAGACACCAAACCAACCTTTGAAATACCCCGATAGATTGCAAACTGTTTTGTCACAGTCTGAATCACTCGTTGCCCTGCTGTTGTAGTTATTTCTCCGGGGCAACAAATCAAGGCCAATTGACCAATTTGGATTATCTGTAGCGGAATAACACTCGGAACCAGTGGGCTATCTTGAATGGCACCAGCTTTGACTTGGCGATTCATTTCTGCAATTAAAGGATCAAAAATACTTGGGGGAAAATCTAAATGTTGACCCAACAACTGATTGTCAGGACTTTCTAAAACAATCTCTTTCGGGAATTGTGAGTCATAGAGTGCTTTATATTTGCTGTAATGTGGAGAATTCGAGTTTACTAAACGTTGCTTACGTACTCGCTTAGCCAGTAAAGACATCACTTTAAGAATCGCTTTAGGTGTCCCCTTACCATCTATAGGCGTTCCCCCAAAGAAGCCGACACCATGACAAGCTGCACTGGTTTTAGCCCCTTGGATTCCCTGACTAAATTCACTTGGCACATCAACTTGACTCAGATCTACATAGGATAAAACAGCATCGATACCACCTTGGAGTAAACATGCTTCCATTACTATGTTGGTATTTTTTTCAATCGGTGTAGTCAGTGCTTTAAGCGCAATTTCACTTTGAAAACGCCCATTTTGCTCAGCATATTGATATTCTTTTTCACCCTTAACTTTCTTGCGAATCGCATCTTGTTTAGGACCATGAAAATGTGGCGATACATCACCTGCTGTTGCTTGTGCAAAAATTGCAACAGGTTGTTGAATGCCTTGTGTTAATAAGTATTGCTCACTTAATGCCGAAGCATAGCCTTTATTATCACCATCATGTGCTTTGAGTTGGCTACTCAAACATGTTGCATGCACCCCAAATAATGAAATAAAAGAACATAATTGATCGTCCCGATAAAAACCTATTAATTGCATTTCACGGTTTAAGGCGAGATGAGTTTCTGCTTCGGTTCTTTGAATCACATCTGGGTTACGATTATAAGCCTGTAAGGATCTATTCCATGCCACAGGAATATCGTGAGGAAATTGACAACATTGATAACGAATTTCAGTTTCTTTCTCTGTGCCTATAGCATTGGAAATACTGAGCATGACCGCATTAACCACAGTTTCGAGATGCTCTGCTACAAAACCCGGAGTCGGCATATTATATAACGCTTCATACGCACAACCGCCTGGCCCAGAGTGAGTATGCGTTGCCATCAATACCAAATGCTGTTCATTAAATTGGTCTGTAAATTTTTGCTTTAAGCGCTCAACAACGCCGCTTCTTATCGCATATGTAATACAACCAAAATCTAGACAACAAAAAATAATCGGCTGTTCTAAAGCTAAACTACGAATACTAAATGATCGAGCAAACAAAGCTGTACGCTTTTCATAAGCACGATGCGACCACATACCATAACCAAACATGGCATAACCTTGCGGCTGAATGTTTATTTCTTGCTTATCCCACCCCACCAAAAACATATGCGATCATCCTTTATCTTTTTTATATCAGCGAACACGAGAAGTAGATTGAATCTTAATCAAAAATATGCGATACCAACTAGGGTAAAAGCAACAATAATATGGGGGGCGAAGCGGACTTTATGAGCTTGCAGCAAAAGGAAATTGCCAATTCTCAATTTTATATTCCACCAATGATATTGACGAGTTTGATTCATTATGCCGAACAACGACACTGGCAATATGACATTTGGTTTACAGCACAAAATTTAGATTTGGAAAAAATTCGCCAAGGGCATGGTTTTGTTGGTTTTTCAGAACTATGTGAGGTTATTCATCTCGCAGTTAAAGATACTCAGCAACAAAATTTAGGTTTATTGCTGGGCAGTAGTGAAGGTCAGATTTCAATTGGTATTTTAGGCTTTGCCATGCAAGCCTGCAAAACAGTAGCTGAAGCATTGGAGACCGCACTGCACTATCATCCCATTTCAGGTAGTGTCTTAGATTTAACCGTCAATCTTGTTGATGATTATTGTGAAATTGAACTTTCTGAGCGAAGTAACTGTGGTGAGCTAAAAGCATTTTTCTGTGATGAAGTATTTGCCAGTATTATTACCTGTGTCAATATGATGCTAGACGATAGCTATGAGTTGGTGAGTCTGGAACTTAGCTACGATCATTCAGCATACCTCAATGATTATAAAAGAATTTTCAATTGCCCAATTTATTTTAAATCGACTAAAAATATTATCAGATTTAACAAAACACTCTTGTCGAGAAGACTCAAAAACTATAGCCCTGTCAATTATCAAAGCGCAATTCTGATTTGTGATCAAGCTTTAAAACAATTTGATCAAATGAATCAGCACAGTTTGGCAAAGGTATTAGCACATTTGATTGAAAGCCATCTACCTGAACGCTTTGATATGCAACTAGCAGCGCAATATTTTCATTTTAGCGAACGTCATTTACGGCGTTTACTACTCAATGAGGGGCTAAATTTTCAGTTATTAAAGCAACTGGTGTTAGAAAAAAAAGCCAAACAGTGGATTGAAGAAAATCAATCGATTAGTGAAATCAGTTTCAATCTTGGTTTTAGTGAGTTAAGGGAATTTCGTCGTGCATTTAAAAAATGGACTGGATCTTCGCCAACGGAATACAAAAAAGCGAAACTGATGGGTTCAGTTATTCGTATTTAAATGATGAGATTTTAAATAAGATTCTGAATAAAATCAGGATTAATATTTACATCAAATGTCCAAAATATTAATTTAATTCAATAAATTAAATATTACAAAATATTTAAACAATGGTAAAGATGTCTAACGATGCATATTTAGCTGAAATACTCGACTAAAGCCTAAATGAATTCTTATAGGCTTATGCATATCTTTTAAACACGGAAATTAGAACAAATATAGATGGAGCTAAACATGGTTAGTGCCTATGATCAATTACCACGTACCCCTGCAAACTTTGTAGCATTATCACCTTTACGTTATCTAGAACGTGCAGCCTACATTTATCCAAATCAAGATGCGATTGTACATGGCGCTCGTCATATCTCTTGGCGTGATACCTATACCCGTTGTCGTCAATTTGCCCATCAATTACAAAATCTTGGGATTCAAAAAAACGATACTGTTTCTGTTCTTTTACCCAATATTCCTGCGATGGTCGAAGCACATTTTGCAGTACCCATGGCTGGCGCTGTTTTAAATACCCTCAATACTCGTTTAGATGCCAAAACCATTGCATTTATGTTAGAACATGCTGAAACCAAAGTCCTATTGGTTGATCCAGAGTTTGCGGCTTTAGCTAAAGAAGCTGTAGCGCTTATTGATCAACAAATCTATATCATTGATGTTGCAGATGAGGAATACGAAAATAATGAGGCTACAGCGCGTATTGGTCAAATTGAATATGAGGAATGGCTAAAAGGTGGCAATGCAGATTTTGAGTGGCATTTACCTCAGGATGAATGGGATGCGATTAGTCTAAATTATACCTCAGGGACCACAGGCAATCCAAAAGGAGTGGTTTATCACCATCGTGGTGCTTATATCAATGCTGCCAGTAATATCATTGCCTGCGGTATGACGCCACGTTGTAAATATTTATGGACACTTCCGCTATTCCATTGCAATGGGTGGTGTTTTGCTTGGACTGTTGCCGCCAATGGCGGTACCAATATCTGTTTACGTAAAATTGATCCTAAGTTGGTTTATCAACTCATTGATCAATACAAAGTTGACTATTTCTGTGGTGCACCGATTGTCCTTTCAATGTTGATCAACACTCCAAAAGAGCAACAAATTAAATTTAAACATCATGTAGAAGTAATGGTGGCTGGGGCTGCACCGCCTGCGGCAATTATTGAAGGAATGCATCATATCGGCATTCAAGTCAATCATGTCTATGGTCTCACTGAAACTTATGGCCCTTCTGCATTATGTGCCTCTCAAGCAGGTTGGAGTGAACTGTCTATTCAAGAACAAGCTCAACTACACTCGCGCCAAGGTGTACCTTATCCATTACAAGATGGTATGCGTGTGTTGGATGCTGAAACGATGCAACCTGTGCCTAATGACGGCAAGACCATGGGAGAAATCATGTTCCGTGGCAACATCGTCATGAAAGGCTATTTAAAAAATACTAAAGCCACAGAAGAAGTCTTTAAAGGTGGCTGGTTTCATACCGGTGATTTAGCGGTTTGCCAACCTGATGGTTATGCAAAAATTATGGACCGTTCAAAAGACATCATTATTTCAGGTGGTGAAAATATCTCATCTTTAGAGGTTGAAGAGGTTCTTTATACTCATCCTGCAATTATGACAGCGGCAGTGGTTGCGCAACCCGATCCGCGTTGGCAAGAAGTTCCTTGTGCCTTTATAGAACTTAAACAAGGTGCAGAGACCACACCTGAAGAGGTGATTGAATTCTGTAAACAGCATTTGGCACGCTTTAAAGTCCCTAAAAGTGTAGTGATTTGTGAGATTCCAAAAACATCGACAGGTAAATTGCAAAAATTTATCTTACGTGACTGGGCAAAAGAGCGCTCCGTGGGCGAGTTTAATTAGCCTACCCGTTTGAATCATCCAATTTACCCTCCTCTTCCCAGTAAAAATAAACGACTGTTTTTATTTAGAAGATCATCTTGGAGAGAGAGGTAAATTGCTGAAAGAATAAAATAAATTGGTAAAAATGGGCTTAAAACTTTAATTTCTCATTTCTCGACTTCATTTTAGAAATTATGCTTTTCTTGTCGCTTATTGATAGCATCATTAAAACTTTTTGATCATTTAAACATAGTAAACGATGAATAAACTTCGTACAGAAATAGAACCCGATTTTGAAACAGCACAACAACTTTATCCAACTGTGTTCGAATTGATTACCAATTACATAGACTATTGCGATGAGTTTGGTGATGAAGATTCGCTTGAATATCAAAAACTCAGTGAAACACTTACAGAAATTACCAGTAAAGACATTTCTCAATATGAACTTTGGGAGTGGTGGGAAGCCGAAGGTATTGAAAATTTAAGCTTTGATATTTGCCTACCTGAGCCTAAAATCATCCACAATATTTCAAAACAAGAACTTACTGAAATTGTCCAGCGGATTAAAAGCTCAGATTTTAATACTCAACACGCAAATGATTTCATCAATGCTTTTTACCTCCGTACCATTTTCTCAGGCGGGTATTTTTATAACTTTTTAAAACTCAATTTTAAAGCATTTAAACATCAATTGTTTCAACGTAATAAAGATCAAGCAGGACGATACTTTGAATATTCGGTAGAAGACATTGTGGATCAGCTTTGGAGTCAATGATTGCCATAAAAATATCACCATCAACAAAACATGCAATTCGTCTATTGGTTTAAATCATTGAGAGGCATATTTTGACTGGCATTTTATTGGACACAAGTTTTTACGATTTTGACTATTTGTATCCTTATTTTTCAATGAAAAGTGTTTACACTCAATATACTTACAGCTTTCAAGCCTTTTTTCTTTGACTTTACAGTCACAGAGAATTAACCATGAAATACTTGTACGTCACTATAAGATGTTGCACGATGTAGCGGAACAAATATGTGTCATAGAAGACACACGTCGTATTTATGAAGATTATAAATCTGGTTTAACCAGTATTGAGGAAACCGATATGCCACAATACAAAGCACCCTTACGTGATATGCACTTCGTTTTGCATGAGTTATTAAATGCTGAAGAACATTACGCGAAACTCCCTGCATTCCAAGAAACCGTAAGCCGTGAATTGATTGATCAATATTTAGAAGCTGGCGCGGATTTCTGTGAAAATGAATTATCTCCACTTAACCAAATCGGTGACAGTGAAGGCTGTAAATGGAATGATGGTGTAGTCACCACACCTACAGGCTTTAAAGCAGCCTATGACAAATATGTAGAATTAGGCTTCCCTTCTCTTTCAGTTCCAGAAGAGCATGGCGGTCAAGGTTTACCTGGTTCTTTAGCAACAGCTATTTCTGAAATGGTGGGTGCGGCAAACTGGGCGTGGGGTATGTACCCAGGTCTTTCACATGGTGCGGTTCGTACGATTGAGCATCATGGTTCTGCTGAGCAAAAAGCAACATATTTACCTAAACTTGTTTCAGGTGAGTGGACTGGTACTATGTGCTTAACAGAATCTCATGCAGGTTCTGACTTAGGAATTATCCGCTCTAAAGCTGAGCCACAAGCAGATGGTAGCTATGCAATCTCTGGCGAGAAAATCTTTATCTCTGCTGGTGAACACGATATGGCGGAGAACATCGTTCACATCGTCTTGGCGCGTTTACCAGGTGCTCCTAAAGGTACTAAAGGTATCTCGTTATTCATCGTACCTAAGTTCAATGTAAATGCAGATGGTTCTATTGCAGACCGTAATGCAGTTCGTTGTGGTTCAATTGAACACAAAATGGGTATCCACGGTAACGCAACGTGTGTGATCAATTTTGATAACGCAAAAGGTTTCTTGATTGGACCTGAAAACCGTGGTTTACATGCAATGTTTACCTTTATGAACACTGCACGTATTGGTACTGCTGTTCAAGGTTTAACAGCATCTGAATCATCTTTCCAAGGCGCACTTGCATATGCGAAAGATCGTTTAGCAATGCGTTCACTTTCTGGTCCTAAAGCACCAGAGAAAGAAGCTGATCCAATCATTGTTCACCCAGCTGTACGTAACATGTTGATGACGCAAAAGGCATTTGCTGAAGGTGGTCGTGCATTGGTTTACTTCTTATCTCAATATGCAGATATCGTAGAGCAAGGTGTCACTGAAGAAGATCGTAAATTTGCTGACAACATCTTGTCATTATTAACACCAATTGCAAAAGCGTTCTTAACTGAAACAGGTTCTGAATCAGCGAAACACGGTGTACAAGTATTTGGTGGTCACGGCTTTATTTCTGAACATGGTATGGAGCAAATTGTACGTGATACACGTATCTCTTGCTTATACGAAGGTACAACTGAAATCCAAGCACTTGATTTGTTAGGCCGTAAAGTATTGGGTACGCAAGGTGCAATGTTGAAAGACTTCACCAAGATCATCCATAAATTTGCTGAAGCAAACAAAGACAATGCTGAACTGAAAGAATTTGTTGAACCACTTGCTGCTCTAAACAAAGAGTGGGGTGATTTAACCATGCAAATCGGTATGAAAGCAATGCAAAACCCGGATGAAGTTGGCGCAGCTGCGGTTGACTACCTATACTTCTCTGGTTATGTAACACTTGCATTCTTATGGGCTCGCATGGCGCTTGTTGCACAACAAAAGCTTGCTGAAGGTTCTACTGAAACTGGCTTCTATAATGCAAAAATTAAGACTGCGCGTTTCTACTTCAAGAAAATCTTACCACGTGTTCGCTCACATGTTGACGTGATCGCGGGTGGCTTAGATCCATTGATGTCATTAGACGCAGAAGACTTTGCATTCTAATTAGAATGTCGAGTTAGGCATTTAAAAAACTGTACTCAAGAGTGCAGAAATAGAGAAAGGACGGTCATAGCTTTGGCAGTCCTTTTTCTTTATAAATAGAGCGTTATTTACTTAGACCATCTAACAACATACATGTTTGTTGGTTAAACTGATCTAAGTCTACAGATTCAAACAATAAACAGGTGAACGAACATGCCAATTTATAATGCGCCACTTGCAGATATGAAATTCATTCTGAATGACGTTTTCAATGCAGAGCAATTCTGGCAAGCCAACGAAAAGCTTGCACATGTTGATGCGGCAACGGCTGAAGCAATTTTAGAAGAAATGGCTAAATTTGCACAAAATGTTACGCTTCCTTTAAACCGTACAGGTGATGAAGAAGGTGCTCATTATGAAAATGGCAAAGTCACGACACCTGCTGGTTTTAAAGAAGCATTCCAACAATATGCTGAAGGCGGTTGGATTGGCCTAGGTGCTGAAGAGGAATGGGGCGGCCAGGCAATGCCAAAAATGCTGACTGTACTTGCAGATGAAATGTTATTTGCTACCAATCCATCATTCATGCTCTACCCGCTTCTCTCTGTCGGTGCTGGTATGGCGTTAAACAGCTATGCATCTCAAGAGCAGAAAGAAACCTATTTACCTAAAATCTATTCAGGTGAATGGTCTGGAACGATGTGTTTAACTGAACCTCATGCAGGTACAGATTTAGGGATTATCAAAACTAAAGCTGAACGCAACCAAGATGGTACGTACAACATTACTGGTACTAAAATCTTCATCACTGGTGGTGACCATGATCTTGCTGACAACATCATTCACCTTGTTTTAGCAAAAACACCTGATGCACCTGCGGGTTCACGCGGGATCTCACTCTTTATCGTGCCTAAATTCCTTGTTAATGCTGATGGTTCATTGGGCGAACGTAATACAGCGGGTCCTGGTTCAATTGAACACAAAATGGGAATCAAAGCGTCTGCAACATGTGTCATGAACTTTGATGCAGCCAAAGGCTTCCTTGTTGGTAAAGAAAATGAAGGACTAGCAGCGATGTTCGTGATGATGAATTACGAACGTTTGTCGATGGGTATTCAGGGCCTAGGTGCTTCTGAATATGCATACCAAAATGCAGCACAATATGCGACTGATCGTGTACAAGGTCGTAGTGCAACAGGTGTTAAATCACCAAATAAACCTGCTGACAGCATCCTTGTACATGGTGATGTACGTCGTATGTTGCTCAATGCGCGTGCCAACAATGAAGCTTCTCGTGCATTTGCTGTTTACGTTGGTCAACAACTTGACATTACTAAATTTTCAACCGATCCTGAAGCTGTAGCGAAGGCAAATAATCGTGTTGCGTTATTAACACCAATTGCTAAAGCCTATTTAACGGATACAGCTTTTAATGCCACGATTGACGCGCAAATGGTGTTTGGTGGCCATGGCTATATTCGTGAATGGGGCATGGAACAATGTGTTCGTGACTTACGTATTGCACAAATCTATGAAGGCACCAATGGCGTTCAGTCACAAGATTTAATTGGTCGTAAAACAATTAAATGTAATGGTGAATTCATTGCTGAATATATTGAAGAAATCCGTGATTTTGCCAATGGTCTAGATACAGACTTAAACTTCATTAAAGATGCGACTTTAGATATTGCAACTGAAGTAGATATGATTACGCAGCATATTTTAGAACGGGCTAAAGAAAATGCTGATTTCGCAAATGCTGCGGCAGTAGAGTATTTACATGTCGTTGGGTTATTAAGCTTCTCTTATATGTTTGCTCGTATTGCCAATGCTGCAAAAAATAAGCAAGGTCAATTCTACCAAGACAAACTTGCATTGACTCATTACTTCATCCAACGCCTCTTGCCTGATTTAAATGCACGTGTTGCTAAAATCAAAGCAGGGGCAGAAGTTATTATGAATTTCAGCGAAGATTATTTTACGAATCAGGCTTAATTTCATCATCAACTGAAATAAGACATTAAAACGCCCGATCATTCGGGCGTTTTTTTATTTACAACTAATGCTTTTTTTTTAGAAAATTTACTGTTCTATAGTCAAACCACCTAATTATTCATACAAGTAATTTCTATCAAGTCATTGATCAGAAATGAAATTTACGTTTTTGTATCAACTTTTAGAAACTGTTGATTATCAATTCAATTTTGTACTTTTGAATCCTAGATGATTATCCTACCGTGGAGCGACATGGATGTCGCTGTTGGGTGGGGGTACAGGACGTACCCCTCGCCCATGAGCAAAAACAAAGCACTGCTTTGTTTGCAGCGCAAGGTTTGGCATCGCCTACGCAAAGCAATTTAAACTTTGGTTATAAGATGTGACATTGCAAGCTTTTTATACTCAAACAATTTTATTTTTCCATACAGTTGATTTAATTAAAAATATTAATTAAGAAAAATTATATCGTGTGGCTATAAAAGTTGACCGCAATATAAATCAAGTTGCATCAAAAAATCTTACTTTGGATAAAACTTCCGAATTGATTCAGCCATCTCTGAATTTTGGGTTTGCAAAGCATTTGCTGCACTTGTGGCATCCACAGCACTGCGATTTTGACTGACTTTAAATTTTCCTAAGATTGAATCTATTTCGATCTCAATCGCCACAATTTTTTCTAATTGCTCTTCGATATAATCATTCGGCGCATCCCCCATTTTCCAAGGTACAATCTGTGGTGCTTCATGCTGACGTGTCAATCGCGCCAAAATACCCCGCAAATATTTTTCATCATCTATTTTTCGAATTGTTCCCTTCACATGCACAACACGATAATTCCATGTCGGTACTTCCCGATGATGCTCAAATTTTCCTGGATACCAACTCGGTGAAATATAACTTTGCTCAGCATGGAAAATCACATAAGCCGATTCAACCTGTTCTAACAAGTTAAATAAAGGATTGGCTTTGGCGATATGTCCACGTAACAATCCAGACTTGCCAGCTGAACGATCCAATTCAAAAGGAATATGATTCGCTTCAATTTCACCGTCATAATTAACCATCAAACATCCCAATGGATTCTGTTCAATTAAATCGAAAAGTTCAGTGAGATTCTCTTGTTTAAAATGAGTAGGAAGATACATATTTTTTCCTAATACTCTTTCGAGCCATCTGGGCTGGTTTTAAATATTTCAGGTAATTCAGCATTTTCAGTAAAAGCTTCACCTTTAAAAATATTAACCACTTCAATTTCCCCTATAATTTGCTGATTAAACTCGTCTAGTCGCTCAGCTGGGATCCATAACTCCTGACAAAAATCATCACCAACCGTATGTACTTCAAACTGAGCCAGATACTCATCATTCAATTCAAACCGTGTGACATAGCCAATATAACCACTTGCTTGATCTTTGGTATTCCAATCTAAAGCAATTTTTTCAGCATACTTCTGATTTAAAACAGGATAGAAAATAGGTTGCCAATACAATCTTGGTGGGAAATTTTTAAAGCCACTCTTTTCAATCAATTGATATTCAAAAAGTCCAATTGGTCGGTACAAATACATTGTTATTCCTTTAATTGTATTGAAAATAATCTATCTATAGACTAATCAGGTGAAATGATCAATTTCTTAATTAAATAGTTGTTATTTATTCGCCATAAACATTTTACTTCACTTTTCATGTGCATGAAATTTGCATAGTGTTTAATGATAAAGAACACACGCAAATGGAGGATGTTATGAATAAAGATCCACGTATAGAAAAAATAGAAAACCTCCTCGATAAATTGGGCAATATTGCAGTAGAAGCATTTCATTATATTGCGTTGTTTATCATTGGCTGTATGATCGCTTGGTCAGCGGTACATACAATTATTGAAATTTTAACCATGAAACAATACGCCAGTATTGATGATATTTTGTTGTTATTCATCTATTTGGAATTAGGCGCAATGGTGGGGATCTATTTTAAGACCAATCACATGCCTGTACGTTTCTTAATCTATATCGCAATCACCGCACTCACGCGATTACTAATTTCAGATATTCAGCATGACCATAAAGCCGATATGGATTTAGTGATTATCACAGGGTCAGTTTTAATCTTAGCCATTGCAATTTTGATAGTGAGATATGCTTCTTGGACATATCCTTCTGTTATTCGTGATAAGCACACTGAAAAATCATTACCACACGGTAAAACACCGCGACCAGAAGACGATGAGTTGGCTTAGTCTGCCCCCTCTCCTCTTAATCTAAACCTAAGCCCTTCTTCCTAAGCAAAATCAAAACAATACTTTATTGGAGCGCAAAACAACAAGGAGAAGGGGCTTTTTAATATGTTAAAACTCTTGTATGCATTCATATTGATCATAATGACGTTTTTAAATCATGTTCAACGATTATTAGGCACTTGTAAATAACGACCATTTTGGAAAATCCAATGCATACCAACCTGAGGATCAGGTAAACCATAACGGCGCCAATCACTAATTAAGGTGTATTGTGAGCTTTCTATATGACCGCCCTCTCCATTTACATAACCATAGCTAGTACCGGAATACTCAGTCTGAGTTGGAAACTGGTGATTATAAATAATCGTCACACCATTTTGTGGTGGGTAACTTGGATATGGGGCATTTGGATGCGGATAGGGCCTATTTGGATAACTTGGGTACGTTGAGGAATGCTGGTATTGAGGTCGAACAGGAATCTCCTGTGACATTTGGCGGCCATATTGATCTGTATATTTATAGGTCGTTGTTGGATATTTCTTTTGAGGCCGCTCAACACTGCGATAATTCGCCCAATCTTTAGCGTCTGCCCATGTCATTGTTGAAGTTGCTGAAAGCATCAACATCAAGACACTTAAACTGAGTATCTGTTTCATTTCAACCTCCAAACTTGAACGTATACACAACAGCTTAATATATCATTCAAGATAAATAATGGATGAATTGCAGTCAAAATTTAATCTTCTTTATTGTTTATACATCAACTTAAGTAAATTCTGACATCAATCTGATAAAATATAATTTTAATCTAATGAGTGCTGTATTGTGGCTGAACTGAGCTTTGACCGTTTACATCAATTTTTTTGCAAAATCCCAAGTGTGCAAGAAGCATTTATTGATAGCTATGGTTCAGATGGCAAACAAGCATGGTGGTTTAAATTTCAAATCAATATTGACCACCCTTTAGCCTGGCAAACTGTGCAAGAACTTGGTCACGTTTTAAATTATATTTCTAAAAATGAACGTCTTCCGACTCAGTTTTTACCCGTATCTCCTCCTCCGTATATGAATGGTGAGGCGAAACAATTTTTAGCTTGGGTGATTCAATGTAACCATGCAGATTTTTCACCTGATGTGGTGTGTGACTGGTTAGAGGCACGTCTCCCAAAACCTGTAGATGATGAAAGCCAATGGAAAATCAAAACTGATTTACATGCGTTAGATCATATTTCAAATAAAGATTTGGATGAGTTAGTTCCACCAAATCCGCAGTAATTCAATCTACATGAATCTCAAAAATTTAGAATTATGCGGTAAGAAGCTCAAATATCGACTTGAGCTTCTTACTCACTTATATTTTTAATTTATTTTGCAAATGCAGTACTTCTGCTTTCAACCAATTGAAATACCAACTATCAAATTTTTGTCTACTTCCACTCTCATCCAATATAGGCGCAATCCCACCCCATAGATCTCGAGAATCGATCCATATCTCACCTTTTGATGGTCCAGTAATGACTAAAAAATAATATTCACCACAACCAATTCCACAAATAGGCAAAATCCCATTGAGCTCAAAGTTTTCATAATACTGATCACGTGGATTTTCACCATGATGCTGAATAAATCTTTCAAACTCTTCGGTTGTTGGTTCGATGCGCTGAAATAATTTATCTCTAAATTCAGTATTATACTTTTCTAACCACTGGTTAAACTGCTCAGCAAGTTCCTCCCAATTTTCCAAATTATATGCATCGACAAATGGAAATGGTGTTTGCAGGTCAATTAAAATATCCCCCAAAATTAGACATTGGTCCTTATGGAATATTACTTTTAAAATTCCCAGATCAGGTCCTATCCCAGCACTTTCCCAGGTATCCCCTGTACCATTACCAATTTCAGTTAAAAATCTTTTATATTCAATTGGTATTTCAACTTGATTGAGTGTTTCAAACTTAGAGAGCATGTCAATGTCAACCTGAGTGGCTAACGATTTAAAAATTAAATCTTTTTGCTGAATCGATAATTGTTCTTTTTCAATAAACTTTTCTATCAACTGCTGATAAATATTTAAGTATATTTTTATTGTTTCAATCATTTACTCTAACTCTGCTTATCTTTTTCTTATCCACCTAGACTCCCTCATTGATAAAGGAATCTAGGCAAAATAAATACTAAAACGTCGACAAACCACTCCATTCCATAAAATGGTAAACCCCGTATTTAAGTTTTGACTCATCAGCGTATTTGCTGTAATCCACACTCATTTGACGACCATTTAAGTTTGACCAAGCCGTATTAAAATACTGTTCAGCATCGATAAAGACTTGTTGTTGTGGATTGCCAACCACGCGTAAATCAGTTTCCAAATTATAATTTTTTAAATTACGTGCGGTAAAGTTGGCAGAACCTAAAATCATTTCCGCAGATTGCGCATTATGCTTTACGATCATCTTACTATGGCACTGCTCACCTTGGGTATTACACCAACGCACATCAATTCCTGCGTCATTTAACTCTGAAGCCACTTGACGGTTTGGGATACCATTTTTTTGACGACCAAATGCATCTTTATTGGGATCAAGCAAGATACGTAATTTCACTCCACGTTGCTTGGCAGCAACTAAACCTTTAATAATTTGGCGCTCTGACAAATAAAACATGGCTAAATCAATTTGATCATTGGCTTTTGCTGACGCCAACATGTTTAAGACTGCATCATAAATTGCTTTTTCAGTGAGTACTTGAACCTGAGGATCATTCGGATTTTCAGGTAGTTTGCCAAAGGCAACAAAAGGCGTATCTCCTCCCGACATATGCGCGACGGTTTGTTCAGTATTTAAAATATCTGTTGCAGTTGCCCCGTCAACCATTAATGCAATGTTAGAGTGACGTGAACTACCATCATGAGGATTGGCGGATGTGACGATGGTTTTCCAACCTTCCGCTGTATCGACCACGATGGTTTTACGATGATTGGCTTTAAAATTAAATAAATTTAAATAACTACGGACTGTAATTTTTTCTTTACCAAATGGATTATTCAGCCAGCCTTTATTTGGATTATTGCCAATATCCTGACAACATAAATACCATATTCCAGACCAAGTAGGATTAGATGCGCGGAGTGGTGTTAAATTCGTTTCAATCACATCAATACCGCCTAAACGTAATTGACGATATTGTTCAGGCTGAATTCCACCATAAACAGAATTGATAGGATCGGTAATAAACTTAATTTCTAAGCTTGGGTTTACAATTTTTTCATTAATCAAGGCTTGGGTTAATTGCTTGGTTAATTCTCGTTGCTGAACTTTAGAATCGCCGACTTCACTGTTAAATAGAAACATATCGATCACAATGGTGGTCTTGGCTTGCTTAATCAGCTGTAACACTTGATCAAAGATATGTTGATCAAGTTGCTGCTTCCCTTGCGCATCAATATAAGTTTCATCGGCAATAAATTTTACATTGGCATGACGCAATGGTCCGGTAAAATTCAGCCCTTTAGGAAGCGGTTTATAAACATGATAAATCGCAGATGAGAGATATCCTAAGGCCAATATGCCGATAATAATGCCGAAATAGCGACGTTTTGACCAATTCAGTTTGTTTTGAATTTTATTGAAGATACGCATAAGAAAAGACCTAGACCAATTTAGGATCTATCAACATTTCATATATAACTTGCGTTGTCGGCTAAAATTGAGCAAACGAGGCATGAAATGAAGAGAATAGCGAGACTATTTTCAAGTTTCATAACGATGTTTGAGATAATTTTAACAACAACCCTTGAGGGACTAGAGTGTTTTTTGATGCTACATCGTTATGACCTACTCATTTAGATCACTAAATTTCATAGATCATGCCTTGTATCCTCTAAAAAACACTCGTTGTCGCAAATACAGATGAAGTATTGGCAGACCCTTAGAGCCTAGGTCGAATTCCTTTATTTTTCAATAACGATTTGGTGAATGATTGCAAATAATTAGAACTTATAGTCCATACCTATGACAAAGTTACGTCCAATTTGTGGAATATTCGATAAGAAAGAAGTGTGTTCATAAATCTTCTCGTCCAACAGGTTGTTGGCTTTAAAGAATACTTTCGCTTCTTGTTTGTTGGCCAAAGGATATTGATAAGCAACACCTAGGTTCACCATGTTATAACCTTTGGTTTCTTGTTCATAAGACGCAAATTTATCTTGGTTAAACACATGTGAATATTCTGCTAAACCAGACCAACGCTCATCAAACTCAGCATTTACACGAGCGCCTAAACGACCAGCAGGAACACGTGGTGCATTTTCATCTTCAATTTTACCGCGTACATAGTCACCAAACAGGCTGGTTTTATACACATCATTCCACTGATAAGCGACTTCACCTTCTGTCCCGTAGAACTTGGCTTTATCTTGACTGTATTTGATCAAACGGAAGTTTTCGTATTGATCCAAAGTTTTGGCATAAATATAGTTATCAAACCAATTTTGATAGATATGTACATGATAGCTCAACTTGTCATTGTCATAATGAAGACCTAATTCCACATTGTTTGACTTCTCTTTATTTAAGTCTTGATTGCCCAATTCATAAGTATTGGTCGCATAATGCTTTCCATCAGCATAAAGTTCTTGTGCTAAAGGCAATCGCTCTTGATGAGAACCCATTAAAGAGAGCGTGTAATTTGGTGCAAATGCCCAATTCACAGCACCAGAATATGAGAATGCATTACCATCAAAGTCTTTTTGAGCTGAATCAACATCCACTGTTTGATGATCAAAACGAGTCCCTAATTCCACATGAAAATCACCAAATTGGCGATGCTCTAAGCCAAATACACTATATTTTTGGGTTTTATTTGGCGCAAGAACCGCTTCTTCACCTGTGATATCTAATTTTTGCTGGCTGGCTTGAACACCCCACACGCCTTCCCAAGCAGCAATCGGATTGTGTAACAACTCAACACGACCTTCATAACCTTTGCTCTTGAAGGTTGTCATTGCTGTACTTCCTTCAATTTCATCATGTTGATAGTCGGTATAACTTGCTTGTGCACGAAGTTTTTTAAAGCCAGCAAAAGGTTCATTGAGCTCAGAACGGAAATCATAACGTTCTGTTTTCATATCAATCCATGGCCCTGCTTCAGCATGATCATGCTCTTCCTCACCATGCCCATGTCCATGTCCTTCATCATGGTCATGGCCTGCATGATCATCATCGTGCCCACCACAGTGGAGTGATAAACCATGTAAATGGCATGACTCATATTCATGACTATGTCCAGGTAAACCGTATTGATCTTGGCGGTTGCTATAAGACACACCCGCAAAACCACGTTCACCGATCCAAGATAAGCCCACATTTACATTTTCAGACTCTGAAAATGTATTGCCAACTCGACGCTCTTTTGTACTATGTGCATGATCACCATGTTCTTCTGTTACGATATAGTTCGGGGTAATGTAATCATTGGCATCACGTTTTAAACCTTCTACACGTAATGCAACATTTGAACCTAATCCAACAGTCACCCCAGCATTTGCCATTTTTTCATCGTTGCCCGTGTTATAACGCAGACCAACATTGCCTTCATAACCATTTTCAGGCATCGCTGTCGGAATCTTGCTGTCAACCACATTGACTAAGCCACCCACAGACCCAGCCCCATATAATAATGTTGATGGTCCACGAATAACTTCAATTTTTTGTGCAAGTTGCGGATCTACAGTGACAGCATGATCTGGTGACAAGCTTGAAACATCCATGGTTTCTGTTGCATTCTGAGTCACTTTAACCCGCGCACCCTCTTGCCCACGAATTACAGGACGACTTGAGCCAGCCCCAAATGTATTGGAATAAATCCCTAGTTCATCTTTGAGTGCTTCGCCTAAGGTCGTGCCAGCCTGTTGTAGTTTTTCACGTGAAACAGTTTCATCTGCAACACCAAAATCTTGGCTTGAACGGACCAAGGGATGCCCAACAACTGTAATGGTCTCTAATTGTTGTGGATTTTTTTCAGTATTGATTTGATCTTCCGCCCAAATAGAAGTTGAAATAACTGCAGAAATGGAAAGTGTTAGGGCGCTTTTGGTAAAAGACATGGGATGCTCTCAAAGCTCAGTATTTTTGGATTACGTTATATTATAACATTTCAATATTTTTGCAATAAAAAACATTTGCTCTTTGGCTTTTTATATAGAATCAGATCAAAACCATTGCTTAACTTTTTAATATCCTAATGCCCTTCACACTTTCACATGCTATTTTAGCGCCGCCTTTGTCCAAACTTTCAGGAAATCGCTTACCGATTGCTGCACTCGCAATTGGCACAATGACACCAGATTTGTATAGAGTATTGGTTAAAACTGAAATTTATTTAAATCATCAATTCAAAGGAATCATCTATCCAGATTTATTGGTGGGATTATTGTTCTGCTTGCTTTGGTATAGTTTATATCGCCCATTATTATTTAAGTTTTTAGCCATTCAAAAACCATTAAACATTGCTTCTTTTTCAAATTTTTTTCAATTTCTAATTTGGATAGTGTTGGCGATTATCTTAGGTACAGCAACTCATATTATTTGGGACGGTTTAACCCATTTAGATTTTCGAACTTTCGCTTTTAAAGAGTTTTTAGCCCAACCTGTCAGTATGTTTGATCGTATTTATCCTATGCATAAAGTCCTACAAATCGGCTGTTCTGTTGTGGCTTTACCGTTTTTAATGTGGATGGGGTTACATTACTTTTTTAAATATAAAGTCAATCAAATACGAAATCCTAAAATACAAATATTCTGTATAGCCTTATTTACAACCTCTTTTTTTAGCGGTTGCATTTATTATGTTTACATTGCCAAAATCACAGGATTAGCTCCTCAAGACACTGATTTGTATGTACTGATTGGTTTCTTTATGAAAACCTTTACTCAAGCTTCTGTTCTTTGTTTTACTTTTGGCTGTCTACTATTTCATTATTTAAATTATAAAAAATATTTTTAATGATGCTCTATTTGCCGATTGAGTCACTTAAACTTTCTCGGAATTAGCTTAAATTTATTCTGCAATGTGGTAGTTTTTGCCCCAAGTCCTTGTGACTCACCTCTCAAAGAGGCATAATCTCACATTACATTTTTAGGCGATGCGCTGTTTACGTACTCGCTTCCTTAACCCATATAGTTGGATTTTTAACGCTATGATGCGAACTCATTATTGCGGTTCTTTAACCGAAGCTCAAATTGACCAGACTGTAACGCTTTGTGGCTGGGTACATCGTCGTCGTGACCACGGTGGAGTGATTTTCCTTGATATGCGTGATCGTGATGGTCTCGTTCAAGTCGTCATCGATCCTGATACTCCAGAAGCATTTGCAACTGCGGATAAAGCACGTTCAGAATATGTATTAAAAATTGTAGGACGTGTACGTCGTCGCTATGAAGGCACCGAAAATGCCAATATGGTGAGTGGTCAAATCGAAGTTTTAGGTAAAGAAATCGAAGTTCTTGCTGCATCTGAAACTCCACCATTCCCATTGAATGATGAAAATGCCAATATTTCTGAAGAAATCCGTCTGAAATATCGTTTCCTCGATATTCGTCGTCCAGAAATGATTGACCGCTTACGTTTCCGCTCTAAAGTGACCACGTTAATTCGTAACTACTTAGATGAAAACGGCTTCTTGGATGTTGAAACACCCATTTTGACACGTGCAACACCTGAAGGTGCGCGTGACTATTTAGTGCCTAGCCGTGTTTCAAATGGTAGCTTTTATGCGCTCCCTCAATCACCACAATTGTTTAAACAATTGTTGATGGTTGGTGGTGTAGATCGTTATTACCAAATCGCAAAATGTTTCCGTGACGAAGACTTACGTGCCGATCGTCAACCTGAATTTACTCAAATCGACATCGAAACATCGTTCTTAAACGATGACGATATTATGGATTTGATGGAAGGCATGACCGTTAAGATGTTCAATGAACTTCTTGGTGTGAAATTCGACAAATTCCAGCGCATGACTTATGCCGATGCAATGCGTGATTATGCATCTGACAAACCAGACTTACGTATTCCTTTGAAACTTGTAGACGTTGCGGACATGATGCAAGACGTTGAGTTCAAAGTATTTGCAGGCCCAGCAAAAGATCCTAAAGGTCGTATTGTGGCACTTCGTGTACCTGGTGCAGGCTCATTGCCACGTAGCCAAATCGATGAATACACTAAATTCGTTGGAATTTATGGGGCGAAAGGCTTAGCTTATATTAAAGTCAACGAACTTGAAAAAGGCATCGAAGGTCTTCAATCTCCAATCGTTAAATTCATCGAACCAATCGTGCTTGATTTGTTAAAGCGTGTTGGTGCTGAAAACGGTGACATCGTATTCTTTGGTGCAGATAAAGCCAAAGTTGTAAATGATGCAATGGGTGCTTTACGTATCAAGATCGGTCATGACATGAACATGTCAACAACCGAGTGGGCGCCACTTTGGGTCGTAGACTTCCCAATGTTCGAAGAAACTGATGATGGTAAATGGACATCTGTTCACCACCCGTTCACACTTCCAAAATCAAGTGTTGAAGAAGTGAAAAGCAATCCTGGTGCAGCACTTTCTGTTGCTTACGATATGGTATTGAATGGTACCGAAATCGGTGGTGGTTCATTGCGTATCTACACTTTAGAAATGCAAAAAGCAATTTTTGAAGCTTTAGGTATTGGCGAAGAAGAAGCTGAAGAAAAATTCAGTTTCTTATTAAATGCTTTAAAATTCGGTGCACCGCCTCATGGTGGTTTAGCATTCGGTCTAGACCGTTTAGTGATGTTGATGACAGGTTCATCATCTATCCGTGACGTGATTGCTTTCCCGAAAACCAAAACTGCTGAGTGTCCATTAACTCAAGCACCTGCACCAGTTGAACCAAATCAATTGCGTGACTTGGGTATTCGTTTACGCGAAAAACCGAAAACTGAAGAATCTAAATAATTTTTAATTGTTTCATCAAAAACCCTGCTTTATGCAGGGTTTTCTGTTTTTCATATGCATTTTATTTCGATAGGTTCTAATTGAGATAAGTTCTCATAAATGGCATACTATCGCTGTTAACTTTTGAGGTGAAAACCTATGGCTATGCGACCTAATGTACTTCGTCATACAATTATTATCATTGTATTTTCAGTGGTTCAATGGGGATTTATGCGTTATATCCTAAGCCATCAGTTGTTTAATTTAGATACTTATCAACGTATTCTATATTTCAGCATGAGCAGTTTTATTGCTGGTTTCTTTATTATTTCAGCACTAATTTATTTGGTGTTGAAAGGCAATGCTGATCGCGACTAATATTAATTAAATGTATAAGCTACTTAAAACTTTCTCTCGATTACCTCTAGGGATGATACAAAGTATTGCTAGAGGTGTGGGGAATTTATTGTTTATGAGTAATTCTTCAGCAAAACGTACCACTGCATTGAATTTAACAGCAGCGTATCCCGAGCTTGATGAACAACAACGCAATCAACTGATTAAGGCCAGTTTAAAAAGCCAATGTATGACTTATGCAGAGTCAATTAAAATTTGGGGATCTTCTCCAGAATTCGCCTTAGCCCAAATTAAAGAGGTTTATAATGCTGATATTTTTCTCAATGCCTTGAAGAATCCCAATGGCTGTATTGGTGTGGTACCCCATTTTGGAGCATGGGAGCTCATGAATGCGTGGATCAACCAACATACTCATCCTGTTATCATGTATAAACCAAGTAGAGATAAAGACTTAGATCGATTTATGTTAGAGTCTCGCCAACGCTTAAATGCAACATTAGTACCCACTGATGATACTGGTGTACGGGCCTTATTTAAACATTTAAAACAAGGTGGATTTACTGCCATCCTTCCCGACCATATCCCCAAAGAGTCTGGCGGTATTTATTCTGAGTTTTATGGGCAAAAAGCATTTTCATCAACTTTACTTTCAAAGCTTGCTGCAAAAACCCAATGTTCCGTCGTGGGTTTAACTTGTGTTCGCCGCTCTGATTTCTCAGGTTTTGATTTACATTTTACCGCACTATCACAAAATATTAATTCTAAAGATTTACAGCTTTCAGTCGATACCTTGAATAAAGAAATGGAACGAATGATTAGTATTGCTCCTGAACAGTATTTATGGGGCTATAAACGATTTAGGAAATTAGAGGGTGGCAGGAATTTGTATAAATAAGCAAATTCATGTCCACCAAACAGAACTTCAAAAATTAACAGCTAAAACATTAGTTTCAACGAAATTTTATTTTCACAGTCCGAATGCCTTGTCTAAATTTTGCCAGCTTAATCATCATTTTTTGAATTTGTCTAATAACTCTTGAACATTCTTTTTTCAATTTATCACTAAATTTCAATTTTTTCTTTTTCAGATACTTCCCTTTTCTAATATTTCTAACTTCTTCCAAGGCACTTGGAAACTGTGTATTACCATTCGTCAATATCATATCCTGAATACACAATGCGGGGCTAAGCTGATACACTTCTAGCTCTGGGCACTCTCTAAACAAAAAATGATCCACAGGGATTAATGCTTTCGATTCAACAATAAAATTCAGCAATTTTTTTGCTACATCTTGCGATATGATATATCCGCCACATCCCATATGCGCTTCACGTAATAACAATAGCTTACGGGCATCGGGAGCCGAGAGATTATGTTGTTTTAACGCTACACCAATTTTTTTATAAAAGACCTCTAACTTAATCACAGAACATTCTTTTGGAATCCATACATCATCCAATAAAAAATCTTTTGCATGATCACCTAAATAGATATCATCTTCAAATATTGCAATATAATCGAGTTGCTCATCTATTGCTTTTTTCCATAACAGCATATGGCTCAGCAAGCAACCGACTTCATTTTGGTGTAAAGCTGTTGTATACCCGACCAGGCCAAGTTTAGATGTCGCGATGTCTATATTCACAGGCGTAATCGCATCAAAAAATTCAAAATCTACTTCTTGTTTTGTAAATTCAGCTACAATATGCTTACGGCGCTCTTGAGCAGTTGATAAACTAATGACAAATTTTTTCATAAAAACTCTTACAACAATTACTCATAAATTTAATTTTGAGATCGACTCCACGATAAAGATCAATGTTCATTTAAATTAATCGCATTTAGCGATATACTATACGGCACCACTCTAATAAATGTGATTTAGGGGCTATAAATAATGATTAGTGAAAACATTAAAATTTTTGTAGGTTGCGATCCAAATAACTGTGATCTTGAACAACTCATGGTATTAGAACATAGTGTTCGTAAACATACACAGCATAATGTTGAATTTATTTGGATGCAACTTAGTCATGACATAAATAGTCCGTGGTATAGCGACCAAGAAACAGGTAATGGATGGTCTACAGAAAAATGGGCAACACCTTTTTCTGGTTTCCGTTGGGCAATACCTGAGTTATGTAATTTCACAGGTCGCGCAATTTATATGGATGCTGATGTGGTCGTACTCTGTGATATTGCAGAACTTTGGTCACACCCTATGAATAATGATGCAATCGTTATCGCTAAAGGCGGGAAAAGTACAGCGCGTTTATGTACTTGTGTATGGGATTGTGAGAAAGCCAAACAATACCTCCCACCACTTGATGAAATCCGCACGAATCCAGAGAGTCATAAAAATTTAATGCGTCTTATCAAAGACAAGCCTCAATTAGTTGAACCTTATCAAGATTCTTATAATAATATTGATGGTGAAGACTTAGCGATCGAACAAATTAAAGTATTACACTACTCGGACATGGGAACTCAATTTAGTCATAAATATGCAATTCCACGTCTTGCCAAAGCGAATCAAAAACATTGGTTTGATGGCAAAATAATGCCTCATCCTCGCCAAGATTTAGTTGAGTTATTTGATCAATATTATGCGGAAGCACTAGAGCTTGGCTATAAACCTGAAAATTATTTAATTGAACCTTTTGGAACTTTTTCAAAAGCAACTCAAATTAACTACCAAGGGAATAAAGTGACTCGCCCAGACCAAGAAACCAATTGGTTGAGTAAGCAAATCCGAAAAATTAAAGCTAAATTTAAAAAGCCCACATTTACTTTAGATGGATAAATTGTCGAATAGACATTTTATCCATCTTCAATCCTTTTCTCATTACGACTCTATATGAACCATAAAACACCAAAATCGATTCAATTATTCTTTTCAAATTTTGTTTTAAGAAATATCTATAAATTTATTTATAAACATAGCCATCCTAAAACACATCGACATAATCGTAAATACTGGCCTTATTATTCCGTTAAAAGGAATGAACTTGGTGGAATTGATCAGGTGTATTTTCGTAAGAAACTCATTGCTGACAATTCAGTTATGCCTACACGCTCTTGTAAAAAAAGCATGCTGGTTGCAACTGGTCCTTCCGTTCAAAAATGCCCAGAAGATGTTTTTAAAAGACAAGATATAGATTATATCGGAATTAATGGTTCAATCTCATTGGACTATGTTCAATTTAAATATTATGTCATTATCGACTTTAATTTTACTAAAAATCGTTTTGATTTAGTACTCAAAGTACTTCAAAGTCAATGTACTTTTTTCACCACTCATCGCTGTCTAGACATCATTCTAAGAAGAATCAATCCTGACCAAATTAAATGTCAGATCAAAGTCATTGAAACGATTACGGATGGTGTAACTGAACGATTTTTAGGTCCCCGTCTCACTATTAATCCCCATCAAGACTATTTTTATTTAGAAGATGGTAAAGGATTCTCTCTGCATATTCGTGATTCTATTTTTGATTATTTCACAGTGTCATATGTCGCATTACAAATTATTTATTCTCTGTCTTATGAAGAAATTTATTTAGCAGGTTTAGATATGAATAACTTTAATCAACCACGTTTTTATGAAAAAAGCGGTAACAAACAACCAACGATGCTTGACCAATACTTAACGGAAATATTTCCAGCATTTGAGGCCGCTTCTCACTATTTAAACAAGCAGAATATTAAAGTTTACAATCTTTCACTGAAAAGTGCGATAGAGTCTTTTGAGAAATTAGATCCAAAGCTTTTATAAAGTTTTGGATTCACCTTAGCTCTTAATTTGTTTTTAATATGCAAACCAAAAATTTCCGTGATGATATCAACGGGCTTCGCGCCTATGCTGTAATACTTGTTGTTCTATTCCATTTTGGGGTTTCAGGATTTTCTGCTGGATTCTTAGGTGTCGATGTTTTCTTTGTTATTTCTGGTTATCTAATGACCAAAATCATTATTGAGAACCTTGAAAAAAATAGTTTTTCTTTTATAAACTTTTATTTAGCAAGAATCACACGAATTTTTCCTGCACTTTTCTTTGTCATCTTAATCATGACAATTTGCGGATGGTTTTTTTTCATCCCAGAAGACTTCAAACTGTTTGCTAAAGATGCAAAATATAGTCTAAGTTTTTTATCTAATGACTTATATTATCGTCAAGCAGGTGATTATTTTGCAGTAAGTTCTCATGATAAGGCCTTACTTCATACATGGTCTTTATCAGTAGAATGGCAATTTTATATATTATTTCCTATTCTTGTTTATTTATATTTTAAAATTATTCAAAATAAAAAATTCTTAGGAATATTTTTAATTTTATTATGTATTTCATCTTTAAGCTTCTCAATTTATATCTCTTCTAAAGACTCAATCTATGCTTTTTTTAAGCTCACCTCTCGTGCTTGGGAGTTGCTTGCGGGTGGCTTGGCTTATTATTATTTTAGAACATATACGCCAACTCAACCCATAAAATATTTTTTTGAACTTGTTGGTTTTTCATTCATTGCACTAAGCTTAGTCCTGTTTGGTCAAGATACAATCTGGCCAAGTTATAACGCATTAGTTCCTGTAATTGGAACGATGCTTATTCTTATTGCTAACCAACAAAATTCAGTTTTCACCAAATTTAAATTTATTCAAAATATAGGCAGTGCTTCTTACTCTATTTATTTGTGGCATTGGCCAGTTGCCTTTTTACTTGGATATTTTTTCTTTGAAAAAAACATAGTCAATATTAGTCTAGGGATTCTGATCTCTTTTATTTTAGGCTGGTTAAGCTATAAATATATTGAAAGTTCAAGAAAATATTTAGTCAGTATTAAGGTATATTACTCCTATTTATTATTCTTTATCATCCTGATCTCTTCATCCGCACTCTATTCATATATAAATAAAGACGGTTTAAAAAATCGTGCCGATTCACTCTATTTAAAACACAATGAAAAACTTGAAATGCCAAAGGTTTCCAATGGCTGGTGTTTTTATAATATTAAAGATGATCACAGCCTTAAGGTAGGTCAACAAGGACTTGAATGCCATATTGGATCGAAACAAACTGATGCTCAAAAAGTACTTTTATTTGGTGATTCTTTTGCTGGACATAATATTCCCTTTTGGCATTATCTGGGTAAAAAACTCAACTTAAATATCCATGCAATTACTACAAATTGGTGTTATCCAAGTACGGATGATCAATTCACAGGGGATAAGAATTCAACGGCCTACCAGCAATGTATGATTAATCGAAATTACTTAAAAAACAATATAGATCGATATAGTGTATTAATTTTTGCAGGTCGCTGGTCCGATATTGTGCAACAGCATCAAGAACAAAGTTTTAAAAATTTGCTCGAACTAGCGAATCAATCACATAAGAAAGTGATTGTAATGTCTGAGCCTTATGCATTTGATGCAAACATTAGCATGTTATACAAACGGTCATTGTGGTTACATCGAAATTTCAATCTAAATAGTTATTTTGATAATGTTAAAGCTAAACAGCAAAAAAATACTTCACGGCTCATTACAGATACGACTCAGCACTATCCAAATACGTTATTGCTCACTCAAGCAGATTTGTTTAAACCAAATCATATGGCAAAAGAAAGTATTCCTTACTCTTTGGATGGTCGCCATTTATCTGTTTTTGGTTCATTGTCCTCTGAAGAGTATTTTACTCAACAGCCTAAATATAAAGTACTTAAACAGTTTTTATCTACTTCAAACTAGTTAAAAATTTGGGTCAGCTAGGATTTTAGTCTAAATAAGCTTTGATTTCAGAAAAGAGATCAAAGCTTATTTTTTAACATGATTGAATGAGTTCTAAGTTAAAAATCAATAAAAGATCCTTTAAAATACATTCCTTTATCATAATATTGGCATAAATAATTACGCTCTTTTCCTGCAAGTTTTATTAACTTAGGATATTCTTCAGCTGGATAATTAATTGCCATATCAATCAAAATCTTTTCTTTTACCCAGCGATTTTTCACTTGGTAGTAAAAGGCATTTTCATCACAATCGATTAAAGTAATGCTTGGGAAAGATCGTCTGAGCACTTTCTGACATGCGACATAAGCCACTAAATATTCCAAATTACTAATTCTTTGAAAAATATCTTTGCTATTTTTTTCAGTTTTTTGAATATTTTGTACATAGCATTTAGGCGTTTGTTGAATTGCTAAATATAATTCATCATACCAATGCTTAAAGAAAACATTTTTTTTAACACTTGCCAATAACCAATTCTCCAATACTGGATAATCGATATTCGTAGTATTTTTTTTTCGGTAATAAGAAAAACATTCTGTCTGATTATTTTGCATCAGTTCAGTAATCCAATCCAAATTATCATAAAGAATTATACTGGCATCTAACCAGATCCCACCATGCTGATATAAAAGATCAAATCTGAGTAGATCAGCCTTTTGTTGAGGCGTCGCATCCTTCAATAAAGAAAAGTCAATATCACTGTACTCACTTACATTTTTTGGGTTAAGTACATATACTTGATAAGATGGGTTTTTTTCACGAATATTTTCGACACATTTTTCTACAAACTCTGGGAAACGTCCTTCCCAATAAATCCAAATTTTTTTAGGTAACTCAATAGAAGTAGTAACAGGATTAAAAATGAGCTGTCCTGCATAATTATCAATTTTTTTATTGGTATGTCTAATTTTATAATAGTACATCATATGAAATTTAGCTAAATAAAATAATTTTTTAAAAATTTTCATATAATAGATCCACAACGTTTACCTAAAGCAATACTGATAAAAATACATTTTACACAGTATATTTAACCAACAATTATCCAATTACATCTTAATACAATTAAAAATAAAGATGTTTAAGAGCATATACCCGATCACGCCACATACGTTTTTGCTTCTTAAAACCATAAGAATGGTCACGATTTTCTTTCTCTTTACGAGATATTCCCTGTGTTGCAACTGTACCTAAAATATCGCTGTCCAAACCTGCTGGACGAACAAAAGCAGGCCAAACACCTAATCCTTTTCCACTCTTACTCAACCAAGTTTGGAAAAAGATATCAACAGGCATCGCAATTGTTTTACCTTGTGCAATAAACGCCTCAGCACCCTTTCGTGACCAAATTAACCCCAAACCACGAATAGGAAAATAATAAGCGTGCCACAATGAATAGTGATCAAACTGAGTAATGTCTTTGGCTAACTTTTTCTTCTTCGCAGCTAAATTAATCAGATACCAGTCTAAGTCTGGATGCGTATCTAAATAATTTAAAACTTGATCCATAGACTGTTTGAAATCAGCTGTAATTTTCATATCATCTTCTAGGACAACAAGATAATCTGCATCACTTGCTAAAAATTTCTGAGCACAGCCATAATGACTGAGATAACACCCTAGCTCAGAATTGAGTAACCGTCTTCCTAAAGTTTGCTGCGTCAACGCATCATCATAATCCTGAAAAGATGACAATCCTTTGCCACGTCCATCGTAAGCAGAAAAACGCTCAAACTCCCAGTTTACCGCCTGTAACTGTTCTGTTGCGCGAGCAAGTCGCTCATCACTACCATCTAAATTTATCAGATATGTTTTAACTTTCATGATGGGCTTCCTACGATAAAACTTTGGCTGAAATAACTGATTTAGGTAAATAATCATATAATTTATCGATCATCTTAAGACGTACCTGTTCAGCATTCTCAGAATTTAGTTGATCTAAACTTTGGATACAACCATATTTAATATTGCCTTGATTCAATGCTTCTACAAACTCAGGTAAGCTTTCAGCATTCTTCAAATAAGCCAAAGCTAAATCAGATTTTAAAACTGCTTCATTTTTTTGAATCTTTAAATGATTCATCAATGAAATCGGATTTAGCTGTTCGACACTTCTAAATTTATATTTAATCTGTGTTTCTAATAGGTCTGGATGATGCAATAAGTATTCACTTAAAATTTTACGATCTACGCAATGTGGATAATGGTGGATTTCAAAAAATTCTTTAAAGCCTAGAATATCAGCACCCAGCATTTGTGCAATCACATGACCAGGTTGAATCGGTTTATTAAATTTTCGATTTAAAAACTGACGATATTTCAGCTTAGCCTTGTAACTAAAACAACTTTTCCAGTGTCCATAGGTGACGATTTTATTGGCTTCAAGAAAATCTTCAATTTGAGCAGGTGAATTGAAAAAGAAGTCATCATTTAAGTAGATAAAATAATCTGAAAGCCCGTTAATATTCCATAACATGCTTTCAATTGACCGGGTGTTAAACGTGGGTAGAAATTGCGTATAACCAGCAAAAATCTCACGATGATCAACGACACGAATTTTATTTGCATCACAAAGACCTTGTGTTGCAAATTCATTTAAAAATTCAGGCTGCTGATTATCTGTAACAATGAAAATATGACGGCAAAAAGGTACATACTTCAATATAGATGCAATGTTGTAATAGATCTCATCATTACTAGCAAAACGTGTATCGCTCACAGCATCTGAGGCATCTCCACCTGTGAGGTATTGATGACGTTTACGTTTTAACTCAACATCATTGCCATCGACCCAAGCAATCACGATATCAAGGTTTTGCATCTATATTGTTCTCAAATTTTCTAATGATCTAAATAAAATTACTGCCAAGCGTCTTTAATCCAGTCTGAAGGCAACACATAACGATACCATTTACCACCACCGCCAGTCACAGCATCAGGTGGATTAATTTCCCCATGGAAAATAATAATTTTGGCATCTTGTGGCTTTACTGGTGGCTTAAAATAAGCCAATGGTAATTTTTGCAAGCAATGGTATTTATAACTCTTACACCAATCTTTTGGCCAGTAGCTTAGTTTTTGCTGCTGATCGACATACCACGATAAATACTCTTGTTCATTTCGGAATTTATGACTAATTTCTTTAAAGTTTTCACGAAAATACGGCAAAATTTCAGGAAAGGTGCCCAACTTAAAACGATAAACTGAGCTATTTCCGGTCACACGCCAAGGACGTTTCCAATCGTGAATAATTAGAAATTCACCGGGATAAGTAAAGAAATCATCAATATTGTCTACAATGACCACATCAAGATCTAGAAATAATAAATTGCCTTTTAAACCATATAAATTGGGTTCAAAAGTAGATAGTTTATTCCATCCTCGCTCAGGACTTCCTTCAGGTAATGCTAATGGCGGAATTGGAAAGCATTGAACTTCGGGATTAATACCTTCCGTACGATCAGTCAAACACACCATTTGGAAATCAATTGTGGTATGTCGTTTCACCATGTTATATAGGCGATTGACATACTCAGCACCATACTTGCTGCCCCACTTCATACACAAAACGATATTCTGTTCTGATTCAACTAAATTCGACTGTAAATTTGATTCATTGACCTGCATGCATCAATCTTCCACCTGAGCAATCGCCATATCATACCATTACCCTCGCCAAGTTACTGTATTCGATTGCATATGCTGAACAATTTGTTTCATGAGAATATGCTATGATGCGTTAACAATTCACATTGAGCATGATCATTTTAATTGTTCGATATTTTATTGAGCAATCTTTTTTGAATGAATGCACTGTGAAATTGAATACAACTTTTGCAAGCACATTTTCTATATTAGGTTTTTATGAAAATAGCAGTCGCTGGAACAGGTTACGTTGGCTTATCCAATTCAATGATATTTGCACAACATCATGAAGTTGTTGCAGTAGATATTTTAGAATCTAAGGTTAACTTGCTCAACAATAAAATATCGCCCATTCAAGATGCGGATATTTCATTATTTTTAAAAGAAAAATCATTAAATTTTACAGCTACGACAAATTACCAAGCAGCGTATTGCAATGCAGATTTTGTGATTATTGCAACACCAACGGATTACGACACCAAAACCAATTATTTTAATACGCAAAGTGTCGAAAGCGTAGTTCAGCAAGTCTTAGAGGTCAACCCCAATGCAGTGATGGTGATTAAATCAACTGTCCCTGTCGGCTTCACCAAGAGTTTAAAAGAAAAATTTCACACTGAAAATATTATTTTTTCTCCAGAATTTTTACGGGAAGGAAAGGCATTGCATGACAATTTATACCCTTCCCGCATTATTGTTGGGGAAAAATCTGATCGGGCAAAACTGTTTGCTGACTTATTGATCGAAGGGGCCATCAAAAAAGACAGCCCTGTTTTATTTACCGATTCAACTGAAGCTGAAGCAATTAAGTTATTTGCCAATACCTATCTCGCTATGCGCGTTGCCTATTTCAATGAACTGGATACCTATGCGCAAATTTTTGGCTTAGACACTCATCAAATTATTGATGGTGTTTGTTTAGATCAACGTATTGGTAATCACTATAATAATCCATCATTTGGTTATGGTGGCTATTGCCTACCCAAAGACACCAAACAACTTTTAGCCAACTATAATCACGTTCCAAGTAATTTGATTCAAGCCATTGTTGACTCAAACAGCACGCGTAAAGACTTTATTGCAGACTCAGTGATTGCACGTAACCCCAATAAAGTTGGTATTTATCGCCTAGTGATGAAAAGTGGTTCAGATAATTTTAGAGCGTCCGCAATCCAAGGTGTGATGAAACGCATCAAAGCCAAGGGTATTGAAGTGATTGTCTATGAACCGACTTTACAAGAAGACCAGTTCTTTAAGTCCAAAGTCGTCAATGATTTAGTACAATTTAAACAGCAAAGTGACGTGATTATTGCCAATCGGGCTTCTAATGACTTAAGTGATGTATTAGATAAAGTCTATACACGAGATATTTTCGGAGCAGATGAATGAAAGTCCTCGTCACAGGTGCAGCAGGTTTTATTGGCTTCAATGTTGCAAAAAAACTTTTAGAACGTGGTGATGATGTTGTTGGCTTTGACAATATGAATGATTACTATGACCCCGCATTAAAACAAGCCCGATTAGCGGTTCTCAAAGATACGGCGGCACAAACCCAGCAAATATTCACTTTTATTCATGCCAATCTTGCCGATAAAGCAATCGTTGATCAATGTTTTCAAGATCATCAATTTGATCGGGTGATTCATTTGGCTGCACAAGCTGGTGTCCGTTACTCATTAGAAAATCCATTGAGCTATGTCGAAAGTAATTTAATTGGCTTTACCAATCTTATTGAAGCATGCCGTTATGCCAAAACACCACATTTAACTTATGCCAGTACCAGTAGTGTTTATGGTGCAAATACCACCATGCCATTTAGTGAAAAACATGGCGTTAACCATCCTGTACAGTTCTATGCCGCAACGAAACGTGCCAATGAACTCATGGCGCACAGTTATAGCCATCTCTTCAATTTACCAACAACAGGCTTACGCTTTTTTACTGTCTATGGTCCTTGGGGCCGTCCAGACATGGCTTTGTTTAAGTTCACCAAGAACATTATTGAAGACCAACCTATTCCTGTTTTCAATCACGGCAACCATACCCGTGACTTCACTTTTATTTCAGATATTGTGGAAGGTGTGATTCGTTCAAGTGATCAAATTGCGCAACCTGATCCAAATTGGAACAGCAAAAATCCTGATCCATCGACCAGTTATGCGCCTTTCCGTATTTTCAATATCGGCAACAACAATCCAGTAAAATTGATTGAATATATTCATGCTATTGAAAAAGCCTTAGGCAAAGAAGCAATTTTAGAATTACTTCCATTACAACCAGGTGATGTGCCGGATACTTTTGCGGATAGCAGTGCTTTAGAACAGATGGTCGGATACAAACCATCGGTCTCTGTTGAAGATGGTGTTAAACAATTCGTAGATTGGTATCGAGATTTTTATCAAGTTTAATTAAGGCTTTTATTTAGTTTAAAGCTAAATTTTAGCCTTTGAATTTTTTTTCAATTATTACAACAGCCAGATCTAAGCAAAAAAAGGATTCCTCTAGGAATCCTTTTTTTGCATGCAGCCACTTATTTTACATAAGTCAGCCAATGTGCATATTTTGGATCTTTACCTTGAACAGCATCAAAGAATGCTTTCTGAATCTTCTCAGTAATCGGACCACGAGCGCCTGAACCAATTTCACGATCATCATATTCACGGATCGGCGTCACTTCAGCAGCAGTCCCAGTAAAGAATGCTTCATCACCAATATAAAATTCATCACGGGTAATACGACGTTCAACAACTTCAATCCCCATATCTTTCGCAATGGTGATAATCGTTTGACGCGTAATCCCATCCAATGCCCCGCCAGCAATGTCTGGTGTATGTAATACACCATCTTTTACTAAGAATACATTTTCACCTGAACCTTGGCATACATACCCTTGAGGGTCCATAAGCATCGCTTCATCATAACCAGAATGTGCCACTTCTTGGTGTGCAAGAATAGACAAAGTATAGTTACCTGAAGCCTTGGCTTTACACATGGTCACGTTAGGGTGATGGTGCGTAAATGATGAGGTTTTAACACGAATACCTTTCGCCATTGCTTCATCGCCAAGGTAAGCACCCCAGCTCCATGCAGCAATTGTCGCATGAATGGTATTATCAGTTGCAGCGATACCTAATTTTTCCGAACCAATGAAAATAATTGGGCGTAAATAGCATGACGCCAATTTATTTTCACGGACAACATCAATTTGAGCTTGTTCAAGAGTTGCTTGATCAAATGGAACTTTCATTTGATAAATTTTTGCAGAATTTAACAAACGTTTTGTATGGTCTTGGAGACGGAAAATCGCAGTACCGTTAGGTGTTTCATAAGCACGGACACCCTCAAAAACACCCATACTATAATGTAATGTATGAGTTAAGACGTGAATTTTAGCTTCACGCCAATCAACCATTTGTCCATCTTGCCAAATAAAACCATCACGATCAGCCAAATTCATGGCGCACACTCCAAATTTTTACACAATTATTCACTTTCCAAAGCGAAACTCGCTGTTGGATCAATTAATCTTTGCCATAACTTGCAAACGACCTCTCGGGTATCGTGCCAATCCGCAGCACTCACTTGCATATTATGATTTGCAAGTGCCAAACGGTGGCTCTCGGCGCGTTCACTGAGATAAGCTTGAATCAATGCGGATACATCGTCGCTGGATAAGCAACCTGCCTTTGCGGCATCTTCAAGGATTCGTACGTTGTCGGAATAATGGGCGAGATCAGGATTCGTCCCACTCCAGGCTAATACGACATACTGTGCCATAAATTCGATGTCAACGATACCACCTGCATCCTGTTTTAGATGAAAAATTCCATCTTTTTTCTGATCTTTTGAGGAACCCAAATGATCTTTCATCTTCTGACGCATGTTCAGGACTTCTTTGCGAACTGTCTCTTCTTCTCTTGGTAATGTGAGAACCCTACAGCGTAATTCTTCAAATTTTGCTCTTAAGCTTTGCTCACCTGCAATTGAGCGTGCTCGAACAATTGCTTGATGTTCCCACAACCAGGCACTTTTGAGTTGATACTGTTCAAATGCCTTTAAACTGGTGACCAATAAGCCTGCTTCACCAGAAGGGCGTAAACGGGTATCAATTTCATAGACTCGACCATCTAAAGTTTGTGTGGTCATCAGAGACATAAATTTTTGCGCAACACGCATGGCAAATTCAAAGCCACTAATGGCCTTTTGACCATCAGTATCTGCTTGTTCATCCATATAATGAATAAAAACTAGATCGAGGTCTGAACCATAGCCTAGCTCAATGCCCCCTACTTTGCCATAACCAATCACAGCATAGGCCATATGGTCTAATGAACAACGCAGGCCTTCTGCATCGACAGGATAACCATGACGCTTAGCAACTGTCTGATAAGCCAAGTTTAATGTTGCAATCACAGAAACTTCTGCAATATCTGTTAAAGCATCCGAAACTTTCATCAACGGGCTTTCTGCCAGCACATCGCTTGCAGCAACGGTAAGCACATTGGATTTTTTAAATAAGCGCAATACTCGCATTTGATCTTCAACTTGATCGATTTCAATACGCAGTAATTGCTGGCGGAGCGAATCTTCCAAATAATCTCGTCGAGGCAGTTCAAAATCCATGGATAAAAACTCATCCAGAAGAACAGGATAATGAGTCAACTCCTCACAAATCCACGGACTAACTGTCGCCATTTTGACCAAACGTTGCAACGCCCCTTTGCTTTCAATCAACATCACCAAATACACGGTACGGCGCATTACAGATTCGACCAACGGCATCAATCGCATTAAAGCCACTTGCGGACTATTCGACTGTAGGACTGCTTCAACCAAATGCGGCCAAAATTCTTTTAAACGCTGTACAGCTTTAGCAGGCAGTTTCTTGATTGCATGACCATACCAAAACTCATGAATCAGATTTTGTGCATTACGGTCTAAGATCTCATTGAGCTGGCTTTCCAACTGACTAAAACTTTCAATCGGAGAATCAAGTCCTTTTTCTTTAATCAAATGCTCAAATTGGAAAGTCACCTTGCTGCGCTTTTGGTTGAGAAAATCAATAAAAGCAGCCCAATCATCAAAACCCAAGGTATCAATTATTCGCTGACGAAGTTCAGGTTCTGTAGGTAAAGATTGTGTTTGCTGGTCATTCAAGGCTTGAATAGCATGCTCTACACGTCGTAAAAATAGATAAGCCTCTTCAAGATCCTCAACGGATTGATGATCGAGTAATCCCGCCTCACCCAAATGTTTTAGGCTAACAAGGCATTGGCGGTCTTGTAACTCTAATTTTGCTCCGCCATAAATCAGCTGAAAAACCTGCACAATAAATTCAACTTCACGAATACCACCTGCGCCCAGCTTAATATCGTCTGCAATGTTACGCCGAGCCACCTCACGTTCAATCATGGCTTTCATTTCACGCATGGCTTCAAAAGCGGTGTAATCTACATATTTACGAAAAACGAATGGGCGGGTCATATCCAATAAACTATCACCGTCTTGTCCACCTGTGATAATACGCGCCTTAATCCATGCATAACGTTCCCACTCGCGCCCATGCTGACTTAAATATTTTTCTAAAGCCACATGACTTATTGCCAGTGCTGAACCATCCCCCCAAGGACGTAGACGCATATCCACACGAAATACAAAACCATCTGCAGTAATATGATCTAATAAATAGATCAGCTTTTGCCCCCACAAGATGCAAAATTGCTGTACATCAATACACTTACGACCATTGCTTTCTCCTTGCTCATCAAAGGCAAAAATCAGGTCAATATCACTAGATAAGTTCAGCTCTTGTGCCCCAAGCTTGCCCATCCCAATGACGATCAAATCTTGAAGCTTGCCGTTATAACCTATCGGTTCGCCATGTTTTGCCAGCAAAGGAATCCGAGCAAAATCTTTTGCTGCAATGATACAGGCATCTGCAAAATCAGACAGTTCTCGTGTCAACTTCACCACATTGGTCAGTTGGTTAGCATCTTGCCAAATCCAACGAAACATTAAGCGTGCACGAAGAATACGTAAGACTTTCATCCACGTATTTTCATCTTGAATATTGACTAAATGATCGTAAACGAGTTGTTGAATTTGTGCTGTACTGAGCGATTGTTGAAATTGATCAATTGCATAATCATGTTCTAAAGTGGCTTGATGTAGACTTAATACTTGTTCTGCATACTGACTTGCATGTAATGTTTTTTGCAATTGCTCAATGTTCATTGAAAAGCCTGTACTTATGTTTTATCAGCTTATTTATAGCAGTTTGCTTTACATTTAGGGAGGTTTTTGTACTTTTCTTAAAAAACAAAGCTCAAAAAACCACCACTCACAATCAATCTAAATTATTCAAATATAAAATTATGAAATTTTTATTTTATCTTGCTTGATTTCAGGACAAACCAAAGCTTGATGGGTATTTTTTGCAGCAGGTAAAGCAACAATAAAAGTCGTTCCCTCACCTGTTTTAGAGCTTACTGAGATTTTTCCATGATTGAGATCCACAAACCGTTTACATAGAACCAGCCCTAATCCTGTTCCTCGCTCCCCAATCGTACCTTTTATACTGGCTTTGATCTGTGGTTCAAACAGCTGCTCAATTTGCGACTGAGTCATTCCCAAACCAGTATCATGAATAATAATTTCTATATCTTTTCCTACTGGATGCGCAACAATGGAAACTTTTCCAGAACCATCAGTACGGGTAAACTTCAAGGCATTCGAAACCAAATTCTGAATCACCGAGGTCACCATATTCATATCTGCAAAAACACTTAAATCTTCAGCAACATTTTCAATCAGTTGTATATTTTTATTCACTGCCAAAGGCTTAAGCACATCGTAAACAATCTTTGTGGTCTGTTTTAATTTAAAATTAATTGGGTGATAAACAAAGCGCCCACCTTCTGCCATCGCCCAATTGAGTAAGTTTTCAAGTAAGGAATAGGTCGATTGCAAGGTATCGTGCAAATAATCTGCAATATCCTGTACACCTTCTTCACTCAAAGTTTCACGCTCGTTTGCTAAGACATCTGAGAAGCCAATCAATCCATGAAAAGGCGCACGTAAATCATGAGCAATAACTTGGAAAAACTTAGTTTTACTAAAATTTAAAGCGCGTTCTTGTTCATATAACTCATAGTAATCTTGGGATTCAGATTTACGCTCTAAGATCGTCACCAAACCTAAGCTAAGTTCTTCTAATAAAGCCTGTTGCTTGCTTGTAAATGTTGTTTTTTTATTATCATAGAAATAAACATGTGCAATAGAGTCGTTATCTTCTAACTTAAAATCGTAGCACAATAAACGTTGGTGTTTTATCCCAATTTCAACCATATATTGTGAGAATTTTTCATAATTTTTATGCATTTCTGAAACGATGCACTGATTGCCAAAATATGGTGATAAGCTCAATTTACAAGCAATAGATGCTGCTTTAAAATCACTACTTTCATCGGCAACCCAAATATAAGGTTCATTATGAAAAGTAAAAAAAGCATTTTCTACATTGAGAACAGCACGAGCTACACGTAAATAACGTTCAATTTTATTGTCTGTGGTATAAACACCTAAAATCAACGATAGTTGACAAGCACTAAGCTGTTCAGTCTGATGAGCTTCTAAGAATTCTAATTTCATGTTTACCTCATTTGCACTTTCAGTTAACACGCTAGTTATTTAAATCGCCAACGTTTAAATATCAACTTCTTCCAAACACATACAAACTTGAAAACATCGCTTTAGAGAAACACTTACAAATGTTCACATAAAACAATATAACAGCAATACAATCAAATAAAAACAATGGGATGAAATTTTCGATAAATTTCACATTTTATTTAACATGCACAATCAGTTACTGCTTTATATATTTTTATGATTTAAATAGAAAAAACCAAGCTTTTGATAAAAACCTCTAATTTAAATCATCGCAATCAAACCATAAAGTATTTATCAAGCTATTGGCATGTATAAGTGACAGAGAGGTTGCAAAGATCAAAGACAAAATAGCGAAATTCAGCAACAACTTTACTAAAGTTATCTCTCAAATGATTGAGGAAATGAGTTATTTTAATCCCTTAAAAAAGCATTTCGAAAAAATAGATCATCCCATACAAGACGATAAAAATGATGGATAGCAGGCTCATATTTAAAATGAATTTGAGTATTTTATAAGTTTTGAAATGCTTTTCACGAAATTGTATTGAATACTGTCTAAATGGTGCAAAAAATTTAAAAATAGCACTATACACCCCTCTTTTATCTTCAGGTGTATTTGGAACAACAGTACCTTTAACAAGAATACGATAAGCGCTGTTAAAAATTCGTCCAAATATGTTCATTGGACGATCAACATCACACATCAGAATCAATCGCGCTGAATTCGCTGTATTATATGCAAAATGTGGATATGTTTCATCAAAGACAAAGTCTTTACCATTGAACCAAGTACTAGTTTGTCCATCAATATTAATTTGACAAGTTTCAGAGTTAGGTGTCACCAAACCGAGATGATACCTAAAGCTACTAGCAATCGGATCAGCGTGTAAGCTCAGTTCAGAACCCGCCGGTAACAGTGAAAACATGGCACCTCGAATAGCAGGAACTTGATTAAGTAACTCCAATGTCTTAGGACATAATCTTTGCGCAGAAACATGCGTTGTTCCGTACCATTTTAAGTAAAATTTACTCCAACCACGTTTGTAAAAAGTGCGAAAACCAACATCATAATAACCGTCTGCTCCAGGTGTCTTGATCACTTCAAATATACCCGATGACTCTAATGCTATTGCTTCATCTCTAATAATTATCCAATTGGCTCTAAGTACTTCAATATTTTCTAAAAAATCAGCATCCAATATCGGTTTTTTTGCAAAGCTGCGTGTCGTCATATAAAGAACACAGTTAAATGGTGCAAATATTGGCCAGCTTTTTCTTAAATATTGTGAGAGTGAGTCATAACGTACATTTCCTCGCCAACGGTATACATAAGTCATGGCTGCTATCGAATACACGATTAAACCAATGATGATCATAATACTTAGATTCATTATAATTTTACTCCGATTATGATTTATGAATCCCCATGATGTGTCCTTGATTTTCCTTAAATAAAGCCAATCTTCTTTGCTGAACAACCTGCATAAAGATCATTTAGATATTTTTTGAAATAGCGAGAAAAAATAAAATAGTTTCAAATTATTTAAAATACTTTTAACTATAATTAATTAATTTTCTTATAGGCAAGAAATATGTACACCTTTGGTTAAGTTTTAAATGATTGAAATTAAAAATTTTAACTGTTGTTGTTAAGTGATCAGGCGCTATTTCTCGCATACTGATACTTGTTATAAAAATGCGTCATTAAAGAGGGAGCGATGGAACACTAGAAATTACGTAATTTTAATTAAACATCGAAACCATCATTTAAATGCCAATCTATTAATTGGTCCATACTGATCAAAATCAGTTTTTTTCTTTTTAAAGCACTCATGTTCTTATTTGGTTTCTTAAGTTCTGATAGCACCAATTTCAAACAATAAAAAAAGCCCTCAAGTCTAAATATGCTTGAAGGCTTTTCATAATATATGGTCCCGAGGGTCGGACTCGAACCGACACGTCATCGCTGACAGTGGATTTTGAGTCCACCGCGTCTACCAATTTCACCACCTCGGGAGAGGTTGTGTGCGTATAATAGCGCGTTTCATTTTCTTGTCAACGACAAGTTTTCACATTTGTTTAATTTTAAGGCAGATCTGGTTTTTTTGGATTATAAAACATCAATTTCAGCCATTAATTTGAAAAACGACTATACTAGCGGCAGTTTTTAAATCCCAAATGTCAGTTTTTCTTCCTCATGATGCAACTCTCCGATTTTAATTTCGAACTTCCCGACGAACTCATTGCGCGCTACCCACTTGAAACACGTAGCGCTTCTCGCCTTTTACATCTCAATGCAGAGGGTTCATACCAAGATCTTCACTTCACCGATGTTTTTGATTTATTCAATGAAGGTGATTTATTGGTACTCAATGATACCAAAGTGATGAAAGCACGTTTAAAAGGTAAACGCGCCTCTGGTGGTGCTATTGAAGTTTTGGTTGAACGTATTTTTGATCAGACCATTGCACATTGTCATATCAAAGCCAGTAATTCGCCTAAAGCAGGTGCTGAGTTATTTATTGGCAAAGATGAAGTTAAAGTGACGGTAACAGGGCGTCATGAAAACTTATTTGTGGTGGAATTTTCTCAGCCTATTTTGCAAGTTTTAGATTTATATGGACAATTACCTATTCCGCCTTACTTTAACCGTGAAGCAGAAGCCATTGACACAGAACGCTATCAAACCGTGTTTAACGATCCAACCAAATTGGCAAGCGTAGCAGCACCGACAGCAAGTTTGCATTTCGACCAAGCCCTATTAGAAAAATTAGAGCAAAAAGGCGTAAATAAAGCTTTTGTAACCTTGCATGTGGGTGCTGGAACATTCTTACCAGTACGCACAGATCAGATCGAAAATCACATCATGCACAGTGAATGGTGTGATGTGCCTGAAGCAACTGCAAAATTGATTCAAGAAACCAAAGCACGTGGCAACAAAGTAATTGCCGTCGGAACGACAGCAACACGTGCCTTAGAAAGTGCAGCGCAAGCGTCTGGGGGAAAAATTGCCGCATGGACAGGCGATACACAAATCTTTATCTATCCAGGGTATCAGTTCTGTGTGGTTGATCGCTTGATCACCAACTTTCATTTACCAGAATCTACCTTGTTAATGTTGGTATCTGCATTATCCAACCGTGACAATATTATGAACGCATATCAACATGCTGTTGCAAGCAAATATCGTTTCTTTAGTTATGGCGATGCAATGTTGATTGAAAACGCAAATGGCTAAGGTCTAACGAAGCGCAACCTATTTAAAAGTTATTGCTTAGTCAGACTACCAATATGCAAAGTGTGGTTTAAACACGACACTTTGCATTCAAAATCATTTTTTCGTTACAATCAGGCATCTAAGCACTTGCCACAATAATGAATAAAGATGAATGATTTACTCACAAAAATTCAAAATGCTTTTAGCCAACAACACGCCAACAATGGCAAGACTCAGCACAATATACATGCGATCAATCAGTTACTCTCATCAAATCAAGATTTTGAACAGATCATTACAAGCTTAAAGAATTGGCAAGATGATCCGAGTCTGTCTATTCAAAATTATACTTTTTGGCTTTTTATCGCGATTGCGATTGGCTTATTTGTACTGGCTATTTTTACCCACCCGATACTCTTACTAGCAACAGTCGCTAGTGTGGCTTTTGCTTTCTATAAGCGCACTTCGACAAAAGCCCTCAATCAATTGATTGAGGATACTCATCAAAAGAACCTAGAAGTGAAATATCAAATTCGCTTCTATCCCAATGCCTTTGATGAAAATATTGAGTCTCCCTATAATTTCCCGTTATTTGGTTTAGGGGATCATGAAAATACCATTGGTCATTGCATTTATGGCGCTTGGCAGATCAACAGTATCAACTATCCATATATGCTGTTTAATTATCATTATGTGGATGAAGTCGAAACTCGTGATTCAGACGGTAAGAAAAAGATTGAATATCGTCATTATGATTTATGGGGGATCATCCTAGAGAACTTCCCTGCTCAAGGTATCAGTATTTCATCTAAACAAAATCGAGCCTGCCGTCTTGGCGTAAAATGGTCGAGTGGGGATATTCGTTTCGACAATCAGTACCAATTAAGTGGTACAAATGAAATGCAACTTGCCAAATTTTTCACACCAAATCATGTATTAATGCTTGAACAAGCCATGGCTTATTTTAAAGGTGATTTTTATGTTCAAGTCCAGCGCCCTACTTTGTGCTGGCTGTTTAAAACGGATATTACCAAACCGCAGATGCAAGTCGATAAAGTTCAAACTGTACATGATTTAGCTGCACAACTTGAAAGTATGAACATGCCTAATTATGAACAGCTAAAAGATTCAATGATCACAATTCTACAAGAAATCCAACCCCATTATGAGACAAATAAAGTTGAACAATAAACAATTTACTTTGTCGATACAATAATTTATCGCATACTTATCAATCTGGAATTTGAACTTTAATATCCTTTAATCATGATGATTTGCCATGCCTATAGAAACCGTTGAGCGATTACTTCACCTACGTACAAGAAAAAATAAACATGTGATGCGCAATATCGCTCGGCTTTGGGAAATTGGACAACAGGCTCAATCTGCACAAGATATTTTAGATGGGTTACATCCGTGGGGAGAATGTAGAGAATTATTTTTTCATAACCTCATCCCCAGACTGCTATTTATGATTGGGGTAATGACTGCACTTTTTGGTTGGCTGATTCATCACTATATTCCCTATCCACTGAGCCTATTAGCAGCCTTGTTATGCTGTTTTGGTGCTTATTTAATTTATGAGCAAAGCGATCCAATTGATGAAGTCATAAATTTTTTAGAACAGCGCATGATGTTTCTCCGCTACGAATTAGATTTCAATAAAACTCCAAGTCATATCTCCACAACAAGCAATACCTTTTTGGTCATGAGCAAGTTAAAACAAAGTTTTCCATTGTTTTCGCAAGGCAATGTGTTGAACGAGATTGAACAATTTGCATCCACCAAATGGTTTGATGGTGAACAAGAACATCATGTGATGTTGTTTCAGTATCATTATGTCGATGAGTTTTCACTGCCCAATACTCAGGGTGAAAAACAGAAAATTAAGGAAACCCATAAAAACCACTGGGGCGCTTTTATTTTTCAATTACCCGCCCTCGGCTTTGCTGCCAGTAATAAACACCATGAATTTATTCCGCCCTATACCCAAATATGGAAAACTGCGGATATTCTGGTCAATCAAAATTTATATATTTTTGGCTATGATCAACATCAACTTGCCCGTACCATTAGTCCAAGTATCACCTTAAAATTAAGTGATTTTTTTCAACACTATTCAGGTGATATTGTTTATCATTTTGAAGAAAATATGCTGTGCTATATGGGAGATCAAGATCTCTTTCGCATTCGTCGTAAAAAACAAAAGCTTCAGGATATTTCAGCACTTCGTGGACATTTAAGAACATTAACCATGCCTGAATATGAAAAATTTAAACAGTGCATGCTAAACTTGATTTCATAAATTAAAAGGAATAATCAAAATGGGTTTAATCATATTTATTGGGATTTTTATTGTTCTGATCGTTTGGGGTATTCTGGTTAGAAATAACATTGTGCGTTATTTCAATGCGACACAACGTGCATGGGCTGAGGTTGCCAATTTTGAACGCCAGAAAGTAAAAACACTGGAAACTTTAGAGCAAACTTTGGTGCAATATACACAGTTTGAAAAATCAACTTTAGAAAAAGTGACCGAGTTACGTCAGCAAATTTTGAATCTAAATCTAAACAATACCGATGTTTCTCAACTGCAACATGTTGAAAAACTCAATCAAGATTTAATGAAAAGTTTAAATGTGGTGGTTGAAAATTATCCTGAACTCAAAGCGGATACTTTGTATGCAAAAATGATGGATGATATTCAAGAACAAAATGAAAATGTCGGTGCAGCAATCACCATCTTTAACCGTAATGTTGAAGAATTTAATAACACCATCGAAATTTTCCCCAACAATATGATCAATACCATTACTTTGGCAAAGAAAACAATTCGTCCATTTTCAGACAATGTGGTCACTCAGAATTTTGATTACAAACCTAATTTTAACTAAGGTCTGTAGACAATTCGTCGAAGTTTGCGACTACGTGTGTTTTTTAAGCGATACTAGCTACGAAATACGAAATTTAGTTATTCTAAATGATGAAAAATATCGTTTCGCAAGGTAATACGTAGCGGTAAAAACATGCTAGTCTCAAAGAAATGTTGGGAAGATTCTTTGATCAAACATCCCTTGATTAAATACATTAAAAATGAATCATGATAATGCATATATAAAAGGCTTGGTAAAAAACAATAGGCAACAATCCAGTCCTTGCATACGATTAAACTGAAATTTCAAATCGTCTGTAAGATTTAAATCCGGTATAAATTACCAGCAAATAACACCAGCAGCATTCGTTAGAATTACAAACCCTATGTTGAAACTCTTTTTTCCCTCACCCTTTCGACTTCTTTTCAAAAATTGGAATGTATTTGAAATTGTTTGGCTTTTTAGTTTTATTTTCATCGGCTGTATCATTACCTTAGTTCAACAGGATACATGGTTTAATTTCGTGGTATTACTCAGCGGAATTCTCTGTGTGGTATTGGCAGCAAAAGGCAATATTCTCAATTATAGTTTTGGTTTATTCAATAGCTGTGCTTATGCATGGATTTGCTATAACAACGGGCTTTATGGCGAAATGGGACTGAATCTCTTGTTCTTTGTCCCAACTGCTTTGATCGGCATGCTACTTTGGCAGAAACATACCACAGAAAAACAATTACAGCAGGCGTATGTCCTTCGGCATGCTTATTTGATTTTGATCATCCTGAGCAATATAGGTTGTATTGCTATACTCGGTTACCTACTTGCCCAAATTTCCACTCAAAATACGCCTTATATAGATGCAACCACCAATATTCTTGCAATCTCGGCAACGATTTTGATGCTGCTGCGTTTTAAAGAGCAATGGTGGTTCTATATTGCATTAAATATATTCAGTATTTTAATGTGGGCGATCCGAACCCTTGATGGGAGTGGTGATGGTGCAATGATGTTATTGATGTGGTCGGCCTTTCTGATCAATGCCATCTACGGTTACTATAATTGGAATAAACTTGCACAAAACCATTCAAACTCATCCTATTGAATTTAACAACTATGAAAAAAATCGGACTGACACTTGGTAAATATGCCCCCTTACATGCAGGGCATGTACATGTATTTGAAACAGCATTACAGGAAGTGGATGAGCTATATGTATTGATCTATCAAAGTTCAATTACAACCATTCCCTTGAACATTCGCGCCCAATGGATCAGAGATTTATTTCCTCAAATTTATGTGATTGAGGCATGGGATGGGCCTGAGGGTTATTCCAATGATCGGGCTTTTGAAATAGAACAAGAAAATTACATCATTCAAAAGCTCAATGGTGTGAAAATTTCGCATTTTTATAGTAGTGAATTTTATGGTACGCATGTCAGCAGGGCACTCAATGCAATTGATCGTAGAGTGGATGAGCCACGTCTACAGGTGCCGATCTCCGCTACAATGATTCGAGCAAATGCCTTCCAAAATCGGAAGTTTATTCCCAACTGTGTCTATGCAGATTTGATTAGCAAAGTCGTCTTTGTTGGTGCTATGTCTACAGGCAAGTCTACCTTAGTTGAAGCACTTGCGAAAAAGTATGCAACAACTTTTGCCCCAGAATATGGGCGTGAATATTGGGAAACTTACCAAGTTGATCGTCGTATCGGTTTTGAGGATTTCAACATTATTGCAGATCGTCATATCGCCTACGAAGATCAGGCCACTTTAGATGCAAACTGTTATTTATTTGTAGACACCAACGCGATAACCACAGCGATGTTTTGTATGGATTATCATGGCCGACTACCGGAGCAGCTCAAACAACTTGCACTCGAAAATGCACAGCGCTATGACTTATTTTTCTTATGTGAAGATGATATTGCTTATGACGACACCTGGGATCGTAGTGGCCCACAAAAAAGAGCTATTTTTCATCAACAAATTATTGCAGATCTCAAACAACGTCGGATTCCATACATCGCTTTAACAGGAAGTTTAGAACAAAGGATTGCCAAGGTTGAACAAGTGTTAAATCAGTTTGATAAATTCAATAATTTTTTTGGGTCAGCTTTAAAGCCATGATCAGGAATAGATTATGGCGATTGAGCATAGTTGACTCGAAACATATTACCTAAATCACTACAGGGAAATTTGAATAAAAATTTAGCCATAATTGTGTTTATTTTCAACATAAAAAATGACATTTCGATCATTTTCTGATATTTTCAAACCGCTAAAAAATGACTATTTTTAGAACAAAACGATCAACTAAAAATGATCAACTTAATAAAAAGACAATCTAAAGATTGGAGTAAATCAAATGTTAAAAAAATTATTCATGATGTTATGTCTGTGTTTTCTCTGGCAAGCGCCTGCTCAAGCGAAAGGCCTGTTAGTTTTCAATACAGGCGATGAAATGTTTAAGGTTGGACCATTTCCACAAGAAATATTAAGTCAATATGATGATCTTAAAAGTTTAAATGCAGGATATAAATGTAGTCACTTTGGAGTCTTATGGGCAGATGTCAAAACTTGGGACTGCACCTTGGTCGGCATGACTGATGCAGAGCCAGATACTTTTTATGAATTGCCTGATGATGTCATTGCAACATTAGGTAAAAATCCTGAATACCAAGAAAATAAAATGCAACGTAATTTTTGGAATCATTATGGGATATTTATCATGATTCTGGGAATTATCGCCTTGATTATTATTGGTCGTAAGGCAAAAGACTAATTTTCTATCTTGTCCAAATCTAAGTTAAAAAGCGAACCACTCTTCGCTTTTTAATTGTATAAAAATAATACCTTGATATTCAAACAATAATTATTCAACTATAAAAAATGATTCTTGCATTAATCTATTGATGTTCACAGCGCTAAATCAATAATTTTAAATTTAACATTATGAAAAACAACATGACTGGTATTCGACCATAAAATCAGGGAAAATAGCCCCCTTTTGCAATTATCAATCAGCGAACTGTTTTTTCGCCAGATTTAGGTTATTTATGAAGTTTGAAAAATTAGGTCAGTCGGGGCGTGCTCGTCGTGGTCGTTTAACTTTAGAACATGGTGTAATTGAAACACCTGTGTTCATGCCTGTGGGAACTTATGGCACAGTTAAAGGCATGTTGCCACGCGATATCGAAGATATCAAAGCACAAATTATTTTAGGCAATACCTTCCACCTTTACTTACGTCCTGGACTAGATGTTATCCGTGAACACGGCGGTTTGCATGAGTTTATGAAATGGGGCAAACCGATTCTTACTGATTCAGGCGGCTTCCAAGTATTCAGTCTGGGTGCTATGCGTAAAATCAAAGAAGAAGGGGTTACTTTCCGCTCACCTATCGATGGTTCAAAAGTCTTTTTATCTCCTGAAATTTCAATGGACATTCAACATACATTGAACTCAGATATTGTGATGATTTTTGATGAATGTACGCCATACCCAGCAACCCATGAAGAAGCACAGAAATCGCTTCAACTGTCATTACGTTGGGCGAAGCGTTGTAAAACACAGCATCACGATGTTTTAAAAAATAGAAACGCATTGTTTGGAATCATTCAAGGCGGAATGTATGAAGACCTTCGTGAAGAGTCTTTAAACGGTCTTAAAGAAATTGATTTTGATGGCTTTGCGATTGGTGGTTTATCTGTGGGTGAACCCAAAGAAGAAATGATCAAAGTTTTGGATTATCTGCCTGCAAAAATGCCAGAAAATAAACCGCGTTATTTGATGGGTGTGGGTAAACCAGAAGATATCGTTGAAGCAATTCGTCGTGGTGTCGATATGTTCGACTGTGTCATGCCAACTCGAAATGCACGTAATGGTCATTATTTTGTTACCGATGGTCTGGTTCGAATTCGTAACAGCCAATATCGTCATGATCAAAGGCCACTGGATCCACATTGCGACTGTTATACCTGTACCAACTTCACCCGTGCTTATTTATTCCATTTAGAAAAATGTGGTGAAATGCTCGGTTCAATGTTGGGCACGATCCACAATTTACGTTATTACCAACGTTTTACCCAAGATATTCGTGATGCTTTAGATCAGGGAACTTTTGATGAATACGTGACTGATTTCTATCAACGTCGCGGTTTAGAAGTTCCTCCTTGTCCTGCTGACTAATGCCCCAATATAAAGTTGAATTGAAGATTAATTCAACAGTATTTGCGCTGAAACCCAAGACAAGGTAAATTGCTGAACAAGTCAATTTAAAAGCCATGAAAATGGCAGATAATTTTTAACATTAGGAAATTAGAATGAGCTTATTTATTTCTTCTGCTCACGCTGCAGCAGCGCCTGCACAAGGCCCAGGCATGATGGCAAACATATTGATGATTGTGGTATTTGTTGCAATCTTTTATTTTCTCATCTGGCGTCCTCAAGCAAAACGTGCAAAAGAACACCGTACTTTAATCGAAAGCTTAGGTGTTGGCAGTGAAATTGTCTTTGCAGGCGGCTTAATGGGTCGTATCCTAAAAATTGATGGCGACTTTGCAGTGGTTGAATTAAGCAAAGGAAATGAAGTCAAAGTTCAACGTGCAAGTGTTATTTCAGTACTCCCTGAAGGCACATTAAATAACCTTTAATCATAAAACGGTCGTGCACTTAGCACGACTTTTTCATTTTAAGAAGAAAGCGAATGCGTTACCCTGCATGGAAATATATATTGATTCTAGTGGTACTAGTGATCAGTACATTATATGCGCTGCCGAGTTTGTATCCTGACGAACCTGCTGTTCAAATTTCTGGTGCCAAGGCTGGTACCACAATTGATCAGTCTGTCATACAAAAAGCAGAGCAAATTTTAAAAAGTGAAAATATTAGCAGTCATGATAATACCTTCACCAACAATGCTGCCCTTCTGCGTTTAAATACGTCTGAAGCACAGTTAAAAGCAAAAGATGTCCTCAGCAAAGGTTTGGGTGAGAACTATACCGTTGCATTAAACCTTGCACCAACCACACCTGAGTGGTTGCAAAAAATTGGCGCTAAGCCAATGAAGCTTGGCTTGGACTTGCGTGGTGGTGTTCATTTCTTACTTGAAGTAGATATGGATAAAGCTATTGCACAACGTATGGAAACCTCAGCAACAGACTTACGTCGTGAGTTCCGTGACAATAAGATTAAATTTAATAGTCTTTCATTGAACAACAATACCATTACGATTCAGTTTGCAAATAATGATGACCGTGCAGCGGTAATGGACTTTTTACGTCGTGATGGGAATAAGTTCAATCAACAAGCTTTAGCAACGGATACAGGTTCTACGCTTAAGTTGACCTATAACGATGCGACCAAGCAAGACATTCAATCTTACGCACTCAACCAAAACTTAACGACTTTACGTAACCGTATTAATGAGTTAGGTGTGGCTGAAGCATTGGTACAAAGCCAAGGTAGCAACCGTATTGTGGTTGAATTGCCTGGTGTACAAGATACTGCCGAAGCTAAACGTGTCTTGGGGCGAACTGCAAACCTTGAATTCCGTTTAGTGTCTGATTTAAATGATCAATATATTGACCGTTTCACAGGTAAATATAATGGTCAACCTTTACCGCCAGGTACTGAAGTTTTTGCTTACGAATCTTTGGACAGTGGTCGTGAACTGTTATTAAATCGCAGCCGTATCCTTACGGGTGAACGTGTACAAAATGCATCAAGTGGTTTTAGCCAAGATAGTGGTGGCGCTGAAGTAAATATTACTTTAGATACTGCTGGTGGTAAGTTGATGTCAGATGCAACCCGTACTGCTGTTGGCAAACGTATGGCGGTTTTGTTTATTGAAAATAAACAAAAAATCACCTCTGTTGCTGATCCAGTTACAGGTGCGATGACAGAAGTTCGCACACCATATACTGAATCTGTGGTGATCAATGCTGCAAATATTCAAGCGGTTTTAGGTTCATCTTTCCGTATTACCGGTTTAGATTCTCCTCAAGAAGCGGCTGAACTTGCATTGATGTTACGTGCTGGTGCTTTAGCTGCACCAATGTACTTTGTAGAAGAACGTGTTGTTGGTCCAAGTTTGGGGCAAGAGAACATCGACAAAGGCGTATTATCAACTCAAGTTGGTTTCCTGCTTGTTGCAATCTGGATGATCGTGTTCTTCCGTCTATTTGGTTTAATTGCTGATGTAGCATTAGTGATTAACTTGGCAATGCTTCTCACTATCATGTCTTGGATCGGGGCTTCACTGACCTTGCCAGGTATTGCAGGTATCGTCATCACCATTGGTATGGCGGTCGATGCCAACGTACTGATCTGTGAGCGAATACGAGAAGAAATGCGCTGGGGGGCCTCACCCAAACAGGCCATTATTGCCGGTTATGATCGAGCCTATAACACCATTCTCGACTCAAACTTAACCACATTCTTGGTTGCATTTATTCTGTTTGCAATTGGTACAGGTCCGATCAAAGGCTTCGCTGTAACGCTGATGATTGGTATTATTTGCTCAATGTTTACTGCAATTACAGTAACACGTGCAATTGTCCAATTGGTATATGGCAGAAAACGTAACTTGAATAAGTTGAGCATATAGGAGATCGATGATGACTGATGTGACTCAACCGAAAAAGAAATATGGTCGCCCTGATGATGAGCATGTAATTAATTTCATGAAGATTGCCAAACCAGCGGCAATCATCTCAATCCTTTTGACCATTGCAAGTATCTTCTTTATTGCAACCAAAGGCTTAAATCTTGGTTTAGATTTCACTGGTGGTGTTTCTGCAGAGTTGAACTATCAATACGCAGCAAAACCAGCAGACGTTATTTCGAATTTGGATAAAGCAGGCTTTAAAGATGCAGTTGTACAAACCTTAGGTTCAAACAAAGACTTAATTGTACGTATGCCTGCGCAAGACCTCAAAGTTGAAGACTTAAGCAATACCATCACTAAAGCGGTTCAACTGCCGAATAACGCTGCTGTTGTTCATAAGGTTGACTCTGTCGGTGGTCAAGTCGGTAATGAGCTATATTTACGCTCTGCAGGTGCTGTAGCGCTTGCAATGCTACTTATGCTGATCTACGTGACCATTCGCTTCGAGTTTAAACTTGCAGTGGGTGCAGTGCTTTCATTATTGCACGATGTGATCGTAACGATTGGTATTTTTGCAATGATGCAATGGCCATTTGATCTTACTGTTTTAGCGGCTATTCTTGCCTTAATCGGCTTCTCGTTAAACGATAACATTGTTGTATCGGATCGTATCCGTGAAAACTTCCGTAAGATTCGTGGCGCGACACCGTTAGAAATTGTGAATATTGCGTTAACTGAAACCTTAAAACGTACCATTCATACCTCGATGACATTATTGCTGGTTGTACTTGCAATGATGTTCTTGGGTGGTGATGGCTTACACTGGTTCTCAGTTGCTATGTTTATTGGTGTATTTGTAGGTACGTATTCTTCAATCTATATCGGTACTGCATTTGCATTGTGGCGTGGTCTTAATCGTCAAGACTTTATCGTACAAGTTAAACCTGAATTTGAAGATGAAGAGCATATTCCTCATTAAGTTTCAGTTTTAATTAAAAAAGCTCATCTTTGGATGGGCTTTTTTATGTTTAAAATTTAACATCACACCGTAAAAGAAGTTGTTCTATTCATAAGACCTTACTCTGCCCCACAATTCAGCATCACGCTATAGTCAACCTATCAAAAAACTCATACATAAGAATATAATTTCTCTTAGTTAATATTTTTTAATTAAATCAATTATATGGAAGAATAATTTTTTGATTATAAAAAAGCTTGCAATGCCACACCTTACATTCAAAGTTTAAATACCTTTGCGCAGGCGATGCCTCACTTTTCAAAGATGACAAAAATCTTTCGTTTAACAGGGCTCTTGCGCTGCAAACAAAGCAGTGCTTTATTTTTGCTCATATACCCTCACCCAACGACGACATCCATGTCGCCCCACGGTAGGATAACCATCTAGGATCCAAAAGCACAAAAAACCAATTGATAACCAATAGTTTCTAAAAGTTCATACAAAAATATAAGCTTCATTTCTGATCAATGACTCGATGCAAGTCACGTGTATGAACAATTAGGTAGAGTTTGGCTATAGGTCAATACAAAATAGCGATACGAGGTAAATTGTGACTACTGAGCATAATATTTTGCAGTTGGATAATACTTGGTCTTTTCCTTCCATTTTCCATTGACCAGATTGCGATCTGTGACTTCAACTTGATCACCTCTTGGTGAAGTAGCATCCTCAATAAACTCTCGAACCAGCAATAAACCTTTTCTAGGTACAACTTGATACTCAGAACGAATATGGTAGCAACAGCCACTTTTATTAAAGGCGATGATGCGTTTGCGCTTTTTGTCTAGCTCGAACATGCCTAAATTTTCTTGAGTGAGTGCAGACAGTTCCTGACTCAAAACAAATTTATTCTTGCTTTGATTAAATACATAAATGTCATACACAGGACCGCCATAAGAACCATAATTACCGTTTCTAATCGCGAGGTCTTCTGTTCCATCGAAGTTAAAATCATCAAAAATCAAAGGACTTTGTTCACCATAAAGCTGTATAACATTGACACTCGGTTTAAACTTTTCGTCTAAATACATAGTCAACTCATCAGAGTGAAATGTTTGAAATACCGCTTTACTGCCCTTTTTTAATAGCTTTACTTCGGCCTTAGCCCCACATTCATCTTTTTCACATGCAATATCAATTACGGCATCATAGTGTTTCGAACCATCTTGAATTTCAAAAACTTGTGCATTCGTTATAGACAAGGAAAATGCCAAATAGATGCCTAAGCTGTTACAGATTATTTTAAATGGTTGATTCATCATTTTTTATTCAGTCGATTTTTATCAAAATCATAACATCAAACTGTGAATAATAAAAAACCGCCCGAAGGCGGTTAGGCTCCCTCCTTTCTCAAAGGAGGGTTGGGGTGGATTTAATCCAAGAGCAGCTTAGTGCCCACCACCATTGATTGCTTTCGTCATCTCTTCAACAACTTTCTTGGCATCACCAAAGATCATCATGGTTTTATCATTGTAGAATAAGTCATTGTCTAGACCCGCATAACCTGTTGCCATAGAGCGCTTGATCACCATAATGGTACGTGCTTTATGTGCTTCAAGAATCGGCATACCATAAATTGGTGAGCTTGGATCATCTTTAGCTGCAGGGTTAACAACGTCATTTGCACCAATTACCAGTACAACATCAGTCGCTGGGAAATCAGAGTTGATCTCGTCCATTTCCAAGATGTCTTCATAAGCAACATCAGCTTCCGCCAACAATACGTTCATATGACCAGGCATACGACCCGCAACTGGATGGATTGCAAAACGAACTGTTACACCTTGCTCTTTCAAGATTTCACACAATTCTTTCACTGCGTTTTGTGCACGACCTTGCGCCATACCATAACCCGGTACAATCACAACGCTGTCAGCATTTGACATCAAGAAACCCGCATCATCCGCAGAACCAGAACGGTAATTACGTTGAACTTGCTCACCTTTATCAACCGATGCTACAGCCGTACCACCCATCGCACCACCAAACAATACATTGATGATTGAACGGTTCATTGCTTTACACATGATGTAAGACAGAATCGCACCTGATGAACCCACCAATGAACCAGCAACAATCAACATGTTGTTTTCAAGTGTGAAACCAATACCTGCCGCAGCCCAACCAGAGAATGAGTTCAGTAGTGAAACCACAACTGGCATATCACCGCCACCGACTGGTGCAATCCAAACCCAACCAAATGCCAGCGCCAGTGCAGTCATCGCCCAGAATGCTTGCATGTTACCTGTGGTAAAGAAGTACACACCACACGCCAGCATAGCGAGGAAAATAATCGCTTGAACGGGTTTAACCCAAGCACCTGAAATGGTTTTTGCCCATTTCTTTGCAGCTAACTTACCATAAGCAAATACAGATGCAGTAAAGGTAATCGCACCTACGAAACAACCGACGAATAATTCAAATAAATGAACTTTACTCATATGTGCATGCTGTACACCAGCAGCCGTTAAAGCAGATTCATTTTGAGCAAACAAAGCAGTCAGTTGGTTATTATGTAAAATTGCAGCAATTGCAATCAGTACCGCAGCCAAACCGACAAGTGAGTGCATCAATGCCACTGTTTCTGGCATTTGTGTCATTGGAACTGTACGTGCACGAGCAATACCCACAATTGCACCCAACACCATGGCACCACCTATCATCCATACAACAGGATGATCTGCGACAAAGAATGTGGTGATTACTGCAATCGCCATGGCAATCATACCGTAACGGTTACCAGCAATCGCAGTTTTAGGACCTGAAAGACCACGTAAAGTTAAGATGAAAAGGACAGCACCTACAAGGTAGAACCAATCCGCATATTCTCGAATAAATTCCATAGATTAGCCCTCTTTTTTCTTTTGTTTTGGCTTAAACATTTCAAGCATACGTGCAGTCACTGCAAAGCCACCAAAAATGTTAATACTTGCCAAGAACACTGCAATTGCACCAAGTACACTAACAACATTCACGGACTGGAATTGTACACTTGCCTCTACAACACCAGGAATTCCAACAGTTTGTATCATCGCACCCACAACGATAATTGAGGACAATGCATTGGTTACTGCCATTAACGGCGTATGCAATGCAGGTGTTACACCCCAAACCACGTAGTAACCAACAAAGATGGCTAAGACGAAAATAGTAATAGTTTCAACCATGATGACTCTCCTTAACCACGCTTCAGCAGTACTTGACCGCCATGAGTTACTAGAAGTGCTTTTTGAATTTCGTCTTGTTGATTGATCGCAAAGTTTTTCTCTTGATCAAACAAAGTTTCTACGAAATTGAAAACATTACGTGCATACAGTGCCGAAGCTTCTGTCGATACTGTAGAAGGAATATTTGGAATACCTAAAATCGTCACGCCATTGTCAGTGACAACATTTTCACCATTCTTAGAGCCTTCAACGTTCCCGCCTGATTCAACCGCCATATCTAGGATGATTGAACCCGGTTTCATTTTGGCAACAGTTTCAGCTTTGATTAAGCGAGGTGCATCACGACCTGGCAACAACGCAGTGGTAATCACGATGTCTGCATTTGACACGGCTTTATCTACGATGATGGCTTGGTCTTGAATATATTGCTCACCTGGCATCCAGCCATAGCCATTTTTAGCGGCATCAGCAGCTTTTTGTTTTTCTTCATCAGACATCGGTACATCTAACCACTTACCACCAAGCGATTCGACTTGGTCACGTGCAGTTGGGCGTAAATCTGTTGCTTCAACAACTGCGCCTAAGCGTTTTGCAGTTGCAATGGCTTGAAGACCTGCGACACCCACGCCCATAATCACGATACGAGCGGGTTTTACAGTACCTGCAGCGGTCATCAGCATTGGGAACATACGTTGATATTCCGCAGCGGCCAGTAACACCGACTTATAACCTGCAAGGTTGGCTTGAGAAGACAATACATCCATATTTTGCGCACGAGACAGTGTTCGTGGCAAAAGCTCTAACGCAAATGCAGACACTTGTTGTGACGCAAATTGGTCAAGTTCAGTATTACGGTATGGGTCAAACATTGCTACCACAGCTGTTCCTGCGGCAAGCTTTTGAATTTCCTCACCTTGTGGTGCACGAACTTTCAAAATAATTTGACTACCTGTATAGGCATCATCTGTAATTTTAGCGCCGACTTGTTCATAAGCACTGTCAATATAAGCCGCATTTTTACCAGCGCCTCGTTCAATGACAATACTATGACCAGCACTAATCAACTTTTTTACTGTCTCTGGCGTAGCGGCTACGCGGTTTTCACCGACGACAGATTCTTTTGGGATTCCAATCTGCATGAGCGTTCCTCAAGCTAATTTTTCTTCAAGTAAACATCGTAAATAACCCGATGTTTCCCCCAGATGCGTTGTTATGAATTTTTGGATTCTAATTGAACTTTTTTAAAATACCACCCAATATTTATTTAATAAATACCCATATTTTGAACTGATGATTCATAAATATAATTGTGCGACATACCCTATATTTAATTTACTGTATTTTTCTTGCATTATCCTGCTCAGTTTTTTTGACATATCCTGTCTCCAATTTTTAAAAACGATGTTTTTTTAAGCTTATCTGGATGTTTTAAGCTGCTTACCCTACCCTACCGATTGGCATTTACAGCAGTATGATTCACTTTTAAGCATTCCAACTTGCTGTTTAAATACTCCATAAAACAATAGATTTAGCACAAAAAAGAACATCCCTATTGACCTTTCTGACAAATTACATGGTTTTTTTATCAGCTTATATTGGCCTTTTCTATCATTTTTTCCGTCAAAAATGTAAGTCGGTTTTTATAACATTTTTTAATTTCATTAATAAAAAAAAGTACTTGGGATAACCATTAGAATTACACTAGACCCGAGCCTAAAGCAATTACAAAAAATTTTAGTTTTTTTTTATTTGCCATTTTGTCAGTTAATAATACTCGAACAGCTTGAACCAGTCATGGTGATATTGCACCTTTTTTGTGCAAAAAAATAACATATAGAATTTGAGTAATTTATAAACAAGAATTTCAAGATTGATTTTTATACATTTTTTGTTTACATCTCTTTAAATGACACTTAAATCCACAAAGAATTAAGTAAGCAATTGTGCTTTATATTCCTTTTATTGCGCCAATTCATTCTTTTTTTGTATTTCCACTGATTGAAAACAACATTTATACTGCTTGTTCAAATTTACATGTCGTATAGCGACATTGTCAATGCAGTCAAATTCATGAAACTTTCGTTATCCAGTACTCAACTCGGTTCGATTTTCGCACTTGGTGCGGCTTTCTTATTTAGTACCAAAGCTATTTTTATTAAACAGGCTTACGCATTATCGCCATTAGTCGACAGCACCGTGCTCATGGCATTGAGAATGGCAAGTGCCCTGCCTTTTTTCCTTTTATTGTGTTGGTTCAATCGCCATCACAATAAAAATATGACAGGAAAAGACTGGGCCTTCTTAGTTGCTGCTGGTTTGATGGGCTATTACCTTTCAAGTTGGCTCGACTTCGCTGGTCTGATGTATATCAGTGCTTCGTTAGAACGTATTATTTTATTTCTCTATCCAACACTGACAGTCATTGCCACAAGCTTTATTTATAAGCAAAAACTCAACTTTAGAACCATCCTAGCGATTGCATTAAGCTATGGTGGTACAGTGATTGTGATGCTGCAAGAGCAAAGTACAGTACCCCATGAAGGAAATTTCTGGCTAGGCGTGAGTTTAGTCTTTGCCAGTGCGGTCTGTTTTGCGACGTATTTACTCATGACCCCGCGTTTAATTCAAAAATTTGGTTCATGGAATTACACTGGTTTGGCATTAAGCATTGCATGTTTTGGTACGCTAACCCATTTTATCATTGCAACTCCCCAGCCGATTCAACTGCTAATTCAACTTCCGACACAAGTCATTTGGTATGGTATCGCCTTAGGCTTATTGGTGACGGTTTTACCGACGATTTTGGTCGCGCAAAGTATTTCTCGTTTAGGTGCTGCACAAGCAGCTATGATTGGTTCGATTGGCCCGATCCTAACCATTATTTTGGCTGTGGCTTTGCTCGGTGAGCATATGAATGCGATACAATGGTTTGGTTGTTTACTGAATATCATCGGTGTCATGATGATTACTTTGTCTAAAAAGAAACTTGCACACTAAATTGTGCAGAAACTTGGAAGGAATATGCATTTTAAAATTGTATCGCCGAGTGCCTGTGTAGATGTTGAAAATATCCAGTTGGCACAGTCGCATTTGGAACAGTTAGGTCATACAGTCAGCTTAAGTGAACATGTATTTTCACAACATCGCTATTTGGCAGGTACAGTTGAACAACGTATTCAAGATTTAAAACAAGCATGTATAGATCCAGACATTGATGCAATTTGGTGTGGTCGTGGTGGTACTGGTGCTGCCATGTTATTGCCATTTTTAGATGAGTGGATTTTAAATAAACCCATTATTGGCTATTCAGATACAACGGTGTTATTAAACTATATCGCGATGCATCATGGACAATCTTTACATGCGCCTGTATTTCAGGAAATTGCCGTTAAAAATTTAGACAATAGCTCCCTGTCGTATGATGCTTTAAAAACCATTAGCCTGTTATCAGCGGATATAAACCAACACGGTCATTATCCCTTATCCAGCGCAAATGGTTTTGCTCAAGATCAGCACATTGAAGATGTTAAAATCTTAGGCGGGAATCTTACTGTACTGTGTACTTTACAAGGCACACCGTCTGCGTTAAAACTGAATCAGCCGAGTGTTTTACTGATTGAAGATGTAGGCGAACCGTATTATCGAATTGAACGTTCATTGACTCAGCTCCTACAAAGTATTGATACTTCAAACTTAAAGGCTTTGGTCTTGGGTGATTTTTATCAATGCCCACAAAAAAATGTCCCGCAAAGTATTGTTGAGATTGTGAAAGAACATCTCGATCCACTGCACATCCCACTTTACCAATGTGACTGGTTTGGTCATGGTGAAGTCAACCGTCCATTTTGGTTAGGGAAAACGGGCAAGATTGTAGATTCACAACTCATTATTTAACGGCTAGGTTATTTAATGACTGAGTTATTTAAAGTACAGTGCCATTTCAGCACATTGAATATAAAAAATAGCCAATAAATTGCACAAGATATGCCTCTATGGAATCCTAGTCAGTGCTTACTGGGATTTTCTAAGAGTATCAAAGCAAAGATAAACAACCTATATACTTTTAATACTGAGCAATACTTCACTTGTATGCCCTCTCTTCTGATCACTTTTCTATATGACGGTTTTCTCGTTTAACAGCCCGTTGAATGTCCATTCATAAATACGATCAGTTGCTTCGGTTTTTTCTAGGTATTTTTACTTGACCTTAAGTTAACTTGAGTTTTGATACTAACGGAAATTTCCAGTCAATCAAAAGAGTCATCCATGAATTCCAGATCAGAATCTGCACAGATCAAATCGTTCCAAATGATTAACCCAAATACACTTTATAATCCAACAGCATTTGCGTATAGTCATGTGGCCGAAGTACGCCATTATTTACGTATTTTGCATATATCTGGACAAGGTGGTGAAAACCAACAAGGACAATTATCCCAAGATTTTGCACAACAAGTTCATCAAGCTTTTGTCAATCTGCAACATGCCCTACAAGCGGCTGATGCATCATTATTGGATATTGCTGTTTTAAGAGTGCTTGTGGTCGATCACAGTACCAAAAAACATCAGTTTTTAATTCAGGAAATGCAACAACTTTGGAAAGATCAACCTTTCCCTGCGTGTACACTGATTCCTGTCCCGTGTCTTGCTTTACAAGGAATGCTCATTGAAATTGAAGCAACTGCCTATTGTATGTAACTCCAAGAACTAGGATATTTTTATGAATGCTCAACTCGATATTAGCCAAAATAAAGCATTACTTTGGCTGATGGCGATTGCCTGCGGTTTATGCGCAGGAGCAAATTATTATAGTCAGCCGCTGATTCACTCGATTCAACTCTATTTCAACATGCCAGAATCACAAGTGGCACTTACAGTGACCTTTGCTCAAGTGTCTTATGCACTTGGTCTTTTATTCATTGTGCCCATGGGTGATATCGTCAATAAAATCAAATTTATTCCGTGGTTAATGTTTTGTGCTGCGATTGGTTTATTGATGTGTGCTTTTGCAGTCAATTTACCCATGCTTTGGGTTGGCACAATTATTACAGGTCTATTTTCAGTTGCGGCTCAGGTGTTAATCCCTCTTGCAACGATGGCAGTTAAACCCGAAAAAACAGGAGAAGTTGTTGGCTTTTTAATGAGTGGGCTATTGGTTGGATTACTACTTTCCACCAGTCTTGCCGGTTTGTTGTCTAACCTGTTTAACTGGAAACTGATTTACTTTATTAGTGCGGTATTGATGTTAATACTTGCCTATTTATTGAAAAAACGTCTGCCGCATGTACCTGTGTTTAAAATGAGTTATGGCAAAATTTTCTACTCGATGGGTGTGCTGTTAAAAGAAGAACGTCGTTTAATCTATCGTGCAATTATTGGTGGCTTTGCATTTGCAGCCATGAGTATTTTATTTTCAACGATTGCTGTTTTACTAACTTCTGAACCGTTTAAATTACCTGATGTTTTGGTTGGTGTTGCAACGATCATTGGGGTATTTGGTGCTTTAGCCACTGCAAAAATTGGTAAAATTGCAGACCGTGGACATACCAGTATCCTGACATGGATTGGGGTAGCGTTGATGATCATCAGTTGGGCGCTGCTTTATTTCGGTGGAAAGTACCTCACCAGTTATATTTTAGGGTATGGCCTGATTAGCTTTGGACTCGCTGTGGTTCATACCAGCAATCAAAATATCATTTTCCGTTTACGCCCAGATGCGAAATCTCGGATTAACTCTATCTATATGACAGCCTATTTCACAGGTGGTGCATGTGGTTCTGCTTTAGGGGTTTATGCATGGCATCATGGAGGTTGGACCATGACTTGTCTTGTTGGTGTATGTCTGGTTATGGGGTCTGCACTATTTTCTCTGCTAGATCGTCTATATCTCAATAGAGCACAGACCATTTAAAGCATTCTAAAATCACAATCCTTCAAAATTTGAGGGATTTTGATTTTTTAAGAGACTTATTATTTTAATAAAAAAACGGATACCCAAATCATTCTATTTGAATAATATTCACTGTAACTATTGTGTGAAAAAACCGATCATAATATATTCATACAAATAATATTCTAACGTGGGTTTGACCTAGCTATATCTTTAACTTATTGAAAAAAATGATCTTGGCGGAGTCTTGTTTAACTCTCATCGAATTTCAGGATCAGCCTGCGGCTTGCCCTACTTTTCTTTTGGGAAAACTAGGCAAAACCATTGTCACCCGCAAAACTCGTCGACGACCAGCAATGCATTTAATAAATCACAGAAACAATACTTTATGAATGAAGTCCTGCCTCAGACAGTTGCGGATGACGTTTCCGAGTATCATATTTCATCAAGACTTTTATATCGAACTCAGGTTATTCTATAAAATTCAAAAAAATGCGATGTATACAATTTTAATTTAAATGGATATACGGGTTACTATCTTGAAGCTATATGAATAAATAGTTGAGGAGCAGAATTATACGGAAGATAAATTTTAGAGCTTTAAAGAAATTTGTACAGGGCAATCTATGTTTTTTGGAAAAAATATCCATGATTATTCAAGTTTAAAATTGGTACACTTTGGTCAAAATGATAACCCTGTTTGTCTTTGCTAAAGCGTGATTGACGATACTCAAGCAAAGTTTTATTTAGCTCGCACAGTAGCGAACATTGATCCTCAATCAATCATACAGCACAATAGTTTGCCTATAACATACATCCTGATAAATCAACCAAGAGCTTATCCCTTATGAAAAAAATACGATTAGCATGCTTACCGATTAGTTTTTTATGTACTTTTTCAAGTTTGGTCTTCGCTGCGCCAATAGGTAATGAAAACTTATTAAGCCAAGCTTTTATAAACTGTGACAACAGTGCCCAAGGTATCATTGAACAGGCAACTTGTCTAAAAGATGAGGCTAAACGTCAAGATGCGCGATTGAATAGTACCTATAAAAAATTACAATCGCATTTGAATGCTAACCAGAAAACAAAACTGGTTGCATCGCAACGCATTTGGCTACAATCACGTCAAAGTGATGCTGAACTGGAAACAACGCTGTATGGTCAATCACAGCCAGACAACTTGCAAACTGAACTTAATGATATACAGCGTATCGCAGGCCGTACTGCACAATTGCAACGCTATCTGAATTTACTTCAATAATGCGAATTAAAGCATAGAGATATTCAAGAACACATAGCGAGATCAATATAAAACTAAAGGTTAAATATATGAAAAAAATTAAAAGTATTACATTGTTGTTCATCTTTCTTCTGCCTTTTGCAACTTTTGCCGATGATGAAATGTCTCGTCCCCTTCCAGATGATTCTTATATTCATGCCAAATTAAGCAGCAGTTATGGCCAATGTATAAAACAAAGTGGTGCAGTAACATTTGAAATGCAAAGCTGTATGGACCAAGAATATGCTCAACATAAGAACCGCGTTCAACAGGCCTTTGCCAAAATCATCAGTCGTCCAGACAGTGTGAAAAAAGACCGGCAGATGGATGAAATCGCAGCATGGTGGGAAAACACCGACAAGTATTGTAATTGGGATCCGAAAACCGAAGGACAAGGACAAATGTTAGATGCACAGTCTTGCCGTCTGAACCGTATTGCCAATCTTGCGGATAAAATCAGCCACTATTGAGTCTCACAAATTAAAACTGAGCATCCCATCGTATTCAATAAAGTACTGTTGATTGGCATATTGTAATCCGTGATACTGGGCTTACCTATGCCCAACGGTTGCATACTTATCTTCACCTACTCACTTGGACTTTCTGAGAGTCTGTCAATCTTGTTGAGTAAGTAATTGATGCCCGAATGTAGCTAAAAAGTATTTTTATAAATTATTGTCATTCACAATCAATACAATAGCGTATCTGCTATTTTGAGGTTGTACTTTTGGATAAATTTGCCTTCTTAAAGAATATTCAGGAATGGTCTGATCAGTATCCATGGCTAGAGATGCTAACATCATTATTCATTCTAATTTTTTTCGCTTTTGTCGCAAATTATATTGCAAAACAAGTTGTTGTTCGTGGGATACGTAAACTTATTTCAAAAATGAAGTTTGCACATAGTGAAATTTTTTCTCAGCATAGTGTTATCCGCAGAGTGGCGAATATTGTTCCTGCCATTGTTATTTTAAATGGTATTTCCACAGTTCCACATTTGTCCTTAAAAGCGGTTGGCCTGATACAAATGGCTGCACAGGCTTTTATCTTCCTGACCATTGCACTGGCCATCAGTGAACTTTTAAATGTTTTCAATCTGCTTTATCAACGTAATCCAAAATCACTGAATAAGCCCATCAAAGGCTATCTTCAACTGATCAAGCTGATTCTGTTTATCGTTTGTGGTCTGCTAATCTTGGGTACTTTCTTAAAGAAAGATGTTTTTACCCTGCTTGCTGGTTTTGGTGCGATGGCAGCGGTATTGTTACTAGTTTTTCAAAATACGATTCTGTCCTTGGTAGCGTCGGTGCAAATCTCTTCCTACGATATGGTTCGTATCGGTGATTGGATTGAAATGCCAACATTAAATGCAGATGGTGATGTTATTGATATGTCCTTACATACCATTACTGTACAGAATTTTGATAAAACCTTTACCACAATTCCCACCAATAAGTTGGTCACGGATACCTTTAAAAACTGGCGTGGGATGAAATTGTTGGGGGCGAGACGAATCAAGCGCTCAATCTTTATTGATCAAACCAGCATTCATTTTATTACCCATGAAGAACAACAGAAATTAAAAGCTTTCCTGTTACTGGATCAGTATTTGGATAATAAACAATCTGAACTGGACAGCTTTAATCAGCAGTTTGAAGATCAGTCAGTCTATAACCAGCGCCGCTTAACCAATATTGGAACATTTCGGGCCTATGTGGAGTTCTACTTAAAACAACATGCTGGTATTGCTAAAAACCAATCCTTAATTATCCGTCAGTTACAACCGACGAGTGAGGGATTACCACTGGAAATCTATGCATTTGCCAATACAACGGTATGGAATGATTATGAGGCAATCCAGTCTGATATATTTGACCATCTGATGGCAATTATCCCTGAGTTTGGGCTAAAAATTTATCAAGCGCCTTCTGGTTCAGATCTACGCTCATTGTCAAAACATGCTGAAAGTAGCTCGGAACTTCTGTTCTGAGTTGTTGGTCAGGGGGTTCTGCCCCTGATCATTTACATTAAAAATGCCCATGCGATAAGCATGGGCTTGCTTGCAATGAACGAAGATTGCAAATAGAAAAGCTTTCCTCTATTGCTTTTAATGTATCTTTTAAAATTACTACCCCCCAATATTGGCAAGACTTAAAAATTAATTTTATACATAGATTTTTTCAAGTTTATGTGAAATATCTAAATAAAAACCTTCTTAATAGGTAATGGATTGCCTTAATGTCTTAATTAACAGTTCATATAAATGATCGACCGCTTTTGAATTAAGCGAGGCTCTACTTCTATATACAGATGCTTCCATGGGTGCTAATGGGCCTAGTCTATGCTCCGCTCCCAAAATTTCTAAATGCTGAGGGGCGCTACATTGTGTGAAAACTGCGACGGCCAAACCACTTTCAACTGCTGCAATTTGCCCGATTAAACTTGAACTATTATAAACCACACGATAACGGCGACCTTGCAATGCAAGCGAATTGATCGCACTTTTTTTGGCTAAACTGGTACTTTCATAAACAGCAATAGGTATCGGATCTTCACGCCATAATTCAAATTGGGGAGAACCTACCCACACCATTGGCTCATGAAACAATAAAGTGCCTTGACGGGGGTTATCCCTTGAAATCAAAGCTAAATCAATCTCGCCATTTTCTATACGTGGGATCAATGAAGTCGATTGTTCACAAATAAATTCTATTTCAACGCCGCTATGACGTGGTGCAAAACGCTTAAGCACAGGCGTTAGATATTTAGCAGCGTAATCATCGGGTACACCAAGTCTAATCCGACCAGTTAACTCTTCTCCATTAAAAGCCATTTGTGTTTCATGGTGTAGATCAAGTATCCGTCTTGCATAACCTAAAAGAAGTTGTCCTTCAGAAGTGAGTTGAATTTGTCTATGCGTTCGAACTAAAAGTTGGCATTTTAAAGCGCATTCCAGTTTTTTTAACTGCATACTGACAGCAGACTGTGAACGGTATAGCTCAGGTGCTGCATTTGAAAGAGAACCTGTATCAACAACTGCGACAAAACATTTTAACCAATCAATCTGTAGATTTTGTAGATTCATGATCACCCCCAAATTATTCGATTTTCGAATAGTATATGTAAGAATTATGCGCTTTTCATTCTAACTTTCTAAGTCCATAATTTATTAAGAAAAGAAGGAATTTCCCCTAATTTTCATCAGCGATCATTAGGTATATAGCTCACTAGAAAATTTAAAAAGATAAGGAAATTATTTTGTCGAATGTTGACCCAGATATTTACAGTTTAAGTTATTCCCAAGTTTGGTCAGGCTTTAAAAGCCTTCTTCCAATTTCATCTTTCGTGGTGATTTTTGGGGCTGCTTTCGGCTTAGCTGCAACGCAAACAGGACTAGACAATAGCTCTATCATGTTAATGAGTAGCTTTGTTTTTGCAGGAGCATCTCAATTTGCGACTTTAGAACTATGGGGTGCGCAAATATCACTGATTCCCTTAATAGTCACAGTTTTCTTTATCAATGCTCGGCATCTTTTAATGGGCGCATCTCTTTATCCTTGGTTACGTCACCTGCCTCCCATCAAACGATACAGTATCTTGCTGGTTATTTCTGATGCCAATTGGGCACTCTCACTACAAGCATTTAATCGTGGTGAATCAGGGATGGGCTTATTGTTTGGAGGGGGCATTGCGCTTTGGCTCGCGTGGGTTTTAGGCACAGGACTGGGTTTCTATTTTGGTAATGTCATTCATCATCCTGCACTACTGGGATTAGATATGGTCATGGCTTGTTTTCTACTGGCGATGGTTGTGGGTGGACAAAAAAATCTCAGAATACTCATCATCTGGGCAATCGCTGCCTGTAGTTCATTACTAGCCTATTGGTACTTACCAGAAAATAGTCATGTCGTTGTGGGTGCCTTATTTGGCGGAATTGTCGGAATTTTCTGGAAAGAGAAACGGGTATGAACCTAGAAATTAGCACTACTTATCCCTTGATTATTATTTTTATTATGGCCGTTGTGACATTAGCCACTCGCTGGGGTGGTGTTTTAATTATGTCTTATGTTCCTATTAGTGATCGTGTACAGCGATTTATTAACGCAATGTCAGGATCTGTACTGGTTGCACTTTTGGCCCCCATTGCGATTGAAGGTGATCATGGCGCTCGATTAGCATTACTGACGACATTGATCGTTATGCTATTGCTTAAAAACCCGCTGTTGGCGATTGCAGCAGGAATATTGGCAGCAGCTTTATTCCGTCAGTATTTTGTATGAAATGATAGAGAGTTCAAGAGATTTAGGGCATTTATAGCTCATGTTATTGCGTACTTGTAGTGCTAAGCCACACCGTATTTTGTTCAACCAATATGCTCTACCAACACACTAATTTTATTTTTAAGCGGTTTCACCAAGTTGATAACGCTTTAATCAAGCCCCATAAATCTTACTTTCTCACATTTAAAAATCACCATCATAATCAAAATTTTAATTCGATTTACAAATTCTATCTTTTGAGTATGGCTATTGATTTTAAAATAAAGCACGTATAATCCGCACTTGCTTTTTTTCTATCTTTTTCAGGTTGACTGTATGTCTGAGCTCCAATCTTTAACGCCTCGTATTTCGGTCGCCCCGATGATGGATTGGACATATTAAAAAAATAAAACGATACTAATCAAAAAGATAAATCAAAAAACAGAAACCGTGGTGTATATTTGGAGTAATTTTTTATTTTATGTATCCAAACATAACCACTACTGCATACCCGTTGCTGATACTACCTATATCATGCCTCTCCTATCGAAAGATTTAAAAGTTAAGCTTTGAGCCAGATGTTGCTTCCATTCAATTGAGCCTACTCTGTCACTTTCTCAGCCTGATGAACAGGTAGTTTCAGCGTACCAAGCAAGGTGATAAAAACTAAAGCAGTTAAAATTATTAATAAGATATTGATTCCCCACTTTTCAAGAATAAACGCAGAGATGAGAGGTCCGAAAGCCAAAGCAATCATGATAGGCCGCCCCAATAAACCCATTCTAATTGCATACCCCTCCTGCCCAAATAGTGCTAGAGGTAATGTGCCTCGAATAATTGTAAGAATACCATTCCCTGCGCCGTATAAAGCTGCACCAAGCAAAGCTAAGACATATCCATCCGCGAACAAAAAAAAGAGACCAAAGAAGCTAATCAATACACCCAAACGACTCGACCAACTAGGATGTAAGTTTCTAAACAAAGAAAACTCCAGCAATCTCGCTATGATCTGCGCGGGACCAATCATCATCCCAATCGCAAGGGCTGTTGATACACTAAAGCCAATTGTTTTTAGCATCGATAATAGATGGACTGAAATTGTCGCCACTACAAAAGATTGTACCGTCAAAATAGCGGCCACCAACATAAATAGTCGATTATCTTCTTTGTGTACCGTGGTTTGGTTATTGAGCTCTTTACCATGAGTTTCCGTGCCTTGCTCTTCTCTAGGAAGTAAAAAGTAATGCAACGGTAGACCTAGAAGTAGATGAAACAATGCCAGAATAAAACAACTGATTCTCCAACCGTATAAGCCTTCTAAAAATACAATTAGCGCCCAACCGATGGTACTGGCTAAACCGCCTAATAATGTCACACCAACAATCGCCGTTTTTGCATCGTTACCAAGTAATCGACCCAATGTTGAAAATGCGGCATCATACAGGCCAAATGCCATACCAATACCGAGCATTGTCCACGCAAAATAATAAATAAGTAGATGAGTAGAAAGCCCTAAACATATCAGCCCGACAGCAAAGAATATTGAACCAATAGACAGTGCTTTTCTTCCACCAAATTGCTCGATAAACCGCCCAACTTTTGGAGAACAAATACCTGTAACTATAAATCCCCAAGACAACCCAGCAATCACTAAAGTTAGAGACCATCCTGTGTCTTTGGCAATAAGATTAGCTAGTACTGCGGGTAAATAAAAAGTGGAACTCCACGCAAGAATCTGCGTGAAGCCCATGACAGCAATGAGTTTGTATTTTTTTGAATGAAGTAGCATCACAATAAAGAAATATCCATAAAGTATTGAGGGGCAATGCAAACCTTTCTATACACTGCCTTAAAATGCATAGCTCTTAAACATTAGCCAAATAAGCATCTATTTCATCTACCGTTGCTCTTGCTGTTCTAGAAACCCCAATTAATGTTGCAGATGCCATGCCTGTCCATTCCCCATAGCCAACCAACCAAAGGTTATTTACTTTTATTGAGCGTCCATCATTCACAGCAACTGTCTGATCAGGTTCTACTACATCAAGACTTCTTAAGTGATTCAATGAAGCTTTAAACCCTGTACACCAAATCACAGCATCTACAGCTTGTGTTGAACCATCAGCCCATATAACTGAATTCTCTTCAAATGCAGTAAAAGGTTCTCGGCTATGCAATACGCCACGTTCGCGTGCCTCTTTTACACTGTCAATCATGACAATATCACCTAGACCACCAACGGGCTGATCAATCACACGACCTTCCTGTTGGGCTTTTAAACGTTCAGTTGCCCGAAGAAATAAAACACGCCCATCAACATCATCAGATAAAAATTGAGGTGCTGTTACTGTGACCCAAGTGGTATCTGCAACTTTTGAGACTTCGGCAAGAATTTGTGCCCCTGAGTTACCACCACCAACTACGATCACTTTTTTATTAATAAAAGGCTCTGCATTTACATAGTGTGCTGAATGCGTTTGTAATCCTTCAAATCGTTCATGTCCTTCATAATGCGGAATATAAGGCTGACTCCATGTCCCAGTAGCACTGATCACCGCTTTTGCTCGCCAATATTGATCACCAGCATAAACATCTAAGTAACCAGCTTTTTGTTCGATATGATCGACATGAACTGGTCGAATAATCGTAAATTGATAGCGTTGCTCATATGCCGACAAGTAGTCAATCACTTCATTTCGCGTTGGGTAGGTTTGTTCAGTTGTTGGCATCATCCAACCTGACAACGAGCTCCAAGTATTTGGAGAAAAAAGACGAAGCGATTCCCAAGCATGTGACCACGCACCGCCCGCCTGAGATTGATCATCTAAAATAATAAATGGAATTTTCTTACGTTTGAGGAAATAAGCTGTAGCAAGTGCTGCCTGACCACCACCAATAATGACTACATCGACTTCAGCTTGTAATTGAGTCAAAGCATCTCTCCTATTATTTATTGTCATAATCAAAATTGAACGCCCAGTCTGCAACAGACTGGGCGTATTTCATACAATTTTCAAACATTTAAATGAGTCTTTCAATTACTCAATTGATCAAGATACTTTTCAGCATCCAAAGCAGCCATACAGCCTGAGCCTGCCGAGGTAATTGCTTGACGATAAATGCTATCAGCAACGTCACCCGCAGCAAATACACCTGCCACAGAGGTTGCTGTTGCATTTCCTGAAGTGCCACTTTGTACTTGAATGTAGCCATCACGTAGGTTAAGTTGACCGTCAAACATGCCTGTATTCGGTTTGTGACCAATAGCAACAAATAAGCCCTGAACTTCAACATCTTGTGTGCTTCCGTCCGAAGTTGACTTCAAGCGAACTGAAGTAACACCAGTGTTGTCACCTAAAACCTCATCAACTTGATTGTTCCAAAGAATACTAATTTTGCCTTCTTTTTCTTTGGCAAAAAGATGATCTTGTAGAATTTTCTCTGAACGTAAACTGTCTCTACGATGAACTAAGGTGACATGTTCAGCAATATTAGAAAGATAAAGCGCTTCTTCAACTGCGGTGTTACCACCACCCACGACCATAACTTTTTGGTTCTTATAGAAAAAACCATCACAAGTCGCACAAGCACTGACACCTTGACCCATGAATTTAGCTTCTGATTCAAGCCCCAAGTATTGTGCTGTCGCACCTGTAGCAATAATCAGTGCATCACAAGTGAATTCTTCCATGTCGCCTTTAAGCACAAATGGACGGACACTTAAATCAACTTCATTGATGTGGTCATACACAATCTCTGTGCCAAAGCGTTCAGCATGGGCTTGCATTCGCTCCATAAGTACAGGACCAGTTAAACCTTCTGAGTCACCCGGCCAGTTATCTACCTCAGTGGTCGTTGTTAATTGACCACCAAGTTGTATACCCGCAATCAATGTGGGTTTTAAGTTTGCGCGTGCTGCATATACAGCAGCACTATAACCCGCAGGTCCTGAACCTAAGATCACTAATTTAGAATGTCTCTTTTGCATTTCTAATCACCTAAAGTTTATAAGCTACGTTGATTGACACGCTTAGATAATTCTTCTGCCGACTCTTTTCGCTCTGAATAACGATCTGTGAGGTACTGACTTTGTCCACGAGTGAGCAAGGTGAACTTATATAGTTCTTCCATTACATCGACAATTCGATCATAGAAGGATGAAGGTTTCATCCTTCCATCTTCTTCAAACTCTAAAAAAGCTTTTGGAATAGATGATTGGTTAGGAATGGTGATCATGCGCATCCAACGGCCTAAAATACGCATCTGGTTTAAGCTGTTGAAGGACTGCGAACCGCCACTAACCTGCATCAATGCCAAAGTTTTTCCTTGCGTTGCTCGAATTGCACCGCCTGCTAATGGTATCCAGTCAATTTGTGATTTAAAAATCGAACTCATTGAGCCATGACGTTCAGGTGAGCACCACACCATCCCTTCTGCCCAAGCGAGTAAATCATGTAACTCTTTCACCTTTGGATGCTCAGTGTCCGCATCTTCAGGTAAGGGCAAACCTTTCGGATGAAAAATTTTTACTTCAGCACCAAACTGCTCCAAGATACGCCCTGCTTCCATCACCGCCAATCGGCTGTATGAACGTTCGCGGTTAGAGCCATACAGCAGCAAAATACGTGGTGGATGATCCAGCTCTTTAGCTTGCACTTTTTCTAAAGTAGGTTGATCCAAAAGATTCATATCTACATTCGGGAGAGTCATAGAAATTACACCTCTTCTTTAAAAAACTTTTTTCTGAGCCATAAAGACACGCTAACTAAAGCAATCAATACTGGCACTTCAACCAACGGACCAATCACTGTGGTAAATGCCACAGGTGAAGCTAAACCAAAGGTTGCAATCGCTACAGCCAGCGCTAACTCAAAGTTATTTCCAGCAGCAGTAAACGAAATTGCTGTTGTTTTAGGGTAGTCATTCCCCATCCATTTGCTCATAAAGAAGCTAATGAAGAACATCACGATAAAGTAAATCGTCAATGGAATGGCAATACGCAAGACATCTAGTGGCAAGCTCACTACATCGTTCCCTTTGAGGCTAAACATCGCCACAATCGTGAATAATAAAGCCAACAAACTCAGTGGACTGATCTTAGGTAAAAAGACATTTTGATACCAATCAAGACCTTTAGCTTTCACTAGAGTGAATCGTGTAATAAAGCCAAGGAAAAATGGAATTCCCAAATACACTAATACCGCATGGGTAATCGTCCAGAAATCGACATTGATCACTTGCCCTGCAACACCAAAATATGGCGGTAAGAAAGTCAGAAATAACCAAGCATAGGTACTAAAAAACAAAATCTGGAAAATACTATTGAATGCCACCAATGCAGCTACATATTGGTTATCACCACAGGCTAAACCATTCCACACCAAAACCATCGCAATACAGCGAGCTAAACCGATCAAGATCAAGCCTGTCATGTACTCTGGATAGCTATGCAAAAAAATAATGGCTAATGCAAACATCAGTACTGGTGCAATCACCCAGTTCTGTACCAAAGACAAAGTTAAAGTTTTTTTATCTTTAAACACTTGTGGTAGCGCTGCATAATCCACTTTGGCTAACGGTGGATACATCATCAGAATCAAACCAATCGCTATTGGAATATTGACAGAATCAATACTCATTTTATCCAAAGCGACGGAGGCTTGCGGAAAGAACACACCTATCGCAATCCCCAATGCCATGGCGATAAAAATCCATAGAGTGAGGTTACGATCTAGAAAGGATAATCTTTGTTGAGCCATGATGTTCTCATTCAATATGCGAAATTTGATTGATTGCTGCAATCAAATCTGGGCGAGACATATGAGTTGTATCTATTGCCAATAAAGCGTCTAAGCGGCGGTTGATATGATCAACAGTAACTTGGAATGCTTTTAATTTTTCTTCTTTCGGCAAATCTAAATGTGAAGGATCAGCCAAGCCCCAATGGGCCTTGATCGCTCCACCCAAATATAGTGGACACGCTTCCTGAGCTGCTGAATCGCAAACAGTAATCACCACGTCAGGTTGATATTGTTCACAATCATCAATGGTTTTGCTCCACAAACCATCTGTTGAAAGACCAAGATTCTCTAAAGTTTCTATGGTCAATGGATGTACTTGCCCTGATGGCTTACTACCTGCACTGTAAGCTATCCACCCTTCAGGCGCGCGGCTGTTAAAAAGAACTTCTGACAGGATGCTACGGCAACTATTTCCAGTACACAAAAAAAGAAATTTCATACTCTGTTACTCACAATAACTATTTATTTGGATATTTTGGGAAGCTTTATTCGCTATGGTTTGACTGCTTACCAAAAGATTCAGAACGTCATGGCACCACATTGGTAATTGCGGATTAATGCTGTAATACACCCATTGGCTTTGTCTTCTGTCCTGTAAGAGACCAGAAGAACGCAATAACGCTAGATGCCTAGAAATCTTTGGCTGACTCAGTTGCAACTTTTCAGTCAAATCACAAACACATAATTCTTTATTCTCAGCGACTAAAGTCACGATATTGAGTCGAGTTTCATCTGATAAGCATTTAAAAAAATTAACTTGGTCCATTCTTAACTCCCATTCACTTATTTGGATATGCGGATAATCACATACAAAAAGTAAAATTTTTAATTCACTCGTTGACCATTTTCATCAATCACTTTTTCACCATCCTCTTTCATGAAGGCACCCTTCTGAGGTAATGGTAGAATATCTAAGACAACTTCAGAAGGACGGCTTAAGCGAGTGCCTAATTCAGTAACAACAAATGGTCGATTAATCAATATTGGATGATCAAGCATAAAACTAAGTAACTGCTCATCACTCAAATCACTACGATCAAGGTCTAAATCCCGATAAGGATCTACATTCTGGCGAATGGCCTCTCTTACTGTTAATTTTGCATCCTGAATCAATTTAACTAATTCGTCATGACTAGGTGGTGTAATGAGATATTCAATCACAGTTGGCTCAATCCCTGTATTACGGATCAAAGCCAAAGCGTTGCGAGATGTCCCACAAGCTGGGTTGTGATAAATCGTCACAGTTGATGAAGTTGTCATCGAATTGAGCTCTTTTGATAATTTATAATATCTTTATATTCGAATTACCATATATATGCAATACCATATATTAATTTTTTAATAATGTCTTAGAAAATAAATAAACACCATCAAAAAATGCTTATCACTATCAATTGAATGGCAATCATACAACTAAATTAAAAGCCTCTTTAGAAGGAGGCTATTGATTTATGTCAATAGCCTCCTTCTAAATTAAAATCGACTTATGACTTGATAAGTTATAAAAGAGAATAGGTAAGCCAACGAAAATAGATAAACAGCCATTACGACTGGTTGTTTCCAACTCCCTGTTTCTCTTCGAATAGTTGCTAGTGTTGCTAAACAATGCGGGGCAAAGATAAACCAAACCAACAATGACATACCTGTCGCTAGCCCCCATCCATCTGGTCCAGATATTTGAGATAATAAGGTCTGGGTAACTGCATCTTCATCACCAGACATTGCATAAATCACTCCTAATGCAGCAATAATCACTTCACGAGCTGCCATTGCAGGAATCAAAGCAATACAAATTTCCCAAGTAAATCCAATCGGAGCAAATATTGGATGGATTAGATGCCCTAACTGTCCAGCAATACTATAATTGATTGGTGGCATTGTTGGATTATCAGGTGGTAATGGAAACGTTACCAAGAACCATAATAAAATAGAAAGTGCGACAATAATTCCACCAACTCTTTTCAAGAATATAGTCGCTCTATCATAAAGTCCCAAAGCTACATTTCGCACATCTGGAATACGGTATGTAGGTAATTCAAAAATGAAAATACTTTCAGTTTTATCTTTTCTTACTAATTTCAGAAATAAAGAAACCAATAAAGCAGATACAATTCCTGACATGTAAAGCCCGAACAGAACTAGACCTTGTAAACTGAGCCAACCATAAACCAACTTGTTTGGAATGAATGCAGCGATCAGCAAAGCATATACAGGTAATCGTGCAGAACACGTCATCAAAGGTGCAATCATAATCGTTGCTAAACGATCTCTCTCAGAGCTAATACTTCTAGTCGCCATGACTCCGGGAATTGCACAAGCAAAGCTTGAAAGTAGTGGAATAAATGAACGCCCACTTAAACCAGCTTTAGACATCAGCTTATCTAACAAAAAAGCAGCTCTAGGTAAGTATCCCGATTCTTCTAAAATTAAAATAAAGAAAAACAAGATCAGAATTTGAGGCATATATGCGAGCACACTACCAGCACCTGCAATTACACCATCAATGATCAAGCTTCTTAAAAGTGGATGAGTGATCAGTGGTCCTATTGCCCCACCAAACCATGCAATCGAATCCTCAACAAAGGAAATTAATGGTTGAGCCCAAATAAAGACAGCCTGAAACATTACAAACATGGTAAAGGTCAATATTAATAATCCAAAAACTGGATGTAAGAATATTTTGTCCAAGAAAGCCGTTCGTTTATCACCATTATCATTTTTCAAGATGACTTGTTTTGTAATATATTTGATTTGGTCAAAGTGACTCAGATCAGAATGATAAGGGGCAACAAACAAATTCTTTTGATCCAATTGTGTCAATAGCCCCTGAATGCCTTTTGTTTTTACAGCTACTGACTCAACAACAGGAATACCTAAAAGCTGAGATAGCTTCGTTGTATCAATTGCAATCCCACGCTTTCCAACCTCATCCATCATGTTAAGAACAAGTAACATTGGTCTGTTTAAAGCCCTGACTTCAAGTACAAGACTTAAATGAAGATGAAGATTCGTAGCATCGACAACACATACAAAAATATCAGGTATGACTTCGCCTTTTAATTCACCAAAGCATACTGCTCTAGTTACCTCCTCATCTAAACTGCTAGGTTTTAAACTATAAGTCCCAGGCAAATCCAATACTCGAACGGTATCACCAGAAGGTAGTTTAAAAAATCCCTCTTTCCGTTCTACCGTTACCCCAGCATAATTTGCAACTTTTTGACGAGTCCCTGTGAGGGTGTTAAAAAGTGATGTTTTACCGCAATTAGGATTACCAACCAGTGCAATATTTTTAGTTTCCATTGGTAATCTCTACAAAAATTCGTTCTGCTTCATTTTTTCTTAAGGCGAAACGTGAGGTTTCGATTTGAACCAACACAGGATCACCACCAAAAAGCCCTTTCGCAAGCACTTGTAAGGATTCACCTACTCTAAAGCCCAGCAGTTCTAAACGCTCCAGAACAGGATCATTTTTATCTTGATACTGTTCACCCTTTTTAAGATCAATGATTTTTACAGTCTGGTCTTCCTTTACTTGAAATAAATTCATTGTCTGCACCCTATTTCAACGCCAAAATCTTTCGAGCGCCATTCAGTACAAACAGTGAAACAAGAATACCAATAATCAAATCTGGGTAAGCTGAACCAGTCCATGCGACAAGTACACCTGCTAAAATAACCCCCATATTTACTATTACGTCATTAGCTGAAAAGATCCAACTCGCTTTCATATGGGCTCCGCCATCTCTATGCCCAGAAATGAGATACAAGCACGTCACATTGGCAATAAGTGCTAAGAAGCCAATAATGATCATCAAATCTGACTCTGGCTCACTACCGAACATGAAACGTCTGACAACATCAACAATAACGATCAAAGCTAATAAAAGTTGAATCCATCCTGCAAAATGAGCTGCTTTTAATTGGTATTTTGCCGCTTTCCCTACCGCGTAAAGTGCTATACCGTAAACCGCCGCATCAGCAAACATATCAAGAGAGTCCGCAATGAGACCCGTCGATGCAGCAATAATTCCACTTATGAATTCAATAAAAAAAAGAATACCATTAATCGCTAGTAATAATTTTAGGACTTTCGCCTGCTTAGTCGGATCTGGTGTTTCAGGCAATTCCCCAGTGGCTTTTACTGTTTCCACGAGCTTTGCACCAAAACCGAGGGCTTCAAGTTTTGTGGTAATTTCATTAATCCCATTTGTATGGAAAACAACTAACTGTCTTTGTGCCAAATCAAATGATAAACCTTTAACTTCATGCAAGGGAGAAAGAGCCATTCTGACCATTTGCTCTTCTGCCGAACAATCCATCTTCGGAATTAGAAAAGTACTGGCTTCTTGTGCGTGCTCTTTATTTTCATATGCTTCAGTTTTATTTAATTTTGCTCCAAATCCAAGAGCTTCAAGTTTTGCAGTGATTTCATTATTTTCACCATTATGCAGAACTTTTAGGTTTCGGTTTGGCAAATCAAATACCAGCCTCTTAACATCTACTAATGAAGATAAAGTCATCCGAACCATTTGTTCCTCTGCGGAGCAATCCATTTTCGGGATGTTATAGTCACTGATGAAAGTCGCTGTATCTTCACTCCCCCGAATCGGTTCAGGTGAAGTTATCGAATCCGAACCACAACATGAATTCGACTGCGTAGAACACGGCTGGTTACTACCGCAAGTATCTTTTTCATCAGAGTTAGCTCCTTGCTGTAACTCATTACCACAACAAGAGCTTTTACTTACTTCAGTAACTGAATCTTTACCTTTACAAGAATCTGTTTCTGATTCATTTTGTTTTTGCTTGGTATCGTCACAAGAACTTTCTTTATTACAACCGCAACCACTCATTGATGTGCCTATAGTCATATCTTCACTTGTTGCATATTAAAATCCCTATAGCTACTATAGAGTCAAGCTAGTTTTGGTTGATTACCATGTTCTTAAAAATAGGTGAGTTATCTGAGAAGACCTCTTGTTCAGTATTAACAATTAGGTTCTATGAAAAAGAAGGTTTAATCCCACCACCTGAAAGAAATCAGGGCAACTATCGACTGTATTCAGAAAACTATATTGATAGACTAAAATTTATTGTCAATTGCCGAACATTGAACATGAATCTTAGTGAAATCAAAAAATTATTAACTTATAAAGATACGCCTGCCCAAAATTGTTCTGAAGTAAATGAACTTATTGATTCTCATATTAGAGATGTACAAGATAGTATTAGAAACCAACAGAAACTCATTGAGCAGTTGTTAGAAATTCGGAAAACCTGTGACGGTTTATGTACTGCTGATAAATGTGGCGTATTAAAAAATTTAGCTTGAGCTAGTTATAGCGAAGGGAACTTTTAAGTTCCCTTCGCTATTAATTTAGTGCTTTAACACTACGAGATAACTCTTGTTCCATTGTCGTTACACACGATAAAGCGCCGCATTGGTGAGGCTCCTCTTTCTCATTTGAATGATAGAACTCCTCAACAATATCCAAGCCCTCTTCACCACCCACCTCAAAACTGGCATTGCCATAACCCTGTCGTGCCACATGATCCAAAGCCTCCTGATAAAACCCTGCTGCCTTACTCTGTTCATCGATCTGCTGAGCTGAGGTGATAGCATCATTTAAGTTCACTCCATCACGTAAAGTTAAGTCCACGTAATAGATCGGCGTACGATAACTCTGAGTTGTACTCTTACCTCTTAGAGTCAGTTGCAAAGGTAAGCATGAGAGTAAGTCACCTGATGCTGCATGGTAATAACGAAGCCGCGCTGCCAAAGTTCGAATACTATTATAACCTGTGGTTCTAAAGATGAATGTACCGAACTCATCCGATTCATCTAGATTGACGTAAAGTCTGCCATAAGGCTTGCACAGCCCACCCTGTGCCAATGGGCATAGATCAGGTGATGGGCATGGGTGTTGCTCAATGCCATTTTGTCCGAGTCGCTGACAAGTTTCCCCATTACCTGAGCAGATTAAGCGTCCTGTTTGTCTGTCAAACAAACTGTATTCAGCCCGTAGATTCAATTCTGGATCGTTAAAGATCATCCTGACTGGAATGCTTCTAAGTTTTTGGTTTTGTGCCTTGGCACGTAGTTGTTCATCAAATGGATGTTTGACCCATCCATCCTTATTCTGGATTTGGCTAGTAATGGTAAATTGGTCATCTTTTTCAGGGAGACGTTTACCGTTCTTTTCAACAACTTTGCCAATGCTGATACGACCAAGTACAGGTGGTGTGATGGCTAAGCCTTTAATCATGATGATCTCCTCAATATAGATGTATAAATAAAATTTTGGGCATAAAAAATCCCATACCTGTGAGGTATGGGATTAATTGATTTGATATGTTTGCTGGAGGAAATAAATGATGGATTAAGATAGATCTGCCTTATCCACCATTCGCATAAATCTGAAATCTTCGTGTTCCTGATTTAGTTTGAGGGAATTGCTGTAAATATTCAGGGTGCTGTTTCAGCAAAACTTTACTATCTAAAGTGATCGAGTCCTGTGACTTTTTCCAAGTGACTGAGCCACCTGTAAACACTGCCCGTTCCGCATCTTTCATCATCATTTGTAGTTGATGTTTAAGTTCATCAAAACACAGTTGGTGCTGTTCAACCTTGTGTCTCTCCTCAAGCAATTGGTTAAATAGGTAGTTGGCTTGTTCATTTTGGGTCAGGTCTTCCACCAATAAAGGAATCTGTTCTGGGTAAAGTTGCTGCAAGGCTTTGGCTGCTGAGTCGGATGCATCTACACTTGGAGGGATACCCGATTCCACACATTGCCAGAAATGCCGTTCAGCATTGATGATGTGCTGGATCACGGTTTCATTGCGAGTCACTTTATAGATTTTGGTTTCATGTCCACAGATCAAGGCACAGATATGAGCGGCTTGTTTACCTGTCACAGCCAATTGATGTTGTACTTGGCATAAGACATAAAGCGGTACACCATCCCGCCAAAGCTTAGAGCCGTACTCGCCTACAGTTTTGCATTCCAGAATTTGTACTTCATCACAGCCAACGACGGCATAATCCAGATTGGCGAGCATAAAGTGTTTATCGTCATCTGGATGCTGAAGTACTGCGTTGACTCGACGCACCTTATTGTTGGTGTGCATGCTGTAATATTCGGCAACAAGCGGTTCAAGTTGTTTGCCCCAGTACAAGGGTGCATAGCCTGCGCTTTCATCTTCGATGTTTTGTTGCATCCGTCCTGTTTTAATCATCCAAAGTTCTAGCATCGACATATAGGGATTTAGTCCACAAGCGGTTGCTGCATCACTACTACCAATACCCTGTTTTCTAACTTCCAGCCATTGCTGGTAATTCATCAGTTTGGTACTGGCGAGTCGTTTGGCTGTGGGTGGTTTGGATTTTCGTGGTGGCTTGTTTGCTGATATAAGTGATTGGCTGTTGGATGGGTTACGTTTAGTTCGGGTTCCCACTTCAACCTGTTGAGTCGGTTGGCTTAAATTAGGTAAATAGGGCAGTAGCGGTGGATTATTTAGGGTGTTTTGAATCTGGGTATTCGAGTTCATGATTATTCCTGCATATTATAAAAGTTAGGTAAAATTTGAATTGACGGCATAAAAAAGCTGCATCTTTGAATGCAGCTCAATAAAATTAAATTGGTGGGTATGTTCTGCTTAGGCTAAATCGTTTAAGCAACGAGTCTAAGGGCTTGTTCTAAAGCTCTCTGCTTGATGGCTGCACCTGCGCCAAACCAAGCTGAATCTAAACGATGATCTGTGCTCATAGCACGTCTTTCGTGATCGACGAACTCCGTCATAGAACAAAGCAATCCATAAGCAGTATCCTTAGCAGAACTGAGTTCAGCCCCTCGCCCATGTCCGTTAAACATGGTCATCACTTTAGACATAGCCCGTCCATTGGGTTCAGTTTTATTGTCTGCTTTGGATGGGCTTGTTTGAGTGGGCATGGCAACATTTCGATAAAATTGAATAATACTTTCATCCTGTTCAGCCATACTGAGGTTGGTATTGTTAAACACTGCATCAAAATAGGCTGCTGCTTCCTGCTGTGTCACTTTACGCTGACTGAGTTGCTTCATTTCATACATGTGTTCATCCCATGCACGTACTGAAATACCGAGTTGTTGTTTTACTTTCTCCGCATCAAACTTGGTGCTGTGTGGAACTTTGACCACACCAACATTGCCTTGTTGTCCCTTCAAGGCAATCGCCAAAGTGTTGTTGCAGACGACTCGAATGCTGGTGAATTGTGCGGTAGTTGCCAACGTTCCATCACAAGCGGTTGCCAACAAAATATAGCCATTGCTGACATCTTTTCCTTTTAAAGCTGAGCTTTGCCCTGTTCGAGCTAGTGCCCAAAACTTTTTGCCACCTTTGAGTACGCCTGCGGTTTCCAGTTCAAAGCCTGATTGTTCAGTTAGGTCTTTATAGAAATGTAGAATTTCCATTGGCTGGACTTCCTGAAAGCGTTGGCTCACTACCGATAGCGGTACATGGGTATCTGATCGATACAAAACCCGTTGTTCTTCAAATGGCAAAATGATGCTTTGCCCACGTTCATTTTGTGCCATATAGCTGACATCGGAAGATTCAATTCGCCAGTCCATACCCGCTTGTTGTGCCCACACTTCTAAGGGTTGATTTTGGGTCAGTTGATTCCCTAAACCATGCCAAGGTGTTTGCCCAACGAATGCCATTGTTTCGACTAAATGTGCCATAAACTTTTCCTTGAATAGATCAATCTTGAATTGTTTCAATTTCAGATTTTGTGCATAAAAAAAGGTCTGCTGGGGGAGCAGACCAAAGTGAGAAGTCATTGAGATGCATGTGAATGCATTCATTCACTTAGATGGTATATATCTGAAATTTATTTAAATTCTTTTGACTCATCATTTGATTTTTCTGAATCAGTAAATTGACGTGATCTTTTACAGGGATTATCATTCACTTGCTGGCCTACATTGCCAGTCGGTTTTGACAGACCGTTTACCCAAAGCACACTAAAAGGTTAATCTTTTTGGTGGGCGACCCTGCGTGTCCCCTCTGCGGCGGAACGGGAGGGGGACACCTTCGGGTGTGCTGATCTTTTTGGGTATCAGTCTGTCAACCCTCTTTCGTTTCGCCACCATTATTTGACAGTGATGCGGTGAAACTTCTTTATACCCAAAGGAGTCAACCATGACTAATCTCTATTCTTATTTCTGGGCATCAGCCCTATCCTTCGTTGATAAAATCCAAAACACTAAATTATTGAGCTATCACGTTTTTAATATTAAAGCGCTCAATTTATAACAGGACGTTTGGTACATCACAATTCCAGCTTTCAGCCGCCTTATCTATTGATTCAGGTCAGATTTGTGCTGCCATAAAAAAGAGATTCACTGTCTATGTGAATAAGAATAAAAGCTGCTTTGTGTTGTGAGGTTGAGCATGTTTGAACACTGACGGTAAATAACAATCAAGATCAATTTACCTGTAGGTCTACACATCTCTCCGATACATAAAATAAGGACACGAAGATGAAAGGCAAGATTTTAGATTTCACGATTCAAACCAATATGGGAATTATTCTGGGTAATGACCAAAAACGTTATAACTTTGTAGGTAGTGAATGGAAAGAACAGCACGGACCTGTTCGAGGCAATGAAGTTGACTTTGATGTAAATGCTGAAGGTCAAGCTACAGGTATCTACCTTGATTTCATGACAGCGTCTACATCTACCACCCAAATCAAAACATCTGCACCCTCTCCAACTTTTGTTTATGGCAATCCAAATGATTCAACAAAAGCAACCGCCAACAACATTGAAAGTATCCTTACAAACTATCAACAAGCCATTCTGACCTGCTTTAAAAAGTTTGCAGATTTTAAGGGCCGTGCTAGACGCAGTGAGTTTTGGTATTTCGAGCTATTTTGTGTACTGATGAGCCTAGCCTTTAGCTTTATAAGTGAAGATGCGGCAACCATCGTCATGTTACTCACGTTCATTCCAAATATTGCGGTCAGTGTCAGACGTTTACATGACATTGGACGTTCAGGTTGGTGGATGTTAATCGCCCTTGTGCCCATTGTAGGAATACTTTTATTACTGTTCTGGGCTGCTCAAGAAGGCGAACCTACAACAAATGCCTATGGTGAATCACCTAAAGCCTAGTCAATAAAAATCATTCCACCGTATCTAAATAGAATCTGTACATCCATGCCTGCACAGCCCATGCATGTACACGTTTTAGGAATCATCATGAATAAAAAAATCATCATTACCTTAATCACAGCTTGTTTAATGCAAGCTTGTACTAAAAATGAATCTACAGAAAACGCATCATCAAATAGCGCTCAAACAGAAGCTATTAACGCCAATACATCTGACTCTCAAAAGTTCATTGATCAAGGCAAAAATGACATTGCAACCTATGGTAAAGAGACCTTGCAATACCTTCTTGATCAAAAATACCCTGATCGCTATACAGCCTTTTCAGTCGATAATGTTAAATTCCTACGTCAGCAAACTGAAGAGCTTTTTCTTTATACATGGAACATCCGTTTTTTAGATAATCAATCGGATGATGTCTATGGTTGTGATAGCCAACAACTTTCATGGAGCAAGCAAACCACTGACATTGAATCTACTTTAAATGATGAGTGCTTTAATATCATTGAGCGGGGTAATACTCCTGCAAATCAAAATGAAACCACTTCGACAATTCCTGCAACCTCTCCAGTTAAAATTGCGTTAGAACAGAATCCACACCACTCTTTTATAACAATGATCAAAGTTCAATCACTCGTTGATGACGTATCCATTTCAAATGTCATAGTTAATCGTGGCAACTGTCCTTTATTGCAAAAAATAAATAATCCAATACGGCTTGGTTTTGGACAAATGATGTCAGTGGATACAAGCAACTGTGGTAGAAATAAAATTATTGAAGTGGTTATATCTACAAATCAAGGAGACTGGAAGTTTGGATCATAAGTATTGGAACATTTGAAATACTTCAATGCATGAGTTTAAATATTGTTAGCATGATGCATGGTTTAGGGAGGCGTTGCCTCCCTATTTTATATACTCTCCCTTAATAAAAAGAGTGCCCACAATGCTGACATTGAAAGCAAGACTGCACAGTTTGAGTTGAAGCAGAACCAAATACTGAACCTAACAAACCACCGACCACGGCCCCTGCTATCCCTCCAATGAGAGGTGACACAGGTAATGTTTTTGATAATGCTGCACCCATCGTGGCAAATGATGCTGATGATGCCAAGCTTGGGGTACCAGCCTGTGAATTACTGTTTTGTACAATACGGATCACATGCTCTGAATGGCAATACGGACAATTGATTTGCATAAGATACCTCTGGAATAAGAAAGACTTAGTACGATGCTAAGCCAATAAAGAGAAGATGTTTCTCATCTAGATGGTACATATCTGTTTATGATTTCAATTAACGCTGTGACATGCCAAAGGTACGCATCCTCCTAGAGGTCTTCACTCTAAGGTATTGCTCTTTTTCAGGTTTTGCTAAATAAGAAATTGTTGAACGCATCTTACTGGCTTGATAAGGCACATTGCTATAAATCACTCCTATGCCAACAATGTCCTGCTCTTCATATTGCTTTAGGTATCTACGATCATGGCAATTAAAATAGCTTCCTTTACCACCCGTAGTATCTTCCCAAAATTCACCTACGGCTTTGGCTATACTCCATGCACTCGTGCGCTTACGCTCATTTAAAACTAATGCCACATGGCAATGGTAGCCTTTTCTTTCCCCCTGCTCTAATGCCCATACCAGAAGTAATATGTCTTCTCCATAAACTGAACGATTGATTCTTCTCCGTAGTTTTTCTAAATCATGATCAACCTGTTCGATATCAGGATTTACTTTATAAGCTAAATCCACCCGTACAACCAACAATGCAGAATAATCCCTCTGCAACTCACATAACCGATCCTCTAACTTCTTAGCATTTAACCTTTCGTTATAACGATGCTGCCGCATTTCATTGAAGTGATCAGCTCTAGCTTGATTGAAATACCTTTGCCAGTCTCTAAATGAAGTTTGCTTTAAACGATTGTAAAGGGAACTTGATGTTTCATATTTCAGATCGTAGTCATGCAAAAGACTACAAATGAGATCGATTAAGCATGCGTAGCTAAAGTCAGGGTTATAGACGTGATGGAAGTCTAAAAGAAGGTCTGTGAAGTTTTCATAGAATGATCGTGGTTGTCGTGTTGAATCCATACCTGATAGAACAAACCTTTCAATTTCTATCAATAGTGATGCTTCATTAATTTGATTTTGGTTAGGTTCTACTTTCATGCTCACTTACCTGTAGTTTAGGACTACATGAAGTGGCTGATGTGTAATTAATTACTTAAAGGCTTGAATATCATTATTGAATGAATAAGAGGTATATAAGGATATGTTTGTTAAGTACTATGTTAGTATTATTAACTAAGTCATTACACCTACTCTATAATGTGTTCCGCTAGTATGGTTTTACACTTCTGATAGGTTTTTTAAAGTCAACAAGTGTGATATATAGATAGTTCAGTGAACATGATCAGTGATTTGTTTTATGTCAAGTTATCCGACGCTACAACACCTGTACTAGTTTTATATTCAAACTGATTAAACTTAAACACGTGCAGCAACCAAGTTAAAACAGATTCATCATTTACAGAGATTTAGTACGGATTACCAATACAAGTTAATAGCATAACCATTATATACGTTACTTGAAGCTTATCTAAAAATAATACGAAATCAACTGAAATCTCCCTAGAATCGCTCCTGAAACTCCCTCTACATTTGGCTAAACTCCTCGGAAAGCTTACTGTCAGAAGGAAATTAGCCATGTATCAAAGCTCTACCAACACAGAACTAAAACAGTTCATTAAGCAATGTTCCGATGCAGATATGATCTGGGTTCTACATGTGATGAATAAAGAAGATATGGAACGTCGTGCTAGACTGAGGATTACGAACATAGATCCTGATTTAGTCCAATTAGATATTCAGATGTTAAACACTCTGAATCATACTGATGAGATAAAGAATAAGGTTTTAAGATTATGTGATCGCATTAATGAAAGAGAAGCTTTCGATTTATTGGATATTTTAAAATCCTTTCTGAACACATTAGAAATACGAGGCAGAGACTTTTCAAAATATGAGAAAGACAAGCGTCTATTGTACTTTGCACTTAATAGAATCTCCATGAATGAGCGACTATATGATGACTTACTTAATATACATAATGAATATTTTAGATTCCTCTATGCGGTCTTTATACTACCCGACTATTACAAATATAACCGCCCTCTTGATAATCTCGAAACTCGTTTTAGTCAAATACTTAACACAAAGCTTCTCCACTTCAAAAACTTCGATAATGATGATTTCTATCTATGGGCTAAAGGTTATATGGATCAAGATAAAGAAAATGCCAGAGTACACAATAGCAGCAGCTATAAGCCATTGAATCCAAAGGAGTATAGTGTTGTCATCAATGCTATCTTTGACAGTCTATTAGATAAAGATACCAATATCTACAAAGCTATTAAAACTCAGATCTCAAATGCTTGGCATCAGAAACGCCATAGGGCAAAAAACAAAGGTCGAAAGCATCATTACCATCTGACTGATAAAGCTCATCGTAGCTTAGAGATATTGGCGGAGAAGAATGGTATAACCAAAGAAAAGATGATTGAAAGCCTAGTCAATGAGCGCTACACCAAAGACTGTATGGACTTTAACGGCAATGATCTTTACTCACTTACACGTTAAGTATCTCAGTGCATAAACATTCATGGATGGGACATCCCATCCATGATTTGCTTAAAGGAGGTCGCTCACCTTCAAAAATCTTGTATAACTAATGATTTATCAACTGGGTTCAATGCATTGCACTTTTATAGTCTTCTCAAGCCTCAAAACCTTCATTAACACATCGTCAAGAGAAGTAGTGTTGTATGGCAATATGTTATCTAACGTCTCAAAAGGATAACCGTGATTTAACCCATCCTCAAGCTGTTGCATAAAAGTTGATAGCTTAACAATTTCTTTTTCCATCTTCACTTTCCTTGATGCTGTTAATGCCTCTTCCTGCTTTTCTTCATTCAGTTTTATTATCCTAGCCATACTTAATTTCTTCTTTTTCTGGATCCATGCTTCATCATACATTCTAAACTGATACATGATTTCATCCATGTTCTTGCTAACCGCTTTCGATACATTCTTGTACTTACCATTACTCTGTACCTGTTTCACCAATAAATCAAAAAAAATTTTCTTCTTTTCCTTTACTGCTTTCTGATACTCACCTTGAGTGCTTCTGCCTTTAGCAATCCGTTGTCTTAAGGATGGATTCTTAATTCCATAAGTAAGTGTGTCTATACCAATATATTGATGAAGTATCTCTTTGTAAGCCTTAGACCCTTCTTTATCATTCAGATTACACAACTCTCCTCTCAATGCTGTTATTTGATCCAGCAGGCAAATCAATTCACGAATCGAATATCCAAATTTTAGATCTAAGAAGTCATATTTAGGATCGTTACAGCTCTCCTCCATCTCCCTATAGATAGAATTATATTCCTCCACTGTAAAATACAATTGTTGCTTGAAGTGTTGTGAACCAAGATTTTGCTTTCTTTTTATTTTTACTTCAATCCCAATAATAGGCGCCCCTCTCCAGTCTTCAATTGTTTTTGGCTCAGGTCTACCCTCCATATCAAAATTAATGACAAGCTCAACATGCTTCAAACCATTATTCAAATAATCTTCCAACCAGACAATATTAAGATATTGGTTCAATATCTCAGCTTCCAATTCATCCATTGAGCTTTTATCAAATACTTTCATAGCGACTTTGTTCGATTTAAACCATTAATCATACCTACCCGTGCAGATTGTACATTTTTATATTTTCAAAAAGTTATTTTTACGGCTGTTGATTCCTTATTTACACCAACCCTAAAGTGAATAATAAGAAACGTGATCACACACCTACACAACTTTAAACACTCTTGTCCATAGGACATGAAAGGAAATGAATCATGGTTATAGATTTAACAACCCGCGATTACCTATTTTTAAAATACCGATCAGTACACATAAAACTTGAAGATGTTGTAAAGGAATATTATCCGAATCTAAGCAAGGAGAACATGTTAGCAAGGGCCCGTGAAAAACGATTTCCATTTACATGTTACCGAATTGATGAAAGTCAGAAAGGGGCATTTTTTGTAAATCTACAGGAGCTTGCTGAAGCGATTGATCATATTTACCGTACCCAGTACTCGATCTTTCAAAACAAAGTACAAAAAGCGATCCAGTCAGTAAGTTGAAAAATGGTAGGAGAAATTAAATGTTAGAAGCTCGCTATCGTGTAAAGGACTTAGTGAACTATACTGAACGTCAAGCAAAGGACTATGTGGATCGTAGTGGACATAGACGCAGACTTTCATACAGGCCTGCTAGCAAAGGCTTGTTGAATATAGCAGAATCCACTTTTTGGAAAATGGTTCGTAGTGGAGATTTTCCTAAACCCACCTATTTAACATCTAGCATACCAACTTGGGCAGAAAGTCAAATCAGTATTTGGCTTAGGGCAAGAAGTAAAAAGGTGGAGGTTAATTTTAAATGAGCACATTCCAGATGAGTATGAACGAATACTTGTTTATAAAATATCGCTCCATAACAGTTGAGCTTATGATAATCGTCAAAGACTATTATCCACATTTAAGTAAAGCCGAAGCATTGAGAAAGGCAAATAACTGTGAGTTTCCTTTTTCAGTATTTAAACTGGATAAAAGTAAACGTGCCCCATTTCTAGTGCACGTTAAGGACCTAGCCAACTTTTTAGATAAACAATACTCTGAAGCCTCAAAAGATTTTGCTACGTTTCATCAATGAGGCGTAGCACCTCCTCAAACTGCATTACATTTCTTCTAGCCTTTACCGAAACATATCGTTGGAGGCTACTCCAAGAATCATGCAAACTTACTTTTTGAATTTCAGGAATCGTAAAGCTTTGTTCTGCAAGTCTAGTACATCCTTCATGTCTTAAATCATGAAAGCGCAGATCTTCAATCCCTAGCATTTTGCAAGCCTCTCTAAACTCTTTCCCCAAACTCTTGGCATTCAGAGGTAAGAGTAAATTTTCATTGTGACCTAATTTAAGCATTCTGCTACGAACCTCATGATCCATTAAACGGTCAATCATCGTTTTGCAGGGTTCTAAGACATCAAATGACTTGTGGTTTCCTTTTGAGCCATTAGGATTTTTCAAATCATGAACTTTCCAAGATGAATGATGCTGATCATAATCATCTAAGCTTAAACGGGTTAATTCCGCTTCACGTCTACAAGAAAAGATGGCAAACCAGATAACTAAATGCATCGGGTACTTCGTTCCATACCTATTAATTTTCCAACGCTCAACAAAATACTTTGTTAAAGCTATTAATTCCTCATTGGTTGGTAACCTATCTCTCTTGTTACTAGAAGAGATTTGACGAGTTTTTCTCAGTTGTGCCGTAGCTTTATCAAAACTGTTTAAATCAATATCTATATCCCACATCACGGCGGCATGAGCCAAGACACCACGAATATGCAGCAGCTCATGTTGCTGTGTACTTGTTGCAATTGGATCTAAATCTAAGTGAGTAACCCCAGCTTTTCTTAATGCAACATGATCTGCCAAATGTACTGACTTTATTTTTGTGATAATATTGCGTGCTATCGGAAACTTCTTAATTAAGAGTAGAGAATAGCGTTTCGTCCTTCCGTACTCGCTCCCAACTTCTTCCAAATATTTATCAATGGCATCTGCCAAAGTTAGGTCTATAAGTTTTTCTTTGCCTAACAGAATGTCTGGATTTTCTTGAATCTCAACTTCTCTTTTCTTAAGCCAGTTTTCCGCCATTTTCTTTGAATGGAACGTTTTGCTTTCAGAATAGACAGGATATCCCTTTCGATTAATACGGATAGCGGCACGGTAACTCACACTACCATCTGCCCCTTTTCTAACTGTAACAGACCCCATAATTTACACCGTGAACTATTTTTTCCATTATGGTGTAAGATTTGGTGTAAATGCAAACAGCAAAACCTACATTCACAGGTGTTACCATGCGTTTACGCAGATTCAAATACTAGATTTAAGGGTATGATTTTAAATGACTATTAACAAAAACCTTGAAACCATTAGTAATCCAAGAATCAGCGTAGCACCGATGATGGATTGGACAACTCGTGACTATCGTTTCTTTGCACGTTTGTTTAACCCCAATATTATCCTCTATACAGAAATGGTCACCACAGGTGCCATCATCTATGGCGGAGCAAATCGTCATTTGGACTATAACCATGAAGAACATCCAATTGTTCTACAGCTCGGTGGTTCAAATCCTAAAGATCTTGCAACGTGTAGCAAAATGGCTCAAGACTGGGGTTATGACGAAATCAATTTAAATGTGGGCTGTCCAAGTGACCGCGTGCAAAACAATAAGATTGGTGCCTGCTTAATGGCAGAGCCTGATTTGGTTGCAGAATGTATTGCTGAAATGCGTAATGCAGTTGATATTCCAGTTACTGTAAAACACCGCATCGGTATTGATGACATGCAATCTTATGAAGAGATGCTACATTTTGTCGATACAGTTGCGAAAACTGGATGTGATAATTTTATCGTACATGCCCGTATTGCCTTGCTTCAAGGTTTATCACCAAAAGAAAACCGCGATGTTCCACCACTACGCTACGAAGATGTTTATCGTTTAAAACAAGAGCGTCCTGAGTTGCTGATTGAGATCAATGGTGGGGTTAAGACTTTTGCTGAAACTCAAGCACATTTAAAGCATGTTGATGGGGTCATGATTGGGCGTGAGGCTTATCACAACCCTTACCTCTTGGCAGAATTGGGGCAACTCTGGAACTTAGACTTACCTGATCGCTTTGAAATTATCGATCAAATGCTGCCTTATATTGCCAAACGTATGCAAGAAGGCGCACCTCTATCGATTATTACGCGCCATATTTTAGGCTTATTTCAAAACCTTCCTGGTGCGCGTAAATGGCGTCAAGCTTTAAGTGGCGGTAATGCCAAAACATTTGCAGATGTTGAAAATGCCATTATCAATATTAAAGAAGCCATGAAGCGAACAGAAGATTATATTCGAGAACAGTCTGTCTGATCACGACTGAAAATTTCTACGATTCAATACAGTCTTAATCCACAGCTATCTTTTCAATCAAACGATGGTCTTTAAAATCGTTGAAACTGTTTGATCATGTATTCATTACATCGCTGAATGACACCATCTGCATTTTTACTCCAGACCATCACAACAGCAGACCATGCATTTTCAGCATCCAAAGCAATCAGTCGTACCTGTTTAGGTAGAATATGTCTAAATTCTTCAGGAACAATACAAATTCCAATTTCAGCAGCCACCAATTGCAATTGTGAAACTTTACGGGACTGAACCGCCGCTTTCTTTGGAGAAAAACCAGCACTTAAGCAAAGGTTTGCAACCAAATAACTTAAACCTCCCCGTTCTGCATGTGGTGTAGAAACAAAATTTTCATGCTTTAACTGTTGGATTTTGATACTGCGTTCTGAAGCTAAAATATGATTTTGATGTAGTGCAACGTATAAAGGTTCAGGGTAGAGCGTGGTTGTATATAACTCATCTAGGCGATTTAAAACAGGTGGGCGAATAAAACCAACATCAATATTTCCTTTCATCAGTGCAAGAATTTGGTCTTCAGATGACAAGGTGTTGATTTCGAAATTAACATTGAGATGCTTTGCGGTTTGATCAAATATTTTGACTTTTTCTAAGCTCATGCTAATGCTACTTGAGTGTGCAATTTTGATGAGTCGATTTTTTCCATCTGCAATATCTTTAGCATTTTCAATAATATGATCTAAGTTAAGCAAATTATTTTTAATTTGAGCATAAAAGAACTGTCCGGCTTGGGTGAGTTTTATTTTTTTATCACTGCGGTCAAAAATTTCAAATCCTACTTCGTCCTCCAAAAGCTTAATCTGGCGACTTAAAGCAGATTGGGCAATAAACAACTTTTCAGAAGCCGCAATAAAACCACCTTCTTCCACAATTCTAATCAAATAATTAAATTGTTTGAATGTCGCCATATCCATCTCAAAATTAGATCAATTCTGCTTTTTTCTATATTAGATTAGATTTTTTGATTTCACTAGACTTTACTTAAAGCGACTTACATCAGAGAGAAATAGTATGAGGACATCCAAACAATTACTGGTTTTTATTTGTATTATTTGCGCTGTTGTTTTACTCAATCTTTATGATGGTTTTATCGCAAAACAAACGGGCAAAGTGCCCCAACAGCATGAGTTTATTTATTTGCAGGACTGATTGAGCGGAACAGATAAAGTATGTTTTTTACAAACGCGTGCAAGATTTCACCAAAGCATACTTTTTTATATTGGTGACGCATGTTGTGGTGCTTTTTTTAAAATCATATTGGTAAGTAATATATTTGCCAGCAAGATCATCACTCACAAAGGCGTCTTTTCGAAAATGAGCACGTATAATACAGCCGTGTAAATCAGGTGCTGCATACACGTTTATACTTTCAACATATTTGCTGTGTTGTTGAATATTGACCTCCCAGCCCAACAGTTGCTTGATCTTTTGAAACTCTTCCTGTTTGCTGATCTGTTGGATATTTTGCAAATTACAGACTTGAATTGCATTTGCTTGAGGTTGAAGGATTGACCAGCCCAGCAAGTTCTGTATATCACGCATTATTGTTTTAGCTTCATCCAATTGGTTGACCGCCTGAAAATGACGAACCGTTGAATAAAGGTAATATGCAATCCCGCCAATCAACAAGATCGCCAATAGGGTTATTTTAAGATCGAGGATAGGTCGATTAAAAAGCCATTTCATTCTCTAAGCTGTCCATGTTTATGGTCTGAATGCTATAGAGCATTTCAAGCGACTTTTCAGCATAGTTAACAACCAAACTTATTTAAACAACGCCAATATTTATCTTTAAATAGGCTGACATCGATTTCAAAATTGTTCTGATATTTTTCAACCACCTGATCTATAACTTTGGCGGGTTTTCTAAACTCTTTACAAGCAAAATACATAGTTCTTAAGTTATTACCCGTTTCGCGTCCAATATTTAAATACCCTTCAAAATCTTTTAGCTCATTTAATAATTCTTCTTCAATCGTGTTAAGCAACTCATAATCTGTAGCAGATGGCATACCACTGGAGTTCTGACCAGCATAAGGTATTTCAACCAGCATCATCCAAGGGTGAGAAGCCTTTTGATCCCATGTTAAAAGGGTACTATTTAAGATCGCCACCAAGGGCAAACTTTCATTGGTCTCCCCCTCCAAACTGATATATTCATCTTCATCAGTACTTGAACGAGTTATTTTGTCTAAGCGAGAAATTTCACCGTTCTTTAAAATTAAAATATTCTTTAAACGATCGATAGGCATTAATTCTTTTTCAGCATCTTGTCTGAATTGCAGCGAAACTTGATCTAGTTTTGTAATCGAATCATATTCGCCCAAATAATTATCCAAAAAGATATAAACTGCTTGTAAGAATTCAGCTTTTTGAGCTTCATTATATTGATCATGCACAACCACGAGATCAATTTCATCTGGATATTCTTCATGGTCTTTTAAATAAAACGATAGCGTTTTTTGACTAAACTCATGACCATGCATACCAATACTGGTTTGCTGAATATCACTTGCGGGTTTAAGTGCGGTAAATTTCCAGCCGGGAATTTCAGGGGCTACTGCCACCAATTCCTCTACAAATACAATGTTTGCCACAACACCATCTGGCGTTAAAATTAATTCAGCTGTTTGTGAATCAAGCATCCCGGTAAGGAAAAAAATTCCACCATGAACTTTGGCCAATTCAGGCGATAATTTATCAAAGAAATCCGCCTGAATCGTATCTTGATTTAACTCATCCACAATACGGTGAAAATCCTCTTGATGCTGTTCAAACCATTGCCAAAATTCAGCATAGCGGTTTCGATTGATTTGTATTTGTTGTTGTTTCTTTCCAAATAACTTTTTGAAAAAACTCATTTTGATTGTTCTCTGTTATTGCGTTTATTTCAGATTAATTTAACTGAATTTTTATGATTTTTAAATGAACCTAAACTTTTACTTAAAAATACCAAGCGCTTATTTGATCCGATCTAACTTTTTCAACACTTCTGCAACGGCGACCATCGCAAAACTAGAAGTCACCACCACAGCCGAGCCATATCCACCACAGCGCAAGCCTGCACTCGCAGACACATCAGCACTGGAAAAAGGATTATCAATTGAATAAACACAAGTAATACCAAATTTTTCTTTTGGTTTCTTACAAATGCCTTTGGCGCGCAACTGACTCCGCAATTTAGCAAGCATCGGATCTTGTTCTGTTTTAGATAAATCAGCAACACGAATTTTTAGAGGATCTAGCTTACCACCGGCCCCACCCGAAACAATCAAAGGAATTTTATTAAAACGGCAATGTAGCATGAGTGCAAATTTTGCCTTAACGTCATCGATGCAATCTAAAATAATATCAGGAACATTTTCTAAAATTTCTTTCACATTGTCAGGGCTGAGATAATCATCAATCAAATTGATCTTGATCCGAGGATTAATTGAACGACAACGTTCCGCCATGACTTCAATTTTCTCATGACCTAAAGTAGAGGTCATTGCAGGCAGCTGTCGGTTGATATTTGAAGCAGCCACTGAATCCATATCGACCAGTGTTAACTCGCCAACCCCTGTACGTGCTAAGGCTTCGACCGCCCATGAGCCGACCCCACCAATACCGATCACCATGACATGACTTTTTTCATAGTGATTGAATGTCTCTTCTCCATAAATTTTGGCTACACCTGCAAAACGGCGCTCATATTCATCATTTTGGAAAAGTTCAGTCATGTCTAATATCAACTCAAAAATACCTCGTTATTTTACTCATTTATAAACAGCGTGTCTTGCTTCAACTCAATAAAAAAAGCCCTGCATTCTATACAGGGCTTGGAGAACTGAAATAAATCGTGATTTATTGATTAGGCTATGAAGCGATTAAATTACGCAGCACATAATGCAAGATACCACCTGCTTTAAAATATTCCACTTCATTCAAAGTATCAATACGGCATAACACTTTGAAACGATCTATTGAACCATCAACACGTTTAACCTCCACATCTAAACTTTCATGTGGTTGTATGTCATCAGAAAGTCCATAAATCGACAGTTGCTCACGCCCAGTTAAGTTGAGTGATTGACGAGTTTGACCATCCACAAATTGCAACGGTAAAACCCCCATACCAACCAGATTTGAACGATGGATTCGTTCAAAACTTTCAGTAATTACCGCTTTTACTCCTAAAAGATTGGTGCCTTTCGCCGCCCAGTCACGTGATGAGCCTGTACCATATTCCTTACCTGCAATGATGACCAACGGCGTACCATCTTGCTGATACTTCATCGCAGCATCGTAAATGGCTAACTTCTCATCTGTCGGGATATAGAGGGTATTGCCGCCCTCTTCACCATTGAGCATTTCATTCTTGATACGAATGTTGGCAAAGGTTCCTCGCATCATCACTTCATGATTGCCACGACGAGATCCATAAGAGTTAAAGTCCTTTTGATCGACACCCTGCGCTTCTAGATAACGACCTGCTGTACTGTCTTTCTTGATATTCCCCGCAGGAGAAATATGATCTGTTGTGACTGAGTCGCCAAGAACGGCCAAGATATTTGCATTGAGAATATCTTTAATTGGTTTCGCGGGTTGATCAATGCCTTCAAAGAATGGAGGATGACGAATATACGTTGAGTTTTCATCCCATTCATAGGTTTCAGAGTCAGGGATTCGAATTGCTTGCCATTTTTCATCACCATCAAAAACTGCCGCATATTCTTTATGGAACATCGCTGTATTGACTTTTTGCAGCACCTCATCAATCTCGATTTGACTCGGCCAAATATCTTTTAAATATACTGGTTGTCCTTGCTGATCATGCCCCAATGCTGTGCTGGTAATGTCACTACGAATGGTGCCCAATAAGCCAAATGCAACCACTAAAGGCGGTGATGCTAGCCAATTGGTTTTTACCAAAGGATGTACCCGCCCTTCAAAGTTTCGGTTGCCTGAAAGTACCGATGCAACATTCAGGTCGTGGCACTGAATAGCATCTTCAATCGGTTGGGGTAATGGCCCTGAATTACCAATACATGTGGTACAACCATAACCAACCAGGTTATAGCCCAACTGGTCTAAATAAGACATCAAACCTGCCGCTTCTAAATAATCGGTTACGACTTTAGAGCCTGGTGCTAGAGAGCTTTTCACCCATGGCTTACGTTGAATGCCTTTTTCGATGGCTTTTTTTGCCAACAAACCCGCAGCCAACATCACACTTGGATTAGAAGTATTGGTACATGAGGTAATCGCAGAAATCACCACATCCCCATCCGTCAATGGGTAGCGTTTACCGTCAATCACACAATGTGGTTCTTCATTTTGTAATGCAGATTGTTTTGAATCAATGGCGTTACCGGCCCCACCCTCATTGGCTAAACGTTCTTTTTCCTCACCTTTAGCTGGCTTAAGATCCAGCGCCATTAAGTCACTAAAAGTTTGTGGGATATCAGGCAATGCCACTCGATCTTGCGGACGTTTCGGGCCAGCAACACTTGCTACAACGGTTCCCATATCCAATGCAAGCACATCGGTAAATACAGGTTCATCCCCAGTATGACGCCATAAGCCTTGTTCTTTACAATAAGCCTCAACCAATGCAATACGGTCTTCTTTACGACCCGTTAAACGCATATACCCTAGAGTGATTTCATCAATCGGAAAAAAGCCACATGTTGCACCATATTCGGGCGCCATATTGGCAATGGTTGCACGGTCTGCAAGCGGTAGAAATGCGAGCCCATCACCATAAAATTCAACAAATTTACCCACCACGCCTTTTTTACGTAGCATCTGAGTAATAGTTAAAACTAAATCCGTTGCGGTAATTCCTTCACGCAATTTTCCTGTCAATTTAAAACCAATCACTTCAGGAATCAGCATTGAAATCGGCTGTCCAAGCATGGCCGCTTCGGCTTCAATCCCCCCCACGCCCCAACCCAATACACCTAAGCCATTAATCATCGTGGTGTGTGAATCTGTACCAACTAAGGTATCGGGAAATGCAAATACCTCACCCTCACTTTCATCCAGCCACACTGCTTGAGCTAGGTATTCTAAATTGACTTGGTGACAAATCCCTGTTCCAGGTGGTACCACACTAAAATTATTAAATGAAGACTGCCCCCAACGGAGGAATTGATAACGTTCTCCATTGCGTTGCATCTCAATTTCAACATTTTCTTCGAACGCATGATCTGTCCCAAAATGATCCACCATCACAGAGTGATCAATGACCAAATCTACTGGAGATAAAGGATTAATTAAATTGGGATCTTTATTGGCTTTTTGTACAGCTGCACGCATCGCAGCCAAATCTACAACAGCAGGTACACCAGTAAAATCTTGCATCAATACTCGTGCAGGGCGATACTGGATTTCTTGATCTGAAGTTTTATTGTTCTGCCAATCGACAATCGCTCGAATATCGCTTTGCCTCACTGTTACATCATCTTCAAATCTGAGTAAGTTTTCCAGCAGTACTTTGAGTGATTTAGGCAATTTTGAAATATCACCTAAACTCGCTTGAACCTGATTTAAACTAAAAATTTTATAATTTGTATTCCCTACAGTTAAGTTTTGCAAAGAATTTAAACTATTGATATGACCATATTTTGCCATTGGTTAAACCTCCAGCTTGGCGTTGACTTTCTTATTGGCTACTTGGAGTACTTCTTTAAATCTAAGACAAATAATTATTTTAGGTGTTGTTGATTGGTTATTTTTATTCAAATTTACATCGGTAAATGTAAGCATTCATGTGAGTTTTTCCACAATACACCTGCAAGTGTTGTTCGTTCAATTGCCAAGCTTTCAGCTAAACCCGTCAAGACAAAAGGCAAATTCACCGGCGTATTACGGGTATGCTGCTGGTCAGATGTCTGGCAACACAACGGTGTCATATCTGGACAATCGGTTTCTAGTACTAAATGTTCCGCACCAACCGCTTGTACAACTGTATGCAGTTTTTTCGCATTTGGATTGGTAATTTGCCCTGTGATACCGAGTTTAAAGCCTAATTTAATAAAGGCTTTCGCCTCTTCTACCCCCCCACTAAAAGCATGTGCAATACCACCATGTTTAAACTGGTGCTGTTTCAACATTGCAAGAACTTCAGCATGTGACTTACGAATATGTAGAAGAATTGGCTTATCGTATTGCTGGGCGAGTTCAATTTGGGCTGAAAAAAAATCTTGTTGTTTTTGAAAAATTTCAGCTTGTTTATGCTGTTTAAGAAACGTGTCCAAGCCTATTTCACCAACCGCAATACAAGCTTCAGTTTTCAGTATATTTTCCAAAGCATTTAAATGCTCTAGGCGGTGTTGTTCGATATAAAAGGGATGCAACCCCGGTGCAAGATGGCTTCGGGGTGCATTATTTAACTGATTTAAAAATTGTTGAGTGTCAATCAAATCTTGAAAGCGTTCATATAAAAAACCAATCAAAATCAAATGTTCTACACCTACCTTTTTTGCTTGATAGGCCAATTGTTCTCGATCCAGATCAAAATCAGGAACATCAAAATGTGTATGTGTATCAAACAAAGGCCAAGGCATTAGGATTTCGCTTTCCCACTTGCAACAGGTGCAGAACTGCTTGGCTGATCAACTTGCATCTCCGCTGGGAAATATTGACTTTTCAACACGCCTTTTAACTGATCGTAAGGAATCATCAAGCGCGGTAAGCCAACAACATAAGGCCCGATATCATATTCACCATATTGTAAAATCAGACCTTGTTTACCCAAATAGAAATTGTCTGATAATGTAAACTTCCACGCCTGTTCATATTCATTGACGCTTTCAGCAAGTTTTGAATCGATAACCCAAGTTTTAAATGCATCATGTGCCAATTTTTCAAATTTAGCTTTTTGATTGGCTTCAATGATTTGATCCAAGCCAACTTGTTTTTTACTCACCAAATCAAAGTTAAAATAGGTTTGCGCAGATGCCCCATGTGCGCCGCCTAAATAACTACTGGTATTTAATACCACCGTCGCTAAAGGTTTATCTGAGTTTAAAATTTTAGGACTTAAACTAATCGTGATCTGGCCACTTGCCCCTAATGTTTTAAGCTCTTTATCCATCTCAAGGAATGAATTTGCATAAGGTTGTACACGCTCTTGCAATTGCTGAACAGGGGTTTTATTGACTTGCACTTCACTTGCTGAAGCTTGTGAAGCCGTTTGTTGCTGATCTGCGTCTTTTTTCGCTTTACTCAATTGCGCGATATCCAGCATTTTATCCAGATTATCTAAAATCGCTTGATCAATCGTTTCATCAACAAAAGCCTGATTACTTTTTAGTCTTTCTATAGAAAACTCAGGGCATGTATTGCCATTACACTCAGGTAATGTCAATTTTACTTTTTCTGTATCGCCCTGTAATAACATTGAAGTATCAGGCACTTGAGATGCAGCACTTTGATCAACTTTTGGCTCTGCTTTTTTCGAGTCAGATTTTTGACATGCAGTTAACCCTAAAGTGATCACCAGAATTGAAAGCGCTAAAATACTTTTTTGATTTAACATTTCACAAACCTATCCAATGAATCAAGCCAAGATTTTTTAATCTCTATATTCATTAGCCTATTCTTCTCTATACAAATCCTCAATCAAAATTTGTATGAAAATTGAAGCGTTATGCAATAAGTGGCTCAAGTTTATTGATCGCTGAGTCAATTCAACAAGGACCAATTAATCTTAACCGCTCTGCTTTAAAATCCCGCTAAAATTGGCAGAATGATCAAGATACACCTTAGAACATATGTTGATACACTTCAGGCTTAAGTATTTTTTGCGTCTGTTCTTTGCTCAAATAAATATCCAGCTGGGTACCATCTTCGACAATTTCATTGGCGCGATAATGCAATCCAACACCTTCACCATCAAAGAACCAATCGGCTTGTCCCCAATATAACTTTTTAGGCGCATTCTTTTTCACATCGCTATTTTGCTTTTCCAACCATTCTGCATATTTTTCTTGGACCCAAGTATTCAGTTGGTTCTGATGTTTGGCATCAATCACATCTAAAATACTTAAGCTTTTCTTCAATTTCCGGTCAGCAACAAAAAAGTATTGTCGTTCTTTGATACTGACATCTGCTTGTAAACTATTGACTGAAACTTGCAACAAAACATACTGATTACGTTGTGAAGCCATACGCGTTTGCATATGCAGTTCAAACGCTTTATTTTTCGGGAATTCTTCTTGCCAAGTATCTGATTTTTTGACAAAAGCATTAATGGCCTGTTGTAAGGTCATGTTCTGTTTTAAATCAATCTGTGCCTGAATCACGTTGGACTGACTATTTGCAATCCACTGATTTAACCAATTGTCTTGAGTCTTAATGGTTTGAATATCGATTTCAATGCAATTATTTTTTTCACAAAACGGTAAGGCATAATCAGCTTTGGTTTCTTGAATATTTAAATAAGGTAAGACTTCAGCGGCTTCTTGTTTCGGTTGGAATACAGAACCATCTTTGTCCTGATCTTTTTTAGAATCACATGCAACCAAAACCATTGTACTTAAGCAAAGCACTGAAATTATTTTTTTTGAAAATTGCACTGCATAAATCCCTTTGGACAAAAAGCATTGTATTTTGATACAAAAACAGCTTCACAAGGAAGCTGTTTTTACATTTTGCAATAAGTTAGCTGAACTTAATGCTCACGTGTAGAACGGAATTGAATATCTGGATAACGCTCTTGCATTAATTGTAGATTTACTCGGCTTGGTGCGAGATAAGTTAAATGCCCACCACCATCGACAGAAAGTTGGTCATGTGCCTTTTTCTTAAATTCATTAAATTTCTTTTCATCATCACAAGAAACCCAACGCACTGTGTTGATGTTCACTGGCTCATAAATACAATCTACTTTGTATTCTTCTTTCAAACGGTATGCCACTACATCAAACTGAAGTACACCTACAGCCCCAACAATCAAGTCATTGTTGATTTGCGGCATAAACACCTGCGTTGCACCTTCTTCTGAAAGCTCTTTTAAACCCTTTTGCAATTGTTTAGATTTCAATGGATCTTTTAAGCGTACACGGCGGAACATTTCAGGTGCAAAGTGTGGAATCCCCGTAAAATGAAGTTTTTCACCAGAAGTGAATGTATCACCAATCTGAATCGTACCGTGGTTATGTAAACCAATGATATCACCAGGCCAAGCTTCTTCAAGTTGCTCACGTTCACCCGCAAGGAATGTCAATGCATCACTGATACGTACATCTTTACCAAGGCGTACATGATTCATCTTTAAACCTTTCTCATACTTACCTGAACAGATACGCATGAAGGCAATACGGTCACGGTGTTTTGGGTCCATATTGGCTTGGATTTTAAATACAAATCCACTGAAGCCTTCTTCCGTTGCTTCAACAGTACGTTCATGTGTTGGATGCGCTTTCGGTTGTGGTGCCCACTGAATAAATGCATTTAATACATGGTCAACCGCAAAGTTACCCAAAGCGGTACCGAACAGTACTGGGGTTTGACGCCCTGCTAAAAACTCCGCTGGATCAAGTGGATCATTCGCCATTTGCACCAGTTCTAAAGACTCTTCAAATGAAGCAAAGGCCAGATCACCGACTTTTTCACGAATGTCTGGATAGTCATATCCATCACGGATTTCAATATCTGTAATAGTCGAACCAAAACCTGCTTTATATACATAAAGCTTATTTTCAATGATGTTATATACACCAGCGAAGTCACGCCCCATACCCAATGGCCAAGTAATCGGCACACAACGGATTTTAAGCACGCTTTCAATTTCATCAAGCAATTCTAATGGCTCACGGATTTCACGGTCCATTTTGTTGACGAAAGAAATGATCGGGGTATCGCGCATACGACACACTTCCATCAATTTGATGGTCCTTTCCTCGACCCCTTTTGCACCATCAATCACCATCAACGCTGAGTCAACGGCAGTTAAAGTACGATAGGTATCTTCAGAGAAATCTTCATGCCCTGGAGTATCAAGTAAATTGATGACATGATTTTTATAAGGGAACTGCATGACTGAGGTGGTAATCGAAATACCACGCTCTTTTTCCATTTCCATCCAGTCAGATGTCGCAGAACGGTCAGACTTTCGACTTTTAACCATACCTGCAACTTGGATTGCTTTACCCCACAACAACAGTTTTTCTGTCATTGTGGTTTTACCAGCATCGGGGTGGGAAATAATAGCGAAGGTACGTCGCTGAGCGACTTGCGCTGCTAATTCATCTTTAAACATAAAAAATCTACAATATGTACACAGTTATGTACACATTTATAAATATGTACTTGAACTGGAAAATGGGAATTCAAAAATTGGCGATATTGTATCAGATTTAGCGTCGTTTTTAACGGTTGTTGCTATATCATTAAGCACTTTGATGGAGCATATTTCTGAAAAAAATTCTGAAATGGAATTAGACATACAGACCTAAAAGCAATACAGCACGTCATTTATACTAACTATTTCGTGATTAGTCTGAAGATAAAACAAAGTAGCCTTATAAATCAATTAAGACTATATTCTTTAGCAAAAATCTCAGATGGGAATTGATTTAAATCAGTTAGCATCTTACTTTTCGGATTAGCCCTTTAAGCGATCTAACTAAGTAACATGTAACAGCGCAAAGTCAATGACATAAGCCCAACCTATAGGCAAGCAGACAAAAATCTGCGACTCGTTTTCACTCTCTTGAATTTATCCAATAAGATCTGCAGAAAAATATTATTTTCCAATATTGCGACCAAAATAATTGGCCACAATACTTTTTTCCAATCGTTTATATCCAGAATTTTAAAGTTTTCCTCATAGGAATAGATACCAAAATCAAAGTGATTCTTAACGCTATTATTATCATTTGCATAAGCTAACCCACTACAAAATAGTAGAGCAATAATTTATAGCTACTTTTTAGTTACATGTCACATCATCTCATTCCTAATAAGTAAAGCGCCAATAGTGAATCAAAAATTTGAATTTTTCCCAAAAAAAATCTTTGTTCACTGAATCCATTTTAGTTTGTATCATTATAAGTTCCTCTCCATCACTCTGCTTTTTTGTAAATCATATTATTTTACTGAAAATACTTTTTAAATTAAGTTTATAAATTATAGAATAACGAGCTTAAATTTTTAAATAACATAAATTTAATTAGCCCGTTATTTTTAAACCGGGTATAATTAAGGCTATATTTTTAATAAATTTATTTTTTTGCTGCTTTATCTAAAATCCTTTGTATAACTGTGCGAGTCACTGTAAACCGTTTAGCAAGGGAATAAACGCTCTCACCTCTTTTAAATAGCTCAAGCACTTGTTTTTTTTGATCATTTGTCAAAATTTCTGGTCTTCCAACTTTTTTAACGATTTTATTTTGTTTTTCAGTATTAAAATTAAATAATTTTTCGAATTCAAAACATAACCTTAAGAAATGAAGAAAAAAAATTTTCATGTCTCCATTGATCTCACTTTTTGAGTAGTCTAAACAAATTAATCTTATTTTTTTTTGATGAATTTTATCTGTTATAGATAAGATTTCTTCAAAGCTGCTACCTAAACAATCAATACTTTTTATTACCAACAAATCATCATCCTCTAAGGAATAATCAATCAAATTTAATAATTTATCTCTAAAAATTATTGACTTATTAACTGAAACTTCCTCAAAAACCAATCGATTTTTTTGGATTTTATAACCATATTCGTTAAAAAATGAAAGAAATTTACCTGATTCAAACTCTGCATTGGGTTCAATTCTAACATAGGCATACGTACGCATATTAATACACCAAAAAGTAACAAAAATAAACGCAATAAAACTAGCATATAAGTTTTTTAAAAAACATGATACAAATCACACTATTCTTTTAAACAATGTATAAAACTGACGAAATTATTTTCAAAAGCAATCAAAAAAAAACCAAAAAAAACCAAAAAAACCCTTAAGAAAAAAACAAAAACAACATATAAGTCAATAATATTATTAGCTTATTTTTAACCATGATGAATAATTAAAATTTACGAGGCGTAAGAAAGGACATTCTAAAGTTCTCTAAAGATGCAATATATTAAATATATGAATTAAATCTAATGTTTTTTAAAACATATAAATAAAACAAAAGAAATGTCTTTACCTTTACCCAAAAATACGCTCAGATACTGTAAAACTTAAAAAATATAATATCAGAGCAATATAAAAAAACTGCAAAGATAAAAATAAATCACATTAAAAATAAATAATTTAAATAAAAAAACACTTTAACACTGACTAAAAATCAACGCCAAAATTAAAAAAATCTTTAAATACACAATGTTTAATTAGATTTATTTAAACACTCGAACAAAAATACTCGATTATTTAAAATATAATTTTAAAATACTTTAATAAAGTATACTAAAAACAACATTAAAAATTACTTAACAGAAAATTAAAACAGTTTAAAGTAACTTAAAACTTTGCAAAATATAGAAAAAGAAGTAAACACCACTAATTATCATCCTATTATTAAAAAATTAAAAGTTAAAGTTGCCCTGAGACATAAATTGAAAATTTGGTATGAGATTCTTAATTCAGAAGATTTATTCAGTATGGTTATAGGAGCATGTACTTCGTTGACCTAACTTTAAAAATGCTTTGCTGACAATTTATCGCTGAAATAATTTAATACATTGCATCTTGGTTTCGACCAATTTAAATAATAGTACCCAACAATATTCCATATTATTCGATTCAAGTATTTGACTGTTTTGAGTAGATCATTGCACTTAATGTAAGTCTTCCTAAGGCTTGGCATTTTTTTGGGTGAAATTACAGCAGAAGCATGCCATCTAAAATTGCTTGTCTACAGTGTTATGTATCATGAACTCCATCTATATAGTCTGAATCAATTCGATCATCTCATGGAATTGGATCAAGTTGATTACCGAGCGCCTGTTAATCACTAAGATTATTTGTCTAAAGCTAAGCAATAAGTATTTGCAGGTTTTCAGCATCAATACCCATATGGATTTTATGCCATTACCGATGATATTCTGGTTATTATTTCTTAGTCTTCTTTCGCCATCACCTATGAGTTTTAATGAAGTCAATCAATGCTTTTGGGGTGACCAATATCAATATTACTTTATCATTTTCATGATGATAAAATAATTTCTGACTAACCAATTTAATCCACAAAAAATGAATGATACTTTTATCTAATCCCGTGGTCATTTCTCAAGATAACTTGAATAATAATTTAATCATTAAGACAGCACAGAGTAGCAATATTTGAGTAGATTTAATTTGTTCTTGCTGCCTTTTGGTTGCGCACACCACTAATTTTGCGAACAAATCAGATCGAGAAATTTCATCTCTTTAGCAAAGTTTAGCTATAAGAAAGAAAATTGATCATTCGATAGATTTAGGTATAGGCTTATCCATCTGAATAATTATATTAATGAATATGCTTTGAAGATCAGTTTTTGTAACAAAGCCTCTTTAAAATAATCCAATATAAGTGTAGAGAAATAAGCTTAATTAAGAGAACCTTAATACCAACTTAAAAACCATATTTAATTAAGAATATAAAAACTATGCTTTTAATCATATATAGGTTAAAAACATACCATAAAAAATTTAATAACAATCATCAGCAACATACAACTTCAAAACTAAAACATTGATTTAAATAAATTTTAAAACCAATATGAAATATAAAAAATTTATAATTTACAACATATTGAAAAAAAAAATAAAGCATACAATAATTATTTGTATTTCACAAAGTCATCAAATTAGAAAACAATTTATATAGGATTAAAATGAGCACACATCTAGATAACCTAAACCAAATTAGTGCTAAAATTTCTTATTTTTTAAAAAAAACAATTAATAACAATGATACAATCTTAACGGAAGAAGAGAGGGATAATAAAATTATTGTTTTTATTTCTTATGGATCAAATGATATCAGAGCTAAGGTATGGAATACTGCACCATTAAATGCAGATATTGCAATTAAGAAAACTCTAAATTATATAAAAAATATCTATGAAAAAAATAACAAAATATCCAATTACTTAAAAATTGATATTGTTCACGACTTAAAAAAAATAAAATTCAAAGATCTTTTACAAATCATTAGTGAAGAAAAATTAAATAATTACTTTAGAAAAGGCATTGCATTTGATGAAAATTTCAGTATTGCTTTATTAGAACAAGAAATTTATGGAAATGCAATTATTCAAGGGAAAACTTGGGATAAAGCAAGTTCATTTAATGAGATTAATTTAAATAAATATTTAAAGCACAAATATAATATAAGTTCTAGAAGAAAAATCAAAGACCAAGATTTAATTTATACATTTAGAAGTAAAGGTATTTTTTTTAAAAATTTAGATTTTTATGAATTAAACTATGACTATATAAATAATGGTATTAGAACTATTGATGATAGTGAAAAAAGACAAAGTATATTGGAGATAATTAAAGATAATTGTATATATTTAAATTCGCAAATTGATCAAGAAACAGGAAAATTTATTTATGGATATATCCCTGCTAATAATGAAAGATTAACCAGTTATAATAGTATTCGACATTGTACTTCCTTATACTCTTTACTAGAAGCATTTGAAGTTTCAGAAAAATTTATAAATTATGATAAAATCAAAAAAGGAATTAACTATACTATTAAAAATCTTATTAAATACCCCACGGACCAATCTTCAGCATTTATTATCGAGCAAAATAAATCTAACATTGAAATTAAATTAGGTGCAAATGCAGCTGCAATTTTAATGTTCACTAAATACCAGGAAATTACAGGAAGTACTGAATTTTTATTACTTACCGAAAAGCTAGCCAATGGCATAAAAAAAATGATAAAGCCAAATGGTAAGACCATACATATTTTAGATTATCCTTCATTAGAAGTAAAAGAAGAATATAGAGTAATTTACTATGATGGTGAAGCTGCTTTAGCCCTTTTGAGACTATATCAATTAAATAATGATCAAGAATTACTAAAAACAGTTAAAATTATGTATGAGCATTTTATTGATAATGATTATTGGAAATATAATGACCATTGGCTTAGCTATTGTACAAATGAGCTTAGTCTATTATGTCCTGAAAAAAAATATTTTGAATTTGGAATTCAAAACTATTTACCATATTTAAAAAGATATAAAAATCGAAGAACGGCTAGAGGAACTTTTCTCGAAATGCTTATGGCCTCTTACAAAATGGTTTCTCGACTCCCTCATCAGGAAGGTAATGAGCTATTCGAGAAATCAAAATTCTCTGAATTATGTGATGTTATAAATACGAGATTAGAATATCAACGGGTAATTGGTTATTTCTATCCAGAAATTGCGATGTATTTCAAAAAGCCAAATATTATTTTAAATAGTTTTTTTGTTAGACAAGAAAATTTTCGCACAAGGATTGATGACAACGAACATAACTTGTCTGGTTATATTGCTTATTACTTACACTTTAAGGATTAACTATGAAAAATTATAAAGATGCTTTATCAAATGAAACCACTCAAATTGAATTTTTTAAAGTAGAAAAATTACTTCAGACATTAAATATTAATATGCTCTTCTTAAAAAGAAATCCAAATAGGCTTATTAACTTAAACAATGATTTAAGAATTGAAGGGCATAATAATTTTTACAGCAATATCTTAAATTTATGTACTATTGGTGCATTTTCTTATTCTTCTTCAAATTTAGGTTATGGTGTTTCTATTGGACGTTACTCAAGTCTAGCTACCAATATTAAAATTATGGGAGCACACCATTTCCCCGAATGGATATCTACTTCACCTCACTTTTATGCTGAAGATTATCATAGTACTGATCCTCTAAAGGTAACCCATCTTCAACGAACCAAACGAAATGTTACTATTGGAAATGATGTATGGATAGGTGCTGATGTCGTTTTGAAGAGCAATATTAGCATCGGTGACGGTGCTATTATTGCATCTAACAGTGTAGTAACTAAGGATGTTGCACCTTATATGATAGTCGGTGGAAATCCAGCAAGAATAATTAGACCCAGATTTAGTGATGATATTGTTGAAAAATTAAAAACTTTAAAATGGTGGAGATTCCATAAAAAGGATTTAAAAGAATTAATGTTTGACCATCCTTACTTTTTTATAGATTCTCTTAGAGAAAAAATCGAATTAGTAGGGCTAAAGGAATACACTCCTCCAATTTTCACAAAAAATGATTTATTAAAATCGACCCACATTGAAAACATATGATATTAATCAAAAAATTACAGAATATTCTATTATGAAAAATCATTATTTCTTTTTATTTCCTAAAATTGATGAAAAAAAAAATGGATTGGTTTTTGCCCTATTAAAACGTGCAAAAATACTTCATGAAAAACTTGGTATTGATCCAATCATTATTACAACTGATTATGATCGTTCTTTGGCACAAAACTATTGGAACTTAGTTTCCAGTAACCTTGCCCCATCCTCTATTGGTTACCTTAATTTATATGGAGATTTACAAGGAACCCCCTTACGACTAGCTGAAAAAAAATATCATAAAAATGATAAAAAAATGTTCAATGAAAATATATCAAACACACAGATTTTTGATACTTTTAATCAAAGACTTCATGACAAAAATAATAAAAATTATCTTTATGAAATAAGACAAAAGGACTCACCTACTTTACGTTATGTAAATACATTTCAACAAGGTATAAAAAATGGTCGGCTCATTTATGATAGCTATGGCCATCTTAGTTGTATTCAAACTATAAGTTTAGAAACTCAAACAGTTATAACCGAAACATATTTTCATATTAAAGGCTATCCAGTAATTATTAAGAATTACCAATTAAATGAGAAAAAGAAGAATATCCTTTTAAACATTTTTTTATTAGATGAAAATGGTGTTATCACTGAGGTATTTGATCTAGAGTCCCAACTCATTCAATACTGGTTTTCAAAAATATCGAAAAACTATATAAATGATCTCATGTATATTCTAATTGATCGTGCCATTCATTTTTATGAACCCCTGAGGCACATCAAGCAAAAAAATATGCGTTTTATTGGCACAATCCATGCGACTCATTTAAATGGGGCAGATATTTATCGAGCCAGTATTAATCGTCATTACCGTAGCTATTTTGAACATAGCGATGAACTGGATGCATTGGTTATTTTAACTGAACGGCAAAAAGAACATATTCAACAACGATTTGAGATACATGAAAAATTATTCGTTATTCCACATATTTATGAGAAGTCTATCAAGCACGTAAAATTTACTGATCGCAATCCCCTATCCTGTTTAACCATAGCACGTTATGACAAAGCAAAAAACTTGGATAGCCTTATTCGAGTATTTAAAGAGGTTATAAAGGAAATACCGAATGCGTATTTAAATATTTATGGTTTTGGTGGCGAACAGACCTTTCTGCAAAATGAAATAGATAGTTATCAGTTAAATAATCATGTTAAATTAATGGGCTATAACGAAAATACAGATAGTTTATACGATCAAGCAAGTTTATTTCTTTTTTCAAGCCGGTCAGAAGGTTTTGGCATGGCAGTTTTAGAAGCTTTATGTCATGGCTGCCCAGTTGTTAGTTACAATATTGATTATGGCCCATCAGATATGATTAATGATGGTATCAATGGTTTCTTAATTCCATTTGAAAATGAAACATTATTTGCTCAAAAAATTATTTCTTTACTTAAAGATGAACAAATGAGACAAAACTTTAGTGAAGCTGCATATGCATGTACTCAGCTAACAGACCAAGAACAATTTGCTCAAAAATGGCAAGCTCTTTTTGAAGCAATTCGATGATAAAGCAACTTTCATCAAATAAAGGTCTGATTTTATTATTCTCTATGCTTCATTTAGGCTTTTGCATCAGTGCAAAAGCCGATTGCGGCGCTAGTCGTCCTTCTGCAGTAAGTCAACTTGACAATGTCTATTATGGCAATAAAAATCTCCGCATTTTTTATACAATATCTGGAGAAAACGCCCTTGAATTTCCTGAAGATCAAAACAAAAATAATGTACCCGATTATATTGAAAATATTGCGATTCAAGCAAATTCAATACGTAAAGCTTGGACGTTGCTAGGTTATCAAGATCCGTTAAAAAGCCCGCGTTATAAAGAAAGAGTCCGATATATTGATATACAAATACAAAAATTAAATGGTCTCGGTCTAGCTTATGACGAGCCACATCAACATATCAATAATCCATTAAAGCAGAATGCATGTGCATTAGTTATATTAATTAGCAATAATATTCCGAATCTAACTACAAACTCTTCTACAGTTGCCCATGAACTATTTCATCTTTACAGCTATGGATATACAATGTTTAAGCAGCCTTGGCTTACAGAAAGCCTAGCGGCATGGTCAGAAGGATTGATTAGAAAAGGAAAAGTTGGCGCTTATGGAGAGAGAAGTTTACCTAAAAATCCAGAAAACTTTGACAAATTTATATTGAATCGTACCTATAAAACTTCTCAATTATGGAGCCGACTCACTACACTTATTGATATATCTAATGGGCAACTTGATCTACCACCTATGCTGCTACAAACAAAGTATACTGACGGTCAATTTGTTTTTCATGATCAATTTCTAAAAGGTACACTTTTTATGCGTACTTTTCTTGAGAACCTTGGCAATAGTGATCGACGAATTTCTAATCTAAATAATTGGAAACTGTACCGCTGGAAGGAAAGTCAGCAAAGATCTTCTCATTTTGACCCACAGGTATTAGAAACTTTGTTAGAAACGCTAGAAAAATTAAATAAAAGTAATGCAGAAAAAAAAGAATTTCAGATCTTGTTAAGAAAAGTAATTAAAGATAAGAACCTTAATTAAAAGATTTATTTTCATTGTGATAATTATTTAAATCAATGCCGCACAGAATTAAGTTGACACCTTCTAAATTAAACTTGGATAGTATGCCTAGTTATAATAATCCACTGAGATAACTGATTAGTTTTTCGTATTATTTTTTTCGATTAAGTCAAATCCAACCTATAAAATAATGGATTTTCATATAATAATTTAGACATGCTTTAGTCCAACAGGTAAATAGCATACTAAAAGTAAAAATTTACTTTATAAAGCCAAATATCTTAAAGCTATTAGACCAATAGTTGCAGAATCTATAGAACTTTATGATATTCGTAAATCGAGTACTTCTATAGAATACAATATTAAAAGACAGATAAAACTTATTGGCTTTTGTGTGAAATAACGATTAATCCATTTCAAAACAAGACAACCATTTTTAGAAAACAAAAAAGAGAAGGCACTTATGCCTTCTCTCCAATTTGTATACTTATATCAATAACAATCAATTAGAACAGAAGCTGATTATTATTTAATAACTCATCCAGTGTTGTATCTGTATTTTTCAATACAATAAGGTCAGTTGAGTTATAGTTATTTCCAGTGCCATCACGATCAATACTAATCAAAGTATTACCCTCGCCATCAGAAATAACAGACACATAATTAGCGATATTGTCTGCATTAGCGCCATCTAATAGTGCACTAACATCCACTTTATCTCCTTGTGCCAGATTGAAGTCAGTCCACTCATCCTTACCATTACCACCCGTTGCATCTGCAACGTTCAGTAAGTTATAGATAACGGTATCTGCTCCAGCTCCAGTCGTAATAACATCATGGCTAGCAGTACTCGTAATGTTTTCATCACCAATACTCGCTGTAGAGATATCATCACCGGCACTTGTCTCATAATATTCATCAGCATTAATAGCTAATTTTGAGATAGCTTCATCATTACTATTTGTACCAATTTGAATAGTTAAATTAGCATTATCAGATTTACCCGTTACTGGATCTATCACAGTATATTCAAACATTTCTGTCTTACCAATTACTGTAACATCACTGTTTGGTGTATACGTGTAACTACCATCTGGTTTAATCACTAGTGTGCCATAATTACCCACAAGGGTTGTTTCACCTGTTATAGCTTGACCAGCTACTTCAGATATAATTGCACCAGCAGGCACATTATCCTGACCATGAATACCATCAGTATCAGTAATCACATTACCACCAACTGAAGTTACATTGGTTATGATAGGATCCTGAGCAGTGTCATAAGACTTGATAATAATATCAGTCTCAATAAAACCAGGTAGAGTGATAGCATTAAAGCTACTCATATCTATTTTATATTGTCCACTTGCTAATCCAGGTAATTCAAGTTTAGCGACTTGACCAAAAACTCCAATAAAGTCAAAGATTCCGCCTGATGAACTGTTACCAATTTCAACCCATGAACCATTCTCAAATTTAGACACTTTAACTGCAACACTATCGAAGAATGATGCCCATGATCCTGACTTGATTTCTAATGTAACATCAGCTATCTGATTTTCTTGAACACTGAATTGGGTTGAACCACTCGTTGTACCAATGACTATTCCAAGGAAACCAATGAGCCAATTATAAGAGATTGCGTTGTCTAAGGTCGTTTCTGTAACAGGATACTCAAAATCAACCCCTGCTTCTACGAGATTGTCTACTGCATCAACTGGAATATTTGGTGCTGTAACTTCTGTTGGAGTAGATTCATTGCCAGCAACATCTTTTGCAGTCACATCGACCACTTCACCATCATTTAACGAATCCGTAAACACGACAGTATAATTACCATTTTCATCGGTAACCGCTGTACCCAATACGTTGCCGCCTTGGTCTTTAACCGTCACTGTTGAACCTGGTTCTGCCGTTCCACTTAAATCCGAGCCATCATGATTAAATTCAGCAGTTGGTGCATCTGGTGCCGTTGTATCATCAGCTGTTGCTTGAGTAGGTTCAGATTCATTGCCAGCAACATCTTTTGCAGTCACATCGACCACTTCACCATTGGTTAATGGTGTGGTTAGATCTACTGTATAGTTGCCATTTTCATCGGTAACCGCTGTACCCAATACGTTACCGCCTTGGTCTTTAACTGTCACTGTTGAACCTGGTTCTGCTGTACCTGTTACTTGCGTTCCATTATTAACAACATCTGCTGTCGGAGCAGTTGGCGCAGTCGTATCATCAGCTGTTGCTTGAGTAGGTTCAGATTCATTGCCAGCAACATCTTTTGCAGTCACATCGACCACTTCACCATTGGTTAATGGTGTGGTTAGATCTACTGTATAGTTGCCATTTTCATCGGTAACCGCTGTACCCAATACGTTACCGCCTTGGTCTTTAACTGTCACTGTTGAACCTGGTTCTGCTGTACCTGTTACTTGCGTTCCATTATTAACAACATCTGCTGTCGGAGCAGTTGGCGCAGTCGTGTCATCAGCTGTTGCTTGTGTTGGATCTGATTCATTTCCAGCAACATCTGTTGCAGTCACATCTACTACTTCACCATTGGTTAATGGCGTAGTTAAATCCACTGTGTAGTTGCCATTTTCATCGGTAACCGCTGTACCCAATACGTTGCCGCCTTGGTCTTTAACTGTCACTGTTGAACCTGGTTCTGCTGTACCTGTTACTTGCGTTCCATCATTAACAACATCTGCTGTTGGAGCTGTTGGCGCAGTCGTATCATCAGCTGTTGCTTGAGTAGGTTCAGATTCATTGCCAGCAACATCTTTTGCAGTCACATCGACCACTTCACCATTGGTTAATGGTGTGGTTAGATCTACTGTATAGTTGCCATTTTCATCGGTAACCGCTGTACCCAATACGTTACCGCCTTGGTCTTTAACTGTCACTGTTGAACCTGGTTCTGCTGTACCTGTTACTTGCGTTCCATTATTAACAACATCTGCAGTTGGCGCATCAGGTGCAGTCGTGTCATCAGAATCACTGTCTGAGTCGCTGTCAGAGTCCGAATCACTGTCTGAGTCGCTGTCAGAGTCCGAATCGCTGTCAGAGTCCGAATCGCTGTCAGAGTCCGAGTCACTGTCAGAATCCGAGTCACTGTCAGAATCCGAGTCGCTGTCAGAGTCAGAATCACTGTCAGAGTCCGAGTCACTGTCAGAGTCCGAGTCACTGTCAGAATCCGAGTCACTGTCAGAATCCGAGTCACTGTCAGAATCCGAGTCGCTGTCAGAATCCGAGTCGCTGTCAGAGTCCGAGTCACTGTCAGAATCCGAGTCGCTGTCAGAATCCGAGTCACTGTCAGAATCCGAGTCGCTGTCAGAGTCCGAGTCGCTGTCAGAGTCAGAATCGCTGTCAGAGTCCGAGTCGCTGTCAGAATCCGAGTCACTGTCAGAATCCGAATCGCTGTCAGAATCCGAGTCGCTGTCAGAATCCGAGTCGCTGTCAGAGTCCGAGTCGCTGTCAGAGTCCGAGTCGCTGTCAGAATCCGAGTCGCTGTCAGAGTCAGAATCGCTGTCAGAGTCAGAATCGCTGTCAGAGTCAGAATCGCTGTCAGAGTCAGAATCGCTGTCAGAGTCAGAATCGCTGTCAGAGTCCGAGTCGCTGTCAGAATCCGAGTCGCTGTCAGAGTCCGAGTCGCTGTCTGAGTCGCTGTCAGAATCCGAGTCGCTGTCAGAATCCGAGTCGCTGTCAGAGTCAGAATCGCTGTCAGAGTCAGAATCGCTGTCAGAGTCAGAATCGCTGTCAGAGTCAGAATCGCTGTCAGAATCAGAATCGCTGTCAGAATCAGAATCGCTGTCAGAATCAGAATCGCTGTCAGAGTCCGAGTCGCTGTCAGAGTCAGAATCGCTGTCAGAGTCCGAGTCGCTGTCAGAATCAGAATCGCTGTCAGAATCCGAGTCGCTGTCAGAGTCAGAATCGCTGTCAGAGTCCGAGTCGCTGTCAGAATCCGAGTCGCTGTCAGAGTCCGAGTCGCTGTCAGAATCCGAGTCACTGTCAGAGTCAGAATCGCTGTCAGAATCCGAGTCACTGTCAGAGTCCGAGTCGCTGTCAGAATCCGAGTCGCTGTCAGAATCCGAGTCGCTGTCAGAGTCAGAATCGCTGTCAGAGTCCGAGTCGCTGTCAGAATCCGAGTCGCTGTCAGAGTCCGAGTCGCTGTCAGAGTCCGAGTCGCTGTCAGAGTCAGAATCGCTGTCAGAGTCAGAATCGCTGTCAGAGTCCGAGTCGCTGTCAGAGTCCGAATCGCTGTCAGAGTCAGAATCGCTGTCAGAGTCCGAGTCGCTGTCTGAGTCAGAATCGCTGTCAGAATCCGAGTCGCTGTCAGAGTCAGAATCGCTGTCAGAGTCCGAGTCGCTGTCAGAATCCGAGTCGCTGTCAGAGTCCGAGTCGCTGTCAGAATCCGAGTCACTGTCAGAGTCAGAATCGCTGTCAGAATCCGAGTCCGAGTCGCTGTCAGAGTCAGAATCACTGTCAGAGTCCGAGTCGCTGTCAGAATCCGAGTCGCTGTCAGAGTCAGAATCGCTGTCAGAATCAGAATCGCTGTCAGAGTCCGAGTCGCTGTCAGAGTCAGAATCGCTGTCAGAGTCCGAGTCGCTGTCAGAATCAGAATCGCTGTCAGAGTCTGAGTCGCTGTCAGAGTCAGAATCGCTGTCAGAATCCGAGTCGCTGTCAGAATCCGAGTCGCTGTCAGAATCCGAGTCGCTGTCAGAGTCCGAGTCGCTGTCAGAGTCAGAATCGCTATCAGAATCCGAGTCGCTGTCAGAGTCCGAATCGCTGTCAGAGTCAGATCCAATATCTACAATGACTACTGTTGGTAATGAATTATTCCCTGCTGGGTCTGTCGCGATTGCCTTAACTTCATCACCATCATCTAAACCAGGATTTGGCACTGTCCAAGTTCCATCTGGACCAGCAACAACTGTGGTTTTGGTGCCATCTGGGTAAGTAACTGTGACTGTTGAACCTGGCTCAGCTGTACCTGTAATAGGATCTTTTCCATCAATTGGATCTATTACAGGAGCTGTTGGTGGAATAGCATCTACAACGACGACCGTTGGTAATGAATTATTCCCTGCTGGGTCTGTCGCGATTGCCTTAACTTCGTCGCCATCTTTTAAACCAGGATTTGGCACTGTCCAAGTTCCATCTGGACTCGTAACAACTGTGGTTTTGCTGCCATCTGGGTAAGTGACTGTGACTGTTGAGCCTGGCTCAGCTGTACCTGTAATAGGATCTGTTCCATTAATTGGATCTACTACAGGAGCTGTTGGTGGAATAGCATCTACAACGACGACCGTTGGTAATGAATTATTTCCTGCTGGGTCTGTCGCGATTGCCTTAACTTCGTCGCCATCTTTTAAACCAGGATTTGGCACTGTCCAAGTTCCATCTGGACTCGTAACAACTGTGGTTTTGCTGCCATCTGGGTAAGTGACTGTGACTGTTGAGCCTGGCTCAGCTGTACCTGTAATAGGATCTTTTCCATTAATTGGATCTACTACAGGAGCTGTTGGTGGAATAGCATCTACAACGACGACCGTTGGTAATGAATTATTTCCTGCTGGGTCTGTCGCGATTGCCTTAACTTCATCGCCATCTTTTAAACCAGGATTTGGCACTGTCCAAGTTCCATCTGGTCTCGTAACAACTGTGGTTTTGCTGCCATCTGGGTAAGTGACTGTGACTGTTGAACCTGGCTCAGCTGTACCTGTAATAGGATCTTTTCCATTAATTGGATCTACTACAGGAGCTGCTGGTGGAATAGCATCTACAACGACGACCGTTGGTAATGAATTATTTCCTGCTGGGTCTGTCGCGATTACCTTAACTTCATCACCATCTTTTAAACCAGGATTTGGCACTGTCCAAGTTCCATCTGGACCAGCAACAACTGTGGTTTTGCTGCCATCTGGGTAAGTGACTGTGACTGTTGAGCCTGGCTCAGCTGTACCTGTAATAGGATCTTTTCCATTAATTGGATCTACTACAGGAGCTGTTGGTGGAATAGCATCTACAACGACGACCGTTGGTAATGAATTATTCCCTGCTGGGTCTGTCGCGATTACCTTAACTTCATCACCATCTTGTAAACCAGGATTTGGCACTGTCCAAGTTCCATCTGGACCAGCAACAACTGTGGTTTTAGTACCATCTGGGTAAGTGACTGTGACTGTTGAGCCTGGCTCAGCTGTACCTGTAATAGGATCTTTTCCATTAATTGGATCTACTACAGGAGCTGTTGGTGGAGTAGTGTCAGGTTTTACTGAAGATTTACCATTATTACTATCATTATCATTCGCCCACCACAAAATTCCTGCAGCAGTTAATGGTACTGATAACCATGCCCATGGGGAGCCTGCACCATCATGATAAAGTAGTGGTTCTATATCATCTATATAACTATATGTGATATTTTCTAATAATGCGCCATTACTATCTGTAAATTGCACCCAAACTAATTTATGGTTGCCATCTTCAAAAACTAAACTATTATCAGTTGAATAATTACCGCCATTAAAAAAATCAACTATTACAATTTTATCACCATTTTTTAAAGTGATAATTGCATTCCTACCATCTTGTTTTATTTCAGAAACATCATCTTTATTGACCTTTATTAAAACTACGGATGCTTCTGAAAGTGAAACATTATCTTTTGTTGTGGTTTCTAAGACCTTATGGCTTTCCTTAGAAACAACTTGTATTTCTGACATATTTTCTGCCCCTTAAAGGATTTTATTTAAATGAATCCAATTTAAAGCTCTTAAATAAAAAGAGCCCAAACTATGGAATAAATTAGATAAAATAAAGGCAAACCTCAACACGGAAATAAATTATATACATGAATTTCATCACACAAAAAAAATAAAAATGCAGTATATTTTTTAATCTCAATTATTAAATTAGAGATATTTATTAATTTTCAATAGTTTATTTTGTTTTAATGTATAAAATACATTTATTAGACTATTATGTTTTAAAATCCAAATAATAAAATTCATATTTTAAAATAATAAAAACATTTTAAAATAAGTATGAATTTTTATATTAAAAATTCATACTTATATTTTAAAATTTATCTTTCGCGCAATGCTTCTTTTACTTTATTAAATGGTTTTAATAAATAATCCAATATTGTTTTCTCACCTGTACGAATATCTACAGTCGCCACCATACCTGGTGTAATTGCAAATGATTTTTTTTCTTTATTATAAAGTTTGTCAGAATCCGTACGAATATATACTCTATAGTAAAACTGATCTTGCTTTACTTCATCTCGAATAGTATCAGGAGATATCACTGTCACTTTACCTTTCAATCCTCCATAAATTGAATAGTCATATGCTGTAATTTTTACTAGTGCTTCTTGTCCGGGATGAATAAAAGCGATATCACGTGGCAAAATTCGAGCCTCAATCAAAAGCTTTTCATCAATTGGAACTATCGTCATAAACTTCCCATTTTGCGGTATAACACCGCCATGTGTTGTCACCGAAATTTCTTTCACAACACCGCGCACGGGGGCTCTAAAAATAGCCCGATCCAAACTATCGGTCCTCCCCACAACCACTTGTTGTTGAGTTTGGATATCCATATTGGCTTTAGCTAATTCTTCCCGTGCTTTCACATAATATTGATTTCGAACATCATTCATTTTATTTTGTAAATCATTTGCCGAACGACGCAAGCGTAAAACTTCAACTTCACTCGCAGCTCCTTTAGCAACCAATGGCTCAGTCATAGTTAACTCTTGCTGTACCAACTGTAAAGCCTCTTTGTACCCTTTCAGGGTTTGCTCCACATCCTCTCGTCTAGACTGATACAGCGCCGTTTCTTCACTTACCAACATTGAATCTGTTGTAACAATCTTAGGGAAAACTAATGGTGTTCCATTCACTTCTGCACGTAAACGAGCTGCTGTTGCCTGAGCTGCCACCAGTAAAGATTGGGATTCACCAACATTTGATGCAAAACGAGTAGGATCTAACTGTGCCAGTATTTCACCTTTTTCAACAATATCACCTTCTTGTACATTTAATTTGGTGAGAATTCCCCCTTCCAAAGATTGTATTACCTGCTCTTTAGAAGAAGGGATAACCTTTCCTACTCCTGTAGATACTTCCTCAAGTTTAAATATCCAAGCCCAAATACAAAAAATCAGAAAGCCAATACCTACAATCCAAATGATTAAGCTCACACGGGGTAAAGATGGTTCAGTATAGGAAACATTCATTGAACGATCTTTTTCTTGTTGCTCGCTCATGAATTATCTCCTTGTTTAACATTATTGTGTTGAATAGTTGATTGACTTAATATCTCGTCTCTTGGCCCATCCATGACAATTTTTCCATCATTAACGACAACAATGCGATCAACTAGTTCTAAGACAGCCCGGCGGTGAGTTGCAACAATAAGCGTTCGATGAGCTAACCAATCTTTTAAGTGATCAATTAGTTGTTTTTCTGAGACATCATCAATGGAAGCTGTAGGTTCATCCAGCAAGAGGATATTTGGTTGACGAATGAGTAACCGAGCCAAAAGAAATGCTTGTTTTTGCCCTCCAGAAAAACCAATACCTCCTTCCAAAATCAGATGGTCAAGTCCTTCCTTCTTTTCTTGAATAAAAGCAAGAGCTCCTGTAACAGTCAAAGCATTTAATATGTCATCGTCTGTTGCTAAAGGCGCACCTAGGGTCAAATTTTCTCGAATCGTGCCGTAGAACAAATATGCATTCTGATTGAGTAAGCCCATATCACGTCGTACATCAGATGGATCTATTAAAGATAAATCTAGACCATCGAGATGAACTGCACCTTGATTGGGTTCCTGCATACCTGATAGCAATTGCAACAAAGTAGACTTACCTGCGCCATTACGACCTAATATGGCGACTTTTTCACCTGATCGAATTTTTAAATGACGAATCATAAGACTCGGTTTAGGATCCTCATCTCCATATTGAAACAAAACATTCTTTAACTCATAGTCCCCATTCAAAACAGGCTTGTGAACTAAATGAGAACGCTCAGCTTGATCAATAGGTCGCTTCATCAGCTCATCTAAACTTTGTTTCGCTATTTTAGTCTGCTGTAAACGTCCCAAGATTCCTGTAATCTGGGCAATTGGAGCGAGCATTCGTGATGACAAAATTGAGCATGCAACCAAAGCACCCGTTGTCATTTCACCATCAATGACAGCAAAACAACCCACTAAAACAACCATAGCGTATGTTAAGCCCTGAAGTTTTTGCGTCCAGGCCATCAAAGTGCCGACAATTTTACGTTGCTTCATCCCGATATCAGCGGAAATCTCATTCATATGGTTCCATTGATTTTGGAAACGAGATTCTGCCCGCAATAACTTGATATCTTCTATACCCTGAACCACCTCTACTAATATTGCATTTCGAATAGCCGACTCACGCATCCCCTCTTGTGCTAACTGCGCCAATTTTTTCTGTACCAAAATTGCGGGTAAAATCATAAGTGGGATAACCAACAACATCACCCAAAATAGATTTCCACCAATGAAAGCAAAAATGAACAGAAAAAGAAAAAAGAAGGGTAAGTCAGCAATTGCACCAATTGTAGTTGAAGTAATAAGTTCTCTAACACCTTCCAGTTCACGGATTTGAGAAATAAAACTACCCGTCGATTTTGAGCGATCTTTATTCTTAATTCTTAGTGCATGTCCCAAAACGCGATCTGAAATACGTAAATCAGCTCGTTTACCAATAATATCAGACAGATAGACACGAGATACACGTAATACGAATTCAAAGATCGCCGCAATTAATACCCCACCAGCTAATACCCATAATGTTGAAATAGATTGTGAAGGTACGACACGGTCATAAACCTGCATAGAAAATATAATGGTTGCCAATGCCAATATGTTTGCAATCAAAGAGGCAAACATTATATCTATATATCGCTTCCAATCGCGTAAGGCAATCGACCAGAACCAATTTTCTTGATATGGCTTAATATATTCATCAATGCGAGCATCAGGAATTGAAGTCTCTGGCCTCAAAGTGTATACATACTTGATTTTATCTTTTAATAAATCTATATGAATACTTTGTGATAAACCTTGATCACCACTAAATTGAATATTAACATTTCCTCGCTTATCTGCTTTATCAACGACCCCAACTTGTCCATCATTTAGTTCAAAAATGACAGGTAAAAGCCATGGGTTTAAAAGCTCTACAGAAAAATTAGATTTACGTAGATTTAATCCAACCTGACGGGCGATCAATAGTAAAATGTCATCCAGCTTTTGGTTTTGATTCCATTCCAATTGTAAGCGAATTCTTTCTTCTGATGGCTCAATCCGATAATACTTTGCAACCGTGAGTATTGCTTGTAACCAGGGTTGATAATTTTTTTTTGTCGTCATGGCTGAACTTCGAACCCCTGAATTGAAATATTGTTTAAGCCATAAACTTGTCGCGAACGACCTGTTGCGGCAATATACTGAACAATACTGTTATAGATGTCATAACGTGCTGTCTCGAGCTCTGTATTTGCACTATGGATTGCTTGTTCAGCATTAAGTAAATCAACCAATGAACGTGTTCCCAGCTTATATTGTTCCTGATATAGCTCTCGGGTCCGAACGGTTGTTTCTTGTCTATTTGCTAAAACTTGTATTTGGCGCTGTTTGTTTTCAATTTGTTCACGACTCGTTCTAATCTGATTTAGAACATCTCGGTATACTGAGTTCACTTCTGATTTGGCAGCTTCTTCCGCATAACTCGCCATTTTAACTTGCGAAGAATTAGCCCCCCCTTGGTAAAACTGACTGGTCGCTTCAAGCATAATGGAACTATAAAACCCATCATCTCTACCATTATTCGGATTACGACCATTTAAGGCCTGATTTAGCGAACCTTTAACCGCAAGCGTTGGATAACGAGTTAATCGGGTTTGTTCTTTTTGGGCTTTTGCAACTTCTACCTTAGCTAGAGCTACAATCATTTTAGGAATGATATTAAATTGAGGTTCACCATATAAATCAGATTGCATAACAAGATCGTCAGGAATCAGCCAAACCTTATTAAAAATATCTACACCAAGAAGAATGCGTAAATGTTGCTGATATTGGCGTAACAAAGATTGTTGAGCAATTAAACTTGATTGCGCTGACTCTAGATAAGATTGAGCTTGAATTGGGTCAGCTTGACTACTGATTCCAGCATTTGCGCGTAAATTTGCGATATCCTTAATTCGTTGAATACCCGTTATTTGTTGCTCAGCAATTTTATTTAATCGTAAATAGCGCTGAATATTAATAATAGTTTGGGATGCATCTAAAGCGATATCATCAATACTGACTAAGACATTTGCTTGTTCAAGTTGTACCTTAGCTTGCGCTACTGAAACTCCAGACTTTATTTTCCCGAAATCATAAACCATCTGGGTTGCATTTAAACTGAGTAACTGGCGGCCACGCTCTCCTGTTATTAAATCTCCAGTACTGACTCCTCCTGATAATTGCGGATAATAACCAGCTTTTGCAAAATCAACGCCTGCATTTTCTGCTGCTAAATTAGCAATCGCCTGTGAAATATCAGGATTCTGTTGAATTGAATAATGGATAGCATCAATTAAATTAATAGAATCATGTGTTAAAATATTAGGTACAGTAGGAAAAAAACCTTCATTTCCAATTTTTTGAAATTGACTTTGATCTACTTGCAAATTGCTTAGTTTTTGCAACTCAACAAATTTATAACTTTGATCAGTTTCAGGAGCAAAAAGTTGAGAAATTTTATTCTTTAAATTTTTCTCTGGTTTGGCTAATATCATTTCAGCCTTCACAGTCGATGCAATAAAAATAATATAGAAAATTATAAAAAAATTACTCGTTAAGCTAATTATAAATAGAAACTGATTTTGGTGAAAAAACGTATTCCTCATTGAACTTCTCATCTTTTAAAATATTAAAAAACAAGAAAATAGCCAGCTTATATCCATGAATTTTAAAACCTTACTTCTTTTATGAAATTTTTTAGAGAATAATTTAAACTAAGAACAAAAAAACATATGCTTCAAAAAAAAGTAACTAACACCAACACAACTTGTTATTTTATATAAAATTTAGTTGATTAAAAGGTGTTTAATACACCAGAAGCTTTAATGCACATTTAAAACAGATATATTTCATAAATCAAAAAATGATCATATTGAGTGAATAATATTTTTATTGAAAGTTTCTTCTCCCTTTGAGATAAAGCTAGAATGAGAAAGGATTTCACGTTGATTTATAATTTTAACAATCGCTTGTGAATGATGCCTAAAAACAAACTAAATAGAATTATCATGATAAGATAATACATATTAATACTAAAAAGCTGTCATTTAATTTAAATAAAAAGCATCTACTTAAGACTTAAGATATTTCACATTCAGAATAAAACATATAAACCAATTAATATTAAAGATAAAAAATAACTTCTAACTCTAAATTAATATAGCTAAAAAAATTTTTACAAGAGGCTCAATATATAAATTAATTTTTATTACTTCAGATTATTAAAAAAAGATTAACTATTATCATCCGGCTCCTTATAAAACTTAATTCAAAATCAACATCTATTTGATTTTTATTCAATATTAGCAAAAACAGTAAGTACGGTTTAAAAAAAATCCTAAACTAACAAGATAAAACTAGTATCTTTTTAAAGCGAAGAAACTAATAAACACTACTATAAAAATATTTAAAAAATTTTATTATATTTAATAAAAAGCTGACTTAGGACTTAGAAAATCGATAAATCGACTAATATTGCTGAGAAAAAAACTACTATATTATTTTAAATTTCAAGTAAAATCAGATTATAATCATCTTAAATTTAGTTTTAATGACAGTTTAAATTCGTCACATGATTCAATATTTTTATATTTAAGGTACAGCTTTAACCATACTATAATTAGTTTCTAAACGATCTACCGGTAGCGGCATGCCTAACAAATAACCTTGTAATTGCTGACAACCTAAGCGTTTAAGAATCTGCGCCTGTTGTTCAGTTTCAACACCTTCTGCCGTCACCACCAAACCCAAACGAATCGCCAAATGAATAATACTTTCTAAAATGATTTGTTCTTTTGAACCTTCACACAAATTACGGATAAATTCTCGATCTATTTTTAATTCATCTACTGGTAAATCTTTTAAATACAAGAAACTCGAATGGCCCGTTCCAAAATCATCAATTGCCAGTCGGATACCTAAATTTCTTAATTTCTCAAAGGTTTGAATACTGTCATCAATATGATGCATCGCTGTAGATTCAGTAATCTCAATAATTAAATTACCATTCTTGACATGGTATTTTTGAATCAATTTTTCTAGAGTTTCAATCAAATGCTTATGTTCAAATTGCACGGCTGAAAGATTTACTGCAATCGGACCAAAAGCATATTTTTTATCTTCCCATTCTTGAATTTGCTTACATGCTTTTTCTAAAGCCCAATAACCCATACGAATAATCAGACCCGTTTGCTCAGCACCATCAATAAACATGCTCGGTGCAAGTAAGCCTAGGGTTGGATGCTTCCAACGGATTAAAGCCTCTACGCCACAAATTTGGTAGTCGGCTGTGAATTTAGGTTGATAAAATAGAATAAATTGTTGTTCTTCTACTGCTTTATATAAATCATTGATGAGTTTAGATTGACTTCGACTTTGGTGTTGTTGGTCTAAAGAACTGCTATAAACACTAAAAGTATTACGACCCTGCTCTTTCGATTGCATCATGGCTGAATCAGCATTAATCAATAAATCTTGTAAGTTCTGCCCATGATCTGGAAAAAATACAATTCCAATGCTGGCAGAAATATTGATTTCTTTACCTGAAATTTGAAACCCATCTTGTATTTTTTGTAAGAATAATTCAGCAATTTCTTCAGCTTCATTACGATTAGAATCTTCAAGAATCAGAATGAACTCATCTCCACCAATACGAATAAGTCTTTGTCCGTCCTTGAGCAAAGGATATAAACGCTGTGCGAGTTTAACCAGAAGTTCGTCACCTATATGATGACCAAACGCATCATTGACTGATTTAAAGCGATCTAAGTCAATATAAATAAACGCAATTTTAGTCTGTATTTCTTTATAACCTAAAAATAAAGCATCTGTGTATTCAACTAGAAATAATCGATTTGGAAGTTTAGTCAGATTGTCTTGAAGTGCTAAGTCTTCAAGCTCTTTATTGGCTTGTAATAACTGTAAACTACGTTCTTCTAATCTTCGTTCTAAAATCGCTACACAAAAAGCAGAAACAAGGATCAAACTCGCTACAAAAATAATGGTAAACAATAAAATACCTTGTCCTTCGTGTAGTTGACTTCCAAAATGTTTTTCATGCACCGATGAGATCGTCGCCGCAGCCATACCAATATAATGCATTCCCACAATACTGAGCGCGATCATGATCGATACAGCAATTTTATAGAGCATCTTATGATTAAAAGAATTCTTATATTTAAAGGCGAGCCAGAAAGACAATCCTGAACCACTTATAGCCATGATGACTGAGAGCATCACTAAAATAACATCATAATCAACTTGTTGATTTGGAATATTTAAACCCAGCATGCCGATATAGTGCATCCCAGAAATTCCCAACCCCATCAACAATCCACCCAAAATCAGCCGTACAATAGGCAAAGTTTCTTGAGTTGTCAGCCAAATCGCAAAAGTCGACGCCAATGCAGCAATAATATATGAAATCACTGTGAATGTTAGATCAAAGGAATAACCTTGTGGTAGATCACAAGCCAACATTCCGATAAAATGCATTGCCCAAATTGCAAACCCAAAAACCATGCCACTCAAGCATAATATAATTTTTTGTTGGCGAGGCGAATGTTGCGTAAATATGAGTTGTTCTAATGAAATAGCTACGTAACAGATGATAACTGCAATACATGCAGAGCCTATTACGAGATTACTATCATAACTCATATAACTCATAAAAATTTACTTCCAGTAATGAACCTATTTTTGTTATAAGCAACCTTTATATATACAACCTAAAATTGCGAGAAGGTTCACCTTTTTTAAAGAGCGTTCGTTTTACTTAAAATATCACTATCCTATTGAACGTCAAGTTATTTTTTAAATCGAAATAAAAAAGCATACCCGAGATATGCTTTTTTATTTTACCTAAATAGAATTTTTAGTTATTTACTTGTTAGATGTGCCAAATCTAACAGAACGTTGGCAGCTTCATTCACAAAAGTCTCTTCTTCTGGCAAAGCTGGGCGCTGGTTTACTTTCATTTTTGCTCTCGACTCAGCCAAAGCATCCAAACTTGCTTGGTAGCTTTCCCAATTTGAATATGGTTTTAGTCCTGTTTCAGTACGGCGTTTGTTCTCTGCAGCCAATGTTCTTGCTTCAAGCGCTATTAACTCCGCTTTACGTTTATCAATATCTAGAGAGATTCGTTTCTGATCTTTAGCTTCTTGAGCAATCGCTTTACGCGTCTCTAAATATTGGAACTGAGAATCGCCTGCCGTACGAACTTTTGATTTTTCACCAAGCTGTGCCACATAAGGTTGAATTGAACCTTCACGTTTAAATGGCGCAGTCGGAATCGTATCCCATTTCAGGGCATTTTTCGCTTTACGCTCACCAAACTCTTCATCGTAAATATCAACCAATTTGATATCTGGTATCACACCTTTGTTTTGTGTGCTTCCACCTGTAACACGATAAAATTTACGCTGAGTTAAGGTCGCTTGACCATAAGCAAGACTATCTAATTGAACTTGTGCAGTTCCCTTACCTGTTGTTGTGCTTCCTAAAATAACTGCACGATCGTAATCTTGGAGTGCAGCAGAGTAAATCTCACTGGCAGAAGCTGATGCTAAGTTAACCAAAACAGCCAAAGGTCCTGAATAAGTTTGAGCACCACCGTCGGTGTCTTCAAACACACTCACATTCCCGTTACCGTCACGGATTTGAACCACTGGGCCCTCTTTAATTACCTGCCCAATCATTTTGGCAACTTCTTCTAAAGAACCACCTGGATTATTACGCAAATCAATAATAATGCCTTCAACATTTTGTGCTGCAAGTGACTTCAATGCTTTATTGGTATCTTCTGAAACAGAGCGATATTCAGTACCTGCACGACGTGCACGATAGTTCAAATAGAAAGATGGTATTTCTAAAACACCAAACTTATGCTTTTTACCATCACGTGTAAGTTCCACAGTCCGTGAACGGACACCAGCATCTTCTTCTTGAATCACATCACGAGTAATTGTGACAACTCGCGCTTGACTCATAGAAGCACCAGCAGCTAACAATTTCACTGAAACTTTGGTTCCACGTTTCCCACGTATCAATCCAACAATTTCGGAACTTGGCCAGCCAATCACATCGACCATCTTATTGCCATCTTGTGCAACACCAATAATGCGATCACCCGATTTAACCTGTCCAGTCTTACTTGCCGGCCCACCATCTACAATAGTTTCAATCTTGGTGTAGTCTTCATTACCACGCTCAGGACGAATCGAAACACCAATACCTTCAAGTTGTAAGGTGGTTTGACGATTCAACTCCATGGCATCAACAGGTGGAAAATAATTGCTGTGCGGATCGTAGGTCAAGGTCATTGCATTGAGGATACGTTCCAGTACATCATCACTCTTGGTTCGTCCAATACGCTCTAGTTGGCGGGTATACCGCTTGGTAAGCGTTTGAACCGGTGTAAGATCTTCTGATGCGGCCAAATCCTGACCATTGGCCAATGTTGGATCATCTTTTAATGCTTTTTGTTTGGCTTGATCTTCTTGCTTCGCAATGGTGAGATTGATTAACTGTGACACCAACATCTTACGCCAATAGTTTTGCAACTCAGCTTTGCTTGCAAAAAACGCAGCTTTTTCACGATCGGCATCAATAAACTCATTCGGTTGATTTAAGTTCTGTGTCTTTTTGAGTTCAGCCAATTCAAATTCATAAAATTCTTTTAAACGCGCACGATAATGCGCATGAATCGCAAATGGTCCAGACAAATCACCTGCTTTTAGTTTTGCGCCAAGTGTTGCACCATACTGTTTTTTATATTGTTCAATTTCTGAAGCTAAAAATAATGTGTGCTCTGGATCGAGGCTATCAATATACATGTCTAAAATACGATTTGATGTGGTTGCATCTAAACGCATATTCAAATAATGCTGACGGTCAATCAATGTTGCAAGTTGACGTGTCACTAAAGCTTGATCTTGTGAAGGATGAATCGATTGAGACACGTTTGTAGCATTGGTTTCCGCCATTGCCTGATTGATGGTATGGGTAAAGAATAAACCACCTGTTGCAAGTGCTATAGCGCAAGCGAGAGTTTGAATTTTCATAAATTCTTAATACTTCCTTGGGTTTTCCAATTTCTATATCGTTTTTCAATCTGAACTCAACAGTTTCAATATCTTAAACGACTTTATCTGTTTATGTTGTGTAGTTTTAGCATAATCTGTACTGACTAAGTGTAGCAAATCATTGCAGAAATCGGGTATTGTTTCCCAGTTTAAATAAATACAACCGTGGATTCCTATGATCGGCGCATTGATGCTTGATATTGCAGGCACAGAACTTACTCAAGAAGATATTGAACTATTACAAACTCCGCAAGTCGGTGGCATGATTTTATTTTCAAGAAATATAGAATCACCTGCACAAGTTCGCGCATTAACCGATCATATGCGCCAAATTCGCCCAGACATTCTTATTGCAGTTGATCAAGAAGGGGGGCGAGTACAACGCTTAAAACAAGGGTTTACTCTACTACCAGCTATGGGGCATTTTGGTGAGCTTTACTTAACTCAACCTGAAAAAGCATTAACACTGGTTGAACAATGTGGTTGGCTCATGGCAATTGAAGTGCTTGCTGTCGGGATTGATTTTAGTTTTGCCCCTGTTTTAGATCTCAATGATATAAGTGATGTGATTGGCGATCGCGCCTTTGCAAAAAATGTACAAGATATTGTGCCCCTAGCTAGTGCATTTATGAAAGGGATGCAACGTGCTGGTATGGCAACTACAGGCAAACACTTCCCTGGACATGGTTCAGTTAAAGCAGATTCTCATGTTGCTGCAGCAATTGATCCACGTGAATACCAAGATATTTATAATAATGATATGCAAAGTTTTATTCAGCTACAAACCCAGCTGGATGCACTTATGCCTGCACATGTTATTTATGAAAATGTAGATCCAAATCCTGCGGGCTTTTCACCCTATTGGATTGAAACGATTTTACGTCAAGAACTTCAATTTGATGGTGTGTTATTCTCAGATGATTTAAGTATGCAAGCTGCTTGTGTCGCAGGCGGAGCAGACGCACGTATCCGAGCTGCTCTCGAAGCTGGTTGCGATATGGGCTTGGTGTGTAATAATCGTGAATCAGCATGTATTGCATTGGCTGGAATTAACAATCTACCATTACCAAATCAAGCACGTTTAGAACGTATGCGTGGCAAAATTCCAGATATCACCATTGGTGAAAAATTTGAGCTTGGAAATGAATGGCAAACTGTCAAAAGAGTCATTGAAGAATTTAAAAATTCACTTTAAAAAGAATAGAAACACATCTATATGATGTTGATCTAGAAAAATTAACATCTCTTTCTTTTTATAAAAAGAAAGAGAAAATTTTAAGCTTTTTAACAGTTTAAAAAGCTTAAGATGCATATCTCTAAATAGTGCATTGGGAAGGATAAAAAAGAAGAACTGAGTAAAATTAAATTTTAGTCTTCTTTTTAATTGTTTTCGTAATCATCGAATTAGAAAAAATATAAGTTAAGGATAACTATGTCAGACCAACAACTTTCAAAGCACCGCCATATCTCATTTACAGCCCATTACACAGGCTATATTTGGTATAAAATGGGAATTTCTCATCCATTATTTGCTACATCAAAGGGTAAAACTTTAGCGATGATTGCCCATCCAATAGAAAGTTGGGGAGAAAAATATGTAGGCGGCAGTATGCGTACCACACTCAAACAACGTCATACTATGTTAGATGAGCGCTTAGCTAAACTGATCGAACAGTCTCCTGACTTACAAGTATTAGAAATAGCCGCAGGACTATCACCAAGAGGTTGGTGGTTTAGGCAACATTATCCCACGATTGATTATCGTGAATTAGATTTGCCCGATATGGCAAAAACTAAGCAAGCAGCGCTTAAGCAAATTGATAACGCGAGCCCAGATGTATTGTCTGTAGATTTATTTACAGACGATTTTAAAAAAGCCTTTGACGTATTTGATCCCCAACGACCGCTCGTTGTGATCAGTGAAGGTTTAATTAACTACTTTACCAAAGCACTTTTACAACAATTGATTCAATCGATTTCCCAGTACGGACAAGACTTCAAGAGCTTACATTATCTCACAGACCTCTATCCTGAACCTGTAAAAAACAAACTGGCTAAAGTGATTTGGAATAGTAGCAAGCTATTAAAAATCATGTCTCGAAGTGCTTTTACCTTTCACTTTATCAATCCAGAACAAGTGAGAAATTTTATCTATCAAGCTGGTTTTCAAAAAGTTGAAGTAATCCAGCCTAGTTCCTATTTTAATAAAAATTCAATTAAACACGATGCTGAAGAACATCTAGGTGATTTGGTGTGGATGATTGATGCACAACGATAAAGCAATCATTTGTTGCTATGATCGAGACTTGAACTCCTAACTATAAAAAACCAGTGAAAAAGACTGGTTTTTTAACAGAACAAACCATGACTACCTTAAAGCTACAGCATTTTCTTGTTCAATACACACCGGTACTGTTTGAGTTTGGCGCGCGATAAAGCGTAATAAGCGATCTGCATTTTCAAAGCTACCATGCTTAAATAGAGCCCGAACACCAAATTCAGATGTTTCAAAAATCAAACATTCAATCGCAAACTCACCTTCATCATCACTTAAGTTTAAAGCCAAATCACGGGTATGTTCATTGACAAAAGCTAAATCCTGTTGATGATCAAGGCTTATCAATAGACCAAAATAATTTAAATCAATCACATCTACCTGTATCACTCTATTTGAATGGCGGTGGCTCAACTGGCGATGCGGATCAAGCACTTGAATACGTTGTTCTCCACGGCGCTCGATATGTTGCATTTGTTCCCGTGTGAAATTAACAATGCCATCTAGCCCTTGAATAGAATCACCTTTTAAATAAGTAGTGAATAAGGTCATGGTTTCTTTACGACGCTGTAATTGTGGAACATGATCTGCATTGGCAATCAATGCAAACTGCATGTCTGGACATTGCAAAGCAAAGTTTGCATTTTCATGGGGTAAGGTAAAACTGTCGTATTGACCACATGCCACCAGCGTATTGACTTGAGGGACCGGCACATGGTTTAACCGCAATAAGCGATTACAATTGATTTCATAACGTTCTTGTTCTGTATGAGAAAACTCAGCCATTTGCTTAAAGAACAATCTTTTTGCTGTAGGCGACATTCGGGTTTTGTCTAATTTAGCATGATTGACTAAATACAAAATGACCGCTTGACCAAACTCCCCCATACGTTGTTCTTTCATCAGCATCAATGATTCTTCTAACAGCATCCGCCAGCTTTTACGCGTTTCTTGCATGACGCCCATCAGGATCATTTTCTCGACCAATTCTGGACGTTGATCAACAAAAAATGAAGCAATCACAGAACCTAAAGATATCCCCACCACGGCAACCTTTTCAATCGCGACAATATCAAGCCACTGTCCCAACATACGAGAAAGATCTGGTAACTCTAATGTACCTGCTGATAAGCCAGAATCGATATTGGTGATTTGTTGATTGGCGCCCATTGAGGGCAAATCAATCAGAATGACTGGGCCACTTTCAAAAAACTGCTCGACACAATATTTATATGAGTTAAAGTTTTGGAATGCTCCACCCACAATCACAATAGGGGTATTGTGAATTGTTCGTGGATCTGCGATCGCCATATACTCAATTTTCCAGCCATCAATCCAAGTTGTTCTTGGTTCCTGCTTAAAACTATTTTTGTGGTATATGTCGAAAAAACCAAAGCTTGATAAAGATTGGTGTGATTCTGTGTCCATTTGGATAATGGAATTCATATCCTTCCTCCATCCTTGCTTTATTCTTTTAATATGCAAGATTTTGACCCGCATTATTCTTTCAAATTCGTGATACGTATAAATTCTGTATCACTTCAATGTCCTTATTGTTTCATTCTTACAGATGTGTGATTTATACGCAATCGCTAAATTGACCGTTTATCCAGTTTAAATGGCAAAAGACTTTGCAAAATATTCTGAGTTCTGGCAACACAAAATAAGTTTATTTCAGTGAAATACTTCCTTGGCTTTACTTAGACTGCTACTATCAAAGGGAAATTTTTAATGATCAAATAAACTGCTATGCAAGACTCAATTGAACAGTATATGCAAACTGTAGGGAAGCAAGCACGCCAAGCCGCTAGTGTTTTGGCAGGCGCAACTACACTTGCAAAAAATAATGCCTTATCTGCGATTTATACTGCTTTGGAAAATAGTCAACCGCAAATCTTGGCCGCCAACCAAATTGACATGAGCAAAGGTCGTGACAATCAATTGGATAGTGCTTTACTTGATCGTTTAGAACTCAACCCCACACGCTTTAAAGGAATGTTACAAGGCTTAAAAGATGTCATTGGTCTTGTCGATCCGATTGGTGAAATCACGGATCTTGCTTTCCGCCCAACAGGTATTCAGATTGGTAAAATGCGCGTGCCTTTAGGTGTGGTCGGCATGATTTATGAATCACGCCCAAACGTTACCCTTGAAGCTGCCTCACTTGCGTTAAAATCTGGCAATGCCATCATTTTACGTGGTGGCTCTGAAGCATTGAATTCAAATCAAGCAATTGCTGAAGCCATCCAACATGGTTTAAAAGCAGCGGGCTTACCTGAAACTTGTGTACAAGTGATAAACACCACTGACCGTGCAGCCGTGGGCCAATTAATTACCATGTCTGAATATGTTGATGTGATTGTACCTCGTGGTGGTAAAAGCTTGATTGAACGCATCACCAATGAGGCAACCATCCCAGTGATTAAACACCTCGATGGAAATTGCCATGTTTTTGTTGAAGCTCAAGCTGATCTACATAAAGCACTTCCTATCGCATTAAACTCCAAAACACATCGTTATGGTGTATGTAATGCAATGGAAACTCTCTTGGTTGATGAAAAAATCGCTGAGGAGTTTTTACCACGTATCGCCGAGCTTTATGCAGAAAAAAACGTTGAATTACGTGGTTGTAGAAATGTTCAAAAAATCTTAGGCAACGCTGTAAAACCAGCAAGTGAAGAGGATTGGTATGAAGAATATCTAGGCCCAATCTTAGCAGTGAAAATTGTGACAGGGATTGAGGAAGCCATTCAACATATTAACAAGTATGGTTCACATCATACTGATGCAATCATCACCGAGAACTTTAGCTTAGCGCGTCAATTCTTGACACGCGTAGATTCAAGTTCGGTCATGGTCAATGCTTCGACTCGTTTTGCTGATGGTTTTGAATATGGCTTAGGCGCTGAAATTGGGATTTCTACAGATAAAATTCATGCCCGTGGTCCAGTTGGTCTTGAAGGATTAACCTCTCAAAAATGGATTGTTTTGGGAGATGGTCAGATTCGTCATTAATTCCAAGCATGAATAACTCGACTCAGCATTTATCTTAACAATAAATGCTGAGTTTTTTACTTTTAATACATCGTTAAAATATAACTAAATTCAATTTTTTTTATAAAAAAACAATTAATTAAATTTTAAAACACCAAAACAACATCATTTTTATAGGACAAGATTATTTACAAGAAACTATATAATGCAGATAGATAAAAACGGCAATGAGTGATAATTTTTAACAATCAATTGATAAATATTAATTATTAATCAATATCAGGTCGATAGTCCAAAAGTCTAATCACCTAAAGTCTATCTAGGACAAAAAAACTACACATGGTACAACATGACTGCCGATCTAATTTGCCCTATATAAACAAGCATAATCAGATCAATCAGGATGACTTTTTTAAATTATAATTTCGGGTATTCAAACGTGTCTACATCAGTATTAGTAATTAACTGCGGATCTTCATCAATCAAATATGCGCTTGTTTCTGAACGTCGTGAAGATCGAATCTTTGGTTTAGCAGAAAACCTAGGTTCTGCTGATGCACGTATTAAAGGAATCACGGCGGGTAATCAGCCTCTTGAACTGTCAATTCCTTATGCAGACCATGAAAAAGCTTTAGAAACTATCTTAGGTCGCTTATCACAATATAAGCCTCAAGCCATTGGACACCGTGTCGTTCACGGGGGTACCTTAACCAAAGCGGAATTATTGACACCTGAAATTGTAGAAAAAATTCGTGAAGCAACACCGCTTGCACCGCTGCATAATCCTGCTCATTTAGTCGGTATTGATGCGACAATGCGCCTATTCCCTGAATTACCACAGGTTGCAGTATTTGATACAGCATTCCATCAAACCATGCCTGCACATGCATATCGTTATGCTTTACCAAAGTTTCTTTATACACAACACAATGTTCGTCGTTATGGTTTCCATGGTACCAGTCATGCGTATGTTTCTGAACGTGGTTCTGAACTTGCGGGTAGCTACAAACATGGCGGTTGGTTAACAGCACACTTAGGCAACGGTAGCTCAACTTGCGCAATCTGGAACGGTCAAAGTGTCGATACATCCATGGGACTTACCCCGCTCGAAGGCGTGGTGATGGGCACACGTAGTGGTGATGTTGATCCTAGCATTCATAGCTTCCTTGCTTCAAACTTAGGTTGGGATATCTATAAAATTGATAAAATGCTAAACAGCGAATCAGGTTTACTAGGCCTATCTGATCTTTCAAATGATATGCGTACCTTGATTGATGCCTCAGAACAAGGCAATGAAGATGCAACTTTAGCGATTGAAGTATTCTGTTATCGTTTAGCCAAATCTCTGGCTGCATTAAGCTGTGGCTTACCACGTATCGATGGTTTGTTCTTTACTGGTGGTATTGGCGAAAACTCTGCCTACATTCGTGAAAAAACTGTTGCTTACTTACCTCACTTCGGTTTCAACCTTAGCAAAGAACAGAATGATGGTTTAAAACGTGGAACAGAAGGTCGAATTGATGCAGGAACAGGCCCTCAAATTTGGGTAATTCCAACCGATGAAGAAGGTCGAATCGCTAAAGAAACGGTTCATGTTGTAGAACACGAGGTACAACAGGCTGCAAAAAAGCCTGAATCTGATATTGCGACAGCTTAAGCTGTCGTAAGTCTTGTACGAGCTTTGCGTGTACATGTTGAAATAGCAGCATACTCAAGATCATTATTTATAATGATCTTAATCAGATTTTTGATATAAAGCTATTTTGTAATCGTTTAAGCTGGCATAAATATATAAACCAGTCTTGTAGATGATTGGAGATATTCATCTTCAATTTATCCATGAATTCACACTATTTACTGATTAAAGAATCGTCTATGAAAACAATTTTATTGGTTCCGACTGGGGAAGGCGTTGGCTTAACGTCGGCGTGTTTAGGTTTGGTCTATGCATTGGAATGCCACGGTGTTAAAGCCGGTTTTTTAAAACCATTTTCACAAGAATTAATCACTGAACCAGATCGCACAACTGCGCTTTACCGTCATATTTCAAAATTAGATACAGTTGAACCAATAGCTTATGTAAAAATCACACAACAGCTCAATGATGGTGAAACAGATGAACTCCTTGAAGAAGCGGTCAGCTTACAACGCCAAATTGCAAAGTCCCATGACATTGTGATTGTAGAGGGCTTAGTACCAACTGCTCGTGATGCTTTTGCCAGTGATTTAAATGCCTCTTTAGCGCAAGCTTTAGATGCCAAAGTCATCTTCGTCAGCAATGCCAATATCGAAAAACCAGAACAAACTGCTGAAAAAGTTGAAGCACAAGTACGTAATTTTGGTGGAGCATCATCATCGCGTAATGCGGGCGTATTGTTTATGCGTACTCGTGGTCTACCTGCTGAATCTGCACAAATTCCAGTAACCATTGATCCAAGTTTACGTTTAGTTGCAGATACTGAAAAATTTAAAACTGAAATTCAAAAAACTTATGCACACATTGGTTCAGCAGCATTCCCAATTATTGGCTTAGTTCCATTCAGTGATACCTTAAGTGTGCCACGTATTTCAGACCTAGCTAAACAAATTCAAGCCACATGGATTAATCAGGGCAAAGCTAACACACGTCGTGTGTTGCACAGTAGCTTAATTGCTTCAAATATTGAACATGAGCTACAAAAATTCGTTGCAGGCGAACTGATTATCAGTGCTTCTGATCGTATTGATGTGCTATTGGCGAGCAGTTTAGCCACCAGCAATGGCATTCCACTCGCAGGTTTAGTTTTAACTGAACATCATGAGCCAAATCCATTGGTTTTAGAATTCTGCCAGTCTGCAATTAAAAATGGTCTACCTATTTTACATACACCACTCAGTACCTTTGAAACAGCACAGCAGCTTGCCAATTTAAGCAATGAAATTCCTGTGGATGATACCGAACGCGCAGATCAAGTGACCCGTTTCGTTTCAAGCCATATTGATCCAGCATGGCTGACCCAGATGTTGAACGGTGACTATAAACCTCGTTTATCCCCTTCCGCATTCCGTCATGAATTGGTACAAAAATCAATTGCTGCAAAAAAACGTATTGTACTGCCCGAAGGCGATGAACCTCGTACTATTCAAGCCGCAGCGATCTGTCAATCACGCGGTATTGCGCAATGTGTATTGTTAGCAAAACCTGAAGCGGTACTTGAAGTCGCCAAAGCACGTAATATCGAACTTCCTGTGGATTTAGAGATTATTGATCCAGATCTGATCCGTGAAAACTACGTGACGCAAATGGTTGAATTACGTAAAGGCAAACTCAACGAATTACAAGCACGTGAGCAACTGCAAGATACTGTGGTCCTTGGTACGATGATGCTGGCACTTGATCAAGTCGATGGACTGGTTTCTGGTGCTGTACATACTACCGCCAATACGGTGCGCCCTGCATTCCAGCTGATCAAAACCGCACCAGAGTACTCATTGGTTTCTTCAATCTTCTTTATGCTGTTGCCAGATGAGGTTTATGTATACGGTGATTGTGCAATCAACCCCGATCCAGATGCTGAGCAATTGGCAGAGATTGCAATTCAATCCGCAGACTCAGCAAAAGCATTTGGTATTGACCCACGTATTGCCATGATTTCTTATTCAACAGGAACCTCAGGTGCAGGTGCAGAAGTCGAAAAAGTAGCTAAAGCCACTGAAATTGCCAAACAACGTCGTCCAGATTTATTGATTGATGGCCCTTTGCAATACGATGCTGCATCCGTTGAAAGTGTTGGCCGTTCTAAAGCCCCTGACTCTCAAGTTGCAGGTCGTGCCAATGTCTTTATCTTCCCTGATCTCAATACGGGCAATACGACTTATAAAGCGGTTCAACGCTCTGCCAATGTCGTCAGTGTTGGTCCAATGCTGCAAGGTTTAAATAAACCTGTAAATGATTTGTCTCGTGGAGCATTGGTGGATGATATTGTGTTTACCATTGCATTGACAGCGATTCAGTCAGAACAACAAACTACACATTAATTCTCTACTAATAATAAAAACCACCCAAATCAATTGGGTGGTTTTTATTATCGACTTACTATAAACGCATGCATCATGCTTTCATCTGACCAAACGATTAGATTGCTATCATGGTAATCAGGCAACCTCTTTTCCGATGAGATTAAAGTTTAGAAGAAATAGTTTAAACGGAATAAATAATTTCGAGGAGTCCCTGGCATTGCATTTGAACGCCAATATTCTTTATCCGTTAAATTATTTACAGCAATCGTCGCGCCCCATTTATCGTCTTTATAACCAATTGCAGCATCTACACGAGTCCAATCTGGCATTTTGATGGTATTTTCATCAGAAGTATAATAATCCCCCATATAGGTTGCACCAACCTCGCCATAAATTTTTTCGGTAGGAAGATAACGTACAAATAAATTGCCTGTATGCTTGGACACATTGCGTAAATTATTATCAACTAATTCAGGTCTTACATCATGTTTAGTAATTTTGGCATCTGTATAACCATAGCCACCTCGAACATAAATATTATTCAGTGCCTGACCAATAAAACTAAACTCTAATCCTTTAGATTCATTTTCACCAATAACAACATAAGGCGAGTTATTATCATCTGGATCTTTACGCGCTCGAATATTATGTTTTTTAATATTGAATACAGATAGTTGGGTGTTTAGCTTAGAATCTAGCCAATCACTTTTGATACCCACTTCATATTGATCAAGATATTGTGGCTCATAATTAAATGCGCTTAGGTCATCAGTTGCATTTATAACATTGACGCCCATATTACCACCAAAGGGTGAAAAACTTCGACTATAAGATGCATATAGACTTTGCTCAGGGACGGGTTGCCATACAAAACCTACATTTGGACTAAATGTCTCGTCTTTAACTTCGCGTGATTGTCGATATGAGGTTGAACTCTCTAATTTATTTGTGGTTTTTGATTCATAGTAATCATATCGCCCGCCTAACATCATTTTAAACTGATCATTGAAGCTAATAAGATCTTGAAGGAAAAGCGCATAATTTGTTCCTTCATTATAATTATGCGAGGTAGTAATATGCCCTGTACCACGGTTACTAAAACGATCACCTGTTAATGGATTAACAAACCCATAAATCAATGAGCCATCCTTGTTTTTATTTGATAGTAAGGGTTCTCTCTGCTCATAAGACCAGTCTGTACCGACTAGAATATTATGTTTAATTGTCCCAGTATTAAACTCACCAGTTATATCCCAAGTATTGGTTGTGGTTTTATTGGTTGTCTGTTGCCAATAATAAATTTGATTGATATAACCTTTATAACACCCTTTATTTGTATTCGTTGGCTTCACGTCAGCAGTACACATAGAGCCTAAATAAAAATGATCAAAATTTTGTTCCGACTCACGATGGCTTAAGCCCCAATGAAATTTCCAATTTGGTGCAAATTCATATTTAACATCTGTACGCATTGTTTGAAGAATATCTTCTACATAATCACCAGGTTGAGCAAACCCCATCTTAATTGAAGTTCCTGCAGGCAAATTATCATAAGCAGGCCCACGATCAGGAACTCGATTTATATTGTCGTAAGTAAATTCCGTTGTCCAAAGTAGCTTTTCATCATCACTACGATAAGTCACACTTGGAGAAATCATTTCCTCATTGGCGCCAATTTCTGAACGGAAACTATTGGTATCGGACTTTTCACCAACCAAACGTACAGCCCAGTTATCATTAAGTACTTTATTAATATCAAGCGTTCCGCCAACATTGTCATAAGAACCCACGTATGCCCCAACTGAGCTTCCCGAGTCAAAATTTGCATATTTGGTGACCATATTGATCACACCACCGCCGCCACTACGGCCATATAATACAGATGCAGGACCTTTTAAAATTTCAATTCGTTCAACATTGGCGGTACTGCGACGTATTTGTCCACTTTCACGCACACCATCACGATAGATATCCCCAGAATCCGCACTAAACCCACGCAGCATAATACCATCACCACGCATATCGTAACTGGTTGAAACGCCTGGTGTGCCTTGTAGCATGACACTCAAATCATTTGCACCATATAGCTTATATTTAGAAACATCAATTGTATCAATCGTTTGTGGTATATCTTTTTTATCTAAACCATTTCTCGTAACATTGGCTTGTTTATAGTCCACATATGTTTTTATTGGGTCACCATCATTCATTGCTTCAATTACAATCGTGGGAAGCGTTGCTGTACTTTTTTTCTGTTCTTCACTGCTATCTGTATTTGCAAATGTTAGAGAGGAAACGAAAAGTCCTCCCGTCGACAGCATCATTAAAGTTAAGCTTTTTTTAACAAAAGGCATGATTACACCGAAAACATAATGAGAATAGTTATCATTATAATACAATTTCTCACCAAAATTTACAATAACATGCTAATTTAACTACAAAATAATCATAGGTAAATAAAATAAACGTGAAAAGTACATTAAAGGAGATAGGCTTTTTTTTCTTATTTAGAAATTTAACTAAAAAATAACTTTAATACTCACAATTAAAATAGATGAGTCTCTTAATTTGAGAATCTTAAAATTTTTAGATATTTTTAATTTATTGCTTAATTTATTTTCATCTAGGTATTTTATATTCGCTTGGCTAACCAAACAGTATGTCCTGTACAATTACGGTCTTCTGCAATCATCGCTATCACTGCAAAATTATACTTTTTAAATAGTTCGTGGTACTCAGCCGATGATAAGCTCGCATGATACAGAGCATCACCAAACATCTCTCCAATCGCCTCCCCTTGGGATGGTCCACTGCTAAACATTGAAGTAGCACCAGCTTTTGTATATTGATTAAAAATTTCAAACATATTTCTCTGATCTTGTGGTGTAAGATGAAAAAACTATCCCAAGCAAGTATTGCATCAAACTTGCGATCTAAATTTACTGTTCGCATATCAGCTAAAATCCAAGTGTGCTCAGGAAAATTCTGTTTCGCCATTTCAATCATCACATCAGAACTATCAACACCTGTCACTGTATTCGCTTGCTCAATCAAATAAGCAGTAATGGGCTTTGCTGAACCACAGCCCAAATCCAGAATATGAGAGTGAGCTGGAATTAAAGTTAAAAAGCGATCCAACCACGCTTTTTCATAAAGAAATTCCCCACGTAAATCAGTCCATGCACGGGCATTTTTTTTAAAATTTCAATAATATTTTCCGCAAGATGTGTATAGTTTTCCATATTGTTGTTATTCAGCCCAAGCTTCCGACTTCAAAGAGTATTGAGCTTTTTACCCTGTAAAATCTGAAATTTATTTCAATAAGATTATTCGATTGTCTCCTTTTAAGTTCAATTATTTTAAGGGAGAATTACCCTGTTTTTGTATGAACTTTAGAAGTTTTGGCAATGAATAAGTTTTTGTATTTTTGAATTCTAGATAGTTATCCTAGCGTGGGACGACATGGATGTCGCCGTGGGCGGGGATACAGGACGTACCCCTCACCCATGAGCAAAAACAAAGCACGGCTTTGTTTGCAGCGCAAGGTTTGACATCCCCTACGACAAGTGAGGCATCACCTACGCAAAGATATTTAAACGTTGAATGTAAGGTGTGGCATTGCAAGCTTTTTTATAATCAAACAATTTATTTTTCCATTCAATTGATGTAATTAACAATACTAATTAAGAGAAATATATTTATGTATCTAAGTTTTTTGACAGGTTGAATATATATAAAGTAGAAAAGTTGACTTGATCAACCAAAATATAAGCTGAGTTTCTCAAATAAAATCATAAAACTTTAGGCTGAAATTAGATCTAAGCCACCACAAAACAAGCAATATCACGTATAATTTAGCCCGCTAGCTAACAGCCCGCTCAAGAGATTTTTGATATGACAACTATTATCAAACAAGATGACTTGATCACATCGGTCAAGGACGCGCTTCAGTTCATTTCGTACTATCATCCACAAGACTTTATCCAAGCGATGAGCCGTGCTTATGATCGTGAAGAGAACCAAGCTGCAAAGGATGCAATTGCACAAATCTTAATTAACTCACGTATGTGTGCAGAAGGTCATCGTCCAATCTGTCAAGATACTGGTATTGTTAACGTCTTTGTTGACGTGGGCTTAGATGTTAAATTTGATTTAACCATGAGCTTAGATGATGCGATCAATGAAGGTGTCCGCCAAGGTTACTTAGAAAACTCCAACGTACTCCGCGCTTCAGTTTTAGCAGATCCTGCTTTTGGTCGTAAAAATACCAAAGACAATACACCTGCTGTAATTCACTACAAACTCGTTCCAGGCAATAAAGTCGATATTACTGTTGCAGCGAAAGGTGGTGGTTCAGAGAATAAATCTAAACTGGCAATGCTTAACCCTTCTGACTCGATCGTAGATTGGGTACTTAAAACTGTACCAACGATGGGTGCGGGTTGGTGTCCTCCAGGAATGCTCGGTATTGGTATTGGTGGTACTGCTGAAAAAGCCATGATGCTTGCAAAAGAATCGCTCATGGAAGAAATCAATATGGACGAGTTACTTCGTCGTGGTCCTCAGAACCAAATCGAAGAACTGCGTATTGAAATCTTTGAAAAAGTAAATGCATTGGGTATCGGTGCACAAGGCCTTGGTGGTTTAACCACAGTGCTTGATATCAAGATCAAAGACTACCCTTGTCATGCTGCTGGTAAACCAGTGGGTATGATTCCAAACTGTGCTGCAACACGTCACGCTCATTTCCAGTTAGACGGTTCAGGTATTGCACATATTCAAGCGCCTTTACTTTCTGATTACCCTGAAGTGACTTGGGATACCTCAACATCTAAACGTGTTGACTTAGACAATATCACACAGGATGAAATGAACTCATGGCAACCGGGCGATACTTTATTATTAAACGGTACTATCTATACAGGTCGTGATGCCGCGCATAAACGCATGGTTGATATGTTGAATAAAGGCGAACAGTTACCTGTAGATCTTAAAGGTAAATTCATTTACTACGTAGGACCTGTAGACCCTGTAGGCGATGAAGTGGTAGGCCCTGCTGGCCCAACAACAGCAACTCGTATGGATAAGTTCACACGTCAAGTGCTTGAAGCGACTGGCTTGTTCGGTATGATTGGTAAAGCGGATCGTGGTCCTGCTGCTGTTGAAGCGATCAAAGATAATAAGGCGACTTATTTGATGGCTGTTGGTGGTGCTGCTTATTTAGTATCTAAAGCCATTCGTGAAGCAGAAGTTGTTGCATTTGCTGACTTAGGTATGGAAGCTATTTACAAATTTAAAGTACAAGACATGCCTGTATCTGTTGCAGTTGATGTCAATGGTACTTCTATTCATGCGACTGCACCTAAAATCTGGCAAGCCAAAATTGGTAAAATCCCAGTGGTTGATGCTGTTGCACAATAATCTGATCTAAAGCTTAGATTAAGCTTGAGCATCACTTAAAAAGCACTCTATGATTAGAGTGCTTTTTATTTTGAGTCAGATCATGAACTTTATAAAATATATTTTTTTTCCTGGGTTATTTGTATGCTTGATCTCTATTCAAAGTTTTGCTTCAAACACAGATAGTGACGTCGTTGAGCGACTAGCGCAAGGTATTATTATCAATCAGATATGGCGCCTACAATACAATGAAAGTGCAAAAAGGATTTATCAAAATCAAGCAGAAGATTTAATCAAAAACGGATTAAGTACAATAGAACTCACTGATGAAGAAAAACAAATCATCCCTCAAATTGTAGAAATTTATCAGGCAATACCAGAAAATATTCTCCGAGATCCACAATTTATCGCTCAAACCAAACAAATTCTTTTAGAATCGTTAAGTTCTCAAGAAATTGAAATGCTCTATCAGCGTGATAAAAGGTTGAGCCAAGAGCTGTACACAAAACTTGCCAATATTGACACAGAAATATTCATAGAAAGCAATGCTGCTATTCATAAGGCAGTCAATGACCCTCAATTTATCCAACAATATCGCAATAAAATTGGAGAAATTATTCAGCAACTGCATCATTTAGATGAAAATAAATAAAGGAAAACCTATGAAAATTAAGCAGTTCGTTTTAACTTTAAGTTTATGCTGCATCACAGTGTCAAGTTTTGCATCTCCAGCAACAGATAAAAGTGTCGACAAGTTGATGCAACTTTCCAATATCTCAGAGATTTTCAAACAAAGTACCCGCGATATGCAACCTTACTTTGACGATCAAGCAGAAGCACTTGTCCGCCAAGTGACGGGTGCCCAAACATTGAATATCGATCAACAAAATGCAGCACTACAAATTAGTGCGCTGTATAGTGATCTTCAACAACAGCTGGTAACTGACCCCGAATATCTCAACATGTTTAAATCATTATTTAAAAAGACCTTTACAGAAGAAGAAGTTCAAGCCAATATCGCTTTTTTAAGTACACCGATTGGACAATCTATCAATAAAAAGATGAACACCCTGATGACAGAAGTCATGCAAGAAACCACAACGTTTTCTCAAGAAAAAATGATGAAAGTAGAAAATCAAAAAGCATTGAAGGAAAAAATGGAAACGATTTTAAAGCCAATTCTTCAGGTTGATTAAGCTTTCACTCAATCATTTTATGATGTTAATTATAGCAGGATCCTATAGGTATTTTATGAAATTATTCCAACACTTACTACTTGCAAGCGCATGTATCACCACAAATTTTGCTTTTGCAGCGCCCGCTTCAGATCAACAAGTTCAACAATTATTGAAAGTCATGAATATTGATGAACTGCTGCAAGAAACATTACAACAGATTCGTCCTCAGCTAGATCAACAGGCTTATCAAATCATTCAAATGACGGTCAAAAAAGATCAGCTCAATCCACAAGAACAAATTGTAGCAAATGAACTTGCTGACAAAATGTATGAGCAAAGTAAAAAAACTGTTGCTTGGGATCAAATCAAACCCGTTTATCTTAAGATTTATAAAGACATATACAGTGCTGAAGAAGTTCAAGCTCAAATTGATTTTTATTCAAGTGCTATTGGACAGTCAATTTTGAAAAAAACACCTCAAGTTGCTCAAGAAACCATGAAAGTCATGAACAGCCAACTGATTAAAAGTGTACAAAATGCATCTGAAGATTTTAAAGAAGTAACTAAAAAATTAGATGCTTTAAAAAAGTCTGCAAATACTCAATAAAACAAATAAGAAAAGAGAGCTTCGCTCTCTTTTCTATATCAAGCAGCATCTAGCGATAGATTACCAAGTCATTGGATTCCAAAGTTTAAACTGCTGCCCCAAATGTACGTCATCACTCACTTTGTATGGCTCACCTTTGATTTTTTCTTTAGGTTTGATCAATCGTCCATCCGCAGTCATTTCTGCGACAAAATTAAGACCAGGTGTCTTCAATTGAGTCATTGAAATTTCTTTTAGTCCTTGTCGGGTAGGCATTTGCATTAAAGGCCCTACACGCAATAACCCAGCTTCACCATTTGGCCCACCGCGAAACTTTTCTTCTTCATATTTGACAAAATACTGCCCGCCAGCTTCCACTGAGAAGTAAGCAACTTTGGGTTTCTGGAAATGAAAAACAGTTAATGGACGACTGAGACTTAACTTATAATCCCCCTCAGCCAGTTCAATCCAGTAGTAATGATTACTGATCAAGCTTGGAATTTTCTTACCATTCAGAAAAAAATTGTTTGGAATAATTTCTTGTCTATTCCAACGACTATCAGGTCGATAAAAATACACAATTGCAGCTTGAGGGTTCTGAGGTTTAACCAGCTTAAAATACTGCCCCGGTTTTTGATTGACCCAAGACCCTGTAGAAAATGATGCAACTTTATATTGTTCCAGCTTTTCATGAACCAACGAATCTTCTTTTTTGAAATCGATTGGCTCTAAAGTTGAAACAACTTTTGCTGGTTGCTGTTCAACAGATTGGTGACTTTGACAAGCTGCCAACCCACAACTGATCAAAACGACTAGACCGATGTAACGCATGATTTTCCCTCACCGCGTATTTTTTATTTTCGTTTTTAATAAACCCTATTGTCTACAGCCAGCTTAACATTTCAATGACCATTTAAAAATAAAAAACGTGCAAATAGTCAAGCTACTTGCACGTTTCAGATGAATTGCACTGAGGATGTATCAGAATCCAGCTTTTAAGCTGACTTAGTATCCAACACCTTCAAGTCTACTTTTTCAACTTCAGTATTTTCATGCTTGGGTTGACGTTCAGGCTTAAACTCTGGCTCAGCTTTATCGTTGATAACAGCTTCATTGATAATCACAGTACCAACGTCTGAACGGCTTGGTAAGTCATACATCGTTTCAAGCAATACATTTTCCAAAATAGAACGCAGACCACGCGCACCTGTATTACGTTCTAACGCCTTTTTCGCGATCGCACGTAAAGCAGAATCTTCAAAAAGAAGGTCTACATTTTCCATCTCAAAGAGATATTGATACTGACGCGTTAATGCATTTTTTGGTTCAGTTAAAATCTGCATCAACGCGTCTTGATCAAGTTCTTCAAGTGTCGCAATCACAGGTAAACGACCAATAAACTCAGGAATTAAACCAAATTTCACCAAATCTGCTGCTTCAACTTGACGGAATAATTCAGATACTTTCTTACTATCGTCTTTATTCTTTACATCTGCTGTGAAACCAATGCCACCTTTTTCTTGACGTTGTTGCACAACTTTTTCAAGACCAGAGAATGCACCACCGCAGATAAACAAGATATTTGCAGTATCGACTTGAATAAACTCTTGCTGTGGATGTTTACGTCCACCTTGAGGCGGAATTGACGCAACCGTACCTTCAATCATTTTCAACAATGCTTGTTGCACGCCCTCGCCAGACACATCACGTGTAATCGAAGGGTTTTCAGATTTACGGGTAATCTTGTCAATTTCATCAATGTAGATAATGCCCTTTTGTGCTTTTTCTACATCGTAATCTGCTTTTTGCAAAAGTTTCTGAATAATGTTTTCAACATCTTCACCAACATAACCAGCTTCGGTCAAAGTTGTTGCATCCGCCATTGCAAAAGGTACATCAAGCAAACGTGCAAGTGTTTGTGCTAGCAATGTTTTACCTGAACCTGTCGGTCCAATCAGCAAAATATTACTTTTAGCAATTTCAACTGCATCTTTAGGCTTATGCCCTGTCTGAGATACTTTTAAACGTTTGTAATGGTTATACACTGCAACTGAAAGTGTTTTCTTTGCTGTGTCTTGACCAATTACATACTGGTCCAAAGCCGCACGAATTTCATGTGGTTTTGGCAATGGACGTGTTGCCCAATCGCCTGTTTCCACCTGTTGACTCGTTTGCACTAAGTCTAAGCACACATCCACGCATTCATTACAAATATATGCGTCCTCGCCTGCAATCAGCTTACCGACTTCAGACTGCGTTTTACCGCAAAATGAACAATGCTTTTGTCCTTGAGGAAGATCGGACATTTTCACTCCAAATTCTTAAATCTTATCTATAAATGTTTAGTCTTGAGGTCGTTTACTTAATACCTGATCCACTAAACCATATTCTTTTGCTTGCTGTGCAGTCATAAAATTATCACGATCTGTATCTTTAGCGACAGTTTCGTAATCTTGACCACTATGTTCAGCCATTAAACGATTTAAACGTTCTTTGATGAATAAAATTTCACGTGCATGAATTTCAATATCCGATGCTTGACCACGGAAACCACCCAATGGTTGGTGAATCATCACACGCGCATTTTCCAAGCAATAACGCTTACCTTTTGCACCAGCATTTAATAAGAAAGCCCCCATAGATGCAGCTTGCCCCATACAATAGGTCACTACATCAGGCTTAATAAATTGCATCGTATCGTAAATTGCCATACCCGCAGTCACTGAACCACCAGGTGAATTGATATATAAATGGATATCTTTATCTGGATTTTCAGCTTCTAAAAACAGCATTTGCGCGACAATAAGATTCGCCATGTTGTCTTCAACTTCACCAGTTAAAAAAATCACACGTTCACGTAAAAGACGTGAAAAAATATCGAAAGAACGCTCACCACGTGAAGATTGTTCTACGACTACTGGCACCAAAGCGCTTTCAATTGATGGAACATACATACGTTATTTATTCCTGAATTCTTGTTACTTCACTCATGTTCACAATATGAGGGATAATTGCTGAAAATGCAAAATATTCCCAACTTAATATCAGATATTTTTTGCATAAGTATTGTGAATGGAATGATTAAATCCATGTTTAAGCTCATAAAAAAAGGCGCCAAAGCGCCTTTTTTAGATCAAACAACTTAGCCTTGTTGGCGCGCTTGTTGCTCTTTTAACAAATCTTGATAGCTAACAACTTCATCAGTTACTTTAGCAGCAGCTAAGATATGATCAACAACTTGATCTTCTAACACTACGCCTTCGATTTGAGCACGTTGTTGCTTATCAGTTTTGAAATATTCGATCACTTCAGTTGGATCTTCATAAGAAGAAGCCATATCTTCGATATAAGCATCAACACGTGATTGATCTACTTCAAGTTTAGCATCAGCCAATACTTTGCTTACCAATACACCAAGTTTAACTGCTTTTTCAGCTTGTTCTTTGAACAATTCATCTGGAAGCATGCTGCTGTCAAATGCTTTAGCACCTTGAGCACCAAACTGTTGAGTAAATTGCTGAATCATTTGTTGACGTTGACGGTCAATTTCTTGAGCCAACATAGATTCAGGAACTTCTACGTCATTTGCAGCAACAAGTGCATCAAAAGTTGCACCTTTTACTTGATTACGTAGGCCATTTTTTACTTCACGTTCCATGTTTTTGCGAACGTCAGCTTTTAATTTCTCTACGCCTTCTTCTTCAGTTAAACCGAAGATTTTAAGGAATTCAGCATCAATTTCAGGAAGTTTTTGTTTTTCAACAAGTTTAACTGTGATTTTGAATTGAGCCGCTTTACCTGCTAAGTTTTCAGCTTGGTAATCTTCAGGGAAAGTTACATCAATCACTTTCTCTTCGCCTTTCTTCATACCAACGATACCGTCTTCGAAGCCAGGGATCATACGACCAGAACCTAAAACAAGTTTAAAGTCTTCAGCAGCACCGCCTTCAAACTTCTCACCATCAACAGTACCTTCAAAATCGAAAGTTACTTGCATGTCTTTTTTAGCCATGCCTTTAGTTTCAGTCCATTCAGCACGTTGCTTTTGAAGGTTTTCAAGCATTGCATCAACGTCTTTATCTGTTACTTCAGATGATTTACGTGATACTTCAAGACCTTCAAATTTAGCTTCAACTTCAGGATAAACTTCAACTGTAGCTTGATAAACTAAAGCATCATCTTTGTTTTCAACTTTGTCGATGTTTGGCATACCAACAGCGTTGATTTTTTCTTGTTGAATTGCTTCAAATACTGTGTCACGAATGATGTCGTTTACAACTTCTTGGTAAATACCAGCGCCGTATTCACGACGTACAACGTTTACTGGCACTTTACCTTGACGGAAGCCGTTGATCTTCACAGTTTTGGCAGTGCGTTTCAAGCGAGCTTCAAACTGCTCGTTAATACGGCTCGTCGGTACAGATACATTTAAACGACGGGCAACGCCCGAAACCGCTTCAGAAGTTACTTGCATGGCTTCCTCGATAGAATTTAATAATTACAGTTTTTCAAAAAGTGCCACATTATATGACAACATTTGAATATATACAAAACACCTGTGTAAATCATTTTATTTCGGTCACGGATTTCCCCATTATGTCGCTTTTTTAAACAAATCCCCTTCTTTGAAGTCAAAAGCCAGAAATCCGCATATTTTGAGAAATTTACCAAATTCAAATGCTTTAGTGACAATAGAATAAATTTATTTACATTTTGAAATATCTGGAAATAAAAATAAATAAATAAAATTCAAAAAGTTAAGTGAAAATTCAATACATTTTCAATTCATTTTCTCATCATAAACTTTTAAAACTATCGACAAATTCAATTTCAAACAGATGAAATAAACAATAAGAATCATTATTATTCGCATACAAATTTGCACTACTCTTAGTGAGTTTAAGTATGTCTTTTATCAAATCACGCAAAAAGATTGTTACTACAGCAATCGCTTCATCTCTTTCAGTTATTGCAACGTCAGCCATCGCTCAAGACGAAATCGCAAAACTACCAACAATTAAAGCACAAGCAACGACTGAACAAGGTTTAAAAGTAGATCAGTCTGCCAATACAAAATTTGTTGCGCCACTTCTGGATACACCTAAATCTGTATCTGTTATTTCAAAACAACTGATTCAAGATACTCAAGTAACAACACTGGCAGATGCACTTCGTACAGTTCCAGGAATTACTCTTGGCGCTGGTGAAGGTGGCAACCCAAATGGTGACCGTCCATTTATTCGTGGTTATAACTCTGAAAGTTCTATGTTTGTGGATGGTGTGCGTAATTCCACTTCGCAAAACCGTGAAATGTTTGCAGTAGAACAAGTAGAAGTTATTAAAGGGTCAGCATCTTCACTTGGTGGTGCTGGTTCGGTTGGTGGTAGTGTAAACATGATTTCTAAAGTCGCTAAAAAAGGCGATGCTTTAGAGGGTTCTGTTGCGGGTGGTACAGATAACTACCAACGTATTACCCTAGATGGCAATAAAGATTTTGGTAATGGGATTGCTGCTCGTATTGCTGTAATGGGACACCAAAATGAGAAAGCGGGTCAACATGACGGCGCAGAATATAAACGTGCTGGTATTGCACCAAGTATTACTTTTGGCTTAGATACAGCGACTCGTGCAACGTTAAGTTATTACTATTTAAAGTCAGACGATACACCAGATTCGGGTGTGCCATATAATTATGATGCTTCGAAAAAAGCAACTTTTGGTAAGCCTGTAGATGTTAAACAAGGCATTTACTATGGTTTACATGATCGTGATTTTCAAAAACAAGAAAACCAAATTGGTACAATTAAATTAGAACATGATTTAACTGACAATTTAACCATTACCAATACTGCAGTGTATAACAAGTCAACGAATGATTATCTTTGGACTCAACCAGATGACTCAAAAGGTAATGTCCTAAATGATAAAGTTTGGCGTCGTATTAACTCACGTATTACTGACACAGATATTTTCACAGATCAACTTGCATTGACTGGTAAATTTAACACTGGTGCAATTAAGCATAAGTTTAATGTTGGTGCAGAATATAGTGATCAAAAATCAGATAAAGGCAGCTATACAACTACTTATCCAGGTTATACAGGTACTACAACTGGTGGTTTCAACAGCGATTGTAAAATCAATGATGCGTGGTGTACGTCTTTAACAAATCCAAATTCGAAAGAAGAATGGTTAGGTTCTGCAGTTGCTAATCGTAATACCACCACGACTACAACAAAAGTTACATCAGTTTATTTGCTTGACAATATTGAATTTAATCCACAATGGCTACTTGATCTAGGTGTTCGTTGGGACAAATTTGACACTGAGCAAGTGACGAATGCAACAGGCGCAAAACTAGAAAATAATAAAGACTTTTTTACTTACCAAGCTGGTTTGACATATAAACCTATGAAAAATGGTTCAATCTATGCAAGCTATGCAACATCAGCTAACCCAGTGGGTGTTGATGGTGGTGATGGTTCAGAAGCGATCGGACAAGCTTATATGGACTTAAAGCCAGAAGAAGCGCGTACGTATGAAGTTGGAACTAAATGGGATCTTTTCAATGATCGCATAAACTTAACAGCTGCTGTATTCCGTACAGAAAAACAAAATACTCGTATCCAATTAGATGCTGGTACCTACACCAACGGCGGTGAAAGTAAAGTTGATGGTATTGAGCTTAGTGCTACAGGTAAAATTACAGACAAATGGGATATTACAGCTGGATACTCTTATCTAGACAGTGAAATGACCAACCCTGGCCCGTCATGTAATCGTGCTGGGACATGTACATACCCTAACCCTGCGAAAGGCAAACAACTTCCTAACGTACCTAAAAACTCTGCAACACTTTGGACAACGTATCAAGTGCTTCCACAGTTAACTGTTGGTGCTGGTGCATTAGGTATGGACAAAGTCTATGGTGATGCTGCAAATACTAAGTATGTATCTGGCTATGTACGTTATGATGCAATGGCTCGTTACAACATTAACAAAAATGTTGATTTACAGCTTAATGTAAACAACCTTTCAGACAAGCGTTATTTTACTAAAGCCTATGCATCTCACTATGCAACTGAAGCTGAAGGTCGTAATGCTGTTTTATCAATTAACTTTAAATATTAATAGTTAATATTTTAAAAATTAAAGTGAAATGGCTCCTGCTCATAGGGGCCATTTTTTACCGATAATTTAGCTCGTTGTGTCTTTTATTAAAGATAAATCTCATTGTTATTAATCCTCACTAAAAAATAATTCTATAACTTCCAATAGTTACTTTTTACCAAAAAGTAAAAATACTTTAAATTTCAGCAATATGATCAAACTCCATCAATCATATCCCCTATAGTTTTCTTTAATTATATTTAATAGATTAAACAGTTTTTCCGTATGAATAATCATTTATACTTATTGTTAATGAAAATAATTATCATTAGAATTCGCAACAATGGTTACATACCCTAACAATTTCTCCATTATTGCGACATGATGTTTCCTGAGCAGTATTGGGTAAGTTTGATACAACCTGCGATGGACGCAAAAAATGGCTCAAAAATACTCTGTAAAAAACAAAAAAGTTAAAACAGTTGCACTTGCAATTGCTTTACCCAACCTAGCTTTTGCAGCAAATGAAGACACAACAGTACAACTTCCTACTATTCAAGCTCGTGCAGAACAAAATACTGCATATTTAGCAGCAAAAACATCTTCAACTAAACGTACAGAAAACATTTTAGATACCGCTAAAACTGTTCAGGTCATCACGGAAAAAGCACTCAAAGATCAAGGCTTACTTTCACTACAACAAGCTCTTGCAACAACTCCAGGCATTAGTTTTGGTGCTGGCGAAGGTGGTGGTGGTTATGGCGATAAAATCAACCTACGGGGTTATGATGCAACCTATAACACAACTGTAGATGGCTTACGTGATGCAGCATTAACCAACCGTTCTGATTTATTCAACTATGAAGCTGTTGAAATCATCAAAGGTGCGAATTCTGTTGAAAATGGTGTAGGACAAATCAGTGGTGGTGTCAATTTAGTCTCTAAAACACCTAAGAATCGTGACAGCAATGAAGTTACTTTAGGTTTTGGTTCAGATAGCTATAAACGCTTTACCGGTGATTTTAATAAAGTTGTAGATGAAGATTTAGCATTTCGTTTAAATATAATGGGGCATCAAAACACCTATGCGGGTCGTGATGAAGAAATGAAACGTTGGGGAATTGCGCCATCGGTTACTTTTGGAATCAGCGATACGACCAAGGCAACTTTATCTTACTTATATCAAAAAGATGAAAATGATCCACAGTACGGCGTTCCTTATTATAATGGCAAACCTGTCAAAGGGATTTCAGATAAAAATAACTATGGCTATAGCAACTTAGATCAACAAGATATTGAAAATCAGGTTGTCACATTTAAAGTAGAAAGCGAGATCAGTCCCAACGCAAAACTGAACTCCATTACTCGTTATAGTGATATTCAACAAAAAGCAACTGTTTCTGCACCACAAGGAACATTTTGTTTAGCAGATGGCACATCACCAACAGCACTGACCAATACCAACCAAACTGGATATAAAAATTGTAATGTAACTTCTGGTACAACCACGATTACTGTTCCAAAGGGTTCATATTATATTTCTGGTCCACGTGGTTATTATCGTGATACCCATAATAAGCAATTTGCCAATGACACCAACATCAATGTGCAATTCAAAACTGGGGTTATCGATCATGCTCTTGTTGCTGGGGTTGGCTTTAGCCGTGAAGACTATGAGATTACCACAGCTGGCTTTTTATATAATTCAAATGGTTCATCAGCAGGCAGTTCTATTACTAACCCGCTTTACATGGATGTGTACAATCCAGATAACTTTTGGCATGGTCCAACAAATTTCCGTAAAACAGCTGTTGCTGAAGGCTACTTAAATGTTTATTCAGCGTATTTGTTTGATACTTTAAAGTTTGGTGAACAATGGTTACTTAACCTTGGTGTGCGTAATGATTATACTGACGGTCAATATCGTTCAGATACTATTTCAACAACTAATGCAGCGGTAACTCGTGGTCAAAACTATAAACAGTCTGATAATTTAATTTCCTATAATGTAGGTTTGACATTTAAACCAACACCAGCAACTAGTCTTTATTTGTCTTATGCTAATGCTCAAAAGCCGGTACAAAATACTGCAAGTGGTGGCTGTTCTCAAACTATTACCAACAATGCAATCACAGCAAATTCTTGCAGTACAGACCCAGAAAATGCAGTTGCCTATGAAGTGGGGGCAAAGTGGCAAGTAAATCCTAACTTCTTAGTGTCTGCCGCAGTATTTCGTAATGAACAAGATAAAGTCCGTGTAACCAATGATATACCTGGACAACCAGATGCCAAATTAGATGGTAAAAACTATGTACAAGGTGTTGAACTTGGTTTAGCCGGTGAAATTACGCCAAAATGGAACATCACAGCTAGTGCTGCTTATATGGAAGGAGAATACGACCAAACTAAAGTCAATGGTTCACCGAATATTGACTTCCAAAAAGGTGACAAATTGGTCAATGTTCCTAAAGTTTCAGGCAGCTTATGGACAACGTATCAATTCAATGATCAGTGGCAAGCTGGCTATGGCTTAACCTATCAAGGTGAAATGTATTTAAGTACACGTTCAGCGACGAATAATCTTGTGCCACAGGTCAAGTCTGAAGATTATGTGATTCACAATGCTTCTGTAACGTACAGCTACAACAAAGATTTAAGTTTCCAATTATTGGGGCAAAACTTAAGCGATGAGAAGTACTACACCCATATCCGTAACAATGGTTGGGCAATGCCTGGTGAGGGTCGCAAAGGCGTATTCAACATCAACTATAAGTTCTAAGATTTAATCAATCTATGTTAAAATTCAGCGTCTGATTCATCAGGCGCTGTTTCTTTTTTGGGGAAGAAAATCATGATTTTACATATTCCAAATTTACTTAGTCTGGATGAACTAAATCATTGTCGTCAGACACTTTCTCAAGCAGAGTGGACAGATGGAAAAGTAACAACAGGCTATCAATCTGCACATTTAAAAAATAATTTACAACTGGCTCAAGATTCTCAACAAGCATTAGAACTTGGACAAATCATTCAAAATGCTGCCAACGCAAATCCTTTGTTCTTTAGTGCCGCACTTCCAAAAACATTTTTACCTCCGCTGTTTAATTGTTATCAACACGGTGGAAATTTTGGGATGCATGTTGATAATGCTATCCGTCGCCATCCTCAACTCAATCAGTACTTAAGGACAGATGTGTCTTGCACTGTTTTTCTCACCAATCCCGATGAATATGATGGCGGCGAACTGGTGATCGAAGATACTTTTGGTACACAAGAAGTAAAACTTCCAGCTGGCGATGCAATTGTCTATCCTTCTACCAGTTTACATCAGGTCAACCCAGTCACTGAAGGTGCACGTATTGCCTCGTTCTTTTGGGTACAAAGCTTTGTATCATCCGATGCGCAACGACGAATTCTATTTGACTTAGATCAAAATATTCAAAAGCTGACCATCGAGCTATCTGCTACACATGAGCAAGTGATTAGTCTTACAGGGATCTATCACAACCTTCTACGTGAATGGAGTGATTTATAAGTTTTAGCTTGCAAGTCATTATTGTAATGAAAGTGTTTTGTATAAATTTGGACAATCAATAAATGAGTAAAAAAATCCAAGCACCACTCACTCAAATTCCAGCATATTTACAGACCATTGCGGATTACGAGAAACAAGCAGAACAGCATCTGCCTGAAAATACTTGGCACTATTTGCAAGGTGGGGCGATGGATGAGCAAAGTGTTCAAGAAAACTTACAACAATTTAAAAATATTCAATTGATTCCAAGACTGCTCAATGACTTAACTCAAGGCTCGACCCAATGTGAGATTTTAGGACAAAATTTTCCTCATCCAATTTTTCTTGCACCGATTGGGCATCAACAATTGTTCCACCCTGACGGCGAAGCTGCGGCTGCACTAGCGGCCGAAGTTTTAGAAAGTAATATTGTACTGAGCACTTTCACCAATACCGATATGCGAAGTTTAAAACAAGAAAACCCTTTGAAATGGTTTCAATTGTATTGGCAAGGTGATCGTGAGAAATCATTGGCCTTAGTTCGACTCGCAGAACAACAAAATTTTAAAGCGCTTGTGATTACAGTAGATTCACCGCATACAGGGATTCGTGATCGTGAACGTCGGGTGAATTTCCAATTGCCAGAAGGCATGCAACACCCCCATACCCCCACCCACATTCCTCTACCCGAAATTTCTGAGCATCAACATCCAGTATTCAATGGCTTAATGCAAATTGCACCCAAATGGGCAGATATCGAATTTATAATTGCCCATAGCCATTTGCCTGTAATTTTAAAAGGTGTGCTACATCCACTCGATGCAAAAAAAGCAGTCGAAATCGGAGTAAAAGGCTTAATCGTTTCCAATCATGGTGGGCGGGTACTCAATACGAGTATTTCCCCACTGATCGCCTTAGCAAAAATTAAGGCCGTTGTTCCTCATGATTTTCCTTTGCTTTTGGATGGTGGAATCCGTCGTGGTACAGATATATTTAAAGCATTGGCATTAGGCGCATCTGCGGTGCTGATTGGCCGTCCTGCGATCTACGGGCTCTCTGTTGCTGGTGCTTTAGGTGTCGCCCATGTGATTAAAATTTTAAAGGAAGAATTTGAAATTACCATGGCATTAATGGGAACAGCTACCGTAAAAGAAATCAATCAAGAATATATTTTTCAAGATTAAGACATTCAAAGAAAATTTTTCTCTCAACTGATATTTTTTATGCAAATTAAGGAAATTATTTCCAAGATAATTGTTTTAGAATTAATCTCAAGTTAAACCATTTGTAAGTTATCAGTGTTTAGATTTATCTCGTGCTACCCACGTATAAGTTTATGAAAATTTATAAGTGTTTTCATCATAAAAACACTTGTAAATTGAACAGATAGACACAATCTATATTTGTAGTAAGTTGCCTTTACCCAAGAGACGAGCAACAACAACTACACAAGGAGTTACCTCATGATGTTGGCTGATCCAAGTAAAAAATATCGTCGCATGTACCAACGTGTAGACTTGCCTGACCGTCAATGGCCAAATAACGAAATCAATAAAGCGCCAATTTGGATGAGTACCGACCTTCGTGATGGTAACCAAGCGATTTTCGAACCAATGAACATCGAACAAAAATTCAAAATGTTTGAAATGTTGGTCAAAATTGGCTTTAAACATATTGAAATTGGCTTTCCTTCAGCTTCACAAATTGATTTTGATTTCACCCGTAAGTTGATTGAAGAAGGTCATATTCCAGATGACGTTTATATCGAAGTCTTGGTGCAAGCCCGTGATCATTTAATTGCACGCACCTTTGAAGCCTTACAAGGTGCGAAACGCGCCATTGTGCATATCTATAACTCAAACTCACCCACTTTCCGTAAAAAAGTATTGAATGTTGATGTCAATGGTGCAAAGCAATTGGCAATGAATGCGGCAAGCAAAGTAAAAGAATATGCAGCCAAACAGCCTGAAACTGAATTTATTTTTCAATACAGTCCAGAATGTTTTACAGCAACAGAATTAGAGGTTGCTAAAGATGTTTGCGATGCAGTAACTGAAATTTGGGAAGCATCACCTGACAATAAAGTCATTTTAAATTTACCTGCAACTGTTGAGGTTTCAGGTCCACATGTCTATGCCGACCAAATCGAATGGATGCATCGTAATTTGCAACGTCGTGATGGTGTGATTATTTCAGTACATTGTCACAATGATCGTGGTTGTGGTATTGCAGCATCTGAGTTAGCGATCATGGCTGGTGCTGATCGTGTTGAAGGTTGTGTATTTGGGAATGGTGAACGTACTGGTAACGTTGACGTTGCTGCAATTGCATTAAACATGTACACACAAGGTGTGGCATGTGAGTTAGATTTTTCAAACATTAATGAGATTATTGCCACAATAGAAGAATGTACTGGCTTGCCTGTACATCCACGTCACCCATATGCTGGTGATTTGGTCTTTACCGCTTTCTCTGGTTCTCACCAAGATGCAATTAAAAAAGGCTTTGAGTTCCAAAAAGACGAAGAAATTTGGGATATGCCTTACTTACCAATCGACCCTAAAGATTTAGGTCGTGATTATGATGCGGTGATCCGTGTCAACTCACAGTCAGGTAAAGGCGGTATTGCCTACTTATTAGAGTCTAACTATAACGTGGTTTTACCTCGTCGCTTACAGATTGAATTCTCACAAATTGTTCAGCAAGTTGCAGATGAAGAAGGTGTTGAAGTTTCAGCTCAACAAATTTGGACCTTGTTTAAAGACACCTATGTTGCTGCAAAAGATGCACACTATTCAGCGAAAAATTATAGATTGTCAGATGAAAATGGTAGCCAAGTGATTGAGCTTGATGTGGTCATCAATGGTGAAACTCAGCGCTTACGTGGTGAAGGGAATGGTCCAATTTCTGCGATTTTAAATGCACTTCAATTACCAATTGATGTCTTAAACTACGAAGAACGCAGTATCAGTTCAGGCGCACATGCAAAAGCATTGGCATTGATCGAACTTCAAGTCCAAGGTACAGGTAAATCTGCATTCGGTGCTGGTGTGCATGACAATATTGTTACCTCTTCAATTGAAGCAATTATAGCGGCAACCAATCGTTTGATTGACCAAGGTGTTTTAAGTACTGAACAAGTCATCGCTGCTGCTGTATAAGCGATATCAGTTAAAAGACTTTAGAAAGGATGCCCCCTAGTGGTATCCTTTCTTTCATTCATGGATATTAGCAAGTGACTTTCTCGAATAGCTTTATGCCTCTCAAAGATAAAAAATACGTGGAAATTTCATCCATGATTGTTTGAGATCAGACAGCTGTGAATGAGTAGCGAGTAAGTTCCGTAGTGATTCATAAGATCGTTCTGTTGCAAAGCTTTGCATTTCATTTTCCAAAATGGAAAATAAGTTAAAGCCAGTGAAGTGAAGACATTCCATTTCGACTCACTATCGCTCTAGACATCATCACTTATTCTGAAAGTGAACTTTAATGATAAAACACTATTGTGAAAACCATGGAATATCATTAATTTATTAGCTATATAGATGTCTTAGATATCTCTAATATTCGTAATTTATCGACCTTCTAAAACTTTAAGGTGAACATTTCCAGTGTCTTTTCCAGCTGATTCAGTGGGGCTCGTTACTCCACAAAAGTTTGAATTTGAAGAACCGTTAGAGCTTGAGTGTGGTCGAGTATTGCCACGCTATGAAATCATGGTGGAAACCTATGGTGAGCTCAATGCAGATAAATCAAATGGAATTTTGATTTGCCATGCACTTTCAGGACATCATCATGCGGCTGGCTATCACCACGAAGACGATAAAAAAACAGGCTGGTGGGATGCATGTATTGGGCCAGGTAAAGCCATTGATACTTCGAAGTTTTTCGTGGTCGCACTCAACAATATTGGAGGTTGTAGTGGCTCAACGGGACCCACTTCACCTAACCCTGAAAATGAAAATCGCCCTTATGGTCCTGACTTTCCATTAGTGACAGTACGTGATTGGGTTAAAACCCAAGCCCTACTCTCTGACCGCTTAGGGATAGATGTTTGGTATTCAATCATTGGTGGTTCTTTAGGTGGCATGCAGGCTTTACAATGGTCTGTGGACTATCCTGACCGTTTACAAAAATGTGTCATCATTGCCAGTGCACCAAAGCTTTCCGCACAAAATATTGCATTTAACGAAGTAGCACGTCAGTCTATTTTGTCTGATCCAGATTTTCACAATGGCCGTTATTTAGAACTCGATAGTTATCCAAAACGTGGCTTAATTTTGGCACGTATGGTGGGTCATATTACCTATCTTTCTGAAGAAGCCATGAAACAAAAATTTGGTCGTGATTTAAAATCAGGCAAGTTTATGTATGGTTTCGATGTTGAGTTCCAAGTTGAAAGCTATCTGCGTTATCAAGGCGAACAATTCAGTCGAAACTTTGATGCCAATACTTATCTGATCATGACCAAAGCCTTGGATTATTTCGATCCATCACGTGAATATGAACAGTCACTCACTAAAGCCCTATCAAATACCAAATGTCGCTTTTTAGTAGTGTCATTTACAACAGACTGGCGTTTTAGCCCAGAACGCTCGCAAGAGATTGTCAACGCATTGATTACCAATCAAAAACCTGTGAGTTATTTGGATATCGATGCTGAGCAGGGCCATGACTCATTCCTATTCCCTATCCCCTTGTACGTCAAATCCTTACGTGCATTTTTAGGTGGTATTGAACACCTTAATTCAACACCTAAGGAGGCTTTGTAATGCGTATTGACCAACAGCTTGCAGAAAAATGGATCAATGCTGGTGCGAGTGTGCTCGATTTAGGTTGTGGTGATGGCGAATTATTGTCACAAATGAGCAAAAAACAGCAAATTCACGCTTATGGGCTAGAAATCGATCAAGAAAAGATTGCAATTGCCGTCAGCAAAGGGTTAAATATTATACAACAAGACTTAAACCTCGGTTTGGGACGCTTTGCCGACCAGTCTTTTGACTATGTGGTTATGGCACAAGCTTTGCAAGCTGTAGATGCACCTGATGTGCTTCTGCGCGATATGGTGCGTGTGGGGAAACAAGCAATTATTACGTTTCCTAACTTTGCGTATTGGAAAACACGGTCTTTCCTTGCACTGAAAGGCAAGATGCCTGTTTCTGATGCCTTACCGTATATGTGGTACAATACACCTAATATCCACTTATGCACCTTTCGTGATTTTGAAGCATTATGTGCTGAAAATCAGATTCAAATTATTGATCGACTCGCTGTAAATGGGAACCAACAAGGTAGCTTTTTAAGTAAAGCCATACCGAATTTGTTCGGCGAAGTCGCTATTTATCGAGTGAGCGCTCTATGAAGAAATTATTATTAGGCAGTACGTTATTTTTTGGGCTAGTGAGTATTCAAGCCCATGCGGACTATGTACCGCAGCAACAACAATCTGTATCAGCAATGGCAGCACAATATGCACATATGAATGTGACAGATTTGCAAAAAGCAGCCAAAGCTGGTCAACCTGCTGCACAATTTTATTTAGCAACACATTTCCAGGCTGGTACTGGCGGTGTATCTAAAGACCTTAAACAAGCATTTACATGGTTTAAAGCTGCGGCTGACCAAGGTATTTCTGCGGCTCAGTTGAATGTTGGTCGTATGTATGCTGATGGTTTAGGCGTTTCTAAAAGCGAAACATCTGCGCGTCAATACTTTGAAAAAGCAGCAAGCCACGGCGATAACCGTGCAAGCTTTAATCTTGCGGTGATGGAAGAGCAAAAGAAAAACTACATGGGCGCTTATCAGTGGTATGAGCTTTCTACACGTGATGGTATGTTAGACAATAAAGTGATTAACATGTCGCAAACCAAAAAAACTGCTTTGGCTGCTAACTTAACTCAAGACCAAATTCGTACTGCAACACAACGTGCAGATCAATGGATTCAAGCTCAATAATTTGATTTTCATCGATCATAAAAGCACCTTCGGGTGCTTTTTTTACTGCTATCCATTTAAGTATTTCAACTGGGATTGTTGACAATGCAAGACCTATTCAAACAATTAATTCAATATGAATGCGGGTTGCATCATCGTGATCGTCAAAACTTTCAAATACTTGATCAACGGTTACATCCAGATTTTAAAGAAATTACCAAATCAGGGTGGGTTGTGCATAAAGCCCAAATGATTGAAGCACTTTTAAACGATACAGATACCGACATCATTCAAGCACAGGATTTTCAAGTTCAGTCGTTATCTGATCATAGCGTTTTACTGACCTATCAAAGCCATCAAATCAATGTGGCAACTCAAGCTCAATACAATGTGGCTTTACGCAGTTCAATTTGGGTTATGAATGATCACGGTATATGGCAAATGATTTTCCACCAAGGCACCACTTGTGCATTTGAGAAGTAAATCGAGTTCTTCTATGTATGGAAAAATATGCAAAAGAAAAAATATTATGCTTCACGCAAACAAATAATTCCTTTGGCGATTTTTGCTGGAATTTTGGCCTGCCCCTTTTGGGCTGCGACCGTGCTTTTAATCTTGGAAATATTTGAATGGAAGAATGGCTTAAAAAGTCTCTTTTCGCTATTTCTTGTTACGCCATTGGGTCTCATTACTTATTTTTTCAGTAATAAAGCTATTCAGATATTTAGCAATCAACGTCCTATTTTAACCCTCTCCCAAGACATGATTAGAAGCATTGATTTTAAAGGTAGAGTGATCATTAAAAAATACATTAAAATACCAGAGATCTATGAAGTTGAGCTCAAAAAAACCTTACTTGATCGACAATACTATTTACTTTTTATCATGAAAGATAACAGCAAACAGAAACTCAATGTTGGACTAGGTTTTATGAAAAATGAGGATGTTCTCGATTTAAAACAACAGTTAGACAAACGCATTAGCGCAAAAGCAAAACATATCCAGTAAAGCGTAAAGGACGAGAGAATTTAGCCGCATTTTATGACACAGATTAAGTTAAAATAACTCAATTTTAAATTTTGAGTCTGCATCATGTCATCAAAAGATTGGTTATCACAAGGAACACTGGTACTCGCAAGCAATAACAAAGGCAAAATTGCTGAATTTGAAAAATTGTTTGCTGAATTGGCTTTACCCGTTGAAGTGATTCCTCAAGGTCAACTGAATATCGAAGACGCGATTGAAGATGGCTTAAGCTTTATTGAAAATGCAATTATCAAAGCACGTCATGCGAGCCGTATTTCAGGTAAACCTGCGATTGCTGATGATTCTGGGATTTGCGTTCCCGTATTAGGTGGAGCACCTGGAATTTACTCTGCACGTTATGCAGGTGAACATGGCGATGATGTAGCCAATAATACAAAATTGCTGGAAAACCTTAAGCCTTTACGCCAAGACGATCAAGCGATTGAAGCAATGTTCGTGTGTGTATTGGCATTGGTTGAACATGCAGATGACCCTTTACCACAAATTTTCCAAGGGATCTGGCAAGGTGAAGTACTAGAGCAAGCTCGAGGTGAAAATGGCTTCGGTTATGACCCACTGTTCTGGTTACCCGAGCTAAATATTTCAAGCGCAGAAATGAGTAAAGCAGAAAAGAACAAAATTAGCCATCGTGGTCAGGCGATGCAATTGTTTAAAGCAAGCTTGAAATAAGCAGTTAAAACCAGCCGTTTAAAATCATACGATTTTGTTAGATTCCTCCTCGCCTTTGAGCAAAGGAGGAATATGATGGATATCGCTAAAACTTATCTAAAACGAAGCAAAATAAACCAATCAACCGATAAAACTATAAAAAATGAATCAACACACCATATAGGATGCATACCACACAACTGACTATCGTTCCCGAAGCAATATATTTTGCTGAAACCGCAGTGCCTTGATAGTGGGTTTCCAATGCGACAATATTGGCAGCTGGCGGTAAACAAAACAGTAAAAACATCACCCCAATATATTGATGGATCTGTGGAACTGGTAAAAAGAAATAAGCCAGACTGCACAATACAACACCACAAACTAACTTTAATATTGCAAGCTTAGTACTGGACAGTAAATCCTCGATATGGACTTTAGTTTTTCTTAACCACATCCCCAATACACACATCCCGGTAAAACTCATACTCCATTTAGCCAGAGTATAAATCCAATTAATCCAATCATTTGCCTGAAACTGTTGCACATCAAAACAACGTAAAAGCCCGGCAATGATCAAGGCAATCACAGGTGGCGATTGCAGTACTTTTTTGATAAGCAATTGTTTGGATTGCGGGGCTGAACTTACCGAAGTCACCGCCCAAGAGTTTCCAAAAATTGAAACCCCGATATAGAGCGGTATCATCAGCATACTATTGTCTGGGCCAAATATAGCCAAAGCAATCGGAAAGCCGAGCCATGCCATATTGGTATAGCTAAAACACAATGAAGCTAAACGATCTTTAGACAGCGTGAGATAAATAAAGAAAAGCGTAAAGCATGAGAAAAAAGCAAATAAGATTAAAGCAATACTACCCGATTTATAAAATACCATATTGTAAATAATCACAATCGGGATAAATAAGCGAGCCAGTAGCAAAGACATGAATGATTTTAAGTTTACTGAAAATTTGCTATTTGCCAGTATCAGCCCACAGATAAATGATAAAACTGGAAATAACAAAGCCACAATACAACACCTTATTCTCAAATCATGAACATACTAGCATTTTCCAAATACAGATGATGTTTAACATATCAAAATAATTTATAAATATTGTCTGTCTTTAAATTGAAATATTAGTGTCACTTTTTTGTCATGGATAACTGTTGTTATAGCTGTTATTAAATAGGAGTTAAAACTATGGCTGGATTATCGATTTGGCATGTACTTATTTTTGCAATTGTTGTGATTCTACTATTTGGTACATCAAAGCTGAAAAACTTAGGTAAAGATGTTGGTGGTGCCGTCAAAGATTTTAAGAAATCAATTAAAGAAGAAGAGGCAACAACTGCTTCACTGACTGAAACGCGTACTCTAGAACATCAAACAAGCAATACTGATGTGAACTCTACAGTAAAACACTAATCGGTGAGGCGTAGATCATGTTAGATGTTGGATTTTCAGAACTGTTAGTGTTTGGGATCATTGCTCTGTTGGTATTGGGACCAGATAAACTTCCTGAAGCTGCGCGTTTTGCTGCCAAATGGTATAGCAAATTTAAACGTGCAATTAGTAGTGTCCAAAATGACATCGACCGTGAATTACGTCTTTCTGAATTTAGAGAACAAATGCAACAAGAGATGCAAAAAATTCAAGAACTTGAACAAAAAATGCAGGCTCAGATGCAGGAGTTACAGCAACAAAAAATTGCTGTAGAACAAGAAAGTCATCTCGCAATAACAGACAATAATAAAATTCACACGACTTATCATAAACTTGATATTACGGTTCCCGCTATTTATATGTCAAAGACTTGGTTAGATAAACAAAACTGTACTGTAACTCGACCACAAATTGTTCTTGTTAAAGAAGTACCGCAATTGAAGGTGGCTGTATGAGCGACTCATTAGCACCACAAGTACATGATGCCTCATCTACCGAGACGCCGCCTTTAGATGCGATGCCGATTACTCAACACCTGATGGTGTTACGTAAGCATTTATTTAAAATTGTTGGCGCGCTCATCGCTATATTTTTTTGTTTATTGCCATTTGCCAATAAGACCTATATTGCGTTATCAGAACCACTCAGAAAACAATTACCTGCAACCTCAACCATGATTGCAACTGATGTTACAGCAACCTTCATGGCGCCGTTTAAGTTAAACTTCTTTATTGCGCTGATGTTGGCGATGCCCTTTATCATCTATCAACTTTGGGCGTTTATTAAACCTGCATTATACGAAAAAGAAAAAAATCTAGCATTTCCATTGTTGTTTGGCAGTATTGTGCTGTTTTATTCAGGGATCGCTTTTGCTTACTTTATTGCATTGCCATCCATCCTGCATTTCTTTATCAGTGTTTCACCAGAAACCGTCGCGCCAATGACTGACATCAATAGTTATTTAAGCTTCTGTCTAAAATTATTTTTGGTCTTTGGTGTGACCTTTGAAATCCCAATTATTACTTTAGTTTTAATTTTAGTTGGCTTCGTCACCACTAAAACATTGGCTGAAAAGCGTCGCTTTATCGTGGTGGGATGTTTCTTCGTGTCTATGTTTATTACCCCACCAGATGCAATTTCAATGATCATGCTCGCAATTCCAATGTGGATGCTATTTGAGCTGGGTTTATTGCTGGGTAAAGTGATTGAAAAACGTAAAACTGTAGATGCTTAACTATCAAAATAAAAAACTTTTTAATATTTAAATGACTTCTTTTGAGGTCATTTTTATTTTAAGTTTGTTAAATTCTTTTTTAGAAACAATTATTAAAACAAGTCTATTGCTTAATCTTCTGCCCTTTTATTCAAATACATTAGATCTATTTCACAAGTCGAAAAATGATCATGTTGAGTGAATTATATTGCGATCGAAAGTTCCTTCTCCCCTCGGGAGACGGTTAGGATGAGAGCGATTTTATACTGATCTATGCTTTTGATAAGCGTTTATAAAAGAAGCCTATTATTAAGAGCTCTTTGTTAAAAATCTCTATTTTTTAAAACAATTGAAAGTTAATCCAGTTTATTCAATTCACCAAGCAGATATCATGCTTAATCAGTCATAACCTAATTCTTATAGAAATTGAACAACGGAGTAATGGTCTAAATATAAATATGACAATCCTATTACTTTCTTAAAATAAGATTAAATTTAACCAATATTAAATATAAGAGTAAGAGATCTTACACATTTGTTCTGTATGTTTTTAAGCTGAATCAAAATCACATTTAATCAAGACTTAAAGCCAAAGGGAATCGTATGACAGACCTCACGCCATATCATGAAAATCAAGAGTTAGATAACAATACTTCGAATAACACGCATTTCCGTGACATTTTAGAACAACGGATTTCTCGTCGTAGTTTAATTACAAAAACAGCAAGCGGTGCAGCTGCTCTCGCTTTAGCATCGAGCCTAGTTGGTTGTAATGATGACGATGACAATAATTCAACACCCACCACGACAATTAAAAAACCTGAAAAATTCACCTTTAACCCTGTTGCAAAAAACCTCAATGACATCGTCACTGTTCCTGCGGGTTATGAAGCAAATGTGCTTTATGCTTTAGGTGATCCATTAATGCAGACGATCCCTGACTGGGATGATAACAATGTTCCTTCAGGGGTCAGCTTTACAGCGCGTTCAGGCGATTGTCATGATGGTATGAGCTATTTTGGCTTAAATTCCAATAGCTCTAAATATGATGCTAAAGCGTCAAACCGTGGCTTACTGGTCATGAATCATGAATACATTAATCAAACCTTCTTACATCCTAAAGGTGCAACAAAAGTAAATGGTCGTCGCCCAGAAGATGAAGTGATTCGTGAAGTCAATGCGCATGGTGTTTCCGTCATTGAATTAAAGAAAGATGCAACTACACAAAAAGTAGAGATTGTTAAAAGCTCTCCATTTAATCGCCGTATTACAGCGTCAACGGTCATGGACTTTGCAGGCACAGTTGCAGGTTCAGACTTGGTGAAAACCAAATACTCAAGCTCAGCAAAGCAAACACGCGGCACACATAATAACTGTGGTAATGGTTATACCCCTTGGGGAACTTACCTCACCACAGAAGAAAACTTTATTGGATACTTTGTGCGTAATAAAGGTGATGATGCAAAACGTAGTGCGGCTGAGATCATCGCACTGAATCGCTATGGTTTAAAAGATGGTGCCAGCTCACGTTATGGCTGGGAAACCGCGATTGGGGCAATCGAAAGCCAAGACTTATATGACCGCTGGAACTCTTCAATTACTGCTGACTCCGCAGACAAAGATTATCGAAACGGCGCAAATACCTTTGGTTGGATTGTTGAAATCGATCCGTTCGATAGTCGTTCAAACCCCGTTAAACGAACATCTTTAGGTCGCTTTGCGCATGAAGACTGTCGCTCAAGCCGTTTAATCGAAGGAGAAAATCTAGCCTTCTATATGGGCGATGACTCACGTGGCGAATATATCTACAAATTTGTATCTGATGCGAAGTGGGATGCAAAAGATGTAAATGGTGGCTATCGCGCTGGCGATAAATATATGAACAGTGGCAAGCTATATGTTGCGCAGTTCAATAATGATGGTACAGGTAAATGGATTGAATTGGCGTATGGTAAAAACGGTTTAAATGATAGCAATACCGTCTATCCTTTCAAGTCTCAAGCCGATGTCACTACTTTTGCACGTTTAGCCGGTGATTCAGTCAAAGCCACTAAAATGGATCGTCCAGAATGGGTTGCGGTGAACCCAGAGAATGGTGAAGTCTATGTCACACTAACCAATAACTCGAACCGTGGTACAGCACATGCATTAAATGCCGCAAATCCACGAAACTATAGCGACCCAGAAGGTGGTAAAGGCAATGTAAATGGTCACATTATCCGTTTCCATGAAAAAGATAATAAAACTACAGCTGAAAGCTTTACTTGGGACATCTACCTCTTTGGTGCTGAAGCAAAAATGGCCAGTAACATCAACTTGTCTGGGTTAAATGATAATAATGATTTATCTTCACCAGATGGTATGTGGTTCGACCCACGTGGTGTACTTTGGATTCAAACGGATGATGGTGCTTATACAGATACCACCAACTGTATGATGCTTGCTGCACTCCCTGGTAAAGTCGGTGATGGTGCAAAAGCAATAACATCTGCTGGGCAAGAAACGATCGTGGGTAAACAAGTCACTGATGAAAACCTGCGTCGCTTCCTAACAGGTCCAAAACAATGTGAAATCACGGGTGTCACCATGACACCCGACTACAAAGCCATTTTTATCAATGTTCAACATCCAGGTGAAGACTCACCTAGCTTTGATAAACCATCAAGTAACTGGCCTGCATCACAAAAAGATCCAAGCAACAAGACTGCTCGCCCACGCTCGGCAACGGTCGTCATTACTCGTAAAGATGGCGGTGTAATTGCGGGTTAATTAAATTTATTTTTTTAAAGCCATAGTGATAAAAGTTGCTATGGCTTTTTATTTTTCGATAGCACGCTGAATCTCGACTAACTCCCCCATATGTTCACCTTGTTGCGTTTTTTCAACCCAATCAATCTGAGTACTGCTTATTCTTAAAAAGTTGGAACAGCGTGTCCCATAAATTGGGCTTTGAATAAATGTTGAAGACAACAACGCTTCCATCTCAGGATTAATTCCAGTATTGGGCAGTAAATCAGGAATAATTTTTCGTTCATCTTCTAAAATATCCCAAACAGCGAATTGTAGATCTTGCTCAGAGATAGAAGGGACTTGCAACATGGGTAAAAATTCTTGGGTAAAGCGTTTACGTAAATGCTTGGTTTTTTCCCAATCATCTGACATCAAGCCATTTGAAACGACAAATACACCTTGGGATAACACTTGTGGGGCTTCACCGCGATTACTCATATAAACAGCTTGCTGTCGATCACCCACAAATAAGTTAAAACCCGCATAATCTCTTTGCTGCTTTTCCAATGCTTGTGCAAAACGAATTGGTGTTTGATCTGACGCTAAAAAGGCTTGAATCAAATAGCCACGCGTAGTGGGATAAGTTTGTTTATCAGCACCATCACGATAATTGGTAATCACTGCCCAACGTCCCTGTGGTGTAACCCCCATCCATGTTCCGCCTGATTGCAAATCTTGCCCTGCAATAATCGGACTGTTCGCCCATGACTGTAATTGAGTGCTTGGACGATGGTAGAATTCGTCACGATTTGAAATTAAACAAACAGGTAAATCATCCAAAACTTGCCAAGCCAATGCCACAATACACATAAAATACATTCCATGAAGTTTACACATTGAATGTACAACATTTTTAATATGTTTCAGCTAAAATCTGTGCAAAATAGAAAATCAAGGATTAGGAATGCTCACCTACCCGAATATTGACCCAATTGCGATATCACTGGGTCCACTCAACGTCCATTGGTATGGGCTGATGTATCTCTTGGCATTTTTATGTGCTTGGGGACTTGCTACTTATCGTGCTAAACAACGTGCTGACTGGAACTCTGAAATGGTTTCAGATCTGGTGTTCTTTGGTGCACTTGGAGTTGTGCTCGGTGGTCGTGTAGGCTATGTTTTATTTTACGAGTTTAGCAAATTTTTAGCAGATCCTATCTGGCTATTTAAAGTTTGGACTGGTGGTATGAGTTTCCACGGAGGCTTCCTTGGTGTAATGATCGCCATGCTTTTGTGGTGCCATAAATACAAGAAAACTTGGTTTGAAACACTAGATTTCATTGCACCCTGTGTACCGACGGGCTTGATGTTTGGTCGAATTGGTAACTTCATAGGTGGTGAATTATATGGTCGTCAAGTTTCTGACCCTAACTTTGCGCTAGGTATGATCTTCCCGACAGATCCACTACATTTGGTTCGTCATCCATCTCAGCTCTATCAAGCGCTGTGTGAAGGACTGCTGCTGTTCCTTATTCTATGGTTCTATAGTGCTAAACCACGCCCACGTTATGCCGTATCTGCAATCTTTCTAATGGGTTATGGCTGTGCTCGATTCTTTATGGAATTCTTCCGTGAACCTGATGCGGATCAAGGTTATATTTTGTTTGGTTGGATGACCAAAGGTCAAATCCTCTCATTCCCAATGATTCTGATTGGATTATGGTTAATTTGGTATGCTTACCAAAAGAAAATTTTTGACTGGGGTCCACAAAAAAATAATTAAGCCTTATGAGCTAAGTTGAAAAAGGTGAAGCTAAGCTTCACCTTTTTTATGCTAAATTATCATTATCCAATTTAAACGAAATCACTATGCTTGAATTTTGGTTTGATCCTAAAGTCTCGGTTGCAAAGAAGCTCATTTTTCTTATTTTATTGGTACTGGTCACTATTGGACTCTATTGGTACCAGCCTTTAACCCTTGATAATATTTTACTTTTTGCAGGTACAGGTATTATTTTTCTGATTTGTCGTTACTGTAAAGTTCATTTTGCAGCCCAAAACCCCACAGGATTTCTTTATCGTTTATTGACCTGGATTCCACTGGCTTTAGTTTTGGCATTGGTTTTTAAAAATATGAACAATGGTGAAATTTTGATCCCAGGCGCTCAAGGTATTGGTTTTATGGCTCTAGCAGTTTGTATTTTTTCACCACTATCCCTACTCAATCAAAATTCGTCTGAACAAGTCTCTAAATAATGTTAGATTTTTGGTATTCAGCGCGCTGTAGTCGTGAAATTAAAGTCGTCATTTCAATCTTAACCTGCGCAATAATTTATTATTGCACCACGATTGAGAAGTTAAGTCCAACGTTTACCGTGATGTGTTTAGCGATTGGAATCTCTACACATTTATTAAGAATGCTCGGGCTAAAAATCTCTAAAAATAATGTCTATACTCAAGGTTTCAAAATTTTATTTTCCATCTACCCTTTTCTTGCACTTATGCTTTTAATGGCTTTTTTACCTGCACAACATAAAATATTGACATCAATTCAAGCCCTTGGCTTTGCTGCTTTAGGTCTATTTATCATGTCAATTTATCAAAATCGCGCAAAACGTTTTGACTAAAGATGTTGTAAAAAAAAGCATTGCAATAAAAAAGGAAGCCTTTCATTCCAAAAGCTTCCTTTTTTATCTTTTAATCCGTAATAGATTAAATGATTTTGACTGTGAAACTAAGCAGCTAAACGATAATACTCATAGGTTACATTTGGGTCTTTATACACATCGTAACTACGCTGTCTAAAGTCAGAAACCCATTGAGAACCTGTAAATCCAGCAATATGGCCATAACGATGGCGACTGGTACTGTTGATGATATAAATATCACCTTCTTGAGGATTATCAAAGTCAGGACGGATTTGCTTATAACCAATCTCAGTTAAAGTCGAACCCCAATCTGAAGCCGCAACTGGATGATCAGAAAAACGTGCACCAGCTGATTCAAGCGCTATACGCACATATCTTGCACAACGATGTGCAGTAGTACTACGTGACATACTGACAAGTTTTTCAGTAAATTTACTAATATCGATTAAGCTTTCTTTCTTAAATGCTTCAGTTTGATTTTTAAAAGTTTCAAATGCTTTATTTTTTAAGTATTCATCTGGTCGAAAATTATTATTTTGATTTTCCGATCGAATCTGAATATGAACCGTGGGATTCACGTATTCATTCATATTAACATTGTGGTCGTAAATCATGCATTGTCCTCAAACTGCCCTTTTGAATTGATTCAAACTACCTTGTTTAAATCAATAACAACTTTTCACAAGCCATGAATAGTAATCAGCAATTCTTAAAATGTAGACTTAAAACATGTAAAAAAATATGTAAGTGTTAATAAATCTCATTTGTAACGCCTCAAGCTACTGAAACTGCTGACATTACACAATTCATCACTTGGGTTTGTTTGTTTAAAAATTAATCAATAGAGGTTTACTGGGCCGTATCATTAAAATATTTTCTTAATCTAATCAACACATTAAACTGTCAATTCAGTCACACTTTTGTTTTATGAATTCAGCAAAATCGTATGCCAAAGAAAGATTTTTTCAATAAAAAGCTGATGTTATCAACATCAGCTTTTTAGAAATTATGCCGTCGGTGCTTAATAACAATCCCAGTTATACACCACTTTAGAGAAATCTCTTTTTTCAAGATCATCCGGATGAATAAAGAAGTTCCCTACACCTGAGTCGCCCCACATGATCTCAATACCTTCAGCTTCACCTGTATCGATCTGCAACAGTAAAATATAATCTTGAATAGATTCATTGTATTCACGCGGATCAGATTGAGTAAAAAATGGATATCCACCTAAACGATGACCGCTTGCGGAAAAAACTTCACTGTACTCATCACAAAACTCTTCTTCATTATCTTTTTCATAAGGGTCTGTGACTTTTTGAGCAAAATCAAAATTATTCATATCAATATAGCTTTCAGCCTTCTCAAACTGAATCGCAGACTGTCCTGCGATAGGACTATAAATATCGTCCTCAACAAAACTTGGAAAATCGCTTTGTAAAAGTGCAAGATCTTGCTCAATCTTGTCATAAAAAACCACCCGAAAGCCATCTTGCTTTTTTTGATCATCAAAATTGAGACCATATAAATCATCATGCGGATTGATAAAAAACTGTAAAATTCCAGACTTTGGATAATGTTGATTTTCTGGCACTTCTGCAAAATTGATCTGCGCCAATAATTGTAGGTCATCCCCCTCCGCGCTCTGCGGATATTGCGTCTCTACAGGTAAATAGGGATTTCCACCCACTTTGCTTTGCCAAATCTGTAAATCTTCAGTCGGCACTAATGATATTTCTATACTGTCTTTTTTTGTCGCAATAATTTGCGTTTTATATGGCTGTAAACATGCTGGGAGCTCATTCAAATTTATACTCATTTTCAAATACTCTTAGTTTTAGCTGTTAGATGGATGCAAAACAGAAAATAATCTAGCTTAAAAAGAAACTCAGATTAGTATAAACTCTGAAGCTATTCAGAAACATTACGAATGGGTAATCATGCGACATAATCTGTCATTTATGTCGTATGGACGCCCCAAATTGGACACTATATGAAAGCGTATTTAGACCTTCTACAACATATCCTAGACGATGGCGGTGACAAAGGTGATCGTACTGGTACTGGTACTCGTTCTGTATTTGGTCATCAAATGCGTTTTGACTTGTCAAAAGGGTTTCCGCTACTAACCACTAAAAAGGTTCATTTCCGCTCAATTGTGATTGAATTGCTGTGGTTCCTAAAAGGCGACACCAACGTTCAATATCTTAAAGACAATAAAGTTTCGATTTGGGATGAATGGTCTACCGCTGAGCAGACTGCCCGTTTTGGACGCCCTGAAGGGGAGTTGGGCCCAGTCTATGGTCATCAATGGCGTAACTTTGGCGCTACGCAAAAAGATAATGGTTTGTTTGAAAATGATGGTTTTGACCAAATCAGTTGGTTGGTCAATGAAATCAAGACCAATCCAAACTCACGTCGTTTGATTGTGTCTGGCTGGAATCCAAATGAAGCAGGTAAAGTTGCCTTACCGCCATGCCACACTTTATTCCAATTTTTTGTTCAAGATGGAAAGTTGTCTTGCCAACTTTATCAACGTAGTGCAGATGTTTTCTTAGGGGTGCCATTTAATATTGCCAGCTATGCTCTACTGACTCATATGGTTGCTCAAGTTTGTGGTTTAGGCGTAGGTGATTTTGTCTGGACTGGCGGTGATACACATTTATATGTTAACCATTTTGAACAAGCGAAACTTCAGTTAACACGTGAGCCCTTACCACTGTGCCAACTCAAATTAAATCCTGAAATTAAGGATATTTTTGACTTTAAATTTGAAGATATTGAAATTACAGGTTATGAGTCACATCCTGCAATTAAAGCACCTGTAGCTGTTTAAATATTTTAATTCAGTCTTTCCTTATTCCCTCCTTGCAATAGGAGGGAAAATTTTCCAATGGATAATAAGCGAATTCATTATGACATTTAAAAACTTTGAAATTGTGCATGTCGTTGCAATGGATCAACAACGCTGCATTGGTAAAGCGAACGATCTTCCATGGCATATTTCAGCAGACCTTAAGCACTTCAAAGAAATCACCCAAGGTGGTGTTGTGGTGATGGGACGTAAAACGCTTGAATCGATGGGACGTGCATTACCTAAACGTGTCAATTGGGTGATTACCCGTGATCAGGATTGGAGTTTTGCTGGAGTTAAAACGGCCCATAGTATAGATGCTGCTTTGGAGCAAGCGATTCCTGATGTATTGGTCTCAGAAAAACCTGCCAGTATCTTTATCATTGGTGGTGGTGAAATTTTTAAACAAACCATGCACATTGCTGATCGTTTAGAGCTCACCCACATTGAACTCGATGTACAAGGTGATGCGTATTATCCAGAAATTCCAGCGGAATTTAAAAAAGTTGCGAGCGAGTCACATGTTGATGACAAAACAGCTATTGCTTTTGAGTTTGCAACATACCGAAAATAGCACTGAACTTTATGAATAAAAATAGTGGCTTATGGATAGCTTAAAAGCAAGATCAATACTGCATACACTTGGAATGGGGATAATCCATTCCTTGTTTAGCTTATTTGTCGTATTGAGCAGCCTGTGGTTTTGTTTCGCAATTTGGATTCAACACCCCTTAGGAAAGATTTTCAGTTATATCATCATCCCTATTTGGATTATTTTTGCACTGAGTATTCTTGGAATCTATTTTACTAAAAATATATTTAGCCGAAAAACTGACAGTTTGATCTATATCATCGCCTTTATTGTCAGCTTAGTCTGGTACTTTAATATTCCTGCGCAACAAGATCGTCAATGGAGTCCTGAAGTTTCCAGAATTTTTACTTACGAGCAGCAAGGTCATCTTGTCACGATTCATAATGTCCGTAACTTTAATTGGCACTCCCCTGATCAATATGACGAACGCTGGGAAACCAGAAGCTACAACTTAGATGAGATTACAGGCGTCAATATCATCACCTCTTATTGGATGGGACCACAAATTGCCCATACCTTGGTTAGCTTTGATTTTTTAAATCAGCGCCCACTCGTTTTTTCCATTGAAATTCGAAAAGAAAAAAATGAAAACTTTTCTGCAATTGGTGGTTTTTTTAGACAGTTTGAGCTAAGTCTAATCGCTGCAGATGAAAAAGATATTGTTTATACACGGAGTAATATTCGAGGTGAGCAGGTTTATTTTTTCCCGATTCAACTACCAAAAGCAGAAACCAAAGCATTGTTTGAAGAGTATCTTTTGAAATCTTCCGCTTTGGCAGAACATCCAAAGTGGTACAACACCCTAACCAGTAACTGTACAACTTTGGTTTTTGATATGGTTCAGGCAATTTCCCCTGAAAAATTACCAACAGATTATCGTTTATTGGCTTCAGGTTATTTACCCAATTATCTTTATGATTTGGGTGCATTAAATCATCAATGGTCAATCAAAGAATGGTATAAAAAAGCACATATCAATCCAAGAACGGCTGAATATGCTCAGTTTAAATATCAAAATAGCGATAACTTTTCTAAAGTGATTCGTTTTGGTTTACCTGATGAACATGCTCAATAATGTATAGCTTTAGTCAGCTCGTCTTTATGGTTTAACTCAATTTTGTTTATATAATCATTAAAAATTAGGAGAATACGCATGTTTAAATCCATACTCGCAACCACATTCATCACAGCAACGCTCTTATTTTCTGGATGTGCATCTACACCAAGTGCTGATCAACAAAGCCAAAATTTAAGTTTGTTGCAAAACAAAAATTGGACACTCACGCATATTGGTGCAACAGAATATAAAGCAACACCAAATGCTCACAACGTACCAAGTATTCAATTTGGTTCAGATTTACGGGTAAGTGGTGCAGATGGTTGTAATCGTATTATGGGTGCATACGCCATCAAAGGACAGCACTTAACCTTAGGGCAACTCGGCTCTACTCGGATGTATTGTCAGGACACTATGAAACTCGCGGCTGACTATACTGAAGCACTCAATAAGGTGAAAGGTTATCAAGTCTATGACAAAACGTTAAAGTTAGTTGATCAATATGGGAATCGTGTTTTGCAATTTACAACGCCATAACATCGTCTAAGCAGTTATTTATATACACAGTTTAAAAGCTTAAAACGTTAGGCTTTTAAACACCTCAGATTATAGAATCCAATATCAACAATGAAATTGAATAAAAATTTTAACTCAATCAATGAAAGACAATAATTTTACTACACACGCTGTCTTATCATTGGGATTAGAATAACAACAACTTAAAATTTGGATATTTCTATGAAGTTCATTGGCCTTATCTTGATCTCATGCCTAATTTTATCTGCATGTAGTTCAATGAATGTAAAACCTACGGTTGGGGTAAGTATGGGAACATCTATTAAATAAAAAAACAGCGCCGAAGCGCTGTTTTTTATCAATAAAAATTATGGGCATGTAGTCGTATTGATACCATAAGGACTGTTTAAATTTGGTCCGAATGTCCCATCAGTACTGTAATCAGATGCAACTGAAGCCAGCCCTAAATTATATGTCGTTCTAAATGGTAATGTCGCAACTTGTGATGATGCGCCAATTTGTACATTAAGCCATTGAGCATAAATCTTCGGATAACGAATCACAAAATCAAATTTCCCTTCAGCATCCGTTGTATACGTTGCCGTAGCCCCTTGTCCTAAGAATGTTGGTACTTTAACGGGAATGCTGTTTACTTCATTATTGGTAATTGCACTATATGGCGCGGTTACAGCACAACTATGTGCTGAATTGATTGTTGTTAATGCAGGAAAGTCATCAGTCGTATCTGCTGGCGTTCCATTATTGTTCATTGGAATACCATTACTTAAATAAATATTTGGATTGTTCAAGTTATAATAACCACTACCAGGTCCAACCCATTTTAATACTGGATCAGAGCCAGGCACAGGTGCTAACGCCCAAATGTAACGACCTTTAACATAATTAGTTGGATTAATATCCATTTCCACTTTTTGATTCGCTAACGGCTTACCATCAAAATCGACAACACTTACTGATAAATTTTTCGTGTAGTACACACCGTCATTTGAAGATCCCGTTTCTGTAGGATTAACACCGATAACAATTGATGCAACTGGATTCTGCACAACTGACTGCACAACATCAATACGTGAAATTTGAGTTGCGTCTAAATACCCAGCTTCACTGAATGTCGCTGTTAAATTTAAATCATCAGCATCAAATGCTGCTGCAGTATATGTCGCATTACGTGCACTTTCATCAACCTTAACTTTAAATACTGCTTGTCCATTTTGGTCGGTTGTTAAACCAGATGCACCAACAATAAGTACCCCATTTCGAACAAAATCTTTGATATTCAAGTTGACATATTTATTCGCAACACCACCACCATTTTGATCGACTAAAGTCACCGTAACATTTGCTAGATCATTACGCACATTTAGTGTTGCTTTATTCGACTCGATTCGTAAATTATAACGCGCAGGTTGAGGTGCTGTTGGTGAAGGTTTAAATGCCGTTAAACGATAAATCTGTGTTGTTAAGGCACCATTTGTATTGGTATTACTTGCTGTGAGTTCAATACCACTTGCCAATAACAAGTCTCCATCAGCAGTATTACCATCCACTTCCACAGAGAAGAAAGCATTACCATTTGAGTCAGTTTTTACAGTCTGTGGTTTACTTGTATTTGTTGGGTGTCCATCTCCTGGTGTTCCAATAATCAATGTCGCAGAATTATTCGCCGCTAAGGTTACATCTTCATCTCTAACAGGAAGACCATTGTTATCAAGCAATTGCACTTTAACAATTGTTTTATCACCAGCAACACTTAAACTTGCCTTAGAAGAATCTATAGTTAAATGATTTGGATTCACTGCCTCAAAAACACTAAATTCTAAGGTAGATACAACATCAACACCCTTCGGATTTTTAATCGTACCTTTGATTTGAATTGCTTTAGAACCTAAATCAATTAATGCTTGTTTAGCAGCACTTGGAATATCTTTTGGAATCGTAATCGTAATCTGTGTTTGACCATTTGCTGCTGTGACTAGCGAATCATTACTTAAACGAATTCCTGCATCATAAGCTTCTTTATTTAAAGCTAAATTTACAGGATAGCCTGTATTAGCACCTAATTCATCTTTAACTGCAACTTGAACTTGATAACTTTTGCCAAACTCTAATTCTTTTTTATCAGCAGTTAAACGCAAGTTTACAGAATCTTGAGGGATAGCAACCTGAATCGAACCCGTCTGCTGAATACGATCACCATTATTACGATTTGTACCCACGACAGCAAACGTGATGCCATTCTTGATTAAGCTCGCATCATAAGCACCTTCAGCAACTCTAATGGTAAATTCAGCTTCACCCTTACTATTTGTTGTTAAATTGGAGTCTGACAATGAAACTCGAGAACCCGCTAAACTTGATAATGCAATCGCGACAGATGTATTTGGAATAATTGTTCCATTCTCATCTTTAGCAATTACTTTAACACGGACTTCTCCACCCAATACAGAAACGGTTTGAACATCATAGCTCAGACTTAACGCAGCCAAATCTGGAATGATAACCACAGGTTGAGAGATCTCAACTTTACGTGTAACGGTATAAGCAGAGCCATCGGTACGTACTCCTTTTACAGCCACGGTAAGGCCATTTGCAACTAAGTTTGCCAACTCACTTATATTATTGGCTTTCACCTTAATCTTAAACGTTGCTTGACCTTGGTCATTCGTTGTAAGTGTTGCCGCCGTAGCGAGGCTCGCTCCATTACTTGTCGCCGCATCATTTAGCCCGATAGACACTTTTTGATTCGGCAGCGCCTTACCATCTGTACCCAACGCATTAACGGTTACATCGAAGGTTTGTTCGTTATTTGCGGTTAAAATGAGGCTACCCAACATATCAATATTCAAGTGATCTAAATCAATTTCACCTTGAGCTGTTGGTGCTTTGAAATTGAGATTGACTGTACTTGCCGCGCCAACTCCATTGGTTGGTTTAGCAATGAGGCCTAAACCATTCTCAACTAATGCTTTTTGGGTTGGACTTCCACTTGCTTTATACTGATAGGTAAAGGTTGCATAACCTGTTGCATCCGTAAGTGCATCCGCAGAACTGGATAGACTTAATCCTAGGCTTTGCAACTCTGAAACTGAATATGCCTTTGAAAATCCTAAATTAACAGTCTCTCCTTTTAATGCACTACCTTTTACACCTGTAGCTTTCACTTTGACTACAATGGTTTGATCCTTAGTGTAATCATAGGCCACATTAATCGGGTCTATTGCAAGATAACTTAATGCTTCCTCTGACTTCGCTTCATCTTCTACTGTAATCTTAATGCTGTTTGTTACATTATTATCGGTGGTAAATGTTGCAGTAATACCTGCCGCAACTAAAGCTTCAACAGCTGCCGGCGTTTTAGCATTGGTTTTTAAGGTGTAAGTGACATAACCTGTTTTAAATTCCTGTTCTGCACTTCCATCAAAAGTAACACCATTAGAATTCGCTTCAGCATTTAGGCTCAGTTTGACCTTACCTTGAGTCGCGGCTTCACCTTTATTATTAATTCCTTTAACAGTAATGGTAATCGAATCATTTTTTGCATTAATCTGATACGAAGATGCAATTTCAAGACGTTGAAGTGCCTGCTGGTTTGATGCTCCAGTATCAGCAGTTGTCACTTTAACTGTTGCTGTTGCAAAAATATCTGCGGAGTCACTATAAGTCGCTTTTAAGTTAATTCCTTGTTGAGATAAGGCAATCGGATACGATGATGCAGATTTAAGGGTAAATACTGCATAGCCTTTCGCATCAGTTGTCACTTCTGCCTGATCAATCGTGACACCATATACAGCACTACTATCTGTAAAAGATAATTTTACTTTTTTATTGGTTAAAAGATTACCATCACTATTTTTTGCAACAACAGTAACTTGCGTCGTTCCACCTTGTGCAACGATAGGGCTATCTTGAGTAACTATTTCTAATTTTTGAACAATTTGAGAAACATCTTTAAAAGTAACTGATGCTTTTGCTTGGCTCTCAGCTTTAAACTCATCCACTAATTTAAAATCTAAACTTGACGAGGTTAATACAAGTTGAGCAATGTCAGCTGCCGTTAAATCACTATTCGCAGTAATATTAAAGGTTGCTTTGCCTAGCTCATCTGTTTTTAAGGTAGAACCATTTGTAATCGAAAATTTACCTTGCATTTCAGCAGGTAAAGCTAAAGATACAGATTGATTCGCTTTTACACCACCATTTTTATCTGTGACTTGGGCAGTAATAGAAGCTGAACCTTTTGGTAAATTAAGCACAACTCCCTGTTGGATTTTAAGATTATATTCACTTTGAATCGTGCTTGTTTTTTTAATATTAAGGGTATAAACCTGTTTAATTGTTGTTCCATCTACAGTTGCAGTCAGCTGTACTTTTCCAGAATTCGCATTCAGTGTAGGAATATTTAATTCAAATACCGCAACACCATCATCACCAGTCGTTACTTGAGAACTCTTACTTGTTACACCTAATTTTTCACTATCTGTAATCGATAAATTTACCAGTTTAGCAGCAACACCACCTTTATCACTGTTCAAGGCTTGAACTGAAATTAATACTTTAGAATTGTCATAAGCAACATCAATTGGTTTAGCTTCAGCATCTTGTAGCGAAAGCCCCAAACTTTCTACAACTTTTTTAGTATCCGTGGTTGAACCATTACCACCATTTTCTGTACCTGTTCCACCATTATTCTTATCATCCCCATAATATCCACCACCTCCACCGCCGCCACACGCCACTAAAGCTAACGAGGACGCCAGAACTGTTGCTTTAACCCCTAATTCTTTAAATTTTGTTAAGTAAATCATAATTTCATCCATTGTATTTAGTATAAGTTTTGCCCTAAAAATACTTTTATGGCTTTTACACGAAATGTACTCAAATCTACAAAACTTTTCAATCTAATACTTGTGATATATTGAAAAAATATAATTTGACGACACTCTTTATATGAATATTTTTTATAAATTGCTATTAAATCTTTAATTAATATTTCTTGTAATATAATTAAATGAGGAGAAGATATGTACGACATCATCATCATCGGCGCAGGTACAGCAGGTATTAGTGCATATAAAGAAGCAATCAAATATACATCTAACATACTGATTATCAATAAAGGTCCATGGGATACAACCTGTGTCCGTGTTGGCTGTATGCCAAGTAAAGTTCTCATTTCAACTGCAAATCGAATGTATGACATTCAAAATGCTAAAGAAGTCGCTTTAGAGGTAAAAGCAGAGATCGATACACGTCAAGTTATGCAACATGTCAGAAATTTACGTGACCGCTTTGCTCGTGCGACGCTTAAAGATGTAGAAAGTTGGGAAACTGCACATAAAATTGATGGCGAAGCTAAATTTGTAAATGCAAATACGGTTGAGGTCGATGGAAAACATTATCAATCTAAATCATTTATTCTTGCTGTAGGCTCAACACCGACTTATAACCAGGATTGGAAAAATAAAATAGGCAATAAACTGATCACATCGGATGAAGTATTTGAACTTGAGACTTTGCCTAAATCTATTGCCGTAATCGGTAGTGGTGTGATTGCAATTGAAATGGCTCAAGCAATGCATCGCTTAGGCGTAAATACGACTATTTTTGCAAGAAGCAAAAAAGTAGGGGTATTGAGTAGCCCTAATTTACAAGAAATTGCACAAACGGAATTATCCAAAGAACTTAATATAAAATTTGAAGTTTTACCTGATTCAATTCAAGATCTTGAAAATGGTGTTGAAATATCATTTATCGAAAATAATGAGTCTAAATCCATACAGGTTGACTATATTTTAAATGCGACTGGTCGTGCTACAAACTTATCAACCTTATCCCTCGAAAATATTGATCAGGCATTCTCAGATTTAAAACAATTACCGGTTCATCACAACACTAAACAATTGGCTGATTTTCCAATATTTATTATTGGTGATGCTTTCACTCAAACACCTTTACAACATGAGGCTGCGAATGAAGGAAGAAATGTCATTTCAAGTTGTTTAAATTTCCCCAATGTATACAACTTAAATAACCTATCACCTTTAGGTATCGTGTTCTGTAGTCCTGAAATGGGAATTGCTGGTCAAAGCTTTGCCTCACTATCAAAATCAAACATAGATTTTATTACAGGTTTTGCTTCTTATGAAAAGCAAGGTCGTGCATTGGTTTTAGGTAAAAATAAAGGTGCTGCTGAAGTTTATGTAGATCAGCAAAGCAGAAAACTCTTAGGTGCTGAACTTTTTGTTGAATCTGCTGAACATATGACTCACTTACTCTCTTGGATCATTTCCGAAGAACTAACAATTGATGAAGTATTAGCAAAACCTTTTTATCATCCAACTTTGGAAGAAGGCTTAAGAACAGCATTAAAACATGCCCGAAGACAACTTAAATAACGCTTTTACCTGAAGCTCTATTTTGAAGAATAGAGCTTTTATATTTTCTTCCAAACATTTCTATTTCATTATGCCACTAAACAGCGCACATAAAAAAACACCCCGTTCTCGCTAGAGACCGGGGTGTTTTAGATTTAAAAGCTGGCGATGACTTACTCTCACATGGGTAACCCCACACTACCATCAGCGCTAAGAGGTTTCACTTCTGAGTTCGGGAAGGGATCAGGTGGTTCACTCTTGCTATTGTCGCCAGCAAACTGTTATGGACTTGTTCGGGTCTTATTTAAATGCCTTACTTCGTACCAAATGAGTTTAACAGAACATTTGAGTTGAATATTTTAACTAGCTTTACAACTAAATCAAGTATGTTTGATCTTTTATGAATCAAATGATGCTTACTTCTTTCGAAGTTCGTATACAACTGCTTGGGTGTTGTATAGTCAAGCCTCACGAGCAATTAGTATTGGTCAGCTTCATGCGTCACCGCACTTCCACATCCAACCTATCAACGTCGTAGTCTTCAACGGCTCTTTAGAGGACATAAAGTCCTAGGGAAATCTTATCTTGAGGTAGGCTTCCCGCTTAGATGCTTTCAGCGGTTATCCCTTCCGAACATAGCTACCCGGCGATGCGACTGGCGTCACAACCGGTACACCAGAGGTTCGTCCACTCTGGTCCTCTCGTACTAGGAGCAGATCCTCTCAAATTTCCAACGCCCACGGTAGATAGGGACCGAACTGTCTCACGACGTTCTAAACCCAGCTCGCGTACCTCTTTAAATGGCGAACAGCCATACCCTTGGGACCTGCTTCAGCCCCAGGATGAGATGAGCCGACATCGAGGTGCCAAACACCGCCGTCGATATGAACTCTTGGGCGGTATCAGCCTGTTATCCCCAGAGTACCTTTTATCCGTTGAGCGATGGCCCTTCCATACAGAACCACCGGATCACTAAGACCTACTTTCGTACCTGCTCGACTTGTGGGTCTCGCAGTTAAGCGCGCTTTTGCCTTTATACTCTACGCGTGATTTCCGACCACGCTGAGCGCACCTTCGTACTCCTCCGTTACTCTTTAGGAGGAGACCGCCCCAGTCAAACTACCCACCAGACATGGTCCTCGTCCCGGATAACGGGACAGAGTTAGAACCTCAATATTACCAGGGTGGTATTTCAAGGATGGCTCCATAGCAACTGGCGTCACTACTTCAAAGCCTCCCACCTATCCTACACAAGTAAGATCAAAGTTCAATGTCAAGCTGCAGTAAAGGTTCACGGGGTCTTTCCGTCTAGCCGCGGGTACACCGCATCTTCACGGCGAATTCGATTTCACTGAGTCTCTGCTGGAGACAGCGCCCCCATCATTATGCCATTCGTGCAGGTCGGAACTTACCCGACAAGGAATTTCGCTACCTTAGGACCGTTATAGTTACGGCCGCCGTTTACTGGGGCTTCGATCAAGAGCTTCGCTTACGCTAACCCCATCAATTAACCTTCCAGCACCGGGCAGGCATCACACCCTATACGTCCACTTTCGTGTTTGCAGAGTGCTATGTTTTTAATAAACAGTTGCAGGGGCCTGGTTTCTGTGGCTGCCAATAGCTCAAGGAGCAAGTCCTATCACCGTCAGCAGCGTACCTTCTCCCGAAGTTACGGTACCATTTTGCCTAGTTCCTTCAGCAGAGTTCTCTCAAGCGCTTTGGTCTACTCGACCTGACCACCTGTGTCGGTTTCGGGTACGATTCCTGTGTAACTGAAGCTTAGAGACTTTTCCTGGAAGCATAGTATCAGCCACTTCGCTAGTAAACTAGCTTGCTATCAGCTCTCAGCATAGAGCACCCCGGATTTGCCTAAGATGCATGCCTACTGCCTTTCACCTGGACAACCAACGCCAGGCTGACTTAACTTTCTCCGTCCTCTCATCGCATTACACAGAAGTATTGGAATATTAACCAATTTCCCATCGACTACGCCTCTCGGCCTCGCCTTAGGGGTCGACTCACCCAGCCCCGATTAACGTTGGACTGGAACCCTTGGTCTTTCAGCGTGCGAGTTTTTCACTCGCATTGTCGTTACTCACGTCAGCATTCGCACTTCTGATACCTCCAGCATACTTCTCAATACACCTTCATCGGCTTACAGAACGCTCCCCTACCACGTATACTAAGTATACATCCGCAGCTTCGGCATATAGTTTTAGCCCCGTTACATCTTCCGCGCAGGCCGACTCGACTAGTGAGCTATTACGCTTTCTTTAAAGGGTGGCTGCTTCTAAGCCAACCTCCTAGCTGTCTATGCCTTCCCACATCGTTTCCCACTTAACTATAATTTTGGGGCCTTAGCTGGCGGTCTGGATTGTTTTCCTCTTGACTACGGACGTTAGCACCCGCAGTCTGTCTCCCGGATAGTACTCATAGGTATTCGGAGTTTGCATCGGTTTGGTAAGTCGGGATGACCCCCTAGCCGAAACAGTGCTCTACCCCCTATGGTATTCGTCCGAGGCGCTACCTAAATAGCTTTCGGGGAGAACCAGCTATCACCGAGTTTGATTAGCCTTTCACCCCTATCCACAAGTCATCCCCTGGCTTTTCAACGACAGTGGGTTCGGTCCTCCAGTTAGTGTTACCCAACCTTCAACCTGCTCATGGATAGATCACCCGGTTTCGGGTCTATACCCAGCAACTAAACGCCCTATTAAGACTCGATTTCTCTACGGCTCCCCTATACGGTTAACCTTGCTACTGAATATAAGTCGCTGACCCATTATACAAAAGGTACGCAGTCACCGAACAAGTCGGCTCCCACTGCTTGTATGCATGCGGTTTCAGGTTCTATTTCACTCCCCTCACAGGGGTTCTTTTCGCCTTTCCCTCACGGTACTGGTTCACTATCGGTCAGTCAGGAGTATTTAGCCTTGGAGGATGGTCCCCCCATATTCAGACAAGGTTTCACGTGCCTCGCCCTACTCGTCATCATTATATGTGCCCTTTCGTGTACGGGACTATCACCCTCTACGGTAGCACTTCCCAGAGCTTTCCGCTAAAACACATATAACTTAATGGGCTGATCCCCGTTCGCTCGCCGCTACTGAGGGAATCTCAATTGATTTCTTTTCCTAAGGGTACTGAGATGTTTCACTTCCCCTCGTTCGCCTCGCATGACTATGTATTCATCATGCGATACCTACCTTATGGTAAGTGGGTTTCCCCATTCAGAAATCTCCGGATCACAGGATATTTGCCGCCTCCCCGAAGCTTATCGCAGGCTATTACGTCTTTCATCGCCTCTGACTGCCAAGGCATCCACCACATGCACTTAATTACTTGACTATACAACCCCAAACAGTCGCTAATCCCTACAAGGAGGATCAACAATGTGGATTCAACCACTTCTATTTGTTGCCTGTGAACTTAATCACTATACAGCTTCAATTTAATTCATATACCAAAACGCTTGATTCAGTTTTATCGCTAGTTCTCATTTCATTCAATATTAACAATTGCTTGCTAACATCAACTAAAACGAGTTAAACAATTATTTCAACTCAAATATATTCTGTTAATGATTCACTACCGCCTCGTCAGCGAGTAGTTAACTGTGATAAATCACAGAACTTAATAAGCTATCGGCTTACTAAGTTCTGTAATCACTTAGTCTGTAATTAGTGGTGGAGACTAACGGAGTCGAACCGTTGACCTCCTGCGTGCAAAGCAGGCGCTCTACCAACTAAGCTAAGTCCCCAGCTTAAGATCTTAATATATCTGCTCTTCTGTGTTCAGTAGACTTGGTGGGTCTGACAAGACTTGAACTTGTGACCCCACGCTTATCAAGCGTGTGCTCTAACCAACTGAGCTACAGACCCTCAGATACATCAATGAAGAACAACTTGTTGTGGATTCTTACCAATCGTCAATCTTTCGTTAAGGAGGTGATCCAGCCGCAGGTTCCCCTACGGCTACCTTGTTACGACTTCACCCCAGTCATCGGCCACACCGTGGTAAGCGTCCTCCTTACGGTTAGACTACCTACTTCTGGTGCAACAAACTCCCATGGTGTGACGGGCGGTGTGTACAAGGCCCGGGAACGTATTCACCGCGGCATTCTGATCCGCGATTACTAGCGATTCCGACTTCATGGAGTCGAGTTGCAGACTCCAATCCGGACTACGATCGGCTTTTTGAGATTAGCATCCTATCGCTAGGTAGCAACCCTTTGTACCGACCATTGTAGCACGTGTGTAGCCCTGGTCGTAAGGGCCATGATGACTTGACGTCGTCCCCGCCTTCCTCCAGTTTGTCACTGGCAGTATCCTTAAAGTTCCCACCCGAAGTGCTGGCAAATAAGGAAAAGGGTTGCGCTCGTTGCGGGACTTAACCCAACATCTCACGACACGAGCTGACGACAGCCATGCAGCACCTGTATGTAAGTTCCCGAAGGCACCAATCCATCTCTGGAAAGTTCTTACTATGTCAAGACCAGGTAAGGTTCTTCGCGTTGCATCGAATTAAACCACATGCTCCACCGCTTGTGCGGGCCCCCGTCAATTCATTTGAGTTTTAGTCTTGCGACCGTACTCCCCAGGCGGTCTACTTATCGCGTTAGCTGCGCCACTAAAGCCTCAAAGGCCCCAACGGCTAGTAGACATCGTTTACGGCATGGACTACCAGGGTATCTAATCCTGTTTGCTCCCCATGCTTTCGTACCTCAGCGTCAGTATTAGGCCAGATGGCTGCCTTCGCCATCGGTATTCCTCCAGATCTCTACGCATTTCACCGCTACACCTGGAATTCTACCATCCTCTCCCATACTCTAGCTTCCCAGTATCGAATGCAATTCCCAAGTTAAGCTCGGGGATTTCACATCCGACTTAAAAAGCCGCCTACGCACGCTTTACGCCCAGTAAATCCGATTAACGCTCGCACCCTCTGTATTACCGCGGCTGCTGGCACAGAGTTAGCCGGTGCTTATTCTGCGAGTAACGTCCACTCATCCTAGGTATTAACTAGAAGAGCCTCCTCCTCGCTTAAAGTGCTTTACAACCATAAGGCCTTCTTCACACACGCGGCATGGCTGGATCAGGGTTCCCCCCATTGTCCAATATTCCCCACTGCTGCCTCCCGTAGGAGTCTGGGCCGTGTCTCAGTCCCAGTGTGGCGGATCATCCTCTCAGACCCGCTACAGATCGTCGCCTTGGTAGGCCTTTACCCCACCAACTAGCTAATCCGACTTAGGCTCATCTATTAACGCAAGGTCACAAGTGATCCCCTGCTTTCCCCCGTAGGGCGTATGCGGTATTAGCATCCCTTTCGAGATGTTGTCCCCCATTAATAGGCAGATTCCTAAGTATTACTCACCCGTCCGCCGCTAGGTCAATTACCGAAGTAATCTCCCCCGCTCGACTTGCATGTGTTAAGCCTGCCGCCAGCGTTCAATCTGAGCCATGATCAAACTCTTCAGTTAAAAATCATTAGTGACTTAAGGTCACAATTCTGGCTCATCAATGTTCTGACAAATTCTCTCAAATAAACTTCGAGTAATTTAAACCAATCAATCAATGATAATATTTCGATCAATCAATTAGTAAAAATCCACACAAGTTGTTCTTCATATTCTCTTAATGATCTTCTCAATGCTTCGTCAGCATCAAGCTAGGTCGGCTATACTACTCTCTATCTCTAAAAAGTCAATCTATAATGTTAATTATTTTTTCTAACAAACCCAACTCTAACCTCATCTTAAAATCTCAATTCGAAATCTTAACAACTTAATCAAGTGCCTGATTTATCAGAAGTTTTATTTAACATCACCGCCGATGGATGTGCATTCTACAGCATTCCATTCCCAACACAACCCCTTTTTTTAATTATTTTTCATTTTTTCTATCACTTGCTTATTTATTATTCTAAATTGATCTTTTTTTTGTTTTTTGAGCTATTTTTTAAGCATTATCAGCACTGGATTGCTCGATTTGTTTGATAACTTATTGTCTTTGTCTATTTCCTGCCATTTTAAAGGACGACAATCTATATATTCACAGTAACCACTCTCACCTTGATAATATTCTTCATTGAGATGTAGTTGATAAAAAAAACTTCCAACATAACCCGCGGCTAAACCAAATTTATAATCCCCACGACTTTGTGCTTGAATATCAATTTTGGTATTTTCATCTTGATATTGCCATTCGAACTCGCGTGGTAAATACATCTCCTGATGATTTACTGTTGTGACTTTAGGGAACACACGGTGAATATTGAAACAGACCTGTCGATCAAGCATTTTTGTTTCATTGTTTTGAATATCTCGAATATAGATACGTGAATGTAAAATATTATTCATCTGATCACGACTATGCATAAAAATAATCTGTAATTCATCATTCACTTGAATCAATTGATATGTATATAGTGCATAAGGTAGATAAGGGAAATTTACTGTTTTCATATATTCAAAAACAGCATTTTGTTCAATTTCATAATTTTGATCTTTGTATTGAATTGTCCCTTTACAGTGCGCAACCAAAGACCAGTGCTGCGCAAATCCAAATTTCAAATGAATAAAATGAGAAATTAAAGGCAATGTCGTAATACTTAAATTCACACTCAATTCGTCATCTAGTCTTTGAAAAGTAAAATGAGGAACTTTTCCAAACACTTTTTCTTTTTGACCAAACGCATAGGTTACATTGCAATTTTCATCGGTGTGAAATTGGCATTCATGCTGAATTGAGTATGAGCTTAGCTGCCCCACCATATGAGGGCTAGAGCTGACCAGCAGGGTTGCTGTATCTAAAGCAGTTGTCGAGATTTCATTGTTATTGCAAAAAACAGGACTATTGGGCTGTCCAATCAAACTAAAAAAATTGAGGTAATGCAATGGTGCAGGTAGATCGGCAAGCACTAATTTTTGATGAATAATTTTATATCTGTCTTGAGGGGGATGACAGCAAAGTTCTATAGGCGTTTGAGCTTGATTCAGCTGTTTAGACTGATCTAAGAAATCTTGAAACAACCGCATATCAAGCCCCCTTACCCTTTTATCTTTTTACACTTTATTCAACAGTATTCTTTCTCGCTAAGAATGTTGTCACAAAACCAGAAATCGCATAGATAATCGAAATGACTAAAATCCCTACAGGAATATTATAAGTGATTGCTGCAAGGATAAAAACTGCTATAGGCAATACAAAGAATGGAACACGTTTGCGGTCTACAGTTTTAAAAGAATAATATTTGATATTTGAAATCATCAACAAACCTACTGCAATGATAACAAATGCATTGGTCGCTTGAATCGCAACATCTTTTAAATCAAAAATATAGGTAAAATCTTGTCCAACCCATACCCATGCAATAATAATAATCGCTGCTAATGGGCTTGCGACACCAATGAAATAACGCTTATCGACCACACCAATTTGTACATTAAAGCGTGCTAAACGAAATGCAGCACATGCGGTATAAACAAAACAAGCAGCCAAGCCAATCCGCCCTAGATCATGCAAACTCCAGCTATACATTAAAATCGCAGGGGCAACACCAAATGCCAACAAATCTGAAAGTGAATCGAATTGTTCACCAAAAGCACTTTGTGCACCAATTGCACGAGCAACACGACCATCCAAACCATCAAATAGTGCTGCAAGGAATATTGCATAAACAGCTTGAGTGAAGTCACCATTCATACTAGCAATAATCGAATAAAAGCCAGATAACAACGCAGAAGTTGTAATCAGGTTTGGCCACAAATAGATTCCGCGACGTTTGACCTTCTGCCCTTCATGGGTATGCTCTTCTTCTTCCACTTCAAAAGTAATGCCATCAAATCCATGGTCTTGATTAGAAGAGTTTGGGCTTTCTGGTTTATTTATATTTGTCATTTTTTGAATCCTATCTATGGCTCTGATAGAGCTGTTGATATCTCACTTAAATATTTTATCACATTCATTTTTAAGTGAAATTGATGTGAATTACTCAATTTATTTCGTCTTAATTTGTAATTCACACCATCGTTCATGTTTCTGTTGATATCCAATCGAATGGATCATTCACCCACTAACCAGCGAACAGCAGCATGTCCACCATTTTCACTCATACGTAAATGTGGGAACAACCATTGCAATGCCTCATCAGCATCGTTAGAGAATTTCCAAGGTGGGTTAATCACCAACAAACCACAACCATTCAACCCAACTGGTGTGTCATCTGGCCAAACACAAACTTCACAGACCAACTGACGGCGAATCCCTGTTTTCATCATTTTCTTTTCAAAACGATCAATCATGGCACGGTCTTTAATTGGATACCAAATTGCAAATACACCTGTTGGCCATTTTTTATGTGCAGTGGCAATCAACTCGACCAGTTGCGGAAAGTCCTTACGTTCTAATTCATAAGGTGGATCGATCATCACCAAACCACGTTTTTCTTTGGGTGGAATAACCCCCAAAAGGCCTTCATAAGCATCACGCTCATGTAAACCCGCGCGTTTATCACGAATATTAAAATACAATTGTTGAAACACATCACGCTGCATTTCAAAAATAGTCGCTTTATCAATATCACGCATGCCTTCAAGCGCAAACCAAGGTGAACCTGGATAAGCACCTTTACCTGAACCTGCACGCATATCTTCAACAATTTTAAGATATTGTTTTACACCTTCAGGCGCATTACGTTTAATCGACTCATCAAGCTTAACCAGACGATGAATACCGGTTAAGAATTCTCCTGATTTTTGTGCTTCAGAAGTAGATAAATCATATTTACCTGCACCACCATGTGTATCTATATAGCGATATGGTTTGTCTTTAGTATTTAGACGTGTCAAAAGTTGCAGCAATAACACATGTTTCATGACATCGGCAAAGTTGCCTGCATGGAAATGGTGACGGTAATTCATGTTTCGATTAATTCCTGAGTTCAATAATCATTTTAACACGAAAAAATATTTCTTCACTGTCCATCGTTTGTTCTAATATAACAACATATCTTTATTGCACTATTTTTTGGTAATTTATGGAAGCCCTGCTACTCCCAAAGTCATGGAATGTTGATCAAATTCTTGATGATTTAGATCAACATGGATTTACCATCATTGATAATGCTTACTCCGCTGAATACGGACTTGAACTGGTTGCAGAATGTACTTCAAATTTAAATCGCTTTCGTGAAGCAGCAATTCAAAATGGTGTGATCAGCAATATTCGCAGCGACCATATCTTGTGGATCAATGAAGAGCTTACGATCGCACAACAACATATTGATGCACTTAAACAACTCTCGCAAATTTTAAACTACTCATTTTATTTAGGCATTCAGGATGTAGAAGCACATTTTGCCTGCTATAACGCTGGGGAATTCTATGCACTTCATCGTGATAATCCACAAGGTAAAAATGGCCGTATGATTTCTACGGTGTATTATTTACACCAAGAATGGCAGGATGACTGGGGTGGAAAGTTACACTTACAGGATAAAAATAATGTGTGGCATATTATAGAACCCCAGCCTAATCGTATTGCTATGTTCCAAAGTGATTTATTACATGAAGTGCTAGAAGCCAAACATCAGCGATTATCAATTACCGCATGGCTAAGAAGTGACAATAAAGTGTTGTAATATACTCAGTTTTCGAATTTGCAATGCTGTATCTCTATGCGCCAAGCTTTAAATTATTGAAATAGGCCTCATAATACTCTTCATAAATTCAGAGGATTCAGCACATGTTTGATAATACAAAACAAATCATCTCGCGTATTGGGGAAACAGATCAATTGTATTTGTCAGGCAATACACCTGAACTTGCACTTGAACGTGGGGACTTACGCTTACAGCTGGTCACTAAAAGTCATTCAAAGCAGGAACAAATCCATTTTTTGCAAGAAGCAATTGTGTTGCTTGAAACTGCACGATTTGAATATGAAGAAATGCCAATGTCAGTGTACATTCAGCTTTCTTTGCATTTGGCCAAAGCCTATATGATTTACTTTGAATTGACTAAAGAATCACGTTATGCATTGATTACTCAGCAGATATTAAAACCACTGGCGCAACATCATCATGCTGATATTTACTTTATGTTGGCTTATGCATCTGTGAGTAAAAATGAATTTGCATTGACTCGTCACTGGCTGAGTAAATATATCAAGACTACTGATTTTGATTTAACATTACTGCAACAACATACTGCATTTCGACCTGTTCGCAATGAGACATGGTTTAGTCAAATGATTCAGTCTAAATTGCATTGATCAGCAGTATTATGCCCATTCAAAATGACACTATTTTTTATTGATTTTGATCAATACTAATTTGATCGATGCGAAATAGAAAAGATGGCCATTTGGCCATCTTTTTGTTGCTCTGGGGAAAACTAAATCATTAAGCTGTTAACTTATACGCATCTAGATGCAATTGTTGGTTTAACTCATCAATCCAAATCGCCCAATCATCATCTTGCACCAAATGACTAATTAACAAGTCACGCTGAGATCTATTCCAAAATGACGCTTCATGTAATGAAAGATTTGCTGGCAATTGATGAGTGCGTACATATAGCTCAATTGCTGCTGGACTATTTGCCAAACCAAGTTGAGAAAATAGTAATTCTAAGGATGGTGTGTTCGTCCTGATCATATTGCCTCCTTATATAAATTTATTTGTCATGTTTTATTCAATTAACTTATAAGAAAATAATTTTAAAAGATAGTCTAGATTTTATTTTTCTTGTTTCAATTTGTGATTAAAAAACAAACAAAAGTTGGCTTAAGTTAAATTATCGATTCTCAGAATGTTTGACTTGAATCTAAAAAAAGCACCCTAAATAGAGTGCTTTTTCAAATTTAATCTTTAAAAGATTAAGTTTTAATTATTTAAGCATATCAGCAATAGCTGCGCGCTCTTCTTCAAGCTCTTGAAGTGTTTTGTCCATACGTTCACGGCTGAATGCATCAATTTCTAAGCCTTCAACACGTGTGTATTCGCCATTTTCACAAATCACAGGAACACCGTACATCACACCTTCAGGAATTCCATAAGAACCATCAGAAGGAATACCCATTGTTACCCACTCGCCATTGGTGCCAAGCGCCCAATCACGCATATGGTCGATCGCAGCATTTGCAGCTGAAGCAGCTGAAGAAAGACCACGCGCTTCAATGATTGCAGCACCACGTTTACCAACAGTTGGAAGGAATACATTTGCGTTCCAATCAGCATCGTTGATTTTGTCTTTTAAGCTTACGCCATTTGCAGTTGCAAAACGGTAGTCCGCATACATTGTTGGAGAGTGGTTACCCCAAACTGTAAGATTTTTGATATCCGCTACAGCAACACCTGCTTTTTGAGCAATTTGAGTCAACGCACGGTTATGGTCAAGACGTAACATTGCTGTGAAGTTCTTCGCTGGAAGATCAGGAGCAGATTTCATTGCGATATAAGCATTTGTATTTGCAGGGTTACCTACAACAAGTACTTTAACGTCACGGCTCGCAACTTCGTTAAGTGCTTGACCTTGACCAATGAAGATTTCACCGTTCACTTTTAACAAGTCAGCACGTTCCATACCAGGACCGCGTGGACGTGAACCAACCAATAACGCGTAGTCAGCATCTTTAAATGCAACTTTTGGATCATCAGTACCGATCATGCCAGCCAATAATGGGAAAGCACAGTCATCTAATTCCATCATTACGCCTTTAAGCGCAGCTTGAGCTTTCTCAAATGGAACTTCTAACAATTGCAAAATAACGGGTTGGTCTTTACCAAGCATTTCACCGCTAGCGATACGGAATAATAAGCTGTAACCGATTTGACCAGCTGCGCCAGTAACGGCAACGCGAACAGGTTGCTTCATGTAATTATCTCCAATGAGGATCGTTAATGTGATTAAACGGTTAAATCCGTTTTAATCGAATTATCATAAACGGCAAAGATTGTACTCCAATCCTTTAACAGTTGCATGTAAAAGAGAATGCTTTTCAACAAAAGTATGATAGGAAATATAAATAAAATACCTCAGAAGAATTAATAAGTCCCTTTGATTGAGAATGTATTTGGGCAGTTTGAAACAATGTGATTTGAACATTGTTTATACTGACCATTGACCCGATAACACACTTGAACCTCGGTTAATACAGGGTTTGATGATGAACTTTGACAAGTAAAACGGATACTATCGTTATTCATTCCCGGGTTTAATCTAACGAATTGAGTTTTTAACGCATTATGTTGTACATTCTTATTTTCAGAGCTGGTTAAATCTGTAGGAATCTTCAAACGATCTGCTAAATTAATCACTGTTCTAAAATATTGACTCGCGTTCATTGGAACACAGCCACCCACACTACGCCACAATTGAATACGCGCATTTTCCTCAGGCATTACCCGTGCAACGACCTTGGCTTGTAGAGGCGTTAAACTTGCAGATGTATTGGTGGTGCAATTCCGCTCTGTCGTTTCAGGCAATAAACCTGTGATTGTTAATGAATAACCTTCGAGACATTTGCGTTGTTTTTGTTTAGAGGAATCTAATGCACATACAGCAGGTGTCATCTGGACTTGCATGACATAGCCTTGTAATTGCGGTGCAGCATGTAACTGCATATTGAGCCCAAAAAATCCCACAAAGCATAAGGTCCATGCTAAGCAAAATTCTTTCAATTTACGCAAAATTTTGAAAATCATTGATTTACCAACAAAGTTTCATCCAAGTCTAAATAGTTTTATTGTGAAACACGGGTTGGAATAACAGGCATACGACTTTCAATCGCTTGAGGCCCTTGTCCCAACAATATTCCATAATGTGCTGCATTGGTCATCACATTTTTTACATAGTCACGTGTTTCATTCAGAGGAATAGATTCCGTATATTGATCAGCTGAAAGATTTTGATAATCTGGCTGCCAACGTTTCGCACGATTTGGCCCAGCATTATATCCTGCTGTTGCCAAGACAGGGTTACTGCTTAATTGACCATGAATCATGGACAGATAGAAAGTACCATAGCGAATATTGGTATTGGCATCACTGAGTGCAGCAGGATTATAAGTTTCACCCATTTGTTTTGCCACCAACTTTGCAGTGCCTGGCATGATTTGCATCAAACCACCTGCACCAACATGTGAGCGAGCAGCAGTCACAAAACGACTTTCTTGGCGCATTAAACCATAGGCCCAAGCTGGATCAATACCCGCATTACGGCTATGACTTACCACCAACGACTGATGAGGTGTGGCATAACGATAAACATAGTTATGTTTTTTCTCAGTACGTTCTGCTGCGTAAATTGCACGATCATACCAACCCATATCAGTTGCACGTTTTGCGGCAGCAAGCAGCAGCCCATCATCATGTTTTAAGTATGCCTGACGTACCGCCCAGTTCCATTCCCTATTGGTATATGTTGCAGGCGCATTAATATTTCGCAAAGTAAATGCACGACGGAAATGAATATCACTATTTAAGCGTTGCTGATCATCAGTTGAAGGCTGTTCTCTGGCAGGGCTATCATTATATTTTTGCCCCAAATGATCTTTGGCAAGCAAATTATGATAATCATCACCCGACATTGCCAATCGTTGATAGATATCTTTGGCGGTTCTTTTAGATTGTGCATCATTGCGTTGTTCTGAAGCACGTGCCAACCAATATTGCCAACGGTCTTCTTGCTTTTGTGTCACACTCATACTGTCTATTGCACGAATTACACTTTCCCAAGCCCCAAATCGAATGGCTTGTCGTGCGTAAACTTCTGCTTCTTCTGCACTGAATGGCACACCATAGCTTGCATCAAAATTTTGCAGTACTTCACGATTAAAATTATTTTTCATAACGGTCGTTCCGCCGATATAACCGACAGTACGATAAATATATTTTTGTACATCCGCTGGTACACCCTGAACCAACTTAGGTACTGACTGCAAAGCGCTGGTTAAATCCGTATCTGCTGCACGACCCAGTGCATAAACCAAATAAGCATAATCTTCTACATTGTTTTTTGGTGCAGACCATAAATAATTTAATGGATTGGCTTGGATTTGGTTCAATTGGGTTAATGATAAATTAACCCCAATCGTTTGTGCGGTAGCGATAGCTAGACCAGACTGCCCTGCTCTCAGTTGTGCATATAATCGTTGTTGACGATCTTGAGCAGTCATGAGTGGGCTGCTAAGCATCATGCGGCCTAAACCATTGCATGATTCAGGTTGAGAATTGGTTGCCAACCAAACATCTTTAAATTCAGCATAGACCAAAACGTCACCAGTTTTCGCACGAACTTGAGCAACAGCACAACGTTCTGCTTGATCTGGATTAGAGACATATTGCAATACAGGCTGCGCACTGGCGTAATCTGCTTGTTTAACCTTTTCTTCGACATAATCCGCAGCTAACTTTTCCGCCATCGCCGATTGAGGATAACGTTGCGCAAAGCTAATGATATTTGCAGAAGGTTGAAAAGCGAGATTTGAATTCAGTGACCAATACTCAGGATAATAGCCCAAAGCATCATTTTGCATTGAAGAACGGTATTGTTCTAAAGCGCTTGGATTATTTGCATTACGTAAAGCATCATTAAACTGCTCTTCAGCAGCATGAGCCACTTGCAGGCTTGTACATGCAACTGTTCCTAAAAGGTAAAGTTTTAATTTATTTTGCTTAAGTTGCTGCTTTAACACCGTTTTTCTCTCAACCTGCATGATGTGCCTTTAACATACTGATGCACTTATTTGTGCCTAGTTTAATTATTCTAATCCATTTCTACTGTTGTGTTATGTAACCTTATGATTCATCATTAATATTGTTCTCTATTTTTTCTTCATAATTTTCATTTTCAATGCCCTACAATTCAATAAATGGCAATAGACGCTAAATATTTTCCTGAGTTCACTCTAAATACTATAAAATGGCGCGCCTTTTATGAGTCTGTTAAAATAGCAGGCTTAGTACACATTCAAAACTCCCTTTATTCATAGGAAAGACGCCTCCATGACGGTTCAAACCTTCATTCCCAATGGTGCCAAAGCTGCCTCAGAAAACACTGTAACCCAGCCACAGCACACCCCAGCCGACGGTGCAGTAAAAAAACTGTATATCGAAACGCAAGGGTGTCAGATGAATGAGTATGACAGTCATCGTATGGCAGATCTTTTAGGCGACTCACACGGTTATATTTTAACCAAGGATCCAAGTGACGCAGATATCCTGTTAATGAATACCTGCTCAATTCGAGAAAAAGCCCAAGAAAAAGTATTTTCTGAGTTGGGTCGCTGGCGCAAATTAAAAGAAAAAAATCCTGATCTCGTCATCGGTGTTGGTGGATGTGTTGCTTCTCAAGAAGGCGACAACATTCAAAAACGTGCACCGTATGTCGATATGGTTTTTGGCCCTCAAACATTGCACCGTTTACCACAAATGCTGGATCAGCATGTTGAGCAAATTGAAAAGCCGAAGAAAGATAAAATTAAACTTGTAGATATTTCATTCCCTGATATTGAAAAATTCGACTTTTTACCTGAACCTCGTGTTGAAGGTTACAAAGCGTTTGTTTCAATCATGGAAGGTTGCTCGAAATACTGTTCTTTCTGTGTGGTTCCTTATACTCGTGGTGAAGAAGTTTCTCGTCCTTTGGATGATGTCTTGGCAGAAATCGCCGGTTTAGCTGAAAAAGGCGTTCGCGAAATCAGCCTTTTAGGACAAAATGTAAACGGCTATCGTGGTGAAACTTTTGAAGGTGAAATTTGTACCTTTGCAGATTTATTACGTTTGGTTGCAGAGATTCCAGGAATCGGTCGTTTACGTTATACAACATCACATCCGCTCGAATTTAATGAAGATTTGATTCAATGCTACCGTGACCTACCACAAATGGTTTCACATCTGCATTTACCAGTACAAAGTGGCTCAAATGATGTGTTACAAGCGATGAAGCGTAACCACACCATTGATGTCTATATCGAAAAAATTGCCAAACTGCGTAAAGCTCGTCCAGATATGCATTTATCTTCAGATTTTATTATCGGCTTCCCCGGTGAAACTGATGCACATTTTGAAGAAACCTATCAGTTTATCCAAGATTTAGACTTTGATCATTCTTATAGTTTTGTTTATTCAAAACGTCCTGGCACACCAGCGTCTGAATTACCTGATGACACCTCTGATGCAGTCAAGAAAGAACGTTTAGCCAAAGTTCAACACTGGATTAAGCAATCAAGTATTCGTAAAACCGATGCGATGTTAGGCACCATTCAACGTGTGCTGGTTGAAAATGTTTCTAATAAAGATCCAAATTTATTGGTCGGTACAGCTGACAATACACGTTTAGTAACATTTGTAGGTGACGCCTCTTGGGTCGGACGCTTTGCAGAGATTGAGGTTACAGAGATTAAGACCCTAAATTTAGTTTATGGAGAACTCTTGAATCTTGAGCCTGACGTGGCGTAATGTAAGGGTATAGACTTTACTTTAAAAAGGATATCTCTTGACTGCAGCGATTCGACGTACAGTAGCTTTTCCAGGTATTTCAGTTGAACGTTTAAAAAGCATGTTAGGTGCTTATAACGGTCATCTGAAACAAATCGAACAACGTTTAAATGTCAACATTTCTCATCGCAACGATAACTTCTATATCGATGGTGATTTAGAAGCCGTTGAGAGAGCTGAAGGTTTATTGCAGCGTTTACATGCAGAAGCTGAACTCTCTCAGCAAATCAGTGCTGATACGATTCATTTGATGATTCAAGGCAGCCAAACTGACCGTGAGTTACAAGACGACCTTTCAGACAATGAGCATACCGGTTTAGATGATGTCTGGTTGCAAACGCGTAAAGGTCGAATTAACCCTCGTGGTGCCAATCAAAAACGTTATGTACAACGTATTCTACAAAGCGATATTTCTTTTGGAATCGGCCCTGCAGGTACAGGTAAAACCTATCTTGCAGTCGCTGCTGCGGTAGATATGCTTGAACGTAATGAAATTCAACGTATCCTTTTGGTTCGCCCTGCTGTTGAAGCTGGGGAAAAACTCGGTTTCTTGCCGGGCGATTTAAGCCAAAAGATCGACCCATATCTACGCCCGCTTTATGATGCATTGTATGAAATGCTGGGCTTCGAAAAAGTTGCAAAACTGATTGAGCGCCAAGTGATTGAAGTTGCACCACTTGCTTATATGCGTGGTCGTACATTAAATCACTCCTTTGTAATTCTCGATGAAGCACAAAACACCACCCCTGAACAGATGAAGATGTTTTTGACCCGTTTAGGTTTTGGTTCTCGTGCAGTGATCACTGGGGATATTACACAAGTCGATTTACCACGCGGGCAACAATCGGGTCTTGCTCACGCATTGCGTATCATCGAAAAGATCAAAGAAATTCACATCACTCGCTTCCATTCCCGAGATGTCGTTCGTCACCAGCTGGTACAAAAAATTGTAGAGGCTTATGAAGGATGGGACAGTGAACAATACCGTTTAAGTGCTGAAGCACGTGCAGAACGTAAAGCACGTCAAGAAGCCTTAATTTCTGAAAATGATTCTGCCGCAGATGCTCAACATGAGGAACATACTGCTGTAAATCAGGAAAATGTTTAAGGACTGTTTTTGAAACTTAGCTTATCGTTACAACAAGCGTTTGAAGCACCAGAATTGGTGCTCAAACGTGTCTATGTAAAAAAAGTCATTGAAACAACGCTACGTCATATTGATGTAGACCAAGATTGTGAAATCGGAATTGCGTGTGTTGATGAAGATGAAAGTCACAAATTAAATTTTGAATATCGTGAAAAAGACAAACCCACCAATGTATTGTCTTTTCCAAGTGAGATTCCAGAAGAAGTTTTACCCATGCTCGATGCATTACCCATCGGTGATTTAGTCATTTGCATCCCCGTGGTTTTACAAGAGTCGATTGAACAGCAAAAGACACCGATCGAGCATTTCACTCATATGTTGGTTCATGGCACCTTACATTTAATGGGTTATGACCATGAAACTTCTGATGATGATGCTGAAGAAATGGAAGCACTCGAAATTGAAATCTTGAAAAAACTAGGCTTTGAAAACCCTTATACTGTTAAAGAAAGTTGATTTTATAATCAACCCCAAATCCCTCTGCTCTAGAGGGATTTTTTGTTTCATTCAAATGAGATGCCTTTCAAAAACAGATCTCATTCGAAAATCTAAGTATTTGAATACATCATCACGGTGTATTATCGGAAACTCTCCCAAATCCCTACTTGCCCTTCTTTGACGCGTGGAATATTGCCTAATTTAATCCAAGGCATATTATCACCATGAAAATCACTCCCCACAGAGACTTTTAAACCATATTCAGCAATCATTCGATCAACCATTTGTCGTGTTGAAGCGGGTTCCATTGCGGGTGGAAGCTCAACAGCATCCCCACCATATTGTGCAAAGATTTCAATTAAATAACGGGTATTTGTTGCTGATAGATCATAACGTGTTGGATGTGCCAATACTGCAAAACCTTGACTCTCATGAATCACTTGAATGGTTTCTGCTAAACCTAAACCATCAAATTTCACATAGGCTTTTTTACCTTCCTTAATGTATTTATCAAATGCCTGCTGTGCGCGCTGAACAAAACCCTTTTCTACAAGGGTCTTGGCAATATGCGTCCGAGTAATCCGATCAGGTTCACCATCTACCTTTGCCACAACTTCTGCATAAATATCCTGATGAATCAAAGGAATTAGCAAATCACAGATTTGCTTGGCTCGCTCAGCACGAATTTTCTTCTGTTGCATTAAAAGCTGTTGTAATGGTTCAGGATTTTGCATATTGAGTGCAACAATATGCACACCATAACTTTTTTTAGTCTCAGGTCTAGACCATTGACTAGAGATTTCCACACCTGAAATGATTTGAATTGGTTGATTTTTTGCAAATTGTTCAGCTTGTATTAAGCCATCCATGCTATCGTGGTCCGTCAATGCAAGTGTATGTATGCTTTTCTCGATGGCAGCTTGAACCAATAACTCTGGAGTCAGAGTTCCATCAGAAATATTACTGTGAGTATGTAAATCTATGCCTTGCATCTTTTATACTATCCCATCAACCTGAACAGACTAGATACTTTAACATGAAAGCACTTTTAGACTTTGTGCCACTCATAATTTTCTTTTATTTATACAAAACGGTTGATCCTAAAAACACCGATCATCCATTATTACAATTGATCGGTTCAGCAGGTGGTGTAAACAACAACAACATCCTTGTTGCAACTACAGGTCTGATTATTTCAATGCTTGTGGTCTATGGTGCGCTATTTATTTTCCAAAAATTCCGTCTGGATAAACAACAATGGTTTGTTTTGTTCATGACCGTCATTTTTGGTGGAATCACCTTGATGTTGAGTGATGATTTTTATATTCGTCTCAAAGCTGCAATTTTGAATTTAGCCTTTGCTGGCGCTTTCTTGCTCTCTCCTTATTTTGGTAAAGAAAAGAAGCCACTCATTCAAAGGTTATTTGGTCCAGTCTTAAACCTGACTGAAAAAGGTTGGAAAAATCTAAACTTTGCATGGGCTGCGATGTTCATTGTCATGTCTTGTTTACATATTTTCTTCGCATTTTTATTTGCAGGTGGAAAATATTGGGGCGAATTTACAGCATTTGGTGACATGATTGTCATGTTTTCCTTTATTATTATCCAGTTTGTTATATTACGAAAACACTTTAAATCTACCGACGAATAAAGTGTTTTAGAAAATCGAGAAATATCATGCCATTATTTGTAATTACTTGTACCGATCAAGCAGGTACAGTAGAAAAACGTCTTGCTGTGCGTCCACAACATTTAGCTCGACTCGAAAAGTTAGATGCTGAAGGCCGTGTCATCGTGGCCGGCGCGATGCCGATTGATCGTGAAAATCCACAAGCAGGTTTTTATGGCAGTACTTTAATTCTCGATTTTGACAGCCGTGAAGCTTTGGATGAATGGTTAAAAGACGAACCTTTCTTAAAAGAAGGAATTTATAGTCATATTGATGTTAAACCATTCAATAAAGCATTGCCTAAGGGATAACATAATGCGCGTTGTCGTCCAAAGCTTACTTAGTCTGACTTTAAGTTCTTTTGTACTTTTATCCCCCCTTGTCTCGGCTGAGCCTACTCAATCTTCAGCGACTCAAGCAACGACGGCAGCGCCTACTCAGGTGGCCCAACCTGTTGCACCGCCAAAACCGAGTATTATTCCTGCTGTAGCAGGTGCAAATTCCAGCATCCAAACGCAGGCTCAAGCGCAAGAAAATAAACCTTTAACGGCTGAACAAATTAGCAAAGAAAAAGCATCTCAAGATGCCAAAGCTAAAGCTTTGGTTAAAGACCAAGCAACACGTTTACAGCAACTTGAAAAGGCCAATTTAGAAGCCCTTTCACAGAACCAAGAATTACAACTCAAAAATGACAATCTGGGTGTACAAGTTCAAGTTCTACAAAGTGAACAAAGTGCGCAAATGTTCTTATATGGTGCTGCGACCATTGCTGTTGGTGTTTTACTTGGCTTTTTAATCGCAAGCTATATCTATACCAAACGTCGTCGTCAGTGGTAAGCCCACTGCTTTGACTTTGTGCTTAGAAAGTTTCACGCTTTAACCTGATACTGCGAAATGTCAGGTTTTTTCATTTTAATTATCAAAAGGTAATCTGCTTTGTCAAATGCCATTCAAACTGCCGATTTAGACTGGCAATGTATTGATGGAATTGAAGTTCCAATTTCCAAACAATTTGGTGATGTCTATTTTTCTAAAGACAACGGGTTACTTGAAACCCGACACGTATTTTTGAATGGTAATGATCTTTCAACACGACTTGCAGATTTAGATGATTTTGAATATTTCTGTGTTGGTGAAACTGGCTTTGGTACAGGATTAAATATTTTGGCATTGTGGCAACTTTGGCACAATGTTCGTCCAAAGAATCACAGCCACTTACATGTAATCAGTGTAGAAAAGTTCCCCTTGTCTAAACAGGATTTAACCCGTGCGTTAAAGGTGTGGACTGAACTTCAACAATTTTCTGATCAGTTGATTCAACACTATCCATTGCCCATCGCAGGTTGTCACCGTTTAAGCTTTCCAGAAGCACGTTTTTCAATTGATCTGTGGTTAGGTGATGCACATGATGTATTTCCAGCAATGGTTAAATCTCAACAAGTGAACGCATGGTTTTTAGATGGATTTGCCCCCTCTTGTAATCCAGACATATGGGAAGACAAAGTTTTAAACAATATTGTCAGACTGTCAGATTTTGGAACAACTTTTGCCTCATTCAGCGTAGCAGGTGTGCTTAAACGGGGTCTAAAGCAGCATGGAATCACTATTTCACGTCCGCGTGGTTTTGGTCATAAACGTGAAATGCTACAAGCCATTTGGAGTGCGCCTGAACAAGCAGTCGAAGAAAATCAATTGCAGTCAATAGATCTTACAGCACAAAACATTCAAAAAAAAATATGGAAAACTCAAAACAATTTACATCAACGCCACATTGCCATCATTGGCGCTGGAATTGCAGGTTTAAGCTGCGCATGGGGATTTGCCCAAAGAGGACATCAAGTTACAATTTACGACCAATCAGCGCCTTTAGCAGGTGCTTCTGGTAACCCTCTGGCCTTATTAAATCCGAAACTCTGCCCTATCGAGCAAAGTTCGGAACATTTAATGACCTTGGCTTGGCAACATGCTTTGCAGCATTATCCAAAATTTCAGGCTTTTCGTCCTATTGCCGTTCAACAATTAGCACAAAGAAATACTGAGCATTTATTGGATTTAGCAGCGCAGTATCCCCAAGGTTTACTTAAAAACCAAACATCCGATGATTTAGAGCTAAAAACCACACTAGAGAGTTTACAGCTCACTCAAGCAGGTTCAATTTATCCTCAGCAACTCAAAGACCAAATTCTTGAACATCCGCTGATTCAATTTAAACATGCTCACATTCATAGTATTGCTCAATCGAATCACCATCAATTAACACTACAAGATAGCCAACACACAGATCTTGGTGATTTTAATCATGTGATTGTATGTTGTGCCAAAGAAAGCCATGCTTTTTTTGAGCAGTTCCCGATACTCAACCCGATCCGTGGACAAGTCAGTTGGCTCAACAATGTTAAACACCGATTAGATCCGCAATATGCCTACAGTTATGGAGGCTATTGTATGCAGCTTGATGAGCAGCATTTGATTTTAGGTGCTTCTTTTTATCCCAATCGTGATGACACTGAAGTTTTGCTTGAAGACCATGTGCATAACTATGAACTTATCCACAGTGTGTTTCCACAATACGCAGAATCGCTCTGCAAAGTAGATGAATGGCAAGGTCGTGCTTCAGTACGTGCTCAAAGTCTGGACTATTTTCCATTACTGGGAAAAGTTGAAGCTGAGAAAGAGGTTTATACATTTTCTGGGCTGGGCTCTAAAGGTTTTTTATTTGCGCCCTTGTGTAGTGAAATCTTGGTAGCTTTGGTCCTTCATCAAGCTTGCCCGGTTTCTCAAAATTTATTGCAAAAATTAAATCCAAACCGCTTTCAAAAGAAAGTAAAAGAGAAAAAACCTTATTTTAAACCGATACAACCATGATTCTTTTTTATTGATTATTTGTAATAAAAAAGCGCCTTTCGGCGCTTTTTTACGAACCCTGTTCTAATGGGAGGCCTGCATCACGTGCTGCACGTGTTCCCCCCATAAGCACAACGTAATCACGAGAACCATCTAAACTCTCTAATTTTTCAGCAGCTCGAGGCGCTTTACTTCCACCACCACATAAAATGTAAATGGACTGATCCGAATTCACTTGAGTTAAGCTCTCAGCACTTAAACCATCTATAGGCTGATTTACAGCACCTTTAACATGGCCTTCGGCAAAGGCTTTTGCATCACGAACATCCCAGATAACGGCATTTTCTGGGAACTCAAATGTTGTAATTTCTAATTTACGGATCATTGTGCACTCCTTTGATGTAAACAACACTTGGCAAATGAAGAAAACATCCCTAGCATCTCAGATATTCTTTCCATTTGTAAAGGTCTAAACTATGCCATCTTTCGATATTGTTTCAGAATTAGAGATTTTTGAAGTAAATCACGCTGTTCAAAACACCCAAAAAGAAATTGCAACACGCTTTGACTTCCGTGGTCAGGACGTTTCAATCGAAATTAATGAAAAAGCCAAAGAAATTAAAATTTCAACTGAAAGTGATTTCCAGTGCGAACAAGTCTATAGCATGCTCGAAAATCATTTCTTTAAACGTAAAGTTGATATTCAAGCCCTTGATCCACAAAAAATGACGGCTTCAGGTAAAAACATTGTTCAAGTGATCAAGCTTAAAGACGGACTTGACTCAGATACTGCAAAAAAAATTAATAAAGCCATTAAAGAAAGTGGTGTCAAAGTGCAATCTTCTATCCAAGGTGACAAGATACGTGTAACTGATAAAAAGCGCGATACATTACAGCAAGTTATGGCATTTTTAAAAGAACAACAATTCGGTGTACCTTTACAATTTAATAACTTCAAAGACTAAGCTCTTTAGCAGCACTATAGGTTAAGACATGACTCAGACCAACCGTTTATCTAAACTTGTGAAAGCTACCTCTAAATTCCCTAAAGGCATTCGTAGTACGCTCTGGAGTAAGGCGTTTGGTCGAGTTGTGCCTATGGTGGGTACAGCCAATATTAAATACCTAGAGGTCAGCCATTCAAAAGTTGTGGTTGAAATTAAAAATCACCGTGCTATGCAAAACCATATTGGACAATTACACGCTGTTGCAATGGCGCTGATTGCTGAAACAGCAACAGGCTTTGTCACAGGTATGAATGTTCCTGATAGTTCAATTGTATTGATCAAAAGTATGCATATTGAATATAAACGACCGTCTAAAGGTGATATGACAGCAACAGCGACATTGAGCAAAGAACAAATTTTAGAAATGCAAAGCTCTGAAAAAGGTGAAACGCTAGTTCCAGTCACCATTATGGATGAGTCTGGAAAAGAGCCTGTCGAATGCCAAATGGTGTGGGCTTGGGTGTCAAAAGAACGCCTGAAAAAGAAATAAGTAAAAATCTGCAAATGTAAATAAAACTTACTGTTTAGTAAGTATAAAACTTACTAAAGTACAAATAATGAGTGACGATTATTCACTATATTCATGCTTACTTCCTTATCAAGATGGTGTTATTTCCACCACCATCTTGAACTATTGAGACTTGAACTATAGAGGATAATCATGCGATCAGCTACGCCAAGAAAATTTATTGTACTCAGCCTAACTCTAAGCCCTATTATATTTCTCACTGCATGTGCCCAAAATCCAAGTCACGTTGCTACTACTACAATGAACAACACATTACCAGCAAATTCAACAACCCAACAAGCGCAACAAAATAAAGCTATTGTGACTGATTTTTATGAGGGTGTATTTCAAAAGCATCAAGTCAAAACATATGCAGATCGTTATATTGATGATCGGTATATTCAACACAATCCACGTGTTCCAGATGGCAAAGCACCTTTTGTAAATCACTTTACTCAGTATTTCCAAAATAATCCAGAAGCAAGAAGTGTAATCAAACGTGCAGTAGCTGAAGGAAATTTAGTGTTTTTACACGTTCATTCAGCTCAAAATCCACATGATCGTGGTGTTGCAATTGTCGATATCTTTAGAGTCGAAAATGGAAAAATTCTTGAACACTGGGATGTACAACAAGCTGTTCCCGAATCAAGCGCTAATAGTAATACCATGTTCTAATAAGATATTTGCATAAACCATTCAAAACACATATTCCATAAAAAAATCCCAAACAATGTTGGGATTTTTTATATCGAGTATTTATGCACTTTGCGAAGCTAAATACTTCTGTTTTACATCTTCAGATATTTGACGTTTATTTCCCGCAACATCTACAGCGACAAAGGTAAATACACCAGCAGTCACTCGTTTGGCAGCACGAGAGCTGTCATGACTATCCCAAACTTCAATCTGCATTTGAATCGATGTATTACCGACCTTTAACAGCTTGGTATAACAGCTGATCACATCCCCCACTTTTACAGGAACAAGAAAAGTCATCTGATTAATCGAAATCGTTGCACAGCGCCCTTTACTAAAGCGTTCTGCATGAATTGCGCCAGCCAAATCCATTTGTGAAACAATCCAACCACCAAAAACGTCACCACTCCAGTTTGTATCTGCTGGCATTGCGATGGTTTGTAAAGACAGTGTACCTTCAGGTTTTACATGAGAATCTGACACAATAACTCCGAGCCCCTAAATTACTTATGGGCATTCAATTGTTGATCTAACCATTCTTGTAATTGGTTAGCACGTAACGCACCACTTATTCTAGCAACTTCCGTGGTTTTATTCATTAAAACCAAAGTTGGAATGCTGCGAATATTAAATGCACTACTTAAGCGTGGATTCGCTTGGGTATCAATTTTAGCAAAAACCACATGAGGGTTATTTTTTGCAACCTCAGCAAAATGTGGTGCCATCATTTTACAAGGACCACACCACTCGGCCCATAAGTCAATCATAATTGGCAAATCACTATGACTAACAAAATTACTGAAATTTTGTTCATTTAACTCAATAGGAGCAAGTGCAATCAAATTTTGATGACATTGACCACAAGTGGGTTGAGCATTTAATTTATCTTCGGGAACTCGGTTTTTTGCGCCACATGATGGACATACAATAATCATCTAGCTCACTCCAATATGTTGATGTAAAAACTCTAATTGGGTCAAAATTGATTTTTCCAACCATTTCCCATGATAAATATCAAAATGCGCCATATCCCATTCATGATATTGCACAAAAGGTGCAATATTTGTTGCAGTTTCTCGGCTAGATTCAATAGGGATAAAACTATCTTTTTTAGCCGCAATAAATAGCACAGGAATATTAATACTTCTAACGGTCTGAATGGGTCTAAAGCGAATTAAATTAAAAAATACACGTGCTGGAACTTCACCACTCCAAAAGTAGTCTGGATTTACAATTGACATATAGCCGTTATAACTATCTTTAGTCGGAATAAAGCATAAATCAAAGGGGTGCACCACAGGTAAAGTTCGTGGAAGTATCCCAACTTTTGCCCCCATATAATCTTGACTGGATATTTTTAATGCCTTGGGTAACTGTTGAATTGGAAATAATTTTGCAGTTTCTGCCCCATCCACATAAGGCACTTGCACCATAATGGCTTGGACACTTTTTAGCTCACTTGCAAGACTAAGTACATAGCCGCCACTCAAAGAAGTCCCCCAAAGCACTATTTTTTTTGGATTAATTTTCTTTTGTGTTGCGACATAACTCACCACGGTTTTCCAATCATCCAACTGATTTTGCAATGAAATGAGTTCACGAGGAAAGCCTGTACTTCCTCCCCAAAAACGATAATCAAACAGCACAACCGCGTAGCCTGCCTGTGCAATTTTTTGCGCATAGCTCACCAACTTAAATTGTCTTAAACATGCAAATCCATGAGCCATAATAATAACAGCAGGTTTTTTTAGATTTTTAGGTCGATAAAAATCTGCCGCTATGACTTCTTGTCCAATGGGGATATATAGTGGTTCAACTGTATATGCGTACATACACACTCCATTGCGTTATCTTTTATAGATATTTCTTTTATAAATCTTTTATCGTTCAAACTCAGTTCTGAGCTTAATGCTATTATATATAGCATATTGGATTTTAAATCATATAGGAGTGACGAAATGAGTGAAAATGTTGGTTTTGCTGGTCAAATTGGTCCAGAACATATTGCTCAAGTGGCAGAAAAAGGCTTTAAGTCTGTAATGAATAATCGTCCTGATTTGGAAGGCGGAACTGAACAGCCCACAAGTGCTCAAATTGAAGAAGCTGCACGTGCAGCAGGTTTGGACTATGTATTTCTACCTGTCGTTGCTGGTCAAATCACAGAAGTTGATGTCAGAAGCTTTGCTAACCGCTTTAACGAGCTTCCAAAACCAGTACTTATGTTTTGTCGTACAGGGAATCGTTCAAATAATCTCTATCAAATTGCAAAACAAATGGATTTATTAGACGACGAATAAATTATCATGAGTAAAAGGCATTCTATTGAATGTCTTTTGATTCGACTTAAATATAAAAGTTTAAGTTGTTAACAGCAATTTAAGTAGATTGCTCTTTTAAAATTTTGCAACAATTTAAACAGATCTCTTTAGTGAATCAAACAGGTATTGTACCTATGCTTAAATGGTTATATGACAAACTAAGCAAGTTCACGATATGATCTTTAGTATCGTTTCATCTTTTCTATAATTTAAAAATAAAGGGATCTTCACATGCAACAGGCTCTATTTGGTGGTGGCTGCTTTTGGTGTACCGAAGCCGTATTTTTACAGCTCAAAGGTGTCAATCACGTAGTCAGTGGTTATGCTGGCGGGCATACTCCCAATCCAACTTATGAAGCAATTTGTAATGGGGATACCAATCATGCTGAAGTGATTTTGATTGAATTTGATGAACAGCAAATCAGTTATCAGCAATTACTCACGGTTTTTTTTGCAATTCATGATCCAACCACATTAAACCGCCAAGGTAATGATATTGGAACACAATATCGTTCGGTGATTTATTACTTTAATGAACAGCAAAAACTTGAATCGGAGCAATTTATTGAACAGCTCAAAGCAGATGGCTTAAATATTGTGACTGAACTCAGTTCAGCACCCGCCTTCCATCCTGCCGAAGAATACCATCAAAACTTCTTTGCCCGTAATCCTGCACAAGGTTATTGTAATTTTGCCATTCCGCCAAAATTACTCAAACTCCATAGCCAGTTTCAAGACTTACTCAAAGATTAAGTATTTTAAATACTCAAACTATTAGACTTCTTGTCAAACTAAGTTTTTGAATAATTTCTAGGAGTGCTTAAGCTTTATCAAGCATGAAACTTTTACTATTGCAGAAAGATAAATCTCTAAAGATCAAATTTATAATGCCTTGCTTTACATTTATAGTTTAAATCACTTTTCGTAGTGGGATGGCAAACCTTGCATTGCAAACAAAGCAACACTTTGTTTTTGCTCATGTTGGATGGGGTACGTCTGTACCCTCCTCTAACTTAGCGACATTTATGTCGCCTCACGATAGAAATACCATCTATGTTTTACCAAAATTTAAATGCATATCAATTTTTAATGCTCAATTTTTGGTTCACACAAAAGTCTGTTTTTAAATCAACATAAAAAAACCTCCTTAAAAGGAGGTTTTAAAATATTTGTAATTATTCAAATTAATTATCACTCATAAATGCAAGATCATTTAATCCTGCTTCACTTGCACGAGACATCACTTGTGCAACGGTATCATAGCGAGATTCTTTATCCGCTCTTAACTGAACAGCTGGTTTTACTGGCTTTTGACCTTCTTCATCAAATCGTTTAGCCAATTCATCTAAAGTGATGACTTTATCATTCCAAGCCACATCACCATTCTGATTGATACTGATGGTAATTGCTTCAGGTGGAGGCGCAATCACTTCAGCTGTGGTCTTTGGTAAAGTTAATGGTATCGATGGGTTAGCAACGGTGGCTGTCACCAAGAAGATGATCATCAATACCAACATAATATCGATCAGCGGAATGAGATTCATCTCATTCATGCCAGAATCGTTGTCTTCTCCCAATTGAAAAGCCATTAAGCTTGACCTCCAACTAAACCTTTATTTGTAGATTCAGATTCAACTTTTTGCGTTGAAGAATCTTGTTGTAACATCGTATCAATTAACAAACCATGTGCTTGATCTTGCAACTCATTTGACAATGTCCGATTAAAACGTACGCAAATGTTATATGCCAATACTGCTGGAATCGCAACAGCAAGACCTAAACCCGTCATGATCAGTGCTTCACCAACTGGTGTTGCAACTTGAGCTAAACCGGCTTGACCACTTTTACCTACAGCAACAAGCGCATGGAAGATTCCCCATACTGTACCAAACAAACCTACAAATGGTGCAAGTGAAGCAATCGTTCCTAAAACTGAAACACCTTTTTCTGCATTGGCTTTTTCAGCTGAAATTTGACGTAGTAACGCTTGTTCTGCAACTGCTTTACGTTGATCAAAGCTTAATGGCGCAAGCTTGGCTTTTAAGGCTTTTAAAGCCTGAGCAAGGTGATCCTGAGCAACCTGCTTGAGTTGACGCGTGCCTAGAATACGCAAAATGAACACAGTCCACGTTGCAATAGACATTGCCAATAAAACAAAATACAGTGTCTTACTGACCGCATCAGCATGTTGCCAATAAACTGAAAAGTTCATATGCACATTTCCTAATTCTTAAAAAAATTATTTACCTTTAGAGACCGACAACGCAAAATCTTGCCTAATTTTAAACGGCACACCCGCACCATTTTCTTTATAAGCTTTAAATTTTGCAGATTGAGTCTGCTTAACAACATAACTATCTAAACTTGAATTACCGCTGGATTGAAGAATACGAACATTGGTAATATTTCCGCCCGCATCCGCAGTAATTTCTAGATTTACAACCTTGGTTCCATCTTCTGGAGACATCAGTTTAAGTAATTGCTCTTTTGCGATACGTGGACTACGACTCCAAGACACCTGACCTTCGTTTACATTACGCGGCGTGTTTCTTTGCTCTTGATCACGACGTTGGCGATCGCGCTCATCTTGTTCACGTTTTTGACGGTCACGTTCATCTTGTTCACGTTTCTGCTGTTCCGCACGCTTTTGATCATCTAGACGTTTTTGCTCATCTTGACGTGCCTTATCCTGCTTCTGTTGCTCTTCTAAACGCTTTTGTTCTTCAAGCTTTCTTGCCCGATCATCATTTTCTACAGGTTTTTTCTGCTCAATGATTTTTGGCTTAACCACTGGTTTAGGCTCAACTTTCTTCTCTATAGGTTTTGGTTGAACTTTAGGTTTGATGGGTTCAGATGGAGGCGGCGGCGGCGGTGGAACATCTTCTTTTAACTTTAAAAACTTGATTTTTAAAGGTTCTTTCTTTATTTGAGGCAGTTCAAATGGTTTCATATGACTTACCCCCCACAACACACCTGCGTGCCCGACAACAACTGCTAATACTGCAGCAAGGACTTTTTTCTTCATCGGTGGTGGCGTTTGAAGTGGTGCAATGGAAGACTGACTCATAAGAATCTAAATACCTAAAATTGAGCAAACTACAAAAATATGATTTTATAGATTAAGCTCATCGGATAGAACAATTAAAGTGCAACAATGATAAATGAGAAGTGTTTTCATTTGCAACTGGTTTTTCAATATTTTTAATCGATTTTACAAATTAAAAATAAAAAAAGGATGCATAAAGCATCCTTGTTTTACGACTCATATTAAATGTATATTCATATGCTACTGAAAAACAACAGTCTTATTACCATCGACAATAATACGGTCTTCTAGATGCCATTTTACCGCTCTAGCAAGTACATTACGTTCAACGTCTTGGCCTAATTCACGCAGTTGATCCACAGTAAAATCATGGTTTACTCGCTCTACATCTTGCTCAATGATTGGACCTTGATCCAGATCTGCAGTCACATAATGCGCTGTTGCCCCAATCAATTTAACGCCTTTTTCATACGCCTGTTTATATGGATTTGCCCCCACAAAAGCAGGTAAAAATGAGTGATGAATATTGATCACTTTCATTTCCCATTTTTGTACAAACTCTTCATCAAGAATTTGCATATAACGTGCGAGAACTAATAAATCATTGCCTTGCATCAACTCATCGATCTTTGTATAGGCTTCACGTTTATTTTCTTTATTAACAGGAACCACATAAAAAGGAATACCAAAGTTTTCTACAGATTCACGTAAGTCTTCATGGTTTGATACCACTTGGGTAATTTCACAAGGTAAGCCACCTCGAGAATGACGCCATAATAACTCAAGCAAAGCATGGTCAACTTTAGACACCAAAATACCGACTTTTTTAATGTCACTGACCAAAGCCAAACGCCAATGCATACTATAACGTTCAGCCACATTGCTTGCGAAAGTTTGAATGAGACTCTCTCGACGAGATTGCAAATGATCGAGTTCGAACTCAACACGCATAAAATAACGCCCGCCTTGAGCTTCAGTTGCGTATTGATCAAGCGCAGTAATGTTCGCGCCCTGATGATACAAAAAGCTCGATACAGCTTGCACGATTCCTGGCTTGTCTTCACAAGTAATCAGTAGACGCGCTGTGTTGGCAGTAGTCATGTTCATGTTGATGGATATCACTTATAAGTTAATTTAAAAACAGCCAAATATTTTAACGCTTTTTCATCAGCTTTCAATCTTGATTCAGCCTCAATCACGTTTTACAGCAGATAAACTGGCAAATAATTCCGAAGAACCGAAGCTTTCTAGCAAGCGTTCATAGGTTTCACGACTTTCGCCACGTAAATAAGGGCCTTCCAAAAACACCATCTGGCGCAATGCTTGCCAAATCCATTTTTCATCTAAATGGTTCGAATCACTTAAATGCCCAGACATATAAAGAAAATTTGTCCAGTTGGTCAGCACGATCCAAATATTGATGATGAGTGCTTCAATTTCAGAAGGTGTCATCTGCATAAGTCCCGCCTCAACAAAGGCATGATAAATTTTTTGCCCTTGTTGCATCACCTTGCCAGCGAAGCGAGGGTAAATTTTTCTAAAGTCATCATTATTTTCAATTAAATGATAAACATCACGATGTAGAAAGCGATATTCCCATAGCTGGCTGCTTAAAACTTGGAAATAACGGATTTTATCATTCGCATTGACTCCACGGTCATCGGGTAATGACAGCATATCTAAAGTTTCTTTTTGGTATTGTTCCATCAATTCTTTGATGATTTCTTGTTTGTTTCGAAAATGATAATACAAATTTCCAGGACTGATCCCAAGCTCTGCTGCAATATGATTTGTTGTAACTGCACGTTCGCCGCGCTCATTAAAAAGTTGCAGACTAATCTGCAAAATTCGGTCTTTCGTTTTCAAAGTTTTGGAGCTCGACATCCTATTACCATTTTTAACCGTTAGCACAAGCTAACATAAAGTGACTTGACTATTTAGAGTATTTACTCTAAAAATTATATTATATTAACCTATTCGTAAATGGTGTTTGTCATGAACAGTCATACAAAAACAAATTCAATGACTTCTTACTCACCTGAAGTTCAACGTATGCATGACATTCTTGAACAACAGAAAGTCGCTTATCAACGCTATCCTGTTCCTACAGCAAAGGAACGTATTGAACGTTTAGCTCGCTTAAAGAAAGTTCTCGTAAAATACCAAGATCAATTTGCAGAAGCAATCAATCAAGACTATGGCAATCGTTCGATCAGCGAAACTAAAATTGGTGAACTACTCACATGTTTAGAACAAATTAAATATTATAGCAAGCATTTAACAGCATGGATGAAACCATCTAAGCGCCATGTGTCTATCTTACACCAACCAGCCAAAGCTTGGGTGCAATATCAGCCTTTAGGTGTGATTGGAATTATTGCACCATGGAACTATCCATTGTTACTTTCTGTTGGTCCACTGATTTGTGCATTGGCTGCAGGAAATCACGCAATACTCAAAATTTCAAGTTCATCTTCTAATTTTGGCTTCGTACTTGAAAATGCACTCTCAGAAGCTTTTCCACAAGAATTGGTTGCCGTGGTGAATGGTGGTGGTCAAATTTCAGATGCATTTTCACATTTAGCATTCGATAAAATCATTTTTACTGGCTCTACCAATGTCGGTAAAACCGTCATGTCTGCTGCTGCCGAAAATCTAGTGCCTGTTATTCTTGAGCTTGGTGGTAAATCACCTGTAATCGTACATCCTTCAAGCGATCTCAATCTGGTCGCTGAACGTATTGCTTTTGGTAAATTATGGAACTCTGGTCAAACCTGTGTAGCACCAGACTATATGTTCCTACCTAGAGGAAAAACTGCCGAGTTTATTGAAAGCTTTAAACAAGTTGCAACAACAATGTATCCAACGATTCGTGACAATCAAGATTATACTAGTATTATCAACGATAAGCAGTATAACCGCGTTCAAGGTTATTTAGAGGATGCACGACAGCAAGGTGCTGAGCTGATTGAAATCAATCCTCAAAATGAAGAATTAGCAAGTGTACGTAAAATTGCGCCCACATTCTTAACAAGCGTCCTACCAACAATGGACATTATGAAGAATGAAATCTTTGGCCCAGTTCTTCCTATTATGGAATATGATCAAATTGACGATGTGATTGACTTTATTAATGGCAGACCGCGTCCACTTGCTTTATACTACTTCGACTTTGACAATGCCCGCGCAGAATACGTTTCCCAACGTACCCATTCTGGGCATTTCGGTCAAAATTCCGTAGTTACCCATGTTGCACAAGACGATTTACCATTTGGTGGCGTTGGCGCATCTGGTATGGGCAAATATCATGGCCCAGAAGGTTTCTTTGGTTTATCACATGAGCGTTCGGTAATGTCTATTCCTAAGCTATTTAGCTTAAAATTCATATTAGCGCCTTATGACAAAGCCCTAAATAAGATTTTAGAGAAAACTTTCTTACGTTAACTGATCAAGGCATGATCTATCAAATTGGATCATGTTGCGTTTTGACGAATTCCGCTTGTCTTTTAAGCGGAATTTTGGTATAAAACGCCCCTTGAATGAATTCAATCCGTTTTATTTTGACTGGCCATACAGATTTGCTGTTGGCTAAATCAATGGAGTTACACCATGTCTAAGGTTTGCCAAGTTACCGGCAAGCGTCCAGTCGTTGGTAACAACGTCTCACACGCCAACAACAAAACTAAACGCCGGTTCGAGCCGAACCTGCATCACCACCGTTTCTGGTTAGAAAGCGAAAAACGTTTCGTACGTCTTCGTTTAACCACTAAAGGTATGCGTATTATCGACAAATTGGGCATTGAAAAGGTTGTTGCTGACCTTCGTGCTCAAGGTCAAAAGATCTAAGGAGTCTGAACCATGCGTGATAAAATTCGCTTAGTTTCTACTGCTGGTACAGGTTATTTCTATACCACTACTAAGAACAAACGTACTATGCCGGAAAAAATGGAAATCAAAAAATTTGATCCAAAAATCCGTCAACACGTAATCTTCAAAGAAGCTAAAATTAAATAATTTTAGTTTTCTTAAAAAATACGATCCATTTGGATCGTTTTTTTTGCCTTTTTTTTCTTCGACTTGTTAAACTCTTTAACGAATTTGGCACTGATTGTGCATTTTATATGGCTTTATACAAAGTCATTACCTTAAGAAATGATTTTTTGAATGATTTCTCCTGAAGATTTAAGGAGTATTTAGTGCCTCATGATGTAGATCTGATTATTTTACTTGCAGTTGGTTTTGGTATAGCACTGATTTTTGGCTATATCGCTGCACGATTACGCCTACCACCTTTGATTGGTTATTTAATTGCGGGAATTATCATCAGCCCCAATACCCCAGGTGTTGTTGCAGATATCGCGCTGGCCAATCAGCTTGCTGAATTAGGTGTCATGTTCTTAATGTTCGGTGTTGGGATGCATTTTTCACTGAATGATTTAATGCAAGTCCGAAAAATTGCCCTTCCTGGTGCGATTTTACAAATTGCTGTTGCCACATTACTCGGTATGGCTGTTTCCATTTTTTGGGGTTGGAGCTTTGGCTCTGCGCTGGTCTTTGGCTTAAGTTTATCTTGTGCAAGTACTGTGGTTTTACTCAAAGCATTAGGCGACAAAGGACTACTTAACTCTGTAAATGGTAAAATTGCCGTTGGTTGGTTGTTGGTCGAAGATCTGGTCATGGTTTTAGTCCTCGTTCTACTGCCTGCAACAGCAGTACTTTTAGGCGGACACACCATTGCAGGGCATGAATCTGATCAAAATATTTGGTTAACACTCGGTATTACCCTATTAAAAGTGACAGGTTTTATTGCATTTATGCTGATTATTGGGAAACGACTTGTCCCAATGATTATGCAATATGTGGCACGTTTAGGCTCTAGAGAGCTTTTTACATTAACTGTGGTCGCAGCAGCAGTATCCATCGCATATGGCTCATACGCAATCTTCGGTGTTTCTATGGCACTTGGAGCATTCTTTGCCGGGATGGTGGTTAAGGAATCAGATTTTAGCCATCGTGCAGAAGAGGAAACCTTACCTTTACGAGAAATTTTTTCGATCCTATTTTTCGTTTCTGTCGGAATGTTATTTGATCCGCGTATCCTTGTGGAACAGCCTCTGCATATTTTAGCGGTCATCGCCATTATTATGATTGGTAAGACGTTAGCTGCAATGGCATTGGTATTATTTTTCCGTTATCCCATCAACACAGCATTAACAGTGGGTGCCAGTCTGGCACAAATTGGTGAGTTTTCCTTTATTCTCGCAACTTTAGGCTTATCGCTGGGATTGCTTAGTCCTGAAGCACAAAACTTAATCTTAGCGGGTGCTTTATTTTCCATCACGCTCAATTCATTCCTATTTTCTGCGATTGAACCAGTACAAAACTGGATCCGTGAGCGTTCGCATTTAGCACGCTTACTTGAACGTAGTGGTGACCCATTGGCGATGCTTCCAGATGAAGTCGATCAAGCGTATTTACGCGATCAAGTGGTGATTGTTGGTCATGGTGAAGTCGGACGTCGTATAACCAAAACATTGATGGATGATGGCATCAAAGTGGTTATCGCTGAAGAGAACCGCGAGATTGTAGAGAATTTGCGTGAAAAAGGCATTGCTGCGGTTTCTGGTCGAGCAACTGAACCCAGTGTATTGATTCAAGCCCATATCCAACATGCACGACTATTGGTGATTTCACCGATGGATATTGTAGATATTCATAAAATTGTCGATACGGCCAAGCTACTTAATCCAGAAATTCAAGTGTTAGTCTGTGCTGAAAATAAAGAAGAAGCTGAAGTGATCCGTAAAGACAATGTTGGTGAAGTGTATTATGCAAAAGAAGAAATGGCGAAAAACATGAGTAATCATATTTTAAACCAAATCCAAATTGCTCATCATCATGAACCCACACATTGAAATAGGGCTATCGTCAAAACTCACTTAAAGCAACTGAACATTTATTTGTGAAAGTTTGCTTATTCGTGGTGTTTACCTCCAATAGTGGCATGAATGCCACTATTGGACAAAGATATAGCTTTTATAATTTGATATCTTCTTTTGATATCCTCTATGAATATCATGCTATTGACATACAAAGAAAAACGCACTCGAAAGTGCGTTTATTGTATTTATTCTAGAATAAATGAAATCACTAGCTCATAAATTTTGGTTGTTCATCTACAACTTCAGCGTGCCATTCATCTGCCTGTTTTTCAAGTAACGCAAATAATGCAGCTTGAATCATCTGTTGCGCAATCGCTGGCGTTTGATCACCCAGTAGTGCTTTCACTTCTTCATTAAATTGAATAGTGACCAATGGCTCTTTTTCAGAACCTGCATTACGCAGTGCCAGCTCCCCACCTTCGAGCTGTACCAACTCCAAAATAGCTTCCTGATTTCCAAATAACTCTTTTAACTGTTCGATAGACATAAATCCTCCATGCTCAACATGGGGCAAGGTGCTGAATGCACTTTGCATCTTGTAGATATTTTATATAGTCATTTAAAACAAAATTTCAAGTATATCTGATCAAAAAGATCAGAATTCAACCATTTCATTACGAAAACCATCAATAAGCTGCGATAAATCTCGGTGCCACTCTCTTAGAATCTTTGTATCAGGCAACCAAGCTTGTGGTGTTTGAGTCACTTTGATAATTAAGTTTGATGATGTTTCATCTTCTGGTTCTGGTGCACTTGGCTCAGGTGCATACTGACAAAGTCGATATGCTCTTTTGAGTTCGGCAATAAATCCTTCTTTGGCTAATTTTTGCATCACTAAAACTTCTGGTGATACTTGTCCTTTAGCCGCCATATTTTCTTCGATTGACTTTAAGGTTGGGGAAAAATCATTTAAACGGTAATAACGTACCAACTCTTGCAGAAAGGCTAAAACCGCACCATGTAAATGAAATACTGCTGCTTCACGATGTGCTTGAGCTTGTTGAACATTTTCAGTTTGTTCTCCTTGCATACATGCAAGACGAGCAAAGTAAAGTTTTTGATTGGTACGGTCTGCATGAAAGCGAGCTACACGTGACATGGAAGTTCCCTAAGATTTTGGCATTCTTTACAGTCTTAGCTTAATCTTTATTGAACAAAAATCACAATGAATTTTATCCATGTTGTATGTCAATAAAATAGATAGCGCTCGTTTTTACAAAAATATCAGTTTAAGTTTTTATTTTTATCATGATTTGGCGAGATCATTTAAATACTAAAATAAAAAAAGGAGCAATAAATGCTCCTTAGAATATCTGCCAATTATGCTTCTGGCTTATCTTCCGCTGCTTTTACACGAATTCCATGACCATGTAAGCGCAAAGTATTCAAAGCTTTAATCGCTTTGACTGCTTCTCTACCATGTGGCATTTCAACAAAAGCAAAACCTTTCGATTTTCCTGTTGCCGTATCAAGCACTAAAGTACAAGTATCTACTGTACCATATTGCTTAAATAACTCTAACAATTCAGCTTCAGTTACAGTACGTTCTAAATTACGAACTAAAATTTTCATCTCACAACCTTAAAATATAAACGAGGCAAAAAACATCAAAAAGCACTCGCCTACCTACTTTTTGAATGAAAAACGATTGCTATAGTTTAATCTAGATCTATACCAAAATCTAAATTAATCGCCCGACGTTCGATTAAGGCACTTTTTACAGTTTGCTCTCGCTGTCTGTAGTGGGTTTCTGTAGTACATAAATTTCGAGTTAAGTCATTGAGAAAATAACTTTCAATCTTACGACCTTGTTCATCCGTTTGCGTATGGGCCCAAAAACTTAAATTTTGTTTGGTTAAAATAAGTTCATTTTGGGCGCGTGTTAAAGCCACATAAAGCACACGACGCTCTTCCTCAACTTCATCGAAATTTCCTTGAGCACGTGCATTAGGATATTGCCCCGCAGAGACATTTGCCACATAGCAAACCTTTTGTTCTGTACCTTTCGCAGAATGGATCGTAATTAAAGTCACCACATCATCTTGCGACTGACGTTCAATTTCACTGATTGAAACAGGATCAAGCACATATTCTTCTAAGAACTCGCTCAGTTGGGTATGTTTAGATGCCAATTGCTTAACCAAATCAAAATCACCCACCCGTTTATGCCAATCTTTTTTGGCATAATTTTCTTCAAGTTGATTGAGAATAGCCTCTACACCGAGTTTTACACAGGCTTCAACTTCAGTTTTCAATACACTCATTTGCTTCATAATCAGCAATGTATTGTCAGGAATGCGTCCAAACTTTTCTAATTTTTCTGTGATTTTCTCAATATCTGCATCAAGTAACAGTTGTTGCGCCAGCTTACTCGCACCGACATCGCCCACGCCATTCCACAAGGTTAAAAACCGCATCCATGCAATATCATCCAATGGATTGGCAATAACACGCAATAAGCTCAGTAAGTCTTTAACATGCGCTGTTTCAAGTAACTTCATCCCACCAATAAATCGGTAAGGAACATTGGCTTGGATAAAAGCAGCCTCAATATGTCTTGCCGCAAAGGCTGAGCGCACCAACACCATGTGGTCATGCCAAGCTGAACCTTCTAATAAATGTCGCTCTTTGATGTCGATCGCGATCCATTTTGCTTCATCAAACTCGTTTGGAAAAACATGCATTCGCGGTTTAATGCCTTCACCACGATAAGCTTCAAGTTTTTTATCGTAATGAATATCGCTTTGATCAAGCAACCAGTTTGAAAAATCTAAAATTTCTTGAGTAGAGCGATAATTTTTTTCTAATTTAAAAATCTCTGCATCTGGTACACGTTCTTTAAAATGGTGGATATTTTCAAAATCCGCACCACGAAAACCATAAATTGACTGTGCATCATCCCCCACACAGAACAATGATGTTTTGTCTTTTAATGGTTCAAGAATCGCCCATTGCAAAGGATTGGTATCCTGCATTTCATCAACTAGCATGTACTGACATAAGCCCGCGACATAATCTGCTAAGCCATCCGACTGAGCCAAAGCAGAAGCAACCACGGCGAGAATATCGTCGTAATCTAGAAAACTACGTGCCCGCTTTCGGGTTTCGTACTCTTTCATGATTTCAGCAATTTGGTCTTTATCATCTAAAAACTCAGGCAATTGCTTTTCTAAAGCCAAACTTAGTTTTTGCCGAGTATTGCGTGCAAAGGAATATAAATCACAAAGCTGTTGTGGTTTAGGTAAGGCGTTGGGATTCTTTTTATCATCCTTTCCACGAATCAAACGGAACAACATCAATTGATCATCACGATCTATGATCGAAAATTGATCTAATCCAAAAGCTTTTGGCACACGTCTAAGTAAATACATGCAAAAGGTATGAAATGTAGATGCGCGTAACCCTTTGGCCTGATCACCTAAAGCAAGCTCTACCCGCGCCACAATCTCGCTGGCAGAACGGCGGGTAAATGTCAAAATTTGGATTTGATTGGCAGGAATGCCTTGATCAATGAGATATGCAGCTCGTGCCACAATGGTTTTGGTTTTGCCACAACCTGCCCCAGCAAGAACTAGACTATGTTTTGTTTCAGTCGTAGCAGCTTGTTTTTGTTGAGGGTTTAATTCATTAATCAGGTTGGCTAAACTCATTTTCACTCATCATTTTATGGATGGCTGCTAGTTTAGCAGAGCTATAGTGAAATTATGCATTTTAACCCAAGAATCAAGTCGTGAATTGACGCTTAAATCAGGACATACCAATGAAGAAAAATTCAAGACAATAAAATTCATCACCCATAGCAGAGATTAAAGGAGAGCTTCGATAATAAAAACAACCCTATAATCTTAACAACCGAGCCACACTCTCACAACAGCGTTCTAAATTTTGCTCACCATGCTTTAATGCTGTTGCTAAATCACATGCACCATCAACTATTCCAAAAATTGCACTAAAGCCTTCTGCATAAAGCTCATCGACGCCTTCACCGATATGCCCTGCAAAAGCAATCACAGGTTTATTCAACTGCTTGGCAACTTGCGCCACACCAAAAGGCGTTTTGCCAAACTTGGTTTGAAAATCAATACCGCCCTCACCAGTAAACACATAATCCGCTTGTGCAATTTTATCCTCAAGTTGGGTTTCTTTAATCACGATTTCTATACCAGAGCGTATTTTTGCTCCTGTAAAAGCCATAAGTCCGAAACCCAAACCGCCTGCAGCACCAGCACCCTGAATATTTGCCACATCCACATGCAATTGTTGTTTCACCAACATAGCAAAATGATCAAGATTTTGATCTAAGATCCCAACCATCTCAGCAGTTGCTCCTTTCTGTGGTGCAAAAATAAAAGAAGCACCATTTGGACCACATAATGGATTGTTTACATCACTGGCAATAATAATCTCAGTCGCTTTTAAACGCACATCGAGTTGTGAAAGATCAATGCTTTTGATCTGTTGAAGCTGCCCACCACCCACATCTACAGGATGGTTGTTTTCATCTAAAAATTTTGCCCCTAAAGCCTGTGCCATCCCAGCACCAGCATCATTGGTGACGCTCCCACCTAGACCAATAATGATTTTATCAACACCCAAATCTAAAGCGGCTTTAATCATTTCCCCTGTACCCAGAGTTGATGTCACCAAAGGATTACGTTGGGATTTTTCAATCAAATGAATACCATTTGCCATCGCCATTTCTATAACAGCCGTTTGACCGCCATCAATTAATCCCCAATAGGTGGATATTCGTTGCTGAACCAATGGACCAGTGACCTCAATATATACTTTACGACCACTTCGTGCAGCGACCAAAGCATCGACTGTTCCCTCACCACCATCTGCCATAGGTACATGAATAAACTGTGCATCAGCAATGACTTTTTCAATGCCACGTTGCATTGCAAAACAAGCTTGTTCGGCTGTCATACTTTCTTTAAATGAGTCAGGCGCAAGAACAAAAACTTTAGACATGAGCAAATGCATTTTGATGAGATTCAAAAATTAACATAACGATTTTTCGAGTATAGATAAACTAATAAATTCATAATTAAGACTAAAGAAATGACAACTATGCAACGTGTAAACCTTGGGAAGACCGCCCCAGAACTATATAAAACGGTCATCGAGCTTGAAAATTTATCTATGCAAAAAGTTCAGCAAGCTGGGCTTGATGTTGGATTCTCTCATTTGCTCAAATTAAGAGCCTCGCAAATTAACCAATGTGCTTTCTGTGTTCGTATGCATACCCAAGATGCAATTAAAGCGGGCGAGTCAACCGATCGTATTGCCTTGATTAGTGCTTGGCGTGAGAGTGAATACTTTACTGAAAAAGAACGTGCGGCCTTAATTTTAATTGAAGAGATTACTTTAATTGCCAATCAACATTTTCCAGATAACGCTTATGAGCAAGCTGCACAGCATTTATCTAGTGATGAAATTACAGCGATTGAATGGATTGCGATTGTGATCAATACATGGAACCGTATCGCCATTTCTAGCCAGTATAAAGTTGCAAAGTAAGCTGCGTTTTAGCACTTTAATCAATTTATCTAGGCAACACTTCGCTTTTCAAGCGTGTTAATTAAGATAAGATTTAACAGAATACTGCTCTAGTTGCATAAATATTTACGCCAAAATGCAAAATGCCTGATGTCATTCATCAGGCATTTTATTAAAAGCGTATACGATTTCAAATATCAAGTGAAACCTTAATGACTCGCTGGAGGGATGTGTTTAATTGCTGCTGCGAAGGTAAGATAGTTCACTCCTTGGAATAAAATATCCACACCTAAAAATAATCCGAGTACCCAAAAAGGAGAATCAGGTGATGCCAAAATAATTGCGCCTGTTGCCAATGTTAAAAGCCCTGAAAATAATGTCCAACCCCATCCAGACATTGGTTTCAACATAAAAGCATTAAAAATACGAATAAAACCGCCAATCAATAAAGCAATTGCCAGTAAATTGGTTAATACCACTGCAGTGGTAATCGGAGATTTAAAGGCATAATAACCCGCTGCGATATACAACACACCAAACAACGCCCAAAGCCAACGGAAACCGCCATCAAAAATTTTAAATGCTGCAATCAGGTGTAAAGCCCCACCGATCATCATTAAAGCACCAAACAATGCAACAACTGTCAATGTTGCCATACTCAGTGAAGCCAATAGCACTAATCCAAAAATCACCAATAAAGCTCCAAGCAGAAGATACCATTTACGGTTTTCATGGAGTTGATGACGAACTAAATCATTTCCTACAGTACGCATATTCTTCTCTTGGTTGTTATTCATTGATTTTATTGTTGATCTAATTCAGTTGTTTGTCTGTATAAAATCTGCATCTATACGAAAATAAAGCTTTATTTGAGCAGAATCTTAGCGATAAATTGCACAGGTCTATATGCTACTTCACCCATCCCATTTCTTGTGCAGTGAGTCGACTGATCATAGTATCTGCTAGTTCTTCAGGTGTTTTGCTTTTACTTTCTGAAAGCGGAATATATCCACCCATGATTTCTGCACGTGGTTGCGGGTAGCGTGGTTGTTGCTCAGGATTTGCATAGCCTGTTGGATAGAGTGGCTGCCCTGTTTTAAAATCATATTTATCTTTGGCGCCAAAGGTATGTAACAACTCATGTACAAGAACAACCTTATTACTCGAACTTTGCTTTCGCGATGCAAATAGATTCACCGAGCCAATACGTCCTCGTTCCAATGCAGTGGAGTGCTTCAATACTTTCAGCAACTTCGGATCATAATAATTTAAATACAGGGTCACCGATGGTGAGCCATCTTCTCCTTGATGCTGTTTCCATGCATAAAATCTAAATTTTAAGCTCCACAGAACTGTATCCAATATACGGCCTGATTCTGGAAACTTAGGTGGCAAAGTATCTAATTCACGTCCAAGTTGAAAATGGAACGAAATCGGTTGTCCACGAAATACTTGAGACTGCAAACTTAAATAATGTTTAATTTCTTCAAGATCATCTGTTGAAATTTGCTGAATATAGACTGATGTGGAGCGTTGACCATCTGCATTAATTGGATGTAATAAAACAAAGATGGGCTTGCTCCAATCTTGGTTCATATCACGCCAAGCATTCACTGCAACAATCAGCAGAATGATCAGTAAAATACCAACTCGAATCTTTTTCCACATTGATTATATTCTCAATTTTTAATTGCAATAAAAATGCTGACCTAGGCCAGCATTTTTAAATATCTATGAATTAAGCTTCTACCCATTTCCCATCTTGGTAGACCAAAGACCATTTGGTTTGTTTACCTTCTGGGGTCTCTGAACCAATATATTGCGCTTGGTTTTTACGGCTAAACTTAACCAATGTTGGATTACCATCTGGATCTTGATCAGGTGCTTGCAAGATAAACTGATACTTAGGATCAAGTTGATCTGCAACTGAACGTAACTCCGCAACCTTCGGTGCACGTGTTTCGCGTACTTTAGGGAATTTGCTTGCAGCCAAGAATAACCCCGCTGCTCCATCACGTAGAACAAAGTAATCATCATGTTTGACTGAACGTAAATGTTCCATTTTGATTGGGTCGACACGAGGTGGCGCTGGCTGACCATTTTTCAGAACTTTACGGGTATTGTCACAACTCATACAAGCGAAATATGGACCAAAACGACCTGTTTTTAACTGCATCTCGCCATCACATTTATCACATGGAATGGTTGGACCATCATAACCCTTGATTTTGAACTCGCCTTCTTCCAGCTCGTAACCATCACAATCCGGGTTATTACCACAAATATGTAACTTGCGACCACCATCAATCACATAGCTGTCCATTGCCGTACCACATATTGGACAACGTTTTTTCGACATTAAGTCAGCAGTTTCAGCACTGTCATCATCAGAAAGTATAGCCAACGACTCAACTGGTGTTAAATTCAACGTCCCTTTACAGCGTTCTTTTGGTGGCAAGTTGTAGCCAGAACAACCAAGGAAGACACCCGTTGTACCAGTACGAATCTGCATCGGACGTTCACATTCTTTACAGTGAACAGCTTCAACTTCTACAGGTTGATTACGGCGCATACCGTTTTCACCCTGTGCTGTAGTTAAACGCTTTTTAAAATCACCGTAGAAACTATCTAACAGCTCTTTCCAATTACGTTCACCATCTGCAACTTTATCCAATTGACCTTCCAAATCTGCAGTAAATGCATAATTCATCAGGTTATTAAAATTCTCGTCTAGACGATCGGTAACAATTTCTCCCATCTTCTCTGCAAAAAGACGCCGATTGTCGAGTTTGACATAGCCACGATCTTGAATCGTAGAAATAATCGCAGCATAGGTAGATGGACGACCAATACCACGTTTTTCTAATTCTTTAACTAAAGATGCTTCAGTAAAACGTGCAGGGGGTTTAGTGAAATGTTGAGAAGGATCAAGTTTCTCAAGTTTTAGAATTTCACCCACTTTGACTGCTGGTAATAAAACATCATCATCAGACTTGTTCTGACCACGCACTTTGGTAAAACCATCAAAAACTAAAGTACGACCTTTGGCCTTGAGTTCTACACCATTGGCATCAACCAAAATCGTTGAGGATAAATACTCTGCTGGAGTCATTTGACATGCAACAAATTGACGCCAGATCAAATCATATAAACGTTGTGCATCACGCTCAACACCCGCCAAACTATCGCCTTTTAAGGCAACATTGGAAGGACGAATCGCTTCATGGGCTTCTTGCGCATTGGCTTTATTCCCATAACGATTTGCTTTAGCAGGTAAGTACTTTGCACCAAATTCAGTTTCAATATGATTACGCACCATACTGACAGCATCATCACTCAAGAATGTTGAGTCAGTACGCATATAAGTAATAAAACCAGCTTCATATAAGCGCTGTGCCAGCATCATGGTTTTCTTCACTGAGAAACCTAAGCGAGTACTAGCAGCTTGTTGCAAAGTTGACGTTATATAAGGCGCACTTGGATTGACCTTAGTTGGCTTATCTTCGCGTGTTGCAACTTTATATTCAGCATTTTTTAAAATTTTCAATAAAGCATCAGTTTGCGCTTTATTTTGTAATTTTAATGTTTTGCCAGCTTGCTTGACTGCTTCTAAACGAATTTCATCTTTTGCAGATTGGGTATCTGCAAAAACTTGCCAGTATTCTTCAGGAATAAAGGCACGAATCTCACGTTCACGCTCGACCACCAATTTTACCGCAACCGACTGTACACGCCCTGCAGAGAGGCCACGCGCAATCTTTTCCCACAGTAATGGTGAAACCATAAAGCCAACCACGCGGTCGAGAAAGCGACGAGCCTGTTGCGCATTCACACGGTTTAAATCTAGTCGTGTAGGTTGCTTAAATGCTTCTTGAATGGCATTTTTGGTAATCTCGTTAAAGACTACACGATGGTAACGGCTATCATCACCACCAATCACTTCTCTTAAATGCCAAGCAATCGCTTCCCCTTCTCTATCCAAATCCGTTGCGAGATAGATTTCATCTGCATCTTTGGCCAGTTTTTTCAGTTCAGCGACGACATGTTCTTTGCCTGGAAGCACTTCATATTTAGCTTTCCAGCCATGCTCAGGATCAACCCCCATACGATTGACTAAAGCGGATTGTGCCTTTTCAGCCTTCTGTTCATCCGTCAATTTGGTACGTGTTGCTGGTTTTTTTTCTGTCGATTTACTTGAACCACCTGTAGGCAAGTCACGAACATGACCTACCGAAGACTTCACAATGTAATTTGAGCCTAAATATTTATTAATCGTTTTCGCTTTTGCAGGCGACTCCACAATCACTAGTGCACGTTTTTTCCCAGCATCAGGAGAATTTGCTGTTGTGCTTTTGGATGTGGACCGAGGAGCGTTCGCCATAATAAACCACTGTTCCTATTATTAAGTTAAATTTCAGCCAATGTAAGTAAATATGCCTTCATATCATCAAGCTGTGTTGCTCTGAGGTCAGATTCTTCATCCCAATAAAGCCCTACACAGTTGGCCTGCATATCAATAGCATAAATCCCTTTTAATGCAATGGGAAAATCTTTAAATTTCTCATCACCGAGGACCACTTGAAGCTTTTGCTCTGCTACACGGGCGCGCATCAAAGCTAAGCGTGCATCTGGAATAAGTACACTATAATAAGCCACCATACTCGCACGAGACTCTGTTGCCATTGGGATTTTCGTCCACTCTGGTGCAGCCACTAAACGTGGGTGTAAGCCCATCTTACGTGCTTTCTCTCGCATTAAACCTAATGCTTTTTCTCTAGGGCTTACGCGTAAGCCAAAAATCGAGCCCAATACAAAAACAATAATAACGAGCGCAACCCAAAGACCAGTGTGTTCCATAGTTCACCTTTTAATTCCTATATTAGAGTTGCATAAGCTGAATATAAAACGCAAGTTTAAAATTAAAATTACCTGCAATTACTCATTTTGAGGTCAGTTTAATCTCTTATTTTTCATTCATATTTTTTTCATAAAACTCCATCCAGATTCCCAATGACTGAATAGAGTTTTCCAACGTTTGTCCCAATTCGGTGATTTGATATTCCACTCTAGGTGGTACTTCTGGGTAAATCTGCTTTGTTATAAGTTGGTATCGCTCAAGCAATTTTAAATGTTTCGATAGCTCTTTTTGGGGAATAGGCGCTAAAGCCTTTTGTAATTGGCTAAACCGAACAGGATGTTTTGCTTCAATAAGATGATAGACAATCGGCAACACCCATTTTCCTGAAAATAATGCAACAAATCGCATAATCGAACAATTTTGCTCATATTGCAGTGTCATTATTTTTCACCTTACATAAAGCTACATTTTATAGTATATGAGTTTAGTCTATTTCAAACCAAACAACGACTAAGTCACCAATTGGTAAGTACTTACTTTCGCAAATAAATTTCCACAATATAAGAGTCTTTAGACAATTTAGTGAACAATATGCGATTAAAGAATAAAACGGTTTTAATTACAGGTGCAACCAGTGGAATCGGTTTTGTAGCCGCACAACGAGCAATAGAAGAAGGTGCTTTTGTTGTATTTACAGGCAGAAATCAAGACCAAATTTTGCAAACACAAAATCAACTCGGTACGCAAAGCTTGGGCATCTCATGTGATCATTCCAATTTAGCATCTCAAGATAATTTCACTCAAAAAATACAAGAATTATCAATTAAATTCGATGTAATTTATATCAATGCTGGTAATGTCACACATGAGGCATTTGGTCAATGGACAACTGAACAATTCGATGTGATTTTCAACACCAATGTAAAAGGCCCATTTTTTCTTATTCAAAATTTGCTTTCAATGATCAATCCCCATGCCTCAGTCATTTTATGTGGTTCGACCAGTATTCATATTGCCTTAGAGAAAAGTAGCGTTTACGCCGCATCTAAAATCGCTTTACGCTCTTTAGCCAAAACATTATCTAGAGAGCTTTTAGCGCATCAAATACGTTTTAACTTACTCTCCCCAGGACCAACTTTAACACCAGCCCTTAACAAAGTCGCCAATACCCCCGCTGAGACCGAACAACTTAAAGTCAGTATTGAAAATCTGGTACCAATTAAAAGATTGGCAGATCCTATAGAAATCGCCAATGCCTTTATTTATCTTGCTTCAGATGAAGCTAAATTTATAGTGGGTAGCGAACTATTAATAGATGGAGGTGTCGCAAATTTATAAGAACGTACAGACTTATCAAAACAGGATCTATAACTCAATAAAAAAGCGTTTAACATTAAATCTAATCGCTTTTTTGTTTTGCTCTGATAACTTCAAGTTTGGTCTAATTTAAGTACATTTCATGACTATAAACAACTTCATGACCATTCCAGTAAATATAGCCTTTTTCAATCAACTCTTTAAGCAATAAACGAATATCTGACTTTGGAAACATTTGTTCCAATAAATCTCGTAACGCATAAATATCTTTAGGTTTATCTGTTTTTAGATCATTCAATTTATGGATGACTTCGATTTGTACAGGATCTATTTTTTCAAAGTTTTTAAATAAAACATTGTGTACCAAACTCACCGAATCTTGCTGATCAACTTCTTGTAAAACTCGATCCGAGTCCGCACATAATTTTTCTAAAAATTGATCAATTTTTTCAATTTTAATATTAGCTTGTGCTACGGATTCTGTCTCAGTTAGGTTTACTAAAACAGGAGATTCAATATCAAGAGCTGTCCATTGCTTCAACACTTTTTTACGGTAAGCAACTTGATCATCAAAGCGTTTGACAATTTTCAAATTGATTAACATTCCAACAAGATGTTGAGCTTTTTCTGGAACAATTTGCAAAATATTAACAATAGAATTTTTCAATTTCTCAATCGTATTTGGTTTGCCAGTCATTTCTCCCAAAGCATCACAATACTTCTTCACCATGATTAAATATGGCTTATTTTTAATCGCTTGTAGACTTGGTATTGAGTATTTGTTGCGTTGACGCTCTAGCGTCGACTGAACTTGAATAAAACTGCAATCAAGATCAGCACTACGCATTAGATCTAACAATAAGCGACAGCTTGGCACTGCAGAAATTACGTCAATCTTAATTTCAGGTTCTAATAATGCCAATAGTTGTCCCACCACAACTGCATATTCATATTCTTTTTCAGATGCATTCGGTACCTCTAAAATCACCACCTGGCCACTGCTCACCCAGCCTGAAAACTCAGTTAAGTCTTCTAGAGAGTACTGAAATTGCCCTGTGCAATTGAAAAGATAGAGTGTCGGGTAATGTTCAATAATCTCCCTCAGGATATTGGCTGTAGGCATATTATTTTCAAGATCGAGAAGAACAGCTTTATTCGGCATGGTCAAAAATTTTGCGACTGAACAGTGCCAAGCATTACAACTAGCTTTCAACAAAAGGTCAAATAAAATTGGAAATTTAATCCTAAACTCCCAATTCCACCTGATTTAAATTTATAAGTTTTAAATTTTAAAGATAAATATCATTGGATTGTTGCAATCACTTGATCTGCATAACAGGTTGAACCTACCTCTTTAAGCAATTGAATTAGACCATCTTGATGAGCCAAAACTTGAACTTCCATTTTCATGGCTTCCATAATTGCCACAACTTGCCCTGCACTCACTTGCTCTCCGGTTTGGACTTTCCATGCAATGATGACCCCGTTAATAGGCGCTTGTAAGTGCTCAGGTTGAAGCGCTAACTCTGGTGTTTGCGTCTGTTGTAGATCAGCCTGAACTGCACCTTGAGCAAACATCCCTGCAGGTAACCCTAGACGATGTAATTTTCCATCTATTTCAATATAACTCAAAATCATAGGCTGTTGATGCTGAGGAATCGCACGTCGAGTTGATTTTAAGTCTTGTTTAAAGTCATTTTCAATCCAACGCGTATGTACTTTAAATTCGTCGATAAAATCAGGCTCATTCAGCACGGCTCGATGAAAATCTAAAACTGAAGCCACACCCTCAATTTTAAACTGCTTTAAAGCACGTTTTGCGCGGCGTATTGCGATTTCACGCGTTTCCCCCGTCACAATCAGCTTTGCCATTAAAGAATCGAAATGGCTGGAAACCAGAGAGCCTGTGCGCACGCCAGTATCGACACGCACACCATGACCAAAAGGTGCTTCAAATAAACTTAGTGTACCAAATGCTGGAATAAAACCACGGCTAGGGTCTTCTGCATTGATACGAAACTCAATGGCATGACCTTGTGCTTTAGGGGTTTCTTTGATCGATAACTCTTCGCCCAAAGCCACCTGAATTTGCTCAACCACCAAATCAACGCGCGCTGTTTCCTCCGTCACAGGATGTTCAACTTGCAACCGCGTATTGACTTCTAAAAATGATAGCGTCCCGTTTTGACTCAATAAATACTCGACTGTCCCTGCTCCAACATAATGAGCAGCCTGACAAATATTTTTTGCTGAAGTTAAAATCTCTTGGTAAATCTTGTCACTGATAAATGGTGCTGGAGATTCCTCAACTAATTTTTGATTACGACGCTGTAAAGAACAATCGCGTGTGCCTAAAACCACAACATTTCCATGTAAATCAGCAATAACTTGCGCTTCAACATGACGTGGATTATCTAAGTATTGCTCAACAAAACATTCACCTCGACCAAATGCAGCTTGTGCTTCACGTACAGCAGAGTCATAAAGTTCTTTCACTTCTTCAAGTTTCCAAACCACTTTTAAGCCACGTCCACCACCACCAAAGGCTGCTTTAATTGCAATTGGCAATCCATATTGTTTTGCAAAAGCTAAAGCCTCATCTGCATTGTTCAAAGGGTCTTGTGTGCCTTGTACCAATGGAGCACCTACTGAAGCAGCGATTTTACGTGCTTCAATTTTGTCACCCAACTTGGTAATTGCTTCAGGAGATGGACCCACCCACTTCAATCCTGCGTCAATCACGGCTTGTGCAAACTCAGCCCGTTCTGACAAAAAACCATAACCCGGATGCACCATCGTGGCTTTTGATTTTTTAGCAATATCAATAATGGCATCAATATTTAAATAGGTTTCTTTTGCAGTTGCCCCAACCAAACCCCACGCTTCATCTGCAAGTTCGACATGCAAACTGCCAATATCGTCATCTGCATACATCGCCACTGAAGCAATGTCCATATCCCGACAAGCATGGATAATACGCACAGCAATTTCACCACGATTGGCAATCAATAATTTTTCATTTACATATTTTTGCTGGTTCATCTTAGTTCTCGATATCTACAAATTCGGCGATTTTTCTAAATTTGATATGGCAATCCGCAGGTATTTGTGCCACCAAATCCCAATGATGCTTGGCAACCGAAGCAATCACAGGATAACCACCTGTTAATGGGTGATCATTCATAAACAATACAGGTTGACCATTGGGTGGAATCTGCAAAGCACCAATACATGTGCCTTCGCTTTCCAATTCATGGTGAATCTTACGTGTTAAGGGTGCTTTCCCAGATAAACGTAATCCCACTCGATTACTTTCATGAGTCACTAACCATGCTTGATTGCACAGTTTTTCAATACTGCTTTGCTCAAACCAATCCGTTCGAGGTCCCATCACAATATCAAGTTCAATCGTATCGCCAAGGGACGGGAGATTGGATTTTGGCACTTCGTTGATGCTGATATTGGATGGGACAACTTGACCTTGGTAAATGACATCACCCGTTTTTAAAGGGGCTGGACCAAGAATGGCTAAACTGTCAAAAGAACAGCTATTTAAAATGGGTTGAATATCCAAACCACCACGAACCGCAAGGTAATTGCGTAACCCTGCACTCGGCGTTTGAATTTGAAATTCATCTCCCTCATCCAGTGCAATCGCTTGATAACTGTCAAAATCTACTTTTTGACCATCTGCAAATTTCACATGGATATTGGAAATTGCACCTGCCACGCTAATGACAGCTGAATTTTGCATGACTGCTTTTAAACCACCATTGAGTACCTCAATCACAGGCGTATCCGTTGGATTCCCCACGATTCGATTGGCACAATGCATCGAAACCACATCCATCGCACCTGCTGTCCCCACACCGATATTGCTGTGCTGAAAACGGCCTTCATCTTGAATCGAAACTTGCAAGCCAGATGCCGTGATTTTAAATAAGGGGTGTTTTAAAGTTAAATCTTGTCGTGGCGTGATTTGCTTGGGCACATCCACAGATACAGGCCGATGAGTTATATCCTCAAAATGCACCCGCATTCCTGGTCGTAAAAGCGCAGGATTTTGACGCTCCAAATCCCACATTTTTTCTGACGTTGTTCCAATCAATTGCCAACCACCTGGACTATCTTTTGGGTAGATACCCGAGTATTGCCCAGCAAGTCCAAGTGAACCTGATGGAATTTTTTTACGCGGTGTCTTTAGACGAGGAACGTCTGTAAAGGGCAGATCAAGGCTACTCATATAAGCAAAACCTGGAGCAAAGCCAATAAAGGCAACGTCCCAAGTACTTTGATGATGTTTTAATATCAGATCGGCTATAGAGAGGCCTTGCAGTTCCGCCACTTGTACTAAATCTTCGCCATCGTAACGAATCGGAATAATCACTTCCTGCGTATTGCGATCAAAACCTGAATCAAGGTTTAACGTACCAATCAAAACACTCAAGGTTTTAAAGTCAGTCTTGATTTCGTTAAAACAAATTAAAATTGTTTTTGCAGCAGGAATTAAATCTTTGATTCCATTCAAGTGTAAATTTTGCAATTTACTGTATAACGCCAAAGTTTCTTCTAAACTAGAAAGCTCAATCAAGAAACTGTCGGAATTTACCGATAAAAATCGCATTTACTGATCCTTTCTTGTCTTAACGCATCCACGCACGATCAGGTATGTCTGTAATCAACATATGTCCTGGTGCATGGCTAATGGCAAATGGGATTTTCGAGTTCATGATTGCCGCTTGAGGCGTTACACCACATGCCCAAAATACTGGAATTTCACCCTGTTCAATACGTGAGGCATCACCAAAATCTGGCTGATTGATGTCGCGTATTCCTAAACTTTCAGGATGACCAATATGTACGGGAGCACCATGAACACTCGGCATACGCGCCGTAATTTTTACCGCCTCAGCTATTTGATGGGCAGGAATGGGCCGCATAGAAACCACCATATTCCCTGAAATACGTCCAGCAGAAAGGCATTCGATATTACTCAAATACATCGGTACATTGGTCTTGTCATGGATATGACGCACTTCAATCCCTGCGTCTTGTAAAGCTGTTTCAAAGGAGAAACTACAGCCAATTAAAAAGGTCACTAAATCAGGATGCGCGTTATAAAGCTCACTCGCATCAGTGAGCTCATCAACCATTTCACCGTCTTTCCAAACACGATATCGTGGAAAATCAGTGCGAATGTCTGTGTCAGCAGCCAATCGAGAGTGGTATACGCCTTCTTCCAAAACATCTAACACAGGGCAACTTTGTGGGTTACGCTGGGCATACAACAAGAAATCATATGCCCAGTCTTTGGGTACAGAAATCATATTCACTTGTGTCATTCCAGCAGCCATTCCTGCTGTGGGTTGATCAAAACCCGCACGAATTTGTTGTCGCGCATCCAATGCAGCTTTTAGTTGAACTGGATCGACTTTAATCTCTTTAAACATGTGTCTTGTCCTTATTGTTTTATGCACAAAATGAACGAACTTGAATGTCGTTTTTTAACAGCTCAGCTTTAATCGCTGCGGACATTTCTAATGCGCCAGCAGTATCACCATGTAAACAAATCGTATCGGCTTGAATTGGGGTAAAGATGCCATCAATTGACTCAACCCCGCCATTTTTTAACATCGCAACCACACGTTTTGCCACAAACTCTGCATCATGCAAAACAGCACCCTCCAAACGGCGTGAAACCAGTGAACCATCACGGTTATAAGCACGATCAGCAAAGGCTTCTGAAACCACTTTTAGACCTGCCTGACGTGCTTGTGCAACCAAATTTGACCCAGCCAAAGCAACCAGTACCAATGCTGGGTTATACATTTTAATGGCTTCAATCACGGCTTCGGCTTGTACGGGATCTTTGGCTACGGTGTTATACAATGCCCCATGCGGCTTGACATATTGCACTTTGGAGCCAGCAACTTTTGCCAAACCATCAAGTGCCGAAATTTGATAGAGCACATCTGCAATCAGCTCGTCTTGAGACAGATCCATATTACGGCGACCAAAACCAACCAAATCTGGGTAGGAAACATGCGCACCAATCGTGACATCTAATCGCACTGCTTGTTGAAGCGTTTTCAATATTCCCAATGGGTCACCTGCATGGAAGCCACAGGCAATATTAGCACTACTGACAACAGGTAAAATTTGCTCATCATTGCCCATTTTCCATGAGCCAAAACTTTCACCCAAGTCACTATTTAAATCGACATACATTGTGATCATTCCTTTTCAATTGAGTGTGAAGTTGATTAAAGCTTGGTGAGGTAATTAAATACCGTCGTGAATGACATATAACCCATCCACCATGTGAGTAAGCAGGTTAATACACCCAAAACCAGCAACCATTTTGGATAATTATAATTGCCCATCATGTCTTTACGACATGCCGCAACATAGACAAAAATCGTTAAACCAATTGGTAATACCAAACCATTAAAACCACCCACAAAGATCAATAAGCCCGCTGGTGTTGCACCTAGAATCACGTAAAGCAACAGGGCTAAAGAGATAAAGCTAATCGTGAGGTAATTGGTATGTTTGGTGGTTAAGTTCTTTTTAAATGCGGACATAAACGAAACAGAGGTATAAGCTGCACCAATTGTGCTACTGATTCCCGCTGCCCAAAAAATCAAGCCAAACAGTTTAAAACCAAATGTACCCGCAGCATATTGGAATGCTTGCGCAGCTGGATTGGCATCGTGACTTGCTAAATCGATATTTGCGCCGCTGACCACAACCCCTAAGAATGCCAAGAACAATACATAACGCATGATCCCGACCACCACAATACCTTTGGTTGCGGCTCTGGCAACTTCATCAATATTTTCTGGTCCTACAGCACCTTTGTCCAATAAGCGATGCGCGCCTGCGTAGCAAATATAACCGCCCACTGTACCGCCAACAATGGTTGTAATGATGGCGAAATCAATTTGATCAGGTGCAAAAGTTTGTTGAACGGCTTGCCCCACAGGTGGCATGACAATAAATGCAACGATCACGATCAAAACAATTTTGAGTAAACCCAAAATAATCATGCTCTTGTCCATCGCCAGTGTGGCTTTTCTGGAGGCAAAAATCAGAATTGCCAAAGCACCGCTCAGCACGCCGCCGACCTTGGTATCCAACCCAAAGAGTGCATTTAAGCCCAGTGCAGCACCTGCAATGTTACCGATACTAAAGAAAAACCCACCTAAAATAACCAGAAATGCGAGTAAGTAACCACTCCCCGGTAAAGCTTTATTGGCAATATCAGAAGCGCGCATTTGCGTTAAGGTAACTACACGCCAAATGTTTTGCTGAACAACGTAATCAATAATGATCGAAACTAGGATTGCAAAGCCAAATGCAGCACCTAATTTCACTGTGAATACAGCGGTTTGGGTTAGAAAACCTGGCCCCATCGCCGATGTTGCCATCATAAATATAGATGCAACAATTGCCCATTGGCGGTCAGATAAAAAAGAAGATTTCAATAAAGACATGTAGGCGTTCCTCATCCATTTGAGCTTAATCAACGCTATTTCAAGTGAAACAAAGAACATCTATTTTTCTAAAATATGAAATTCTTTAATCCTTTAAACTTTTAAGATTTTTTGGTTATGCTGAACCAAATCTGTATTTCAAATAAAAGCATAGGCGAAGGTGAGTCACAATAAGACTTTATCCAAAATTTATTAAACGTAAGATATTGAATTCATATATTTTTATTATTTTTAAAATCATTTAATAATGAATATTTATCACTTTCTATAAGTTCTCATTATCAATATTTCATATTTTTGCAATTTTTAAATCAAAACCAAAGCCGAATAAAATGCCGTTTTATTCTTCACTATCTAATTTTATTATTCAGCTTTTTCATGGCATTTTCCGAAGTTAAAACCGCTAAATCGGTCAACTTTTCTTTTAATGCGGTGTTATTGCCTTGTGTATAGATTGCGGTAAAGTGGAATGTCTTTAATTGGATTGGCGTATCCAAAATTTCCAATCGCCCATCTAAAATTTCTTTGATTGCCGTTAGTTTAGGTACCACTGCAATCCCTAAACCTTGTTCAGCTAAACGTAATAATGTGACCAATGAATAACTTGTAATGGATAGAGGTTCATCTATCTTTTGTTCTTTCATTTTGGCTTTAAGCTCTTTATAAGGATAGGTAATTCTTGGATAGGTTAAAATGGTATGCGACATCAATGCCCGCAATGACATCTGCCCGATTCCACCTTTAAATGAAGGTGATGCCAGAAAGCTTAATTCAAAATCACACAATGAACGTTCTATACATTCAAAAGGCAAAGTTGGCCCCAGTAAAAACGCCATATCCAAATCACCGGTGCGTACACCTTCTTGTAAATCTGGAGTTAAATTCACCACGATTTCAATGGAAACTTTTGGAAACTCTTGCTGGACTTGCTCCATATATTCCACTAGCCAAGTATGGACAATCGTTTCGGAAACCCCTAAACGAATCGTTCCTGTTAAATACTGACTTTCTGTGAGTTCAGCCACTAAGTCTGTTTCCAGTCGCATAAACTTTTCAGCATATTTAAATAAGGTCATGCCTTTATGCGTGGCTTTGATTTGACGAGAACGGCGATCAAGCACTTTAAAACCGAGATCATTCTCAATCGCAGTAATTTTTTGAGAAATTGCAGGCTGAGTCGTTTGAAGCTTTGTTGCGGCTTTATTAAAACTGTTTAAGGTCACCACCCAATAAAATGCTTCGAGGTTTTTTAAGTTCATAATCCATCTTAACCCACAAATTTAGCGCTTGCGTTATGCAAATCCTTTGCCAATACCACTGCTATGTGTGAATTTACTCTTGATTCAGCACACCTCAGCCACTCATATTTTACTTTCGTTAGATCAATAATGCGGAGGTCGATTGGTCATTGGGTCAAATGCTGCAATACCTTCTGACAAATCAGCAGATTCTATACGTTGGTAAATTAACTGCATTTGTTTTTTTAAATCAGCGATTTCCAAGCTTTGTTGTGCTACTTGATCATTTAATTGTTCGACTAAATCATCTAAAAATGCAATTCGGACTTGCAAATCTTCTATGGGTGCGGAAAATGACGCCTGATCATCAATATTTTTATGTTTAGTCATTTTTAGTCCTCAGTGTGGGATGTTTAGGAAACCGTATGGCCTATATTACTATAAGGGATGTCCAACTTGCGTTTGGTGGACCTGCCCTGCTCGATGGCGCAAACTTCAATTTAGAACGAGGCGAACGAGTCTGTCTGATTGGTCGTAACGGTGAAGGTAAGTCTACTTTACTCAAACTGATTGAGGGAAGTTTATTGCCTGATCAAGGTGAAATTGCATTACAAAATGGTATTACAATTTCTATGCTTGCTCAGGATGTACCGATGGATTCGGGCAAAGTTGCAGATATTGTTGCCGAAGGTGCAGGAGAAGCCGCGCTCGTCCTAAAAGAATACCACGAAGCCAGCGATGCTTGTGTATTAGGTGATATGGAAGCTTGTGATCGTATGGGCAACCTACAACATAAGCTGGATTTGCTCGATGGTTGGGCATTAGAAACCAAAGTAAATTCTATCTTGAGCAAAATGGGCTTAGATCCTGAAGCGGATTTAGCTGATTTATCAGGAGGGCGTAAACGCCGTGTACTTTTAGCACGTGCATTGTTGACGCAACCTGACGTTTTATTACTTGACGAACCAACCAACCATTTGGATGTAGAAAGTATTGAATGGTTAGAGAAATTCTTACTTGATCAAAACAATCTGACCCTGTTATTTATTTCCCATGACCGTGCTTTTGTTGACAGTATTGCGACTCGTATTGTGGAATTGGATCGTGGTATTTTACGTAGTTATGAAGGTAACTACTCACGCTACCTCGACTTAAAAGCACAACAAATGGAAGCTGAAGAAAAGCAGAATGCGCTTTTTGATAAACGCTTGGCTGAAGAAGAGACTTGGATTCGTCAAGGCATCAAAGCACGTCGTACCCGTAACGAAGGTCGTGTACGTGCATTAAAAGATTTACGTGAACAATCTAAAGCACGTCGCTCACAACAAGGTAAAGTGAGCATGGCAACTCAAGAGGCAAATCGTTCAGGTAAATTGGTGTTCGATATTGAACACTTAAGTGTGGCTTTTGGTGATAATGCACCAATTATTAAAGATTTCTCTGCATTAGTACTACGTGGCGACCGTATTGGTTTAGTGGGTGACAATGGTGTAGGTAAGACCACCTTGATCAAAGCAATTTTAGGTGCACTTGAACATGGTGGTTCGGTAAAAACAGGTACACAACTTGAAGTGGCTTATTTTGACCAATTACGTAATGCGCTAGATCTTGAAAAATCAGTAATGGCCAACGTGTCTGAAGGCTCAGACTTTGTCGATGTTAATGGTGGTCGCCGTCATATCTACAGCTATTTACAAGACTTTTTATTCTCGCCTGAGCGCGCACGTACTCCTGTCAAAGCACTTTCAGGTGGTGAGCGTAATCGTATCCTTTTGGCGAAGTTATTGCTTAAACCGTCTAATCTTATCGTAATGGATGAGCCAACCAACGACTTAGACATGGTGACTTTAGAATTACTTGAAGAAATGTTGAGTGATTATAAAGGGACTTTGTTATTGATCTCTCATGACCGTGCATTTATGGACAATGTTGTGACATCAACTTGGGTATTTGATGGTAAAGGCAATATCGATGAATACATTGGTGGCTATCAAGACTATCTAGAACAACGTCCAGATCAGCGTGTTGTCGATCAGAAAAGTGATGTAAAAAAGGCCATTGCTAAAGCGGAAGCTGCTGCGACGCCTGCTGAACCAGCTGTTAAAAAAGTGAAGTTGAGTTATAAAGATCAACGTGCTTTAGAACAGTTACCCGCAGAAATTGAAGCTTTAGAAAAAGAACAAACTGAACTAACTGCAAAACTTGCAGATGGTTCTTGGTTTGTGACTGATGCAGATGCAGCCACCAAAGCGTCGCAACGACTTGGCGAGATTGATGAACTGCTGCTTGAAAAAATGGAGCGTTGGGATGCATTAGAAGAAATGACCAAAGGTTAATTCTTATAAAATCTTTCAATAAAAAACTCCGCAAATATGCGGAGTTTTTATTGAGCCTGCCGACATTGAAACCAACAACATTGATCAATCATCTTATAGATATACAACACATATTTTCAGCTTTATGTATTAACCAGATTTAAGGACATTGGAACATAACGTAACCCATGATTTTCAATGGTTTCATCTTTCACCACAAAGCCAAATCGTTCATAAACAGGTTGTGCATTACAGCTTGAATTTACCGTAAATACTGAAACACCAGACTTTTTCACCTCCTGCAAAATAAAGTCCCACATTGTTCGGCCAATTCCCTGAGCTTGCTTCTCTTTCGATATAAAGAAATGAACCAAATGGGCCGGATTCTTATACGCAATAACACCGATCATCTGCTGATGATCGCTATAAACAAAATAGTGAATTTCAGGATTCTCAAGCATTTTTTCAATCATACTTGCGGAAAACAGTTGTCGCCCACTGTCATTAATTGCAAACTCATCAATAAAAGGCGCAATCAATTGAGTAATTGCAATTAAGTCCTTAATGGTTGCTCTTCTGATTGTCTTATTCATGTGAGGGGCATTCCAATAGTGGAGTAGCAGTAAAAGATCAAAATGCTCAATTTAAGTCTGTAATCAGAATTTCGTTATCTAAATAATACTTGAAATGATATATAACAAACTCCTTCATTTTTAAAAATAAACGCACTTATTTAAATGGCTTAGTTCAAGTTAAAATGACGGCAATACTTTACTAATTAAAATTAAATAAAACTTAAAAAATCAAAGCACTTACCATTCCCCACTCATCTTACCAATGATCATTTCATTTATACTGAATTTCGCTACAAGCACTTCATGATGTTTCCATACAAATCCACCAAGATATGATTATCGAATCTAGTTCAGATCTCGAATTATTTAGTGAGAATATGATCATGAAAAAAGTTACATCATTACTTGTTGCAGCATTCACCACAGCAATTTTCGCAGGTTCTGCAATGGCAGCAACTCCAGCACAGCATTCGACTCAAGCGGTTAAAACCCATCAAATGCAAAAACAACATAAAGCTGGCCATAGCCAAAAACACCATGCCGCTGCACAAAAATCAGCAACAGCAAAAAAAGTAGAGGGTAAAGCAGCAACCAAATAATCCACTTTAAAACGTTGTTTTAAAACTGTCGCTTTATAAAATTATGATCCTCATGCTTAAAAGCTACACCAACAGTGTAGCTTTTAAATTTTTAGCGAATGCTCTGGATCGCTTCAAATCCATTCAGCTACTTTAAACCAAACTTCTCAGCAGGCTTGATTAACCATAAGGATAATTTTCTTAATAAAACATCAAAAAATTGCTGTTGTAACATCCAGCAAGTCAATACAGATAAACCAATACAAATCCCAATTTCCACAAAAATATGAAAATCCAGTTGCCAATAACGTGCAATCAACATCACCACAAAACCATGTAGCAAATACACCGCCAAAGTGTTTTTCCCAAGTTGCACACAGCCAATATTCAATAATTTTGTCCATGCAAACATCGCGAAAATGCCCAAACTCGACATCAATAGACAGCCTATTCTGATCCACGTACCATCCCACATACTTACCTTAAGCTGCTGATAACTTAAACTGCCATATAACCAAAATGGGTTGATTTGGGTGAAATATACCAAGCTTGCAATGCCCATCACGATAAATCCAGCTAAAACTTGAGTGAATTTAAATTGCTGAATTTTCTCGACAATGGTTTTGCCATAAAGCGCACCCACAATAAAAAATGGAAAGAAGCTAAAAATTCTTCCGATAGAGTATTGGTAATTGTTCCAAGGGCTTAAACCGATACATAAAGCAAGAATCAGTGCAATCGGCAGTGCAAATTTTGTTTTTATCAAAAAATGGGTAAGCGTTGTCCATACCATCATGCCCAACAGATACCATAAGATCCAATAAGCTCGTTCAAAAAAATTCCAACTAAGTTGAAATTTACCTGACCAGATGGCATCAAATGCAGGAAATAGAATTTGAAAGGGCAAATAGAGCGAGACAAAAAATAAAATATTCTTAAACCACTTACTGTCTTTAAACAACATGCCCGAAATAAAGATAAAAGCAGGCATATGTACAAAATAAATCGTACCTAATAAGACATGATCAAGCGGATCTTTCCAACCGATCATGCGTTCTAGAAAATGCCCGAGCACCACAAGAAATATCAGTGTTGCCTTACAACTGTCTAAGTAGGTATTTCTCATCGCAAGGTTGTCTAGAATAATCAGTGAATAACTGTAATTATATACCTAAAACATGTACGTGCTTTTGGTCAATCTCAGCAAGATGCTGGCGATAGATTTTAAAATTTTCCAAATCAAAACACACGAAACTGACTTCCTCTAAATTGGTCGTCTGGGTTAAAAACTTAGTCACGCTGTTTATGGCAATAAATGCTGCCTCTGATTTGGGAAAACGATACATGCCTGTTGAAATATTCGGAAATGCCAGTGTTTTTAGCTGATATTGCTCAGCGAGTCTTAAACTGTTCAGATAGGCTTTTGCAAGAAGTTCATTTTCAGCATGCTGTCCATCTTGCCAAGTGGGGCCCACGGTATGAATCACATAATTACAGGGCAACAACCCCGCTGTGGTAATCACTGCTTCACCAATTGCACACCCCCCCTGTCTGGCCCGAATCTTTTGACAATCCTCCAAAACAGCTACCCCACCTTTACGATGAATCGCACCATCCACACCACCACCGCCAAGTAACGAGCTATTGGCAGCATTCACAATTGCATCCACCTTTTGAACTGTAATATCACCTTGAATTAACCGAATTATTTTCACGTCATGCTTCCTTGCTTATCCTCAATGAGAGTGAATGACATCTTGAATTTTCTTCTTTAAACCGCTTCATGCTACACTCCTTTCAGTTTTAACTGCCCCAAAATTTACAAAACTGCTATGAGTAAAAAGCATCAATACGAGCCTGGAAAATTTTATTGGGCATTTTTACATCCGAAATATTGGGGAATCTGGATTGCGATTGTATTTTTGATGATGCTCGCAATTATGCCTTGGGCAATTCAGTATCGCTTAGCAACACTGTTGGGCAATATTGCCTTTGACCGACTGAAATCGCGTCGTGAAACAACAACGCGTAATTTAGAAGTCTGCTTTCCAGAATGGTCGCCTGAACAAGTCATCGACAATTCAAGACAAGTCTTTGTTGATCAAATGGTCGGGGTCTTTGAAACCTTAAATGCATGGTACTCACCACAATGGTTTAAAAACCGTGTCAGTATTCAAGGTCTAGAGCATATCCGACAAGCCAAACAAAATGGTCAAGGCATACTGTTACTCGGCACTCATAGCACCATGCTTGATGCTGGTGGTTATTTATGTGCACAATTTTTTGAACCCGATGTCGTGTATCGCCCACAGAATAATCCTTTACTCGATATGCTGATTTATCGTTGTCGTGCAACGATTTATAAAGCGCAGATTGATCATGATGATATGCGTGGATTGATTCGCCATCTGAAAGAAGGTGATGCGATTTGGTATAGTCCAGATCAGGATTTTGGATTAAAACAAGGGGTGATGGCACCCTTTTTTGGTACGCCCGCTGCAACGGTAACGGCACATCGACGTTTATTGAAAATATCAAAAGCTGTCGCGATCCCACTGTATTTCTATCGTGATGGTGATATAAAAGATCCAAAATACCATGTACTTATTGAACCTGCTGTTGATCCATTACCCAGTGAAGATGAAATGGATGATGCGATTCGTGTCAATAAAATCATTGAAAATCAACTACGGATCGCGCCGACACAATATATGTGGTTTCATCGTCGCTTTAAAACACGTCCCAAAGGCTATGAGAAAATTTATTAATTTTGAAAGCTTTCGTTTTTAACAATCAGGAGATATAAAAATATCTCCTTTTTTATTTTGGTCATCTAGCGTTTAAATACCATCGTTCATGGCGAACTGCGTCTAGTTACATATGCCCACTTTCTTGATTAAACAATGCGAATTAAGATTTATCAATAATAAGCTAAATACATTCAAATTTAAGGAAAATAAAACCATGAATATCATCAATAAAGTTCTTTTTTCATGTTTGATCAGTTCCAGTTTGATATTTACTGCATGCTCAGAGCAAAAAGCAGATATCGCCCAAAACAAAACCTCAGAAACTACGTCTAGGGTAACAACTCAAGGCAATTGGAAAAGCAAAGCGACTGAACTGAGTACAGCCAACGCAACAGAGATTACAACAGACTTGGCTCAACTTAATCAGATCATCAATCATGCAAATACTCAAGCACTTCAATTAAGAGCGGAGCTTCAATCAGCTGCTTCCCAACCTGAAAAGCGCCAGCAGATTTTACTCAAAGCCAATGATATACAAGCGAAAACTCAACAACAAATTATGGCATTAAATTTAAAAAGTAGTGAAGTACAAAGTCTACGCACACAGATGATTGATAATTTAATCACCAGCCAGAAAATGTATACGCTTTCAACAGCCTCAGATTTTAATCCAAATGCACCCAGTGATGAATTTAAGCAACTTGGTAAACGTTCAATAGCGCTTCAACAAAAAATTTCTGCTGAAATAGACGCCTTAAATCAACACTATGGAAAATAAAAACAATCTGGATCATAAGCGGGTTAAGTAGAAAGACCTAACCTTTCCATACTCGAAAACGTGCCATCGCCCAAATCACATAAGGCCAAAAAATCATATTGACTATACTATGGATACTTTCCCAAATACGCCAATAGCCTCTACCAAAAATATCTGCGCGTGCATTAAAGATTTCAATTACAAATGCAAGCACAACTGTGGTGATAATCGCAAAATTTGATTTAAGTTGTCTTTTATGAATTGCAGCAACAATAAAATAAATGATTAAACCTGCATAGATAAATAAAGCATCACTACTTAAACCTGTAAAATGTTTAAGACTTGAAGCGAATTCTTGAACTTTTGCGAGAAACATAGCCACTCTTTTTTATTTTCAATCTTGTCTGTTCTAAATTATATACCACAAATAAAGCATAACCCGAGTTCTGCATCCTGCAAAACTCGGGTTCATGAGGTTGTGCTTTCACATCTTATTCTTATTTTCTTGGTTATCCATTCCAACATCAAATCCTTGATGATTACTCCATCGACTTCGTCTTCCTTAGTGAGATTTTCCGTTCTCATTCCCTGTGTCGATAAGTAAAGATTAAAACGAATATGCTTTTCATGCTATCCGCTTAGGGCCTAAATCCATGTAAGTAATTGCTTACAAAAAATAGCCATTTTTTAATTTTTTTGTCAGACAATCAGGTTCCAACTTTATAACTTTGCGCAATTTCATCGGTTACCCGCTTTTCCTCTTTCTCTGCTTTTTCAATTCCTTCTTGAATCGCCTCTTGCGCTTCACGCTCATCCGCGTCTGTTTGCTCCAACTCTTCTTGAGTCTGCTCAAAAATACGTCCTGTTTGTAATACTACATAAATCGGAAAATGATCTGAACCCACATGAGGCAGCCGTTGCATATGCACTAAAGCAAAATCTGTACTATGAAATAAATGATCCAAAGACCATCTCAAAAACTTATAGTCAGCATGGAAAGTGTTGATATATCGACGCCCCACACGTGGGTCAAGCAAACCACTGATACGCTGAAATAAACGCGTTGTGCGTGACCAAGCAACATCGTTTAAATCACCCATAACAATACAGCTCTCATCCAAGTCTTTAATCTGATCCCCCACAATAAGCAATTCAGCATCACGTAAAGTCGAGTCTTTGGCTTCTGTTGGGCTTGGTGGTTTGGGATGTAAACAATACAGTTGCACTGCTTGCCCAGATGGTAAAATCACCGTGGTATGAATAGATGGAATTTCATCACTGAGAATGAATTTAACCTCTGTATCGACCAACTTGAGTTTGCTATACAAATGCATCCCATAGAGGTTGTCTAAAGGTATAGCCACACGATAAGGATAGTCTTTTTCAATTCGAGCTAGTTCATTTTGCCAAGTTTGATCAGTTTCAAGCGTCAAAACAATATCAGGCTGGTGCTGTTCAATTTGCTCAAGCAATAAATGATATTGATCATTCGGTGTCAGTACATTCGACACAATCACTGAAATTTGCTGATCAGGATTAAGCTGATCTTTCGTCACCTGTTTAACTTGTTTCTTCCAAACGAAGGTATAAGGCAAAACCATCTTTAATTGAAAAGCTAAGGCAGCAATCAATAAAAATAAAATCACCTCACGGATCAAGTCCCAGGGCGCTGTCCAAAACAACATCAATACCATTGCAATCAGACCAACAAATAATATCTGCAAGCGTGGAAAATCAGCACCTCTAAACCACCATTCATCACGGGGAATCAGTGACCAGAAACTTAGCCAAATCACAATCGACGCAAGTACTTCTATCCAAATCATATTTTGTCACTCTTATATTCTTAATTTTTGCATGATTCATAAATTAATATCAATTTTGCATGTATCATAAACAAGATATATTGCACAATATAGTGGTGTTTTCATTGTGTATGCTATTGCAGTTACACACCCTTTTGATACACTCAAACCCCCTTTTATTTTTTAACGCACCGAGGCAAAGTGGCATGAAAGTAGGTCTGGTCGGTTGGCGCGGGATGGTTGGTTCTGTCCTTATGCAACGTATGGTTGAAGAGAATGATTTTGCTCATTTTGAGCCATTCTATTTCTCTACCAGTAACGCAGGTGGTGAATCTCCTGCTTTTGGTGGTAAAACTGCTCCAGCACTTATGGAAGCGACGGACATTACCAGTCTGAAGCAAATGGATGTCATTATTACCTGTCAAGGTGGCGACTATACATCAGAAGTCTTTCCTCAGCTAAAGGCTGAAGGTTGGAAAGGCTATTGGATTGATGCAGCTTCTACATTACGTATGGATGATGAAGCAATTATTGTACTCGATCCAGTCAACTTAAATGTTATCAAAGACGGTTTGGTCAATGGTATTAAAACATTTGTTGGCGGTAACTGTACGGTTTCGTTAATGTTGATGGGCATGGGTTCACTCTTCCAACACAATTTGGTGGAATGGATGACGGCGATGACTTATCAAGCCGCTTCGGGTGCTGGCGCGCAAAACATGCGTGAGCTGATCACAGGTATGGGGTATTTATATAACAATACTCAAGACTTGTTAGATGATCCACGTTCTGCGATTTTAGACATCGACAGCCGAATTGCCGAATTACAACGTGGCGAAGGTTTTCCTAAAGCAAACTTCGGTGTGCCTTTAGCGGGTTCGTTGATCCCTTATATTGATAAGCAACTTGAAAGCGGTCAATCTAAAGAAGAGTGGAAAGGTCAAGTTGAAACCAACAAGATCTTAGGTAATGCTCAGATTGTTCCAATTGATGGTCACTGTGTACGTATTGGTGCAATGCGTTGTCACTCTCAAGCCTTAACATTGAAATTGAAAAAAGATGTTCCGCTTGATGAAATTGAGGACATGATTCGTCAGTCTAACCAATGGGCAAAAGTGGTTCCAAATACACGCGATGCGTCAATGACGGATCTTACCCCAGTAGCTGTGACTGGTACTCTATCTGTGCCAGTAGGTCGTTTACGTAAATTAAATATGGGTAAAGAGTATTTAGGCGCATTCACTGTTGGTGACCAATTACTTTGGGGTGCCGCTGAGCCTTTACGTCGTATGTTACGTATCTTAATCGACTATAAAAATGCTTAAAGTCACAAAAAACATAGTTACATAAAAAAGCCGATCTATCTTGATCGGCTTTTTTATGTAACTATGTTTATGTAACTCTAATGTTAATATTTTACATATAGACTACAGCTAAATATTGTATTATGGGGATGCCTTGAACTTTGTCAGAACAATGGATAGAGATGACTGTATATAACAAATTAAAAATTGCCATTTTAGCCATCATGACGTCGCAAGCGGTGAGTGCGATTACAATAGACCCGATCCAAGTTCAATCAGGGTCTGGTGATCTGCTTTATGCTGAAATGAAGTTTAGTAATGCAAATTCAAATGAAAAAATAGAAGTCGGATTAGCCGATGCAGATGATATTCAAAATATTGGTATTTCAACGCAAGCACCTGGACATTTAAATTTTTATACTCGTCGTTCTGGAGATGGCACTGGGGTGATTGTGATTACCTCATCTCGCCCGATTGTTGAATCTGAATTAAATATATTATTAAAAGTCAAAGAAGGGAGTGCGACCCATATTCAGCAAGTCAAAGCCCCATTGACCCGTGGGCGTAGCAACATTCCTGCTCCAATGAGCAATGCTTTAGTCAAAGAAAAGCCTCTGACACCTCAAATCATCGTCAGCGAAAAGGATATTGCATTAAATTTACCAACCAGTACGCAATACCACGTGACAACACCAGAAGTCTTAACTCCACCAGCTATAGCAACCAAAGCAACGATGACAACGGATTCAGCTGGTACTTTGGCGATTAATGTGATTGCACCACCAGCACTCAAAACAGAACAAAAACCAACCACAGTTGCAACAAACACACCGCCTGCGGCTACAACCAATACTCCAAACCTTCGTCAAAGCAATCATCAAAGCAGTGCTCAGAATATGCCACAAACAACGGCGGTAACTGTACAGCAAGCGCCTCAACCTCCAGCCGAAAAAGCACCAGTGCCATCTGCAAAAACTCAGACCCCACCCGCCAAATTAGACGAGCAAAAAGCAGAATCACAAAAGCCAAAAGATTCCAAAGCTGAGACCAAGCAAGCAAAACCGAATGAATCTCACGTAGAGAAATCGAAAGCAGAGTCACAAAAAGCGCTCAAACAAGAAAAGGCCAATAAAGCATTAGATAAACAACCTAAGCATATTGTTCAGGCCAATGAGTCACTGTGGAAAATTGCATCGCGGATTGCAGCAGAAACCAATCAAAGCGTTCCAGAAGTCATGCGACAAATTAAAGCAAATAATGCCAATGCCTTTATTCAAGGTGATGTAAACCGTATTCGTCGTGGTGCTGCGCTCAATCTTGCAGCAAGCTATCGTCAAATACCACAAAGCAAAAATAAAGTTGCAACGGCTGGACCTGAAATTGCCAAAAAGCAATCGGGTTCTGCCAAATATCGCTTAGATCAAGCAGAAATGAGTTTAGTCGCAGACAATGAACAACCCGCTGTTCAGAGTCAAGGAAAGCAAAATACACAGTTGAATCAGACCACTACTGAATTATCTACAAAAGTTATGACATCTCGTGAAAAAACGGTTAAATTACAGAAGAATGTGAACCAACTTGCAGCAGGTTTACAACAAAAGAATCAGCGAATTCAATTATTAAATGCTCAGCTTGCCCAATTGCAACAGCAATTAAAACAGCAGAATGCAAAGAAACCAAATAGTTAGGATATTCAAAAATATTGATTCATTGTGCTCAATGAAGGGGAAATAAAATGTTGTTGTATGTGATTCCATTTGTTCTACTTTTGGTCGTGGCCATCGTTTTAAAAAAACGAGAAGATGCCAATAAAGAAAATACCAGCACCAATAACAAAAAAAGTAATCATAAAAAGACATCGAAAAAAAATGTAGCGCGTACCGCACGTACCTCACAGAAACAACATACGACTGTTGTTGAAAATGAAGTTGTTGTTAAACAAGCAACAAAACCATTAAGCCCCGAATTAAAAAAGAATATTGAAAGACTAATTGAAGAGAAAAACTATTTCTCTGCTGAAGCAAAGATCAATCAAGTTTTAAACCAAGACAATGCTCAACATGAACTTTATCTTTATCTTTTAGATGTACATCTTGCACAAAAAGATGAATTTGCAATGAACCAATTGATTAATCATATTCGTTCATTGGGCTTAGACGAAATCGTCATTCAAGCAGAAGAACGACAAAAAGCCAATCAAGCGGATCATCCGATTGAATCCATAGCTTTTGAGCCTTCAAGCCCTGTAGTACCTGAAATCAAAAATACAGCTGCCTTTGATGCCTTGATTGGAAATACAGAAACGATTTCACAACCAACAGTATCTGAAACTCAAAATCTTACCCATGTCGATGCGCTAGAATTTAACCACTCAACTGTCACTGAACAGAAAATTGATACAACTCAAGAACCCGTTGAGCCTTTAGAATTTAATTTAGATCCGGCTTCTCAAAAAGAAACAACACCAACAACTGAGTTTTCTTTCGAAACAGCACCACCTGCCCCAGAAGTCAAAACTGAAGCTGTCAAACCGTTAGAATTCACGTTTACAGCAAATGAACCTACAGCAGTTCCAGTTGAAAAAGCGGCAGAAGTTGAAATCGCACCAGAATTCAAACTTGATTTTGCTGAATCGATTACGCCAGTAGCTACTGAAGAAAGCACACCAGTACGTGATTTTGAATTTAAACTCACGCCTACTGAACCAGAGACACAGCCCACTTTTAATTTTGATCTAGATCCGAAACCTGAAACAGTCGAACAAGTGCATAGCACAGCAACACTTAGCCTTGAAACGCCTAGTGAAGCTGAAACCAGTATGGCCATAGATGCAAACGACCCATTACTCAATTCATTCCCTGAGCTGGCTCAAGTGAATGAAGTTCAATTAAATTTAGACCTTGCTCAACAATATCTAAATTTGGGTGCATATGCTTCCGTTCGTGAGCTACTCTCACAAAATGAAGCAGCGTATACCGCTGAACAACGCCAACAATCACAAAATTTACTCAATCAAATAGCTTCTTAAATCTATTCGTCTTAAGATAAAGCAGTCATGAATGGCTGCTTTTTTATTATGAACAAAAAAATTGCTTTAATTTACATGGGTGGAACTTTTGGCTGTATTGGGGAGCCTTTAGCACCGATGCCTGATGCTGAGTTTATTCCACAACTCAAAAAGGTCTTAGCACCTCAGTTTAAAATTGAGTGCTTTAAGGCGCCCAGTATCAAAGACAGTAGTGCATGTACAGCCATTGACTGGCTTATGCTGATTCAACAAATACAAAGCCTACAACTCCAAAATTTCCAACACTTTGTCATTATTCATGGCACAGATACGCTCAGTTATGCTGCGGCGACCTTATCACGCTTTTTAGCTGAGTCCTGTCATGTCGTCCTTACTGGAAGCCAATATCCACTGCTCAATATTCAAGGGGACAATACTCGAGAATTCACCGATGCGCTGGATAATTTAAATACTGCACTGGATGCCGTCACTCGACTTCCTGTAGGCGTGTATTTGGCTTTCTACCATCAAGTGATTCATGCCAGAACCACATTAAAAGCCCATAGCACTGCTTTAGATGCGTTTAAAGGACTCAAAGCAGAACAACAAATAGCGGTAGATCATTCCGTCCTTCAGGTACAACTTTCACATCTCGAAAAAGCCAAATCGCTGAATATCGTCAATTGGATGATGGTGCCGACTGAAATATTACAGTTTGAACGTAATCTGGAAATTTTCTCCAAACATGCTCCGCATTTTCTGATCATTCAAGCTTATGGGGTAGGTAATTTAGCCGTAAATGCGAGCATTATCCAAAAAATTAAAAGCTTGCAGGAAAATGGCTGTCAAGTCATTTTATCCACTCAAGTCCCTCTAGGCGGCATGGATCAGCGCTATGCGATTAGCCATTGGATCAAAGATTCAAAAATTTTAGTCAGTGATGCACTGAGCCAAGCAGATCTTTATGCCAAAATTGTTAAAATTTATTTACAATACCCCTCTTCGGAACAATGGCACGACCATTGGTATGATCATCCTGAATAGAGGTATTTATGCAACGTTTTGCAATTGGTATTGAGTTTTGTGGCATGCGATATAAAGGTTGGCAAACTCAACAGCCTGGCGTACGTAGTATTCAGGAAACCATGGAAAAGGTGCTCAGTAAAATTGCCGACGAGCCTATTATTTTACATGGTGCGGGTCGTACTGATGCGGGTGTCCATGCGACCAATATGGTGGCCCACTTCGACACCAATGCGATTCGGCCTATACGTGGTTGGTTAATGGGTTCAAATAGTCAATTGCCCAAAGACATTTCAATCCAATGGATTAAAGAAATGGATAACGATTTCCATGCACGCTTTAAGGCAAAGGCTCGTCGTTATCGTTATGTGGTCTATCAATCGGCAAACCGCCCTGCCTTATTACATAAACAAGTAACACATGCCTATTATCCACTCGATGTGGATAAAATGATTGAAGCGGCGCAAAAATTTCAAGGCACGCATAACTTTGAAAGCTTCCGCGCTGCTGCATGTCAGTCCAATCAGCCTGTACGTCATGTCAAACATTGTCGCTTAATTCGTCATGGCAATTATCTAGTATTGGATATTCAAGCAGATGGCTTCCTACACCATATGGTACGTAACATCATGGGTTGCTTACTTGAAATCGGTCAAGGTCTATATGAAGTGGAGCACATTGATGAAATTTTTGCGGCACAAGATCGTAAAGCGGCAGGAATCACCGCACCACCAGATGGGCTTTATTTTATTCATGCAGATTACCCTGAACAATTTGAATTGCCTAAAATGCCTTTAGGGCCACATTGGTTAAATATGCCTGAATAATTTTTTGGGGCTGCATATAAAAAATCCTTCTCAATAGAAGGATTTTTTATATTAAAACTGTTCAGTTCGTTTCCCACAAGCATACGATTTAACGCTGCTTACGCTTTCTATATTCCACAGGCGTTTCATTGGTCCAGCGTTTAAATGCACGGTAAAAAGTACTTGGCTCAGAGAATCCAGTCAAATAAACAATACGCTCAACACTTTCAGTGGTATTGGCCAACAGTTTCTTGGCTAAGCGACAACGATAATCAGAAAGAATTTGCTGAAAACTGGTATTGGCTTCCGAAAGCTGTGTACGTAAACGACGTGGGGTAATGCTGAGTTGTGCAGCAACAGTTTCAAGGGTTGTTTCACCACTTTCCAAGGTTGAACCTATCGCACGGCGTACTTCACCCACCAAATCATAACGTGCAAGCTCTTGCAGTTTTTCAATTGCAAGTTGTTCATGCAATTGCAATAACTCAGGCTCCGCTTGCCACAATGGATATTCTAAAATGGAAGGATCAAAATAAAGACGTGTCTCTTTTTGTCCTAAACTGACAGGACAACCATAAACACGATAATACTCACCATCAGAAGCGCCATTGGCAAAATTAAAATCGATGTAAATCGGTTCAAATCGTCCTTCAGTGATAAATTTAAAGAAGCGTAAAATCCCTGAAATAGCACATTCTGAAAAATGACGATTGACGATGTTCTCACCCCAAGGCTGTTCACCATTGGTTAAATAACAACGTCCATCATCATCAATGATCAATTTGGCATGAAATGCATCGCTAATTAAACGTTGATAAGCCAAAGCACGCTTTAAGCCTTCGCCAAAATTTTCACTTGAAATAAACAGGTGTTCGATCACTTGCCCACGATACAGTGGCAAGTGCTCTCCGAGATGTAAACCAATATCTGGATCATTACTGACTTCCTCCGCAGCGACCCAAAATGCAAATTGTGCATTCAACGGTGTTCGAGCATTTTGGTCAACCTGACCCAATGCTACCCCAGCCTTTGATAATATTTCTTCTGTCGGCAATCCTGCACGACGGATCGCTTGATAGCCTAATCGTAAAACAACCGAAGCATCAGTTAGCTGACTCACGCAGTGCCCTTCCTTGTATGTTATTCATTTATACTTAAAACATTTAATTTAGATTACAGTCGATTGACCAAACTGACAATATTTATCCGCTTTTTTTTGTAGAAATTGTTTAACAATATGTTCGCTTATTTTCAAGTCATCTACCGCCTTGTAATGCCGAATATTCTTGTCTTTCTGTAAAAAATTGCCTATAATTTGCGCCTTTCCAATTTGATCATCAGGTAGGCTATGGCCAATAAAGAGGAACTTATCGAGTTCGAAGGCGTTGTCACCGAAACGCTTCCTAATACTATGTTCCGTGTGCGTTTAGAAAACGGTCACGAAGTGATTGCTCACATTTCTGGTAAAATGCGTAAACACTATATTCGTATTTTAACAGGCGATAATGTAAAAGTTGAAATGACACCATATGACTTAACTAAAGGTCGTATTACATATCGTGCACGCTAAGTTTTAGTGTAAGCAAAAGCCACTTTTAGGTGGCTTTTTCATTATCCACAAAATTTACCCTCCTGCTTACGCTTTTTAGTCGTCTAGCAATTATATATCTGACACATTAAAATCTGTTTCATATACCTATTTATCACTTGTAATCCATTTACTTCAAAGTTGATAGCACTAATTTGTTCTAAATTTTTAATACAACTGATCTTTTCACAGCTTCATCAGTTCTGTCTGTTTGACTCTATTTGGTAAAATTTATACGACTTGGTTTGCCCTGCAACCGATCTACATACATATGCGTGTATATTTATTATACTGAATAGAGATCATTTCTAAATTAAGTTAACTATGGATCAGGTGAAGCTTATGAAAATATATGTATGCATGTTTTTGTTCGCCTCTATTGCACTTGTTGGATGTAACAGCTTAAACACTCGACCTGCAAATTTAGATGAATATTTACAACAATTCATTGGTAAAAGCAGTGCTGAGATTCAAAGCAATTTAAACTTTAAGGCGATGGGTTATCAGGTAAGCGATAAAATCCAAACCACTAATAACGCGTTAAGCTATACCATCCTTAGACCAATCAATATCCCCATGGCAGGAGGCAATGCGACTGTAGGGTCAAATGGGATGGGTATGCCAGTGATTCGTTATGATACTATGGGCACGCCAAGCTATGACATTAATTTCAATTGTAAAGTTACTTTTAAATTAAAAGATGGTGTTGCTGAATCTGTTGAGTATTTAGGTCGAGCCTGTTAGCTATTTTAAAGCGAATCTAATACCTATCGGTATAATGGTGAGAATATGGTTAGACTTTTATCAAAACTTATCAGAAGCTAAAATTTAAAATAAAAAACACAGCTTAAGCTGTGTTTTTTATTAGCAAGTATCTAAAACAAGTGCTTAAGCAATCACTGCAACGACAGCCTCACCCATTTCAGCCGTACCCACTTTACGCATACCATCAGACATAATATCACCAGTACGCAAGCCTTGGTCTAAAACTTGCCCTACAGCATCCTCAATGGCTTTTGCAGCCACTTCTTCACGAAAGGTGTAGCGTAGCATCATTGCCACAGAAAGAATGGTTGCAAGTGGATTGGCAACGTTTTGGCCTGCAATGTCAGGAGCAGAGCCATGACAAGGCTCATACATACCTTTGCCATTCTCATCTAAAGAGGCAGATGGAAGCATACCAATAGAGCCAGTTAGCATTGCTGCTTCATCGGAAAGAATGTCACCGAACAAGTTCCCAGTCACGATCACATCGAATTGTTTTGGCGCACGGACCAATTGCATTGCTGCATTGTCAACATACATATGTGAAAGTTGAATATTTGGATATTGCTGTTCTTTGAGTGCAGTCACTGTCTGCTTCCAAAGCTCAGTTACTTCAAGTACATTGGCTTTATCCACTGAACAGACTTTACCGCCACGTAAATTTGCCATTTCAAAAGCAACTTTTGCGATACGTTTAATTTCAGACTCTGAATAAACGTCAGTGTTATAACCTTGCTTCTCACCATTTTCGAGTTCACGAATACCACGTGGTTGACCAAAGTAGATGCCCCCCGTCAGCTCGCGAACAATAAGGATATCTAATCCAGAAACAATTTCAGGTTTAAGACTAGACGCATCCGCCAATTGCGGATAAAGGATTGCAGGGCGTAAGTTAGCAAATAGATTTAATTCACTACGAATTTTCAATAAACCACGTTCTGGACGAATTGAACGTTCAATGTTATCCCATTTTGGACCGCCTACAGCACCTAGTAAAATTGCATCTGCTTTTTTCGCTTGTTCCGCTGTCACTGCTGGGTAAGGTTCGCCATGTGCATCAATTGCTGCCCCCCCTAACAAACCTTGTTCCCATGTTAAACCTAAATTAAATTTATCATTAACACGTGTCAGTACTTTTTCAGCAGCAGCAACGATCTCAGGACCGATACCATCACCTGCCAAAATCAAAATTTGTTTAGACATTTGTAGTTCCATTTATTTTTCAGTATCTATACTGATGTGAGATTAAATCTTCTGTTCAACAAATTCGCTCACGCCAGTCACCGCATTATGTGGACGACAAAAACGGCGAATTGTCCGTTTTTCTTGAATCATATCGACACATAGTGGCGTCGGTGAAGAAACATTCAGCAAACTTCCTGAACCCTGTGACCTTAAGCGATACATCTTAAATGTGTATTTTTGATTTGCTTTAAAATCATGAATAACATGGAAAATTTCAGCATGCTGTTTAGTGATTGGATAGAATCGAATCACCATCTCATATTGCTGAGGTGGAATCGTTAAATAAACACCATTTTGATCTAAAGGCTCACCCGTTAATTTGAGATAACCCTTTTGAATGGCACTACGATTGGCACGTTGTGCACGTTCATCCATGATAATCACATCATTTAAGCGCGCAAATTCACAATGTTCTGCACCTGAACAATAGACAGAAACTGAATTTTGGCTGACATGTTTATTTTCAGCTTGCTTGATACGCATTAAATCAACCATTTGAGTAGATTGACATGCACTAAGCATAAGGCTTATTAAACCTATTAAAACACTGCAACTCAAAAACTTAGTCATTGCTCAACCCCAACCCTCACTTCACTGAGTTAACATTCATTTTGTTATACTCGCATGTTAGCAAGAGTTAGGCATTCACGCTATGTGTAAAATGTTCGCTGAAAATTAACCTTGAATTTCAGCAAATACCCAAGGGCGTGATTGTTTAGTTTTTTCTTCATAAGCACGAATTTCATCCGCAGCCTGTAAAGTCAAACCAATATCATCCAAGCCATTCAATAAACAGTGTTTACGGAATGGATCGACTTCAAATTTAAAAGCTTCACCACTTGGAGTACGAACTTCTTGAGCTTCTAAATCAATGGTTAATTGATAGCCTTCCTGAGCAGTACATTCTTTAAATAATTGATCAACAACATGTTCAGGCAAAATCACTGGCAACATACCATTTTTAAAACTGTTATTGAAAAAGATATCCGCGTAGCTTGGTGCAATCACTGTACGAAAACCATACTCTTCCAATGCCCAAGGCGCATGTTCACGACTTGAACCACAACCAAAATTGGCACGAGAAATTAATACAGATGCCGCTTGGTAACGTGGCTGATTCAAAATAAAATCAGGATTCTTCGGACGTTTAGAATTGTCTTGCCCCGGATAACCTTCATCTAAATAACGTAATTCATCAAATAAGTTATCCCCAAAACCAGTGCGTTTAATTGATTTTAAAAACTGTTTTGGAATGATTAAGTCGGTATCTACATTGGCACGGTCTAAAGGTGCAACAATACCCTGTTCAACGGTATAAGCTTTCATATCTTTGCTCCTTAAGCCTGATTAGAATGAACGTACATCAACAAAGTGTCCTGCAATTGCTGCCGCAGCTGCCATTGCTGGACTCACAAGGTGAGTACGTCCACCATTGCCTTGGCGGCCTTCGAAGTTACGATTTGAAGTTGAAGCACAATGTTCACCTGGTTGTAACTTGTCAGCATTCATCGCCAAACACATTGAACAACCTGGCTCACGCCACTCAAAACCAGCTTCGATCAAGATTTTATCTAAACCTTCCGCTTCTGCTTGTTGTTTCACTAAACCAGAGCCAGGAACAACCATCGCCTGTTTAATACTTGACGCTACTTTTTTACCTTTCGCCACTTCTGCAGCAGCACGAATATCTTCAATACGTGAGTTGGTACAAGAACCAATGAATACTCGGTCTAATTGAATATCAGCCAACGCCTGACCCGCATTTAAGCCCATATATTGATAAGCACGTGTCCAATCATTACGCTGTACATCATCTTTAGCCTGCTCCAACGTTGGAACAGCTTGAGATACAGGAATCACCATCTCAGGAGAAGTCCCCCAAGACACTTGCGGTTCTATTTCTTCACCATTTAAAACGACGATCGTATCAAAGTATGCATCCTCATCAGAATGTAAAGTATTCCAATAAGCAACTGCTGCATCCCACTGCTGGCCTGTCGGTGCATAAGGACGATCTTTAACGTACTCAATCGTTTTATCATCTACTGCAACCATACCCACACGCGCGCCGCCTTCGATTGCCATATTGCAAACTGTCATACGTCCTTCAATCGACATATCACGGAATACCTGACCTCCAAATTCAATTGCATGCCCTGTACCGCCAGCAGTGCCGATTTTACCAATAATTGCTAAAACCACGTCTTTTGGAGTGACGCCTTGACCTAATGTCCCATCAACACGCACCAACATGTTTTTCATTTTCTTCTGTACTAAACATTGGGTTGCCAATACATGTTCAACTTCTGATGTTCCAATCCCGTGTGCCAAACACCCAAATGCGCCATGTGTCGCTGTATGCGAATCTCCACATACCACCGTCATACCTGGTAAAGTTAAACCCTGTTCTGGCCCAACGACATGTGCAATACCTTGACGAACATCGTTAATATCAAACTGCACCACATTAAAGGTTTTACAATTATCATCTAAAGTCTGAACTTGGATACGAGAAGTATCATCTTCAATTCCAGCAATTCCTTCTGAGCGCTCTTTGGTTGATGTGGGAACATTATGGTCAGGTGTTGCAACGTTAGCACTTAAACGCCAAGGTTTACGCCCAGCAAGTTGTAAGCCTTCGAATGCTTGTGGAGAAGTCACTTCATGCAATAAATGACGGTCGATATAAAGTAATGCTGAGCCATCATCACGTTGTGTTACAAGATGGTCATCCCACAATTTGTCATACAAAGTTTTTACTGATTCTGTTTTTGCTTTTTGGTTTTCGCCTGCCATGTCGAAATGCTCCACTGGACTGGGTAATTCTTTCATTAGCTCAATTATAACCACGTTTTTACATAAATCTAATTTATCATTTTTATTAATTTAAAAACTTTTTGGAATTAATTTTATCAAAATAAATAACCTGTAATCACATCCATAAATTATTCAACTTCTCTTTTGTTTAATCAATTATATATTTTCAATAATTTTAAAGGAATTCGGTTAGTCAACAATAAAAACCGAGAAATTAGCAAACAAAGTTGAGGTGTAAACTAAACAATAAGCAAGTTCATCATTTAAAAAAATGGATAAATGAGATAGAAACAATCGCTATGCAATACATAAAGAATAGAATATCGTTTTATCCAATCAATATTAATCAAAAAAACCTTTTTACATTACAATTGATAATGATTATTATTTAACTAATCGATAAATCAGTGGTGAATCTCATGGCGGGTATCCAGAATTTCTTACAAAACAATCAACGTGTTTTCAAAAAAACCTTAAGTTATTACATTATGCACATCACCGTAGCAATGTTAGTTGCTTATGCAGTAATAGGTAATTTTTGGATGGCTGTGACATTAAGCTTACTTGAGCCGACCGTACAAGCATTTGCATTCTTTTTCCATGAAAAGGCTTGGAATAAACGAGACCAAAAAGCCGCTCAAAGTACTGAAATCAAAATCTAGATTATATGTTTTGCTGGGGCTGGAGATGCTAATCACCACCGCCTCCTCCGCAGCTGCTACAACTGCTACAAGAAGAAGATGAAGAATCTGAGCCTGTACTATGAGAGTGGCTCGAATCACTTGAGGAACTTGAACAAGAGCTCGAAGAACATGATGATGTTGCAGAAGCCTGCGGAAGATCTGAGGCTGAACTCATCATTTGGCTATACATCGTAATCATAAAAGGTAAACTAAAAATTAAGCCTTGCTGCCAGCGAATATAGGCATCAACCTGAAAAAGTCGCGGTAAAACTTGAGTGCTTTGTGGATTCAAACGATGTAAATAACATGCGCCTTGCCAAGTATTGAGTAGTTGCTGTCTTTGAGCAGCTTGTTGTGATTCAGTTGCTTGTAAAGCATGTGGTTTATGAATCAGTTTATAGCCTAAAAAACGTTGAGTCATCGACTGATAAAACTCATCAAATTCTTCAATTAATATATGCCATAACGCGTCCACTGAATGCGAAGGCATTGCATATGCTCCCTTACGCCACAAATGAATTGCCAAATAGTCTTTAAAACCTTCTTCAATCAAGGGATAGTAAGATTGTCGAATATTCGGATGTCTTTGTTTAAAAGCAAGCCAAATATTATTTGGGATTTTAAAACTCACCAAATCTCTCATTTTTCTTAAGCGATTTAACCGAAGCTTCAACCAAATTATGCTGAGAATAGCGACGATAATGATGGGGAAATAGATATTAAAAAAATATACACAAATTAAACCCAAACCAGAAAATATGAGTATCGTGATAAAAAATTGAAGCCAAGTTTTAGAGAAAGTATATCTAGTATAATGTTGAAAATAGTGAATGGCGGTGTTTGATGATTGATTCAAATAGCTTTCCTTTTGTTGTTTTTATCCGCAGACTATAAATGAGCTTTGCTCAAATTGTATAGCAAAAAGTTGTATTAAAATTTTTCCAACGCGTGAATGGAAGCAATCACTTTGTACAAAATAAAAAAAATTGAAAATTACTTTGATTAATTCTTAAAGTTTCTAAATAATGAATTACGCATAAAAATTCTTTATGGATGAAAATATTATGAATCTCGCTGCTTTTGAAGCTTTTGTCAAAGTTATGGAAACTGGTTCTATTTCTATGGCAGCAGAACATCTGTTTATTACTCAGCCAGCTGTCACCAAACGCATACATAGCTTAGAAGAATATTTCGGCGTCAAACTTTTTGAGTCCGCAGGTCGTGGAGTCCAAGCCACACATGCAGCGCATTCATTATTACCTAAAGTAAAAAACTGGTTAAATGAGTTGGGAGATATTCACCATACCTTAAGTCATGAGCAAGGCGAAGTTAGAGGAAAACTCAAGATTGGCACCAGTCACCATATTGGCTTACACCATTTACCACAACATTTAAAAAAATATGTACAACACTTTCCTGAAGTTAAACTAGATGTACATTTTGTGGACTCTGAACAAGCACATGAACAAGTGCTCGCTGGGGATTTAGAACTGGCATTTTTAACCCTTCCGCCACAAGGTGATGAGCGTTTGCGTTATATCACGATTTGGAATGACCCTTTAGTTTTCGTGGTTGCACCCTTCCATCCTTTGGCACAAAAAAAGAATCTTAAGCTTGAAGATCTGATTGAATACCCAAGCTTATTGCCAGCAGCACAGACTTATACCAGCCAAATCACATTGGCAGAATTTGAAAAGAAAGGTTTAAAGCCGAAAATCACCATGAGCAATAATCCACTTGAATCTATTCGTATGTTGGTTTCAATTGGTTTAGGCTGGTCTGTTTTACCTAAAACCTTATTAAATCAAGACTTACAACAACTTGATATTCGTTTCGAAATGAACCGCCAATTGGGTATGGTTTGGCATCCTGGGCGAACACAATCTAGAGCTGTACAGGAATTGATTGAGATGATGAAATAATCCCTGCAATAAAAATCCCTTATCTTGTGACTCAAGATAAGGGATTTACATATTACACAGGAATGATCTTACTAATTATTCCCTTATAAAATCTTCATTGCACAATTTTTTACTTTACTGAGTCCTCATGTAGAGACTCGTTTAACTGATCAACCACTAATGCCCATTCACCATCAGATTTAATTTTTTCAGCAAGAAACTGACGTTGTCCCTCACTCCAATAAGATGCGTCTGTAATTAATGTATCTGCATCCAACTGGTGATTTGCAATAAAACTTTGAATCGCCTCTTCGCTAGAATCCAAACCGAGTTGTTCAAATAAATTGGTCATTCTTGGACGTGTCTGGCTCATTATATAATCTCCGTCAGTTTTAAAAGTGCTCAAATCAACATAGCATTTTTATAATGAAAATGAAGTACAAAATCTTCATTTATAAAAATTTTTACAAAACTTAGCATTTTTAACAAAACCATGAACCTATAAAAAAAAGTGATCAACACTGCTTTAAATCACAATAATCAATCTATCTCAAATCGACCAATCTTGGATATCCCACCCCTGTTCTTTGGCGAAGTGCTCAAGACGATCATCAGGATTTACTGCAATCGCATGATCAGCATATTCCAATAAAAAACGATCATTAATAGAATCTGAATAAGCCCATGATTCAGTGACAGTACGTCCATCGAGCCATTGATCTAAACGTGCCAATTTACCTTTTTGGTAACATGGGACATTAATCACTTTCCCTGTGTATCTCCCATCTTTTATTTCAGCATTGGTCGCAATAATTTCGCTGATACCAAATTCACGGAAAATAGGTGCTGTAATAAAATCTGAGGTTGCCGTAATACCAACCAACGCATGTCCTAAATCTTTATGTTTTTGAATCGCGGCAAAACCAGCTGGACGCATTTGTGGGCGGATCACTTTTTGCATAAACAACTGATGTAACTCAGTTAAATAAGTATTATCGTGTTGAGTAAGAAACTCAAAAACAAATTCATTATAAGCAATTGGATCAAGCTTACCTGCTTTATAATCTTCATAAAACTGATCATTCATCACACGATGTCGGACTGGATCGACCAAGCCTTCATTGACTAAGAACTCTCCCCAAGAATGGTCAGAATCTGTATTTAATAAGGTGTGATCTAAGTCAAACAGCGCCAATTCCATGAAAATACTCGTTTAAACTGAAATTTAAGAAAAAAATTGTAAATCTATCACCGCTAGTCGATAGAAATTCGTTAAGATCATAGCAATTTTAAAACATTATTACTTTGACTTTATCGAGTTGGACAAAAGAGTGTATGTCCCCATATATAAAGTCAAATGAAATTAACAAATTTTAGGTAGCCAAATGATCGACTCAGAAGGTTTCCGACCCAACGTCGGGATCATTTTGGCAAACGATATTGGACAAGTTTTATGGGCAAAACGCATTGGACACAATGCTTGGCAATTTCCTCAAGGAGGTATCCAGTTTGGAGAGACTCCTGAGCAAGCTCTATTTAGAGAACTACGAGAAGAAGTTGGGCTCCTACCCGAACATGTCCAAATTATTGCCCAGACAGATGACTGGTTGCATTATCGTTTGCCGCTTCGATACATTCGCTCGGATTCCGATCCGATTTGTATTGGACAAAAGCAAAAATGGTTTTTACTGAAACTCACAGCTTCAACGAAACATATTCAGTTGAATCTCTCTGACCCGCCGGAGTTTGATCAATGGCAATGGGTTAGTTACTGGTATCCGCTTGGACAAGTGGTGAATTTTAAACGAGATGTATATCGTAAAGCGATGATGGAGTTATGTATGCGAATGCCGAAATATACAGCTGAAATTTCTTCAAAATATGAATGATTTTTCAAGGTAGTACTGTTATAAATAATACTGATGAAGTCGCTTTAAAACATAGCTTAAATTAGGAGCATACATCCATGTCGAACATGCAACTGGACACATTAAGACGTATTGTACAAGAGATCAATGCGTCAGTCAGTTTGCATGATTCCTTGGAAATCATGGTCAATCAAGTTTCCGAAGCCATGCATGTTGATGTTTGCTCTATTTACCTTTTAGATGAACGTAACCAGCGTTACGTACTCATGGCAACCAAAGGCTTAAATCAAGAATCTGTAGGGACAGTTTCCTTACAACTTGGCGAGGGTTTGGTTGGTTTAGTGGGACAACGTGAAGAGATTGTCAACTTAGACAATGCGTTTAAACATGAACGGTTTGCCTACTTCCCCGAAACAGGGGAAGAGATCTATAACTCGTTCCTTGGTGTTCCAGTCATGTATCGCCGCAAAGTGATGGGCGTGATGGTGGTTCAGAACACCGAACCTCAAGATTTTAGCGAGGCAGCAGAATCATTTCTGGTGACCTTATGTGCGCAACTCTCTGGGGTAATTGCCCATGCACATGCAGTGGGTAATATTGATGTTTTCCGAAAACCCAGCAATTCATCTAACTACAAGACCTTCCAAGGTTCATCTGGTGCAGGCGGTATTGCACTTGGCCGTGCCATCATCCTTTACCCTCCGGCAGATTTAGCTTCGGTACCAGACCGTGATGCCGATGATATCAGTGAAGAACTTAAGCTTTTAGACCAAGCCATTGCGTCTGTACGCAATGAAATTCAATCGCTTGATGACAAAATGCAAGATTCGCTCATGGCGGAGGAACGTGCTTTATTTAGCGTGTTCTTACGTATGTTGGATGAAAATGCCTTACCTGCTGAAATTAAAGAAATTATTCGAGATGGAAGCTGGGCACAAGGTGCAGTTAAAAATGTGATTGAACGCCATGTTGCGCTTTTTGCGCAAATGGAAGATGACTATTTACGTGAACGTGTATCTGATTTAAAAGACCTTGGACGCCGAATCCTAGCTGCGTTACAAGAAGGCGATACCAGCCATAAAGAGATCACCTCTGAAAGTATTTTAATTGGAGATGAGATCAGTACGGCTGCTTTGGTTGAGCTCCCTGTAGATAAAATTGCTGCGATTGTGACCTCTGAAGGCGCTGCCAACTCACACATGGTGATTGTCGCGCGCGCGCTTGGTATTCCAACTGTCGTGGGTGTTACTGAACTGCCGGTAAATACGCTTGATGATGTCGAAATGATTGTCGATGCTTATCAAGGTCGGGTTTTTGTCAATCCACCACGTCGTTTACGTACACGTTATAAAGAGATCCAAAAAGAAGAAGAACAAATTGCCAAAGATTTAAAGCAATATGAAACCAAAGATGCCATTACCCCTGATGGTGTTGCAGTAAAGCTGTATGTAAATACCGGTCTCATGATTGATGTGGTACGCGGAGTTCAACGTGGTGCAAAAGGTGTAGGGCTTTATCGTTCTGAAATTCCATTTATGCTGCGTGAACGTTTCCCAGGCGAAGAAGAACAGCGTGCGATCTATCGTCAACAGCTCAGTCACTTTGCCAACAAACCTGTGGTGATGCGTACACTTGATATTGGTGCGGATAAAGACCTACCATATTTCCAAATTGAAGAAGAAAATTCAGCGTTGGGATGGCGTGGCATTCGTTTTACCCTTGATCACCCTGAAATCTTTTCCTCACAAATCCGAGCAATGTTAAAAGCCAGTATCGGCTTAAACAATCTGCATATTTTATTGCCAATGGTTACCAGTGTCAGTGAAGTAGAAGAAGCACTTTACTTACTGGAACGTGACTGGATTGCAGTTCAGGAAGAAGAACAAGTTAAATTTGCCAAACCTAAAATCGGCATTATGGTTGAAGTACCGAGTGTACTTTTACAAATTGGTGAATTTGCTGAATTGGTCGATTTCTTCTCAGTCGGTTCAAATGACTTAATACAATATTTATTGGCAGTTGATCGTAATAATCCACGCGTATCTAGTGTTTATTCACACTTCCATCCTTCTGTACTCCGTGCTTTAACACGGTTGGTTCAAGAATGTCATAAGTATGAAAAACCAATCAGTATTTGTGGAGAAATGGCGGGTGACCCACTCTCAGCCATTTTACTTATGGCAATGGGATTCAATACCTTGTCGATGAGTTCAAGTAATATTTTGCGTGTGCGTAAAGCGATTTGTCATGTATCAATGACAGATGCACAAAAGTTATTAGAAGAAGTAATAGCGATGAATAACCCACTCATGGTCAAGAGCTGGATGGAGTATTACTTTAAGCATCATGGTTTGGCCGATATGGTGAAATCGAATCGTTTGGTCAATATTTAATTATTTATTTTTATTAGATTTTTATAATTATTTAAGCAAAAATTGCAGTCCACAAAAAAGGCCGATAATCATCAGAATATCGACCTTTTTTGTGTTTATCATAACCCCGTTTTGCATTCTTTTTACGATCTACAAACACTTGGCTTTTGTTGACTTCATGCATGTGTTTGGCCACAAAGTTGTGAATCACAACCTCTGGCATTGCTTTTTTCTTTGCCATTTTCTTTACCTATTTTGCTGTATACCACTTGATCAGTGGGAATCTGATATTACGCTTTTTTGTGTAGAATACAAGTATTTGTATTGATCAAGTTTGTGACTATTTTCTATTGCACTCTTTTTAACTATTGCATCAAGGCAAATTTGCAGACTTATCTCAAATTGATTTTAATCATCAAAAGATCATTTTTAATTTAATTAAAATTTTACAAATCAGATTGAAAACTTCATGTAATTCATGAGTATTGTTATCTATAGTATTTAAAGAAATTTGAATATAAATATGCTCAATAAAATATAGGGTGATGAGTTAGAACTGGAGGATCATGTGTTCAATCAAAAGAAATTATCGAGTTTTCTACTATTATTGGTTATTCCTACACTTGGTTTAATCGCATGTAGTAAACCTGAGAAAGCAGAAGTCATAACAACTGAATCAAGTGCGAGTTCTGTACCATCTGAAACTGCGAAAACTGAATCTACAGAGAACACTTTTGATCTCTCCAAGATTCCAATTTCAAATATTACACTTGGTCAGTTTCCATATATTTCTTTGCCAAATGGTTATCAGTTTCACGAAGCAACGACCGTAAATTTTGAGAAAATACCATTTTGGACAGGTCAACATATCGAAAATATTGAAGGTCAATTATATAGTGCAGCCATTCAACAAAATGAAAATTATAAAGAAGGAAGTTTTTTAGAATTGCAACGTAATTTGGAAAATGTAATCCAGCAATTGGGTGGCAAACAAATTACACAGAGTAAAATTCCTCAACAAGAATTAGAAAAGATCCCACAAAAATTCCAAGTCGATTATGTTGCAGGATTGGGAGATATTTTTAATAACCCGACACAGACCTTTGTGATACGTCAAGCCAATAAAAATATTTGGTTCCAATTGACACAGGCAGGGAATGGACATGCTGGCCTATTCGTCGCAGAAACTAAACCTGTTGAAATTACAGCTAAAGCATTAAATTCAGGCCAACTCAAAACAGCTTTGGATAAGGACAATAAAGTCAATATTGAGGTTAACTTTGCCACGGATCAAGCGAATATTTTGCCTGACTCTCAACCCCAAATTGAACAAGTCATTCAACTGCTAAAAAACAACCCTGAACTCAAATTGAGTATTAATGGTCATACAGATAATTCAGGTAATACCAAACATAATCAAACGCTTTCAGAACAACGTGCAAATGCTGTTGTTAAAGCTTTAACCAATAATACTGGAATTCAACAAAGCCGTTTAACAGCCAAAGGCTTGGGAGATACACACCCTATTGCGAATAATTCAACTGAAGACGGTAAAGCTTTAAATCGTAGAGTTGAGCTGATCAAATCTAATTAATTCTGTGAAATGCTGAGTTCAATGAACAAAGAAAACTCATTATAAATAAATGGGTTTTCTTTTAAAAATAGCTCACTCACTACATACCCGATGTCCTCAGTAAAACTCTATCTAGCAATCGTTTTACATGCACAGCTTGCATATCTAACATTTCAGCAACTCATCCATAAAACATACTATAAGGTGTTTTAATAAAAGCATCCGCTTGTAATCTACTGTTGATTCTTCCGCTCATAAACAAATTTTTATTAAAAGATAAAAACTGCCATAACAACAACTTATTTACTGAAATAAAAACTTAATTACAACAAATTTCAATAAAAAACATAAATATTAAATATTTTCAACAATATAAATTTGCCAAACCCAAAAAATGCATATATATTGTATATACATTTTTTGGATTATCACCTTTGGGGATAAATACGTCATGGCTGAATTACCCAAAAAGACAAAGGTGAATAAAAAAGATGGGCAACTCTTAATTCGCATTAACAGTGCTGAGCGTGACCAGTTTTTACAACTTTGTGAAACGATGGATACCAGTGCAGCGCGTGAGTTAAGAAAATTTATCCGTAGTTTTATCAAAAAACATCAGCCAACGGATACTCAAACTAAGGAGTAACATGATGTCTAAGCAAGTTAAATCTTTAAAACAGAAAATCAAAGCACGTTTGGAAAAAATCTCCAAACACGAAGGTAAATTGAAAAAGCTCAAAAAAAAGCTTAAAAAACAAAAGTAATTTCGATTACACATCCCAAGCTTGAACTTTGATAAAAGTGGCTTAAAAAAAGCGGCATTATTTACATAATGCCGCTTTTGCGTTTTCGAAGGGATTAAGCTAAAGCTCTATCTAACAAACGTTTTACATCCACAGCTTGTGCATCTAACATTCCGACCACGCGTCCATAAAACGCACTATAACGTGTTGCAATAAAAGCATCCGCAACAAAATCTGGTGCATATTGTTTCAGCAAAATAGCTTGTGCCAAGATGACCAAACGACTGACTAAGCTACGTGCCATAAATTGCAATTCATCTACTTGTAAGCCATTAAATAATTTAAATAAAGCTTGTAATTCATCTTGTAAAATTGGATCTTGAGATGCAACTTGTGCAAATGATTTAAATAAGACTTCAATTGATTCACGGTCACGTTGAATTGCACGTAATACATCCAAGCACATCACATTACCAGAGCCTTCCCAAATGGTGTTTACAGGGGCTTCTTTAAAAATACGTGCCATGATTCCTGTATCGACATAACCATTGCCACCGAAGACTTCCATCATCTCACCTGTCAACTCCACGGCACGCTTACACACCCAGAACTTTGCTGCTGGTGTCATGATTCGTCTCCATGCCAGAGATAATTCATCATCACTCTCATAGCAATGCGCAAGATGAAAACTCAATTGCATGGCTGCTTCTGTTTCCAAAGCTAAATCCGCCAATACCGCTTGCATCAACGGTTGTTCCGCCAAATGTTTACCAAAGGCTTTACGCTGACGGGTATAGGCAATACATTGCACCAAAGCCTGACGTAACATCGCACTTGAACCGACTGAACAGGTCAAACGTGTATAGTTTGCCATTTCAATAATCGTGGGAATCCCGCGCCCAGCTTCACCGATCATAATGCCCCAAGCATTTTTAAATTCAACTTCTGAGCTTGAATTACTGCGATTACCCACTTTATCTTTGAGTCGTTGTACTTGAACCGGATTTTTTGTCCCATCTTCTAGCCAACGTGGTACAAAAAAGCAGGCCAATCCATCTTGTTCAGTTTTTGCCACGACTAAATGTGCGTCACACATTGGTGCGGAAAAGAACCATTTATGTCCTGTCAGTAGATATGCTTGCCCACGTCCTGACTCAGCTACAGGAACAGCCCGTGTTTCATTGGCGCGCACATCTGACCCGCCCTGCTTTTCCGTCATCCCCATACCTAACCAAATTGATTTTTTCTGAGAAATCGGAATGTCACGTTCATCGTATTCAGTCGATAAGAGCTTTTCACCAACTTTTGCCCACAACTCAGGTTCATTTTGAATTAAGGGAATACTACCTAGCGTCATAGAATTAGGGCATAGATTGCCACACTCGACTTGTCCACTCAGGAAAAATCGAGCCGCCCAATCGACCCATTTTGAACTTGATTGTGGATGATTAAATGGATGTGCGTGTGTGTCAAATTGTCGATTTAGCCGCATCCATTTATGCCATGCAGGATGAAACTCTAGAAAATCTTTACGGCGACCACGAGCATCAAAACTATGTAATTCAGGAGTATGTCGATTGGCCAAATCGGCATATTCATAATATTCAGTAGAACCCGCAATCTTTGAAAACTCAGTTAGGCATTGCTGATCCTGACTGCCATAACGTTGCAAAATTTCTTGTAAGACTTGATCTGTAGTCAATAAATTATAGTTTTGCAGTTCGTCAAACTGATTGCTGATTTCATGTGTTTGCCAATTCTCTGCTGTGTTCATCCTGAATTCCTGTCTTGTTGTTTTTACCAATTGCATTCAGTATAGAAGAAAATACCTTCAAGGATGTTCGGATTATTTTTATGGCTTTACCTGCAATCAATGTGCGTCGTAAACCCCGCCAATCAAGGGCACGTATCACGCAAGAAGCGTTGATGGAAAGTTTTGTTCGGCTTTTACATGAACATCCTGCCAATAAAATTACCATTCGTGAAATTACTGATCTTGCTGGTGTGGGTTTAGGGACGTTCTATGAGTATTTTTCTAAAAAAGAAGATTTGATTGCTTTAACCATTCACCAACATGTAAAAAGCAATGCAGAAGTCTTAAAAAGTTATGCACAAAGCGTGTATGACTTATCCACAAAATCAGATTTTCAAAGCTATTTACAGCAAATTATTCATTTTCAACTTGAGCAAATTCAAACACAACAATTTTTATGGGCCCAGTCTTTCTTATTAGAACGACAGGTTTCCAGTATTGAAACGTATCAAAAAAGTTATGCCATGATGGTAGAGATGTGGCAAAACATGCTGAAACCTTTTATTCAGGATGATGAAAAACTCAAACAGATAAGTCTAAATGTACAACGAATTTGCTATGGTTTTGTCTCGCAGACATTGTTGATCGAACCTGAGTTTAAGGATTGGAAAGTTTTGGAAGCGGATATGGTTCAAATTATAAATAGCGTTATATGTATTAAAAAACAGATTTTCTAAAATTGAATGCAATCAATTTTCGCTCTGCAAAATATTCTCAAATGGATGAAGACAAGTTGGTTGTATCCAAGTCCATTTTCACCAAAAAACACAAGCTATTGATTTTTATATTTTAAACCATCATTATTATTGTAAATAAAAGCTGAATTATTATTTTACCTATCAGTACGCAGAGCTCTGCCCCATTAATCGCCAAAACAAATCAATAACAATATTTTTATCAATTTCACAAATATAAAAAATCACTCTAAAGTAAAGTTATCGCTTTAAAACATTGCTTGCTCTTCCTTGATCAACAATATTTTTAAAGCAGATAAAGACCGGTAAGTTGTTTCTAAAAATAAATGACAAATCATTTATTTTTAGATCAATTAGATTTAACAATTGTGCACTATATTGGTTTTTCAATTACGGTTAATGTCATGTAATAGCGAATATTCTTTATCTATTCCATCTATTCAAAAATGAATACATGATTAATTAAAAATGGAGAAATAGAATGAGCCAAGACTCAAAAAAATGTCCTGTAACCCACCTGACAACGGCTTTTGGTGCACCTGTTGTAGACAACCAAAATAGTTTAACGGCAGGCGCACGTGGTCCTCTACTGGCACAAGATTTATGGTTAAACGAGAAACTGGCCAACTTTGTACGCGAGGTTATTCCTGAGCGCAGAATGCATGCAAAAGGTTCAGGTGCTTTTGGTACATTTACCGTAACTCACGATATTACTCAGTACACACGCGCTAAAATATTCTCACAAATTGGCAAACAAACAGAAATGTTTGCACGCTTCACCACTGTAGCTGGTGAACGTGGTGCAGCAGATGCAGAACGTGATATTCGAGGTTTTGCACTCAAGTTCTATACCGAAGAAGGTAACTGGGATCTCGTTGGAAACAATACTCCCGTCTTTTTCATGCGTGATCCGCGTAAATTCCCAGATTTAAATAAAGCCGTAAAACGTGACCCCAAAACCAATCTACGTAGTGCAACCAACAACTGGGATTTTTGGACGTTATTACCTGAAGCTTTGCATCAGGTGACGATTGTGATGTCTGATCGTGGTATTCCAAAAAGCTTCCGCCATATGCATGGTTTTGGTAGTCATACGTACAGCTTTATCAATGCAAACAATGAACGTTTTTGGGTCAAATTTCATTTCCGCACCCAACAAGGCATTGAAAATTTAACCGATGCTGAAGCGGAAGCGGTTGTTGCTAAAGATCGTGAAAGTAATCAACGTGATTTATTTGATTCGATTGAAAATGGTAACTTCCCAAAGTGGAAGCTTCAAATTCAAGTCATGCCTGAAACAGATGCAGAGAAAGTCCCTTATCATCCATTTGACCTTACCAAAGTTTGGCCTCATGCAGATTATCCACTGATTGATGTGGGTGAGTTTGAGCTGAATAAAAATCCTGAAAACTTCTTCCTTGATGTAGAACAATCAGCTTTTGCACCAAGCAATTTAGTTCCAGGTATTAGTGTTTCACCTGACCGTATGTTGCAAGCGCGATTATTTAACTATGCCGATGCTCAACGCTACCGTTTGGGTGTGAATTATCAACAAATTCCTGTCAATGCTGCACGTTGCCCTGTTCACTCTAATCACCGTGATGGTCAAGGCCGTGTCGATGCAAACTATGGCGGTTTACCACACTATGAACCGAACAGTTTCAGCCAATGGCAAGAACAAGCTCAGTTTAAAGAACCACCATTAAAAATCAGTGGTGATGCAGATTATTGGGATTTCCGCCAAGATGATTCGGATTATTTCAGCCAACCACGCGCTTTATTCAATTTAATGAATGATACGCAAAAACAAGCACTGTTTGATAATACGGCGGGTGCAATGGGTGATGCACTTGATTTTATTAAGTATCGTCATATCCGTAACTGTTATGCATGTGATCCAGCGTATGGTGAAGGCGTGGCAAAAGCCTTGGGCTTAACTGTTGCAGATGCACAAGCTGCACGGGATAGCGATCCTGGTAAAGGTCATCCTGGTTTTCAATAAGTCTAGTTCAATAAAAGTCATTCAATAGAAACCGCCTTCGGGCGGTTTTTTATTTTGTATAAATGCACTATATTGAAGAAACTCCCAATTGCGAGTAAAGCCATGCAACAGAAAATTGAAGCGCTAATTCAACAACATGACATCATTTTATTTGATGAAATCTGTGTGTTATGTAATGGCTGGGCAAAGTTTTTAATCAAATATGATACACAGGCACAATTTAAATTAACTTCGGTGCAATCACCTTTAGGACAAGACATCTTAAGACATTACCAAATGCCCACTGAGCAATTTGATAGCATGTTGGTGATTAAAAATGGGCAAGCCTATAGTGAATCCACTGCGTTTTTAAAAGTGATTGAAAGCTTAGGACCACCCTTTTCATATTTAAAAATGGGGTACGGGATACCTAAATTTATCCGAGATTTTCTATATTGCCGAATCGCTTTAAATCGCTATCGTTTATTTGGTACAAATGCACAGTGTTTACTGCCTTCATCTAAAAATAAAAAACATTTTTTGGAACATAGCATTGATGCAAAATTCTAAAGTACTTCAGAATGCCTTATTGACCATTCATATTTCACTGGCTGTATTATGGTTTTATCAAGGGCTCATCCCTAAAATTATATATAAAGTCATCGAAGAGCAACAATTTTGGCAATTTACAGGGATTCAATTGTTGCCCATTCCTAGACTTATTGAACTCTCAGGATTTGGAGAAATAATATTTGGTGGATTATTTCTTATTTTTAGACAATCAAATCTTCTGCATTATTTAAATATCATCGCGATGCTGTTGTTTTTACTGGTTGTTGCGATCGTTTATCCACACTATTTTGCGCGGGGTTTTAATCCTTTCATCATGAATACCGCAATGGCCACACTGTCTATTGTCGCAATTCAACTTCTCAATGCTCAAAAAGCCGAATAAACTTACATTCGCATATTTGTACCAAACTGCTCTTTCCATCCTTTGGTTTCAGTCGCAATTTGCTTGGCAAGTTTGCTTTTCACTTCTTGAATTAAGCGCACTCGTTCCTGTCCATGTACAAATCGACCTTTATAATCACTTTGCATGGTTTGAATATATTCATTCAGTGCACGTTGTTGTTGTTTGGTTTTGGGAGCGGTATGCAAAAATTGAAGGTATTCCTCATCTGGGTTTGTGCTAAGCGGATCACCCAAAATATCTTCAACATATAGTACAGCACTGACTAATTCCACTTTACCCTTTGCATCCACAGTATAGGTTTGTTTGCGCACACCATAAGGATAGGTCCAGAGTCCCTGCCGATCACCCGAAGCCCAGTAGCTATAAAAAATAATCTTATTATCTTTAATCTCATAATCACCCAATTCAATCTGGAGAATACTACAGTCACCCGTGGTTGAATAAATTGTATGCGTGAGCAGCTTTTTATTATCTCGATATAATTCAATATCTTTTCGTAATAAATCAACATCATCTTGATTCATCCCTGTTTTCAACTCAAAATTATTTTGATTAATTTGTATATTTTGAGTCTCAGCAAAAGCTGTACTAGATAATGCCAGTAACATCAATAAAGTTTGGATTATTTTCATTATTCATCTCCCTTGATTTTTCAATCAGGAATCAACACTATTTTTTAGTCTGGGTAAATACCCCCTAATCCTGACACAGCTTTTGCAAAACTGGAAGTATTTCACCTGCCTGACTAAAGGGTTGTGTCTGACGATAATGCTCGACCTTTTTAACCAGTTTATAGTTTTTATCATCCTGACTTTTAAACTGCTCAAGTCGTGTAAATGTCCGATCCTTACACAGTACTTGATAATAATTAATCATGTATTGCCTTTTTGGGTTCACACTTTTAACCCAAGCTTGAATAAGTTGATTCCCATCAGATATTGTGGTGATACTTTCAAAAAATTGATTATTTGAATTTTGATGAATTAATTTCCATTCATCACCCGTTTCCAAGTCATATTTTTCATTGAGAGGTTTGATACTCTCTGTATCATCTGCTGCTGGACTATCTTCTTCGGCTGTTGCCATAGTCATCTGATCTCCATCAGCACAAGGCTTATCTGAAACACAATCAGCCCCAGCCGCTTGAGTTAGGTCTATAGATTTTGCAGCAACTGAGCTCATCACCAAGCAAAACAACAAAGTACTCGATAAGATTTTTATCATTTTTAGTGTTCTCAATTTTTTAGCGCTCTCAATTTTTATGGCTCAATAAGACTCACTACACCACCAATTTACGGCCTTCACGAATACAGTAGAATGGATTAATCATTTTTGATGAATTCTTCATAGCCTTTTGTAAATCCTGCTCAGGCTGTTCCCGCGCTTCATCCGTCAATTGGAAAGTACGGTAATGAATTGCCAAAGAACGCTTGGCTTGTAAATCTAAATGCGCCTGAAAAGCATCTTGTGGATTCATGTGCATATATTTCATTAGCGCTCTTGGTTCATACGCACCGATTGGCAATAACGCAATTCGCGGTGAACCTAACCGTTTTTGAATTTCTTTAAAATGCGGTGAATACCCCGTATCGCCAGCAAAGAAGAAATGACCATGTTGCGATACCACAGAAAAACCACCCCACAATGCAATATTCTGATCACGTAAACCACGACCCGAGCCATGCTGTGCTGGGGTATAAATAATTTTTAAGTTTTTAAACAATGCAGATTGCCACCAGTCCATCTCAATCACATGGAACTCTTTAGGCAAGTAACAGGCATTGCCCAAACCTGTATAGATTGGCATGGCAAACTTGTTGTGTAGCCATCTTAAAGAGGCTAAATCCATATGGTCATAGTGATTATGACTGAGTAAAACTGCATGAATCTCTGGCAATTGTTCTAAAGCAATTCCAGCAGGAATCACACGTTTTGGTCCACGCCCATGTTTCGGACTAACATAGTCGGCCCAAACAGGATCAGTTAAAAAGTTATAGGGACCAATTTGAACCAGTACAGTCGCATGACTCACAAACCAGATTTGCCAATCATGTTCATCAGCATCTGGTCGATTCTGAGGTAATACGCGTGTTGCCGCATAGAATTCTGATGATTCTTTTTGGGTATCCACATTCCAAGTATATGATTTTCGGGTACCCAGCCATTTCATCAAATCCCAACGGCTACGCCCTTGTGGTTTACCTACTTCATTAAAGAACCGTTCACCATTGTGCTGATTTGAACCAATCACACTAAATACAGGTTTATACCATGTATGTGACAGACAATTTTCAGTATCAATTCGATAATGCAATTGTTGAACTTGCTGAGATGGAACAGTCTTATTTTGCATTGTGTTGTCTTGTACCGTTGTATCTTCAAGACGTACCATTGGCTCTTGTTTCGACATGATTACTCTAAACGCCCTTTCATTCTTTCAAGCCATACTTGCTGTGTTTGTGGCTTCACGAATAATGCCACGATTTCGGGATGAATACTTTTAATCTTTGCTTCAATTCTGTTCACACAGACTTCGATATCATCTGAAGTTAAACTATCTTTAAACTCTAAGCTTAAAGAAGCAATCACTTGATGTGCGCCCATTTGTTCAGTCAATACGCCATTTGCTGAATGTACGGCAGGATCTTCTTGAGCAATTTTCAATACATTATGACGCAGTTTTGGATCTGCTGTTTCACCCATCAACAACCCTTTGGTTTCCCTTGCCAAAAGCAAGGCTGATATAGCCAAGACAACACCAATCAGTACCGAAGCCACACCATCTAAAACGGGTAAATTAAACTGCTGAGCACAAAATATTCCAAGCAATGCAATGATTAAGCCAATTAGAGCTGCTGAGTCTTCAAATAAAACAGTAAAGGTTGTCGGATCTTTACTGCGACGGAATGCTTCAAAATATCCCATCTGACCTTTGGTCTTTTTAAATGTTTTCAACGCAATAAACCATGAAGCTCCTTCACAAAGCAGCGCAAACCCGAGTACCACATAGTTGACCAATGGGGATTGTATAACTTCTGGATGACGAATATGTTGAATACCCTGATAAATTGAAACTACCGCACCTAAAGCAAAAACCAACAGTGCAACAATAAAGGCCCAAAAGTATAACTCTCTTCCATAACCGAAGGGATGATGATAATTTGCAGGCTGTTGTGATTTTTTTAAACCATACAGCAATAAGATTTCATTTAAAGTATCTACGACAGAATGGACTGCCTCACTGAGCATCGCTGAACTATTTGTAATATAGGCGGCAACAAACTTAACCAGAGCAATGGCTAAATTGCCCAAAAGTGCTGCATATACAACAATTTTGTTGGAATCTGACATTTATTGTCCTGTTTTTTATCATCAAATACATCAATTTGATTTTTATAGCTGTCCTGCTTCATATTAGCGAAACTATCTGTGATTTTTCTTTATTTTTTGTTGTTTTTCACAATTGAGTGAATCTTTTATGGAACCCAATTTAACCAATATTCTAAATACTCCGTCGCAGTCTCATCCACAATTATTGAAAATTTGGGAAGCTTCTGTGCGTGCGACTCATGACTTTTTAAATGAACAACATATTTTACAAATTAAAACACTCATCATTCAGCATCATTATTTTGATCATGTGCAGTTGTTTCATGTGGAACGTGAAGGTCAAATCGCTGGGTTTATGGGACTGGCTTATCAAAAGATTGAAATGTTATTTATTGACCCTAATTTTTTTGATCAAGGCATCGGTTCAATGCTCATTCAAAAAGCTTTTGAGTTAGGTGCACATGAAGTAGATGTCAACGAACAAAATATTCGTGCTTTGGAGTTTTATAAGAAACATAACTTCCAACAAATTGCGCGTTCAGAACTTGATGCTGAAGGTAATCCATTTCCAATTTTGCATTTAAAATTAAAGAAGCCATCCGTCTAAACGTTTTGAGATAAAGCGATATCAAAAACATCAGCATGAACGCTCTCATCAACTCTAGAATCTCTAGATACATAAAGCTGACTTTACCCAATCTCAAAGTCAATTTTATGAAATTCTCAGTATAATCATGTCTATAAGACAGATTAAAACAACTTAAACCAGTGCAATCAAACACTTTTCAAGTGTTCGTTCATATAAATTAGGATCGCTTTAGATTAATGGCGAGATATGGCCATTATGTAGATTAATGAAAGTCTTGATATCAATTCTTTCATTCCTGCAAGTACGCTTTTGACAAGCAAGAGCCATAGATAAATTGATTCAACTTTGTACAAATGATTGCTTCTAGGATAGAGCTTAGAGAAATATTTTTTATTTTTATTAAGATATTTTATAGATTATTCACCATGTTATTTTCTATATTAAAATAACAATGAATTTTAAAAGTTCATTTATTTTCTAAATACTATAATCATCTTCACCTGACAGTTGTTTATAGATTATACTATTATAAAATATTAGTAAGACATTTTTTGGATTATTCTTTGGACGCGTTATATGGAATTACGACATCTGAGATACTTCATTACTGTGGCTGAAGAACTAAACTTTAGCAAAGCAGCACTGAGACTTTATACGGCACAACCCTCACTCAGCCAACAGATCAAAGATCTTGAAGAAGATGTCGGTGTTCGACTGTTAAATCGGACAAAGCGTAAAGTTGAACTTACCGAAGAAGGCGCTGTTTTCCTTGAACAAGCACGCTTAACCTTAGCGCAAGCCGATAAGGCTGTTGCGATGGCCAGACAAGTTTCCAAAGCCAAACAGCAATTGTTAAGGATTGGGTTTGTGCCCGTTGCTGAAATGAAAATTTTCCCTTATGTATTGCCTAATTTAAGGGTACAAAATCCTGATCTCAAAATTGAGTTATTTAACTTAAATAACCTTGAACAAATACGTGCAATGAAAAAGGGTGAGCTAGATATCAGCTTTAGCAGACACAATTTTCATAATGAAGAATTTGAAAGTAAATTTGTGCTGCGTGAGCCGTTAATTGTTCTTTTACCCAAAGACCATCCTTTAGCAAAGCATGAACGTATCCCTGTTAAAGCATTAAATGCTATCGACTTTATTATCCCTGCCGAAGAACAATCCAGCACCTTACATAACACCATTTTAGAATTTGCCAAACACAATAATATTGAATTGAATATCGTCCAAAAAGCTGACAATATTTTACTGAATATCAACTCAGTTGGAGCGGGCTTAGGCTGTACAATTTTGCCGAGTTATATTGCGCCATTGACCACCAGTAACACCGTCATTCGACCTTTAGATATTGAACTGCCCTATCTAGACTTGTATGTGAGTTATCGAAAAAGTGCTGGCTCGGTTGCTATACAAAAGTTCATCGAATTATTAACCAAAGTATTTTATTTGGATATCAATCGCTTAGAGCAAGAATAAGAGCACTGCTCCAAAATTAACACATCATTGTTTTTTAAATAGGACGGCTTAAACACATAAAACTTATGTCCATTTTTTTTACGCAAATACATCTCAATTTTTAACTTAGGCGGTGTCCATCATGATAGGACGTGCATTTCATCAATTTCGATCAGGTATACAGTCTCGCCCATACTTCTTTATTAGTTTTCTACTCACTGCAGTTGTATATATGGGGATGTCTTTTGGTACAGATTGGCAGTGGTCAACCAATTTGTTATTCAGTTGGAATATTGCCATTTTGATTTATCTCATCCTAACGATGAAAATGCTCTGGGCAACCAATCAAGCGCATATTTTAAAGCGTGCTCAACAGCAGGATGCTAGCAAATGGATCATTTTGCTGTTGGTTGTGCTCTCACTCATCATGTGCTTTATTGCCATTATTATTGAACTGGCACATTTGCCCGATGTGACTGGAATTAAAGCAGGACATATCGCTTTAGCGATTTTTACCATTATTTTTGCATGGTTATTTATGCATACCATTTTTGCTATTCATTACGCACATGACTTTTATTTGGCCGTAGAGAATCGACAGGATGGAGGATTGGACTTTCCGAAAACCCCTAAGCCAACCTATCCTGAATTTTTATATTTTAGTTATGTCATTGGTACTTCTGCACAAACTGCAGATGTATCTATCACTTCTCGCTCAATGCGAGTTTTAAATATTCTACATATCCTTTTGGCATATGGATTTAACACGACGATTTTGGCGATCTGTATTAATGTTGCTGCAGGTTTTATTTAACAGAAGTAAAAAATAGTGGGATTAACACCAAAATCCAATCTCCAAAGTTTTTTATAATTTTCTGCGCTTGAATATGACTAAAAACCTCAATACAAACCCAGTATGAGATCATGCTAAGTTTGCATCGTCTTGATGATTTAGTCGCTAAAAAGCACTTGATTATTTCTTAAGTTTTTTCTGCTTTTGATTGAATTAAGATACTTTTCAATTGCAGGATGGCTTTCAATCTCTGCCATCTTCAATTGCCAAAATAGCATGGAGCCAACAAACACATCGGCTACCGTAAATTGCTCACCACATAGATAAGGTTGAGCCTGCTCCAAGCCCTGAATTAAAGCCGTATAGCTGTCCTGAAAGTTTCCATAGCCAATATGCATTTTTTGTTCATCGGTAACCTCAACCTTTAATGCGCGATCCGTTGTGGCTGCATCCCACGGTCCAGCAGCAAAGAATAACCAACGGAAATACAAACCACGTTTTGGATCATCCAGCGCTGGTGCAAGCCCTTGATCAAAAAACTTATCTGCCAAATAGGCGCAAATTGCAGGCATTTCATAAATCACCACATCGCCATCGACTAAGGTGGGTACTTTGCCAAATGGGTTAATGTTTAGATAAGATTCCGACTTCATTTCAGTGTGATAAGCCAACTCAATTTTTTCAAATTCAGCCCCCAGCTCAATCAGTAGCCATTCAATAACAAGACCTCTAGACTGCGCGTTGCTATATAGTTTTAAGCCCATTTTTCCATTCCTTTATAGTGGTGTATTGAATATAAAGGGCGGCTGTGTCAGTTTTTGTCAGGAGCTTTTTAGCATGGATTTTTTTTGCAGCTCTTTTTGCCACCATGCCTGAAAAAGATGGCGCTTAAACTCTGGGTAAATGATTTCAGTCACATTTAATTTTTGTATACGATCTAAACGAAAATTTCGAAAATCTTCACGTAATTCACACCATGCAGCCAACAGCATTTTGTCATTGAAATATCCTAAAACAAAAGGCCAAAGCATACGGGTAGAAATATTTTGTTTTTCATCTAAATAATGCACTTCGATCTTGACCTGATATCGAATAGCTAGACGTACTTGTTCGACAATTTTTTCGTCAACCACAAGCCAATGGTTGATAGACCGAAGCATGGTTTCATCAATCAGCTCTTGTTTATTCTTGGGCAATACTGCATTAAGTTTGGCCAAAACTGAATGTGCAGCATTTTTCAATGCTGGATCTGGCACTGACCTTAACCAATGCAATGCCAAGAACACTGCTTCGACTTCTGTTTCATCCAAACTCATCGGAGGCAGTAAAAAGTTTTCTTTCAGCTGAAATCCTAAGCCCGCACTGCCCTCAATATTAACACCTTGGTCACGTAAACTTTCAATATCCCGATAAACACTTCGGACACTAATCTCCAAATGTTCTGCTAAGCATTGCGCGGTAATGGGATAACGCTGTTCACGTAAAAGTTGTAATAAAGTGAGTAATCGAATAGAGCGGCTCATGGTCAATTTTTTTATTATAACTCGTTGGTTTTATCTAAGTTTACGCTGAGAGCAATCTGCAAACAGCGTAAAAGCAACTAAGCAACTTCAGGTGCCTTAAGCTGTTGAGCTAAAAACTGATGTAAATGATCGACGTTATCCGCGATCGTCAGCGGATTAAAACGCTGTAATACATCAATCGCATGTACCCCATAACTCACCCCAACACGTGGCATAGCAATATTCTGTGCCATTTCTAAGTCATAAGATGTATCACCCACCATAATGGCTTGCTCCGCCTGAATTCCAGTATAATCTAAAATTTCAGCCAACATCAATGGATCGGGTTTGGATTTGGTTTCGCTGGCCGCACGGGTGATCTCAAATAAATTCTGACTCTGGGTCTGAGCCAAAACACGATCTAAACCACGACGGCTTTTTCCTGTTGCGACTGCCAATTTGATATTTTGATTTTTTAAATCATGCAACATTTCAGAAACGCCAGCGAACCACAAATCATCTTTGGAATGCTCAACATAATGATCACCATAGCATTTTAAAATTTCAGTATGTAACTCTGGAACTTGAGGAAATAACACTTGAGCAACTTCAGGCAACCCCAAACCAATAATACTTTTCGCAGCATCAGCTGTTAACGGCTGCTCAAATTCTTTTGCAGCCACCAACAAACTCGCCACAATTTGCCCAACTGAATCAAATAAAGTGCCATCCCAATCAAAAATGATAAGCTTTACAGGTTTTTGCATGAATTATTTCCAATATTTGCTCAGTGTACGCATGACTCATTTTTAAATCTTATACGCTTTACATGACAAGCTAACGCATTTTTAAATACAAAGGGAACTTTTCATATAACAAGTTCCCTTTATGTAAAAGATAAACTGAGCAGCAAGATAGAATCAATCTTTCTTTTGTGCTCTTAATTGTGCAACCAAGCTTTGCATATCTTCCGGTAAAGGCGCTTCAATCACAGGATAACCTGGAATTTCTAATCGCATCGCATGTAAGCTTAATCTCCGAGCTTTTGGTCCACGATATTCTGTTTCATGACCGTACTTATCGTCACCCACCAAAGGATGACCAATACTTAAGCCATGCACACGAATTTGATGGGTACGACCCGACAATGGAGAAGCATAGACCAATGTTGCGTGCATAAAGCGCTCTGCCACTTTCCATTGTGTCTTAGATTCTTTACCTTCATCTGAAACACGTACACGACGTTCACCATTGGACAATTCATAGCGCAATAAAGGTTGATTAATCAACTGTTGGTCTAAGCTCACTTGACCTTTGACAATTGCAGCATAGGTTTTTTTAATTTTATGCTCACGCAACAAGTCTTGTAGCGTTTTCAAGGTGCTACGTTTTTTACTCACCATCACCAGACCTGAGGTATCACGGTCAATACGATGAATCAATTCCAAATATTTTTTACCTGTCGCCGCACGTAAGCCTTCAATTAAGCCGTATGCCACACCGCTTCCGCCATGTACTGCAATTCCAGAAGGTTTATTGATCACCAATAAACCTTCATCCTCATACACCACACGGCTAAGCAAGCTTTGAGCAACTTTATCGGATACAGGTACATCAGTTTCATCTTTTTGCTCAAAGCGAATAGGTGCAACACGGATTTGATCGCCAATTGCCAGCTTAGTTTCTGCTTTTATACGCTTTTTATTGACCCGCACTTGACCTTCACGAATTAAACGATAAATACGGCTTTTCGGCACACCTTTCAGGCGAGTAAATAAGAAATTATCGATGCGCTGGCCTTCTTGATGCTCGTCTACTTCAAACCAAGTTACATTTTGCCATTGTTGCGTAGAATTCATACAGTTAGGTGATCCAATAAAAAACTAAAATTTGATTAAAAACTGATCATTTAGACTATGCTTTTCATACAAAATAAGCATATAGCCCATAGGCAGATGATTCAAGGTTTGCTATAGTCAGCGCACGGATACCACCGTAAGTGAAATTTAGTGCCACCCTTTTTTAAAAATGAAAGCGTGACACATACGATAAAATTCACGACAGATGCGGAAAGGTCCCAAAAGAATATGCCGACGCCGAAGGCTTTATTATATCGGCAAAAAGACAAACTGTTGCGTTTAATTGTACTTAAAGTACAGAAATCAGTTTGTTTAAAAATATATGTCGCCAACCCAGACGTTGGTTTTTAAACATAAACTGATGCACATCAGGCAAGTCGCTGTAGAGTGTTATTCAGGACATAAGTGTTTGAGGCATTGGAACTGCACAATTTGTAAAGGTACGATGATAATTCCGTATCAAGACGCTCTCACAAAAGTTGAGATGCTCTTCGAGCAATGTGATAGTGAAAGACGAATCAAATCAGTCATCCAATGCACCACTTAAGTGCCAGTGAAAACCTCAAAACTTTAATCGTGCAAAGATTAAAGAAGTATTGCAGCATCAATACAGGCATCAAACCCAACCTTGCTCAAAACAAGTGGGTAAATTACTCAAATCATATTGGATGTATCCGTGATTTGGGCATTGATCCAATATTTTAGATGTTCGCTTCACTTAAAAAGATAGCGAGTTGTTGGTGTGAATCACTATTAGGTGTTACACCCATGAAACGTATGTTGATTAATGCAACACATGCCGAAGAAGTTCGCGTTGCACTCATCACTGGTCACCGTCTTTACGATTTCGATTTAGAAAACCGTACACGTGAACAAAAGAAAGCCAATATCTATAAAGGCCATGTCACTCGCGTAGAGCCTTCTCTAGAAGCTGTATTTGTAGAGTATGGAGCAGGTCGTCAAGGTTTCTTGTCGATGCGCGAAATTGCCAATACTTATTACAAGGCAGATCCTCGCCAAACTTCAAATATTCGTGAACTCATCACTGAAGGCACAGAACTTCTCGTTCAAGTTGAAAAAGAAGAGCGTGGCAACAAAGGCGCGGCACTTTCAACCTATATATCTCTTGCTGGTCGCTATTTAGTATTGATGCCGAACAATCCGAAAGGTGGTGGTATTAGCCGTCAAATTTCGGGTTCAGTTCGTGAAGAACTTAAAGAAATGTTGGCGTCATTAAATACCCCACGTGGTATGAGCGTGATTGTTCGTACAGCAGGGATTGGGCGTTCACAAGAAGAACTTCAACTTGACCTTCAACATTTGCTAGATCTTTGGGCTCAAATCCAAGGTACTGCAAACTCTGGTCCATCACCAATGCTTGTTCATCAAGAAGCGGGTGTTGTGACACGTGCTATCCGTGACTATTTACGTGATGATGTTGCAGAAATTTTAATTGACTCAGAGCAAGCCTATAACGAAGCCTATAACTTTGTTAAAGCGGTTATGCCAAATCAATTGGATAAGTTAAAAACCTATACTTTAAATGAACCGTTATTTGCGCATTTTGGTATTGAAAGTCAAATTCAAACAGCTTATGAACGTGAAGTTAAACTTCCTTCAGGCGGTTCAATTGTGATCGACCAAACTGAAGCACTTGTTTCAATTGACATCAACTCAGCGAAATCAACACGTGGGCATGATGTAGAAGAAACTGCACTCAGTACCAATTTAGAGGCAGCGGAAGAAATTGCTCGCCAATTACGTTTACGTGATATTGGTGGTTTGGTTGTGATCGACTTTATCGATATGACCAAAGAACGCAATCAACGTATGGTTGAGGCCAAACTTCGTGAAGCGACGCAAAGTGATCGTGCCCGTATCCAGTTCGGTCAATTATCTCGTTTCGGTTTAATGGAAATGAGCCGTCAACGTTTACGCCCATCTCTTGAAGAAGCTACTGGTTATGTATGCCCTCGCTGTCATGGCACAGGCATGGTGCGTGATTTACGCTCACTTTCTCTTTCAATTATGCGTAAAGTTGAAGAGATAGCATTACGTGAACGTCAAGGTGAGGTTCAAGTTGAAGTGCCTGTTGAAATTGCAGCATTCTTGTTGAATGAAAAGCGTCACAGTCTGGTTTACTTAGAACAAACGTCAAATGTTCGTGTGACTGTATTGCCACATCCACATTTAGAAACTCCACATTACGAAATCTCATATAACCCTGAAGGTTTTGCGCCAACAAGCTATGAGCGTACTGAAGCTACACGTTCAAGCGAAAAAGAATTGGGCTATGAGTCATCTGAGTGGCATTTGGAAGAAGAGCAAACGCAACACAATACTGCACCGGCTCAAGCGCAAAACAATAAGCAAAATAGAAAACAACAACCTGCTCAACCACAAAAAGTTCAACAAACGGTTCAAGCACAAGTTGCTCAACCAGCTTCAAGCCCATGTGCTTGGTTAGAAAATCTGTTTGTCCAAAAGCAAGCGGCAACAGTTGACCAATCACGTTCTGCAAACAATGCAGCTGCGGCAATTGAACAAATGATTAATGGCGGTGCTATAAGCCGTGGTCAATTTGGTCAAGTGAATAATAATGTTGCTCCAACAGCGATTGAAGCTCAGGTTATTCCTGAAACCAATGCTTATCTTTCACATGCACCTGTTCAAAAACAAGAACCGCGTGAATATGAAAAACAGGGCGAGAAAGAAGAAAGAGCGCCGCGTAATAACAACAATAAAAACAAAAATCGTAACAAGCATAAAGAGCCACGTGAACAAAATACTGATCAACATCAAGTGATTGAAGAAGTGGTTCAGGTGCCTCGTCAAGAGCAACGCCAAGAACAGCGTCAGGAACAACGTGATCAACGTCGTCAGCAAAAGCAGCCACGTCAACAGCATGATCAAAATGCTGAAGCAACCCCTGCTGAACAAGCGGTTCCACGTCGTGATCGTAACCATCAGCAACGTCCAAACCGCCCAAATCGTCATCGCGATAGCAGCGTGTTTAATGATGAGCAACAACAAGCGCCAAATAACAATGCGCCAGTAGAGCATAATCAAACTCAAGAGCAACAACCTAAAGTTGAACTCATTGACACACCGAAGCATGCAGCTCTTGAAACAGCTTTAGTGGTCAATCTTGATCAAGCTCAAAGTGAAATTGTGGCATTAAACCCGCAACAAGTTGCTGCGCCAGCAAGCAACAAACCGAAGCGCCATGATCGCAATGAAAAAGCTGAAACTGTTGCTAAAGCACCTCGCACTGTAGACGCTCAACCAACTATTGCGCCTGCTGTAGAAAGTCAGACCGTAACTACTGAAGCAAAAACACCTGCAGCAGAGGTTCGAGTAGAACAGCCTGTGCAACGTGCCAGCAATGACCCGCGTCAAAAACGCCGTCAACAACGTGATGCTGCTCAAGCAAAAGCAACAACCCCTAAAATCGCACCTTCTCAAGTACCGACATTAAATCAGTACACAGTGGGAACTTTGATTCGTCATGTTTATGGTGATGACTGTGCGGTATTGATTGAACAGTTTGGATTAATTCCAACATTCAATCGTGCATTGGTTAAGTTTACTGAAGAATATTCAGCGACCTTAACTGTGGAAGAAAAGACCGATGTACAAACCAAGCAGCCTGTAACACGTGATGTTGCTATCTCTAAAGCAGCGCCAGAAGCACAACCTGCTGATGTCTTAGACTTAACGCCACCAAAGCCTGAGAATGATCGCCGTGTAGCGAATGATCCTCGTGAACGTCGTCGTTTAGCAAAACAAGCAGCTGTACAAGCAAAGCAAGAGCATCAAGCTGAACTTGAGCAACAACCAGAAGAAGTGGAAACTGAGACTCAAGCAAGCCCAGTTGAAGCAGCACCTGTGGTTACTCAAAAAGAAGAAGTGCAAGCTGAAACACCCGTAGAAACTACAGTTGAAACAGCGCCTGCGGAAGTTGAAGTGGTCAAAGAAGCCCCAGCTAAGCCAGTTGAAAAAGCAATTGTTGCAACTGAAAAGGCGAAAAAGCCACAACAATCACTTGCTTTAGATACGACTGCTGAAGTTGGCATAGATGAAGATGCCCAAAAGGCAGACAATGTGGCAACAGATGAAAAACCGGCCCGTCCTCGTCGCCCTCGTGGCCGTCCGCCAAAAAAAGCGACACCACCAGCGGATGAGTAATGTGTAAAAATTTGCTTAAAATGTAGCGATTAAAGAGAACCTAGTCATTTCGATGGCTAGGTTTTTTTGCTATTTTGAAGAGATTATCAGGACATTTGTCAGATTAGGTTGATTGCACTAGTCTTATACGATTAAAAAGACAAATGTAATGTGAGTCGATGATACTCTAAAAATTGTATTGGATTACGAAAAATAAATAGGATTGATATGAGTCAAACAACACAGGCCGATCTCATCGGATTTACTGATGTCGCAGAGCGCTTACCACAGCTCATCAATAAGCTTCCCAATATCCTGACTGGACTTAAACAAGCTTATATCAGAACACCCAATACGCCTGCTGGGCTAGGTCTTGCTTTTGAACGTGCTGTAAAACGCAATCCTTATGGTGATGCGTTATTATTTGAAGATCAACGCTATAGTTATAAAGAGCTGAATAACTGGGCCAATCAAATTGCACACTTTTATCTTTCTATTGGCATAAAAAAAGGCGATGCGATCACGGTGATGATCGAAAATCGTCCTGAACTGATTGCGACCGTGATTGCACTGGCAAAAATTGGCGTAACAACAGCTTTAGTCAATACCTCACAAACAGGTAAAGTGTTGACACATAGTATCAACTTGGTCAATCCTGTTGCGGTGATCGTCGGTGAAGAATGCCGTGCTGCGGTAGATGAGATTCGTCAAGACTTAAACATTGCTCTAGACCGTCTACATTGGTTTGCAGATCAAAATACAATGCAAGAACCAGGTACAGCACCTCAAGGCTTTATCAATCTCGCTGAAAAAATTCAACAATTTCCAAAATTCAATCCTTCGACTACACAAAGTGTCAAAGGGAAAGATGGCTTGTTTTATATCTATACCTCTGGCACAACCGGTTTACCTAAAGCTGTGGTATTTACCAACAGTCGTTGGACATTGGCCTACGGAACATATGGTCATGTCTTAAACTTAGGTGAAGATGACGTGATGTACTGCACTTTACCGCTTTACCATGCAACAGGTATGGTAGTGTGCTGGTGTGGTGCAATTGCAGGCGGTTCAGCTTTGGCAATCCGTCGTAAATTCTCTACCTCTGCATTCTGGTCTGATGTCAAAAAGTTTAATGCGTCGGCAATTGGTTATGTCGGTGAACTTTGCCGCTACCTCATGGATGCACCTGCTTCAGAACTTGATCATACGCACCGTGTCACTAAAATGATCGGTAATGGTATGCGTCCAAATATTTGGGGCAAATTTAAAGAACGCTTTGGTATCGAAGAAATTTTAGAACTTTATGCCTCTAGTGAAGGAAATGTAGGCTTCAGTAATGTTTTTAATTTTAACAATACTGTTGGCTTCTCACCTACACCTTATGCCATCGTCCAGTTTGATAAAGAAAAAAATGAAGCCATTCGCGACAGTCATGGTATATGTCAAAAAGTCAAAAAAGGTGAAGTAGGCTTATTGATTGGTAAAATCACCAAGCGTTCCCCTTTTGATGGCTATACAGATCCTGAAAAGAACAAGTCAGTGATCATGAAAGATGTCTTTAAAAAGGGCGATTCTTACTTTATTACTGGTGACTTGGTTCGTGATATTGGTTTCCGACACGCTCAATTTGTCGATCGCCTTGGTGATACTTTCCGCTGGAAAGGTGAAAATGTTTCGACCACTGAAGTTGAAAATATTTGTAGTGAATACCCTAAAATTACAGAAGCTGTAGTTTACGGCGTTGAAATTCCAAATACCAATGGTCGAGCAGGTATGGCTGCCATTACTTTACATGATGGGGAAGAATTGACTGAACAGGATTTAAGCCAGCTTGCAGCCGAGTTTAAAAAGAACTTGCCAGCCTATGCAGTTCCAGTATTTTTACGTATCCAACAAATTGTAGAAACGACGGGTACATTTAAATATCAGAAAAATAAATTAAAGGAACAATCCTTTAATCCTGAAAAAACCTCTGATCGTATATTGGTATTACTGCCAAGTGCCAATGCCTATTGCGATGTCACTCCAGAGGTTTTTGCCAATATTGAAGCTTATAAATACCGTTTCTAAACTAAAAGCCCTGATTTCAGGGCTTTTTTAGTTCATTTTGTGTTATTTATAACCGAACGTTGCAAACTTTCTTAATTTTTACTTGCGCTCTATCAATATCTTGCTAAAATACGCTCCATCAAAACAAAGTGGTGTTTAAAAACTTTTTAGTTTTCTTGCACTACATATTCAAGCCTAGCTTGGATGAAGGTTCAGGGTCGTTAGCTCAGCTGGTAGAGCAGCGGACTTTTAATCCGTTGGTCCCGCGTTCGAATCGCGGACGACCCACCACTTAATTGTTTTGACCTGTAAATGGATAGCGATAGAAAATTTTCAATTTTCACAAATATCGAGTAAAGCACTGCTTTACACGTCCTCACTCAGGGTCGTTAGCTCAGCTGGTAGAGCAGCGGACTTTTAATCCGTTGGTCCCGCGTTCGAATCGCGGACGACCCACCATCTTTATGTTTTAACCTGTAAATAGATACCGATAGAAAATTCTCGATTTTCACTAATGTCGGGTAAAGCATCGCGCTTTACACATCTCCCTCAGGGTCGTTAGCTCAGCTGGTAGAGCAGCGGACTTTTAATCCGTTGGTCCCGCGTTCGAATCGCGGACGACCCACCATTCTTTCTTAGGGCTTCTTTCTGTACGGTTAAAGTACTACAATAGAAACGAAACCTGCAAATATTCCGACCAAAACCAAACATCTGCATTAGATGCTTCGCCACCCTCGAAAATTTTGCTTCATCATTTGTTCTCGTTTAACTATGGCTTAGACACGTTCAGGGTTGTTAGCTCAGTTGGTAGAGCAGTAGACTCTTAATCTATTGGTCGTGGGTTCGAACCCCACACAACCCACCAGATTTTTAACAAACTTATCCTCATTAAAATAAGTCCACTTAAATTTTTTACAACAGCACGATGTCATCAAATTTATTGTTTTATCATTCAATCAATACTAAAAATTAATACTCAAAAATATAAACTTAAATTTGAGTCAACTGATTCAACTATAAATAGCCAAACCTACAATCGTAATCAAATGACACAACCCAACCAGATCGTAAATCAATCACGTATATTAGCGTGACACCGATTTTCAAGAATTGCCTGAATCTTACTATTTTCCATAGATGTTATGGACATAAGGAATCTATCCCATAAATAAAAAAGTTATAACCAATCTGAGAATTGGGTTAAATTTTATATTCAGTATCAGGCCCTAAGTTTTTTTAAATTAGGGCTAAAAGAGACTGAATAGTGTAGTAGTTACTCCATCGCAAAGAAATCAAAATTATTTATGAAATCACCTTAAAATTTCAAATCAAGAACATCTAATATTTTGAAAAAATTAAGGCCAGAATAACCATGAACAAATTAAAGAAAAAGTATCCCAAGCCTGTATTTGTTCAATATTCAATATCGATATATACATCTGCTTGAATATCACTTGAATTGAGTAAAACAATGGGTTAAAAACCAATCAACAATCTGTAGTTGAAAAATGACGTTTAAATAAAAAGAATTTTTACGAAAAGTAAATCAATATGATTAAACCAATAATTTTATCGGTAATACTGACAACAATGGTAACCCATTCTGCTGTGTCCACAGAAATGGAACATGCAGCGGGTCTTAGCTTAAGTGGTTATGCCGCACTCGCAACAGACTACGTTTCCGTGGTCTAACCAATCTAATGATCCTACGCTACAAGGAAGCTTTGTACTGTCACATGACTCGGATTTTTACGGTGGAATCATTACTGCCGATACGGACTTCGGTGATTCAGCATCACTACATTTTGAATTTACCTCATATATTGACTATAACACGGCATTAAATTGATCTAAACAAATTAAACCTCTACTAGATTTGAGCTATAACCCATTTAACTACCTAGGTTGGTCAGATTGAGCATGGCATGAGTTTTCAGCACGTTTAACATTTGATAACGTATTTTGGGGTAAAGATAGTCTCTTAACCCATATTAATTATAGTAATGACTAAATTGAATTTATAGGTCATGCATAGAACTTAACCTTAGGCTATTCAGTACCATTGGCTGAAACAGGTTTTGGTCTGACTTCAAGTATTGGTTATTCTATCATTCTAGATAAAGGCTCATTGTTTGATCTTATTTTTGATTGTTTAGCTTTTCAATTATCAATTATTTAACTACTAATATTTTAATTATCAAATTTCTTTAACACATAGGCTTTTGTTGGTGCGGTATGGTGTTGACTAAAATAGAGCCGATTTTCTTCAGTTCCATTAATAATTTTATCAATATCCATCACCAAATCATTTTGTTCATCCACTTTATAATAGAACTGGATCCCTTCAATTCGGTTAATCACGATTTCATGATTTAGCTCATCATAGATCCAAGTATTTTTTTGATAAGCACGATTCGATTTTATATCATTATTTTCGTATGTTATTTTCCCCATATAAACAAAGGTGCGATGTGCAGTGCCGTCTGGAAGTAAGTTAATAATAAACTCTGCACTGCCTTTATCACATTTGGCGAATGGATCTTCACAGCTCATTTGTACATGATAACGCCCCACAAATGCCTCAGCTTTTGTAGGAAGTTCCCCACTTTGCTGATCTTGACTCTGCATATCTACTACAGCAGGTAGAGTTGCTTGACCCGCAAGGTCTGTTAGTTTTTTTCCTTCGCTTGAATGAGCATGTTGCGGTGTTTCTTGTAACGCAAGCTCACTCGATGAATTTTGTGTGTCAGATGTACCTTGTTGTTTATCATTTGATTTTGAGGAATCACAAGCACTCAGTACTGTACAAATACTGATACCTAGAATTCGAAAAAAATTTACTTTATGAAAAGTTAAATACATAAATCCAAATAACCCAATTGCACAGCACCAGCAACATCAAATATTAACCTACGTATATATTATTGTGTTACACCAGTTCTCGAAATCTTAATGATGTATTTTTTACAAAAGTATAAAAAACGTATTTGTCTCAACCACCCACTACAGAGGTTTGGACACTTTTTACATTATTTTTAATGATTTAAGTGGCCCTGTTACACAGTCTTAACAATTTTAATCGGTGATTCACTTGAAGAATCAAACAGAAACGCCACTATTTAATAATATAAATTCATTTTTAAATTTTTAATCATGAATGATGATGAATTATTTTAAGGAGATTTAAATGGCCAATTCTGGTTTATATCGTTCAAGCCGTCACAATATGATCGCCGGTGTAATGGGCGGTATTGCTGAACGTTTTGGTTGGAATGTAACATTGCTGCGAATTATTTTCGTGATCGTTTCATGTTTGAGCGCAGCTTTTCCAGGTATTCTGGTGTATTTGGTGCTTTGGTTAATTATGCCCAAACAAAAATTGCAGCTAAATGAACCGCAAAGCTATGAGCGCCCTGTACGAACTATTTATGAAGAGAAGACCCATTAATTGAATTTGATTTAAAGGTATTACCCTTTTCAGCTACAACAGTTCCCCCAAACTGCTGTAGCTTTTTTTATATCGCATCTTTTTATAGTATCATTGTGCATTATTTAGTTGTTGCTGCAATGCTGCGATCATATCTGCGCGACTAATGATCCCGACCATTTTTTGATGATCAACTACAGGGATATAATTAAAAGAGCGTTCAACGAAATAAGGCACCAAGTCTTGAATTGGTTGCATCGGCTGTACAGTGACCACTTGTCGATTCATAATTTGTTTGACCAAATTTTCCCAAGGGGCACGAGCATCAGCAGCGCGTTTAAACCATTCTACAATTTCATACAATGCCAATGTACCAACCAACTCCCGATCAGTATTGATCACTGGCAAACTCATCAAATTCACACGTTTAAACTTATCTAAAGCTTGATGAATATCATCTTGCTCATCTAGGCTCATGACATCTTTGCTCATAATATCTTGGCAAAGGTATTGATGTACTGCCCTTGCATTGGCCTTTTCTTGTGCTTCTAAAATGATTTTTTGTAAGTCATACTCACTAATATCTAAAAGCTGTGTCTGTTGTTCTAAAACATCTTGAATATCTTGCGGTTGAATGGTGACTTTCTGTGTCGGCGTTGGATCCTTAGAACGTGTATTGAGCTGTGCAACTTGTGGATATTGCTTTCCCAACATACGATTAAAAATGATCGCAATCACCAGCAGCAAGACTGAATTGAGTAATACTGGGTAAAAGATAAATTGATAACCCAACTGATGAATAGAAGCGCCACCCAACACGGCAGTAATCGCCACCGCACCACTTGGCGGATGCAATGAATCTGTACTCATCATCAAGAAGATCGACAATGCAACAGCAACACTAAATGCCTCGGTTGGATTGGAAATAAAGATGGTACAAGTCACGCCGACTAAACCTGCGATGGTATTCCCCACCACCATATTCCAGGGTTGTGATAAAGGGCTTGCGGGTACAGCAAAGAGCAATACCGAGGACGCGCCCATCGGTGCGATATACCATGCATTAAATCCACCGAGTACATACCAACTGACCAATGATGACACTGCTAATCCAAGCAGTGCACCAACACCACAGACTAAACGATCTTTTAGCGGTAAAACTTTAAAATTGGGTTTTAAGGTATTTAACCATTCAAGTTGCGTATGAAACACGACAGTCCTGCGCTTTAACACGTTTTAAAGTGTGAATTATACGATGTTGTGATTATAAGATATATTTATTATCTATCTTAAATGGATAAATTTTCCAAGGATATTTCTCATCCACTGATTTTTCACTGAGCATATTCAGTCAATTGATCAAGTCTTTTCCCATATTCTTGCATTGGACAAAACTCATACATGGGTGAACCAATATAGCTTCCAGCATTTTGGCACTCCTGATCAACATAAGCTTTCCATAAGCGTTGTGATTTCATGATATCGTTATAACGTTCTTGCTGATGGTCTATCTGGCTCTGTTTTTTGATCTGATCGAGAACTTTGACAATTTCCTTTTCATAATATGCCCTACTCTGATTACTACACGATTCAACCACAGCATTGTTGATGTTTCCTAAAGCCAGTTTTTCGATAGTTTGTTCAACACATTGGTTATATACATCGGGTGAAGCAACACTCTGTTCTGCATAAGCCGATATTGAACAAATAGTTGTAGATAAAATCATCATGATTATGCATGCTTTTATCATATTTATTCCTTTATTTTTTTGATCATGACTCAATATAGCAATAAATCGATTTTAAAGGCTTTGTTTTTAGCACCCAGTCTGAGCTTAATCCTATTGGTCGCGTTTTTCCTTTTTATGAATCATCAATATGATATACAGTCTCTACTCACAATATTTGGTATTAGCTTAATCGTTTATCTGATTTATTGCGTTATAGTCATTCCAGTTGCTTATGTCATTTCACTTTGGCTTGCACATCAGTATTGGCTTAATTTTTTCAGTATTTTCGTCGGTTCACTATTGATGTGGTTAATTGTCAACATCATTGGCTATCTTGTTTTTACTGGATCATTGCCTACACCACTATGGAAACTATTGAGCGATTGGTTTTTTTATGCAATTTCTGTATTTGCAGGGTGCTGTTATTGGGGTTTATTAAAAGTATTTTCCAGACCATCATTCACGACTCACGATAATGTAGATAGAACTGATTACTAAAAATCTCCTCTGGATCATATTTTTTCTTCAAACTAAAAAAAGCATCCGTTTGCGGATAGGCTAAACGCATCTTGTCGCGACTCACATGTAAGCGATAAGGCAAATAAAATGTGCCTTGATTTTTAAGTGTAATATCAACCAATTGCTGAGTCAGTTGTTGCATATCCTGCTCTTGTTGTGCAGTCTTCTTTTGATTAAACAGAAACACCAAGCCAAAAACATCCTCTCGGGCATAATTCATAAATGCATCATGATCATGTTCAACTTCACGAATCGTGATATTGAGTAGATCCACTTTTTTAGTTTTTAAAACGGGCTTGAGATCTTGAATAAACTGAGCCAAGTGCTGCTTTGGAATAAAATATTCATGCAATAGATCGGTTGAATGGATATCTTTATTTTCAATCAAGGCGGCATCTTCACTGAGAATTTCATTACGACTAAATGTCGCATAAGGCGATACTGAATTCAGACTACTTTCTAGATCCCAACGTAGCCGTTTGCCGTATTCACTATCAACAGAACCACGAAACACAATTCGCTTGGTTTCAGCATTTTTACTTTGTTGTTGTGATAATGCCAAAGGTTTTTTATCAATTTTTTCAAAATAGTTTAAGGTTGCCTGCTGTAAAAAATGTTTATCTGAAATACGTAAACGACCATAAGCAAATTGTACATTTGGATTATTACTGACAATCTTTTGGTACGCCTTTACATAGTCTTCAGGTAAAACTGAAATTGATTGAAATGTTAAAGCAACATTATCAATAACTTTTAATTTTACATCGAGAATAATGCCAAATAATCCATAGCCACCAATTACCAATTTAAATAGTTCAGGATGTTCTGTACGACTACATTTTACAATATCTCCCTCTGCATTCATCAAGGTAAATGATTCAACACTGGATGAAATCGGGGGTGAATTCTTTTGCCATCCATGCCCATTGACACTGATCGAACCGCCAATCGAGAAATTACTAAAAGATTGCATCACTGCGATTGATTTGCCATAGCGGTCTAGATACCGAAGGGCCTCTTCCCATGTTGCACCCGAGCCAATCGTGAGAATATTAGTTTTCTCATCAAAGCTCATATGTTTATAGGGCAACATATTCAGTGCTATACCATCAGGGTAAATCGTATGCCCGCCCATACTGTGCTTAGCCCCTGCAATCGAGACTTTTAGATGATGTTCAGCTGCATATTTAAGCAAAGTTTTAAGCTGTCGTTGAATCACTTCGGGTGTACTTTCAACATCCACAATTTTATGCACTTTTGTCAAATTAAGATGACTGGCATCATCCCGATAGCCTGTAGGAATATGCTCAATTCCTTGTTGCTCATTGATTTTTGTTTTAAAAAGGTGAATTGCAGGAATAGAAATAACTGCCAATACAATAAGGAGAAGGCTTAGCCAAAGTTTGTTTTTCTGTACTTTTTGCATAATCAATGATTTAAAAATGTTTTAAATTTATTCAATAATTTATAAGCTATAAATATTAAAAAAGCAAAATACCGATAAAGTTTGTCAGCGATTAAAATCATCATTTATAATGACTTCCAGCATAAAAACAATATCTTAAAATAAGGAAAATATATGGCTTATATTAAGGTGGACATCGAAGCAGATGGTCCAATTCCCGGTGATTACTCAATGATTGCGCTAGGTGCAGTGTTGGTCGAAGATCACTTACATCAACAATTCTACGGTTTACTTAAACCAATTTCCGAGAATTATATTCCTCAAGCTCTCGCAGTTTCAGGCTTTAGTCGTGAAGATACCCTAAGCTTTAACAATCCTGAGCATGTTATGAAAGACTTTGCCAAGTGGGTGAGCAAAGTCAGTAAAGATCGCCCTATTTTTATTAGCGATAATAATGGTTTTGACTGGATGTTTGTCTGTTGGTACTTTCATCATTTTACTGGCAGTAATCCGTTTGGATTTAGTTCACAAAATTTAGGCTGTTTGTATAAAGGACTGGTCAAAGATAGCTTTCAAAGTTTTAAGCATTTACGCAAAACAGCACATACCCATAACCCTGTTGACGATGCCAAAGGCAATGCTGAGGCTTTATTGGCATTGAAAAAGGATTATGGATTGAACATTAAGTTTTAGATATAGCTCAGATTAGTGAGCCATGACTCAAGACTAATCTTTGCTAAAGAAAGTTTTTAATACATTCGCTGCATTAATCGCAAATCTTCAGGTTTTGGAATCTCACCTGTTTGTCCTAAAGCATGATATTTTTTAGTTAAATCTTCACGAACTAACTTCGCTTTTTCAGGATTTTTACCAATGCCTTTGATTCCATTTTCCAAACGATCTAAAAAGTAGATACCCACTAATATATTGTCGTGTTCATAATATTTTTGATACAACTCCATCGCTCTTTTTGGATCTGCCTTGATCAAATTCCCTTGCTCATAATAGAGTGGTAGGTTCAACTGTGCGCGTTCATGCCCTGCTTCAGCTGCTTTTGCCAACCACTCCATTGAAAGTTGAGGATTGTAAATTTTCCACTGCTCCTGAGCATATAATTCTGACAAAGTAAAATAAGCAGATTTTGGGTCTTGATCATGCTTTGCGTTTTCAGTTTCTTCAAATAACTCTATTTCATAAGTCAGATCTTCAAACTTTTTATCCGTTTTTAATAATCTTACAATTGCCTGTTGTGCTGGAATGTTATTTTCATCTGCTCGGGTCGCAATTTTGTAATAATTCATAGCTTCACCCAAATGTGCTTTTAAATAAGGCTTTTGTTCTGCCATTTGTCCCATCATAAAACCGACAAAACCACCTGCATCAAATTGTAACGAATAGATACGCCAAGCTTTTTTCCAATATTTTAAAGCCTTTGCTTCATTCACCTCTGTGCCTATACCATACGCATAGGCATAACTTAAATATGCCCATATTGGAGTAGGATAATCATCATTATCCCCCATGTGTTTTTCGATGGTATGAAATATACGAACTGCTGTTTCTTTTCTATCTGGATCAGCACAATGCTGATTAAGTACAGGGTAGAAAATATAGGCTTCTGAATTTTTCTTTCCAACTGCATCAAGCAGCAACTCAAAAGCCTGTTGTTGATCAATAGCAACTTTATCGCCGTAATATAATTTTTGTGCTTTAACCATTAGGTTATAGGCTTCTAATTCTTCAGGCTCTACTTCAGATACATCTTTTTGGGTCGGTTTCATCTGCTTTTTCTGTTCTTCTGAGAGCCCCAATTGACCAAATAAAGTCTCTAAAGTTTGATTAATCATTTTTGCATTTGGATAACCTTCTATGGGTGATTGAACATACAACTCCCACAATACTTTTTGATCAAATCCTTTATTTATTTGATAAAACTCTTTAAAAATAGGCGCTGTTTGTGGGGCGAAACAAGGGGCTTCTTCTATATTTACTGCATAATTTGATGTTGTAGATATAAAACCTAAAGTCGCTATGCACATAAAATAATTGAATTTTTTCATATTAAGATTGCTCATTTTGATATAAAAATTAAATTTATAAATTTTTAAAAAAGTATTTTTAAAATTATATATAAAATAATTCAATTAGTTAATTTTATTTTAAAACAAATTATTCAATATTTTGACAAGAACCGCTAGCATTGAAAAACCCTGCAGTTTGAAAATTAAGTTTTAATTAGCCCTTTCTAATTTTGTTACAGCCCAATAATGATCTTGTGCATTTTATCATCCTCTAAATTCGCCCCTATGATTTCTAAATAATTCATTTACTTAACATTGAATGAAGCATTGTGACATCGTCATGATGAACTTCCGACATTCAGCTTTTGAAGCGCTCTCTACCTTTAAAAAGTTCATGAATATAAATTTTTTATGTTAATATCAAATATATAATTTAACTTATTTAATTTTACCAATGAACAAAATAACCCATTTCATCATTTTAGCTTCTTCGTTTTTCCTTGCTGCATGTAGTACATCAAATGAACCCGTAATTTTAGAAACAAAGCAAATTGCAATGACGGGCGAACCATCAAGCACACTTGAACTTACCCTAATTAAAAAAGATAAAATCTGTATCTTAAAAGCAAAAACCACTTCTAAAAAAACACCCACAATAGAAAAAGATTGGGCTTTTTTTAGGGAAGATCTCATTTTAATATCTGAAAATTCAAGCTCGGAACCCGTAATCAATAGCGATGCTTCAGATGCAAAAATTGAAGAGCACATTGAGGAAATGAAAATAAGAAAAGAGGCCAAAGAAATGAAAAGTTTTATCTCAAAAGAAAATCTGAAAAAATGCACATAAGTTGATCTGCGATAAGAATCAATATTTATAGACTAACCTTTGCCACACCTCCCCAAAATCCTTATACTTAGAACCAATTTTTTCTAATACTTATAGTGGATGCTGCATGAGTCGCGCCATATCGCATATTGATACATTCCAAGGCTTAATTCTTGCCTTACAAAACTACTGGGCTGAACAAGGTTGTGTGGTGTTACAACCTTACGATATGGAAATGGGCGCAGGGACATTCCACACTGCAACATTCTTACGTGCGCTTGGGCCAGAAACATGGAACGCAGCATACGTTCAACCCTCACGTCGTCCTAAAGACGGCCGTTATGGCGAAAACCCAAACCGTTTACAACACTACTATCAATTCCAAGTGGTGCTTAAACCGAATCCTGACAATATCCAACAACTGTATCTAGACTCTTTAGAAGCGATTGGTATTGACACGCTTACACATGACATTCGTTTTGTAGAAGACAACTGGGAATCTCCAACATTGGGCGCTTGGGGCTTAGGTTGGGAAGTGTGGTTAAACGGTATGGAAGTGACTCAGTTTACTTACTTCCAACAAGTTGGTGGGGTTGAATGCTACCCAGTCACAGGTGAAATCACTTACGGCCTTGAACGTCTAGCAATGTACTTACAAGGCGTCGATTCAGTTTATGATTTAGTTTGGACCAAAGGCCAATTTGGTACAGTCACCTACGGTGATGTATTCCATCAAAACGAAGTAGAGCAATCAACTTATAACTTTGAATATGCCAACGTTGAAAAAATGTTTGAGCTCTTCGATTTTTATGAAGCTGAAGCAACCCGTTTAATGGAAGCGGAACTTCCACTTCCAGCATATGAGCAAGTCATCAAAGCATCACACAGCTTTAACTTACTCGATGCACGTGGTGCTATTTCTGTCACTGAACGTCAACGTTATATTTTACGTGTGCGTACTTTGGCACGCTCTATTGCACAAAGCTATGTGGCTGCTCGTGCCAAACTCGGTTTCCCAATGGCTGAACCGCATTTACGTGACGAAGTGCTTGCACAGTTAAAGGCACAAGTTGAAGCAGAAGCAAAAGCTGAGGAGAATAAATAATGTCTAAACATACCGTTTTATTCGAACTTGGCTGTGAAGAATTACCACCTAAAAGCTTAAAGACCTTACGTGATGCATTACAAGCTGAAACGGTTAAAGGTTTAAAAGACGCTGGTTTGGCATTTGATTCAATTGAAGCTTATGCAGCACCACGTCGTTTGGCATTAAAAATTGTCAATGTCGATGGTGCACAAGCAGACACTCAAAAGCGTTTTGATGGTCCTGCCCGACAAGCAGCTTATGATGCAGAAGGCAAACCAACCAAAGCCTTAGAAGGCTTTATGCGTGGTCAAGGCATTACTGCGGATCAAGTATCAACTTTCCAAGCGGGTAAAGTTGAAAAAGTTTGTTATTTAAAAGATGTGAAAGGTCAAAGTCTTGACGCTTTACTTCCACAAATTTTACAAACCGCACTGGATAACTTACCCATCGCAAAACGTATGCGTTCTGCGGCAAGCCGGACTGAATTTGTTCGCCCAGTGAAATGGGTGGTCTTGTTAAAAGACAATGATGTGATTGATGCAACGATTCAGGATCATAAAGCGGGCAATCTGACCTATGGTCACCGTTTCCATGCCCCTGAAGCGATTTCATTAACCAACTCAGATGATTATTTGCCGAAATTAAAAGCAGCACATGTCGTAGCTTCTTTTGAAGAGCGTCAAGCGATCATTGACCAACAAGTTAAAGCTTTGGCTGATGAAGTTAATGCGATTGCCATCGTTCCTGCGGACCTGCGTGATGAAGTCACTGCATTGGTTGAATGGCCTGTTGCGTTACGTGCAAGCTTTGAAGAACGTTTCCTTGCCGTACCTCAAGAAGCTTTGATTACCACGATGCAAGACAACCAGAAGTATTTCTGCTTGGTCAATGCAGCGCATAAATTACAGCCTTATTTCATTACTGTTTCCAATATTGAGTCTAAAGATCCGACTCAAATCATTGAGGGTAATGAAAAAGTGGTACGCCCTCGTTTGTCTGATGCAGAGTTTTTCTTCTTACAAGACCAAAAGCAACCACTTGCTTCTCGCAAAGAAAAATTAGCCAATATGGTCTTCCAAGCACAATTGGGCACACTTTGGAACAAGTCTGAACGTATTGCAAAATTGGCTGTGGCGTTATCTGCAATCACCGGTGCAAATCCTACTGATGCTGAAAAAGCTGCACTGCTTGCAAAATGCGACTTAACTTCAGAGTTAGTCGGTGAATTCCCTGAACTTCAAGGAATCGCGGGAACTTATTACGCACGTATTGAAGGCGAAAATGATGAAGTTGCTGAAGCTTTAGGTGAGCAATATTTACCTAAGTTTGCTGGCGATGTTCTACCAAAAACGAAAACAGGTACAACCATTGCCCTTGCTGATCGTTTAGATACCCTCACAGGTATTTTCGGGATTGGTCAAGCACCGACGGGTTCGAAAGATCCATTTGCTTTACGTCGCTCTGCGATTGGTATCTTACGTTTGGTGATTGAAAATAATCTTGATGTTTCGATTGAAGAACTGATCAAGCTTGCTTTGGCTGCTTATGGTGATGTATTGAAAGATCATACGAAGACTTTAGCCGATGCTGTCGCATTCCTTGAAGGTCGTTACCGTGCTAAGTACGAAGACCAAGGTGTTGCTGTTGATGTGATTCAGGCTGTTCAAGCACTTTCGCCAAAATCTCCACTTGATTTTGATAAGCGTGTGACGGCGGTAAATCATTTCCGTGACTTGCCAGAAGCTGCTGCTTTGGCTGCTGCCAATAAGCGTGTTGCCAATATCTTGGCAAAAGAAGCTGCACCTACAGGTGAGATTGTTGAAGCTAAATTAGTTGAAGATGCTGAAAAGGCGCTTTATACCGAGATTCAAAATATCAAACCTGCAGTTCAACCACTTTTGGACGCGAAAGACTACACCACTGCGCTTTCTAAGTTGGCTGCGCTTCGTGCACCGATTGATGCATTCTTTGAGAATGTGATGGTGATGGCAGATGATGCAGAACTCAAAGCAAACCGTTTACGTTTACTTGCACAGTTACGTGACTTGTTTACAAGCGTTGCAGATATTTCGGTGTTACAGCACTAAGTAGAAATATAAATTATAACCCGCTTCCGAGCGGGTTTATTTTTAGTTTTCGCTTTCCAAAACGCATAAATAAATGAAAACATAACAATAAAAATTAACAATCTAAAACTAAATATTCCCAATACATTGTATAGACTCAATTGATCAAGTTAAGTTTAAGATCAAAAGCATATGAATTCTAAAATATTATTATCTATACCTTTAATAGTGATCACTCTCACCGCCTGCTCAACCACACTCACCAATCCAAACGCTCCAACTGTTTTAGAACAACATAAAAATATCTCTGCTGAACCAAGCACAAAACATAACCTTGCCAAACTCATCAAACAAACAGACAACTGTGTCATCGAATTTACTGGCAACTTTGAAACGGGTAAAGCCACAGAACATTGGATTTTTAAAGGTGATCAGCTCATCTCTGCATTTTCAAATGTAGATGCTGAAGTCGAAAATAAACAAACTGTTTTTGACCCAAAAGATGCTGAAAAGCAAAAAAACTTCAACTCACTTAAAAATAACTTTAAAATATCAAATCTTGAAAAATGTAATTAATCTCAGTACTTCGCTTTAATACTTCGTTGAAGCTAAAAGGGCTAAATACAAAGTTATTTCGCTCTTTTAGCCACATAATTCACAGGATATATCCAAATGAGAACGCCAATCAATCCAATCACAGCAAAAATGAAACTATTTGGAAGGTAATTAGCAAACCAATAATAAATTGGATTTAATCCCAATTTAAACGAATTCATCATTGTGTATAGCATTGCAATTATTAGCACATGGGGCAAAATCAAATGCCCAATAAATAGCTGATATTTCTTAAAATATTTTGCAAAATAAAAGCTTGGAATCAAGTAAATTAAAAATACCGCGCCCATAATGCCCCAACCCATTATTTGATGGCTGGAAGACAGTTCATCGCCACAACCACAGGCAAAACTCGGTTTTAAACTCAATATAAAGGTGAGAAATATCAGGATTATTATATTTTTCATTATGATGATTAAATCAACAATTTAACCCAAAGCTTATGTCGTTTTTGTTTTAATAACAAGCTGGAAATTATTACAGAAAATTCTTTTATCATCATTCTCACATTCTTATAAGCATCAGAATTTAAAAAATAAAAATTGCAAAGACTCCCAAACACGTTTAGTCGTAACATTCATTCACAATTCTTACACTATTGTTAAAACTCTGTAGATAAGCTGTTGCTGTTTTATCTCAAAGACTATTTTTATACATATTTCACATTATTATAGGCAACACTCAAACTTGAACTCATTCAGGTACAGGATAAAACTAATTATGAAAATGCTTAAAACAACAGTGATCGCCACAGCACTTCTTGCCAGCTCTCCTCTTTTTGCCAATACAGATGTAAGTGCAAATGCTTCTGCTGAAGTCGGAACCAATGGAGGCATTCTAAGCAACATTGGTCAAGGTATCCATAACACTGCAGATAAAGTTGGTAATGGAATTGAAAAAGGTGTTGATAAAACCCGTGATGTGTCTAAAGACGCTTGGGATGGCACTAAGAATACTGCTGCTAAAGTAGGTACAGGAATTGAAAAAGGTGTCGATAAGACCCGTGATGTTTCTAAAGAGGCATGGGATGGCACTAAAAATGTTGCTGATAAAGTCGGGACAGGTGTAGAAAAAGGTGTCGATAAGACCCGTGATGTTTCTAAAGATGCATGGGACGGCACTAAACATGCTGCTGATAAAGTTGGAACGGGTGTGGAAACAGGTATAGACAAAGGTAAAGTTGCAACGAAAGGTGCGTGGGAGAATACCAAAAAACTAAGTTCTGAAGCTGGGCATAACACCAAAGAAGCAGCGGTTAAAGTAAAAGACAAAACCAAATCAGCAACAAGTAAAACTTGGCAGAAAACCAAAGATCTAGTTAAACCTAAACCAGCAAATACAGGTGCAAAAGTAAATTCACAAACCCATGTAAAAACACCAGTAGGTAGCGCTAAAGTCGCCGTATCTACAGACGCTAAGGTTGCTACAAAATAATTTAAACTTAATGCCCATTTAGAAAAGCTCACTCAGGTGAGCTTTTCTTATACATCAGCCAGTAATATGCTATGCAATGTATACATATGTTTTCTTGCTGTAGGATTCTTCTTTCAATTTTACTTTTTATCTAAATAAAACAGTATGATAACCCCAATCTACACTGAGCGAATCGCTACAATCATCATAAAGGGATCAAAACATCATGAAGATGATCAAAAGTCTATGTGTGATCACTGCAATACTTGCAACACCATCACTCTATGCGCAAACCAATACTCAAAATCAAACCCAGCCATATGGTGATAATCCAAATATTTTTAAAGTATTGGCACATAAGACCGGTGAAGCTGTACAGAATACCGCTGAAAAAGTAGGTGATGCGACCGAAAAAGGAATTCAAAAAATTAAACCGTCTTTGGATGAAACCATTGAAAATACCAAAAAATATACCACTGAAAAAGCCACCGAGGCTCGTGATAGTACCCGCCAAGGCATCGATACTGCGGTAAAAAAGGTTGAACAAACCAAAGATCGAGTAATGGGTAAAACTAGTTTAAATGTAGCGATTGAACAAGGCAGTTTAAGTCAGTCTTCGACCACACCCAATACGACGAATACTGTAACTGCTGCAACTACAGCAAACGTTCAAAATACGCCGATCACCACACAACCTGTTCAACCCGCAGTTCAAAATCAATTACCCAACAATGGGCAAGAAGAACCTGAAATTAAAAAACAGTCATTACCAATCGAGAAGCAAAAGCGTGATGTCAACACCAATACCACAGGTTTAAAAGATACCAAATCAACCAATACGCAAAGTTCAACAGATGATGAGGTTGGTGTACCAAGATAATCAGTTAAACACACTTAATTCTTAGCACGCCACACCTTGCGCTACCTATGCTCAAGGTGATAGCAGTAAAACGAATATCGCTATTTAATAATGTTTTTAACTCTACCTTTTAATCGCACCTTTTTTTAATTGTGCTTTTAAATTAGGGCCTTTATTCATTCACTTGACGAATCACTTTACCCTGCTTAAATGCTTCAACATTTTCAAGCATTTGATTCACAATACGTTGACGTGCATCTACACTGCCCCACGCACTATGCGGTGTGATAATCAGGTTTGGAATATCTTCTGCTAGTAATACATTTCCGTGTGTCGGCGGTTCGACAGAAAGTACATCAGTTGCCGCACCTGCAATTTTGCCTTGTCTCAATGCATCGGCCAAAGCCTGTTCATTAACGATACCACCTCGGGCACAATTGATTAAAAATGCAGATTTTTTCATTTTATCAAATGCTTGGCTATCAATTAAATCACGTGTTTCATCTGTTAGAGGACAATGTAGAGAAAGAAAATCGACTTGCGCAAGCAATTCGGCAAAAGGTATTCGATCCTTATGCGTTGGTCGATTGGGTAATGATGCGACCAAAATTTTCATCCCAAAAGCTTCTGCCAACTTGGCAACCGCTTGACCCAGCTCACCATAACCAATGATGCCAAGAGTTTTCCCAGATAATTCAACAATTGGAAAATCCAGTAAGCAGAAAATTGGCGATTTGTTCCATTCGCCTTGTTTAACTGCATGCTCATATTTGAGTAAAGATGTCGCTAATGCCAACATTAACGTCAGTGTATGCTGTGCAACTGCAGATGTGCCATAGCCCTGACAATTACACACGACAATACCTTTTGATCGTGCAAAATCTAAATCAATATTGTTGGTCCCCGTGGCCGAAATCAAAATTAATTTTAAATTTTTACATTGCTCCATCGCCTCAGCATTCACAATCACTTTGTTGCTGATCACCACGTCTACATGTTGAATGCGTGCTAGAACTTGCTCTGCTGTGGTCGATGGATAAAGTATTAAGTCATCAAAAGCTGCTTTTAGCTGACCAAAATCCAAATCCTGTTTATCTAAAGATTCATAATCTAAAAATACAGCTTTCATTGCTTTTCCTTAATGATAGAGAGCCAGTTTTACGCTTATGAAGCAGATGCTTCTGGAAAACCAAAAGAATTATTCTTTAAAGCCAGTAAGTATGCATTGGTCATACGGTAGGCCTCTTGAATAATGGCTTCAGAAATATAGCTTTCGTTGTAATAACCATGCTTCATACAAGTAAAAACCAATTCCATTAAAATCGTCAATGTATCTGGCTCTTGAGGTACATATTCATCCACTTTAATCATTTCCAGTGCTTTTCGTACGCCATGACTGACTTTTTTTAATTCTATTTGGTATTCCAGATAAGCTTGGCGGGTAAAAGGTCCACTTAAAATCAACAAGCTTGCTGTTTCAGATTCATTAAAATATTTGGCTGTGGTACGAATCATACTTTCTGAGAGTAACTGCCCGTATACTTCTATCGGTGCATTTGGATTTTCCGTCAACACTCGAACAGCCGCCTGTCCGAGTTGTTTAACTAAATCGTTTAAATGCGTCAGTGCAATGTGACGAAAAATATCGTATTTCGTCGGAAAGAATTGATAAATACTGGTCCGTGGAACGCCAGATGCATTGGCAATCTCGGGAATCGAAATCTTTTCAATTCCAATGGATAACAGTAACTCTTGCGTGGTTGCCAGCATCTTATCCATTCTTTTTTGGGAACGTTCTTGTTTTGGTTGACTCACCTTTTTCGTCATTTTTTTTAAAACTGACGTTGACGTTATTTTAATCATCAGATAATCTCTCATAAAAACCAACAAATGTTGGTTTTAAAAACTTCCTTGTAGTACTACAAAAATATAGAGGAAACCGGAGATGAATTTACCCCTTTCCGATGTACAAATGTCCATACAAAGCAAAACTAAACTTTTTGCTGATCCAGAAGATGAACAACGTAGCCACCGAATTCGCAAAGCAATTTTGGAAGCTGGAAATCAATTACGCGAACGTCATCCTTGGCTGGTTCAGCACCAAGACCAAATTGGCCTAGCCATCCTTGCAACAGCTGTAACAGGGATTATTTTCAATATAACACAATACACTCGTGGGAAAATGCCTTGGTACGTGGCAATTCCGCTTTCTGCATTTTGGATGTCGCTCTTACATGAACTAGAGCATGATCTTATTCACCAAATGTATTACCGTAAAAACAAAAAAATCAATGATGCCATGTTGGCAGCCGTTTACGCCTTTCGCCCTAGTACCGTGAACCCGTGGATACGTCGCGAGGTACATTTACATCACCACAAATCATCGGGTACTAAAACAGATTTAGAAGAACGCGGTATTAACAATGGTGATCAATGGGGCTTAAAACGTTTGCTGATGACTGGTGACAATATGTTGGCGATCTATTTACGCCCCATCACCATGATGAAAACCACCAAGCGTTTTATTCATGCGCAAAAGCATTTATCCCAAGCCGCTAAACTCAAATTAAAAGCAAAACTTTCTGCGAGTTATGCACCCTTTGGACATATTCATTATGCCTTATGGCATGGTTTCTTATTGATCAATGCTGCCAAATTGGCAATGAAAGCCGCGGGCATAGCGCAACCTAAAAATAGCGTATGGAGACTTGCAGACAAAACCACAAAGTTTTATGCCGTTAGCATTGCAGCACCAAATTTCTTACGCACCTTAAGTCTGCATTTTACCAGTTCCAATATGCATTATTATGGCGATGTTGAAGATGGCAATATCGTTCAGCAGTGTCAGGTCTGGACAGATTGGCGGATGAAACCTTTACAGGCCTTTTGTTTTAACTTTGCTGGTACACATGCGATTCACCATTTTGTTGTACGTGATCCATTTTATATTCGTCAAGCCATTGCCCAAGACTGCTATCCAGTGATGCAAGCAAATGGGGTCCGTTTTAATGACTTTGGGACGTTTAAACGAGCGAATCGTAGGTTCTAAACTTGATAACTGATATCTTCGTCTTATTCGTTGATAAAAACCTTTGGCATGGATCTTTTATATTTTAAAACACCTGATTACGCCTTATAGTGAATTAAACAATCAAAAAAAAGATCTTACAATGAATTGGACAGCTTATCTGTCACTTATGCTCGCTCTGCTTTGTTTTGGCTTATATTCACCAGTCTATGCAAAAGCATATGTTTTACAGTCGATGAATAACGTGGATGAAGCTGAGTTTAGAAGTTCTGAGGGAAATGAATTTAAACTGATTAAATTAAATCGGGGTTGTCGTATTCAAGCTCGATATTATTTGGAAATGGAAAATCGTGTGTTTAATTATACTTTCCTTCATCAACCATCCATGAAGCAAAAACTGCTCCATGCCACGCAAAAAACCTTCCGTTATCACTATAAAAACGGTGAAGAAGGTTCTCTGGCAGCAGTGACTGATATTTATCAACATTCCAGCGAAGTCTATAAAGTCAGTGACTTAGAGGTTCAAAATGAATTTAAAAAATATAGCGCGTTATTTCCAATCACCTATTTAAAGCAATGTAACTAAAGCTGCATCTGTCTATTTAAATGGCTCAAATGTCAAATCGTTAGACACCAGATGGTGTTTCAGCTCAACCGCTGACTTTAAGCAACCTTAAAGTGGCAAAACTCATTTAAGCTTTCATCATCAAAACTCACCAAACCTTGAATATCACAACTCATATAAAAGTTTTTATAGGTCAACACATAAAAGTCTGTGGTTTTTTTAATCACAATTGGATTCATATCCAAAGACAAAGCTTCATCTTGCTTAAATAATTTGGTCACACGGCGATCATTCATACAAATCAAATAGGTTTGCTTTTTGATTTCTACCTGTGCCAAACCATTATTTTCAACATGTAATGGAATAATGTATTTTCCATTCACATCAATTACTTGTTGATCATAGCTTTCTAGCTTTTGTGTGATCACGTTAAATACTAAAATATTGCCAAAACTGTCTTGTAGCTGCGTTTTATCTTCAAAAGCAAAATTGACTTGAATACCCAGTTTCTGCAAATCTTGCTCATCCACTCGCTTATTGGTCAATAAAATACGAGTAATGGTCTGCTTTAAACTGGCATCAAAGAAAGTACTATCCAGTTGAATATCTGTACCTTTTAGAATTTTACCCAAAGCTTCGTTATGTGTCCCCAATAAGTGAGCAATCACACTACGATAATAAAATTTGCTGTTTTTCTTTACTTCACGAATCTGCTTATAAAAATAAGTTTGATCGTATTCACGTTCAATAAAATCATGCAGTAACGCAGAGTTGGCTAAAACTGCAATCGCATCATGACCAGTATACGGTAAATGTAACGTATGCAATTGAGGGATCAATGGCTTAATTTTTAAATAATGTTCTTTATCATTTTCAAAATAAGGGTCATAAACAATGATGTATTCACAGTCTGCAACGATATCTTGTGCCTGAATACGCATATCCGCATTTAATTCAGCATCATAGAAATCTGTATAACGCTTGTCCTCAACCTCTAAAGGGTCGATAGAATATTGCGGAACCATGGCAACAACACGATTCATTTTTAAAGCTTTGGCATATTTGATTGCCGCATAGCCACCCATCGAACCGCCATAACCCACGATATTTTTAAATTGTTTTAAAATGGGATCTAGGTGCTCTAACAATGCCACCATGCTTGAAGCAGGAAACCAAGACTTCTGTTTTGGCATAATCCCGACCACAGCATAGTTATATTTCATCAAAGACTTTTCAGCATTGATGGAAAGTCCTTTGGCTCTAGAAATCAAGTCACCAAATGACAGAACTAAAGTGTCAGAATCGCCTTGTAAATAGATTGCTCTAATATGATCATCTTCAAAAATTATTTGCTTATCCATTCGCACACCGAGCATTAGCTCTATCATTGGCTGAAATTAAATAAATAGGCACTTGCCTATTGATTGCATCAAGTGTCATATTTTATAGAGTCTAGTCAGATAAAAAAGCGCAAAATATGACACATTCCTTACATCCTGCTGCTCAAAAAGGCTTCAGTACTGCTGCAGAACTTTATCAACAAGTCAGACCCAATTACCCACAAGATGTGGTCAAATGGTTAAAAGAAGATTTAGCCCTTGGCTCAGATTCAAGTGTTGTTGACTTAGGCGCAGGTACTGGAAAATTTCTCCCTTACCTCAAACAAGCAACGACCAATATTATTGCTGTCGAGCCCGTCACAGAAATGTTGGAACAATTGAAAATAGTACATCCTGATGTGCAAACGCTTCAAGCAAAGAGTGATCAAATTCCGTTAAAATCTGAAAGTATTGATGCTGTTTTGTGCGCGCAGTCATTTCACTGGTTTGCCAATATTGAAACTTTGAATGAAATTCACCATATTTTAAAACAGAATGGTCATCTTGGTTTGGTCTGGAACCAGCGTGATGAGACGATAGACTGGGTTAAAGCATTGGCAGATTTGCTCGCAACAATCGAAGATGACACGCCACGTTACCATAGTGGCCAGTGGAAATTGGTGTTTGAAAATCAATTTTTATTCCAACTTGAAACAGCCAAAGTCTTTTCACAAGTACAAACTGGAACCGTAGAAAATGTAGTGAGCAAGCGATTATTATCCACCAGTTTTATTGCTGCGATGTCTAAACAAGAACAACTCAAGCTAAAACACAAATTCGAACATATTGTCTTGGAATATACGGGTAAACATGCGCAAGATGAAATAGACTTCCCTTACGTTACCTATGTTTATAACTTTAGGAAACTGCGCTAATCGAAACGCTTTAATGAGGAATGTTTATCATGAATTTAATACTTCGCCCTTTACTCCTTTCAGGTTTACTCACATCAGTCGTTTTCATGGCAGCATGTTCTCCTAAAGATAGCCCACAGCAGAATAATTCATCTGAACCCAAAGATGCCTCTCAAGAGATCATGGATCAATTGAAAACCAAACCGATTAAAACCTTTCCAAGTACACCAGACGATGCTCACGATATTGCATTGCTTGAAGAATATGATCAAAAATTTACTGAAAATAATAATGCTTTAGAAGCTGATCTTAAAAAACGTGCTTCTGATGGAAGCCTTACTGAAGAAATAGATCGTCAGCTTAAACGTGATGGTATTGAATCTGCACTGAATATGCTCAAAGAGCTGGATCTAAAAACCGAACAAGGACGCTATATTCAAGGGTTACGCTATCAATATTGGGAAAATCAAGCCAAAGTCTATGATGAGAAAAAGCAATCTGCAGATGGGGAACTGAAAAATCCAAGTGATGCAGTCAAAGGTATGGGAGAAATGTTAAGTGCTGATGAGCAACTTGATCATTGGAAACAATTGACCGATAAAAGATAAAAAAACAAATGCTTTAATCTGCTCTTGTGCGCTAACAGATCGCACAAAAGCAGAAACGCTGATCAAGATTAAAACTCAATGCTAAGAAACTCGAATGCGACAACGCCATTGTTGATCAGGTTGTTTTGAAGACTCCCATGAACGAATATGCACCAATTCAATATAGTCTTGTCCTGGTTTTTCAGCTTTAAACCGGAAAGTTTTTGTTCCACCTACACCCACTGCCCCCTCTTCACTGTCATTTTGCAAATAGGTTTCTTCTGTTTTAAAAATTTTAAGTGGTTGTAATAACTGCCATTGATAACCTGTGCTAGGATTTTCAGGTGCATTGAAAACAAGTACCTCACCTACTTTCATATCCATCAAAGTTGGGCACTTTTGTTTCAATGTATACTCATGTGTTTTACCTTCCACTGTAGGACTTGAACTTTGACAAGCGACTAAGCCCAAACTGCAAAACAACAAAGTAAAACCCACTAAACCTTTCATTTATCACACTCTTTATGATCAAATTGGCTAAAATTATAGCAAACCTTATCATCTTCTCTGATGTGGCTCAATTTGAATTTAGATATTTTGCTTTTCCAACCACTGAATAGAATTTACACGAATCAGTTTACACGCCCCATCCCCCACACCATTCCAATCTAAAGCAGATTTCCACACCAAATCTTTATCATTCACTTGGACCAAATCGCCTGTTAAGCGAACGAGATCCCCGCGCTTTACCTGTTTGATTTGCTGAGCAATTTTAGGATTAGCCGGGATAATATGCATGTTACTGACCAATTGAGTTGCTAATTGAGCTGGAATGGGTGGTCGAGCCATTTTCCAATTTAAGAAACGGTCATATTGATTGATTGAAATCTGGCGGGCAATTTCAGGTTCAGTAAATAAACCACGAGTTACCGCATAATCAATTGGAGAAAATTTTGCTTGCTCATCATCTTTATATTCTTTTGAACCGAGAATCCGAAACTCCCCATGAAAGGGTTCTAAAACAGAAATTTTCTGATGTTGATCTATTGGCGCCAAACCATTGGCAATATTAAATGCTGGGTTACTTGTTGAAACTTTAGAGGAATCAGTAGATTGAAAAGCATATACCTGAAAAGTACTCAGTGCCATCAACGCTGCACAGATTAACTTTTTACTCATAATATGCTCCTCAAACCACAGTTAAAAATTGTACAAAATCTATAATCCTAGTATTAATATAAAAACTTAAAATAAAAATCGAGTTTCGGTAACAAAATACAGAGATTTCGTCCTATTTTTGTCTTATATTCAAAGTATGCTTTGGTTAGAATTTAGCTTATCCCCATCTAATTGCATAAAATTATGATTTATAGATTTTACCAACAACGTATCTTCCCGCATTTACTCAATCAAGTGATGCAAACACCCAGCATGATGGATGGACGTGCAGAATTACTTGGAAAAGTTCGAGGTGAAGTCTTAGAAATCGGTTTTGGCACAGGTTTAAACCTGCCATTTTACCAAGAGGTTGATCAAGTTTATGCACTTGAACCAAACCGCGATGTATACCAACTTGCTCAGAAACGGGTATTTGATGCACCCTTTCATGTACAACATATTCAAGCCAGTGCCGAAAAGTTACCTTTTGCAGATAATTCAGTCGAGAATATCGTCAGTACATGGACTATGTGCAGTATTGCCAATTTAGATAAAGCCATTCAAGAAATTCATCGGGTTTTAAAACCTCAAGGTACACTACATCTAATTGAACACGTTCAATATCATGACAATAGCACCCTAAAAAAATTGCAAGATATTTTAACCCCTATACAAAAGATTATTGCCGATGGTTGCCACTTAAACCGTAATATTGAACTTGAACTTTTAAATGCCAATTTTAAGTTTTCTGAAAAATATTATTTTGATGCTGAAGATCTGCCAAAAATTGGACGGCGTATGTTTATGGCCAGAGCACACAAGCTCTAAGCTTTCGTGGTTTAATAGAATAGATAAATTTAATAGAAAATTTGCGATAGTCAAACCACCTCATTATTCAGACAAGTGATTTTCATCAAGTTATTGATCATCAATGAAGCTTATGTTTTTGTATGAACTTTTAAAGGTTTTTAGCAATGAATAAGTTTTTGTATTTTTGAATCCTAGATAGTTATCCTACCCTACTGGGACGACAGAGATGTCGCCGTTGAGCGGGGTTACAGGACATACACCTCGCCCAATGAACAAAAACAAAGCACGGTTTTTTAGCGCAAGGTTTGGTATCCCTTACGAAAAGTGAGGCATCACCTACGCCAAGATACTTTAACTTTGATTGTAAAGTATGGCATTGCAAGCCTTTTTATAATCAAATAATTTATTTTTTCCATACAATTGCTTTAATCCAAAAGCTGCACACTCAATTACACTTTTATCCTCTAATCTTGAAAATCAATCCGAATCGTTTCAAAGCGTACTCGCCCATCATGAATTGCTTGAGCAATCGCTTGCTGTCCTTTAGTCAAACGTGCCCCACCACTCTTAATATCAATCAACACCACTTCAATATCCTCTGCCAAACCTTCACCATCTCGAAAATCGGTATAACCATCAAACACGACATAATCAATAGGATCACCTAAGAACTTGGCATCACTGGGTAAATAACGAAACTCAGGCATGATTGGTGCAAGTTGTTCCGCCATTTTGCCTTTCAGCACAGCACGACTGGTATTTACACTACGCTTTTGCGCGCTTGCTAAAGCCTGCTGATGCTCTAACTCCAACTCAGCAATATACTGTTCGTACTCTGCTTTTATTTTGCCATTACGCGTACTTGATAACACGATTGTGGTTAAAACGATGCCAATACACGCACCAATTAACATCGCCATCCAGATGGACATGCTTTTTCCTTTAACTCGATATCTTGCACAATGTAAACAACTACTAAAGTTTTGTCATGTATAACCTATATGCTAAAAATTAATGCTAAAGTAAGGTGAAGGTTAGCTTACAGACTTAATTGATCAATCATGAAAACAATACTTGTTGCAAATTTAAAAGGCGGTTGTGGGAAAACAATTACAGCAATAACATTAGCGACAGCGCTTGCACAAAAAGGCTATAAAGTGGCCTTGGCTGATGCAGATGGACAAAAATCTGCACTGCAATGGTTAAAGCAACGCCCTAACACTGCAGCAACAATTCAAAGTCTGGATTGGCGTCATGAAAAATCAATTGGTGATGCACCTAAAAACCTAGATTATTTAGTAATTGATGCACCAGGTGCCTTAACTGGTGAACATGCAGAACAACTGATTAGTGAGTGCCATGCTGTAGTCACTCCGCTACAACCTTCTTTTTTTGATATCGACAGTACTCGACGTTTCCTTAAACACATCCAAGACATTAAAAAAATTCGTAAAGGCAAAGTTTCTGTATATCTGGTTGCCAACCGAATGAAAGCCAACAGCTCTAGCTCGAAAGATATTCAGCAATTCTTTGATAAAATCGAACAAAAACCTGTTGCATGGATATCCGAACGTACTGCCTATAGCCAATTGGCGATGCAAGGTTTAAACGTTTTTGATAAAACCCAAAAGAACTTTTTAACCATTCAAGAACAATGGCAACCCTTACTTGATGCTTTAATAGACGATCCAAGCGATTGGTTCTAAAACCAATTCAATAAAGATCAGATAAAGTAGGGTTAAAATTTGCCACACTTTATTTTTCAGTTAATATTGAGTCAATCACTCACAATTTTTAGAGTAATTCGTGCAAGATTTCACTTCGAACTTACAACGTATCTTATTGTTTGGATTATTGTTTATCCTTATTTTTCTAGGTTACGATATTCTCAAATACTTCATTGTACCTGTGTTATGGGCCTGTATTATTGCCTATATGACTTGGCCAATGTACAAACGCATCTTAAGAATGTTTGGTTCGAATCGACCTACCCTCAGTGCATCACTCATGATTACGCTGGTGGTTTTGGTGGTTGGAATTCCACTGACTTTTGCCATTTTTATTTTACAACATGAAGGACGAAATCTTTATTTCGACCTCCAACGCCAATTATCTTCAGGTCATTTGACTGTTCCAGACTTTATCCGTGAACTCCCCATCATCGGCAAAGAAGTTAGCCGTACTGTACGTGAAATTAATGCTGATCCTACCAGCCTTTCACAAACCATTGGTCTTTGGATTCAAGGCCATATGAACTATGGTAAATTCGTCTTGAACGAAATTACCAAAAATCTGGTTAAGCTAGGTTTTGCAATCATGTCTTTATTCTTCTTCTACCTAGATGGTCAAACCATTTTGGAGCAAGTCAGTAAAGCCTTACAAATGTTAATTGGTCCACGTATTCACCATTATCTTGATACCATTTCTGAGACGACTCGGGCTGTGGTTTATGGTGTTGGTTTAACTGCCGTTGCTCAAGCATTTCTTGCTGGTGTGAGTTATTTTGTTGCAGGTGTACCCAATCCAATGGTCCTTACCATTGTGACGTTCTTGATGGCACTGATTCCATTCGGCCCTCCTGTTGCTTATGGTGCAGTTTCATTATGGCTTTTCTCACAAGGTCAAACCATGGAAGCAATTGGTGTAATGGCTTGGGGTGTTTGTATTGTCAGTACTGCTGATAATGTGATTCGACCTTTGGTTATTTCAGGTGCAACCAAGATTCCGTTCTTGTTGATCATGTTTGGTGTACTTGGTGGATTAGCAAGTTTTGGACTGGTTGGACTGTTTATTGGCCCTGTCATTCTTGCAATTCTCTTGGCAATTTGGCGTGAGTGGTTACATGAAACTACTGAATCAGAGAGCCTCATGCCTGATGCAACAATGGCTTATGACATTGATGAGGATAAACCCACCAAATCCTAAGCTGAATGCCAGCAAGTAAACGTTAAAATGCAATAGTTATAACCACTATATTCGCCAATAAGCATGAGTTGGCGAATATATCTTGTATAGCTATCTTTAATATCGCAGATATACTACGTAATGATTTTCTTCATTTATTTTAATCAACATAATCAATACCAATCAAACTCTCTGTTAAATAAATTCATACAATCAGACATTTAATTCACATTGTTTATCCTGTTGGGCTTTGTTTGAATAGTTACTAATCATAATCAAATACTTTGGATGCGTTCAATGACATCTACTTTTTTTAAAACTTCTATACTTTGTACATGTATCACCCTATTTACAGCAGCATGTAGTACAACAACGGTCAACCCTAAGCTTAAAACACCATTACAAACAGTAGATATTCATGCTGTATCTGCACAAGGCATTGGTTCAAAAATTGGTACAGTGAGCTTGCAAGACTCTCCAAATGGTTTAACAATCAACACTCAACTTAGCCACTTACCTTCGGGTTATCATGGTTTTCATATTCATGAAAAAGGTTCATGTGCACCTGCTGAAAAGGATGGAAAAATGGGCGCTGCTTTAGCTGCGGGTGGGCATTTCAATCCTCAAAAAACTGGTCATGGCACCCCGAATGATGGACATATGGGGGATTTACCTGTACTGAATGTAGATTCCAATGGAAATGCAAAAACAACCTTAATTGCGCCACGTTTAAAATTGGCAGATATTCAAGGCTTAGCCATCATGATTCATGCAGGCGGGGATAACTATTCAGATCATCCAAAACCCCTTGGTGGTGGTGGAGATCGTATAGCATGTGGTGTGATTCAATAATTTGATCATAAATTGTGGATAAGTCTGCTCTTATCCACATCTTTTTTATTTCAGATGTGAAAGCGCATAACGACGGCAATGTTCCAAATAACCAGCCTCATGTACACTCATCAATTCAACAATACTCCGCCATAGCCAAAATGGTGCCTCGATGGTTTTTGATTGATTGCGTTTTAACTCTTTTATCCAAGCATTGCGTACTGGATCATCCATCTGTCGAGCATGTGCACGACCAACCACAAAAGCCAAATAGAAAGCCAAGTCTTTGGCTTCAACTTCATTGACCCCTTCTATTTCGAGTTTTAAATCTTGTGGCAATAACTCTCGAATAAAAATCGAAGTATCTAAAAACTTACTTGCTCGCATCCGCTCCCCTAAAAATGGTGATAAGTGTCTTGCACCTTCAACAATTCTTGCTGCATTGTCTTTTGGCATCGGTGTATTTGAATAACGTGGTGCAAGTGCTGTTGTGGCTTCTTTCAGATCCATTAAACATAGGCCTTTCCCATCTCTGACAATATGATTGGATGAATCCATCAGTACGATATAGCGCAATAGGCCTAAAGAACTGCACCCTTTAACCCAATATGCTGAATCGATGACTTTCAATTGAGCGGATTGATCACGCTGGCCAATCATTGTGACCAAGTCCTGAATATCAGGCTGATTAAAAACACTGTGGATTTCGAGATGTTCTTTTTTCAATAGGGGCCAAAATCGTTTCCCCAAGATGATTTCTGGCTTTAAAGCTTCTAAACGCTCTCTTGCTAAATTTTTCCAGGTTCGCTTCAGTGCTTTCTGCATTGCACTATGCACAAGGACAGGTCGCTGTAATTTACCAATCCCCTGACCATTGTGTGCTAAGGCATAAACATAACCCGCGTAAAGCGCTTCAATCATCTGTGCGGTAACGACCCCAGGTAAATCAGAGCTACGTACAGCCGTCGCTAAGGATAGTCCTAAGCGGATAACATCATTGGCTGGATTACCAATCACGGTTTGATCTAAATCACGAATCTCAATATCAATTTTACCCTCTGCATTGGCTACAGGACCCAAATTACCGGTATGGCAGTCCCCACAAATCCAAATCGCTGGTCCTTGTGGTATCGAACTTATTTCCGCTTGCTTTAACCAATCATAATATTTGGCAGTATTGCCTCGTACATAGGCATGGATGGAACCTGCCATTTTTAAATTACGACGTTCTGTTAATTCAGCATTGCGGTAACGCGGTTGTTTTATTTCAGTGTTTTGCTTTCTTGGCATTTTTACTATTTTAAGTACTTGATCACTTATTCTGAGTTTTTTTAAGCGTTTAAGTAAGGGCTCAACTGTATATAAAATGTTGAATATTACCGTTTCTTTTTTACATTTCTACATGCAATAAATCATATCGCCTTATCAGAAACGAGTAAAATATTGAAACGTCCAAGCCACTGAATAGACACTGTGAATAGCTATCAGCAAATCTTTCAAAATATAAAATCAAATTCGACTTTGATTTATTGCATACAGATTTTGATTGTTTTAACTGGAACAACGCTTGGCCTGTATTTTCTAGGTTATGATCAACTTATTGTACCGATTACACTTGGCGCAATTGCAACAGCACTCACTGATTTTGATGACCGACTCAGTATTCGGTTAAGAAATCTAGGCTTGGTCTGTGTGCTGTTTTTTACTGTCAGCAGTATTTTAGATTTTTTACATTCCTATAAGCTTTTATTTTTAATTTACTTGTCGCTTTCCAGTGGGGCTTTTATCTTAATGGGTGCCTTAGGGCAACGCTATGCCACCATTTCATTTGGTACTGTGCTCTTGTCAATTTATACCATGTTTGGCTTAGGTGAATATTCTGAGTGGTATCAACAACCCAGTTATTTTGTCATGGGTACATTATGGTATGGCTTGACCTCTATTATTTTCTACTTGCTAAAACCGACACAGGCTGTACAAGACAACCTCTCTAATAGTTTCAATCTTCTTTCCGAGCTTTTGACATCAAAAGCAAAACTATTTGATCCTGATAATGTCGACAATATTGAACAGCTTTTATTTGACCTATCTTTGCAAAACAGCCAGTTGGTGCAAAACTTAAATTTAACCAAAGCCTCATTACTCACCCGATTAAAAGCCTCTCGTGCAAATAAAAACACCATCTACTGGCTCAACTTATATTTTTTGGCCCAAGATATTCATGAGCAAGTTACTTCCAATTATTTGCACTATGAAAAGATCCAACAGAACTTTAGCCGCACAGATTTAATTTATCGCATTCAAAAAAATGTCCGCTTACAAGCGCGCAATTGCCAACAACTTGCTGAGGCAATTTTAAAGCGTCAAATCTTTCAAACGCATCCTGACAATAGTATTGCTTTAGCACATTTAGAAAACTCAATGCTGGAATGGATTCAACAAAATCCACATAATTTAGAAGTAAAAAACTTACTGTTGGTGTTAAAAAATCTCAAAAATGTGCAAGATCAATTTATTAATCTGAGTATTGAACAAAGTAATTATCAGCAAAGTTATAGCCACCATCGAGATAATCTAAATTTATTGGATGATGATATCCATGATCTACCAGACCTTTGGCTCAAGATTAAACAACATTTAACCCCAAATTCTGCATTGTTTCGCCATGCGGTGCGAATCTCATTTGTGTTTGCTGTCGGGTACACAATTTCCTTACTACCCTTCGCAAAAAATGGCTATTGGATTCTACTCACGAGTTTATTTGTCTGCCAGATCAGTTATTTTGCCACCAAAAGTCGTTTAAAACTGCGCACTTTAGGAACTGTATTAGGCGTACTTTTAGGTATTCCCATTTTATATTTTATACCTAGTATAGAAGGACAGTTACTTCTCACTATTATTTTTGGGGTATCCTTTTTCTACTTACGTTCAAAAAAATATGCCATGGCGACTTTAATGGCAACCCTAATGGTTTTGTTGATCTTTAATTTAAAAGGTGCAGGCTATACCATTATTTTACCACGTATTATCGATACTATTTTGGGATGTGTAATCGCATGGTTTGCGGTCAGTTTTATTTGGCCAGACTGGAACTTCCGTGATATTTCCAACAATATTCGTAAAAGCAGCAAAGCAACATTAGACTATTTCGATGCGGTTGTTGAGCAATATCAACAAGGCCGAACCAATAGTATTGATTATCGTAAAGCACGCCGAGCTGCACATAATGCACAGATTGAATTATCCACGATGATTTCCAGTTTAAGTGCTGAACCCAATCCAAATCAGGATTTAATTCACAATGCATTTAGATATTTGGTCTATAGCCATAGCCAGCTCAGTTATGTTTCTGCTTTAGGCAGTCATCGTGAACATGTGCATGATCAGCAGATTTTAGATTTGATGTTGTGGTGTAAAGACACGTTAAATGATGTTTTGCTTAACCAATCCGCTGTAAATGAAGCATTAATTGAAACAAAGCTCACTGAGATTCAGAACATCAATGATCAAGAAAATTTATCAGATAATTTACTTTTGGTGCTTAAACAAATCAGTTTATTATTGGAAACCTTACCTGAGTTGTTAAAACTAAAAACAACTTTACTTCGATTAGAAATTAAATAGCAAGAATCACAAAATATTTTGAGACATCACATGAAATTTAAAATTTTCCTAACGTTTTTATTTTCTGGATTGGCTATCGGTGCTATGCCCAATGCTTTTGCAGATTCTCAATTTAATCAAGACTTACAGCAATTTTTAGAGTGTAAAAAGACACTGAAAAATTATTATGACTTAGGTTTTGACTTTGAGGATGATTTGAAAAAGAATGGCTGGATCAAACAAGGTGAAGAATATAGCTATGTCAGTAAAGTCCCCATTACGGTATTCGGTCAATCTACAGATCAAATTAGCTTAGTTTCTGGTGGGATGCTGGCTGTTTTAAAAAATGCGAACACCCAAGTTCTCGCGAAAAAGTTTCAAATTTCTCAAAACCCTTTCTTTAAAGATATGCCTTATTTCTCAGGAGAGAAAATTGTAAAAACAGATCTTGAGACCAAAGAAATGGAAAAATCTTTGCGTAAACTGACTTTAGCTGAATCTAATCCAGTTGTAGATGAAGGTGAACATAAGACCTATATCGGTTGTGTTTATATCACTGAATTTGAACAGCAACGGCAGGATGCAGCAATCAAAGCATTACAATAATTTATCCTGAATATCGGAGCAAACTTTTGGGTCGGGAGGCTAAAATATTATTCTCCAGAATGATCATCAATTCATTTAAATGAATCAATTTTATTTACTCATTTTTTAAAATAGTTTAGATAATTCGGTTAGACTCAAGCTTCATTCTCATTTGATTAAGTGACCATGAATATCAAATCTTTACGTATTGTTGGTTTTCTCGAAGGCATCTCCTTTCTCCTTCTTCTCTTTATTGCTATGCCTTTAAAATATATTTGGGATACACCAATCTATGTAAAATATATTGGCATGGGGCATGGTGTGCTATTTCTTGATTTTTTGGCAGTTTTATTGATGGTCTGTGGAAAACAGAAGTGGTCTATTAAGATATTTATTTTAGGTTTGATTGCTTCAATTTTACCTTTTGGACCTTTTGTTTTTGATCATAAATTAAAAGCATTACAACAGCCTTAACCTGTTTTATTTATGAAGCAAAGCCCCCTCTCCTTTTATAGGAGAGGGGAACTCAAGTGAGCTTAAAATTCACCATTTGCTTTACGTTGCAGCATAATTTTTTTCACTATTCTACGTGGAATAGTGAACCACAAAGTAATTAAAGCAAAGCATGACAACGCATAAGCCCAGAGATGGAACTGTTCATACAGAATTCGAATCAGTTCAATTACAAAAAAGAAAGTGAACATCATCAACACTGAAACAGCAGCAGCGACAGTCCCTTTAGAAACTTCGGATGACATTAACGCAAAACGATAAAGCACTGAAAAACTAATTCCTTCACCAAAACTGACTAAGGTCATCCCTAAAATAACGCAATAAAGAAAATATTCGCGCCAAATTATTCCTGCCACAACAATTGAGGTACCTAACAGCATCAAAGGTAAGCCAATCAAAACTGTTTTACCTAGCGGCAAACGATCAATCACTTTAATCAGTGCAATATTGCCAAGAATCAATCCACCCAATACAGGAAATTGTGCCAGTCCATATTGCATACTACTGAGTCCCAGTTCTTCAACCAACATCACAGGAGATAACGCAATCCATAGCATTAAAGGCATCGCCACCATCGGCAAACCGAGGGTCAGGCCCATGAAAGTCTTGTTTTTTAGGACTTGCATATAATCATCCCAAATATAACTCAAAGGCTTTTTGGGAATACTGGTAGTACGTGATGGCATTTTGGCTTTTAGACCAAACCAACTGAGAAAAGCTAAAAAAGCAATCGCAATAAATCCCCAATGCCATGACACATGATCAATCAGGAAAGCACCAATGACTGGGCCAATCAAAGGGGCAAGCAAAGAAATATTTGCCATCAGTGCCATGACTTTAATGGCATCACGCTCTTCAAAAGTTTCTTGAATCGCAGCATAACCTACCGCTGCGATCACAGATAAACCAAAACCTTGCAAGAATCTTAAAACAAGAAAACTTTCAATATTGTGGGTAAACAGAATTGATAAACAGGTGATAACAAAAAATGCAACACCTGACAATAAAACTTTCTTACGTCCTAAACGGTCAGACAAAGGTCCGAGTATCCCTGCGACGCATGCCCCGCCGAGGAGATAAAATGACATAGATGATGGTGCCCATGCACTACTCACACCAAATTCCTTGGTAATTGCGAGCATCGCAGGTTGGACCAAATCATTACCGATATAAACTGAAAATTCAAATAACACCAACGCCAATGGAAACATAAGCGTAGCGCGACTCAAACTTGCAGTTTGTTGTTTTTGCACTAAATTTTGCATTGTTTTCTACATATCATTATCGGCTTGCATCGCTCACACTACTTTTTTTAAAGATAAGTGTACGCCCAATGACAAGCACTGAAATATAAATATTAAATTGTGGAATTTACGTTGAATAAAGGCAGTTCAACACCGTATTCACAAGGTGTCTAATTCAATAGGTAAAGTAATTGCTGAAACTATATTTGTGAGATTTTTTAACTTGACCCGATCTATAAGAAAGCTCATAGAAGTACACACAGGTAAAGTTTGGGTAGTCTAACACAGACAAATTTTCAGGGGAAGTTGAACATTTATTATTCTTCAGCTACTCTAAATACTGGTTAAGCTGATATAAATAATTTAAATGAAAAATAAAAATCCTGTATCACTGATCATTATTGGTCTGATTTTATTGTTGATTAGTGGAGGACTTTATTTTATAAGTTCTGCACCAAATATTAGCGCTGAAGATCAGGCTCGATGTGAACAATTGGTTCAAAAGAAATATGCGGAAGATTCGAGCTCAGTGATTGAAAGCTGTAAAACAGATACAGGCTTTGTGGCCTTGATGGATGTTCAGGCCAATGGTACTGGGTCGGCTGAAGATACGGCAAAGGCAATTAGTTCAGCCAACCATAAAGAATTGGGTTTTGGTATATTTGGCAAGTTCTTGATGGGATTATGCGTAGGTGTCGGAATTGCGATGCTAATCAAAGGCTTGATTGCACTCAAAAACAAACAACAATCGATAAATTAGCTATCAAAGCAAATTATAATTCACATAATTTGCTTTATTCATCATGTAGCACTTTTGATTTGATAAATGTGCCACGTTTAATATCATCATATGCTTCAAGAATTTCAGCGTAGCTATTCATCACAAAAGGGCCATGACCGTTGATGGGTTCTTGAAGCGGTTTGCCTGTCAGCAGCAGCAATTTACACTGTTGCAATGCCGTAATTTCTAAGTCTTGTTCTAAGCTCGACATGACGGCAAGCCCTTGCTCTTCAAATATCTCATCTTCAGCTTGAAACAATGCCTTGCCGGTTCGTAAATAAACCAGTGTGGTTTCCCCTGCACCAGCGGGCAATCTCACCTTATGCCCTGCTTGGATTTCAATATCTAAAACATGAAGTGGCGAATGCGTTTTTGCTGGCCCTTGTTGTCCTTGATAATGCCCAGCAATCACCCGTACCGTTCCTGCGCTATTCGGAAGTTCAATCACTGGAATATTTGCTTTTCGTAAACTCTGATAACGTGGTGGGTTCATTTTATCTTTAGCTGGTAAATTCACCCACAGTTGCACCATTTCAAAATAGCCACCCGTTTTTGAAAATACCTCACTAAAGACCTCTTTGTGTTCTACACCGGAAGCTGCGGTCATCCATTGCACATCACCCGTTGAAACAATACCACCACCACCCGATGAATCACGGTGTTCTAATTCACCAGCAAAAATCAGGGTAACCGTTTCAAAACCACGATGAGGATGCTCACTCACCCCTTTGCGTAAATTGGTCGGTTTTAAAACACCAGGTCCTAAATGATCCAGTAACAGAAAGGGAGAAACCGTATTGCCTAATTCATAGTGCGAAAATACAGAAAGTACAGGATAAAAATCTCCTATCGCAAAGCGGGTGTCATTACGATGAATAAAGGCAAGGGTTTTCATAGTGTCACTATTCTCTGATTGAGTAAAAGCATTAGCCATAAAAATGTTGTTTTAAATTAAAGCTATATTCGGTGAGATATTGCTTTAATTTTTCAATATCATTAGTAGGTTCAATCGTTCTTAGATTAAGGGCTTCAATTTTATCTTCTAACAGTTTTAAGATCTGTGCTTGTTCAGCGACAGGTAATTGTGCTTTTTCTTTTTGCTGTTTTTTGATTTCTAAATAATCTTCTGCCCAATGACGTAATGGATCATGGGAGTCGATTTGATCAAACAATTGCGTAATCTGGAGTTCAGGCATAATTTGCTGTGTTGCCAACTCTGCTGACATCAGACCACGAATAGAATAAAACACTTTTTTATAGGTAAAGTTATCTGCAGTTTGCATGACATGCATACCACCTTTAGCCAGCGACAAGTAATGATAATACAGAGCTTTATAGTCTATTCGTTCAAGTAAGCCATCTCTAAAAATTTCCCATTCAGGAAATTGATTGAAATAGACAATATGTGCACGTACCCACTCTAAAACAGTCGGATTACTTTTTGCCAAAAGTCCAAACATTTTATTTAAGTCGAATGAAACGAAATCAAAGTCGCCATCCATGATCTCGATTAAATCACGGTGTTGGCGATAATCGTAATATTGTGCCTTGGAGGGTAGATGAAAACCACGCACATCGTAATCACTGTCTGGACTTGCCATGCCCCATAAACGACTACCGCTTTCGATATAAAACAGTGGATGTTCATCTCGGTTTTGGAATAAGTTTTGAATTTCTTGTTGGATGTTCATTGTGTTCACATTTTGGGTAAATCTATAGGTTTTATAACATCAATTTCAGTGCTTTTTAAATTTTCTTTGAATTCAAGATCGACTCCCCTTTATTTTTAATTTAAAAGTTTTATCAATAATCGCTTTAATTCATCATGATACTTACCAGCATAATTTGCTTTATGTTGGATATATAGCCAAGCCTCCTAATTATTCATACAAGTGATTTACATCAAGCCATTGATCATAAATAAAGCTTATTTTTTGTATGAACTTTTAGAAACTGTTGGTTATCAATTCATTTTTTGTACTTTTAAACCCTAAATGATTGTCCTACCGTGGGGCGACATGGATGTCGCCGTTGGGCGGGGGTACAGGACGTACCCCTCGCCCAACATGAGCAAAAACAAAGCAGGGCTTTGTTTGCAGCGCAAGGTTTGGTATCACCTACGAAAAGTGAGGCATCGCCTATGCAATGGTATTTAAACTTTGAATATAGGGTGTGGCATTGCAAGCTTTTTTATAATCAAACAATTGATTTCCACATGTAATTGATTTAATTAAAAATATCAATCAAGAGAAGTTATATTCTTGTGTATGAGTTTTTTGACAGATTGACTATCATTCAACTTCTTGTATCAGTCAAAAATGCGAAAGATCAAAAGCATTACCTACAATTAAAATATTCATTTATTGTGATTTGCCAAATAAAAAACGTACCAAATCTGATACGTTTTTATCCAGCATTTCTATCTATTTTCAATAAGAAATATAAAACAGCCAAAGATAATTATCCTTTAGCTACAAATTTTGAATTTCTTAAAACATTTTCATGACGCTCTAATGCTAATTCTATGAGTTGAGTAATTAATTCAGAATACGTGATTCCACTTACCTCCCAAAGCTTTGGATACATACTGTTATTAGTAAAGCCAGGTAAAGTATTTACTTCATTTAGTAAAACATCGCCATTCTCAGTCAAGAAAAAATCGACACGTGCAAGTCCCAAACAACCTAAAACTTTAAAAGCTTTAATCGAAATCTCACGAATCTTATTACTTTCCTCTTCTGAAATTGAAGCAGGAATCACCACTTCAGAAGATTGATTATCTATATATTTTGCTTCATAAGAATAAAAACTAGACTTTACAACCACTTCACCACAAACACTGGCTTTGGGATTGTAATTACCCAAAACACCGCATTCAATTTCACGACCTTTAATAAACTTTTCAATCAATACTTTGCTGTCATATTGAAATGCGTTTTCTAAAGCAACAATAAACTCTTGTTCGTTTTCAACTTTACTGACACCCACTGAAGAACCTTGATTCGCAGGTTTCACAAAGACTGGAAGTCCTAAAGTATTTTGAACCTCATGGAAACTCACTGCGTCTGGCTGGTAAGCATGAACAGTTAAAAATGGTGCAACCGCAATCCCAGATCCTTGTAACAAACGCTTGGTGACATCTTTATCCATACAAATTGCAGAACTTAAAACATCTGAACCAACAAAAGGTAGATCTAAAATTTTAAGCATGCCTTGTAATGCACCATCCTCGCCTAAAGTCCCATGAATGATAGGAAAAATAACATCTATGGGTGGTAATCCTTGCGCATTTTCAATTTCAAAGATTTGAGATTGTTTTGACTGCAAATAATCTTCATGTTCACGAGGGGCGAGAGAAATTAATTTAGGATCGTGGTCATATTCTAAATAATGAGTAACATCCAAGATACGCCAAGCACCATCTTGGTCTATTCCAATCAAACTAAGATCAAACTTTTGCAGATCTATTGCATCCACGATATTTTGTGCTGATTGTAGTGACACACGATGTTCTGATGATTTTCCACCAAAAATTATTCCAACTCTAGTTTTTGCCATTTTTGTTTGTACCCTGATTTTAATCTTCCAAATCTTTAAATCCCGATAAATAATTGATCAAGGACATTTTGCCTTTTGGAAGGTCTTGGTGTTCTTACCACGATAACACTGATATTCCTTCTGCATATCTATACGTTTCCACTGACCATCAATATTTTTAAAGCTATATACGCTACGAATAGAACGTACTGAATCATCCATCAAACCCGTTTCAGTCAACTTCACTTCTGCAACAGTAGGTGATTCCACACTATTAAAATATTGGCGCAACTCAACAGTCGCGAGATCCTTACGTAAATCAGGACGTTCATTTAAAACCTGACTTAATGGGGTCTCTGAACCACCCACTTTATTCATTAAATTTTGTGTTGTTGCACAGCCAGATAAAGTCACTAAACAAAATACTGAAATTAAACTCAAACGATTCATTCTGATCACCCTAAAACTAAAAGCATAGCCTAATGATGCTATGCTTTTTAAACGTACACTATTTAAAAACTGTGTCTTTATGACTCAGCTGCAATATGGCTAACATCGAGCACTATGATTTGTTGATCATTTTCATCAAACATCAAGGCTTGATTACCTAGATCCAGCATATAAAAATGCCCTACATTGGTTAGAAAATGCCAAGCAACAATCTCTTGCCCATTATACTCATGTGATGGATCACCAATGGTAATACGATCTAGTTCCTGACCTGCTTGCTGGCATAAGGCTTGAATAATTTTAAAATAACGGGGGCTGTTTTCAGCTGCCTGCTGTTTACGTTGTTCTAAATTTGGAATTTTGGCTGTAACTTGCTCGATAATCGCCAAGATTTGATCTTCATCGACAACCTGTAGCTTTGGATGCTGTTTTAACCATCGACTATTGATTTCAATCAAATCTTCACTATCATTCAATGCATAAAATTGGTCATCAAAAGCATTGAGAATATCTCGCTGCTCATTTTTTCCAAAGTATTCACCCTCTAAGAACTGTTCTAATTGCTCATCCGTAAACTGATCAATTAAATCCGCACTTTGCTCAAAGAGAGCCGAATGCCCAGTCGCATTCATGGCTTTTAATCCTTCACGAACATGTTTCACCATGAACGCATCCCAACCTGTGTTATAAACAAATTGTGAAAAACCGCCATTATTCACTTGAGCAAGATAGTAATCGACAAAATAACTATATAAAGCCTCTGCGGATACTTCATCATATTCAACATAATGTTCAAATAAGCCATTTAAGGTATCAATATTGGACATAATCACATCATAGTGATCATCACTATCTAAACTTTGTTTAGAAATTAAAATCTTATCAATGAGCATAGTTTTCAGTTTCTTATCAATATTTAAGCGCAATCAACATAACAAATTTTCGGCAACAAATGGCGACAAGCATGTAACTTTATTTTATCTTTTGTTTGGCAATAAAAAAGCGCTTCTCTCGAAGCGCTTGTACAAGCGAGCTATTTAAATCATTACAGATCAAATAACTTACCTGGGTTCATGATGCCATTTGGATCAAACACTTTCTTCAAGGCTTTCATATATTCAATTTCTTCAGCAGTCCGCGTGTAATCCAGATAAGGCTTTTTGGTCATGCCTACGCCATGCTCTGCAGAAATTGAACCGTCATATTTCTTCACAGTTTCAAATACATACTTATTTACTACCTGACATTTGGCAAAGAATTCATCTTTAGATAAATTCACAGGTTTTAGAATATTTAAGTGCAGATTTCCATCCCCAATATGGCCGAACCAGCAGATTTCGAAATCAGGATAATTTTCAGCGACAATCGTATCAATTTCCTTAATAAAAGCAGGAACATGTGTAATCAATACTGAAATATCATTTTTATATGGGGTAAATGGTGCAATCGTTTCAGAAATATCTTCACGTAAACGCCATAAGCTTTGAACTTGTTCAAGATTTTGGCTCATCACCCCATCAAGCACCCAACCTTGTTCCATACAATGCTCGAAAATTTCCATCGCAGCATCCATAATCGGCTCATATGGTGCTTCAAATTCAAGTAAAACGTAGAATGGGCATTCTGTTTCAAATGGACGTTGCACATGACCACGATCCAAAACTTTTTTCATCGCAAGTTCACCAAAGAACTCAAAAGCAGTTAAATCAATTTTGCTTTGAAATGCGTGCAATACTGGCATGATTGCATCAAAATCAGGAACTCCCAATACCATCACTTGTAGATCATGTGGTTGACGTTCAAGTTTAATTTCAGCTTCGGTCACTAAACCTAAAGTCCCTTCACTACCAATAAATAAATGTTGCATTGCATAACCTGTAGCATTTTTAATCATGCCTTTGTTTAAACGCAATACATCACCTTTACCCGTCACCACAGTCAGACCAAGTATCCAATTACGAGTCATGCCATATTTGATGACTTTAATCCCGCCGGCATTGGTTCCAATGTTACCACCCAATTGTGATGAGCCCGCAGAAGCGAAATCAACGGGATAATACATCCCTTGTTCTTCTGCATAGTTCTGCAACTGTTCCGTCACCACACCCGCCTGAATACGCACCATACGATCAGCTGGATAAAATTCTAAAATTTGGTTCATTTTGTCGAAACTCACGACAATTTCACCATTGGCAGCAACAGCACCTGCCGATAAACCTGTACGTCCACCCGATGGAGTAATCGCAACATTAAATTGATTAGCCAATTGAACAATAGCTTGCACTTGTTCTGTGCTCGATGGAAAAACGATGACCGATGGCTGAGGATCAAAATGCTTAGTATGGTCTTTGCCCCAATTTTCTAAGCTGTCAGCATCGGTTTTAATCCGGTTTTCACCGACGATTTGCGTCAATTGGGTCAATAATTCAGGTGCTATCGTTACTGGAGCATTCATCGTTTTGCGGACCTAGCAAGAAGTAAATAAGTGGTTGTCGTACTATAACATTCGAGATTTTAAATCAGTCTGTGAAAATTTTTCAGCATTTTTTTACAGCTGAAATCGTCAATTTTACTGATTTTAGCAGTATTTTACCTAGATGACTGCTGAGGATAAAGCACAGATTTGATTCACATTATCCACACTTTGTGTATAAAGTGGCTGCAAGCACTATAAAAATCAATGCATTAGCATTTCATTTAATTTTTGAATAATGCTTATCAGAAATCGTAGATAAAATATCCACTGTCCTGTCACAATCAAAATATCTATAGAACAAGGTCTATGGTATCATATTGCGACTAAATTTGGCCTTTGTAGCGGAGCCGTAATGAGCCAACATCTTTCACTACCTAAAGATAAAATTCGTTTCTTGTTGTTAGAAGGCGTTCATCAAAACGCAATCGACACGTTAAATGCTGCCGGATATACCAATATCGATTCCCGTAAAACTGCGCTTGAGGGTGAAGCGTTGAAAGAAGCGGTTAAAGATGCACACTTCATTGGTATTCGTTCCCGTACACAATTAACTGAAGAAGTCTTTGCAGCTGCGAATAAATTGATCGCAGTGGGTTGTTTCTGTATTGGAACAAACCAAGTGAATTTAAATGCAGCCATGATTCGTGGTATTCCTGTATTTAACGCACCATACTCAAACACTCGTTCAGTTGCTGAATTGGTTCTTGCAGAATCTATTCTTTTACTTCGTGGTGTGCCTGCTAAATCTGCTTCAACTCACCGTGGTGGTTGGAACAAGTCTGCTGTAGGTTCATTTGAAACGCGTGGTAAAACTTTAGGTATCGTGGGTTATGGCTCTATTGGCTCTCAACTTTCAGTTTTAGCTGAAAGCATGGGTATGCACGTCATTTATTATGATGCAGTGACTAAGCTTCCTATGGGTAATGCACGTCAAGTCGGTTCTTTAGATGAACTCCTTGCAAATGCAGATGTTGTTACACTGCATGTACCCGATGTTCCTTCAACACGTAACTTCTTTGCAAAAGCTCAATTTGCGAAAATGAAAGAAGGTTCAATCTTCATCAATGCTGCACGTGGTACATGTGTAGTTATTGAAGATTTAGCAGATGCAATTAAATCTGGCCATATTGCTGGTGCGGCTGTTGATGTGTTCCCGAAAGAGCCTAAAGCCAATGGTGAAGAGTTTGTTTCTCCACTTCGTGGTCTAGACAATGTGATTTTAACACCTCACGTTGGTGGTTCAACCATGGAAGCGCAAGCTAACATCGGTCTAGAAGTTGCTGAAAAATTTGTTGCTTATTCAGATAAAGGTATGACTTTATCTGCAGTAAACTTCCCTGAAATCGCACTTCCATTAACTGAAGGTAAACACCGTTTACTGCACATTCATAAAAACGTGCCAGGCGTGTTATCTAAAATTAACAACCTGTTTGCTGAACACGGCATCAACATTTCTGGTCAGTCATTAATGACTAAAGGTGATGTGGGTTACTTGGTGATGGATGTAGACGCAACTGCATCTCAAGAAGCGCTTGATACACTTCAGGAAGTTGAAGGCACAATCCGCGTTCGCGTATTGTTCTAAGACGACGAAAGCTAGAAAACCACAGGTATTTGCCTGTGGTTTTTTTATTGGGCTTATAAATCTGGTTGAGGTCTTTCTCTTTCAAATGACTTCTTTCGTTAGTTAAATGATTTGATCAATAAACTATTTAGCATCTTCTCTCCCTCTACTCTACAAAGACAGTGTACTATCTAGAACTCAATAGGCTTTCAAATTACATTACTTTTTCATATAAATTGTTTTAAATAAGAAGTCTATTGCAGATATTTTCCGCCAAGTCCTGAGTCTAAATTCTAGAAAGAATGCCAAATTTTAAAAATGCACCACACCTTCAAGCTATAGTTTTATTGTTCATTGCCATGATCAGTATGCAAAGTAGTGGTGCATTAGCAAAAACATTATTTGATCAATTTCCAGTAATAACCATTTCCGCTATGCGTTTATTACTCGGCTCATTGATTTTAGCCGTGATTTTTAAAATTTGGCAGGTCAATTTTAAACAGGTGAAATGGTCATCCATCATCAGTTATGGTATTGCCCTTGCAGGAATGAATGCTTTATTTTACTTATCGATTCATCGTATTCCGCTCGGAATCGCCGTAGCGTTTGAATTTATTGGCCCGCTCAGTGTGGCTCTATTTCATGCACGGCAAAAATTCGATTTTATTTGGGTCGGACTTGCGATACTTGGACTAGTTTTACTGTTTCCATTTGATCAGGCAAAGCAAACTCTCGATCCTATTGGCATTGCCTTTGCCTTAGCTGCTGGCACTTGCTGGGCGCTGTATATTATTGCAGGTCAACGACCTTCAGGAGTTTCTGGAAACCATACCGTATGCTTGGGGATGTTTGTAGGTATGTTGTGTTTAATGCCAATTGCCTTATTTTCAGGGATGCCTTTAAAAGTTTTTGAACCTTCAAATTTAATTTATTTTATTGCGTTGGCGATCTTAGCAAGTGCATTGCCGTTTTCATTGGAAATGATTGCATTAAGAAATTTATCTGCTTTAAGCTTTGGCACGTTAATGAGCCTAGAACCTGCAATTGCAGCATTTTCAGGATTTATTTTCTTAAATGAACAATTATTATGGACACAATGGTTAGCCTTAGCCACTATCATTAGTGCATCGATTGGTTGCACCGTAACCGCACAAAAAGCACGGGATATAGAATAAACCATGCCAAAAATTGAAATAAATGATGGATGAGAGTTAACTCATGATTTGAGCACAAAGACTTGGTTTTCTATTGGCACATTTTGATCTATTTCAACAAGCGTTAATTCACTTCCAAAACAAGCACCTGTATCTAAAAAATAGCAATTATGCTTCTTGGTGACAAAATCAACTACTGTATGCCCTAGAAAAACCTGTTCCACACCAACAACAGTTGAATAACGCATAAAGCGTTTATTTTTAATTCGCCCTCTGCCCCATAAAGCCAACTCTCTACTTTTAGACCGTGTTGCAACTTTAAATGCATCCCAATCATTTACATCAATATCCGCATGCACAAAACCATATTTCTTATTTTGATAAATGACTTCTAACAGTATGGGTAAAGTGTTTAATTGATCTATGACTTGTTGTTGCTGTTCTGAACTTAATGCATAAAACCATTTTCCACCATGATGCGTATGCATATCTTTCATCATTGGATCGATCTGCGACAGTAAGCACATTTCTTCATGATTACCTAAAATGGCTTTAAACCAAGGCTCAGTAATCAGTTGCAGACATTGCAAACTGTCAGGACCTCGATCAACAAGATCCCCCACAGCAATCAATAGATCTTTTTGAAAATCAAATTGAATTCGTTCAAGCTGTTGCATCAACATATCATAACAACCATGTAGGTCTCCCACCACAAACAAGCGCCCTGTGTGATGGGTATAGGTTTCAACATGAGATAGGTTGTGTTGCGATAACTCAGACATAGATTGATCTTTGATTAAAACTCAATTGAAGCTGCTTCAATATGCTGGTTTTTTTTGGCTAAATCCAAATATTTGCTGGCAGTTTTTTTATCTTTACGCACCCCGATCCCATCTTTATAAATTTTAAATAATTCAAAATAAGAGTCGATATCGCCATGATCAGCCGCTTGTTTAAACAAATCTGCACTTTGGCTTAGATCCACCTCGACACACTTACCTTCCTGATACATTTGCGCCAGCAGAAAGAATGCACGTGGAACTTTTAGTTCTTTGGCTTTATTTAACCAAAGTAGTGCACCATCCGCATTGTTTTGACGTTGTTCAAAAATCGACATACACAGCATAGCCTGCACATGCCCTTTCTCTGCGGCTGAATTTAATAATGGGAGATGATGTTCATGTTCTAACGGTAATAACATCGACAATTCAAACTGTGCGTCTGGATGGTTTTGCATTGCAGCACGTTCTAACCAAGAAATGCCTTGATCAAGATTTTTCTCAGTTCCCATCCCATAACGTAAACACTGCGCTAAAGAGTATTGAGCTGGAACATTGCCTGAAACCGCAGCATGTAATAATAAATCAAAAGCCAGCGTTGCATATTCTTTTTGCTTTTGCTCAGTTTTGGCATTTTCCGAGTTTTTTAACAGCGTCACGGCGGCTAAATAGGCGGATTCAATATGTCCATTTTTTGCCGCTTTAAGTAAATGTTCTTGTACAACTGTGGCATCCACTTTAGCACTTTGCTGTTCGATAAGTGCACAAACATAGCAACCAAATGGATCATTGTTTTCTTGTGCGAAATTGGCATATTTAAAAGCGACATCAGGGTTGTTTTGTTTTAAATAACTAAATGCCAATAAAGCACAGGCAAAATAATCTTTTTCTGCAATTTTCAATAATTCATTTTGAACTTTGATTGGATCAAAGCCTGAAAATTCGACCAAAAACTTCAAACTATTTTGATGCTGATTTTTTAAATAATTATCTAAAAGTAGTTGATAAGCTAACTGTAAATCTTGTGACAATTGCTGTTGGGCATAAACAAAAATCGCTTCTGGGTGATTCAGTTGAACCGCCCGTTGTAAATGAATTAATGCTTGTGCTTTTGTCAGATGATCGGTGGCATTATTCAACCCTAGATAAGCAAGTTCTAAATGGGCAAGTGCATGATTAAGCTTTGCTGCATGTTGAAAAAAAAGAATGGCAGACTGAACACTTTGATTCAGATAACGGCCTAAAACATGCCACTGCCCTAACAAGGTACTTGCAGGTGCAAAATTCTGATTGGATGCATTGACCAACAAATCAACACGTGCTTGGGCATCTTGCTCATTTTGAGCAACCCCTTGTTGTTCTAGTTTAAGTACGTCGATATACCAAGCTTCTGCTTGTGAATGTTCTGTTCCATTTAAGTCTAAATTTTCAGTTTTATTCGTATTTCCTGACATCTTTTATTCCTAACACATGTGCCATTGCAAGTATAATCATCCCCATCTTACAGATGAGTTAGCTGAATCTCAAAGGGAAATGTTGAATCAACATTCATCTATTCTCGAAATACTTAAATAAAACCTAGAAAGTGTTAAAATCTGCGCAATATTTTTCTTCACCTTAGATATGCCAAACTCTCAACTCACTGCTGTGCTTTTCATGGTCTTATCTATGGTGGCTTATCAGATCAGTGCCTCATTTGCAAAACAGTTATTTGAGGTTTTAGATCCGATTACTGTGGTTACCTTAAGATTATGTTTTGCTTCTATTTTAATTATTTTAATGTTCCGTTCTTGGAAAATTATAAAACGTTTACCTTATCTCAGATGGAATGAACTGCTCTACTATAGTGGTTCAGTCTGTTTGATGAATGTGCTGTTCTATGCCTCTTTAGGGAAATTACCTCAAGGCATTGCAGTTGGTTTAGAGTTTTTAGGTCCATTAACTTTGGCACTACTTTCGATTAAGCGAAAAGGTGACTATATTTGGGTGTTTCTTGCCATCATCGGTATTACACTGATGGTGCCTTGGCAAGATGCGACACAACATAATTTTTCCTATCTTGGTGCTGCTTTTGCTTTGGGTGCGGGCATATGCTGGGCGAGTTATATCTATTTCGGGCAAAAAGTTGTACGACAAAATATTGGTATGCATGCGCTTAGTATTGCAATCGTCTTGTCTGCCTTGGTTATGCTGCCAATCAGTGCCGTTCACAACCCAGATGCCTTACTACAAACACAGTACTGGGGCAAAGCCTTGCTGATTGCACTTTTAGCAACCGCCATTCCTTATGCCTTAGATCTGCTTGCTTTAAAACAATTAAGCAAAATGAGCTATGGTACTTTATCGAGTCTATCTCCAGCTCTTGCCGCAATTTCAGGTATGGTATTACTGAATGAACATATTACTGCTTGGCAAACCGTTGCTTTAGTCTGCATTATGATTGCATCGGTAGGAGTAACATTTAGAGCGGCGAAAAGCTCAAATGCTCATTAAAACATTATCAATGCTAACACACTGCCAGTAATACATAATCCCGACCATATTTACGCGGTTTTTAGGAAGAAAAGAAGATCAGCGTAAATAAATGATATAGCCAACCTGTCAATAAACTCAGACACAAGAGCATAATTCTTATTACTTAATATTCCAAATTAAATCAATGATATGTAGAAATAAATTATTTAATTATAAAAATTTGGAATGCCACACTTTTCGTAGGGGATACCAAATCTTGCGCTGCAAACAAAGCCCTGCTTTGTTTTTGCTCATGTTGGGCGAGAGATACATCATGTACCCCCGTCCCACGGCAACATCCATGTCGCTCCACGGTAGGATAATCATCTATGATTTAAACGTACAAAAATGAATTGATAACCAACAGGTTTAGCCCACCAAGCGGATAAGGTCTTTTGCTTTATACTTTTTATATTCGGATAAATACTTCTTCGCTAAGATTAATTTTTGATTTTCATCTAAAATTTTTAAGGCTTTTTGAAAAAAAGAATGTTCTTCTTGTTGAATATGATGCGCGATGATTTCAGATAATCGTTTCGCTAAAACCAACCAACGTGAGTGGCTAAAATCAGTTTGTTCTAGCGACTGTAATATTTCATCCATCTCATGATGTTCAGCAAGTGCCAAACGGGTAATATTTAAACCTGAATCCGTCATCATTAACGGCATATAAAAATAGCGATCTTTCGCAACCGCATGGGCAAATAGTTCATTTTTTAATAAATTAAAAATTTTCCTTCGTTCAGGGCTATCGCCTGAGGTATGCGCTAACTGTTCTGACAAATCCTTCTGAATGATATGGCTTTCTCTCAAAGCCTCAAATATATTCATCTAAATCCCTCTTTTTATGATATTTGCCTTCCATTGCTTCGGTTTGTAATTTTCGATCAAGAAACCAACAATATTAGAAGACTAATCAAAAAAAATCCTGACAAAATTTAAGCTTTTTTGTATCAAAAAAATTAACGAGAGAATCTGCGAAATTACGCAATAAACATTTGATAGGCCAAGCGACAAATCAAAATGCTGACCAAAATCAAAAATAAAATTCGAATAAAACCACTGCCATATTTCAGCGCCATTTTCACACCAACCAATGAACCACATACATTGGCAACAGCCATCAGTAGACCCAATTGAAATAACACATGTCCAGTGGGAATAAAGAAACTCAGTGCGGCAAAGTTAGTCATGAAATTACCAATTTTTGAAAGCGCCGACGCATGTAAAAAGTCAACTTTCAGATAACGAATAAAATAGAAGATGAAAAAACTACCTGTGCCCGGTCCAAATATCCCATCATAAAAGCCAATTAATAAACCACCCACACCCGCGATTAATAACATTTTATGGGTGATTTCTTGTTGAAAATGGACTTGTCCAAATTGCTTTTTAAAAAATGTATAGATTGCGATCACAATCAGCATAAACAATACAAATGGTCGCAAAATTTCTTGGGGGATAAGTGAGACACAAGCAGCGCCAGCAAATGAGCTAATAAATGCCGTGATTCCAATCACCGCCAACAGTTTCCACTGAATTTTGACTTGTTTTAAATATGAAAAAGCAGCCGATGCTGTTCCACAAATCGAAGCCAGTTTATTGGTTCCAAAAACTGTAGCAGTAGGATAATGCGGTAAAGCCCCCATTAATGCAGGAATTTGAATCAGCCCTCCACCTCCAACGGCAGCATCAATTGCCCCTGCACTAAAGGCAAAGAACACCAAACTGAGGATGATATCAAATTCCATAACATTCACTTATCTTTTAAAGGCGTCTATTAACGCTGGGAGACTTAACCGTACTTTGGCTTAATCAGGTTTAAATTTAAACTGAGTAATTTTCTAACGATGAAACGGAATTAAAGATTTAAAACACGTTTAGGCACTAAACGTTTTGTATCTGTAATTTCTGCCAATCCTAAACATTTATCAGCATCAAAAACCAAGACTTCGGTTGAGGCAACATGTTCAATATTGCTTTCCATACCGCGGCAAAAATATTCCGCACGTCCTTCAGGTACTTGAACTTTAGGGAAATGATCGATTGGTGCATATACAGGTAGCAACAAAGCTTCACGCGCTTGTTCAGTCAGGCTTTCCAGATATTCAATGGTATATTCCGGAATCAAATCAAAATGACCAGTTTGAGTTCGATTTAAATATGTTAAATGACCAAATGTCCCCAGTGCTTTGGCAATGTCTTCGCCCAAAACACGAATATAAGTTCCTTTAGAACAGGTAATATCCAGGGTCAGGCTGTGTGGGGTAAACTCAAGCAACTCAATGGCAAAAATATGAATCGGCCGTGCATCACGTTCAATTTCAATTCCCTGACGAGCCAACTCATATAAAGGACGACCCTGTTTTTTTAAGGCTGAATACATCGGAGGAACTTGTTGAATATCCCCAGTAAATTGAGCCAGAACCTGTTGAATACTTTCTTGGCTTAATTCAGGGACATCTTTTTCAAGTAAAACTTCGCCTTCTACATCACCAGTTGTCGTGCTATGGCCTAACTGAATGGTTGTTTGGTAGCGCTTGGTAGAATCTAACAAATAATGTGAAAATTTAGTCGCTTCACCTAAGCAGATTGGTAACAGTCCTGATGCCAAAGGATCAAGCGCTCCTGTATGCCCTGCCTTTTGAGCTCGATATAACCAACGTACTTTTTGTAACGCGGCATTTGAACTAATGCCCAAAGGCTTATTCAATAAAAAAACACCACTGATATGGCGACGCGGTATTTTCTGAGCTTTTGAAGACATATTGGTCTGAATACGGAGAATAATGCGCTATTTTAGCAAAAACCATTCGTCTATTTTTACAAATTTTCTGTTTGAAATTTAGAATTCTATGGCAAATTTTATTTTCAATAAAAAGACTAAAAATTGTAGGAATATTAGATGGATCTATCTAAAAAAATGATTGGGATAATCATTGGTAGTCTCTTGATCATTCTTTTAGCCGTGATTTTTTGGCTAAAACCCAATACAGAGTCTACTGAAACAACATCAACATCTGAAAAAGCACTTCAGCAGCAGACTGGACCATTGACTTCAACTCAGCTCGCTGCATCTGAAGCACAGAACTTTGCCAGTAAAAGCCAACAAGATACGCAAATCAATTGTCAAATCCGCGCTGATGCTTCCAATCGTTTAATTGTTAATGAGCAGACCAAAGATTGTTTTGAATATTTCATTACACAATATGGTGAAAAAACCATTGAGCAAATCAAAGCAGATTTTCTCAGTTATACCAAAATCAGCTATAAAGAGCCTGTGTTATCGCAATTAAATAATCTATGGACACGTTATATCGATTACAGAAGTAAATTAGGCGATTTACCAGCACCCACTGCAGATAAAGAAAGTGCAAAGTACTATCAGCAGATCTTGGTCAACACTCAAAACTTAAGAAAAAAATTCTTCTCAAATTATGAAATTCAAGGCTTATTCGGTACACAGGACACCTATGACCAATATACCGTAGACCGTCTAGAAATTATGGATAATCAAAAATTATCTACGGCTGAAAAAGCGCAAAAACTCAAAGAACTTTTCGAGCAACTTCCAGAAGACTGGAAAGAAAACTTAAAACAACTAAATCAACTTGAAGACTTAAGAAAATTGACAGCGGAGATTAAGGCACGTGGTGGTTCTGCGGAAGAGCTTCGTCAAATGCGCACCAATCTAGTGGGACCAGAAGCGACACAACGCTTAGAAACACTTGATGTACAAAGAAGTGATTGGAAAGGCAAAGTTAATCAATACCTTGCTGCGCGTGACAACATCCTCAAAAGTAATCTGAGTGACTCAACCAAACAGCGTGCTGTAGAACAATTAAAAGCACAACAATTTGCAAATCAGCAAGAACAACTCAGATTACAAACTTTCGAAACAGTGCATGACCAAGGAGGCAAACTACCTTTTGCGAATTAGTCTATAAATATTTAAAGCAGCCATAAAATGATAAAAAGGCAGAAACAAAAAATATTTAATTCTGAGTTTATGCCACATTCTACGTCTTTGATTTTAAATCTAAGCGTAAGAATTTTATGGAATTTCACATATCAAAGATGCTGTTAAATTTGATGGTATAAATTTGAAAATAATATTTATGACAATCTCATAGGAGGGTTAACAAAGACTAGAAATTTGTTAGGGATTAACAAAGCTTTAATGCAACTCGCACTTTTGGTTTCGGGTAATAATGAAAATGATGACATACCCATTGCTTGAAATCATAAGGGTTGTAAGCAAATTTTAGCTTGCAACATAGACTACTTGTTGATCAATAATTCACTTAAAACAAAAAGAGTATTTTAAAATGAAATTTAACATCAATATTCTCGCCCTAAGTTTAATCATTGGACTCAGTTCGATGACTGCATCTGCGTCTGGATTACAAACGGTAAACCCACGTTATGTTAGTTCAGACTATGCAAAAACTAAATACCCCATTGTCTTTAATCATGGAATGTTCGGTTTTACCCGTCTTGGAACCTCATCCTTTGGCTTAGATTATTTCTATCAGATCCTCCCTGATTTAGCCCGTAATGGCGCAAAAGTTTATGCGACTCAAGTTTCCCCATTGGAATCGACACAAGTTCGGGGTGAACAGCTCTTACAGCAAGTCGATGAAGTGATCGCACTGACTGGCTCGCCCAAGGTCAATCTTATTGGGCATAGTCATGGTGGACCAACAATTCGCTATATAGAAATCGTTGCACCAACAAAAGTCGCCTCTTTAACTGCTGTTGCTGGAACAATTAAAGGCTCTAAGGTCGCTGACGATATTGTAAATAATCGAGGTGTAAATGCGCTTCTCACAATTCTCGGTCAATATATCTTAGCACCTGTGATTACACTGCTTGAAGGTAATCCTTCCCTTTCTATAAGCCTTAATAACTCTTTACAAAGTATCAGTGAGAAAGGCTCTGCTGAGTTCAATGCAAAATATCCAAGTGCTGCAATTCCAAAAGACTGTGGCGATGGTCAAAAAGTGACAGCCAATGGTATTTATCATTATTCTTGGACGGGTACGGCTCAATTCACCAACATTTTGGATGTTGTTGATGGCGTAATCTCTACGCTGGCACCGTTGTCTTATAAAAATTTAGATAATGATGGTTTAGTTAGTCGTTGTAATAGCCATTATGGGCAAGTAATCCGAGACAATTACCGACAAACTCACTTGGATGAAGTCAATCAAATTTTAGGACTACATGGCCTATTTTTTGCGCCAAACCCGCTTGATCAATACCGTCAACATGCCAATCGTCTGAAGTTACAAGGCTTGTAAATATTGCCGATGAGAGGCGATAAAATGTACTGTTCATTCAGTCTATTTTATAGTTGAATAGTTAATGATTCTGGAACCATTTTTGATACTCAACATCGTATTGAATTTCGAATTCCAGAATCTGATTTGAACTTAGATTTAAAAACCGAAGAAACCAAAGTTACAATCCAAAAAAACATGATCAAAATTAATATATTACACTCAATAAATTTAAGATTGAGGTATTAAAACCCCCAAATAATAAAATAGATGGAGCTTTAAAATGAAATATGGACGTATTATCGCCAGTCTACTTCTGACGAGTACATTAACAACTGCACATGCATCTAATGCGCAACAAGTGACTGTTAGCAAAGTAAATTCTGAGTATGCAAAAACCAAATATCCTGTGGTATTTGTGCATGGTATGGCTGGGTTTATTCGTGTTGGCGATGTTTTAGGATTAGATTACTGGTATCAAATTTTACCAGATTTGGCTCGTAACGGCGCCAATACGTGGGCCACACGAGTATCTCCTTTTAATTCTACCGAAGTGCGTGGTGAGCAATTGGCACAACAAGTGGAAGAGATTCTAGCAATTACTGGCAGTCAAAAAGTCAATCTGATCGGACATTCTCATGGCGGTCCAACCAGCCGCTATGTCGCAGGTATTATGCCTAATCAAATTGCTTCTGTCACAGCTGTTGGCTCTCCACAGAAAGGCAGTCCTGTTGCAAACCTAGTCTTAAGCGTAGAAGGCACACCGATCCAAGGCCCATTGGTAAGTATCGTAAACTTATTTTCAAAAGCAATTGTCTGGGCACAAGGTCTTAATCCCAATGAACTCCCTCATGATGCCTTGGCGGGTGGGAAAAGCTTAACTATTGAAGGTTCTGCACTCTTTAACAGTAAATTTCCCATGGGTGTCGGTAACACAACTTGTGGTGAAGGGGCATATCAAGAAAAAGGAATTCAATTTTACTCATTTACCGGCAATACGGCTGTTACAAATCTTCTAGACTTGGATTCTGCTCTACTTGGTACAAGTCTATTGATTAACGCTGGTCGTGATAATGATGGTTTAGTCTCACGATGTAGTGCTAAATTTGGTAAAACTATTCGGGATGATTACCGCTGGAACCACTTAGATGAGGTCAATCAAGTTTTAGGATTACGTGCAATTTTTTCACCAGACCCAGTGCAGGTCTACCGTGAACATACCAATCGTCTAAAATTACAAGGGCTTTAACAGAAGCAAGAAATAAAAAAATGCGCCATTTGGCGCATTTTTTAGCTGTAAAGCAAAGTTAAAATTAACCTTGTTTACGTGCTGGTAATTTTTCACGAATACGAGCAGCTTTACCAGACAATTCACGTAGGTAATAAAGCTTAGCACGACGAACGTCACCACGACGTTTCACTTCGATTTTAGCAACGATTGGAGAGTGAGTTTGGAATACACGCTCAACACCAACACCGCTAGAAATTTTACGTACAGTGAACGCAGAGTTCAAGCCACGGTTTTTCTTCGCAATTACTACGCCTTCAAAAGCCTGAAGACGCTCACGCTCACCTTCTTTTACTTTTACTTGAACGATAACTGTGTCACCAGGAGCAAAAGCTGGGATATCAGTTTTTAACTGTTGGTTTTCAATTGCTTGAACTAAAGGATGTTTACCACTCATTGTGGGAATCTCCGTTTTGCGGGACAGAAGAGGTCTGCACAACCGCTGGGGATAGAGGCTAAATCGCGTATCAACCCGTTTATCTTTCCCTTTACTTCTGATGTTACTCAGATCAATAAAGAGCCTAATATAAGTACTTAAAAATAAGTATTTTCTCGAAGCCGACTTCTTATGGAACTTAAATTCCTCAGGGCAATAATCATGAATTATTGCTATTTCCTGACTTAGAAGTACAGCTTCTGACTCGCGTTCAAACAAACATAATCAATGCTTGCCTACCCTCGCTCATCTTTTAGCCATTTTTTTTGCTGCTTGGTCAACTCAACTTGTTCCACCAACTCAGGTCGGCGTTCTAAAGTGCGTTGATAGCGTTGCAAAAACCGCCATTTTTCAATATTGGCATGGTGCCCTGACTTAAGTACTTCAGGAACATCCAAACCTTCAAAATGATCTGGCTTGGTATATTGTGGGCAATCTAAAAGACCATCCACAAAAGAGTCCTGCACTGCAGATTGTTCATCTGACATGGTATTCGGCAAACGTCGAATAATACTGTCTAATAAAACCATCGCAGGGAGTTCGCCACCTGATAATACGTAATCACCTATTGACCATTCCTGATCAACATATTTTTGGATCAAACGCTCATCAACACCCTCATAACGTCCACACAGTACAATTAATCCATCATATTCAACAAATTGCTGTACTGCTGGTTCATTTAAGGTCTGTCCTTGCGGTGACATATACACCACAGGAACCTGAACTGCACCTGCTTGCTTTGCAAGTTCTTTCGCATGGTGGATGGCTTTTGCCAATGGCTCAGCCATCATCACCATACCAGGACCACCACCAAATGGACGTTCATCCACTCGTTTGTAGTTACCTTCAGCAAATTCTCGCGGATTGATACAATGAACTTGTACAATGTCACGCTTTGCTGCTCGCCCGCTAATACCGTACGCTGTAATCGCTTCAAACATTTCAGGAAAAAGCGTAATGACTGCAAAAAACATCGCAGACTCCTCTATTTTCCTGCTGCGCCAATCCTTATCGGATTAGAAATCTACGCCCCAATTGACATAGATACGACCAGCTTCGAGATCAACGCGTTGTACCACATCTTTATGCCATGGAATCATTCGCTCTTCGCCATCGATGCTATCTGCTGTTGCACGAACAACCATGACATCATTGGCGCCTGTTTCAAACAATTCATGGATTTGACCAAGATTTACTTCCTGCTCTTCATCATTCAGACCTAATACAATTAGCCCCTTTAAATCAGACCAGTAATACTCGTCCACGCCTGCTTGAGGCAGTTGCGATTTTGAAATCCAAACATTAGCACCAACTAAGTTATCTGCTGCAGTGCGATCACTCACACTTTTCAACGAAACAACCAAGCCTTTGCCATGTGGTTTCCAACGTTTTACGTCTACAATTTGCCAACCTTCTTTGGTCTCAATGTACCAAGGGAGGTAGTCAAATATGTTGCTCATAGGTTCTGTATTGGAATAGACCCAGAGCCACCCATTTAATCCATATGCTGAACGTAGCTGTCCAATCTGAATACGATCTTCGGGCACATTCTGTGCTGGTGTCATGGGCTTACTGCCTAATTAAAGGTTTAATTATGCAGTAGCTGCAGCTTTCTTAGCTTGAGCAGCTAAAGAAGCAACACGTTCAGACGGTTGAGCGCCTTGAGCAACCCAATGAGCAAAACGATCAGCATCTAAACGAAGTTTTTCTGCTTTACCTTGAGCTGTAGGGTTAAAGAAACCAATACGTTCGATGAAACGACCGTCACGCGCATTGCGGCTATCAGTTACGATTACTTGATAGAACGGACGTTTTTTAGCACCACCGCGTGCTAGACGAATTACAACCATGATAGAACCTTATAGTTTTTACGGATTATCCTTGTACCGACCATCGACACATTTCAAACCCCTTTCATAGAGGGCGATATTTTACGTTATCTTTGGCTTGAAAGAAAGATCAAATTTTATTTATCCACAATTTTGAATTTGATTTTTATCTGCCATCCCAATTTGTGGTTGCTGATGGGGTGCAAGGTGCTCCACCATTTATATCTGTACCTTTTGTCCAACAACGCTCGCCGCGTGAGTTTAATACAATATCACCATCCCCCTTTTGCCCTCCAGTTGAGACAGGAGTAGCTATAATAGACCATGAATTAGATATAACTTTCCCTGCACTGTCTACTGGTGAAATACTTACTGTGTATAAAGCTGTCCCTTGAATAGGATAATTAGCTTCAATGCCTAAATCACTTTTATTTGCACCTATCAGGGTAAAATTAGCGATTTTATATTGTTGAATTTGAAACGCGATTTGTTGCATTGAGGCTTGCATATCTACTCGTTTGGTACGTCTCACATACTCCTGATACGATGGATAAGCAATAGTAGCCAAAATTGCAATTATCGCAACAACAATCATAAGCTCAATCAATGTAAAACCGCTTCGCTTATTTACCATGCCTCAGCCCCATCACAAATATAGTCAATTGTTTTTCCTATTTTTTTACAACGCAACCCAGTACTACTTAACACATAACTAAAGTTTTTATCATCGTTCGATAACGCTCTAATGATGTAATCTTGACCAGCTGCTGCAGCATTTGTTAATGGCCTAGAAGAATCAGTTCCATCCATGACTGTAATCGAATATTTTATAGCGCTTCCTGTTGATCCTATAGGAATAACAAAAGGATTTGGGGTCAGAGAAAAACCTAGATAATTAAAATTACGGCTTTTATTGCGCTCTAAAAGAGTAGCAATTCGCTGAATTTCTTGTTGTGCCTGAGCTGCGGTGGATCTACGAACAAAACTTTGATAGTTTGGGATGGCGATTGCTGCAAATATTGCAACAATTATCACTACGACCATGAGTTCAATTAATGTAAATCCCAAAGAACGAGATTGTTTCATCATACATTCGTCCTACCTTGAAAGCTCATACCAACGCTGAGGAATTAAACACATTTTACTCCCACCCGCAGATATGATTCCATCTTTAACCAGAACTCCCCGATCACCCGTAGAAATACAGTAATTTTTGTTATTACTACCATCATCAGGTTTAGGATTTGGATTATTTTTAACCTCACAATCTTCTTTAGCTGAGTCGCAATTCTCTGGATCTGGTTTTGGGTCTGATACAACTGTTGTAATCTGCAAGCCTGGACCAATTGAGCAACCATCACCTGTAGAACACTCTATATTGGTAGACTTTGGGCATTGGCCAAACGGCATACAAAATTGTTGAAGGAAACTTTCACCTTTGACACCAGCCCCACAAGCACCAGAAAGACCATCTTTACTGCCATCAAAAACCGAAACAAACATACGATAATTTAAGACAATTGGAGTAGAAAATACTTTTGCACTTTGTAACTTATTGGATTTAAATCGATAGTACCAACCGTTCGTGGTAAATGGGGCAACTATAGTTGTGTCATCAAGTCTCTTAGCCTGGGTTATTTCATTTAAGTTTGCCAAAGTAGAGGTATTGGTGAGATATGTATAACCTGACTTAAATAAGTTTTCAGCAACGACATCTTTATCATAAATATTATAGACAATATCATAATCATAACCAGCCGTTCCCACTGTATATTCTTTTAATGGTGCACTACGATTTCCACTACCAATTGAAATAACAGCAAAGTTTTGCCCAGCCTGTTTATAGGTTGAAAATGCGGGCATTTCATAAAAACGAGAGTTTGCACCAGCAGTTGAAGAATTTAAATTCAGCAATAAACGCGGTGTTTTTACAAGTGCAGTATCTGATCCCGCATTATTATCAAGATCGATACGAAACATCTGCCCTCCCAAATCACCAAAATATAGATGGTCTGCTAATCCATCATTATCACGGTCTTCTGCTCGAATTTCGCTGACCACACTATATTTTAAATTTGGATCATTTGTAAAAGTACTCGCACCTTGCGCAGTAGTCGCATTTGCACTTCCCCACCACAATAAGTTTCCATTATCTGCATCAAACATATATACACCACCACCAATCTTACTGGTTTGGTTATATGTATCATTCTCATAACCTGAATATGCTTCTTTTACCCCAGCTGTGTTATGTGCATCACCATCAATCCCACCTGCATCATAACCACCACCAACAAACATAACTCTCTTGCGCTTTTTCCCCCAATTGACCCAAGCAATTGTTGGCTTAGACCAACTTTGTCCCATATATTTAAGTGCCTCAATAGAGTTACTTGAACCATTGTAGTAAATTTTCTTATCTGCTGGAGCGATTTGAAATTGTAGTTTTGGACTATTAATATTACTTAAATCCAATGCATAGTAACTACGTCCGCCCATACGTAAGCCACCATATGCAAACTGTTTGCCTTTTTGGTTATTACGTCCAGTACCAACCGTTAAAGCACCATTCGAATCTGCCACATACTCTGTATAAGTTGTCCATGGCCCATCAACGCCATAATATAATTTATTTAAAGCACCTGTAATTTCTGTCTTTGTATAATCTAAAAATGCATTTTTTTGATTTACCACCATTTCATTGGGTACAAAAGCAAATTTTTCTTTACCTGTTTCAGCATCTACAACATGTAAAAGCCCTTGTGTTGTTCCAAAAAGAACATAGTCTTCTCGCTTTGAAGATCCCAATTGATAATTTGTATAAGTAATTTTACCTTTATTGGTAATCAAAATTGGCGAAGAATGCATTACGGCCCCAACTTGCCGAAGTTCACTCGTATTTGCTAAAGATGTCGAAGTAATTGAATCTGGGTTTTCTGCATCTACCTTATAACCAAGTAAAGAAATTAAATAACCTCTGTTAACATCATATTTATAGTCAGTTGTTAGATCTGAAACTTTTACCTGTCTTAAATTTGTACTATTGACGAATTTGGCTGTGCTTCCAGTACCATCTATAACGCGATTGGTTAATAATTTACGATTTTCCGTATCAGCTGTAGTACGCAATTCTAATTGAGACTTCACGCCTCCCATTAAAGCAAATTTAATACTTCCAACAGTATTTTCATCTGCATCTTTCACACTCTCTACAACTGCCTTCGCCCAATAATCATAGTTATTTACAAGCTTCCCAGCTGAATCTGTAATTGCTTTATCATTTTTATCTTTTAAAACGCCTCTAACAACTTTATATTTTTTTAGATTTCCAACCCAAAGTTGATAGTCTTTATCAGGCGTAGGTTGAAATTGAGGATAAAACGCATTTTGTAAAAGCACAGAAGGGTTTAAAGAATCTTTTGGTACAGTTGGAGCTCCTGTGGTTACTTTTGGAATTTCACCGCCTAAACCATTAATAAATGTATTAATACTGTTTACAACATCTTCTGAGTTAGCGCCTGAAAACCATCCCCCATCGCCACGCACGCCCCAAATCGCCGCTTGTTTAACATTATAATCCAACGATGAATTATTGATTTTTGCAATATATTCTTCTTGAGTCAAACCAGTATCATTTTTGGGAACACCATTAGCCCCACTAAATGAACTACCAAAACCAACAACAGCTGTTTTATACTTTAAACCTGCTGGATTTTGACTAGAAGTTAATATTTTTGTGACAAAGGATTGTGTTGTATTCCAACCATCAGCACCATCATCTCCCCTTGGCGGTGCTGCAACAGTTGACATCCCAGCCAAAGCCTTATTCATTAAATTTTGTGATCCACTGTTACCGTTAGGATAGCCATCTGTCAATACATAGATCCCTTGTCCACTACATGTTGCAGTTTCTGGATCTGCGATTTGATTTCGAATACTTTCAGGTGCAATATAATTATTTCTGCTCTTATTTACATCGCTGTATGCATTGCTAAAACCACTGTTTGAAATACCTTGAGTTGTAGACCCCATCATATAAGCTGCAGCTTCTGCATAAGCATTGGCTGTAGGTGTTCCATTATAGGCTGTTAAATCAGCTATTCTCGTGAGTAAAATTGTTCTTTGGTCCGCAGTGCTGGGTATTGCTTCACAACCTGCCTTACCTGTTTGACAATCCAATCGCCTTGCGGCTGTTAATATAAACCCAGTTTTACTATCTCTGTTTGAATAAGCGGATAATCCTATTACTTTGTCACCAGAGACTCTTTCAATACCTTTTGCAGGGTTTCCTTGTAATAGATCAAATAAGCCATCCTTTAAACGTGTAAGCCGATCGTAACATCGATAATCACCATTGGACTGTCTTTCACAGCCTGTACTGGTATTGCTAACACCAGCAGGGGCTGAAGCCGCTCTTACATAACAAAAATTTCTAGGATAAGATGGCGTTGTTGATGACGTTACATAGTAGGCAGTCTTATTATTAAATGATGTTAAAGAATTACCATTATTAGGTGAAGCTGTTTGACTTGAAGTACCACAATCTTTTAATCCATAATCATCTGAAAAACTAAAGCCACTATTCGATTTCATGGACCCCATACTTCCCGAGATATCCAATAACAACATCAAGGTAATATCTCCAGCTTTAGCTTGCTGATAGATATCAATATCACTGGCTTGTACCACACTGCTTACGACTAGCCCCGTGCAAAAAGCACTCATGCTCAAAGCAAGAAGTCTTTTATGAAGTATTACATTACGCTTCAATTGTTTATTGTTAATTTTCATAATCGACTCCCCACTATGAAGCACTTTCTTGTGCAAGGACATACTCACTCACTTGTGTTGTGAACGGTACATTTAAATTTTTTAAACAAGTCGTTATATCTTGTTTATTCTCATCTGAAACCGTTGTCGGAGATACATCTGCTGGAATTGTTACATCATTCATTTTAGAATGTAGGCAATCATTAATAGCCGTACGATCAGCACTCGAAATACTTGGCATAATAGATACTGCAAAGATTTTCACAGGCTTACTTTCTTCAAACTTCGAAACCTGTCCATCTGTACCTGAGACTCGATTTGAAAAAGGGCCACCAACATTTTTGGAAGGAAATTTCACAGAAACTTGTGTTAATACCGCACGACGTCCACTGGTAAACCAGTTTTTATCTTGTTTTGTCGCATCACAATAACCCTCTGTTCCTAAATCATTATTGGTTGGAGCTTTCCCCTCCGTCCATTGCATAATACTTGCTCGAGAAATATCAAAAAAAGAGCTTTGGTCTCCTCGATAACAAAACACCAATTCTTTATCTTTATCTGTCTTATTGTTGATATAACCAAACATACCAATACCCGTAAGGCTTACACCTAAATTACTTGGCTGTTCAGCTTGAAAAAAAACAGCATCCGAGTTCTGGGTCAATAATTGTTGCACTTGAGCATTTGTTGCAATATTTAATGCCACCATACTTTGTCGAATAGCGATAGTTCCAATGATCGTGATCGCAACTAAGAAAACTAACACAACAATGAGTGTTGCCCCTTTTTGGTTATTTTTCATTATTGTCTGTCTCCTATTGCATTTCTTAGCGCAACAGTTTGAGATACAACCTGTCTGACATATTTTGTATTTTGTGTAGAAACTTTAACGGTTATGGTTTTATCTAACACAGTAAATTGTTGATCATTTTTAATCGTAGCTTCTGCGCCTACAGATTGTGTTGAGCGGATAAGCATTCCGAGTTGTAAAGACACAATTCTTGGTTTATTGATTGAAGTCAAATTCATATAGTCATTGACTGAATAGTATCTACGACGATTTAAAATATCATCCTGAACACCAAGCAATACTCTAAAATAATCAACACGTTTCATCACGATTTGCCCCGCTCCTCCAAACCCCGCTATTGATGTAGGATTAGTTATATCAGCAGAATAATTACCTGAATCACAGGCTAAAGCTAATGGTTTATTCGGTTCGCTACTACCAGCATTCGCATCAGCTCTTAAAAAGTAACGTTGCACAATCACTTGTTTTCCATCAGCTTCAGAAAAAACTAACTCTTTCCCCTCACAGTCAAAGCCGCCGACCCAAACATTAGCACCCTTTCTTTTTTCTAGTTGATAGATGGGAACATATTGAATAACAAGCTGATCACTTGCTAAGTCTGTGCTTGATTCTTTTACATTTGATGCGCCTGTCCACGAATCCCCAGAGCCTACTGTGACGCCTGTACCAGGACTTCTGGATAATAAATTAATATTGGCCGTATCCCCCACGATCGTGCCGACTAAATTACTTGTAATTAATGGGGGGGTCTTAGATGTATCTTTATGAGGGTTTGCAGAAGATGTCAGTACAATTCCACCATTTACAGTTGCATCATTAATGACCGACTCATCTGTATATAAGTTGGTTAGCCTTAGATCATGAGTTATATAATTTAAGCCAAAATTAGCATTATCTTGAATATCGGATACGCCTTGTTGTAAGGATAAGCTTTTCCCGCTAGTTAAAAACAATAATATTGCAGCGGCAGAAATGATTAGCCCCAAAGTAAGAGAAATCATTAACTCTATGAGTGTGAAACCTTTTTGATTTATCACTTTAATAGGTCTCCATAATTACACAGGTTGAATTTGCATTATATGCATTGCCATTTGTGCAATCACCAGCATTAGAGCCATTTGTTGCGCTTGAGTCTCCCCACGCCACATAAATACAACTTCTATTATTTGTATTTTGACACCCCATAATATTAATCGTCATACCTAAACTTGCAGCTCGATTACTGATTTGTGAAACATCAAAATCAGCCAAATCAGTGTCAGTACAATTGGCAGTAATACAGTTTGTTTTAAAACCTTTTTGATTCGTTGCAGTTTGTATTTGTGCTTCATAAACTGAAAAAGCATTACGATTGACACGTATTCTTTCAGCCAGATCCCGAGCTAATGTAATCGCTTGGATTCGTGAAGTACTTTCAGCAGAAGCCTCTAAAGCTCTATATTGCAAGGCAACATAACCCAAAACACCGATTGCTAAAATTAATAGCGCAACCAATATTTCGATCATACCAACACCTTTTTGATGCTTCATTAACACGCCCCCTCAGATATGATTTGAATCGTCCCCATTCTAGTAACTGTTATTGTTTTTGACTTCTTATTCGTTCCAATACTGCTACTACAAATCGTAAAAACAGTATCAGATGTCTCAGGGCTCACAGAGGTAGGATGATCGGTATCAGAGACAAAGACCCCACCCGTGATTCCAAATTGTATTGTAGTTGGAGATCCTGTTTTTAATACCGATTTCCCCGAAGGTCTCCAGTTCAACTCCTCATTTGTATCTACTGCATTTGCTAAAGGCGCCAAATTAACAGTAACGTAAGGTCTTCTCTCAATAACCGCTTTTGATCTTGCTTTATTCATAACAACAATAAGTTCTTCCGCACTTTTTTTTAAATTTTGTTTTTCAAGCATATCGCCAAAAGAGGGCGCTGCAATCGATGCAACAATTGCCAGAACAGCAATCGTCACCATTAACTCAATTAAGGTGAATCCCCGATTATTTTGCATTGCTACTCCCCATTGCAACAAAACTTTACCCTATTAAAAATCATAGCTTAAATACTTACAAAACCAATACAAGTTGGACGAAAGGCATAAAAAAGCAGATAACTGAAATCTCAGCTATCTGCTTAAAAAATAAAGTTTAAATTTAAGCTTGAGTTACATGAATCCGTAGCTCTTTTGGCAAACTAAATGTGATGTTTTCCTCACGACCATTTAATTCTTGTGGCGCGGTCGCACCCCAATCCTGTAAACGTTGAATTACTTGCTTAATTAAAATCTCAGGTGCAGATGCCCCTGCTGTCACACCAATCTTATGATTTGAGTTAAACCATTCTTGCTGTAACTCATCTGCATTATCAATAAGATAAGCATGCTTGCCCATACGTTCAGCCAACTCACGTAAACGATTCGAATTTGATGAGTTTGGAGAGCCAACAACCAACACCACATCACATTGTGTGGCTAAATCTCGTACAGCATCTTGGCGATTTTGTGTGGCATAGCAAATATCATCTTTACGAGGCCCTTGAATTTGAGGGAATTTATTGCGTAAAGCATCAATCACTTTAGCAGTATCATCTATAGATAAGGTTGTTTGGGTCACAAAGGCTATTTTTTCAGGATGATGTACTGTTAATGAAGCAACATCATCTTCATCTTCAACCAAGTAAATTTCACCACCATTTTTTTTGTCATATTGCCCCATGGTACCTTCAACCTCAGGGTGACCTTCATGACCAATTAAAATTGCTTCAGTTCCTTCACGGGCATATTTCGTGACTTCAATATGTACTTTGGTGACCAATGGACAGGTTGCATCAAAGACTTTTAATCCACGGCGCTCTGCTTCTTGTTGAACTGCCTTAGATACGCCATGTGCACTAAAAATAACAATATTATCGTCAGGCACTTCATCCAACTCATCCACAAAAATTGCACCACGCTGACGTAGATCGTCAACCACAAATTTGTTGTGAACCACTTCATGACGTACATAAATAGGTGGATTAAAACATTCAAGCGCACGATTGACGATGGCAATTGCACGATCTACACCTGCACAAAATCCACGCGGATTAGCCAATACAATTTCCATAAAACCCTCAATGCTCACTTCAATGGTTGGATATATTTTATCGATTAAACACAAACAATGTGTAAAAACAGTTTTGTTTGTGTTCGCTCTACTCTAAAATAGAGAAGATATTTTATCATATCAGGAAAAATATCATGTCGGGTCTATTGTTTGTCGTTTCTGCGGCATCAGGAACAGGCAAAACATCTCTCGTTAAAGCGCTGCTTGAGCGTGTGAGCAATTTACACGTTTCTGTTTCACATACGACTCGTGGTCAGCGACCTGGCGAACTCGACGGTGTTCATTATCACTTTACCTCTAAAGAAAACTTTCTTGATCAAGTGAATCAAGGTGGTTTTATTGAATATGCAGAAGTTTTTGGTAATTATTATGGTACTGCGCAAACAACGGTAAGAGACCAATTGGCGAAAGGCCATGATGTGCTACTTGAGATCGATTGGCAAGGTGCAGAACAGGTTCGTAAACTTTTTCCTGAATCTAAACAAATTTTCATCCTCCCTCCTACTCAATTTGATTTACGTCAGCGTCTTTCAAATCGTGGTACAGACTCGGTTGAAGTCATTGAGCATCGTTTAAGTTGCGCGGTGGAAGACATGCAACAATATGTCAATTTTGAGTACATCATTATCAATGATGATTTCAATAAAGCGTTACATGATTTGGAATCTGTGATCAATGCCAACCGCTTAAAAATAGATCAACAGGCAAATCGTCATCAAGCTTTAATTACCAAACTGATTACACCCCAGTCTTAATCGTATTTCAATGCTTTCTAAATAAGCTTCGATTAAAACTTGAGTCTATAGTGAAAGCATTTTATACTGCACAGTCTATTTAAAAAATTTGTATTCAAACGAGAACTCTTATGGCACGCGTAACCGTTGAAGATTGTTTAGACCATGTGGACAACCGCTTTGAGCTTGTACTAGTGGCAAGCAAACGCGCGCGTCAATTGGCACGTCAAGGCATTGAACCGACTGTTGAGTGGGACAATGACAAGCCGACTGTTGTTGCATTACGTGAAATTGCGATTGGTCATGTGACTAAAGATATCTTGAAGCAACGTGATCAAGATTACCAAACGTCTAGTCTTGACCTTGCTTTATCAGCAAACAATCTTAATCTTGAAGGTTTTTCTTTCCAATAAGCTAAGCCTTTATAAAAAGCCTAGTTTTTCAACTAGGCTTTTTTATTTCAGTTATTTTGCAAAAAGTTTTGCCAATCAATCGACAAAATTCAAATTATTTGTTAAAAAAAATAGATATATTTGATGTCTAGAAATTGACAAGCGGCTCAATATGCTTTTCATTAAAGCATTAGGAAAAATATTTCAAATTTGTAATTTAAGATAGGTGTTCTATGCCAGGCCAACAGGTCAGCCAATCCAAGCAACAGCTGAATGTAATTATCGACGCTTACTTAAAACCAAGCGATGTCGAGCGAGTACTTGTGGCTTGTGATTATGCTGATATTGCGCATGATGGTATTACACGTAAAAGTGGTGAACCCTATATTTTACATCCGATTGCGGTGAGTTGTATTTTGGCACATATGCGTATGGATGCTGAAACACTCATGGCAGCACTATTACACGATGTGATTGAAGATACTGATTTCACCAAAGAAGATATCTCTGAAAAATTTGGTAAAACCGTGGCCGAATTGGTCGATGGAGTTACCAAACTCAGCCATTCCAGCGATAAAGAATATAATAAAGCAGCATCTTTTCGTAAGATTCTACAAGCCACCTTACAAGACCCACGTGTCATTATTATCAAACTCGCTGATCGTTATCATAATATGACAACACTGGGTGCTTTACGCCCAGATAAACGAGCACGAATTGCGCAAGAAACCTTTGATATTTTTGTTCCCATGGCACGCCTTGTCGGTATGAATGAGATGGCGGATAACTTAGAACATTTGTGTTATCAAAATCTCGATCTCGATATGTACAATGATGTACAAGAAAATTTACTCAAAACCAAACCAGAGCGCTGTAAATATCAATCGGTTTGGGAACAAAACTTAGCTGAACTGCTCAATAATTATAATATTCAAGGACGCATCAAAAAGAAAAATAACAATATCGAACTATTACGCCACTTTGTAAAAAACGAAATTGACTTACAAGAACTCACCCACAGCCACGCTTTCGAAATTATTTTACAAAGCATTGCCGATTGTGACCGATTGGTTGATGCCTTACGAGAAAATTTCCAAGTCATCGACTATGAAGACCACATCCGTCGGCCATTACCAGGCGGAAACCAATCTTTGATGATCAAACTCAAAGGTGAGCGCACAACATTGTCTTTAACCATTCAAACCGAGCTGATGCGCAAAGCTGCGCGCTTTGGGGTGGTTCTTGGTGAAAACGCTCCACAGGCATGTCGTTCAGCGATTCAAGCGTCGATGAAGAATTTAGATATTCTTGTCGGGGGAGAGTGTGCAAAGACTACATTTAGCGACCTCCTTGATTATCTACATCAAGAAAAAATCTGGGTCTATACACCACACGGACAGCTACATGAATTGCCTCAAGGTGCTACAGCAGTTGATTTTGCATATTCAGCAAGTCTGTTTTTAGGTAACCATGCTGTTGGTGCTAAAATTAATGGTGAAATTAAACCCCTTTCAACACCTTTAGTCAGTGGTCAGGTGGTTGAAATTATTACCGATGTATTGGCAACACCAAATCCAGACTGGTTAAGTTTTATTAATACCCAAAAAGCACGTCGTGCGATTCAGAACATCTTGCGTGACCAAGATCCCGATGAACAACGTTTAGTGGGGCAACAAGCGCTTAACCGTGCTTTAAAATTATTTAGTCGCTCAACTAAAGACTTGTCTGAAGCAGATTGGAAGGATTTATTAGAGTGGCGCCATGTATCTAATAAAGACACCTTATTTGAACAAATTGCAGTCGGTGACCTACTACCGCAACTAGTCGCCAATCATTTATTTGCTCAATCCAAAGCCACTGAGGAACACGCTTCTAAGCGCTTGATTCAAGGTACCGATGGTGTCGATGTTAAGTATGCGCACTGTTGTAACCCTGTATTGGGAGATCCAATTCAAGGACATTTATCTCGTCGTGGTTTAATTGTACATCGTGCACGTTGCCATAATTTATTGCATGAGCAACATTTACACCCTGAAAACATCATGTCTTTGCACTGGACGTCGGAAGAAGAAGACGATGTTAACTTCAATGCTTATTTGAGTATTGACCTTGTTTTAACTGATGAACAAATTTCAGAATTGATTTACTTATGTCGTAAAGCAAAAACTGGGGTTGAATCAGTCCGTTCTCATGAAGATAAAACTTATGTGAATATCGTGGTCAATAATCGTAAACAAATTGCGCAAATCATTCGTGAATTACGTATGCAATTTGGTTTTCCTCGAATTAGTCGGATGTCCATGCCCGTTTCAATTAACGAGGCGCTAAAAGCAAAAGCGTGCTAAATTAAGATCTGTAATGTTTATCGAGAGTCTTCGATGCACTTTGCATGCTATTCATCCTTTATGATGAAATGATTTGAAATCAAGGAGAAATCAATGTCCCGCCAAGTGATCCATACTGAAAATGCCCCTGCTGCAATTGGTACTTATTCACAAGCTATTTTAGTAGACAATACATTATATCTATCAGGGCAAATTGGCTTAGATCCGTATAGCATGGAGTTGGTTGAAGGCATTGAAGCGCAAATTCGACGTGTTTTTGATAATTTAAAAGCAGTGTGTGAAGCCGCAGGTGGTTCTTTAGCAGATATTGCAAAGCTCAATATTTTTCTGACTGATTTATCAAACTTTCAATTGGTTAACCAAATCATGGGCGAATATTTTGCTCAACCTTACCCTGCTCGTGCAGCATTAGGTGTTGCATCATTACCTAAAAATGCGTTGGTTGAAATGGATGGCATTGTCATTATTCCTCAATAATAGCAGCCAAACTAATTGTTTGATTTTAAATAATTTAAAAAATAAAACTAAATACTACCGATCAGGTGGTATTTTTTTATTCAAAAAGCCAATAAAGATTAATGATATTTCAAATTAATCCCATTGACAAATGATAACAATTATCAATAATATTAGATATCGCATTTAACCTTAGGGTTGAGTTTCATGTACGTTTGTTTATGTCGTGGTATTACAGATCAAGATATCAAAGATGCAATGGCAAATGGTGCAGAGAGCTACCGTGAAGTACGTGAATTATTAGACTTAGGCACGTGCTGTGGTCGCTGTGCTCCTGAAGCAAAAAGCATTATCAATGAAGAGCTATCACTTATTGCAGCACGTATTTCTGTTGCCGCATAGTTTTAAATCCAAAGATTCAAGCATAAAAAGTTTATATAAATAACGACAATAAATAAGTTTTTTAATGATCCCCAGATCATTCTCCTCCCCCGCTTCGACTCAAGGCGGGTTCGTTTTTTAATCAATCTCTTTTAGCCAAAACGACATCCCTACTGTTTTTGATTGCGATTTTCATTTGCCGTTCCATAAACTACTCGTAACCCTCTAAAAAGTTGATTAATATAGAGCCATATCGAATTACCTTAATCATTAAATTTCAATGACTCAGTTTAAATTCACATTAAGGTACACAATTAGAATGGAGTTTTAGCCATATGCAAGGCAATCGAGATGTAATTAATCAACTCAATCAAGTGCTTTACCATCACTTGACTGCGATTAACCAATACTTTCTACACTCGCGTATGTTTAATGATTGGGGAATCGAAAAACTTGGTTCGGCTGAATACAAAGAATCTATTCGCCAAATGAAGCATGCGGATAAGATCATTGAACGTATTCTTTTTTTAGAAGGCTTGCCTAATCTTCAACATTTAGGAAAGTTGTATATTGGTCAACATACGGTTGAAGTTTTAAACTGTGATGTACGTAAAGTAAAAGAAAACATAGATGCATTGAAAACAGCTGTTGAGCTGGCTGAAAGCAACTTAGATTATGTGACTCGTGATCTTGTTCAAGAAATTCTTGAGAAAGAAGAAGAATTTTGGGATTGGACAACGACCCAACTAGATCTCAGTGAAAGTGTTGGTATAGAAAATTATATTCAAAGCCAACTCTGATTAATTTTTAAATATCACAAAAAAATCCCCCAATTTACTGGGGGATTTTTTATTTTATTTCAAAATGTAGTGATACAAACACTATAGTCATCACAATTCACTTTTATGAAAGGGTATTATTTTCCTGCAACAGATACAGGTAATAGATCCTGATATGATTTCTCTTGCCCATGCAGTGTCTTCAAAATCCATAACTGATGCTCAGCTTCAACTTTTTTACCATTAAAAGCCAAGACCTGTGCATATTTCTGAATATCATATGCTGAAGCTAAGTTTGCCACCATGCGCCCCATATATTGCAACTGCTGATCCGACATTTTGCTATATGGATTTAGACCAATCCACCAGACACGCTCCTTAAATTGCGTCAGCAACAAAATATCTTGATTCATCACTGCTTGCTGTGAAGCACTTAAAGGTGTTTTCTTATTTACGAATACGCTTTGTTGGCGATATAAGATATAGTCTCGATAAATCACCCCCACCAAGACCAAACCAATCACAATAATACTTACTGCAATCGAAGACTTTAAGTTCACTGCAGGCAAGCGAGGATATTGAGCCTGAACGACACCTAATAAAAAACCTAAAGGAAGTAAGAAATATGCATAGTGAATTGGGTATTCCAATAAAGCATGAATCAAAATGGCACAGACCATCAATCCCGCTGCAATTGAAACTGCATCTTTGATGCCTTTATTTAACCAATACAGCCAACATGCGACATAAACAATAATTAATCCACCAATCGGAATACCATTCCAAATCAGCAAATCCAAAATCACGTTATGTGCCGTTTTATACCATTCATGTGATGGATATAAATCAAAAGCGGCGATTTGCGCCATCCCCGTTTGGTTCCAGCCATAACCAAACCAAGGCTTTTCTGAAATTGCGACTAAGGCTTGATTCCACATATCTAAACGGAGATAACCTGAAGATGCTCGCTCGACTACTGAAGCTGTCTGTGTTACTTCTTGTGTTGATACAGAGGCAATCCACTGATTCAGCATTGGTAAGCAAGTAATCAACGCAATAAATACACCACACCATGCGAGTAATTTTACAAAACCAAAGCGTTTAGTTTGACCGAATTGTTTGATGATCAAATAAATCAATGTGAACAAACATACCACCCAGGCAGTACGAGATTGGGTTAATGCAATGGTCAATAGAAAAATAAAAGTTGCTGGTCCTAGTATGTAATTTGGCAGTATTTTCTTTTCATAAAAGTATAAACATGCAAATATTCCCATACACATAAACGTTGCCAGATTATTCGGCTGGGCAAAGTTTGCATATGGACGGTTTTCGCGTAACCTATTCATTAATGGGCTAAAATAATCATTTATATTTAACCATTGGCAAATTGCAATAAAACTTGAAAGCATCGCACCCGTAAAAACCACAAGACTAAATACTTTAAAGACTTGTTCTCTTTGTCCCTTTTCACCTACTGCTAAGTTATAACCAACAATCAGCATCATCCAGAACATGACAATATAGGCTGTACAGAGCAATGCATTACTTAAATACAAAATCTCGCCAAAGCCCCATTGAATCAATGGAATTGCCAATATAGGTAATATAAGCAATTGTGGTTTCGGTATTTTTAAGTCTTTATTTAGAAAAGCACTGAGCAACACTAAAGCAGATAGAAAAGTAAGTGCTTCACTACCAAAGGTTGTCCAAGGCATTTTATGGATCGGTAAAAGCCATGCAAGCAAAAGCAATACGGCTGAAAGAAGATAAGGGATGGCTTTCATAGGAAAAGTGAAAAGAAAAACTGAGGCTATTATAAGCTCAGTTCTAGAGGTCTATACAGTTATTTCCATGCTTATATTTCCCTGCTTAGCATCAACTTTAAAAGACGATATATCGAATATTACTCAAGAAAGGAATTCAAATTGCATGAAATCATAATGACATACATAGCTTATAAATATTCTTTTAATCAGAATAATAGAAGGTCAATAGGATAAAGCATCCTTAAATATCATTTCCAATTCATCCCATACTTCAATGAGCAACTACTCTTCTAGTAGCATGAAAAAATTAGCAATACATTTGTTTTATAAGTAAATTTGGTTATTCAATCAAAATAATTTTTTATTTTCGAGCAATTGCAAAAATTAAACTGACATTAATTGTCACTTTTTTACACAAGATTACATCCAAAAAACAGATAAAAATAAAAATCTTGTAAAACATTACATTCTCACTAGAATCTAATTGTGTCTGATAGCCATTGATTTTTTGATATTCAATAGCTACATAAAATTGCTTAATAAAGCTATAAAAATTTTTAAAACATTGGAGAAAAGTTATGAATGCTCAAAAAGGCTTTACGCTTATCGAGTTAATGATTGTTGTCGCTATTATCGGTATTCTTGCTGCGATTGCTATTCCTGCTTATCAGGATTATACAGTGCGTACTAAAGTATCTGAAATGATTGTTGGTGCTTCTTCACCAAAAAGTTTAATCAGCGAAGCGTTCCAAACTGATGGTGTAAATGGAGTAAAAGCAGCGGCTACAGAGTATAATGCTCGCGGTTCTAGTGAAAAATCAAGTAAATATGTTGGAGATATCGCAATTGATGATGCCACTGGTGCGATCACAGTAACGTCTGTTGGTAATGGCGATAGTGGTTTACCAGCAGCAGCACAAGGCAAGACTATTGTCTTCACTCCAAATGTGCAAAAAAAAGGCCTTGGATCAAGATACAGTGGGTTCAATCGATTGGGCATGTGCTTCAGATAAAAAGACTACGGCAACCGACCGTGGTTTAACTGCGATCACTGATGGAACTATGCCTTCAAAATATGTACCATCTGAATGTCGTTAATATTTAGTTTTGTAATAAATATTTAATTAAAGACTGGTTCGCCAGTCTTTTTATTTATAGGTATATAAAAGATCTTATGCGAATAATAAGCTATCTAAAACAGGATTTCCCTTTACCTACTCTAAGAGATTTTGGCTATATATTTTTGCTTATATGCTTACCAAATATTATTTTTTTAACTTTAACCTTTTATGCCACAGTTTCTCGCCCACTATTTAATATAGATTATTTAATTGCATTATTCTTGATATTATTACCTTATAATGCATTACGTTTTTTGGGAATATTACTTTTAATATTGGGAATGTTTGCCGATATTTTGATGTTCGTGGTCCAAATCTTTCCTTTTATGGATTTGGCAGCGGTTCGCTATCTCATATCTTTTATTCCACAAGCTCCCAGTAATTACCTGGTTTTAATGTTGTTTTTCATATTATTTATGTTGAGTGTGGTATTTGTATCTCTTTATTTTTCTAGCCCTAAACGCTTAAAACCGCCTTATCCTCATTTTATAGTATCCCTTTTACTTATTATTGGTTATGTTGCAATGACATTAGGTTTAACCTATACCAATTTTAAAGCGATCTTAGGTCGAGATAACTATTATATTGCAAATAGTCAGACATTACTTTATAAAAAAATCATTCAAGATGATTTTACCAGTTTAATTAATGTTGTCCCAAAACTTGAACCATTAGACGAACGAAAAATTCGAATCGCAGAACAATTACAATCCCCCTATTCAGATAAGATTTTATTTATTGTGGCGGAATCATGGGGAGAACTGCGCAACCCTCTAGCACAAAAAGAAATTTTAAAAAATGTTGAAGCACAACAGCATTACTTGGATTTTATCAATTCGGGTACTTCTCGAGCATTAGGTGCGACTGTAGTAGGAGAGTTAAGAGAATTATGTGGTTTAAAGCTTGCGAATAGTGGTTTTGCTTTAGGGAAGCTGGATAACAAGCAATATGTAACCTGTTTGCCAAATATACTGAAAGCAAAAAACTATCAAACCATTGCATTACACGGCACAAGTGGTTTGCTTTATGACAGGGTGGAATGGTATCCGAAAGCAGGTTTTCAACAGGCTTTATTTGGCGAAAATTTTATGCAATTACGTCGCTGTGCTGCATTTAAAGGGGCTTGTGATAGTGCACTGATGGGGGAGGTAGTAAATATATTTCGACAATATCAGAAAAAACAACTATTTTTTTATTGGATGACACTTACATCTCATCAACCTTATGCAAAACAAGATATTTATAATAATCGCTTTGACTGTAAGAAATTTGCTATGAATCCCAAGGGAGATGCTTGTCGTAATGCACAATTACAAACACAGTTTTTTGATGATCTTGCACAAATGATTCAAAACCCTGAACTACAAGGTACGGAGGTTATTGTTGTGGGTGACCATCAACCCCCAATGTGGGGGGAAGACGACATTTCACAAATTATTCCATGGAAAATTAGCTGGTTGCATTTACGGGTTAAGTAGAATAAAGGTAAAAAAGTTTTAAGTTAAACCATTTTAAATCAAATAAATAGATATCATTATGGTTGTTAGTTAATATTTTTCAATTGATAGTTGGGAAGCAGGACTATGTCAAAACAACAAGGATTTACCTTAATAGAGTTGATGATTGTCATGGCAATCATTGCTACTCTTGCAACAATAGCAATCCCTGCTTATCAACACAATACAGTTCGAGCAAAAGTTAGTGAAGCACTCATACAGGCAGGCTCTGTGAAAGTACAAGTCAGTGAAGCTTTTGTTGCGGGTGGAATGCCAGCATTGGTAGCCCTTTCAACCAGTTATAATGCAATTTTAGCCAATGAAAAAGCAACCAAATATATTGATGATATTAAAATAGACAATAATGGCGTGGTTACAGTTACTTTAACTTCCAATGTGGACACAGGAATCCCTAGTGATGCTCAAGGTGAGACTCTCGTCTTAACTCCAAATGTACAAGGTTCAAAACTTGCAGGAGATAGTGGTAGTATAGATTGGGCATGTGCTTCTACAAGTAATGATAATGCAACTACTCGAGGTTTGATTGCAGAAGTAGGTACATTACCTACAAAATATGCGCCCCCAGAGTGCAAATAATTTAATAAGATGAATAACTTTAATCAATATATCAGTGGATTAGAGTGCTTTAAGGGTGATGCATGATAGGATTCAAAGTTATTAAATAAAGAAGATAGCTTATCTTATGAAGCTGTTAAGCCTTACGGAATTAGAGAATATAATGATTTTCGTTAACAAGTAGAGGCTATTGAGTTTGAATTTTCAAATAGAAATATCTCTTTTAAATGAATTAATTGGTAGTTCCGTTAATTTTAAGTCATTCAAGGTCATACTAAATAAGCTCTAAATTTAAAACAGGAATATGCAATTGTAATGTCTAAACGCTTAAAATTTTTTCTCTCGCACTTGGTGATCTCAGCGTGTATAGCATTGCTCGCGCTTGGATTATTTTTCTTTATGTGGTATCCATCATCACTTACTACTGCTGTTGGTGTCACACAAATCTTTTTGATAATGCTCGTGATTGATTTCATCATCGGCCCAATACTTGGATTATTAGTTTATAAAGAAGGCAAGAAAACACTCAAGTTTGACCTCAGTGTAATCATTGTTATTCAAATCGCAGCACTATGCTATGGGGGGTATAGTATTGAGCAAGGTCGTCCTACATGGTTGGTATATAATGTCGATCGTTTTGAATTAGTACGAAAAAATGAAATAGTAACAGATCATCTTGATCAAGCTTTGCCACAATACCAACAAGTTTCATGGTTTAAGCCACAATATGTTGCTGTTGAATTTGCCAAGGATAAAAAACAACGTGGCGATGATATGTTTGCTGAAGTTTTGGGCGGGATTTCATTGGCACAAAAGCCCGAACGCTATGTCGATTTTGCTCAAGCAAAACCACAGATTAAACATTCGGCAAAAAAATTATCAGAACTAAAAAAATATAATGAAGCTCAACGTGTCGAACGAACTCTGCAAAAATATTCACAAGCCGATGGCTTTCTGCCTTTAAAAGCCAATGCAATAGATATGACAGTATTAGTGAACACAAATACTGGTGAAGTAGTAAAAATTGTAGATTTAAGACCTTGGAAATAGTCTAAATGCTTAACGTGCTTACCCATATATAATTACGGAGTAAAATTAAAGTTCAGTAGTACCTTACAAACTGATTCAAAATTGCATTTTTACCTCAGTTCATATAAAAGTAAAAAATGCACTTTACTCCAAACTTATTTTAATTCACAATGATTGGATTGTTTGATAATTCATTTACATTATTAATTTGACTATATTTATTCCCATAAAATAAATTTAAAATTTGACCAATTTCTAAAACACCATTACTCACTGCAGTTCGATAATTTTTGTTTTTAAGTTCAGCAATCATCACATCACAAATTTGTTGCCACGTTTGCTGTGTAGTGGCTTGATGAATTCCACGATCTATCACAATTTCGACTGTCTTTTCACACAAGTTTAAATACAGCAATACACCACTATTATACTCAGTATCCCACACGCCCAATTCAGCAAACAATTGTTGCGCTCTTAAACGCGTATTTTGATGATATGCCTGATGACTTGGAATATGCCCTTCGATCACCACTTGTATTTCACCGATATGACCTTCTTCTGCCTGCTTCACCGTTTGTGCAATTGCATGCTGATCTTGCTTTGAAAAATAGCGTTTCGAGGCAGGCATATATAAAACGTGCTTTAACCAACGTTTAAAGCTCGGTTGTACCTGTTCCTGTAACTTCGGTTCAGTTACAATTGCTGTTGTATCTGTTTTTGTTACCATGAGCCTGATGCTCCTCCACCGCCGAAACCACCACCGCCGCCACTATAGCCCCCACCACCGCCACCGCTCCCACCACGTCCACCACCAGATAAGAACATTTGGAAAATGAGTTGTGCCAGTGATGTAATCAATAAAAAGAATATACCAAAACCCAAAACTAAGCTCATTACAATCCCTGAGCCATAAATAAGACCCGCAGCGGTTGCTGTTACTCCTGCAACAGCCGCGCTTAAACGATTGCCCACAATAAATGATGCAAAGATACCAATCACCAAAATCACCATAGCTGTGGTCAAGGTTCGATCCTTTGCTTCTTGTTCTTGCAACGCTTGGTTTTGACGCTCTTTTAGCTCATCTGCGGCTTGTTTGGCAATTTCAGGGTCAAGGTTTAAAATACGCTCAATTTCATTGACACCCGCCTGTAAACCTTGAGCATATTGTCCTTGCTTAAAATCCGGTGTGATTTGATTGCGTATAATGCGACTAGCCACAATGTCGGGGAGTACACCCTCCAAACCATAGCCTGTTGCAATATGGATTTTATGATCATTGATTGCAACTGCAATCAATAAACCATTGTCTTGCTTTGCTGAACCTAACTTCCATTGCTCAGCAACACGCATTGCAAAATCAAAAATACCTTCTTGCCCTGTGGTTGGAACAATGATAATCCCAATTTGTGCTTTACCTTGGCGATAAATATCACGAATTTGTTTTTCTAAATTTTGCTTTTCAGCTGTAGATAAAACATTGGCTTGATCAACGACAGGCTGGTTTAATGTGGGAATATTTCGAGCACTTTCACCCTCTGCCATATCATTGGCAACTTGTGGTACGTTTTGTACGGGACTTTGGGGTGCTTGCTGTGTAGTTGGAGTTTGTTTTTGAGCATCTGTGGGTTTTGAGCCGATCACATTGGGCAAATTGGCATTGGGTACTACTTTACCCAAAACAATTGCGTCTTGTACCTCCTGCTCATCTGTGGCTGTCGCAGTTTCAGCCCAAACACTCGATTGAACAGAAAGGATCAGTCCAAAAAATACAAATAATATTGTACTCATGTTTTTCATTACTGATTTTTCTCTCCATTCAATCATAGTTCACCTTTTATTGAATAATGAAAAATATTCTCACCCTATCTTTTATCTCAAGCGTTAAAGACAGAGAAATAAAATCACATCATTAATTAAAATTAACTGTTGGCGCTTTCGATGCACCTGCTTCAGCACTAAAGTTCGGTTTAGCTTTCATACCAATCACTTTGGCAGTCATTGCTTGAGGGAATTGACGCACATAGGTATTGTAATCTTGAACAGATGCAACATAACGTGTCCGTGCAGTACTAATACGGTTTTCAGTCCCTTCCAATTGAACCTGTAAATCACGGAATTGTTCATTGGCTTTTAAATCTGGATAATTTTCTGTCACCGCTAAAAGACGTGATAATGCACCTGTCATTTGTGATTGTGCTTCTTGGTATTTTTTAAACAATTCGGGATCGTTCAATACTTCTTTGTCTACTTTCAAACCTGCGACATTGGCACGTGCCTCAGTCACCTCAGTTAAAACTTTTTCTTCATGGGTTGCATAACCTTTGACCACATTCACCAAGTTAGGGACTAGATCTGCACGACGTTGATATTGGTTTTCAACTTCAGACCATGCCGCATTTACAGACTCATCTTTAGCTTGCAAAGTATTATAGCCACAACCTGAAAAAGCTAAGGTGCTTGCCAGTGTAAGTGCAACTAAACCTTTTTTCATTGAATTCATTGCCAATTCCTCAAAGATATTTATTTGTATTTGTTGATATCTCTGCATTCTATACAGTTTAAGGCAAAGTTTTGTTTAATTTCTGCTACCTAGCCAAAGATGAAACAATTAAATTTTTGCATGTTTGATAGAAATTGCTGAAGAATGCCTTAAACCAAAACCTTTTTAAATGTTTAAAATTATCTAGACCTGACTAAATTAACTTTGCATTGCTATCGCCCAAATACTCTGCGCGTTGATCAAGCTGCTCTAGTGTTTTACTCATTAAATTATAATCTGATCATCAGCAGATAAATTTTTAGCTTTATTTTTTTATTTAAATTATTCATTTAGAGTTTAAACATCTTTTAAAGATACAAAAAAGCCACCCTCAGGTGGCTTATTGTTTAAGTTTACTTTTCTTCTTCGTCTTGTTGCTCAGGCAAATCTTTCACTGCTTCTGCAATTAAACCAAACATATAGTTACCATAGGCATTGGTTTTATCATAATGAAAGCGCAAACGAGGCGTTATACGAGTTTTGATACGACGACCTAATTCGTGGCGTAAGAAACCAGATGCTTTATTTAAGACATCTAAAGTTTCTTTATTTGCCACTTCACTTTGCTCATCGCCAAGTTCACGCCCCATCACGGTAACGTAAACTTCTGCATAACCTAGATCTGGACTCACTTTCACCGCAGAGATGGTCACAAGACCACCTAAGCGAGGATCTTTAAGCTCTTGGCGAATCAGTTCTGACAACTCACGTTGTACCGTATCTGCCATACGCTTAAGACGTTGACTACCCGCCATTAAAGACTCCGTTTAATCAACTGAACATCATACACTTCGATTTTATCAAGTGCTTTGATGTCTTTATAACCTTTTACTGCAAGACCACATTCCATACCAGCACGAACTTCTTCAACCACCTCTTTATAGCGACGAAGAGATTCAAGCTCGCCTTGGAATACCACAACATCATCACGTAGTACACGGATTGGTTTATTACGATGCAATACACCTTCGAGCACCATACAACCTGCAGCAGCACCAAACTTACTTGAGTGGAATACTTCACGAACTTCTGCAACACCCAAAATTGTTTCACGGTGTTCAGGTGCAAGTTTTCCGCTCATTGCTGCTTTCACATCATCAATAAGTTGATAGATGATTGAGTAGTAACGAATATCGATACCATCTGCATCTGCTTTTTGACGCGCGGTATTGTCTGCACGTACGTTAAAGCCAAGAAGTACCGCTTCTGAAGATTCAGCAAGGGTCACATCAGACTCAGTGATTGCACCCACGCCCGAACCGATTACACGTACTTTAACTTCGTCAGTTGCAAGATCAGCAAGTGCAACATGTAACGCTTCCAAAGTACCACGAACATCAGTTTTAAGAACAACATTTACAATCGGCACATCTTTCTTGCCCATTGATGCCATAATGTTCTCAAGACGCATTGCACTTTGACGTTCAAGACGTTTTTGACGCTCACGGTCCATACGCGCATCGGCAACTTCACGTGCTTTTTTCTCGTCATTAACAACAAGAACTTCATCACCCGCCATTGGCGCTTCTGGAAGACCTAAAATTTCAACTGGAATTGAAGGACCTGCAGATTGAATACGTTGACCATTCTCATCGGTCATCGCACGAACACGGCCGTAAGATGCGCCTGCAAGAACCAAGTCACCTACTTTCAGTGTACCGTTTTGAACAAGAATAGACGTTACCGCACCACGGCTATTGTCTACACGTGCTTCAATTACAACACCTTGTGCAGCACCTTCTTCAGACGCTTTCAACTCTAACATTTCAGCTTGAATTGAAATCAAATCTAGAAGTTCGTCGATACCTTGACCTGAGTGTGCTGAAACCATTGCAACTGGTACATCACCACCCCATTGTTCAGGCACGATTTCTTTGGTTGTCAATTCATTCAATACGCGATCTGGATCAGCTGATTCTTTATCCATTTTATTGATTGCAACAATAATTGGAGTACCCGCAGCACGTGCATGGTCAATTGCTTCCGCAGTTTGTGGCATTACACCGTCATCCGCTGCAACAACAAGTACCACGATATCAGTCGCTTTGGCACCACGTGAACGCATTGCAGTAAATGCAGCATGTCCAGGCGTATCCAGGAAAGTAATAATTCCTTTATCCGTTTTAACGTGATAAGCACCAATATGCTGTGTAATCCCGCCCGCTTCGCCTTGCGCAACTTTGGCACGACGAATCCGATCCAGTAACGATGTCTTACCATGGTCAACGTGACCCATGATTGTCACAACTGGCGCACGTGTTGTTTGTGCACCACGTGCTTCTTCAGCTGCTTCAAGTAAGTTATCTTCAGCTTGTGTATCAGATACACGAACTGGGTTGTGACCCATTTCTTCAACAATTAATGCCGCAACTTCTTGCTCAATGGCTTGGTTCTGAGTAACAAGCTCACCCATTTTCATCAGTGATTTAATTACTTCACGAACTTTAACTGCCATTTTTGCTGCAAGGTCTGCAACAACAATAGTTTCTCCAATTTCAACGTCATAAACTTGCTTTTTAACTGGTTTCTCAAAACCATGTTTATTCGCTTGACTGGTTTTTAAACCACGTTTATGCGGGTTATGGCTGAAAGATTGCTCTTCCTGACCACGACGACCACCTTTCTTAGGAGAACGTGTATTTGCAGTATTGGTACCACGTTTGATTTCACGGTCTTCTTTTGCAAATGAATCTTCATATGCTTGACCAACCAAACCTGCAGCCAACGGTGAATCATCAACTACACGAATCGTTGTCGCAGTTTCATCAGAAGAATACTTAGACGCCATTTGACGCATTTGCTCAAGCGTACGCTGTTGAGCTTCTTCTGCCGACTTACGACGAGCTGCTTCTTCAGTCGCTTTCAGTTGTGCTGCTTGAGCTTCACGTGCACGTTTCTGCTCAGGGGTTTCAATTGTTTTTACTGTTGCTTTAGTAATCGGCTTATTGGTCGATTTACGTTTTACAACAACAGCTGCTTTTGGTGTTTCTTTTGCAGCAGTTTGTTGTTTTGCAGCAGCGCGCATTTTTTCTAAATTCGCTTTCGCTGAGCTTTCAGTCTTTTCAACTCCAGCCACAACAGTATTTTGCTGTACTTTTTGAGTTGACGTCGCTTGAGCATTTGCTTGAGCTTTAGCCAAAGCTTCCGCTTTGATTTGTTCAGGATCTGGCTTAGTAAACGTATGTTTCTTACGAACTTCTACGTTAATTGTCTTCGCTTTACCTGAAGTACTCGCAACTTTAGCCGTACTTGTCGTTTTACGTTTCAACGTGATTTGTCCTGCTTGTCCCGTATCTTGACCATGTGCTTTTTTCAAATGGTTCACGAGAACATCTTGCTGTTCAGTAGAAATTTTATCTTCAGCCTGTTTTTGTGGCAATCCAGCTTCACGCACCTGATCAAGGAGCTTTGCAACAGGAAGTCCTACGCTGACCGCTAACTCTTGAATTGACTTATCCGTCATGTATTACCTCCTAGTTAAACCATGATTCACGTGCTTTCATAATCAATTGACCTGCTTTCTCAGCGCCTAAACCGTCGATATCAGAAATATCATCCGTTGCTTGGTCAGCTAAGTCATCGATTGTTACCACACCACGTGCTGCTAAAGCATGCGCAATTTCAGAAGTCATTCCTTCCATCGCAACAAGTTCTGGACTTGGGTCCTGAATATCTTCTTGTTGCTTTAATGCATCAGCCAAAGCTGCTTCTTTTGCACGACTTTGTAGCAATTCAACTGTATCTGCATCTAATTCGATTTCATCGAAAGTTTCCGCAGGCACATAAGCAATTTCCTCAAGTGAGGTAAAGCCCATTTCTACTAAAGCCATTGCAAGATCTTCTTCAATATCAAGACGTGTTACAAACATGTCTAAATACTGTTGAGCTTCACTTTGTTGACGAGCACGGTACTCATCTTCAAGCATCATATCTAATTTATAACCCGTAAGCTCTGATGCTAAACGGACGTTTTGACCTTGTGATCCAATTGCTCGCGCAAGTTGATCACTGGTTGCAAAAATAATGTCTGCTGTACGTGCATCTTCATCAATCACAATCCCGGATACATCCGCAGGCTCTAAAGCACTTGCGATATATTGAGCCGGATCATCAGACCACACGACAACATCAATACGTTCACCATTTAATTCAGACTGAACCGCTTGGATACGTGTACCACGCATACCAATACACGCACCGACTGGATCAATACGATGATCGTTGGTCTTAACCGCAATTTTTGCACGTACACCTGGTTGACGTGCTGCTGCTTTAATCTCAATGATTTCTTCAGAAATTTCAGGAATTTCTTTTTTCATTAATGCAATCAGCATTTCAGGTTTAGCACGTGACAACAATAATTGCGCACCACGACCTTCACGGTTCACATTATAAAGAATTGCATTCATACGCTGTTTAGGGCGAAGAATTTCTTTAGGAATCATTTCTTCACGTGCTAAATAGGCTTCTGCGTTATCACCTAAGTCTATAATGAAGCCATCTTTGGTTTGTTTTTTCACTTCACCGTAGATCAGTTCACCCACTTTAGCTTCATAAGCATCCGCCACTAAAGCTCGTTCAGCTTCACGAATTTTTTGCACAATTACTTGTTTGGCAATCTGTGCTGCAATACGACCAAAATCAATTGATGGTACTTCTAACTCACGGATATCACCAATTGACCATTGAGCAGGATCAACATCAGAAATCGCATCTTGACATGCTGGCATTTCATGATCTTCATCAGCAACAACTTCCCATTGACGGAAAGTGCTGTAATCACCTGTCTTACGATCAATTTCTACACGTAACTGAGCTTCTTCCGAATTCGTTCCTTCGTAGAATTTCTTTTTTGTCGCTGCAACCAAAGCCTGTTCAAGCGCTTCAAAAATTGCTTCACGACTTACACCTTTCTCATTACTTACCGTTTCAACGACGGTGAGAATTTCACGTGCCATAAGTCACCTATTTATTCAGATTTCTATTTCTGGATTAATCCTGAAAGATCAAATTCGCTTTGTCTATATTGTTGCTATCGATCTCAAGTACGTGCTGTTGTTCAACTTCAACTTGAATGAATTCATTTTCTAAATCTACAGCAATTAATTTTGCTTGGAATTTACGGCGATTTTCAACTGCAGCAATCAAACGCAATGCAACTTGTTGTCCGATGTATTTTTCTAACTGTGCCAACTGGAAGAATGGTCGATCCCAACCTGGAGATGATACTTCTAAAGCATATTCGCCTGAAATTGGATCATGTACATCTAATATTGCACCAACTTGCTGAGTCACACGTACACAATCTTGTACGCCAATACCACGACCCAATTCTGCTTCACCCTCTTCATTAATCGTTGGTTCAGCATTTTCCACCACATCTTTATCGATATAAATACGCAATAAAGAACGCTTACCTTGAGGAATAAATTCGATTCCCCAAAGTTCTACATCACAAGCTTGCACTGCAGGAGTGATTAGGTCTTGAAGTGCTTGAGTTTTATTTGATAGCTTCATTTACTCTCGTCATATTTGTGCGATTCAATCGCTCATCGGACTAATTCAAACTTACTATAGTGAAGCATGTCTTTTTGACCAATTGATGTCCACACCACACGATAGCCAATAAAAAAGGGCGTAATCGCCCCTATTATCGCACAGTAAACCGAAGTTCACTATGCAAAAAAGACCCACCTATCTGTGAGCCCTTTTAGAAACTTGGTAGCGGGAGCTGGATTTGAACCAACGACCTTCGGGTTATGAGCCCGACGAGCTACCAGACTGCTCCATCCCGCATCAGCGTTGCAAAATTATACACAAGAAATTTAATTTTTTCAATCCATCATTGACAGATACATTGAATTTCTTGCTTGATTAAGTTGCACCTTAATCAAAATGGTAGCGGGAGCTGGATTTGAACCAACGACCTTCGGGTTATGAGCCCGACGAGCTACCAGACTGCTCCATCCCGCAACAACATTGCAAATTCACACATAATATAAATTTTTCAACTTACATTATCATTAACTAAGTTGCATCTTAATTAAATTGGTAGCGGGAGCTGGATTTGAACCAACGACCTTCGGGTTATGAGCCCGACGAGCTACCAGACTGCTCCATCCCGCATCAATGTTTTTTTCAGCTGCTAACACCAACAATCTGGTTCATTGTTGGTGCGGAAGGGGGGACTTGAACCCCCACGCCCGAAAGCACTACCACCTCAAGGTAGCGTGTCTACCAATTCCACCACCACCGCAGCTGTGACGCATTCTAGTCGCATCATTCAGAAAAAGAAAGAACTAAATGGCATTATTCGCCAGATTTTGGTGCAGTTGGTGAAGTTTCACCCGTATTGGCGGGTGCAGGTGCTGTGGTTTGAGAACTACTCTGTACAGATTTTAAACCATAGGCATCCGACGTTTGTTTTTTAGCAAACACCGCTAAACTTAAACTGGTGATAAAAAACAAAGCTGTGAGAATTGCAGTTAAACGGGTTAAAAAGCTTGCAGAACCCGAGGCACCAAATACAGTTGCAGCGCCACCGCCACCAAATGATGCACCTGCATCTGCACCTTTACCGTGCTGAACGAGGATCAGCCCGATCATCAAAACGGCCAAGATGATATGTACAACCAGCACAAATGTATGCATGCTGAACTCCTATTCTTCTGTTTGAGCAAATGCTTGAGCAATTTTATAAAATGACTCAGCATTAAGTGATGCACCACCAACCAGTGCACCGTTGATATCTGGACATGCAGCTAACTCTACTGCATTTTCAGGCTTGACACTACCACCATACAAAATCGCGGTATGTTGAGCTTGAGCCGTAATTTGAGTTAAACCTTCACGAATTTTTGCATGCATTGTCTGTGCATCTTGCGGAGAAGCAGTCTTACCTGTTCCGATTGCCCAAATCGGTTCATAGGCAATGACAATATTGTGCCATTGTTCTACTTTTACAACTGCTGCGAGATCGCAAATTTGTTGTAAAACCACTTGCTCTGCCTGCCCTGCTTCACGTTGTTCTAAGCTTTCACCCACGCAATAAATCACGCAAAGCCCTGCATTTAAAGCATTGGCTAATTTAGCTTTAATTTTTTGAACATCATCGCCAAAAATTTCTCGGCGCTCTGAATGCCCAATCAACACATAATCAATATGACTGTCTTTAAGTAACTCAGCACTGACTTCACCGGTATAAGCACCTGTGCCTGCCATTTGAGAAAGATCTTGTGCGGCAACTTTGATGGGTGAATCTGCATCGTTAATTAATTTTTGTACAGACAATAAAGCAATAGAAATAGGTGCAACACCAATATGACATTGTTTTTCTGTAATCGGTGTTTGTTGTAAATACTGATTTAAATCTTGAATGAGCTGTTGCGAATTCGCTTGCATTGGGTTCATTTTCCAATTGCCGACAACCCAAGGAGTAATAGTCGAACTCGACATACATCTAACCTTTTATCGAAAATGTGCATATTCTACACGGAATTTATATTTTTAAAGTATTTTTTCTTTATCAATTCAGTCATCTTATTTAAAGTCATGTTTTAATAACAACGCAAGAAACATAAAACATTTCAAAGATAATGCTAAAAAGCCTCATTGGCTCAAATTATTGTTAAATATGTTTCTATAAAAATACGTTTAATTCTAGATATTTCTAAGGATCATCGTATAATTTTCGTATTCCAATTATAAAATGAAATTTAATGTGTTTTGGGGATGTCTATGCAAAATGGTTCACCTAAGTTTTCGGGGTATATCCGTCGCTTAGTCGACGAAGGTTTTTTATCTGCCCAGCAAATGAAAGATGCGTTCAGTAACGCTCAAAAAAATAAAGTGAGTATCGTTGCTTATCTCAGTGAAAAATTAAATATACCACCACTGATCATTGCCGAAATGATCTCCGTTGAGTTTGGAGAACCTATTTTTGATTTGGACAGCTTTAATCCTGAAATGCTGCTCAAGGAGATTGTTGATCCGAGCATAGTTACTAAGCACAAAGTGATTCCTTTGCTGCAACGCGGCAATATTTTATATGTCGCCACCAGTGATCCGACCGATATAGAAGCACTGGATGCCATTCGTTTTAATTGTGGTCTAAATATTGAACCGATTATTGTTGAACACCATAAATTAGAAAAGTTATTAGAAAAACACTTTACAGTAGAAGAAAGTTTTAACTTTGGTGATGAGGATTTTGATGTTGATGTCATTACTACCGATGACCAGCCTTCATCTGAAGATGATGATCAAACATCTGAAGAAGAAGCGCCTATTGTTAAATATATTAATAAACTCTTGGTCGATGCGATTCGCATGGGGGCATCAGATTTACACTTTGAGCCTTATGAGAAAAGTTATCGTGTGCGTTATCGTGTAGATGGTGTGCTTAGAACGATTACCAATCCGCCCTTACAACTGGCAAGTCGTTTGGCATCACGCTTAAAAGTCATGTCCAGAATGGATATTTCAGAAAAGCGTGTCCCGCAAGATGGCCGTATCAAATTAAAACTCTCAAAAACCAAAGCGATTGATTTTCGTGTGAATTCATTACCCACATTGTTTGGTGAAAAATTGGTGCTGCGTATTCTTGATCCATCAAGTGCCATGTTGGGTATTGATGCGCTCGGATATGAAGAAAAGCAAAAAGCGTTATTTATGGAGGCCTTAGAGAAACCTCAAGGCATGTTACTGATCACGGGGCCAACAGGTTCTGGTAAAACTGTTTCCCTGTATACTGGCTTAAATATCCTGAATACAGAAAGTTCAAATATCTCTACGGCTGAAGATCCAGTGGAAATTAACTTGGAAGGGATTAATCAGGTCAATGTCAATCTCAAGGCAGGTCTCACCTTTTCAGTCGCACTGAAATCATTCCTGCGTCAAGATCCTGACATTATCATGGTCGGAGAAATTCGAGACCTCGAAACTGCTGAAATTGCGATTAAGGCGGCCCAAACGGGTCACATGGTGATGTCTACACTACATACCAACAGTGCGCCAGAAACGTTGACCCGTTTACGCAATATGGGAGTACCCTCATTTAACATTGCCACTTCAGTGAATCTTGTGATTGCGCAACGATTGGCAAGACGCTTATGTAATCATTGTAAAGCACCTGTTGAAATTCCTAGACAGAGTTTGTTGGAAATGGGCTTTACTGAACAAGACTTAAGTAATCCTGAGTTACAAATTTTTCAACCTGTAGGCTGTAGTGAATGCCGTGAAGGCTATAAAGGGCGTGTCGGGATCTATGAAGTCATGAAAGTAACACCTGAGATTTCAAAAATTATCATGGAAGATGGCAATGCACTTCAAATTGCAGCGGCATCTGAGAAATTGGGGTTTGATAATCTAAGACGTTCAGGCTTAATTAAGGTCATCAATGGCTTAACTTCTTTACAAGAAATTAACCGTGTGACCAGCGAATAAATATAATCAATATTCAAGGAAATTATAATGGCAGCTAAAAAAGTTCAAATGATGCCTACATTTGCTTATGACGGGATTGATCGCAAAGGGATCAAGGTCAAGGGAGAGTTATCTTCTCGTAATATGGCACTCGCCAAAGTCACCCTGAGAAAACAAGGCATCACCATTAAAACCATCAAAGAGAAAAAGAAAAATATTCTTGAAGGTTTAATGAAAAAAGGCATTTCCACTTTAGATATTACCATTTTTACTCGTCAACTCGCCACAATGATGAAAGCGGGTGTACCCTTAGTACAAAGCTTTGAAATCGTTGCTGAAGGCTTAGAAAATCCCTCTATGCGTGAAATTGTACTTGGAATTAAAAATGAGGTCGAAGGGGGAAATACCTTTGCAGGGGCTTTAAGAAAATATCCACGTTACTTTGACAATTTGTTTTGCTCCTTGGTTGAATCAGGTGAACAATCCGGTGCCTTAGAAACCATGCTCGATCGTGTTGCGATTTATAAAGAAAAAAGTGAACTTCTTAAACAAAAAATTAAAAAAGCCATGAAATACCCAATCGCGGTAATTGTTGTTGCTGTGATTGTCACGATTATTCTAATGGTCAAAGTTGTCCCTATATTTCAGGATTTATTTAGTTCCTTTGGTGCAGATCTGCCAGCATTTACGCAGATGGTGGTGAATATGTCCAATTGGATGCAAAAATATTGGTTTATTTTGATTATCTTTATCGCTGTTGTGATTACAGCGTTTTTAGAAGCAAAAAAACGTAGTCAGAAATTTCAGAATTTTCTAGACCGAACAGCACTGAGACTGCCTATTTTTGGCGATCTGGTTTATAAAGCCATCATTGCACGTTATAGCCGTACACTGGCAACTACCTTTGCGGCTGGAGTACCTTTAATCGAAGCTTTAGAATCCACAGCAGGCGCAACCAACAATGTAGTTTATGAACAAGCGGTGATGAAAATTCGTGAGGATGTTGCCACAGGACAACAACTTAATTTTGCCATGCGGGTCACCAATAGATTTCCCTCTATGGCCATACAAATGGTGGCGATCGGAGAGGAATCGGGTGCCTTGGATGCGATGCTAGATAAAGTTGCAACCCATTTTGAAAATGAAGTCGATAATGCTGTAGATGGTTTAACCTCAATGATGGAACCGTTAATCATGGCTATTTTAGGTGTACTTGTTGGTGGTCTAGTTGTTGCCATGTATCTCCCAATTTTCCAAATGGGCTCAGTAATTTAATGCAAGAACTTTTAAATTATTTGATTCAATCACCAACAGCACTCTATCTGACTGTTGGTATTTTAGGCTTATGTGTGGGTAGTTTTTTAAATGTGGTGATTTATCGCACACCTAAGATAATGGAAAAAGAATGGCGACAGGATTGGCATGCTGAGTGCCAATTACTGGCGGGTTCACAACAGATTGTGATTGATGATGAAGAACTCAGTCTCAGCCAACCAGCCTCTACCTGTCCCAAATGCAAAACCTCGATTCGCTGGTACCAAAATATACCCGTCATCAGTTGGTTAGCTTTAAGAGGGAAATGTGCTTCATGCCAAAATCCAATTGGCATGCGTTATCCATTTGTTGAGCTTTTAACTGCGGTGTGTTCATTGACAGTCGTTGCTGTTTACGGCCCAACACTACAAATGGTTTTTGGTGTACTGCTGACTTGGGTGCTGATCACGCTAACATTTATTGATTTTGACACTCAATTACTTCCAGACCGCTTTACTTTAACCTTGGCCGCCATAGGTTTAGGTATTAACTCATTTCATCTTTATACAACAGCAAGTGCTGCAATTTGGGGATATATTATTGGTTTCCTCTGTCTCTGGATTGTCTACTATCTATTTAAAATAGTCACAGGTAAAGAAGGCATGGGTTATGGTGACTTTAAGCTACTTGCTGCACTTGGCGCTTGGATGGGGCCATTGATGTTACCGTTAATTATCCTACTTTCTTCTGTGGTGGGTGCGATCATTGGTATTATTTTACTTAAGATTCGTAAAGAAAATGTCCCTTTTGCTTTCGGTCCTTATATTGCCATCGCAGGATGGATTGCATTTCTATGGGGTGAGCAAATTATGAAAGTATATTTGGGTCAATAATTTCAACACAGTATTAGGAATGCGCAATGACGGTTATCTTGGGTTTAACAGGTGGAATTGGTAGTGGTAAATCCGCAGCAAGTCAGTGGTTTGAAACCCAAGGGATTACAGTGGTTGATGCAGATATTGTAGCAAGAGAAATTGTTGAAAAAGGACAACCCGCACTTCAAAAAATTAAACAGATTTTTGGGGATTGGGTGTTATTAAGCAATGGTGAACTTGATCGTCGTGCATTGAGAGAACATATTTTTAAAGATCCACAGGCACGACAACAGCTTGAATCGATTACCCACCCAGCAATTCGCGCTGAGATTATTCAACAATTACAAGCAGCAACTAGCCCTTATGTGATTTTGGTTTCTCCCCTGCTTTTTGAGACCAACCAACATGAACTCACTCAACGCACGCTATTGATTGATGCCAGTGAAGACATGCAAATCTTACGTGCTTCACAACGAGATGGACAATCCATCGAACAAATTCAGAAAATTATTGCAGCCCAAATGCCACGTCATGAAAAGCAAAAATTAGCAGATGATATTGTGCTAAATGATGGGCATATTGATCATCTATACGCAAAATTAGAGTCTTTACATCAACAGTATCTCAAACTCACAACAGCTTAGTAAATAATTGAAGCTTTCTGAATCAATAGACTACTTGCATCAGTCAAAATGAGTATTCAATACTTTTAAATATTGATGAAACATAGATGGGGTATCTATCGTGAGGCGACATTTATGTCGCCATACTGGCTGGACGTACCGGGCGTACAGAACGCTCCCCTTACCCAACATGAGTAAAAACAAAGCACGGCTTTGTTTTTAGTGCAAGGTTTGGCATCGCCTACACAAAGCGATTTAAGCTTTAAATGTTAAGCGTGGCAATGCCAATTTGATATTCACGCACTTAATTTCAATGTAAGGGTAAAAGTTTCATGGTTGATAAAGCTTAATCACATTTAAAAATCATCCCAAAGCTTATTTTCGTAAGCTCTAATGATGATTAATTAAAAATTGCTTATTGATTTGGTTTATTCTCATCCAACTGCTGCTGCAAACTGTCTTTATGGGTAAACCAACGCCACGGTTGTAAAGCACCAATCCCCATACCAATCAAACCACACATCATTGCGAGGCTTATAGGTTCATTTAATAAAGGTACGGCGATAATTGCGGCAATAAAAGGCGCAAGTGTGACAATACTGCCTGTTTTAAAAGCACCTAATCTTTTAATTGCTTCGACATACGCCAAAGTCGCAATGATCACCACAAAAATACCATGAAAAAGCGTTTGCATGACCAAATGTGGTGTGGACACTTGATCTAAGTGTTTAGGTAAAAACAACAAATAAATCGGGACATAAACGATCGCCGACCATATCGCAACACCTGCCATGGCGTGCCATGCGGAAAGTTGCCATTGACGCAGCAATACGGTAAAAGTCCCCCACCAAATTGCACTGATAAAAAACAATAAATCCCCAAGACCAAAAGCAACACCTGTTTCGGTATACATCAGAAAACTCATTGCAGAAATGGCAGCCAGCATGATGCTTAAACTGATCCATATATTTTTATCAAACGGCTGACGATAAAGTAAAAAACCTGCTAAAGCCGTGCACAATGGAATGCAGCCATTTAAAAAAATGGCTGCATGTGCCGCAGGCACAAAGTGAAATGCGCTATATGAAGTTAAACAATATGCAACACCACCAATCATCGCCAAAATGAAGGGTTGTTTGTTCAATAGAAAAGCTGTGTCTTTTTTATAGATTAAAATCGGCATCAGTATACAAAATGCCAATGAAAAGCGTAATGCCGTAATATCCCATGGGCTGATATGCCAGATTGCATTCAGTCTTGAAGTAATCGTAAAACCTCCCCAAATACACATTGTGATGGCTACATATATGTAGCCTTGAGTACGGGAGGTCATCATGATACTTCTCTAATTTTACCGATACAATTTAAACTAAATCATTCACTTTGTTGACGTTGACGGCATGCCTCATACAACGCCATACCAGTAGCCACACTGACATTTAAACTTTGTAAATTTCCAGTCATCGGGATAAATACGGTTTGATCACATTGTGATTGAGTAATTGGACGTAACCCTGTGTCCTCTGCGCCCATCACAATACATACAGGTGTTCCGGTAAAATCAAACTTCTGGATAGGGAGGGCTTTTTCATCAAGCATGGTCCCCACCACACGAACATTATAATTATCTTTGATTTGTCCAAGCGTACGCGCCAAATTGGTCACTTGAATAAACTTCACCTTTTCAGCACCACCTGCTGCAACTTTGCGTGCAGTTGGGGTTAATGTTGCCGCACGGTCACGCGGTACAATCACCGCCTCTACACCCATAGCTGCCGCTGTACGGATACATGCACCTAGATTATGCGGATCTGTAATATGGTCTAAAGCCAATATCAAAGGTTGCTGGGTTGACTCTAAAAGCTGATCTAAATCTTTTTCATTCAATACAGGATGTGGGCGAACAGCTGCGACCACGCCTTGGTGAAAAGGTTGACCTGCCAACTTTTCCAAGCTATCTCGGCTTGCTTTTTGCACACTGATACCAAAAGGCTCTGCAAGCTGAAGAATACGTTGTAACCGTTGATCATCACGACCTTTTAAAGTAAATAAGGTTAAAACACGTTCAGGTTCTAACTCCAATAATGACTCCACTGAATGAACGCCATAATAATATTCGGACTTCGCCATGAACAACCTCATTAACAACAGGATGATAGAAATGAAAAATCCTGCAAAGCCAACTTTACAGGATTTTATGTGATGCTCTAGTTTAACCGATTTAGCACAAAAATTCTTTGCCTAATTTAAAAACAAAAGCATAGCTTTACTTTAAGCAAAGCTTTTTAATTAACCTTCTAAATGGCAAACGTAGTCTAAAACATCATCCGTTTCAATTTTAAAACGACTATTACCAGGCACATAAAATGACTGACCTGCACGGAACAACTCACTTTCTTCACTGTCTGCGATTTTAACACGACATTCACCAGAAATAATTTCCATGCGTTCAGGCACATGTGTTTCAAATGTTAAAGCTTCTTCTGTTGGAAGAATGACCCCTAAAGTCTTTTTGGTTCCGTCTTCAAACTGCACAGTGTGGCTAATACATAAACCGCCAAAATATACATTAGATTTTTTAACTACTGATACATGATCGTACTGAGCTGACATGCGTATTCTCCAGATAATGCGCATTTATAAAAATTATGTTCGATGTAGTTTAATGTTGCTCTGCAAACTAATCAATCTATGTTTTTACTGTTGAGCTGTTTCTATTTTTGTCTGCTTTATCAGACCGCTTAGATCAAAGCTTAAGCTTCCTTAACAATAAAGACCAAAACCACAATACTTGTCAGCAAAAATGCCACCCTATGTATGCTCAATTTATTTCCTACTTAGAGTGAAGAAAAGTCTTGTTTCAAGATTGGCCCATCTCTATAAATTAAAATTACGTCTTGCTTTGGAGGAAAACGAGGATGAGCAGATGCTGATTTATGCATTAGTCAAAAATGAGCATTCAATACTTTTAAATATTGATGAAACATAAATGGTCTTTCTATCGTGAGGCGAGATGGATGTCGCCATGTTGGGTGGAATTACAGGACGTGCCTTTCACCCAACATGAGCAAAAACAAAGCATGGCTTTGTTTGCAGCACAAGGTTTGGAACCTCCTACGAAGAGTGAGGCATCGCCTACGCAAAGCGATTTAAACTTTAAATATAAAGCGGAGCATTGCAAACTTGATCGTCATACACTTCATTTCTATGTACTGGTAGAAGTTTCATGATTCATAAAGCTTAAACACGTTGAATAAAACATCCAAAAGATTATTATCAGAAGCTCTAATGTATATGTCTAAAATTCAAGATGCATTCAAATATAAGCTCAATACAGGATAGACTGTGACGTTGATAAAAAATGTAGATATTTGCATCATTTTTTTATTTTATACAATAAGCTTTATCTATTTTGATGTTTTTACTGGCATATTCAGCAAAGGAAATTACATTTTCATCTTAAAATTATTTAGAATGCTTAAAATTACTTCGTATTAGAATACGTTCTGACTTGTGACCACAACAAAACTTCACTATCTTAGAACTTCACCGTTCGCAGCTTGGATGCGTTTATGCTGACACACTTAAATCTGATCAATTTTGCTTTAGCCGATAACCTTGCTATTGATATCGAGCAAGGGTTCAACGTGCTTACAGGTGAAACAGGTGCGGGTAAATCATTATTATTAGATGCGTTGTCAGCCTGTTTAGGGGAACGCACTGATACCAATTATGTGCGTTATGGTGCCGAAAAAGCAGATATTACCGCTGTTTTTAGCTATCAAGCACAGAGTCCAGAAGCAAATTGGCTCAACACTCATGAATTAGATGATGAATCTGGTGAAATTCATTTAAGACGGGTGATCTTTGCAACAGGTCGCAGCAAGGCATGGATCAATGGTCGTCCCAGCAGCCTCGCTGAATTGAAAGAACTTGGACGTCTCTTGGTACAGCTATACAGTCAGCATAGCCAACAACAACTGCTTGAGCCACCCTACCCGAAGCATTGGTTAGATCGTTATAGTAATTTTTATCAACCTGCTCAAGATGTGCGGGATGCATATAGCACTTGGCAAAAAAATATTCGTACACATCAAGCGGCGATTGACGCACAAGCCAATCGCCTACAACGCATTGACACTTTAAAATTACAACTTGAAGAACTCGAAGATGTCATTCGTATTGATTATAAAGAAATCGAACAAGAGTTTGATCGCTTAAGTCACCATGAACACATTATGCAAGACTGCGGCTATAGCTTAAATGTTCTTGATGAATCTGAACAAAATATTACCCAAGAAATTTCTTCGATTATTCGACGTTTAGAATCCCATGCTGGACGTAGTGAACTTCTGTCTGAAATTTACAATTCATTGATCAATGCACAAAGTGAAATTGATGATGCGACGGCAAATTTACGTCAGTTTATAGACCGTCAAAGTTTTGACCCTGAACGTATGGATGAGTTAAATACGCAACTTGAAGTCTTTCATCGCTTGGCACGTAAATACCGTATTCAACCCAATGAACTCAAACAGCAATATGAAACATGGCAAAATGAATTAGAGCAACTACACCAACTTGAAGATCCTGAAACCCTCGCTGAGCAAGTTGAACAATCTCATCAAGTGTTTCTCGAGAAAGCACAACATCTAGATCAGATTCGTCGTGATGCCGCTGAACCTTTAGCCAAGCAACTGACTGAGCAAGTCAAACAACTGGCGCTACCAGAAGCACATTTTGAATTTAAATTTGAACCGCTGGAACAAGTTTCTGCTGAAGGTCTAAGCTTTATTCAATTACTCTTTACTGCCAATAAAGGTATTCCACCTCAACCACTGGCACGTGTTGCTTCTGGTGGAGAGCTGTCACGTATTGCACTGGTCATGCAAGTGATGAATGCTGAAAAAACTGAAGCAGAAGTCTTAGTGTTTGATGAAATTGATGTCGGGATCAGTGGCGGTACCGCTGAAATAGTCGGACGCTTATTGGCAGGCTTAGGACAACATGTTCAAATTTTATGTATTACCCACCAAGCTCAGGTTGCGGCCCAGTCCGATCAACACCTATTGGTTAAAAAATTACAAACAGATCCTGCTAGTAGTACCATCGTTGCACTAGAGGAAGAGCAACTTATTTTAGAATTGGCACGAATGACAGGTGGCATTGAAATCGGTGAAACCACCTTGCAACATGCTAAACAATTAAGACAGTTGAAATTTCAACATTCTTAAGACATTTCATAAGAAAGAACACTCAGTTAAAAGCCCTATTCGCTGGCACAGTTGTCAGCGCTTTTATTAGGGTTTAGAGGCACATTTTTATTTGGATACCATTTTGTTCATATTTTATACATATTGATTAAAAACTTAGGCTGTTTTTGCAGGCTTTTGAAATATTCACAACCTATTGATATTAATTGTGCTATTTATATAGATATAGATTTTATTTGAACAATTAAAATTATTTAAGCGGATTGAAAAGGAGTTGCATATCGGTGCCAAAACAATATCTTTCTCATCGCTGCTTGATTGCACCACCTGATCTTGCTGATGATTTCTTTGCCAATACAGTAATCTATCTTGCTCGTCATGATGAAGATGGTGCGCAAGGTATTATTATCAATCGACCTTCAGGTATTCAAGTCAAAGAACTTTTGAATGACTTAGAAATTGAAGCAGATAATGTGCATCCGCATGAAGTCCTACAAGGTGGCCCATTACGCCCTGAAGCGGGTTTTGTGATTCATACAGGACAACCAACCTGGCATTCATCGATTGCCGTAGGTGAAAATCTGTGTATTACCACCAGCAAAGATATTTTAGATGCGATTGCACACAACGAAGGTGTCGGTCGTTATCAAATTGCATTGGGCTATGCCAGTTGGAGCAAGAATCAACTTGAAGACGAAATTACCCGTGGTGATTGGCTGATTTGTGATTCAGATATGGATTTGGTCTTTAATTTGCCTTATACCGACCGTTGGGATGCGGCTTATCGTAAAATAGGGATTGATCGTACTTGGTTATCTTCTGAGATTGGACATGCCTGATTTAAATTCCCCACAACTGATTATTGCATTTGATTTTGGTACACAAAAAACGGGGATGGCTGTAGGTTCTTCCATTATTGAAAGTGCAACACCACTTGCACTTTTTCCAATGAAAGATGGCATCCCCAATTGGGATGAACTGCTGAAGATCATCAAACAGCATCAACCGAACTTATTTCTAGTCGGCTTACCATTAAATATGGATGATTCTGAGTCAGAATTATCCACACGCGCACGTAAATTTGCACGACGTTTACGTCATCAAACCAATATTGAAACATTCATGGTCGATGAACGCTTAACCACACGTGAAGCACGAGATGAACTGGATCATTACCAAGCTCAAGGACGAGCAAAAAAATTAGCAGCGGATAGTATTGCAGCTGCTTTATTTATTGAAAGTTGGTATCGAAATCCTGAAGGAATTACCCCTTAAACTGAGCATTAAAATGTCTAAAACCTATGTCATCTACGGTGTAAGCAAAGGCTTGGGGCAAGCCATTCTACGCGCAGTACCTCAAACACAAGATCAGATTTTTGGTATTTCACGTTCTCAACCTAAGTGTGACCTTGCTCATTTTAAATGGATTTCTGCTGATTTATCAAAACCTGAGCACGCTCGGGATTTAGTTAAAAATCAAATTCAAAATCAGCGTATAGATTTTCTGATTTACAATGTCGGGATCTGGGAGACAAAAGCCTTTCAAGCAGATTATGACTTTGAACAATGCACTGACCTTGAAATATCAAATTTGATTCATACCAATATTCAGTCCTGTATTTTGGCAATTCAATCCTTGATTGAGAATCTTAGACTGTCCCCAAATGCAAAAATTATCTTGATTGGTTCAACGTGGGGACTAGAAAATCATAGTGGCAAAGAAGTGGTTTTTTCAGCCAGCAAATTTGCCCTCAGAGGCATTGTCCACGCTCTCCGAGAAAGTTTACGCAAAGACCAGATTGGGGTGAGTATATTAAATTTAGGCTACTTAGCGACTGAGTTTGATCTGGATACATCTGTAGATGAAGTTTTACAACAGAGTGGTCATGAGTTAATTCCCTTACAAGATGTTATTCTTGCGATTAAATTTATATTATCGACCAGTCAAGCCAGCTGTGTTAAGGAAATTCATATGCCCGCTATGGCAGACCTAAACTTATAAAAAACCCATTTTTCAATGGGCTTCAAGATCAAAGTTTAACAATGGATGCTAGTTTTTTTTTACTTGTTCTAAAATATGTACCGTCACGGTACGCCCTGCGACAAAGGCTAATGAATCATGGGGCACTTCATCTAAAATAATCTTCACAGGTACCCGTTGGGCCAAACGTACCCAGCTGAATGTTGGATTTACATTGGCCAATAGACCCGATGAAGTGGTCCGTTCACGATCTTCAATCCCTGAAGCAATCCCTTGAACATGGCCTTTATATTTCAAAGAATCGCCCATAAGTTGCACTGTTGCAGGATCACCTAGATGTATTTTATTGAGTTTGGTTTCTTCAAAATATCCCACAACATAGAGCTGTTTACGATCAAGTAAAGCGGCAACAGCCTGCCCAACTTTGACATAATTCCCTGCACGCAAATCAAAATTTGATAATGTTCCATCTGCAGGCGCAATCACTTCTGAACGTTGCATATTCAATTGAGCCAAATGCACACTACTGGTTGCTGCCTCAATCAAGGCTTTTTGTTGTTTGATATTGGCTTCTGCTTGTTGTACTGCAGCTTGCAATTGCTGATGCTCTGCATGAGACTGATCTCGTGTAGCAAACATTTGATCTTGTTCTTGTCTAGAGATCGCACCATTCATCAGGTCTGCATATCGATGTGCATTTTTCTCCGCAAGGTTAATATTGGCTTTTGACTTCACAATATTGGCTTTTGCCTCAGCAAGCCCCGCTTCTGCCTCTGCCAGTCCTGATTGAGCCTTTGCAAGATCTGATTTTGCTTGTTCCACATCTAAAGCTTGACGTGCTAAATCTATTTTAAAAAGTACCTGTCCTTTTTTTACCGTTTGGTTATCTTGAACCATCACCTCTGTGACTAAGCCTGCAATATCAGAAGACACTTGAATGACATCACCACGTACACGTCCATCACGTGTCCAAGGTTCTGCGTTGTAGTAATTCCAAATATGAAGCGCACAAAATATCGCAATAATCACCACGATAGCCAATGATATAGGCCGTATTGCCTTACGTATATCAAACGTATTCATTTCAATTTTCCAATCATTAAACTTAAAAGTAAATCAGCTATACTCAATGGCTAAGTGGTCACCTGAATAAACACCCAATGAATCGACCATAATAAAATCAAATAGATACAGATATTAAAAATTCCAGGTAATGCAATCCATTCTTTTTCAACCAAACGATCTGTGCCAATACAGACCACTTTCCAAATCATGAATGCCAAAATTGCTTGAATTAAAAATATTGGGACATATACGCCATAAATGTTGAGCTCACCCATTTTTATGCTCCCAATAGAACAGTTGAAGGTTGGGCATCAACCAGATGAATATGACAGATGCTATTGCGAATATTATTTACAGAAATCTCTATGCGCTGTCGAATATCTTGGTCGCCTACCGCTTGAGCTTCCTCTAGGACATGAGCAAATTGCTGAATCAGTGCTTGTCGTAAGTTGTTATCAGGCTGAGCTAGTGCTTTTTCAATTAACCACTGATTGAGTAAGCGCTGTAATTCAAAAATTGCACTGGTTGTTGCAGATTCAGGAGACAATTTTTTGACCAACTCCTGCAAACGGGTTAAATCAATAGCAGCACTTGATTCAATCAAAGCATTATTAATTTCAATTTTGAGTTGTTCTGACTGAATCAATTTGGTATTTAACACGCCAATACGATCAAGCATACTGCGTAAATGAATTCTAAAGCCTGTTCCATAAGACATCGCAATACTTTCACGCAAAGCTTTATAGTGTAAAGCCAACATCCGCTTTACTGTCATTTCTGGTGACATTGAACGTACCATTTGCATGATACAAACCGTGATAATCGGACCAATCACGGTCGCAATTGAAGCATCAAAAAATGTGATCTGGTCCATTAAATAGCGATTTTGTAGATTTAATCCCATGATGGTACTCATAATCAGAGGCAAACCCAGTACATGTAAAGGCGGATGCAAATACAACATCACGCAAAACATAATAAACGGTGCTAATACAACGGCCAATTCCCAAAATGCTGTGATATGGGGGAAAATCCCATAAGCATAAATAAAAACCAAAATAGCGGCATAAATACTGGAGCGGATAAATATTTTTAATGCAGGTACTGGGTCATCTAAAAAGGTCAAAATACATGCTGTAATTGCGGCCATTTCTGCCACCATAAACCCCATTTTCCAACCACTTAAAATCCAAAATGCACAAGCAATATTGGTTGTTAAAAATGCCGATACTCCGCCACGCACGGCTATTCCATAGTCACGATGCAAACTTGGATAGGTCGTGGTTAACGGTACTATTGACTCAGGTAAGCTATGATTGCCTTGTTGCATACATTGCCAAATAAACTCCACTGCACGAACATTTTGAATAAAATGGCGAATATCCATTTTTAAACTGCCCAACATTACCTGTTGTTCAGCTGTTGCATGCTCAGTGATCGTTTGAAATTCTTGGTCAAAATATTCAGGCAGATGCTTAAGCTCATTCTCAAGAATGGCATGTTTATTTGCTAAAAAGTCATCAACTTTTTGGTGAAACTCAAGCAGATACGGACGATAATTTACATCAATTTGATCCAGTTGCTTTATTCGTTCTGACATTGCGACCAAGTTAGCCACTAACATGGTCACTTGATGTAGCAACTCTTGTAGTGGTTTGGTCATGCCTTTAAATTTTGAAGTTTCATAACTTAAATGCACAGCCATACTATGAATATCTGTCGTATCACGAGTGATATTGGTCAATAGTTGAGTGTAATTATCCGAATGTGCAGGATCAGACAAGATTGAGTCAAAAGCCTGTTTGGTATCTTGCATAGTTTTAGTGACACGTAGCTCCACCACAGGCCCGATATGCATAGGAAATATGGTGGCAGATACCACTGCACTACACACAACACCCAATGAAATTTCTAAGAACCGCCCAACTGCCATGTCAAAAATGGACACTGTCTCAATATAAAAAATTGAGTTAAAACAGATAATCACTGCGGTATAACCCGCTAACATCACCACATAACTGCGTGGTGATCGATCAATTAAAGATAAATAAAGACAGCCCCCCACCCAAGTTGCCAGTACAAAAGTAAATAACCAAGGTGTATTGACCAAGTGGGGCATCACTGCGATGGCAAAAATTGCTCCGATCAAGGTTCCTAAAATTCGATAGATACTTTTAGACGCCATCATCCCTGAGTAAGGATTGGCTATCACAAAGACAGTACCAATCGCCCAAATCGGATAGCTCAAATTAAGTTCAAATGCAATATAGAGTGCCAGCATTCCTGCAATGAAAGTTTTGCTCGCAAAAATCCAATCGAGTTTATTGGGTCTAAAAGCCAATAAGGGTTTGATCAGTAACATGCAAGCAACTCACTATAAATTCAATTTCATTGATTTTCTCTTTCATATCTAGCTCTGTAAGATCTAGAAAGCTAATATTCACCACTTTTATGAGGGTTTGTTGTGTACATCACATTTCTTTTCTTAGCGACCAAAAAACCGCACTGCTTAGTCAAATAAACAGTGTGGTTTAAAAAAGGATGTGAATAGAAGAACAAATTTAGGCATTTGTTCAAATACAACGATTGAGTAGAGAAGGACTCAATTTATGATAAAAATTTACACTTTTAAAAAAGTATAGATTCATCATTGGATATTCATATGAGCAATAATCTCAAAAAAAATGCAATTAATCAATAAAAATATCTCATATTGATAATTTATTAGAATAAAATTTATTTTAATGTTTAAATATAATGCTTTTTCTCAAAATAGCTACTAAAGTTAAAAATGTAGAATCATTTGCATTTACAATGCAAATTCCGCTGTTTTTTCTTGAACAATTTGTTATAAAGTAACATTCATTATTTATTTTTTTTGATTCTCACTAATTGAGTAGGTCATCAATGGCACTTTCCAGTTTTGGCAAAATTCTCACCGTATTGGATTTATTTTCGGTGTCTCGCCCAGTAATTAATGTCGATGTGATTTGTGAAGAGCTTGGTTTATCAAAACCAACTAGTTACCGCTATCTGAAAGAGTTAGTTTCGGCTGATATTTTGCAACGCTTAAATGGGACTTCAGGTGATTACACCCTTGGACCTAAAATTGCTGTGATGGACTATATTTCTAGAACCACAGATCCACTGGTTCAAATCAGCAAACCGTTTATGCAAGAAATTTCAGAGCGCACAGAACTTTGCTGTTTACTAACACATTTAAATGATGACTATTGTATTGATGTTCATCATGAAGTGTATCGTGATGAAACTTTACTATCTTATGGTCGTGGTTGCCCTCGTCCCGTATTCATGGGCTCTTCACCTAAAGTGATCATGGCGCATTTATCTAAGCAGAAAATTCATGAGTATTACCTTCGCTTTGCAACTCAATTAACTGAAGTTGGTTTTGCTGAAAATGAAGAAACCTTTGTCAATAAAATGAAAAAAATAAAAAAACAAGGATATTATTTTTCACAAGGCGAACTTGATCCAAATGTTTCTGGCTTATCTATCCCAGTGAAGTTTTCAAGTAAAGAAGCTCCTTTAGCGCTGACCGTGCTTGCTTCAAAAAATCGTTTTGAATACGTCAACACTCCAAAATTGATTGAAACACTGCAAGAGTCTGCTGCGCAGATTGAAAAACGCTATCAGGCACTCTCTGCAAATGACCAATTATCTGAATTTCACCCATAAATGAAATAGGGTTGATAATTTAACATTTTGTAATGTTTTTATATCTTGATAATGTTTTTATATTCTCATAATATGATTATGTTCTTCAGTAACCCATGATTTTTGGATATTGTTTTTACGGAAACAATTCCTCCTCAGAGTAAAAAAGCCTATGTGTTCATACATAGGCTTTTTTATTTGCACATCTTTTATCCATCAAGTTTACTTTTGAGCCACTAAAAAAATAATTAGAGTAATTGGCGAATCATTTTCATTCGGGAATAATCTAAAGCATCCAATAACAATGATGCATAATTTTAATTAAGGAATGCTATGAATATTCTCATCGTGCATGCACATCCCGAACCACTTTCGTTTACTACGGCCATGAAAGATCATGCTGTTGAGGTCTTGGAAAAATTAGGACACCATGTTGATGTTTCAGACTTATATGCCATGAACTTTAATCCAATCGCATCAGGTGATGATTTTTTAGAATTGAGTAATCCAGAATATATGAATTATGCTTTGGAACAACGTCATGCTTGTAAAAATAAGCAGATCTCTGAAGATATTCAAATTGAAATTGAAAAAGTACAAAGAGCAGATTTAGTCATTTTGAGTTTTCCCATGTACTGGACATCTGTACCTGCAATTTTAAAAGGCTGGATTGATCGTGTATTCGTTTCAGGTATTTTCTATGGTGGCAAACGTTTTTATAACCACGGCGGCATGGTCGGGAAAAAAGCCTTATTAAGCTTTACCTTAGGTGGTCGTGAACATATGTTTGGTGATCATGCGATTCATGGTTCAATTGAAGACTTATTACTGCCGATTCAACGTGGAACTTTAGCTTATGCAGGCTTTGACGTACTGCCTCCATTTACGGCTTACCATGTCCCATATATTTCTAACGAAGCACGCCAACAAATCCTGCTAGATTATCAGCAATATTTAGAGAATTTAGAAAATTTACCTGCTTTAGTGTTCCCTAAACTTGAACAATTTGATGACAAACTTTACCCACTTGGATAAAAATAACGAAAGGTCAAATTTACACGAGGCGCTAAAATTCGCGTGGATTTAGCGAGGGTATGTTTCCAATAACGTTGGGTCTGCCCTTGCATCACAATCAACTGACCACTATGTAAAAGTAAATCTACTTTTTTAGCTTTCCACTTGTGCTTAAAACTGAATTTTCGAGTAGCACCTAAACTCAATGAAGCAATCACCACATTGTGGTTGGGCGCTTCCAGTGATGGCTCATCATCACTATGCCAACCCACGCCTTGTGAGCCATTTTCATATAAATTTGCCAGACAGGAATTATAAGTGTGCCCTGTGAGTTGCTCGATATGCTGTTTGAGTCGATATAAAGCAGGATTCCAGATATGGGCTTGTTTTGCCATACCTGAATAATGATATTGGTAATCCTCATCGCCATACCACACCACTTTGCGCTCAGTTTTATAATATTGACCATGCAAATAAACTTCATCATGTTGCCAAGCCAAATGCTGTAGAAAATAATTTAAATATTTTTGACTTTGTTCATGATCCAAAACTAAGCCAAAGTCTTTTACTACCCCATCATAAGGCAGTAAATTATCTTGTGCTTCAGGTTCAAATAAATCTAAATTCATTGTGTAAAATGAGCTACTGGTTCATCCAACAATGAATCAATATTGAACATGAAACAAGTCATTTTTAATCAAAATTGAACAACTTTAATATGAAGAATAGCAGTTCATATCATGGATAAATATTCAAATGAACAGGGGGATATAGAAGGCGTCTAAGCCTATTTAGCCAAATATGGCGAAGTCCCACCTCCATGGAATTTGCACTAAAATACCATCCTTATTCAATAGGATGGAGAATGGCAAAAGGAGAATCACATATGATGTATTTAGATGAATTGATGAGTCAGCAAAAATGAGCTTTGCTGAAAAAGTCAACTATTTGTATGGTTATCCAGTAGCACCAGTTTGGTATCAATGGCTTTCACTTTTTATGGGATGATCATCCATATGATATGGAAGATGAAGACTATCTCAAGTATTTTGAAAAGCTTAATCAACTCGGATTTAAATTAGCAGATCAATTTCAAGAGGATTTTAATCGTGAAGATTTGGACTAGTATAAGACTAGCATTAAAATCTTTCACAATTCAAAACATAGCAATCACTTGTAGCAAAGTTTATTCAGCTTTAGACTAAAACCAAGCTGATAAAAAGCAAAAACCTATGAATTTATGGCAATTATTTCAAAAATTACGCCCCTTTGTACGTCCCTACCGCTGGCTTGTCATCGTCACCTTAGTGTTAACGTTGATTGGTTCACTCACCGCTCAGGTCAATGCGCTCACACTTAAATATGCTGTAGACAGCATTAACCAACTGATCCAAGCAGGACAAGGCCTAGCGGATGGATGGCACATTATCATTACCATTACCGTGGTTTTATTGGCCAAAGAAGTCATCAATGCAATTGTTCAATTTGGGCAAAAATCATTCGGTGAAAAACTCAGAATTTTAATTTCACAGGACCTATCTCAAGGCATTATCGAAAAATTTATTACCTATCGATTGGCCTTTTTTGATCAGAAAAATAACCAAGCAGGAAAATTACAAACTCGTATCGACCGTGGAGTTAGCTCACTCACTCGACTGGTGCAAATATTTTTTATTGATATTTTACCGTTATTTACCAGTGCAATTATTGCTTTAGCCCTAATGTATTATGCCAATTTTTGGGTAGGTGTGGTTGCGACAATCATTGTACCAATTTACTTTTGGCTGACCTTTAAACAATCACAAAAACTTTCTGGCAAACGTCGAGCCTTGCGCGATAACATGGAAAAGAAGAATCAAGGTATTTTGAGTATCATTAACTCAATTACAGTGATTAAATCTTTTAATAAAGAGGCTGTTGAATCCACTAAGCAACTGAATTTACAAAAGTCACTGACTGAAAATCAGATGCAAACTCGACAAACCAGCTATATTTTTGATGGTCTAAAAACCTTTATCGAACAAGTTGGTGTAGTCCTGATCATTATTTTAACTGCTTATTTTGTTTTAGATGGACAAATGAGTATAGGGATGATCATGTACCATGTATTGCTGTTCAATAACGTGTCTGCACCGATCCGTTCTTTGCATCGTATTTATGATGAAATTAACTCGGCAATGATCTACTCAGAAAGCTTCTTTGGCATCTTAGAAGCAGATCATGAAATCGAAGCCAGTGGTTTAATGAAACCTCAAATTCATGGCAAATTTGAATTGGAAAATGTTGATTTTATCTATCCCAATGGTCATCAAGCCTTACATCGGATTAACATGACTATTCAACCCAATAAAATCACGGCCTTAGTCGGCTTATCAGGTGCAGGGAAATCAACCTTAATCAGTCTACTGGATAAATTTTATGCCCCGAATTCAGGCTGTATCAGACTCGATGGAATTGATCTAGGGCAACTCGATACACACTATCTAAGAGAACATATTGGCTTGGTATTGCAAAAGAATCATATTTTCCAAGGCTCAATTTTAGAAAATATTCGTTATGGTAAGCCCCATGCAAGCAATGAAGAAGTCATCGCAGCTGCAAAAAAAGCCTCGATTCATGAGCAGATTTTGAAACTCCCACATGCCTATGAAGCAGATGCCTTGCTGTTGTCTGGCGGACAACAACAGCGTATCGCACTTGCTCGAATGTTCCTCAAAAACCCGCCAATTATCTTTTTAGATGAGCCCACAGCGAGTTTAGATGCCATCGCTTCAGAGCAAATCAAACAAAGTTTAGATGAGATTAAGCAAGGCCGAACTGTGATTATGATCTCGCATAGCCTTTCACAAATTATTGATGCCGATTACACCTATGTGATGAAAGAAGGACAAATCGTTGAGCATGGTGAACATCATGATCTTTATCATCAAGATGGTGCTTATAAGGAAATTTTTGATGCGATGGCTAAAAGCTTAAATATCGAAAAAATTGCACGAACTTTTGAAGATGATAGTGAGGAAGAAACCCATAGCTAGGGATTGTTGACATTATTTTATACCAGCTCACACATTAATGTTAACCTAATTTCGATGTAAATTTTTTGATCAAATATGATACTCGGAAACGTCTTTCGCAACTGTCTGAGGCAGGACTTCATCCTTAAAGTGTTGTTTCTGCGATTCATTGAATGCATTGCGGGTTGTCTTCGAGTTTTGCGGTGAGCAGCGATGTAGCTACGCAAGATAGTTGCCCTTGTGGAGCTTAGCTCCTCATGTTAAAACCAAAGTGGGGCGAGCCTAAGGCTGATCCTGAAATTGAATGAGCACTTAACAAGACTCCGCCAAGAGCATTGCTTTTCAATAAGTTAAAGACAGAGTTAGGTCGAACCCATGTTAAGGTTATACTCTTTCAATCACTTGCACTTTTGGTATCGCTAATCATTCAACATAAGTCTATCAGATAGCGATATACATTATCTTTTATGGACTGTTATTCTCTCATACAAATAAAAAGCCATTCTATGTTCTAGAATGGCTTTTTTCTTTTTAAAGTAATGTGTTTAGAGGCAAATCATTTCCATTTTACTGCTTGGACTTCAACCTTTTTAGGATTATCCGTTTCAGCACTACTACAACCACAACCGCCACCACATCCACTCACCATCGCAGGCTGAATCCATTTGGCTAAACGAGTCCAACCTTGCGACTGACAAAATTGAGCCAGCTTAGAAAACACCGAATACGCTGACTTTGGGAAGACTTTCTTAAATACAAAAATTGCACTCCAAATCACCAATACCGCAATAATCAATAATTCAATCATCTCTAGCTCCTTTGCTTCAAGATTTTGGCTTATAGACCAAAATAACGTGATGCAATTTGATAAGTGAGAAAAGCCATTAAATAAGCCAAACCAAATAAATAAACCGTCATACCCGCAACAGTTTTCCAAGAACCTGTTTCACGTTTCACTGTTGCCAATGTTGCTAAACAATGTGGTGCATAAATAAACCACACCAACAAGGATAAACCTGTTGCAACTGACCAACTTAAATCACCCTGACTGATCAGATGCGATAAACCCTGCGCCACTGCATCATCATCAGTTGCAGATAAAGCATAGACAGTCCCCAATGCCGCAACCACAACCTCACGTGCTGCCATCGCTGGGATTAAAGCAATACAAATTTGCCAATTAAACCCAAGTGGTTCAAAGATTGGGTGCATCACATGCCCCAACATCCCGGCAAATGAATAGTCAATTGCGGGTAATGTTGCACCTTCTGGCGGTTGAGGGAATGTACATAAAAACCATAACAAAATAGATAAAGCGAAGATAATTCCACCAACACGCTTTAAGAAAATTTTGGCACGGTCTAGTAAACCAATCCACACACTTTTTATATCTGGGATGCGGTAACTTGGTAATTCCATCAGTAAAGCATGTTGTGATTTATCTTTCTGGAAAAATTTCAGCACAGTCGCAACAATGAGCGCACTCACAATTCCCGCCATATATAAACCAAAGAGCACCAAACCTTGTAGATTGAGAAATCCCCAAACCATTTTTGATGGAATAAATGCTGCAATCAGTAAGGCATAGACAGGTAAACGCGCTGAACACGTCATCAATGGCGCAACAAGTATGGTCACCAAACGATCCCGTGGATCACTAATACTTCGAGTCGCCATAATTCCAGGCACAGCACAGGCAAAGCTGGATAATAAAGGAATAAAAGCACGACCACTTAAACCAGCTTTAAACATTAATTTATCAAGTAAAAAAGCTGCACGCGGTAGATAGCCAGATTCTTCTAAAACCAAAATAAAGAAGAAAAGAATTAAAATTTGTGGCAAGAATACCAGCACACTTCCTGCGCCTGCAATGATCCCGTCAACCACTAAACTATTGAGCAAAGGTTGGGAGATAAATTGCCCAATCCATCCACCAAACCAGCCAAAAAACTCTTCAATACCGTCCATAAAGGGCGCAGCCCAAGCGAATACTGCTTGGAAAACAATAAACATCATCAGCGCAAGACTGAGAAGTCCTAAAACAGGGTGTAAAAAAATCTTATCGAGAAAATCAGTCCGTTTATCTTCATGATCTAAAAAAATCACCACATCTTTTAAAATTTGGTCAATTTTTTCATGATTAGAACCTGAAAGTTTAACATCACTCAATTCTGTGCTTGGGGTATGGAATTTTTCATTTTCCAAAGCACTCATCAAATTTTCAATACCAGTATTTCGTACAGCAACCGTTTCCACTACGGGAACACCTAAACGCTGTGATAATTTTTGTGTATTGATCTGCATACCACGACGACGTGCTTCATCCATCATGTTTAATACAAGCAGAATCGGTTTGCCTTGTTCAATGATTTCAAGGACAAGCCCCAAATGTAGTTTTAAGTTGGTAGCATCTACGACACATAAAATCGCCTGCTGATCTTTCTCTTCAGCAATTTTACCCAAAACTACATCACGGGTAATTGCTTCGTCAGGACTGGCTGCATTAAGGCTATACGTCCCTGGCAAATCTAGAACACGAACTGCACGACCAGAAGGTAAGTTAAATGTACCCACTTTACGTTCAACAGTTACCCCAGCATAGTTAGCAACTTTTTGACGTGTGCCTGTTAAATGATTGAAAAGTGATGTTTTACCGCAGTTAGGATTTCCCACTAAAGCAATACGTAAAGTTTCGCTCATGCGGGAGCTCCTTCTAATGCCTGATGTATCTCAATTTTCTCGGCTTCAATCTTGCGTAAAGCAAATCGAGTAAAACCGACTTGAATTAGAATCGGATCACCACCAAAAATACCTTTTGTGATCACTTGTACACGTGTGCCAGGCACAAAACCTAGTGTTTCTAAACGACTCGCCACTAAATCTGGCTGATTGACATTATCTTCTGAGGTACGATTGACCTTTGCGATAATGGCAGTTTGCTTTACTTTCAAGTCTGACAAACGCACTGCAATTAACCCTAAAATTTACACGATAGACAGATTATTATACATACAAATGAGAATAATTACCAAGTAAGGTTCGATTACAATTCTCATTCAAACAAAGTATTCGACTTATGTTTTCTTTTAATCTACATTCCATCAACAAATAAGTTTTAAACTTCGCTTAAGGCCATGCTAAATAAGAAACCGCGTATCCCTACTGCTGTTACTATTCCTGAAAATTTAGGCTTTTTACAGGGATTCCGTGATTATTTAATTGCGCAAACGGTCAGTCCCCATACAAGAAATGCCTATTTATCCGACTTAATTCAATGTAGTGAATGTGTAAATTCTTACTTACCTGATTGGTCGCATGAAGACATTTCTGATGTTCTTATTGAACTCACCAAACAAGGTAAAAGTCCTCGGTCAATTGCACGTTCGCTTTCGGCATTACGTTCATTTTTTAAGTTTTTACGGGAACAAAAAATTCGCTTAGATAATCCTGTGGCGATACATAAAACCCCAAAAATCGGACGAGCCTTACCTAAAGATTTATCTGAACAAGACGTTGAAGCCCTGATTCAAGCACCCGATGTTACTACGGCGCTTGGTTTACGTGATCGTGCTATGTTTGAAGTGCTTTATGCTTGTGGTTTACGTGTTTCAGAGCTACTTAATTTAAGATTAGATCTGATTAATTTAAAACAAGGCTATTTAAGAATTACAGGTAAAGGGAATAAAGAGCGCCTAGTTCCTTTAGGCGGGATAGCTTGTGAATGGGTGGAAAAGTATTTAACTGAATCTCGTCCACAACTATATAAATCATCTACCGATTATCTATTTCTAACTCAACATGGCGGTATTATGAGTCGTCAAAACTTTTGGTATGCCATCAAGCGTTATGCCTTACAAGCCGGGATCCAAGCAGAACTATCACCGCATACTTTACGTCATGCTTTTGCAACGCATCTTTTAAATCATGGCGCTGACTTACGGGTTGTACAAATGCTTTTGGGTCATAGTGATTTATCAACTACCCAAATTTATACCCATGTTGCACAAATCCGTATGCAACAATTACATGAAAAATATCATCCTCGTGCTTGAAGACTTAGAATGAAACGTATATCGGCAATTTACATCCCTTAATCAAGTTTTAAAGTACAGTATTCAAAATTTTGTTATGCTAATTCCCTCAAATCATGCTGAAGAAACATAAAGAGTTATTTATGCAATTGAATCGTTCAAAATTGATGTTGGCTTGTCTTATTGCAAGCACGATGGCAGTGAGTGCTTGTTCAAAAAACTCAGACTCAAAAAAAGATGACACTTTAACTGCGACAGCACCTGCAACAGGTGAAGCATCGAATTTAACTGAGCGTGATGCAAAACAACGTTTAATCCAAACATTACAAGCCAATTTCAAAAAAGCAGGCGTAAAAGCCAAAATTTTAGATGCTAAATCAACAGAGATGCCAAATCTTTATTGGATCAGCATGGAAGGAATGAGCTCCGTCTATGCAACATCTGATGGTAAATTTCTGATCCAAGGCGATGTGATCCGTTTAGGTGGTGATAAACTCACTAGCATTGGTGACAAAATACAAGCTGCAGAAAACAAGAAATATCTGGCTGACTTAAATATTAAAGATCTCTTGGTCTACCCTGCTCAAGGCAAAGTTAAACATGTGATTTATGTATTTACCGATGCAAGTTGTCCTTATTGTCATAAACTTCATGAACATATCAGTGAAATCACCGCTAAAGGTATTGAAATACGTTATATCGCATGGCCACGTGGTGAACAATTTATACCGACTATGGAAAGTATTTGGTGTAGTGCAGACCGTAGTGCTGCATTTAATCAAGCCATTGCAGGTACTGCGCTTCCACCAGCTAGCTGTAAAAATCCAGTTCGTGATCTCTATGCTTTAGGTCTAAAAATGGGTGTGAATGGTACACCTGCAATCTACAATGCAGAGGGTGAATATTTAGGTGGTTACATGACTGCTGATGAAATTGAAAGCCGTTTAAATAAATAATTTTTATCAGTAAATTTACTATTATTTATAGCTCAATATAAAGATGCGCCAGACTCTAGAGTCTGGCGCATTTTTTAGCTATGATCTAAGCTTAATATAATTTATATACATAATTGGAGTGTGACGTGAAACCAGTTCGTCTGGCAATACTCGGTCTTGGAACCGTAGGCGGTGGTGCCCTTAAACTACTACAAGAAAACGCTGCTGAAATTAGACGTCGCACCGGTCGAGAAATTGAAATTACCCACGTAGGCACTCGTCGTCCACGGCCAGATCTAAATTTACCAGCTAGCATTAAACAAAGTGCCGATCTCTTAGACATTGTCCGTCAGCCTGATGTTGATGTTGTTGTTGAAGTCATGGGCGGTATTCATCCTGCTTATGAAGTCATGATGGAAGCCATTAAACATGGCAAACAAGTCGTAACAGCAAACAAAGCATTACTTGCAGAACATGGAAATGAGCTATTTAAAGCAGCCGATGACCACCATGTCCAAGTCGCATTTGAAGCAGCAGTTGCCGGTGGTATTCCAATTATCAAGGTCATTCGTGAAGGTCTAGCAGCCAATAAAATTGAATGGCTTGCGGGTATTATCAATGGTACAGGCAATTTCATTCTGACTGAAATGAGTGAAAAAGGCCGTGCCTTTGCGGATGTACTGAAAGAAGCACAAGAGCTTGGTTATGCCGAAGCAGACCCAACTTTTGATGTTGAAGGTATTGATGCTGCACACAAGCTGACCATTCTTGCATCATGTGCATTTGGTATTCCTTTACAGTTTGACAAAGTTTATACCGAAGGTATTACCAAGATTACTGCACAAGATGTGAAATACGCTGAAGAGCTTGGCTATAAGATCAAACATTTAGGTATTGCGCGTCGTTCTAGCAAAGGTATCGAACTTCGTGTACACCCAACCCTGATTCCAGAAGAAGAGCTTCTTGCCAATGTAAATGGTGTGAAGAATGCAGTTTTGGTTCAGGCCAATGCGGTTGGTCCTACATTGTATTATGGTGCGGGCGCAGGTGCAGGCCCTACTGCTTCTGCAGTCGTGGCAGATGTGGTCGATATTGTCCGTGATATCATTTACACAGAAGATGGTTCAGGCACAATTCCTCAGCTTGCCTTTGAAGCACTTTCCGACTTACATATCTTGTCGAGTGATGAGATGACTACAGGCTATTATTTGCGTTTAAATGCTGAAGACCAAACTGGCGTACTGGCAGATGTAACAACAATTTTAAGTCGCACGGGTATCAGTATTGATGCCATCATGCAGCAGCCCCGTTTAAAAGATCTGATTCCTATCGTGATTTTGACTGATCCGATCGTAGAATCGAAGATGAATGAAGCGATTGCACAAATTCAGGCATTACCTGCTATACATGGCGAAATCGTACGAATTCGTTTAGAATTGCTCGATAACTAATCGGGTTTTTAAACTCCTCTAAATTTGCAGCAACTGCATGCAAAGCGTCATTCAATGAATGGCTCAGCCTCTCAGAATAGAGGCTTAGAGGTTAAAAGAATATCTTATTTGCTCTACACTACACACAATTGGAACACCATCATGTCTAATGCCAATCGCTATACAGGACTTGTTGATCGCTATCGTGACCGCTTACCAGTATCGAAAACTACACGTGCTATTTCTTTAAATGAAGGCAATACACCTCTCATTAAATTAGACAATATTCCTGGTATTATTGGTAAGAATGTTGAAATTTATGTGAAGTATGAAGGTTTAAACCCGACAGGTTCGTTTAAAGACCGTGGTATGACCATGGCAGTGACCAAAGCGGTAGAAGAAGGCTCTAAGGCGATTATCTGTGCATCTACAGGTAATACCTCTGCTGCTGCTGCTGCATATGCTGCTCGTGCTGGCATCAAAGCATTTGTGTTAATTCCAGAAGGCAAAATTGCCATGGGTAAAATGGCACAAGCGATGATGTACGGTGCAATCACCATGCAAATTCGCGGTAACTTCGATGACGGTATGCGTTTGGTCAAAGAAGTTGCTGACCAAGCGCCTGTAACGATTGTTAACTCAATCAACCCATACCGTTTACAAGGTCAAAAGACCATTGCTTATGAAATCGTAGAAGCTTTGGGTCGTGCACCTGACTACCACTGCTTACCTGTAGGTAATGCAGGCAATATTACTGCGCATTGGATGGGTTATACCGAAGCAGTTGCTAACCAACCAGTTGAAGCATTTGAACAAGTGGTTTATGACCCTGAAACGGATAAGTTTACAGGTCCAAATCCTGAAGGTCGTCCGATCATGGTTGGTTATCAAGCTTCTGGTGCTGCACCATTTTTACGTGGTGGCCCAGTTGAAAACCCTGAAACCGTTGCAACAGCAATCCGTATTGGTAATCCTCAAAGCTTTAATCATGCTAAGGCGGTCGTTCGTGATTCAAATGGCTGGTTTGATGAATTAACAGATGCTGAAATTTTAGAAGCGCAACGTTTGCTTTCTATGTATGAAGGTGTATTTGTTGAACCTGCTTCTGCGGCATCTATTGGTGGTGCAATCCGTGACATCAAAGCCGGTAAAATTGCGGAAGGCTCTGTGATTGTATGTACAGTGACAGGTAATGGTCTAAAAGATCCTGATACTGCAATCAAACAATGTAAAGATGCCATTATGTTGTCTATTGATGCGACAATGAATCAAGTGAAAGACTCTATTCTTTCAAATATGTAAAACAGACTTCAAAATAAAAACCAGTTGTTCGCAGCTGGTTTTTATTTGCGCAATTTAAAAATTATTATTCTTCTTCATATGAGTCATAGTTCAGATCTGATCCGCTCGCACTATAATCAAGCTGTCAAAAAACTCAGACGCAAGAATATAATTTCTCTTAATTAATATTATCAATTAAATCATTTATATAGAAAAATAAACTATTTGATTATAAAAAGACTTGCAATGCCACACCTTACATTCAAAGTTTAACCATCTTTGCGTAGGCGATGACCCACTTTTCATAAGAGAGGCCAAACCCTGCGCTGCAAACAAAGCTGTACTTTGTTTTTGCTTATATTGGGCGAGGGTACGACCTATACTCCCAACGGCGACATCTATGTCGCTACACAGTAGGATAACCATCTATGATTCAAAAATACAAAATATGAGCTTTTTTTATGATCAATGACTTGACAGAAATCACTTATATGGATAATTAGGTGGTTTGACTATTTCTGTCTTTAATATCAATTGCTTTGTCTGCAGGATTTGTAAACACCAGCCAAATCCTGGCATTGCAAATTTACACATTTCATAATCTATTTTTTATGCTTAATTTAAGCAAAAAAAGCGCTCCATATTTTGAAGCGCTTTTTTAATTTGGATGGATAACTTCAGTGACAAACTGATTAGATACGTTTCGGTAAATTACTCACCCAGTTCAATAAATTGGTTGCATCATTGGTACGTGCCTGAGAAGAGCTTGCACCTAATAATACCACCACAGCCGGACGACTATTTACAGTGGTATGCATGACCACACAACGCCCTGCTTCATTGATATAACCCGTTTTGGAAATATTAATATTCCACCCACCATTACGTACTAGAGCATTGGTGTTGTTTGATTTCAGCACGCGATAACCCAAATTAAAGTCATAATGCGCTGTTGTTGAAAATTGGCGGATCAAACCATATTGTGATGCAGCACTGACTAAAATCCCTAAATCTCGAGCAGAAGAAACATTACGTGGATCCAAACCAGTAGATTCAACATAATGGGTTGAATTCATGCCCAATTGACGTGCTTTTGAATTCATTGCAGCAAAGAACGCTTGGCGACCACCTGGATAAGTACGCGCTAAAGCTGCTGCAGCTGGATTTTCAGATTTCATCAATGCCACAAGTAACATTTCAGCACGATTCATGGTATCGCCAACTTTTAAAGTTGAACTTGAATTCTTACCACCAGCACCCGCAAAATCGATTTGTTGCAAGGTAATGTCTTCAGACATATTTAAACGGGCATCTGCGGTAATCACTGCTGTCATCAATTTGGTAATTGATGCGATAGGTAACGCCATATTGGTATTTTTACTAAACAGAACTTCACCTGTTTTTGCATCCATTACCAATGCAGCACGCGCATTTACCGATGGTTGGCTATTATAGGTATTGGTGTCATAAATCTGTACAGACTTATTGGTCAATGTTGTCGGTGCAGCATTTGATGCACGAATTGTTGTGGTTAACGTGGTTGAGCCTTTTGGAGAAATATCTTCGCCATCATCATCCAGAGAATCACCATTGAGTAACTGGCTGGCATCTGAAGAAGACCAATTTACAGTTGCTTGTCCGCTCCCCCCCGATGAGTTCATAATGATTTCAGCAAAACCAGTCGAACTCAAACTGAGTAGTACTGACAAACTCAGCACATGCATTAACGTTTTTTTTGGTTTTTTCACGATAACTTACTCACCTCAAGGAGGTATTCACAAACTTGCTAATTACCTCAAATATGACTTACATTTACACTCAAACGTGACTATATTAAAACAAATATTTCAATCACGCCGTATTATGCGTAAATATTGAATGGATATTAGGAATAGGATTGCCAATTTTGTTATGTCTTTGCAAGTCTTTTTTGCTTTATGTAACAAAAATGTCGATATTGAGAAATTTAAGGAGGTGTAAGTGATTACTGTTTTAGTGGTAGATGACCATGAATTAGTAAGAACCGGCATCTGCAGAATGTTAGAAGATCAGACCGATATTCAAGTCATTGGACAAGCAGAATCTGGTGAAGAAGCAATTACGATTGTAAGGCAACACCATCCCAATGTAGTTTTATTGGATGTCAACATGCCTGGAATTGGTGGTGTAGAAACTACCCGTCGTTTGTTACAAACCGCACCTGAGACCAAAGTACTCGCTGTGAGTGGTTTGGCTGAAGAACCCTATCCGTCGCTGTTATTGAAAGCTGGTGCTCGTGGTTATATTACCAAGGGCGCACCAATCACTGAAATGGTTCGTGCAATCAAAAAAGTCATGCAAGGCGGTAAGTATTTTAGTGCAGATATTGCTGAACAACTTGCAAGCTCTTATTTATCCGATACACAAACCTCACCTTTTGACGCACTGTCAGAACGTGAAATGCAAGTTGCCATGATGGTGGTAAATTGTGTAAGCGCACAAGAAATTTCTGACAAACTTTTTGTCAGTGTAAAAACGGTCAATACTTATCGTTATCGTATCTTTGAAAAATTAGGACTTGATAGTGATGTAAAACTCACTCACCTTGCGATACGTTATTGTTTAATTAAGCCATAAATTGATTAAAACAATAATTTATCTTGAGTACGATTATGTCGCCTACGGTAACGGTTCCTATTTATCAAACAATTTACCGTCTAGGCACACTGTATTCAGGTTATAGATTGGTTATTGCTTTTTGCTTAGTCATTATTTTTCTGATTACTCTTGAAAACCAACCCGTACATTACGAATATCCCAGTTTATATTTTTATTCTCTAACCGCGTTTACTGTAATCGCAGCATTACAAATGATGCTGCTCAAATTCTATCCGCATGGTGTGGGGCAGCAATTTATTGGTTTTTTTATTGTTGATATTCCATTTCTAAGTACCTTGGTATTTGCCCTCAATGGGCCAAATTTAGCCATCAGCATTTTGTTTGTCATTGCCGTTTTTACCGCGAATTTTCTGCTTAGTAAAAATAAAGCGCTATTCGTAACACTGGTTTCTGTGATTGCAATTATTTACCAACAGTTTTTAGGCAGCTTCTTCGATTTTTCAAATTTAAATAATATTAGTAACAGTGCCTTATTGGCTTTTTTATTTTTTATGGTTTATGGCATTGGGCAGATTGCAATTAATCGCTTCCAAGTTTTAGAGTCGTTAAATACCTATCAATCTCTTGAATTATTTAAGTTACAGAACATTAACCGCTATATTTTAGAACAGATTGAAGTCGGTTATTTGGTGCTCGATGAAAAGTGCAAAATTATCGTCAGTAACCCTGCAGCCTGTTTACTTTTGGGCATTTCACCACTTTACGCACATGAGCAATATCATTTATCCAGCTTTCAACCGGACTTATATGAAATTTTAAAAGATGCCATGTTACGTGATGGCGAACGCTTTCAATTTGAATCCCATCAATCCTCGTATACAGTCGATATTCGCGTACAAAAATTGATTGTTCCGCATCAAGCACTCACGCTTTTAGTCCTCGAAGATGCACAAAAAATTAATCAAAAGGTACAACAACTCAAACTTGCCGCACTGGGTCAATTATCGGCCAGTATTGCCCATGAAATTCGCAATCCGCTTGCCGCCATTGCCCAGGCCAACGACCTGTTTATCAGCAGTGACCCAGAACAGCAAACCATTTTAAATCAAATGATTACCAAACAGACCATCCGTATCAATAATATTATTAAAGATACCTTAGATATGGCAAAAAATAAAAAGATCCATACCTCAAAAATTAATTTTCAAGAATTTGTTGATGACTTATTACGCCATGATTTAGGGGATGCTCAGGAAAAAATCAAATTAGAAATTCAAGCTGATGTTTGGATCTATTTTGATGATTCTCATCTTCGACAAGTTCTAATCAATTTAGTGCGTAATGCATTACGTCATAATGATCAAAATGCTGAACACATTTTAGTACAAACGTTTAAAAATGAATCACACGTATATATCGATGTGATTGATTATGGGAAAGGCGTCACAAAACAAGATCTTTCGCAATTATTTCAGCCATTTTTTAGTACCGAAATCAATGGAACTGGTTTAGGATTGTACCTATCGCAGACGATATGCGAAGCGAATCAAGCGAAACTAATTTACGTAGAGCAAAAACAACAAGGGGCATGCTTCCGTATCGAATGCCCACTCATGGATTAGATTAGGTTTTTGGGGATATGACTACACGACAACCATTGGTTTTACTTGTAGATGATGAACAAGATTTATGTATGTTAATGCAAATGAGCCTTTCTCGAATGGGCATCAAAACGCATATGGCACACCATTTACAACAAGCCAAATATTTTTTTAGTGAATATAAATATGATGCCTTTATTACCGATTTAAACCTCCCTGATGGCAGTGGTTTAGATTTGGTTAAACATGTATCGCAGCATTATCCTAAAACGCCTATTGCAGTCTTAACTGCATATGGAAATATGGAAATTGCGATTGCCTCTCTCAAAGCAGGTGCTTTTGATTTTGTCAGCAAACCGATTAACCAATTACATCTGCAACAGCTTTTACAAAAAGCTTTGCATGTACCACAGTTAAGAGAAACGATCAGCGATGCGCCGCTTGAGGAATCAATGCTCATCGGCGATTCACAGGTGATACGTAAGTTAAGAGAATCGATTAAAAAAATTTCCCGTTCACAAGCACCTGTGTTTATCACCGGTGAATCTGGAACAGGCAAAGAGGTTGTTGCTAATCTCATCCATCTACTCAGCAACCGCAGTGATAGCCCTTTTGTTGCGATTAATTGTGGTGCAATTTCTGAAGACTTGATGGAGAGTGAGCTGTTTGGGCATAAAAAAGGCTGTTTTTCAGGTGCAACTCAAGACAAACAAGGCCTTATTCAAGCTGCCAATGGTGGTACTCTGTTTTTAGATGAAATTGCAGAACTTTCTTTGGCCATGCAAGCCAAACTGTTACGAGCTTTACAAGAAAAGAAAATTCGTCCTTTAGGCAGTGATACCGAAATCGAAGTTGATTTCCGTATTATCAGTGCTACACATCAAGACATTGAAGCATTCGTTGAACAAGGCAAATTCCGCCATGATCTGTTCTTTAGAATTCATGTGATGGATATTGTCCTGCCGCCATTGCGCGAACGTGATTGTGATATTCTGATTTTAGCCAACCATTTTCTTCAGCAAATTTGTACAGAGTGGCGTATTTCAACCAAGTCTTTTACTGAACAAGCCAAAGCTTTTCTTTTGCAACAGCATTACTCAGGCAATGTTCGTGAATTACGCAATATCATTGAAAAAGCCATTACCATGAGTGATGAAGACTATATTGATATTCAACAGCTACAACCTGCTCCACATCGTGGTATCAACAAAGTCGAATCACGTGATCCTATCCAAAGTCAAGTCTTGCCTATCGTCACCGCGAATAAAGCCCAAAACATTCCAGAAGAAGGGTTGGAGCAATATTTGGAAAAAGTCGAAAAAGAAGTGCTGTTATCTGCATTAAATCAAACCCATTGGAACCGCACTTTAGCTGCTAAGAAATTGGGCATGACATTTCGCTCTTTACGCTATCGTTTGAAAAAGTTTGGTTTAGATACCGATGATGATGAATAGAAGCAACCTATAGCCATCAACATCATAATATCAACCAACTCAAGCGCTTTTGCTTTTTACATGGTTACAGCGTGGCGACATGGATGTCGTCGTTGAGTAGAAGTACTGAATCCAGCGCTTACTCAACATAAGATTTGGTCATGTCCAGTCTGAGCAACAAGCAAGTATTTGATTAGTATACAGTACAAGCTAAAGGATCACCGAAACAACGTGATTTAAATACGTAATGTCAGATGTAGTAGCACAAACTGCTACAGTGTTATGAATTCAGTTTTACATTCAACTTTATCTATCACGATGTTTTAATAGTTGATCTGCAACATTATTTAGATAGGTTTCTTCTTTTTGATCTAAAGTCCATGGATATTCCAAATTAGGCCGAATACCCTGCCCATCAATCATATTGCCATTTGGCGTATAATAATGCGAAACCGTCATTTGCAAAGCAGCCCCATTTGGCAATGGAAATAACTTCTGTACAACGCCTTTTCCATAGCTTTTTTCACCTATAACCCAAGCACGTTGATGTTCTTTCATTGCAGCGGTAAAGACTTCAGCTGCAGATGCTGAACGACCATTAATCAAAATACCTAATTTAGTATTGGACGACTCATCACCCGGTAAGGCTTGGAATTGTTGATTGCCTTCTGAACGACTTTTGGTAGAAACAATCGTTCCCTGAGTTAAAAAAAGATCAGCCGTTTCAACAGCGGCTGAGAGTAAACCACCTGGATTATTACGTAGGTCGAATAATACAGCTTTCATTTTTTGGGTACTGTATTCTTCAATTAAACGTTTAATTTCATTGGCTGTATCTTGTTGAAAAACTTTAACTTTAAGCACTAAAACCTGATTATGCAACATAATCGGCTCTATATCAGCCACTTCTAATTTGCGATTTCTGACCACCGTGATTGCTGGGCTTTTTTCATTCAGTTGCAACTGAAAAGTTGAACCAATTGAGCCATGTAATAAATCTTCGACTTGTTGGGCATTTAAATTTTTAAGTTCTTGATTTTCAATTTTAAAAATGGTGAATCCATTTTTTAAACCGAGTTTAAATGAGTCTGAATTATCGCGTAAATTCTTGACTTTCCATTGATGAATATGACTATCAAAAGCCAATTCAAAGTCAGCAGTCGCAAGGTCACTTTCCGTATATTGCATCAACTGTTTATATTCTTCAGGACTTAGATAACGCGAATAGCGATCTAAACCACCCACCAGCCCTTTGATTGCCTGCAAAAACAGAACATCATCAGGTTTTTCCTGAACATAATTGTCTTTGACGATGCCGTAGATTTGTACAAATTGCTCAATCGATTCAATGGGCACTTCAGCAATACTTTCTTCGACATCACCATCAAAATCAAGTGCGGCAGCATTTTCTGCTGCCCGAACGGAATGGCTTCCACAGGCCAACAATCCTGTTAATACAGCAATATATTTCCAAGCTTGAGCCATTCATACACCTAGTTTTTAATAATGATAATTTTATGCTTTCAATGTAATCAGATTACGGCCTTGCATTTCTGTCGGTACAGGGAGATGCATTAAACTTAAAATAGTCGGTGCAACATCTGCTAAAACCCCACCTTCAGCAATCGTGGCTGAGGTTGGTCCAACATAAATGAAAGGTACAAGTTCAGTGGTATGCTGCGTATGTACTTGACCACTTACATAGTCCTGCATTTGCTCTACATTACCATGATCAGCAGTAATCAACATATGACCATGCTTTGCCATCACTGCTTCATATAAACGACCAAGACTGATATCAACAGCTTCAACAGCCTTCACTGCTGCATCAAACACGCCAGTGTGACCTACCATATCGCCATTGGCATAGTTCACCACCAAGAGATCAAACTCACCTGAATTGATTGCATCAACCAACTTGTCGGTGACTTCTGGTGCGCTCATTTCAGGTTGTAGATCATAAGTTGCAACTTTTGGTGATGGGATTAGAATCCGTTTTTCACCTGGATACTCATCTTCACGACCGCCACTAAAGAAGAAGGTCACATGTGCATATTTTTCTGTTTCTGCAATACGTAACTGAGTTTTGCCTAAAGAAGATAAGTATTCGCCAATTGAATTTTTTAAACCTTCTGGCATATATGCCACTGGTGCATCTATCGTCGCTTGATAACGCGTTAACATCACAAATTTAGATAGATGGGGTACAACTTTGCGTTCAAAACCTGCAAAGTCTTTTTCTACAAATGCTTTAGTAATTTCACGTGCCCGATCCGCACGAAAATTCATAAACACCACACTGTCGCCATCTTGGATTTTGGCCATTTCACCAATACGGGTTGCTTTAACAAATTCATCATTTTCATTGGCTGCATAGGCTTGCTCTAAGCCCTCAACGGCTGAATCAACAACACGTAAAGCTTCTCCTTCAGTCATCAGGCGGTAAGCTTGTTCCACACGATCCCAACGATTATCACGATCCATTGCAAAGTAACGTCCAATCATGGTGGCAATACGCCCCTGATTTGGATACTGTGCAAATACCGCATCGAGTTTTTCTAAAGAAGGTTTTGCACTCCGTGGTGGTGTATCACGACCATCTAAGAACGCATGTAAATAGACTTTTGCCCCACGCTTCAAAGCAAGCTCACACATTGCAATAATATGATCTTGGTGAGAATGGACACCGCCCTCTGACAATAATCCCATAATGTGCAATGCACCATTTGCCGATTTGGCTTTTTCTACAGCATCAATCAGAATTTCATGCTCGAAAAAATCGCCGGTCCGAATATCTTTGGTAATACGAGTAAAATCTTGATACAGCACACGACCTGCACCCAAGTTCATATGACCAACTTCAGAATTACCCATTTGTCCATCTGGCAAACCGACATCTTCACCTGAACCAGAAATTAAACTATGCGGATGCTTGTCTTGCATCATGGTTAGATTCGGCGTTTTTGCTGCTAAAAACGCATTATCTTCGACCGCTTCACGATGACCCACACCATCCATAATCACTAGAACGTGAGGGATTTTGCCAGCAGTTGCATCCGTCATGATTTACACTCTTTACTGTTTACAAATTAATCGTTACATCTTACCGTTTTTTTACGGCAGACTCTATCCTCAGATTATGGCAAAAACAAGTTGCCATGATCTAAACTTCTTATCTATCTGAAAGATCATTGTTCAAAAAAACAGATCCATTAAGTTATCTTGCTCTATACAACAAATAACTTCCGATGCCAAACATCAATATAATTGGTAAGAATACAAACCAAGCAGGAGAAGGTGCATAGACCAAACTTGCATAACCCAAGAAGTCTTGTATGTAATAAAAACCTAGACCAACAAATAATGCGATCACTAAGCGAAAGCCCATCGATTGTTGACGTAATGGCCCAAAAATAAATGAACATGCAATCAAAACCAATGCAAGCAAAGCAAATGGTGAACCGACATTTTTCCAAAAAGCCAAAAGATAAGTCTTTGGTACTTGACTGTATTCATGCATATATTGCATAAAACTCAATAACTGCGTAGGTGCTAAGTCTTCTGGATTAATGGTCACCATATGCACATATTTAGGTTGCAATGCGAGTGCTAAATCCTCTTGATTTTTATTTACAACTTGAGCTTGACCATTGGCCAATAAATTGACTTGAGCACTTTGTTTTAAATTCCATTGTCCTTCTTTTAAGAACTGCCCTTCTTCTGAATTTAACAAAGATTTCATTCGATAATTATCGTCAAAATCGACAACTTGAACTTGTTTTAATGTCCCTTTTGAATTGGCATAATCAATATAAATAAAGCGTTGTCCTTCACGTGTCCAATAGCCTTTCACCTCTCCTAGCGTTGCTACACTACGATGGCTTTTAATACTTTTCGCCTGTTCATTGGTATAGGGAATAACGAATTGAGTTAATAAAAACGAAAGGATCACCAAAAGCATAGCAGAACGCATGACCCAACCGACAATACGCCATAAGCTAATGCCTGCTGCTCGCATCACAATTAATTCACTGTTCGAAGCCATTGAACCTAAACCCAGTACAGCACCGATCAATGCTGCAATAGGAAGAATCTCATACAAATAACGAGGTGCCCCCCATAAAACATATTGCAATGCATTCCAAGCCGTATAGCCTTGTTTTAGATCACCTAACTCACCCAAATAGGTGAATAAAATCTGTAAGCTAGCCAGTACTGCCGTAGCACCCAACATGGCAAGCAATGTGGTTTTAGTCACATGTTTTGCGACAATTCTACGTGCTAACATTATGATTTTACTCGCTGTATTTGCTTTTTAATTTTAGGTGCTAATTTCTGCTTTCTTGAAAATAGAGCGGCAGCGGCAGCATAGAATAATAACACTGCGGGATATGCCCAAACACCCACCTCATCTTTACTAATACGGGTTCGTATTGCCATGAGCGCCACAATTAAACTGGCAAAAATTAATAATGCTGGGAAAAGTTTGAGATAACGACCTTGTCTTGGGCTTACTTCACATAGTGCTGTTGCTAACATTAAGGCGACAATGATAGAAAACGGAACAAATAAGCGCCATCCCAATTCACTTGCCACAACAGGGTCATTTTTATTTTCAAGCAATTTACCAAAAGTTAGCCCTTCTACTTCATCACTTTCAAACTTAGCTTCTTTATTATTTTCTAAACGCAAACGATAAGTTTGGAATTCAGTTTGACTGTATTTTGGTGTTCCAGGGTAAATTTCATAACGGCGGCCTTGAACTAAATCGACAACACTTGCTGTTTCATTGGCAATTTCAATTCGTGTTGCTTCCTTCGCCAAAATCATAACATCAGGTTTACCTTCTTTTTCAGCACGTTGATAAAAGAAAATATCTTTAAGATTTTTGCGATCTTCGGATAAAGAGCCGGCATAAATTGTATAAGCCCCTGAGGAAATAAACTCACGTGGCCGAACCAAATCAAAGCCCGTTCGGACTGCTTGGGTAGAAATCAGTTGCTCATATTGACGGATTCCCCACGGAGACATCCAGATCATTAAAACAGTTTGTACACACAAATAAATAACAGTCAGTGGAATCAATAATCGAGCGACTTGAATACGGCTAATACCACTACCGTTCAGTACAGCCATTTCATGATCGACATATAATCGGCCAAAAACCAGCATCAATCCAATAAAGAAACCCAAAGGAAGAATTAAAGTCAAAAACTCAGGTAAACGAAAACCGATAATACTCAACAGAATACTCGGATCTACACGCCCCATAGCAGCTTGACCAAATCGTTTAATCAATTGCCCACCCATCATAATGACTGTCAATAATGTGACAACCACAAGAGAGGTCGAAACGACTTGTTTGACAAGGTAACGTCGAATAATCAAATTAATCTTCCAAATAAGGGTAATATCGTGATGTAGCGCTAGTTTACCCGAAGTTAAAATTATAAAACTAGATTGAAATTCTACCATTTGAAGTGGTTCAATGGTTTAATGATTTGAAATGTACAAAAGGCACAAAGACAACACATGAAACTTACGATCAATACGTCATTTTCAGCGTCTACATCTAGCCAGTCGTTATTTATTCTGGTGGATTCTGAAAACGCTAAACAAGCTCAAGAAATATATAAAATCAATGACTTGAGCAACATAATTGAAAACACTCAATTCAAAGCAAGTTTAAACGAAACTCTACCACTTATCGGAAAGCTAACTCAAGTTACGCAATGTACTTTAGTCGGCATAGATAAAGCCTCCGAAATTAAAGCCGCGAAATTAGCAAAAATCGCACAAACCATTATCAAAGCTTCACAAAAAAAATTCCAAAAAATCAGCATTGATATTTCGGCTTTGCCGTCTGAGTTACATTATCTATTTGCATTAAATTTGACGCAAGCTGCGTATGCTTATGATGAATTCAAATCGAAGAAGAATGAATTTACTTTAGAAAATATTGAATTTATTGCAACGCAATCGAGTCTGAGTGCAGAGCAGATCACGCTTATTCAAGCTGTTCAAAAAGGACAAAACTTTGCTCGTGACTTAGGCAACTGCCCTCCTAATATTTGCTTCCCTGAATATTTAGCAGAACAAGCACATGCTTTAGCAGCTGAATTCCCTGAGCTTTTACAAGTGACTGTACTTGAAGAACAACAACTTGCTGATCTAGGCATGCATGCTTTTCTTGCGGTAAGCAAAGGTTCTGATCGTCCAGGACGTGTGATTACGCTTGAATATAAAGCCAATCCTGATCAAGCACCGATCGTGCTCGTGGGTAAAGGTGTGACTTTTGATACAGGTGGTATTTCATTAAAACCAGGCTTAGGCATGGATGAAATGAAATTTGATATGTGTGGTTCAGCATCTGTACTGGGTACGATTCGTGCACTTTGTGAAGCGAAACTCCCGATTCATGTTGTCGGTGCAATTGCCGCTGCTGAAAACATGCCTTCTGGTCATGCAACTCGCCCTGGTGATATTGTAACCACCATGAGTGGGCAAACGGTTGAAATCCTGAATACTGATGCCGAAGGGCGTTTAGTCCTTTGTGATACCTTAACCTATATTAAGCGCTTTAACCCTGCATTAGTGATTGATATTGCAACACTGACTGGTGCTTGTGTGGTGGCTTTAGGTTCAGTCGTTTCTGGTTTATTTACACCAGATGATGAACTTGCAGAAGAAATTACAGCAGCAGGACACACTGCATTTGACCGTGTATGGCGTATGCCCGTATATGACGATTATCAAGAACAACTTGATTCGCCATTTGCCGATATTGCCAATATTGGTGGTCCAAAAGCTGGCGCAGTTACAGCAGCCTGTTTCTTACAACGCTTTACCCGTGACTATCGTTGGGCGCACTTAGACATCGCTGGTACAGCATGGAATTCTGGTGCAAATAAAGGTGCAACCGGCCGTCCAGTACCATTGTTGATGCAGTTAATAGCCAACCGTGTACAAAAGAATGGCTAAAATTAGCTTTTATTTATTTGAAAAAAGCCCTGAGCGACAGGTAGAAAGTGCCTGTCGTTTATGTCGTAAAATTTTACGAAATGCAGCCAAAGTTTGGTTGCATTGCCCTGATGTAGAAATGCAGCAACAACTGGATGAACGTTTATGGAGTTTTGATCCGACCAGTTTTATTGCGCATGGAATTGATCAAATTGATGCACCGATCTGTATTTCTTCAAGATTACCTGAGTCTTTAGACTGGATTGTGTTTAATTTTAACAATCAAGCACTTGAACAAGTGACACAATTTAGTCACATTATAGAAATTATTGAAAATGCTGAATCAGCAAAACAAATTGGTCGAGAGAAATATAAAGCCTATCGACGAATGGGTGTTTCGCCTCAAACATTTAAACTTTAATTCTTCATTCTCATTTTATATCAAGGAGATGCGTGGTGACATTAAATGTCGGTCAAGATTTTAAAAAGCGCTGGTTAGATACGCCTGAAGCCGTACGCCAAACTTTTGTAGATGACCTTAACCGCATCTGTGACCTTCTCAGCCCTACAACAAATGTACAGGACTGGCTAAGTAATGACCAACGCCAAATGCAAGTGGCGCAACTCCAAGTTGAACAAGCCTATGCTGAGCTAAAAGCCCAGCTGATTGAAGAAGCACGTATCCTTAGACAATTGGCACTTGAAAAATCTTTAGCTGAAAAAAGAGCATTACAGCACGCATATAATTTAGAACTACAACAAGATGAAATTCAGCAGTTTGAACATCAAAAATTGACCTTACAAAATTTACGTCAACAAATTGATATTGAAATTTCAGAATATAGTGAAAAATACACTAAAAATCCTGATTATCCAGCAATAGATTATGCCAATGGGCAATTCCGCATCACAGATGCACAAATGACTTCAGAGTTGGAAAGTGTTCGTCTACGTCTTGAGTTAGAAGCAGAAACGCTAATCGAAGAGAGCTTAAATGCTTTACGTAGCAAACTGCAAACTGCGGCAAAAGAAGAGATTGAATATATTTTGGCAAATTCGAATTTCTCGGCAGACAAAAAATAATAAAGTTTATTTATTTTAATCGGATATCCAAGTTTACTTGTCACGAAAATGCAATATTAATGTCACATGATAGTCATCTCGGATGGCTTTAATGCTTATGTGTACAGGTTAAAAATATTTTAAGTGATCAATTCAGTGAATTTTTATTTTCAAGATAAAAATTTCCAATCACTTGAATCAGGATGAATAAAATGGATCTGCTTAACCATATTTCGAACCAAATTGCGCGACTACATTCAGGTGAAAAATGGACTGTTTCTATACAAGACTTACTGATTAGCCGTGTAGATTTTCAATCACTTTCAGTATTTCTTTCTCGGGAGTCTGAAAAAGGGATGTTCTCACTGACAGATACACACAAACTAAAATCACGCTTTGAACATACCTCTTTGACCATTATCAAAAACTAATTAAGCCTGATACTTTGTCTCTTTCTCAAAGCAAATTCTAAGATAAACCAAAGTCTCATTTCGGCTTTGATTTATCTAAATGTAGTGTGGAAAAACAAGACCTCAACAGATAATTTTTGAAATTAGCTTTGCTTCAACCCTCAAGGTCTCATTGTTGTTTTGATCAATTTCAACCAAATATTTTCCATTGGAATAAAAAATAGAATTGTCTTTTAAAGCAAAACTCATCACACCTTTTTTTAATACAATCATTTCACCAGAAGCTGTCATTTTGATCAACTCCCACGAATTTGGAATCATCCCAGGATATTTTTCGCCCGCCTTCTGATTACGTTCTAAATTTTGCTGAGCCTTAATCAAATTACCTTCAACAAATAGTTCTTCTTCTGACTTTTGCTGCGATTTGGCTGGATTATTTCCAGACGTTGTTTTTAATGATTCACCTGTATAGCGTTGAGTAAAGAAATCTAACCACCCTACAATCGCACGAATAATTTTAAAAGGAGCAACAATAATATCTTTAAATGTCGTTAAGGGAGATTGAGGAGAACCATCACGGGAATAGGGGCGTTTAATAAAATACAAATTACCCAGCCCATCCATTTTTGGTTTAAAGAAATCAAACTTTGGATCTGAAGCGATTGTTTGCAACGCGCCTGTTGCCATATCCAAATGAAAAATTTCTTTGGGACTATAGGCAATACGGTATTCACCATAGGCTAAACCACACGAATCATAATATAACTGCATGGTATCTCGTGGATCAAAACATGGATTTGAATCCTGACAATCTCCTTCGGTCAAATACTGTGTTCGATTGGCGTCTAAAGGTAGAATACAAATATGTCGTTCATAGCCCTGTGTGTTAACAGATAGTGCTAAACGCTTTTTGGACTCATCATAAGCCATGTCCTGCACCACAAAATCATTCTTTCTTAACACTAAGCCTTCGGTTTCTTGTAAATCTGTCAATGATTTGATGTTGATCGAAGTGCCTTCTTGCAAACAAGCAGTATAAATCATTTTATGATCAGCGGTCAGAGCTACATCTGTTGGGAAAATATGGGTTAAATCCACCTCATCATCTTGTGAAGATGTTCGCATGAACTGTGCACCCGTACCTTTGGTTTTCCAATCTTTACGTTGTTGAATCTCAACTAAATTCTTTTTATATAAGTCAATGGATTGGCATTGAACCGTAATACTTTTATTTCCATCCAATAAATACAAATTTTGATTCGATAAATAAAGCAATGCTGCCATGTATATTCCTTAATTTTACCTGCACCTGCAATGACGTGTTTCTCAATATTCCAGTTACAGTGTTTCTTGTAATTTGATTAATTTTCAATATAGCACAAGGTGATGTTTAGCGATTTGTATTGGTTTTCATCAATCTTTCTATTGTACTAACTTTCAAGCGCAAAAAAAGCCTTTCACGAGAGAAAGGCTTTGATCTATATACTGCATTATATTGCGCAGATTAAGGCTGTTTTAAATATGGCCACGCTGCTTTTAAATAAATAAACATCGACCAGAGTGTCAAAATGACAGCGGTATATAACAAAGCATAAGCCAATATTTCAAGCGGTTGCCAATTTAATAAAAACACCGTGATCGCAATCATCTGAAAGGCTGTTTTATATTTACCTACCGTGGAGACTGCTACATTGGTACGCGCACCTAATTCAGCCATCCATTCACGTAGTGCTGAAACTGTAATTTCACGTGAAATAATCACAATTGCAGCAAATGCCATAGTGATTGATGGTTGCCACTGCACTAACACAATCAGTGCTGCTGCCACCATTAATTTATCTGCAACTGGATCTAAAAACCGCCCAAAAGCTGAGGTCTGATTTAAAGTTCTTGCTAGATAACCATCAAACCAATCTGTGACTGCAGCAACAACAAAAATTGCAGTCAAGATAATATGACGCGTCATACCACCTGTATGTCCAGCCACTCCAATTGCAGGTGGCCAATAGGCAATAATTAAAAAAACAGGAATTAACGCGATTCGAGCAAGCGTCAAGATATTTGGAATATTCAGGATACGACCTGTAGTCATAGACACCGCCAGTGAGTCCCCTACTTACCCGAATGAAGGTAAATAATAATTTAGAGTAAAGCTCTATTTCCTTAGTACTTTAAACGATTCACATTAAACTGTCGACTAGGTAAATACCGTAACCGTCTGTCTTGCAATCGCAATGAGTCGATTTTGTTCATCCCAAAGATAGGCATGTTCAGTTGCATATCCATGCTCAGCAAAGTCTGTAAACACTTTATACTTAAACCAATCATTCAACTGATTTTGTAAAGGATGGATAAACGTCACATGCCAAGTTAGTGTACTTGCAGGTGCTGGCAATTTAAACATCGGCAATACACCAGGTGGCCAAACATCCATTAAGGTCATGATATCTGAAACATTCATTGCTCGATTGGCATGTAGCTCAGGGTCAAAACGACACCAACCTGAAAAATCAGGCTGCTTACTGCCTGACATTGGATAATTCCCTTCAGTCCATGCCAGCTGGAAGTTCTTTACACACTCAGGAAAGGGTAAATATTTAGGGACAATATTAATCTGGTCAAGTGGCGGAAAATCAGGGGCTTGAGGCTCTAAAGATACTTGAATTTTAGAATCGCGTTGGCTACCAAAACTTGCAATTAAAATACTTTGCACAGCCTCATTCTGCCACAGTCTGACTTCAATTGTAGTGACTGATTTACCCTGTCTCAAGATTTCAGCAGTTAATTTCACTGGTGTTTCTTCAACAGGCCCAGCAAAAGTGACACTACAACTCAACAACTTTTTAACTGGATCGTGAATGGTTGCAATTGCTTTATAAACCAACATACCCGCTACAAGACCGCCAAAGATCGTGCGCCCCTGCAACCACCCTTGAGGAATATCAATCCACTCTTCTTGTTCAATCTGCTGAAATAGTGATTCTAATGACATGATCCGTCCAATTTTTCGATCTTTGCTGTACTGTTTCATATTTGACGCGAGATGAAAATGATCAGTGACTCATGCGTCAATGGTTGTTTTGGCAAATGCTACTCATCATCGAGAACAATAACGACGTTATTCATGCAACACTTTATAAATCATTCGTGCCATAACATCACCCAAACCTGGAACATTTTTTAAATCATGTTCAGAAGCTTTAAGTACCCCTTGAATCCCACCAAAATGAGTCAGCAAATCACGACGACGTTTTGGACCTAAGCCCGGAATAGCCTCAAGTATCGATCCTCCACGACGTTTATCTCGCTTAGCACGATGCTTGGTGATTGCAAAACGATGCGCTTCATCACGGACTTGCTGAATCAAATGCAGTGCTTTATGGTCTTCGGGAAGCTGAATCTTAGTGCCGTCGGTAAAATGTAGTGTTTCTAAACCGGGTTTACGTCCTTCACCTTTGGATACACCCACCATAAATGCATCTAAGCCAAGCTCTTGCATAACATCCATCGCCATATGAAGTTGCCCTTTGCCCCCGTCAATCAGTAATAAATCGGGTAACATGGCTTTTTTATAACGGCGTGTTAACGCTTGCCGCATCGCGGCATAATCATCACCACCTGTAATATCTTCAATTGCAAATTGGCGATAATCTCGCTTACGTGCTCCGCCTGCATCAAAAACTACACATGATGCAATGGTCGCTTCGCCCATCGTATGAGAAATATCAAAGCATTCAATACGATCTATAGGACGACCACAGACTTGTTCTAGTTGATGAAAGCGTTCATTTAATTCTAAATGATTGGCTAGTTTTCCTTTAATCGCATGCTGAACATTCATCTCAGCCAATTCCAGCCATTCAGCACGAGTTTCTCGAACATTATGTTTAATCTGAATTTTCTTTTCAAATTGCTGATGTAAAGCTTCTTCCAATTCTTTTCGATCTGTAACATTTACATTAACAATGAGTTCGGCTGGAACCTCGTCTGCAACTTGGAAATAGAAATTGGCGATAAAATCAGACAGCATTTGACTCAAATCATCATCCAACATATCTGGAAAATAACTTTTCCCGCCCAGCATTTTCCCATTACGTACATGCATAATCTGTACACATGTCACACCCGCTTGATAGGCAATCGCAAGAATATCAGCTTCACCTTTGACTTTATAAATGGCTTGTTGTGCTTGTACATCACGGAGTAAGGCCATACGATCCCGAAAAAAAACTGCTTTTTCAAATTCTAGATTTTCTGCTGCCTGTTCCATTTTTTGGATCAATTCTTGGTTCAGCTCTTTGGTATCACCATTTAAAAAACGAATCGAATTTTGTACATCCTCATTATAGGCTTCAGGTGAAATCAAACCCACACAAGGCGCAGTACAACGTTTAATCTGATATTGTAAACATGGACGTTTACGCTGTGAGAAATAGCTGTTTTCACATTGCCGGACATTAAATAGTTTTTGTAGTACTAAAAGTGTGTCTCTTGCATTATAAGCACTTGGATAGGGTCCAAAAAACTTACCTACTTGATGTTTGCCTTTGCCTCGTCCTGAAGCAATCCGCGGATAAGGTTTATCTGCGGAGACAAAAATATAGACATAAGATTTATCATCGCGCAACATAATGTTATACGGTGGGCGATGCAGTTTTATCAGATTCTGTTCGAGTAATAAGGCTTCAGTTTCAGAACGGACTACGAGAGTTTCAATATTATAAATACGTGCAACCAAAGCCTGTGTTTTCGGGTGTTCAATGGTTTTTACAAAATAACTCAGTACGCGATTTTTTAGATTTTTGGCTTTTCCGACATATAATAATTCACCATCTTTTCCCAGCATTTTATACACACCAGGTAGCGTCGTCATATTGGCTAGAATCTTTTCGATATTTTCACGTGCGTTTTCGTTCACAGTAGGCTTTTAAATTTGGACTATAAATGGATGATGTAGTTAGATCATGCATTTTTCAAGTCTACTTGAGTGAATTACTTTTTCTTTCTATTGAATAAGATCTTGATTTTTATTTTTCAAATGACTGATAGATAAGCAACTTATCCTTAATATTGCAACTAAAATCTAAACAATCGTATTACTGTTGATCTGACAGATTAGATTATGAATATCTTTTGTGATCGATTCACATAAAACATCAACTTTCTTATAGAAATGAAATAAAACCAAAATTTCGAGAAATATAACCACTCTATAAATATTTGAGTTCTTCAGTATCAAATGTTACTCATCCACTAAAAAATATTTCATCCAATGACCAAGGAGCATAAATATAAGAACTCCCTCTCTAGTCAGATAATATTATGCAGCTCCTTCTGTAGAAGTACTATTAACCAAAAGCTTTCTGCCATTCATATTGTATTTTTCTGCTATTAAACCTTCATATCGGAAATGTTTTGTTTGGTATATTTATGTGCAAGAATCAAAAAAAGGATTATTTACAACCTTACTGAAAGCCTGCTGATCTCTTGGAGAAACAAGGACCTGTTTAATTTTCCCATCCTTGATATATTCAATTTTCAAACGATCTAAAGATAATGCAGGTGATGAAATCGAATTATTAGTTTTACTTATTTTCTGAATATTTGCCAATGGAATACGCCATTTTAAGAATAGACTATGAATCGTCAGTATTTCATCTTGAATGATATAACGTGTATTTAAAACTGGCCACCAAATCACCGCAATGGTTAAAATATAAACGACCGAATGCTCAGGATATTCAACCATTGTGCCCTTAGCATACATGGTAAAGAGTAACTGAATGAGTAGGCCTGTCATCGCGATTATAAAGCCTAAAATCCACCAATCAATTTTAGTATGAAATTTTTGCATAATGTGCTTCAAAGTTCCCCCATACAAAATACTATTTTACCTGAATTCTGACTAAAACATGACTATAAAATCATTGATTTACATAATAGAAAACGCCCTTACGAGCGTTTTAATTCTTGACTAAATTTATAAAAAATCAATTTTTCAAATAACGATCAAAAATTTCAGAAAAATCATAATTTTCGATTTGTCGAATACGCTGATTCGCATAGTCTTCAACTTGTTGTGCAGTCTGGTTAATGATTTCAGGTAAATTTAAAATTGCCTGCTCACTGAGCTCTCGCAAGTTAAACATTTTCTGAACATTGTCAGTACTTTGTAATAGTACATTACGTTTACGATTGATTTCTTTGCAGGTCTCACCAATGGTGAATAATGCTTTATATAGATCACGAATTTTCTCTATTTGCTTTTTATCAATATCAATAGAGAAGTGCTGATCACCTAACTGGAACTTAATTTCAGCATCTAAATCCACGGTACCTGCTGTTTCTAAAAGAACATTTTTCACAGGATTATGTTTGTACAAATAGCGGTACAACATGCGCTTTTTACTGATTGCACTTTTACCATCGAGATGCATAAAGGCGACATTAGTAAAGCAATATTCATCTGTTTTACTTTTGATTACAAAGAAAATTTTCTCGTTATCTTCATGAAAAATATAATCATCAATATCTGTTTTATTGAAATCATGCGGTTCAATAATTGTTCCAATATCACTCATACCCATCATTTCTGAGGCTAAATTTTTAAACATTTTGTGTTTTCCAGCACTTTTATAAATTATGAAAGTAAATTAAAAAAATCGAGCGTTAAACTCAAGTCAAAATTTGTTATTAAAAAACGCCCTGACGGGCGCTTCAAATCAAATCATTTTTTCAAAAAATGCAATGATCTGTGACATATATGGTCGAATAAAAATCAGGAAGAAAATCCCTAACATCAAGAACCACTTTAAAAAGTAATACAACTGACGATTGGATTTTTTCAAGGCTTTGGCTTTAATACGAATTTGATACACATAACCAAAAACTTTGTTTAACCCTCCTGTTTGATCCCCTGCTTCATTTGGAGAGCTGGCAGCAGTCATCACTTTTTTACCGAACCAGTGATTAAAGCGCTGCATAAATCTTGTTTTTAATGGGCGCTCTACATCAGCAAAAAAGATAATACGATTTTGGTCTGTAGTATTTTCTGCATAATGAATATAAGTTTCATCAAAAACCACACTTTCACCATCACGCCATGAATAACGCTGACCATCTACATCAATAAAGCAACGATCATCATTTGGCGTAATGAGCCCCAAATGATAACGTAATGAACCGGCATAAGGATCACGATGGCGTACTAATCGACTATCAGGTGCAAGCTCCGTAAACATTGCCGCCTTGATAGTTGGCAAATTTTTCAGCAATTCAGTTGTTTTTGGACAGAGTTCTGTTGCTGATGGATGCGCTGAATCATACCATTTTAGGTAAAAACGCTTCCAACCTGTTTTAAAAAATGAATTAAAGCCTAAATCATCATATGTACTTGAAGCCTTAATTCCACCTTTGGCATATAACGCTTGCGCCTCTTCACGAATCATTTCCCAGTTTTCATCTAACACTTTTAAATCTTTAAAATGTTGCGTGTCGATATACGGTTGATTCGGCACTTTTGAAAACATATACATGAGAAAGTTAATTGGTGCGAGTATCGTTGAATGGTCAAAAAATTGACGATAAAACGAATGTCGCACTTTACCGCGATTTTGGATATACAAAGCAGAAATCACAAAAATCGCCAATATGATCCATTTAATCATACAGCACTCTTTTCATTAATCAGGTTAATCAAGCAACATGTGCTGATAGAATTTTAAATCTCAAAAAGGGAGAATGTTTCTACAAATTATAACAAATCTATAAATCAAAAAGCCAATCGCATTAAAGCCTAAACTTTATAAACTACCTTACACAGCTTAAAATTGTTTAATAAAACACTCAATTGACCAAAATGACTAAAAATTCATTGGTAAAACCAGTCTATTACAATGTTCTTTTTCGATATAAAAGTCTTATCTTATGATTAAAAAAATTAATTTAAACATATGCTTCATTACATCATTTGAAATAACTACCTATTCAACACATAAATGGATAAGTTTCTGCAACAAAAAAATTGATGACCCTTGCGTCACGGCTTGATACAACTTGTTAGGTTATTTTTAGATATAGTTATCGTAAGATTAGTGAAGTCGAAATGTGTGCGGGAATTGCATACACACTTCAAAACATCAACTTAAGAAGTCCTCCAAAAAAGGAGATCAGGGCATGATCCACGCTGGCAATGCCATTACCGTCCAATTGCTTTCGGACGGAATTGCAGAATTCCGCTTTGACTTACAAGGTGAGTCGGTTAACAAATTCAACCGTGCAACGATTGAAGACTTTAAAGCTGCTATTGAAGCTGTAAAAAATAACAGTGAAGTGAAAGGTCTAATCGTAACCTCTGGTAAATCAACATTTATCGTTGGTGCAGACATCACTGAGTTTGGTGAAAATTTTAAGCAAGGTGAAAGTGCAATTGTAGAATGGGCAATGCCTGTTCACGAGATTTTTAACGCTTTTGAAGATCTAGAGATTCCTAAAGTTGCTGCGATCAATGGTATTGCATTGGGCGGCGGTTTTGAAATGTGTTTGGTATGTGACTACCGCGTAATGTCAAATGCTGCAACAGTTGGCTTACCAGAAGTTAAACTGGGGATCATTCCTGGTTTCGGTGGTACTGTTCGTCTAAGCCGTTTGATTGGTATTGACAATGCGGTTGAGTGGATCGCGACTTCAGCAAACAAACGTCCAGATGCTGCACTGAAAGACGGTGCTGTAGATGCAGTGGTTGCGGCTGACAAACTCCAAGAAGCTGCGATTGATCTTGTTAAACAAGCAATCTCTGGTCGTTTAGACTGGAAAGCAAAACGTCAAGAAAAATTAGAGCCTGTTAAATTAGACATGCTTGAACAAATGATGGCGTTTAACTCATCTAAAGGTGTAGTCCTTGCGAAAGCAAACCCTGCTCAATACCCAGCACCAAAACTTCTTCTTGATTCACTTCAAGCTGGTGTAAGCCAAAAACGTGATGAAGCGTTAAAAATTGAAGCCGAAGCGTTTGCTAAAGCTGCTATTACACCACAAGCTGGCGCATTGATCGGTTTATTCATCAATGACCAAGTTGTAAAAAAAGCATCTAAAAAACATGAGAAAGGTGCTCACCCGGTTAACCAAGCAGCTGTTTTAGGCGCGGGTATTATGGGTGGCGGTATTGCTTACCAAGCGGCAAGCAAAGGCACACCAATCATCATGAAAGACATCGGTAACCCACAGCTTGCTTTAGGTATGTCTGAAGCAAATGGCTTATTGACTAAACAAGTTGAACGTAAAAAGATTACACCTGCAAAAATGGGTGAAACACTTGCACGTATCCGTCCTACTTTAAGCTATGACGAGTTTAAAGAAGTCGACATCGTGATTGAAGCAGTCACAGAGAATCCTAAAATCAAGGAAGCTGTGTTACGTGATACAGAAGCAAAAGTTCGTGAAAATACGATCATTGCTTCAAATACTTCTACGATTTCAATCACGCGTCTTGCAAATGCATTGACTCGTCCTGAAAACTTCGTAGGCATGCACTTCTTTAACCCAGTTCACATGATGCCTTTGGTTGAAGTGATCCGTGGTGAGAAAACATCTGAAGAAGCAATTGCGACAACTGTTGTTCTTGCTCAAAAAATGGGTAAAACACCAATCGTTGTAAACGATTGTCCTGGCTTCCTTGTAAACCGTGTATTGTTCCCTTACTTTGGTGCGTTTGACCTTCTGCTTAAAGATGGCGCAGACTTCCAACAAGTTGACAAAGTCATGGAAAAATTCGGCTGGCCTATGGGACCTGCTTATTTGATCGACGTTGTGGGTATCGACACTGGTGTGCATGGTGCTGAAGTTATGGCTGAAGGTTTCCCAGACCGCATGAAGCCTGACTATAAAGGCGCGATCGAAATCATGTACGAAAACAAACGTCTTGGTCAAAAAAATGACATCGGTTTCTACAAATACGAGCTTGATCGTAAAGGTAAGAAAGCGAAATCTATTGATCCAACTGCGTATGAGCTTGTTGCAACGATGGCAACAACTGAAAAGCACGAGTTTGATGCTCAAGAAATTATTGACCGTATGATGCTCGCGTTCTGTAACGAGACTGTTCGTTGCTTAGAGGACAACATTGTTTCTACTGCTTCTGAAGCAGATATGGCAATGATCATGGGTGTAGGTTTCCCTCCATTCCGTGGTGGTCCAGCGCGTTACATCGACCAAACAGGTGTTGCTGAATATGTTGCGCTTTGCGACAAATATGCACACTTAGGTAAGGCTTATGAAGCGCCACAAATGTTGCGTGACATGGCTGCAAACAACAAAAAATTCTACGGTTAAGGAGCAACGTGAATGGCTACTTTAAATCCACGTGACGTTGTCATCGTTGATGGCGTACGTTCTGCAATGGGTAAAACCAAAAACGGTATGTTCCGCAATGTACGTGCTGACAGCTTATCTGCTGAATTGGTTCGTGCTTTAGTTGCTCGTAACCAGTTTGATGTAAATGAAGTTGAAGATTTGATCTGGGGTTGTGTGAACCAAACCCTAGAACAAGGTATGAACATTGGCCGTAACATCGTGTTATTGGCTGACTTGCCGAAGACTGTTGGTGGTCAAACTGTAAACCGCCTCTGTGGTTCTTCTATGCAGTCAATCCATACTGCTGCGGCGCAAATTGCAACCAACCAAGGTGATGTATTCATCATCGGTGGTGTAGAGCATATGGGTCACGTTGGTATGATGCATGGCATCGATCTTAACCCAGAAGCATCTAAGCATTATGCGAAAGCATCTAACATGATGGGCTTAACTGCTGAAATGTTAGGTCGTATGAACGGCATTAGCCGTGACGAACAAGATGCGTTTGGTGTTGAATCTCATCGTCGCGCTTGGGCTGCAACTCAGGAAGGCCGTTTCAAAAACGAAATCGTGGGTGTTGAAGGTCATGATGCCAATGGCTTCAAAATCCTTTGCGACATCGACGAAGTAATTCGTCCAGATGCAAACCTTGAAGCATTCAAAGCGTTACGTCCAGTATTTGACCCTAAAGGTGGTACTGTGACTGCTGCGACTTCTTCTGCATTGTCTGATGGTGCATCAGCAATGTTGTTGATGTCGGCTGAACGTGCTCAAGCTTTAGGTCTTAAGCCACGTGCTGTGATTCGCTCTATGGCGATTGCAGGCTGTGATGCTGCGATCATGGGTTATGGTCCTGTTCCTGCAACACAGAAAGCGCTTAAACGTGCTGGCTTAACGATGGAAGACATCCAAACCATCGAGTTAAACGAAGCATTTGCTGCTCAAGGTCTTTCTGTAATGAAAGGCTTGAACATCTATGACAAGCAAGACAAGATCAACTTAAACGGCGGTGCGATTGCATTGGGTCACCCATTGGGTTGTTCTGGCGCACGTATCACCACTACATTGTTGAACGTGATGGAACAACAAGATACGCAAATCGGTCTTGCAACCATGTGTATCGGTCTTGGTCAAGGTATCGCGACAATTATCGAACGTGTTTAATTCTTAATTAAATACTAAGATATAAAATCCCCGCTTAATGCGGGGATTTTTATTATAAACATTTCAAATTTATCTAAATATCCTATTGATTTTGATATTTTTAATAGATAATTTCACCTTAACTACTAACTTAATTTTAGAATTAGGATATGTCAACATTCTTGAAAACAGATAGCAATATACAAAAAGCCAATCAACAGATTGGCTTAATGAAATAATCAAAATTTTAAATAACGAATCACTTAGGCAGAGCACTTCGCCATTTATCACCTAACATCAAATCTAAACGGTCAGCATCGATATTCAACTTAAAAGTTCCATTACGAACTGCTTCTAAAGCTTTCTCGCGATTCATACCCATCGAAAGTGGTTCCATCATGGTAAACAAACCTGATGTCGGGTCAGAAGACTGCAAACCAGCAGCCACAGCTAAAACATACTCTCTAAGTAATGGTGAAGAAATTTGATTTATATTCGGTTCAGAGGCTTTGGGCTGTATATCAAGCGTAGTAAAATTATCGCCAATCACATAATTTTGGATCTCATTATCTTTTTTAATGATCTGATGCTGTAACGCCTTACGTACATCTTTATCTTCTTGATAAGGAACAACACCTACAGCTTCTTGACGCAGTTCAGAATCCGCCATCACTTTAATCGTAGGCAATGAGGCAACTTCTTCTGCCTGTACAGTGGGTAACCAAACAGAAAGAGCAGTTACAAGTATCGAAACTTTGATAAAGTTCATACATTTCACCTAAAAAATAAATCATCGTATATATTCAATAAAATGATTCAATACATTTAATATTGTCTATTAAACAGGCTATAACAAATTATAGCGAGATTCACTAAAGCTCAGATAAACGGTAAATACTGTTAAAATTCTGAAATAAAGATTAAATAGGTTTTGCTCATTCAACAGCTTAAATAGAGCCACCAATAATTTTTTTTCCAACTGGTCCGTTTTAGTTTATAAGAGGTCTATTATGAATCTTGCTAAAGTTGCTGAGATAACTCAAGTAAGCCCGCGTATGTTACGTTATTACGAAGAGCTAGGATTAATTCGCCCGCAACGAACAGCGAATCACTATCGAGCTTATAATCAAGCAAACATCGAGGATATTCAAAAAATTAAAGTTCTCAATGATGCCGGCATGCATTTAAAAGACATTAAATTATTATTGCCATGTTTCGATTTGGGTGAGGAAAAATTTACCTTATGCCCTGTTGCCAAAGAAACATTAAAAATAGAGTTAGAACATATTTCAGAAAAATTAGTCAAACTCAAAAAATCTCAAAGCCTATTAACATCTTTTTTAATGCAAGGAAAAGCTGAAGAAACCAAGCGTTAATCGAGATCAATCTTATTGAAGCGCCTGGACCCGCTCTTTTTCTTCACTATTCATATCTTTCCAAGCTTTTCGATTATTCCAAAACCAATAGCCATTTTTATCCTGTGCAACGCATCCCATATCAGATTTGGTTTTAAAACTTGCATAATCTGCACCCTCAAGTTCGCCAAAACGTTCTTCATAAATATGCTGCTTGTCTTTTGCGTAGCAATCTCCGAGTAGTTCAAAACTACTGGCATCTGCACCCTCTAAAATCGAAAACATGCCCCCATCCAGCATGCTAAAGTAGTGATAAACATGCCGTTTATCTTTATACAAATTAGAAGGGTTTAACTGCTTAAAGCTCGCTAAATCTATAGTGTCATTCAAAGAAGGCCCATCTTCACCACCAAAACCCAAATGTCGATAAAAACGCTCACCCATGATCGACAGGCTTTTGCTGGGCAGAACATGTTCAGATAGAAACACGCTACAACGATTTGCATAAGGAAACTTTAACGCCAATTCTCGTTGAGGATTGATATATAAATTGTCCCGCACAAGGCTCCATTGCTGTTTTTCCTGCTCAGCATTTAACCCCGCTTGCTTTTCCTCCACGACACATTGGTCATACTCAATTTGTTCAGCACATAAAATAGGGGCTAAGCCTAAAAAATGCTTCCATCCATAAACCTTTTTATAAGTATCGGCATCCAGCATTGTGTCTTGATCAATTTGATAAACACCAAAATGATAGCGATATAAAGCAACGCTTTTACAATCTTGCTGAACGAGAAATGGCGTCTGGTAGACATAGCCAATCCCACCCAGCAATAGCAGTATAAACATTGTAAAAAGCAAACATATTTTTATATTTTTCATTCATCTACTTCTAAAATTTACAAGGCTTCTTCTAATACTTCCGCATTTTGCTCTTTTTTCTGATTGATTTGGCTATTCAATTTCAGCACATCCTGAAACAACTGGTTAAACTGTTTCACTTGAGCATCGTCTTTAAACAAAATTTGATTACCCTGCTTCTGCCACTCATATTTTTTTAACAAATCAAACATGGTTTCAGCTTTACCTAAAATTTGTAGCTCATTTAGGATTAGGGTATTTTCAGGGTCAAGTTCAACATTCTGTTCGAGCTTATCCTGTAAGGGTTTCTTGAGGTCCTTGCGCAAATCTATTTTTTTTAATTCGTTTAAAGCCTCGGTTTTATTTTGTCTATTTTTTTGCTGATATTGCTGCATTGCTTGTCGTACAGTCACCAGCATCTGTGTTGTTTCTACATAGTTCTGTTTACGGTCTGCATCCAAACGATTTACATCTAAAAAATGATCCCATTTGGCCGCTGCGAGCTGATTTAAATAAGTGTTCCGTGTATCAACATTCTTGGCCCAATATTTCAATAAAAACTCAGACAAGGTTTTGTAATCACCTTTGAGCCGATTATCATGAATATCAATATTTACGGGTTTAGAACGGTCTTGGGCTTGTTCAGAAAGTTGCCGCATTTTTTCAGTCATCACCAAATCAAATGCTTGGCGATTGGCGTCTTCATTCTTTATTGAAGTATGGTCATAGTAGAAAAATCCAATAACAGCCAGAAAGATGATACCGAAAACAATCAAAAGTCGACGCATACCAAACTCCGAACATCCTTATAGATTACTTAGAATATCCTAAGCGACTCTTTTTTGTATATTAATTATGCAAAATAACAATAAATAACCTTTGTTGAATCACCTTAAAATAAGACTGCTTAAAAGTTTCACTTTAAATTTATGCAAACAAACCCCATCATAATCCAAAATTAGATTGTAGAGATTTCCCATGCGCGTAGATATTTGGTCAGATGTGGTTTGCCCTTTTTGCTATATCGGTAAAAAACGTTTAGAAGCTGCTGCTGAACAAGCAGGTATTGAGCTTGAAGTCCATTGGCACAGTTTTGAACTTGATCCTGAAGCACCTACGCGTCAAGAAGTTTCAAACTCTGAACGTCTTGCGCAAAAATATGGGCGTAGTATCCCTGAAGTCGAAGATATGCAACGCAATATTGCAGCAATGGCAAAAGAAGAAGGCATCCAATTTAACTGGGAAAATGCCAACTCAGGAAATACCTTTAACGCCCATCGGATCATTCACCTTGCACAAAGTAAGGGTTTAGGTTCAGAAGCAGAAGAAGCTTTTTTCTATAGCTATATGACTCAAGGTTTACCGATTGGTGAACGGGAAACAATTGAAGATGTCGCATCTCGTATTGGCTTAAATCCAATAGAAGTTGATGATGTTCTAGACTCTGAAGAATATGCTGACTTTGTAAAATTCGATGAACAAGTTGCTCATGAACAATTAAAAGTAACAGGCGTACCATTCTTTGTCTTTGATCAACGTGTGGCTTTAGCGGGTGCTCAACCACGTGAAGTCTTTGTACAAGTGTTAGAAAAAGCCCTTGAAACTGCGAATGATGCTGAAATCGAGCAACAGGATGGCCCTGTTTGTGCTGATGAGTCTTGTGAAGTTCCCAACAAATAAAATCAGCTACTGGAGAAATTCCTTGAAGGAGTTTCTTCAGTATTCAATAAGCATAATAATATTTAAGAAAATGATTAAAAAACCAACCGAAACAGATCATAAAAAATATACTGAATGATTTCTATGTCTTATTTTTAATGAGTCATTTTTTAAATTTTACGTGCCATTTTTGCAATACAGCGTTGCAGAAAAGCAACTATTCATCACCTTTTTCTTAGACTAAGATCAATAAATATTTTTCGTTCCCACGAAATTCATGCGCTGTAGTTTCTTTTTTAATTTTCTTATTTTTTAAGACACAACACCTCCTCTTTTGGAGGTGTTTTTGTTTATGCCGCAATAAAATAGGCTTTGAGGATAAAATTAAAGTTATCCACAACAGCGTATAATTTTTCTTCATTCTCGCTTTTCAAAAGTGCATTGCTACTATAGTCAACCTGTCAAAAACTCATACACAAGAATATAATTTCTCTTGATTAATATTTTCAACTAAATCAATTGCCTTAGGAAATAATTTGTTTGATTATAAAAAGCTTGCAATGCCGTACCATACATTCAAAGCTTAAATACCTTTGCGTAGGCGATGCCTCACTTTTCAGAGATGAAAAGATGACAAAAATCTTTCGTTTAACAGGGCTCTTGCGCTGCAAACAAAGCAGTGCTTTATTTTTGCTCATATCCCCCCGCCCAACGGCGACATCCATGTCGCCACACTGTAGGGCAACTATTTATGATTCAAAAGCACAAAAAATGAATTGATAACCCATAGTTTTTAAAAAGTTCATAAAAGATACATGCTTCATGTCTAATCAATGACTTGAAGCAAATCACTTGCATGAATAATTATGCAGTTTGACTATATTTAAAATCGCTTATCTATTCTTGGATAAGTGTAGATTTTGTCTCCAAAGAATTTTTAGCGTAAAAGCTTTACCATAATTGAGCTTTGGATAATAAAAGCGCTTATTTATTAAAAAATAGCTTAAGTCACGCTTTGATTCGCGATAATGTGGATAGAATACGCTTCATTTTAAATAAATTTATGTTTTTTGTACTTAAAATAGCGATTCCATTGAAATTTAGTGTTTTTTTAAGGCATAGTTATATCGAAAATGAAGTACTGAATGACTCAAAGTTTAAGAAGTGGGCATATGAATAAAATATCAATCTTCTCAAAACTACCTTATGTCTTAATATTAGGCGGTTTTTTTGGGAACACTGCGTTTGCAGAAGTAAATAGCAGTCTTGAAGCGAATGCTAAAACGGGGAAAGTCGATCAGCAACCTTCTTTAGCCAGCGCCAAAGAAAATGAGATGGGCTTGCTCAACTATATTCCAAAAATTGTTGACTCAACACCGACCATTTTCCCAGAACAATCTAATCAAGTTATTGTTCCCCCAACGGATGCAACAGAAGATCAAACTTGGGCCGACAAAAAGCAGAAAAAGATTAGCAATTGGGCAGACCGTACAGCCAATAAAATGGACAACTGGTTTGGAAAAACTGATCCTGCACATCCAGCGTCAGCAACGTTGCGGATCATTGTTGATAATCAATGGAATAAGCATGATGGTTATGATGTCAATCCTCGTATCCGAGGAAAAGTTAAATTACCCACACTTGAAAACCGTTTAAGTGTGGTCTTTGGTGATGATTCATTAGATGATGAAATTACAAATAATATAGCGATCAACAATAATCATGCTGATGGCGATCCAGATAAACGAGTGGATGGTAAACAAATTCGTGATGATAACAGCTCGATTGCTTTACGTTGGTCACAGCTTTCTAAACGCTTACCTTTTGACTTAGATGCAGACCTTGGTATTCGTTCAGGTGATGATATCTATGCACGTTTAAAGGCTCAAAAGGATTGGAAACTGGGGAATGATTTTACTTTTCATGCGGAACAGATTTACCGCTATGGGATCGACAGTGAAAACTATTTGAGAACCAACTTAGAGCTGACCCATGCTCGCCCCAATCAGCCCTTTATTTCCAACCAATTCTATGTGACGTATGCAGATGAACAAGACGATGATTTAACTTGGGATAACCGTACTTATCGACAACATCAGTTCTTTAAAAATAATCGCTTTAACTATGGTATCTATACTGGCGGTTATTATAATAATAATGACCTTAAGCTCAACAGTTGGGGGCCTTTTGTTTCTTGGCGACAACCTGTTTGGCGTGAATGGTTTTACGTACAAGGCGACTTAAATTATTTTAATGATCGTCGTGAAGATCGTAGCCATTTCCCAAGCGCTTTGGTACGTTTAGAAGCGTTATTTTAAGCATAAGCTGAATCTTTAAGCTGAACTGTGGATAAGTTTCGACTTATCCACTGATGTTGGTAAAATGCCTGCCACACCCTTTTAATTCAATGGGGCAATTGAAAACAATTCAAAAGTAAAACTATAAGCGGGACCAAAGTCGCTAGAATTGGGCATATACATTGTTTCATAAGTCATTCGCCCAATCGCCCTAACTTCTTTATCGACTAAAGCATCGTCTATTTTAAGGCTTGGATGTACCGCTATCGGTAACGCCATTCCCCCTTTCCCATCGCTAGCAGCAAGTTCATAGTTCTGGCCATTTTTTTTCAATATACCCATCACAGCAGCCTGTGTATTTTGTCTTAAGAACATGGCGTTATGTACTGAAATATCTGTGGTATTTGCATTACGCTTTTCAACTGGTGGAAGTTCATATGCCATCACAACTGTTGTAGCTAAACTGAGCAATACAAAACAACCTATACATTGAATTCTTTTAAAATTATTCATTGAATGTGTTTATATAAAAAAGCCTATCTTAAAGATAGGCTCTGTTAAAACAAATTACGACTTATTTAAGCAATAAATTGTTAATACGTTTTACATATTCAGCAGGATCATCAGGTAAACCACCCTCAGCAATTACTGCCTGATCAAAGATCACATTGGCTAAATCATCAAACTGGGCTGAACTTTCAAGTTTTTTTACTAAAGGATGTTCAGGGTTAATTTCCAGAATTGGTTTAGATTCAGGTACAGCCTGACCCGCTTGTTTTAACATACGAATTAACTGCGGCGAAAGCTCACCATCGCTGGTCACTAGACATGCTGGTGAGTCCACTAAACGCGTTGTCACACGCACTTCTTTGGTCTTGGCTTTTAATGAATCAGAGAGTTTTTCAACCACAGGTTTAAACTGTTCTGCGGCAGCTTCGAGTGCTTTTTTCTCTTCCGCATCTTGTAAATCACCAAGATCGACTGCACCCTTTGCAACATTTTGCATAGGAGTGCCATCAAAGTCATGCACAAACTCCATCGCCCATTCATCAACACGATCTGCCATAAGCAAAACTTCAATGTCTTTTTTACGGAATAATTCAAGTTGCGGAGAGTTTTTCGCAGCCGCTAAGCTATCGGCAGTCACATAATAGATAGCTTTTTGCCCTTCTTTCATGCGTGCTTTATAAGCTTCCAATGATGTTGATACCTCATCATTGCTCGAAGTAGAGAAGCGTAAAAGTTTTAGAATACGTTCACGATTACCAAAGTCTTCACCTAAACCTTCCTTGATCACTGAACCAAATTCAGCATAGAAAGTTTTAAATTTGTCTTGATCAGCTTGATCTTCTGATTTTGCTAAAGCATCCAATGTTGTCAATACACGACGTGCATTACCTTCACGGATGGTTTTCACATCACGGCTTTCTTGTAGAATCTCACGGCTTACATTAAGCGGCAGATCAGCACTATCCACCACACCTTGTACAAAACGTAGATAATTTGGAATCAGATTATCTGCATCATCCATAATAAATACACGTTTTACATAAAGTTTGATGCCTGCTTTAGCTTCACGCGTGAAAATATTACTTGGTGCTTTACTTGGAATATAAAGCAATTGGGTATATTCAGTACTGCCTTCAACTCGGTTATGTGCCCAAGCCAATGGTGCATCAAAGTCATGAGTTAAATTCTTATAGAATTCTACATACTGCTCTTCAGTAATTTCGCCTTTGCTACGTGTCCACAAGGCACTTGCTGAGTTAATCGCTTCCCATTCATCTGTTTTAACATAATGACCTGGTTTTTTCTCTTCACCTTCAGCTGCTTCTTCTTCCTGCCAAACTTCCTTCTGCATTTCGATAGGTAAGCTGATATGGTCTGAGTATTTATTGATAATTTGTTTAATTTTATAAGATTCTAAATAATCCAGTGCGTCATCACGTAAATGTAAAATAATCGACGTTCCACGTGAAGCCTTCTCAATTTGTTCGACTTCAAAGTCACCCGTACCACCACTGATCCAACGTACACCTTCTGATGCATCTAAACCTGCACGGCGAGATTCAACGGTAATTTTATCAGCAACGATAAAACCAGAATAAAAACCTACACCAAACTGGCCAATCAGTTGTGCATCAGCTTTTTGGTCACCAGATAACTTTGACATAAAGTCTTTGGTGCCTGATTTAGCAATCGTTCCTAAGTTATCAATTGCTTCTTGTTGGCTTAAACCAATACCGTTGTCTGAGATGGTGATTGTTTTCGCATCTTTATCTAGGCTTACACGAACATGTAAGTCTGGATCATTCTCATAATATTCAGGATGGTTAATTCCTTCAAAACGTAACTTATCACATGCATCTGAAGCATTTGAAATCAGCTCGCGTAGGAAAATTTCAGGGTTAGAATAAAGTGAATGCGTCACTAAATGTAAAAGCTGAGCCACTTCTGCTTGAAAGCTATGCTTTTTTGAACTGTGTTGTACGTTCTGTTCACTCATAAAATCACTCCGTAAATTCATAACGCTTTTTTATTGAATGCATTAGAAATGGAGTGGTTTAAGCATATTTCAATAGGCAAATTTAATTTTTTTTAAAATGGACCTTGTTGGTAAACTCGATTCATATAAATCTCTAGTTTTTGCTGGCGCATCTGATACGCATCGGTTAAACAACGTAGATTGTCCTGACATTGATTGCGCAGTTGTAACCATTTCACTTGCTGATCCTGTATCACACCCCGTGTTCCCATCGGAACAAGTTTACGGATAATGGTATAGGTGGTCGCCATTTTGACATCTGCATCGTTTAAACTGCGATGCTCACAAATGGCATGTTCGCTTTTGGTCTGAGCATGCTCACAATTAAAACTTGCTGCATTGGCTATTGTGCTGCTACTTAACCCTACCAATATTATAAAAATTAAATTTTTCATATCATGTCAAAGTCTTATTGATGTTCTGATAGATTAAATGGATTTAATCAGCGCTTATATAGCTAAAAATAACTATTTTTTATTGCTTCTTGTTTCAATATATAAGGCTCTGTAAAAATAAAAAAACTCGGTAAATTTACCGAGTTTTTTATGAGTCTAAAGCGAACTTAGAATCTATAGCTATAACCCAAAGTATAGATAACTGGATCAATATCTAAATCAAATTTTGCAGCAGTAGTATTACCCGCTTTAACAGTCACTTCTGGGCTTAATTGAGCATAACGGGCATCAAAGAAAACACCCCAGTTTTTTGCATCAGCAGGTTGGAAGTTAAAACCGATTTGACCAGCAAAACCAAAATCATCTTTAACTTTAATCTTAGTGCCCGCCAATGCCCCAGATGATTCCTCATCCCATGCAAGGAATGCTGTACCACCAACACCAATATATGGTGTAAAACGTGTAGAGTTTTTGAAGTTATATTTAAACGTTACAGTTGGTGGTAAGTGTTTAAGGTTAACTGCTTTTTCACCATCTAATTTCACATCGTGGCTAATTGGTGTAGCTAATAAAACTTCCGCAGAGAAAGGTGTTTCACCAAAGATATATTCTACAGAAGGCGTAAAAGCATATTCATGGTCTGCTTTCACAGTACCAACACCAGCAACTTTGGTGTCTTGTGTTGGTGCAATCACCGAACCACCAACCTTGACTTGCCAATCTGCAAATGAAGCAGAAGAAATTGCCATTAATGCAATAAGAGCAGTTTGCTTTAACATTATAAATACCCCAGCGTTGTTATTAATAAACATTAAACATAGGTATTAATAATATTGCAACATTTATTTAAATTAAGAATTAATATATATTTTTAAGTAACTGTTATACAATAAATTTTATTTTAATCACATCAAAACAGTTGGTTTTAAAACCCAACCAAATTAATCAGGATTATTAAGTGAAATTTAATATAAAATGGATTCTTTATTATAAATTAATAATATCTATAAAATAAATTTAAACCTCATTTTCAGGGCTGTATCTTCAGAGAAAAATCTTGCCTCCATGTCCTAGATGATAGATTCAGCCAATCAGATTGGCATCTCTGAATTTTTTATCGAGAAAGATAAAAGTGTATTGAAAACAGAGAGTTCATCGAAAAATTGTTTTTTGTTATTTTTATACATTAGGAAATTAAATCAACCTATACTGTCAATAAAACATCAATATAAAGTTATGTTACATAGTCTAAATCATATTGTTTAAAGATAAACAGTTCATTTTAAGATAAAAGAATTAAAGTATTTTAATCAATAAAAAATATAGTAATTTATATATTCAAACGAATTTCATTATAACCTTTTGGAATCATAGTACCTTGCTTAATATCATTTACTAAATTATTCCATTTATTATCAACACAATTCTCCAAAGGTTCTGGATAATTTCCTGTTCGATTAAAATTTTCCCATCCATCTATTGAAACCCCTAAAAACTGTTCAATTGACTGTATCGCTTTATCTAATGATTCATATTTAAGATTAATATCTATCCCTGTATCCTCATCACTTTCATCATAATAAAAGTAGGATATTAATATTTGTTCTTTGTCCAAAAAACCAATTACTCTCATATAATTCCCATACTCTTCTAATAAAACTCTATCTACTACAACAGGTTTGGTCATACCAACTTCAATATAACTCACTAATTCACATATATTCATATTTACTTTTTCCAATAATTACAATGATATCTTATTACCATCAGGTATCTCTATGCAGTGATCCTGAAGTATTTTTATGAATTGGGGCAGTATGATCACAAAGGTTTATAACTCACCTTTATATGTATCTCTTTGATCAGCCAAATCCCCACTCACCTTATTATTTAGGCTTAGATAATTGATAATCTTGATCTGCTGATCTTAATTCAGGCATATTATTTAAGATTTTTCCTGCTGTTTAAATATCAAAAACTAGAATACTCCCATTTTTACAAAGAATATCAACCCATCTATTTAAATGATTTTAGTCGAACAGATATAAAAAAGGCTGTTTAGATCTCATCATAAACAGCCTTAACTTAAAAAATAAACGCTACAGCACCATCGCAGCAATCCAACCAAACACCAATAATGGAATATTAAAATGGATAAATGTTGGAACAACCGTATCCCAAATATGATCATGTTGCCCATCTACGCCCAAACCAGCAGTAGGCCCCAAGGTCGAATCTGAAGCTGGTGAACCCGCATCTCCTAATGCTGCCGCAGTACCAATCAGAGCAACGGTTGCAAGTGGAGAGAAGCCGAATTGTACACATAAAGGAACATAAATGACTGCAAGTACAGGCACACTTGAAAATGATGAACCAATTCCAATCGTTACAAATAAACCAATAAATAACATCAAGAAAGCAGCTAGCGCTTTATTGTCACCAATCAAATGAACAACACCGTTGACCAACTGATTAATATCCCCAGTATGGGTCATCACGGATGCAAACCCCGCAGCAGAGATCATGATAAAACCGACCAATGCCATCATACGCATCCCTTGTACAAAAACATCATCCGCTTCTTGCCATTTAAAAATCCCTGCGGCAGATAAGACAGAAAAGCCCACTAATCCGCCAAGGATCATTGAGCCTGAATACAATTGAGAGATCAGGGTTAAAATGATTGCCAGCAATGCCATAAGAATAGTTTTCTTGGCAATCACAGGGGCTTCTTGCTTGGCTTCTTGCTCTAAGGCTATGCCATCAGCTTTTAATACCTCAACATTTACCGCACGAAGTGGTTTATCTAAATCAATCGTGGTAATTGGTGCAACATTACGATCAACATAAATACGCGGTTTACGATAACTGACAAAAACGGCAAATAAAGTACCAATCACCATACCCAATACAGGAATAGCCATCCCCATAGGCATCATGCTTCTTTCAACATGCAGATGATAAGCAGCGCCAATTTTGTTGATATTCCCCATCAGAATTTGTTCAAGAAAAATTGCACCAAAGCCTACAGGCAAGAAGATATATGTGCCGACTAAACCTAAGGTCAGTACACATGCTGCGGCACGACGGTCGAGTTTCAAGTGATTCATCACTTTTAAGAGCGGTGGAACAAGCACAGGAATAAACGCAATATGCACAGGAATTAAATTTTGTGAACAAATCGCGGCAATCAGTAAAATACCCAATAATAAGAATTTTACTTTGGTTGCTTGTTTCTGCGTGGCTTCCATACCGAGTAAGCCGATCAGTTTATAGGCCAATAAATCAGGCAAGCCTGACTTTGAAAGTGCCAAAGCGAAAGCGCCTAATACCGCATAGGCCAAGGCAACTTCTGCACCATCACCCAAGCCCGCATTAAATGCTGTAACAGTATCTGACAAGCTTAAACCTGCAACCAACCCACCTATAATTGCTGAAATAACCAATGTTAAAACAACAGAAACTCGTGCCAGTGACAAGATAAACATCACGGCAATCGCAATAACGACAGCATTCATGGAGAAATTTACGAAAATTTGAAAGCCGATATTTTATCAGATTCACTTCAATGAAGCTGTAATTTAGTCGAACTGGTCATAAAATGAATAGGCCATGTGAAAACATGGCCTATTTTTATAAGAGCTCACATCACTTTAAGCGAATCAACTCTCACTATTTTTGAGTGCAAATGTTTCAATATATTGTGCAATCTCTTGTGGTTGACTAAGTACTGCCCAATGGTTTGCATCAACTTCTACACGTTCAAAATCTGTTGCCCATTTAGGCACTTCATCAATCAATTCTGGACTTACAAATTTATCTCTTAACAGTACAACCGCCTGTACAGGACATACTGCATAACGCTCACGTGGACGAGTTAAACGTGGAAGAAAGTTAGCACGGTATAGTCCGATACCATGTTCACCATCTTTTGCAATATTTTGGTTTAAGGGTAAGCCTTTCTTTTTCTCAAGTTGCGTTAAAATTGCACCCCAGCGTTGTGGGCTAAAAAAATGCCAAACGGTCGGGGCAAGAAATGGTAACTGGAATGCAACGATATACCAAGATTTAAATAACTGCTTAAAAAATTTAGGCTTTTCATGTAAAAACTGTTCACGCATCCAAAAAGCCGCATGATCTAAACAAGGTCCAGACATAGTGGTATAAGACAAAATACGATTTTTAAATTTAGGTTCAGTCACAGATTCCCACGACTGAATCGAGCCCCAATCATGCGCTGCAAGATGAAAATTACGATTGGGCAGTAGCTCATTTACCACGCACTCAAAATCCAAAGATAAGCGTGCTAAAGCATAATCACGAATTCGTTTTGGTACAGAAGACTGCCCTGCCCCACGTACATCATAAGTAATGATGTAAAATTTTGAGATCAATTGTTCAATAATCGGTTCCCAAACTTCTTGATTATCGGGATAGCCATGCACCAAAACCAACGCAGGGTTTTCAGCATTACCCCATGTTTTTGCATAAAGTTTTTGTTTGTCTTGGGTGGATATCCAATAAGTTTGCACTTGCATTGAGTCACCTTTTATTGTTTTACCATTGGCTGTGATTTCGTTGTAAAGGGCATTTAGATCAATGCCACATTCCATTCTGTTCTTTATTATGGTTTAAAAATCGATAACTAGAATTGACCATGAATGCGCTAATCAAAAAACTACAGACAATCCCATTTGTTTCCAAATTTATGTTGAATCATTTTTCTCCATATAAAGGTGCAGGGATTGAAATCGAAAAAATTGATCTAAAAAACTATCACGTTCGGGTCAAAATGCCACTGACGCATAGCAATCAAAATATTGTTGGCGTGCACTTTGGCGGTAGTTTGTATTCAATGGTTGATCCATTTTATATGCTTCTTTTAATGCATCATTTAGGCCCGAAATATATGGTTTGGGACAAAACCGCAAACATCAATTTCCTTTCCCCTGGTCGCAGTACGGTTTATGCAGATATCCGTTTAGATGCGATTGAAATCGAACATGTGAAGAACTTGGCCGAAAACTATAGTCCAGTCTATCGTAACTATACAGTGAATATTTTTGACGACTCGGGCTTAAGAATTGCTGAAGTACAAAAAACGGTGTATATCCGTCGTAAAAACCCTCACCCATTAAAACGCTGAAGTCTGTTTGAATGAGCCATTTTAAAGCCAAATAGTCAATAAATTGTGTAATAGTGAAGAGATGCTGAACTCTTCTAAAATTAGATATTGATAAAAAAATAAGCGCATGACGTTATAAACGTTGCGCTTATTTTGATTTGGTTTTAACGACTATTTATTTTGCTCAATTGCAGCACCAGCACCACCACCGATCGCACCACCAATGGCCGCACCGGCATCACCGCCGAGTACACCTTTACCAATGACTGAGCCAATACCTGCACCTATACCACTATATGTTGCATTACGGTTTGAACCATTGTTGGCTTTGCTTCCTACAGCAGCACCACCACCTGCACCAACAGCAGCACCCACACCATTACCAGCATGATTACCTATACCACCACCAACAGCACCACCAAGTGCCGCGGAAGTAATACGCTTATCATTTGCTGACATGTTTTCACAACCTGTAAGCATCACAATAGGTAAACTCACACACATCATAGTCATTACTATTTTTTTCATGTTATTCATCCTTTCTATCTGAACTTACAAATGCAATTAATTACAACTGATTTTATGAAAACACTAATTTATGGATTAAATTAAATTTTCATGTTGCTATTTGTAGTCTTTAATTATCAAAGATGCACAGTCGAATTTAAATAACATTCATGTTAATAAGAAATTATCATTGAATGACGATTTCCTCATAAAGCATTAACTTAATCACAAGATTTTTAAAACTAAAAGCATCATTCTATTCGTTTAAATTTTTCATTGAGAAAATGATAACTTGCATAAACAAGCATTAAGATTGCCAGCTGGCTGAATACCAAGAAAAGCATAAAAAAGAGTTCAGCAAAGACAACACCAAGTTGATAGTGATACAAGGATTGGAATAAATAACCATTTCGACCTAAACCTATGGTCATATCTTGTTTCGCGAAATGCCATTGCATCATCGAAAAACTAAACCAGATAAATCCAATAACACATACAACCATAATTACCCCATCCAACAACTTAAATTGCACTGTCTGAGTGGTTGTTTGAGGTGCAGTTTCATGCTCTTCTTGCCAAATCATGCAAAATAAAAAAACGGCCCAGATGCTGCTCAATAGCGAAAAATATGCAGTAATCGATACTGTATAAAAACCCAAGGGGCCAAACATTCCCGTTTGAACCTTTAATTTTTCTGTGATGAATTGAAATACATTATGCTGCCAATTCATTTCTGGCTGAGCTGGTAAAAACATCAACAAACAGGCGGGAACCAACATGACTGCCAGTAAAACCATCAATGTATGTCTAATTTTTATTGCCATTTTAAATGCTTATGACTTGAGTCTACTCAGTATATAAAAAAAGACGCCCTAAGGCGTCTTCTTCATTTCAAAAGCTGTTTAACTTAGAAAGTATCTTCATTTAAAGCTTGAGAGAATGCTTGATCAACTTCAGAGAAGTCATTTACAAGCTCATGCTCTGCAGCTTCTGCTTCTTGACGACGACGTTCTAAATGGTATGCAAGACCAGTACCAGCTGGAATCAAGCGACCTACAACAACGTTTTCTTTCAAACCACGTAACTCATCTTCTTTCCCTGTTACAGCAGCTTCAGTTAACACACGTGTTGTTTCCTGGAACGATGCAGCAGAGATGAACGAATCAGTAGAAAGCGATGCTTTCGTAATACCCATCAATTGACGTTCATACTTCGCAGGGAACTTGTTCTGAGCCAATACTGCTTGGTTTTCGCCCACAACGCGGATGTAATCCACTTGTTCACCTTTGATAAAGCTTGTATCACCACCGTCGGTAATGTCTACTTTACGCAACATTTGACGAACGATTACTTCGATATGCTTATCGTTGATTTTTACACCTTGTAAGCGGTAAACGTCTTGAACTTCGTTCACGATGTAGTTGGTTAATGCAACTTCACCTTTCAAACGTAAGATGTCATGTGGATTTTGTGGACCATCAGAAATGGTTTCACCACGGTTAACATGCTCACCTTCAAACACGTTAATGGTACGCCATTTTGGAATCAACTCTTCATAAATTTCAGAGCCATCATCTGGTGTAATCACTAAACGGTTCTTACCTTTGGTTTCTTTACCAAAGCTTACAACACCTGAAATTTCAGCAAGAATTGCATGTTCTTTCGGCTTACGTGCTTCGAACAAATCAGCTACACGTGGTAGACCACCGGTAATATCACGAGTACGTGAAGTTTCTTGTGGTACACGACCAATAACGTCACCAACACCAATCGTTTCACCATCACGAACAGTAACGATCGTGTTCTGTGGCAAGAAGTAGAACTGTTCGCCGCCATCTGTTGTATCCAACACGATTGCAGGACGCAAATCTTTACCAGAAGCAGGACGTGCTGTTACAGGTAAGATTTCAACAGTCGTCATACCCGTTGCATCATCAGTTTTAGATGTTGCAGTTACGCCATCCGAAATTTGGCTGAAGCGTGCTTTACCAGCAACTTCTGTCACCAATGGATGTGTATGCGGATCCCAAGTCGCAACAATACCGCCGCCTTCTACAGGTTGACCATCTTTAATCAAGATAGACGCACCGTATGGAAGTTTATAACGTTCACGTTCGCGACCTAAGTCATCTGCAATACCGATCTCACCTGAACGTGAAACAGATACCAAATGGCCTTTAGCATGTTGAACAGTTTTAACGTTATGAAAACGAACCGTACCTTTATTACGTACTTGTACGCTATTTGCAGCAGATGTTCGGCTTGCAGCACCACCCACGTGGAATGTACGCATGGTTAACTGTGTACCAGGTTCACCAATTGATTGTGCAGCCATAACACCAACAGATTCACCTGGATTTACCAAGTGACCGCGAGCCAAGTCACGACCATAACATTTCGCACATACACCGAAAGTGGAAGCACAGTTTACAACTGAACGTACTTTAACTTCATCAACACCAGCATCTTCAATATATGCAGCGATTTTTTCATCAATCAATGTGTTACGTGGAAGAACAACTTCATCTGAACCCGCTTTTTTCACGTCTTCAGCAGTTACACGTCCTAATACACGTACACTTAATGGCTCAATAACGTCGCCACCTTGAATGAACGGAGTCATTACAAGACCTTCAAGCGTACCGCAATCTGGCTCTGTAATAACCAAGTCTTGTGCTACGTCTACAAGACGACGAGTCAAGTAACCAGAGTTCGCAGTTTTAAGTGCTGTATCGGCCAAACCTTTACGTGCACCATGTGTTGAAATGAAGTATTGAAGTACTGTCAAGCCTTCACGGAAGTTCGCTTTAATCGGCGTTTCAATAATCGAACCATCTGGTTTCGCCATCAAACCACGCATACCCGCAAGCTGACGAATCTGAGCTGCCGAACCACGGGCACCTGAGTCAGACATCATGTAGATACTGTTGAATGATTTTTGCTTCTCGTCTTCGCCCTGTTTATTTTTAACAGTTGTGAAGGACAAGTTATCCATCATCGCTTTCGCAACTTGGTCGTTGGTACGCGCCCAAATATCGACAACTTTGTTGTAACGCTCACCTGCCGTTACGAAACCTTGCTCAAATTGTTGTTCAATTTCACGAACTTCAACTTCTGCTTTTTCGATAATTGCTTGTTTTTGTGGTGGAATCAACATGTCTTCCATACCCACAGAAACACCTGAACGTGTTGCTTGACGGAAGCCCAAGTACATCAATTGGTCAGCAAAGATAACAGTATCTTTCAAACCTAATTTACGGTAGCAAGAGTTAATCAATTTAGAGATGTTCTTTTTCGTCATCTCAACGTTGATTTGTTGGAAATCCATACCTTCAGGCACAACTTCCCAAAGTAAGCAACGACCAGGCGTCGTATCTACAACAATTGTTTGATGCTCACGGTTACCGTTTTCATCAATCACTGTTTGGTGTACACGTGCTTTTACACGCGCATGTAAGTCAACTTGACCAGTTGCAAGTGCACGGTTTACTTCATGAGTATCCGCAAACACCATGCCTTCACCTTTGGCATTGATTGCATCACGTGTGATGTAATACAAGCCCAAGACAACGTCCTGAGAAGGTACAATGATCGGCTCACCATTTGCAGGTGACAAGATATTGTTAGTCGACATCATTAACGCACGAGCTTCTAATTGAGCTTCAAGTGTTAATGGAACGTGAACCGCCATTTGGTCACCATCGAAGTCGGCGTTAAACGCAGCACAAACGAGTGGATGTAAACGGATCGCTTTACCTTCAATTAAGATAGGTTCAAATGCTTGAAGACCTAAACGGTGAAGTGTTGGCGCACGGTTCAACATGACTGGATGTTGACGAATTACAGATGCAAGAACGTCCCAAACTTCAGGGGTTTCACGCTCAACCATTTTCTTCGCAGCTTTAATGGTTGTTGCTTGGCCAGAAGCTTGTAGCTTAGCAAAGATAAAAGGCTTGAATAATTCAAGAGCCATTTTCTTTGGAAGACCACATTGGTGTAAACGTAAAGTTGGACCTACAGTAATTACCGAACGACCAGAATAATCGACACGCTTACCAAGTAAGTTTTGACGGAAACGACCTTGCTTACCTTTGATCATATCTGCCAAAGATTTAAGCGGACGTTTGTTCGAACCAGTAATTGCACGACCACGACGACCATTGTCCAATAACGCATCCACAGACTCTTGTAACATACGTTTTTCGTTACGTACGATAATGTCTGGTGCAGCAAGGTCAAGAAGACGTTTTAAACGGTTGTTACGGTTGATCACACGACGATAAAGATCGTTCAAGTCAGAAGTCGCAAAACGACCACCTTCAAGCGGTACCAACGGACGAAGATCAGGTGGAAGTACAGGAAGTACATTCATCACCATCCATTCAGGCTTGTTGTTCGACTCTTTGAACGCTTCCATCAACTTCAAACGTTTAGAGGCTTTTTTAAGCTTCGTTTCTGAAGTCGTGTTCGGAATTTCTTCACGTAAACGAGAAATTTCAGCTTCAAGATCGATGTCTTTCAACAAATCTTGAACTGCTTCTGCACCCATTTTCGCGCTGAATTCATCACCATGTTCTTCTAACGCTGTGAAGTATTCTTCATCGTTAAGAAGTTGGTACTTTTCCATTGGCGTCATGCCAGGATCAGTGACCACATAAGATTCGAAGTACAATACACGTTCGATATCACGTAAAGTCATATCAAGTAATAAACCGATACGGCTTGGTAATGATTTCAAGAACCAAATATGCGCAACTGGAGAAGCAAGCTCGATGTGACCCATACGCTCACGACGAACTTTTGCAGTTGTTACTTCAACGCCACATTTTTCACAAATGACGCCTTTATATTTCATACGCTTGTATTTACCACACAAGCATTCGTAATCTTTTACTGGACCAAAGATTTTGGCACAGAATAAACCATCACGTTCTGGTTTAAACGTACGATAGTTAATGGTTTCTGGCTTTTTAACTTCACCGTGAGACCATGACTTAATCATTTCTGGTGACGCAAGACCAATACGGATACGGTCAAACTCTACTGGAGCGTGACCATCTGAATCCGTCTTTTTGCGCATGATATCGAGCAAGTCTTTCAATTTTTTTCTCCGTGTGTCGAAGCGCTTTTCAGGCTACGACTGGGTCACAAATATTGTTTTTTCACTGAGATTTGGCATCTCCCCTACCCCCTCTTTCTTAAAGAAGGGACATTCCCCCCTTTAACAAAGGGGGAATGGGGGGGATTTAGTCACCATTTTTCAGTTCAATGTTGATACCTAAAGAACGGATCTCTTTGGTCAATACGTTAAACGATTCAGGCATACCCGGATCCATATAATGGTTACCATCTACAATATTCTTATAGATGCGAGTACGACCTTCAACGTCATCCGACTTCACAGTAAGCATTTCTTGAAGTGTATAAGCAGCACCATAAGCTTCTAGTGCCCAGACTTCCATCTCACCGAAACGCTGACCACCGAATTGTGCTTTACCACCAAGCGGTTGTTGAGTTACAAGTGAATAAGAACCAGTAGAACGCGCATGCATCTTGTCATCAACCAAATGGTTCAACTTGAGCATATACATATAACCAACAGTTACTGGGCGGTCAAAACGCTCACCTGTACGTCCGTCATACAATACTGTTTGACCTGTACGTGAGATACCACCAAGCTCAAGCAACTCTTTGATCTGACTCTCTTCTGCACCATCAAATACTGGCGTAGCTAAAGGAACACCTTTACGCAAGTTACCTGATAACACCAAGATTTCTTCATCGGTCAAGCTATCAAGATCTTCTTGCTCGCCACCAACTTTGTTATAAATCTTGTCTAAGAAATCACGAAGCTCAAGAACAGTACGTTGCTCTTTCATCATCTTGTCGATCTTATCGCCAAGACCTTTTGCAGCCATACCTAAGTGAGTTTCAAGAATCTGCCCCACGTTCATACGTGATGGTACACCCAATGGGTTAAGTACGACATCAACTGGAACACCATGGATGTCATGCGGCATGTCTTCAACAGGCAAGATGTTTGATACAACACCTTTGTTACCGTGACGACCCGCCATCTTATCACCAGGCTGGATACGACGTTTTACAGCTAAGTAAACTTTAACAACTTTCAAGACACCTGTTGTAAGCTCATCACCTGTAGAAAGTTTGCGTTTTTTCTCAGCAAATTTCTCATCGATCTCGTAGCTCTTCTCTTTCAAGAACACTTGAATTTGAGTTAAGCGTTCAGCAATACCTTCATCTGTTGGTTGAACTTCTAAAAGATCAACAAGCTCTAAACCAGACAATACATCTTCAGATAGCTTATCACCACGCTTCGTAGTACCGCCGCCATTCGACTCTTGGCCTTTTAACAAACGGATAATACGTTCACGAGCAGCTTCTTCGAAAATTTTGAATTCTTCTTTCAAGTCTTTACGGTAAGCATCAAGTTGCGCTTTCTCAATCGCTTGAGCACGTTCATCTTTCTCGATACCGTCACGTGTAAACACTTGAACGTCGATGACTGTACCTTTAACGCTTGAAGAAACACGTAAAGATGAATCTTTAACGTCTGCCGCTTTCTCACCAAAGATTGCACGAAGTAATTTTTCTTCAGGAGTTAATTGTGTTTCACCTTTAGGTGTCACTTTACCAACAAGAATATCACCCGCTGCAACTTCAGCACCGATATAAACAATACCTGATTCATCAAGTTTAGATAACGCTGCTTCACCTACGTTAGGAATATCGGCAGTGATTTCTTCCGCACCTAACTTCGTATCACGTGCAACACATGATAATTCTTGAATATGAATTGAAGTTAAACGATCTTCTTGAAGAACACGTTCAGATAATAAAATCGAGTCTTCGTAGTTATAACCATTCCAAGTCATGAACGCGACACGCATGTTCTGACCTAGTGCTAATTCACCACCATCAGTTGATGGACCATCAGCAAGAACGTCACCACGACCGACTTTATCGCCCATGCTCACAAGCACTTTTTGGTTAATACATGTGTTTTGGTTTGAACGCGTGTATTTGATCAAGTTGTAGATATCTACACCTGCTTCACCCGCGATCATTTCATCTTCATTGACACGAATAACCACACGTGATGCATCTACAAACTCAATGCGTCCACCACGTTTCGCAATCACACATACACCAGAGTCGTGCGCTACGTTTGCTTCCATGCCGGTACCCACAAGTGGTTTATCAGCAAGCAATGTAGGAACAGCCTGACGTTGCATGTTTGAACCCATCAAGGCACGGTTAGCATCATCGTGTTCAAGGAATGGAATAAGAGATGCAGCGACAGAGACAACCTGTTGAGCCGATACATCCATATGCGTCACTTTTTCAGGCGGCATACGAACGAAGTCACCTTGGTGACGTACTGAAACGAAGTCTTCAGTTAAATGTCCATCTTTATCCAATGCAGAATCGGCCTGTGCAATCACAGTACCAACTTCTTCAATTGCAGATAAATATTCAACATCATCTGTTACACGACCATCAACAACGCGACGGTATGGTGTTTCCAAGAAACCGAAGTTGTTCGCTTTTGCATAAACAGAAAGCGAGTTGATCAAACCAATGTTTGGTCCTTCAGGCGTTTCAATTGGACATACACGACCATAGTGAGTTTGATGTACGTCACGTACCTCAAAGCCCGCACGTTCACGTGTCAAACCACCAGGCCCAAGCGCAGATACACGACGTTTGTGTGTAATTTCTGACAATGGGTTGTTTTGATCCATAAACTGTGACAATTGGCTTGAACCAAAGAATTCTTTGATTGCAGCAGCAACTGGTTTCGCATTGATCAAATCTTGTGGAGACAAGTTATCTGTTTCAGCTTGGTTTAAACGCTCTTTAACAGCACGCTCAACACGAACCAAACCAACACGGAATTGGTTTTCTGTCATTTCACCAACAGAACGTACGCGACGGTTACCCAAGTGATCGATATCGTCGACTTCACCTTTACCGTTACGAATTTCTACCAATGTTTTCAGTACATCGATGATGTCATCGTTAGAAAGAATACCTTCTACTTCACGAGACTTCTGATCTGTACCCACTTCGTAAGGACGACCCAAACGACGGTTAAACTTCATACGACCCACAGGCGATAAATCATAACGCTCTGTAGAGAAGAATAAGTTATTGAATAAGTTTTCAGCCGCTTCTTTCGTTGGTGGCTCACCTGGACGCATCACTTTGTAGATTTCTACAAGTGCTTCTTCACGGCCAGATGTTGTATCTGCACGTAAGGTGTCAGCAACAAAAGAACCGCGATCGATGTCATTGGTGAACAGGATATTAAATTGTTTAATACCACCTTCAGCAATTCTGACCAAAATCTCATGACTTAATACAGTGTTAGCAGTAATCACTTCACCATCTTTAAGCACGATATCTTCAGCAGTAATACGCTCATACAAATATTCATCTGGAACTGGAAGTTTAGTTAAACCAGCAGCTTCCATTTGACGTACATGGCGAGCATTAATACGTTTACCTTGTTCAACAATGGCTTTACCATCATTGTCCACGATATCAAATTGAGCCATTTCACCACGAAGACGTTCAGGCACAAGGTCAATCTGATAGCTACCCATATCAAGATATACAGGTACTTTTTCGTAGAACATATTCAGAATTTGTTCATTGCTATAGCTCAATGCACGTAACACAACAGTCGCAAGCAATTTGCGACGACGGTCAATACGTACAAAGACTAAATCTTTAGCATCAAACTCAAAATCTAACCATGAACCACGATAAGGAATAATACGTGCTGAATAAAGCACTTTACCGCTTGAATGCGTTTTACCTTTATCATGGTCAAAGAATACGCCTGGTGAACGGTGTAATTGAGATACGATTACACGCTCAGTACCATTGATGACAAAGGTACCATTCTCAGTCATGAGTGGCATTTCACCCATGTACACTTCTTGTTCACGTACGTCTTTAATAGATTTCGTTTCACGATCTTTGATGATCAAACGAATTTTAACGCGCATTGGTGCCGCAAAGGTTGAGCCACGAAGAATACATTCGCGAACATCAAACTCTGGTTTACCAAGACTATACTCAACGAATTCTAAAGCAGCATTGCCCGAATAACTTTCAATAGGAAAAACTGAACGAAATGCAGCTTGGAGACCGATATCTTCGCGATTTTTTGGAGTTTTGCCATCTTGCAAGAATGTTCTGTACGAGTCGACTTGAATCGAGAGCAGGTACGGAGCATGCATGACTTGGGGCAATTTACCAAAATTCTTACGGATCCGTTTCTTTTCGGTATATGAGTATGCCATCTGGAGTCCTCGGAAAGTAAACTAAGTCCGCCTGCAGAACGAACTTAGAAGGAATTACGCAGGTCGATATGACCACCACTTTTATACAAATGCTGCAAATTTCAGTGGTACAAAACGCTTAACAATATTTTTAAAGTGGAAAAATATTGGTAAGCGTTTGATTATGTTTATTTATTTTAAAAATTGATGGTTTTTCTACCAATCAATCTAAAATCGAGCCGGTTATTGTAACGCAAAAAGGCTGATGACCCAAGAGCCATCAGCCAATTTTTGGGGTCAAATTAAAATTCGACCCCTAGCGAAATTACTTAACAGTAACTGTAGCACCAGTTTCTTCAAGTTTTTTCTTAAGTTCTTCAGCTTCTTCTTTAGAAACGCCTTCTTTAAGATTTGAAGGAGCGCCTTCAACTAAGTCTTTAGCTTCTTTCAAGCCAAGACCAGTAACTTCACGTACTGCTTTAATTACAGCAACTTTGTTAGCACCGAAAGAAGTCAATTCAACATTGAATTCTGATTGCTCTTCAGCAGCAGCAACAGCAGGACCTGCAGCTACAGCTACAGCAGCAGCTGATACATTGAATTTCTCTTCGAAAGCAGAGATAAGTTCAACAAGTTCAAGAACAGTTTTTTCAGCAACTGCGTTTAAGATTTCTTCGTTAGTTAAAGCCATGAGAATAACTCCAAATGGATATTGAATGGTGTGTGAAATTTATTAAGCTTATGCAGCTTCTGACTCGTTTTTCTCTTTGAGCGCTGTAATAAGGCGACCCAATTTCGAAATAGGAGCTTGAAGAACATTGGCAAGCATAGTAAGTGCTTTTTCTTGGTTCGGAAGATTCGCGATAACGCTAACTTCAGCACCTTGATAAAGTTTGCCGTCAAATGCAGCAGCTTTAAGTTCAAATGCTTTGTTAGTTTTAGCAAATTCTTCAAACAAGCGAGCAGCTGCGCCCATGTCATCTTCAGAAGTTGAAAAAGCTAGAATAGTTGGACCAACAAGGTTTTCGTCTAAGATATCAAATTGAGTACCTTCGAAAGCACGTTTAGCCAAAGTGTTACGCACGATACGTGTCTTAACACCTAACTTACGAGCTTCAACACGAAGTGTAGTCAATTGTTCAACTGTTAAACCTTGGTAGTCAGCAACAACAGCAGCAAACGCGGTAGAAGCAACTTCATTTACTTCCGCAACGATCTGTTTTTTGTCTTCGATAAGAAGAGCCATTGTAAAACCTCCTAACGGTGATTTATGCAATCCACGGACTGCACTCCCAATTCGTAAATCAATCTCTTGACTTACACGCGGAGGAGGAATCAATCACACCACCGCGTCTACTCAGACTGGTATTTTAAGAAGCGAATCCGAAGACTCCCCTCGCCTGAGGTCTTTGACGCTGATAAATTTACATCTATCAATTCAAAGTCCGCCTGATGATTAACAAAGCAATGCTTTATCAATCCACAAGAAGAAAAGCTCAACCTCAATAGAAGTCATCACTCTTTCTTGCGTAAAATTTGAAGTAACACTTCAAATTTCACTCAGGACTTTAAAATTCTTTTATCTCAATATAATTATTGAAAAATAATTATTTAGAAACGTTTTGTACATCAACAACAAGACCAGGACCCATAGTTGAGCTCAAAGTGATCTTTTGGATGTAGATACCTTTAGAAGTCGCAGGTTTTGCTTTCTTAAGGTCAGCGATAAGCGCTTCAACGTTTGAACGAACAGCTTCAGCAGTGAAACCTACTTGACCGATCGCAGCATGGATGATACCCGCTTTGTCTACACGGTAACGTGCTTGACCAGCTTTTGCATTTTTAACTGCAGTTGCTACGTCAGGAGTTACAGTACCCACTTTAGGGTTTGGCATTAAGCCACGTGGACCAAGGATCGTACCCAACTTACCAACAACACGCATTGCATCTGGAGCAGCAATCACAACGTCGAAATCTAAGTTACCCGCTTGAATGCTTTCAGCAAGATCATCAAAACCAACGATGTCCGCGCCTTCAGCTTTAGCAGCTTCAGCAGCAGCGCCTTGAGCAAACACAGCAACACGTACAGTTTTACCAGTACCTGCAGGAAGTGTAGTCGCGCCACGAACAACTTGGTCAGATTTACGAGGATCAACACCTAGATTTACCGCAACATCCAAAGATTCTTTGAATTTTGCAGCAGGTAGGCTGCTAAGAACTTGTACTGCTTCTTCCAAAGTGTAAACTTTGTTTGCTTCAATAGCTGCAGCAATGGCTTTTTGACGTTTAGTTAACTTTGCCATGTCTTATAGCTCCACTTCCAAGCCCATAGAACGCGCAGAACCAGCAATGGTACGTACACGTGCGTCTAAATCAGCACCAGTTAAATCTGGTTCTTTAGTAGTCGCAATTTCTTCTAACTGAGCGCGAGTCAACTTACCAACTTTAGTTTTGTTTGGTACAGCAGAACCCTTTTGGATACCAGCAGCTTTCTTAAGAAGAATCGCAGCAGGTGGAGTTTTCATGATGAATGTGAACGACTTATCGTTGTACACAGTGATCACTACAGGAATTGGAAGACCTTGTTCAACTTTTTGTGTCGCAGCATTGAATTCTTTACAGAATGCCATGATGTTAACACCACGTTGACCTAGTGCAGGACCAATCGGTGGAGATGGATTCGCTTTACCAGCTGGAACTTGCAGCTTGATATAGCCGTCAATCTTCTTAGCCATTTCAAATTACCTCTGGGTACAAACGCCTTTTAGAGCTCCCCAACATTTCAAGTAACGATACCGTTACAACAACAATGCCCGATCCATAACAAATCGGGCGCTTTCAAACAGTGCAAATTAAATTGTTTTTTCGACTTGGCGAAATTCCAATTCAACTTGAGTTGGTCGATTAAATACATTAATCGTCAACGTTAAACGTGATTTTTCGTACTGAACTTCTTCCACCACACCTTTAAAGTCTGTGAATGGACCGTCAGTAACAAGTAATTCTTCACCCGGCTCAAACATCGTCTTAGGACGAGGTGCTTCGCCTTTGTTGTGTACACGTGCAAGAATCGCATCAGCTTCTTTTTGCGTAATTGGTGCTGGCTTTTCAGCTGTACCACCGATGAAACCTAATACTTTTGGACATTCTTTAACAATGTGCCAAGTTTCATCATTCATTTCCATTTCGACTAACACATAGCCAGGAAAGAATTTACGCTCTGATTTACGTTTCTTACCATCCTTCATCTCTACCACTTCTTCGGTAGGAACAAGGACTTCACCAAAACTATCAGCAACAGCGCTACGCTGGATTCGATCATTAAGTGAACGCATCACTTGTTTTTCATAACCTGAATAGGCATGAATAATGTACCAACGTTTCATAGCTCTCTTACCCGATAATAAACTTCATAAACCAACCGATGATATAGTCAAAACACCACAAAATAATTGCGGCAACTACAACAACGAGGAGAACTTGCCATGAAGTGGTTACTGTTTCATGTTTCGTAGGCCATGTAACTCGACGCAATTCGATACGAGAGTCTTTAAGCAAACGAACAAAGCCTTTGCCTTGATGGGTGGCGTATAATAAACCTAAAGCTACGATGATACAAGCTAAAATTACCCCAATACGCACCCAGACACTATTTGCAGGTGCCCAATACGCTGGAAGATATTGATTTGTCATCAACGCACCGCCAAATAAAGCTAATGCAATGATCCACAAAATAAAATCAAATGGAGAACTTGTCTTCACCATTTCAGCAGAATTGTTGCTTTGAGGAATTGCCGCGCCGCCCATTGCGTCACGTGATTTATCATTCGACATTTTTGTACTCGTCGTAGGTTTCGCGACTTATTATATGACCAGTTTAGCCGACATCAAGTTTTTTATTTAAAAAATGGCAGGTCAGGAGGGACTCGAACCCCCAACATTCGGTTTTGGAGACCGACGCTCTACCAATTGAACTACTGACCTATAAACAAACCGAGAGCCTAAACTCTCGGTTAGAATAAACATATTAGCGGTTATGCAGTTACTTTAGCAACTACACCAGCACCAACTGTACGACCACCTTCACGGATCGCAAAACGTAGACCTGGGTCCATTGCGATTGGGTGGATAAGTTCTACTGACATTTCAACGTTGTCACCTGGCATAACCATTTCAACGCCGTCTTGTAATTGGATTGCACCAGTTACATCAGTTGTACGGAAGTAGAACTGTGGACGGTAACCGTTAAGGAACGGAGTATGACGACCACCTTCTTCTTTAGAAAGTACATATACTTCTGCATCGAATTTAGTGTGCGGCTTGATTGTACCTGGTTTAGCAAGTACTTGACCACGTTGTACGTCTTCACGCTTAGTACCACGTAAAAGAACACCACAGTTCTCGCCCGCACGACCTTCGTCAAGAAGTTTACGGAACATTTCTACGCCAGTTACAGTTGTTTTAACTGTATCTTTAATACCAACGATTTCAACTTCTTCGCCGACTTTAACGATACCAGACTCTACACGACCTGTTACCACTGTACCACGACCAGAAATAGAGAATACATCTTCGATTGGCATCAAGAATGCTTTATCGATAGCACGTTCTGGTTCTGGGATATAAGAGTCAAGCGCTTCAACAAGTGAAAGTACAGCTGATTCGCCATATTGACCAGCATCACCATTAAGTGCAGCAAGTGCTGAACCACGGATGATAGGCGTGTCATCACCTGGGAAGTCATAAGTAGATAGAAGTTCACGAACTTCCATTTCTACCAATTCAAGTAATTCTTCATCATCAACAAGGTCACACTTGTTAAGGAATACAAGAATATAAGGTACACCTACTTGGCGAGAAAGAAGGATGTGTTCACGTGTTTGTGGCATTGGACCATCAGTCGCAGCACATACAAGGATCGCACCATCCATCTGAGCAGCACCAGTGATCATGTTTTTAACATAATCGGCGTGACCTGGGCAGTCTACGTGAGCGTAGTGACGAATTGGAGAATCGTATTCTACATGTGAAGTATTAATTGTAATACCACGTGCTTTTTCTTCTGGTGCAGAATCGATTGCTGCGTAGTCTTTAGCTTCACCGCCGTAAGTTTTTGCACAAATTGTTGCAATTGCAGCAGTTAAAGTTGTTTTACCATGGTCGACGTGACCAATTGTACCCACGTTTACGTGTGGCTTATTACGTTCAAACTTAGCCTTAGCCATTTGCCCTTCCTCGTTTATGTCGAACACGAGTTAAACAACTCAGCATCGACAATCGTCTAAAAAACTAGACACCTAATACTTGAAAAGCAGACTAATAAGCCTGCTTTTGAGAAACTGGTGTAGAATAATCTACCAAATTGTATCTGGAGCTCTTATCGAGATTTGAACTCGAGACCTCTCCCTTACCAAGGGAGTGCTCTACCACTGAGCTATAAGAGCATCATCTTCGATGGAGCGGGAGACGAGGGTCGAACTCGCGACATGTAGCTTGGAAGGCTACCGCTCTACCAACTGAGCTACTCCCGCTTAATGTTGGTAATTAACCACTTATCGAAGTAATGGTGGTGAGAGAAGGATTCGAACCTTCGAAACTTTCGTGGCAGAGTTACAGTCTGCTCCCTTTGACCGCTCGGGAATCTCACCTTTACACTTACTTTCAGTGTCGTTCTTCAACATTATAACACAAAACCTTAAGATGGTGCCGGCACACGGATTCGAACTGTGGACCTACTGATTACAAGTCAGTTGCTCTACCAACTGAGCTATGCCGGCGTTTCTTAGTGTTTCGTACGTTTCGTATCGGAACGGTGTGCAGTTTAGCAAAACTCAGAATCCTTGCAAGTGTTTTTTGCAAAAAAAACCTCAAAAACTCATAAAATCAATCCGTTTGACGATAATTCAACCGCTTTGATCACTGCGCGAGCTTTTATTTGGGTTTCATTCCACTCTGATTCAGGATTTGAATCGACAACCAAGCCTGCGCCAGCCTGTACATAGACCTTATTTTCACGAATAACACAAGTTCTGATCGCAATCGACATGTCCATTTCACCATGCCAACCCAAATAACCCACTGCACCACCAAAAATTCCACGTTTTACTGGCTCAACTTCGTCAATAATTTCCATTGCACGAATTTTTGGCGCACCTGAAAGCGTCCCTGCTGGAAAAGTTGCCTTAAAAACATCCAAAGCATCGACATCATCCAGGACTTCACCTTGTACATTGGAAACAATATGCATGACATGTGAATAACGTTCGATCACCATTTGATCAGTCACTTGCACTTTACCGATTTTCGAGACACGCCCCACATCATTACGACCTAAATCAATCAGCATTAAATGTTCCGCAATCTCTTTTTCATCGGAAAGTAAATCTTTTTCAAGTGCCAAATCTTCTTCTTTGGTTTTTCCTCGTGGACGTGTACCTGCAAGCGGACGTACAGTCGCGATCCCATTTTCCAGTCGAGAAAGAATTTCCGGTGAAGATCCGACGATATGGAACGGCTTTTGATCTAAAAGGGTCTGCCCTTGTACCAAAAATAAATACGGTGATGGATTGAGATGTCGTAATGCACGATAAACCTGTAAGGGCTCACCATCAAAATCCGACACCATACGATGCCCAGGGACAACCTGCATTACATCACCAGCACGAATGTATTCTTTAACTTTCTCGATCGACTCAAGGAATTTGTCGTGTCCAGTCAGTGACTCAAAATGTGGAGCGCTATGTTTTTTGGCAACCAAGCTAATTGGCATAGCCAATAATGCCTCAATCTCATCCAGCTGTTGCTGAGCCTTGGCATAAGCCTCTGTATCATTAACATCTGCATGCACAATTAAAAACAAAGTATCTTTTAAGTTATCAAACACAATGACGGTTTTAGATAACATCATCCATAAATCAGGTAGTCCAACTGGATCTGCCTCAGGCACATTCTTTAACCGTGGCTCAATATAGCGTACTGCATCATAACCAAAATAACCCACCAAGCCGCCGGTAAAATTAGGCAGTGCAGGTAAATCTTGTTGTGTGGGTACTTTAAACTGCGCTTGAAAATCGCGGATATATTGAAATGGATCTGCGCATGGCTGGGTATCTATCGAGCCATCTATCGATTTTATCGTGAGCTGTCCTGCATTACAGGAAAATACGATTGACTCACCCAGTCCAATAATTGAATATCTTGCCCAGTTTTCGCCACCTTCAACAGATTCAAAAAGATAAGCTTGTTGATGCTGTTTTAAACGTGCAAATACAGATAATGGCGTATCCGTATCGGCTAAGCGTTGGCGATATACGGGGATAAGGTTATAACCCGCTGATTTTAATTGTTCAAACTGCGCTAAGGTTGTCATCAGGAATTCTCTCTATTTTCGATAATACTAAGTATGGATGTCTCTGCATTTCACTTAGTGACGCCATCGAAAAGTGCGTTTGCTATTCATTCCTCTTCCCTTTTTTTCGCAACAATTTAAATATACAGGTATTAAGCCAAAAGCTCTGTTAAATCATCCACTACTTGTTGTGGCTGACAGAGTTGAATATCTTCACCGTGATTATAACCATAGCTGACCACAATACAATCAACCTCTGCACGGCGTGCAGCCTCCACATCATTACTTGAATCGCCGATCATCAAGGTTTTGTCAGTTGATGACTGATAAGTTTCAACACAATACAATAATGGTTTTGGATGTGGTTTACGCACTTCAAAACGATCACCACCTATTACATCGACAAAATAGTGATCCATTTGCAAGTCTTCTAGAATTTTTCGTGCGGGTTGTTCTGGTTTATTGGTCACACAAATCAATTTCTTATTATTTTTAATTCCCCATTCTAAAAATTCTAAAATTCCAGAGAATGGCTTGGTATCGACACAAGGCTCTGCATTGTAAATTTCCAAGAATGTATCCAAAAGCTGTTGATGCAGTACAGGATCCACTTCACCTTTTAAATACTTCAATGTACTTTCACAAAATAATGAAGTGCCTTTACCAATCCAAACCCGAACCTGTTGTTCAGTGACGTGGGGTAAGTTCAAACGCGCTAGACTTAAATTCATGGCACGATATAAATCAAATGCTGAATCAACCAATGTCCCATCCAAATCAAATAAAATCAGTTCGCGTTGGTCTAGCTTTGCCACATTCATGATTTACACCTAAATCGAGTTTTAAATTTAAAAACGAAAATACAAAAAACAAAGGCATGCGATTGCATGCCTTGAGTGTAGCGCATTTGCAAATTATTTGAACAATAGCCATGCAATAATTGCCAAAATGATCAAAATCACCAGTGTTGCCAAACCTAACTTTGCATTTTTCTGGGTTTCAACATGTTCGTCTGCCACAAATTCAGGTGCTTTAACCTGCTCTACTTTGAGCTGTGTAGCCGCATGAATATCCACACCTTCTGGAATTGGGGCAGGTTTAGGGATTGCTACACCAGAGGGCATACCTTCACGGTTGATTTGAACACTGCTATCTCGTTCTGAAAGCTCAGGCATACCCTGTTCATTCATCTGATCTGCCACTGTACGTTCTACGGGGGTAGCTGGTTTGATTTCAGCAGTCGCCACAGCCTCTGCTGGTTGTTGAACTGGCGTTTCTAGTGAAGCTACAACGGGTTGAACTTCATCCTCAGGCGCTGCATGTTCAGTTTGCAGAACAACAGGTTTTACCGGTGCAAGTACATTAAATTTAACACTGGCAAATTGAACAATATCACCATCCATCAACAGTTTATCTTGATCGATACGGATATCATTCACAAATGTACCATTAGATGACTTTAGATCTTGAACCCAAAGCGCATCTTCTTTTAATAAGAATGCAGCATGGCGACGTGAAATTTCCGCAGCTTGTAATAACAGGTCTGCATCTTGATGGCGCCCAACTAGCATATCACGATCGATCGTGACTTCCTGCCCTTCTAACTCACCTGTAATTGCTTGTAATTTCCAAGTCATGATTATCTTCCCATTCTAATTCAAGTCTATCTTAGCATGACATTTCTACAGTACTAAATCAGCGCAAAACCAAGCTTTATTTTGTTCATGCCACAACAGAACACACCACAATACTTTAACAAACTATTTTAAATATCAAATAAAGCAAGTGATTAGAAGCACTTGTTACGCGAAGCCCACAATGCTACTGCTTACGGATATCATTTGGTTCTTCTGCAACGGGTGTAGTCACAGCATTACCTTGTACTGCACTTGTCTTGGCTCCTGTAGGCACCTTTTGATACTGACTTGAAGGTTGTGCTGTCGGTTGCGGTTGTACCAGCTTAGGTTGCGAACTTGGTGTCGAGCTAAACGGCAATCGTTGCTGAAAAACATCATCAACATTGGCAGGGAGCTTAGCAAAATTACCATCTTTATCCATCGCCAATTGCAGGCTATACAGCTGATCATAACGTTGTTGAGATATACGGCGTATATCGGCACCCCCACCCACGATGGTTGGATGGATAAACACCAGTAAATTCCGCTTTATGTTCGACTTTGCATCCGATCTAAATAACCGGCCTAAGCCTGGGATATCACCTAACAATGGCACAGACTGACGACCAAGAACAGTATCATCAGAAATCAAGCCACCTAACACCACGGTTTGCCCATGATCTGCGGTTACAGTAGTTTTGATTGAACGCTTGCTGGTCACTAAATCTTGAGCTTGCCCTTTACTTGACTTAACGCCTGAGACTTCTTGTTCAACTTCTAAACGAATCGAACCGCCCTCACCAATATGCGGAATTACCTTTAACGTCACCCCCACATCCTTACGCTCAATTGAGGTATATGGATTGACGGTGCCACCTGTCCCAGTACTGACTGAGCCAGTAACAAATGGAACATTTTCACCGACGACAATATATGCTTCTTCATTGTCCATGGTAAGAATAGATGGTGTAGACAAGAGGTTGGATTTTGTACGCTCTTTTAAAGCCTGAATCATCGCACCATATAATCTGCGTGAACCGTCTGCACCTTCTTTATAATCCCCAACAATAAGTGAAGTTCCTGCACCGAGTGCACCTAAACTAGAAGCACCACCTGTTAAATAACCTGCAGCCAATTTTGATAAACTCGTACCCAAATTATCAAAATTAATTAAACCCACACCACTACTTAAATCACCCATTGCCCATTGCACACCAAGCTGATCTGCATCATTGCCTTGTATTTCAATAATCGTCGCTTCAATCAAAACTTGTTGACGACGTACATCAAGCTGTTGGATGGCAGCCTCTATTTCGCGCATCAGTTGTGGCTCAGCTTTAACCACCAGCGCATTTTGAGCGCCATCTGCAATAATGCTCACACCATTGGCATTAAAACTGGTGATGTTATTTTGATTATTGTTATTTGAGTTGCTGTTTAAATTAATTGCTGGTGTTGAAATACTACTTCCAGTGCTTGAGCCGGTATTCGATGATGAATTGTTATTATTGTTAAAACTGTTGCTATTGCTGTTGTTAGAACTACTATTAGAAGAATTATTTGAACTAGAATTGACTGCCTGACCAGTCACCAAACCTTGCAAAATCTCAGATAAATTCTTTGCACTAGCATATTTTAATTTAAAGACTTTAAGCCCACCTAAACGATCAGCAGACGGGACATCCAACATTTCAATCATGTTGCGGATACGTTTACGTGTACCTGTATCCCCTTTAATCAAAATACGGTTGGTTCGCGCATCAGCGATAATACGAACCCGAGCCCCAGCAAAATCTTTGGATGCACCTGTCGAACTCATTGCATCCAATTGCTTAATAATTTCTTCAGCTTGACTCTGTTGTAAAGGAACAGCTTCAATATCATTTTGCCCAGTACCATCCAAGTTCCGAACAATGGTTTCAAGTTGATAAATATTTGCTGCACGATCTGACACAATTAACGCATTGGTGCCCTGTATTGCAGCCAAATGCGCAAATTGTGGCATTAATGGACGTAATGCTGGGATCAAATCATTGGGGTTGGTATTTTCCAACCAAATCACACGTGTCACAACCTGATCTCCACGTGCATTATTCCGTGGATCATAAGGTACACCAGAATTTTTGACATTACTGTCTGGTACCAAACGAATGGTATTCCCCGATGGAATAGCCACTACACCATTGACATTCAGCACCCCTAAAAATAGGTCATAAACTTCATTTTTATTTAGAGGTTTATTTGAAATAACCGTGACATTGCCACGTACACGGGGATCGACCGCAAAATTTTTGCCCGTAATATCTGCAACTTCATTGATAAAAGCAGTGAGATCAGCATCGCGTAAGTTAATTTTCCACGTCTGTGCATGTGTTGCTGTACTAACTGCAACCAGCATTGGTGCCGCTGCAACTAAAGCCCAAAGTGGTCGATTGTGATTCAAAAAAGCCATAACTTATTATCTATCCTAATTTTATTTGTAGTCCTAGCCACTTACAAACTTTGCTGAATGGTCATCACCTGATCACCACGCTTAATTTCAATTTTTACTTTGCCATCCCGCTTTGCTTGTTCTAGCAGCTGAACATCACTCTGTCCTTGACCAACTGATTGTCCATTGAGCGAAAGAATGCGATCTCCAGATCTTAATCCCAGTTTATTTCGGAGCGCTGCGGGGGTTTGATCTGTTACTTCATAGCCTTGACCGCCACTTGCGTTAACCCCCATGTTCTTTAGGTATTCGTCCCGATTTTCATTCATCCTATCAATCGCTTGCCCCAAAGCATTTTGGCTTGAGTTTTGTGGTTGCGATGGTGCAGGAGTACTTGCTGGCGGGCTAGTATTTTGATCTGTTGATTGCCCTGGCATAGGCTGATACAAACTATCCAGCCCTGTAAAACGCAACTCTTTACTGTTATTTCCACTTTGACTTAAAACAATATGATCCCAATATACTTCGGATAACTGGTAACTAGTACCCTCGATTGTGTCACCGACCGCATAACGATCTGCTGTTTCTTTAACTTTAATTACTGCGGATGAAAACCGTGCTGGATAACTGACGACTACACCTTGTAAGACCATCGGAATACTGTCATCCGCTGTCGTACTAGATCCAACTTCCTCAAATAATGAAAAGCTTGAAATATTTGGAACTTGAACTTGTTGTGAGCCTAGATTCACTTGCTCGGGTTGCATGACTTGTGGTGGCGCAACCACCCACCAAAAAATCGAGGCCAGTTTCCAACACAATGCTAAAATTAAAAGAAATAAAACAACAGGTGCAAGATGCTCTGTTTTTTTCCAAGAAATATTTTCAAACTGTTCTTTTATATTCATCAGAAACCACCTTGAATGAGCGGTTGTCTTGAACTAATTACAAAACTATCCAAACCTGCCTTTCCATCGTAGGAAGGCACATTGAGCAACATCCGTTGTGTTAACTGCACATCTAACATCATGGTTGGATCTAAACTGATATTGGCCATTTTCTGACTACGTTGATCTTGTATATCAAAAATCAGTTTACCCGCCTCATCTTTAACTTGCGCTTTTAAAGATGGGATATTCATTTGATCTTGACGTTGTCCAAAAGTATACCGAAGCTCACCCCCTCCCCAATGCATTTGTCCGTCAACATCACTAAATCCAGTATCTTTTTTAAAACGCAAGCTTGTATCTGAAATTTGAATTGCATTTGCAGGCCACTGCCAATTTGCAATATTCTTTAAAGTTTCTGGTGCAATCTGACCTTGCATCTGATTAATTATTATTTTTTTACCAATACCATAGCCCACTACCCCATTCAGTTGGGTCTGCCCACTGTGTACTTCAATATTTGCACCCACACGTAATAATATCAGATCCCACGGGCGTGTCCTCCACGAAACGGAACCCCGTAAATTACCTTTATGCCAATCTGCTTGTCCTTGCCAAATATTTCCACTCACATTTTGTAAGGTTTGATTGTTCTTATAAAATTTAGAAATCAGCCATGTTGCAGGGACTTGTAAAAGTACAAAAATTAAAAAAGCGACCACTCCAGTAATCCACCACGTGATCTGTTTTGATTTTTTATTCATTCATCTTTACCATCATTCATTTATTCTTCCATGCAAGATGATGCCCTCTTGTTTGTACATTATGCATAATTTTTGCATAACGCCAATTCACTCGTATAAAAAAACCAAGCAGATTTGCTTGGTTCTTTAAGTTTAAGGCCTTTGAATGACACTTAGATGAAGATTAGATCAAGAAATCTTCTAATTTTGCACCTTTTTCAATTTCTGCAACCAACCAGCGTGGTTGTTTACCGCGTCCAGTCCAAGTTTCAGAAGTGTCTTTTTTATTGCGATAACGCGGCTCAACCGCTTTACGCGTTGTCTTTTTGCGCTTTTGTGCGCCGTATTCAATAAACTGCTCTAAAGTTAAACCAGCAGATTGCGCAATTTCAATAATTTTATTATAAGCGTCTTCAACGGCTTGATCTTTTTTAGTTTCAATTAAAGCTTCTGCTTCAGCTGTTAGCTTTCTTAACTCTTCTACCGATAAATTACTAATATCAGGCATCATTAACTCTCCACGTAAATTTCTTAATACTTATTTAAAATAACTTCATGGCAATAGTATTTTCATTTATTCCAATAAGCAATACATATATTCCTCAATAAACACATAAAACAACAAAAACATTATTATAATTACACCAAAAGGCTTATTTCTAACAGTAAAATAAACCTGATAAGAAAGAATATATTTTCTTATGTTTTAAATATAATGATGATAATTGAGAAATTTTTATGTTTTTGCAAAATCATTATGCACAGTCGCTTCTAAATCAATTATAACTTTTCGCAACTGTTGAGGAATTAGTGCTTTTTTCATTTCTACTTTATCGACAAAAACAATAACTGCCTCTCCGTCAGCAACAATCTGCTGTTGTTGCTCACTGAATAATAGATAATGCATGCGTATTGCACTATTTCTCATTTCTTCTACCCGCGCACCAATATGTAGCACATCGGGATAAAATACTGGTTTTAAATATTTACATTGACTTGAAGCAACAACAGTTAAAACATCTTGGTCAAATACATTCAAACGATCGAAATATTCGATACGTGCACTTTCAATATAGCGATAATACAGCACATTATTTACATGACCAAAAGCATCCATATCCCCCCATGCAACCTTTTGTTCATAAACGATAGGGAATTTTATCAGTGGATTCATTGTAGATTCTCAAATTTTAAATTGAATATAATTGCTGTCTTTTTCAAAAATTGAATTCAATTGTTGAATTAATTCATCATTTCCATTTAAAGTAGATTTGATTCGTAAATAATTCATTAGAATATCATTTGGATATAATAACAAAAGCTGATCAGCTTCGTATTCCCGATGTGTCGCAATATATATATGCCATTTAGCAAAGCAAAAAACAGGAATGTTCATATACTTAGATTCAAGATTTATAATCTGTTGCTCTAAATACTCATAATCTGGATTTTGTCTCAACAACTGTTGTTGAAACCATAAATGAAAGACATCTTGGTCAAATTTTTCATTAAGTATTTGAATCACTAATTGCTGTTGTTGCTGAGCAAGTTCAGGTAATCGAGTAATAATTTTCAACCAAAGCACTTTTGTGTCATAAGGCATTTGATCAAGTTGTGACTCTATCTCTAAAAACTGTTGTTGTAATAGTTCAATATCTTCAAAACTTGCTTGGTCATAACAACCTAAAAGCTGTATTAACCATTGCTGTTTAGTTGCAGTTTCTAATTGCCCAAATTGAGTCGAATGTAAATATTGCCAAGGATATTGTATGGCAAACTGTCCCCATAATTTTTGCACACATAATTTATAACTTTCTGAAAGCTGATTTAGCCATGGCGAAAGTTCATGTCGATTTAAAAACTCTAGATGTGTTAAAGCTTGTTGACTGTCTTCTTGCGCTAAATAAATTTCGATACGTAAAATTTCCGCCAACTCAAAAGCGGACGGAGAGCTATTTTCTAAAGCTTTCAGGGCTTCACTATAGTGAAGTTGTTTGAATAATAGTCGAGATTGAACAATAGGCTTTAATAAACCAGATTGATCAAAAATAGTTTGTATAACTTGCTCCTGCTCATCCTCACCATCCAACAACCACAATACACCAAACTGTTCAAATGGATGCAATGTAGTAAAATTTAGTACTTGTTCTAATTTTCTCTTTTCTCTACGGATATAACGGTTGAGGAAATACCACACCACATGCATCAAAAAACTGATACCAACACCAACAAATGTCAAGAACCATAAATTGGTTTGTATTTGAATATTGTGCCATAACACATAAACATAACCCGCCCCTGCGGTATAACTCAACACACTTAAAACAGCTAGAATAATGAGACTAATAAAGGCATAGATCAGGAAAATATGTTTCATCCATCTACCCCAAGACAGCCAAGCTATTGAGTTTAGGGATCGGGGGTTGCGAGGTCTGCTTAATTTTTAATATTTTTTGCTTAAGCTTCTGACTAGCAGCGTCAGGTAAAATATCCAATTGTTGAATCATTTGATTCAGCATCTCTTGGTATTCAGCAATTTGCCCTTTCACTAACAACTGCTGAGCAAGCAATAATCTCAATTGAACTTCTTTTAAAATAAATTTACGGTTTGCCAATACTGGAGAATTTGTTTCAACAATATCAATTTGAAACCATTTTTCCCAAAAATATTGCGACTGATCTTGCTCTGGTTTCAATTGATTATTTCTTAGCTCGGATATTAATGCTTGATCAACTTGTTTAAGTAAAGTCTCTAGTTGATCTCGCTGGGCATTTCGTTCAATCACAAAATGTTGAATGCTTTGTATATCTTGCACAATGGTTTGATGTAAGCTTTGTTTTACCGCATCCGCCAACGCATACTGATCTAAGGACTGATTTAATTGAGTAAGATGCTCAAGCGCGTAAACAAACTGTTGTTGTTGCATCGCAAATTGCACCAAGTCTAACTGTTGTTTAACCACCACACTTGGATGAATACCAGAAATTGAAGTTTTTACAGAGGTGGTTTTATTTGCTACCTCTTGAGTGGGTTCATCTGTTTGTCGTTTTACCGCCACCAGTTGATCATTCAAACTGGCATTCTTTTGTTCACTTTTATGTAGCGTTTGTTGAATATCATTGAGCTGTTGTGAAACATGATAGAAGTTATAACTCAATTTAATGAGCCATCCTAAAGCGATCAACAATAAGACATAAATAAACTTCTTCATAACTTCCTTTGCAACTGCACTATGGTTTGTAGAATGGTTTCTGGCTCTAAATTTAAAATTTTAGTGCTGTTCAAACACGCCTGGGTTGCATTTTTATCATGTCTTAATAATTGATACAAACGCTCACCCAGAACCAAATAATGACAAGCACTCACGATCTCTTGATGATCACGGGTTAAAACAAGCCAATTGTTCCAACTGGCTTCACTGCTAATACAACTCCAATAGGGTGGTTCAAACTGGTCAACCCTAGCCACAAAATCTAAAAATCGCTGATGTGTTTCTGGAGGACATGCTCGGTCATATAAGACAAAGTTTAAAACATCAATATGACGGTCTTGACATTGTTGCATCATAAACTGCCGACCGCCTTCACCACGCCAAAAAGCTATTTTCTTTAGATCTTTTAAAGTATTGAATAGGGGCAAGCTCAACATTCCTTCAGATGTTTCCACCATAGGGACATGACTTTCTACACCGTAGTCTGAAAGTCGTTGCGCAGTTTTTTTGCCCACAGCAATCCACTGAATATGTTTGATCTGTAAAAGAGATAGGCCCGATTGCTGAAGATATTGCATACCCACTTGAACAGCAGTTGGACTGACTACAACAATAATTTGAGTTGATAAAAGTTGTAAATAAAGTTGTTGTAATATGTTGTTATAGGGACGTGGGGTCAATTCCAATAATGGAAGATCAACCACGTCAAAACCTGATTGGCGCAGACATTCAGTTAATGGCTGAGCACGATCAATCGGGCGAGTATTAATAAACAACATTAAAGCCTAGAAACTAAGCTTGATAAAGTGCTTTGAGTATTTCCCCAGCACCTTGTTCAAGTAGGTTTTGTGCAAGTTGCACACCTAACTGCTCTGCTTGATCTGGTGTGCCACTGACTTGACTACATAACAATGTTTTGCCGTCCGCACTACCAACCCGACCTTGTAAGGACAACAATTGATCGTTTAACGTAGCAAAGCCTGCGATAGGCACTTGGCAACCGCCTTCGAGATAAGCATTAAAAGCTCGTTCAGCACGTACACATGCATTGGTTTCACCATGCATTAAAGGCATGATTAAATCCAAAATTTCTTGATCATCTGAGCGACACTCTAAGCCCAGTGCACCTTGACCCACAGCAGGTAAACTAATCTCTGGTGCAAGTGTGTGACGAATACGATCTGAGAGCGCTAATCGTTTCAAGCCAGCACTGGCAAGGATAATTGCATCATATTGGCCCGCATCCAGCTTGGATAAGCGTGTTCCAACATTGCCACGTAAATCAATCACATTTAAATCAGGACGCTGTTTTAAAAGCTGACATTTACGGCGTAAGCTCGATGTGCCAAGTGTTGCGCCTTGTGGTAAATCTTCAAACTTTTCATAATGATTGGAAACAAAAGCATCAAAAGGATCTTCACGCTCACAAATTACTGCAAGCACTAAACCTTCAGGTAATTGCATGGGTACATCTTTCATTGAATGAACGGCTAAATCTGCACGACCATCCATTAAAGCTGCTTCTAATTCTTTGACAAATAAACCTTTCCCCCCTATTTTGGCTAAAGGTGTATCCAAAATTTTGTCACCTTGGGTTACAAACGTCACCAACTCTACTTTTACATGTGCGTGTAATTGCTCTAAACGATCACGAATATGCTCAGCCTGCCACATTGCAAGTGGGCTCTGGCGCGTTGCTATTTTCAAGGTTTTCATCATTTCAGCTTTGCCAAACTTTTAAACACTCTAAACTTACCCTGCAATCTCAAAAATGCAAGCGAATTATCAAAATGATTTAATGTTCGTATCTAACTATAAATTCTGCATTCGTTCTCGTAGCAAAGGTAAGTGTCGACGGCTGACGGCCAAACGTTCTTCTAATTCACGGCATCGTGCTTGGTACTGTCCAGAGGACACCATCTCCAACCCGTCTAAATAATCTAGTGAAATTAGAGCATTACGATGAATACGAATAAATAGGTCTGCAAACTCTGTTTCTAAATCTTTAAGCGTTTCATCAATAAGTACACTGCCATTTTTGTGACGTACAGTGACATATTTTTGATCTGCTAAAAAATAGTAAATATTTTCAACAGGAATGAGCTCCAAACCCCGATAGGTTTTTGCAGCAATTTGCTGCCTTTGCACTTTTTCGTCCATGAGTTCTTTTTTTTCTAAGTTAGTTAATTGAGCTTGGGTCAGTTTAGTAACACCCTCCAAAACCGTTTCCAATTCGTCCTTGGCAATGGGTTTTAATAAATATCCTTGGGCTTGAGATTGAATGGCTTGCAAAGCATGTTCATCAAATGCCGTACAAAATACAATTGCGGGCATAGGATTAAAGTGTGCTAAATGCTGCGCACAGCTTAAACCATCCATTTCTGGCATCTGAATATCGAGCAACACAACATCTGGCTCAAACTGCTGAACCATTTCTAATGCCTGTTTACCATGTTGCGCTGTTGCAATAACTTGATGCCCAAGTTGCGACACCAATCGTGATAAGCGGTCCACTGCAAGCGGTTCATCATCACAAATCAGGATGTCCATTGCTCCTCCTTACCAAAATACATCATATTTATTTTAATGAATTTCCCAATCATCTATTTTTATACTGATATTGAATTACCATTGTAAATAATCCATTCCCTGCATAATTTCGAAAATAAACAGAATCGCCAAAATGTGCTTTTAAACGCTGTTTTACATTTTCTAAAGCAATTCCATGCCCTTCTCGCACTTTTATTCTATCTTGTAAAAATGGGTTGGTAATGACTATGTTGACTTGATTTTGTAATATTTCAACCAGTATCCCGATCTTGGCATCGATAATCTTTTTCTCTACCCCGTGAAAAATACTATTTTCAATTAAAGGCTGTAAGGTTAATAAGGGAATTTTGACCTGATCTAATAACAAAGGTTGTTGGATATTCCATTCTACATTTAAACGATCACCTAAACGAATCTGCTCTATTGCAATGTATTGTTGAGATAATTGTATTTCTTCTTTTAGGCTGACCAACTTTAACTCTTGAAAACTTGCTCTAAACAATTTAGATAAATCTATCAGCATTTGTTCAGCTTTATCAGGATCAATTGCAATTAAACTCACCACACTATTTAAACTATTGAATAAAAAATGGGGATGAATTCGGGCTTGCATGGCCTGAATACGCGCATTGAGTTCACTATTTTGCTGTAATACAGCTTGTTCGCGTATATACAGGTAACGTAAACAAAATGCGCCCAGCAATACCCCATAACTGACATGCAAAATAAGATTATGTGAAATGTCAGTTATGGAAATATTTTGTAAAGAAAAATGCGTTCCCCAATAATGAATAATATTTAAAACCAGCGTTGTGCACAGCACAATCACCTGTAAAAGTATAAAACTGAATATTGAAATAGATAAATAGGTATACTGCGATAGCCTTTTTTCAAATACATCCTGAAAAGCCGCAAAAGCCAATAATACCCAATTAATATATAAAATATATTCTAAAACATGCCAAAGGTTTAAATTGCCCCATGATTGTGCTTCTGCCAGGGCTAATAAAAAAGCCAACACATTACTAGAGATAAACAATTCGAATAAATACTTACGATGGCCCATTTTGCTAAAAAAATAAGACTGATAAAAACCACGCCCAGATTTTATTGACGAATGATTGCGCTTTACTTCGGCAAGTGAGGCTGAATTTGTTATACTGCGTTTAGTTCTACTGCTTTTTTTCCTACTGAGCCGATATGACCACATCTTCTAATTCCTCTAATCCGTCACAAGCCCAAACTTCAGGCATGTGGGGCGGTCGTTTCTCTGAAGCTACTGATGCTTTTGTTGCTGAATTTACTGCATCGGTTCAATTTGACCAACGTTTTTATAAACAAGATATTGCCGGATCTATCGCACATGCGACTATGTTAGCAAAAGTTGGTGTCCTTACAGAACAAGAACGTGATGACATTATCAATGGTTTAAACACAATTAAAACTGAAATTGAAGCAGGTCAATTTGAATGGCGCATTGATTTAGAAGATGTGCACATGAATATCGAATCTCGTTTAACTCAACGTATCGGGATTGCAGGTAAAAAATTGCATACTGGTCGTAGCCGTAATGACCAAGTTGCCACAGACATCCGTTTATATGTTCGTGACGAAATTGATGCGATTTTAACTTTACTGGAAAAATTACAAAAAGGCATCTTGGGCTTAGCAGCGAAGAATACTGACACCATCATGCCTGGCTTTACCCATTTACAGACTGCACAACCTGTGACTTTTGGTCATCATTTGATGGCGTGGTTTGAAATGTTGGTGCGTGACTCTGAGCGTTTAATTGACTGCCGTAAACGTGTCAACCGTATGCCTTTAGGTTCAGCTGCGCTTGCTGGAACAACGTATCCTATTGATCGTGCTTATACTGCGGAATTGTTAAACTTTGAAGCCGTTGCTGAAAATTCTTTAGATGCGGTATCTGATCGTGACTTTGCGATTGAATTCAATGCTGCTGCATCTTTAATCATGATGCATTTATCACGTATGTCAGAAGAAATGATTCTTTGGACTTCTGCACAATTTAAGTTTGTGAATATTCCTGACCGCTTCTGTACTGGCTCATCTATCATGCCACAAAAGAAAAACCCAGATGTTCCTGAACTGATTCGTGGTAAAACTGGCCGTGTCTATGGCGACTTAATGAGCCTGCTCACCCTCATGAAAGGTCAACCTTTGGCCTATAACAAAGACAACCAAGAAGACAAAGAGCCTTTGTTTGATGCCATTGATACAGTACGCGGTTCATTGATGGCTTTTGCAGATATGATTCCTGCACTTGTACCGAATATTGAAATCATGCGTGAAGCGGCTTTACGTGGTTTCTCTACTGCAACAGACTTGGCTGATTACCTTGTAAAAAATGGCGTTGCTTTCCGTGATGCACATGAAATCGTAGGTAAAGCCGTGGCGTTAGGTGTGCAAGAATCGAAAGATCTTTCTGAGTTAAGCCTTGAGCAATTACAACAATTCTCAGATTTAATTCAAGCAGATGTGTTTGAAAAAGCATTAACCCTTGAAGCATCTGTCAATGCGCGTAATCATATTGGTGGTACTGCGCCGGCACAGGTTGCTACTGCAATTGAACGCGCTTATATCCGTTTAGAAAAACTTTATGCATAAGGAGTTTTGATATGACTCGACAAGTATTTTGCCGTAAATATCAAAAAGAGTTAGAAGGTTTAGACTTTGCACCCTTTCCAGGTCCAAAGGGTCAAGTGTTATTTGACACAGTTTCTAAACAAGCTTGGCAAGAATGGTTAAAACACCAAACCACGTTAATCAATGAAAAACGTTTAAACGTGTTTGAACCAGATGCAAAAAAGTTTTTAGAAGAACAGCGTGAAAAATTTTTGGATAATGATCAATCACTGGAAATGGCGGAAGGCTTAAAGCCTGAGTAATAACCAAAGCCTCACAAGGCAAAAATCCTAAAGTGATGTGCATCTTATGCCCATCTAAAAAATCCCCGTCAGGGGATTTTTTTATTGCTTCATCGTACAAGATGACGCGATCACATGAGCTTATAAATTTAATCGTATGTAACGTGGGCTCGACCTTATTACACCTTTAACTTATTGAAAAAAATAATCTTGCCGGAGTCTTGCTGAGCTTTCATCCAATTTCTGGATCAGCCTGCGGCTCGCCCTACTTTTGTTTCGATATGAGGAGCTAAGCTCCGCAAGGGTAACCATCGTGCGCAGCTACATCGCTGCTCACCGCAAAACTCGTCGACCACCAGCAACGCATTCAATGAATCGCAGAAACAACTCTTTATCAATGAAGTCCTGCCTCAGACAGTTGCGAATGACGTTTCAGAGTATCATATTTCATCAAGAGTTTTATATTGAACTCAGGTTATGTATTGTTGGTATATCTCCATGCATAAAAAAAGGAGTCTTGGAGACTCCTATAAACTTTAAATACTTCAGTGGGTACATGCTGTGCAATCAATATACAGAGATGTTATTGCGTAATATTGACCAAAGATACCGAAAATACTGACCAATCACGACAAATTATAATTTTTACAGCACACATCCCGTTCGTTTAACTCAATTTTCAAACTGATCAGAAAACACAATGTCGCTCACCAAACAACATCCAAACTAAGCTACAGAATCGTTCAGCTTATCTGTATTTTCTTCAACCAATAGTGGTTTTTTCTCTACCCATTTGGCTGGAAAATATTTTTCTATGCTGGATGATAACCAGTTTGCGATTGGCTGAGGCAATTTCACACCTAAAGGATTCTGTTCTTGCAAATCCGCAGAAGAAATCACCCGTGTCCCCATCAGGTAATCAAACCAAGGCTTGGTGACACACCAGTTCGCATCTTGATTCGAGTTCATGTGGTGATCATAATGCCAAGGAATTTTCTTCATCGCCCACTCAGGCTCTAAATGTGCACGGCGATGGATATAATAATAATTACATGCACTATAAATAGATGCCGCAACCATTCCTTTCGAAATTGGGTAGAAAATCATACTTGCCGCACCAGCGACGACCGCCAAAGAAACGATTTCATTCTTGGTTCGCCAATTTGAAATCCCTTCTACATAGCCATCATCATGAAAATCCTGTTTACGAACTTCACGATGGTGTTCCCAATGTGATTTCATACTGCGTGGCACTGGACTAAAACGTGGTTTTCCTGGGCGATGTTGACCATGTAAAATATAGTTATGCGCAACCCATTCAAAACCATTTGCGACGACCAATCCAACTAAAAAACCTTTTAACATATTTAATCCCTCTTGCTTATTGTGAATATAAAACATGCTGGGAAATAGGTATTGACATCAAAAAGTGTTTTCATTGACAAATTACGACAAATTAAAATAGTATCGACAAATCCACTTGAATCCACTCAGCGGCGCTTGTTTGTCTTATTTAAACTCGATTAAAATAGTATGATGCTTAAACTACAGCTGACGTAGATCACACAATAACAAGATGTGTAAATGATGCAATTAAAGGACTATGCTGGCTCCGTATATGGGGGGCTTGGACAATTACTCTATACTTTTAGTGAAGCTAAAGGTCTAAAGATTTCATCCAAATTACAACAGGTTCAAAATGTTGAACGCTTTGAATATACCGTTTGGCGTGAGATTTTGGATGACATACAAGCGCAAGTACAAAGCCCAGCTTTGGGTCTAGATATCTCTAAACATGTACAACCTAAACATATTGGCATCATTGCCTATATTGCACAATCTTGTGACACGCTCGGGGAGGCACTTACCCGTTATCATGATTTTCATCGATTGATTTATGATGGAAGCCCACTCAAGGTTGAATATTATGATGAACAGCACATCTCAGTCCGCTGGGAAAATCTACCTACGCATTTAACCACTCAAATTACTGATGAAATTGCGATGGCTGTATTGATTCAGTTTTTAAGACAATTTATATCCGATGATATAAGCCTGTATCAGGTTAATTTTATTCATCCTCAACCTAAAAACAGCATGCTGTATCAAGCATTCTTTAAGTGTCCTGTACTCTTTCAACAAGAAAAAGTCGAACTGATCTTTCCCATCAGCGCACTCGCGATTTCCTTTAAACGCAGTGATCAAACTCTGCAAAAACTACTGATGCAGCAAGCGCAAGCTTTACTTGCAAGCTTACCCAATGCCACCCAACTAGATGAGCGCTTACAACAAAGTATTTTATTGGGATTACAAAAAAATAATTATCAGATTGAAACCATTGCTAAACAACTGAATATGTCGATACGTCAGTTACAGCGTCATCTACAAAGTCAAAACACCACCTACCAACAACGTGTTCAGGATGTCCGTCAATTATTAGCCTTTCAATATTTACAAGATCCACATTTAGGTCTACATGAAATCGCCCTGCTTCTCAGCTACTCAGAACAAAGTGCCTTCCAACGTGCTTTTAAACAATGGACAGGCTTAACACCACAACAATGGCGGATTCAGCACCGAGAATTTAAGTAATTGTGTATTAAATTTATAGCTAAAAACAGCATATTCCTCCATTCTCACGATTAGCCTCTTAAAGTTAAGATTCTGTAAAATATAATTTTTTAAAATAAAAATCAGAACATTCACCGATATTGATATGAATATTTTTTATTTGTGATTTTATTTTCATATTTTTAGACTATTATCTTTATAGAGAAAATAAAAGTTGTTCCCACTCCAAGGTTATCAACTATTTAAAAATAGCCACATAACCCATTCCGTTCAAAAAAATAATTTAGGAATCAATATGAATAAATATCTCGCAGAATTTATCGGAACCTTTTGGCTGGTGTTTGGAGGATGTGGTAGCGCAATATTTGCCGCTGCTTTTCCAGAACTGGGCATCGGTTTTGCTGGTGTCGCACTGGCATTCGGTTTAACCGTACTCACAGGCGCTTTTGCTTTAGGGCATATCTCAGGCGGGCATTTTAACCCTGCGGTAAGTGTGGGCTTATGGGTAGGTGGTCGTTTTAATGCCAAAGACTTAGCGCCTTATATTATTGCTCAAGTCATCGGTGGTATTTTGGCCGCATTTGTTTTGTATTTAATCGTACAAGGTCAGGCGGGATTCATGGGAACTGGCGGATTCGCCAGCAATGGTTTTGGTGATTTATCCCCTGGAAAATATTCTTTAGTCTCTGCTTTATTGATTGAAATCGTATTAACCGCCTTTTTCTTAATTGTTATTCTCGGTTCAACAGACAAACGTGCACCTGCTGGCTTTGCTCCGATTGCCATCGGTTTAGCACTTACTTTGATTCACTTAATTAGTATCCCTGTCACCAATACTTCAGTTAATCCAGCCCGTAGTACCGCTGTGGCTTTATTTGCTGAAACAGCAGCACTGAGTCAATTATGGTTATTCTGGGTAGCACCAATTGTCGGTGCAATCATTGGGGCACTGATTTATAAGGTTGTGGGTAATGAGCCTCAATCCTAAATAGATTTTCAATGTAAAAAAATCCTGCTTCGGCAGGTTTTTTTACTTATAAGCGAATGACTTAGAAAGCAATTGATTAGAAAATCATTTAAAAATAAGGATAGTCTTTAAAGAAATGGATTTTCTATTTCGCCTTCACTTTGACGCGCGAGCTGTTCTGGTAGATCACTTTGCTTCTCTAAACTTGCCACCACATCATTGAGATAGCTTTGTAAAAGCTTAGCCGCTTTTAAGCCTGCTTGATCTTTGGTGATCTGTAAGTTGCCATAAATACTGACACAGTCAGTTTGATTTTCTAAGGTTAAATCATGAATTGAATGTGATTCGGTGCCATTCTCAAACGGTTTAAACATTTTTAATTTTCTCAATTTTTTTCGATCTTATTCACAGTATAAATAGATTCTCAAAAGATACTGCACCATCTGCGCTGAATTATTTCAAAATTTGTAAAATATATTGCAACAACGCTTCAACCAATTGTTTCACCAAGGCATCTTTGGTTTCAGGGTCTACTTTCGGCAATTGCATATCCGATGTAGCTGTTGAACCACTTTTGGGTTGGAACTGCTTTTGCAGTGCAGTGATTTTATCCTGACTGACCTCTTCTGCACATTGGCTTTCCGCATCCCAATGTGAATATTCAATTTCTTTATTGACCTTGACCTGCTTTGCGTTCAAAGGCAATTTATACGTATTGCGCTTTTGTTCTTCGGTCAGTTGTGGAAATAAATTCATTCCCAACTGCTCTTCTAAATAGCATACGCTGACCACTTTAACCTGAAGTGAATCATTATTTGGCGCATAGTACGCACCAATGATCCCATGTTTAGGCAAGTAAATCGCTTTGTAGATTGCGGTTGGAACAATCACCCCCTTTCCAATGGTTTTTAGTTTTTTTCCTGAAAAGACTGGGCCAGTAACCACATACACATCTTTCTTTTGCTTGGTCACAATTGCACGGGTTGCTTCTTCTAACTCACGCCAAACTTGTTGGTTATTTTTAGCAGCTTGCGGGACCATATTGGCTAAAGAAAAGCTGTCGAACTGTGATTCTTTATTGGGCATATCGGCATTGGGTGACATATGACCACGGTCATAGCCTGAACCACGATAATCCGATAATAATGCACGATGTGCAGCGTTTACACGTGGCTCTTCGTGGAAATTATCTTCACGTTTAATCTTTTGACTTAAGCGCTGTGGAGATAAATATTCTGCTGTCCATAACGGCGTTTTTGAAATCCCCGAATACATCACATTAAACCCATTAAAACATAAGGGATAACTGTTTTTCTTTAAACTTTCTTTGATTAGAACAGGTGGTTGCTCTCGATAGAACTGATTTAAACACACAGAGTTATTGGTACTACTTTGGGTAAACGGCAGTAACTGAAAAATTTTCTCTTGGCCAAACGCAATCGCAAAACTTCCAGTAGCAACAACACCCAAAACCATTTTAACTACTGAATTTTTCAACAAAGGCTTCCTAAACAAGGTTAAATAAACAATCCACTCAAAACTGATACAAATTAAGTTTTTGAATTTAAATAGCTTAACAAGTCAATAAACTGAAAGATATTGTGTCGACCTTCAACCGAGTAAAGCTTCTACGATTTATGCTTAACTAAACAACATTCCATGTAACAATTTATTGTTTATTTCATAAAAAATGCTAGAAAATCAAATATCTTACAGATGCTTTATCGCACTTGTGATCATGATTATGTCATGTTGCGCAGTGTTGTTCGACAGCCTTGCGACACAATTTGTCGTATAGGATCGTTTTATGCGGATGTCTCATGATTTGCTGGGGAGAATTGAATGATAAAAGCATTCAAACTGAGCATTCTAAAGGGTTTGATACTGTGTCAGTGTAATATCAGCCCATAAAACCCATGGGCAAAAAAAAGCCAGAATGACTTCTGGCTTTTGATTGATATGAATTTAGATTTCGATCTGGCTGCCCATTTCCACCACACGGTTTGGCGGGATTTGATAGAAATCACTCACCGGACTGGTATTACGTTGCATTGAAATAAACAGTTTTTCACGCCATGGCGCCATTCCATCACCCACGGTATGAATCAAACGATCACGTGAGATGAAGAAGCTGATATGCATCATGTCAAATTCAACTTCAAGCTGCTTATAAGCCAACTCTAGCGCGTTTGGAATATCAGGTTGATCCTTAAAGCCATAGTAAACAAAAACCCGTTGGAAGCGCTTATCTAAGACTTCAACACGGATTCTTTCTTGGTCTGGCACATACGGAACATCACGGGTAATCACTGTCACCATGATATTGCGTTCATGCAGGACTTTATTGTGCTTGATATTGTGCAACATCGCATGTGGGACAATATTTGGGTTACCAGTTAAGAATACCGCTTGACCGGGTACAAACTGAGTTTCATCACTCAAGCTGACACTTTTAATAAAGAGATCCAACGGCAAGGCATCTTTTTCCAAACGGTTAAAGACAATTTCTCGCCCTGTTTTCCACGTCATCAGAATAGTAAATACGATTGCACCGATCAGGATCGGAACCCATCCACCTGAAATGATTTTTAATGAAGTTGACCCAATAAAAATACTATCAATCACTAAAAATGGGATCGCGAATAATGCCACTTTCCACTTTGGCCAACGCCAAAAACCATAGGCCAAGATTGAAATCAAAATCGTATCGCATAGCATGGTCATGGTAACCGCTACACCATAAGCATTGGCAAGATTGGCACTGTTTTGGAAAATCACAATCAACAAAAGAATCGAGACATAGAGTATCCAGTTGATAAAGGGCAAATAAATCTGACCTTGTTCCACATCAGAAGTGTGATGCACAGTTAATCTTGGCAAATAGCGTAGCTGAATGGCTTGGTTTGCCATTGAAAACACACCAGTAATCACCGCTTGTGAGGCAATCACCGCTGCCGCTGTAGCTAAGGCAATCATGGGGTATAAGCCCCACTCAGGTACAAGCAAATAGAATGGGTTTTCAATCGCACTTGGATTACGCAGTAATAACGCACCTTGCCCTGCATAATTTAATAGCAGACAAGGCAGCACAATGATAAACCAGCCTAAACGAATCGGCAGTCGTCCAAAATGCCCCATATCTGCATAGAGTGCTTCACCACCCGTCACCGTCAAAATCACCGCACCCATGGTTAAAAAAGCCACAAAGGGTTGGTGAAAAATAAAGTTCAGTGCCCAATGTGGACTGAGCATGCTTAAAACATAAGGAGTTTGGCTAATACTATGAATACCGATTAGACCGATAGAGGCAAACCAAGTTAGAGTGATTGGACCAAAAAACTTACCCATGGTTCCCGTACCATGTCTTTGCACCAGAAACAGTGCGGTAAGAATGCCGATTGCTAAAGGCATCAGCCATTTATTAAACATAGGTGTTGCAATACTCAGCCCTTCAATGGCTGAAAGTACTGAAATTGCCGGGGTAATAATGCCATCACCGAAAAACAGCGATGCGCCAATAAATCCCAAGGCAATTAAGTAGATTTTGCGATTATCTGCGATACGATTAGATCGTAAGTTCAGCGCCAGCAAGGACATGATACCACCTTCACCATTGTTATCTGCTCGCATGATAATGGTGACATATTTAAAGCTGATGGTGAGCATCATGCACCAGAAAATCAGTGACAAGATCCCAAGCACGGTCGCTTCGGTGATGGCAATGTGTGCAGTCAGAAAACATTGGCGTAGGGCGTACAAGGGACTGGTTCCGATGTCTCCAAATACCACCCCTAATGCTGCGAGTGTGATCGCAGGTAACGCGGCTTTTTTTGCAGTACTTTGCATAGATTCGTCTTCAAAAATTTAGACACTATTTTTGCGCAATCATATCACTGTGAAATTTTTTTTGCTCTAAATCAATTGTTGCTTGGCAGAAATCTTTTTTTTGGTTATTATCCCACGCCTTGGTGAAGTGTCCGAGTGGCTTAAGGAGCACGCCTGGAAAGTGTGTATACGTTTATAGCGTATCGAGGGTTCGAATCCCTCTTTCACCGCCAAATTCAATTCTTATGGAATCTCGTAAGGTCTAAAAAAGCTTAAATCTAAAGGATTCAGGCTTTTTTTACATCTCATACAATCTACTTGATCTATTGAAAGCTTGATATAGTTGGGGGTATAACTGGGGGGTATAATCTTTCACCCTTAAAATTATACCCCCAATTCTGCGGAATCATTACCATGCTTACAGATGCTCAAGTCAGAAAAATAAAGCCCTCAGAAAAGAAAACCAAATACGCTGATGAAAAAGGCATGATGATGCTTTGCCCTTTTTCATTCTGTGCCATGTAACTGACATCGGAGGATTCAATCCGCCAATCCATGCCTGCTTGTTGTGCCCAGACGTCAATCGGTTGGTTTTGTGTCAGTTGATTGCCGAGTCCATGCCAAGGGGTTTCACCGACATACGCCATTTGTTCAAGTTGATGTGCCATGGTTTTATTCCTTTTAATTTGAAAATGAAATTTGAATCTGTATTGATACCGATCAATCTTTAATGCAGTAGATGACTTGGAAACTTCTGGTAGCAGTTGTGGCAGAAGCACAAATTTTGTTGTGGTGATGTGCTTTGTTCAGTAAATGAATTCAACACACTGCCCAACATACCTCCCAAAAACGTTCCTGCGATTCCACCAATAATCGGCGGTAGATTGAATGTCTTTGCGACTGTAGTTCCTAATGCAGCTAATGTGGTCGGTGTGACCAAATTGGATAGGGCTGTACTTGTTTGTTGCGTACTTACTTCAACCAACATCACATTCGTTGAATGACAAAAGGGACAGCTTAAGCTCATGGCTCGACTCCTTAAATTTGGGGCATAAAAAAGCCTGCACGATGGCAGGCTTGTGTCATATTTTTCATGTGATCTCAAAAGAGCTTCATGATTCTCATTAGGATGTTATGTATTTGAAATTATTTGGAATAGGATTAAGTAGAGTGTCATTATTCTATTGATTCATTTAATGAAATTTGTACGATAAGAAAAAATACAACAGTGACTTTAAAATTATGGCTCAAATTCAAATCAAGGACTTTCGTGAAAAATATGGATTCACCGAACATCAAATCAGACATGCAACTCGCTCAGGTAAATTAGAAAGAGTTTCTAAGGGGATCTTGGACGAACAACTTGCACTTCAAATAATGTTGTCTTACACAAAGCCCTTAAAAACTCTCAAGCAACAGAAAAATCCAACAACTGCACAATCAACTCAAATTCAAGATAAGCCAGAATTTTTATCTCAGGCATGGGTGAAATCTATGGTTGCACCTGCGAGTAACAGTGGAAAAGTTTACCCTCCTGATGAGTAATCTTACAAAAATTGATTGAATGAGAAGGAGTTGGGATTTTCTCCTCCTCATACATATTGTACGTACGCATTGTATTTAAAGCTGATAGAGATCAAGGAGTGTTGTATCAACATCGTTTGTAAAAATAATAATTTCAAAATTGACACGACTTGTCAGACAAATTTATTTAAATACAACCAATCCCACTATTTCATACACATTATGGCACGAGTAATTTCTCAAAAATTGAAAAGGTGCAAGAACTGTGGTCACAGTACATTACACCAGAAAAACACTAAACAAATGAGCTGGGTGATGCATATATTTTTGTTTTGTATCACTTTAACATTTTGGTTTTGGGTTTGGCTTTTACTCTTTATTTGGCATTTATTCTCCAAACCAACTACAGCTTTATTCAACAATTGGCATTGCTCTCAATGTGGAAAGTAATTTTATTTTTGTAAGGAACCGATATGAAACAATTTCTTATTTTACCATTACTCATGGTTTCTTTTGCGACACATGCTTTATGTGAAAATGAAAGAAATCATGGCAATACCATTTCAATCAATAATTGCTATGACAAAGAAGTTAAAAAGTCTGACCCAAAAATCATGCAAGTTTATAGCAGTTATAAAAATACGTTAAACGTAAATGAGCAAAAACAATTGCTTGATCTTCAACGTACTTGGATTAGCTATAAAACAAAACAATGTAAATTTGAAGTTTCAAGCAGTGGAACAATTGCATGTCAATTGTCTTCGCAATGCATGATTAATTTAAATAACCGCAGAATCATGGAGCTTAAATACATGCAAGATTGTGGTTTAGAAAGCTCTTCTAGTTTTTGTGCAAATTACCGACCTGTTTAAACGGACAAAGTTATGAATCGTATACTTTCAATCACATTATTATTGTTTGCATCAAATACATTTGCAGAATCAACATCGCAAGACCTAGCAAAAATCAATTTCATCAAAAAAATATATGCTATGAAAATTAGCGAACAATATTTAAACATTGATATTGTTAAACAAAATTCTGCAAATGAACTAAAACAACTGATTTCACGAAGAGATGCTTTGGAACTGAAGTATTCTGGGGAAATGTGTGATTGGGTACGTAATCTACTCATTCCTGGCAATGACTCTGATGTAAAGTTAAACAAAATGAAATTTACAGTATTAGACAATGGGTTAGTCCGAGCTCAGGGCGTTAATTTTGGTGAAAAATTCCATATTGATTACCAAGTTCAATGTCATGGTCAAGCTTGTAAAATCGAGGATATTTATGATCCATATAGCTATAAAAAAGAACTCATCTCTGTCGTAACAAAAAATAAGTGTTATTAGGCAAATAAAGTAATAAGACAGTAAAAGCGATGTTTAACACCTTTACTGTCCTATCATAAAATCAAATAAATACTAAAAAACTCAAGCGACGAGTCCAGAGATATTTAAGTCACCAATTTCTAATTTGTCCGACAGCAAATCAAAAGGGACAATCCAAATTTTAGGCTGTAGCTCATCCCCTAAAGAGGTATGAATATTAAATAAAAATGGTTGCAGTGCCTGATCAAAATGAGCATGTTTAGGATAAATTAAAACGATATCTGACTGATGCCCTTGATACATATGGTTATAAGCAAACATTTGATATAATTCACTTTGTTTTAACCCAAAGTTTTCATCGGCAACGGTATTAATTAACTTCCATTTCGTATCTAAGATGAGGTACTTTTTTCGACTTTCCTGCTGGCAAAGATATTCAATCATTAAGTCAGGTTTCAGATTAAATATTTTCTTCGTCGTTTGTCCAACGTCGTATTTCGCTAAATAATGACTTGACTTTTGTGATTCCAATTTTGCACCTTTTTCAAGCTGATTGAGTAAGCGGAATTCCACATATTTTTCAAATAACTTTTCCATCGGAAACAAAATACTTTTACCACGTTTGTTTCCTTTCACAGAAAAAGGTATTTGTTGACCTAAGATAATCTCACACCAATACTTAATTTCAGTATAGTGCGACATTAAGCGATCATTTTTCCATTGCTTAAAATCTTGCCGTACATCCTGAGCAGGCGAAACTTCGGCAAATAACAAATGGAATTTATGTGCTTTACGCCAAATGTCTGAATTTTGAGTTCGCTTACAAATACAATCAATACAAGAACGAATTAGTCTATTTTCAGCTCGATTTGCCGTAAAAATATCATGCCGAATACTAAATTCGTTCTGTTTCGTAACTGGCTTTTGTATTTGCCTGACCGTATCTAACTGCCCTCTCAGAAACAAAGTCTCTTCCTCAGTTTTTTGATAATCAAATCGAATACCAATTTGATACAGTTTTTGCAATGCCTGTAAAAACTGTAAATAAAACCATTCTGTAACTGGAACTTTAAATTGGTCAATAGAAGCCAAACCAGAATCTTTTTGAGGTAGGTTTAGGACTTGGCTCAACATTTTAATCAAAAGACGACGCGACTGTGCTCTATTGGTTAAAACGCTATCATTTTTAGGCAGTATTTCAATTTCTGTCCCGCAGGGTGTTTCAATCACTCCAACAAAATTTTGGATTTTAAGCTCAGATGTATTTTTACCCAAACTTAAAAATTGCTGACCTTGTTCTGCGAGCTCTTGATTCAATTCATATAAATATTCAAATGCGCTTGGTATAATTTCAGCAAAATCCATTGACAGATTTTGCTGTTCTGGTTGATCTGTTTTTTTGAGCCGAGCATATTCACGTACAGTGATGTTATACATTGTATTTACTCTACTTCTAGATCAATACCTGCATAAATCGCTTTATACGCATTCAGATTATCGAATGCTTGAGTATTCACTTCCCAAATATCACGATTTGATTTCTGATTTTTAAATAACTTACTCACTTTTGAAGCATCGTATTTTTTCTTAAGCATTCCATTTTCATTTAAAACCGCATGAATGTGCTCCCAGTCATCAAAGAAATACTCTTGCAGTAATGGAATAATTTTCTGTAAGAATATTTCTCTTAAAACACTTAATTCTGGCTTATCTTTCAATGGCATGAAATAGGCATGACCTATACAGTGGTCGCGATCAAGTAAAATTTCTATACGCCGATTTAAGATATCTAGTAGGTGACCAATTTGAATACCTTTTTCTTCAGTATCAATCTGTACTTCGACACCTGATAACAGTGAAGGATTAGGTGACATTTCAATAAAAGTAAAACGACGACGTAAAGCAAGATCTAAACTTGTTAATGATCGGTCTGAACTATTCATTGTTCCAATAATATAAAGATTATTTGGTACGCTAAACTGTTCTTTTGAATACGGTAAAATTGTACTCAGCTCCTCAGTATTCCCTTGACGCTTAGAGTCCTCAATAAGAGTGATAAGCTCACCAAAAATACGTGAGATATTACCGCGGTTAATTTCGTCGATAATAAGCACAACTGGTTCAGAATTTTGACTTGGTAGTTGAATCAAAAAATCGACTAATGATGCTAATAAGCTATTATACCCATTAACAATAAATGGTTCTAAAATTGCATGTTCGCCCAAAATATTTATGACATTTTTAGAGCTTATATCTTCAATTGTAATTTTTTGATCTTTAACATTACTGAGTAAAAATTCAACTAATTTAGCTGATAATGTCACGATGTTTCCATTTGGTTTTTTTACATCAATGCAACTTCCATTTGCGCACAATATATAATGATCTTTCTTAAACTCAGCTCCGACAATATTTGCGGATTTGGCTAATGCTTTAAAAACACCAGATTGGATTTTATAAGTTAAGCTTCCATCTACTGTTTCAGCACGAATACCTTCAACAAAATCTTCATAACTGAAACTTTGATGAAAAGTCACAAATTGGATTTGACCATTATCTACATATTTTTGGAATTCTTGTTTCAGAATGTCTCGTTGCTCTGGTGCTTTGTGCGTTTCATAAAAATTAGGATCAATGATCTGTAATGCGTGATTAACAGTATGATACGTTTTACCTGTACCAGCAGGGCCAAATAAAATTTGGTTTAAAGGGCGATTATTTTGACTATGTTGCATATGTTTTTCTTCATTTTTAGCTAAATTTGAATGAGTTGATATATTTTCAGACTCATACCAGTCACAAAACTTTTCAAATTCTTCAAGTGTATCTATCTGAATATGATAAGTTTTAAAACCAACTTTCAAATATTCACTCAACGAGTTTAAACTGGAATGTCTTGAATCATTTTCGCTATATTTAGCAACTGAACCATCCTGTTTTCTAGAAAACTCAAATTGAAATACACCATTATTTTCAGGATCGACTTGGATAAAAAAACTTGCTTTTTTTCCATCAAGTACCAATCCAATTTCTCGATCATTATCATTTGTCACCAGAGTCATTTTTTGGCGACTCTTATATTTGTCAGGATATTTTACACTCAGAATTCCATCAACTTCACTTGGTGTGAGATGGCTTTGTTTGGGATGGGCCTCTACATATTTCTCTACCAAATCAAAGCTATATTCTAATAGTGATTGGGTTCCTATTTGTTGAATTAGCTGATTATATATTTCAGAATATCTAAGCTTATAATTTCCTGTCAGAAAATCGAGCATAGCTCTAGAAAAAATTGAAATTATGTTTGGTTGTTCTTGGTTTTGATATAAAAATGCAATTTTCCATTTTACAACAGGAGAAAAATCAATCTCATCTATCGCTGTTAAATTCCCAGACTGAACATACTCAATTGTCTGAATAATTCGCTTTTTAACTTCATTAAAAACACTTTCTTTACTATCACCATATTTTTCTAACCATGCATAATCATCTTGATAAATTTTACCTTTATTATTTTCAATATCGTCCGTTGCACTCCTATGATAAATACCAAATTTAAATGCCGAACCACCAAGAATATTCGCAATTGGTTTAGTTTTTCTCTCAATCCAATATGTAAAATTGTTCTGATCACCAGACTTTGAGTATTCTTCTAATGTCATTGAGCGAACTTTTTCAAGAGGCCAATTTACTAAAAATTCATCCCACAAGTTTTGTACATCGTTGAAAGCCATATTTCAATTCACTATCACTATTATTTCATTACTGACAAAATTATAAAAAACTCAGCAGACAGGTTTTGTCAAAATTACCTTTAAAACATATATTTTCAATAAAAATGTGTCATCTCTACAGTTTCAAATATCGTTTTAAGTCTTGCTCAATCTCATGTTGTAACTCAATCGGATCTTGTACCTTTACATGTGGTAGCCAAAAACGAATTGAAGATTTAATTTGATCATTGTGTGCTATTATACTTGAGACTAGTAAGTCGCCATTTTCAAATATTTGCTCAATTTTCTGTTCAGGAAATATTTGCCTTTGATTAAAATGCTCTGCAATTTCAGCATTTACTTTGAGTAATATCTGATTTTTATCATTTCCAAACCAAATACTCTCTTCATTTTCAAGCTGTTTTATAATGATCGGATCAAGAATAAATTCATCCAAGTCTAAGACTTTCTTGTAGTCATTAATTCGACTCAGTTTAAATGCACGTAATTGATATTCCTGCACTGCGGCCAAATACCAACTTCCATGATGATGTACCAATTTATAGGGCGCCACTCGTCGTTGTTTATCGTTATAGATAAACTAAAATATGCGCCTTTTTTTGATTGCGTCGCTGATTATCTTAAATAAATCTTCATATTGAGAGGCTTCTTCAAAAGAGTACCCCTTTGCGGTATAGACTTCTGATGCATGCTTATCCAACAATTCCCGAATAAATGAAATATCCAAGTTTGGATATAAACTTGCGATCCCTGAAAGTTGTGCAAAATTTTTAACATCATTTGGCGTTATTTTTCCAACATAGTGGGTCTGCAAAAAAAACTTATGTGTTTTTTCATCTTTTAAGATAGGTAAATTTGCTGCTGATAAACGATCTATGTCACGTCGAATCGTACGCTCATCAACATCAAACTCATCTTTCAGCATTTTATAGTCCAGATACTGCCCTTGATTTAACTTAGTTAGAATACTCGCTAAACGGTCAGCTAACCGAACATGATTTTTTTGCTTTTCAGACATAATAATTTGTTTCAGAAGTTCATACTGTAATTTTATCTTGAATCATTCAACATTTGGAATACATGATAAATATAACAAATTATTATTTATATCTTTTTTGAATTTAGTTTCTAATTTCGATTATGGAATATTCACTACAGCTTGATTGACTAAACCCACCCTAAAACTTATCATTCAACTGCTGGCCTACATTGCCAGTCGGTTTTAGCAGACCGTAGATCCAGCACGATATATGGAATGATTCTTGTATGTCGTGAACCCTCGTGTTCCCCCTTTGCGGTAGAACGGGAGGGGGACGCCTTGTGCGTGCTGGTTCCTTGGATCCCGGTCTGCTAACCCCCTTTCGTTCTGCCTCCATTATTTAGCAGTAATTTGGTAGAACTTCTTATAATTCCAAGGAGTCAGCCATGACTAAGCATTTTTTACTTTTATTCTTTTCTCTAAAGCCATATTGGGAACCTCCCTGTTTTTGGCAAAAATCATAGATTTCATTTCAGCTTAAATTGATCTAAAGACTTATAGGTACTTTGGACTGCCTACACGTGTCTTTAATTTGATCACTTTGCTGAATTCAGCTATTTCAAAATAATCAAAACAATAAATGGGAGAGAATCATGAAAACTCTAACTTCAATTTTAATCATCAGTTGCTCACTACTGACACTGAGTTGCGCCAGCAAGTCAGAGCGAGAATTTATCAGCGGTTGCCAATCCACAGGTATGGAACGTAGTGCATGCAAATGTGCCTACAAAAAACTCGAAAGCAAATATGGAGAAGAAGGTTTAAAGAACAACCTATACACACTAAGCCAGACTGAATCATTTCAATACGACTTGATGCAAAGTGGCCTGCAATGCATGAGGGAGTAAGCCATGAGAGCTATTGCAGGAATAATTTGTGTGATTGTGATCATCTGTTTTCTCGGCCTACCGTTTATTGGCTTGATGATCTTTTTTGGACTGTTCTACCTACTTCTTAAATTTGCGCTTGGGGGAAAATAAATGAATACATCAATTAAGTCTTGGCTAATCAGAGCTTACTTTATTATCGGGTTGCTGTTTGCCATCTATCAAAACTTTTGGGGCCAACAAAGCTATAAATCATTTGCCTATCACTTAGGGCAAGGTGTTATTTGGCCAGCGGTCATGTTCCCATCCGTGGGTAAATTCATTGGTGGAGTACTTATTCTTTTAATCATCGGTGGCTTAGTCCTTCGGTCTAAATAAATTCCAATCTAAAAATATTTATAGGATTTTCTCATGAAAAAATTCACATTAATGGCATTCATACTATGCATGTATTCCACATCTCAAGCGGCGCCCAATATCTGGCAAGATAATTTTGCACAAGGCTTTAGTTTGTATTCCCTCCAAAATAGTCAAAATCAAAAATTGACCATTTCATGCAACAGTGGCGGTGTTTTAAACGTTGATCACTCAGTGGAACTCTCAACTGGAAGTAAAGCGTATGCAAGCTTTAACAAGCAATCATCTTTCAGCTTTATCATTGATGGAAAAGCACTTGAAGTACCCAATGAAACACGATCCAGACTGAATGGAAATGATTGGGATAAACTTATCGCTCATCTAGGAAAAGCCAAAAAAATTGATGTTTTTATTAACAATAAAAAAATGGCTTCGTTCATATCTACAAAAGCCAATAAAGCTTTTGCTAAAGAACTAGTTGAGACTTGTGCTTCGCTATAATTCTCAAATTTTTAATCGTTGCGCTCATTCTATTATTGCTTATATCCATGATCAAAAAAGAAATAGGCATACCTAGGCTTAAAAACCTAGGTAGCTCCACCTTAGAACGATACTGAGTCATCCATGGCAAAAACCTCAACATTATGAGTCATTACAACTGCTTATTTATTTCTGTATATGAATGGGTTGCTTATTTTCTTCATGATGTGTGAAACATTTTGTTCGTTCTAAATGAGTTTCAACGTGATCTAACTTTATAGAATATCAAAAGAATAATTACATGAAAAATCATCTGCAACTTATCTTCAATGTGATCATTATTATTGCCCTCAGTTTGTCGCCTAGTAATTTAACGCAGTGCATCTTAGTTCCCACTAAACTTCCTAAGTAGTAGCCTGATCATTTTTCTATATCATCCGGCCTAAATGCTTTACTTTATCGAGTAGCACATTACGTTTCATCGAACTTATTTCAGTATCTTTCCATGATTTTCCATTCTTCCTTTGTGGAATAATCGAAACAATATTAACAGCAATATAATGTATTTCAAAATCAATCTAAAATAGGAATAAATAATAAAATCTACCTAAGAATTTCAATAATTTAAAAATCTAATATCCAATTAATTTCTAATTTAAACCTACAACAATTCACTCCTATGTTTTTCTGACAAACAACTCTCTTGATAATCCATTATTTTAGAATTTCCTTCTAAAAAAAATTTTATTATTTTATAATCTAAATTCTTATTAATGTTTAATGAATAATAACTACCACCAACAAACCCAACCCAGTTTATACTGTACCCCTCGATTTCTTTTAAAATTTTCTGCACAATTATAGGATCATAATTAAAGAAGACGATTCTTATAGTAGAGTTCTCTGATGTCTCTAATAAATCCTCAAAATATAGTTGTTCATCATCTAACTTTTCTACTAAAAGAATATCACCTAAAGCCAAATTAGGTGCATACAAAGGAATATTTTCAATAACATATTTATCCAAACCAATCTTACGACCAAATACAATCTCTTTAGATAAAATATTATCCACATTATAATAAGGAACTATAATTTTTTCTACATCCATCTAATCAGACTCAATTAATTTAAAAATCCATTAAAAATAAAACCGATAAAATAAACATTTTATTCTAGAATATTTATTCTATTAAAATTGAACACCATTTCAAATAATAATTATCAGCAACTTCATTCAGGAACCGACTTGTAAATTATACAAATCGGTTTCTATTTATCTAACACCTCAACTATAAGTTTTGAACAGTACTATGTTGAAAACATAGAACTTGTCATACCGATTGGCGCTACGGATATGCTGGTCGGTTTCTATTTGTATAGCGCCCAACTACTCATCGCAAACAGCTTTTGATAAAAACACTTCACTAAACCTCAGCACAGTAAAACTAATAATAGATCTATATAAAAACTCTTTGTTTCAACCTATAACATTGTTTAATGCTTTTCAGCTTATCTAAACTTGATCGCTTACTTGTACGCTAGCTTGAGCGGTAACTTGATCGCTTAGAATTGCATCGAGTCATATGTCCATAGCACAACCAAACCCGCTATTTAACCCTAACACTATCGGCGAAATAAAAAACAATCCTTTATCTCGTCTCGGTTGGCATCACAACATCCGCAGACTGACACACCTCTTGCCACTTAATTTTAAAATCATTAATCGCTTTTTGTCGGGTTAAAGGTATCTGATAAATCGGTACACCCTTTGCATCGTCAATCATACCTTTTAACAATATCTGTTCTTTTGCAGACAATGCTTCAGGATTAAAATCAACATCATCCAGCGATAAACCGTTTTGACGTAACTGCATTAACATTTCGGAGGTCTGTTCAAGTAACTGACATTCTTTAGGAGCTTCAGCATGTGCGACAGAAAAAAATAATAATAAAATACTGAATCGTTTCATTCTCAATTGTTCTAGTTTTTACTTAACTTAGTTATACGATATTTGAGCTATTTTTTGAAGCAAATAGATACATATCCACTCAACTAAAAAGACAATTGACTATTTCAATTCCAACTTTCTTGAATTAGTATCAAGTGAAAAGAACTTCTAGCACGATTCAAAGGAGGTGAAATACAAAATAAAAATCATATAGATGTAACGTTCTCTTAAGATAATCATGATGCGGTACTTATTAGCGATTCAAACAAGTTAAAAGCATAAAACTGCTATTCGGGAGTGACAATGAATAACAGCGCCAATTATGTAAGACAAGTCAAAAATGCTAAACGTGGTGGATACACCCCAACTATTGCCAAAGATGTAAATAAGCATAAAATTCAGAAAGCTATCCAATTGATTGAGCAATGGAGAAAACTCGCAAACGAATTGAAACCCCAAATGCAAATAGATATGGCAATCACCCTAGAAGAATGCGCACAAGATCTGGATCATATTTTAAGGAGAAAATAAGTCTATATTTCAAAACTGATAAAGATTTATTGATTTAACCCCAAATACTCAAGGCTTACCCCTCCGTAAGCCTTTTTAATCGGAAGCTTAAAGCGATTACTAATCGTTGCTCTAATTGACATTACTCTAATCGCCGTTACTCTGGCTATCTTTGCTATTTTGTCTGCCTGCAAGTTAAAAGCGATAAAATCCTTTGCTCTCTAAAAATCTAAGCATTCATAGCACACGACATTATCAACTTCAAACCAATACCCGATCGCTAAGACTATAAATATTAAAGATTATTCAATTGTTTATTTTTTGGCTTGCAATCTTATAAATATTCTGTAGAATTCTCGCCACGTTGCCGGCATAGCTCAGTTGGTAGAGCAACTGACTTGTAATCAGTAGGTCCACAGTTCGAATCCGTGTGCCGGCACCATTTTTACTTAGCCTCGCTTTTTTAGTGAGGCTTTGTTGTTTTTGGCTTAGGCATTTTCTTATAATTTTTGATCTGCTTGATCTCATCACAAATAATAAAAATTATGTTTTGACCGCGCTGAGCTGTATATATCGAACGATTCCCTCTTCAAATAACCTTTGACAAAGTTTTGCGGTCATTTGAATTTTGATTTGATCTAACCCTCCACGCTCTGTTTTCGCTCTTGTCGCAATATATTGACTAAAGCCAGCCAATACTGCTGTAGAGAGATCTTCTAGCGCGATTTGCTCAAGACCATGCTGTTGCAGGGCATGATTGATTTGAGTCGCGGTCATCAGTGATTTTAAATCGACATCAGCGGCTTTAAGTAGCCATTTATATTTCATTTTTTGTTTTGAATTTAAAACTGTGTCTGAAAGCATCAACGTATGAAAACCCAAACGACCTTTTGAATTTAAAATTGGAACAACTGAATTTAAAAATAAGTTTAAATCGCTGTGGTAAGCCGCATCAATACACAACACCACATCAAAAGGTGGCGTCAATAAAAGCGCATTTAAATTTAAAAAAGATTGGCAGTGAATCGCCCTAATCTGCGGGAGTTGTTTTTGAATTTTATCGACACACTGTTGTTGTAACTCAACCGCTTCTAAATCTTGAATTTGGTAGTGTTCTAACCAGTATTTTAAACTGGCACCTTGACCACAACCTAGGTCTAGTACCCGATCATGTTGTTTAAGCTGTACCGCTTGTGCAAGACGTTCAGCAAGTTGCTGACAGGCTTGAGGGTAAGAGGATGTAGCCTCATCCCAATACCCTAAGTTGGTCCAAGCACATTCAGCGTCATCTCCTAGCATTTTTGCATCGATTGCATATTTATGTTGTGGAAGTTTTTGCTGAATCGCTTGAAGCCATTTCATTTTAAATCATTCACTTATTCAGTTATGAATTCATTAAACTTTATATGAATTCACTGGGCTTTAATAGCCAAGTTGGGGAGCCACCTCAACTTTAGGTTTTAATCCTACAAATGGCAATGGTGCACCAAAAATTTCTGCGATATGCATTGCAGAAGTTACCGCAGATTCAAGAATTGGCAAACCATCACATGACCATGAACCACAATAGAATACTTTGCGGTTGGCGACTTTATGACGCGCTTGCAACTCGATGTTTAAAGCCACTGTTTCAGAATCCACCACAGCACGGGTTAAAGTCACTGTAGAAATAACTTTCTTCGGATCGATGCTGGTCACAGGACGCCAGGTTTGGAACACTGGAGATTTACCCACCAAACTTGGTTCAATCGAGTTCAGCCAAACTGTGAATTGTTGTTTGGTAAATTTACGATCCATCATATAGCTCAATACAGCCCAATCTTTACGATTTGGCGGCATCACGGATGCATCGGTATGCATGACCAACTCGCCTTGCTCAAACTTAAATTTTTGCAATAAAGCGATATCGTCAGCAAATTGTTGTTTATTTAAAAAGTTTTCTAATTTATTGGTCGGTGTTGCAACCACTACACGGTCAAATTGAAATTGCTCACCTTGTGCATTTTCAACCAGAACAGCATTACCCTGTTCCTCAACTTTGGTGATTTCAGAACCGCTATGAATATCAATACCTTCAATCAATTTATCGACAAAAGCAGGCGTTCCACCATGTAAACGCAATAAAGCATCACCATCGGTTAATTGCTTTAAAAAGATTAAGAGCGGTTTTGCAGGCCATTCACCAATGGTTTTAGGATCACAAGTACAAATGGTATAAAGCACAGGCATCACCGCACCATGCCAAAATACTTCTTCAATGTCATGGTGATTGATAAAATCAGCAAGGGTAATGTCTTGGTTTTTAGATTTAAAAAACTGAGAGATTGCTGTTTTAAGCTGCAACATCCCTTTCACTAAACGCCAACCATACTGTTTAAGCCCTTTACGGTTATTGATAATGGGAAAATTACCAATACGGGTACGTGATGTGGTTAACCAAGTTTCAGTTTTATCTTCAAATAACCAGCTACACGCCATAAAGGTACGCACTGGAAAGGTTTTTATGCCGAGGTGTGTTGCAAGGCTCAGGGTGTTTTTCCATAAATGCTGATTCATCACGCGCAAAGGTGCATCAATTAAACCACCTTCAAACTCAATGCTATGACTATCCATACCACGACCAGGTAATGCTTCGAAGATGGTAATGTTATGACCTGCATCTTTAAGAATTCTTGCGGTGGCCAGGCCAGCCATACCACTACCAATCACTGCAATATCCAAAGTTATTATCCGTGCGTAACCATTTTTTTTATTATGAGCTATAGCCGATTAAATCGCGGTATTAAAAAGTTCCAGTTTTAACTTTTTTTGTTGGAAATTTTTTAGGAAAAATCTCCGTCCACCGTGTTTATTCAATTTTAGTCGTTTTACGCCAGAACCTTCTGCCATACACTGCTTATACTTGATTGATATTTATATATATAAAAAAATACTGTTAAAAACATATAGATAATTTAACTTTTTATTAAAAAAACATTTACAAATACCAATTTATTAATTATTATTTACACCATAAAAATGATAAACAATTCACATTTACAATAAAAACAAATAATTATGACAACAGACAATAAAAGAAACTACAGCATAAAAGGATCTCTATAGTGTGGAATAGAGATCCTTTTTTTTACTTTGAATTTGCTTTTTAAGTAAATCAATTGCACGACGTGTAAAATAGCTGCATTCAAAAAAGCCAAGGTACAGTGGATACAAATTAACCAAATGAAATATACTGTGCTTTACTTCACATTTTTAATTAATTATGATGTACAAATAACAAAATAATTAATCAAAACAAGACATACTCATCTAAAGAAAAAACTACAGCGTAAGAGAGCTTCTGTTCAATAAGAGCAAAGCTCTTTTCTTTTTTTAAATTTCTAATCTTTTGGTTCTAAAAATTTTAAATATAAAAAAAGCGGATTTTAAAATCCGCTTTTTGACTTCTATCGATATTTCATACATGGCTGAGCTTATAGACTTGAGACGTGAAAGGTATCCGTTATACAAATACCGTTCATCAGTACCAACTAAGCTTCCGCTACAATTTCACCAAATTTGCCATTATTGAAATCGTTAAACGCTTGCACGATTTCTTCTTTGCTATTCATTACAAATGGACCATAGCCTTGGATTGGCTCATTCAATGGTTTACCTGTAAGCACCAAAAACTTAGCATCTTGCACCGCTTCAAGTTGAATTGCTGCATCACCATCTTTTTCAAACATGACAATCGAGCTATCGAGCACCTTTTGTGTACCATTGAGCAGCATTTCACCTTCTAGTACAACCACCAAAGTATTGTGGTCAACTGGCACATGAATAATTTGCTCATGACCCGCTTTAAGCTGACCATCCCAAACATTGACAGGGCTAAAGGTTGAAGCAGCACCTTGTTGTTCAGCATATTTCCCAGCAACCACACGTAAGTGGCCTGCATCATCATCAAAATGAATCACAGGAATATCTTGCGCAGAAATTGCTTGATACTTAGGTTGGGTCATTTTATCTGCCGCAGGTAAATTCACCCAAAGCTGAACCATTTCAAAGATTCCACCTTTTTCAGTGAATTCATGTGAATGGAATTCTTCATGAACCAATCCTGCGCCTGCAGTCATCCATTGCACATCACCTGTTTTAATGGTTCCACCACCACCATGTGAGTCTTTATGGGTAACTTCACCTTGGTAGGCAATGGTCACCGTTTCAAAGCCACGATGTGGATGTGAACCTACACCGTGCTGTTCATGGCTAGGTGCAAATGTATAAGGTGCTGCATAATCCAATAATAAAAAAGGACTAATCGCTTGACCTAAACGATCATAAGAAAACAAGTTTTTTACAGGAAAGCCATCACCGACCCAATGCATATTTTGATTGCGGTATACACCAATAATTCTTTTCATCTCAATACTCCTATCTCTAGGCTTTAATATGAATCCATTTTAAGTTTTTTAAAGTGATCAATACAGCAATCTACCAATACGCTGAATCCCAAATATAGGATATTCAACAGCCAAGGCTCAGCGTAGTTTTTAATCAATAATCTTATTTATGAGATTATTAATCTCAGTTTATAGGCTTAATTATCATGATTAAGCCACGTAACATGAAATCCATGCAAAATAATTTGTTTTGTATTTAAGCACAATTTAAATTTTAGTGACTTCAAGGATATAAAAAATGGGAAAACCTTACGTTCGTTTAAACAAAGATGATGCTGCTGTATTGTTAGTCGATCATCAAACTGGATTACTTTCTTTAGTCCGTGACATTGACCCAGATAAGTTTAAAAATAATGTTCTGGCACTGGCTGCTGCAGCTCAATATTTTAACCTTCCAACCATTTTGACCACCAGTTTTGAAGATGGTCCCAATGGTCCACTGGTACCCGAGTTAAAAGCACTTTTTCCAGATGCACCATATATCGCTCGCCCTGGTCAAATCAATGCTTGGGACAATGAAGACTTTGTCAAAGCAGTAAAAGCAACAGGCAAAAAACAACTGATTATCGCAGGTGTTGTCACCGAGGTTTGTGTTGCATTTCCGGCACTTTCTGCCCTAGAAGAAGATTTTGAGGTCTTTGTCATCACCGATGCTTCTGGAACATTTAACCCGCTGACACGTGACTCAGCTTGGGATCGTATGAGCAATGCAGGCGCGCAATTAATGACTTGGTTTGGTGCCTCTTGTGAGCTGCATCGTGATTGGCGTAATGATATTGAAGGTTTAGGTACGCTATTTGGTAACCATATCCCTGACTATCGTAACCTGATCAATAGCTACACTCAAAATACTTCTCAGAAATAAGACAATGATTTAAGCGAGAAATGTAATCTTTTGCATTTCTTGCTTTTATTTGTACAAATTTTAAAATATTTTCCTATTAATGATACTATTTAATCATCAACACACTTGAGATGAAGCTGTGCACTCTTTTGATGACTACTATTATTTCTATCTGGTGGTAAAGCATGGTGGATTTAGTGCTGCCAGTGAAGCCAGTAATATCACCAAGTCTAAACTGAGCCGACGTATTCTGGATTTAGAAGCTAAATTTAATGTGACCTTGATTCAACGCTCAACCCGACATTTTAAAGTCACACCACTCGGACAAGAGTTTTTTGAGGAATGTGCAAAGATTATTGAACAAGCCGATAATGCTCAGAATGTCTTATTAAAACAAGAAATTGAATTACAGGGACTGATTAAAATTAGTTGCCCACCGGTGATGATGGAACATCAAATTCGACCAATTCTAAATCAGTTTTTAAAAAAATATCCCAAAGTTCGGGTTGAATTGGCACTCACCAGTCGACGTATCGATGTGCTGCATGATGATATTGATTTGGCCATTCGTACTAACTTTTCAAGCAATGAAGACTCCAGCATTATCGTTAGAGATGTGATTAAAACCACGCACTGTTTAGTGATTAGTCCTGAACTTTTAGGCGATCGTGAAATCCAACATGTTACAGAACTTTGTGAATTTCCAACCATTGTATTAGGTACAGATAAACAGCACTATCATTGGCATTTACATCATATTCAGCAACGAGAAGAAATCGATATTCCATTACAGCCTCGAGTCAAAAGTAATGACTTAATGGGTGCGTATTATGCAGTACTCGATGGCTTAGGTATTGCCGATCTTCCCTATTTAACAGTAGAACGAGACATTGCTTCAGGGCGTTTAATCCATCTGTTACCAGAGTGGTGTTCCAATATTGGTGTTGTACAGTTGGTTTATGCATCTCGCAAAGGTCAACGCTTAGTCATGGAAAAGTTGATTGAAGATTTAGTCGATGGTATTCGTGCCTATGCACCTAAACACGATGGTTATATTTTATAAAGCCAACAATCGAATAATAAAAAAACCAGAAGTTTAACTTCTGGTTTTTCAATTTTAATTCTATGCAATGATTAGATTTTACCGATCAGATCAATTGAAGGTGCAAGTGTTGCATCGCCTTCTTTCCATTTTGCTGGACATACTTCGCCTGGGTGTGCGTGTACATATTGTGCCGCTTTCACTTTACGCAGTAATTCTTGTGCATCACGTCCAATGCCACCGGCATTGATTTCAATAATTTGAATTTTACCTTCAGGATCAATTACGAAAGTGCCACGATCTGCAAGGCCTTCAGCTTCAATCAACACTTCAAAGTTTTTTGCCAAAGCCCAAGTTGGATCACCCACCATTGGATATTGAATCTTTTTGATTTCATCTGAGTTGTCATGCCATGCTTTATGGGTAAAGTGTGTATCGGTAGAAACTGAGTAAATTTCTACACCCATTTTTTGGAATTCAGCATAGTTATCTGCTAGATCGCCTAACTCTGTTGGGCAGACAAAAGTAAAGTCAGCAGGATAGAAAAATACCACAGACCATTTACCCAAGAAGTCTTTTTCAGACACTTCGATAAATTCACCATTTTTATATGCAGTTGCGTTAAATGCTTTAACTTCAGTATTGATCAAACTCATTTGGTCTTTCTCCAATAGATTTCAGGGATTGCTTATCTGTGGAATCACTATACGAAAAATTATTAAATCGGTAAAACTGGAGTTTTTAATAAAAATAATCGGTTTTATAGATTTATTTTTCCAATCTGTTGCCTTGGTTTGATCGAAAATATTATTTCAAACTTTGCTTGACCTTTCGCCTTTTAATCTATAGATTTTCTTTTTGAGTGGACTTTAAAAAATGACGTTCTCAATTCTTTTGGAGCAATTCCAAAACCTTCCTTTTGGTACAGATGCTTTTAAACAACTGAAAATAAACTGCGAATCTCAAATTGCTCATTCTGAGGCTGATTTTGAGAAAACGGCGATTTTTATGATTTATGGTTTTGCCAAAAACTATGTCTTACTTTATGAAGATCAAGCCATTACTGCTGAATTTGCAGCAAAAGCAAAAAACCAATTGCTAGGCTATATGCAGCAACTCGACACAGCAATCCAGACTCAAAATAGTGCAACAATTCTTAATCACTTAGATCAAGTCACAGCGCACTATATGCAAAGCTCACGAATTTTTTAATCACAGTATCCGTAATTCAACAAGCTTGGTTATTCAGCCTTGTTGTTGCTGATATACGCTTTCTAAACTGCACCAAGCCGCATGTGCCAATGCTGCTTGGTAAACTTTTGGCGTGGCTTTCACTTTACCTGACAACCATGCCCGACAATAACTTTCTGTCGATCCAACCATAAATGACAATAATAATTCATGGGGAATGTTCTTGATCACCCCATAATCGGGTTGTTGCTTCATCCAAGCCAATAAGTGTTGATTACGTAAATGATTCTGCTGTTTTAGCTGATCCCGCTGAATACTTTTAGAAATACTAAAATTGGCAGCATATAAAAATCTTGCAAAATCTGGATAATCCATGACCCAATCTATATAGCTTGCTGTCATCACTTGAATACCCTGCTGTAGACTTTGTGCAGACAATAATGCTTGATCACGGCGTTCCGCTTGGTCTTCTATGGCTAAAATATACAGGGCTGCCACTAAACCTTCTTTATTTTTAAAATGGTGGTAAATCGCCCCCACACTGGTTTGTGCACGTTCACGGATCATTTCTATTGTTGTTGTTTCAATCCCATGTTCTAAAAAACAAGCTAATGCTTCCGTTAAAATCACCCGTTTTAATTCTGCACGGCGCCCACTATAACGACGTTCCAACAAACTTTGATTATTCATCTACAGCCTTTGATTTTATTTAAGCATTTTCTATATGACATTTTACGCGATTCAAATCGTCTGTCGAGCCAACAACAGAATTTAATTCTGTATTAGAATAATATTCTGCAAACTAAATAATATTCTGTAAACTAAATAAGGAATACAACAATGAGCCAAACCCTAAAACTGTGGAATAGATTTAAAAATAAGCCTGCTGGCAAATGGACATTTTCAAAATTATTGTGCTTAAAAGCACCTTATTTCAGCAGTATCTCACCTGTTTTTGAACGACTTGAAGCGAACTATGCTGAAATTAAAATCAAAAAACACCGTGCTGTTCTCAATCATATTGGTACAGTCCATGCAATTGCCATGTGTAATATGGCTGAACTTGCTGGCGGAACCATGACTGATGTAACCGTGCCTTCCTCGCATCGTTGGATTCCCAAAGGGATGACGGTTGAATATTTAAAGAAGGCTGAAACTGATTTAATTGCGATTGCCACGCCTGTTGAAAGCAATTTTCAGTGGAATCAAGGTAGTGATTATTTGGTCAATGTGGAGGTTAAAGACATGCACAATGATCTGGTATTTAAAGCTGTGATTACTATGTGGGTTTCAGCAAAAAAGTGATTGTCTAAAACCAAATCATGAGGTTCATAAAAAAAACCCTTTGTTTTCACAAAGGGTTTTTGATCAAGCTTGACCGTTTTATCAACTAGAACGGATATATACACCAGTAATAAATAAAATATTAAATTACAATACATTAATAAAAAATGTTAATAATTTTGTTAAATTTAATTTTTAAAACTTAACAAAATTATCTCTTGCCAATCAATGCAACTAATATTTCAGAAAGACATCTCAATATAAAAAAGCAAACTTTGATAGATCTTTATTGAAAGAGCAACAAGACCCAATCATGAACGCAAATTATCGATACCTGAAAAAGATCTTAGAAAGGCACAAGCTATTTTACGAGTTTCTCAAACTAGCAAAGCAGAAGCCACAAAATATTTTAGTATGAACAGGTTTAGATTAAATAATGCACTGACTAAAGTAATAGATTTACCCTATCAGGTAAATCTATTAAGCCAAGACTATTTGAGATTTTTATTGACCTCTTTAAAGATAGTTTCAAATCTTGATAAAGTAGCTTCTGAAAGGTTGTTAACAAAATCCTTGTTACTAGCGAACTCTTTTGCTGGCAAATAGTGATTAAATCTAGATTTTTTAATAACTTTATTGATTCTTGATAATATATCTTCAATTTCTGTACTTAATTCTTCCACCTTAATTTCAGTATAGGTAGATGAGAGAGAAATATTAAATAGTTGAAGATATTCATCAACGGTAAAAACATCCTCAATATCAGCTTTTTTTCTATTATCAAGATAATCATGAAAGAATTTTATATTTTTATCAGATATAATTTTTTGTATAGTTAGACTATCAAATCTTGCTTGCGACTTTTGATCAGTAAATGAATCTAAAAGACAGAAAATTGATAGTTTTGAACCTCGAAGTAATGAGATAAAACTAGCAACTTTATCTAAGCCACCTGTAGGTACAATTGTAATATCCTCATTTAAACCAGTTCTGTTATTCGCATTCAAATATTCTGAAATTGTGGTTAAATATAGTAAATCCGAGACCCCTTCAACTAGTAGATTCTTTTTAGAAATGAATAAATTCTGTGCAACATCATATCCTAAAGCAGCTTGTAAAGGGAAAAGAGTATTAGGATCTTTTTGTTGAATACTATCACTAACGATAGAGCTATCGGAGTCACTAAACACCGTTCTGACACGATTTAATTTCGTTGTTTCTACCATAAATGGTGAGTGAGTTGTATAAATAACTTGATATTTATCAACTAAACTCTCTAAAAAACGTAGTAAATCTGCTTGGGCAGTTGCATGTAAGTTAAGACCCGGCTCATCTAGGAGTAGGATATATTTTGAATTTGAATCAGCTTGAATTTTATTAAACCAAACTAAGAATGAAAAAAACCAATTAAACCCTTTGCTTCTATTCTGGAGAGGTAAAGAAACTCTAGTTTTTGAGTTTTTTACACGAATGTCTAAAACATGTTCAACAATATTTGTATCGACTGTTGTTGCATTACCATAATTTGTATTTACGTGTCTTTGAGCAGTAGCTGTTTTTTTATCAATTTTAAACTCGATATTTAAGTCCTGATTTGCAGACCAATATTGGAATAATGTGTCAGAAATCAAAGCTTCAGTTGCTTCTAATTCTGCAATAAAATCCTCAAAATCATCTGTATTAATAATATCATTGATATTTATATCTGCTAAATCTAAAAGTGCTTTTGCTGTTTTTAGATCATCCGATAGTTCCACACCCTCATCTAAAAAATTTTCTAGTACAATTCTGGATGGAAGTTGGTAATATTCATCATAATAAATGAACTTTGGTAGATGCTTTTTTATTAAACTAGTATAAACATATCTTTCAATAAAGCTGTTCCATGTAGAACTTTTAAAAAAATATTTTTTCAAGGGTTCTAACTTGTCTGAATCTTCGGGAAATCTTGTTAGTAATTCATCAAATTCTGATATAGTTAAGGTTGATTTAAGCTCTTTTTTTAGACTGTCATTAATACTAGAGAGATTATAGTGTTTTAAAAAAGCTTCAAAATTTATCGAAACACCACTGATTAGAGTAGCACCATCTTTGTAAGAGCTTGTCACCGTAATCTCATCTTTTCCCTGCCAAGTACCTTTTCCTAATAAGTGTTCAATAAAATCAATAAGTTTTTTTGAAAGTTTATACCTACAAATAATAGCATTAGGATTTTCATCTGACTTATTAATGCTTTTTAATTCTTTACGTGGATAATCTAGTGTTTGATTAAACTTGAATTTCTCATCAGTTTCAAAATAATTAGTTTTTGCTAAACATTCTAAAATAGAGGTTTTTCCTGATTCATTCATTCCAACCAGTACAGTTATATCATCTTCAATATGTACGGATTGAGGTGTCGTGAATGATTTATATTTTAGAATTTCAATATTTGTAAGTTTAATCATTAGTTATCCCCTGAATTTAAATATCCAACTTAGGCAAAGCTTTGACAATCTTCATTGTTTCCAAACTTACCTTTATCACACGTAAAAACAAATTCAATGGATATTTAGCATCACCCATAGTTTCAATTGCCCAATTGTTTGCATCGTTTACAATACCACTGTCTTTGTGCGTAGAAACACCTTGGCGCTCCATTACCCATTCAAGTGCTGACTTACCATTCACAACGTAGTCATAAGCCTCTATAGGGATTTCACGAATGGTAATGGCATTGTTATAGACCACCGTATCCTTTTGATCCTTTTTTGGGAATTTCATTTTGGTCACATAGAAGTCTTTATCTGCTAGCTGCTTTAATGATTTACCACCCAAGTCCAATTTAGCTTTATACGGCTCTACAGTTTCATAGTTTAAATGCCAATGTGCCAAATCACGCCCTGCTTTAGAGAATGCCCAGAAATCTTCAGTTTTTTTCACGCATGGGATGCGTGGTAACTCTTTGGTAAGGTTGTCAGCATAACGACTACGATAATCTTCACTATGTAATAAGCCATACACATAGTAGAAAATATCTTCCTTGCTAATCGTTTCAGTCGGGTAGGCATCTTGGAAATGCTTTAGCCCTTCATCACTAATGGCATCTTTACGAATATATTTTCCATCTGCTGTTTTGGTTTGAGCATGGTTAAATAGGTCAGCACCATTGCCTTTTACTGTAGTTTCTTCGTAAAGGTAAAGTGGGAAACCTTGTCCTCCTGAATGTTGCATATTTAAATCAGGAATAATATTAGTGATAATTACAGAAAAATCTTTACCGCTACTACTGCTACCGCTTATATATAAAATTAAATTTTCCGTATCTGATGTTGGAAAGATTTGAGGCATCTGACCGACACGATGTATTAATCCACCACCAAAATATAAATTTTGTTTTTGGTATGGTCTATAAATTGAAAAGCGAATAAGACTTTCATCAAATGTTATGTTATTCTTTTTTTCAAAACTAGATAATAAGCTACTTGTCCAACTGATCTTGGTTGTATCCATTATTGGATTATTGCCATTTGTTAGATTATTATTATAAAAGTTGATCATACTTTCTATATTATGTTTTAACTTCTCATTACTACTTTGATATACCCAAGCATCGCGACCTGATTCTGCACCTCTTGAGTAATTCAAGAATAAACTTATTTTAGATTTATCTTTCTTATTTCCAATCTCAATAAAGCCGCTAAAACTATCATCACGCTGATTTAACCAATCGTTATGTTCATCAGGTGTAATTTTCGTCCAACCATCAATTGCAGTAATGCCATTAATACTGACTAGATCAGAAATTTTCTCTAATTTGTCTTCACGGCTTAGATAATCACCGATGTCATGAAAATAGATTTGACCATATTGTTTTACTTTTGGGTTTTTAACCAATACTGCAATCACAATCGGTGCACGACTACCACCACCAAAGATTTTGCCACCTTCTTGCCGTGAACGCTCGCCCGAAGTGCGTTGATTGCCTCTTAAATGGAAGAAGTACAATGAGCTAAATTCATCAGCCAAACATTTGCGTAAACCATCGGCAGAATTCGTATCAATGTAACCACCATTGGTTACAAAACCAATCACACCACAGTCTTTGATACGATCACTCGCCCAACGAATTGCACGAATATATGAATCATAAAGTGAGTTTTTATTGGTGGAAGTTGTATATTCTGCGTAGGTTGTTCTAATGCGTTCATCTAAATGGGGATAGGCAACATTCGCATTATTATCATTTGCAGATTCTTGACCTGATGAATAAGGTGGATTACCAATAATCACACGAATATCAAGATCCTTTTGGCGTTTACGTCGTGCACTGTTATCAATTAAAATTTTGCTAACTAAATCCTCTTTTTCGTACATTTCAAAGGTGTCGGTTAAACAAATCCCTTCAAATGGTGTATATTCTAGCTCAGGATTAATCACTTTCATCTGATCGTGATACACGGTTTCAATATTAATTGATGCGATGTAATACGCTAATAAAACGATCTCATTGGCGTGGATTTCATTTTTGTATTTGTAGATCAAACGATCCGCAGGGATTAAACCTGATTGTAATAAGCGATTGATAAATGTACCTGTACCTGTAAATGGATCAAGTACATGCACGTTATCATCAGCAAAGGTTTTACCAAATTCGCTTTTCAGTACATCATTGACACTATGAATAATGAAATCCACCACCTCTACAGGGGTATAAACAATCCCTAGCTTTTCAGTCATGCGTGGAAAGGCATTCTTAAAGAATGAATCGTACAGCGTTAAAATAATACTTTGCTTACCTTCGGCTGTATTAATTCCTTCTGCTCGCATACGCACTGATTCATAGAATGAATTAAGCGTGTCTACTTCTTTATCCAAATGATGCTCATTGAGGGCATCAAGTACCTTTTGCATTGCTAAACTCATTGGGTTGTGTTCAGCAAAGCTATGATCTTTGAATAGGGCGTCAAAAACTGGTTTGGTGATTAAATGTTGTGCCAACATTTCAATGATTTCAGCATCAGATACGCTGTTATTCAAATCATCACGTAATTCATGAGCAAATTCATTGAAAGCGGTAATTTCATTCGTATTTTCCGAGTTTTCAAGAATAGCTTGAATGCGGTCAATATGAGTTTTAGCAATTTTCGCTACATCACTTGCCCAATCTTCCCAATGATGACGATTACCACATTTTTTTACGATCTTGGCATATAAAGCACGTTCAATCTCACCAACTTCAAATACCATTTCCTCTTGAACTGGTAGCGGGGTTTCTGCTGTACCAATAGATGAACCACCTTTGGCTTGTGCTTTGGCCCTTTGTTTCTTTCCATCACTTAAACCTGTAGTCGTTGTTTCATCGTCACCTTGTTTTGGTTTGGCTTTTTTAGTCTTTTTAACAACCTTATCAGCAACCGCAATAACCTCCATGCGAGATACGTCTTTGCCATTAAACTCTAACTTGTTGATCATCGCATCAAAGCGGTCATCATGCGCACGTAGAGCGTTAAGTACTTGCCATACCACACGATAGGCTTCATTAGAATTTAACGCCTGTTCAGGCTCAACACCCGCAGGAATCACTACAGGTAATATGACATAACCAAGTTGCTTACCATCAGCTTTACGCATGACACGTCCAACAGATTGCACAACATCAACCTGTGAGTTGCGAGGTGTTAGGAAAAGAACTGCATCAAGTGACGGAACGTCTACACCCTCTGATAAACAGCGCACATTAGACAGGATACGACAAGTATTTTCAGGGGCTGTTTCTTTCAACCAAGTGATTTTATCTTTCTTCTCGGTTGCATTCATCCCTCCGTCAACATGTTTAACTTCGCAATTAAGTTTTAATGATGGGTCAATATATGGATCTTCTTCTGTTCTGTATAAATGATCCATTTCCGCTTGTTGATATGCTTCAACAACAGCACTAAACATTTCCGTGATTTGCTTAGAACTAACTTTATGTTTTTTGCCTTTATATTCTTTTTCAATCACTTGACAGAAGGCAACCGCACGTTCCATTGGCTTTGCAACTGTGCCATCTGGATTATATAAACCTTGTTTAGCGAGAGCTTTCCAACAGCCAACAATTTTTGCAGCATCATCAACTTTTAGAGAGTTATTTTCGTCTTTTAATAAGCCTTGTAATTGACGATTAATATGACTTTCTTCAACAGCAAGTACAATTACCTTATAGTCACATAAAATGCCCATTTTTACTGCTTGCGAGAATGTTATGACATATAGATCTTCACCATACAGCGATTTATCATCCATTGAGCAAAGTGTCACACCTTCTGTTTCTTTAGCTGTATCACCATAAATACGAGGAGTAGCTGTCATATATAGACGTTTCTTACCTTGTACATAATCATTATTATGAATACGCACAAACTTGGATTCATCATCTCCCTCAAAAGTTGCACCTGTGGTACGGTGTGCTTCATCACAAATAATTAAATCAAATTCAGGGAATCCTGCTTTTTGAGCTTCTGCAATGACATCAATTGAATGATAGGTTGAGAAAACCACATTCATGTCCTCATTCGCTTCATTCGGTTTAAATAAATCTCTTGCCTTAAATGCCTTAACTAAACTTTGGGGATTGGTTGTAGCAGGGAATTTTAAGTCACTAATCCCGACTACAATATTGTCATCATCTTTTTTCTTACCAACATCACTATCAGAACAAACTGCAAAACTGCGGATACCTAATGATGTTTGTTGAGTCCACTCATCAAGCGTTTGACTAAGTAATGCAAGACTAGGGACTAGAAACAATACATTTTTACCACGACCTACCAGTTCCTCAGCAATACGCAAAGAGGTAAAGGTCTTACCCGTACCACAGGCCATAATAAGCTTGCCACGATCTGCCTCAGCTAATCCATATTTGACTGCCGACAATGCGGGACGTTGATGATCTCTTAAACTATTTTTTTTACGAAATATAGGCTTCACATTTGAATCAAAATTAAACTGTGACCAGTCAATTAAACTGCCTTCTAAATCTAATAATGAAATAGTTGCAACAGGTGGATTTGCATCCACTAAAGATGATTTAGCATTATCAGTCCAATCATCCGTTGAGGCTACGATATAGCGATACGCAAAATAAGATTTACCAGAGCCACCTAAAAAGCTATCAATATCTTTCTTCTGAATTTTTGTAGTGTTGTAATTTTTACACTGGATTGGATGAAATTCACCATCAATAGTTACCGCAATAAGATCAATACCATAGTCACGTTTATCAGTAACTTTTAACTTTTCACCGTACTTTTCAACCCAATCAGAATATGACAAAACTTCTGTATAAATTTCGGCATATTTAGGTTCATTTAAGAAATATTGAATCATCAAATTCTCAAATGAAGTACCTTTATCTCTATTTGTAAGGCTAATTTTTTCAATCGATTGAAGTAAATTTGTTAAAGCTGACATTCAGACCAAGCTCCAAATTATAAAGTGCTTTTATCACTTAAATTTAAAAAATATATTGATGTAAAATTTAACATATTTTTAAAAAAAGCATTTGAAAATATGAGGTTTTACAGTTTTTTTAGTAGTCGAAACAAGAACGTTATATGAAAAAAGTGAATAGTTAGTTGAGCATATTTCTAGCCTTATTGCCTACTTTATCTACCTGAAAGATACTTTCCAAATGAATAAAAAAGTCAGTACGATCACCATCATTTCTAATTTGTTGAATACTCCCTGAAGTCTCCTCGTTCTCATAACTTCCTCCAATTCCTAGCACATAGAAATAGGAGGATAGACATCAATATATCTATTCAAATTTAGGAGTATTATTTCTGCTTCGAATACAACTTACTCTTGCTATCATACTGATAAATTATAATTTTATTTATTGTAACCTTCCGATCATTGTCGTTCAAATCCGTCCCTTTATAATGAATCTGGAATGGATAAAATGGTTGTCCATTTTGGTTAACTTTGATTGCTGAAGAATAGCCGTACTCTGGTTGTTCTGAAACTTTTCCCTCGTCAAACATTTGTTCAACAATATAGCTTTCTTCATTTAACAGAAGCAGTGACCATACGCTTTCCCCATAACCATTACCGTCATAACCATCAATGGTGTAGCTTCCTAGTGTATTGTTTCCAAAAGCTTGTAAATTCCTCTTAAACTCTTGGGCGTTCCATGAGGTTCGACCATATCCCTCGATACTTTCAATTCCCCCTTGGGCTGTTTTTGAAACCATTTGGAATTGTCCATTGCCCAACTTTTTAAAGAGATATAATTCCAAAGTACCTCGTGTAGTATGTGAGGTTTCTATCCTGCCTTCGATTGCTAAAGTCACTTCTACAGGGACTAAATAACGGGTTTCGCCCTGCATATTTTGGTATGTAAAAATAGGGGCGATACTGATCACAGCGTCAGTGAGATCGTCCAAGTCACTAGGCTTATTAACATAGTAATATTTGCCACTTCCCCAATAATCATCTTTTTTTCTTTCTCTGGATGATGTCACTTTATAAAAACTTCGGGCAATGGTATCCGTATTTAGGTTAGGAAGTACCACTTGCTTAAAGTTTTTAGGCTCAAGCGTGGATGTATTATAGTATTTAATAGCCGTTGTGGCTGTTTGTACTGATGACGTTTGAGTGGTATTGAGCTGTTGTGCTTTAGCCTGCAATGTATTGTATAACTTGACTGCTTCAGGTTGTCCCTGCCGTGCAGCACTTTGCAATAAGGCTATACCTTTTTCTGCATCCTGTGGCACACCATCTCCATTTAAATACATGGCCGATAATGCGTACTGGGATGGGGCATAACCATTAGCGGCTGACTTGGAAAACCATTCAGCAGCTTTTTTATGATCTATGGGTACGCCATTTTTACCTAGGTAGTAAAGCATCCCCATATTATGGTTACTTTGGTTGTTATCTCCCTTTGTTGCTACTTGAGACAGAACATAGTTTAACCCTGCTGACAGGTTCACTTTTTTGGTTTCAGCACATACTGTTGAACTAGTTACGACCATACCAGTAGTCATAACAATACTGAGCATTAATTTTTTCATCTGATTCTTATCCTATATATTGTTGTTATTGATAATGATCAGCCGATAGTAACTGACGGATTTCACTTGCCATTTTTGGACTACGCCAAGGGAACAGCACCTTAAGGCTATAGTTAGGTTTAAATTGATCTCGTGTTCCAATATTGACTTGGAACTCACGCTTCATTGGTGTTCGATGTTCACGCTGATTAACATGTGTACCCATCATCGGGTTACTGATCACGGTAGTCGTGGTTCTGAAGCGATCTTCGACCAAGTTGTAATGACCTACAGAGGTAATGTAATCAAAAGGATATTTAACTAAACGTTGATCAGGCTGATCAAAAAGAATGATGGTCTTGTCTTGGCTATTAATCCAGACTCCACGATTTTGATAATTAAAGGTTTCACCCTGACGTTTGAGCTGCTCGGTCATCCCATCAAAGTAGGTATTTCCGTATTGATATAGGTAGTAAATGATCACAAACCAGAATAGGTCAAAGCCAAAGAAGACATAGGCGAAAGCGCCAAAAGAAAAAATCTTGGCAACAATTAAAAAGATCACAATCGGTAAGACTACACACTTTAAAAATAGCTTGGATTTCTTTGGGTAGTTTTCGATTGGAATGATTTTTGGTTTCGTTAATTCAGTCATAGTTATTCCCACACATGTTTAATGCAATAACTCACAATCACAAGGGGGACATAAAAATAGGTATTTTTTATAGGCGTGACTTAGCCATCCACCTTATGAATTGTTCTATTTAAAAATGTTGTTTTTAATACACCTAATTAAGAATTAGCTCTGTATTCCCCATTGTCTGAAATAATGAGGCTGAACATGTGGCGAGGCACAAATGAGAAAAAATGAATGAGACATGATAAATTCCTATATGCGAATAAAGGTTCTACCAAATCACTGTCAAATGATGGTGGTAGAACAAAGAGGGGGTTGACAGACTGGGCATATAGAACCAGCACGCACGAAGCGTCCCCCTCCCGTTCTACCGCAAAGGGGGAACACGAGGGTTTCGCACATAAACCCACACTTGAAAAAGTATGAATCAGGTACGCTATACGCCACGGCCTGTCAAAACCGACTGACAATTTAGGTCAGCAAAGGAATGATAGTTTTAAGCAGCCGCTCAGTCAAATATTTTAAAATCTAAAATTCGATCACTTTTTCTTATTTAGAATCTATTATTTCTAACGAAATCGTGAACTTACTCTAAAAAAATCTTAAGAACATTAGAATTTATTAATATTATCTAACTGCAAATTTGTTAAACAAAAAATTTAAAATTCATATACCTAAATAATTAATTTCTGTATTTCTGTATTTCTGTATTTCTGTATTTCTGTATTTCTGTATTTCTGTATTTCTGTATTTCTGTATTTCTGTATTTCTGTATTTCTGTATTTACATCATAATCGAAATATGTTACTGTTTTTGATAAAATTTTATTTCATCTTTTTAGTCAGGAGGTTGTATGTCTAAAATTCAAAATCAACCTCATAAAGAGGGGAAAAAACTATCTGCAAAAACTGAAAGCTCATTAAATTTTAAGGTTAGTCCAGAAGAAAAAAGAGAATTTAAATTATTTGCAGTTGAACAAGGAATGACTATGCTCGCCTTGTTAAAAGAGGGATTTGAACTATCAAAGGAAAAGCGTAAAAAATGACTACTGATAGCTCTATTTCTGATAACAACACTGATTGGCTTTTTCAATTTAGCACAAATAGAGAACCACCCATTGTAGAAGGTTTGGTTTATGTAGATTCGTATACTCCTGTTGATCATCCTCCTGAAGTTGTTTCCGTAATGGAAAAGGCTCAGTTATTTGGTGCAAAAGCTGTTTTATTTGAATCTGAACAAAATGGACGGCTTACCCCTCAAGCTTTTATTTTTAGTGCTTCAGAAGGTGATTCTGATCAAGAATTTGCTATGTTACACAAACGCCTTTGGAGTTGGGGGGGAGTCCCTTTAATCTATAGGGCGACTTCTGGCTGTATTCAACTTTTTCGTTGCGCACATAAACCAGATTTTATAAAGAATAATAATGAACAACTTATTTTTAATCCTATCCGGACTTTAAAGTTAGGTACAAAAATTGCACAGAGCGAATTATGGTGGGATATTACACGACTTCGTAATGGTACAATTTGGGATAATAAACAGGCATGTGATTTGTTGTTATCTGCACACAAATCTGCACATCGTAAATTAGTAGAAGAAGTTAGGTCTCTAAGCAACTTATTAACAAAGAAAAATTTGCTAAATAGCAGTTTGCGCAGAAGACTACTTATTTTATCATTATTAATTGCTTATCTAGAAGAGCGCTCTATTTTATTACCTACCGATTTTGAAAAAATTAAAACTAATGCTAAAAGTTTTTTTGATATCTTACAGGATGGCTCTGCCCTTATAGACTTACTGTATGTTCTTGAAGACCGATTTAATGGGCATGTGTTTTCTTTAACAGATGAGGAACGCAGTTTACTTCTGAACAGTAATGATCTTCATTACTATGCCACATTAATTAATGGTTATACTGATTCAAATGGTCAACTTAACTTTTGGAAACTTTACTCATTTAAAGATCTTCCTGTTGAGTTGATTAGTAATATATATCAACTTTTTGTAAATGACACAGCTAGCTCTATCTATACTCCCCCTGCTTTAGTTCGATTAATATTAGATGAAACCTTAAGCTGGAAACGGCTTGATGATTTAATGGCAGGCACTGGTATAATTCTTGATCCTGCTTGTGGTTCAGGTGTCTTTCTAGTTGAAGCATTTAAAAGGCTTATTCTTCACTGGCGTTTACGAAATAATTGGAAAAAACCAAATGTTGATACTTTACGGCTATTAATCCAAAAAGTACATGGAATCGATCTGGAACGAGGTGCAGTCGAATTAGCTGCTTTTAGTTTATGTTTAAGCCTTTGTGATGCATTAGAACCAGAAGATATTTATAAAACCCATAAACTTTTTCCAAATCTAATGGGAAATACATTACATGCCAGCTGTTTCTTTGAAGCAAAAGAACTAGGTTTAGTTAAACAACCAATTTCCATTGTAATTGGTAATCCGCCTTTTATATCTTCACTATCGACAGAAGGAGCTAAACGTAGCTATCACTCATATTCTCTTCAACATGGAAAATTACCAGATAAACAATTAGCATACCTATTTTTACATGATGCTATGGAGATGATTTCCAGTGGTGGCATATTGGCGATGATTGAACCATCAGGGTTTATATATAATCAAAATGCTAATCAATTCCGCAATGATTTTCTTTTAAAATGGAAAGTACGGGAAATATTAGATTTCGTATCTATTAGAGGGTTATTTAAAAAAGGTGATGCTGATCCCAAAATTGTGATTGTTATTGCTGAGTCTTTAAAACCAATATCTGATGATAAAATACTGCATGCAGTATTTAGACGAAATGGTCGGGCAAAAGCGGAACAAAGATTTGATATTGATTATTACGATTTGCATTGGTTAACAAATGAGTTAGCTATTAAATCAAATTACATTTGGCGTGCGAATTTATTTGGTGGGAGACGTTTTTTATCCTTTATTGAAAGATTACAAAAATATCCTACTTTACGTGAATATGTAAAACAAAATGATTGGGATATTGGTGAAGGCTATATTGCAGGATTACAAAGCAAGCACAAACCTATAGATCATTTAATTGGTAAACCGTTACTACCCACAAATGCTCTTACAAATCAAGGGATTGATAATTCTTTAATTACCACTGTTCCTAATAGAACAATTGAAAGCCCTAGATCCGTAAGACGCTTCACTCCACCATTACTATTAATAAAAGAAAGTGAAAATTTACAAAATGATCTTTGGACTGATCATTATTTAACATATAAGAATGAAATTGTTGGCATCTCCTGCTCAACGAATGACATAAATAAACTTCAGAATGTAAAAACTTGGTTAGATAAAGAATCCATTGCTTTGCAAGCTTATGTTGCAGGTATAAGCTCTAGACTTATTACTCAAAGGGCTACTGTCATTTTTGCAGGCGATATTTTCTCTTTGCCATATTTAGAAAATGGAGATCTTGATCTTAGTATTAACGATAAAATAATTGCTGAAGATATTGTTAACTATCAAAGAGATTATATTCGTCTCGGCTTAGATTCTATTCTTATGGATCAGGTAAAAGAGGATGAATTAGCATCCTTTGATTCAGTCTTTACATCTCTAATTAATAAAATCTATTATAAAAATCAATTGAAAGAGATTGATTCTCACACTTGGTCTGGTGCAATTTGTAAAGTTTATGCTTTTGGCGAAGGTAAGATAGATTGGACAGGCTCTGAAGAGTTGCATAATAAAATCGACCTATTATTAAAAGAGCATCATGGGACATCTTTATCCATCACTCGTATAACACGTATTTATGATCAAAATTTTATATTTTTATTAAAACCAGATAATCATAGATTTTGGACTAGATCTATAGCCTTACGAGATGGTGATGATGTATTAGCCGATCTTCGGCTACAGGGGTTTTAAAATGTTGGCAGATAAAAATAACTACCAAAGCCTTACAGGAAGATTAAGCAAAGGAACTCATCTTCCAGGTGAGTGGCTAGCTACTTTAACTAAATTTATTTTCGATACATTAGTAGAATGGCGTGACAATCCTTTACGCCCAAAAGAAAGCAGTGAAACTATACTATCATCACAATTATGTAGTGATCTAAATAGTGCATCAAGACATCAAGGATGGGATTTTGTACAATTCAAACAAGAAGAACCTGACGGTGTCTACACAAATAGAAGAATTGATCTAGCTGCCACACCATGCGGTACTATAATTTGGCTCGAAGGAGTCCAATATAATCAATATCAAACTTTACTTCCCATAGAATGTAAACGCCTCCCAATCCCTACAGACCCCAAAAGAGACCCTAGAGAATATTTATATACCAATCTGTCAAGTACAGGTGGTGTTCAACGCTTTAAAACGGGGCATCATGGAGCAAAACATATACATGCTTTAATGATTGGCTATGTGCAAAAGCAAAATATTTTATATTGGAATAAACAACTAAATGAATGGGTTCAACAGCTATGTGATGAAAGCTTGCCAAATTGGTCACTAGATGATCAATGTATATTAACTGAACATAAAATGACGGAAAAAGTAGCAAGGTTAAATTCCATACATAGCCGGAGCACTCCACTTCCACCGATTAACATCACTCATCTCTGGGTGGAAATGTAAAAATCTATATCATCAACTTTAAGAAAATCTATAACGCTGATTAACTTTAACAAATTGCTTATTCAAGTATATATTAATCTGAACTTTTTTTGCTCATCGGCTCATTCAATTTAGCAATACTTAGTCCATATTTATGAGCATTGTATTGCCACACTACAAACTGCTCTAACAGCATAGCGTTTTCTTTTTCCAGTCTGGCATTCTTGACTTCCAAAGCCTCAATTCTAGTTTGAGCAATTTTTAAACTAGGAGGTAATTTCTGTGTTGGATTACTCTTAACCCGTGTAGATTTTGGTTTTTTGCATTGATCATAGGCATTCTTAATTCGTACATATTTCTGTAATGTTTGACGAGTTGGCGCAGGCACAAACTCTAGCTGTAGCTCAATAGCGTTACATAGGAGTTCCCAGGTCAATTTCTGATCTAAAGGCCAATAATCAAGAAGCTCTACAATATTCTCGATGTCTTTATCGGTTAAATGCTGTGCCATATCAAATCCATAAATCCATTTGCAATGCAGGACTGAGCAAATGTGGTTCATCCTCTATCTTTTTACGTTGAGTATTCTCAATAACGGGGATACGTTTATGACCTGCTTTTTGATATGCTAAATCGAGATGTGTAACATCGTCAGAAGGGGGCAGACTCAAAGGTGTTCCATCGGGAATGTTTGGATCATCCAGTAGAGTAATCATCTGTTCACAACGTTTGATTGTAAGCTCTCTAGTTTGCAACCAGACCGTTGCACCAGTAACATTTTTACTCACAGCCTCTTTATCCTTTACCCATAAGAGTTTTTCTTTTCTAAGTCGATCTTGAAGCCGTTTTTTCTTTTCTTCATCCCCCTTAATACAGACATGCTCTGTACAATTCAAACAGTTTCTATACTTTAGGCAGGGCTCATCAATATATGAATGTGTGCAAAGCCCAAACTCAGTTGTATGCATGGACAATGTTGTTCTAGTATTTAACTCCTGTAGAGTTCGAGGTGTAGCGATCTGGAATGCAAATGTACTATCAGTATTTACTGAACCAACCTCATTTTTCTGCATCTCAATTAAGCCATAATTACGATCTTCAACAGTTGTATGGTCATATACTCGATTTTGCTTCATATCAGCTCGGCCTGACCATTTGGCGAGTAATATGCTATCCATTCCATTAGTATTTGCTATCGTATTCAATAAATGTCGAAACTGATGGGTAGACATACTATAGTCACCATATCCCCACCGTTGAAAAATAGATTGGACATTTGATAACTCATCTTTTCCTCTTAATTTCTTTTTGGTTGGTGATAAATCTTCATTTAAGGTATCAATATGTGGTATCCATAATTCTGAGAAAATAGTCGCTTTATCACTATGGAATTGGTTTGCGAAACAACAAAATAAGGCTTCTGACCATTTAACCTGAATACCATTACCTGTTTTAAAAGGTATATAAGGAAAACCTTTAGGTAATCTATTTCTCAGAATAATATTTAAATCATTTAGGCAGACTTCGTAATCACTAATAGGAATACCTCTTGTTTTTAAAAACTTTATACCGGCGTTATTCGAGTTTTCATAAGAAGATATATCCAATCCCATCGCTAATAGTACATCAGAACGCTTTAAGAACTGATCATCAGGCACTTTAGGACAAAGCTCATGTCTTGGAAATTTATCGCTTGTCTCAAGCAAATATGCTAAATGTCTAGGCTTTTCTGACATCTTTTTTAAACGTGCAATTGCCCGTTTGGCCGTTGGAATCATGGTACTCGGAATATATTTAATGTCATACCCAAAATTTTTTTGTCCATACCATCTAATACCGAATACTTTTTCAAGATTAGAACCATCTGCCACAAGCCCTAAACTGCTCTTAGAGAGCGCTTGGACTTCTTCTTCGTGGATACAATTATGCTTTAAGAAAAACAGTTCTGATGCTCGTTCTGGTGCAGATAGAAGCAACCCAACAGCACTGGTGACAAAAATATCTCTATCTGACAACTCAGAATCTTTCCGTGAGAAAATATCAGCTAATGCAAAAATCGCATCTTCATCTGGAAGTTTAGATGCTCTATGTTCCTCGGACTCTGTATCTAATACAATTGATTTATCAGAAGGCTTTTTAATCGGATTTTTCCATTCTGGTAAAGCAACTATTTTTAATTTCCGAATAAAGTCCAATAGAATTTTTAATTGTCTACCTACATGATACGCAGAACTTGCTTTATAGTTTATCTTTGCATTCTCAGCAGCTAAGTCAAAATCTGCAATAACCAATTTAGTTAAATCAACTTCACCATATCGGTCTAAGCATATTTGTTCTATTGCCCGAATTGAAAGAATTGTATCTTGCGTTTTTAACTTACTATTAGTCCTTTGATACTTAACATACGCCTTGGCAAACTCTATAATTGAATGATGCAAAAGATTTTCAGGTGATCTATCTTTGGATGAAATACCTGTTTTGACAAAGTTTACTTCGCCTTTCCAATAATTCTTTTCAAATCTAATATCTTCATTTAATTCTGGTAACTGTTTAACAAAATCAATAAACCGCTTAATTTCGGAGTAAGGAGACTGGATTTTATCAGATAGAAAATATATTAAATTATCCATGATTAAACTCCTTACAAGCATCAATTACTTGCTGAACAGCAATAATTGTTCGATCATTCACGGCAACGATTTCAAGGTTACACCCCATCTTAACTAGATCATCTCGTTCTTGAATTAATTGCTCTAAAATCAGATGATGCGGTGCATTTGCCCAAGGCATAAACTTACTACATAGATAACATGCGATTGGCGCATAATCGTTACAGTATTGATGCGTACCACATGAGCCAACGTCACAATCCTGCTCTACGCAAGAAATTCTATTAGCATCTTTAATTTGTGATTGGGCTTCTATCTCATCCTTTACAACTTTTCCCTGAAAAGCATCTGCATATTTGCGTAAACTCTCATCCATGATAGATGATATTTGCTGTGCAATTTCTGGCACACTTTGTACATAGCAATGTGCATTTTGGGTGTCATGGTGATCCAATAATTTTGCAATGACATTTACGCCTGCTTTTTGCCTCGCAGCATTTGTACCAAGCGTATAGCGGAACCTATAAGAAGTTACGAATATTGGTTTACCTGTTTCCCTTGAACGAACCCCAAGCTTTCTTACCGCATCTTTTAATTTTTGGGTGAGTTGAACCGTGGGCAAATGAATAATTTCATTCGGTAAAATTTGCGAAATTTCCTTTTCATTGCCCCAATCTAACTCTGTTAGTTTTTCAAGATCATAAAATAATGGTAGTTCATCAACTTCCTGTTTTAATAATTCTCGATTAATTGCATTACTCAATATTTGTTCCAGAATCCGAATATGCTCAAATAAAATTTGAGCGATACTTTCACGAATTCCAACTTCACTAAAAGCAAATCGGAATCCACTAGCACTTCTAACTTTAGCTCTCGGAATGTTAAGTATATGAACTTCATTTTTATCATTAAAATTATACTTATCCGATACGTATAAGTCTTTTATCTTTAATCCTGCAATTTGGATTGGTCTTCTACCAGTCGCACAGAAAATACGAATTAAAGCAGCCTCGTAATAAGAAATCTTATTTTCTGCTAAATATTCGTTGGTTCTAGTGATAATTGCTTGAAATTCAAATGGGCTAAATGGGCCTTCATCTGGATCAAGGGAAAGGACTGCTGCTCCTTTTTCATTGCCACTTAATCTCCATGAATCCATTAAATCATAAATTTCATCATCTACTGAGGAAAAACCCAAATCATATAGTTTTTTCAAAAAAACTCTTAGCATTGCTACTTTGTATTCATCCTTTTTTGATGAATAAAAATTTTTATAATTTAAAAGACCTTTAATTGAAAAATGATCTTCTCCTGTAATATCGGAATATTTAACAATATATTCACACATGTTTGCTGTATGTGAACTTGAGCTATACTTAGCAAAATGAGCCAAAGTCATGACAATTTCTGATTGAACAGAAAATTCATAATTTCGTACTCGAGAGATATCTATAGTTTTATTGATATCTAATACCCATTTCTGATCATCGATAGTAAATTCATATCCTTTGAATGAGGTAAAGGTATTTTGTGATTCATCGAAACTATCGGTTTGAATTGATTTATTCATTTTCATCCTCAAATTTTTCTTGGATACTTAAATAAATCTCTACAGCACGCTTATTCTCTGCACGTCTTGAATATCTTCTTGCACTTTGTGAGTTAGGTATCCATCCCATCAGATATGCACGATCATTTTCAACTTGTGATTCTGTGGTTTTGCCTTTTTCCACTAGGATTTGTGACTTCTCAGAAAATTTATCATTCCAAGTATGTCTAAATGCATGAGCATGTACATTGAATAAAACAACTTTAGAAATTTCATAAAATATTTTATCTAAAGCATTGATTGATAAAGGCTGGCCTTTATTTGATAAAATCAAAAAGTCTGTTAGCTCTGCATTAGGTACTGTTGACCTATAATTTAAAATATAAGTTTCTAATTTTCTCTTCAGATTTTGATTGACTGCAATTGATCGACTTCTGGTTTTAACCAAAGGTTGATATAGCCTAGAATCACGTTCATCATGAGGATTACGCTTAATAGTAAGATATGATGTAACACCTTGAGAGGGGGTTATATCTGTAATCTTTAAATTTAATAATTCACCTTTACGACATCCAAGATATAAAAACAAATAGATAATTAGCTCATTTCTATAAGTAAGATAATCTGATGTCCAGATACGATTCTGATTATCAGGATCAACCGCCTTGAGAATTTTATTTAATTGATTACTATCAAAAGATTTGTATTCAGACTGAATATCCATGAACTTACGAGGTCTACGAGATTTTAACAAACGTTTTGTACTTGTTATTGCTGATGAATGAAGATGCGTCTCAAACCATCCAATATATTCAGCAAAATTAGTTAACCGCCTATATATTAATTGTTTAGATACATAGTCCTGAGTAACAACCAATTTTGCTCTAGATCGCTCTTTATTATTACTTTTTGGAAAACTTATGATCTTTGTTTTTGAATCTGCCCCACCTAATCGACTGCGATTGAAACTGGTTAAATTTACTATGGCTTCTATTTCGTTTAGTTTTAAAAAATCTTTACTTTTTATCCTTTGTTCCAAGTCAATTCCTAACTTATCCAACAACTGAAAGAGCAACTTAATATCTTCCAAAATAGCTGAAATTGTATTGATTGATTGACCACGATTTCTTAAATGAATGATCGTATATAAATTTGGATAAGTCATAGGAACACCATCACTATTCAAAAGAACAGCGAATCGCTCACCACTACTCATTACAAATCTTTTAACAGACATCATGGTTAAATTTAACAAAATATCTCAGTATCAAATATCATAATATATAAGTAAAAAAATTTACAGAACCATTTCTAGTATCTGTAAATTTTATTTGTAACTAACTACTAATAAAGAATAATTTAATAAACTTTACAAAACATAGTCTCTAGGGTGTGTCAGAACGGTAAGTCATCATCTAAATCCGCAGGGGCAGCAGTAGGTGCTGATGGTGTAGCTGCAGGTTTAGGCGATTGAAAACCTTGATTTACGTTGTTTCCGCCATTGCCATAGCCACCTTGTGGATTGGCATTGCCGTAACCACCACCTTGATTACCTTGATTCGCATAACCGCCACCACCTTGGTTGTTGTTAAAACCACCTTGCTGGTTGTTATTGAAACGTGGTTGGTTATAACCACCATTGTCAGCAGCAGCGCCTTCACCTTGTTGACGGTTGTTGTCAAGCATCTGCATTTGTTCGCCACGAATTTCAGTGGTATAGCGCTCTTGACCATTTTGATCCGTCCACTGACGGGTACGTAAAGAACCTTCAATATAAACTTTTGAACCTTTACGTAAATACTGCTGTGCAATCTCACCTAAACGGTTGTGCAATACAATACGATGCCATTCCGTTTGTTCTTTTCTTTCACCGGAATTTTTGTCTGTCCAAGATTCACTTGTCGCAATTGAAAATTGAGTGAGAGAACCCCCATTTGGGAAAGTTTTAGTCTCAGGATCACGACCTAAAGTACCAACTAAAATAACTTTATTTACACCACGCATTAGATGTTATCTTCCTATTCGATTCTATGTTTTACTTTATAAGAGTTATGTTTAAATGGCTACCTCTTTCCCAAACAACTGCGTTAAATGTTGTCGCGCAGCATCATCAATTTGCTGTTTATCAACTTTTATATACGCAACTTGCTGGTCAGACATAACCACAACTTCCTCAATACCACGAATTGACAACAACTGAGAAGTCCAATTATCGGTTTGTTTATCCTCAGGCAATCGTAATACGATTGATGTTAAATATCGTGGTTGAGCTAGCCCAAAACTAATGAGCAACCAAAGTATAGCAATAGCTGATAAGACACTCCAACCCATTGTTGTATTATTGAGCAAAATTAATTGCCCACCAAGTGTCCCACCAAAAAAAGCCCCTAAAAATTGAGCACTTGCATTGACGCCCATCGCTGTTGCTTTGGATTGAATCGGCGCTGCTTTAGACAGCCATGATGGGAGTAATGCTTCCATGACATTAAAGGCAATAAAGAACAATCCAAGGCCTAACAACAAGACATATTTGGATTCATAACCAAAAATCAGAATGACTAATCCTGCTATAATTCCCGCAATTGCCGTTAGAAAAATGCTGCGCATTTTACGGTATTTTTCAGCCAGAATAATGCTCGGAAATGCAAAGAACAGACTGATGACCAACAAAGGCAAGTAAACAATGCCATGTTGCGCCAAAGGGATCCCAGCAAAATTGATCAATTGAGAAGGCACATAAACAAACATTGCGGTAAGCAATAAGTGCAACGCAAAAACTGAAACATGCAGACGATTCAGATCGCCCATTTTTAAGATTTGTTTGAGCTGATGCAGATAACCTTGTTTAAAGTTTTTATGATGACGGATGGTTTTAGGCACCATAAACAACATGAAAATTGCCAATAACCCCATAATTGTTGTTACCCAGAATAGCCCTGAAATCCCCACCAAACTGGTGAGCCAAGGTCCTAAACTAAAAGCCACAACAAAAGATAAACCGATACTCATGCCCATCACAGCCATGGCTTTGGTTCGATTCTCTTCACGGGTGACATCAGCCAGCAAAGCCATAACAACCGCAGATACAGCGCCAGCTCCAGCAATCGCACGGCCAATAATGACCCCATAAATGGTTTCAGACATTGCCGCAACAGCACCACCCAAAGCAAACAGCAGTAAGCCAAAAATAATCAAAGGTTTACGACTAAAACGATCTGCCCATAAGCTAAAAGGAATTTGCAGAAGTGCTTGGCTGAGGCCATAGACACCGACCGCTAAACCGATCAAAGCAGGTGTCGCATACTGATAGGACTGACCAACCACCGCAAACACAGGGATAATCATGAACAACCCCAACATGCGTAAAGCAAAAATACTACTTAATGCAAAGGTCGAGCGGCGTTCTAAAGGATTCATCATATCTACTGGCTTATCAAAACTGGCGAGCTAATTATCAAACACATCATCGCATATTGTGGCAACTTTGTGGAAACATTGAGCATAAAAAAGAGCACTGTTAAAGTGCTCTTGTATTGTAATCTCTTTTCTTAAAAAAGGATTAACTCTGTTGTTCAATTCGCTTGTTATATTGAATTGATGCAATGACTGCCCAAACAATAAATGCAACCCCAATCAAACCAGTGACTACTTCAGGTACATGTAAACCTGTACCACTTGCAATCATGATAAATGCCAAAGCGCCAATAGCATAATGCGCACCATGCTCAAGGTAGATATAGGCATCAAGTGTACCTTTATCGACCAAGTAGATTGTCATTGAACGAACAAACATCGCACCAATAGCTAAACCGAGCATAATAATGACAACATCAGAGGTAATCGCAAATGCACCGATTACGCCGTCAAAACTAAAGGATGCATCTAATACTTCTAGGTAAATAAAGCCACCAATACCAGCTTTGATGACACCTGTAGGTGCACCATTGGCATCATGACCCACAGCATTGCCGTCTTCATCTACTTCTGGCTCGCCACCTAGTAGATGACTGAGTACTTGTACACCGATATAAATCACGATGCCCCAAATACCTGCCATTGTGACCACAAGGCGTTTCGCTTCATCTACATTTGCAGCCATAATCAGCAATGCAACTAGAGCAAGGAATACCGACATTGCGGGTACATTGGCTAAGTTGGCTAAACGCTTTTCAATCCATTTAAACCAATGGGTATCTTTACCTTCATCCAAGAAAAAGTTTAAAAATACCAACAACAAGAATGAACCACCAAAAGCGGCGATTTCAGCATGATGTGCCAATAATTTTTCTGAGTATTGAATTGGATCATTTAATGCCATTTTCACAACATCAAACATGCCCATATCCGCTGTGACTGCAACAATCACAACCGGAAATACCAGTCGCATACCAAACACAGCAATCAAAATACCAACGGTTAAAAAGATCATTTTCCAGAAATGATCCCAATTACGCAGTACAGATGCATTTACAACAGCATTGTCAAAAGACAGAGACACTTCCATAACAGCAAGAATTGCCGTAATGGTCAGTGCAGAGAGCATGGCTTGCACGCCTGCATTTGGACCATGGGTAAAGCCCCAATATGCAGAGATTGCCAAACACACGATCGTAAAAAATATTGAGAAACCAAAATGTTTCATCATGGGAATTCGACCTACGGAGAATAGTTTTTGAATCAGAAAACTGAAATAAAAATCGCGTTTTTAATGCGCACATTATGACGACTTTTTCACATTTATCCAAAGTTCTTTGTCATATTTTTATGCAAATACAATCGAATTTTCTGCATTCAAATACCTAAAGCAATTTAGAGTTGCTATAGTCTTGCAAACTGAAATCATTTTATAACTTGAATCATTGCATAGGAAAACGGCATGTCTTTTTCTCAAGACGTTTGGCAACGTAATCTTGCTTTATATAACAAAACTTTAGAGCTTCCATTTAACCAAGAACTTGCGACAGGCTCATTAAACAAGGAAGCTTTTTGTCATTATGTGATTCAGGATGCGCATTATCTGGTGGCATATGGTCGTGCATTGGCTGTCTGTGGTGCAAAAGCATTTGATGCTGACGATATCATCCAATTTACCCAAGGTGCGAAAGAAGCGATTGTTGTAGAACGTAGCCTACACGATGGATTTATGAAAGATTTTGGGATTAGCAAAGCTGACTTTGAGAATACCCCGCTTACCCTTGCCTGCCATCACTACACAGCTTTTTTAACTGCGACGGCTTGGTCTGAAAGCTATCCTGTGGTTTTGGCTTCGTTACTGCCTTGCTTCTGGATTTATGCAGAAGTTGGAAAAGATATTGTGAGTAAATCTATTGCCAATAATCCATATCAAGCATGGATCGATACTTATTCAGGTGAAGAGTTTAACCAAGCAGTTAAAAATGTTTTAGCAACGATTGACCGTATTGCAGAACATTGCGATGCAGATACCCTTGAGAAAATGCATAAAGCCTATACCAAAGGCGCTGAATTAGAATGGTTGTTCTGGGATAGCGCTTATCATCAAAGACAATGGTTAGGCTTAGATCAGTAATACAATTTTATTGAAAATTTCCGATGTATATAAGGTGAATAATTAATCTACTTCATGTATCACATCTACAACTATCCCTTATAAAACTGAGGGATAGCCTCAATAAAAAAGAGTGCCAAAGCACTCTTTCACTCGCAACAGGATACATTAAACCGCTATTTTAAGTTAATCTGATAAATTGCTGTACTGCCACTGACTTCATTGCCTACAATCAACATAGGCTTTGCATTTGGTGAATCTTTGGCAGAGACAAACGTCAGTCCTTCAGGACCTAAATCACTTTTCTCAATCAGAATCTGTTTGCCATCCTTGTTTAAGATTGGCTGACCTTTGGCATCTTTATAAACCTGATCCTGTTTAAAGGTACGATTATTAAAATACTGTATAAACACAGGCTTTTGTGGATTACTAATATCATAAACCATAATCCCACTTTGGCGCTCTAAGCCGATAAAGGCAAAGGTTTTTTTGCCAATCGTACCCAGTGCTAAACCTTCAGGCTCAGGCCCTTTATTGTCACTTCGGTCATCAAAAGCCACCGCTTCATGATCACTATTAAAATAATTTGGAAATAGCTCAGCAACTTTACGCTCAAACTCACTGCCTGAATCCCAAACTAACTTGCCTTGTGCATCCCATATACTGAAAGAACGCGCGCCATAGCTATAAAGTTTGCTATAGGTCAATAATCCATTGGCATCCAATTTTGGTGAGCCATCCGTGTTGGTTTGATAACCCATATTCCAAGCAATGTTTAAACGTCCTAATTGTGTATCATCACGGCACATGCTTGGATCAGTCGCTGTTGCACCACAATAGGCAAAAACCGTTGCATCTAGTTTGGCACCTTTTACACCTGTTGCAAGATTGACTAAGTGTGCTGGATAATCACCTTTGTTATTGAAACCTTTGACATTAAACAGGTGTTTCATTCGAATTGCTTCAACAAAACCTTGGCTTTGATCTCCTGCATAGTACGCTTTTGAGTCTTTTAGCCATTCACGTGAATCACCTTCATTGGCGGTGACTAAATAACTCGCCCCATTGGCTTGATAATGGGCAATTGAATCAGGTTGATACATCCCCACCAAACCTGGCCAAGTTTGGATGTTAATTTTTCCATCTTTATCACTGACATCTAGTGCATTGTGAGCAAGCCCATGATCTTTATAACCTAATGGAAAAATATCAGTCACTTTTTTAGCAACGATATCAATTTTGGCAATGGCATTATTTTCTTGTAAGGTCACCCAAGCGGTTTTCCCATCATTGCTGATGGTGATGTATTCAGGCTCTAGATCTTGAGCCACCGTCGCTTTAGGACCAAAAATGCGTACACCCGATTTAATCAAATCGGCTTTTTTATCATTAAACGCTTTAAAATCGGCAAGGCTAGCGGTTGGTCGTTGAATATTGCTAATATCAATAATGCTGATTGAACCTTCAGGATCGATACTATAGTCATCATTCGGTTCCGCCTCATTTGCCACCAAAACAGTTTTACCATCTGGACTAAATGTCAGCATATCAGGTAAAGCACCAACTTCGATTTGACTAATCAATTTCAAATCTTTGGCATTAAAAAAAGCCACAATACCTTTATCTGTTTTTTGTTTGGCTTGAACAGCAAGTGCCACAATGCCATTTCTAATCGCAACTGAATTTACTTCAGAATCAGCTAAAGCTTCACGAGCCGAAAGCTCACCAATATGCACAGGCGTTTCTGGTTTAGACACATCTAACACATCAACCAAACCCTTTTTGGCATTGACCACAAATACCCGTTTTGTTGTTGCATCATATGCGGGAATCTCTGCTGCACTTTCAGCAAAAATACCCGTTTCATAACGCCCCAGTAAGCTTAAATTAATGCTTTCAGGTGTGCTTTCTTCAACCGTTGGCGCTGTTGTTTTATGATCATCATTACATGCCACTAAACCCACAGAAAGCATTGCTAAACACAATGCTGAAACTTTTATGTTCATAAACAGCCCATTTTTTGTTTAATTTGGCTTAATGTATTCATCACGGGTGTAAGTTCCATGACAAGCAGATTACAGTTTTATGGCAATTTCTTGAACATTCAATTGGGTATTGCGCCTGATTCAATATAAAGCAACGATTTCATACAGATTTAGTCAGATGATTGTTTTAAAATATTCACAAAATGGGATTATTTAAGTTCTATGACGACTACGCCATCGCACAGTAAACTCCAACCTAAATTCTATTTATTGGTTTTTTTAGTTTCGATCGGCTTTTTCATGCAAGGCTTAGATACCACGATTATCAATACCGCTTTGCCTGCGATGGCAGAAAGCCTGCAAGAAAATCCATTAAAAATGCATGGCATCGTGATTAGCTATGTCTTGGCAGTTGCTGCATGTATTCCTTTAAGTGGTTGGTTGGCAGATCGCTTTGGGGTACGAAATATCTTTTTTGCAGCGATCGTGATTTTTACCGCTGCCTCATTGGGCTGTGCACTGTCCAATGACTTCAATCTGCTTATTGTATTTCGAGTTATTCAAGGTATCGGTGGCGCATTACTGGTTCCAGTCGGGCGACTCGCCATGTTAAAAATCATCCCTCGTGAGCAGTTTCTTTCTGCAATGAGTTTGATGAGCTTAGCAGGCTTACTCGGTCCATTAATGGGCCCGATCTTAGGCGGTTGGTTGGTCGAATATGCGTCTTGGCACTGGATTTTTCTGATTAATTTACCCATCGGTATTTTAGGCACTTTTGTCACCTTTAAAGCCATGCCCAATGTAAATGAAGCATCGGTAAAATCCTTTGATTTCAGTGGCTTTATCCTATTGGCAATCGCAATGGTGGGAATGGCTTTAGGGATTGAAAATATTGCTAGCAATGAAATCTCCAGAAGCCTGAGCTTAGGCTTACTTTTCGCAGGGATAATCTCAGCATTGGTCTATGCCTATCATGCCCATACCCATAAAAATGCATTGTTTCGTAGTCGACTGTTTAAAAATAAAATCTATACCATCGGTGTACTCGGTAATTTCTTTGCGCGCTTTGGTGGAAATGCGGTTCCTTTTATTTTGCCACTGATGCTTCAAGTCGCCTTTAAAATGGAACCTTTTATGACTGGGGTAATGATGACCCCAATTGTACTTGGTTCATTATTTTCTAAACCCATCATTCGCCCGATTCTACAACGTACTGGTTATCGTCCATTTCTACTGGTTAATACCTTATTGATCGGTGCATGTATTGCCAGTTTTGCCTTACATACAGCAGATACTCCGACATGGTTAGGTGTAGTGCATTTCTTTATTTTTGGTGTACTCAACTCATTACAGTTTGTGACCATGAATACCCTTACGCTTAAAGATCTCCCACAACAGGACGCCAGTAGTGGGAATAGCTTTTTATCGATGATTATGATGTTATCAATGAGTATTGGGATTGCTTTGGCAGGTACTTTACTCAATGCATTTACAGGCTATTTTAGTGAAGCACATATAACACAAGCATTTCACTATACTCTGATTTGCTTAGGTGCGATTAACATCATTACGGCGTTGATATTCTTTCAAATTCCCAAAGATGCGCAAATTTAAGTGTTGCAATTTTTATTCAGCCATCGTTTTTTAGAACCAAAGCACGTTAAACTGATCCATCTGGATATTTAAAAAAACCATGTCAAAATACGCTGCGAAAAAACACAAACAGCAAAAAATCACTCGCAATAGCTCAGTTTTAGCGATCGCACTTTTCTGCTGCGTCATATTCGGGACTTTGTTTTTTGTTCATAATAATACTGCCTTGGCTGAAGCCTATCCGATTAAAGGTTTCGATGTATCACATCATCAAGGTGATATTGATTGGAAAAAAATCTCTCCGCAGCACTATCAGTTTGTCTATCTCAAAGCCACTGAAGGTGGCGATTATCAAGATGATAAATTTCAGCAGTATTGGTTAGAAGCACGTGAACGTGGTATGCGCGTGGGGGCTTATCACTTCTTTCGTTTATGTCGTGATGGTGACATTCAAGCACAGAATTTTATTAAAACGGTGCCAAATAAAAGTAATGCCTTGCCCCCTGTGATGGACTTGGAATATGACAGCAGTTGTATAAACACCTATACCAAAGAACAATTAATCAAACAGATCAAAAGTATGCATGATCAATTGCAAAAGCATTACGGTAAACAACCGATTTTTTATACCTCTAAAATCTTTTACAACATGGTACTCACAGGTGAGTTTAAAGATACACCGATTTGGATTCGTGAATATAAAGATAAGCCTGATTTAAAAGACCAACGTGCATGGACATTTTGGCAACAGAGCAACCAAGGCAAAATTCAAGGCATCGAAAAAAATGTCGATTTAAATGTATTTTATGGTGATGCAGAACAATGGCAGCAGTTTTTACAGAAAAATAAGTTGAATTAAGCGCAATCAAGATCTTTCATGACATAAGCTGTCGCATATTCTTTACAAAATTTAAATTCATCAATAGAAACAAATCAAGATCGGTTAGAATAATCACACAGCGTTTCAACACTGTGTAATTCATGAGAAAAATCATCCATATTGACATGGATGCATTCTATGCATCTGTAGAGCTACTCGACCGTCCTGAATTAAAGCACTTGCCTGTAGTGATTTCATCACATCATCCTCGGGCTGTGATTGCTGCTGCATCCTACCCAGCGCGTCAGTTTGGGTTACGCTCTGCCATGTCGATGTCACAGGCAAAAAAACGTTGTCCTCAGGTCTATGTGATTGAACCGAATTTTGAAAAATATCGTGATGTTTCTGTAAAAATTCATGAAATTTTTCAAAAATACACTGCGCTTATTGAACCTTTATCTTTAGACGAAGCTTATTTAGATGTCACTGAAAATTTACAAAATATTCCCAGTGCTACTGAAGTGGCGGAACGAATTCGAGCCGATATTTTTCAACAAACAGGTCTTACAGCTTCGGCAGGTGTAGCACCGAATAAATTTCTTGCCAAAATTGCCTCGGATTGGAATAAACCCAATGGCATTTGCATCATTAAACCGACCCAAGTTCAACATTTTATCCATGATTTACCCCTGAAAAAAATTCCCGGTGTTGGTAAGGTCACTCAGGAAAAACTGAAAAGCTTAAACTTAGAGACTTTGGGTGATTTGCAAAAAATTGAAGAAAATATACTGATCCATCATTTTGGCAAATATGGCAGACAGTTATTTTTATATGCCCAAGGTATTGATGATCGTCCAGTACAAGCCGAACGACAACGTCAGCAAATTTCTAAAGAAACCACATTTGATGATGATCTCAGCCTTGAACAGTGTTCAATCTATTGGGACAATTTAATTGAACGTGTTTGGCTCAGTTTAGAAAAAAAACACATGCAGGCTCGTGGTGTCACCGTGAAGTTAAAACTCAAGAATTTTCAAGTTTTACAGCACAGTAAAAGTTTTAAAACCGCACTTCAATCACAGCAAGAAATGGTTCAAGTCATTCAAATATTATTAAGCGAAATGCAAATTCCTGAGCATTTTCAATTCCGTTTAATCGGAGTCGGTTTGTATCAACTGACAGATCAGCAAGATGAAGCACAATTATCATTATGGTAAACACAAATGAAAAAGACATGTGCCGCATCAGCTTAAATCTTTTACTTTATATCAGAAATAAAATCTTGAATTAATCTAGCCACTTGATGGGCGTGTACATTGGCCAAATCATGTTGACCTTGTTCAATGACATGCAATCTAGAATGCTGGATTTTTTCATGTAAATATTTACCCACACCCACAGGGCTAATGGGATCTGCATCCCCCCACAGCAACAGGACTGGGCACTCTATTTTATACAATAAATCATCTAGATGGGATTGATGCTCGACAAACCAATTGGGTACTGCAAATGTTTGCTGGTAATCCCCCCGCCAATTGGCAACCTGAAAAGGACTTAAATCAATTCCACCAGAGCTTGCAACCAAAACCAAAGCGTTGATCAATTCAGGTTTTTGTAATGCAGCTTGAACTGCAAAAACACCTCCCATAGATTGAGCAATTACAATGCTGGGTTGTTGAATTTGGTGGAGAATATAACTCTGCAAATCGTCAAAACTATGAATATGCGGATGCTCTGGATGCCCAGCAAAACTTGGATAGGCCATCACTGTTTTTTGATGATCGGCTGAAAGCTGCTGTATAACAGGTTGCCAAAACACTGTGCTTCCCGATGCGCCTGGTAAAAAAATTAAATGCATTCTCCCATCACCTTGATATACAAAATTTAATCATCACTCTTTAGTTTAGCGCGTTGAAAAGCAGGACGCTGCTGAATTCGTTCAGCATAGGCAGCCAGTCGAGGGGTTTTATTTTTAGTTCGTTGTTGCATGGCAATCACGGGGAAACTCATTTGAATGTCGGCAAAAGAAAACTCACCTGCGGCATAATCATGTTGACTAAAATAATCTTCCAAAAAGGCTGCATGTTCTTTTAAACGAGGATTGCTAAAGCCACCACGTACACCTTCTGAAATTTTCTTTGCAATAGGACGAATTAAAAAAGGAACATGTTTTGGCATATTGGTCATCACCAATGTCATAACAAGATAAGGCATTAAAGAACCTTCGGCATAATGCATCCAGTAGTTATATTGCATTAAGTCTTTAGGATTTTGAGGCCTAAACTGATTTTTTGTATCATAGGTCGCCTGAAGATAATCTAAAATCACAGCAGACTCTGCAATGGTCAGGTCACCATCGGTCAATACAGGTGACTTTCCAAGCGGATGAACTGCTTTTAACTCAGGGGGTGCAGCAAAAGTAGGTAAGCGTTTATAGTACTTAATCTGATATTCAAGCCCTAGCTCCTCTAAAGCCCAAATAATACGGAGTGAACGAGATTGATCAAGGTGATGTAATGTAATCATTGTATTGCCTCAGTTTTTATTCTTCGACTATAAATTGATCTCAACTTTTCAACAATTCTATTACTGTATTTAAATCATTTTTTTATCAACTTTGTTTATACTCTAGATTCAATTTTGGTTATTCTGAGAATAAAAATGAAGTCACTTACCCCATTAATTTTCTTCTTTATTTGTTCAAATCTATATGCATATCAACCCAAGCTTATGTTACTGGGAGCTCTTGAGAATAAGGGAGAGTCCTTTATTGATGTAAATGCACATAAAAAAATTCGTGATTCGTTTAAGCAAGCTGTTATCTATGAAAAATATGCCCATCCTATAAAAGATGAGCAAGGTGTAACATATCAATCTGTTATTAAACAACTTATTGTGGATTGCACAGGAAAAACTATCGCCATTCGGGGCGCTGATTACTTTATAGGAAAAACCTCAAACAGCACATTAGTGAAAAAATTTGATGACATTACGTTGAGCCATGATGGTGAAACGGGGGCAGCTTTTTATTCCTTTGACGACTTAGAGTTTAAAGCGTTGAATCAAGATAAATTCTATAACAAGATTTATGTAAACACCTGTAAATAATCAATAAAAAATTGCATAATCTTACTGATAGAAAAAAAAGATATTTTGTTTTTATACAAAATATCTTTTACATAGCCGTTTTTTAGATAATCGTGGTATTGATTTCCACACTACGCAATAAAGTCTTGGTCACTGGGGTTTTTTGGCAAATGTCTAACACTTTTTGATGCACCGCTTCAGACAACGGAGTCGCAAAAGACAAGCGACGCTCGACCCATTCTTTCCCCTCTTTATTGGCATTAAAATCAGCTTCAACTGTAAACTCACCCAAATCAAGCCCTTTGTGTTGAGCATACATACGCAAAGTAATCATGGTACAAGAAATTAAACCTGAACAAATAAAATCATAAGGCGCTAAGCCCTTGTCTTGCCCACCGAATGATTCTGGTTTGTCGGTAATCAGTTGATGTTTTCCACTCACCACCTCACCTGACCATGGTTCTGGATAGGTTTTTACCTTTGCATTTGCAATAATTGCCATTTTATTTTCCTTTAATCTTTAAATTTTTAGTGAATGCCAGTTTAAATAAAATTTGTAAACGCAACACTTGCGCTAAAGGCTGGTCAAATACACCTTTAACGCAAATTATTTAGTTTGAATCCATATTACAATGCACAATGCAGCACATCACTTCGATGCTCGCATCTTGTCTGGGAATGCTGGTGCTTCTAAACGTGGACCATCATAATCAGGGATCGTTCCAAAACGGACATCCTGATTTGCCCATTGTTCTGTTGCTGTTTTTAGTTCTTCCTGTGTTCTGCCCACAAGATTCCACCACAGTAAAATAGGCGACTCAAAAGGTTCACCACCTATCAACAGTAAACGCGAGCCTTTTGGTAGTTCAACCTCAATCTGAGAAATTCCAGGTTCAATCACTACCATATTGTCACTATTTAAATCATGACCATTGACGGTTGCTTCACCTTCTAATGCCATAAATCCATATTCAAAATGAGGATTCAGTGGAATACGTGTCTTGGTTGATTCTTTTGCAAAAAAATCGATCCCCACTAATTCTGTATGCACTTTGACAGGAGATTTGATATTCATGAATTCACCGACTAAAACTGTAAATTCAATATGATCCTGCTCGACAACTGGTAATTCTGGATAATGATCAAACTGCGGTGCCATATTGATCTTATCATCAGGCAAGGCAATCCAAAGCTGTGCAGCATGCATTCTGGTTTCAGTATCTGGAGCAACTTCTGTATGGGAAATTCCATAACCCGCAGTCATCAGATTCACTTGTTTAGGACGAATCAATTGTTTAGAGCCGATGCTGTCTGTATGCATCATCGTCCCTTCGATCATCCAAGTGAAAGTCTGTAATCCAATATGTGGATGCGGTCCGACATCCAATCCATCTCCCTGAGGAAATACCACTGGGCCAGCGTGATCTAAAAAGCACCATGCGCCAATCATGCGTTTTTGACGGCTTGGTAATGCACGTTTAATGACGGTGCCTTTGCCTATTTCTGCTGAACGAATTGGAAAATCTTGAATAAACTGATTCACGTATTTTTCACAATCGTCAGAGTTAGAAATCTCGGTATAGTTGGTATTGGTCATGTTGTTATCCTAAATTTGTCCATCAGCTCAGGACGTTATTTCAACTTCTACAATTTCATTTTATTTAGCTTATCGGTTTTATATACATCGGCCTATAGCTATCTTAATACGCTGAATACTATCAATAGGACAATAATAGTTTGGTTTTTGTTATGCATTTTCTGATCACAAAATTTGGAAACAATACTTTACCAAATTGAATATTCACGTTGGAATGTTTATAGACTCGTAGTCGCACCATGACATGTTCAAGTCTTGATCGAATTAAGCAGAAGGTGGTGGATTAAGATCCACAAATAATCCTGTGAAACGGCGAACCAGAGGTAAAAAAATTAATACTGTGGGAAAGGCAATCATCCATGAAAATAACCAGACGCTAAACCATTTTGTAAAAAATCCATCAAACCAACCTACATTCTTCCATAAGTTAATCATGGAAATGGTGGCACTCATTAAAGCTGAAAGTATGAATGGCATAATCCACGCGGCATATTTTGCTGGTAATTTAGGAATTCCAGCAAAAATCATGGCAGGTTTATGTTGATGGCCTCTATTCTCGATCTTGGTTTCTGGTTTTAAATCACGCATTTTTCTTGACGTTCTGCTTTAAGTTTTTCATAAATTGTTTAACTGCTGGTTCAAAGTCTTGAAATAGCACATGATCGCGATGGGTAATTATAACTTCTAAAAAGAGTTTTAGTCCTACAGCAAATGCTTTGGTGGTTTCTTCATCAAAAAAATCAGCAGCTTTTAAGCGCTCTACAATTTGGAAAATATCATCGTGATTACCCACATTAAATTCGATATTTTCATCATAAGTTGATGGATGACCTTGCGCATCTGCAAGATGTTGAACAGTCACATGATATTGATGTTGTTTCATAAGATTTCTCTAACTTGTTAAATATTCGCCGTTGTTTAATGAAGGGTCTGTTGACAATTCGTCTACGTTTGCGACTAGGTGTGTTTTTTAAACGATACTAGGCGCGAGATAAGAAATTTAGTCATTCTAAATGATGAGAAACGTCGTTTCGCAAGGTAACGACGTAGCGGCAAAAAACACGCTAGTCCCCTGCTGCGCCTTGCGCTGCAAACAAAGCAGTGCTTTGTTCTTGCTCAGGGTTGTGGCTAAAATTATCTCAGCCTTCGTTATAAAACTCGAAAATAGTCTCGCTATTCTCTTCGTTTCATGCTTTACGACGTATACGTCTCATGCTCAATTTTAACCTACAACGCAAGCCATTTATGAAATGGCAACAGACCCTCATGTGGTACTAAATTTAATATCCAAAACATCAATATCAAACGCTTGAAAAACCTGCTCCACTGAGGCGATTAAAGACGCTTTATTGATCTGGGTCAGGTCGGCACATTGGATATTGAGTGACTCCACTTCGGATAAATAAGGTAAAGCATACTTAACTTCATCTCTACCGTGCAGATTTTGAGTAATCAAACCGACTTTCTCTAGATCGCTCACCACTCGGTATATAGTGGATAAACTGATCTGCTTATTTTGTACATATAACTGCTGATAAATCTGCTTTGCTGTCAGTTGCGCTTTTTGGTCCAACAGCGCTTTGAATACAATCACTCTTGCTTGGGTCACTTTTAAATTTGCCTGACGCAGTTTTTTTTGTATCTCAACACTCATGTCTCACCTAAACCTTCTATTGCCCTGTTATTGCATTGTTATAAACGCCCAATTTCTACTGCGGCTTGATCAATTTTTTCAGCGACTTGTCTAACTTGCTCGGCATCAAAATCTTTACCCTTGAGCTTTAAGCGCAATGATGTTTTTAAGTTTTCCATCGCACGATGAATATCCAAATATTGGTCATTTTCATGAATTTCGCGTCGAGTTTCCAAACGCTCTAATAAGTGTTTGATATGCGCGTGCTGCTCTTTTAAATGTAATTTTCCAGCATCTGTAATGTGATATTGCTTACGATCACCTTCTGTATTTTCAGCATGTAGAAAGCCAATTTCTTCAAGATAGGTAAGAGTTGGATAGATCGTGCCCGAACTTGGAGTATAGCCGCCACCGACTAGATCACTGATGGCTTTAATAATTTCATAACCATGTTTTGGCTGTTGCTGTATCAAATGTAAAACCAAAAGCTTCATTTTACCTGATTCAAACAACCGACCTCGTCGTCCACCATAACCTCGTTCGGTATGCTGTTCACGATGCTCAAAGTCATTTTGTGAATGAATATGTCGCTCTAATTTCATCTTTATTTTTCTCAAATTGATCAATTTATAATTATTAAGATATATCTTAATAAGTCTTAACACAACATTATATTACAGAATAAATTTTAATATTTTGATAAATAAGCAATTAAATTATTTTAAATCGATTTATCTTAAAAATTTAAGATATAAAAAGACAGGTAAAGTCTTTCAATAGCATCTATTGGCTATTTTCATTGTTGTTCCGGATTGCTTAAAGCTTTAGCCAATTTCTCGTTTTTATGCTTTTTGACAGTAAACTTTTAATTTTCAGATCTTTAGTCTTGACATGGCGTTTAATTTACATACAATGCGATTTGTAACAAAAAATTAATATTTTTATAACAAAAGGGTCACACAATGTTTAAGAAAACTTTATTTGCTGCATTACTTGCTACTTCTTTTGGGTCTGCACATGCATACCAAGCTGAAATTGGTGGTTCACTCGGCATTGTTGATCCAGATAAAGGGGATACATCTACTGCTTTTGCTATTGATGGAACATATTATTTTAACCCTGTTCAAGTTAAAAACAACCCATTAAACGAAGCGGCCTTTCTAGATCGCGCAAGCAACGTAAGTGCTGGGATTAGCTATATCGATTATGATGCCTACGATGTAACAGCATATGGTGTTGGTATTGAATATTTTGTTCCAAATACCGATTTTTATGCAAGTGCTGCTATTGGGCGCTCAACAGCTAAGGCCGATCATGTAGATGATTTAGATACGACAACTTACTCTGCTGAAGTCGGTTACTTGCCAATCCCAGGTCTTTTAGTTGCTGTTGGTTTAGCAGGCTATGATAATGATTTTAATGATGATATAGATCCAACTATCCGCGCTAAATATGTCACTCAAGTGGGTCGCTATGATATGAATTTTGAAGGCGATGCAAAATTTGGTGATATCGATGATTACAGCGTAGGTACAGATTTATATCTAGATAAAACCTTCAGTGTCGGATTGGCTTATTCAGGTAGCCGTGCTGATGGTAATGATGAAGACAGCTTTACAATTCGTGCAAAAAAATTCTTTACTCAACAAATCAGCTTAGAAGGTTCTGTTGATTTTGAAGATGATGATAATGTTTACGGTCTTCGCGCTGCTTACCGCTTCTAATTATTGATAAACTTTAAAAAACCGCTCTTGTATAAGCGGTTTTTTATCTCTAAATTTACTGCTCTAAATGCAGCATTCTTAACTGTAAACTCACATTGCCATTAAATTGATTTTTATCCAATTCATAAACAATACGTACCCTATCTTGCATGGGATCAAAATTGAATTTATCACGTACATTAAAGGCAATCGCATCAATCGGTTGGCCATTTTCCAAAGCTAAACGCAATTTCAGATGCACTTCTTTTAACCAACGATAATCGATGACTTTAAAACGCCCTTCAAATACCGGTGCAGGAAACTTTTGCCCCCACGGTCCTAATTGCGCCAAAGTCTCTACAGTTTGCAGTTGAAATGCCTGAGCAGGTAATTCACCATCCGTCCACAACACCGCTTGGAATAGTGCATCATCTGATTGAGCAACCAACTCAGTAAAACGTTGTTTAAATTCTTCAAAATGTTGCTTTTGAATGGTCAAACCCGCTGCTGCTGCATGCCCACCAAAATGACTAATCAAATCAGGATATTGCTCGGCAACCTTTTCAATACTGTCTCGAATATGAATACCATCAATTGAACGTGCGGAACCTTTGATATGAATCCCATCTTTATCTGCCGCAAATACAATACTGGGACGATGAAATTGCTCTTTTAAACGTCCTGCTACAATACCAATCACACCTTGATGCCAATGCTCTTCAAACATAACCAGCGCTGCGGGTAAATGGTCTTGATCAAGCTGTAGATTTTCCAACTCTGCCAAAGCCTCTTGTTTGATCTCCGATTCAACTTGACGGCGTTCTAAGTTTAAATCATTGAGTTGGCGTGCCAAAGTGTGAGCTGATTGAATATCGGTTGCCAAAAGACATTCAATACCTATGTCCATGGTTTCCATACGCCCTGCGGCATTAAGACGCGGGCCTAACACAAAACCTAAATCAGATGCTTCTAACTCAGCAGGATCACGCGCGGCAATATCTAATAAGGCACTGATTCCAGCACGACATTGATTTTGCTGAATTCTTTTAACACCAGCATCCACTAAGATACGATTATTATGATCTAGACTAGCAACATCAGCATAGGTACCTAAAGCAACTAAATCCAAATATTGTGGCATTTTTGCGGCAGATTTACCCAATTTTGCCCGATAGCTACTTAACTTTGCTAATAGGTAAAATGCGACTCCGACACCTGCTAAAGCCTTGCTCGGAAATTCGCAGCCTAACTGATTGGGATTGACAACCGCTTCAGCCTGAGGGGGCTCTTTTGTGGTCAAATGATGATCAGTAATGATCACCTGCATCCCATGTGATTGTGCTTGTGCTACACCGGCATGACTGGAAATTCCATTGTCGACTGTAATTAATAGATCAGGCTGATATCTTTCAAAAGCCAAATCAGCAATTTTAGGGGTTAAGCCATAACCATACTTAAAACGATCTGGAACGAGGTATTCAACATTGGCGGCCATTTCTCGTAAAGCCAAGATCATCAGTGCGGTACTGGTTGCACCATCGGCATCATAATCACCCACAATCACTATTTTTTTGTGTTGGTCTAAGGCCTGATCAATAATTTGAATGGCTTGTTCTAGACCTTTCATTTCTGGTGCAAGTAAATATTTAAGTTTCAAATCTAATTCTTGTTCAGATTGCACACCTCGACGGGCCAAAATTTCAGCAATAAAGGGTAACACGCCCTGAAAATTTTCAGGGCGTGTAATCAAAGGTCGTTGTTTAATTTGTAATTTTTGCATTTATGGCATCAAACGTTGTATTGTCCAAGATCCAGCGACTTTTTCATAAGTGAGGCGATCATGTAAGCGATTTGGGCGACCTTGCCAGAATTCATAATATGTCGGCTCTAAACGATAGCCTCCCCAAAATTCTGGTTTAGCCAATTCATTTTTTTCAGCCACTTGCTCATACAACGCTTGAAAACGCTGTTGTAAACGTTCCCGACTTTCAATCACGCCACTTTGTGGTGTGCTGATATGCGCTGCAATTTGGCTATCACGAGGACGTTTATGATAATAATCAGTAGACTCTTGTTCAGATATTTTCTGAACTTGACCACCCACACGGACTTGTCGCTCAAGCTCAGGCCAATAGAATAGCAATTCTGCATAAGGATTTTCAGCTAAATCTAAGCCTTTTTGACTGTCATAATTGGTATAAAAATCATAACCAGCCTCCGTAGCACCACGTAATAACACGGTACGTACATGTGGCCGCCCTTGTGCATTTGCGGTTGCCAACGACATTGCATAAGGTTCATGTAGTTTTGCTTCTAAAGCCAAATTAAACCAATTGAGAAACTGCTCATGAGGATGAGCATCGACCTGCTCCTCATGTAGTTCACCTTTTTGATAAGTCAGACGAAGCTCACTTAAGTCTTTAATTACATCACGCATGAAGCAAAACCTTCTACAGACGATACAATATTTTAAGCTGCATTTTGACGAACAGCATCTGCTAAATGATTTGCCAAATCAGTTACTTCTTGCAGATTATCACCTTCCACCATAACACGAATGATCGGCTCCGTCCCTGACTTACGAATTAAAATTCGTCCACGTCCTTTAAGTGCAGCTTCTACTTTATCAAACTCTGCAACCAATGCCGGTACTGCAAAGGGGTCAAACATTTGTTCAAGTCGTACATTGACTAATACATTAGGTAAAGTTTTAAAATCTGCTATCAATTCATCTAAAGATTTATTCTGCTCAACCAATACAGTTAAGACTTGGAGGGCTGCAATGATTGCATCACCAGTTGTACTCTTATCTAAAGTCAGAATATGACCAGATGGCTCACCACCAATCACCCAGTTATTTTCTTCTAAATTTTGTAATACATAGCGATCACCAACTTTAGCACGTACAAAAGGAACTTTGGCTTTTTCAAGTGCTAACTCTAATGCCATATTACTCATGACTGTACCCACGATACCTGCTGGTTTTTGCGACGCTTGTGTCGCTAAAATATACAGGATATGGTCGCCATCAACCAAGTTACCAAAACGATCGACCAAAACCACCCGATCAGCATCACCATCAAAAGCAATGCCTAAATCAGCTTGATGCTCAATCACTGCTTTTTGTAAATTTTCAGGATGTGTCGAACCGCAATCCTTATTGATATTTAAACCATCTGGCTCATTAAAAAGTGCAATAACTTTCGCACCTAATTCACGAAATACTGCTGGGCCTACGCTATAGGCTGCACCATTGGCACAATCCACCACAATTTTTAAATGACGCAAGTTGAAATGATAGGGGAATGTCGATTTACAAAATTCGATATAACGACCATTGGCATCTTTAACACGGACACTCTTACCTAGGTTTGCTGTGTCTTCAATAACAATATCATTCTCAAGCTCTCGATTAATCGCATCTTGAATGGTATCTGGAAGCTTTTTCCCTTCATCTGAGAAGAATTTAATGCCGTTATCAAAATAAGGGTTATGCGAAGCAGAAATCACGATACCTAAATTTGCATGCAATGCACGGGTTAAATGAGCAATTGCAGGGGTCGGTAGTGGCCCAAGCAAGTGTACATAAACACCAGCTGCATTGAGGCCCGCCTGTAAGGCTGCTTCAAGAATATAACCAGACAAACGCGTATCTTTACCTAACACCACAATCGGCTTTGATTTAGGGCTAATTTGCTTTAATACTTTTCCTGCTGCAAATCCGAGTTTAAGTGCAAATTCTGGGGTAATTGGGAGTTCACCAAATTTTCCACGAATCCCGTCTGTTCCAAAATAACTCATTTTTTACCCACTTATTATGTGTTGTATAACAATCAATTTTTAACTTTTACTACTTTACACCAAAATAAAAAAGCCGTCATAAACTGACGGCTTTTTCCAATCAAAATATTACAAAAGATTAACCTACACGATAGTTCGGCGCTTCTTTAGTAATCGTTACATCATGCACATGTGACTCTTGCATACCTGCGGCAGTAATTTTCACAAATTTTGCATTTTGGCGTAAGTCTTCAATCGTAGCAGAACCCGTATAGCCCATAGATGAACGTAAACCACCCATCATTTGATGTACGATATTGCCCATTGGACCTTTGTACGGTACGCGACCTTCAATACCTTCAGGTACCAACTTCTCAGCGCCCGCTTTTGAGTCTTGGAAATAACGATCTGCAGAACCCGTCGCACCCGCCATTGCACCCAAAGAACCCATACCACGGTATGCTTTGTAATAGCGACCTTGGAAAAATTCAACTTCACCTGGCGCTTCTTCAGTACCTGCCATGAGTGAACCCACCATAATCGTACTTGCACCAGCACCAATCGCTTTCGCCATATCCCCAGAAAAACGGATACCGCCATCAGCAATTAATGGAATTTGATCTTTCAATGCATTAGCAACACTATCAATTGCAGAGATTTGTGGCATACCAATACCAGCAACAATACGTGTAGTACAGATTGAACCAGGACCAATACCCACTTTAACGGCATCTGCACCAGCATCAAGTAACGCCAAAGCAGCATCACCCGTTGCAATATTACCGCCAATGACTTGAACTTGAGGGAAGTTTGCTTTTACCCAACGGACACGCTCAATTACACCCGCAGAATGACCATGTGCAGTATCTACAACAATTGCATCGACCCCGGCTTCAACCAAAGCTTCAACACGGCTTGGAGTTTCAGCACCCGTACCCACCGCTGCACCAACACGTAAACGACCTAACTCATCTTTACAGCTGTTTGGATAAGATTCCGCTTTACGGAAATCTGTAACAGTAATTAAGCCTTTTAATGCATTGCTTTCATCAACCACCAATACTTTTTCAATACGGTGTTTTTGCAATAATGCTTGAATATTTTCTTTAGATTCATTTTCACGAACAGTCACAAGACGATCTTGTCCTGTCATGATATTGCTTACTGGTTGTTCCAAATTCGTTACAAAACGAGTATCTCGGCCAGTCACAATTCCAACCACTTTGCCATCTTTAACGACAGGTACACCACTGATATTGTTGGCTTGCGTAATTGCCATCAAATCACGAATTGTGGTTTCAGGTGTCACGGTAATCGGATCTTTCACCATTCCCGCTTCGAATTTTTTTACACGGCGAACTTCTGCAGCTTGTGCAGAAATATCCATGTTTTTATGTAAAATACCAATACCACCGTTTTGCGCCATTGCAATCGCCATACGTGACTCAGTCACAGTATCCATTGCTGCTGAAACCATAGGGATGTTCAGTTGAATGCCGCGTGTGAGGCGTGTCTTTAGAGAGACATCTTTTGGGAGGATAGTAGAATAGGCAGGGAGTAATAAGACATCATCGAAGGTTAGCGCTTCTTGAACGATGGTCAACATAACAGTCTCGCTGGTAATTTCCGTGAGCTATTATATACAAATTTCCGTTCAATTTTCATTTTTTATTACGTGGATTTCTTTTATTCTCAGTCTCACTTTATTTTTCAGTATCTTATTGAAATAAAAATAGGCTTTGAATATAAGATTTTAGTGGATTTAACACTGCAGCAAAGTGTCGACTTACAGTCTCTGCTTTTAAAGTAACAGCTAGGCTTTCATCAAAAACCCTACTGAACATATGATTATATTGAGTAGCGCAGTCAAGATAGCTTAAATCCAAAAAGCTTGCCCCATTTGATGATGCTTTTTCAACAGGATGGACTATATATTTGTCCATATTCAAGCGCAGCTGTGTGGGAGGAGCTCGACAGTATTTAACAGCGCAACAGCTGACTTTTACACTGGTTGATTATTCAGATTAATCCACTCTTTACCACGTAGAATACTGAATATAAACATTCTTCTATCCTAAATTTTTCCACTTAAGTTTTAACATACCTGATCAAAGTCTTCATCATTGCTGGGGGTAGCAACCTCGATTTCGATCAGCGGAATCAAACCATAGCCTTGTCTTGCTTTTGCACATTGAGAATCACCAGCATGTACCTGTTTGCATGAAGAACTCCGTTGTTCATACATACTACAGCTGACTTGCTGTCCAATCTCACCTTTTAATGCCACACAACGCGGTTGCTTTTGATTGGTGCCCTGCATACAAGAATACACTGCTGTCAAAGGTTCGACATAATCTGCTGGCATAGCTTCTCCTTCTGCCCAATAAAATGAGACTCGGAAAAAGGCGCAACACGCCCCGCAACTTAAGCACGCATCCTGTGCTGATATTTGTGACAACATTTTTTTAAGATTCTCGTTATCAATTTAAAATTTTGGCAAGAAAATCCTAAAAAAAGTCGCACTCAAACTCAATATATTTTTTGAATTTTTTATTGCGGACAGGTAAACACGGACTCATCCATCAAATCGACACCACATTGTAAATTTTCGATCCAGTCTAAAAACTGATGAATCATCTCTTTACCAATAAACGGCTTACCATGTTGTGGCACAATCATTTCAATATCCATTTGACGTACCATTTTCACCCATAAACGGATCACCCGATTGGTACACATATAGCGCTGATGAAAACCATGCATGGTTGGAATGTGCATTGCAAAATCTTCAATTGGTTTCGATGCATCATCAACAATCGATGCCCCCATATCACCTGAGAATAAAATTTTTGAAATTGGATCGTAAAACTGGAAATTTCCAACGGAATGTAGGAAATGCGCAGGAACTACGATAATGCGTGTTTCTCCCAATGGAATAGAGCCTCCTTGGTCAGGCAATTCGATCAGACGCTCTAACCAGCCCCCTTTCATACGATCACTCATAAATGCGGAATTTAAATGAGGTAAAAAGCGTGCCCATAATTTAGATGCGACCACTTTGGCATCGGTATAGACCAACCAACGTGGCATAGAAGTAATGATGTCGGGATCTTGGTGAGATGCCATGACATAGTCTAGATTTTGTAATCGGGTGTATTTATTAAGCTCCATGGTCAGTGGCACATAGGTCAAATCACCGCCGGGATCTAATACTGCTGCACGTTCATTATTTAAAATAAGAAACTGATTGGCTTGTACACCTTCACCTTTCACCAAACTGGTAAAACTTATACATTTATGAGTGCCATTATCAAACAAAACTTGCGATGTGGTGCGATCTAAAGCCATACCAGAAACCCCAAAACCTTTTTTAAAATAAATCTTTAGTTATCCCATACAACATATAAGGTTTTCTTCAAAGTTACAATAAATCTACAACCTAAGTTTAAAGATTATTTGTGTCATCATTCTCAAAATAGTAAAAAACCCAACATTAAGTTGGGTTTTCAGCTTTAAAAATAGATGACTTTATTGATGTTCAATCAGCTAGGAGAATTGAGCTTAAAAAAAGTAATGCTGAACTAAAGCCGCGACACCAATAATAAAGAAGATTGCAGCTCCAATTTTATGAATCAACGCAATAGGTAATTTATCCGCCAATTTATTGCCAATAAATACAGCAGGTGCATTGACCAACATAATCCCCAATGTGGTCCCTAGGGTTACCCAACCGATACTGTCAAAGCGTGCAGCAAGTGCCACTGTGGCGATTTGAGTTTTATCGCCAATTTCTGCAAGGAAGAATAATACAAAGGTTGCACCAAAGACCCCATATTTTTGCCATTTATTAATACTTTCAGATTCATCATCCAATTCATCTGGAATCAGCATCCACCCAGCCATACCAATAAAGCCAAGTGATACAATCCAAAGTAAAACTGTCGGGCTAAGGACCGTGGTAATCCACTGACCAAGCACAGCCGATACACCATGATTGACAATAGTTGCCAATAAAATTGCAATTAAAATCGGAATAGGTTTACGAAAACGTGCAGCAAGAAGTAATGCGAGTAGTTGTGTTTTATCGCCCATTTCGGACAAAGCGACAACCACTAAAGAGATGAGGAAGGCATTTAACATTTCAAAGTCTCTGGCTAGCAATATTTACCGATGACTTATCCCTCCTGCTAGCCAATATGAATAGTTGCCTATTCAACGCGGAGTGATAAATCAAAGGTCTTGCCAACAAAAGATAGCTGAGTAAACACCTTCAGCTAAATTGGTTCTTTGCTATGATGACCATACTCTGTTGAGTAATTATGTTGATCATCACCCATTTATCATCTCGCAGATGACAAACAGCGGCTACTCCCCAATGAAGTACAGCTATTCTACAACGCTTTATCGATCATTTTCAATTTTTAAAAATTAAAAAATTTAAAGCTTAGATAAACTTCAAAAAATATCGTACCGAAGCATTTTTAATACCCGCATAGAATAAATTCAATTTCGTTCCTCACTAATTTTGAACCCTAGATGGTTATCCTATTGTGGGGCGACATGAATGTCGCCGTTGGCCGGGGTTACAGGACGTATCCCTCACCCAACATGAGCAAAAACAAAGCACAGCTTTGTTTGCAGCGCAAGGTTTGACATCCCCCTACCAAAAGTGAAGCATCGCCTACGCAATAGTATTTAAACTTTGAATGTAAGGTGTGGCATTGCACGCTTTTTTATAATCAGATAATTTGTTTTTCATATAATTGATTTAATAAAAAATATTAATTAAGAGAAATTATATTCTTGTGCCTGAGTTTTTTGACAGATTGACGATATTGAATCATAACTTTAAAGCAGGTTCGAAAATTATTGATAAAACAAAATTAGATGCATAAAAAACCTCGCCTAAAGCGAGGTCTTCTATGATTTAAAACTTAAAGCAAGATGTTACGAATATCTGATAACAACTTGGTCAATTTATTGGTAAATCGCGCAGCATCTGCACCATTAATCACACGATGGTCATAAGACAATGACAATGGCAACATCAGTTTTGGATCAAAGCCTGAGCCATTCCATACTGGTTGCATCGTTGCAGGTGAAATACCCAAAATCGCAACTTGAGGCCAGTTCACCAATGGTGTAAATGCAGTACCGCCAATTGAACCTAGGCTGGTAATGGTAAAGTTTGCACCTTGTAAGTCCTTCGGAGAAAGTTTCTTATCACGTGCTTTCTTACTCAGCTCTCCCAATTCAATAGCAATTTGCTTAATCGATTTTTGATCAGGATTACGCAATACTGGAACAGTTAAACCATCTGGTGTCGCCACAGCGATGCCCATATGAATTTCTTTGCGCAACAGCACAGACTTTTGATCATCTGCCAAGTGACCCGCGAAATAAGGCTCTTCTTTGAGTAGGAACGCCACCGCTTTTGCAATAAAGGCAAGGATCGTTAAGCTAATACCATCTTGCTTAAATTTCCCTTTTAGCTCACTGCGCCAAGCTTCTAGCTCAGTAATATCGGCTAAATCAAATTGTGTCACTTGTGGAATAAAATTATTTAATGACAATTGCGGTACAGACACTTGCTGTAAACGCGTCATTGGCGCAATTTCACTACCACCAAATGCACTGAAATCTGGTAATGCAGGCAAACCTGAAACGACTGGCGTAGCAGATGTTTGAGCTGCTGCTTGTGGAGCAGTCAATTTGGCTTTAACAAAAGCAAAAACATCATCCTTCATCACACGTTCATGAGGGCCAGAGGCCTCGACTTGTGATAAAACCACACCCAGTTCACGCGCAAGCTTACGCACAGCAGGACCAGCGTAAACTTTAGCATTTTCAGCTTGTTGCGCTTTAGATAACTTTTCAGTACCCGCTTGAGCAACTGCTACTTCAGCTTTTGGCGCTGATGTTGCCGTTTTTGCGACTGGTGTTGATGCAGTTTGTACTGCTTGAGCAGCTGGCTTTTCTTGTGGTGCTGGTGCAGTTTGACCTTGTGCTTCAATCGTCACCAAAGCAGTGCCCTGACTCACAGACTGATTCAATTCCACATGGATCGCCGTCACCGTACCTGCAACCGTACTTGGCACTTCTACAGAGGCTTTATCTGACTCCGCAACGCAAAGGCTTTGGTCTTTTTCAACTTGATCGCCTACGCTCACCAAGATTTCAGAAATTGTTGCCTTATCTACACCAAGATCAGGAACAGCAACTTCAACTTTACCCGATTGGGCTGGCGCTGATGCTTCTGGTGCAGCAGTTTGAGTCGGTGTTGCTGATGTTTGTTGAGGTGCTTCAGCAGGCGCTGCCGATGAAGTCGTTGCAGCGCCTACAGTTTTCACTGTAATCAGCACCACACCCTCTTTAACATTATCGCCTTCTTTGACCACAACACTTTCAACCGTGCCGGCAACGGTACTTGGAACTTCAACCGTTGCTTTATCCGATTCCACTACAACGATACTGTCATCTACCGCAATTTCGTCGCCCACTTTAACCAGAACTTCGCCGACCAAAGCTTTTTCAACACCAATATCTGGCACTTGAACTTCAACTGTTTGAGATGAAGCTGTCGCAGATGCAGCAGGCGCCACAGATTCAACTTTAGTTTCTACAGCAGGTTCAGTTTTTGCAGCTTCTTGAGCAGGCTGTGCGGGTGTTTCTGTCTCTGTTGCATCCGCAGATTCAACTTCGATCAATACAGCACCTTCTGAAACTTCATCACCTTCCGTAACGGCAATACTTTTAACCACACCTGCTGAAGTGCTTGGTACTTCAACAGAGGCTTTGTCTGACTCAAGTAGAACGATACTGTCATCAACAGCGATGGTATCCCCTACTTTCACCAAGATTTCTGCAACAGTGGCCTTATCAACGCCAATATCAGGAGTTTTAACTTGCATCATTATTTCTCCTCTGTCACTTCAGTATAAGCAGCAACTTCTTGTACAGATGGATGCGCTTGCGGTAACCATGCAACTGGACGATCAACATCAAGTTCAAATGAAGAGATTGCATCTTTGACTAATCGTGGATCAACTTCACCTTCATCTGCAAGTTTTTTCAATGTTGCAACCACAATATGTGCTGCATCTACACCAAAGTAACTACGTAAATTACTGCGTGTATCTGAACGGCCATAACCATCTGTACCTAAAGTTACGTATGGACGGCTATCTGGAAGGTAAGCGCGGATCTGTTCGCTATACGCACGCATATGATCTGTTGCTGAAACAACAATACCATCCGTGTCACGTAATTGCTGAGAAACCCAAGACTCTTTACCGTCTTCAAGTGGATGAAGGCGATTGTATTCTTCAACAGCCATACCATCACGTGCCAACTCATTAAAGCTTGTTACACTCCATACATTGGAATGGATTTGGTATTCATCACGTAAAATTTGCCCAGCTTTAATCACTTCACGCAGAATCACGCCTGAACCCAATAACTGAACTGTGGCTTTTTCATCTTTATTGAACAAGTACATACCACGTTTGATGCCTTCTTCAGCACCTTCAGGCAATGCCGGTTGATCATAATTTTCATTCATGAGAGTCAAGTAGTAGAACACACGTTCCTGATTCACATAAATACGTTGTAAACCATCATGCACAATCACGGCTAACTCATAACCAAAGCAAGGATCATAAGCTACACAGTTTGGAATCGTACCTGCCAAGATATGAGAATGACCATCTTGGTGTTGTAAACCTTCACCATTTAATGTTGTACGACCAGCTGTTGCACCACACAAGAAGCCTTGTGCCTGAGAGTCACCTGCTGCCCATGCAATATCCCCAATACGTTGGAAACCAAACATTGAGTAATACATATACATCGGAATCATTGGTAAGTTATTGGTTGAATAACTGGTACCCAATGCTGACCAAGCGCTCATTGCACCTGCTTCATTGATCCCTTCTTGCAACATGTGACCATCTTTTGCTTCACGATAGTTCATGAGCTGTTCTTGGTCTTCTGGGGTATAGTTTTGTCCATGCGCAGCATAGATACCCAACTGACGGAACATACCTTCTAAACCGAAAGTACGTGCTTCATCAGGTACGATAGGCACAACACGGTCTTTAATGGCTTTTTCTTTTAACAAAGCTGCAATCAAGCGCACCATAACCATCGTAGTTGATTGCTCTTTACCACCACTGCCTTTAAGTACACCATCAAATACTGAAATCTCAGGAATCGCCAATACTTCGCTGTCTTTACGACGTGCAGGCAAATAACCACCTAAAGCTTCACGACGTGCTTTCATATATTTCAATTCAGGTGAGTTTTCACCTGGACGATAAAATGGAAGCTCTTCGAGTTGCTCATCAGAGAATGGTAAATTAAAACGGTCACGTACATATTTCAATGAATCGTGTTGCATTTTCTTGATTTGGTGGGTTTTGTTGACAGCTTCAATTTCGTCAGACAAACCATAACCTTTCACTGTTTTCGCCAAGATTACAGTCGGTTGACCATTGCTGGTCATTGCTGCGGCATACGCAGCATATACTTTGTATGGATCATGACCACCGCGATTCAGATTATCAATATCTTCATCGCTTAAGCCTTTTACCAACTCCGCGGCTTCAGGGTATTTACCAAAGAATTTTTCACGGGTATAAGCACCCCCTTTTACTTGGTAACGTTGGTATTCACCATCTAGCGTTTCATCCATACGGGCTTTCAAAGCACCTGATGTATCTTTGTCAAGCAAAGGATCCCAATGACGACCCCATACGACTTTAATCACACGCCAACCTGCGCCACGGAATAGTGACTCCAGCTCTTGGATAATTTTACCATTACCACGAACTGGACCATCTAGACGCTGTAAGTTACAGTTCACTACCCAGATTAAATTGTCTAATTTTTCACGACCCGCAAGCGAGATTGCACCTAAACTTTCTGGTTCATCCATTTCACCATCGCCAAGATACGCCCAAACCTTACGGTTCTCTTCTTTAATCAAACCACGATTCATCAAGTATTTTTGAATATGTGCTTGATAAATTGACATGATTGGACCAAGGCCCATCGATACGGTTGGAAACTGCCAATAATCAGGCATTAAATAAGGATGCGGGTAACTTGAAAGTCCCTGACCACCCACTTCACGACGGAAATTACTCAACTGATCTTCGGTCAAACGACCTTCTAAAAATGAACGTGCGTAAATACCTGGTGCACAATGACCTTGGTAATAGATCATATCGCCACCAAAGCTATCGCTATTGGCACGGAAGAAATGGTTAAAACCGACATCATATAGGGTCGCTGAAGACGCGAAACTTGCCAAGTGACCACCTAAGTCATCACCTGTTTTATTGGCACGTAAAACCATTGCCAAAGCATTCCAACGAATTAATGCTCTAATACGACGCTCCATATCTTGGTCGCCTGGCATCGCTGGAGATTCTTCTACTGGAATGGTATTTAAATAAGGGGTATTTAGACGCTGAATAGGTACATGCTTCGAAATTGCTTGTTGATATAATTTTTCTAATAAAAACGCAGCACGATCAGTGCCCATATGCTGGAGCACTGAATCAAAGGCATCTTGCCATTCTTGTGTTTCCTGAGCGTCGCTATCACCATAATACGCCATTTCCCACTTACTCCTTGAATAGTTTTCTATATATTATATGTATCATGTTTTGGGCATGTTAAGTTATCGTTACAGCCAAATGCAGATTGTGAGGATTATTTAGCAACTAAATAGTTGTTGACTAATTGACACTTAAAATAACAAAAAACCGCCAATAAAGGCGGTTTTTTATACAAAATATTTTTTATTTGATGATAGTCTGAATACAGTATTTAATTCATCGCGACTACGAATTCAACCATGCATACAGAGCATCAGTCATACCTTCAACAATGAAAGGGTTAAGGTTATGGTAACATTGCTAAGTAAGAAGATGGATTTTTACGTTGACCATCTTTCACTAGTTCATAATGTAAATGTGGACCAGTACAACGACCAGTACAACCCACGTTGGCAATATGTTCACCTGCCTTAACTTGATCACCTACACGTGCAATTAGACGTGAAGCGTGTGCATAACGCGTGATATAGCCATTGCCATGGTTGATTTCTACATATTGACCATAACCCGTACCCCAACCAGACTTGGTGACAATACCAGGACCTGTTGCATAAATTGGTGTACCACTTGGCGCTGAAAGATCTAAACCAGAATGATGTTCGGCACGACCACCCATTGTGCGACCACCGAAGTCAGAGCTTACGCGCTTCATATCCGGCAGAGGATGAGTGACTAACCAAGAATATGGAGAGTTTGCAGTATAACGAGAAGCAGAGTTTGAGCTAGAACCGTATTTTTTAGCGATACTTGCATTGTTTAACTCGATTGGTACATCTTTGCTACGCAAAGTAATATTCATCTTTGCTGAAGCAGGAAGATCTAAATCATCTGGATTGTAAGAGCCTTGTGATAAAGTCTTTGATAATTGTTCTAAACGATCTGGTGATTGAACCAAGTCTGCAAATGCAGCAGTTGCAGCGGAAGCTGCTATAGTAAAAGCCAATAAAATACGTCGCGTATGCATAAAAACCTCTTTAACTGTTCTTAGTCAAGTTTCTTGAGTGATCTCATCCTTGATATCTATCAAAATGAACGCTTAAGATAGGACATAAATATGTAGGAACCATGTATGTCTGAACCAAAAAACGTCTTTCAACCAACAAGACAACACTTAAAAACAGGAAACTTATCGTTTCTTACAAAGCAAGTTGCCGAATGGCAAAAACTTACTAAATTAATTCAACCGCTACTCCCTCAACCTGAGGATTGGCGAGTTGTCTGTTATCAATACGGTATTTTGACCATCACCGGTGAAAATCAAGCCATGATTAGTCAACTCGGTTATCTTCAAAAACAGTATATTTCTCAATTATCACAAATCAACGAACTTCGTGATTTACAAAAACTGCAAGTTCGTTTACGTATTCAAAACAGCAATACTGAAACACCCCTACAATCCCATAAAACTGTAAGAAGCATACAACCTGCAACATCTGAAATGTTACAAAATGCCGCTAGTTTTGTGAGCGACCCTAAGCTTAGCCAAGCTTTACTACGTTTGGCAAGCAATAAAAAGTAAACTGATTAGATTAAATTAAGGTTAAAACTGATCAAAATATGATAAATATCACACTTTTCATTGTTACATTATAACACAATGCCTAAAAGACAAAGACTTATGTCACGTTGACAAAATGAATTGGGCACAGCTTCTCGTCATCAAATGTTACAATTTCATAGCTGCTTGGATCGCTTTTAACATTGCGTAAAAGCTGATTGTTAAGTGCATGACCCGATTTATAGCCATCGAATTTGGCAATGATTTGATGCCCAAGTAGGTACAAATCACCCACAGCATCCAAAATTTTATGGCGAACAAACTCATCGGCAAAACGTAGACCTTCTTCATTGACCACGCCAGTATCATCTAAACCGACAGCATTATCTAAACTTGCACCTAGCGCCAGATTATTGGCTTTTAAATAATCCAAATCTTTCATGAAACCAAAAGTACGTGCACCACTCACTTCATAAACAAAAGTTTCTGTAGAAAAATCAATGGTTGCTGACTGATATTCTTTTGCAAAGGCTGGGTGATCAAAGTCAATGGTAAAATTAATTTGAAAACCATCGTGTGGGGTAAAAATCGCGCGTTTATCTTCAATCAATGCTTCAACAGGTTTGAGAATCCGAATAAATTTTTTCGGTGCATCCTGTTCGACTAATTCACCCTGCATAAGTAAGTATATGAATGGGCCTGCACTACCGTCCATAATCGGTATTTCAGAAGCAGACACTTCTATAATCAGGTTATCTATACCTAGACCTGCAATTGCACTGGTCACATGTTCAATGGTTCCAACTTTAGTTTCATGGCTGACCAAATTAGAACACATGAATGCTTCTTGAATTAGCATTGCATCTGCTGGAATATCTACAGGTGGATTTAAATCGATACGGCGAAATACAATACCCCCGTCCGCCACATGTGGCAAAAAGTTAATCATGACTTTTTGTCCGCTATGTAGTCCGATGCCACTCGCTTTAACGACTCGCTTCAGGGTACGTTGTTTCAACATGCTAATTCGGTCTTCATTCTCAAATCCGCTATACGTTAGCACATTTAGCCATTGATAAAAAACAAAAAAGGTAATGAATCTCACTACCTTTTTCGTTAATCTTAATTATTTTTAATAATTATCAATTATTTACGCTGTTGATTTTTCAAATAATCTTGAATACTCATTGGCGTAGAACGACCACTTGAACTTGGTGCTGCAACAGGTGCACCGTCTTCTTGACGTTTATTAATCGCCGGAACATCATCTTCATCAACAACAGTGCTGTGGCTGGCTTGTTGGCTATATGACTGCGCAACGTTACTGATATGGGTTCTACGTTTTGCTTCAGTAGCATCACTGGCATTACGTGTTAAACCTGTTGCAATCACAGTGACACGAATTTCATCGCGCGCATCTGGATCAAATACAGTACCAAAGAACACTTCACCTTCTTCAAGGTCAACAATCTGGTTCACAACATCTGTAATCACTTCGGTTTCACGTAAAGTCACATCAGCGCCGCCAGTGATGTTAATCAACACTCCTTTAGCATTCATGATATTTACATTATCCAATAACGGACTACGGATCGCCAAACGTGCAGCTTCTTCAGCACGGTCTGGACCGCTACTCTTGCCTTCACCCATCATCGCATAACCACGTGTACTCATCGCAGTTTTCAAGTCAGCAAAGTCAAGGTTAATGTGACCCGGACGAACAACTAGATCAAAAATACTACGTACTGCATTCAGCAATACGTCATCTGCTTTACGGTAAGCATCTTGCATAGAGATGTCACCATAAACGCTGAGTAAACGTTGGTTCGGTATAATAATTAAAGAATCAACATGTTGTTCTAATGCTTCAATGCCTTTTTCAGCCGAACGTTGACGACGACGACCTTCAAAGTTAAATGGCGTTGTCACCACACCCACAGTAAGAATGCCCATTTCTTGAGCAATCTCAGCAACAACTGGTGCAGCACCTGTACCTGTACCACCGCCCATTCCAGCAGTCACAAACACCATATCCGCACCTTCAAGATGTTGACGGATTTGCTCACGACTTTCTTCAGCGGCAATTTGACCTACATCTGGATTGGCACCAGCACCCAAACCACGTGTGCTTTGCTCACCAAGTTGCATTTTGAAAGGAGCATTCATTCGATCAAGGGCTTGCTTGTCTGTATTTGCACAAACAAATTTCACACCTTTAATGTCAGATTGCACCATGTGTTGTACAGCATTACCACCGCCGCCACCAACACCAAACACAGTAAAACGGGCTTGACCGTTGTTATCGGTTTGTCCATCGTCTAAAAATTCAAATGAGGCCATGACCTTTAGATTTCCTAATATAATTTGGCAGTCACTTAAGCCCGTATACTGCCTTGATCTTCAATAATAAAAATTGTTTTTAGGATGCTGTTCATTGCAGAGCTTGTCAAGTATTGGACAGAACACTTACAACTTCCTAACAATATTCCCCAAAAAACCACACCTAAAAAATACCTTTTAATTTGTTATTTAAGGCATTCCAACCACTCACAATCCGATCAAAGAATGGTCTTCCACCTTGAACTTCAGGCTCATCAATCGCCTCTTGCATGTCACTTTGACTAAACAATAGTAGCCCTGCTGCCGTAGCATACATTGAACGACGTAAAGATGGTAAATTCTGATCATCGGTCACCACTTGTAATGGTGGATTGCCTAAGTGTGCAGAGATACCCAACATACGACGAGCCAATGTCACCATGCCTTCAATCTGACAAACATCACCTGTCAGTACTACACCATGATACAAACTTTGTAGTGCACTACGTTGTTCTAATTCGTATCGGACTTTACTTAAGATATCTTCATAGCGTGCGATAATAATTTCAGTCAACTCAATACGACTAATGGTTTGTGGGCCATCAATTGCCTCAAACTGAATCATATGATCTGGTTTGACTTGATGAATATCGACACAACCATGCAGTAACTTAATCCGTTCAGCTTCTTCAGTTGTGGTTTGCAGCACAGTTGCAATATCACGTGTGACATTTTCACCACCACATTGAATGGTATGGGCTAATGCCAAATGCCCTTCAATATAGACCGCAATATTGGTCGTTCCAGCACCGATATCGAGCAAACAAACGCCATATTCCTTTTCATCTTTAAGCAAACTACCTTCTGCAGTTGCTAAACAAGACACCACCATTTTTTCAACCGAAATATTGGCACCTTTCATTGCACGATCCAAGTTCTGCATGGTACTGATTGGCATCATCATCAATTGATAATGGGCTGTCATACTATTGGCAGATAAATTGATTGGGTTCTGCACCCACTCACTCGAATCATCCAGCTCAAAACCTAAAGGTACTGCACTTGCTAAGTAATGATCGGCTGTCATATGGCTGGCTTTAGCAAGCTCTAATGCACGCACCATTTCAGTTGTAGTAATGGTATGTTCTGAATTTGAAATCGGTGTACGACCAATCGCATAATGGCTTTGTAATTCGGTGCTTGGAATTGAAACCCAAGCTGAATGAATACGACACTCAGCCATATCTTCAGCTTCTTGAACGGCTTGTTTAATTGCATTTGTGACTTTATCAAGGCTCACAATTTTGCCTTTATTCATTCCTTTATTGCGTGCGCTTGCCATGCCAATAACCTGAATATTATCAGGGGCATGTACTTTACCAATCAGTACTGAAACTTTATGTGTCCCAATGTCAATTGCAACAACTGAGGGAACAGCTTCATTCATCACTTTGCTACCATTATCTTCATTGTTTATGTTTGGCTATATGCCTCTTTTTCAAGCCACGTATTATGGCTGTGCAACCATCCCACCTGCAACGCTTATGTCATTACTGGTTACAACAAACTGACCATTCACAATCTTTGGCGAAATAGAATTTCTCCATTGAATTGCCAAACCATTTCGATAGCGCAAATCAATTGCGGATATATTCGACCAAGCTGGTTGCAAATCTGTTTGAGCCAAGTGACTTAAACGTTGTAGCTTACTCATGGTCTGATCTTGATCTACAATCACCCGTAGCCCTGAATCAAACTGCATAAACCAAGTCATACGTTCAGTAAGATAAAGCTCTTTTAACCGTAAATTGACTGGGTGAAATAATTGATTAATTTCATTATAGCGACGCATCATGACTTTGGATTGGCTGAGCGGCCCATGAAGCAATGGCAGGTTTGAATAATTCTTCGCCACCGCTTCTGAGTAGACATCTCCAGCATCACTGAGTAATCGCCCGGTTCCCCAACGTGCGATTGCATGACGTGGCATAATTCGCACGCGAATACCATTTGGCCATGCTCGAGAAACCACGACACGATCCACCCATGATACTTCAAGTGCTTTATCTCGAATCTGTTCTAAATCCGAGGTGAAATAATTATTCTTAACAACAGGTGACAAATGTTGTGTAATCGCTTGTGACTCTACCGATGAGGTAGTACCTACCACTTGAAGGGTAGCTACCCGAGCATCTGTAATCACTTTATACAGACCATAGATTCCTGCAAATAACACAGCAATAGCAATAACCATAAGCAACCAGCTTCCCACGTTGAGAAGCTTTTCCTGACGTGTTGGCGGCCTATCGTGTATTGATGTAATTGCCGCACGTTTGCGACGCATCGAAGCAGGAAGTTGAGCCATAAACTTAGTGTGCTTGTTCCGTGAGTGTTTGCGCTAAAATCGCAACACACAGTTCATCAAAACTATAACCTACAGCTTTTGCAGCTTTAGGAACAAGCGAGTGACTGGTCATACCTGGTACAGTATTTACTTCTAATAACCAGAAATTACCTTGTTCATCTAACATCGCATCAATCCGCCCCCAACCACTAGCACCAACTGCTTGGAAAGCGCGTAAACACAATTCCTGTAAGTTCTTTTCTTCTGACTCACTTAAACCACATGGAATACCATATTCCACGTCATTACGGTTATATTTTGCTTCATAGTCATAAAATGCAACATCAGCAGGTGGTTGCAAACGAATGACTGGCAGTGGCAAACCATTAAGGAAAGAAATAGTATATTCCCGCCCCGTGATCCATTTTTCCGCCATCACAACTGCATCATGTATTGTGGCTTTTTCAATTGCAGCAGTAAGATCTTCAGCTTTTTCAACCTTACTCATACCTACACTAGAACCTTCATGTACAGGCTTAATGATTAGCGGTAAACCAAGGCTTTCAATCACTTCATTTAAATCAGAATCTTTAGAAATAATACGATAGGGTGCCGTCGGTAAATCTGAACCTTGCCAAATTTGTTTGGTTTTAACTTTGTCCATCCCAATAGCGGAGCCCTGAACACCTGTACCTGTATACGGTACATTCATCCATTCTAATACGCCTTGGATTTGACCATCTTCACCACCACGACCATGCAACACAATAAATGCACGATCATAACCTACAAGTTCCGTCACACTACGCTCTTGTGGATCAAAGCCTTCCGCATTCACCCCCGAACGTAATAATGCTTCTAAAACAGCTTTACCACTATCTAATGACACCATACGCTCAGCAGATTTCCCACCAAGCAACACCGCTACTTTGCCGAATTTAGAAGCATTTGACACGTTTAAATCCTTAAACTTATAAGTTAGTCAATTTAATTTCTAGGCTTTATTTAAATCCAAGTTTAAACAAAACCAAATCAATTATTTTAAATACAGTTGATTTTGAGCCAATTCTACAGAAATTGCTCCCACGTTACCCGCACCTTGTGTTAATAACAAGTCATTCGCTTGTAACACTTTTTGTATCGCGTTCTGTAAATTACCTTCCACTGGATCAATCAAAATCGGTTCAACTTCCCCACGCAAACGAATACTCCTCGCTAAAGAACGACTATCTGCACCAACAATCGGTTTCTCACCTGCAGGATATACTTCTAACAATAATAATTGATCGACTTGTGACAACACATCTACAAAATCATCAAAACAGTCACGAGTACGACTATAACGGTGTGGCTGAAACATCATTACTAAACGGCGATCTGGATGGCTGGCACGTGCAGCTTTAATGGTTGCTTCAACTTCTTTCGGGTGATGACCATAATCATCAACCAGTTTTACAGTACCTTCATCCAATTCAAACTCACCTTGAACTTGGAAACGACGACCTACACCACTAAAGCTTTCTAAGGCACGTGCAATCGCAGCATCAGACACACCTTCATCCGTTGCAATACCAATCGCAGCCAATGCGTTTAGAATATTATGTAACCCCGGAAGATTGATAGTTAAACGTAATGGCTCACGACCTTTACGTAATACGGTAAAGCTTGACTGCATACCGACTTGTTCAACATCAATTGCTCGAATGTCATTGTCTTCATTAAAACCATAGGTCAATACTGGACGACCAATACGTGGCATGATTTCACGAATATTGGCATCATCACCACAGACTACAGCCAAGCCATAGAACGGCATTTTCTGTAAGAACTTAATAAAGGTGTCTTTGAGTACATCAAAACTACCCCCATAGGTATCCATATGATCGGCATCAATATTGGTGACAATGGCCGCCATAGGCTCTAGATGTAAGAATGACGCATCTGATTCGTCTGCTTCAGCGACAATAAAACGACTGGCACCCAAAGCTGCGTTAACACCCGTACGATTTAACAGACCACCGATCACATAAGTTGGATCCATGTTTTCTTCTGCCAGCATGCAGGTCACTAAACTGGTTGTCGTGGTTTTACCATGGGTTCCTGCAACAGCGATACCATGACGGTAACGCATCAATTCACCCAACATTTCTGCACGACGAACTACCGGTATACGGTTTTCAATTGCTGCTTTTACTTCTAAATTTTCAGGGTCGATTGCAGTAGAGACAACCAGTACATTTGCACCTTTAATATTGTCTGCAGTATGTCCAATAAAAACTTTAATTCCATTTTCTTCAAGTTGAGCCGTCGTTTTTGATGCCTTAATGTCAGAACCAGAAACCTTATAGCCTTGGTTTTTCAATACTTCTGCAATACCACACATTCCAGCACCACCGACACCCACAAAATGGATATGTTTAATACGGCGCATCTCTGGAATTTTAATTAGGTTTTTTGCTTTATCAGCAGGGCTTGTTGGAGACATAATCAACTCTAACTTACAAATCTTGAATTAAACCAACCACACGTTGTGTTGCATCTGGTTGAGCTTGTTGACGAGCTTTTACCGCCATTTCCATTAATAATTGGCGGTTCATCAACGGTGTTAATAAATCCTTTAATGAATCTGGAGTCATGCTCTGCTGCGGACAGATTTTCGCAGCACCTGTTTTCTCCAAAAATCTTGCATTGGCAGTTTGGTGATCATCTACCGCACTTGGTAATGGCACAAATACAGCCGCCACACCAGCAGTCGCCACTTCAGTGACCGTCAATGCACCTGCACGACAAATAATTAAATCTGCGTTGCTATAGGCCAATGCCATATCTTCAATAAATGGCTGAACTTCAACCTGTATATTTTCAGGTGCATCCGCATATAAAGCCTGTGTGATCTCTTGCTTGTTTTGCCCACATTGATGAAACACTTTTAATGGAACATCAAATTTTTTTAAGGCTTGAGGGACACACTCATTCAAGGCTTGCGCACCCAAAGAACCACCAACAATTAAAATATGTAAGGGTTCAGTCGCATTTTCGCGTTCTTTATAACGAAAAGAAGGATTATAAATTGCGGTAATTTCTGCCCGTACAGGATTACCTGTCGTCACAATTTTTTCACTTTTCGGAAAAGTATCTGGAAAAGCCTCGCAGACCTTTTTAGCAATTCTTGAAAGTTGAGTATTGGTAAAGCCTGCCACTGCATTTTGTTCGTGAATAATTACAGGAATACCCAACAAACGCGCAGCCAAACCGCCTGGCCCCGCAACATAACCGCCAAACCCAGCCACTGCATCAACATTGAGCTGTTTCATATAGCGCATCGCGCTCAAAGTTGCTTTTAAAATCTTAAATGGTGCAGCTAATTTACGTACAATTCCATTGCCACGTACACCTTGAATATCAATTTGATAGATTGGAATATCATGTTGTTTTAAAAGTCGATTTTCCATACCTGTCGGAGTCGCCAACCAAGACACTTGGCTGCCTTGCTGTTGCAATTCTTTTGCAACTGCCAGTGCAGGGAATACATGTCCACCTGTACCTGCCGCCATCATCATGATGTGTTTAGGTGTGCTTTGCTGGGGTTCGGTCACGGTCTAATTCTTCAATGCAAAAATAAATATTAACGAATGTCTTAAACAACCAATTGTAATCACAATCCGCTATGGGGAAAAGTTTATTTACTTTTTTTCACCAAGCCTTTCATTGTTTTTTTCTACTGATTTGAAAGTTTAAACTACTTTTATCATTAATCTGTTAAAAAAAGTGGAATTAAACGTTATTTTTTTATATTTCTCGATGATTTATCATTTTTATAGCCAATCGACAGCAAAAAATAGAGCCATGCACGACTCTATTTTTTAGTTGAGATTTAGAATGCAGTATCCCAGCTTAAATTAAGCTGAGTGACCTGCTTCTAGCACATCAAACAAATCATCTGCAATTGAAGTACCAAATTGATCATCAATTTCGCGAATACAGGTTGGACTGGTGACATTGATTTCAGTGACATAATTTCCAATCACATCTAATCCGACAAAAACCAAGCCTTTTGCTTTTAAGAATGGTCCAACTTTGGCTGCGATGGCTTTGTCATTTTCAGTCAATGGACGAGCTTCACCCAAACCGCCCGCTGCCAAATTCCCTCGCACCTCACCATTTTGAGGAATACGAGCCAAGCAATAAGGTACCGGCTCACCATTAATCATCAAAATACGTTTATCACCATCCACAATTTCAGGGATATAACGTTGTGCCATAATCGGTTGTGTGCCATTTTCAGTTAAAATTTCAATGGTTGAGCCAATATTGACGCCATCTTGATATAAACGGAAGATCCCCATTCCGCCCATACCATCTAGTGGCTTAACAATAACGTCACCATGTTCTTTTAGGAATTCACGAATCAAACTTTGTTGTGAGGTCACTAAAGTGGGTACTTGTAGCTCTGGGAATTGGGTCGCAAATAGTTTTTCATTACAATCACGCAAACTTTGTGGTTTGTTAATAATCCACACCCCTTCACGCTCTGCCTGTTCCAAAATATAAGTGGTATAAACAAAGTTCATGTCAAAAGGCGGATCTTTACGCATCAATACCACATCATAAGCTGCAAGTGACTCTTTGGCTTTTTCACCTAACTCATAATAGTGATCGTAATCTTGAAAAACCTGAAGCGGTGTAATCAAACCAAATGCTTTGCCCTGATCAATATACAAATCTTGTTGTAATGCATAGCCTAACTCATGCCCTCGACGTGCAGCCGCCCATAACATTGCCATTGTTGAGTCTTTTTTCAGGTTTACACTTTCGATGGGATCCATCACAACAAGTACGCGCATATTGATGCTCTTATAAAATTTTGGATTGAATGCAGTATAGCGGAGAATGTAGTGTACTTTTTCGAAATTTCGCTAAACTCTTAGCAATTATTGTGAATATGATGATCGAAATGCAACAAGCCATTGTGGAATTTCATTTGGGTGAGGAGCAACATTATGTGGCTGAACTTGCATGTGGGCATCAACAACATGTGCGTCATCTTCCTCCTTGGCAGAATCGTCCGTGGGTGTTGACAGAACAAGGACGACAGGAAAAAATAGGCATGTTTTTAGCGTGTAAAACGTGTGATCTTCAAAAAAATAGTTTATAAGTTGAATTAGTTTCTATTCGTCAATAAAAAGAGTTATTCAATGTCGAATCAACCTGACTCAGAGATTAAAAATTACTATAACAAACTTGCGCACGACTACGATAACAATCGTTTTAACAACAGTTACGGGCAATATTTAGACCAACAAGAGCGGGTTTTTCTCAAGCGTATTCTAAGTAACACAGCACCTACATATTGTATGGATATTGGTTGTGGTACAGGTCGTTTACTCGATTATGCAGATTACGGTGTAGATTTCAGCCCTGAAATGCTGAAAGTCGCAACAGAAAAATATCCACATAAAATCTTGCTTGAAGGGACTCTGACTGAAATTCCAATCGAAAATTACCAGCTTGAGGTGATTTATAGCTTCCATGTGATCATGCATCAAGACCATGCAACCACAGAACAGTTTCTGAATGAGGCGCATCAAAAATTAAGACCCAATGGCAAGCTTATTTTTGATTTCCCCTCCGCCAAACGTCGACAAGCTGTAAAGCATCAACAACAAAGTTGGCATGCTGCTCATCAAATGACATTGGTAGAGATTGAAAAGCTGCTTGGCACTCAATGGAAGCTGGTTGAAAGTCAGGGCTTTTTATTTTTCCCTATCCATCGTATTCCAACGATTTTACGCCCACTGTTTAGAAGCCTAGACAGCTTGATGTGCCGTTCATTTTTAAAAGAATATGCATCATACTTGGTTGTCGTTTTAGAAAAACAACCGTCAGTAAACAATTAGAATAAGCAGGTGGAATATGCGGCAATATTTACCCAAATCATGGAAACTGCTTTATCAGTTATTACGCAGGTATTGTCGTGAACACCTTTTCTCGAAGCTACAGTTTGCCTTAAAACATCAAACACTGTGGCAATCAGACCAGCAAATTTCAACCCAACAAAGCATCAAGATAAATCATTATTTTGAAAATAAAACCCATAACATTGATCTTGCGATTCAGAGCATAAACGGCTTGGTTATTGAGCCAAATCAAATCTTTTCATTTTGGCATTTGGTAACAGCCCCGACTTTTAATAATGGCTACAAAACAGGACGTAATCTGGTCAATGGAAAAATTGCAGAAGATCTGGGTGGTGGAATCTGCCAAATTTCTTGTTTGCTCTATATCAATGCGCTAAAAGCGGGTTTAACTATCACGGAACGACATTCACATTCGATTGATATTTATCAGGAACATGAGCGCTTTACCCCTTTAGGTAGTGATGCAACTGTGGTGTATGGCTATAAGGACTTACAGTTTCAAAATTGTTTAGATCAGCCACTACAAATTCAAGTTTTCAGACAGCATGACCAACTTGTCGCCAACTTGGTTGCTCAGCAGTATTTAAAAGAATATGCACTCAAATTTATTGTTGAAACGACTAAAACCCATCGGATTGTCAGTACTTTACAAGACCAAAAAGAGATTGAGCAAAGTATCTACTTGCTTAATTCTCATACTGATTAAGCTTATTTTTCTTGAAATTGTTGCTGGCTATTTTCTATCAAGTATTGATGCGCAGTACGTGGATCACGCGGTAAGGCGAGTTTGACACGACAGCCCAACTCGATATCATCTTTTTCAAACACAATGATTTCAGCATCTAGCTCGATCGGGCGACCAATTTCAAAATCGGTTTGGTCTAAACTTTCTCCCAACAAGTCTGCATACTTCTTTTCTAAGTGCCCAATGGTTAAATCTTGAATCATGACTTTAATTGAGTATTGCTGTCTCGAACATTCAGGTTCACGTTGAATACGTGATTTTTTGATATAACTGCTCTCAGATGCTCTTAACATCAACTCATTGATTAATTTTTTCTGGGCGTGCACATTGATATTTAAAACCAGCTCAAACTGTCCTAAACCTTTCCATTGAAATGGATATTGCCGAAAAAACATATCCCGCTCAAATTGGTAACGTTGCCAACGTCGTTGGTCGATATGTTTGACCAGCATAATGCCAAGTACAGCAACCACGACGATTATCAATAGAATGAACATTTAAAATGGCACCTAATCCTTTATAGTCCATAAAAATAAGGAGCTTATGCTCCTTATCTTATCCTTTTTTTTTACTTATATACCATATTTCACACGGTAAGCTTCCATTTTTGCTAAAGCATCTTGCTCACCTTTAGCATCAAGATAATCCATTAAGTCTTTCATGGTAATTAAAGCATGTACTGGAATCTCAAGTTCTTGTTGAACTTCTTGGATGGCAGACAGTTGACCTTGCCCTTTTTCTTGACGATCTAGCGCAACCAATACGCCTGCAATTGTCGCACCTGCATTTTTAAGAATTGTGACAACTTCACGAATTGCAGTACCCGCTGTAATCACGTCATCAATAATCCAGACTTTTTTGCCTTCTACTGAAGCACCGACCAACACGCCACCTTCGCCATGGTCTTTGGCTTCTTTGCGGTTAAACCCCCAAGGCACACTTACATCATGTACTTGTGACAAAGCCACAGCTGTTGCTGCAACAAAAGGAATTCCTTTATATGCAGGTCCAAAGATCACTTCAACGTTGTTACATTGTGTTAATTTATCTGCATAACCTTGAGCTAAAAGCGATAATGCTTCACCATCGTTGAGTAAACCTGCATTAAAAAAATAAGGGCTTACACGGCCTGATTTTAAAGTAAACTCACCAAATTTAAGCACACCACGTGATAATGCGAGTTCGATAAAAGCTTGCGGGTTAAACTGAGCTGGCGTTGACATGAGGTGCTCCAAAATTCATACATTGAGGTTATGACTGCGAATGATACCAAAGAGTAGCTATCCAAGTGATCAAAAAATTTTAAGAGTTGTCTCAATTAACGTAAATGGCTTACGTTCATCCGTCACAAAAGGCTTACTTGAATGGATGGAAAAGTCAGATGCAGACGTGATTTGTATCCAAGAAAGTCGTATTACGCATGAACAGTGGACAGATAAATTTAAACCTGACGGTTGGTTTACCCATCTGTTTCCTGCGGAAAAATCAGGCTATGCAGGTACTGCGATTTACAGTCGCTTGCCATTTAAATCGATCCAAAATGGTCTGGGTTTTGAACTCGCCGATAGCCAAGGTCGTTTTATTAGTGCAGAATTTGATGTCGGTTTAGCCAAACCTGTGCACATCTGCTCACTATATTTACCTTCAGGTTCATCAGGTGATGAAGCACAAGCCCGTAAAGATCACTTCTTAGAAGAATATCGAAAAATTTTAAAACAATGGCGTGATGAAGATAAGTCGATCATTGTATGTGGCGATTATAATATTGTGCATAAACGAATCGATATTAAAAACTGGTCAGGCAACCAAAAATCTTCAGGTTGCTTACCGCATGAGCGTGCTTGGCTAGATCATATTTATGATGAACTCGGCTATGTCGATACATTTCGTGAAGTGCGTAAAGAAGCTGAAGTATATTCTTGGTGGTCTAATCGTGGACAAGCGCGTGCTAAAAATGTCGGTTGGCGAATTGATTATCAAGCATGCTCCCCTGACTGGAAAGATCGTACAGTCAATGCCTGGGTCTACAAAGATGAATGGTATAGCGACCATGCCCCTGTGATTATTGATTATCAAATTTAAATAGAAAATTGCTCAGTATTTAAATAAGAATTGAGCAATTTTGTGAACAACTGTTCACTGATTATAGGGTAATAACTTACAAATTTTGTCGTGTTATCTTATATTTTCTTCATATCAACAAGCGCATTATACATGCACGGCACAGGGACATTGTCAGGATGACAGCAAAAGGATAGGACGCCGTAGGAAGAAAAGGAAATAAGTATTTTGAATATTTATTTTCCAAGGATGTGACATTGGACGTTGTAATGAGACCCGCATAATCAGGATGATTAGATGCGGGTTTTCTCTTTTTTAATTTCCTTTAGTCTCAATTTTTTATTTTTTAGACTTAAATCATTTAATCAGCCAGTCTGCTTGCTCGCTTAAATAAAATATTAAGCACAAATTGTTAAATTCTGATGACAACAATCATACCTTTTAAATATTTTTATCTATTCTTATACTGTATATATTGGCAATTTTGCTACTCTTTCTGTTAAATCAAACAATTGAATATTAGGTTAAGACATGTTGAAAATTTATGGAATCAAAAATTGTAACTCCATGAAAAAAGCTTTTGATTTACTGACTGAACTTGGCTTGAGTTACGAGTTTCATGATTATAAAAAACAAGGTATAGATGCAGAAACCGTTAAACAATGGCTCGATCATATTGGGCAAGATCTTGTGCTCAATAAAAAAGGCACAACGTGGAAAAAACTCAGTGAACAAGAACAACAACTGGCTTTGTCAAGTGAACAAGCACTCATCCAAGCGCTTACCACACATACCAGTCTAATCAAACGCCCTATGATTAATCAAAATGGCCAATATGTGGTTGGTTTTGATGAGGATAAAATTAAGGCTTTAAAACTTACAGCATAAAAATAATCGAGCAATAAAAAGCCTGATCAATAGATCAGGCTTTTTATTGTGGTGAATCAATATACTTAGTTTGCACGTACCCAAGTTTGATTGCGGCCTAAAGCAGAAATACCCATATAACCACGTAACTTTAACTGATTACCAGCAAGCTCACCTTTGAGTTTATAGGTTTTGCCATTTTTAGGATCTAGAATCGTACCATTATCATAGCTTTTTCCACCGACATTTTTTAAACCAGTGACAATCGTTACACCTTTCAATGATTTATTGTGGTATGGACCCTCACATTTAGTACAAGAGTTTTCTTCACCTGGCGTTAAAACACTTTGAATTGCAGCCGTCAATGTTCCATTTTTTTGTTCAGTGAACTTTACAATTGCTTTTGGCTGCTTAGTTGTATCATCAATTGTTTTCCAAACAGTTCCATTCAGTGGATCTGCAGCATTTGCAAGAACTGTTGCTGATAATAAGCCTAATGCAAGTACAATTTTTTTCATTGTTTTGTTTTCCCTAGTCTAATTGACACTTTATAGTATTAAAAATTTACACCAATTTAGCAATTCTTGAATGTGACTATATAGTGTACCCTTGTAACAAGTGTTGGTGAATCAACAAAAATAAAGTCACAAATTTAACAATATGGAAGGAACATGAAGATTAACTCAGCTCTGAAACAATACATTACAGAATCTATTCTTAAATCTAGCTTCAAATTTCCAAGTCGTTTCAATCTTCCGCCCACAACTGCACGTTTCGGAATAGAACAACTTTCACGCGTTTTTCCGCAGCGTAAAGATGTGCAGATCCGTTCTTTACGCATTGCAGGGATTCGGGCAGAAGAAATTAAACCTCAAGCGCATACAACCCAAATGATTTTTCATATCCATGGTGGAGCGTTTTTTGTAGGCTCAATTAAAACCCATCGAGCTTTTTTATCTGAAGTTGCTGCACGCACTCAGATGCAAGTTTTACATGTAGATTATCCGCTCGCACCGGAAAGTAAGTTTCCTGAAGCAGGTGATGCGATTTATGATATTTATCAACAACTTTTAGATCAAGGTGTGCAACCTAAGGACATCATTGTTTCAGGTGATTCTTGCGGTGCAAATTTGGCTTTAGCACTTGCATTACGAATTAAGGAAGAAAATAAACAACAACTTCCTAGCGCTTTAATTCTTATGTCCCCTTTCTTAGACCTAACTTTAACAGGTGAGTCTTTACGTTATAATCAAAAGCATGATGCTTTGCTTTCTATCGAAGCGCTTGAGTCTGGTATTGACTTTTACGTACCGAAAAACTTGGACCGCTCCCTACCTCCTCTTTCGCCTATTTTCGGAGATTTTGAAGGACTGCCGCCAACTTTAGTGCAAATCGGCTCTAAAGAAATTCTTTTATCTGATGCTCAACGTTTTGAAAAAAAAGCCAAAGCTGCTGGGGTGAAAGTCAATTACAAGTTGTACACGGGAATGTGGCATAATTTCCAAATGTTTAGTCCATGGTTTGATGAGGCAAAGCAATCTTTAGCAGATATTGCTGAATTCGCTCATAAAATCGACTGCGACTAACCTCGATATTTACTCAATGATGAACAACAGATCATTTAACAAACCAAACTGTTGTTCATTTTTAAAGATAAAATAATCAATTTAAACAAATCGTATATTTATTCAAATAATCGCATATCCGTCATTCGAACTATATGTATTGTCTGATCATTTTTATCGGGTTTTACAAATTCTAATATATTCTTAAACTATACTACAAAGTTAATCACATTTTTCAAAATTATGTATATATCCTTCAAGTATTTACTGAAACTTTAATTTGAGTTCAAGCCAATAAATTGCTACATTTAAGGCATCATACAATAAAAATCCAAGTACGGAATGGATTCGATTATGCGTAATAAAATTTATTCAGAAAAACGACGTAAAATTCATTCATTGTTCAATCAAGTATTGAAACACTCATTTATTGCCAAATTAATACATAAAAACCAATTGATTAATAATCTAGAAATTGATCCATATACGGGTATTTATAACCAATTTGCAATTAACACTTATTTAAAAGAGTTACATCCACAAAGCGAATCTAATTTTGGTATCGTTTTGCTCAGTGTTGATAATTTGTGTGAAATCAAAAATAAATACAACATTAAAATTGCTCATAAGGCTTTAGCAGCAATTGCCCAAGAGTTATTACAAAACATCCGTGAGACAGACCTTGTTGGTCGTTATAGTGAATCCGAATTTATTTTAATTCTCAGTGATGTGAATCAAGATCAAGCACACCATATCGCAGATCGGCTATCTCTTTTAATTAATAATTATGATTTAAAGATCAATAGCAAAATCATTTCACTTCAAACAAGTTATGGCGTATCAGTTTCTAAACAAGATACAATGAGTAATACGGTATTACAACAAGCAGATCAAGCATTATATATTGCGAAAATAAATCGTAAGCCTGGTTATGCTGACACAGGACTCTTATCTTAAAACACCTAAATAATTAAAAATTATTTACAGCATTATTTACTTCAAGTTCATAATAAACTACCAGATTATTAACAAATAAATGATAACAATTCTTTGTTTTAATAAATTTTAACCCCTATAATTTAAAAAATTATTAATCAGCACTTAATGACTAGTCACTTAAAAATCATGGAATAATTATGAATGGAGGAATCGAATATAAGACTTAATCTTTACTGGCAAAAGCTGAAACAACAATTAGATTCAAATATCATTATGAATTGGAGCAGTTTACATAAATGTATCTTGATTCTGTTCCTGACCGTTGCCCTTCATTTATCTTGGATTGCTTGGAAAATTTTTATTTTGCTGAATCCAGAAACATGGCAATGGGTCAATATCTCCTTGATTCGTTCACAACTTGTTGTCAATGCAGGTTCAACCCTACTGCTTATTTCCCTTATCGCATTTTGTTATTTCTTTCAAAATAAAAAATGGGCAAATACTATCTTGCCCCATGTTGTCATTAGTATTTTTATCATTTTAATGCTTGCAGATGGTTTTTTGGTGGGTATCTATAGTCCAGCCACTGTTTTTGCATTCGTTTGCATCTCTGGTGTGGGTTTAATTTTATTCAATAGAAAAATTATATATCTTCAAATTACAACTGCCCTGTTGTTCTATATTTCAATGATGTTCAGTACATATTGGCGCATAATTCCTTATGCACCAATTTTTAATGAACATATGTTGGAAAATAAACGACATGATAATTCGTTCTGGGTGGGGACTATGCTGTACTTTATTATTCCTATTTTAATTGTATGTTTGATTTTATGTGAAATTTTACTGTCTCAGTGGCGACATAGAGAGTCATTAATCAAGAAACTCAGTGAAACAGATCCACTGACCAATTTATATAATCGTCGTTTTTTTAATGAAAAGCTTAATGAAATCCAAAATAAGCAAACTCATTATGCCATTATCTTGATTGATATTGATCATTTTAAAGAAATCAATGACTTATATGGGCATCATTTTGGTGATGAAGCATTGTGTAAAGTTGCCAAATTATTATCTTCTCACATTCGTCATTCTGATATTGTGGCACGTTATGGTGGTGAAGAATTTATTATCGCCTTACCTGAAACATCATTAAGCATTGCACAAGCACTTGCTGAACGTTGTCGAGTAGCGATTCAAAATCAAGTACTTGAATCCCTTGATCATCATTATGTACAACTTACTGCCAGCTTTGGTATTGCTACCTCGATTGACGATGAAAATATCAGTAAAATTATTCATCTCGCAGACAAAGCGCTATATCGAGCAAAACAGTCTGGTCGCAATCAAGTCCAGTTCTATCATGATCAAATCAATGAAATTGCTTAATTGGTATTTAATACATTAAACTTGGCTACGATATTGCTCTTCACAAGCAACAAACCGGAATTCTGCATGCGCTTCTGCTATCCATTGTTGTACTGCAGGAACGGCTAATATTTTGTCAATATAACGCTGACTGTTTGCTGATACTGCAATGCCATAACCCATAAACCGCATCACAACTGGCGCATAAAAAGCATCGACAATAGTAAACTCATCAGCACATAAAAAACTGTCAGGGTGTGGTCGCTCCGACCATAATTGTTCAATCCGTTTTACATCTTGCTGTAGTTTTAAATTTTCCTGCCAAAGCTGTACACCAATATGCTTTAAATCAGCATCTAAATTCATATCACAACAACTACGCAAAGCCATAAAACTACTGTGCATTTCAGCAGACATCGATCTTGCGCGTGCACGTTGTTTTACATCTTGAGGCCACAATTGTTTTTCAGGAAACTTTTCTGCTAAATATTCACAAATCGCCAAAGAATCCCAAACTAAAAAGCCATCGTCTACTAAAGCTGGGACTTTGCCATTTGAGTTTATTTTTAAAATACTTTGTTTAAATTGGCTGTCGAGGTCAAAGTGATCAAAAGGAATCAAGTGCTCTGTAAATGGGATGTTGAAATGCTGAATCACTAACCAAGTACGCATTGACCATGTCGAATAATTTTTATCACCAATAAACAATTCTAACATTTTAATACTCCTGTGTTTATTGCTTATTTTGAACTCAGCATACACAAGATAAGACTATTCTAAAAGCATTTCGAAAATTGCTCGCTTTAAAAACAAATCAAGGAGTAGATCAACTACTCCTTGACGATGTATCAGACTGAATTGATTAGAATAAGAATGCCACACCTAAACCAGCTTTATAACTACGGTCTCGTCCTTCCAAATCTACACCCACACTTCCATCAAGTTGAGTACGCTCATTGACCGCATAGATTAAACCAGAACCTAGACCATACTTATAGTCTTGGCTTTCTGTTTTTGAATAAACAAACTCAGAGAATCCTGAAAGATTTCCTGCAATTTTATAACCGACAGTAGGTACAGCAGTCACTGACCAATGCCCATCTTGCACAGCGTAGTTCATGGTGATCCCAGTATTGACCAAATCGTTATACTGATAATCTAATGATGTTCCGATGCTATAAATATCATCTTCTTCACTAAAACCATCATTACCCGTTGCGATCAAGGCTTGAGCCAAAATCGCCATTGATAATTTATCATCTTTTAAATCGATGGCTTTTTTAATCCCAATAGAAACATCACCTAAACCAGAGTCATCCTCTTTAATACCTTTATATTTGGTTTGCATCCAAGCTGGGCCTTGCCATCCTAACTGTAATTCCATACTCGAGGTTAAACCTGTACGAAAAAGCATATCGCCATTGAGGGTTACAGTTTTTGCTTTTGTGCCATCTACTTTAGTTTCCGTGTAGGTCACACTTGGTAGCCCTTGCTCCCAAGCCAATTGTCCCACAGGCGTGATCCCTGTTCCAAAACCTGTTCCAGGACGATCAAAAGAAAATTCTGCTGCCATTGCGCTTATACTTAGACTCGAAGCAAGGGCTAATGTGATTCTATTTAAAATTGCCATATCAAGACTCAAAATTTACGATAATTCTTTGGACATTTTCGCACCGCGACTACGTAGTAACTCTAAAGATTCTTTCTCTTCAGGTAAAGCCTGAGACCAATCTATTTGATCAAATTCACAATCAAAGAACAAATCACTGATCGAAGATAAAATGGTCTTCCCTTCTTCATCTTTGGTGTTCGGGTCAACCTTATGATCTAAAAGCTTATGAATTGCAGGTACACAGGCTGCGCTTGCTGCATCCCACAGTGGACCATAGCACTCTTCAGTGTCCCACAAATAAAAGTTTGCTTTGGCACTAATTAAAGCATCCAAAATATCTAAATGCGGTTGTAAATCTTGTGCTTTTTGTTCTGCCGTTAAAGGATGACCTGCTTCATAGGCATCACAAATTTTTTCCCACCATTTAAACAATCCATCTGACCAAATTGAAACAGCTGGTCCTTTTTCAGGTTCCATAAAGTTAGGATCAAATCCATCTGCAAGCAAACGTTTGACTTGAGCAAGGTCTAAATCTTCTAAAGCCTGTATAAAGACTTGTTGTTGTGCTGATAACATGTTGATCTCACTATTCTATTCCTATACAACATTATGACGAATATTTTTAAAATAGCTTTGAAAAATTTTAATCGTGTCGCTTTTATTTTATAAATGGCATTTATTGTTCATTTATGACAAAGAAGATAATCAAGGACTGTTTTAAAACCATAAAATTGAAGACCATAAAAAAGCCCCGAAGGGCTTTTTATCAGATCATGCTTCATCTGCATCAGCAAGTTCTAGTTTTCCACCACGTGGATTTTCAATTTTTTCTAATACGTGCTCTAGGCTACGCTTTACCCGATCTATCGCACCGTGTAATGAAAGATCAATGTTTTTCGCTCGATGTTTTACCACGACTGGCTTCAAACCTGCTGCTTTGACTTCAATCATACACTGGATATCATCCGCCCCACCTTTGTCACCGTTCTCATCACTGATATGAACTGAAAACTGGGTAATACGTTCGCTATGACGTTGGAATTCTTGATTTAGCTCATCGCGTACGTAAGTAATTAAACGATCACTATTTCTAATATTTTTATCTGTACGGATTTCTATATTCATAAAAAACATCCTCTTTCTAATCAAAAAACGAGTGCAAAACTTATATTTTCGGCACACTTTGCGCCTGCTGTATAAGACAGCTTTTCACCTACAATAAATTGGAACCGTAACTCCTCTATTGCAAAGATGAACACTTTTAACGATCTGCAGATAGGTGTTCTTATACATTCAATATCAGGCCATATTGGAAAATATGCAAGTAGATTTTTAACTTTTTTATGAAAAGAATATGAAAAATGACATCTTGTTACGTTACTTTATAATTAAATGATTTAATTGATTTTTTAATGACTAATTCTGACTAAAAACATCAACTATGTTTAATTCTTAAACTTTTAATGGATATAAATTTTAAATCTTTGCTTTAAATATGCGACTCACGTTTTAAAACATTTCACCTCTTGATGTTTACATATTTATTTTCATTCCATCTAATTTTCGCTTTATTTTTATTTAAGAATCTGTATTCTTGAAGCGCTTTTCTTGGGGGAAAGGAAGAATTCATGAAACTTACACAAATTGCGGCTATCTGCGCAATCGCTTCAACTGCAACTTTGGCTCAAGCTGCGCCTGTTTGGCAAGATTTTAGTATTACTGGTCTTTATGGTGAAAACTATGAACTAACACCAGATGAGAAACAATCTACTATCACTTTTGAGTATGCTGCCAAACTTAAATACGGTGATTTCTTTGCCTTTGCTGACCGTACCAACAGTGATGGTCAGTCGGATACTTATTTTGAGGTTTCTCCACGTCTTAGCTTAGGTGCTGTTTCTGGGAAAAAACTTGAATTAGGCCCAATTAAAGACGTATTAATTGCAACCACTTGGGAAGGTGGTAAAGACATGAACAACTACCTATACGGTGTTGGTGTTGATTTAGCCATTCCTTATTTTCAATATGCGCAATTAAATTTCTACCGTGCCAATAATGAAATCCAAGAAGATGACTATCAATTGACATTTACCTATGGAATTCCATTTAAAATTGCATCTGAAGAATTCCTTGTGGACGGTTTCCTTGATTGGTCAACTGCAGAAAAAGATCAAGTTGCACACTCAAGCGAGTTGAACTGGACGACACAATGGAAATGGAATGCGGGTAAACACATTTCTCCAGATACCCGTCTATATCTTGGTGTTGAACACTCTGTATGGCACAACAAATACGGTGTTCCAGGCAAAGACGAAAATAATGTCAGCGCTTTAATCAAGTATCATTTCTAAGACTGAGCTAAATCCATTGATCAGAAAGCAAAACTTCGGTTTTGCTTTTTTTATTGCCCTTAAAAATAAATCTTTTTAGAATACCCCTATCAATTTTCCATTGACCTGTATCCATGAATTTTCAGATCCGCCCTGCTCAAGCTTCTGACCTAACTGAGATTATGCGTATTTATAATCATGAAATTGCAACAGGTTTAGCAACATGGAACAGCCAATTAAAGACTTTCGCAGATTACCAGCAGTGGTTTCTAGAATTACAACAACAGCAATTTCCACTTTTTGTTGCTGAAGAAACAGCGACTCATGCCATTGCAGGCTATGCCGATTATGCAAGCTTTAGAGCAATCAACGGTTATCTATATACAGTTGAGCACTCTGTTTATATCGACCCAGAATTTACTCGACAAGGGCTCGGCAAACGCTTAATGCTGAAATTGATTGAACATGCTCAACAGCACAATATCCACGTTATGGTTGCTGCAATTGACCACGAAAATACTGGTTCGATTTATCTACACCAACAACTCGGATTTAAACAAACAGGTTATATGCCACGAGTCGGACAAAAATTTGGGCAGTGGCGTGATTTGGTGTTGATGCAATTAAATTTTGATTAAAATAGAGCAGTATTTATACAGCATCCGTCGTAAATTTTTTTGTCGTTTTTTCAAAATTTATTGTATAACCATAAACAATATTGCTGAACTTCAGAGCGAATATCGATGAATAAAATTATAATCAGTCTATTGGCACCATTTGCATTGATACTTAATACAGCAAGCCATGCTGCTGACTACGATGAACAAAATATAAAACAGGGTTGTGCCAAACTCAGTCAATATCGTAAATTGGGACAAAAATTTTACGACCAGAAAAACTATAAAAAAGCGCTTGATCAGTTTCAAAGACAAGCATCTTGGAGTGCTTTTTGTCAGTCTGTGGGTGAAGAAGAGGCTGGTATTCGGGTTTCAGATAATGACATCGACATTGCCAATAATAATGTGGGTTTAACGTATAGCAAACTCAATCAACCCTTATGGGCAAGAGCGTGGTTTCAAATTAAACCCACAAAAACCAGTCAATTTAATTTAAAAAAGTTAGTAACACCAAAACCAAACAATGACTTAACAGGAGAATATGCCAGTTATGCAGGTTTTGGCGAATGGAACAATATCACCATTAAAAAACGTGATCAGAAATATCTCATTCAGTTCACTGGTCTATGGATGGGTGCTCGAAGTCTCATCTATGGTCCAAATATTGGCGAATTTGAAACAGAAATGCCACTTCATGCCAAGAAAGCAAGCTATCGTTTTGAAAATTGTCAAATTGACATCAATTTCACTTATAACGCCTCTTTAGGCAATTTTATTAAAGTGAAAGAATTAAATGAACAAGCCGATTGTGGCTTTGGGATGAATGTTTCATCAACAGGCTATTATCAGAAAGTTGAGCCTCAATAATATAGGGTTTAACCACACCTCCCTTGACTCAGGGAGGTAAACAAAATGTTTTCACGATTCTGTTAAATTGCCACTAAATCACGAATCCCCTTTTCAGGCATTTCTTCACCGATGCCTTGTGCAACCACTTGACCACGTGCCATCACGGTATAGTTATCGGCCAGCTCCTCGGCAAAATCATAGAATTGCTCGACCAGTACAATCGCCATTTCGCCACCATCTGCCAATTTTCGAATCACTCGACCAATATCTTTAATAATCGAAGGCTGAATTCCTTCGGTCGGCTCATCTAAAATCAAAACTTTCGGCTCCGATGCTAAAGCACGTGCAATGGCTAATTGCTGTTGCTGCCCACCCGATAAATCACCGCCACGGCGATGTTTCATTTCGTCTAAGACAGGAAAAATTTCATATAAATGCTCAGGGACTTTACGGGTTTTTGCACCAGAAAATTTTGCCATGCCAATCAAAATATTTTCCTCTACTGTGAGTGTAGAAAAAATATCTCGCCCTTGAGGAACATAGGCCAAACCCGCGCGTACACGCTGTTCAGGGCTCATTTTAGCAATGTCTTTGCCATCCAATAAGATTTGCCCAGACTTAATCGGTAAAATTCCCATCAAACATTTTAATAAGGTGGTTTTACCCACACCATTGCGTCCTAAAACCACAGAACACTCACCAATCGGCGCAGTTAAAGTCACATCACGGAGAATGTGACTGCCCCCATAAAATTGATTGACGTCTTTTATTTCTAGCATATTGCTCCCCTTAACGTCCTAAATACTTTTCAATCACATCTTCATTGGCTTGTACTTCCGCCAAAGTTCCTTCGGCTAGAATGGCACCTTGTGCCAGAACCGTAACTTTCTCACTAATGGTGTCGATAAAGCTCATATCGTGCTCGACCACAACCAAGGTATGATTCTTTTTTAATTCCAAACATAACTCTGCTGTCCGTTCAGTTTCAGCATCGGTCATTCCCGCTACAGGCTCATCCAACAAGATCAGTTTAGGTCGTTGCATCAACAGCATGCCAATTTCAAGCCACTGCTTTTGTCCATGTGATAACAATCCCGCAGGCTTTTGAATAAACTCTTGTAAACGAATCTGTTGCAAAGATTCATCCAAAGCCAACTGTGCATCGGGACTTAACTTGCTAAAAAAACTTTTTTTCACAGTTTTGTCTTTTGGTGCAGCAAGGAGCAGATTTTCCATCACGGTAAAATTTTCAAATACAGTTGGTTTCTGAAACTTACGACCAATACCCGCTTCTGCAATTTGCTCTGTACTCATTTTGGCAAGATCATAGTTTTGACCAAAAAAGGCAGAACCTTCGGTAGGGCGTGTTTTACCGGTGATGACATCCATCAATGTGGTTTTTCCCGCACCATTTGGTCCAATAATGCAGCGCAACTCCCCTTCTTCAATGTAAAGAGACAAATCATTTAAAGCCCGGAAAGAATCAAACCATACACTGACTTTTTCTAAGTAAAGTGCAATACCATGGCTGAAATCAGCACCTTCAGCTTTAGGACGACCATAGCCCTCACCGATTTGACCACCATGTTGCGAATTTAAGCCCAAATCTGACAATAGCTCTGACATTAGTGATCCTCCTTTTTAAAGCGCTCAAGCAATCCAATCACCCCTTTAGGGAGGAAGATGGTTACAACGATAAATAATGCACCAAGGATCAATAACCATATTTCAGGATATGCAACGGTAAAATAGGTTTTAACTCCATTGATCAGACCTGCACCTAGAATTGGACCAATCAATGTGCCACGACCACCTGCTGCAACCCAAACCGCCATTTCAATCGAATTCACAGGATTCATTTCGCTTGGATTAATGATGCCTGCTTGTGGGACATACAATGCACCAGCAATTCCGGCAATCACCGCTGAAAGGACCCATGCCGACAGTTTGTACCACAGGGTACGATAGCCTAAATATTGCAACCGGTTTTCGCTATCACGGATTGCCCCCAACACTCGACCATAAGGCTTATTCATTAAACTACGTAAGCCGATAAAACTCAGTAACAACACTAAGGCAGTAAGGAAACACAATGTTGCTCGCATAGAAGCAGAGGTAATATCCATCCCAAGAATGGTTTTAAATCCAGTAAAGCCATTGTTCCCACCAAAACCTGTTTCATTGCGGAAAAACAACAGTGCTGCAGCAAAAGTCATAGCTTGGGTGATAATCGAAAAGTACACACCTTTAATTTTGGAACGGAAGGCAAAGAATCCAAAGATAAAGGCAATCACACCAGGTACCAAAATCACCAAAGCCAAAGCCCATAAGAAGTGCTGGGTTCCGACCCAATACCAAGGTAACTCAGTCCAACTGAGAAAACGCATAAAGTCAGGCAATTGCTCGCCTGCTGACTCTCGCATCAGGTACATACCAAAAGCATAACCACCCAAAGCAAAATATAATCCATGGCCTAAACTCAGGATGCCGGCATAGCCCCAGACCAGATCCAAAGCTAGTGCAACCAAGGCCAGACACATGATTTTGCCAATCAAAGTCACCCAATATGCTGAGAGGTGTAATGCTGAATCTTGTGGCAACACATGAAACCACGGCAGAATCAGCATCACAGCGAAACATACAGCTATGGCGATTGCACTATAGGGTTTATCTGAAAGTAATGATGTGATTTTCATAGGCTTACTCCACAAAACGACCTTTGATAGCGAATAAACCTTGTGGGCGTTTTTGAATAAACAGAATCACAAGAACCAAGAGAATAATTTTGGCGAGCACTGCGCCCATACCAATTTCGAGTATTGTTCCACTCACACCTAAACCTAATGCGGCAAGCACTGCGCCCCAAACTTGACCAACACCACCCACTACAACCACAAGGAAAGCATCAATAATATAGTTTTGCCCTAGGTCAGGTCCGACATTACCGACTTGTGCCAAGGCACAGCCTGCCAGCCCTGCAAGTCCTGAACCCAGTCCAAAGGCCATCATATCAATTCGTGCAGAACGAATACCTACAGCACGTGCCATCTGACGGTTTTGCGTGACTGCACGGACGAATAAACCGAATCGGGTTTTATTGAGTAGATAAACCAGTAAAAGTAATACAGTGATGGTGAAGACGATAATGGCAATACGGTTATAGGGCAGCATCAAACTAGGTGTAAGCGAAATTCCACCTGAAAGCCATGAAATATTTGATACTTCAACATTCTGTGCACCAAAGATCATCCGTACCAATTGCATCAAAATAAGGCTGACACCAAAGGTCGCCAACAAGGTTTCTAACTGACGGCCGTATAAGGGACGAATCACGGTTCGTTCTATCAGCATACCAATTAAAGCACTGACTAAAAATGCTGCTGGAATTGCTGCAATCAGGTACCAGTCGACATAAGCACCCAAATGGATTTTAAAGAAACTTTGCACCACATAAGTGGTATAAGCACCGATCATAATCAACTCGCCATGCGCCATATTGATCACCCCCAGTAAGCCATATGTAATCGCCAGTCCTAATGCTGCAAGCAAAAGAATACTTGCAGTACTTAAGCCTGAAAAAACATGTCCTGTCCATTCACTTGCTTGAATTCGGGTTTTAATACTACTTTGCGCACTGACCAATGCAGCCTTTAATTCTGGATTTAAGTGTGGCTGTATTAGCGCTTGTTCGATGATCGCCAAAACATCAGGGCGACTAGAATCTTTTAGCGTTTTGACCGCTTGAATTTTGGTGAGTGTATCTGGACTATTAAAATCAATTCGTGCTTTTAACTGGGCTAAACGAGCCTTCACTTTATTATTTTTTTCATTGAGATAAAGTTGGTTGATGGCTTTGATATCCAACTCATCTAAATTGTTCTCCAAGATATCAATCGCAGCCAATCTCTGTGATGCATCTTGGGACTGTAACTTGATCTTCGCCTGACCAAAGTTCAAGGCTTTGTGCAAGGTGTTGACCAACGTCACTTGATTTAAATCACCTGGCCAATCAGTAATTGCCTGTTCATCTGGATAACTGAACAGCTTGTCTCCAGCTTTCATAATGTAGGTATTGCCTGAACTGTCGGTATAAAGCTCGTCGTTTTCGACATAAGCCACCAACTTATCAAGCTCGTCAATACTTGCCGGCCATTGATTCAACATCGCTCTTCGGTTTGAGAAATCTGCACGTACAAATTTTTGAATGGCATCATCATGACTTACCACTGCCTGAGCAGATGACGATTGCGCGCTATGCTCAGATTCAGCAAAAATCTGTTGAATAAGAAATAATTGAGAAATCGTAAAAAAAAGTGCTGCGAGTTTCAGTCTAAGTGACATGTGCAACTCCCCCTATTTTTGTTTAAATACAATGACCTTTAAAGTTTAGTCATCAGTTAAGCCCACTACGCATGTAGCAGGCTTTTGGGGTCGTAAAGTCTTTATTTAGGAATGTACGGGCTCCATGGTTCCGCTTTGATCGGTTGAGGGCTCTTGTAAACCACATCAAATTGCCCATCACCACGAATTTGACCGATCATTACAGGCTTATGTAAGTGATGATTAGTAGCATCCATACTTAAGGTATAGCCTGACGGTGCTTTAAAGCTTTGACCTGCCATTGCTTCACGGACTTTATCTACATCCGTTGTTCCCGCTTTTTCAACGGCTTGTTTCCACATATTGATACCCACGTAGGTGGCTTCCATTGGATCATTGGTCACCAATTTACTGGCATTGGGAAGCTTATATTCAACTGCGTATTGCTTCATCTTATTGACGAATTCGGTATTCACTGGATTCTTCACAGACATGAAGTAATTCCAAGATGCCAAATGCCCGACCAATGGTTTGGTGTCAATCCCGCGTAATTCTTCTTCACCGACTGAAAAGGCCATCACAGGAATATCCGAAGCTTTTATGCCTTGGTTACCTAATTCACGATAGAACGGTACGTTAGAATCGCCATTGATGGTGGAAATAACTGCGGTCTTTTTACCCGCAGCGAATTTCTTAATATTGCCGACAATGGTTTGATAATTACTGTGTCCAAACGGCGTGTATTCTTCCATGATATCTGCATCGGCAACGCCTTTAGACTTTAAAAATGCACGTAAAATTTTGTTGGTGGTTCGTGGATAGACGTAGTCGGTACCTAATAAGACAAAACGTTGTGCCTTACCTCCCTCTTCGCCCATTAAGTATTCAACAGCAGGAATCGCTTGTTGATTGGGTGCTGCACCTGTATAGAAAATATTCTTAGACTGTTCTTGACCTTCGTATTGCACTGGATAGAACAACAGACCATTGAGCTCCTCTACAACTGGTAACACTGATTTACGTGAAACTGAAGTCCAACAGCCAAAAATGACAGCGACTTTGTCCTGAGTAATCAACTGGCGGGCTTTTTCAGCAAATAATGGCCAGTCTGATGCAGGATCGACGACAACAGGCTCAAGCTTTTTCCCCATCACCCCACCTTTGGCATTAATTTCATTGATTGCCATAAGTGCCGTATCTTTAAGCGACGTTTCAGAGATAGCCATTGTTCCAGACAATGAATGCAAGATGCCCACTTTAATTGTGTCACCGCTTGTTGCAGTTGCCGATTTATTTTCTGTTGCGGGTTTCGCTTCCGTTTTATCTGCTGGTTTTGAGCAAGCTGTCAGCGCAATGCTCCCCATCATTGCCACAGCGAGAAGTGTTTTTGAAAACATTTTTTGTTGGAACATCATCTTTTTCTCTCCAAACCTTTTGGTGCATTTTTGAATGCGCGATTTTGCTTTTACCTGACAGGCTTAATTCAATTTTTATGCCAAGTGGAGAATTTGTGCTTTTATCGTTGAATATATTTCATGATAAAAAATAATAAAATCAAAATATTAGTCACTATTATTTTTATATAAATCGGACGTGCATTGATAAGCATTAAATGCCTTTCAACGACTCAATAGTGCGAGTGTTGATCAGGTGAAAGTGCGAGATTAAAAGTCATACTGGTCAAATTAAGTGCGATTTTTTTTATTTAAAATGAGCAATGAGGGTGCAAAAAATTGACCCAAAATTAAATTTTTAAGCTTTCTTAATGAATTTTGCTTTACAGCACCAAACGATTTTGACGTAATAATCCAATCCCTGAGATGGATGGAGCAGAGGTAAAAGAATAGGAGAAAAAATAGAAAGGCTATACAGAAATATTTTGTTTTACGAAGAATATAATTCTGTTTACATCAATGCGATATTTAAGAGGTATCAAAAAAATGATGCACTGAGGCATCATTTTTCAAATATGAATGAGTTCGATAATCAAACACTCAAATCAGCTAAGTTTCCTTTTTGCTCTAACCAGTCTTTACGATCACCTGACCTTTTTTTGGCAAGTAATTTATCCAGTAAACCTGTTGTGTGATGCGTGTCGTCCAAATCCAATTGCACCAAACGGCGTGTATTCGGATCTAAGGTGGTTTCACGCAATTGACTGGCGTTCATTTCACCCAAACCTTTAAATCGAGTAATTTGCGGGTTTTTAGATTTAACTCTCTTTAAGATAGCTTCTAACTCTTCGTTATCAAGCGCGTAGTAAACATCTTTGGCATCATCGATACGGAACAATGGTGGCATTGCAACATAAAGGTGTCCAGCATCGACCATTGCAGGGAAATGCTTGACGAAGAGTGCACACAGCAAGGTCGCGATATGTAAACCATCTGAATCGGCATCGGCAAGGATACAAATTTTGCCATAACGTAATTCGGAAAGATCATCACTGCCCGGATCTACACCGATTGCAATCGCAATATTATGCACTTCTTGAGAGGCCAACACCTCGTCAGAAGACACTTCCCAAGTATTTAAAATTTTCCCACGAATCGGCATGATCGCTTGGAAGTTTTTATCGCGGGCTTGTTTTGCAGAACCACCGGCAGAGTCACCTTCGACGATAAACAATTCCGATTCTTCAAGGGTATGACCGACGCAATCTGATAGTTTTCCGGGCAAGGTAGGACCAGCAACAATCTTTTTACGTTCAACTTTTTTCGCTGCTTTTAAACGGCGACCCGCTTTCGCAATCACAATCTCAGCCAATTGCATGGCCACTTCAGAGTTCTGATTCAACCAAAGCGCAAAAGCATCTTTGGCAATATTTAAAACAATGTTGGATGCTTCTCGGCTTGAAAGACGTTCTTTGGTTTGTCCTGAGAATTGTGGCTCTTGGAATTTAAGCGACAGAATATAATTAACCCCATCCCACACATCTTCAGCAGACAATTTGAGATTACGTGGCAACAAGTTACGTAACTCACAAAACTCACGCATCGCATCAGTAACACCTGAGCGTAACCCGTTTACATGGGTTCCTCCTTGTGCCGTTGGGATCAAATTCACATAACTTTCCTGAATTTGTTCACCACCCTCAGCATTCCAGCAAATTGCAAACTCAGCGCTGGCGCGTTCAGCTTCACCCGTTGCGACAAAGGCAGGATCTGGAATGATTTCACGATCTTGTAATTCATCCATCAAATAGTCGACGAGACCATTTTCAAACTGCCATTCAATTTTTTCGTCATTAATCTGATCAATATAATTAATTTGTAGACCAGCAGCCAATACAGCTTTGGCTTTGAGATTATGTTTTAACGCTTTTAAAGCAAATTTAGGTGAGTCAAAATATTTTGCTTCTGGCCAAAAATGTACTGTTGTCCCCGTAGCACGTTTTGGCGCTTTGCCTTCTAAAACCTCTAAAGGCGCAACAGGTTCACCATGTTCAAACGCCATTTTATAAAGATTGCCGTGGCGTTGAACTTCAACCTCAACACGATCAGACAAGGCATTGACCACTGAAATCCCTACACCATGCAAACCGCCCGAAAACTGATAGTTATCAGTGCTAAATTTACCGCCAGCATGTAATTTCGTTAGGATAATTTCAATCCCGCTTTGTCCATATTCAGGGTGAATATCGACGGGCATACCACGCCCATTGTCTTCGACCGACAACGAACCATCTTTATATACTGTAACAGTAATTTTATTGGCATGTCCTGCAAGTGCCTCATCGACAGCATTATCAATTACTTCTTGCGCCAAATGGTTTGGACGAGTGGTATCGGTATACATACCTGGACGGCGACGTACAGGATCTAGACCAGATAATACTTCAAGTGATTGGGCCGTATATTGAGACACGTTGAGTTTTTTCCTTTTATTTTACGGAGTATGATAAAAATTCCAGAATCATGGGTATTTTATCTGCAAAATCTTCCATCGCATGATTACCATGCATTTCTGTCATGATTAATGATGTGTGTGGAGCTGCACTATAATACCGTTCAGCGTCACGATAATCTAAAACTTCATCACCTTGTTGCAATAAGACCAGTATTTTGTCTGCATCTTGTACAAATGGCACGGCAATCGCTTCCAAGTAGTCAAGTTGTAAACGATCTAAAGTCCATTTTTCATTGATCTTATAGGGAATCTGTTCAATTCCAAATAAGTTACTGAACAATTGCCATGGTCGCATAGCTGGATTAATTAAAACAGCAGGCACACCATATTTTGCGACCAATTGTGTCGCATAAAATCCACCAAAGCTACTCCCCACCAGTACAACATCAGGCAATTTTTCAATGAGCGCTGAAATTTGATCTAAAACCAGTTGCGGATGTTGGTTTAAATCAGGCAAATGCACACTATGCGATGAATAGCATCGACAATAATCATCTAATTGTTGCCCTTTTATTGATAAAGGACTACTTTTAAAACCATGTAAATAAATAATATTCATTGAAAATAGTTTGCTTTTTTACCACCAATGTTTTAGTTTTTAATGTGATTTGAATCACATTATTGTTTTAATTTGTATATGTCGTGATATTGTCCGACAAAAAACTAAAACATAATCGCAATTATCGGTATTTTAAATAGCGTTCAGGATGAACAAGATAAGATGATTGCCTAGGGATTTATACATTGATCTACAGCAAAAATAAAGTCTTTGTTCCAGATCAATATGGATGAGGAAATAACAATGCCAAGCTTAACCCCTTTACACGAAACCTATTGTAAGTGGGATCGCTCGCCTCCAAGTCAGGCCGACGTATTAGAAGGTTTAGCGCAGTTAGTGAGTACGCCACTCAGTGGCATGGTTCAAGACTTCATCCAGTCGATTCAACGCGAAATGTTGCTGAGTATTTTTGGCTTAAGTAAACAAAAAGCCAAACGATTTCAGTCACGTCCAATTGTCGATAAATTCTATCAATTTGGTTATCACGCGTTGCAAAATTATGGTAGCCATCTGCTTGCTCCAGTTTTACGTAAAACCATTGAACGTTTTCCAAATTTGCATGATAAGCCTTTGACCTCCCATATGACTTTTTTAGTCAGTGCTTTAAATGGGGTATTGGGCGATTATTTGTTAGCGAGCCATAATCCTCTGGCACTCTCACCTGTACTCTATGATCATTATGGTGCATTACAGCAAGGTGATTTGGCTGGACGTGTAGTGATTTTCTCACATGGTTTATGTATGAATTATCAAGATTGGACCAACCGTAACAATGGCGGTATTGGTGAGAAACTATTGGCCCAGCGTGATCACAACACCATGTTGTATTTTCACTACAATACTGGGCGCAGAATTTCAGCCAATGGACGTTCATTAGCAAATCTTTTAGAAGACTTAGTGAAACGTAACCCTCGCATTACCAGTATTGATTTAATTGGGCACAGTATGGGTGGCTTGGTATCTCGCAGTGCGCTGTTCTATGGCAAACAAAACATGCACCAGTGGTTCCATATGGTAGAGAATCTAGTTTGTATTGGTTCTCCGCATCATGGTGCGTTATTAGAACGTTTCGGATTTGCCATGCAAGAGAAAGTGGGTAATTTTCCTATTGTTAAAATGATCAGTCATATCGTCAATATCCGCAGTAATGGCATCTTAGACTTGCGCTATGGAAGTGTTCGAGATGATGACTGGGAGCATAACAATGCTCGTATTGGTTTGATGGATGACAACCGTAAACCCGCTCCGCTACCCTCTCATATCAATACCTTTTTAATTGCAGGTACCTTAGAATTTGAAAACCGCAAAAACCGCACCTTAAAAGTGATTGGCGACTATCTGGTCAGTGTTAAAAGTGCCTTGGGTGAACATCCGAACCCACGTTTCCAGTTAAAATTACCTGAATCGCATAAAGCTGTGTTTTATGGCTTAAACCATCTTGAGATTCAATATCATCCTTTGGTTTCGGAACAAATTGCCAAATGGTTTTATCCGCACCATGATGAGTTGGCGGAAGAACAAATTCGCAAATATTTGATTAAATTAGAAAGTATGCAAGGGATTGTTGAAACCTAATCGTAAAAAAGCAGATCTTCAATCCGCTTTTTTCTGCTATTTCACTTCAATTTGATAAGACTTGTTCTGATGAGGATCAATCATGTCACCATATTCATCAAAGTTTGATTTTTCTGCACATTGTGTATCGATCATTAAGCCTTGATTTTTTGCAATAAAGCCTTGTTTTAATTCACAAGTCCAAGCTTTATTATAATTCTTTTGGCTAAGTTTTTTACCTGTTAAATCAAATTGCGTCACCTCAATGAGCGACTGGGCAAGCGTTCTAGCAGGATGGCTCTGTGATACGGACAATACGTAGTATCTGCCACCATGCAACTGACAGTCTTCAATTCGACTTGAAAAATAATCTGGATCGACAATAAATTTTTTAAATGGCTGAGCACCCAATTTTATATAGGAAATGTCGGCTGGGATAGTGTCATCAAATTCAGATTTAAACTGACAAGACACATCTTTACTGATCACAGTGACTAGCTTTGCAGAGACTTGTGCCGTTGACAAGCAGACTAGTATGCTGATCCCAGCTAAATTTATTTTATGATTTATGATTTTTCTTGATTTATACATCAATGAAGTTTATTTGAAAAAAAGGGCCAGTTTAGACTGGCTCTTGATGTTTTAAATTAGTACTTTCTAAACAACTGCCACAGACTGATCAATGCTAATACACTAAAAAACAATAATGACCAAACGGGTAAAGATTGTCCTAAAAAAGTCCAATCGACCATAGCACATTCGCCAGAACCCTTAAGGACATTTTCAAACACCGCTTTTAAAGGCAATGTATTTACCCAATAGTCTAGACCTGGCCCACAACTTGGAACCTGATCTTTAGGTAAGTTCTGTAGCCACACGTGGCGAGCGGCAACACCAACTGACCAAGAAATTGCAGCGAAACCCAAGAAGCTATAAATGCGTTTAAATACATTTGTTTTTGGGTTATGCAAAAAGGCAATCAGTGAAATTAGCCCTAGGCCAATCAATCCAATACGTTGAAATACGCATAATGGACATGGCTCAAGCCCTTGTACATGCTCTAAATAGAGCGCAAATGACATACCAATCACACTTGCCAAAAATAAAAGACCACTTACGAAGCGATAACTACGCCATTGCATGGAACTTCCTCATTATCTAATCAATGCTTTATCTAAATTTACTCAGATAATCCTCGAAACTTATACTTGTATTTTGTTCAAGTTGCTGTTGTTCTGCGAGAGATGTTCGAGTAAGCCCCTCAAAATACGCTAAAGTTTCTGGACTTAATACATGTTGTTCGTAACTTTGGATATGCTGATTGGCCATATAGCCACCAAAATTCCATGTACCACCTTGCTCTACAGTATCGGCAATCACATGCGCAGATAGTGTTTCATCCACATCATCAATACGTGTTTGCATCACTATCATCGCTTGGCGATATAAATCCGTTGAATAGGATTGATTTAATAAATCTGCAAGGGGTTGCATGGCGGTGACATGCTGTTGAATCCACCCAAGTAATGGATATTCAACACCTGCATCAATGATTTTCGCATTTGGTGCACGACCACGATTGACCACTTCAGCTTGGTTTTGCTCAATAATATCTTGTTCTTCATCCCATAGATCAGGGCTTTCTTTCAGCAAACAATACAACGCAACCACTTCCAAGAAGCCTGCTGTATCTTCATCAATACCTATTGCACTGTATGGATTTACATCTACCGCGCGTAATTCCACATAGCCGATCCCACGATTTGACAAGGCCTGAGAAGGAGTTTCCCCTTCTTGTGGCACTTGTTTTGGACGTACTAAGCTATAGTATTCATTTTCAATTTGTAAGACGTGATCATTAATTTGAATCGGCTTACCATTGGCATCGTTTAAACCTAAATGACTAAACTGTGCATAAGGGGAATTAACCGCTTTTTGTAATTCAGCCACATAACTTTCTAAATTGTTGTAATGAATACCCAATTGTTTTTGTGCGGAATTTTGATAACCAAAACGCCCCATGCGCAATGCTGTTGCATAAGGTAGAAATAATGTGCCTTTAATTAAAGGCAACAATTGATGTTCACGCCCTGTCATAAAGCATTTACAGACTGAAGGGCTTGCACCTACTAAATACATCACTAGAGGAGTTAAACGAATAAAGTTACGGATTAACCCAAGATAACGATGACTGCGATAATCTTGCAGGCTTAATGCTTTAAGTGCTTCATTGCTTTCGTGTTGTTGTAATTGTTCAAATAACGCATCTGGAAAAGATACATTATAGTGCACACCCGAGATTGTCTGCATACGGCGACCATAACGAATGCCTAGGCCATGACGATATAAAGTTTTAAATTGACCAATATTAGATGTGCCATATTGCGCCAAACGAATATTTTCTTCTTTGTCATCCAACATACATGGCATGGACAAAGTCCACAACTTTTCACCATTTTCTAAATGACGATGCACAACAGCATGTACATCTGTTAAAAAGTTTAAGGCTTCAGGAATGCTTTCTTTGGGAGGGGTAATAAACTCCATCAAAGCTTCTGAATAATCTGTGGTGATATGCGGATGTGTTAGGGCTGAGCCTAAAGACTGAGGATGATCAGCCTGTGATAAAAAGCCATTACTTTGCATACGCAGGCTTTCACGTTCGATGCCACGTAACATGCCTCTGAATAAGGTAGAATCCACCCAATTTGGTACTAATGATTGGGAAATCGTTTCGGGTTGACTCATACTTACTCGCTTATCTTAAAGAATTTTTTAAAATAAAATGTTTTGATGCCCGCAGTATAACGTTATTTATCGATATACACGTATAAGCATCGTTGTTTTAAATCAATTATTCATTTTATTTCGGAAAAGTTTTTAACACAAACTACCTCTACAAGACATTTAAAATTTGTGATTTTATAGAAAAATCATCACTAAAGAATTGTAACTACTATGAATTATCAAGAAATTATCGATTTTTGGTTTAGTGAAGAAACTCAGCCATTTTGGTTCGCTAAAAGTGACGCATTCGATCAAACTTTGCACCAGCGATTTGCACATACCTTAGATCAAGCCAAACATTGTGAACTATGGACTTGGCGCGCCACAGCAGAAGGTCGCTTGGCTGAAATTATTGTTTTGGATCAATTCTCGCGTAATTTGTATAGAGATCATGCTGAATCTTTTGCACAAGATGCCTTGGCACTTGCGTTATCACAAGAAGCCATTCAGCTAAATTTAGATCAGCAATTAAGCCCTGAACAGCGTTCATTCCTGTATATGCCATTTATGCACAGTGAATCAAAAATTATCCATATTCAAGCTTTACAACTTTTTGAAGAGTTGGGCAATCCACTCAATCTAGATTTTGAGAAAAAGCATAAAGTGATTATTGATCGTTTTGGGCGTTATCCTCACCGTAATCAAATTTTAGGGCGAAGCTCAACGGTAGAAGAAATTGAATTTTTAAAACAGCCAAATAGTCATTTTTAATCCTATTCATTTTCATCTAAACAGCTTATGCAGAAATATTTTGCATAATCTGTTTTAGTACCTTATCTAAATCATAATGACCCACAACAATCATCAACTTTTAGAAAACATAGCTGTGTTTAATAATGGTATTTTCAATCATTTCAGCATGTATGGACTTTAACTGCTGTTCACGCGAGTCAAAACTTGGAAAGAGCGGTATGCCCTTTCCAAGAAGAACAGGCATGATAAAAACTTCTAAGGTATTGAGTAGCTTCTGTTCAATAAAGGTATTCTGCAATTGTGTTCCACCGACAATCCAGACATTACCGTTATAATTCTGTTTAAGGTGCTCAACAAGTTCATCCACACCTAAGTTCCACCGCGAAAGCGAGGCATGAGTTAAAGCTAAATCAGGATTAGAAGTGACGATAAATCCTTTCTGGTCTGGATAAGGCCACGCCTCACCAAAAGAACAAATCACTTCATAGGTTTTACGCCCCATAATCACAATATCGATATCTTGGATAAAATCATCATATCCACAATCAATACTTTGAAATGGCGCTAAAAAATCTACAGAACCATCTAGTGTTGCAATATAGCCATCTGCGCTTGTTGCAATATAGCCTTTGATTTGAATACTCATTAATTTCTCTATAAACAAGGTCCATTTTTATTATGGATCAAATACGCATAATACTGGGCTTACTGTTTAAACTTTATGTGAACAACCATTTTCCCTGATCGATATCATCTTGAATTAACAAAATTCTTCTTGAAATTCATTGTCAGTCCATCAATTTAGAACAATATACAGTGGATTAAAAATTCATTAAATTCCATCCAGAAGAATGGAAAGGAGAGACACATGAACAAAGTACTCATTGGTCTGGTTATTGCGGTGGCACTCACCTTCACAGGTTGTGCAACGACCCCTAGCAAACCGCGTACCTTTGACCAGCTTGGACAATACACCACGGTACCTCTCAATGATCATAGCTATCGCATCAGTTTCCAAGGTAATAGCAATATGAGTTTTGGAACAGCTGAAGAAATTAATCTTGTCAAAGCTGCACAAACAACGCTTTTAAATGGATTTACTTACTTCAAGGTTTTAGATGACCCAAGCAATCGAACTCAGCAACCGCCTCGTAAAGCAGTAGTTTATCCGTCATCAAACTACTATCCATATGGCTGGGGCTATCGTCGTCATCCTGTGTTCTGGAATGACCCATTTTATGATATGCCACAAGTCGTGACCATTGACCCTGTTCAAATTTCCTATACGATAGAATGTTATAAAGATAAAAAATCATCGCCGAATGATGCATTTGACGCTCGTCTGATTTTGCAATCTTTAGGACAAAAATATGGTGTTAGTCCGACAGGACAAGTACTGCAACCACAGCCTGATGCGGTAACATCAACGAAATAAAAATGCAGAAATCTATTTAGGAAAATGAATGAGCGGAATTGAACAAAGTGAAGTTCTTAATGAAATTCCAAACTTAGATCGAAGCAAACGCTTTGCGACCATCGCCTTGGTGGTGGCTGTTGTCGCATGGTTTGCTTTGATCATTTCCGCCAAACTGATGCCTGAGTACGCTTGGTTTATTCATATTCTCATGCTGGGCGCTGAAGCTGGCGTGGTCGGTGGCTTAGCCGATTGGTATGCGATTACCGTATTGTTCCGTAATCCCTTTGGGAAAATTCCCATTCCTAAATTTCTAAAAGATCACACCGAAATCATTCCACGTAATAAAGCACGTATTGCGGAATCGATGGGTAAATTTGTCCAAGAGAATTTTCTATCTCCACAAATTGTTGAACGTAGTTTAAAAAGTATTGATCTTAGTTTTGCTGTCGGTCAATGGCTGGCCAATCCTAAAAATAACGGTCAAGTGGTGGACGTAATTCAGCAAACGGTTCCGAAAATTTTTGAATTTGTGGGGCAAGACCAAATTGGACGCTTTATTCAAAACAACAGTGTTCAATGGGTTCGAAATACTCGAATGAACCAATTGGCAAGTGAAATGTTGCGCGCAGTTTTAGAAAATGATTTTCATCAAGATGTATTACAACGTGGACTGGATATTGCCCATGAATGGATGATGACCCATCCTGAAAAAACCCGTGAAATCACTCAAACTATGTTTAAAGAGCTTGGTGTTTCCCGTCTTGCTAAAGGTGCCAGCTGGATTGGGATTGATGTTGAGCAACGGACCATTGATTCAGTGATTGAAAAAGTGGAATCCATGCTTGCTGATCACGAGCATCCTATTCGTCAAAAAATTGAAGAAGCTGCACATGAGCTTATGTTGCAATTGGCGGATAACAATAGTCATGCCAGCATAAGTTTAAATGAAACCAAGAATGCTCTTTTAGACAGCGAACCGGTACTCAACTTTATTACTGGTGCCGTGGTGATTTTATGTGATGCGGTTAAATCTGACTTGCTTAAAGCAGACTCGGGTATTGCCATGAATTTACGTATCGCCATTCAACAGCTTGGTGAAAACTTGATGCAAAATCAGTCTGTACGAGAATTATTGAATGATCGAATCAGCGGAATTGCCATCAATTTAAGTGACCAATATAGTGAGAAAGTGATTAAATTTATTAGTCAACGTATCCATGAATGGGACTCTACCGAAATGATCGCCAAGATTGAAAATGAGGTAGGTGGTGATTTACATATGATCCGTGTCAATGGTGTTGTAGTAGGCGCATTTATTGGTCTAAGTTTAGGTGTGATTCGTGCTGTGATTGATTTTGCGATTTAAGAATACAATAAAATGGATTCTATCTTAGGTATTTGGCTAATCGTGATGAATCATATTTAAATCATAAAAAAATGGGAGTCTAGCTCCCATTTTTTAGCACTGGACTTTTTATCAACTGTATCAATCAATCGCATAATTGATGGTCACGACAACACGCGCAATTTTATTAATGGTGGCTTTGTCATAAGCACCGCCATAATCGCTATCATCATCAGAACCACTTTCAGGTAAAATATAAAACGCTCCCTGACTTGCAGAACGCATCGCACCGACTTTTACCCCTCCGACCTTTGCAAACTCATTGGCGCGACTATGCGCATTTTTAGTTGCATTGGCGATCAATGACATTTTTATTTCTTCTAGGTTTGACACTAAATACTGCGGTTTCTGCTCGATGGATATGCCTTTTTCATCTAATAAATAAGCATCTTTTGCTGCTTTTTCAATCTTTTGAATATCACGACTATCAATCACCAACGACTGCATCGCAGTATAACCTCTAAACTCACGGGTAACTTTCCCATCTCCCTGATTAACTTCCTCATAATAGGGTTGAGAGCTTTTATTACCCAATTTCATTTCTGTTGCCTTAAATCCACGCTCAACAAAGAAATCTTGTAACGCTTTTATTTCTTGATCCAACAATTGATAGGCGGCTGAAACACTGTCTGAAGCATGACTGGTTTGCAGATGAATTTCCCAGCGTGCTAAATCCGCTTGTATGGGTTTTTCAGCCAACCCTTTGACGACTATTGAATTTTTTTCTCCATTAAACTGCTTAAGTGCATAGCCCAAGACACTTGCGGAAATAATGAATCCTAAACTTAGAATGAGTGCAAAGACCCATAAAGTTTTATATGTGATTGATTTATTTTCCATTATTGTAGTATCGCTAAAATTATTATAAATAAGTTATAGTCAGGATCCTACCGCAAGTCAACTTACTTTGACTCTATAAACAATATTGCTTTATGGTTTGCATCGCCTATAAAGATTAGACTTCTTTCATAACTCACTTTTTACTCAGTTCTAGATTATAAATTCCTGCAATCAAATTGAACCTTAAGCCAAGCCTTTTCCCTCTATTTCGATAACGCTCTGCAAGAATTTTGAAAGTCTTTAATGTTCCAAATACATGCTCAATCCCTATTCTTCTTTTATTAATTTCTCGATTATATGTTTTTAGTAAAGAATCTAATTCACAACGTTTTTTAGCCTTGCACGGTAACAAGCTATTGGGATATATAGTATAAATTCCTTAATAACCTTTATCTGCCAGAATAAATGAATTTGTTGGGACTAAATGCAGATTGCGTTTGAACAGTTCAAAGTCATGTACAGCGCCTTTGCTCATGCATAAACTTAGTATTTGCTGAGTTTTACAGTGAATAATCGCTTGTACCTTAAGCGTATGAGTCTTTTTCTTACCACTATAGCTTTTCTTCTGTTTTTTTAGGTCTTTGAATTGGAGTTTCTGTAGCATCTACAATCACCACATTCCAGTCTATACCTTCACCTTCGGGGATATCTTTGGGTAAATTAAACAAACCTGACTGGATTAAACTATCTTCAACTTGACGAACAATTCTGGAAGCTGTTGGCTCTGATACACCATAACTTGCTGCAACATGAAATAAGGTTCGGTATTCTCTCCAATAGCTTAAGCAGAGTAGTACTTGATCTTCAAAACACAGTTTCGGTGGTCTGCCTTTAGATAGAATTTGCATCTGCATTCGTTCAACCATTAGAGAAAATGTTGAACGAGATATGTCTGTATAACGCTTAAACTGGGAATCAGAAAGCTTTTTTGAATCGAGATATTTCATACACAGATTATGATTGAAAATCATAAATTTTTCAGGATAAATATTCATCAAACGATGAGTATTTTTTGATTTATGAAAGAGGCTTACTATTAAAATCAACACCAAACTGATTAAAAATATTAGTTTTTTCATAAAAATTTCTTAATTTAAATCATCCAAGATTTTTAACATCTTTGTATCAACTTGATCAAAATCTTGTTTACTTTTAAAAGCATTTTGATGAACAATTTCAGGACTTGAAGCAGTTTCACTTGAAGATAAATAAGCAATATTTTCAGACATATTTATAAATATTTTGATATCAGTTTTATTATCACCCATGACTAAACCATTGGTATATTTCATTTTTGCGTACTGATTTTTATATTTTGCATAGATATAATAATCACTAAAAGTGTTTATATTTTCTTTTTTATAACTTTGCATTCTCCCATCTTTAAATAAAACAGTATAATTGCTAGTTTTTCCTATGTATTTTTTTAATTCATGTCCATCCAAAAGATACCCATACGGATTTACCACCAACTTTAAATCTTTATTATCTATAGATTTATCAAAGATAATATCTACTTTTGTTTCATAATTCTGCGAAGATATGTTTGAGCATGAAACCATAACTATTAATCCTATAAAAATTGTAAATAACTTTAAAACCATAGTTAAATCCTTAATCATTCTTAGAAGCTTACTTCTTTTATATTAGGTATAGGATAATGATGGTTACCATGATCATTGAATTGCTTTTGAAAAGCTCTTTCAATCAATTTTCCATTTATATATTTTTTCATAGGTTGGGCTGGTGGAAATGGTAAAGGTACACCTCTAGTAGCTCTTAAACCATCACCTGGCATTGATCCAACCATATATGTAAAATTCACATGCCAACCTTGGTCATCATTTCTTAGAATACTTGAATCTCTTTTATCTGGATAAAAAGATGGTTTGGCTGGCGCAGATTGTCCCCACACTTCAATATCTCTAAAATTAACACAATCAGATAGATCTTTAGCAAAGATTCTTGCACCTTTCACATCTGTAGCTGTGTTGCAACCAAACATTATAAATTTGGATTTATTAGCCCACTGAAAATCTATACTGCTCCATCCTGATAAACCCATCTGTTTTATACTTACTGGGTCAACCGTACACGCAGTAGAGCCTGTAGGACCATCAAACCATGCATGAGAAAAAATACTTACTTCTTTAACCTCAACATGACCAATCCCCCCTCTTTTTGTTATAGAGCTAGCCACTGTAGTAATGATTTCCGCTATATCTTGTATTGGCACCAAAAAGACTAAATGTTGATCTTTATCAAACCATGCTTCATTTTTAATATTTATACGCCTTGTTATTGCCGAGTACATCATCAAATTGTCACCTCGAGCATTTCCTGTTGTATAGAACAAAAGAAATAATTGTTTTTTTCTAGTAATTTTAATATGTTGTGTATTATTTGCTTGAGTAGAAGTTCTTGCTGTTGAAGTCTTTCTTGGTGGAATACCCATTTTTATTTTAGCTCCAAATGAATTTGGACGTCTTTTTCTTCATTTGAAAAGAATGTAGATGAGTAACCATCCTTATCCGTCATACCTTGTATTTCTGATCCATTCGGATAGATTGCTGTATATGGCGTATTTTTATAAGGAATTCCATTATCATCAGTAAATAAATATCGTAAATTGTATGTAGTACCTTCAGGGAGGAAAGGTAATCTTGTTTCCACCTTTGCCCCGCTCTTAAAAATATGCTGCCCAGCTTTTACTTCAAACTTTGCTGGAGTGATTATAGTTATCCCATTTTTATTGATAATAATTTGAGAACCACCTGCCATAGCCCACCTTTTTATTAAGTTTTTATAAAATTAGTTGTAAATATAGTTTAATATAAAAATTCAATAACTCAAAACTTACAATAAAATTATGACTTTTATCATTGCGATACAATTAAATGACAGCGCCATTATTGCAGCAGACAATAAGAAAATTGTTTTAAAAGAAACAACGGAAAGCCAATTCAACATAGAAATGGCTTCAAAAATTTATCCGTGGGATAACGGTATCATTACAGGTACGGGTGAAGGCTACGTTGTCAGTAGATCTATTGAATTATTTAAAAAATTAGCGCATTCCGATCTAAATAAACGTCCTCAATGTCTTGAAGTTTCAAGGCAGATGAGAGAGTTAGAAATTGGAAAAGAATGTTTCCAAGTAGAAAATACGAAATTGTTGTGTTCGAGATATAGCGAACATGGTGCACAACTCTATAAAATCGAGCGATTTGATCCATTACAACCTTACAACTTGATTGCTGTTAAACCACTGGATATATCGGTTTGGCTCTTTCACCCCAACATTGAGGCAATTTCAACAGATCTACAATATCTCTATAGAGATCTCGAAGACTATTCATCTTTCAGCAATGAAGCGGATTGGATAAATTATTACATCAATCGAATAGCACCGATTTATCAGAAACAAAGCCAGTATGATCCCTTAATGAGCCAAAGCTTTGATATATTTTTTCAAACTAAGGATAAGTACATCTTTGTTCATGTTCCAAATACTCAGGATGAATCTTTAGAAGTAAAATGCTTGTAACTAAGCTATAAACATTAGCGTCATACAATTCTATGTTTTGACATCATATGTTGAAAATATTTTATAACATAAAAGGATTTATAAAATTTTTTGATATTGTAAAAATTGGATTAAAAAGCGTGGAACGTGAAAAATCAATCAAAAGCCGTTCTAGTGCGCTGAACTCTAGAACGGCTTTGACTAAGATATTGATGCTTATAGAGAAATTTAAAGTATTTCGCATAAGCTGTATTATATTAATTTTAGGTGAACTAAGTAATTAGAGATTTGCATTAAACCTATTAGTAATCTCAGTTTTCCATTGTGGAGCCGTTAAACTCTCTCTTAGTTCTAAGGTTCCGTCTATCATTTCTTTTAAGCTAAAAATACCTGTTCTCACTTGGTTTCTCTCTATTAGCGATTCCAAATATCTTTTAAAACTTTCTAAAGTTAATGGCACAATTTTCACATCCATAAGTTCTTCTTGATGATACCAAGCCCCATGCCTAAATGTCTCTGCTGTATTGGTATCTATAGTAAGTGCAAGGAACAAACCATAAACATCTTTATCAGGTGTACTTACGGTTTCTAAAGCAATATGTCGTCTTACAGGTTCACCTTCAGCAGCCTCCTGTCTAGAATTCGAAGTTAATGTAACTTCTCCAAGAATTTTAAAATTTTCATACTCAAAGATTACATCAGCACCGCCACCAGGAGCATTATGAATAGGCTTAAAATCCTGATCCACCTTAAATCTTCGACATTGTTGAGGTTCAATAATCAAGTGATTTAAAGCTAAGAATGCTCTCCATAATACCCATTCAAAATATGCTGGTCTTTCTCCAGATGGAATAGAAATTTCTTTATCACCAATCTCCAAAGATGATGTTCTATGTGAAATCAATAATTGCATATACCCTAGAATTTCATCCCATTCATTTTTTTGATTTTGAGCAAATTTTTTCTCATTGTTTTCGAAAAGTAACTCTTCAAGATGATATCTATAGTTTTTAATCTCACCTATTGCAGCATGGTTAATAGAACTATTTTGTTCAAACGTAATTCTATTTCGTTGTAATGTTTCTTCTAATTGAGCAATTAATAGTACATTGGTTTCTTGATTATCTGTTGGTAGTGGAGCACCAGTTTGAATTTTTAATTCAGAAGAAGTTATATCAAAAAATTGATACATTTCTAGTAGTTTATCAATAACAAGTTTTTTATCTTCAATAAAGGCTATACCTTTTCCTGAAGCTGTAAACAAACCTGTAGCTTTCAAATATCTCAAATTAGTATCAGCATAATCTTTTATACTAGAAGCACTAATAGATGCTTGCGCTGACTTAGATTCATATAATTCTCTATCAAATTTCTTTTTTGATATAGCTGATTGTCGACTCGCTCGGATAGAAATTATTTCATCAACAGATTGATCTATATCACTATAGCTAAAAGTTAATTGAATAACTGCAGCCATTTCGTGGAATGAAACTTTACTAGTCCCTGTTCTATCTTCTAATCTCTTCATGATGTGAAGTGTTAGCATTAAAGGAGAAAAATTCCCCATTGGACCTTCTGAATTTTGAGATCCAAACGAATATAAAATTAATGATCTTAAATAGCATTCCTGATCAGACTGTAAAGTCTGACTATTAAGAAGATTTCTACCATTTTCAGTTAAAACATAAATTTGATTAAATTTTTCTATAAATCCCAACTTTTCTAAAGCTGAACGCCATTTTCTACCAACACTATATGTAGTATCACTAAAGCCAGAGATATCCTCTGCTTCAAAACTAGAACTAATAATTCCACCATCAACTAATGCTTTACAGAATACTAATTCTTTCTCCCTGGATCCTCTAATATCCCCATTAGTTGAAGCAAAAACTTTAAGCCCATCAATTAGTCTAAATGGGCTACGTACTGTTGTATTTCCAAAAAGCCACGTACTCATAATTATAAAAAAGGAATAAAAATAATATTTTATTCCTTTTTCTCTTTAGTAAGCTACAAATAAGTATTCTTGAACTACATTGCGATTGTCTCCAATCTTAGTAGCTTGATTACCAAAGGAATATTTATAGTCTATTGGTATCACATCTACATTTTGCTTATATTTACGTAAGATGGCTAACATTTCATCCATGTTTGGAAGACTATTAGATGAGTACGAAATAAGAAGTATATTTTCCTTATACTTCTCAAAGAGCTTATCAAAAGCTACATAGACATCCTTTCTAGATGAAAAAGGTGTTGGATATGATTTAAACTTTTTTGTCTTTGTGTGTTCTTGAATCTCTATTCCTTGCCAGTCTAAAGATAACCCTTCTACAAAATGGTAACGTCTAACGTATTCATTATCTGAACAGATAGAATAGTATGGAGGATCCATATAAATTAAACAATTTTTCGGTAAATCAATGTCTAAAGCATTTTCTCGATGTGAAATATTTGATTTCCCATTGTCAAAAATAGCGTTATTTATTAGTTCTACAGCATTCAAAAATTGCTCTTCTAGGCTTAAAACTAAGTCTTTACGCCCATCATCATAACGATGCCCTGTATACGTAAAGATTCCACGAGGTCTTTTTTTCATACATGCACGAATCAATGCACTTCTAGCAATCGCTTGTTCGTATTCATTATCAAGAGTCTTAAGATTAGATCGAATAATATCAATCAATAAGTTTTCATCATCAGAAAAATATAAGTCTTTAAATTTTGTCTGCACAAAATCGTTGATTAGGTTCTTTTGCACTAACAGTGACTTAGCTTTTTCATGACTCAAGGTCACATGACTATTCTCTACCATCGCTTTTGTGAAAGTGTGCGACATATTCATATAATCATTCGTTATTACCTGACGACCTAATGTTTTAAACAAATAACTTACTATGCCTGAACCAGAGAATAAATCTACTAATGTTGCTACATCAAACTGTTCAACGATACCTAGAATATAAGGAAGCAACTTCTGCTTGGATCCCATGTATCTAGTCGATGGATATAATTGCACTTGCTCAGGTAGTGATGAAATTTTTTCTAAATCCAAACTAAATATCTCATTTTTTTCAGTATTTGAAACTATTACATCCTCACCTTTTCGTGTTTTAGAATCACATGAAATATGCCTTTTTGTCTGAATAACTTCATACTTAAACCCTTGATAGAGATTTTCAACTATAGGATGATTTGAGTTAGTCAAATAAACATGACATCCATTATCACTCAAAGCTTTATATGCTTTAGCTAAGTTTTCATGATCTTCTAAATAAAATTGCTCTTTAGTATATCGTTTGAAATCTGAAAATTCTGAAATAGGCACATAAGGAGGATCTAAAAAAATCAAATCATTTGGACAAGCAAAATTTTCTAAAACGTTCAAATAATCAGAACAAACGATTTTTGCCTTGGATAATAAAATAGAAGCTGCTCTTAAATTATCCTCATCTAAAATCTTAGGATTTTTATATTTTCCAAAAGGAACATTAAATTGTCCCTTTTTATTGACTCTATACAGACCATTAAAACAGGTTTTATTTAAATAAATTGTTCGAGCAGCAGCTTCTACAGAAGATAACTTTTCCCTATCTTGAGAGCGAACTTCATAAAACATTTCTTCAGTATTGCTGAATTTTTTTAACTCACCAATTACAGCATCAACATCATCTGCAACGGTACGATATAAGTTAATCAGTTCAGGATTACTATCAGCAATTACGGCATTCTCAGGTTGTAATGCAAAAAAGACTGCTCCTCCACCAAAGAAAGGCTCAATATACTTTCCATAAGAGTTTGGAAATCTAGGTAAAATAGAATCCAACATTTGCGTTTTACCACCAGCCCATTTAAGAATCGGCTTACACTTAACTTTTTTTGGCGTAATATCATTACTAAAGTTAACGAAGAGAGGCTTATTCATTAGTTATACCTCCTTCATCAGCGACACAGTCATATTCTTTTAATTTTTCAAAAACTTCATAAAAATCTAAACCTTGATCTTTCATGTTAGAAATCAATGAAATAATAATAGCTATATGTGAAGGTATCTCACCCCTTTTATGATAATTAGTTAAAGAGTTTGGATTCATTTTCAATAGCTCAGCAAACTCTTTTATGGTAAGACCAGCTTTACCAATTAAACGCTGAAATTCTGAATAAGGCATATTAAGCATCTAAAAATATTTCAAACCATTATAGCACACATAATAATGTGTTTAACACATAAAATTATGTGTTTTATTTGGATTTAGATGATTTGTAAATTTAAATAAGCCATATATTTCTCAAAAGTGCTAAATCTACGTTGAGCAGTCGTACTTGCCCCGGGATAAATAGATAGGAAATAATCATATAACTCATCGCGATTAATAGGATTTTGGTCACGAAAATGATTAATCACATTAGCAAATACAGGTGAACTCGCAATTAAACTACGAGCCTCACTAGTTTTACCAGCTGAAGAAGCACTATAAAATGTCTGGCCTCTTTGAGTTAAAACTGCTGAATTATCATTATTCTGAATGAAGCCTAACTTTTCAGCAGCCAAACGATAATAACGACCTTGTCTTGAATCTGAATTTAAACCCAAATAATTTTCGATATCTTCATCGCTAGTAGCCCCCGATGCAACAGCTTCAACTACTTGAAATACTTTATTGATATCATCTGCTTGTAAAAAATCTGATGTTTCTAAAGACACTTTTTATCCCTCATAATAATTAAGAGATTGCTATTTACCATATTTTTTAATTTTTTAACATAAAATCTCTTATACGAAGCCTACATCTGCCTTTAACTTATAGACACCATCGCATTCATACCAACTCAACTCCCCCAATATATTTAGTAACAAAACATTACCTCGCACCCAAAACCTAACTTCCTTATCTCAAATTCCCATCGTCTTCCCTAACCAATAGATTACTTAATCCTATTCAGCTCCTTAAAACGACCTGCTAAACTGCCACTAATACATTTATAAAATCAGTCTGGTCATGATCGAAATCCACTCCAAACTCCCTGCTCAAGGTGTCACCATTTTTAGCATCATGACCGCTATGGCACATCGTCTTAACGCCCTTAACCTGTCACAAGGTTTTCCAGACTTTGATGCACCACCAGCGTTGCTACAAGCACTCAGCCAAGCTACATTAGATGGTTTTAACCAATACGCAGCGGGTGATGGTTTATTAGCCCTAAGAGAACAACTGGCTCAACTGTTTTTAAAACGTGATCAATTACAACTTGATCCAGTCACCGAAATCACCATCACTCCTGGGGCAACGATCGGGATTTTTAGTGCCATACAAGCTATCATTCATCAAGACGATGAAGTGATTATTTTTGATCCAAGCTATGACAGCTATGCTCCGAGCGTGCAATTGGTCGGTGGTAAAGCCATTCATATTCCACTCAATGCGCCTGAGTTTTCTGTGGATTGGAATCAAGTCAAATCTGCAATTACAGATAAAACCCGTATGGTCATTGTAAATACCCCACACAATCCAACTGGCGCGATTTGGTCTAAACAAGACTGGCTAAATTTAATTGAATTAATCCAAGATAAAAATATTATTGTGCTTTCAGACGAAGTCTATGAGCATTTGATTTATGACGGCGAAAAACATTATTCAGCATTGTCATTTCCTGAACTCAGAGAACGTAGTTTTGTGGTCGGTTCTTTTGGTAAAACTTTCCATGTAACAGGTTGGAAAACAGGTTATTGCATTGCGACACCCGAGCTCATGAAAGTATTCCGTCAAATTTATCAATTTGCCAACTTCTGTGGGGTAACACCCGTACAAATGGCGCTTGCCAATTTTATGCAACAGCATCCTGAACATATTGACGATCTATCAAGCTTCTATCAGCAAAAACGTGACCTGTTTATTTCAGGTATTGCGAATTCAAAATTCAGTTTAATTCCCTCTCAAGGCACATTCTTTCAAAATGTTGATTACAGCCAAATTCGCCCAGATTTAAATGATATCGATATGTGTAAATTCTTAGCGGAAGAACATAAAATTGTGGCGATTCCAGTTTCTGTTTTTTATAAGCAAGCCCCTGAAAATTTACGTTTAGTGCGTTTTTGTTTTGCCAAAAAGGAGCAAACTTTGATTCAGGCCTGTGAAATTTTAACCCAAATTTAATCCCAACCCATACAGATCATCTCTGTAAAATTAAAGCCTGAGTTACTCAAATACTCAGGCTTTTTTCTCAGCGTTTGTTATATTATCAATAAGATAAAGATACTCGAAATAGACAGTAGAATAAAAGATGCCAGCTCGTCCCGATATGCTTCACCAACCCAAATTCTGGAAGGTTTTTTTAATCTTCCTTGGTCCATTGATTCTAACCAATATTCTGCAAAACCTGTCTGGAACAATTAATACCATTTTTGTTGGGCAAATGCTGGGAGTAGAAGCGATTGCCGCAATTTCAGTATTTTTTCCGATCCTATTTTTATTGCTGGCTTTTGTGATTGGTCTATCTACAGGTGCGACTGTTCTAGTTGGACAAGCTTGGGGTGCTAAAGATATCGAAAAAGTGCGTACCATTGTTGGCGCATTGTTATTTATGACCCTCATGGGTGGATCAATCATTGCCTTTTTAGGGGTGTTTTTTGCCAAACAGATTCTATTGCTTTTGGGGATAGATCCCAAAATCATGCATCTTGCCCTGCCCTATGTTCAATGGATGTTAATGAGTAGTCCTTTTCTATTCATCTACATCACCTATACGTCTATTTTACGTGGTGTGGGTGACAGTACCACACCATTGATGGCTTCAAGTCTAACGATCATTGTTGGCGTCATTGTAACTCCAGCCTTGATTGGCGGTTATTTTGGGCTACCTAAGCTCGGCATTATTGCTCCAGCAATTGCCAGTGGCCTAGGCTTTATTTCAACTTTAGTTTTCCTTTATGTCTATTTGAATAAAAAAGATCATGCTTTAAGACCTGATGCAGCGTTAATCCAACATATCCGCTATCACCCTCAATTTAGTCGCAGTATCTTGCGCTTGGGTGTGCCGACAGGTATTCAAATGGTGACCAACTCGGTCGCAGGACTGGTGGTGATTGGACTGGTCAATCAACATGGCGCTCACGCAACAGCAGCATATGGTGCAGTCAACCAAGTCCTGAACTATATCCAATTCCCTGCTTTGTCGATTGCCATTGCTGGTTCTATCTTCGCAGCTCAAGCTATTGGTGCTGGGAAATCTGAACTACTGGCAAAAGTGACGCGAACAGCGCTGTTGAGTAATATCGTGATTACAGGTTCATTGGTACTCTTGGCCTATATTTGTTCAAAATATTTGATGGCGTTGTTTATTACAGATCCGTCTGTAATTGAGTTGGGTCAGCAATTACTATTTATCGTGTTGTGGTCAATTATATTTTTTGGAGCAAGTGCAATTTTTGCTTCGATCATGCGGGCAAGCGGAACTGTGACTGTGCCTATGATTTTTAATATTTTATCCATTCTGCTCATTGAAGTTCCGTGTGCCTACTTATTTAGTCAATGGTTTGGTTTAAAAGGCATTTGGTATGCGCTTGCCCTGACCTTTTTCAGTCTATGTCTTATGCAAGGTCTTTATTACCAATTTGTCTGGAAAAAGAAAACCATTGAGATCTTAATTTAAACGAATGGATATTAAGTTGTTATTCAACCCATTATTTCTCAAAGTCTAAAATGAAAAAAACCGTCAGCTTGACGGTTTTTTAATATCAATCAACTATTTTGGTTCTAACTTTTTACTAAACTTAGTCGCAAAACCTGTAATTTTTTGATATCCAGTCGGTAAAATACGCTGAATTAAATCTAAGGTTTTTGCATCATTCCCAATAAGTAAACGGCGCTTGTCTTTCAATACAGCATCCAACATTTGTTGAGCAGCATCTTCTGGAGGCATACGCAATAATTTATTAAATGCTTTTGCTGATTTCTCAGGGTTCATCCCCAAAGAACGTAAGCTGTCATTCATACGCGCATCATTTGCAATATTGGTACGAATACCGCCAGGATGAACACATAGAGCAGATACGCCACACTTTTCAATGTCTAATTCTTGACGTAATGATTCAGTAAAACCACGTACCGCAAATTTAGATGCATTGTATGCAGACTGGGTCGGCTGAGCCGTTAAACCAAATAAGCTCGAAATGTTGATGATATGTCCATCACCTGTTTTCTTGATATAAGGCAAAAATTCTTTTGTTCCATAGACAACGCCCCAGAAATTGATATTCATAATCCATTCAAGTTCGTCATAAGATGCACCTTCTACGGTAGATCCTAAAGCTACACCAGCATTGTTAAAAATCATGTTTACAGAACCATGATTTTGCACAGTATCCTCAGCCCAAGCTCGCATTTCTTCAACTTTGGCAACATTCACTTTTTTTGAGGTCACACGGACATTATATGGTTTGACCAGTTCAACGGTTTCAGATAAACCTTTTTCATTCACATCACTAATGGATAAATGACAACCTGCTTTTGCCAATAAAATAGCAAGTTGTTGTCCCATACCAGAGCCAGCACCAGTAATTGCAGCGACTTTGTTTTTAAAATTTTTCATTGTCTATCCTTTTTTAAACCCGCACAAAGCATTCAGAGTGATGTGCAGCTCACTTGCTCAATATAATTTTGACAATCATTATTGTCAATATTATATTGTGATTTAACCGATGTTTTTTTATACAAAAATTCTAGAATAGGTTTCAATGGCTTTTATTGCTAAAATAAGCGCTTCTTTGTGACAATCAAATATGACACGAGTAATTTTTTACAATGAATGAACCACTTTCAACTGAAAAGAAAACTATAAATAAAGCAGTCAAAGAACGTCAATTTAAGGGTATGTCCTTATCTGAGCGAAAACTTGCACGTCGAGAAAAGTTGATCGAAGCAGGGATTGAAGCCTACGGCACGCATGGTTTTTTTTCTGTCACCGTTAAAGATATTTGTAATGAAGCGAAACTGACTGAACGTTATTTTTATGAGTCCTTCAAAAAAAGTGAAGAACTGTTCCAAGTCATCTTTCTACAACTGATTGAACAATTACAACAAACCGTGATGCAAGGGGTCATGCAAGCAGCACCTGATCCTAAAAATATGATCCGTGGTGGCTTAACTGCAATCTTTACCATGTTAAAAAATGATCCACGTGTGGCGCGTATTATTTATATTGACGCCATGCTGGTTCAAGAACTGCATAATCATGCCACAATCCATGAAACGATGGGCCGTTTTGACCGATTAATTCACTCCTTTGTTACCCTAATGATGCCGCATATTGAACGCAGTGAACAAGAAATTTCCTTGGTTGCCACAGGTTTAAATGGCTATGTGACTCAAATTGCGGTTCGCTGGGTCATGGGTGGATTTAAACAATCGCTTGAAGAAATTGTCTCAGCATGTGAAATTGTATTTGTATCGCTGATTGATTCATTTTCATCTCAATAAGATTGTTAGCTTAAATATTTTTGTCATCAAATCGTCATAAAAATGTCAAATATCTCATTTTTATTTTCAATTTAAATAAATTTCTTTTCATAAAATGGAAGATTTATTTAAAAATTTCATGGATTATTCATCATATCGACGATTATTTGTCACATTTTTTTGCAAAAATTCGTCAACATCTTCTTTTTGCAATGATACTGTCATAATTAATCTTTGTAATAAGCCTGTCATAAATAAAAGACGGTACACCGTTCATACATAGGATATTGCGTTGTGAAAGATGACTATATATTAATCGTCGATGACGAACTTCCGATTCGAGAAATGATTCATACCTCATTGGATATGGCAGGCTTTCAATGCTTGCAAGCTGAAGATGCAAAACAAGCCCATCAAATGATTGTTGACCAACGACCATCTTTGATTTTACTCGATTGGATGATGCCTGGCGGTGTGAGCGGTGTAGACTTATGTCGTCGCTTAAAACGTGATGAAAATTTGGCAGAAATTCCAGTCATCATGTTGACAGCACGCGGTGAAGAAGACCATAAAGTTCAAGGTCTTGATGCTGGTGCAGATGACTATATGACCAAACCATTCTCTACTCGTGAATTGGTTTCTCGTATCAAAGCAGTACTTCGTCGTGCCAATGCCCTGAGTGGCGAAAAAACCATTGATGCCAATGGATTAATTCTTGATCCAGTGAGCCAACGCGTCAGTTTTAGTGATAATATTTTGGAAATGGGTCCAACAGAATACCGATTATTGGCATTTTTTATGACTCATCCTGAACGTGCTTATACACGTGCCCAGTTACTCGATCAGGTCTGGGGTGGCAACGTGTATATTGAAGACCGTACGATTGACGTACACATCCGCCGCTTACGTAAAGTGCTTGAACCATATGGCGCCGATCGCTACGTACAAACTGTACGTGGAACGGGTTATCGTTTCTCTACCCGTGCAGATGTTGCCTTAGGTTAAGCATTCTCAAGGTAAATAATTTTCTATGTATGAACCCTACCCCGTCCCAGATCTTGCGCGAGAACATAAAAAATTTCGTTACAGTAGCTTGTGGGAATTTGCAAAACAAGATTTACGCCTGCTTGGTTTTTTACTCATCATTGGTGGATTTATTGGTTTAGGGATAGGGTATTTTTGGATTACTATTTCCATCGGTTTTGCGGTTTTTTTCCTATTTCAATTACGCTCTTTATACTTGGTGAATGAATGGATTTCGAATCGTCCTTACGATTCTCCGCCCAATTTAGAGGGTATTTGGGGAGCGCTATTGTTTAATGTTTATCGCGCACAACGCCAAGAACGTGTGGTTCAGGCTGAAATGGTCGGCTTGATTGACCGTGCCCAATCTTCACTGATTGCTTTGGCCGAAGCTGTTGTTTTAACGGATGAATTACATCAGATTGAATGGTGGAATCCTGCGGCAGAAAGACTGTTGGGCATTCAACCTCTAGATCGTGGGCGTAATATCTTGACCATTATCCGCCAGCCGAGCTTTATTGAATATTTTAATAATATCGACCAATCTCCAGATGGCATTAAAATAAAATCTTCTGTTTATGAAGAGCATTATGTACAGATTAAACTCACACGTTTTGGCAGTGAAAGCCGTTTGCTCGTCGCTTACGATGTGACACGTGTACATAATCTAGAACAGATGCGCAAAGACTTTGTCGACAATATTTCACATGAACTGCGTACACCACTCACTGTACTCAGTGGTTATATCGAAACATTTACCGACCAAGAGGATTTAAATCCGCGCTGGAAACGAGCATTTGAACAGATGCAATCGCAAACACGTCGTATGAATGCGTTGGTCAATGACTTACTCTTGCTTTCACGTTTGGAAGGTAATAAACAAGTCGCAAAAAATCAAATCATCGATATGCCGAATTTGATGAATCAGCTTTTTGATGATGCACAAGCCTACAATGTTGATTATGGACATACTTTAAACTTAGATATCGACAGCCATTGTGACCTGATTGGTTCCGATGCAGAACTTGCCAGTGCGTTTAGTAATTTAATTACCAATGCGATTAAATACACTCCAAAAGGTGGCACCGTTACAATCGGCTGGCATGATGACAGTGAACATGGTTATTTTACCGTTGAAGATACCGGGATCGGGATTGACCCAAAACATATTCCACGTTTAACTGAACGCTTTTATCGCGTAGACAGTGCACGAAGCCGTCAAACGGGTGGAACAGGTTTAGGGCTAGCTATTGTGAAGCATGTTTTAATGCAACATAATGCTTACTTAGAAATTGATTCTAAAGAAAATCAAGGGTCTATTTTTAGAGTGGTTTTTCCCAAAGAGCGCCTTGATTTTGCAGGTTAATATTTGTTTTTTGATTAATTCTAATGAAACTATTTTTAGATTGTGAATTTAATGGCTTTGGCGGTGAATTAATTTCACTGGCATTGGTTGACGAGAATAATCAGCATTTTTATGAAGTTTTAGAATGCTTAGACCCAATTACTTGGGTTAAAGACCATGTCATGCCTCGTTTAAATCGAAAACCGATTCCCTTAGCGCAATTTCAAAGTCGCTTACAGATTCATTTATCTCGATATACAAGTCTTGAAATTGTGGCAGATTGGCCTGAAGACTTTGCCTTATTTACCCGTAGTCTTATGCTTTCAGCTGGGAAATGTATCCAAACACCTCCGCTCACCATGCAGTTATGGATGCAGGATCCAATCGAAACCCATGTTGCCTCTGAAAATCCACACAATGCATTAGCAGATGCACACGCTTTAAAGCTGTCTTATTTCAATGCCTATCATCTTTGATTTATTCTAAAAATAAAACCAATTTATATAACGGGCTCTTTAAATTGCGACTTATACCGGAATTCTTACATTAATTTTCTAAGAAATTCTTCATTATATCGTTATATTCATGCACTTATTTAAGATGCTATAAGGCTTTAGACTCGGTGACTCTCTACAACAGAAAGTACACCTCATGATAGAATAAGCAAATTAAACGGTATGCCCTAAAGCTTCACCCATCACTACAATAGAATTAGCTTTAAACTGTTCATCCCAAGTAATTTTATTCTGTTCAAACAATACAACTGCGGTTGAACCTAAATAAAAACGTCCAAGCTCAGCACCCTTTTCTAAGGCCAAATCGTGCTGGTTTAACTCTAAACGCCCTGTTGGTTTTATTTTACCAGTTGCCACAGTTTCAATTCCTGCAACAATCATTGCCCCCACTAGAACAACGGCCATACGTCCTAATTCGGTATCAAACAAACATACCATACGCTCATTACGCGCAAATAAACCTGGAATATTCTCTGCTGTAGTTTGGTTTACAGAAAATAATTCACCGGGGATATACAAAGTTTCTGTCAACGTTCCTGCAAATGGCATATGAACACGGTGATAATCACGTGGTGATAAATAAACCGTGGCAAATTCACCATTGATAAATGGTGTAGCCAATTGTGGGTCGCCAATCAGTTTGTCTACAGAAAAACTTTGGCCTTTGGCCTGAAATACATCACCATCTTTAATTTTACCCAACTGAGAAATTGCACCATCTGCTGGAGAGACAATACTGGTCTGATCTGCATCTATCTCTCGCACACCATCTTTTAAAGCACGGGTAAAAAATTCATTGAATGATTTATATTTTAAAGCATCACTTTGCTCAGCAATAGAAAGGTCTATCCCATACTGGGCTTTAAATGCTTGAATCGCTATATTTTTAACAATTGGATTTTCACTGGCTGCAACTTTACCAACAACTCGACTGAGTTGTTGTTGTGGAATGACTTTTTGTGCTTGGATAAAAATTTGTTTTTTTAACGCTGATGTAAGACTCACGCAGGTGATTCTCCAGTAATAATTGGACTATCGAGGCGATTGCCCCACTCGCTCCACGCACCATCATAGGCTTGAATATTCCAATTCAATAACCGCCCCAAGATATAAGCCAAACCAGAACGATGATGTGACTGACAGTACACCACCACAGGCTGGTCAAATTGAAAGCCTAATTGTTCTAGACGTTGTTGCGTGCGTTCAAGAGGATGCAATTTTAAATGATTTTGACGATTAATTGCAGTACTCCATTCAAAATGTTGTGCATTTGGAATGTGACCGCCGCGTCGCGCTGCCAACCGCTGTCCCGTATACTCTTCTGAAGTTCGACAATCCCAAACTTGAATCGCTTGCTGCTCAACCTTTTGCAACAATTGAGCATATTCAATCCGGTGCTGATCAAGATGTTGTAAATTGACCGTAACCAAGGCTTCAACTTTGCTAAAGCTTTCCGCTTCCGCCGAAGTCGGATAGCCTGCTGCTAGCCACGCATGAATTCCACCATTGAGTAAGCTGGTATTATAAAAACCAAGGCAATGTAAATTCCAGATCAAACGCCCAGCCCAAGCACCACCTTCATCATCATAGACCACGACATGATGTTCTGGAGAGATGTTCAAATAGCCAATCAGCGCTTTTAAACCATCCTCATCAGGCAATAACCCTGAAGCTTGTTCTTCCTGTCGCACCAGCAGTTGCGGTTTAACATGCAATGCATGTGGAATATGTAATTGATCATACACAGAGCTACGACTTAGATCGACAATACGAATTTTGTCATGCCCTAAAAATGGCACAAGTTGTTCTGCTTCTATGAGTAATTCGAAGTTAAAGGCTGATGTAGTCATACGTTTTTCTATTTTAAGACCTTGAGCACAAATGATCTTAGCACAGTGTTTTTTACCAATATGCTGATTTTTCACATTCTTTTAGCAAAAATTCAGATATCAATTTTCACTGCTTCGACAACTTCAGGTATTTCAAAGACCTGTCGTAAGTATGCTAAGAAAGTATCGTTGTCTGTCATGGTTTTTCCGGGACTATCTGAAATTTTTGCCACTGATTGACCGTTACATTCCACCAGTTTTAACACGATATTGAGTGGGGTTTGCCCCATATCATTGGTCAAATTCGTACCAATACCAAAACTGACTTGAAAGCGATCTTTAAAGTATTGATACAACGCCCACGCACGCTCTATATCTAATCCATCACTAAACGTCAGCATCTTGGTTTTGGTATCAATTTTTAGTTTTCGGTAGTGTTGATAAGCTTTATCACCCCATTCAAATGGGTCACCACTGTCATGACGTAAGCCATCAAATAGCTTGGCAAAATACAAATCAAAATCTTGTAAGAATGCATCCATACCAACCACATCGGTCAAGGCAATGCCCAAATCGCCACGATACTCTTGTACCCATGTTTCTAAAGCAGCTTTTTGAAAATCTCTTAAGCGGACATCTAGCGCTTGGAATGCTTGTAGAAACTCATGTGCCATGGTTCCAATTGGATGAATATTTAATTCTTTTGCCAAGAGGACATTACTGGTACCTCTAAATACATTGGGTACAGCTGCATGGAAGGTCTGGATCACATGTCTTTGCCAATCTAGACTATAACGACGGCGAGTACCAAAATCTGAAACTAAAAAGGGAGGAGCTTGTGTGCCTTGTTGTTGTTCAAATTTCTTTAATAATTCAACTTTGGCTTGTAGACGACGTTCACCTTCAACATAAATGTCATCATTACGAATCCGGCTAAAATAAAGTTCATTGACAATCGCCAGAACAAAAATTTCAAACATCATCGCCTGAACCATTGGGCCTTCAACCCAAATGTCTAAACGACCTTGTTCATCAATACCCGCTTTAATAAAACGACGTTTCAGTTGGAATAATTCTAAATAGTCGACAAAATCACTTTTGATAAAACGCATACTGCGTAAATATTGCAATTCATCTTCTTGGAATTTGAGTAAGCAGAGATGATCGAGCTGCTCGTTCAAATCATCCAGAATATCCGTCAGGGGATAAACCGTAGCATCTAGATTACGACAGCGGAAATGATACACACTGTGCGTTTGTGGAAATTTATGTAGCACCACTTGTAACATGGTAAATTTATATAAATCTGTATCGAGCAAGGATTGGATGATTGGCGCCATATCTATTTTAATTTCGCTATGCTGTTTTTATTAAAGCATATTTTTCACTGAGATAACGTAATCATTTATAAGTGATGAACTATATTTTCAGTTAAGCTCAACATAAATCTCGGCATATTTGTTTTTTTAATTTATCTATTTATATTAGAATGCCATAAATTCTATTTTTATTCAAAAGCTTACCAATAGATTCAGCTCTACATCAATGACTTACTCACATCATCTTACTGAGTTTTCCCTGTTAGAATAGGCTTATCATATTTTAGTCTTATTGTTTATATGCGCGCATTATTACAAAGAGTGTTAGAAGCCAAAGTCGTTGTTGAGGGTGAAACCACTGGAGAAATTCAAAAAGGAATTTTGGTTTTTCTAGGCTTAGCTAAGGATGACAATTTTGAAAAAGGTCAAAAATTAATTGATAAAATTTTGAAATATCGTTTTTTTGATGATGAGCAAGGCAAAATGGGGTGGAACGTCAGCCAAGCCAATGGCGAGATTTTATTGGTTTCTCAATTCACATTAATGGCACAAACGCAAAAAGGCTTGCGTCCAGACTTTGGACCAGCCATGCCGCCCACTGAAGCTCAAGCGCTTTATCAACAATTGGTTGATTATGCTCGATCACAATTTAAAAACGTTGAAACAGGTATTTTCGCAGCAGATATGAAAGTTCATTTGGTCAATGATGGACCAGTGACCTTTAACTTGGAAGTTGAATAATCAAAATCTTGATCTTAATCGCAATGTTTAAATCTTAAAAAGCCCGATCAGATCGGACTTTTTAAGATTATCGATTCGCTTAGCGTCCAGTCTTCTCTTTTAAGAATTGACGTGCCAATTTAATTTTGTCTTTTACTGGTTTGGGAACTTTTGGTGGAATCAGCTTAGCAACTTGGTTAAACCAGACTAGCAAACTGAAATCTCCTTCCATTTTGATGCTGCCGTTTTGCATACCCGTCATAAAAGCTGTTGGATCGCCTTTTACTAAAGTTTTTACACCTTGCTCACTGTCAGCAAACTGTAAAACAAAATCAGCTTTTTGTTCAGCACCTGAAACGGTATCAATTTGACCATTGTTCACAATAATTTGGCGTGCCACGCCCAAGTCGGTACCAATCTGAATACGGAACTGACGATCATGAGTCAATTCAATAAATTTTGGACTTGTACGAGCCAATTGTTTCATACGAAGTGCTAAACCCAATACAAGCAAATCCAGTGGATCTGTACTTGCATCAACGATTGGTAACTTCACAACTGGAATTGCAGAAAGTTTCATGACATTTAAGCCTGTTGTTTTTTAAATTAGATTCGAATTTGCTCATCCTAACATAACTGTCATTGCGTAGACATGGCTTTCAGAGCAAAGTATAAACTGAAAAAAAGGTATACCATTATGATATACCTTGGAATGTCTAAATTGATTTTTTTCGTGTAATTAAAGTCACTATTGTTATCTTAGCGTTCATATTGACTGAAGTTTTCACTCAAAACTTATTCATCTTCATAGACTGGTGTATGTTCAATATATTGACGATTTGCCAATGCTTTTTGTGCACGGCTATCTTCACGTAATAAAAGTGCAATCAATGCAGACATCGCCAACATAATCGCGGTTAAATAGCTATATGCGACCGAAATATCAAAGATGTTCTGTACACTATAACGCATTGCTTCCAAGATGCCCCAGAAGATCATGCCTGCAAACATAAACCCTAACCAATGACGATAAGGGGAAAAGAAAACGGTAGCCAACGCTGCAGCAATTAGACCGAATCCAATCAATGTTGCAAATGTTGTTGATACCATAACAACCTCCGTCAAAATGATGCCTTTTAAAAAAACCGTTTAAATAGGTGTTTCACAACAATTTCAAGCTTTATAATTTTTCTTAAATCACCTTATAGAAGCTTATGCATTGCATTATGTATAGTTTTTATGAGAAGGAAAGAGCTGTTTTCTGGTTAAACGACACACTTTGTCGCCACATTCATTTGTCATTACATTTTTTAAGAATCCTGTTTTTCTCACAATCTAATTACCATCAATCATGCAGTGTCATTACAAAAAAATACATACAGCTTTTAATACTAGAAAATCTTTTTTTAAGTTCTAAAACCAATAGTTTGATCAAGTTGTTTTATTGACCACTAATCACAGCAAAGTAATTCATTTTCAAATAAAAAATAGCGACTTAAAGTCGCTATTTGTCATGATTCTGCAATATAATCCAAGTCATTTAAGCACGTGATAAATCTTTATCATGCACACCTAAAAGATAAAGCACACCATCTAGACCTACGCTTGAAATGGCTTGATTGGCATTTTGACGAACCACAGGTTTAGCACGGAAAGCCACACCGAGCCCAGCAATTGAAAGCATTGGTAAATCATTTGCACCATCTCCAACCGCAATCGCTTGCTCAGGTGAAATCCCCATTTTCCCAACCAACTCAGTCAATAAATACGCTTTGCGTGCACCATCAACGATATGCCCTTTAACCTCACCTGTCACAACACCATTTTCAACATCAAGAATATTGGCATGCACTTCATCAATGCCCAGTTTTTCTTGAAGAAATTCAGCAAAGTACTGAAATCCCCCAGATAAAATCGCAGTTTTATAACCCAATGATTTTAGTGTCGAGATTAAACGCTCAGCACCTTCTGTCACGGTTAATCGCTCAGCAATTTGTGGCAATACTTTGGCATCAAGGCCTTTCAGTAATGCAACCCGTGCACGGAAACTTTGTTGAAAATCTAACTCCCCTTGCATTGCACGTTCAGTGATTTCAGCGACTTTATCGCCCACCCCTGCTTCTTTGGCAAGTTCGTCAATTACTTCTTGCTCAATCAAAGTCGAGTCCATATCGAAACAAACTAAGCGGCGATTACGGCGATAGGCATTGTCTTCTTGTACAGCAACATCAATATTTAATTCAGCAGAAAGCCGTAAACATGCGGCACGCATCGCCTGTGCATCAAGCATTTGCCCACTCAAGCCAAATTGAACACATGAACGCTTCAGTCCATCTTGGTCTCCGTTACGCTCGGGACGACCCGATAAACGAGTTACGGTTTCAATGTTAAAACCTTGACTTGAAACAATATTGGTCACCGCTTGCAGATGTTCGGCTGTGAGCTCTGGTGCTAAAGCGGTCACGATATAACGTGTACGCCCACCTTCACTCACCCATTGGTCATATTCTGCGCCTGAAATCGGCTTAAAACGAACTGTTAAACCAATATCATGTGCTAAAATAAGGATGTCTTTCATGGCTAAAGCTGTTGCAGTTTGATCGTTGGACGACACTACAATACCTAAAGTCAATTGATTATGGATGACCGCCTGCCCTACATCTAATATTTGCAAAGAATGTACGGACAACACTTGCATTAATCGAGTAAACTGATTGGGTTGGTCAGGTCCTAAAAATGAAATAAGAATGATTTCTCGCATGAATTGACTCGGGTCTGAGCTACAACAATTGGAAGAATCATAATCGAAATCGAAATTTTTTGCTTTGGAAGTTTACGTTGAATGCGCCAAGACAAGGGCTATTTGCTAGCCTACTTATTGTAAGTTTTGCATTTCATACCTTTTTATTGGTAGTTGCAACAACACATCAATTAAATGAAAACCGTGCCAGCCAAGGCCAACTCATGACCAGTCAATTGGTCACGGACAGCCTGTCTGAACTCGAACCCGCAAATACTGTTTCATTGGCGCTGTTGGCAAATCGCTATGCGACCAATCCAAGTGTGGCTTCGATTCGAATACTTGATGCGAAAAAACAAGTGTTGGCAACCAGTGGTATGGCAAAAACTCGTCAAGGTGAAGTGTTTGTTCGTGATGCATTACAGAACGAGAAAAAAGTTGGCACAATTGAAATTACCTTGATCAAGCCAAGTATTGGTGAAATTTTACGTACCCAATGGCTGGCTATTTTAGTGTCATTATTGATTCATGCCTTTTTATGGCTGGCCTATCGTGCCATTGCTCGCCCAACACGTAGTGAATATTTGGCTCGTATCAACAATGAAGCCCGTTTAAAACACGAAATTCAACAATTGACAGAAGCTCTTGAAGCTGAGAAAGCCAATCGCACGATTGCGATTGCGCAAGCTCAACAACAAGCACAAGCCAAAGCAAAACCTGAACCCAAAACACCTGTAACCACGACACTGGAAAATGACCAAGAGATTTTGGCGCTGAATATTCAGTACTATGATCCAAAGCAACTGATGAATACGGTCAACCAATCGGTTTCACTGCCTTATTTTAATTTATGTCAGATTTTTCTTAATAAAAGTATTGAACTTTGCGCACAGCATTTCAAATTGAATGCAAAAGATTTCACCATTCATCAAGAATTTAATCAGAATGGTGCAATCCTGAGTATTGATGCTGAAAAACCCAATGCAGCACAATCTATATTAATGGTTGGTTCGGTATTTCAATTATTGTCAGAAGTTCTGTATAAACGTTACCGTGAAGATAAGCGCTTTGTTTTACAGACGCGTTGTGCGGTCACCACCTCAGTAGAGGCGATGCAACTTGATGCGTCTCAAGCGGCTGAGCGCTTGGTGAACCATTTAATTGCCAAAGAAATGGCATTGTATTTAAGTAATGATCAGCTCAAGCATATTGGTGATTGTTATCAATTGGTTGCCTTACCAAATCCAACCAATGTGTTGACTCGTCATTCATTTATGATCAATGGTATGAATAATGACTGTGCTGAAATTGCACAAAATATTCGTACTGAGATTTTAAAAGGAAAGAAAAATACACCAAACTCTGAAGTAATCTCAGAGAATTAAGTATTTACCATCTATCAAGCCCTCCTCTTTTTTAAAGTGTGAGGGTTTTTCTTTTATTACGCTCAATTTCCGATAAGTTCATCTTATTTTTTTCGAAATGAGTGTCTGATCTTTATACTAAATCACGATAAATCATTTTTCTTCTCTTTTCATTGCCCTACAAGCTTGTGTATAACTATCTATCTCAAAGGAAGATGATAAGCATAGGCAAAATACGTAAAAACACGTTAGACTATGCTCCGAATATATTCAATGAAAATGTCATACGACAGAACAAAAAGGTGAAGGTTGATGCCGCTCAATACTGTTGAAGAGCTTGTAGCAGATATCCGTGCAGGTAAAATGGTTATCCTCATGGATGACGAGGATCGTGAAAATGAAGGCGATTTAGTCATTGCTGCAACACACGTACGCCCTGAAGACATCAACTTTATGATCACCCATGCTCGTGGTCTTGTATGCCTAACACTAAGTCGTGACCGCTGTAAGCAACTCGATCTACCATTAATGGTCGACCATAATGGCGCACAACACAGTACAAATTTCACGCTTTCTATTGAAGCTGCAAATGGTATTACCACGGGTATTTCTGCTGCAGAACGTGCCCATACCATACAAACTGCAGTTGCTGCTCATGCCAAACCTGCTGATATAGTACAACCTGGGCATATCTTCCCATTGATGGCACAACCAGGTGGTGTATTACACCGTGCTGGACATACTGAAGCTGGCTGTGACTTATCTCGTTTAGCGGGTTTAGAGCCGGCATCTGTGATTTGTGAAATTATCAATGAAGATGGCACGATGGCACGTCGTCCAGATCTTGAAGTATTTGCTGAGAAACATGGCTTAAAAATTGGTACAATTGCTGATCTGATTCATTATCGTATGACCAATGAACAAACAGTAGAACGATTGGATCAACAAAGCATAGATACTGAATACGGTACCTTTGATTTATACCGTTACCGTGAAATTGGTAATCCAGACATTCATTTGGCTTTGGTTAAAGGTGAACCGCAACAAGGTGTGACAACTGTCCGCGTACATGGTTTCAACCCTGTACGTGATTTATTGAAACTTAATAAAAAAGATGGTGAGCCTGCTTGGAACCTAGATAAAGCACTCAAAACAATTGCTGAGAGTGATCGAGGGGTTTTGGTCTGGATTGGTCAACGTCATCTATCTGACTTAGGCCCTGCTTTAGCAGAACTTGGTAAGCCAAAACCAACAAAATCAAATGCCGCACTTTCACAGCAATATCAAACGATTGGTGTTGGTGCACAAATTTTACGTGATCTCGGTGTTGAAAAGATGAAACTTCTTAGCTCACCATTACGTTTTAATGCATTATCAGGTTTTAATTTAGAAGTGGTGGAATACATCACTGCTGACCAAAAAACCGGTCAATAATTTTTAATCAGATGGCTTGTATTACTCAATTAGGTTTCTAGTTGGGAAATAAAAGCAGTCTGTACAACCACTTATCTGTTAAATTATCGAGGTTGCCATGGCGATTCGCCGAATTGAAGGTTTATTACATCTCGCGAGCGAAGACCGTTACGCGATTTTAGTTGGTCGTTTTAACAGCTTTGTTGTTGAACATTTATTAGAAGGTGCAATTGATACATTGCATCGTCATGGTGTAAGCGACGATAATATCACTGTCGTTCATGCACCGGGCGCATGGGAACTTCCAGTTGTGGCTAAAAAATTAGCAGCTTCTGGTAAATTCGATGCAGTGATCGCACTTGGCGCAGTGATTCGTGGTAGTACGCCACATTTCGACTTCGTTGCAGGTGAATGTGCCAAAGGTTTAGGTGTAGTTGGTTTAGATACTGGCCTACCTGTGATCAATGGTGTATTGACTACGGACAGTATTGAACAGGCGATTGAACGCTCTGGTACAAAAGCAGGTAATAAAGGTGGTGAAGCTGCCCTTACTGCTATTGAAATGGTTAACCTGTTAAAGGCAATTTAAAGCATGTCGCAAACACTCCAAGCTACTTATGCAGCAAAACGTAAAGCACGTCGCTTTGCTGTACAAGGGATTTATGAATGGCAAATGAGCCACAACCCAGTGCATGAAATTGAAGCACGTACACGTGTTGAAAACGCAATGCATAAAGTGGATCTCGGCTATTATCATGAGTTGCTCACAGCCGTGATCGCAAACCATGAAGCATTGGATGCTTTACTTGTTCCTGTTCTAGATCGTGAACTGAGTGCATTAGACGGTGTAGAACTTGCTACATTACGTTTGGGTGCATACGAACTCAAAGACCATCTTGAAGTCCCTTATCGAGTTGTACTCGATGAAGCCATTGAGCTGGCAAAACACTTTGGTGGTGCTGACAGTCATAAATACATCAATGGTGTATTAGATCGTTTAGCAACAAGCCTGCGTGAAGCAGAAAAGCAACAAAGCAAATAAGTTGTTTTTACATGGCTGAGTTTTCAATTATTGAGACCTATTTCAATCGTCAGCAGCAAACTGATGTTGATTTAGGCGTCGGTGACGACTCAGCGCTGCTTTCACCACCTTTAAATCATCAATTGGTGATTTGCACAGATACGCTTGTCGCTGGTCGACATTTTCCGCTAGAAGCCTCTCCACATGCCATTGGCTGGAAATCTGTTGCTGTTAATCTTTCAGATATTGCTGCAATGGGTGCAAAACCCCACAGTATTTTACTCGCATTGAGCCTATCCCAAATTGATCATGACTGGCTAAAACAATTTAGTCAGGGTTTATATGATTGTTGCGATCAATTTGGCGTACGTTTAATTGGCGGTGATACCACGCAAAGTCCACATCTTACTATTACCGTCACGGCACTGGGCTGGATTGAAACAGGCAAAGCCATTACCCGTTCTGGCGCGCAAGTCGATGATTTAATTGTAGTCAGTGGCTCGATTGGTGATGCCGCTTTTGGATTAAAGCATTTAGGACATCCCCTACAACAACGTCTAGATTACCCAACACCGCGCTGCGAATTAGGCGCTATGTTGAAAGACTTGGCATCCAGTATGATTGATGTTTCAGATGGGCTTGCTCAAGATCTGGGGCATATATTAGATGCCTCGGGTGTCGGTGCAAAAATAGATTTAAATCAACTCCCAATTCATCCAGCTTTAAAGCAGCTCAGCAACAATGAGCAATGGAAATATGCTTTAGCGGGCGGAGATGATTATGAGTTATGCTTTACAATAACTATGCAAAATTATGCTAAACTTTTGCAATTAAAACCAAATGTAACCACTACAATCATCGGCCAAGTTACACAAAAATCTGGGATTGTATTTGAGAAAGATGGCTTAGACCATCCACTTCAACTTCAAGGGTACCAACACTTTGCATAAACCTCCGATTGTCTTTAAAAGTATGACATGGGCTGAACGCTTTATTGTGTTCTGTGGTGTAGGCTTTGGTTCAGGCTTAGCGCCTAAAGCACCAGGTACATTTGGCTCAGCATTTGCGCTTTTGTTTATTCCGATTTGGCTTGCAATTGGTTTTTATGGCTCCATATTGGCCATCATAATCATGTCATTGGTCGGTATTTGGATTTGTGGGAAAACCGCAGATATTATCCATGTGCATGATGATGGGCGTATTGTTTGGGATGAGTTTGCTGGGCAATCAATCACCTTCCTGCCTTTAATTTATTTAGGACAAATGAATTGGATTTGGGCACTGGTTGGATTTGCACTATTTCGTTTATTTGATGTCTGGAAACCATGGCCTATTCGTGTCATTGACCAAAAAGTCGATGGTGGCTTTGGAATCATGCTTGACGATATTATTGCAGGCCTCTGGGCAGCAATATGTATCGTGATTTATTTATATTTTAAAATGGCTTAAGCCAGATCTGTTAGGTGTGATATGTCTACAACTGTGATCATTCTTGCTGCAGGTAAAGGAACACGTATGCGTTCTAGTTTACCCAAGGTACTCCAACCTTTAGCAGGACGCCCACTACTCGGTCATGTGATTGAAACAGCAAAACAATTACAAGCAAAAAATATCATTACAATCTTTGGTCACGGTGGTGATCTGGTTAAAAATGCATTTGCACATGAAAATATTCAATGGGTAGAGCAAACAGAACAACTCGGTACTGGTCATGCAGTTAAAGTGACTTTGCCGGTTTTGCCCCAAGACGGCATTTCTTTGATTCTTTCTGGTGATGTGCCTTGCGTACAACAAAGTACCCTACAACGTTTGGTTGATGTATCCAGTCAAACAGGTATTGGTCTAGTCACATTAACGCTTGAAGATTCTACAGGCTATGGTCGCATCGTACGTAAGGATGAAAAAATCCAAGCGATTGTTGAACATAAAGATGCTTCTGATGAACAACGTCAAATTAAAGAAATCAACACAGGTATTTACTGTGTAAGCAATGCCAAATTACATGAATGGTTACCGAAACTCAGTAATGACAATGCTCAAGGCGAGTACTACCTCACTGATATCGTGGCAATGGCTTTAGCTGATGGTATGGAAATCGCATCCATTCAACCAGAATTAGCTTTTGAGGTTGAAGGCGTGAATGATCGTATTCAACTTGCAGCATTAGAGCGAGAATTCCAAAACTATCAAGCGAAATCACTGATGCAGCAAGGCGTGCATCTGATTGACCCTTCACGCTTTGATTTACGTGGTCAACTCACGGCGGGTACGGATGTTCGTATTGATATTAATGTGATTATTGAAGGTCGATGTACTTTCGGAAATGGTGTTGAAATTGGTGCAGGATGTATTATTAAAAATACCCAAATTGCGGCAGGAACCAAAGTTCAACCTTATAGTGTTTTTGAAGATGCGATAATTGGTGCCGATGTACACATTGGTCCTTTTGCACGATTACGTCCAGGTGCAAAATTAGCAGATGAAGTTCATATCGGTAACTTTGTTGAAGTGAAAAACTCTTCTGTTGGTCTAGGTTCAAAAGCCAATCATTTCACCTATTTAGGCGATGCAGAAATTGGTGCGGGTTCAAATATCGGTGCAGGTACAATTACCTGTAATTATGATGGTGCCAATAAACACAAAACCATCATTGGTGATAATGCCTTTATTGGAACCAACAACTCACTGGTTGCACCGATTAAAATTGGTCATGGCGCAACCACAGGTGCGGGTTCAGTGATTACCCATGATGTAGCAGACAACAGTCTTGCATTTGAACGTGCAAAACAAATTTCGAAAGAAAATTATCAACGTCCCCAAAAGGTCAAGAAATAAGAGGATATTATTATGTGCGGTATTGTTGGTGGCGTTGCTGAACGAAGCATTACAAATATTTTAATTGAAGGCCTAAAACGTCTTGAATATCGTGGTTATGACTCTGCGGGTGTTGCACTGGTTGATCAAGGGCAAATCTTACGTGAACGTCGTGTCGGTAAAGTTGCAAATTTAGAAGGTGCGGTTGCAGAGTCTAATATTTTAGGTTCTGTGGGTATCGCACACACACGTTGGGCAACCCATGGTAAACCAACTGAAAACAATGCCCATCCGCATATTTCTGGGCATGTTGCAGTGGTACATAACGGTATTATTGAAAATTACCAAGAGCTTAAAGATGATCTTGAAGCTTTGGGTTATGTGTTTACATCTCAAACAGATACTGAAGTCGTTGCTCACTTAATTACTGAAGCACTGAAATCATCACCCAATCTATTAAAAGCTGTTGAAGAAATCGTACCTCAACTGAAAGGTGCTTATGCACTGGGGATTGTGCATACCGATTACCCAAACGAATTAATTGCTGTTCGTGAAGGTTCACCTTTAGTCATTGGTGTTGGTATTGGTGAGAACTTTATTAGTTCAGACCAATTGGCACTGTTACCTGTGACCAACCGTTTTATCTATCTTGAAGAAGGTGATATTGCGCGTTTAACTCGTGAAACGATTGAAGTTTTTGTCAATGACCAATTGGTTGATCGTCCGGTGAAAGAGCTGGATGCAACCGTGAGTAATGCCTCTAAAGGTGAGTATAAACACTACATGCTCAAAGAAATTTTTGAGCAACCTGAAGCAATTCAACAAACGATCTCTCAAGCTTTAAATGGCAATACACTACGAGAAGACTTTTTACAAAATGCTGAAATAGATTTTAAAAATGTTCAGCAAGTTCAAGTGCTTGCATGTGGTACCAGCTACCATGCTGGAATGATTGCAAAATATTGGTTTGAACAACTGATTGATCTGCCTTGCCAAGTCGAAATTGCCAGTGAATTCCGTTATCGCTCGCCTGTGATTGTAGATAACACCTTGTATGTTTGTATTTCCCAATCAGGTGAAACTGCGGATACCTTGGCTGCATTACGTGATACACAAAAGCGTGCTAAAGCAAAAGGCTCAAATATCTATACTATGACGATTTGTAATGTCGCGACCTCATCTATGGTTCGTGAAACAAATCATCATTTATTAACCCTAGCTGGTCCTGAAATTGGGGTGGCATCAACCAAAGCGTTTACCACACAGCTTGCGGCTTTAATGTTATTGACCCTTAAACTTGGTCAGGTTAAGCAAACCATTTCAGCTGAACATATTGATGAAATCACTTCTGCGTTGTGGCATATTCCTAAAGTCATTTTAGATACCTTACAAAATGATGCAGAAATTTTACGTTTGTCTGTTCTGTTTAAAGAAAAACAGCATTGCTTGTTCTTGGGTCGCGGTACAGAATTCCCAATTGCGCTTGAAGGTGCATTAAAACTTAAAGAAATTTCATATATTCATGCCGAAGGTTATGCTGCGGGTGAATTGAAACATGGCCCATTGGCTTTGGTCGACAATGATATGCCTGTGGTGATTCTTGCACCGAATGATGAAATGCTGGATAAACTTAAATCCAATATGGAAGAAGTTCAAGCACGTGGTGGGGAACTGTTTGTTTTTGCAGATGAAAATAGCGGTATCGTGGCTAAAGATCGTCAACATGTTGTCTATGTTCCAACGGTCAATACTTGGTTAGCACCAATTGTTTATAGTGTACCTGTGCAGTTGTTGTCTTATCATGTTGCGGTATTACGTGGTACTGACGTAGACCAACCAAGAAACCTAGCAAAATCAGTTACGGTTGAATAAGCAATTAGTTACTGATTGTAGTGTTTGTATGAGAGTAATAAAGTACTCTCATACAAGTGTATGAAATAAGTTAAGTTCCATACACATATCAATAGCTCAAACAATCCACACAAGCTATGCTCTAAACAGCATGATGTGTGGATTTTTTGATGCCTAATTTTTATAGTTCCATCAATTTAAAAATAACCAAAACAAAAACCATCCTCTTAAACTTAAACCAACAAGATCCCTTAGCGAGAAAAAGCCTCCTTTTTTTTACTTCGCATCAAAGTAAATAAGCTCAAAAGTGAATCAGTTCATTTTAAAAACTTTATTGTGTTTTATTAAACTTAAACACCTAGTGACATCAAATTTTAAAATTTTTTGATTCATATTACTGTAAAAAATTAACATGAAGCTATTTGACAAAACAAACATATGAACATATATTCATATGTAAATAATCCAATCCAGAGGTCCTTATGGGACACAATCACAATCATCCCCATAATAGCCATAGTGATCACAACCACACGCATGTACCTGAAGCAACTACAGGAAATGAAAGAAAAATTCTGATTTCCTTCTTCATTATTTTCAGTTTTATGCTTGTTGAAGCTGCAGGGGGAATCATATCTGGTTCACTGGCACTGTTAGCTGATGCAGGCCATATGATGACGGATGCATTGGCATTAGGATTAGCATATGTAGCGTTCCGCTTTGGTCGTCGTACTGCGGATAAATCACGGACTTTCGGCTATATGCGCTTTGAAGTGATTGCAGGTCTGATCAATTCTCTAACATTGTTTGGGATTGTTGGATGGATCATCTATGAAGCGATAGTACGCTTTCAATCACCACAACCCGTTCTTGCGGGACCGATGTTTATCGTCGCAATTGTTGGTATGTTGGTGAATATCTTTGTTTTATGGTATCTCACACGAGATGATACGGATCATGTAAATATCAAAGGTGCGATTCTGCATGTGATGGGTGACTTATTGGGTTCTGTTGCTGCAATTATTGCTGCAATCGTCATCTGGTATTCAGGTTGGACACCGATTGATCCGATTTTGTCTGTGCTTGTATCATTACTTGTATTGCGCAGTGCATGGTCTTTGTTTAAACAAACCATTCATATTTTATTAGAAGGTGCGCCTGCCAATGCCAATACCGCAGATATCACCACTCACTTATTAAAATCCGTTCAAGGCATTCAGAAAATTAGCCATATTCATGTATGGATGATCACTTCAGGAAGAGCAATGGCAACATTACATGTCCAACCTGAAGCAGATGTTGATATCAAGACACTCACCGAACAAATTGAGCATGAATTAAAAACCAAATTTGATATTGAACATCCAACTGTCGCGATTGATTGGCAAGGTGATAGTACCTGTAGCCTTGAAAAACCGACAAAAATTGATCCTCATGCTGGACATAATCATTAAGATTAATATGGATCAAGCACAAATCGCCACAAGGTCATTGATTGTTGCTTTGTGGCATTCACATTTTGAAATTCACTTTAGTTTTAAAATCGATTTGAAAAATAGAAAATTTAACCGCACTGCTCTTCTGCAATATGTTTTGCCATATCAGACAGAACATGACTGACATGCGTATCAGCGATTTCATATAAGACTTGTTTGGCCTGACGTTCACTTTTCACCAAGCGTGCTGAACGTAATAAACGTAAATGATGACTAACCAAAGATTGCGACAAATCGAGTGCTTCGCAGATATCGCCAACTGGACTAGGTCCACGCATACAGAATAAAAGAATTCTGAGACGTGAAGCATCTCCTAAAAGTCGAAAAGTTTCAGCCAGAATAATAATCTCGTCTTGCGATATTTCTGTTGAGCCGTCTTTAAAAGTCATATATTAATCACAATCGTTGTTCATAATTTTTCATCATAAAAGATTCTACTCTTGTGCTTCTCATAAGGACAAGACTTAATCGCGATAAAGTATTTTTCTGGAGATGCGGTTTTATCAAGCTTAAATAAAAAACCAACTCTTTATTTCTAATGTTTAAAACACGAATCAAAAACATCTAAGTACGAAACAGGCATACTAAAAACATAAAAAATTGAATTTAATAAATATATTCATTCAGCCTATCAACACTTCATAAAGATTGATTGAGTTGTAACTTCAGTTTCTTTCCACAAGCAATAATGGTTTTTCGATCGGCATCAATTGCGCCATAAGCAATCGCCATTACCCGCATTTGCAGGGTAATATCATAATGCGGATAAGAGGCCGAGCGATGAAATAAACGGGCATCGATTTCCAGCATTTGCGCAAAGTGATGTAATTCCTCCAGTGTATCTGCCATCAAATGACACCATTCTTGGCCTTTAAACGGAACTTTTGCGCGATCGACATACACACTCATAACAAGATTCATTTTCCCTATTTCGGATTGATTATCCCATGAAATTCATCCATGATTGAATACAAATTCAAGGTATAGCAAAGCGTCATTTGATGACAAAATATAATGAAAATTTATCCAGCCACACCAATCCATCTCAAGCAACTCAATCAGCTTGCCTGCACCACATATCACCAACATTTTGCTGATCTTTGGTCAGAACAAGGCCTACAAAATTTTCTCAATCAAAATTTTAGTTTAGAAAATTTGTCCGAATCTCTGCGAGATCCTGATCAAGTTTGGCTATTGCTGGAAAATGAACAAGCGCAAATTATTGGATATGCCAAGTTAAATCTCAACCAATATGAACCACATTTAGATATTACTGGTGCAGAATTACAGAAAATTTACTTGCTTAAAGAGGCGGTTGGGAAAAATTTTGCATCTTCGCTTATGCAAAATGCGATTGATATTGCACGTGAATATCAACAAGCTTCTGTATTTTTGGAAGTATTAACAACCAACACCCGTGCAAAAAAATTCTATCAAAATTTTGCTTTTACAGAGAAATTAAGCATCGACTTTAAAACAGATTTATATGATATTGGTATGGATTTAATGCACCTCGAATTAACCTCAAGATAATGAAAAAATACCTGATTAGTGCATGTCTTGTGGGTGAAAATGTTCGCTACGATGCCAAGAACTGCCTACAACACAAGCTTAAACAACTGTTAGACAAGCAACAAGCCGTAGTGATTTGTCCTGAAGTTTCAGGCGGCTTAAGTACACCTCGGCAACCTGCAGAAATCGTAGGTGGTGATGGTTATCAAGTTTTAAAGGGGCAAGCCAAAGTAAAAGATGCCAATGGTGATGATGTTTCAGCTGAATTTATTCTAGGTGCAGAAAAAACCCTAAAACTCGCCCAATACCATCAAGTGACACATATTATTTTAAAAGCCAACAGTCCTTCTTGTGGTTCACAGATGATTTATGATGGATCATTTTCAGGGCATAAAATATCAGGCAAAGGGGTTACTGCAGCTCTACTCGAACAACATGGCTTTAGCGTACTCACTGAAGATGAGTTTTTAAAGCAGTTAGCGCAAGAATAAGTCAGTATAAATAAAAAGAGAGCCAAAGCTCTCTAAATGAAACGTAAATTTTAAAATAGTATTATTGTTTATTTTCAGCCATTTTATCTGCTTTTGCTGCCCAATACGTGGCTAAAATAGGTCCAGAAATATTATGCCATAAACTAAAAATAGCACTTGGTACTGCGGTTATTGGAGATGCAGCAAAATGTATTGCCGCTAAGGTCACACCTAAGCCAGAATTTTGCATCCCCACTTCAATCGCAACAGCTTTAGAGTCAGGATAAGATAAGTTGAATAGGCGACTTGCCCAATAGCCTAATAAAAAGCCTAAACCATTATGTAAAATCACCACACCCAAAATCAGTAAACCCGATTGTAAAATTGAAGCCTTACTGGCTGCAATAATTGCCGCCACGATCACCACAATGGCGACTACAGATATTAGAGGCATCACTTGAATATATTGCTCGGTCTTTTGTTTAAATAGGCTTCTTAAAATCACGCCCAAAATAATTGGAAAAATCACCACTTTAAGAATATCGATGAACATTGAACCCGCATCAATCGGAATCCACTGGCTGGCTAAAACATAGAATATCGCAGGTGTCAAAATAGGCGCTAAAAACGTTGAAACAGATGTACATGTGACGGATAGAGCTGTATTTCCTTTGGCCATATAGGTGATGACATTGGATGCTGTCCCTCCAGGGCAACAGCCGACAAGGATTACTCCTACCGCAATTTCGGGTGGTAAATTAAAAACTTTACAGAGCAAGAATGCCACACTGGGCATCACCACAAAATGTGCAACGACACCAATCACAACCGCTTTGGGATTTGACAAGACATTCTTAAACTCATCTACGGTCATGGTCATGCCCATTCCCAGCATGATAATCCCTAAAACCCAGGGAATATATGCTTTCATCCAGACAAATGCTGCTGGAAAACATAATGCAATAAAGGCAAACACCACAACCCACAAGGCAAAAGTTTTTTGTACAAACTGACTAAAACGTAAAATTGCTGACATTGTCCCTACCCAAGCAGATTGAGGATTTCGGCTTATCTTAAAGCAAGATGTTTTAAAGCAGTAATATTTCTCAAATGATGCAAGTCTTGATGCTTATGCTGTGTTGAGAATCTCTTTTGAGATCAGGCGTTTTACACCCACAGCCAGCATTTCTTGCCATGCATGTTGTAAAGAACCATGTAAATCAATTGCTTTGGTAGCGTCCGAAATCACAAAGGCTTTAAAACCTAACTTGGCGGCATCCATGGCCGTCCATGCGACACAGAAGTCTGTCGCAATCCCCACAATATACACTGTATCTATACCGCGCTCTTTAAGATAGCCCGCCAAGCCTGTAGTGGTTTTATGATCGGCTTCCATAAAGGCTGAATAACTGTCAATTTGGGAACGAAAACCTTTACGAATGATCAGTTGAGCAGTTGGTATGTTTAGATCAGGATGGAATTCAGCATCTTGGGTCCCTTGTACGCAATGGGATGGCCACAATACTTGCGGGCCGTAATCTAAGCTGATCAGGTCATAAGCTTTACGGTTGGGATGATTCTCAACAAATGAAATATGGTTTTCAGGATGCCAATCTTGGGTCAGTACGATATTGTCAAAATGTAGTGCCAATTGATTAATGGTTGGAATGATTTGCTCAGCATAGGCAACTTCTAAATTTCCCCCTGAAGTGAAACCATTTTGTACATCAACAACGATCAAGGCGCTACGCTCAGATTGCAACATTTCCCTACCCTTATATTGGCCCAATGACTATTATTTTAATCGTAAAAATTTAAATATTCGATGACTCAACATACAATAAAAAAGCATACTTTTGCGAGCGTCTTATCAAAATCAATCGTGAAATCATCTAGAACGGTTAGCTAGATTCTAAACGGCGAGGCTCAGCCACCCAATAGAAACTTATTTTCTAGCGCGGATGGATTTCACCCTGTATTTGAATTAAAACTGCACGCTGTTCAATTTGGATAAAAAAATGAAAATTAAAAAAATTGCTTGGAAATGTGAGTGATTTGTTGCTTTTGTTAAAGAATTTCCAAGCTTTGACTAAAGCATATTGTTCTGACACGCTGAATCAGTCATAATTTGCGTAAGCATTAGGCAATCTTTAAGATGATTGTTTCTCGCTCAAATCAAAATACTGCAACCATCCCAATCCATGTTTACTCAAACGCATGTGGATGGAAAAATAGGATATTTTTTTAAAATGACTCAGCAAGCACAGACCATTCAAGGCTCAATTGTCGCAATCGTCACCCCTATGTTTGAAGATGGCAGCGTAGATTGGAAGGGTCTCGAGAAGCTCGTTGAGTGGCACATAGAACAAGGCACTAATAGTATTGTTGCTGTCGGAACAACTGGCGAAGCATCTACTCTTAGCATGGCAGAACACACAGAAGTAATTAAAGAAATTATCCGTGTTGCCAATAAACGTATTCCAATTATTGCCGGTACTGGTGCAAACTCGACACACGAAGCGATTGAACTCACCAAAGAAGCCAAACAACTCGGCGCAGATGCCGCACTTTTAGTCACCCCTTATTATAACAAACCAACGCAAGAAGGTTTATTTCAACACTATAAGGCAGTTGCTGAAGCTGTTGATTTACCTATCATTCTGTACAACGTGCCTGGCCGTACTGGTGTAGATCTGCACAACGACACCGCAATTCGTTTAGCAGATATTCCTCAAATCGTAGGAATTAAAGATGCGACTGGCGATGTTCCTCGTGGTAAAGAGCTGATTGATGGCTTAAAAGGCAAAAACATGGTGGTGTATTCAGGTGATGATGCGACTGCGAGTGAATTGATTCAGTTAGGCGCCCACGGCAATATTTCAGTAACAGCAAATATTGCACCAAAAATCATGAGTGAACTTTGTGCCGCTGCAATTGCAGGTGATACTACAACAGCGAAAAGCAAAGATGACCAAGTTGCAAAATTAAACAATATTCTATTTTGCGAATCGAACCCAATTCCAGTGAAATGGGCACTTCATGAAATGGAATTAATTGGTACTGGCATTCGCTTACCATTAACTCCCCTAGCAGAACAATACCGTGCACCACTGCGTGAAGAACTCAAAGCAGTGGGTCTCATTTAATAAGAGCTTAGTATTATGCAATTACGTTTAGGTTTAACTCTTGCCATTTCAGCTTTAAGCTTGGCGGGTTGTAGTTCCCTTGGAATCAACAATGGTTCTTTAGATTATAAAAACACGACCACCGTAGAGCCACTTAGCTACCCTGAAGGTTCGACAGTTAGACCTGCAACGCCAATGTATCCAGCTCCTATTGTTGACCCACTTGCTCTTCAGCATGCACCAAAATTTGAAAATAAACGAGGCAATCGTTACGAAGTTCCTCGTCCAGATGTTGCTCAAATCAGTGCACCTGCTGATGAAGTTTCTGCATCAGCTGAAAGTGTTGGTCGTCCTCAAATTTTAACTGATGGAAATGGCAATCCACTGATCAAAATTGATGGAAATTCTGCTACAATTTGGCAGTACGCACTTGCGACCCTCAGTAGCTTAAATCATAAGGTTATCGGCCAAAGCAAAAATGCCAATGAGGCAACTGTTAAAATCGATAATTCAACCTATGTATTGAAGCTTACCTCCGTAGGTTCAAGTAACACACTTGCTGTGTTTAACGCCGATAATAGCTTTGCAGACAAAGAAAAAGCTGCAGAACTATTAACCCAGATTTACCAAAACTGGCCAGCCTAGTCGTTCTAGGCAATTTTTTTTTGCAAAAGGTTCCCCCATGTTAAAACAAACCTTGCTCTATACTGGTAAAGCGAAATCTGTTTATGAAACAGATAGCGCGGATCATCTAATTCTAGTTTTCCGTGACGATGCTTCTGCATTTAATGGCGAAAAAATAGAGCAACTAGACCGTAAAGGTAAGGTGAACAACCGTTTTAATGCCTTTATCATGGAAAAACTGGCTGCAGCTGGTATTGAAACACACTTCGAAAAACTTCTTTCTCCAACTGAAGTTTTAGTGAAAAAATTGCAAATGATCCCTGTTGAATGTGTAATGCGTAACTATGCAGCAGGTTCACTATGTCGCCGTTTGGGTGTTGAAGAAGGTTTAGAACTTGTTCCACCAACGTTTGAATTGTTCTTCAAAGATGACGCTTTAGGCGATCCTATGGTGAACGAATCTCAAGCAATTGCATTGGGTTGGGCAAATGCTGAACAATTGGCGCAAATGAAAGAATTGACTCAAAAAGTCAATGTTGTGCTTAAAGATTTATTCGCTCAAGGCAACATGCTTCTTGTTGATTTTAAACTTGAATTTGGCGTGTTCCATGATCGTATCGTATTGGGTGACGAATTCTCTCCAGATGGTTGCCGTCTATGGGATAAAGACACCAAGAAAAAACTCGACAAAGACCGTTTCCGTCAAGGTTTAGGTGGTGTTGTTGAAGCTTATGAAGAAGTGGCTACACGCATTGGTGTAGATCTTTCAGATATCTAATTTTAGATACTGATTCTTCAAAAACCGAGCTTTTTAGCTCGGTTTCTTATTTTAAAATGCTGATTTTTCTAATAGATAATCATATAAATTTTCACCATCTTTTTTCTGAAAGCGGTTTTCAAATAAAGGTACCAAAAACTCAGGATTAATTTGTGGGAAGCTGGTGTCCTCAAAATCTTCATCGGATGAGTCTGCATATTGAATAATGACAATAATTTCTTCACCCTGTTGGTTTTTTAATTTTCCTTGTATTCTTAAATCTTGTAATGCTTGAATAATGGTCTTTTGATACTGCGCTTGTAATTCGCTATATTGCTCATTTGTATAATCCTCTCCCAAATCCTGATACAAAGCCGTGATTGCATTGTGAACACGATTATTGGCAGTACTTGAACAACTCCATTCTGAAATCCACCATGCTTCATAGACGTCTTCAAAGGTTTTTAATTGTTCTAATGTGCATCCTACATAAAAGAAACCACAGAAATCCTCAACCATTCCCAAACCAATAGCACATAAATGCTGATCTTGTGTAAGCTGCTGAATTTCAGCGAAAGCATCTTGGATATCTTGGTAAATCACTGAATATAAATGGTCTTTATTCATCATCATGTTCTTATCATTCACAATTTCAATACAGAGTTTACTATCAAAGCATAAATTCTGTATATAAACCATTCACCGAGGTTGGCATTTAGCATTCGTAAAAAATTGAGCAATCGACGACTTAAAAATACTGTAAATTATTTTTGAAAAAGCGTTGCGATGAAACTTTAAACATTAAAACTTGACCTTACAATTATGGTAAGGTTTATCTTAAGTTTAAGTCTTCTTAGAGCAGGGTGAGATATGGAATTTTATATTGAAAATATGACCTGTGGTGGTTGTGCACGTGGTGTAACCAAAGCAATTCAATCTGTAGATGAAAATGCTAAGGTGATTGCCGATCCACCAAGTCACAGTGTTAAAGTTGAAACAACAGCAACACAACAACAAGTGGTTGATGCTTTATCAGAAGCGGGCTTTCCTCCACGCTAAGCTGATTGGATAAAGTTAAAAGGGCTATCAATTTAAGGTAGCCCTTTTGCATTAAAGCAAATATAAACTGATCAAACTGGGCTCTGTCAGGGGATTTATACGTCTGTATAGCATTGATCAAACCCAGCTTTTGCTGATGTAAATTGTTGATCATCACTCTATTTCATCAACTTGATTCAATATCATCGCCTCATCACTGAGCCATTCAAAATCATACGCTTTATCAATAATTTCAAAAGATTGTGTATCAAACTTCCCATAAAACATCGCATGATAAAATCTAGATTTCTAAACTGAGAACACTTTAAATAACCATACACTTTGCAGATTTTATTCTATTTATATTTTTAAAAGTTGTTTTCTAAATAATCTCAAGCTCACTATGATCACAACAAACCGTTACAAAAAGAGCTACAAAATAGAGTTATGCGTACATTATCAAAACGATATTCATTAAGCCTGACCGCCAGCTTAGTTTTTACATTTCTGTATCCACATGCATACGCTGCGGAACAGATTCCAGCCACCCAAGAAATTAAAACACTTGATACCATTGTTGTCACAGGTACACGTTCGCTAAAACGTTCTAAAACAGATTCCTTACAACCGATTGATGTGATTAGTGCAGCGGAATTGACAGAACGTACAGGTTCAAGTGAGTTAGGTACGGCGCTGGCTAAAATTATCCCCTCGATTAACTTTCCTCGTCCAACCGTTGTCGATGGAACAGAACTCGTTCGCCCAGTGCAACTAAAAGGGCTTTCTCCTGATCAAGTTTTGGTTTTAGTGAATGGCAAACGTCGCCATACTGGGGCATTTATTAACCTTGGGGGTACCATTGGACGTGGTTCAGCACCGACCGATTTAAATGCCATTCCAATTTCTGCCATCAGCCGTATTGAAGTACTTAGAGAAGGTGCATCTGCTCGCTATGGTTCAGATGCAATTGCGGGGGTCGTCAACATTATTTTAAAGTCTGATCCTAAAACAGGTGATGCTGGTATTCGCTACGGTATTTATAACAAAGGTGATGGTGAACAAAAACAATCCTATGTCTCGGGCGGTACTCAACTGGGCAATTATGGTTATGCCATTTTTTCCGGTGAATGGCAGGACAATGAAGCAACCAATCGTGCAGGTTTAGACTTTCGTGATCCAAATGCTACTACATACAGACAAAGAACCTTCCGTTTTGGTGATCCAAAATCTGATGAGGTAAAAGCTTCTGTTAATGCTGGTTTTGACCTCAGTGAGAGTGTTGAATTATATGGCTTTTCAACCTATAGCCATCGTAATGCAGAAACTGCTGGATTCTATCGTTTGAGTAATGCCTCGAACAATGTACCTGCATTATTTCCAAATGGTTATTTACCCCTGATTCGCGGTCAATTAGATGACTTTAGTGCTGTTGCAGGCTTACGTGGGGAAGTCGCAGACTGGCGCTATGATGTTTCAGCCAATTATGGCTTAAACCAATATGATGTAAATACAAAAACCATTAATGTCGATCTATACAAAGATACAGGTTCAACACCAAATTCATTCCATAATGGACAGTTAAAGAATACCCAAGCTGTTTATAATATTGATTTGTCAAAAGAATTTGAGATCTCTGCTTTTGCAAGTCCATTAAATGTCGCGTTTGGTACTCAATATTTAAACCAACAATATCAAATCAAAGCAGGCAATCCTGCCTCTTATTATAAAAGTGGTTCTTCAGGTTTATCAGGCTTTCGCCAAGCAGATGCCGGGAAATGGACACGTGACAGTTATGCAGGATATCTCGATTTAGAAACAGATATTACCCAAAAACTTTCAGCATCTACAGCCTATCGTTATGAGAAATATGATGACTTTGGGAACACCAATAATGCATCTCTTTCATTACGTTATAAGCTTTTACCTCAAGTTGCGGTACGTGGCTCAGTTTCTACAGGCTTTCGCGCACCGAGTCTAGCACAACAATATTTCACTCAAACCTCTTCGCAATTGGTCAATGGACAGTTTGTTGAGGCTGGAACATTTCCAAGTTCTTCACAAGTTGCACAATTGCTCGGCGCAGAAGACTTAAAAGCTGAAAAATCAAAGAACTATAGTCTTGGCTTAGTATTTACCCCAACTAAAAACCTATATGTGACTTTGGATGCCTACCAAATTGATATTGATGACCGTATTAGCTTATCTTCAAATATCAATGCCAGCAGCCCCGCTGTTCGCGCTTATTTGGTGTCTAAAGGGATTACCGATACCAATTTCAGCACGGTACGTTTCTTTAATAATGCCAGTAATACTCGCACTCGTGGTGTAGATTTAGTTGCCAATTACCAATGGGAAAACCTGCCTTATGGCGAGTTAACCACATCTTTGGCTTATAATTTTAATCGTAATAAAGTCACCGATGTTGATAAAAACCCTGAAATTTTAAATGCTTTGGGTGTCAACCTTACCCGTTTAGACCGTCGTGAACAATATGGTCTATTGGCCGGAAGTACTCCTGAACATAAATTCAGTTTAGCCAATGATTATAAAATTGGAAATTTTGGTATCAATACCAATATCACGCGTTATGGAAGTTTTGAAACTTACAGTAACTCAGGTGCTGCCAGTGATCAGAAATTTTCTGCAAAATGGCTGTTGGATTTAGCACTAACATACCAATTAAACGATTGGAAATTTACTGTTGGGGGGGACAACATTACCAATGTTTACCCAGATAAAGATGTTTATGACATCAATAAGCCTACAGGCGGAAGTTTGCAATACAGCCAGTTCTCACCGTTTGGTTTTAATGGTGCATTCTATTACGGCAAAATTAATTATAAGTGGTAGAGATTAAAGTTAACTAAGGGCTTCCAACCGAGTTAAATGACTCGGTTTTTTATTCCTATAATTCGAAGAATCATTGGCCCACAAGTTTTTTCATTAAAATATCACCTCGGACACCTTCTCCAAAACTCCAATCTTCTAATTGGTTATACTGAATAACAATCATAATATCTTGCTTTGGAATCTGAAATTTTGCGTTGAGCTGATTGGTTAATTCATGTATAAACTCAGCTTTTTGCTCTGGGCTTCTTAGTTTACCCGCTGTGATATTAAATAAAATAAATTGAGAAGTCCTTTGCTTTTCCACCCCATAATTTGCATCAATAATTATATCTTCTGACTTTAATTGTTGAAAAAAATGGAAGCGATCATTTTTAGGCGTATTAAAGTAATTTTCCATACAGAATTGAGTTAAATCAGAAATCTGTGATTTCTGCTCTGCACTATAAGTATGTGCTGTTACAATACGAATCATGGGCATGTCCAAATCTCCTCAGGCATATGTTCCAATGCTGAAATAGCATTGGGTAAACCAATATAAAAAGCCAAATGTGTAACCATTTCCAAAATTTCTTCTTTGCTGATTCCCAGCTTTAAAGCATTTTGAATATGCCAATTTAATTGGCTATACCGTCCTAAAGTCATCAAAGCACTAATGGTCAGTACACAACGGGTTTTAGTATCTAATGCTTCTCTTTTCCAGATATCTTCAAAGAGTACGTCTTTACTCAATTCATAAAGTTTGGGTGAAATTTGAGCCAAATTAGAAATATCAATGGGTCTAAACATTGTGTGAACCTCTACTATGTCCTTGCTTTACTATGTAGGTATTTTATAATTTAAAAAATCAAAATATTTTTAATCAATACTTCAGGATTTATGAATTATGAAAAATCCAGTTAATCTTGATTTAGATGCTTTACGTTCTTTTGTTATAGGCATTGAACTTGGTAATTTTAATCTTGCAGCAAGTCAGCTTTATCGCTCTCCTGCCGCGGTAAGTGCGCATTTAAGAAAATTAGAAGAACAAACTCAATCTGTTTTAGTACAAAAGAAAGGACGTCATTTAGTCTTAACAAAACAAGGAGAAATGCTGTTTGAATCTGCTAAAAAAATATTAGAATGCAATGATAAAATACTTATTCAATTACAGCAAAATCAAAGTGATGGAGAAATTTATTTTGGTTTACAGGAAGATTTTGGGGATGGTTTGTTACAGTCTGTAATTGCTCAATTTATTCAACAATTTCCAAATGTTAAATTACATACTCAAGTAGATCGTAATGCGAATTTAATTCAAAAAATTGAAAAAAATAGTATTGATTTTGCCTTGATATGGCAACAAGATCATTTATCAAATCAATTTCAAACACTGCAATCAATTGCAACATTTTGGGTAAAGTATCCAGATTTTCAGTTGGGTCAATTGCTTCAAAACCAGCAATCAATACCATTAATTGTATTAAACCAACCTTGTATCCTACGTCAAATTGCAATTGATACACTCAATAAGCATAAATTGCCTTGGCATATTGCTTATGAATGTAATTCCCTCAATGCTCTCTGGGCAGCTGTGCGTGCTGGGATTGGAATTTCGATTCGTTCTGATTTTTCTATTCCACAAGAGTTAGAGAAAGTTAGAAATCACTCACTTCCTCAGTTACCCGATTTTAATTTTGGTTTATATCATTCAGACAAAATGTTGAAGCAAATTGATCACTGTTTTATACAATGTATAAATAATTGTTTAAATTAACCGAGATTCATAAACCATCATTTCACCACCACTTTTATAGGTGCTGAAAAGATTTGATAGAAGTTTTGTGCATCGATCTGATATTTATAACCAGCCAAAACATATGCAGTGCCCTTTTCAGAGAAACTCAACTGACCATTTTTAATCTCATGTTTTGCAGAACCTGATAAAATGACAAAATTGCTGAGTTGCTGATTGAGTTTCGCTCCATCTTGCTGAACCAATTGCGCATTGAGTAATACTGGCTGTTCAGTTTTTACTTTGACATTCTTGGGTGCTTGAATATCAACGATATATTTCGCATAAAGTTGCGCAGAATTGGTGGTTATCCCGTAGGTCCCTGCAATATATAATTTTTTAAATGTTTCATCAGTCAATGCCCAAGGCCAAAAACTGATTCCACGGTGCTTGGTCGTTTCTAAAAGATTGATCAAATCAGCACGATAAGCAGGGTTATACGTTGAATTATATTTCTGAACATCGGCATTGATTTGTTTGGCGGCAATTAAAGTATTGCGACTATTGGGCATGCTTCCAACCAATAACCCTCGCGGTATCTCAGACAATTGTGACTGTGCACGTGCAACTTGATCTGCATTAAATGAGGTCGTGACGACTTGATTTTCAACTTGGTACTTTTTAATTTCATCCTGCATTTTTGCAACCAATGCTGGATTGGCACTTTTCATTTCGATCATCAATACAAAGTTTGGATTGTGCTTAAATGTAGTGAAATATTCTGCAAGGGTCGGTATTGGATAAGCTTTGTTTTTAGATTTTAATTGCTGAACCTGCGCAAGGCTCATTTCTTCAATTTTACCTGTTGAACGAGTAGTGCGATCCACTGTTGCATCATGCATCACCACAAGATGCTGGTCTTTGGTTAAATAAATATCGTTTTCAACAATATCTGCACCCAAAGCAACTGCATGTTTTGCACTTTCTAAGGTATTTTCATCTTCTAAACTTGGTACACCACGATGCCCAATAATAAAGGGTTTACGTAATAAAGTGTTTTTTGGAAATTGTTTTAAGACACTGGCAAATAGCGTACTTTGCGTTGTAATAATCCCATTCACACCTGAAGTCAAAATACTGGCAACATCCTGCGGATCATGTGCTGGTGTATCAACCCACACTGTCATTAAATGACGTTGAATAAAGCTGACACTGGGTTTGTTGGCAAGGCTATGCGGAAGAACCACGATGCGTGCATAGGCCTGATTAGTACGACGCATAATTTCAGAAAGACCAACATGACTCTCCTTTAAATTTTCGCGACTTAAATCTAATGCTGTTCGAAGCGTAGGTACAATTTGATGCGCAGACTTGAGTAAATCATCACTTTTGGACAATACAGTAATATCGCTCATATCGTGAGATTTAGAGAGTAATTTTAAGGCTTCAATGCTTTTGGGATCTTTGATTTCTAAAACAGGAATGGTATTGCGCTGTGGATTGGATAAATATTGTTGTAATGTTTCAACCACCTGCCCTGTCTGATCAAGCAAGTTTAAATTGGCATCTAATTGATAATATAACTGATTGGTTGAATTTAATGGACTGCTGGTAGTTTTAACTTTTTGAATCAGCGTCGGTGCCAAACCAACATTAGTTTGAATTTCTTGCACTTGAGTGACTTTATTGGCTAAGTCTGGCAACGCACTGGTTTGTTCAGAGACTTGAATATTTTTAACTTTTAAGACTAGGCCTGTTGCTGAAAGGCCTATGCCACCTTTGGCAGATCCTTGGTCAAGTTCTACATCTTGCATCAACTGGTGGTTTAAATAGTGTTGTACCCGTTGTCCAGACACCACAATGCTGGCTTTATACCATTGATTTGCTTTGATGTTCTCCGAAAATGCTTTCGTTTCAGAGACTTCCCATTGCCCGTTACTTTTATGCCGACCAAACTCCGTACCATTTTTTGCAGTGGTGTCTGTTCTGAGGGTAAATTGATAATAACTGCTTGGAATCACCCCCTGTGTTTCTGTGACATCATAAATCACACTGCCCCAACGCGAGTTATTGACAGCTTGGTCTAAAGTAAATTCGAGATCAATGCGATAGTTTTGTTGTTTCTCAAGATTTTGCGGTAATAAAATTGAGGTCGGACTGACTGAATTTGCTCGACCATCAATATGAAGCATCCCATTTTCAACATAGACGTTGCCGGCATTGTTGCCAGGAATACGCCAGCCTTGAGGGATTGTTTTTTGCTGAACAAAACTTTGTTGATAAAGTGTTTTAAGCTGCTGCGAAGCAAGTTTAGGCTGATTTTGGGTCGAAATTTTACTTGCAGGCTCAGCATGGCTCAACATCGGCAAAGAAATTAAAACAGCAAAAGATAAAACGGATAATTTCATAAAATTTCTAGAGCCTTTAAAATGTATTTTTAGCAAGCTACATTTCAAAGGCATTAGCCTAATTTAAATTTTGCCGATATTTTAAACCTTTATATGACACAGAACATCTATTTAAAAGATGCCTAAGCAAATAAACTTCACAACTACTGTTGCTGCTGTTCTTGTTGCCAACGACGTTGCTGTAAACGCTCACCTTCAACTTCACGCTTATTACGAGCAGACTCATATAATTTTGTGCCTTTCAATTCAGGTGGTAAATATTCCTGTAGCACAAAATTTTCAGGATAGTTATGAGGATAAAGATATTCCACACCATAGCCTTGTTGTTTCATAAGCTTGGTCGGTGCATTACGTAAATGGAGTGGCACAGGTAGGTTGGAAGTTTTTTCTGCAAGTTCTAAGGCTTTATTGATCGCCAAATAAGTGCTGTTACTCTTTGCACTGGTTGCCAGATAAACTGCGCATTGGCCTAAAATAATTCGACACTCAGGCATGCCTATCGCTTGAACCGAGCGGAAACATTCTCCCGCTAAAAGCAATGCATTTGGATTTGAGTTACCAATATCTTCTGAAGCAGCAATCAACATACGACGAGCGATAAAAACCGGATCCTCACCGCCTTTAAGCATACGTGCCATCCAATACAACGTTGCATCAGGGTCACTACCCCGAATAGATTTAATAAATGCAGACACCAGATCATAATGCTGCTCACCTGATTTGTCATAGCGTGCAATGTTCTGTTGCGCAACTTTGACCACGATCGCATTGGTCACAATATTTTCTATATCGGACTCAAAGGTGCTAGCAATTAAATCGATTAAATTTAGTGCCTTACGTGCATCACCCGCAGCAAATTGAACCAACGCATCAAATTCTTCAATCTGGATATGCCGGTCTTGTAAAAATTTATCTTGTTGAATTGCGCGTAAAATGAGTTCTTGAATCGCCTCATTACTTAAGCCATTTAAGGTATAAACCTGACAACGTGACAACAAAGCACTGTTGACTTCAAATGAAGGGTTTTCGGTTGTTGCACCAATCAGGGTAATTTTGCCTTTTTCGACAGCATTTAATAAAGCATCTTGTTGAGACTTATTAAAACGATGAATTTCATCAATAAATACTACTGGTGTTAATAAATCACCACTTTCAGCAATCACCTCACGTAGCTCCTTTACCCCCGTATTTAAAGCAGATAAGCTGATAAATGGGCGATCAACCGCTTGCGCCAATAACAAAGCGATTGTCGTTTTTCCAACACCAGGAGGCCCCCAAAAAATAATTGAGGGTAAATGCCCTTGATCAATCATTTGACGGAGTGGTGCTGCGACACCGAGTAAATGATCTTGCCCAATAATTTCAGACAAATCACGTGGACGTAAACGTTCTGGAAGCGGAATTTGAGTGTCTGACATACTGCTTTTTTAATTGATGAATGCTGCCCTTAGTCTACTATGGAAAATCATCAATATTACACTTTTAGCTTTAAAATAATCGATTCTGTAAAACATCCATTAATGATGCCTGAAATACTTGGCCATGACTGAGATGTGGATAAAGCATCAATTTTGCATCTACACCTTTGCTGGCCAAATCTAAAACCAATTGACGGTTATTTTGAATCATCTCCCGATCTGCATTTGGGCTGATTGGTCTAGTTGTAGACTGAATTATGTCACCTTCCATTACCCACAATTTTTTATTTTTTAGTTGTTCAGGCTTGGCTTTTCCAACAGCTTTAAGCAGTCGCGAATCTGCCCATGTGAGAGATGGACTGGCTGAAAAATAGTGTGAAAACTTATTATCTGTGCTTTGACTATTTAAAAGGGTATCTAAAACAAACAAACCACCATAAGAATGTCCCCACAAAGCGGTACGTTGCTCATCCAGTTTTACTTGCGTATTGACCCACGGCATAATTTTTTCAAACAATACCTGTCTAAATTGCGCACTTCCCCCTGCCATACGTTCAGGATTGCGTGGATCAACAGTTACTTTTCCAGATTCATCCGCAGGTGTGTAGTCTACAGATCTTGAAGCAGACTCAAACGGTAATTGGGTTTGATAGCCGATTGCCACCAACACTGGGCTGTCTTGTTCTGAGAATTTTTTCAACAGTGACTCATCTAAACGCGCCATAGCAGAGTTGCCATCTAACATAAAAACAGCAGGTAAAATCTTATTTTTATTGATGTGTTTAGGAATACCGACCCAAACTTTATAATAACGTTGTTGATCTGCGGATTTAAAATTTTTTACTTGGAATTGATAATAACTGGAGCCTTGCTCCGCAATATTTGGCCCTAAAGCTTGCAAAGCTGGCTTTGCATAAACATTGGAGTGAATACCAAAACTCAGGCTGATAGCACATAGACAAAAGGTACTTTTTTTCAACAGCGAAGATAAAGCAAACATTTTAAAACACATCAAACTGGAGGGCTTAGTTATCATATTACTATTTGATAATGATTATCAATTCATAAATGAATTAACGCACCCATCTTACAATGTACTCATCAATTTCTTCTTCATTGACTTCGGTTTCGGAGATACAACGCCCTGCAGCAGATTTTCTCGCTTTAATCACATTGCTTCTTGAGCCTGTGATCAGATAGTGCCATGCCGGTAAATTTTTACCTTCATGCACACGGCGATAAGCACAACTTGAAGGCAACCAATGAATATTGGCTAATTTTTCAGGGCTTAATTGAATACAGTCGGGTACATAATTTAAACGGTTGGGATAGTCAGAACACTGAGCGGTCGTACAATCGAGGAGTTTACAAGACACTTTAGTATAGGCAATTTCATGTGTGTCATCATCTTCTAATTTCACCAAACAGCACAGCCCACAACCATCACACAATGCTTCCCACTCAGTCGGATTTAACTCAGACAGCGTATAATTCTTCCAAAACTGGGGACGTATCTCAAAGGTCATGGCATAACATTAAAGTCATATAAGGCGGAATAATTATACCAGTATAAAAGCAGAAATTAGAAAAATTAAAACAGAACAAACCTTTACATATTTCTTTATTAATCACACTTTCTAAACACAACTTCACAAGTAAGTCAGGTTTTTCTGCATATACTGAAAATACATAACAAAAATATGGAGATGAATATTATGTTCCGTTGGGCAATTATTTTCGCTGTGATCGCCTTAATCGCAAGTTTATTCGGTTTTGGTGGTGTTGCGGGAATGTCTAAAGACTTCGCAGTCATTCTTCTCGTTGTCGCTGTAATCCTCGCGATTGTTGGATTTATTTCGAGAGGAAAAGTTTAACTTTTCCTGATCAATTTTCAATAAAAAGAGAAGAACCCCGGTTCTTCTCTTTTTCATTTGAAAACTATCTTTTCTATTCATAAATTTTCACATTTCAATTGTAAATATTCCAAATTTAGTCATTTGAATCTTATATATTTATGCTTTAATCAATCTCATTCTCGCCAATAGACAAGGATTAACCGATGGCTCTTGCAATCAAAACTCGTGAAATTCAATACCAAGCAAAAGATGGAACAACTTTAATCGGTTATTTTGCTGCGCCTGAATCCGCACAACAAGTTGCAGGCGTGATTGTTGGTCCTGAATGGTGGGGCCGAAACGAGTATTCTGAACAACGTGCTCGAGAGTTGGCACAACATGGTTTTGCTGCGCTGGCAATTGATATGTATGGTGATAAAAAAACCACGACTGTTGCGACTCAAGCTCAAGAGTGGATGATGCAAACTTTCCAAAATGAAAATACCATTGTTGAGCGTGCGGCTTCGGCTCTCGCTGCTTTGGCAGAACAGCCAGAAGTAGATGCAAACCGACTGGCGGCAATTGGATTCTGTTATGGTGGTAAAGTGATATTAGATTTGGCACGCTCAGGTGCAGAATTAAAAGCTGCCATTACTTTCCATGCAAATTTATCCGCACAAAATGCAGCGGAATCAGGAAAATTTAAAGCGCAAGTTCTTGTCCTGCATGGTGAAAAAGACAGTATGGTGTCTTTGGCGGATGTAGAATCGTTTAAACAAGAAATGAATCATGCTCAGGTAAAATCTGAAGTGATCATCCTTAAAGATGCTAAACATGGCTTTAGTAATCCTCAAGCAGATGAAAAAGCAAAAGCAAATGGTGTAGATCTAGGTTATAACGCAAAAGCAGAGAAAGACGGATTAGCAGCAATGTATGATTTATTAGACCGTACCTTGGTTTAACCTACTCTGGCTTAATTAAAATACGTTCTACATTGATTGAGACAACAAAACGAGGAATTCGAAATGACTGAAAAAGTATGTCCTTATTGTGACTTTGACGAATTTGATATCATTGATAAAAATGAATTTGGTGCAATTTTGCCTGAACACCAGCCTTTGTCAAAAGGTCATTCAGTTATTATTCCTTTGCGCCATATTGATTCTTTTTTTGAAGTTTCAGAGAAAGAACGAAAAAGCCTTTCCTCTTTATTGGAACTCGCTCGTAACGAGCTTAAGATTCGCCATCAACCTGAAGGTTTCCATATTGCCTTTAATGATGGGCATGTATTTGGTGAAGATCAAAGTGGACACTTCCATATTCATATTATCCCACGTTATAAAAATGAACCGCTTAAACTCGATAAGCGCTGGGGTATCGTGAACGAAAGTTAAGTTGTGGATACAAACTCATTTGAAAGACGCTCTGGCGTCTTTTTTTATGCAAATTGAATGCTCAGGTTTAAGATAATTTTCCGCAATAAATTTATCTTGGTTATACTGACTATCTAATTTTTACGCTAGATTGTTATGTCGCAATTTTCATTTTCAGATGCGCTATTGACTTGGTTTGATCAACACGGGCGCCATGATTTACCTTGGCAAGTGGCTGATGATCCCTACAAAGTTTGGGTATCTGAAATTATGTTGCAACAAACTCAAGTCAAAACTGTACTGCAATATTTTGATAAATTTATCCAACGTTTTCCAACCGTCGATGACTTGGGTAAAGCCTCTTGGGACGATGTAGCCCCCTATTGGGCAGGATTAGGCTACTACGCCCGTGCAAGAAATTTGCATAAAGCAGCAGGCGTGGTCAGCCAGCAGGGGCATTTCCCACCAAGCTTAGAACAATGGGTGGAACTTCCAGGTATCGGTCGCTCTACTGGTGGCGCATTGATGTCACTTGGCTTACGCCAATACGGCGTCATTATGGATGGCAATGTAAAACGTGTTTTGGCCCGTTTTTTTGCCATTGAAGATGACCTGAGTAAACCCATCCATGAACGAGCCATGTGGCAACTGGCGGAAAGCATATGCCCAACTGAACGCAACCATGACTATACCCAAGCAATTATGGATTTGGGCGCAACCATTTGCACACCAAAAAAGCCACTCTGCTTATACTGTCCCATGCAACAACATTGCCAAGCCCATCAACAGGGGCTAGAAACCGAACTGCCTTATAAGAAAGCTAAAAAGCCTGTTCCAGCTAGAACTGCCACAGTGTTATTAATTGAGTCAGATCAACAATGGTTATGGGAACAGCGTCCTAACAGTGGTTTATGGGGAGGCTTATGGAGTTTACCGATTTTTGAAAACGAGCTCGCGTTTCAACAGCTTTGTCAAAGTCTAAAGCTTATTTCAACTGTTGAATCTGTCCAAATCTCGCATAGCTTTACCCATTTCACTTGGATTTTGAATGCACATATTGTTCGAGTTGAATCAGACCAAAAAGAATACCTCCAGGCTGAACTTGGGGGCGAATGGTTAACACCACAAAAAGCTACACAAATGGGTATCCCGACAGCCATGAAAAAATTGATCTCAGCAGTAAAAATATGACATAGTCAGACACGGGTATTCTAAGCATATTTCAATTTTAATTTGCCCTTTTGAAACTTGAAAAAAAGGATTTCTCGTGTCACGTAGCATCCAATATTGCTTGATGGCTTTGCTTGCCATTATTTTAACTGCATGTACCACTGCACCTAAAAAACCAAGCTCATCTAAGCCACAGCTTCCACAAGCTCAAATTAACCGCCTAAAAGCAATGTCAATGCCAACCCGATTGGCAATTCCTGTAGATGGAGTAAAACCACAAAACCTCACAGATACTTGGGGTGCATCTCGCAGTGCTGGGCGAGCACATGAAGGAATTGACATCATGGCTTCACGTGGAACCAAAGTTTATAGTAGCACTGAAGGTGTAATTACCAGTTTAAAGAGCAATAATCTAGGTGGCAAAGTGATTTGGCTCATCGGGCCAGGCGGTGTTTATCACTATTATGCACATCTAAATGATCACAAACGTGGATTACAAGAAGGTGATTATATTAAAAAAGGCCAGCTAATTGGCTATGTGGGAAATACGGGAAATGCACGACATACTGCACCGCATTTGCACTATGGACTATACTTAAGAGGTAAAGGACAAGGTGCAGTCAACCCCTACCCTTATTTACGTTAATTTTAGATTGAATCAATTTAGGAATATTCCATGTCAGAAGCATTGCTTGAGCGTTTAGTTGAATTTGCAGAATCAGGCAATCAACAAAAAATTGCCCTCAATGGACAAAATCATCAAGGCTGGATTATGGAAATCACCGATGAAGCATTAATGATCAGTACTGGCTTTGCAGACAAAGCGGGTAAAGATATTTGGGTAAATTTTAAAGATTTAGAACATGCGCAACTTTCCTATTGGGACAACAAACAAGATCAATGGGTCGAATTTAAACTTTAGACAATTAAAACTTAAATCAATCAGAACAATGGTAGATCTTTTATGACAAATAAACGCTGTGGTTGGTGTTCAGATGATCCTATTTATATTGAATATCATGATCAAGAGTGGGGTAAATCCAATCGAGATGAACAGCATTTATTTGAAATGCTTTGCCTAGAGGGGCAACAAGCAGGTTTATCTTGGATTACTGTTTTAAAAAAACGTGAAAGCTATCGCGCCCAATTTTTTAACCACCCGATTCAAACCATTGCCAATTTTACTGAACAAGAGCTTGCACTAAAATGTCAGGATACTGGGTTGATTCGCCATATCGGGAAATTAACAGCGATTCGTGACAATGCCATTGCATGGCAAAACATGAAAGCTCAAGACATTGATATGGTGAACTGGTTATGGGATTTCGTAGACCAGCAAGTACAGCTCAATGATGTCCCTGATTATAAATTAGCGCCTGCACAAACCGAAACCAGTCAAAAGCTTTCCAAAGCGTTAAAAAAGAAAGGTTTTAAATTTGTTGGTCCAACCACTTGCTATGCCTTTATGCAAGCAGTGGGCATGGTCAATGACCATGAAAATGATTGTATATCCCGCTAAAAGTTTAACTGAGCAAACAGGAAGGATTCACATGTCAAATAATACGTTTCATGCTTATGCTGCCTTAGAGGCAGGTGCAGCACTTGTGCCCTATCAATTTGATGCAGGTGAATTACAGCCTCATCAGGTCGAAGTCAAAGTTGAATATTGCGGTTTATGCCATTCCGATGTTTCAGTGATTAACAATGAATGGGGAAATTCAGTTTTTCCAGTGGTTGGCGGTCATGAAATTATCGGTACCATCATTCAACTGGGTTCAGAAGCGAAAGGATTAAAAGTCGGTCAACGTGTTGGTATCGGCTGGACTGCGGAAAGTTGTCAGCACTGTGATCCGTGTGTTAGTGGTCAACAAGTGCTTTGCACAGGAGGTTCAGTTGCAACCATCGTTGGTCATGCAGGCGGGTTTGCAGATAAGGTCCGTGCAGGTTGGCAGTGGATTATTCCTTTTCCTGAAGATTTAAACCCTGAAAGTGCTGGTCCTTTATTATGTGGTGGTATCACTGTTTTTGACCCAATTTTAAAACATCAAATTCAAGCAGTTCACCATGTCGGTGTGATTGGGATTGGTGGCTTAGGTCATATGGCCATTAAAATACTCAAAGCTTGGGGTTGTGAGATCACCGCTTTCACATCGAGTTTGGATAAAACAGATGAACTTAAAGCAATGGGAGCAGACCATGTGGTCAATAGTCGCGATGCCGATGCGTTAAAAGCGCAACGTGGCAAATTTGATTTATTGCTCTGTACGGTAAATGTGAGTTTGGACTGGAAAGCATATCTAAATACACTGGCACCAAATGGCACAATTCATATGCTAGGTTTAGTCCTCGAACCTATGCCGATTCCTGCGGGTGCACTGATTGGCGGTGCAAAATCAGTGACTGGTTCACCAACGGGCTCCCCTTTTGCATTGCGTCAATTATTACAATTTGCAGCACGCAAAAACATTGCACCGCAAATTGAAGTTTATCCAATGTCAAAAATTAATGAGGCTTTGGAGCGACTTCATTCTGGAAAAGCCCGTTATCGTATCGTATTAAAAGCGGATTTCTAATTTAAGTCTGACCATCCATCACGGTTTATCAAGAACCGTGAATGGAATAAGGCTGTCGTGGTATGCGTTTGCTCAAAGATCAGTTAAGCCACACTCTTGGCTAACAATTCACCCCTTACCCAATCTGCCAATAACATAATTGCATCCTGAATCTCTTCCGACAGTTCATGCCCTGCATTTAAGCGAATACAATTGTTATAACGGTGATCCTCACCAAAAATAATCCCTGGCACAATATTGATACTGTATTGCTGGGCATAATAATACAACGCCAAACTATCAATCTGCTCTGGGAACTGTAACCACAAGGCATAACTTCCCTGCGGTTGATTTAGACGAATCTCTACCCCATAAAAAGCATGTTGAATAAACTGTAGATATTGCGCAACTTGAGTCATCAACTTAGGGCGTAACTCACTCAAATGCTGACGATAGGCTCTGCTATAAATCAAATCAGCAAGTCCCAATTGCAATGGTGTATTGACCGAAACATTTTGTAAAATCAACTTGGCATGTAAGTGCTGTAAACGTTGTGGTAAACAGAACCAACCTACCCGATAAGAGGTCGACAACGACTTGGAAACCGATCCGCAATAAACCACATAGCCCTGTTGATCCCAATATTTAATCGGTAACGGGCGTTTGGCATTAAAGCTACATTCAGCATAAATATCATCTTCAATCACGTAACACTGATACTTCGCTGCCAGCTGTGCAATTTTTTCTTTCTCGGCATTAGTCAAACAGAAGCCTAAAGGATTTTGAAAATTGGCGGTTAATAAACAGACTTTTGCAGCTGAGTTTTGCATCTCTTGTTCTAAACGATCTAGATCAAAACCTTCGGTATTGGCAGGGATTTCAATAATTTTTCGTTTGAGCAACGCCAACAATTGCAACTGACCATTATAGTTTGGTGTGGGCACAATCACACTGTCACCGATTTGGCTAAGGCTTTGAATCATCACAGACAATGCTGGCATACAACCATTGCTGATATAAATATCTTCTTTGGCAATATAAAAACCATCTTCAGCCCAATGTGCTGACAAAGCCTCTCTTAGCTGAAGGTGCCCTTGGCGGTCATTATATAAAAAGTCTTCAGGTTTACTGTGCTTTAAAGCACGTTGTATTGAACGGCGTAATGCCTCTACAGGAACTAGATTAGGCGATAACTGAATCGAACCTAAATGGATCAGTTTATTGTTGATTGCTGCTTCATGAATTTGAATTTGTAAGTCTAGATTTGAAACCTCACGCGCTCTCGACTTAAAATCAGGATGGTCAGGTACAGCTATCTGCGGAATTTTTTGCTGTGATTGAACAAAATAGCCAGACTTTTCTTTGACATAAATCAAACCTTGTGCTTCAAGCAATTCATAACAACTTTTTGCTGTATTGAGACTAATATTTTGCAACGCAGCAAATTTTCGTAAAGAACTAAGTCGTTGCCCAACAACCAACTCACCGCAATAAATTTTCTGTGCAATTTGCTGTGCTAATGTTTGATATTGAAAAGCCATATCTGTACTCAAATTTTAATATTTGTTGTATCTGTATCTATAAAGTTAACAGATTTATGCTTGTTTCACAGCCAATTTTTACAAACAAATTGATTTGAAAGGAGAAAAAAATGAGAACGATCGCTTTAATCAGTATTGTCTTTGGATTAACTGCTTGCCAACCTCAACACGTAAATCAAGCTGCTCAGAAACAACATTTTGTATGTAAATCTTTGATTGAAGGCTTTTTAAAAACACAAAATTTAGGTGAATATCAACTTGATCATTTAGAGCCAACTTTACATCAGACCGCACCTATCCGAAACTACCGCTACCATGCCAGCAGTGATCAGCGGATGAAAATTAATATTCCTGTGCAAAAAGACTTGGCGTTTAAATGCCTTCAGACAGCAAATGATCATTTTGAAATCCAATTGGTTAATCCACACCAACCCCGTAGCCAAACTTTACTGAGTCTGGATTTACCGCCACAAAAGACTATCGAAACTTTGACAGCTTTTGCGTTAAAAACTCAATAAATAAACGAACACGCTTTGGTAAATGTTCCTGTTGATAATACACTGCATGGATGTGTTGCTCGTAAAGCTCTATTTGATCTTCAAATAGAGCGATCAAGCGTCCTTGCTTTATATCTTTTAAAATCTCAAACTCAGACAATCTCGCAATTCCATGCCCGCGTAAACACAATTGGCGGACAGTTTCACCACTAGATGCTTTGATTTTTGGTTTGACAGTAAGCCTTTCTCCATTGACTCGAATCGGCCAAGTATTTAAACGACTGACTTTGCTAAAGCCAATTTGCGTATGATTTAAAATATCTTGCGGTGTCTCTGGATAACCATGTGTTGCTAAATATTCAGGACTGGCAACGATATATAACCGGCTTTTACACAACAAACGCGCATGTAAACTCGAATCATTAAGATCCCCAAAACGTATCGCGACATCTGTTTTATGTTCTAATAAATCGATGATCTGATCGTTACTGTTTAACTCTATTTCAATCTCAGGATACAATCGAGAAAACTCTTGCATCAATGGTGCAATCACGTGCAATACAAAAGGTGTCGCAGAATCCACACGAATCAGCCCAGATGTATCACTGTCAGATTTTAATAAAGCATCTTCTGCTTCATTGAGATCATGAACAATTTTTCGGGCTTTTGCTAAAAATAATTGCCCCTCTTGGGTCAATTTAAGTTTACGTGTTGTCCGCTCTAATAAAGTGACATTCAGTTTAGATTCAAGTCGTTGCAAGGCTCGACTTACACCTGAAGTGGTTTGTTCAAGATGCGTTGCTGCTGCAACAATCGAACCACTATCGACAATATTAATAAAAGCCTGTAATTCTTCGAGTGTAGATTTCATTGCTGCTAGCGCTCTGTTTATTGTTGATTTTTAGTCAACAACATTTTGCATATTCCTGTATTTTTCCGCAACAATTAAAGTAGCAAAATACACTCAATCTCAGAAAATAAAGTGAAATCCAGTATGACAAACATCGTTCCTCAATTTGGTGTAGGTACTTTCCGTTTAACAGGGCAAACTGTGATTGATTCGGTGAAAACAGCATTAGACGTTGGTTATCGTGCTGTAGATACTGCTCAAATCTATGGCAACGAAGCAGAAGTCGGTCAGGCCATTGCAGAAAGCCATATCCATCGTGATGATTTGTTTATCACAACAAAGATATGGACAGATCATTATCAAGCCGACAAACTTATTCCAAGCCTTAAAGAGAGCTTACAGAAGCTGGGTACTGATGCTGTCAACTTAACCTTAATTCACTGGCCTGCACCAAGTCTAGGAATTTCTGTTACAGAAATGATGCACAACCTGTTAGAAGCGAAAAAGCTGGGCTTAACTGAACATATTGGAATTTCAAACTTCAATATCGACTTATCGCAACAAGCCATTACTGCTGTAGGACTTGAAAATATTGCCACCAACCAAATTGAACTTAGCCCTTATTTACAAAATGATAATTTGGTGAGCTTTTTACAATCACAAAATATTGATGTGACCTCTTATATGACTTTGGCGTATGGCAAAGTTTTAAATGACCCAACGTTAACTGAAATTGCCAAACAACATCAGGCTTCTAGCGCTCAAATTGCATTGGCATGGGCGTTGCAGAAAGGGTTTGCTGTCATTCCGTCGTCAACTAAACGTGAAAACTTAATTGCCAACTTAAAAGCGCAAGAGATTCAATTATCTGCTGAAGAAATGCAATTAATCGCGCAATTGGAACGTAATGGCCGTGAGGTTGATCCTGAAAACTTAGCACCTCAGTGGGATGTTTAATTCGCCAATGGAGTAAAAGTGATTTAAAGCAGAACAAATCTTGGCTCAGGCTTTGATTAGCAAAGTTTGATTGCTAGGTTTTGCTTGCTAGGCTTCGAAATACACTTTACCCCTTTTGCTCATGGCTTAGCTTGCTTCGCAAGATTGTTTCTTGCGAAGCTTTATTTTGTCACTTCATCAAAATAGCGGCTGAAAAGTAAAGATCGTCATTAACTTGATTGCTTGAACGCTGTTACACGCCATCATTTTCAATATGTTGTATATTTGAGATTTCTCATGAAATTAAATTTTCCCTTACTCGCCTTGGCCATTGGCGCTTTTGCAATAGGAACAACAGAATTTTCCCCTATGGGCTTTCTTCCCCAAATTGCAGAAAATTTGAATATTTCAATCCCAACCGCAGGTATGCTGATTACCGCTTATGCACTCGGTGTCATGATTGGTGCACCGTTTATGACCTTATGGTTTGGACGGTTTCCACGACGTAAAGCGCTTATTTTAGCCATGATTATTTTTACCATTGGCAATATTCTCGCTGCAATTGCTCCCAATTATTGGGGCTTAATGGCCGCTCGAATTCTGACCAGCCTCAATCATGGGGTGTTTTTCGGGATTGGTTCTATTGTTGCAACAAGCGTCGTACCTAAAGACAAACAAGCCAGTGCAGTTGCCACCATGTTTATGGGCCTCACCATTGCCAACATTGGTGGTGTGCCTTTAGCCACATGGGTTGGGCAGAATATTGGCTGGCGTATGTCATTTGCAGCAATCGCTTTACTCGGCGTGATTACCATGTTGTCGCTATGGAAAGCCTTGCCTGAAGATAAAGCAAGCCAACGTCCAGATGTCAAAGCGGAATTAAAAGTGCTGACTCGGTTGCCTGTAGTTCTTGCATTGCTCACCACGGTGATGAGTGCAGGTGCAATGTTTACCCTATATACCTATATTGCGCCTAGCCTACAAAACATCACCCATGCAAGTCCGATGTTTATTACCTTGATGCTGGTACTGATTGGGATTGGCTTTTCAATTGGTAATCACTTAGGTGGAAAATTTGCAGACTTGTCACTGACCAAAACATTGACCAGTTTCTTACTGTTACTAATGGTGAGCATGTTGCTGTTTCCAATCCTGGCTCAAACTCAAATTGGTGCAGCATTGGCACTGATTGTCTGGGGAGCTGCAGCCTTTGCAGTGGTCCCACCTTTACAAATGCGTGTCATGTCTGTTGCTCATGAAGCACCTGGATTGGCATCCTCTGTGAATATTGGTGCATTTAATTTAGGTAATGCTTTAGGTGCAACAGCTGGTGGAGCAGTATTGAGTATGGGGATGAGTTATGCTGCAGTGTCTATTGCAGGTGCGGTACTCACAGCTTTAGGGTTAGTACTAGTTTTTATTCAAATGAAAATGAATAAAGCATCTGTACGGCAGTATAGTCATTCAGCGTAGTGATTAACAATCGTCACAAAGACTACAAGTAACCTTTCTTTCTATATCAACACATTGAGAAAGGTTACTTTCAATATTTAAATGAGCGGAAAGATCTGCCAAGCATTATTTTTTCAAATATAGCGTTGTTTCGTCAGTAAGGTCTGCTTCTGGATTATTGATCTAATAACGCCTATTTTAAAATATCAGGCAAAGCTGTAAAGGGTTTATTCTTTGCCAATTCTGTTTTCATTTTCTGCAACATCTGATAAGGCTGCTGTTCAACCAAAATATTGGTTAAGCTTGCAGGAATAGAGCCTTCTGGATTGGCGTGTCCAGAGGTAATGACTTTGACTTTATTGGCACCCAGTTTTTGAAAGGTCCAATCACCTGAATAATCTTTTAAACGCACATAGTCAGGATTCACTGCTTTGCCTTGCTGAATCGCAGAGTTTTTAATAAAAATACTGCCATTTGCATCTTTAGACATGGTTCCTTTAACCACCATATCTCGATCTTTTAACGGAAAGGGGAAATCTAAAACCATATAAATGCTGAATTCGCCTTTTTTATCATCGCGAGATAACACTTCAGCTTTGGCAACATTGGGGACCCATTTCGGTGAGTTTTTGACGTCCAATACCAAAGCAACAGCACGATCAATCGGCACGTCTAATATTGTTTCAGCTTTATAAGACAACACAGAATTACTGGCATCCTTGTATGTCCATACCTGAACGTTATTCTTATTCAAACTTAATTTAGCATTGCTTGGTAAAGCAGCTTGTGTAGTCAGGCCAAAAGCACTGATTACACAAGCAAATAACATCACTGTTTTTTTCATTTTTGAATGTTCAAAATTTGACTAATTGTTTTAATTCTATCGCATCAGATTTTAAGCTTAAATATCATTTAAGCCTAAAACGTCTTTCATATCGTATTTTTTTGCATCTTTGCCGACAACCCAAGCAGCTGCACGTACAGCACCTGCAGCAAAATTCATACGATTCGTGGCTTTGTGTGTCACTTCCACACGCTCACCTTCGCCAATAAACATCACTGTATGTTCGCCTACAATATCACCACCACGAATCGTTTCAAAACCAATGGTTTCACGTTCACGTGGACCTGTATGCCCCTCACGACCATAGACAGCAACTTTCTTTAAATCGCGCCCCAGTGTGTCAGCAACAGCTTCACCCATCATCAGTGCAGTACCTGATGGTGCATCTACTTTATGACGATGATGTGCTTCAATAATTTCAATATCCACAGTATCGCCAAATACTTTAGCTGCCAGCTCAAGTAATTTAATCGAAACATTCACACCCACTGAGTAATTTGCAGCATAGACAATCGGTGTCTGAGTCGCAGATTGATTTAACAGCTCTTTTTGTTGATCCGAAAAACCAGTTGTGCCAATCACCATCGCAACACCAGCAGCACTGCATAATTTTAAATTATGTTCAGTTGCAACAGGTGCAGTAAAATCAATTACCACATCCACATCGTTGAGGATCTCTTCTAAGTTGCCAACCACTTTAATCCCCACAGCACCAATTCCTGCAAGCTCTCCTGCATCTGCGCCAATTAATGTGCTTTCTGGACGCTCTACTGCAGCAGCAAGTTGAAAACCAGCTTGTTGTACAGCTTGAATCAATGTACGGCCCATACGGCCACCTGCACCTACAATACCAATGCGTGGAGCTGCTGACATACGTTATTCCTAAATCTGAATTTGAAAATTTGGCTCTACTATAACAAAACTCGGTTCTAAGACGACGTTTCAATATAAAAAAATACTGCAATCTTTTTGCTTGCTTTGGGATCTTGTGCGCTCATTGATCCAAAATAGCCTGAACGAATAAATAGATTAATTTTATAAAACATATCGATAAAACTTTGAAAAATTTAAAACTTTTCAAATCTATTTCATCAAAATGCAAGAATCCCACAGCAGACTACATGCCACGAATGAAAATAATATGGCTTATAAGGAGATCAATATGCATTCGAATAAAATGGCTTTCGCTCTGGTACTCGGCATGATCATGACAAATGTTTGGGCTGAATCAGCGCCTGCAACAACATCAGCAACAACTGAAGAAAAAACGCTTGCTCAACCCAATAGCAACACAGCATCTGAACCTCAAACAGAAGTCCGTGTTGAAGATATTGATGCACCAATCATCGAGTAATAATCACCTATTTTTCAGTGGTTGAGGGTATGTCCAATATCTTCGACCTGTCTTTTTAAATAGCTCAATTCAATTGTAATCATCATCATAAAAATCAGACGCTACAGCTAAACATCAACACTTATTTTGTTTGTAAATCATCTAAAAAATTCTTGAAATGTATATTAAATTACAGCTAAAAATAACTAAAAAGCAAAATTTAAATTTTCAGATCTATTAAACTAAAGACGCTTGGATGCAATCATAAAAAGCAAATATCAGAGGAAATATCATGCAACTCAAAAAAATCATTTTAGGATTGATGATGACTACAACTGTTTCACTCGTTTGGGCCGAAGACACCCCCCCGCCTACCGCTCCATCGTCAGAATCATCGATATCAGCAACAAATCCCGCGGTAATCCTCCCCCAAGATGATAATTCAATAGATGCTGCCCCGGATGACAACGAATTTGATTTATCACCATCGGATCAAGCATCAAAATAAAAAAACGGAGCAACAAGATCTGTTGCTCCGTTTTTACCTATTCAATGTTTAGCTTGCTAAATGAAAAGGTCTAAACTCAATTAGTCAAATAAACGATCGAAGAAAGATTTTTTCTTCGGTGACGATTTATTATCATCACTTTCCATCGTGGCTTGAAGTTCTTTCAATAGCTCACGTTGGCGGCTGGTCAAGTGTACAGGTGTTTCTACCACAATACGGCAAAGTAAGTCACCTTGCATACTGCTACGTACAGGTTTTACCCCTTTACCACGTAGTCGGAACATTTTACCTGTTTGTGTACCTTCAGGTACCTTCAAACTTACACGACCATCCAACGTTGGAATTTCAAGTTCTTTACCTAAAGCAGCATCTGCGATACTGACTGGCACATCCATATATAAGTCTGCACCATCACGTTGGAAAATATCGTGCTCACGCACTACGACTTCAACGTATAAATCACCAGATTGACCATCACGGATTGCTTCACCTTTACCGGTTAAGCGAACGCGATCACCATTATCAACACCTGCAGGAATAGTAACTTCAAGTGTCTGCTGACGATCTGATACACCTGAACCATGGCATTTGCTGCATGGATTTTTAATAATTTTACCTTGTCCACGACATGTACTACATGTCTGCTGAACAGAGAAGAAGCCCTGTTGCATACGCACTTGACCTGCACCATGGCAAGTCTTACAGGTTTCTACATCATTTGGATTTTTTGAACCTTTACCATCACACACATCACAAGGTGCTGGTGCAGTAAAGGTAATGGTTTTCTTAACGCCTCTCACCGCTTCTTCAAGCGTTAATTCCATAACATAGCGCAGGTCGGAACCACGACGCGCACGTTGCTGACCACGGCCACCACCGCCAAAAGCGCCACCAAAGATGTCACCAAACTGACTGAAAATGTCTTCGGCGCTGAAACCACCACCAAAGCCACCGCCGCCCATACCACCTTCAAAGGCGTTATGACCCATACGGTCGTACATGCTACGTTTTTCACCGTCAGAAAGAATTTCATATGCTTCCGCACATTCTTTAAACTTTTCTTCAGCTTCTGAATTGTCAGGATTACGATCTGGATGATACTTCATCGCCAACTTACGGTAGGCTTTTTTAATTTCATCATCACTAGCGGTTTTAGCAACACCTAAAACCTCATAATAATCACGTTTAGCCATGATTGGCGATGCTCCACAAAATTTGATAATACTTCTATGCAGAGTAAATTGGGGGCGATGTTATTTTTTACAAGCGTGAAATGTGGTTTTTTTTTAAAAAACAGCTTTTTTCTGCAAATATTTAGTAAAACCTTTGAGCCATGTATTGAGTAAATATAACCACGCAATGGCGCTAAATACCACACCTGCCACAGTGCACGCTTTTACCCAAATGAAACTGTCCCAATAGAAAAAGATTAACGGAATAAACCATAGCGCAGCAAAGGCTGCCAAAATCAAAAAAATAAGAGCATTGCGCATAATCCACAACGCTTGCGCATGTATCCATACCTCTGCATTATCTGCCACTGCTACTTTACGTGCTAACCAATACGCCAACACGGCTGTAATCACCGTAAACAATGCGAGAAACATAAACAAATAAGAGCTCGTAATAAATTTACGATGCTGTTCTGGATTTGTTTGCCCCATGGGTGTTTTTGACCTCAAATTTATTGCATACCGATTTACTTATTATGCAATAAAATTTCCTATGTTATTTTCTGTTAAAGATTAAGTGCTACTATATTGAAGTTTTCAATTTTTCGCACCTAATATTCTCAACAATTTATGTATTTTCTGTAGTTTTTTTAATCTTAAACCAAGTCGCATACAGCGCTGGTAAGAAAAATAACGTTAAAAGTGTCGCAATAATTAAGCCGCCCATAATCGCCACTGCCATTGGTCCAAAGAAAATACTTCGAGAAAGCGGAATCATGGCCAATACAGCTGCCAAGGCGGTGAGAATAATTGGACGGAATCGACGAACTGTTGCATCCAAAATCGCATCCCATTGATTCTGCCCAGCTCGAATATCTTGTTCGATCTGATCAATCAAAATCAGTGAGTTACGCATAATCATTCCAGATAATGCAATAGTACCTAGCATTGCCACAAAACCAAAAGGCTTATTGAATAAGAGCAGGAATAAAACCACCCCAATTAAACCTAAGGGCGCTGTCAAAAATACAATGAATGAGCGAGAGATACTCTTTAACTGAAGCATCAGCAAAGTAAAAACCACCGCAAGGAATAATGGCATACCTGCATTCACAGAGGTTTGCCCTTTTGCGGACTCCTCTACCGCGCCACCAACTTCTAGCAAATAACCACTTGGTAATGTTGTACGAAGCTGATCCATTTTTTCAGCCAGTTCATTGACTACGGTTGCAGGCTGTAACTTTGTTCGAATATCTGCACGTACGGTAATGGTCGGTAAACGATTGCGGTGCCAAATCAAACCATCTTCAAATTTATATTGAAGTGTAGCGATTTGCGCCAAAGGTACGGTGGCGCCTTTACTTGTTGGAACAGCAAGACTGGATAATGCTTCAACATTGACACGTTCGGCTTGATCTCCTCGGATACGAACATCAATCAGCTCACGTTTTTCACGATATTGATTGATAATTGCACCCGATATTGAACTGTTTAAAAAATTCGCCAAATCTTCTGAGGTCACACCCATTTGACGGGCACGGTCTTGATCAATCACTAACGAAATAATTTTACTTTGCTCACCCCAGTCCAAATGAACATTTGCGGTATTTGGATTTTCACTAACCAGTTGAGCAACTTTTTGTGCTTCCTCACGAACAACTGCAATATCTTCACCCGATACACGAAATTGCAATGGATAGCCGACTGGAGGACCATTTTCTAATAAAGAGACACGGATACGCACCTGTGGCAATAATTGGCGGATTTGCGTATCTAAGGATTTACGAATTTCATCACGATCATCCAGTGAAGATGCTAAAACCACAAATTGTGCAAAACTGGCTTGCGGCATTTGTTGATCTAAAGGCAGATAGAAGCGTGGTGTACCTGTCCCAACATACGCAACATAATTATCAATGCCCTTTTGCTTGGATAAAAATGCCTCAACTTTCTTCACTGCATCTTCAGTTGCAGTCAGTGATGCACCTTCTTCTAGTTTTAAATCGACCAAAATTTCGGCACGGTTTGAAGACGGGAAAAATTGTTGTGGTACAAACTTAAACATCACCACAGACAGGACAAATACCCCAACCGTAATTGAAATGACGGTTTTTCTATAAGTCACACACCAGTTCACCAACTTTCGAAAGCTTTGATAAAATTTAGATTGATACGGGTCAAAATGTTCACCGTTATGATGAATCACAGGCTGAGGTTCTGGTTGCTTGCGTAATCTTGCCAAAAGACGCTGATACCACGGAGCTTTTTGCGGTGTTTTGTTAAAATCTGGAAGTAATTTATCTCCTAGATATGGAACGAAAACCACAGCAGCAATCCATGAGACAATTAAGGCAATCGTGACCACTTGGAAAATAGACCGGGTATATTCACCTGTACTTGAGGCGGCTGTAGCAATAGGTAAAAAACCAGCTGCAGTAATTAATGTTCCTGTCAGCATTGGAAATGCGGTACTGGTCCATGCAAAACCAGCGGCCTTCATCCGGCTATAGCCTTGCTCCATTTTGATGGTCATCATTTCGACGGCAATGATGGCATCATCGACCAACAACCCTAAGGCCAGAATCAAAGCTCCTAGAGAAATCTTATGTAAGCCAACATCAAATAAATTCATTCCCGCAAAAGTCATCGCAAGCACCAGTGGAATCGAAAATGCCACCACCAAACCTGTACGAAAACCAAGCGAAAAAAAGCTCACCAATAAAACGATAATGACCGCTTCTGCAAGAACTTTGACGAATTCATGAATACTACGTTGTACAGCCACCGGCTGATCTGAAACTTTTTTCAGCTCCATACCTAAAGGCAGTGATTTTTGTAAGGTTTTAAATTCAGTTTCTAAGTTTTTACCCAGTGCGATGATGTCACCACCTTTACGCATAGAAACTGCTAGACCAATCCCATTCTCGCCCATAAAACGCATGCGAGGTTGTGCAGGCTCACTAAATCCACGATAAATTTCAGCAACATCGCCCAGTTGAATAGTTCTGTTTCCCACCAACAATGGCATTTTTTTCAAATCATCTACACTTTTTAAAGCACCACTGACTCTTACTTGAATACGGTCAGTGCCTGTTTCAAAAAAGCCCGCACTGGTTACACTGTTTTGCTTTGCCAAGGCTTCTTGGATTGCAGTAACTGGTACACCCATTTGCACGGCTTTGGTGTTGGAAAGTTCAATCCAGATTTTTTGATCTTGTAGGCCCACCAGATTGACTTTACTGACATCTTTTACCCGTTGTAAGCGAAGCTGCAAACGGTCTGCATATTCTTTTAAAGTAGCATAATCAAAATCTTTACCAGTTAAGACATAGATATTACCGAAAGTGTCCCCAAACTCATCATTAAAGAAGGGCCCCTGAACACCGGAAGGTAACTGTGTTTTGATATCACCTACTTTTTTACGCACTTGGTACCAAACATCTGGAATTTGGTTAGATTTTAATGAGTCTTTTGCCATAAACATGACCATTGACTCACCAGGACGCGAGTAAGCCATAATCTTGTCATACAGCCCTGTACTCATCAGTTCTTTTTCTATTTTATCAGTAACTTGTAAAGAAACCTCTTGAGCTGTTGCACCTGGCCAATAAGTTTGGATGACCATGACTTTAAAGGTAAATGAAGGATCTTCACTCTGAGAGAGTTTTGAGTAGGAAAATAAACCCACAATACCCAGCAAAATCATAAAATAAAGTACTAATCCTTTATTTTTGAGTGCCCATTCTGACAAATTAAAGGAGTTAAATGGACTCATGATCATGCTCCTTTTTGAACAGTTACAGCACGATTTTCACGGTCTACTGGGTTTATTTTTTGCTTTTCACGAAGTAAATGTACCCCTCCTACAACCACCCATTGTCCAGGATTTAACCCTTTCACGACAGTAACATTGTCACGACCATAGCTACCTAAAGTCACGGAAACCTTATGAATGGTTTGGTCTGGATTCAGTACCCAAATATAGGCTTGATTGTTATTTGCCGAGACGCTAGATAAAGGTACACTCAATACATTTTGAATATTTTGATTAAAGAATACCCGCGCACTTTGACCAAGTTGAATCGCGGACTGCCCTTCTTTTAAAGCCACTTTGACCATAAATGTACGTGACTGATCGGCTGCTGGAGAAATCTCTCGAACATAGGCAGCAAATCGATCTTGAGGTTTAGACCATAAAGTTACCCATGCATTTTGACCGACTTTAATCTCTGCAATAGCTTGTTCAGGGACACCTATCACCACTTCACGATCCCCATCAATCGCCAGCTGGTATGCCGCTTGTCCTGCTGAAATCACTTGTCCAGTTTCAATATTACGTTGGGTAATCACCCCATTTTTATTGGCTATCAATTGGTTATAGCCGGTTTGATTGGCGCTCACATCATAATTGGATTGGGCTTGTTTTAAACTTGCCTGAGCAGAATCATATTGATTTTTGACTGAATCATATTGTGAGCGACTCACAGCATTGATCGGTAAGAGTTGCTGAAACCGTTTAAATTCATCTGCTGCGGCCTTGGCCGCAGATTGCGCACTTTCAAGTTGTGCTTTGGCTGAGTTCAATTGTAGCTGAGCATCTTTCACATCAAGCTTTGCTAAGACTTGACCAACTTTGACACGAGCACCAACATCGACATAGCGTTCTGTAATTTGCCCCCCGACACGGAATGCCAATGCTGTTTGCTGTCGAGCTTGGACATCCCCCGCATAACTTTTTTGATCTTCATGTGATGTTGCAGGTTGGGTTACCATCACCAAGGGAATTTGTTCCGCTTCAGGTGCTGGTTTGCTACACCCCACTATTGTTACACTACACAATACCAATAGGCTCGTGATCATTAAATTTAAACTACGCATAGGCAAGGCTCTTAATCAAATGCATTTTTTCGGGCAAAATAGAATGAGTATATTTATTTGCTCATTTTTTAATTAATATACTGCATGGTACAGTAATTGTGAATTGTGTATAGAGTAATTAACCTATTTTTTTTTGGAAATTATTGTGCAAACAACCGCTGGACGTCCAAAGGACTTAGAAAAACGGAAACACATTTTGGAAGCCGCCAAAAAGCTATTTCTAAAATTGGGTTATCATGGTTCAAGCATGAACCAAATTGCCAAAGAAGCTGGCGTCACAAAGCTGACGGTATATAACCATTTTCAAGATAAAGAAACTTTATTTTGCTGTGCCATTGAAGCAACCTGTGAAGCATCTATTGATGCTCGACCATTACGACTTAATGTTCAAAGTGATTTTTATGCGCATTTTTTTCAGGCATGCGAATTGGCACTTACTGTTATTAGCTTACCTGAAGCCATTAAACTCGAGCATTTGTTGTTAGAACTTGCCGCAGAGAAAAATCCTTTGGCTTTACAGTTTTATAATTCTTCCCATCAAAGAATGTGTGCAGTCTGGCAAGATTTTTTCCAACAAGCAGGCACACTTAAATTTATTCAAGCAGATGACATTGAAAAACAAATTAATCTAATTCTGTCATTATTATTGGGTGTTCGACACCACGAGGTCTTATTGGGGATTCGCCAAATTCCTACGGAAGATGAAAAACAGCAAATCATCGCCGAAAGTATTGATTTATTTATGCTGAAATATAAACCCAACTAAAATTATTTAAAAACAAAATAATGTCCAATTCTTGTTTAAGGCATACTCAATGCATATCGCATAGGCTTGTTGATATAAAAAGGGCAAAAAATAAAGCTAAATATCCAAATTAAAATTAAGTCAAAGTCGACTTCTTGCACAGTCATTTACATACTTTTGTAGGGAGTCACTTGGATTGTGGTGGAATCACGTTATATTCGAGATAACAAGAACTGGAGAGTAACAAATGGTTCAACAAATTGATGCTCCGCTGCGTGAAGATGTACGCTTACTCGGAAACCTTTTAGGCGAAACGCTAAAAGAACATGCAGGACAAGATTTGTTTAATCAAATTGAACAAATTCGGGCTTTAGGTAAAGGCGCTCGAGATGGTCAAATTGAAGCAGAAAAACAACTTGAACAATTATTTTTAAATTTAAAAGATGATGAAATTCTGCCACTCACCCGCGCCTTTTCACACTTTCTAAATTTTGCCAATATTGCTGAACAATATCACGTTGTACGCAGTCGTCGTCAAAGTGAGTGCGATGAAAATTCACCATCACCCAATGTGCTGGATCATTTATTTAGCAAGTTTAAAGATCAGCAAATTTCAACAGAAACGCTCTATAAACAAATTTGTGAATTAAAAATTGAGTTGGTCCTCACGGCGCATCCAACTGAAGTTAGTCGTCGTACTTTAATCCAAAAATATGATGGCATTAATCATTGCCTGTCTACTTTTGATCAGCAAAAACTGACACCTAAGCAACGTGCAGATGTGTTGACTGATTTAAAACAATTGATCTGTTCCGCATGGCAAACTGACGAAATCCGTCAACACCGCCCGACTCCGATAGATGAAGCAAAATGGGGCTTTACCACGATTGAACAGACCTTATGGAATGCAGTTCCAAAATTCATACGTGAATTGGATGACCTCGTTCAGGACAATTGTGCACAGGCCTTGCCTTTAGATATTTCTCCAATTCGTTTTGCATCTTGGATGGGGGGTGACCGTGATGGTAACCCAAATGTTACGCATAACATTACTCAAGAAGTTTTGTGGTTGTCGCGCTGGAAAGCGGCTGACCTTTATGTGCGTGATATTGAAGATCTTCGTTGGGAACTCTCGATTGAAGCCTATTCCAATGAGCTACTTCAAGCTTTGGGTTATAGCCATCCTGAACCTTACCGCGAATATTTGCGTGCGACCCGTGAACGCCTCAAAGCAACTCGTCAATGGTTAGCAGATAAATTACGTGGTCAACATTCTGATGTAGATCGCAGTTTAATCATTCGCCATAAAGATGAATTATTACAACCATTACTGCTCTGCTATCGCTCACTGATGGCATGTAATTTACCTGAGATTGCCAATGGTAAATTGCTCGACTTTATTTATCGGGTAAATTGTTTTGGCATTGAATTACTTAAACTGGATATTCGTCAAGAGTCAGGTCGTCATCGCCAAGCCATCTCAGCAATTACTGAATATCTTGGTTTAGGCAATTTTGAGACATGGACAGAACAAGCTCGCCAAAATTTCTTATTACAAGAATTACAAAGCAAACGCCCGTTATTGCCTAAACATTTAAATGAACCATCAGGTAGTCTGATTGAAAATCTTGATGTTCAAGAAGTCTTTGCAACCATGCGTACTTTGGCTGAACAACCCAAAGAAAGCTTGGGCGCTTATATCATTTCAATGGCTGAATATCCGAGTGATGTTTTGGCGGTACTATTACTCCAAAAAGAAGCAGGAATTGAACACCCACTACGCGTTGTTCCTTTATTTGAAACCTTGAAAGACTTAGATGGTGCTGCAAGTACCATGAGTACCCTGTTCAATATGCACTGGTATAAACAACATATTCAAGGCAAACATGAAGTCATGATTGGTTATTCGGACTCTGCCAAAGATGCTGGCTTTATGTCAGCAAACTGGGCCCAGTATCGTGCGCAAGAAGAGTTGACCGCAATTGCCAAACAGCATGGCGTTCAATTGACCCTGTTCCACGGCCGTGGCGGTTCAATCAGTCGTGGTGGTGCACCAACTCAACAAGCATTATTTTCTCAACCACCGGGCTCAATTTCAGGTGCAATTCGTGTGACTGAACAAGGTGAAATGATTCGCTTTAAGTTTGGTCTAGAAGAAATTGCCTTACAAAATTTGGAAATTTATGCTGCTGCAACCTTAGAAGCAACATTATTACCACCACCTATTCCCAAACAAGCTTGGCGAGATTTAATGCACAGTATGACAGATTTATCTGTTCAGGTTTATCGTCAGACTGTGCGTGAAAACCCTCATTTTGTAAAATATTTACGTACTGTCACCCCTGAACTTGAGTTGCAAATGTTACCCCTCGGTTCACGCCCTGCAAAGCGTAAAGTCAGTGGTGGAATCGAATCTTTACGTGCTATTCCTTGGGTTTTTGCGTGGACACAAATCCGGTTAATGCTTCCTGCTTGGCTGGGTACTGGCGCAGCGATCAACCAAGTGATTGATCAAGGCCAAAAAGCAGTACTAGATGAAATGTTAACAGAATGGCCTTATTTCCAAACTTTAATTGATATGTTGGAAATGGTGCTATCTAAAGCCGACTCAAATATTGCACTGTATTATGAATCTCACCTTACCGATGATGAAGATTTAAAAGTACTTGGTGCAGAATTACGTCAACGCTTACATGATGCCGTACAAACGCTCTTGGCAATGAAAGGTGAGTCGGAGCTTTTAAGTTCCAATGATGTGCTTGATCAAGCCATGAAAGTACGTAAGCCGTATTTACTGCCCTTACATTTATTACAAGCCGAATTAATGAAACGTCGACGTGCATATTTGGCTGACTGTCATGCAGAACATACCCCAGTAGATCATGCACTGATGGTCAGTATTGCTGGGATTGCGGCAGGTTTACGTAATACGGGTTAAGCCACCCTATAAAAATTATCTTAATTCTAAAGCGAGGAGAATGTGATCTGTCATTCTCCTCTCCTTTAAAAAAACGCGAAACTTTTCACATATTATAAAGCAGCAATAACTTTTTTTGACCAATCGCAAAATCGCATTTTTTTAAATTTTTACACACAATTTTTTTTAATACTTTGATTTTACGCACTAACATTATTTAATTATTTGACCAAATGGTACAAAACACCAATTTTCCCTAATAAATGCAAATGCTTAGTTTGACTAAAATGATTAAAACTCTCGAAAAGAAAGCGTATGATGTGTCCAATTTGTTTTTTGAGTGCTCAATTTATGTCCAACTGGTTTCCCAAATGGCGTCCTTATTCTGGCAGCATTGATGCAAGACCTGTCGGTACCAATGAGTATTTACCGCCTGCGCAAAGTGTCGTTTTAGGGATTCAACATGCATTTGCTATGTTTGGTGCAACGGTACTCGCCCCCTTTTTAATGGGCTTTGACCCAAACCTTGCCATTTTAATGTCAGGAATTTGTACCATCTTATTCTTTATTGTTACGGGTGGTCGTGTTCCAAGTTACCTAGGTTCAAGCTTTGCCTTTATTGGAGTAGTAATTGCTGCAACTGGCTATGCTGCATCAGGTACAGGTACGCCAAACGCAAATTTAGCTATTGCAGCTGGTGGGATCATGGCATGTGGTGTGTTGTATGCAATGTTTGGCTTGCTCGTGATGGCAACGGGGACCAAATGGATTGAAAAACTCATGCCACCAGTAGTGACTGGTGCAGTGGTAATGATCATTGGTCTAAACCTCGCACCTGTTACGGTGAAAGGTGTCGCTGGTAATGACTTTAATATGTGGATGGCATTGGTCACTGTACTCTGTATGGGTTCAATTGCTGTATTCACAAAAGGTCTATTACAACGCTTATTGCTTTTGGTCGGGTTGTTATTGGCTTATTTGATCTATTTCATTGTTGCAAACGTAATGGGAAATGGAACGCCGATTAATTTCACGCCTATTCAACAAGCTGCATGGTTTGGTACGCCCACTTTCCATTCACCTGTTTTTGATATCAATGCAATGTTAATTATTGCTCCGATTGCTTTAATTCTGGTGGCAGAAAACTTGGGCCATATCAAAGCAGTCAGTGCAATGACTGGCGAAAACCTAGATCCACAAATTGGTAAAGCTTTTGTTGCAGATGGTATTGCAACCACGCTTTCTGGTGGTGTCGGTGCACCTGGTATGACCACCTATGGTGAGAATATTGGTGTAATGGCCGTTACTCGTGTTTATTCTACGATTGTTTTTGTCATTGCTGGTATTTTTGCAATTTTCTTAGGGTTTTCACCTAAATTTGGCGCAGTGATTCATACCATTCCAACAGCGATTTTAACAGGTGCTTCAATCGTGGTCTTTGGTTTAATTACCATTGCGGGTGCGAAGATTTGGATTGAAAATAAAGTCGATTTTTCTCAAAATAAAAACTTGATGGTTGCCGCAGTAACAATCATTTTAGGAACAGGTGACTTTGCCCTTCAATTTGGTGATTTCAACTTGGGTGGTATTGGTACTGCAACGTTTGCAGCATTGATACTCAACTGGTTCTTTAGCTTAAAAGATAAATCATAATTATAAATTTAACCTATTTTAAGCAGCCAAAAGGCTGCTTTTTTTATTTTTATATAATGTGAGCATCTATCCACAAATAAACGCTTTTTATTTCTTGGATAGAGGTCTCACTTGGTACATTTGGATGATCAAGTTCGTTTAACAAGTATTGAAACACTGCTTTTTGTTCAGGATATACATCTATCGTTTGTGCCACAGTATCATTTAAATGGCATGGCCATCCTTTTATATTGTCCAATGTCAAAGGAAGCAGTCGTATTATCCGTTTAATTAAAGATTTCTTAAGGCTGATTAATTCTTTTGCTGTTTTATCAGATGCCTCTAATATGCGTAAATAACCTTGTATATCTGTATCATAACCACTATTTATCGCCTTAATTACCTCGCGATTAATCTGAACATCGTTAAAAAGCGCAGATAAATCTTCTCCATAAATATGCTGACAAAAGAATTTGATCCATGCTCCCCAACTTTGTAGGGAATGCTTATTTAAAACCTCATCTAGAAAACCAATATCGATATCAACTTTAGGTAGAAATGGGTGTAAAACCTTAAGATTTACGCTTATTTCAGCAATCTTTTCATTTAAATTTTTTGGTTTATTTTTAAAAACAACACATAGGTCTAAATCTGACTGACCGATAATTGCAATGCCTTGAGCAACACTGCCATAAACATAGATGCTATGTAAATCTTCTACAAAGCTGCGACTAAAATGGTTAATCACATTTTCTAGCACAGGTTCAAATGCTTTTTGAATCCTCATTGATTGTAATATTCATCCACTTTTAAATTTTCTCAAACCAACATCATACTGCTTATATAGCATTTATTTTGTATTTCAATATTAAAAAAGCCCAACTGTAATCAATAGACAATTGGGTTTGGACGCTTTTTCCATCGGTTCTTAATGATTATTTTTATAGACTGATCAACAACATTTTCTGTTTATTCACGTTCTAAAAAAGTCTTTAAACAAGGAGAGAAAAACAGATTCCCTTGATACATTCCCTGCAAAGTTTTGCTCATCACCATCACCCACAACATCATCAAAATTGCAGCAAATGCTAAGCCTGTATCTACAATAAAACTGAGATGTAATTGTTGACCTAAACTCAATATTGCCAAAGTAAATACACCCAGTGGGAAAGTTAGCCCCCACCAACCGAGATTAAATGGTAGCTCAGTTGCCGCATGTTTGAGTGTGGTTAGAACTGCGATTGCGACCCACCACACACCAAAGCCCAGCAAAATAAAACTTGCCACGATCCCAACATTTTGAAAGAACACACCTAAATTTTCTAACTGAATCAATGCCAAAACCTCAGGAGCCTGAGCACCTAGAATCAAGAGTGCCAACGCACCTGTACCAATTGGCCCTAAAGCTAACCAGCTGGTAATTGCCAACTCTTTGCTCGGCAATTGATGTACAGCCAAACGTAACATTAGAATGGTGAGAATCCCAAAAGCAGGCAATACAGACATCCCCCACAGCATGTAACTGGTGAATAAAATACCCACCGCCTGTTGACTAACATGCGTATGCGCTAAAAGTAAACCGCCTGAAGTTGCTGCAACTTCACAGGCCACAATCGGCAATAACCACATTGCAGTCATTGTATGCAATTGATGATCTTGTTTGTGGAACATACAAAACGGTACCAGCACCCCGATACTCACCGCTAAAACCACATCGACATACCACAACAACTGCGCAATTTGGAACGCAACATCACCATAAATGGGTATGCCATATTTTAAAAAGCCATTTAATACCGTTGCCAACCCCATTGGAATTGCACCTAAAAAGAGTGCCATTGCGGGATGGGAAAAAATCTGCTTCGCTTCTTGAGGATAGATGAGCCAGCGTAGAACATACAGTATGATAAATACAGTAAACAGTAGCGTGTTAAACTGCCACAAAATAGTTGCCAGTTGCCATAAAAAATCAGATACAAACGGAAACTCAGGCAAGATCAGTGCAACAACCCCTGTTCCCATAGTCATGGTGAACCAGTTTGGCGTAAACTGTCGAATCACATCACTCGTTTGTTCAAGTTGATAAAATGGCTTTTTCATCGCTTTATCCTCATTTCAGCAGATAAATTGATTATAAAAGCATCTTTTAATAAATAAAATTGATTTAATTTCATAAAATGAATCAACTTTATTGATATAAAGATATTCTCAGTCATTTTTTTCTGGATAAAAACACAACAACAAAGACGAAACTGTGAGATTATGGCAATATATAGTCCTTTCAAATTTTAAGCTTATTTTGAAACCATGCAGCTGTTACGTCTAAATGCCTTAGCACCAAATTTTCAATTGCCCCAAACCGCTGTGACGATTGGCAATTTTGATGGTGTCCATTTGGGACATCAGGCGATGGTTTCTCAACTCAAAGAAGTGGCTAAAGCCCAAAATTTAAAAACCTTGGTGATGATTTTTGAGCCGCAACCTTTAGAGTTTTTCAAAGGTTATGAAGCACCGCCACGGATTTCATCGCTCAGAGAAAAAGTAGAATATTTATCTGAATTAGGTGTCGATTATATTGCTATCGCTAAATTTGATAATCAATTCCGTAGCTTAAGTGCAGAAAACTTTGCAAGCCTGTTAAAAAACAAACTTAATGCGCAAAGTTTAATCTTAGGGGATGATTTTCACTTTGGTAAAGACCGTCAAGGCAATAGTGAATTTTTAAAACAATATGGTTTTGATGTCACCAATCTCAATACCATTGAATTTAATGGCGAACGTGTCAGTTCAACCCGTATTCGCCAAGTCCTCCAAGCGGGTGACTTATCACTTGCAGCAAAATTATTGGGTCGCCCATACAGCATGATTGGTCGTGTGCAATATGGTGATCAAATTGGTCGTACTTTGAATTTTCCAACCATCAATGTTCGACTTGGCCGTCATAAACCCTGTTTAAGTGGTATTTATGCTGTTGATGTTATTTGCGAAAGTACCTCATTGACCCAGAAAGTCAAAGCTGAGAACCCCAATAAAATAGGTGTTTCTGGCTATCAAGCAGATGCGTTATTTGGTGCGGGCCATGTGGGTACACGCCCTGCAATCAAACAAGAACATCCAGAATGGCGATTAGAAGTACATTTTCCAAATGTTTCTGCTAATCTGTATGGTCTGTTAATGCGGGTCACTTTCCTCGACTATTTACATGGTGAATTAAATTACCCATCACTTGAAGCGCTTCAAGCGGGAATTGATGATGATGTCGAGCGTTTGCTTGAGTTTCGCAAAAACACCCCCAAATTTCCTTTTTAACTTAAACTTTTATTGTAAAACGCGTCAGCAATGGTGCTGATAATATTGGATGACAACTTGCATGAGCGATAAGCAAACTTCTGAAAATGCAGTGGATTATAAAGCCACGCTAAACCTACCAGGTACTGAATTTGCAATGAAAGCAAATCTCGCAGTACGTGAAGCAAAATGGTTAGAAGAGTGGTATGCCGACAACATTTATCAGCAGATTCGTGCTTCGCGTATTGGCAAGAAAAAATATATTCTGCATGACGGTCCTCCATATGCAAATGGTTCATTGCATTTAGGTCATGTCGTCAATAAAGTTTTAAAAGACATTATTGTTAAAAGTCGTACTTTAGATGATTTTGACGCTCCTTATGTTCCAGGTTGGGACTGTCATGGTCTGCCAATCGAGCTCAAAGTCGAAGAAAAAATCGGTAAAGTTGGTGTGAAAGTTGACGCATCGACTTTCCGTAAAGCCTGCCGTGAATATGCATATACTCAAGTCGAATTACAGAAAAAAGACTTTGTTCGCATGGGCGTGTTTGGGGACTGGGATAACCCATATCTCACCATGAACTTCAAACAAGAAGCAGATATTGTTCGTGCGCTCGGTGAAATTGCCAAAGCAGGTCATATCGAACCCGGTCTAAAACCAGTGAACTGGTGTATGGATTGTGGATCATCACTTGCTGAAGCAGAAGTGGAATATGAAGATAAAAAATCTGATGCAATTGATGTTGGTTTCGGTGTTGTAAATCTTGCTGATTTGTCTGCAAAAGTTGGTGTCAGCGTTAGTAATCCAACAGATATCGTGATTTGGACAACGACACCATGGACCTTACCCGCGAACCAAGCGGTTGCCTTACATGCGGATATTGCCTATCAATTGGTGGAAGTTCAGTCTGAACGTGGCACACAAAACTTAATCTTAGCCAAAGATTTAGTTGAATCTGCATGTGAACGTTACAAACTTGAACAACCAAAAGTATTGGCGGACTTTGTTGGTGCGACTCTCGAAAACTTACAATTACAACATCCATTGATTGTAGATCGTCAAGTACCTGTGATTTTAGGTGAACATGTCATTGCAACCAGTGGTACAGGTGCTGTGCATACTGCACCTGGACATGGTGTGGACGATTATAAAGTTGGCTTAATCTATAACTTAAAAGTAGAAAACCCTGTAAGTGGTAATGGTGTGTATTTACCGACTGCACCTCTTTTTGCAGGCGAGCACATTTATAAAGCCAATCCAAAAATTATTGAAGCATTAACAGATGCTGGAAAACTCTGGGCGCATCTGCCGATTAAGCATAGTTACCCGCATTGCTGGCGTCATAAAACACCAATCATCTTCCGTGCAACCCCACAGTGGTTTATCAGCATGGATGCGAATGGCCTACGCCAAGATGCTTTAAATGCAATTGAAAATGACATCGACTTTGTCCCTGATTGGGGTAAAAACCGTATCAAGTCAATGATTGAAGGTCGCCCAGACTGGTGTATCTCTCGTCAACGGACTTGGGGTGTGCCGATTCCATTCTTTGTACATAAAGATACCAATGAATTGCACCCTCGTACCGCAGAGCTCATTGAAGATGTGGCAAAGCTCATCGAAAAAGAAGGCATTGATGGTTGGTATAACCGTGAAGCCAAAGCGTTTATCGGTGATGATGCTGAGCAGTATAATGCTGTTCGTGACACGCTCGATGTGTGGTTTGACTCAGGTACAACGCACTATGCAGTATTGCGTGAACGTGCAGAACTGCAAGATCCTGCTGATTTATATCTTGAAGGTTCTGACCAACATCGTGGTTGGTTCCAGTCTTCATTGCTCACGTCGATTGCGATCCATAAACGCGCACCTTATAAAGCCCTGCTTACGCATGGTTTTACCGTGGATGAAAAAGGTCGTAAATTATCGAAATCATTGGGTAATTTTATCCCACTTGAAGACATCATCAAGCAGTTAGGTGCTGATGGTTTACGTTTATATGTTGCATCAAGCGATTATCGTTATGAAATTGCCGCAAGTAACGAAATTTTTAGCCGTGTAAGTGACAGCTATCGTCGTATTCGTAATACTTTACGTTTCTTATTGGCAAACTTGAATGGCTTTAAACCATCAACAGATGCGTTACCTGTAGATCAATTGATTGCATTGGATCAATACATCTTACAACGTGCAGCAGACGTACAGAAAACCATTCAACAAGCTTATGAAGATATGAACTTCCATGTCGTCACCAATGCTTTGACCAGTTTCTGTATCAATGATTTGGGTGGTTTCTACTTAGACATCATCAAAGACCGCCAATACACGACTAAAGCAGACTCCACAGCACGTCATTCTGCTCAAACTGCGTTGTATCATTTGGTTCAAGCCTTTGTTCGTTGGATGAGCCCTATCTTGAGCTTTACAGCACAAGAAGCGTGGCCATTGATTCCAGAACAAACTGAAAAATATGTATTTACAGCGCATTGGTATGATATTCCAGTGGCATCAAGCACCAACTTGATCTCTGAAGCGGATTGGCAAACCTTAATTGAAGTCAAATCTGCGGTTAATAAACAGATTGAGACAGCGCGTAATGCTAAATTGGTTGGTAGTAACCTGTCTGCTAAAGTTGAACTTTGGGCAAATACAGACCTACAAAACGTCTTGAAGCAATTGGGCGATGAGCTTCGTTTTGTCTTGATCACCTCTCAAGCGATTGTTTATGACTATGCTGAGCAAGGTGAAGCAACAGAACTTGAAGGCCTACGTGTTAAAGTTTCTGCTGCTGAAGGCGAAAAATGTGCACGTTGCTGGCATGTTCTTCCAGATGTGAATACACATCATGCACATCCAGGGCTTTGTTCTCGTTGTATTATTAACCTTCCTACAGGTCAAGGCGAAGAGAGAAAATATGCCTAATCCGCAAAATAAAAAGGGCTTATTACAGTTTTATCCACATAATTTGATGTGGCTTGGACTTTCTGTCCTTGCCATTATCATTGACCAATGGACAAAAAACATTGCAAGTGCAGAGCTGACTTATGCTCAGCCTATACCTGTATTGCCCTTCTTAAATTGGACATTACTGCATAATTACGGCGCAGCATTTAGCTTCTTGTCTGATGCGGGCGGTTGGCAGCATTATTTATTCACAGGTCTTGCAGGCGTTGTATCGATCATCTTTATTTTTTGGCTTATGCGTATGCCAAAAACCACGCTGATCTTACCTGCTGCAATCGCATTGATTCTTGGCGGTGCATTGGGGAATTTAATTGATCGGGTGACATTAGGTTATGTGGTCGATTTTATTCATTTGCATTACCAAGGCAGTAGTTTCCCTGCATTCAACATTGCCGATAGTGCGATCACTCTCGGTACGATTTTATTGTTAATTGATACCTTCTTTTTAGAAAAGCATCGTATTCAACGTGCGGAAGCGCAAAATGACTGAACAAATGATTAACCCCAATGACGAAACGCGTGTTGCAGATGGCTCAAAAGTAGAACTGCATTTTTCTGTTGCCATCGAAAGTGGTGTTGAAATTGATAACACACGTAGCCGTGAAGAGCCTGTAAGCTTAGTGATCGGGGATGGCAGTTTATTGCCAGGTTTTGAAAAAGCCTTATTTGGTCTTCGTGCAGGTGACCGTCGTACTGTTAGTCTTCCACCAGAAGATGCCTTCGGTCCGTGGAATTCTGAAAATGTGCAAAAATTCGATACAGTAAAATTCGAACAACGTCCTGTTGAAGGCCACATGATTGAGTTTGAAGACAAAGCCAAACAAAGTCTATTTGGTGTGGTTAAAACTGTTGGTGAAGACATTACTGAAGTGGATTTCAACCATCCACTTGCAGGTAAAAATATCACGTTTGAAGTAGAAATCTTTAAAGTTACCCCTGCGGGTCAGCAAGGTGTGAAAATTATTTAAGCCTTTGCTTATATAGTATTTAAAGCTCCTTCGGGAGCTTTTTTATTGATACAAATACCCACTTCAAAAAGGTCAAGACAAAGCAAAATCCACAGCAGCTTGCACATGGATCGACGTTGTATCAAACAACGGAACAGAAAACTGAGTATCTCCAATGAGCATACAAATTTCTGTACATCCTAGAATAATACCTTCAGCACCCTCTAATATTAGCTGCTCAACAATATGGATGTATTTCTGACGAGATTCTTCCTTGATCACACCTAAACACAATTCATCATAAATAATATTGTGAACCATCTGTCGATGCGCTTGGTTAGGCACCAGTACATTGATGCCTTGTTGTTCTAACCGACGCTTATAGAAGTCCTGTTCCATGGTAAATTGAGTACCTAACAAACCGACTTTGCCAATGTTCTGATTTAAAACTTCTTTTGCTGTTGCATCAGCAATATGAATAAATGGAACTGAGACCGAGCTTTCAATAGCAGAAGCAACTTTATGCATAGTATTGGTACACAGTAAGATCCCTTCTGCCCCTGCTTTCTCCAACTGAATAGCCTTCTCTGTTAAATACAGTGCTGCATCGTCCCATAAGCCTTGACGCTGTAATATTTCTATCTCAGCAAAATCAACACTGATTAAAACAATTTTTGCAGAGTGTAATTTTCCTAATTTTTGTTGAACGCTTTTATTCAGCTGTTGATAGTACAAGTCTGTAGATTCCCAACTCATTCCGCCTAATAAACCAATCGTTTTCACTTTTTTGCTCGCTTAGAATTCTCATCTTTTCTAGGGTGTTTTGATATTTCATCAATGGTTTGCGTTGTAGACTCAAATTGAGCAAGTCAGGCATATGATCAATATCAATCAAGTTACTTTTGTTTCAAGCCCATATATTTTCCAATACAATCGCTTAAAATATCCTGTGACTATCGTACGATATCGTCGTGATCAAGCCTTCATTCATAGTTTCAATTTAAATCTCGTCCTACTTACCGCTGAAACAATCTACACGATATCGCATATTTGTATGATTATTCAGCTATACTTTGATCTCATTTCAGCTCTTTATGATTCGCATGCGCCTAGACTTCTTCGATTTGCAACTGTTTATCAATATCGTGGACACAGGAAGCCTCACCAAAGGCGCAGAACGCTCGTCGATTTCACTACAGGCAGCCAGTGAACGTATTAAAAAACTCGAACAACAATATGCCACAAGCCTTTTTACCCGCCATGCCTCTGGGGTCAAACTCACAATTGCAGGTCAAACTTTTGCAGAACAGGCTTTACGTCTAATACAACAAAGTAAACAGCTTGAACAAGCGATGTCACCCTTCGCAAAAGGTCTAAGCACACAGATGACTTTGTGGTGTAATTCATCTGCACAAAGTGAATATCTGCCCTTATTACTTCCTCAGTATTTAGTTGAAAACCCACATATTCAGATTGATCTACAGGAAGCAGAAAGTAATGAAATTATTCAGACCCTTGAAAAAGGCAATGCAAAACTCGGCTTAATTTCGAGCTTTTTTAATGCACATCAATTACAGACTTTAACCTTTTCAGATGATCCGTTAGTGCTGATTTGTCCATCAAATCATGAATTAAGCCAGCGAACAGAGCTCAGACTGGTCGATACTCTGAACTATGCCTTTGTGGGTTTAATGCAATATCACTCTCTACAGCAGTCGATTGAAAACCAAGCCAAATTGCTTAATTGTGCAATTCAGTATCGTTTAAGATTGCCAAATTTTGCTGCGATCGCTCAAGTGGTTGCAAGTGGTGTCGGCATTGCCATTATGCCCAAACGGGCAGCAATGCGACTCAATCAACTCTATGCATTTGATCAAATTGAGCTGGTCGGTGAATGGGCAAAACGTCAACTACAATTGGCTGCTCAAAACTTTGATGAGCTTCCAACAGCATATCAACACTTTGCCCAATTTTTAATTTCACAAAAATCGAAACTGATTTTAGTTTAAATAATCTGAATTCGATATAAAATTCTTGATGAAATATGATACTCGGAAACGTCATCCGTAACTGTCTGAGGCAGGATCTCATACATAAAGTATTGTTTCTGCGATTCATTGAATACATTGCTGGTGGTTGACGAGTTTTGCGGTGAGCAGCGATGTGGCTACGCAAGATGGTACCCTTGCGGAGCTTAGCTCCACATGTCGAAACAAAAGTAGGGCGAGCCGCAGGCTGATCCTGAAATTGAATGACAGTTCAGTAAGACTCCGTCAAGATCATTGTTTTTCGATATATTAAAGATATCTTTAAGTCAAACTCACGTTAAAGACTTAAGCACCACGCTGATATTCATTTTTAAAATTAACGGAATCATTATCATCTACTTTAATTTTTTCAGTGTACCCAATATGGTCATAGCTTCACCTTTGCAGACAGAGCCATTAAACGACCATTTAAGTCCACGAATTAGATCACGCCAAATTGATGCAATACTGAATATAAGCCAAAAATCACCAAGCCACAGAAGAAAACTTTACGAAATTTTTGCTCTGGAATACGGTAACGGATTTTTGTTCCCACCCACATTCCCATTAATGCGGGTACCAAGGCAATAAGAGATAACTGATAATCAATTGGCGTATCTTCAACAGGGTTTTGATGTAAGAAAACAGCAAGGCACAGGGTTGAAACGGTAAAAGCTAAACCTAAAGACTGAACCAAATCATCACGCTTTAACTGCAAAGATTGTAAATAAGGGACCACAGGAATCACCACCACTCCCGTGGCAACAGTTAAAGCACCGCCTAAATATCCAATGATTGGGGAAAGCCATTTTTCATGTGGTGCAAGATTTGGCATACGTTTGGAAAATAAACCATAGAGTCCATACAATGCTAGCATTCCCCCCAGTAATGCTTCACTATGAAAACCGCTACTAGAGTGGCCTAAAGTTGGGAAAATACTCCAAATTGAACCGATAATAATCCCCAATAATAAGGGATAAAAACGGCGAACCAACCGCCATACATGGCCTTCAGCAAACAATTGCCAAAAATTGGTCACCATAGATGGAATGATCAATAAAGTTGCGGCTTGAAATGGACTAATCACAAGGCTTAAAAGCCCCATTGAAACGGCAGGTAAGCCGAGACCAATTGTGCCTTTAATCATGCCTGCAATTGCAAATACACCAATTACAAATCCCATCATGTCGTTTTACCTCAATATTCTGAGGCAATGCTACGCCAAAGCTTTGCTTTGAAATATCACTGTTTTTAGGATATAGCCTCAAGCAATGATTGAGGCTTGATGTTGAGTATTTTGGCTAAGCGTCTAAGAAAAGAATTTACGATCATTTTACGTTACTCGAGTAAGCAAGCTTTCTATAATTTTTTTACCCTATTTGGATCTATTCACAATGAATATGTCACTTGCCAATTCTACAAAAATATTCCCCACAGCACTGATCTTAGAAAATCAGGGCATGTATGATTTTGACAAAGAAATCCAACAATATTTAGAACATTATCCAGAGACCCAGTTTATTGATATCTGCTTGCATGACCTCAATGGTCATCTACGTGGTAAGCGTATTGAAGTAAATGCCCTCCATCAATTGCAGAAAGGCTGTTACTTTCCATTGTCTATTTATGCGATGAGTTTGGATGGTCAAGTGGTTGAAGAAAGTGGGCTTGGGAAATATATTGGTGAACCCGATCGCTTATGTATGCCCGTCTTGGGCAGTCTAAAGCCTTGCGCAGATCAACCCAATCAGCACGCCCAGCTGCTATTAACCATGAAATCCGATGATGGTTCAGATTGTGTGATCGAGCCTCGCAATATATTAAAAAGAATTTTATCGACACTGCATCAAATGCACTATTTTCCAATGATGGCAGGTGAAATCGAATTTTATTTGTCTGAAAATGTCCAAGATGCCCCATTTTCTCCCCAATCGGATCCGCTTTCTACCCAATGTTTCGATGTCGATACCCCGCATAATTTTCAAACTGTCATTCAACAAATTGAATTAGAAGCAAAACGACAAGATATTGATTTAACAGGTGTTGTAGCTGAAAGTGCTTCTGGACAATTTGAATTGAATATTCAGCACAGTGACAACATTTTAAAACTGTGTGATGACATCATGAGTATTAAAAGAATGATTCGTCAAATTGCGATGCAACATGGTTTAAAAGCCAGTTTTATGGCGAAACCAAATATGGCAAAAGCAGGCAGTGGCATGCACTTTCATATGAGCATGCGTAACCAATGGCAAGACAATCTTTTTAAAATAGACCAGTTGAAAAACCCAAACCCGATCATGCACAAAGTGATCACGGGTTTACTCGACTTAATGCCCGCATCCATGGCTATTTTAGCACCCAATATTAACGCATTCCGCAGATTCCAGCTTGGCAATCATGTTCCACTCGAAGCCAATTGGGGCTTCAATAATCGTAACGTTGCCATTCGCATCCCCTGTTCAGATCAGGACAATCAACGCTTGGAATATCGTGTTGCGGGTGCAGACGTCAACCCTTATTTGTGTGTTGCAACTATTCTGACGGGTGTACTGCATGGGTTACATGCAGCAATGGATTTACCTCAATCAATCCAACCAGTAAAAGTGATCAACTCACAGCATTTCTTACCTTCTCATCAGCTTGAAGCACTACAATTATTTGAAAAAAATAAGGTTTTTAAGCAATATTTTGGTTCAGATTTTATGCAATTATGGTGTGCATGTAAAAAATTTGAATATCAATCTGTCATCAATAAAATCACAAATACAGAATTGGAATGGGGCATATAAAAGACTAATTCAAAAATGATAATGCCCAAATCAAAATATAGTCAACTTGTCAAAAAACGCATACACAAGAATATAATTTCTCTCAATAAATATCTTTAATTAAATCAACCAAATGGAGAAATAAATTGTTTGATTATAAAAGATTGTTCATTGCCACATTTTGCTTGGAAAGTTTGTGTAGGTGATGCCTAACTTTTTGTAGGGGATACCAAACCTTGTACTACAAACAAAGCCGTGCTTTATTTTTACTCATGTTGGATGAGAGGTACGTCCTGTACCTCCATCCAATGGCGACATCCATGTCGCCCCACGATCGGGTAATCATTTATGATTCAAAAGTACAAAAAACAAATTGCTAACCAATAGTTTCTAAGAGTTGATACAAGAACATAAGCTCATTTATGATCAATGACTTGATGCAAATGATTTATATGAATAATTAGCTGGTTTGGCTATAGTATGATGACCATAAATTAACAATGATCAATAAAAAATCCCTTTTATATAAAAGGGATTTTAAGTAGCTTAGACTGAAGTGCGTTAAAGCTAATTGTACTTTAGATATTGAAATACATAAGAATTTAGAAGTTATTTACACACGGCTTTAAAAAATGCCAGATTAATTTCATCATCATCGATATCACTTGGATCTGAGACTTGCGGATCGCTATTTATCAATTGACCATTTTTTTTATAATCTTCAACCAGTGTAATATTTGTCGTACGATCAGCACATTGGTCTAAATTATGAGAAAGTGTATAGTCACCTTTTTTCATATCAAGTTCTTCACTGTCTGCATCAGCAACAAACTTAGCCCAATAATTTACCGTATTGTCTTTTTTTACAATGCGATCGGTATCTAAATAAAAGCTACCATCGGCATCTTTGACAATAAATTTCCAATTTTCTGCAAGTGCATACTGACTCAACATTGTTGTGATGCAGATTAGAATAATTTTTTTCATACTGTTCTCTAAAATAAATATTTTTATGGGCAAAATTGAAATCACATCACCGTTATGGACGAATTTCTTTTAATTCTCTTTGGATAAAATGCTGGATCATTTCCCGATAGAGCATTTCCACCAAATCAGGGTTAGTTCCAACATCTATGGCTTTCTGACGTACTTTATTAATCACTTGTTGTACACGCTCTGGAGACTGTACGTCATCTACATTACGTTTAAATCGGACAGCTTGATCAACATAAAATTGACGGGTTGCAATCAGTTCAATCAGCTCCTGATCCAACTGATCGATTCGATCACGTACTTGTTCTAATGATTCACATTTCTCTTTTTTAATCATCTGTTTTTTCTGCATCCTGTGCTTCTATATTATGTTGAGCGCGTTCAAACTCATTCTCGGCTTTATACTTCTGTTCTAACACATTACTAAAAATACTTTCAATCATCCAAACCCGATATAGGCTATTAAAAACGTAACGCTTTCCTTCAATACGCAATTCTAAAACAGGAAAATCAGGCTGATGTTTCTCTGCACATTGCCGATCATTGGCTGTTAATAAAGCTTCCACGTCAGTATCTGTTAGGTTTTCAATTCCTAAATCATGTTGCATTTGCTGTAAATGCGGCTTGAATGATAAATCACGACCTTTGGTCCAAACCGCTTGTAAAATGTCATACATCACATCTACACGTTGTTCTTCTGGTACGCTGTAATAAATCTTTGCCATATTTAAGGTGCTGTCTGCGGTCGGACGACAGAACGGGGTAAATTTTACTTCTGAACGCTTGGAAAGACGGGTCGCCAAACTCCAATCAAAAAAGTCCCGACCGTGATAACTCAGCGGAAATAAATTCAGTTGAATATTATAATAATTTGCGAGTTCTTCTTTGATATATGCCAATAATAACCAACTGATCGGATCTTCTAAGGCAATATATAAATCAAGTTCAGGATGCATGGCCTGAATTTCAGCAAGCTCTTCCGCATCACTCATCAAATGCTCACGCCATTCAATGTGATTGATGAGAAAAATAGGATTATCAATCAATAATTTTTGTTGTTTTAAACGACGAGTTAACCGTAATAAATCATCTACTGCATGATATTTACGCCCACCAAACTCAAAATAGCTTTCTAAAATTGGGCTTTGACCAAAAATACGTTCTGGAAAATTCTGAGGTTTTTGATGCTGACTCGCCATCACAAATAAAGTGCGTAATTTGCCATACTGCTGCTGCCACAGCATATGAAATACATCTTCGAGTAAATAAAGGAAATTTTGACCAGTCAACGGTGTATTTCTAAGAATTGTTTCCGCTTGTTGTAATGCTTCTTGAGTCGGTTGTTCTGGTTTTTCATCATCATAACTAAAGCGATGTTGATTGGCTAAGATTTTGGCATCTTCTAAACTATAATTGCGCCATTCTTCTATGGTCATGCCATTGGGGGGTTCTGCTGCGGTATTGGAAATAATGACTTTAAGTGGCTTCAAATCATCACTTAAAAGATCTTCCAATTGGGGGAGTTGCTGTACAGCAAGATAGCTATAAACATCATCTAAACGCAGATAAATACTCAGTCCCTGTTCCGTAGATAACACCTCTTGACGAATCGGCTTTTGGTAAAACCAACTCGATCGGATTGGATCAAACCAACGGCGTAACAGTGACATGCGTAGAGCCTCGAAATAAGCACTGAAAAATAAAAGAAAATCTGATTGAAACTCACTCAAGCATACCATTCATTCACAGGTGATGCTGATAAAATTAATTCTAACCAGTCATAACAAAACTTATAACAATTTGAATCTGAATGATCAATATCCCAAAACTCGATAAAATTTAAATTGTTAGATCAATTCAATAAAAAGCACCCAATCAATGAGTGCTTTTATTTTGTTTGGAATCTAATTTTAAAGCTTAGATTTCACGCACCGCACCTTTCGATGCACTAGTGGTGTGCATAGCATACGCTTTTAACGCTTTTGAGACCTTACGTGGACGTTCTTCAGCTGGATGCCAACCTTTTTCGTCTTGAGCTTTACGTCGTGCTGCCAAGGTTACTTCATCAACAGCAAGGTTAATCGTTCGATTTGGAATATCAATTTCGATCAAATCACCATCTTCAACCAATCCAATGACACCACCTTCAGCAGCTTCTGGGGATACGTGGCCAATTGAAAGACCTGAAGAACCGCCAGAGAAACGACCATCCGTAAGTAAAGCACATTCTTTACCTAAACCTTTCGATTTTAGATAGCTGGTCGGGTAAAGCATTTCTTGCATGCCCGGACCACCACGTGGACCTTCATAACGAATCACCACGACATCACCAGCTTTGATTTCATGACCAAGGATTGAATCTACAGCAGCATCTTGGCTTTCAAAGACACGAGCCGTACCATTAAATTTCAGGATCGAATCATCTACACCCGCAGTTTTTACAATACAACCATCCACAGCAATGTTTCCGTACAGTACAGCTAAGCCACCGTCTTTAGAGAATGCATGTTCAGCATTACGGATCACGCCTTTTTCACGGTTACCATCTAAAGTTTGATAATAACGGTTTTGTGAAAATGCTGTTTGAGTTGGAACACCACCTGGCGCTGAGCGGAAGAACTCGTAAACCTCAGGATCCTCTGTACGAATAATGTCCCATTTATCTAAGGCATCTTTCAAGGTATTTTCATGTACGGTATGCACCGTTGTATCCAATAAACCTGCTCGATCTAATTCACCTAGAATCGACATGATACCGCCAGCACGATGTACGTCTTCCATATGTACATCTTGTTTTGCCGGTGCAACTTTACACAACACAGGAACTTTACGAGATAAACGATCAATATCGTCCATGGTAAAATCAACACCTGCTTCATGTGCAGCAGCTAATAAATGCAAGACTGTATTAGTTGAACCACCCATTGCAATATCTAAAATCATTGCATTTTCATAAGATGCTTTGGTCGCAATTGAACGTGGTAAAATGGTGTAATCATCTTGTTCATAATGACGTTTTGCCAACTTAACAATCAATTGACCCGCTCTTTCGAATAATTTTTTTCGATTTGCATGGGTTGCTAAAGTTGAACCATTGCCCGGTAATGATAAACCAAGGGCTTCTGTCAAACAGTTCATTGAGTTGGCTGTAAACATGCCTGAACATGAACCACAAGTTGGACAAGCTGAACGCTCATATTCCTTTACTTCTTCATCGGTAAAGCTATCATCAGCGGCAACCACCATTGCGTCGACTAAATCAATTGCATGTTCTGTACCACGGATTTTAACTTTACCCGCTTCCATTGGCCCACCAGACACAAATACCACTGGAATGTTCAGACGCATTGCTGCCATCAGCATTCCTGGTGTAATTTTGTCACAGTTAGAAATACACACCATAGCATCTGCACAATGCGCATTGACCATGTATTCAACAGAATCCGCAATCAAATCACGTGAAGGCAATGAATACAGCATGCCATCATGCCCCATTGCAATACCATCATCGACCGCAATCGTATTGAATTCTTTTGCCACACCACCCGCTGCTTGAATCTGCTCAGCAACCAGTTGACCTAAGTCTTTTAGATGTACATGACCAGGTACAAATTGAGTAAATGAGTTGACTACCGCAATAATCGGTTTACCAAAATCTTCATCTTTCATTCCTGTTGCACGCCATAAGCCACGTGCACCAGCCATATTTCTTCCATGTGTCGATGTTTTTGAACGATAGTCAGGCATTTGTATTTCCAACATTGTTTGAGCTTGAAATGAATATCAATTCACTCTGGCTAAATAAAACTGATATAACAATAAATCAGTCGAAATATGAACACATCATACTATAACTTAGCATATAACCAATGATCTTGAGCATGATCTTTTTTTAAACAAGACGTGTCTATTGATATTCCAACAAGCTTTATAGATAAATAAAACATTAGAATTTAATATAACGCTATCGTGTTGGATAAGACACAAAACTTCTATGAATAATTTTTTATTTTTTAATAAAAAATATTTATCATTTAATAAAAATCACTAAATTTTATTTTATAAAAGGCCTCAAAAGAAGCCTCTTAATTCACTTTTCAACAGATTATTTCTGTTTAATCAAATATAAACCTGTACATTGTTTGCCTTCACGGTCTGTACACAGCTCAGCTGTTTTAGCAGATACCCATTTTAAACTTAATCTAATATCAGCATTGCTATAATCTACAGGCTCGCCACCACAACCGGCTTTTTTGTTGTCTAACTTAACTTTCAAGGCTAAAACATCCAAAGCCTGAGCATTTTCATTTCTTAATATTGCAAAATCACCTGTCATTCGCTTTTGCTTTGTGGTGTAGGTAAATTGGTCAGGCTGAGTAAATTGATAGCTTTCGGTACATTGGGCCTTCGCATTATACACTGTCCAAGTTCCCCAAAAATCCTTGGCCAAATTCACCTGAGTTTTATCAAAAGCTTGTGTTTGTATAGCAAATCCAAACCCAAGCAACGCCAATACTATCTTCTTCATCATTTTTATACTCAATACATTCAAATTAGGTTTTAGAGCTAAGTTAAGTGAATAGGTTAATTGTTTTTTAAAGCATCTCATCAAAAAAAATTGATTAAACACTTTATTTAAAAAGTGTGTTGTTGATGTTCCTTGATTAGTCAACTTGGTAATTGACCACATCGGGTTGTTTATGATTTATTTCAAAACAAATCACCATTGTATAAACCATAACTGTGAATAATTTAAAACGCCCAATGAAATTCATCGGGCGTTTGCATAAAATAAAAACTCAACCGATTTGAAGAATAAACAACTTCTTTCAAACTGAATTCATTTAATTATGCCTTCAGTTTTACCAAGTGATGTTTACTCGGCGATTAGGGGCTAAACATTCGACCAATTGAATTTTTTTGTTCATCCCATTGCATTTCTGATACACGTCAGTTTTATTTTCTGCTGAAAATTGAATTTGATCAGCAGGAATTCCCTGTTGTTTCAACAAATCTACAACGGTATTGGCTCTCGCAGCTGATAAACGTTGGTTATACGGAAATGAACCTAAACGGTCAGTATAACCTGCAACAAAAATCTTACTGTTCCCATCAGTTTGCTTAATTTGATCGGCAATTTTGCTAATCACTTCAGGATTTTTTACTCCGCTTTTATCTGAATGATCAAAATAGAATAAAACACTGGCTGATTGACCTGTAGAGGATAGAGCCGTTTGTTCTGTCGCGGATTGGTTATTGATGCCCCAAGCCATCAGACCTTGGCATTGTTCACCTTTCCAATATAGATTTTCTGAACGGTAGTGCTTATCAAAGTCTATGCGTAACTGGCAACGTTTATATTGATTTGAACTCGGCTCTCGGACATCCAATACATAGTTCCAAGTTTTAACAGCGAAAAGACCTTCAGAAAATTGCGGATTTCCCAAAACATGGCGAATCTGATCTTTGCTTAAACCTTTATCTAAACGTGCCACGTCATCATATTCATAACGATTCACTTGCTTTAGATAACTATCTTTCACTTCAGGAAAATGAATTTCTTGGGTATTTGATGTTTCAATTTCAGCAGCATGACTCAATGACATCACAAGACCACTGAATACACTGAACATAATTTTTTTGTTAAATGCTTTCATTTTTTCTCTCTTAAAAAGTTGTCAAGAAAAAGGAAGACCGTTCGATCTTCCTTGTCTCGTGATTTAATCAATTACACCACTGATACCGATACGAACACTTGGGTCACCTTGAGATGCTGCCGCAACACCACCTGTAATCGACCAACGTCCATTGTCTGCAGTTTTACGTAAGGTCACACCTACCGCATTCTCACCACCGTGATAAGCTGCTCCAGCTGCATAAGTATATTTACCTGCTATATAAGGTGCTGATTCAAGTGCCATTGCTGCTGCAATACCTGCATTGGCTTTTTTCTCAACATCATCAATCCGGTTATTGGTAATACGGAAAGCGTTATCCAACTTGTTGCTAACATTGTCAATTTTGCTATTTAATGCTTGATCCGCTTGGTTCAATGCATCGATTGCACCACCGACATTGTTATACTTAGAGTCACCTACGTTGTAAGTTGGAGCAGTGAAGCTACCTGTAATATTGTCATAACCAGCACCACCGCCAAGATAATTCACAACTGCTTGGTTAGTCGTATTCAATTGGCTGCCGTTGACTGCATCTTTTGATGTTGCATTGACTGCGCCATCTTTAACACCTGTCACAACACGGTTGCCATCTGTACCCGCCACGCTCACACTTGTACCACCAGTATCTTTCGCGACTGTAACAGTTGCATCCTTACCTGCTTGTTGAACTAAACCGACAGTACCATTATTAATATCATTTTTGATGTTGCTGATATCCGTTGAGTTTTGATCAACTTGTTGCTGAACATTCCATAATTGACCACCATTTACAGCATCTTTAGAACCTTGAGTCACTGCACCATCTTTTACATTGCTAATGGTTGTGCCATTTGCACCACCACCGAGTGTGATCTTATCTTTTGATGCATCGTCATATTTAACAGCATTATTGGCAAGCTCATTGACATTGTTATTCACAGTGCCAATTGCGCTATCTAACTGCCCTTTATTGACTGCATCTGTAGCGTTAACAGCATTTGCCACATTGGTAATTGTTTTATTACCTGCGTTAATACCTGCCACCGTTACACTTGGCCCACCTGCAATGGTTAATCCTGTGTTGTTTATCACAACCGCATTACTACCAATTGAGATTCCAGCATTATTGAGAACCGTATCACCTGCTTTCACAGAATCAACTGTTAAATCTTTAGCTGTTGATACTTCATAATTGTCTGAACCATCAGCATTTTTGCTCTTATTCACAACAATATTCTGACCATTAGAAACAGTCGTTTTAGAAGTTGTTGCTGCAGAGCCAATGGCTTTATCCAATGCTGTTAAAGCATCTCCAACATTCGACTGATTACCTTGTGCAACATTATAGGTTGGTCCTGTAATGGTGCCGTCAGCATTGACTTTCGCATTACCGCCCAAACCATTTACAAGTGCATTTTGAGTGGTAACAACTTGGTTACCAACAGCTTTTAACTGCGCTACATTTACAGCATCAGCATCTGCGCTACCCGCTGCAACACCAGTAATTTGACGATAAATACCGCTTACCGCATCACCAACTGCTACTGCACCAGTTGTTGATGTTGTATTGCTAATTGCTGTTTTGTCTGCACTTGTTGCAGCTGACAGCGCATAACCCGCAACACCAGCACCAGTCGTCGCCGCTGAGCCATTGCCTAACACAACTGAACCAGCAACTGTTTTGGTCACATTGTTTCCAAGTACAAACGTATCATCTGTAAGCACTTGGTTATTATTACCTACAGAATAACTGTTTGCACCATCAACAATGGTCGGGTCACCAATCGCACCAGAATGGTTGCCTTTCACTTTATTGCCCGTACCAATACTGATTGATTGTGTACCTAATGCCTCAGCACCCTGACCAATTGCAATGGATTGTTTGCCCTCAGCTTTTGTATTGTGACCTAATGCAACAGCACTATCTGCACCTGTTGCCACAATTGCATTTACACCAATCGCTGTAGAGTTTAAACCACCCGCACTTGAGTCATTAGTTGTTCCTAAATCACCTTTCGACATATCGGCATTGGTATGGAAGAACTTAATACCATCGGTATTCATCTTCTGTACTGTTTGACCAATCGTCAAGCGATCTGTGGTTTCTTGACCTTGCTTATCATAAGTTAAGAACAGTGAATCTTGGTTCTTATTGTCAGGTTTTGTATTTACAACTTGGTCAATAATATTCACTTTGTTGCCATTACCATCTACAACTTCAGTGATGTTTTTCGTGACAGCTTGCTTCAATTGCTCTTCAGTCGCTACTCTACCTTTAGTCGCAAAATCACTCGCTGTAAGATCTTTATTACTTAATCCTTCAATTGTGTCACTTGCCTTATTAACAACAACATTACCTACAGTCACTTTATCGAAGTTTACGTCTTTCGCTGTTTCAACTTGATAGTTACTTGAACCATCTGCATTGGTACCAGCAGTCACAACAACGTTGTCTCCAGCGGTAACTGTGGTCTTCGCTTTGGTTGCTGAATCTTTAATGCTGTTGATTGCCCCATCAATTGTGTTTGAACCCGTGCCACCAATGTTACTTGTCGTAATGATACCAGTCGTTGCATCTCTAGTGGTCAAACCGCCAATTGCATTTTTCAGACTATTACCAACATCATACAATTGACTACCGTTGATCGCATCAGTTGATGTTGCGTTAATAGCGCCTGCTTTAACATTGGTGATTGTTGTTCCACCTGTACCTGCAAGGGTTACGCTATCGTAGTTTGCACTACCATCAGCATTCTTGTCGTACTTCACTGCAAACTTATCAGTTTCACCTTGCGATGCATTGAGACTATTGATCGCTTTGTTAATGCTGGTTTCTGTGTTGCCACTACCATCTTTCACTGTCAACGCTGTGTTATCTACACCTGCAATGGTATTGCCTGAGCCATCTTTAACCGAGATGCCATCTTTACCGATCACAGTAGAACCATTTGTACCATTGATTCCATCGTTCACTGTAATACCAGTTAAGTTGTTGAGGTTTTTATTTAACTCAATCGCAACTTGACCATTTGCAACCTTCGTAGTGATGTTGCTATCTGCACCCACTACTTCAACTGCTTCGCCTAAGTTCTTCTGTACTTTAGCGCCATCTGCTGCTTGTAATGCAAAGCCTTTGCTCGTCGCTGCATTGGTTGCATCAACAACTGCATTGTTCAGATCACCTGCGTTAACAGCTTTGCTCGCATTGGCCTCTTTAGTGTAATCACCAGCACTCGCAACATTGTTTAAGCTTGTACCACCTATTGTGGTGATCTTGCCTGTCGTTGCATCTTTAGTACTACTTGAAGCACTACCTGCAAGGGTCACGCTGTCATAGTTTGCACTACCATCAGCATTCTTGTCGTACTTCACTGCAAACTTGTCAGTTTCACCTTGCGATGCATTGAGACTATTGATCGCTTTGTTAATGCTGGTTTCTGTGTTGCCACTACCATCTTTAACGGTTAATGCTGTGTTATCTACACCTGCAATAGTATTGCCTGAACCATCTTTAACTGAGATGCCATCTTTACCGATCACTGTAGAACCATTTGTACCATCGGTTCCATCGTGCACTGTAATACCAGTTAAGTTGTTGAGGTTTTTATTTAACTCAATCGCAACTTGACCATTTGCAACCTTCGTAGTGATGTTGCTATCTGCACCCACTACTTCAACTGCTTCGCCTAACTTTTTGTTAATCGTATTGCCATCTGCTGCTTTTAAGCCAAAGCCAGTATTGGTAAGACCTGTACTTAAGCTATCCAACTGACCTTTGTTCACTGCATCTGTTGCTGTCGTTGCATCTGCTACGTTTTCAACTTTGTTGCCATTGGCATCTAGACCATTCGCAGTCACTTTGCCTGCAAATACTGGTGCATCTGCCAATTGGATATCTAGCGTATTGCCAGTGATCACTGTCTTGATGTTGCTGTTCGAACCCGCGCCTGTTAAGCCACCAGTAATGTTCAGCGTTTCACCCAGTTTACGATCAACTGTACCGCTGTTACCCGTAAACGTTACCGGTTTGATCACTTCAGTATTGAGGTTAGTTAATGCATCACCCACATTGTTCGCTGTGGTGGTCGTACCATCTGTTTTTGTAGTCACATAGCTTGGCGCACTGATCGCACCTGTCGTGTTGTCATAAGTTGACCCACCGCCCAAGTTCGTCGCTGTGCTCGTACCCAAAGTATCTGTCTTTGTGCTTGACGCTGTCGTCGCTGCATCTAACTGACCTTTGTTCACTGCATCTGTTGCTGTCGTTGCATCTGCTACGTTTTCAACTTTATTGCCATTGGCATCTAAACCATTCGCAGTCACTTTGCCTGCAAATACTGGTGCATCTGCCAATTGGATATCTAGCGTATTGCCAGTGATCACTGTCTTGATGTTGCTGTTCGAACCTGCGCCTGTTAAGCCACCAGTAATGTTCAGCGTTTCACCCAGTTTACGATCAACTGTACCGCTGTTACCCGTAAACGTTACCGGTTTGATCACTTCAGTATTGAGGTTAGTTAATGCATCACCCACATTGTTCGCTGTGGTGGTCGTACCATCTGTTTTTGTAGTCACATAGCTTGGCGCACTGATCGCACCTGTCGTGTTGTCATAAGTTGACCCACCGCCCAAGTTCGTCGCTGTGCTCGTACCCAAAGTATCTGTCTTTGTGCTTGATGCTGTCGTCGCTGCATCTAACTGACCTTTGTTCACTGCATCTGTTGCTGTCGTTGCATCTGCTACGTTTTCAACTTTATTGCCATTGGCATCTAAACCATTCGCAGTCACTTTGCCTGCAAATACTGGTGCATCTGCCAATTGGATATCTAGCGTATTGCCAGTGATCACTGTCTTGATGTTGCTGTTCGAACCTGCGCCTGTTAAGCCACCAGTAATGTTCAGCGTTTCACCCAGTTTACGATCAACTGTACCGCTGTTACCCGTAAACGTTACCGGTTTGATCACTTCAGTGTTGAGGTTAGTTAATGCATCACCCACATTGTTCGCTGTGGTGGTCGTACCATCTGTTTTTGTAGTCACATAGCTTGGCGCACTGATCGCACCTGTCGTGTTGTCATAAGTTGACCCACCGCCCAAGTTCGTCGCTGTGCTCGTACCCAAAGTATCTGTCTTTGTGCTTGATGCTGTCGTCGCTGCATCTAACTGACCTTTGTTCACTGCATCTGTTGCTGTCGTTGCATCTGCTACGTTTTCAACTTTATTGCCATTGGCATCTAAACCATTCGCAGTCACTTTGCCTGCAAATACTGGTGCATCTGCCAATTGGATATCTAGCGTATTGCCAGTGATCACTGTCTTGATGTTGCTGTTCGAACCCGCGCCTGTTAAGCCACCAGTAATGTTCAGCGTTTCACCCAGTTTACGATCAACTGTACCGCTGTTACCCGTAAACGTTACCGGTTTGATCACTTCAGTATTGAGGTTAGTTAATGCATCACCCACATTGTTCGCTGTGGTGGTCGTACCATCTGTTTTTGTAGTCACATAGCTTGGCGCACTGATCGCACCTGTCGTGTTGTCATAAGTTGACCCACCGCCCAAGTTCGTCGCTGTGCTCGTACCCAAAGTATCTGTCTTTGTGCTTGATGCTGTCGTCGCTGCATCTAACTGACCTTTGTTCACTGCATCTGTTGCTGTCGTTGCATCTGCTACGTTTTCAACTTTATTGCCATTGGCATCTAGACCATTCGCAGTCACTTTGCCTGCAAATACTGGTGCATCTGCCAATTGGATATCTAGCGTATTGCCAGTGATCACTGTCTTGATGTTGCTGTTCGAACCCGCGCCTGTTAAGCCACCAGTAATGTTCAGCGTTTCACCCAGTTTACGATCAACTGTACCGCTGTTACCCGTAAACGTTACCGGTTTGATCACTTCAGTGTTGAGGTTAGTTAATGCATCACCCACATTGTTCGCTGTGGTGGTCGTACCATCTGTTTTTGTAGTCACATAGCTTGGCGCACTGATCGCACCTGTCGTGTTGTCATAAGTTGACCCACCGCCCAAGTTCGTCGCTGTGCTCGTACCCAAAGTATCTGTCTTTGTGCTTGACGCTGTCGTCGCTGCATCTAACTGACCTTTGTTCACTGCATCTGTTGCTGTCGTTGCATCTGCTACGTTTTCAACTTTGTTGCCATTGGCATCTAAACCATTCGCAGTCACTTTGCCTGCAAATACTGGTGCATCTGCCAATTGGATATCTAGCGTATTGCCAGTGATCACTGTCTTGATGTTGCTGTTCGAACCCGCGCCTGTTAAGCCACCAGTAATGTTCAGCGTTTCACCCAGTTTACGATCAACTGTACCGCTGTTACCCGTAAACGTTACCGGTTTGATCACTTCAGTATTGAGGTTAGTTAATGCATCACCCACATTGTTCGCTGTGGTGGTCGTACCATCTGTTTTTGTAGTCACATAGCTTGGCGCACTGATCGCACCTGTCGTGTTGTCATAAGTTGACCCACCGCCCAAGTTCGTCGCTGTGCTCGTACCCAAAGTATCTGTCTTTGTGCTTGACGCTGTCGTCGCTGCATCTAACTGACCTTTGTTCACTGCATCTGTTGCTGTCGTTGCATCTGCTACGTTTTCAACTTTGTTGCCATTGGCATCTAGACCATTCGCAGTCACTTTGCCTGCAAATACTGGTGCATCTGCCAATTGGATATCTAGCGTATTGCCAGTGATCACTGTCTTGATGTTGCTGTTCGAACCCGCGCCTGTTAAGCCACCAGTAATGTTCAGCGTTTCACCCAGTTTACGATCAACTGTACCGCTGTTACCCGTAAACGTTACCGGTTTGATCACTTCAGTGTTGAGGTTAGTTAATGCATCACCCACATTGTTCGCTGTGGTGGTCGTACCATCTGTTTTTGTAGTCACATAGCTTGGCGCACTGATCGCACCTGTCGTGTTGTCATAAGTTGACCCTCCACCCAAGTTCGTCGCTGTGCTCGTACCCAAAGTATCTGTCTTTGTGCTTGACGCTGTCGTCGCTGCATCTAACTGACCTTTGTTCACTGCTTGATCATCGGTAGTTGCATCAGCAACATTACTGATATTCGTGTTAGCTGCATTAATACCAGTGCTTGTAACGCTTGGACCACCTGTAATCGTCAATCCACTATTATCTAACTTTGTATTGCCTGTCGTGACACTACCAGCTGCACCTAAGTCTAGGTTTGGATTTAACTTAACCTGTACGCCATCTGTAGTCGCAACTGTACTAATATTGGTGTCGCCAGTGATAGAAACCGTATCACCTAATTTCTTCGTAGCGCTGGTCGCTGCAGTATCACCTTTAAAGGTTAAACCGGTATTATCAACCGCTGTCTTCGCATCTACACCTTTCTGAATATCTGTTTTGGTGCTTGCTGCAAGGTCAACTTTATAGTCAGTAACATTGTTCGCATCTTTAGTTCCAGCAGTTACCGTTACAGCTGATGAACCTGCTGATGCGGTGGTACCATTGGCATTAACAGTATAAACATCTTGACCATTTGCACCAGTAGTTTTTGCTACTCCCGCTATATTGGTTCCACCTGCAACTTCAGTTTTTGATGCCGCAGCTTTAGAATCAACATAGGTTTTATTGGTCGCATCTGTACCAGCTGTTGGTGCATTGTTGACTGTTACTTTATCTGCTGTGACTTGAGCTGCAGTAATTCCTGCATTGTTAATAACAGTTGCACCTGTAGTAACACTGCCTGTTGTACCTAAGTCCAATGCATTCGATAACGCAACTTCCACTTTACCTGCATTTACTTTAGTCGTGATATTGCTGTTTGAACCTACAACTTCAACCGCTTCACCTAACTTCTTGTTAACAGTAGTGCCGTCCTGCGCTTTTAAACCAAAGCCCAAGTTCGTCAATGTTGAACCAGCATCATCTACATACTTTTTATTGGCTGCATCTGTATTATTTGTTGGCGCAGCAACATTTGTAATCGCTAACCCACCTGCATTAATACCTGTTGTTTTATTGATAACAACGCCGCCAACCGTAACTTGGTCAGCTGTTACACCTGCATTATTAATAGTGGTATTACCCGTTTTAACGCTACCCGCTGCACCTAAGTCTAGGTTTGGATTTAACTTAACCTGTAAGCCATCTGTAGTCGCAACTGTACTAATATTGGTGTCGCCAGTGATAGAAACCGTATCACCTAATTTCTTAGTAGAGCTGGTCGCTGCGGTATCACCTTTAAAGGTTAAACCGGTATTATCAACTGCTGTCTTCGCATCTACACCTTTTTGAATATCGGTTTTGGTGCTTGCTGCAAGATCTACTTTATAGTCAGTAACGTTGTTTGCATCTTTAGTTCCCGCAGTCACTGTGACAGCTGATGAACCTGCTGATGCGGTGCTACCATTAGCATTAACCGTATAAACATCTTGACCATTTGCACCTGTAGTTTTTGCGACACCTGCTATATTGGTTCCACCAGCAACTTCAGTTTTTGATGCCGCAGCTTTAGAGTCAACATAGGTTTTATTGGTCGCATCTGTGCCAACTGTTGGTGCAGCAACATTGGTAATCGCTAACCCACCAGCATTAATACCTGTTGTTTTATTGATAACAACGCCACCAACCGTAACTTGGTCAGCTGTTACACCTGCATTGTTAATAGTGGTATTACCCGTTTTAACGCTACCAGCTGCGCCTAAATCTAAGTTTGGATTTAACTTAACTTGTACGCCATTCGCTGTCGCGACTGTACTAATATTAGTGTCACCAGTGATGGAAACCGTATCACCTAATTTCTTTGTAGTACTTGTCGCTGCGGTATCACCTTTAAAGGTTAAGCCAGTATTATCAACGGCCGTTTTAGCATCTACACCTTTTTGAATATCGGTTTTGGTGCTTGCTGCAAGGTCAACTTTATAGTCAGTAACATTATTTGCATCTTTAGTTCCCGCAGTTACTGTGACTGCCGATGAGCCTGCTGATGCGGTAGTACCATTAGCATTAACGGTATAAACATCTTGGCCATTTGCACCTGTAGTTTTTGCGACACCTGCTATATTGGTTCCACCAGCAACTTCAGTTTTTGATGCCGCAGCTTTAGAGTCAACATAGGTTTTATTGGTCGCATCTGTGCCAACTGTTGGTGCATTGTTAACTGTAACACTTGTAAACGTAGGTGTTGCACTTGTAGCAACTGAATAAGTTATTGAACCATCCGCTGCTGTTGTAGGAGTAACGACTATATTGCTACCACTTATTACTGTTCTTTTTGATGCTTTAATCGCATCATCAATAGTCGTTTTACCCGTTCCACCAATATTAGTAGGTGCTGTGTAAGTATTCGTTACAGGATCATAAGCAGCATTTCCACCTAGAACATTTTTCAGATTTGTATGTGTATCATCATATGCTTTATCTAATTGTGCGACTGTAACTGCATCAGATGCAGCAGAACCATCAGCCACATTCTGAATACGACGGTTGCCTGTTACAGTTCCATTACCAACAGATACCGCTCCAACAGTAGGAGCAGCTTGTGATGTTAAAAATCCTGTTCCAGTAATAGCTGTCGTTGTAGAGCCATTACCCAAAGCAACACTATTATCAATACTAGCTATAGCAGAAGTACCGAGTGCAGTCGAGTTAGCTCCTGTGGCTTGAGCACCATTCCCCAATGCTGTACTATTTGTGTTATTTGCAGTTGCAGCATTACCAAGTGCGGTCGAATTAGCTCCTGTGGCTTGAGCACCTGGACCCACACCTACAGCAAAAGAACCTGCTTGGGTATTTCTTCCCATAGCCACACCACCAACTGCAACACCACTATTTGCAGTTACTGTTGCTCCTCCACCGATCGCAATTGCATAATTATTACCACCCGCATTAGAATTATCACCAATTGCGATTTGTGCGAATGTAGTTGTTTTTGCACCATTACCTAAAGCAATCTGCCCTCCAGTTCCTGCTGGATTGCTACTAGCAATATTACTATTACTCGCATTTGTACCAATCGCAATATTATTCAGAGATTCAGTACCAACAGCGCCTGTAAAAGCATTTTTACCAATCGCAATTGTCCCAGTATTAGTTGCCCTAGATTGGCCACCAATCGCAATACTATCCGTACCGGTCGACTGTGCGCCTCTAATCGTATTACCACCAATAGCAACCGAACCACTGCCAGAAGCCGTAACTGCATTTGCAATTGGTAAAACATTTCCAGAAGCAGACCCAGTAGCTGTTCCACCTAATGCTACAGCATTTTGTCCTGTTGACTGACTGCCTTCACCAAGTGCAGTACTACCAACACCAGTCGCTCGACTCTCAACCCCTAAAGCCGTACCAAAAGCATTGGCTTGACTATTATGACCCACAGCTGTACCAGCAACACCCGTAACTTCTGAAAATGCTCCATATGCAGTTGCTGCAAGATTATTATTTCCTTTAGCATTACATCCTGAAATCAAAGAAAAGGTACCTGAACCATCCGTTGCCTGTGAATTAGTCGCTCCTGGATTTATATTTCCAACAACTCCAGTAGCTCCAGTGGTACAAGTACTTGAATCTGTGTTAATAACATTTGCAGTTACATTAGAGGAAAAGGTTATCATCAAACTAACTGTTGCTGCACCAATAATCCCAGTTACTTTTGAAGACTTGGTTTTCCCTTTTGCCAATTCAGAAACTGCAACTCACGCAGACAATGTCGCATTCCAAATCACTTTGTAGATCTTATTCATATTACTTTTCCTTTAGGGGATGCATTACAGCAGCTGGTCCCGCCCCGACAATGCATATAAAATGTACAATTTTTTTTATTTAACAATTTACATACATTTAAATCAATAGAAAAATGAGATATATTTCACTTTTTTTATTTTTTTAAACAACCGGTCTAAACTTTTACAAAAAAACAAAAAAAACTATACATTTATTTATTTTTAACTATACAAATCAATAGTTTATTTTATTACAAAAAAACATTAAGATTTATTAAATACATATTGTTCTTAAATTGACCATGTGACAAAATTTGTCACATTTATCAAAACAATGCGAGACTTAGTTTACATTTGACACATTGTTAAATTCTGATTAACTGCCTATTCTAATCCAGTTAACAATTTTTACTGCGAAATATGTCACAATAATTCTCGTTTCAATCTCTAAATACTCTCTTTATTTAGATTAAGTTAAAAATAAGACCTTTTTCTATCAATTTAAGGTGAAAATTTTTATATAAAAAAGTGATATTTATTTTAAAAACGGTTGCTGGCTATTTTGAAATTAGATAAGTGATCAGAACAAAATATACAATTGATCGTATTTTATTTTTTACATAGAAAAACCCGTATTTTCATTTGAAAACGCCACCGCATAATCAGGTTTGCTATAATTCAATTTAAAATTTAATCTGAGCATAACTTTTGAAGATCATTTTTGCAGGTACACCCGAATTTGCAGCTTCTGCTTTAGCAGCACTCATTGAAACTGATCACGAAATCGTCGCTGTGTATACTCAACCCGACCGCAAATCAGGTCGTGGACAAAAAATGACAGCTTCAGCCGTGAAACAACTTGCGCTGGCAAACAACCTACCCGTCTATCAGCCACTTCATTTCAAAGCATCGACAGACGAAGGCTTAGCCGCTCAACAAGAATTAGCAGCTTTGGGTGCAGATGTAATGGTAGTTGCGGCTTATGGTTTAATTTTGCCCCAAACCGTATTAGATACACCGCGCTATGGTTGTTTAAATATTCATGGTTCTTTGCTACCACGTTGGCGTGGTGCCGCTCCGATTCAGCGTGCCATTGCAACAGGTGATACTGAAACAGGGGTAACGATCATGAAAATGGCGGCTGGTTTAGATACAGGTGATATGATCTTTAAAACAGTTTGCCCAATCACAGCACAAGAAACCTCAGCGACTTTATATGACAAACTTGCGATTCAAGGTGCTGAAGCAATTTGTGTTGTATTAGAATCAGAACAAAAGCTACAACAATATTTAGATGCACGTGAAGTTCAAGATGAACAATTTACGGTATATGCACATAAACTCACAAAAGCTGAAGCGCAAATTGACTGGACTAAATCAGCAGTTGAACTTGATCGCAATATTCGGGCATTCAATCCTTGGCCAGTCGCATTTACACCAATAGATGAAACCAATAATTTACGTGTATGGAATTCTCAAATTTCAGATCTTACAGCCAATGGCGAAGTACCCGGAACCATTATCGAAATGAACAAACAAGGTGTACATGTACTGTGTGGAGATGGTGTGATTTGTCTGACTAGCCTACAATGGCCAGGTGGTAAAGCCATTAACCCTGTACAAATTATACAAAGCCATAAACTTTCAGTAGGAAATATATTCGCATGAGCCAAATTCAATCATCTGCAAAAAATTTGAATTTGCGCGCACAAGTGGTTAAAACACTTTTAGCTGTTCAAAATGGACAGTCTTTGGCTTCCGTTTTAAACCAACATATCAATATTGTTTCTGAACGTGATCGTGGTTTATACCATGAGCTTACTTTGGGCTGTCTACGTCAGTGGTATTCTTTAAAAGCAATTACCTTACCCTTGCTCACAAAACCATTAGAAAATGAAGCACTAGAAAGTTGCTTATATTTGGGTTTATACCAGATTTTATGCACCCGTATTCCTGCACATGCGGCGATTTCAGAAACGGTAAATGCTGCTAAGCAATTAGGTTTTGAACCGATGAGTGGTTTGGTCAATGCCATCCTTCGTCGTGTTTCACGTGAAACAACAGAGTTTCAAACGGCTTTGAATAATACCCATGGTTTACCAAGCTGGCTATTCAAACGACTAAAAAAAGATTGGGCCGATCAGCTTCCTGAAATCTGTCAAAATTTAAAACAAGTTGCTCCACTAACGCTTCGTGTCAATGAACGTCAAATTAGTCGTGATGAATATCTTGATATTTTAGATGAAGAACAGATTGATGCTCGCCCTTGTACACTTTCAGATGTTGGTATAGTTCTGGAGCAAACCGGCAACATTACTCATTTACCTGGCTTTGAAGAAGGCGGATTTTCTGTTCAAGATGAACATGCTCAATTGTGTGCAACACTGTTACCCAACTTAGATGACAAAGTCATTATCGATGCTTGTGCAGCACCGGGTGGTAAAGCAGCTCATATCTTAGAACGTTTCAATCCTAAAAAATTAATCGCGCTCGATCATGATGCTAAACGATTATTGCGTGTTTCAGAAAACTTGGAACGCCTTGAATTAAATGTTGATGCAACAGTTGAAATCATCACAGCAGATGCTACAACATGGGTGCCTAAAGAGTTGGTCGATTGCATCGTATTGGATGCACCTTGTTCTGCTATTGGTGTTATGCGTCGTCATCCTGATATCCGGTTATTGCGTCAATCTACAGATATTCAGCAAGTGGTCGATCTGCAAAAGCAAATTTTAAAGCATATGTGGCAGCAGCTTAAAGTTGGTGGAACACTACTTTATATTACATGCTCAATTCTGAAAGTTGAAAATGAACAGCAGATGGTCGAGTTTTTTGCTGAACATGCAGATGCTGAGGAAATCAAGATTGATGCAAACTGGGGAATAGAACAAATTCACGGTCGTCAATTGTTACCTGAAGCGCATCATGGTGATGGTTTCTATTATTGCAGAATTCAGAAAACCGCTTAAAAAAACGCATTAAAAAAGCAGGCTAATTAGCCTGCTTTTTTTGACTCAAGTTTAAAGCGTATGATGGTCTTTGACTTCTTCCAGAACTTCATCCAATTCTTCAGGATTTTTCATCAAATGTAGGATCGATAAAATCAACCCACCCCATAAAAACACCATTGAAATAATCATCATCACGATTGCAGAAGTATTCATTTTGACGCTCCTATCGATCTTTCATTTTGCTAAGGATTAAAGCAATAACAGCACAGAAAATCACACTGCCCCAACCAAAGAACATCAACATACTTGAACTATAGGTATCGTATCCATTTTTAATCAAGCTAAAAACGGTCATACATAAAGTGACCAGCAAAATTAAAGAAGTGATTACGGTTAAAGTGAAATCCCAACCTTTACCCAGTTGAACAGTTGAAATACGATTCACGTGATCACGTAGTTCCATCAATGCTGAACGTTTAAACCATGCTATTGAAATAATTGACAATAATGCACCGCCAATAATCCCAATATTATTGATAAAGTGATCGACGATATCCACCAGTTTAATCGAATTCACACTAGAGAATAAGAAAATTGAAACCAGTGCACTGCCCCCACCAATAATACTTACGGCTTTTTTTCGTCCCCATTTTAACTTGTCTTGCATCGCTGCAATCGGTACTTCAAGGATACTCACCATTGAAGAAATACCAGCAACAAATAAAGAAGAGAAGAATAGTAAACCGAATAAATCCGCACCCGCACCTAAACTAGAAATGATTTTAGGGAAAGCAATGAAGGCCAAACCAATACCACCGCTGACCACTTGATCTACAGGTTTCCCTGCTGAAAAAGCCATAAACCCCAATGCAGCGAAGATACCAATACCCGCAAGAATTTCAGTAGAAGCATTAGCAAAACCAACGATGAGACCTGAGCCTGTTAAATTGGTTTTTGGTTTAAGATACGAGGCATAAGTCACCATAATCCCAAAACCAACAGAGAGTGAAAAGAAAGTATGGCCATATGCTGCAAGCCATACTTTATAATCCCACATTGCAGCCCAGTTCGGTGTAAAGAAAGCATTTAAACCTTGGACCGCTCCAGGTAAACGCAAAGCTTGAATAACAAGGATAGTGAATAGAATAAACAATAAAGGCATGAAAATTTTATTGGATAATTCAACCCCTTTTTTCACACCACCAAATAAGATGATCAGCGTTAATGCCCAAATTCCCACAATTGGCCAAAATAAATGACCAACAAACTGAAAATCAAAACTTGTTGATTTTGAGGTTTGTAAATAGGTATTGAAGAAGAAGTTTTCAGGATCACTGCCCCACAATTGACCTACAGAAAAGTAAACATAACTGCCTGCCCAAGTCAGTACGCTGGCATAGTACAAACCAATAATGATACAGACACAGACTTGCCACCATCCTAAAGTTTCCCCACCTTTAAATAAAGCACGATATGCTTTAGGAGGTGAGGTATTACTTTTATGCCCTGTCGCATAGTCTAAAAATAATAGCGGCAAACCTGCTGTGATAAGTGCAATTAAATATGGAATTAAAAAAGCGCCGCCACCATTTTCATAGGCAATGTAAGGAAAGCGCCAAATATTACCTAAACCGACAGCCGATCCAACAGCTGCGATAATAAAACCTGATCGTGATGTCCAGTTTTCACGAGATTCTGTCATAAAACACCTAATTCTGTAGATGTCCTCAAATGCTGCTTTTTTTCATTGTGATCTGCGAGCAAAAGAAGTACCAATTTTAAATTTTGTTGTTTGAATAAAACAGCACCTTTTGGGTCCTTTGTTATTATTTCAAACCAGTAACTTTGCAAACTTCTCGGTTAAAGTACATCAACAAAAATTACTGTTTAATGTGGTAACAATACTCGTTTTGCAGCGCTTTTTCTGTAATTTGTGTCCATTTTCCCATGTTTTTTTTACTTTTCATCACACATGGTTAATTTTTAGCTATTTTGATTGATCATTGCTTAAAATTACCTATTTCTAATTAACATTCTTGGGTAAACGATAATGCCCAATAATTTTATATGCATGCAAAATATCATTTTCACGTGTTCCGTAACCGATGTTATGAATGACCAAAGGTGTTTTTGACAGCATTGTGGTTTTATTGGAAATGATACCAATATGGGTTAAACCTTTACCTAAATCCCATGCCACAATATCGCCTGCTTGATATTTTTGATCACTCACTTGATAACCTTGACGCTGAAAATAGGTCATAATATTTGGAACCCGACGATGATCAATATTTCGATCAGTTGCTTTTAAGCCCCATTTTTGTGGATATTTTCTAAAATTGGCTTTCATATCTTCATGAATACGCTGTTGTAGATCTATTTCTTGATGACGTAATGCACGAATGACCACGTCTGTACAGACCCCTTTGACCAATGGAACATCCCCCATTGGATAAGACAATTGAGTATAAGCAGGATCATAATAAAGTGTTTTCCAAATCTGAGAACGTGCATCATTTACCAGTTTTTCAGATTGAAATGCCCAAATTTGCACACTCAGTAAGGAAAGCAAAACCATTAAAAATAATGAATTGAAAAATTTTATTGTCATTTTAACTCTATATAAAATTCAAAGGAAATAAGGAGCCGTAGCCCCTTAGAATATCAACTTATTGTTTGATTACAAGTAAGCGTTCTTCTTGCATATCACGAATTGCAGACTGAATCCCTTCACGACCTAAACCCGAATCTTTCACGCCACCATAAGGCATATTATCAACTCTGAAAGTTGGTATATCATTGATAATTACTCCGCCCACATGTAGATGATCCCATGCATAGAGCATTTTATTGAGATTTTGAGTATATACACCAGCTTGTAAACCAAAGCGACCTTGGTTAATTACTTCGATCCCTTTCTCAAAGGTTTTGTATTTCTCTAAAATTGCCACAGGGCCAAATGCTTCATTTTGATAAATTTCCAGAGATTCATCGACATTCTCAAGTAAAGTTGGCTCGAATAAAACGCCTTTTAACGTGCCACCAATTAAGATTTTCGCACCCTTTTTCTCTGCTTTATCTACCCATTTTTTTAAACGAATCGCTTCTGCTTCTTTGATCATTGGACCCACTATCGTGGTTTCTACATCTGGATCTGCCGCAGATACTTTTTTCAACTTAGCTAAGATTTTTTTTCTAAATTCTATATAAATATCAGCATGTACTAAAATTCGTTGCACACTAATACACACCTGCCCCGCATGTCCATATGCACCACCAATCACTCGATCAATCAACGCATCACTTATTTCTGTATCAGGTTCAATTAAAACCGCTGCATTACCACCCAATTCGAGGGTTACTTTTTTTCGACCAGCACGTGCTTTCATATCCCAACCCACTTGATCAGAACCGGTAAAGCTGAGTAGCTTAAAACGATCATCCGTCACTAACACATCAGCATGTTCTCGTGGACAAGGCAAAATTGAAAATGCGCCTTTTGGTAAATCTGTTTCAGCCAAAATTTCTGCGATTTTTAATGCGGAAATTGGTGTCAAACTTGCTGGTTTCAATACAAATGGACAACCCGCTGCAATTGCTGGTGCAATTTTATGCGCTGTTAAATTCAAAGGAAAATTAAACGGACTGATCAGAGATACGGCACCAATCGGAACATGTTGTACCATTCCCCGATATGCAGAGGCCGCAGCGGTAACAGCCAAAGGCATTAGATGACCATTATTGAGTGTGGAGACAGCATCTGCCGCTAGTTGGAAAGTATTAATCAACCTTTCAACCTCAGCTGCTGCTGCAAGTTTAGGCTTTCCACCTTCGATAATTAAAATTTGTATTAATTCTTCACGTATTTCTTTAAAGCGTTTAACACAATGTAAGAGTATTTTTTGCTTCTGAAATGGCTTTAAAGCGGCCATTTCTTTTTCAGCTTTCACGGCTGCACTGATGGCTTTTTCTAAAGTTTTTGCATCTGCTAAAGCGACTTTTGCATAAATTTCCCCCGAAAATTTATCATGAACTTCGAGCCATTGCCCTGATTTAATCGCTTTATTGGCGACATAAAGGGGGAATTCAATCATTGCTTGATCAATAGAATCACTCATCCTACACCCTCGATTTAATCTTTTTAATAATGCAAAATTTGATAAACCCCTATATCATGCCTTCTGTTGATACAGTATTGAAATGTATTTAAGTAACAAAAAATAGGATGAAAAAACATTTCATCAAGAAGGACATATGAAATCTATTCAATTACCCTTATTTATCGCTGTATTAGGTCTAAGTTCATTTGCTCAAGCTGATTTTATTGGTTTAAAAGGTGATATCAGTTATTGGAGTCTTGGTGGAACTTCTCAAATCAATCATAAATCTGGTTTATCTAATAACACTGGTTCAGATGATTTATTATCAGATCCTTATGCTGGGCTAAACGCAGAACATGATTTAGATACTAAAGGTACGATTCAAGCCTCTGTTGCTTTTGAGCACCCTATTCCAATCCTTCCCAATGTAAAATTAAAATATACCAAGTTAGATACGGAAACTGAGTCTAATAATGAGTTTGCTAAAACTAAAATTGATTTAGACCATACAGATCTTATTCTTTACTATGAAATCTTAGACAACATTGTAAAAGCTGATGTCGGTGTAGGGGCAACTAAGCTCAATGGTACTGTAAAACAGTTTTCACAAAATGTTGATGTTGATGAATATGCTCCAATCCTTTATGCAGAGGCCGGCGCAAAACTACCGTTTACAGGTTTAAGTGCAAAAGCTGAAGCGACTTATACCAATGTCAATGATGTAAAAATCACAGACGCTCAGGCTGAAATTCAATATGACTTTGTAAAGTCTATAGTTTTAGATCTTGGTGCAAAAGTGGGTTACCGTATTTTAAATATTGAACTCAGTGATTTAGATAACCGCGATATCAAGTTTGATTTTAAAGGACCTTATATTGGTTTAAATGCACATTTTTAATAGAAACTATCCTTTTATGATCATGTACGCTTTTTCTTACATGGTCTGCCGAATTATGCGTATAGGCAGAACAACTAAATTTTAATATTATAAACACATCAGGAAACAGGAAGTTTCCACTAAAAACAAGAATAAGATAGGATGATAATGCAGGATAGCGAAAGGTACTACAGGAGTTATATCTTAGAACCAATACAAAAAACCTCAGGCATGGATGTCTGAGGTTTTTTATTTTGGATAGACTAAAAGCAATTAAAGTAAAAAACTTACCACTTCATAAAAACCATCCCTTCAATAGCATCAATTTGAATCAGTTCAGTTTGTTTTTGAACCAGTTTAATCGCTTCATGCAAACCTATTGTTTTTGTATAAGAACCTTTTTGAGTAGGAACAGGAATGTCTGCATCTAATGAATAATCATCATTGACCATAAACTGTAAAGTACGATCATTTTTATCAACAATTCCTAAAAAATTTTCTGGCCTGATTAAGACAGATTGCATTATTTCTATGATTTCATCGATAGATGCGTACTGATCTTGAGCGGGTAAAACTTCATCACCATCATAATCTGTAAAGAAAAACTGGAAAATCAACATATTATTAACTGTTTTTATCGTAATACTTTAATTTTTAGCATAAAGGAACCACTGATTCAATAGCTAGACTCTTTCTATATCTCCACTTCAATAATGAACATAATGAGGTATACAGAACATGAGTTCAGTTTCATCAATACATTAGCTTAATCAGTGATCAATTTACTTAATATGACTAGATCTCTTTCATTCCGATAATAAGCACTGCGCATAAAAAACACCCCGTTCTCGTTAGAGACCGGGGTGTTTTAGATTTAAAAGCTGGCGATGACTTACTCTCACATGGGTAACCCCACACTACCATCAGCGCTAAGAGGTTTCACTTCTGAGTTCGGGAAGGGATCAGGTGGTTCACTCTTGCTATTGTCGCCAGCAAACTGTTATGGACTTGTTCGGGTCTTATTTAAATGCCTTACTTCGTACCAAATGAGTTTAACAGAACATTTGAGTTGAATATTTTAACTAGCTTTACAACTAAATCAAGTATGTTTGATCTTTTATGAATCAAATGATGCTTACTTCTTTCGAAGTTCGTATACAACTGCTTGGGTGTTGTATAGTCAAGCCTCACGAGCAATTAGTATTGGTCAGCTTCATGCGTCACCGCACTTCCACATCCAACCTATCAACGTCGTAGTCTTCAACGGCTCTTTAGAGGACATAAAGTCCTAGGGAAATCTTATCTTGAGGTAGGCTTCCCGCTTAGATGCTTTCAGCGGTTATCCCTTCCGAACATAGCTACCCGGCGATGCGACTGGCGTCACAACCGGTACACCAGAGGTTCGTCCACTCTGGTCCTCTCGTACTAGGAGCAGATCCTCTCAAATTTCCAACGCCCACGGTAGATAGGGACCGAACTGTCTCACGACGTTCTAAACCCAGCTCGCGTACCTCTTTAAATGGCGAACAGCCATACCCTTGGGACCTGCTTCAGCCCCAGGATGAGATGAGCCGACATCGAGGTGCCAAACACCGCCGTCGATATGAACTCTTGGGCGGTATCAGCCTGTTATCCCCAGAGTACCTTTTATCCGTTGAGCGATGGCCCTTCCATACAGAACCACCGGATCACTAAGACCTACTTTCGTACCTGCTCGACTTGTGGGTCTCGCAGTTAAGCGCGCTTTTGCCTTTATACTCTACGCGTGATTTCCGACCACGCTGAGCGCACCTTCGTACTCCTCCGTTACTCTTTAGGAGGAGACCGCCCCAGTCAAACTACCCACCAGACATGGTCCTCGTCCCGGATAACGGGACAGAGTTAGAACCTCAATATTACCAGGGTGGTATTTCAAGGATGGCTCCATAGCAACTGGCGTCACTACTTCAAAGCCTCCCACCTATCCTACACAAGTAAGATCAAAGTTCAATGTCAAGCTGCAGTAAAGGTTCACGGGGTCTTTCCGTCTAGCCGCGGGTACACCGCATCTTCACGGCGAATTCGATTTCACTGAGTCTCTGCTGGAGACAGCGCCCCCATCATTATGCCATTCGTGCAGGTCGGAACTTACCCGACAAGGAATTTCGCTACCTTAGGACCGTTATAGTTACGGCCGCCGTTTACTGGGGCTTCGATCAAGAGCTTCGCTTACGCTAACCCCATCAATTAACCTTCCAGCACCGGGCAGGCATCACACCCTATACGTCCACTTTCGTGTTTGCAGAGTGCTATGTTTTTAATAAACAGTTGCAGGGGCCTGGTTTCTGTGGCTGCCAATAGCTCAAGGAGCAAGTCCTATCACCGTCAGCAGCGTACCTTCTCCCGAAGTTACGGTACCATTTTGCCTAGTTCCTTCAGCAGAGTTCTCTCAAGCGCTTTGGTCTACTCGACCTGACCACCTGTGTCGGTTTCGGGTACGATTCCTGTGTAACTGAAGCTTAGAGACTTTTCCTGGAAGCATAGTATCAGCCACTTCGCTAGTAAACTAGCTTGCTATCAGCTCTCAGCATAGAGCACCCCGGATTTGCCTAAGATGCATGCCTACTGCCTTTCACCTGGACAACCAACGCCAGGCTGACTTAACTTTCTCCGTCCTCTCATCGCATTACACAGAAGTATTGGAATATTAACCAATTTCCCATCGACTACGCCTCTCGGCCTCGCCTTAGGGGTCGACTCACCCAGCCCCGATTAACGTTGGACTGGAACCCTTGGTCTTTCAGCGTGCGAGTTTTTCACTCGCATTGTCGTTACTCACGTCAGCATTCGCACTTCTGATACCTCCAGCATACTTCTCAATACACCTTCATCGGCTTACAGAACGCTCCCCTACCACGTATACTAAGTATACATCCGCAGCTTCGGCATATAGTTTTAGCCCCGTTACATCTTCCGCGCAGGCCGACTCGACTAGTGAGCTATTACGCTTTCTTTAAAGGGTGGCTGCTTCTAAGCCAACCTCCTAGCTGTCTATGCCTTCCCACATCGTTTCCCACTTAACTATAATTTTGGGGCCTTAGCTGGCGGTCTGGATTGTTTTCCTCTTGACTACGGACGTTAGCACCCGCAGTCTGTCTCCCGGATAGTACTCATAGGTATTCGGAGTTTGCATCGGTTTGGTAAGTCGGGATAACCCCCTAGCCGAAACAGTGCTCTACCCCCTATGGTATTCGTCCGAGGCGCTACCTAAATAGCTTTCGGGGAGAACCAGCTATCACCGAGTTTGATTAGCCTTTCACCCCTATCCACAAGTCATCCCCTGGCTTTTCAACGACAGTGGGTTCGGTCCTCCAGTTAGTGTTACCCAACCTTCAACCTGCTCATGGATAGATCACCCGGTTTCGGGTCTATACCCAGCAACTAAACGCCCTATTAAGACTCGATTTCTCTACGGCTCCCCTATACGGTTAACCTTGCTACTGAATATAAGTCGCTGACCCATTATACAAAAGGTACGCAGTCACCGAACAAGTCGGCTCCCACTGCTTGTATGCATGCGGTTTCAGGTTCTATTTCACTCCCCTCACAGGGGTTCTTTTCGCCTTTCCCTCACGGTACTGGTTCACTATCGGTCAGTCAGGAGTATTTAGCCTTGGAGGATGGTCCCCCCATATTCAGACAAGGTTTCACGTGCCTCGCCCTACTCGTCATCATTATATGTGCCCTTTCGTGTACGGGACTATCACCCTCTACGGTAGCACTTCCCAGAGCTTTCCGCTAAAACACATATAACTTAATGGGCTGATCCCCGTTCGCTCGCCGCTACTGAGGGAATCTCAATTGATTTCTTTTCCTAAGGGTACTGAGATGTTTCACTTCCCCTCGTTCGCCTCGCATGACTATGTATTCATCATGCGATACCTACCTTATGGTAAGTGGGTTTCCCCATTCAGAAATCTCCGGATCACAGGATATTTGCCGCCTCCCCGAAGCTTATCGCAGGCTATTACGTCTTTCATCGCCTCTGACTGCCAAGGCATCCACCACATGCACTTAATTACTTGACTATACAACCCCAAACAGTCGCTAATCCCTACAAGGAGGATCAACAATGTGGATTCAACCACTTCTATTTGTTGCCTGTGAACTTAATCACTATACAGCTTCAATTTAATTCATATACCAAAACGCTTGATTCAGTTTTATCGCTAGTTCTCATTTCATTCAATATTAACAATTGCTTGCTAACATCAACTAAAACGAGTTAAACAATTATTTCAACTCAAATATATTCTGTTAATGATTCACTACCGCCTCGTCAGCGAGTAGTTAACTGTGATAAATCACAGAACTTAATAAGCTATCGGCTTACTAAGTTCTGTAATCACTTAGTCTGTAATTAGTGGTGGAGACTAACGGAGTCGAACCGTTGACCTCCTGCGTGCAAAGCAGGCGCTCTACCAACTAAGCTAAGTCCCCAGCTTAAGATCTTAATATATCTGCTCTTCTGTGTTCAGTAGACTTGGTGGGTCTGACAAGACTTGAACTTGTGACCCCACGCTTATCAAGCGTGTGCTCTAACCAACTGAGCTACAGACCCTCAGATACATCAATGAAGAACAACTTGTTGTGGATTCTTACCAATCGTCAATCTTTCGTTAAGGAGGTGATCCAGCCGCAGGTTCCCCTACGGCTACCTTGTTACGACTTCACCCCAGTCATCGGCCACACCGTGGTAAGCGTCCTCCTTACGGTTAGACTACCTACTTCTGGTGCAACAAACTCCCATGGTGTGACGGGCGGTGTGTACAAGGCCCGGGAACGTATTCACCGCGGCATTCTGATCCGCGATTACTAGCGATTCCGACTTCATGGAGTCGAGTTGCAGACTCCAATCCGGACTACGATCGGCTTTTTGAGATTAGCATCCTATCGCTAGGTAGCAACCCTTTGTACCGACCATTGTAGCACGTGTGTAGCCCTGGTCGTAAGGGCCATGATGACTTGACGTCGTCCCCGCCTTCCTCCAGTTTGTCACTGGCAGTATCCTTAAAGTTCCCACCCGAAGTGCTGGCAAATAAGGAAAAGGGTTGCGCTCGTTGCGGGACTTAACCCAACATCTCACGACACGAGCTGACGACAGCCATGCAGCACCTGTATGTAAGTTCCCGAAGGCACCAATCCATCTCTGGAAAGTTCTTACTATGTCAAGACCAGGTAAGGTTCTTCGCGTTGCATCGAATTAAACCACATGCTCCACCGCTTGTGCGGGCCCCCGTCAATTCATTTGAGTTTTAGTCTTGCGACCGTACTCCCCAGGCGGTCTACTTATCGCGTTAGCTGCGCCACTAAAGCCTCAAAGGCCCCAACGGCTAGTAGACATCGTTTACGGCATGGACTACCAGGGTATCTAATCCTGTTTGCTCCCCATGCTTTCGTACCTCAGCGTCAGTATTAGGCCAGATGGCTGCCTTCGCCATCGGTATTCCTCCAGATCTCTACGCATTTCACCGCTACACCTGGAATTCTACCATCCTCTCCCATACTCTAGCTTCCCAGTATCGAATGCAATTCCCAAGTTAAGCTCGGGGATTTCACATCCGACTTAAAAAGCCGCCTACGCACGCTTTACGCCCAGTAAATCCGATTAACGCTCGCACCCTCTGTATTACCGCGGCTGCTGGCACAGAGTTAGCCGGTGCTTATTCTGCGAGTAACGTCCACTCATCCTAGGTATTAACTAGAAGAGCCTCCTCCTCGCTTAAAGTGCTTTACAACCATAAGGCCTTCTTCACACACGCGGCATGGCTGGATCAGGGTTCCCCCCATTGTCCAATATTCCCCACTGCTGCCTCCCGTAGGAGTCTGGGCCGTGTCTCAGTCCCAGTGTGGCGGATCATCCTCTCAGACCCGCTACAGATCGTCGCCTTGGTAGGCCTTTACCCCACCAACTAGCTAATCCGACTTAGGCTCATCTATTAACGCAAGGTCACAAGTGATCCCCTGCTTTCCCCCGTAGGGCGTATGCGGTATTAGCATCCCTTTCGAGATGTTGTCCCCCATTAATAGGCAGATTCCTAAGTATTACTCACCCGTCCGCCGCTAGGTCAATTACCGAAGTAATCTCCCCCGCTCGACTTGCATGTGTTAAGCCTGCCGCCAGCGTTCAATCTGAGCCATGATCAAACTCTTCAGTTAAAAATCATTAGTGACTTAAGGTCACAATTCTGGCTCATCAATGTTCTGACAAATTCTCTCAAATAAACTTCGAGTAATTTAAACCAATCAATCAATGATAATATTTCGATCAATCAATTAGTAAAAATCCACACAAGTTGTTCTTCATATTCTCTTAATGATTAATTTATCACTTCGTCAGTGATAAATAAGACGCAATAAACATTTAACAACTTAACCCTCTAAGCTAAGTTCGTTTGCTGTATCGCGTCGGGATGAGCTCATTATAGGGCAATTTCTTACACACGCAAGTGCTTTTAACTGATTGTTTTATTGAGTGTTGTATTTTTATGCACTATTTTGGATCAATTTTAAACTTTTTATCGTGTAAGCTTTTAATATTAAAGCAGAAATATGAACAAAATATTTCTGCTTTATTTTTTAACTATTTTTTCACATTTGTTTTTATTGTTTGAATACTGATGATTTTTACAGCTTGTTTAGGCACATCTTGGTGCATACCAACTGTTTGTGTTGGTGTCTGTACGATTTTATCGACGATATCCAGTCCTTGAGTCACCTTACCAAATACTGCGTAACCAGGGTTTCCAGCAGACTTATTTAAAAAGTCATTATTTGCAACATTAATAAAGAATTGACTGGTTGCAGAGTTTGGCGCATTGGTTCGAGCCATTGCCAAAGTCCCACGAACGTTCTTTAAGCCATTGCTAGATTCATTCTGAATCGCTGGTTGCGTACTCTTCTCTTTCATGTTGCTATCAAAGCCACCACCTTGAATCATAAAACCAGGGATAACACGATGGAAAATGGTGCCGTTGTAAAATTGACTATTTACATAGCTCTTAAAATTTTTTACTGATATCGGGGCTTGATCATCATAAAGCTCTATATTGATGTTGCCTAAATTGGTTTTAATTTGCATATCTGTATTGGCGAACGCTTGATTCACCAAAACCACTAAAGCAAGACCGATACCTATCTTTTTGATCATTTTCTTTTCCTTAAACATTTTAAATTAATAAGCCTCTCATAGTAGTCTGCCTTTATTCTTTTGAAAAATGACATTTAAACACGTTTACCAATACTCAACAGTATTCACGACTATATTTATATAGCTGTCATAAGCCTTGCTGGTTGTTGAATATGTTTTATAAACAAAAAAAAGTATAGCTAAGCGATTGTTATTAGATTTTATAGAACAATTATTTTTTCTGATTACTTTTTAGCCAATCACTTTTGTTCCACGTGAAACAAAAGTGATTTGTAAAAGATGATATTTTGTTATTGTTTATCCCAGAATTTACGAAACTCTTTACTCATCTCTATAACGTATTTTTTAGCTTTACGTGAAACAGGGGTTAAGTTAATAAATCCGTGCGTTTGATCTTCATAATCCTGATAATGAACCTTTACGCCATTTTGACGTAACTTATAAGCATAAATTTTACCTTCATCATGCAAAAGATCATGTCCAGCCGTTACTACAAATGCAGGGGCAAGTTTCTTTAGCTGACCATTGGTTGGTGAAATGATTGGATCATCCAATGCCATATTAAAACGCGTCGCATAATAGTCAGTCACATAATCAATATCTGAGCCTGTCAAAACTAGGCCATCTTTATAAGCAAAGAAAGATGGATGTCGACTCTTAAAATCAACAGCAGGATAAATCAAGAACTGGGCTTGAGGCGCAAACACTGTATTGACTGTGCGTTGTGCAACAACAGCACTAATATTTCCGCCCGCACTATCACCTGCAACCGCAATACGGTTTTTGAGAATTTTAAATTGACGGCGATTTTGATACACCCAAGCCAAAGCATCTTCACAAGATTGAATTAAGTCACGTGGGCTAACTTCAGGTGCGAGTGGATATTCAATACTTAAAACCTGAACTTTTGCATGGGCAGCAATTAGGCGACACACTTCATCATGGGTGTCCACACTACCCACCACAAAACCACCGCCATGATAAAATACAATCATTGGCAATTTTTTATTTGGTGCAGGATGGTAATGGCGTGCATAGACGCTGCCACTTTGCAGCGGAAGACGAATATCTTCAACAAATTGGATATGGGTCGATTTATTTATAATAGATTGCATTTGTGATTCAAATTGCTTTCTAGAGCGCTCTACATCTGCGCCAATAAAACCCACTTTGCCCTGTTTAAGTTGAGCTGCCATCAAACATTTGGTGAAGCTATCCAATTGAGGAAACTGGTACGGGTAACCCAATAACTTGGTTAATGACTCTTGAGCGAATGTAGGCAAACGATCTAAAGCCCTACCTGCTGAACCCTGCCCTTTTTCGACTAAATCATGAATACTACGTTGAAAAGCAACCATTATGATTCTTCCTTAAATGTTCAAATTCTTCATATTGTCTACATGATCAGGCATCGACTGACTATAATCTTATACAAGTCTCATCATCGATATACAAATATAATTTTTAAATACGCTAATCTGAGTTAAATGACTTGTCATTGACTATTTTGCTATATCTGAATTTTTTTTTTGCTATTTTGCTTGTTAAATGGAGACAACTTATGGCTATAAAAGCATTAATTGTTTCATTCATGACGTCTATTATTGCTGTTGGTTGTGTTGCATTTCCTGAAGATGGTTATGACTCTCGCGGCTATGGACAACCAGTGTATCGAGATTATGGCTATGGACAACGCTATGATCCAAGATATGACCGAAACAATGATCGCCAACGTTGGGAACGCGAGCGAGCCTATCGTTTACAACAAATGCGCATTGAACAAGAACGGCGCCAAAAGAACTGGGATAAACAACGTTGGCAATATGAACAAGCCAAACGTGATCAAATGAAAAGGCAGCAATGGGAACAACATAGAAAAGATTGGAACAATAAATCAAATCGTGACCACCGCTGGGACAACCGACCTGATCAAAAACAGTGGCAACAGCGTGATCGTCAAAATCAACAACAGCAACGTGATAAAAGACGTGATGAGCGTAAAAACAGAGATCAAAACAAAGATTAATCTTCAAGAATCTGGGGCTAACCCAGATTCTTTTGTCTTTTTAGCAAACAATTTAATCATTTATAAAAGCAAAAGTAATGATTTTCCTCAGTAATTAATAGCTTCTGGCGTTTCTTCTTTGCTGAGGAAATTTTGTCATTTGGGTCATTGCGAACTGACTCATTTCAAGTAATGATTTCAATAACATCAATTCATCATTGAACTTGAACAATTGATTTGGAAAATCGATTGTTCAGAATAGATCATGTTTGGTTTAGCAATAAACGATTTTCTAAACTAGATACATTTTTGATGTCACAAAGTTCTATTGATCGAAGCTCTTCGATTTGATTGAACATGAATAATATTGATCATGGAAAGGAAAAAAATAATGAAATGGTCTAATGCTCTCATTGCTGCTGCGGGTCTTTTGCTTGCAACATCTGCCACCCAAGCAAAACAAGTTATGTGTGTGTTTGATTTAGTGGGTAAAAATGGTGATGTTTTTACCTTAATGAAAGATTATCAACTTGCAGCGAAAAACTGGGGTGCGGATCTGGAATTAAAAGTGAATTCAAATGAATCTGTTATTGCTGAAGATTTTAAAGCGGGTAAATGTGATGCTGTCAGTATCACAGGTATGCGTGGCCGACAATTTAATAGTTTCACCGGCTCTTTAGATGCAATTGGTGCGATTCCAGATCTCAATCTCGCGGTAAAAGTAATGCAAGGATTAGCAAATCCAAACTTTGCAAAATACATGACCAGTGGAAAATATGAAGTTGTTGGTGTTATTCCAGTAGGTGATGCTTTCCTGATGGTCAATGATCGCAATATCAATACAGTTGCAAAAGCAGCAGGTAAAAAAATTGCGGTACTCGACTATGACCAAGCACAAAAAATTATGGTTCAACAAATCGGTGCTCAAGCAGTTGCCGCGGATGTTACAAATTTTGGCAGTAAATTCAATAATGGTCAGGTTGATATTATTGGTGCACCTGCAGCTGTATTTAAACCTTTAGAGCTGCATAAGGGTTTAGGCACCAAAGGCGCTATTGTGAATTACCCACTGCTACAAGTCACAGGTAATATTATCATTCGTCCAGATAAATTCCCTGCTGGCTATGGTCAAAAATCTCGTGATTGGATTAAAACGCAATTGCCTCGTGCAAACACCATCATTGGAAAAATGAAAGCAGATATTCCGGCGAAATACTGGATGCAAGTTCCAGATGGTGATAAGCCTGGTTATCAAAAACTCATGCGTGAATCTCGTATCAGTTTGACCAAACAAGGCGTTTATAACAAACAAATGATGAAAATCCTTTGGCAATTCCGTTGTAAAAACGATCCGAAAAACTTTGAATGTGCGCTACAAGATGAGAACTACAAATAATTCTAGATTAAATCTGATAAATTTAGTCTGAATTTACTTTAAAGTTCACTCACTGACCATATATTGAGTATGTTATACTGAATATATGGTCTTTTCATTTAAGCCATTTGAAATCTGAGGAACAATATCATGACCGCCCAAGCACTTGAGCTGACTGACAATGCTGCAAATAAAGTTCGCCAACTTCGTGATAGCGAAGGTAATCAAGATCTGATGTTACGTGTCTATGTAACGGGTGGCGGCTGTTCAGGATTTTCTTATGGTTTTAACTTTGCCGAAAGTATGAATGAAGATGATGCTGAATTTATAAATGGTGATGTAAAAATGTTGGTTGACTCGTTGAGTTATCAATATCTCGTCGGTTCTAAAGTTGACTATATTGAAGGCTTAGAAGGCTCACGTTTTATTGTAGAAAACCCGAATGCAACAACAACTTGTGGTTGTGGTTCATCATTCTCAATTTAATTCAAAGCATATTTTTGAAGCAAATCATGCCCTCTTCTTGTGAGGGCATTTTTATGCTTGAGACATCAATCTTAAATCGTTTCTAAAATATGTTGGCTTAATTGTTTAGCATTCTGTACTGGTATCCAATGCGTCGCATCCATCACAATTTCTTTATAAGCTGCTTTTACATAATGATGATTTAACGCCACGCTTTTAGAACCGATCGCTGAGTCATGTTTGCCCCAAATAAATAAAGTCGGCACATAAACTGGTTGGGTTAAATTTTTATTTGAACTAAATGGAAGTCCTCGATACCAATTTAATGCATAACTTAGACGCTTTTCCTCCACGATGTCTTGTTGGAAATCTTCAAGTTGTTTTGCGGTCATACCTGAATCTTTTAATAAACCCAGACCCAACTTGGGTAGTTTCTCAAATAATAATTCTGGAATTTTAGGTAACTGGAATAAACCGATATAGTAAGATTTTAACAATTGATTACTACTTAACATCGAACGCATAAATGCCGCTTTATGCGGTACAGAAATCGTAATCAAATGTTTTATTTTTTCAGGATAACGTTGAGCAACATCCCAAGCAACCACTGCCCCCCAATCATGTCCAACCAAATAAACCTGTTGTTGGATCATATCGATTAAAGCATTTACATCTTCAACTAAAGCAGAACTTCTATAATCACGGCGGTTTTGCGGTTGTGCACCTAAACTATAACCACGTTGATTAACAGCAAAAGTACGATAACCGTTTTGATTCAAGATCTCTGCAGTTTCTTGCCAGCTTTTATTGGTTTCAGGAAAACCATGTAACAAGACAAAAGGCTGCCCATCCCAAGGACCCGAATCTATCACATCAAAGCTAAAACCCTCTCTTTGAAATGATTCTATGCGCTGTTTCTGTATCGCTAAGTTCATTGTGATCTCAGTTTTAATTTTTATTGATATTGGAAGCTTATGCGCTATTTTTTAACAGCAGTAAAGGACAATCTCAGCGCTAAACAGGTCGATCATTGTTCTACAAAATATCTCACACTGCCAAGCAAAAATGAAACCACAGTTTGAATTAAAATAATCAGTAGCAATTATAAATCAGCAAAACTGGTTTCATTTTGGTTGCTTTCATTTGTTTTACAGCGCATTTATTCTTATGTAAATATTGATTGCTAAGGTGTATAACTCACTTTAACAAGCATATTAGTTTTAAACTGCTGTAATCGTGCCTAAGATACGATAGCCTTTTGCCCCTGTAACAGCAGGTAGGTTGCCACTTAACTGTTGGTCAAAGCGCATGGCGAGCCACGCAAATGCGGTTGCTTCTACCCATGTCGGTGCTAAACCTAATGCAGAAGTCGATTGTACAGACCAGTTGTGCTTACGTAGACGCCAACGGAGTTGTTCAAGTAGATGTGAGTTATAAGCACCTCCACCACAAACATAGACCTCACCCGTATCTAGGGGCGAACGATAAATGGCTTTCTTGATGGCACGTGTCGTGAGTTTCATCAATGTTGCCTGAATATTTTCAGGGGTATCTTCTAATTCATCGTATTCTAAATCATTGCGCCAATCTAAAATCTGCTCATCTAACCATTCCAAATTAAAGTCCTCACGCCCTGTACTTTTTGGAGGTTCTTTAGAGAAGTATTCATTTGCTTGCAGGCGGTCTAATAATGAACGTATCGGTTGACCATAAGCGGCCCAATTGCCATTTTCGTCATAAGGTTGTCCGGTATAACGATGACACCACGCATCCATAAGAATATTGGCAGGACCTGTATCAAAACCATAAACATTCTGCTCATCACCAGCAGGCAGCATGCTGACATTGGCAATCCCCCCTAAATTGAGAATCACTCGATGAATGGTTGAATGCTGGAATAAAGCTTGATGAAACGCTGGAACTAGAGGAGCACCCTGCCCACCTGCCGCCATATCACGACGACGAAAATCTGAAATCACAGGAATTTGAGTAATTTCCGTAATAATATTTGGATCACCAATTTGTAAAGTAAACCCATGTTCTGGGCGATGCCGAATGGTTTGTCCATGACAACCAATCGCTTTAATTTGGCTTTTATCTAAATTATTTTCTTGTATGAGTTGGTTAATACCATTGCCAATCATGGTTGCAAGAGCAACATCAGCCTTACCCATTCGATCGATTTCATTATCATCAGGTAAGGTCAATGCCATTAATTCATCACGTAAATGAGGATCAAAAGCGACTGTAAGCGTGGCATGGAGATGTAAAGGATCAAATGAAGCAGCAACAAAATCGACGCCATCCATGCTGGTTCCAGTCATTACGCCAATATAGATTGTTGTCATGAGATATTCTTCGCCTGCATTATGCTGAAAAAATGTTAGTATATCGCACAAATAGTCTAACTGAAGTATTTGGGTTTTTGTAATGTCAAATTTCCTGCCGGCTGAAGAACAACTTGCCCTCATTCGCCGAGGCACTCACGAAATTATTTCTGAAGAAGATCTTCTGAAGAAACTAAAAGAAAATCGTCCTTTAAAAATTAAAGCAGGATTTGATCCAACTGCACCAGATTTACATTTGGGTCATACTGTTTTAATTAACAAATTAAAAGCGTTTCAAGATCTAGGTCATGATGTCACCTTTTTGATTGGTGATTATACTGCCATGATTGGTGACCCAACAGGTAAGAGTGCGACTCGTCCACCGCTATCGCGTGAACAAGTTTTAGAAAATGCCAAAACATATCAAGAACAAGTGTTTAAAATTCTTGATCCAAATAAAACCAAAGTTCGTTTTAACTCGGAATGGTTTGCAACAAAAACCGCTGCTGATTTGATTCAATTGGCTTCGCAACAAACTGTTGCGCGTATGCTCGAACGTGATGACTTCACTAAACGCTATAATAGCCATCAACCGATTGCTATTCATGAGTTTTTATATCCTTTGGTTCAAGGTTACGACTCTATCGCGCTTGAAGCTGATGTTGAGCTTGGTGGTACAGACCAAACCTTTAACTTACTCATGGGGCGTACTCTTCAAGGTCGTTATGACCAAGAAGCTCAAGTATGCATTACCGTACCAATCCTAGAAGGTTTGGATGGTGTCAATAAAATGTCGAAGTCTTTAGGCAACTATATTGGTGTATTTGATGCCCCAGGCGCAATGTACCAAAAAGTATTGTCTATGCCTGACAGCTTGATTGAACGCTATTTTGAATTACTCAGCTTTAAGTCTATGGACGAAATTGATGTTCTTCTCAAAGAAATGGCTGAAGGTCGTAATCCGCAAGACATTAAGAAAATTCTTGCACTTGAGTTGGTTGAACGCTTCCATGGCGCAGAAGCTGCTGAACATGCACATAAAGGTGCGGGTAACTTAATCACTGAAGGCGAGCTACCTGAAGGTACGCCTGAAGTGACTATTTCTCGTGGTGAATACAACGGAGAAATCTCGATTGTTTCTATTTTACGTGCCGCAGGCTTAACCAAGAATTCAGCACAATCTAAAGATGCTGTTTCACGTGGAGCCGTAAAAGTAGATTGGGAAGTTGTGGATGCAAACTTCACTGTAAAAGAAAATGTTACTTTGGTTATTCAGGCAAGTAAAAAAGCCATTGCAAAAGTGACCTTTACCGATTAATCCCGTGTAAGCCAATAAAACCAGAAAAGCCATCAACATTGATGGCTTTTTTTATTGAATAAATTTATTCACCTGCAAGTGAACATTCAAAGTTGGTGCAATCTACCGTACAGCGTGCTTTTTTCAGTACCGACATCATCACAGGATCGTACACCCCTCTTTTTGTTAACTCAATCCGCCCTTCTCGCAATAATTTCTGATAACGGAGTGCATCATCCTTAGATACATTTAATTTATATTTTGCTGGAATTTCAGCTTCCATTTTTTATATTTTCTTAAATGAACTTGGTAACTGCTTCACAGCCCACTCACGTGACTTAATACCAAAACCTTCTGGAAACTGCTCAGGTTTAATAATTAAATCGGCAGTCACATTCACTACGGGATAAGTAAACATTGCACCATTGCTAGCTAAACCTTTATAAATTTCCAATGGTTTATAGGCATAGGCTGGCGAAGCAATCGCATCCACCTCACCATCATTAAATTTTTTCACAAAATTAAAAATATCAGAAGGAACCCCGATTGCACCTACACGTTCAACGGCAACCTTTTGTGCAAGATCGTAATGCAGATATGCAAACTTTTTACCTTTACCCTTTTCCAAAGTATTCATTGCGCGATCTTTAACAAAGATATAAGCAATACCAATCGGGGTAATCATTGCCAATTCATATTTGACCCCATTTTTTTCAGAAACCAATCTTTTTGCATTGCGTTTATCCAAGGCATAGTTGATCGCTCTTCTGGCAATTTCATTGTTGGGAATTCCTCCCAAAGCATCAATAGATCCACCAAATTTATTGTATTCACGTGAGCGCATGGTGGTCATTGCAGCGGCATCACATTTATTGGTTTTAAATTTTTTATCCACGGCTTCTTCTGACTGATACACGGTTAAATTAATATCAGCGCCCCATGCTTTGGCTGCTAAAGCCCATTCTTCCAAGAGTTTATAAGATTCACCCGCTTTACCCAGTAAATCAAACACACACACATTTTGTTTTGCGTGTAGCAGAGGTGAAAAAAGCTGAAAAAATAATCGGTAAATATCCTATTTTATTCATCATCTCACATCCATATTTTTATAAATAGATTTATCCTTGTAGATGTAAAAGCAATCCGAGTCTTTTACTTTAACTGCATATTTTTAGGTGATACTGTGATTAATTCTACATAAATTGGATATTTTGTATTAATTTTTTAACCAACTTTTAGATGAGATAAAAAATTCAGGGCAAAATTCTGATAAAAATAAGTAGCTGAGCTGATTTCATTGAGCGGTTTTTTATTGAGTGGTTTTAAAATTAAAATATTCTAATGATTATTGCTGGTTTGCGAGATATACGCTTTTTTTATTTAAGCATGCACCATAAAGCATTGTTTATTTTTTTGAATTGATCCTATTTACCCAATTTATTGTGCTTTTCACTCAAGAAAAGACATTTTGTCACTTCTTTTATCAAATACATTTTTTGAACTCTACCATTTATCCTTTACTATACCGCATCCGATATTCAATAGTCAGTTTCCTATGATTCAGTTAGACCAACTTTCAATTCGCCGTGGTGGACGCATTTTATTCCAAAAAGCGTCTATGCAACTTCATCCTGGTTGGAAAATTGGTTTAACAGGTGTAAATGGTGCGGGTAAATCCACATTGTTCTCAGCACTTTTGGGTGGAATGGAGTCAGACAGTGGTAGCTTAACCCGTCCAAATATATGGACCGTTGCCCATATGGCTCAGGAAATCAAAGCCTTAGATATGAAAGCTATTGATTTTGTATTATCTGGCGATGAAGAATATTGGCTAATACAAGACAAACTAAACCATTCTGAAGATTTGAGTAATGATGAGTTAGCGCATTTATATAGCCGTTTTGAAGAAATTCATGGCTATACAGCTGCATCTAAAGCATCTCAACTGATGGCCGGTTTAGGTTTTTTTGAGCATCAATCAGAACTTTTGGTTTCAAGTTTCTCTGGTGGGTGGCGGATGCGTTTAAATCTTGCTCGTACCCTGATGAGTCGTTCAGACTTACTATTACTCGATGAACCGACCAACCATTTAGATTTAGATGCAATTTTATGGTTAGAAGATTGGCTCAAGGCATATGAAGGGACACTCATTTTAATTTCACATGACCGCGATTTCTTAGATGCAATCACAGATCATATTTTGCATATCGAAAATCAAGTACTGACTTTATATACCGGCAACTACTCAACTTTTGAAACTACACGTGCTGAGCGATTAGCACAACAACAACAAGCTTTTGAAAAGCAACAAGAAGCTAAAGCACACTTACAAAAATTTATTGACCGGTTTAAAGCCAAAGCGACTAAAGCACGACAAGCGCAAAGCCGCATTAAACAACTTGAACGTATGCAAGAGCTTGCCCCTGCACATGTGGATAATCCATTTACCTTTAGTTTCCGTGAACCAAGCAAAATGAGTTCACCACTGCTCACACTTGAACATGCAGATATTGGCTATGGCGATAAATTGATTGTCACCAATGTAAATTTGCAGATTACACCAAGTAGTCGTATCGGTTTACTGGGAATGAATGGTGCAGGTAAATCGACCCTAATCAAATCTTTAGTGGGTGATTTGCCACTGATTCAAGGTTTACGTAAAGATTCAGAATTACTCAATATTGGTTATTTTGCCCAGCATCAAATGGATGCTTTAGATGGCAATGCCAGCCCGATGTTACAACTTTCTCGCATTGCTGACCCGAAGATCAGTGAAGCAGCCTTACGCTCCTTTTTAGGAAGTTTTGGCTTTAGTGGCGAACGTATGGACACCCCAAGTGAAAGCTTCTCTGGCGGTGAACGTGCGCGTTTGGCTTTGGCTTTAATCGTTTGGTTACGTCCAAATGTTTTAATCCTCGACGAACCTACTAACCATTTAGATTTAGATATGCGCCATGCACTTACGATGGCTTTACAGGATTTTGAAGGGGCTGTGGTTTTAGTTTCCCATGAGCGTCAGCTGATCGCTTCAGTCTGTGATGAACTTATTTTGGTCCATGCAGGTCAAAGTAAGGAATTTGACGGGGATTTACAAGATTATGCAACGTGGTTACGTCAAGCACGTATCGATATGATCAAGAATGGACAACAGCCTAGTGCCCCTGTTCAATCTCAGGTGGTTGAAAAACCAAGTATTTCAAAACTCGATAAAGAAGCACAACGTAAAGAAGCAGCTCGTCAACGTGAACTGAGCCGTCCTATTCGTAAAAATATCGAGAAAATTGAAAGTCAAATTGGAAAAATTCAACCTAGACTTGTAGAAATTGAAGCATTACTTGCAGACTCAACCCTTTATGAGGCAAACCGTAAAGAAGATTTACTCAAACTCATGAATGAACAGACAGAGTTAAAAGTAAAATTAGAACAAGCTGAAGAAAAAATGCTTGAATTGATGATGGAACTAGAAACATTAGAAAGTTCTTTCGATTAAAAGGCACTTTTAATTAAAAAGTACTATTTAATACAATAAGCTCCTCAAATCAGCTAGAAATAGGCAGATGCTTTTTCTAGCTTTATTTTTAATAAAATAACATTAATAATCAACAACCTAACTAATTAAAACATTTTATTATTTAAATTTTTAACCGCAACTTAATCATTTCAACAAAATTTAAAGCACTTTATCACTTCTCATAAATCTTCAGTAATTCAATACATAGCCACGCTATGCAAACACATTCTCGTATTGATTCTCATTATTCGAGACCCACAGATCAAAAGAAGGCTTTTTAACACAATAATCCAATAAAAATCATAAGCTTATTTTATTTAACATCCAGTCACTTCCAAGCCTAAAAGCATCTTCAAATCCACAAAATACAATCATAACTTTTATTTATAATAGATAATTCACACCGTGGAACATATTAGCATATCTAAATAATAGTAAAAAAGGCTTTAAAAAGGACAATTCATTTGAATTTAAAAATATTTTTATCAATTGTTTGTGGATAAGTTAAAAATTTTAAAATAGTTCTTCTGACTCATTTTTTAAGAGGAATTTTTAACGATTTTGAAATTTAATATGCAAATAAATCAGTCTGTATCCATTGAATTTAGGCCTAATTGCCAAGTTACCCACATACTTATCAACATTATTTTGGTTATTAATAGAACAAAATTCAAGTGCAAAATTTAACCGTTCGTCGCTTTTTATAATGAACATTCATCTATTTTTTTTAATTTCAGCAAAATTATTTAAAATTACATAGATCATGAATTTCGAACAATTTGTAATGAAAAAACATAACTCAGCTTAAAAAACTGATTTATTTATAAAAAGCTTGCCTCTGAAATGAGAGTTAACTCGCTAATTCACAATAATTGTCAAAAAAAAAATAATAAATGGAGTAAATGCTCTATTTTTTTCAAACAAAGCTGATTAATATTGCGCTTATGGAAAAGTTCCTAAAGATGGATAAATAGATAAGGAAGAAAATATGAAAAAAATTGTATTCGCTATTGCTGCAACTTCAATCGTTGGATTTAGTTCAGCATCTCAAGCTGCGACAGATGTCTGCGTATTTGATTTATTAGGTAAGTCAGGTGAGTCATTTCAAATGGCGCAAGAATGGGCATTATCAGCAAAAAGTTGGGGCGCTGATATCAATCTCATCCCAAAACAAGACGAAGCTGTTGCAGATAACGACTTTAAAGCAGGCAAATGCGATGGCGTATTTATGACTGCAATGCGTGCACGTCAATACAATAAATTTGTGGGTTCAATCGACTCTATTGGCGGTGTGCCAAGTAATGCGATTGCACAAAAAGCCATTACTTTTGCCTTAGATGCGCGTAATGCTGCAAAAATGACCACAACATTGGGTGGTAAAAAATACGAAGTTGCTGGTATTGCACCACTTGGTTCAGCATTTATTTTTGTACGTGATAAAAATATCAACTCAATTGAAAAAGCCGCTGGTAAAAAGTTTGCTGTTTTAAGCTATGATAGCGCTCAAAAAATTCTAGTACAACGTGTTGGTGCACAAGCTGTTCCTTCAGATATCACAAACTTTGTTGCAAAATTTAACAATGGTCAAGTTGATATGGTCGGAGCACCTGCTTATGCCTACAAACCTCTTGAAATTCAAAAAGGTTTAGGTGCAAATGGGGCAATGTTTAACTTCCCAGTATTACAAGTAACTGCTGACTTTGTCATCCGTCCGGAAAAATTCCCTGCAGGCTTTGGTCAAAAATCTCGTGATTATTTTGTGAAAAACTTGCCAAAAAGCTTTGCTATGATTAATCGTCTAGAAGCAACTATTCCAGCAAAATACAAAATGAATTTAACCGCTGAAGATAAACTGAAATACCAAAAGTTAATGCGTGATGGCCGTTTAGAACTGACTAAACAAGGTATTTATGACGCAGGTATGATGTCTGTGTTGAAAAAAGCACGTTGTTCAGTAGATAAAGCCAACTTTGAATGTACACTTGGTGGTGAATAATACTTTAGATGAAATAAGCTAAAGCCTACAAAAAACCAGCTTTGATAAGCTGGTTTTTTTGCTTTAAATTTTTAAATAGAAGCAAAAGTACTATCAAAATTAAAATAACGATATAAAAAAGGGAATAAACCGAGGTCTATTCCCTTATTTACTGGTTAGAATGAGTTTAATTAAGCATCAATATCTGCATTTAATGCATTTTCCTCAATGAACGCACGACGTGGTTCTACATCATCGCCCATTAAACATGCAAACATACGATCGGCTTCAATCGCATCATCAATGGTCACTTGCAGCATATTACGGTTTTCAGGATCCATCGTAGTTTCCCAAAGCTGTTCAGCATTCATCTCACCCAAACCTTTATAGCGTTGGATCATCATGCCGCGACGTGAATCTGTCAAAATGTGTTGCCAAACCTGATGGAAAGTCGAAACGTTGATTTTACGTTCGCCTTTTTGCAGATAAGCACCGTCTTCTAACAAAGTGAACCAGCTCTTCGAGTTCTGCAATAAACGCTTATATTCGCCCGATGCCAATAACCCCGCATCTAATAAATAGCTATGCGGTAAATTGTGCACATAAATCGTTATACGCGGGAAATAAATCGTCGTTTTAAGCCCATCAGCAGTTTCTTTATCAAATGATTCCAAGCTCAACACTGGACGTAAACTTGGTTGCGTTGTTTCGATCGCAGCACGAAGTTTTTCACCCCATTGTTGTACATAATCTTGGTCATGATTTTGATCAAGTTTAAAATGCTCAAGACTTAACAAACCATCAAGCAGAGTCGCAGGATAGCGCACGGTTAAACGCTGCAAACTTTTTTGAGAGGTTTGATAATCGGCAATCACTTTCTCTAGTGCTACACCACGAATTGCAGGCGCTTCAGCATTGACACGTAATTCAAGTTCATCAATCGCATTTGAAATCAAATACGTTTCTAAAGCATCATTGTCTTTAATGTATTGCTCTTGCTTACCCTTTTTCAGTTTATACAGTGGTGGTTGTGCAATATAAATATAGCCACGTTCCACAAGTTCTGGCATTTGACGGAAGAAGAAAGTCAAAAGTAGGGTACGAATGTGAGAACCATCCACGTCAGCATCGGTCATGATAATGATTTTATGATAACGCAACTTGTCTGGGTTATATTCTTCACGACCGATACCGCATCCTAATGCAGTAATCAGCGTACCCACTTCCTGAGATGAAATCATCTTATCGAAACGTGCACGTTCCACATTAAGAATTTTACCTTTGAGCGGAAGAATGGCTTGCATTTTACGGTTACGGCCTTGTTTTGCAGAACCGCCCGCAGAGTCACCCTCGACTAAGTATAATTCTGAAAGTGCTGGATCTTTTTCCTGACAGTCTGCCAATTTACCTGGAAGACCGGCGATATCAAGTGCACTCTTACGACGTGTCATTTCTCGTGCTTTACGCGCAGCATCACGCGCACGTGCAGCATCAATGATTTTGCCTGCAATAGATTTTGCAGCCTGAGGATTTTCTAATAAATATTCAGAAAAGGCTTTATTCATTGCCTGCTCGACAGCAGGTTTAACTTCACTCGACACCAATTTTTCTTTAGTTTGTGATGAGAATTTAGGATCAGGTACTTTGACTGAAACAATTGCTGTTAAGCCTTCACGCGCATCATCACCACTAACCGCAACTTTCTCTTTTTTGAGTAAGTTTTCATTTTCCATGTAGTTGTTTAAGCCACGCGTCAACGCTGCACGGAAACCAGCTAAATGCGTCCCACCATCTTTTTGTGGAATATTATTAGTAAAACAACGAACATTTTCTTGATAGGTATCGTTCCATTGTAAAGCAACTTCAACACCTATGCCATTTTCAGCTTGTGTGGTGAAATGGAAGATTTCATTGAGATGGGTTTTACCTTGATTGATATATTTTACAAACTCAGATAAACCACCTTCATAATCGAAGACATGTTCTAAGGCAACACGTTGATCACGTAGGACAATACGTACACCGGCATTCAAGAATGAAAGCTCACGTAAGCGACGTGCCAAAATATCGACATTAAAAATCGTTTGGCTAAACGTTTCAGTACTCGGCCAGAAACGAACAATAGTCCCTGTCGTTTCAACATCACCCACAATTTTTAACGGGTAAACTGGATCACCATGTTTATATTCTTGTTGATGAATGTGGCCAGCACGATGAATCGTAAGTTCTAGTTTGCTTGAAAGTGCATTGACTACAGATACACCTACGCCGTGCAAACCACCTGAAACCTTATAGCTATTATCATCAAACTTACCACCTGCATGCAGAATAGTAAGAATTACTTCTGCAGCAGAGACACCTTCTTCTGGGTGAATATCGGTTGGAATACCACGTCCATTATCTGCAACGCTGACTGACTCATCCTCATGAATAGTCACTAAAATTTCATCACAATGACCAGCTAAAGCTTCATCAATCGCGTTATCGACCACCTCAAATACCATATGGTGTAAGCCTGAACCATCATCAGTATCACCAATATACATACCTGGGCGTTTACGAACTGCATCTAGACCACGTAATACTTTGATACTAGAGGAATCATAAGCCTTTTCAATGGTGGGTTCTGTTTGAGAAGCTATTTGATCTTCTGAACTCATGGTTTCTCCCTAGTGAAAAATAGGTCTTTCCAAAATTGGCTAAAATCTAAAATCATGTTGCAACAACACTTACCTGACCTTGGTCAACATTGAATAACTGGTAGGAAATAGACAAATCATGTAAATGTTTTTTTACTGATTCATGGTCTAGTGTGGTAATAAAAACTTGACTACCAAGTTGGCTCAATCGCTCAATTAAACGTTGTTGTGCGCTTAAATCTAATTCTGCTGTTACATCATCTAATAATACCACAGTTTCTTTATTACAGGCATGTAACATGGCAATTTGTGATAGTTTTAAAGCCATTATCAATAACTTTTTCTGCCCTCTAGACAGTACCACATCCGCTTCACCTAATGGAGTTTTTAATCGAATATCTGCACGATGAGGCCCATATTCGGTATAACGTCGATCAACATCTTTTTGGTGATATAGAATCAAATCATGGGCTAAACCATGTTCCACATGGAACCCTGCACTGTATTCCATCTCAATCTTTAAATCGGGCAATAACTGCCCCAAATCTTCTTGTAAATATAACTTCCATTGCTCAATAATTTCGACCCGTTGAGAATGCAACATTTCACCATAATCACTAAGCATTTTGTTCCACGGCTCTAAATCGAGCAACGTCAGATTACGTTTCGTTTTAAGTAAGCTATTTCTTTGTTTTAAAGCGCGTGAATAATATTGCCATGCATGATAGAAATCTGGTTCCACGTGAAACATGAGCCAATCCAATAATTGGCGACGTGGTTTTGCACCATGATCGATAATATCAGTACTTAACGGATCAATCAGTTGCAATGGCAAGATTTTGGCAAGTTGCCCTTGGGTTGCAACAGTATCACCATTTACCTTAATTAACTGCTCACCACTTTGTAGCTTTTGCATACCAATCTTTTCGGTCAGTGATTGAGCAAAAACAATGGCGTCTGATTGATTACTTTGAATGTAATTTTTAGGGATATGTGTTCGAAAAGATCGACCTGTTGCCAATAAATGGATGGCTTCCAAAATGGAAGTTTTTCCTGAACCATTTTGTCCGTAAAAAACATTAAACGGTTGCAACTCATGGAGGGCAACCGTCTTGAGGTTTCGAACACGTTGTATATTTAAACGCGTAATATGCATGGCTATGATTTAAAAATAAATCAATTAAACACGCATCGGCATTACAACGTAAGTTTGATTAGATTGTGTTGGATCTTGTACCAATACAGATTGATTCGCTTCAGACATGGTCATTGCAACATCATCACCATCTAAAACACTTAATACCTCTAAAATATATTGAGCATTAAATGACATTTCCATAGGAGCATTGGCATATTGAATAGCTAAATCTTCAATCGCTTCATCTTGCTCAGGGTTATTGGCACGTAATTGCAAAGAATCAGCATTAAAATTTAAGAATACCCCACGTAATTTTTCATTACTTAAAATCGCAACACGTTGTAATGATTGCTTAAATACATCATGTGGAATATTTACAACTTTGTCACCACCACGTGGAATCACACGTCGATAATCAGGAAATTTCCCATCAATCAATTTTGTGGTAAAACGTACGGTAATATCGCCTTGTTCTTTATCACGGCTAGAGGTTTGAATGGTAACATTCAGCAATTCACGACCAATTAACAAAGTAAGCTGCTCATCTTCGATACTTAAAAGACGCTGTAACTCACCTACTGCTTTACGAGGAACAATGGCTTGAACCAATTGAGCAGCAGTTGAAGACGCCAATGTTTCGCACAATGCTAAACGATGTCCATCTGTGGTGACTGCGCGTAATTGATTTTCATCAATTTCCAATAATGTACCAGTTAGATAAAAACGTACATCTTGAACAGCCATTGCAAACGAAGTTTTTTCAAATAAACGCTTTAATTCACGTTCAGTCACTTTAACTTGAGTGCCCTGGCTATTTTCATTGGTTAATAGTGGATAGTCTTCAGCAGGCAACGTCCCTAAAACAAAGCGACTGTTTCCAGATTTTAAAATACAGCGCTGATCTTCAGTAATCTGTAAATCAATCAAAGCTGCTGCTGGTAAAGATTTACAAATATCAACTAACTTACGTGCAGGAACAGTGGTTTCCCCTGCTTGTAAACATGCGCCTTCAGCTAGAGTTGTACTTGCAACAAGCTCCACTTCTAAATCTGATCCAGTAATCGTAAGCGCTTGATTTGTAGCTTGAATTTTCACGTTTGAAAGAATGTTTAAAGTATGGCGACGTTCAACTGCTCCTACCACATGGGACAAAACATTAAGTAAGCTCTCTTTCGCGATTTTCAAACGCACGGTGGAATTCCTCTAACTAAATATGACAGAAAATGTGGGTAATAAATTTTTTTTAATGACGTACTATGCGGCAGTTTATGCCGCATTGCAAGCGCGTAATTTGTACAAATTTTAACTTTGTAACAGGCGCATGAGGTTTTTATAATCCTCATTAAAAATTGGATCTTCGTCGCGTAAACTTTGCACTTTTTCACATGCATGCATGACCGTACTGTGATCACGCCCGCCAAATGCCATCCCAATTTCAGGGAAACTGTCTCCAGTCAGTTCACGTGCTAGCCCCATCGCCAACTGACGTGGTCGAGCGTAAATACGTGTGCGTTTTGGCCCCACCAATTCTTTCAATGGAATTCGGAAGTATTCACTCACCACTCGCTGAATATTTTCAGTACTGATGGTTCGGGCACGAATCGCCAAGACATCTTTCAAAGACTCACGAACCACTTCTAGATCGATTGCAGAACCCTTAAAGCGCGAGATCGCCACAACTTTGTTTAAAGCGCCTTCAAGCTCACGCACATTGGCAACAACTTGTTGTGCAATAAATAAAGCGCAATTGCGAGGAAGATCTATCCCACTACTTTCAGCTTTTTTCAGCAAAATTTCGATACGTGTTTCAATATCTGGTGGTTCAACTCCAACCGATAATCCCCATGAAAAACGCGATACTAAGCGCGGATCCAATTCGGTTAATTCTTTTGGATAACGGTCAGAGGTTAAAATAATCTGTTTAGACTCATCCAATAAAGCATTGAATGTATAGAAAAATTCGACAAGACTGGCTTCTTTACCTGCCAATAAATGAATATCATCAACCAATAATAAATCTAAAGAACGGCAATTCTTTTTAAATTCTTCAACCTTACCTTTTTGCAGAGAGCTGACAAAATCTTGTACAAAACTTTCCGCAGTCATATACATTACACGCGCATTTGGTTTTGCTTGTAATAATGCATTCCCAACTGCTTGCATTAAATGCGTTTTACCAAGCCCTGTAGGACCATATAAAAATAGTGGATTATGTTGAGATTCTCCCAGTTGTGTTAAAACTTTACGACACGTTTCAGCCGCCATTTGGTTAGAACGGCCTTCAACAAATAGAGCAAAATTAAACAATGGATTTAGTTGGCGTTTCTTCACATTTTTTGCAGAAACAACTTCATATTCTTTATCTTTTTTAGCTTTTGTATGATGGGTGGGTGTAGGCGAACTTTCAAGTGCTGCTGTTGTTGTCGCAGGTTGTTCAGAGGCAGAAAGTATAGCTCCCGGACGCGAGTCGACTATAATTTCGACTTTGCGAATTCGCCCTTCAGATAATTGTTCCGCCAAAATAGAAATCAGTTCTAAATGATGTTCTTGAATGTAGCGAGTCCAATATGGATTGGGTGCATACAGTTTTAAAGTATCTTCGACTTCTTCTGCAACCAAAGGACGAATCCACATGGCAAAGACATTATCAGAGAGCTCTTGTCGCAAGCGAGTTAAGCAGTCCGTCCAAAGCATGTGAAACCCCTTCATTCAATTTTAAATTCAAAAAAGACTATTTACCCCTACCCTAGTAGGTGAAGGGGTCGCCATTCTAACCAAGTTATCCACATCTGTCATGGTTAATTCAATCTAATTCGCTCAAAAAAGCAACCTTCTGTAAATAAATTTAAATTTAAAGCAACTGTGGATAAGGTTTTCCACAAGCTGTGGATAAATTATCACAGAAAGTTATCCATAATCCATCAAATTAATAGAAACATGGATACTCACAGGGTAAGTTATTATTATTTATCTTAAAAAAGCTGTTTTCCACAGAAAAAACGCTCCCTAATAATAATAAATATAAATTTTAAATTTGAATTTATTTATAAGGATCAGGATTTCTGTGGATAAAGCTTAAGTTATGAATTTAAATTCAAAACAACACGATTTTTAAATTTAAAATTAAGAAATTAAAGTTAAATTGTGAATCAGCCTATGGATAACTTTGAGGATATATCTGTGTGTAACTCTTATTTATATTATAAAATAATAAGTTATGCTGTGAATATATATTTTTAATAATTTATTCAATTTAATCTATATAAAGTTGTTGGCTGGGTAAAAATAAAGCGTCTATATAAAAGAAATGTGTATATTTATTGACAGAATAAAGAATGCACAATACAATCGCGAACCTTTAGAAAAGATCAATTTTGGAGTTTCGATATGAAACGTACATTCCAACCATCTGAATTAAAGCGCAAGCGTGTTCATGGTTTCCGTGCTCGTATGGCTACTAAGGCTGGTCGTCAAGTATTAGCTCGCCGTCGTGCAAAAGGCCGTCATAGTTTAACTGTTTAATCTTTTAAACAGTTGATAGACGACTTGGGTGTTATGTCTCTTTATAGTTTCAGTCCAGAGGTGAGAATCCACTGCGCTGCTGATTACAAAGATGTATTTGATGGTGCGCTTTTTAAAGTGCATCAACCCCATTTTATATTCTTAGCAAAAGTCACCGAACAGCCTAAAAGCCGTTTGGGTATTGTTGTTGCAAAGAAGAAAGTGCGCCGTGCGCATGAAAGAAATCGAATAAAACGTTTAACGCGTGAAAGTTTTCGCTTAAACCAGCAAAATATAGATTTGTTGGATATTGTGGTGATGCCTAAAGTTGGTATAGAAGCAGTTCCAAATGCTGAGCTTTTTCAGCAATTACAATTTGCTTGGTTAAAATTGCAGCGCATTGTTAAAAAGCACCATAAAATAGCTCAATCTTCCCCTCAAAAATAGAGGATACCAATGATTCGTTTATTGCATTGGTTGATTCGTTTCTATCAAATTGCGATTAGTCCTCTCATTGGACCTCGTTGTCGTTATATTCCGACTTGTTCTCAATATTCGTTAGAAGCAATCCATACGCACGGCGCATTAAAAGGTAGCTGGTTAGCAACCAAACGCGTGTGTCGTTGTCATCCTTGGGGTGGGTATGGTTATGATCCTGTGCCAAAAAAAACAATTCGTTTTATTTCATTTCAGCAAATAGATTCTCAAACGCTTCATGTTCCTGTACCCTTGCGTGAACGTTTATTGAACCAAAATCACTCTAACCACTTGGGGTAATAGATATGCAACAATGGGCCAGGTTTGCAATCCTTGGGGCCATGTTAGTCACCGCATATTTGCTCATTTTGGCTTGGCAAAAAGACTATGGTCATGACAATACATCGAAGGCTGCGACACCGCAGGCTGTTGTAGCGCATGATGTGTCTGCCGATCTGCCAAAAGGTCAAGCAACTGCGGCCACTAGCGATGTTCCACAAGCAAATATAGCTGCTGCACAACAGAATACAGCTGCACCAGCCACAGCAAATCAACAATTGATTTCAGTACAAACTGACCTTTATCATCTTTGGATTAGTCCTAAAGGTGGTGATATTGTTCGTATTGAATTACTGAATCATGACAAGAGCAAAGACAGTGATCAGCCTTTTGTTATGCTTGAAAGTGATGCAAAACGTACCTATGTTGCGCAATCTGGGTTAATTGGATTGAATGGTCCGGACAGTAAGCCAGATCGTCCAAACTATGCGTTTGAAAAAACTGCTTATACTATTGCAGATGCCAAAGCAGCCAAGGACAAAGATGGCAAAACATCTCAAGTTTTAGCTGTACCAATGGTATTTAAAACAGCAGATGGCGTTGAAATCATCAAAACATTTACCTTTAAACAAGGTCAATATCCAATCGATGTGAGCTATCAGGTTGTCAACCGTAGTGCGCAAAATTGGCAAGGACAAATGTTTGGTCAAATTAAGCGTGATAACTCAGATGATCCAGGAAAAACCTCGCAAGGGATTTTTACACTTGGAACATATTTGGGTGGCGCTTGGGGTACCCCTGATGAGCATTATAACAAGCTAAAATTTGCAAATTTTACCGATGAAAAACTCAACACTGAAGCAAAAGGCGGATGGGTTGCGATTGTTCAGCATTATTTTGTAAGTGCTTGGATGCCAGGTCATTTTGGCGGTCAAGAATACACAGCAAAATTGGAATCTCGTAAATCTGCAGATGGTATGAATATCATCGGGTTTACTTCTCCAACCATCAATGTTCCAGCTGGAAAAGCAATGAGCATTGATGCAACGTTCTACTCAGGTCCAAAAATTCAATCTGAATTAAAAGACTTGGCTGTTGGTTTAAACCAAACTGTAGACTATGGTTGGTTATGGCCAATTGCAAAATTATTATTTGCTGGCTTACAGTTCTTCCATAATCTTGTGGGTAACTGGGGCTGGTCAATTATCTTATTGACTGTATTGGTTAAGCTTATTCTTTGGCCTTTGTCGTCTAAGAGCTATCGCTCTATGGCGAAAATGCGTGTGATTGCACCTGAAATGCAACGCATGAAAGAAGAGTTTGGTGAAGACCGCATGCGTTTCTCACAAGAAATGATGGCGCTTTACAAACGTGAGCAAGTTAATCCACTTGCGGGTTGTCTACCATTGTTGTTGCAAATGCCAATCTTCTTAGCATTGTATTGGGTATTGATGGAATCTGTAGAGCTTCGTCATGCACCATGGATGCTTTGGATTCAAGATTTATCTGCAATGGATCCTTGGTTTATTTTGCCGTTGATCATGGGTGTAACGATGTTTGTTCAACAAATGTTGAACCCACAACCTACTGATCCAATGCAAGCTAAAGTCTTCAAAATCATGCCGATCATGTTTACAGTATTTATGCTGTTCTTCCCTTCAGGCTTGGTTTTATACTGGATTGTGAACAACTCGATCACGATTCTGCAACAATGGTTTATCAACAAAAATGTTGCTAAAGCCAAAGTCGCAAGCGAAGTGGTTTAATCTTCATAGATTAAGCAATAGCTGAAAAAATCCGCTTAAGATGGTAATCTTAGGCGGATTTTTTTATTGTCAAAGTTTGAGTAATTTAGATGAGCAACCCTGTAAGCCAAACCACAATTGCAGCAATTGCGACTCCACCTGGACGTGGTGGTGTAGGTGTGATTCGTCTATCTGGTCCTAAGGCTTATGCGATTGCACAAGCTTTAACTCAAAAAGTGCTTCCTCAAGCGCGCTTTGCTGGTTTTCGTCAGTTTTTTGATGAAAAAGGTGAAGTGATGGATGAGGGCCTAGCAATTTGCTTTCCAAATCCAAACTCGTTTACGGGTGAAGATGTGGTGGAATTGCAGGGACATGGTGGTCCTGTAATTCAAAATGCACTTCTTGCACGATTGTTTGAGCTGGGTGCTATCGCCGCCAAAGCAGGCGAGTTTTCCATGCGAGCCTTTGAAAATGGCAAAATGGACTTGGTTCAAGCTGAAGCGATTGCAGATTTAATTGATGCGACCTCACAAGCAGCTGCACGTTCAGCAGTACGTTCTTTGCAAGGTGCGTTTTCCAATAAAGTGAATACCGTGTTGGAAAAACTGATTCATTTACGTTTGCATGTTGAAGCGGCGATTGATTTTCCTGAAGAGGAAATTGACTTTTTGGCAGATGGAAAAATTCTTCATCTGCTTGAAGATGTGCAATCTTCTGTTTCTGCTGTACAACACTCTGCGCGCCAGGGACAGTTATTACGTGAAGGTCTGCAAGTGGTGATTGCAGGTAAGCCCAATGCGGGTAAATCTTCGTTATTGAATGCCTTGGCGGGAAATGACCGTGCCATTGTTACGGATATCGCAGGAACAACACGTGATGTACTGCATGAGAAAATTACTTTAAATGGCTTGCCTATCACACTGACAGATACTGCGGGCTTACGTGAAACAGGTGATGTGGTCGAAAAAGAAGGCATTCGCCGAGCAATCAAAGAAATTGAACAAGCGGATTTATTACTTTTGGTCTATGACCTCAGCCAAGGTGAAAATCCTTTAGCACTTGCTCAGCGCTATTTTGAAGATCATTTAGAAACTAAACGCTTGATGTTGATTGGGAATAAGTGTGATTTAACTACACAATCACCTGAATTAAGTGATTTTCAAGGTTTTCGCCATATTAGCGTATCGGCCAAGCAGGAAATGGGCGTACAAGCGCTTATAGATGCGATTACAGCGCATGCTGGCTTCCATCCTGAAGAAGATACCTTTATTGCACGGACTCGCCATTTAGACGCAATGAAGCGCACTCAGCACTATCTTGCAGAAGCACATGAGCAACTTGAGGTCTATCATGCGGGTGAACTGGTCGCTGAATCGTTACGTTTAGCACAGAATGCCTTAGCTGAGATCACAGGCGATTTTAGTGCTGATGATCTGTTAGGGGTAATTTTTGGCTCGTTCTGTATTGGAAAGTAATCCTTTACTGTAAAAGATTAAAAGTGGACATGAGTCCGCTTTTTTTTTGATGAAAAGTTGTGCTTTTGTAAGCTTAATTTACATCAATCTTATAATTGTTTACTGTAAGATCAATTACATATTCAACAAAGGCTTCTTTTCATGAAAAAAACTCCTTTATTGCTTGCGATTGCTGTTTTAGTGATGACGTCAAATGTTTGGGCAGGTAAAGATGATCATGTGATTATTCAAGAAGCTGCCAAAAACAAGATCACCATTGGACAAGCAATACGTGCCAATGATGAAACAGCTGTTACCTTGACGGGGACAATTGTTCGTCAAATAAAACATGAACATTATGAGCTAAAAGACAGTACAGGAACCATCGGGATCGAAGTGGATGATGATCTTATCGATTTAAAAAAGTTAAAACCGGGTACCAAAGTTAAAGTTGTAGGGGAAGTGGATACTCACCGCTATAAATCCACTGATATAGAAGTGGTTAAAATTGAGATTATTCAATAATCGATTTTAACCAACATCTAGGCGCACAGCGCCTAGATGTTTGATCTAGCTTTAGTTTTTAAATGACTGATCAATAAATAAATACATAAGATACCAATTCCTGCACAAAAGCCTAAAACACCAACCATTAAACCGAAATGATCAGATAAAAAGCCTGCGCTAATGATCGGCACAATGGTACCAAAATAGGCAATAAACAAATAAGTGGAAACCACAGCTGCCCGATTTTCAACATTGGTCATGTGGTGAATCAATGCAAAAGCACTCAGTAACGTTAAACCATGCCCCATTCCGACCAAAACCACACTCAAAAAGAATAAGAAACTCCACTGCATGGTCATACAGATCGATAAGATAATATAGCTGGAAATCAATAAGACTAAGCCAGTATTCAATGCTTTATGCATATCAAAAGACTTTGCGATAAATTGGACGATTGCAGAAACCATTAAGATACTGGCAATGGTTGCACCACTGACCAATGGCCCATGCCAAGGAATCACATCTCGAATAAAGGAGGGTGCCAATGAGGCAAATAAACTAAATGAGCCAAAAGCACAGAATGCGGTAAAACTGGCGATATAAAACAGTTTTTTAAATTGAGCTTCTGGCAGTTGTAAGTGGGGCGCAATAGAAAATGGCTGCCTTTCAAACCTCATGGTTTTAATCGTAAATAAACTCAGCAAACTGATGATTGCTGCAACAATTACGGGTAAATAAGGTGTGACAAGTGGGCGATCAGAAAATTGTGCGATTGCACCACCAATAAACGGGCCAAGTCCAAAGCCAATCACGGTAATAATTGAACTTAACTGTGCTGCATTCTGCTTATGTGAGTCAGGAATGGTATAAATCAAACCTAACATTGCGGAGGTACTGATCAACCCAGAGGCAATACCAATAATAAAGCGCCCAAATCCAAGCAAATATGTGGTTGATGCAAACACTGAAAGTGTTAAGCCAATCACAGCAAACAATAGCCCGATTTGTAAGGTACGAATAAAACCAAAACTATTACTGCTACGTCCTAAAAATAATAATGTGGTTAAGCAACCAAACATATAGGCCACGAAAATATAGGTGATCTGGCTTGGAAGTAATTGCCAAAGTTGTTGATAAATTGGATATAAGGGGCTAGCAAGCGCTGTACCAATCGTACCAATACATAAGGCTAGGCTGATCATTAAAAATGAACGCCATGATTGTTGATTCATAAATATAGGACTTCAAATGCAAATGTTTTGCAGATAAAAATGCCAAACCTGTTCAATACAAAGTTCGGCATGGAAGGAATTGAGTATGGAAAGATTAAAACTTAATCAGTAAAGGGTCAATGGAAACTTAAACATTCAAGCACAGATGACTGTGAATTGAGTTATGAATAGCGTTTTAGCAACTTTAAAAATTCTTGTAATTCAGCTTCATCCACGGCTTGGGTGTCTTTAATCACATGCTCGGTTAAATGCTGCTCAATCAATTCATTCATTAAGCCATTCACGGCACCTTTAATTGCCGCAACTTGCTGTAAAACGCTGATACATGAGCTGCTTTGATCATTCAAAGCTTCTTCAATCGCATGAATTTGTCCTTTTAGTCGTTTCACACGATTGAGGACTTTTTTATCTTGATGTAAATGACTCATAAACTAATCCGCTATTTTATATACTCCCTTATAGTATATTTTAAATTGAAATTATATACTTGAGGGGAGTATATAGGATCATGTCTCATGCAATTCAAAACCATTCAGCGAAAGCATAGCCATCAATTTGATCAAGGTAATCCTTTAGCACAAAAGAAAATCTTATGGGCGACCATTTTGACTGGATTGATGATGTTTTTTGAGATTGCGGGAGGCTGGATTTTTAATTCCATGGCATTACTCGCAGATGGTTGGCATATGAGTTCGCATATGCTGGCATTAGGCTTGGCTTATGCTGCTTATCGAGCCGCTCATTATTATGCGCAGGATTCGCGTTTTAGTTTTGGCACATGGAAGATTGAAATTCTTGCTGGCTATAGCAGTGCAATTCTATTGATGGTGGTGGCCTTATTTATGGCCTTCCAGTCGCTAGTGCGTTTATTTCATCCTGTACAGATTCATTATAATGAAGCGATTTTGATTGCTATTTTAGGCTTATTGGTCAATTTGGTTTGTGCATGGTTATTACACGATCATGCTGACCATCACCATCATTCACATATGCATAATGACCATCATGGACATGATTTAAATCAAAAAGCTGCGTTTTTACATGTGGTTGCAGATGCACTGACCTCTGTCTTGGCGATTATTGCACTCTTTGCTGCAAAGTATTTGGGTTGGGATTTTTTGGATGCTGTATTGGGGATTGTTGGGGCAATTTTAGTCGGACGTTGGTCATTGGGTTTAATCAAAGAAACGGCCCAAACATTATTGGATGCGGAAATGGATGATCCTATCGTCGAGGAAGTACGTAAAGTGATTGAGCGTCTAAATGTTGAAGCCCAAATAACCGATATTCATGTGTGGAAAGTTGCTAAAGGCAAATTTTCAGTGATTTTAGCGCTTGAATCCAATGATAAAAATTTAAATGCAGATCAGGTACGTCAGGTTTTATCTATTCATAAACAATTGGTGCATATTTCTGTTGAAATCAATAAAACCGCGATGTTTAGTTGGGTTTCACGTGAAACCTGAGCAAGAATAAAGTACAGCTTTTTTAACAGTTCAAGGTACTATGATTGGCAGAGAACCATTGCAATCAGAGATAAGGATCAATCACAGTTTTTAAACAAGTCAGTTGATGAATTATGCTTTAATGCATCTCAATATTTATTTTGATTTTATCGATTTATGTTAAAGCAATTTATCGCATTGAGCTTAAGCCTAGCTTTTTGTACAGCTGGTTTTGCCAGTGTTGAAACTGTGAAAGCAAAATTAGCCCAGCAGTATCCCAATGTAAAAATTAATAATCTGCAAATCACAGAAATGCAGGGTTTATATAGTGGAACCTTGGATAATCAAATTGTTTATGTCAATGAGGATGCTCAGCATTTATTTATTGGTTCAATGATTCGTTTGAAAGATCAGCATAATTTAACTAAAGATTTAGCAGTTAAAGAAAATACTATAGATTTTAAAGCCTTACCTTTTAATGATGCGGTAAAAACAGTCAGGGGGAATGGTAAGCGTCAGCTTGCAATCTTTTCTGACCCAAATTGCCCATATTGCAAGACTCTTGAAGGGAATTTAGCCAAGCTCAATGATGTGACAATTTATACATTTATCTATTCGATCAAAGCACAATCGATTTTGCCATCTAAGCAAGTATGGTGTTCTGTAAATAAAGAATATGCATGGAAAAATTTAATTCAAAATGGGATTAAGCCGACAGCGCCAGCAAATTGTGCAACCCCCATCGAGCGTAATTTGGAATTGGGTAAAAAATTAGGTTTGCATGGAACACCAGCGATTATTTTCTCAAATGGTTATAAAGTCATGGGCGCCTACCCTGCTGAAGAAATTGAGAAAATATGGAAAAATTTTGGATTATAAACAATACTTAGAAAGCTAACGGCGTAAAAAAGCACCCATTCAAGGTGCTTTTTTTATGGAGAAGAAAATTTAAGTACGTTTGGCAATCATGTTATAGATAAAGAGTACAACTATTGCGCCAATGACTGAGGCAATAAATCCAGCTGAGGCACCTTTTGGATATAAGCCGAGTAATTGACCACCATAGGTTGCAACTAATGAACCTACAATACCAAGTGCTGTTGTTACAATGAAACCAGCTTTGTCATCGCCTGGATGAATCGCACGTGCAATCAAACCTGCAATAAAACCAATCACAATTGCACTAATCAGTGACATCATAATCTTTCTCCTTTTTCTTTATTTTGTCGTGAGTTACTGTGTCGAATGAGTTTAATAATCAAATATTCTGTTGTGAAGTAAAAGCGCTTATTTGCTACAAGTTGTTGCATTTTTGTTCACTATAACAGCTAAAAAAATAAAAAAAAGCGACCGAAGTCGCTTAACTCATTTTAGTTAAAATGATGTGATGAAGTCTCAATTAAAGACCAATTTCTCCAATAAACGGAATATGACGATATTTTTGATCATAGTCTAAGCCATAGCCCACAATGAATTTATCTTCAACTTCAAAGCCAAGAAATTTCACGTCTAAATCGATTTCACGGCGAGACGGTTTGCTGACTAAAGTACAAAGCTCGATCGAATTGGGATGCCGTGTACTTAAAATTTCCAATACTTTGCTTAAGGTATTGCCAGAGTCAATAATATCTTCTACGACTAAGATATCCTTACCGCGAATTTCGCCATCTAAATCTTTGAGAATTCTGACATCACGAGAAGATGTTGTACTGCCACCATAGCTTGAAACGGTCATAAAATCGAGTTCATGAGTTTTGCTGATTGCACGACATAAATCAGCCATAAAGATCACTGAACCACGCAATAAACCAATTAAGACAAGTTCTTTATCGCTATTGGCATAATGTGCATCAATTTTTTTACCAAGTTCCTGAACTTTTGCATGAATTTCTTCAGCAGAAATCATCACTTTCATTTCAATAGTCATGGGAAATACCTAAAAACGTAAACATCAAATTCTAAAATTAAAAAAGGTGTTGACTAGCAACACCCTAAAAGATGACATAATTTTAAAACATATCAGATCAAGATGCATCTTTTTTGACATTTGAAAATGTAAATGTCCTAATTTAAACCAAAATGATTAATGTGCATCACGTTTTAAAATGAATGCACAGATCACAAAAACTGTACCAATCAAAATTAGTTTTTTCTTCGATTTACGCGTTTTTTGTTTCGCTTTGCTCATAGGTTTTTTGTCCATAAATATAGGTGGCTTGAATATTACGATCATCCCCCATGGTAAATAAGGCAAATAATGCATCGTCTATGTTTTTAGCACGTTCCTGACGCAGTTGTTGTAGCGCCGTTGCTTTTAAATCTAGCACAACAAAATCGGCTTCTTTACCGATATTGAAATTGCCCAATTGCTCATCCAAATGTAACGCTTTCGCTCCACCAAGTGTTGCATGGTAAAGCGCTTCCATTGCCGAAAGTTTATCACCTTGGAGTTGTTGCACTTTGTAGGCTTCATTGAGGGTTTGTAATTGGCAAAAGGCTGTTCCTGCACCAATATCTGTCCCTAAGCCGACTTTCACCTGTTTTTCCCAGGATTTTTTTAATGGGAATAAACCACTTCCCAAAAATAAATTGGATGTCGGGCAAAATGCAATCGCTGAATCAGTTGCATGCATACAATCCCACTCATGCTCTTCTAAATGAACACAATGTGCGAAAACAGAACGCTCTCCTGTTAAACCATAGTGGTGATAGACATCCAGATAACCTTTCTGCTCTGGGAATAAGTCTTTGACCCATGCAATTTCATTTTTATTTTCACTAAGATGGGTATGCACATATACCGTTGGATACTCTGCTTTTAACTGGCCTGCTTTTGCCAATTGCTCAGGTGTAGAGGTTGGAGCAAAACGCGGGGTAATGGCATATAGGTTACGACCTTTACCATGCCATTTTTCAATCAGTGCTTTAGAGTCAATATATGCACTTTCAGCAGTATCTGTGAGTGCTTCAGGTGCATGACGATCCATCATGACTTTACCTGCGATTAAACGCATCTGATGCTGTTCTGCAGCTTCAAACAAGGCATCGACTGATTGCGGATGTACTGTACAAAAAACCAGTGCTGTCGTGGTGCCATTTTTAAGTAATTCTTGGACAAAAAACTGTGCGATTTTGTCGGCATAGGTTTTATCTGCAAACTGAATTTCTGTTGGAAAAGTATAAGTATTTAACCATTCTAAAAGTTGTTCACCATATGCACCCACCATTTCTGTTTGAGGAAAATGGATATGGGTGTCTATAAAACCAGGCACAATCAGTTGTTCTGGGTAGTGATCAATTTGAATATCATCTGTCAGGTGAGACTGTGCATTTTCCCAAGGGCCAAACCATGTGATTTTGCCTTGCTCTGTGATGAGTAAACCATCTTCGATATAACGAACTTCATCAAATATTTGAGCTGCTTGAGAAACGGTATTTTTAATATCAAGAAAACGCCCACGAACCGCTGTTTTCTGTACAACACAAGACATGTAAAACCTGCAATTTATCCTTTTTTCGATTGATTGTACCTGAAATTTGTATCAGGTGTTGTATGCAGTTTTACGCGAAAGCATTCTAAAAAATTGAATAATGTTATTTTTTATTGTTTTAGCAGCGAGAATTTTTTATCGAAATATAACTAAAATTAGTGGTTAAAGGCATATTCTATATTGTGAGTTTATCTTTATAACAATAATCGGTAGAGTCTAGTAAAATGGTGAAATAAGACAATAATGGACAATACTAAGCAGTTAAAACAGATCATCTATTCATGTCCTGAATTGATGCTCCGATTACAGTATTTGCGAGATATTCATGCACATGCATATTTGAGTGCAGGTGTAATTCGTAACTTGGTCTGGTCTATTTTACATCATCAGGGTTATGGATTTGATCAGATTGAAATCGATGTCATTTTCTATGATTTAAATGATCAACAAGGCCTTAAAGAGCAACGTTTGACTGAATTGTTAAAGCAAAAATTTCCCAATAATGAATGGGATGTGGTTAATCAAGCCTATGTGCATTTGTGGTATAAAACAGATGATGGATGTTCTATCTCTCAATACCAATCCTTATTCGATGCTTTATCCGTATGGGTTGAAACGGCAACTGCAATTGCAGTACGTTTACTTGAAAATGATGATATCGAAATTATTGCGCCGTTTGGACTAAATGATTTGTTTGAATTAAAATTAAGATGGAATAAACGTTTAGTCAGTTATCCAGTTTTTTTAGCACGGATTCAGGCTAAACAGTTTTTGATCAGATGGGAAAAGCTGCTTGTTGTGGATGATTAGGCGATCAGGATTTAAATCAATCAAAGCATAGTGAAGACCATACTCCAAGACAACAGATAGCTATTACAACAGATGATTATGCTGATGGATAAAGATTTCATTTCCATACTGTCTATACAATTTAAATCGTTGAGTATTATTGTTGATCATAAAAAAGCCTTCCAATTGGAAGGCTTGATGTAGTGTTTATAAGGTTGTTTCATGGTGCTTTTTGCTATGGCAAATAGAGAGCCAAGCTGTAATTGCCAAGACAATCACAATGAAACCTAACGAAATCCAAATCGGCATATGGAAGACATCCAGCATTAACATTTTAAAGCCAATGAAGACTAAGATGATGCCTAGGCCATAAGGCAAGTAATGCATTTTAGACGCGGCACCCGACAATAAGAAGAACATTGCACGTAGACCTAAGATCGCCATTAAATTCGCAGTTAATACAATAAAGGGGTCACTGGTCACCGCAAAAATCGCAGGAATAGAATCGACCGCAAAGATCACATCGGAAGCTTCAACTAAAATTAAGACAAGGAATAACGGGGTTGCCCACAACACGCCATTTTGACGAACAAAGAATTGAGCACCTTCTAATTTTGGGGTGATTCGCATGTGTTTACGCAACCATTTTAGAATAGCCATATCTTCGATATTGGTTTCTTCTTCATCCTGTCCTTTAAGGAATTTATAGCCTGTATAAACCAAGAAAGCACCAAAGAGATAAAGCACCCAAGAGAATTCTTGAACGAACCATGCGCCAATAAAAATAAAGATGGTACGTAAAATAATCGCACCTAATACACCATAGAGCAGAATTTTACGTTGTAAGCCTTGTGGAATTGCAAATGCAGCAAAAATCATCAACCAGACAAAGACATTGTCGATCGCTAACGATTTTTCAAGTAGATAACCTGCAAAGTATTCCATGACTTTGCTATTGGCAATAGAAACACCCGCGGTCTGTTGTAAATACAGCCATAAACCACCACCAAATAATGCTGCAACACTGACCCATGCAATGCTCCAATAGGCAGCAGTTTTAATTTTGACTTCTTGCCCTTCTTTTTGTTTAAAGCCTAAAAAGTCGATCAGTAGCATGACAATAACAATAGCGAAGAACGCTAGATACAGCCATGGATTGCCAATAGTTTCCATAAAACTCTCCGAATCTGGCAATCAGGCATAAAAAAACCTTGACCTGTTGCCAGATGATTAAACATCTGTGTCAACATGATCAAGGTCTTGCCTACATTTGAGTTATGTACATCAATCTCAAATGCTCAGATACCGGCTTTTTTCAAAGCGTAATGACGATATTCTGATTAAAGGAGGCTACTCCCCTTGTTCAATATACTGTGTAAGAAATCTTTCATTTCTTAATCTCTAGTGAGAATCGCATATTTATTAAAAATGTGCAAATTTTGAATGTATTTTTATGTAGTTTATTTTATGTACAAAATTCAGCGCTGGTTTTTAGCGCAACAAAAGCTGGATTAAGTGTTGAATTATGATGCTGAATAATACGGTCAGCATTGAGAACCTTTGAATCGATTGTGCTATGCGCATCTGAAATTAATATCACTTTATAATTTAAGTCTTTTGCCGCACGACTTGTGCTATCGATACAAAATTCAGTTTTTAAACCACAGATGATCACTTCTTCAACATTTAACGACTCTAATTGTTGTGCTAAATCTGTTTGGAAAAAGCAATTTGGCCGTGTTTTTTCTAAGATGTAATCTGTATTAGGATCAATATTTAATTCAGCGATCAGTTGAGTCATTGGACTATTTGGGGCGAGTCCTGTGTCTGCTAGACCAACATGACGAATCGCAAAAATCGGAATGTGTTTAACACGCGCATATTCAATGAGCTGATTGATGTTTTTCAACAATTGATCAGCTTGAAATGGAGGATGCTGTGCATGAAATAGGCCATTTTGTAGATCAATAACGAGTAAGGCTTGTTTATTGTGATACTCAGACATGAGTTTCTCCGTAAATATTGACCAAATCACGGAGCAAAAAATAACCCCGCTCATTGGCAGGGTTGGTTTCTACATTTTATTTTAAATGTATACGACCACACTGCCGATGCAGCGTGGTGGTTAATAATTTAAATAAAATGATGGGTTGCATTGATGATCATTGTTTTATCAAAGTACTTTAATGTAAGTTAAAGTTTTTAACTCAGCATGTCACTTTAAATCTTGTAAAAAGATATTTAGGGTCTGTTGGCATTTCATAAATGGCTTGCGTTGTAGGTTAAAATTGAGCAGGCAAGGCATTAAACGAAGAGAATAGTGGGTCTATTTTCGAGTTTCATAACGAAGGCTGAGATAATTTTAACCACAACCCTTCGGGACTAGTGTGTTTTTTGCCGCTACGTGTTACCTTGCGAAACGATGTTTCTCATTATTTAGAATGACTAAATTTCGTATTTCGCGCCTAGTATCGCCTAAAAAACACACGTAGTCGCAAACGTAGACGAATTGTCAACAGACCCTATTTTTTTGAATAAAATCTTTACGTTGTACAAGCACTAAAGCTAACAGGGTCCCAAGAACAGCAATCATACCGCCAACGATGCCAATATGATTGAGCCCATAATTGGTAGTCACTATGCCACCCAGCAAAGCACCTCCCCCAATGCCCACATTATAGAGCCCTGAATAAATCGCCATTGCGACATCAGTTGCATCAGAAGCTAAAGCCAAGGTTTTAGCTTGTTGAGCTAAGCTAAAGCAAATAATTGCCATACCCCAAAATAAACTCAGTAGACTAAAGTTGGTAAAATCAGTGCTCAGTGAAGTCAACAATAACATCGAAACAGCCAATACAGCACTACTTAATGGTATTGGAAATTTTGGATATTTTTTGGCAAATTTACCAAATAAATAAGAGCCAAAGAAACCCGCTGCGCCATAGATTAATAATAAGGTTGTAGTCTGTGTCGAGCTAAAATGCGCAACATTCAGAGCAAAAGGTTCAATATAACTGTATGCGGTAAATTGCGCGGTAATCACAATAATGGTCAGAGCAAAAACAATCATTAGGCTTGGGCGTTTTAAAAATACCTTTAAACTACTCAGAGAACCTGAATTGACGCTTGGTAAGCGTGGCAATGTTTTGGCTAAGATGACGCAAACTATAGCTGCACCCATTGCAATCAAAGCGAAAGTATTACGCCAACCATAAGATTCACCAATCATTCGTCCAAATGGAATACCTAAAACCATCGCCAATGCTGTACCTGTGGCCAATAGCCCCAAAGCTTGAAATTCCTTACCTTTGGGGGCGACTCGTACTGCCAGTGATGCTGTGATTGACCAAAATAAAGCATGAGAAAATGCGATACCAATTCGACTGATCAGGAGTACATCGAAACTCCATGCAAAATAAGATAATGCATGACTGGCCACAAAGACCATAAACAAGATGATCAGTAAAAACCGTCGTTCAATATTTTTGGTCAATAACATGATCGGCAATGAAATGGGTGCAACGACCCATGCATATAGAGTAATCATGATACCAACATCAGTTGCAGGCATCGCAAAGCTTTTTCCAATGTCACTCAGTAAAGCAACAGGAACGAATTCTGTGGTATTGAAAATAAATGCTGCAAAAGCAAGGCTAATCACACTGATCCATTGCTGGGATTCACTGGGGGCAGATTGTGGTGTTGAAGTTTGGGGAGATAAGGCAGACATGGTCAATATTAAAAGAGGTTAGCGCTAAATTTTAGGCTGAATTGTGGATAAAGTTAAGCTAAGTTTGTTGTATAAAAAATAGAACTGTCAGACAAAATTTAACAATAATTCAAATATAGTTATGGCATTTTGAATAGGCCTATAAATTTAAACGTATATAAGAGTAAATAAAATGTTAGAAATCAGACATAAAGATGATGGTAAAAAAGGTGAATTTTATATTGGTGAAGAAGGTCACCATTTGGCTGAAATGGCGTACACATGGGCGGGTGAAAATATGTTGATTATTGATCATACAGTTGTAGAAGATGAATTGCGTGGTCAAAGTGTAGGTCGAAAATTATTAGATCAAGTTGTAGAAATGGCACGCTCAAAGAATGTAAAAATTATTCCACTCTGCCCTTTTTCAAAATCAGTGTTTGATAAAGATCAATCGATTCAGGATGTTTTGAAATCTTAAGTTTGCTTTGCTACAGTGGAATAGTGTTTAGAACATCCATGAGAAAAATATATGCAATTCCAACATGTAGATAATCAACAAAAAGGTGAATTTTACTTCGATAATGAACAAGGTAAGCGAATTGCTGAGATCAGTTATTTATGGCATGGTGAGCATGAGATCATTGCGAACCATACCTGGGTAGATGACTCCTTGCGTGGTCAAGGAATTGCGCGTCAGTTGTTGGATACTTTGGTTGAATTTGCACGTGAAAAGAAGCTTAAAATTGTACCAACTTGTTCCTATGTCGAAGTCATGTTTAAACGTGATAAAAGTTTTGTTGATGTGAAAGCTTAGCTGTATTGTGTGCCCAATGCTCATTGGGCCGTTCAGATTCATATTCGGTTAGAAGATTAAACATGTTTAAAAAAATGATAATCACTGTATTGTTATTGAGCAGTTCATCGTTCAGTTTAGCAATGAGTTGTTTTGAATTAAATTTGCAAAGCTATAAAAAAGAGCAAGAAATACAGCCCCGTTGGGAGTTGTTAGGCAAATCTAAACATCGTATTTATTTTTATTCAGCGCCCAAAAACATCTGTAAGATGAATGATACTTTTGTGCTTCAAAATGATAATGTTACGGCTTATTCAATCTATAAAGACAGAAAAAAACAAGACTGGGTTTATGTGGTATTTAATGATCCAGATCAAAATATAGAAGATGATCTAGTTGAAGGGTGGGTCAAGCTTAAGGATTTTAAATTTATTGAAAGGACACCTTCAGTAAATCAATAAGAAAACCCACAAAATTTTGTGGGTTTTCTACACTTTATTTCGACTTATTTTGCTTTTAAAGCTGCAATCAATTTTTGATGTAATCCACCAAAACCACCATTGGACATAATCACCACAGCATCGCCCTCACCTGCTTGTGTAACAATAGTACTGATAATGTCATCCAGTGTACGAGCCACAATGGCATTATTGGTTGCAGCGTCAATGACAGGTTTTAAATCCCAGTCCAGACCTTCAGGTTGATACCACATCACTTCATCTGCAAGACGTGCAGAATGTGCCAAGCCATCTTTATGACTGCCCATACGCATGGTATTTGAACGAGGTTCAATAATCGCCCAAAGCTTACGCTCACCTAAACGTTTACGTGCACCTTCAAGTGTTGTATCAATCGCAGTTGGGTGATGGGCAAAGTCATCATATACTTCAATACCATTTACCGTATCAAGTAATTCCATTCGACGTTTAACCCCACCAAAATTCGATAAGGCTTCACATGCTGTTTCAATTGAAACACCGACATGTTCAGCTGCTGCAATGGTTGCTAAAGCATTGGCAACACTGTGTTGTCCTGTCATATTCCACTTCACTTCACCTTTAATTACGCCGTGTTGAAGTACTTTAAAATGTGAACCATCCGCAGAAAGTTGTTCAGCATAAACTTCAGCGCTGTTATTGGCGTCAAGTGACGTACGTACTACAGGTGTCCAACAACCCATTTGCAATACTTCATCAATATTGGTTTCAGTGATCGGGGCAATAATACGACCTTCACTTGGAATGGTACGGACCAAATGATGGAACTGTTTTTGAATCGCTGCTAGATCATCAAAAATATCGGCATGGTCAAATTCAAGGTTATTTAAAATTGCAGTTTTTGGATGGTAATGTACGAACTTAGAGCGTTTATCAAAAAAAGCAGAGTCATATTCATCTGCTTCTACACAGAAGTATTTTCCACCACCTAAACGTGCGCTTTCACTAAAGCCTAAAGGTACACCACCAATTAAAAAGCCAGGATTTAAACCTGCTTGATCGAGTACCCAAGCTAGCATTGTTGTTGTGGTGGTTTTACCATGGGTACCTGCAACACCAAGTACATGTTTGCCTTGTAAGACATGGTCAGCAAGGAATTGTGGACCTGAAATATATGCTAAGCCTTCATTGAGCATATATTCCACTGCATCTATACCACGCTTCATTGCATTGCCTACAATGACAAGATCTGGATGTGGTTGTAAATGACTACGGTCATAGCCTTGCATTAAGGTAATGCCAGCATTTTCGAGTTGGGTCGACATCGGTGGATAAACGTTCGCATCTGAACCGGTGACCTTATGCCCTAAATCACGCGCTAATAGCGCCAAGGAACCCATAAAGGTGCCGCAAATACCCAAAATATGCAGATGCATTCGTGTTAACTCCAGTGCTTTTATAGACACATCACTTTGTTGTTGTGGTGTAGCCGTTTCATTTGATTTGAAAGCAACGATAGCAAGGGTTAAGGCGAAAAGATAGTTTTTCTTGTTACGATTTTAAAGGTGGGTTTTTATTGAAAATAATGAACTCTCACTTGGTATTTTTATTCTTCTAGCAATGCTAATATCGATTGAATACTCTGAATTATCTATTAAAAATGGATATACATGATTTTATCTTTCTGCTGATTAAAAATATCGCTTATTTTATTTTTTTGATTATTGTTTCTGCTTTGATAGCAGGCATTGCAAAAATAATATCCATACCTTTAATGGTCGCAGCTGTAATTTTAATCTTCTTCCAATATTTTGCGTTCATTTGGATGGGATACCTCAATACAAAAGAATCAAAAGATCACAAATTAAAAAATGGATTAATTTTTCATCTCATTTGGGTTGCTTTAATTGGCATATTGAGCTGATTTTATGATGATCAATCGCTATTGAAACAAGTATTAGATACTGTATTGTTGCTTGGTACTTTGGAAATAGGCTCGCTCATTTATTATTTCAAAAAACGTAAAAAATTACCTTAGTGCTTTAATGTTCAGACATTGAATGTTCAAAAATATATTTTGATAATTTAATTGGTATCAATATGGCTTTATCTCTCCCCCTTTTATTACTAATTATCTCCAACTGTTTTATGACCTTGGCTTGGTATGGGCATTTAAAGTTCTTGCATGACGCACCTCTGTGGCAAGCGATCTTGTTTGGTTGGATCATTGCCTTACTTGAATACAGCTTTATGATTCCTGCAACACGTCTATTGGCGCAACATGGTTGGTCGTTGGGGCAAATGAAAATCACCCAAGAAGTGGTGACACTGTTGGTGTTTGTTCCATTTATGATTTTCTTGTTTAAACAACCATTTAAATTAGATTATTTATGGGCGGGTTTATGTTTGATGGGCTGTGTGTTTTTTGTGTTTAGAAGCCAATAGATCAGCTATGATGTTATGAATTAAAAAGGATTACACTCAGACAGCATATTCATATTATGTCCAAATCTTTAGCAATTTTTCTGCTGTTTATATCTTCGAGATCATATTAATTCTCAAATCAAACGGCTTTTAGGTTGTTCCCTAAAAAAAAATTGACTTCCTACGTCTGTTAAATTTTCGTGAGATGAAAAATCAGTCTATAATAGTGCGCTTCTTGATATTCATTTAAACACTGATCACCAGTATTTAAACTTCCTTACATTCGTTTATGGAATATATGCAATGAATGCGGCCGCTGTACAAGACGCTCCTCTCGTTGGAATTATTATGGGTTCTCAATCAGACTGGGCAACTCTCGAAAACACTGCCAATATGCTGAAACAGCTTGGTGTTCCTTTTGAAGCCGAAGTAGTTTCTGCGCATCGTACGCCAGACCGCTTATTTGAATATGCTGAAACAGCACGTGAACGTGGTATTCAGGTGATTATTGCTGGTGCAGGTGGTGCAGCGCATTTGCCAGGAATGTGTGCAGCAAAAACAGATTTGCCTGTGCTGGGTGTTCCTGTGAAATCTTCAATTTTAAATGGCGTTGATTCATTGTTGTCTATCGTACAAATGCCTGCAGGTATTGCAGTTGGCACATTAGCTATTGGCCCTGCGGGTGCAACCAATGCCGCAATCATGGCCGCTCAAATTTTAGGTTTAACTCGCCCTGAAATCGCAAAAAATGTTGCAGATTTCCGTGCCGCTCAAACCGATAAAGTGGCAAGTAAAAATATTCCGGGTCAAGCTTAAAAACGGGACACAGGTTATGAATAAAACCATCGGTATCTTTGGTGGTGGTCAACTCGGCCGTATGATGGCGCAAGCTGCGCTCCCATTAAATATCCAATGCACATTTTTTGAAGCTGATGCGGATTGTCCATCTGCAATATTGGGACACGTTTTTAGCACTAAAGCTGAAAATGGGTTACAAGATTTTATTGCCAGTGCAGATGTTTTTAGTTTGGAATTTGAAAATACGCCATTGATTGATGTTGATGTATTAACCAAGCAAAAAGATCTGTATCCGCCACGCCAAGCTTTAGCAATCGCACAACATCGTCTTTCTGAAAAAGCTTTATTTGATGAGCTGGAAATTCCTGTTGCGCCGTACAAAGCAGTCGATTCATTGGAGACGCTTAAGCTTGCAGTGAGTGAATTAGGCTTACCAATCGTACTTAAAACTGCGACAGGTGGTTATGATGGTAAAGGTCAATTTGTACTGCGTTCAGTCGATCAAATTGATCAGGCATGGGCTGAGTTGGGGCCAGCAGGATCATTAATCGCTGAAAGTTTTGTGATTTTTTCTCGTGAAGTTTCAATTATTGCGGTGCGTGGTATTGATGGTGATGTAAAAACTTGGCCTTTGGCTGAAAATCATCATCACAATGGTATTCTCTCGCATTCAATAGTTCCTGCTCCAAACAGTGCTGATTTACAGCCCGTTGCGCAGGAATACATCACCCGTTTGTTAAACCATTTGAACTATGTCGGTGTGTTAACACTTGAATTGTTTGTGACTGAAAAAGGCTTATATGCCAATGAGATGGCTCCACGTGTGCATAACTCTGGGCATTGGTCAATTGAAGGCGCAGTATGTTCGCAATTTGAAAATCACATTCGCGCAGTGGCAGGTTTACCACTCGGTTCAACCGAAGTGGTTCGACCAACAGTGATGGTAAATATCATTGGGCAACATCCGAAATCCGAAGATGTTTTAGCGTTAAAAGGTGCACATTTACACCTTTACAATAAAACAGAACGTGAAGGTCGTAAAATTGGTCATATCACCCTGATGCCAAATGATGCTGCTGAATTAACGACTTTATGTCGTCAATTGGCGAAGATTTTACCTAATCCATTGTCATTAAGCGAAGATATGAACATTTAAGCTTGATTTTGTATGTAAAAAAAGCGGTCAAACTCTTGCCCGCTTTTTTCTATTCTACTGTTCTGTATCATGACGCTCCCCCTATTTTATCGCTAAGCAATGACCCAAAAATGGATCATTTTCTGGGGCTATAAAAACAAGAATGATGAAAAAATAGCTTCAATAAACAGAAAAACAAGCATCTATATTTAAATTCAAAGTTCAAATTTAAAGGGTTTAAAACATTTGAATTCAAAAGTATTAACAGCAAAACCCAAAAAGTTATCCACTTTGCATTTAAATTAATTTGAGCGTGGTTTTTGAATTTAAAACTTTAAATTTAAACTTTTGCTTGTTCGAAGTGAAAATAACGACTGTGGATAAGTTTTAATTCATCAATCTAAAATCCAAATTGTGGATAAAAATAAACACTTAAGCGAGTTTTGAAGGGATTGAGTGGAATTTTAAATTTAAATCTAAGGTTGCTAAAATAATGATGTTTTTTGAATTCAAAAATTGTGCGAAAGTTTTGAATTTAAAAAATGATCAGTTTGCTAGGGTGTGGGTAACTATATTTAAATTCAAAACAGTGAACTGTGTATTATGAATTTAAAATCAAAAAATGAATTCAAAATTTACGTTTTTACATCTGTCATTTTATTCACAGACTGCTATGGTATTCACATAATTTAAATTTAAAACTTTTTGTGGATATTATGCGTCATTTAACTTTGATTTGTGGATCTGTTTTGTTGGCAGCATCGCATGCCAATGCTGAATTAATCATTAACGGTCAGGCTGTATCTAGCTCACCAATTACAACAACACCGAATACAAGCTATACACCCAATTCTAATTTTCAAAGCTGTATTGCAAATTTACGTTCGCAAGCAATCAGTTCAGGTGTTAGTGGGACAACCTTTGATCGTTATACGCAAAATCTAACACCTGATTATTCGGTCATTAGCAAACTGGATTATCAACCTGAGTTCTCAACACCGATTTGGGATTATCTTTCAGGTTTGGTCGATGAAGAGCGGGTAGAAAAAGGCCGTCAAATGCTGGCTCAGCATCGTGAAGTTTTAAACCGTGTCTCAGCAGCGTACGGCGTTCCAGCAGAAACGGTTGTTGCTGTTTGGGGCGTGGAAAGTAATTTTGGTGACATTTCAGGAAAATATCCTTTATTACAAGCTTTGGGAACTTTAAGTTGTGAAGGGCGTCGACAAGGTTATTTCCGAGGTGAATTCTTTGCCACAATGCGTATTTTACAACGAGGTGATTTACGCGAAGAACAGTTAAAAGGTTCATGGGCAGGGGCATTTGGTCATACTCAATTTATGCCTTCAACGTATGAAGAATTGGCCGTGGATTTTGATGGTGATGGTCGACGCGACTTGGTTTCAAGTACTTCGGATGCTTTGGCATCAACAGCAAACTTTTTGAAAAAACGTGGCTGGCAAACCGGAATGCCGTGGGGCTTTGAAGTAAAAATTCCAGCTGGCGCTTCTGTAAGTGGCGAAAGTCGTCGTAATAAAAAATCGTTGAGCACTTGGGTAAATCGTGGTTTTACTCGTGTTGATGGTACTCCAATCATTCAAGGCAATTTATCGGAAGGCGCTCAGGCCGGTTTAATGATGCCTGCGGGTGCAAATGGTCCAGCATTCTTAGTGTTTAAAAACTTTGATGCAATTTATTCGTACAATGCAGCGGAAAGTTATGCATTGGCAATTGCGCATTTGTCTGATCGGTTACAAGGCAAGGGCGGTTTTCAAACCGCATGGCCAACTGACGATGCAGGAACATCGCGTACAGAACGCCGAGAAATTCAAAATTACTTATTGAAAAAAGGCTATGCGATTGGCGATGCAGATGGCTTGATTGGCGATAAAACGCGTCAGGCTATTCAGCAAGAGCAAGTGAAGTTAGGATTGAGTCCAACAGGTCGAGCAGGGCAACAGATTTTAAAAGCTTTTAGAAATGAAGCTGCAAAGAATATGATGAAATAAACGTTTGATCTCACTTAAAAGGTCTGCATAAGCAGACCTTTTTTATGTGGATTATTCAATTGCGAAAGGGTCAATTTTGACCGCTTCTAGGACATCTAAAATGACGGCAGTAACATCCTGCGTATGATCACGATCATTAAAGATTTCATAGGCTGTAATGGTTACATCGGTATCGCTAGGTAACTGTTTTTGTTCTTCTTCAATTAAATGTTGAATTGGCAATAAGGTCTGTTTAATTTCAAGGTGTAGAACATCTTTAAACTCGACATTGTCGTCTTCTAGTTCAATGATTTGTTCGTTGAAATAAGGCAGCAGAATGGAATGGAGATAAGGTTGAAGTTCAGTAATATCAAAAATTTCAATATCACGAGTTTGCTCAATCGTGCTGATATGATCATTTACTTCTAAAATAATATGATAATAGCTCACAGTCATCTCCTCAATTTATTGCTTCAGGGGTTCACAATAACATGATTTTGCATAAAACTGATTTAAATACATAAATAAATTATGGATTTAAAATTGATAATCATCGCTAAATTTTGCTTATCGTTGTCTTGAGTTTAGCATGGCTAAATCCGCTGTGGTTAATCTAAAATTTTTCAAATCTTGTTCTTTCATCATTGGGTACATGAGTGCTTTAGGATCATTATTGTGCGCTAAGCCCAAAGCATGCCCAAGCTCATGTGCAATCGTGACACGTAAATCTTCGTCTGATGCAAATTCATAGATATTAATGGTTTTACCATCGAATACGCCTTTATCAAATTGGCGCGGTTGGAAACGACTATTAAAGTGATCCACAGATTGATTGTATTGTTGATTGACTGTGTTGAGTTGTTCAACTTGGTGATTTAATTCATAGACTTTTTGATTATAAATATCTAACTGTTGTTTGAGTTGGTTCTGCTCGATGATCAGTTGATTTTTCTGCTGATCTAACTGAAATCTTGCTGAGGCATCTAAATTTTGATGGGATTGATTAAGAGTATTGACCAGCTGATTATACTGGTCAACTTTACGTTGATAATTGGTTTTTTGGAGGTCCAATTTATCATTGGTACGATCCAACTCAGCATGAAGTTGCTGAATTTTTTGCTTTTGGCCTTGGGTATATTTTTGGGTATTCTGCAAAATACGCAACTCTTGGTTTCTGGCACTAGATTCCGCTTGGCGTTCGTCATAAATTAAGTTAATCGTCAGTTTGGCATGATCATCATAAACAAAGAGACTTTTCATGGTTCCTAAATGCCAAATATCTGTGGCTTGTTGTGCCAAATTTTGTACTTGCTGTTTACTGACATGAAAACGCGGATCTACTTCGCCAATACGATAACGTAAACGGGTATCTAAAGGATGCGTGATACGATCAATGGCAGAATTATGATTCAATTGCGGAAACATCATGCGTTGTATCGCAAAATAAGCAGTAAAGGCAATTACACAGAGTAGAATCCAAAAACGCATGATTGATTTAAAAATAATTGTTGTTGTGGATAATTTATCTGAAAATATAACAATCGCAAATGCTTAAGCAAGTAAAGCTTGCGTGATCATTATAAATATTGATTTCAATTAATGATGTTTTTAACAAGCTGCTTTAGGTGGAAAACAACAATATGAATGGAACGCTGATTTTAGGCTGGATTTCTCTAATCCTTGGTATCGCTTGTTTGATAAGGGCTTTCTACAGCCTATTTCTTATGTTTCGATCACGTTTAGTGCTGGACTTAGTCTTAAATCAAAAAATTAAAAATTTTAAAATCAGCAAAAAGGGCGGCTATGCAATTTGGCAAGAGGGTCCATTATTTAAACTTGCACCTATGCTATTGATTCATCCACAAATCACCAATACAGATCTTCAGCAGATTGTGAAGCTATCACCAAGTACTGCAAGAGCAAGTAAAAATGGTTTTTCTCGTGCTTCAATGCTGATGTTTTATTGTGAGTTAGATGTTGGACACTATTGTTTAGAGGTACTCGATGGTTCGTCATTAAACCCAATCGAAGATAAGATTTCTCAGACCATCACCGATCATTTATCCATGCAAAAACAAGCTGACAGTCTATACAATTTACAGATACGTGAAAGCCTGAGCAAAAAGCAAAGAATCATCATGATCATTTGCATATTTGCAGGATTACTTTTGTTGATGAAAGGATTATTTACCATCATCGCACTGAGTTTGGGCATCGCGATGGAAGGTTCATTCACATAATCTGTTTATTTAAGCGTTAAACAGGACTTGGATATCAATAAATAAGAGAATAAAAGCAAAAACGCTGAGTAATCGATTCATCCAAACAGATCTTTTTAAATAGCCAGGGCTGATATATAAAGCTTTGAATTGTAAAGGATGCAGCATGATATAGCTGATTTTCTGTTTAAATACTGGAGAGACGGATTGTTGTTGTTGCTTTAAAACCACTTGGTGCAGAATAAAAGCATTTAGCCACCAGAGTATAAATAGAATGAGTAAAATAATGCTGATACTTAATGTCAAACGAATCCAAGCATTCTGTTCAAAATAGGCAATTTCAGTATAAAAATGGCTCATCAATACAATGCTGACCAGTAACATGGTGCGATAAAAAGTTTGCCGTGTAAATTCAAGGCGCAAAGGATGATTAAGCTTTTGTTTATCCGCTTTACTCACTATTTTCCCTGCAAAAAATGCAAAACCATGACATAGAATCTCTAAAAAGAGATATAAGCCAATGCTGATAGCAAGCGTTTTATACATGATTAATCGTGTTCAAAAATAGGTTGATAGAGTGATGGAGTCACTAAAATCATCAATAAAATTCCAGAACAAACAAAGGCCAGATCGTTAAAAATCGCTGCATAACTGGTCATATAAATCCAATGCATAAAGGGCATAAAATAAATCAGAAATATTGGGAAAAATGTATAGAGATAAGCCTTTCTTGCCCATTCTTTTTTTAAACATAAACCAAATGTGATGATGAGGATGATTAAGCCTGCAACTGACATAACCCCCAATTCCCAAGCTTGCGGGTCTTGGTAAAGCGTTTTATCCAGAAGTTCTAACTCGGGTTCAGTACTGTATATATCGATGACTGCTGCAATGATAGGCAATATAAATTGCGCTATGATCAAGCTGTAATACACAGTATTGGATACAGCAGGAGAGTTTTTCATCGTTTGACTCATTATTATTGTGATAATTAAGATAAAAGATTTAGTGAAGATTGGCAATTGATCAATAAGAAAAACCACTCGATGACTAGAGTGATTTTTCGAGCTTTTTTATAGCACAATATCACTGACGAAATGTTGCACCACTTCGGTTAAATCTTTGGAAAGATAGTGTTGTGTATAGGGCTGTTTAAAATGGGCGTGGTAAGACTGTTCCGAGTCGAAGCGCTCCCAAAGTAGTAAACGGGTTGGTTCTTCTTGACATTGATGCAGTTGAAATAAGGTGCATTCAGGTTCTTGTTGAAGAGTGAGCTTACATAATGCTTGTAAGGCTTCACGGGTTTCTAAGATTCTGTTTTTATCTTTAATTTTTAATTCTGCGGTGATGTAAAAACCTGAACTTAACATTGTCTACTCCTAACTCAAATCGTGAGTCAAAAATATTAACTGCTCGAGTTCACTCTAGCTCAAGCATTTTTTGTGCATATATTTCAATTTTATAGTCGACAATACTTTGTTCTTGCTTGAGTCTTTGAATTTCTTGTTTTAATTGAGCAGAATGCGCAATAAGAAGCGCTTGTCTTTGTTTTAAGGTTTGCTCTCCTTGTAGTCGAAATTGGGCAAAATCTTGCATTTTTTCTAAAGGCATGCCTGTTGATTTTAAGCGTTTTACCCATTCAAGCCATTCCAGATCAAGTTTGGTATATACACGTCGCCCAGATTGATTACGATGGATATTTTTCAGTAAGCCTATTTGTTCATAATAACGAAGGGTATGGATAGAGAATCCAGTTTTTTTAGAGACATCAGAGATAAACAAAAGTGACTCCATAGCTTTACGGATAAAAATAGATCATATAAAAAAACCGCTCAATCTCTTGAGCGGTTTTCTAAGATTAAAGTGACAAATTATTTTTTGTCATCTTTAACTTCAGTGAATTCAGCATCTACAACGCCATCATCAGCTTTTTGCTGTTGTTGGCCTGCATCACCACCGAATTGGTTAGGATCGAAGCCTTCAGCGCCGCCTTGACCTTGAGCTGCTTCATAAGCACGTTGAGTGATTGGCATAATGATGTTTTGTAAAGCTTCAGTTTTTGCTTTAATCGCATCAACATCATTTTCTTTTGCAGTCACTTCTAACTCAGAAACTGCTGCTTCAATTGCCGTTTTTTCATCAGCAGTAACTTGTTCGCCAAGATCTTTCACAGCTTTGTTTGCAGAAGCAACTAAAGCATCAGCTTCGTTACGTGCTTTTGCAAGTTCTTCAAACTTACGATCTTCTTCAGCATTTGCTTCAGCATCTTTGATCATTGCTTCGATTTCAGCATCAGACAAACCAGAGTTTGCTTTGATCTGGATCGATTGTTCTTTACCAGTACTCTTGTCTTTTGCTGATACTTTTAAGATACCATCAGCATTGATGTCGAACGATACTTCAATTTGTGGCACACCACGTGGTGCAGGTGGAATGTCGCCTAATTGGAAGTTACCCAACAATTTGTTTTGTTGAGCCATTTTACGTTCACCTTGGTAAACTGAAATATCTACCGCTGGTTGGTTATCTGCTGCTGTAGAGAATACTTGAGATTTCTTCGCAGGAATCGTAGTGTTTTTCTCAATAATTGCAGTTAATACGCCACCCATGGTTTCGATACCAAGTGTTAATGGTGTTACGTCAAGTAAAAGTACGTCAGTTTTGTCACCAGACAATACCGCACCTTGAATTGCAGCACCAATTGCAACAGCTTCATCTGGGTTCACATCTTTACGAGGTTCTTTACCGAAAAACTCTTGTACTTTCTGTTGAACCATTGGCATACGTGATTGACCACCAACCAAAATCACGTCAGAGATGTCAGAAGTCGAAAGACCTGCATCTTTAAGTGCGATACGGCAAGGCTCAATTGTACGCGCAACTAAATCAGCAACTAAACCTTCTAGTTTGGCACGTGTTACATTCATCACTAAGTGTTTAGGACCAGTTGCATCCGCAGTGATGTATGGTAAGTTAATTTCAGTCGAATTAGATGAAGAAAGCTCAATTTTAGCTTTTTCAGCTGCTTCTTTTAAACGTTGTAATGCAAGTGGATCTTGTTTCAAGTTGAAGTTTTGCTCTTTCTTGAACTCTTCAACTAAATAGTCGATCAATGCATTATCAAAGTCTTCACCACCAAGGAATGTATCACCATTGGTTGACAATACTTCGATTTGTTGGTCGCCATCTAAGTCAGCGATTTCAATGATTGATACGTCAAATGTACCACCACCTAAGTCATATACTGCAACTTTACGGTCGCCTTCTTTTTTGTCCATACCGAACGCAAGTGCAGCAGCAGTTGGTTCGTTAATGATACGTTTAACTTCTAGACCAGCAATACGACCAGCATCTTTTGTTGCTTGACGTTGTGCATCATTGAAGTAAGCAGGAACAGTAATAACAGCTTCTGTTACTGTTTCACCTAAATAATCTTCCGCAGTTTTTTTCATTTTTTTCAAAATTTCTGCAGAGATCTGTTGCGGTGCAAGTTTTTTGTCGTTTACTTCAACCCAAGCATCACCATTATCAGCTTTGATGATTTTGAATGGTGCAATACCGATATCTTTTTGTACTGCTTGGTCTTGATACTTACGACCAATTAAACGCTTGATTGCGAATAATGTATTCTTAGGGTTAGTCACTGCTTGACGTTTAGCAGATTGACCCACAAGAATTTCGCCATCTTTATATGCCACGATAGAAGGTGTTGTTCGTGCACCTTCAGCATTTTCAATTACTTTAACTTTATCGCCTTCAAGTACAGCAACACATGAATTCGTTGTACCTAAGTCAATACCAATAATTTTAGCCATAAATCAAATTCCTCTAAATTCTTTTGAATCCCTTGTGTCCTCTTTTTACAAAGGGGAGTTAAAAGGGATTTTCTTGTTATCCGATATGAGAGCCATTCAAAAATTTTCAAGTCATGATTTGTGAAAATTCATGAAAATATTTTTAAAAAGCTCCTATTTATTACCTTTATTGACCAACCATCACCATTGCAGGGCGAAGTAGTCGACCATTTAAGGTGTAGCCTTTTTGCAAAACTGTGCCAATTTGGTTGGCTTGTGCATTTGGGTCGATCCCGACAGCTTGATGTAAGTCCGCGTTGAAACCATTGGTTGTGTCTGCTTCAACAACACCGAATTTTTCTAAAGTGGTGAGAAGTGATTTCAAGGTCAGTTTTACGCCTTCTAGTACAGGTGTTTCTTCATCGCCACCTGCGAGGATGGCACGCTCAAGGTTGTCGACAGAGTTTAATAATTCTTTCGCAAACTTTTCTAACACGATGTCTTTATACTTTTCAGCATCACGTTGAATACGTTCTACACTTTTCTGTGCTTCATAAACCGCGTTTGCAGTACGTGCTTTTTCGAGTTTTAAGCTCTCTTCAAGATGACTAATTTGAGCCTGTAAAGCTTCAACGGTAACTTCAACCTGTTCATTTTCAGCCTGAGTTTGCTGTTCGGCTTGCTCGTTTTGAATATCTTGGGCTTCTTGATTCTGCTCAGTTGCCATTGATTTACTCCGTTTAAATGGGTTCTTAAACATGTACAGTCCTTATCGGCAGCAGTTTTGCACTGTGTTCATTTTTGAACTGCCATGATCGTTTAATTCATTAATGAATAAGAAATGTGGGCGAGCCGCTAAAATTCAAGCAGTTTTAGAGATTATTTAATGAAATTCAGTGAAAAAAGCTGATCTAAGGGAGAAATCTCAAACTTTAAAGATATTTTTGTTGGAATAATCATCAAATCAGTGATTATTTTTTTAGATTAAAATTTAACTTTATTGATGATAGATGCAGCTATTGCTCAAAAATGATGAGTAAATTCAAAAATTAAAATTGAATGAACAGATTAAAATGCTTAATTTACATGTAAAACCGATTAAACTTATTGAAAATAAGGTTTTGCGAAAAAGCAATAATTTAATTATCATGCTCCATAGATTCTATGGCTGTAGTTTCTTTTTTTAGTTTGAACAATGTTTTCATCGCTTATCCAATCTTCTTGGATAAGCTTTTTTTTTGTCTTGTAAAAAGCCATTAACAATGTAAGTAATCCGAAACTTTTATGGTAAAAGTATATCTTTTATCAGGTAGACTTTTGCCTAACCGCATTTAATCCCATCAAAAAATCTAGTGAAATGAAACAAGTATAATGAAAAATAAAATCGGTCAATATAAATCATTGATTTAATAAACTTTGCATAACTTATACGGCAACACCTTAAAAGTCTAACCAAGCTTCAACGAAGTTTGCAGAAAAAATAGCAATCATAGTCAGCACGACAACGCAGTCCTGTGTTGCCGTTTTTTGATAGAGTGATAAAGGAATTTATGATGAAAAAATCAGGTCTTATTTTTATGCTATTGGCTGGTGTTGCGGTTATGAGTACGGCGTGTACATCAAGTGAAACAACACAAGCACCTGAAACAACCCAATCAGCACCAATGGGTTCTGCAGATCAACAGCAATCGGCACAAACTGCGACTGTAGATCCGACTCAACAAGGTACTGCTGTTGAGGGAGATGCAACGATTCAGCAATCACAACCTGCTCAAGCAACCAATGACCCAAGTTTAGTTGAACAACCTTCAGCTCAGTAAATTTTAAAATAAAAAATCAGGCAATTTATGGATGCCTCCATTGCCTGATTTTTATCAACAACTTTTGATGAGAGGTTACTCACCCGCCAAAGAACATTCAAAGTTGGTTCGATCTACAGTACATCGCGCCCGTTTAAGCACTGACATCATGGTCGGATCGTAAATACCTTGTCGGGTTAAATCCATACGTCCATCTCGTAAAAGCTGTTGATATTTTTCAGTATCTGCTTTACTTAAATTCAAACGATATTTAGCTGGAATGCCTTCTTCTAAACGTTTGACCATACTGAATTGACGAGGAAGTTGCTTGATAAACCACGTTCTAGAATCATTGCCAAAAGTAGCAGGGAATTTTTGAGATCTAAATACCAAATCTGCAGTGACATTTAGCACTGGAAAATTGATCAATGCACCTTTAGAGCCAAGCCCTTTTTCCATTTCTAAAGGTTTAAAGGCGTAAGCTGGCGCACCCACCATTGGTACTTCACCTGTATTAAACTTCTTAATAAAATTGGAAATATCCGAAGGAACAGGAATTGCTCCGACACGTTCAACCATTGCAATCTGTGCTTTGTCATACGCCAATACCGCAAATTTCTTACCTTTACCTTTTTCAATAGTATTAATGGTTCGATCGTTCACAAAGATATATGCAGGGCCAATTTGACCGATTCCACCAATTTCTATTTCTTCATTGTCTATCTTGGTTTTTAAGCGTTTTACATTACGCTTATCCAAAACAAAGGTAATCGCCTTGAGTGCAATGGCATTGGTTGGAACCCCCCCCAGCGCGTCAATAGACCCTGCGAATTTATTGTATTGGCGTGCACGCATTGTGGTGATATAGGCAGCATCACATTTACCATTTTTAAAATCTTTATCAGCAAGCTCTTCATTTTGGTAAGCAATCAGCTGGACATCGGTATTCCATGTTTTTGCAGCGAGTGCCCACTCTTCCATCATTTTATAGGATTCGCCAGCTTTCCCTAATAAATCAAAAACACAGATTTCTTGTTTTGCTTGAGAGGTGCTTGATATTCCTAATAATACGATTGTAGTAAGGGCAAGAAATTCCTTTTTCATGTTATATCCTTATACTTAAAACGCGTTTTATTTATACTAAATATAGTAATATTATTTGAATAAAAATAGAGTTTTTACTCTATTTCCGATGAGTAAACCATTGAATGGCTTGCTTAATGTGATTTATTTATCCTAATAAAATATTATTGTGATATTGTTTTGTTTGTTGGTGTGGGTTTAGTGGCCTAATTAAAATCTTGTTAATTTTGATCGATCTAGAAAAATAAAATAGATTTCAAGTTTTGTTAATCAATAAAACATATAAGTAAATCTAAAAAACGTATTTTTAATAATATACAAAAAAACCGTACCATGAGGCTGATTCCCATCTATTTTTATTTATTCTAGTCCACACATTGATCATGAAATTTCAGCAACTGATTTTGCTTTGCTCAGCCATAAGTTTATATAGCTATAGTGGTTTGGCAAATGCTCGCCCTATCTTCATTGGTTATCAAACCAACATAGAACCTGCCAAAGTTGCACAGGCTGACGGTGTGTATGACAAAGTAATTGGGGAAAAACTGGATTGGCGCTTATTTAATAGTGGCGCAGAAGTTTTAACTGCATTGGCTTCAGGTTCTGTAGATATCGCACTGATTGGTTCAAGTCCTTTGGGGGCAGCTGTTGCCAATAATTTGCCTATAGAGGTGTTTTTAATTTCTACCGATCTGAAAAGTGCGGAAGCCTTAGTAGTGAGAAATGGCTCAGGAATTAATAGTCCTCAGGACTTAATTGGGAAAAAGGTGGCCACCCCATTTGCTTCGACTTCCCATTACAGTTTATTGGGGGCTTTGCAGCATTGGAATATTAAAACCAATCAAATACGGTTGTTGAACCTAAAACCAGCTGAAATTAATGCAGCATGGCGCAGAGGCGATATAGATGCAGCTTTTGTCTGGTCACCTGCACTTGCCAATATTAAGAAAACAGGTAAGGTCATCACAGATGCAGGGCAGGTTGGGCAATGGGGATCTCCTACATTTGAAGTTTGGGTGGCACGTAAAGATTTTGCACAGAAGCATCCTGAAGTCTTAGCAAAGTTTTCAACAGTGACACTGAACTATTATCAATCCTATAACCAGGATAAAAGTCGTTGGACTGCCAACTCGGCTGAAGTGCAAAAAATTGCCAAAATTACTGGTGTAGATGCTCAAGATGTGCCAGCGCTTCTTGCTGGTGCCGCCTATCCAGAACGTCAGGCGCAATTAAGCACTCAATACCTTGGTGGGCGGACCACACAGAATATTGTCAATTCAGTGAACTTTTTAAAAGCACAGGGTCTGGTGAGAAAAGTTTCTCCAAATTATCAACAGTTTATTAACACACGTTTTATTCAAACATCGAAATAGAGATCGGAAGTATTCATCATGGCTGTATTGACTGTAGAACACGTACAAGCACAGTATCCGGGTGCTGAACAACCGGTACTGAAAGATGTTTCATTTCAACTGGGCTCTGAGCAACTGATGGTTGCATTAGGTGCTTCAGGCAGTGGTAAAACAACCTTATTAAATCTGATTGCTGGATTTACTCAGCCACAAGCAGGCACATTAAAACTGGATGGCGAAGTAATCATTGCACCCAGCCGAGACCGTGGTGTGGTGTTCCAAGATGATGTTTTATTGCCTTGGCAAAATGTAGAAGACAATATTGCTTTTGGTTTAGAGCTTGCAGGATTTGATAAAAAAACACGTCAAAACCGTGCACAAGCATTACTCAAATTGGTGAATTTAGAAGGCTTTGGTCAACGCCATATCTGGGAACTTTCAGGCGGGCAACGTCAACGGGTTGGTTTAGCACGTGCTTTGGCTTCTGACCCTAAAATATTATTGATGGATGAGCCTTTTGGTGCTTTGGATGCCTTTATTCGTGAACAAATGCAGTGCTTATTATTAGATATTTGGAAGAGCACGTCCAAACCCACATTCTTAATTACCCATGACATCGAAGAAGCTGTTTTTCTAGCAACAGATCTAATTATTCTTGCACCGAATCCTGGGCGAATTGTGGAAAAGCTAGAGTTGGATTTTGCTAAACGCTATGCCCATGGTGAGCCAGCACGAAGTATTAAATCAGATCCTAAGTTTATTGAAATGCGAGAGCATGTGTTGAGTTGTGTGTTTATTCAAAATAATCAGGATCAATACCATGTTGCTCAGAGTGACCAAACTCAAGTGGAAAAGGTGGAGTAATGACAGCACAATTAGACCCTAAATTGATCCCTCGTACAGTTGAATCTCAGACTGTGGTGGTGAAGGTTCCACGTGAAGTCAATATTACCTTGATTAGTAGTATCACGATCATTACTTTGATTGCAATTTGGTGGCTGGTCACCACTTTAGGCTGGATTGATGCTTTATTCTTACCATCACCAACCGCCGTTTTGCAGCGTTTCAATGATTTGTTCAGCAATGGCTATATGAGTATTAGCTTGTGGAGTCATATTGGTGCAAGTTTGGGTCGTATTGGCACGGCATTAATTGCTGCGGTCATCACTGCGATTCCAGTTGGGATTGCGATTGGTCGTAATAAAGTTGTACGGGGTATTTTAGATCCCATCATTGAGTTTTATCGTCCGATTCCGCCGCTGGCGTATTTACCCTTGATTGTAATTTGGTGTGGTATTGGTGAATTATCCAAGGTGCTACTGATTTATCTGGCAATTTTTGCACCGATTGTTATTGCAACAGCAACCGGTGTACGTTCAGTCGATCAAGCTAAAATTCGTGCTGCACAGTCTTTGGGTGCAAGCCCAATGCAAATTATTAAACATGTGGTTTTACCAAGTTCTTTACCGAGTATTTTAACCGGTATCCGTATTGGTCTTGGGGTGGGATGGTCGACTTTGGTGGCAGCAGAGTTGGTTGGAGCTTCTGAAGGTTTAGGCTTTATGGTGCAATCTTCTTCACAGCTTTTGGCTACAGATGTGGTGATTGTGGGGATTTTCATTATTGCTGTGATTGCCTTTATTTTGGAAATTGGTTTACGTCGTTTACAAAGGAAATTAGTCCCTTGGGATAAGCAATCTCAGTAAGTTATTTTCGCTACACTGTTCGATAGCATATCGCCATATTTAGTTTTAACATTTTAATATATCGTGAGATGATCGAGGAAGAAATGAACGCTGTTGTTTCAAATATTTTTAAAGTTACCCCATTAAATCCAACGATTGGTGCGCTGATTGAAGGTGTGAATTTCAATCAGCCTTTAACATCTGAACAAAAGGCTTTGATTGAAGCAGCTTTATTGAAACATCAGGTGATCTTTTTCAGAAATCAGCCGATGACTGCACAGCAACATGCAGCTTTGGCGCGTCAATTTGGTCAGTTACACATCCACCCAATTTACCCTAATATTCCAGAACAACCAGAAATCATGGTTTTAGATACGGAATTAAATGATTTACGGGATAATGCATTGTGGCATACCGATGTGACTTTTCTTGAAGCACCAGCAATGGGCGCAATTTTAAGTGCAAAAAAAGTCCCTGCATGGGGTGGAGATACACTTTGGTCAAGTGGAACAGCGGCGTTTGAAGCATTATCCAAACCGATGCAAGCGATGTTGTCTGGTTTAACTGCAACACATGATATTGCACGTTCATTTCCAGTAGATCGTTTTGGTGGTGATCCTGCCGAATTAGAAAAGCTAGAACAGGCTAAGAAAAAACATCCTCCGATTAGCCATCCTGTGATTCGTACTCATCCTGTCACAGGTCACAAAGCTTTGTTTGTGAGTGAAGGTTTTACCACACGAATCAATGAACTCGAAGCCAAAGAAAGCGATGCTGTTTTGAAAATGTTGTTTGAACATATTCAGAAACCAGAGTTTGTAGTGCGTTGGTCGTGGCAGGCCAATGATGTGGCATTTTGGGATAATCGTTGTACCTTCCATTATGCTGTTGATGATTACCGTCCTCAGCACCGTGTTATGAATCGAGCCACTTTGATGGGTGATAAACCTTTTTATCAAGCAGATTAAGGTTTAACTTGTTATAAAATCCAATCAAATTTGATTGGTTTTTTATTTTTGAAACAACTGAATTTGAATACAACTTTTTGAAACTTCAACGTTTAAAAAATACATTAAAGAAAAAAATCATAAAGTGAGCTGTTGTTAAAAGTATCGGTATGCTGTGTTTGTCGGTGTTCAGAAAACAATTTGAATATTTAAGCTCTGATGAAACCTTGTTGCTGAGCAATAATGTTTAATTATTCATCAAAATTAAACAAATGATCAACATACTAGGCCATAAATATTTATTGCTTGTTGGAAATATCATGTTGATTAATAATAAAAAGCAAATCATTTTGCTAAGTGTACTGTCTACGCTGTTGGTTGCTTGTAATGATGATAATGATCATTCAAATACTGAAAAACCAATAGAGGCAAAAGCTTTAGAACTGAATATCTTGCATATTAATGACCATCATTCACATTTAGATGAAGAAAGCATTAAATTTAAAAGCAATGTGGGGACAGAGGATGAAGAGTTTAGTGTTGCAAGCGGTGGATTTGCACGTGTTGCCAGCTTAATTAACCAACTTGCAGTAGAAAAGAAAAATGCTTTAAAAATACATGCTGGTGATGCGATCACTGGCGATTTGTACTATAACTTAACAGATGGTAAAGCAGACGCAGATGCAATGAACACCGTTTGTTTTGATACATTTACGCCGGGTAACCATGAGTTTGATTCTAAAGATGATGGATTAAAGAAATTTATTGGTTTCTTGGATCAAAGTTCTTGTAAAGACAAAACCCAAATTTTAACGGCCAATGTCAGTTTTGGTGCATCTTCACCGTTGTATAAAACCAATCGCATTTTGAAGTCACAAGTGTTTGAAAAGGAGGGAGTGAAATTTGCAATCATTGGTTTAACGGTTGCCAAGAAAACCAAAAACTCTTCTCAACCGAATGCTGATACATTGTTTGCAGATGAAATTGAAACAGCACAAAAAGAAATAAATCAATATAAAGCACAAGGTATTAAAAATATTATTCTTCAAACCCATGTGGGATATGACTTAGACCAACAGCTGGCAAAATCACTTACCGATGTTGATGTGATTATTGGGGGTGATTCACATACGTTATTGGGCCCTGACAGTCTTAAAAAATATGGCATGACACCTGAAGGTGCTTATCCAACACAGCTGAGAAACAAAGATGGTCAATTGGTCTGCGTCGCGCAAGCTTGGCAGTACAGTTATATCGTGGGCGATTTAAATGTGAAGTTTGACAAAAACGGGAATGTCGAAAGCTGTAGTGGAACACCACATGTACTCATTGGGAATAACTTTACCCGTACCGCCAAAGACGCAAAAGCAGTCACCGAAACTGAAAAACAAGCAATTCTGACGCAATTTAAAACAGATCAGGCCCCATTTACTGTTGTAATGCCACTACAAAACACCTTGGATGTTTTAAAACCGTATCAGGAACAAAAGAAAAAATTTGCTCAAGAAATCGTAGGTCAAGCCACAGATAATCTCTGTTCACGTCGAGTCCCTGGTACACAACGTGATGTAAATCGTTCAACACTCGGCGATATCTGTAATAAGAATACCCACGTCGATCAACATGGTGGAGATATTCAACAAATTATTGCTGAAGTGTTTTTACAACAAGGAAAGACCTTCTTTGGCGCTGATATCTCATTCCAAAATGGTGGTGGTGTCCGTGAAGATGTTGCTTTAGGGGATGTGACAGTTGGTAAAATTTATAATGTCTTACCGTTCAAGAATACATTGTTGCGTTTAGATCTGACGGGTGCTGAAGTTAAAGCCACCTTAGAAGATGCAATAGATGGTGTGATTACCCAGAATAATACGGGTAGCTACCCATATACCGGTGGTATGCGTTGGAATGTTGACTTTACCAAAGACAAAGGCCAGCGTCTTAACCAAATACAAGTACGTAATGCATCTGGGCAATATGAAAATCTAGATCTCAATAAGACTTACAAAGCGATCACGATTGATTTTCTTGCCAATGGTGGTGACTACTATACTACCCTGAAAACCATTACTGGTGAGCGCCGTGTGAATGTTGGCTTAGACTATGCGGAGGCTTTCCTCAAATATGCCCAAGGTTTGGCTGGTCAGACAGGTCAAAAGAAAATTAATAAATTAGCAACGGCTGAATACAGTACCCAGCTATTTATCGATAAAGCAAAATAAACTGAAACAGACAATCAAAATCCCGCTTCGGCGGGATTTTTTTCGTTGGGTCGTTGGTGAAAACTGACAAAATCCTATGTTCGTGGTGAATAAATAATTGCAAAAATCCCTGCTTAACTTTAAAATGAGCCAAAATTTAGCCACGATGGCTTAAATAATCACAAAGACTACCTCAATTTTCTTTTCACTTGCCTCAATTTGATCTTGTAACGTTGCCTTTTGACAAGATTCTTTACAACCACTGACTGGTTGCAGGATAACCATAATATCTTGATTGAACCCATCATTTTAAGCAGGGTGCTTAAAATGTGATTTGAATCAGCTGTTAAATTCAATATTCGGGAGAAAAATCATGTTGTTTAACGTATTTCTCATTTTGGGCTTTAAATAGACCCTATACATTTTTAATCGTTTAAATTAAACGAAAATAAACCTTATTTTAAAGAATATACATGTTCTGAGGGATGACTTTGCTTGCAGAAAATGCAAATTGAAAAAAGTTTAGCCTTAGTCATGAAAAGAAAAAAGTGAATATATGAACGAATATATTAATCAACCTTTTGCACAAAATATGCATCAGGTTGACGTAGCGGATTTTGCTGAAATTTCTCCGATTGTAAAACTTTGGGCTTTTCGATTTTTGGTCGAGTTAGGTGGTGCAAAAGAATTTATTTCTGATCATTGCTTTAGTCATCAATGGATTGCAAAAAAGTTAGGTTTTTCTGAAGCATTACTTGCAGATAAGTTCGATGAGCAAGCTGCTTATCAGGAACTTAACCATTTGCATAAAAATAGCCAACAGCAAAATTTATTAGATAATTTTCAGTTCAATGCTGAATTGCAATATAACCTAAAGTTAATACAGCAATTACTGGATTTAAATGCTGTTGAAAGCACGATTTTAGGCTTTATCGTGATGTTAAACAGTGAACAACTTCTAGATGATATTGCGGATACCATCGGTGAATTGACTGCGTCTAAAACCATACGTGCTTTGGCTGTGGTTTTAGATTTACCTTATGAAGCAATTCGGCAGGCTTTGTCTGTACAAGGGCGTTTACATCGCAGTGGCTTAATCAGTGTTCAACAACACTATCGTAATTATTTACGTGGGAAATTGAATCTGGTGTCAAACCAATTGGCTGATAAGTTATTGGTGAAAACCAATGATGTGATGGATCTGTTTGTTGGAACCATTAATAAAAGTCAGCCTGCTGAATTAACCTTAGAGGATTATCCTCATTTACACACTGAATTGACTTTACTCCTAGCTTACTTAAAGCAAGTCAAAATGAGTAAGCAACAGGGGGTAAATATCTTCCTTTATGGCACTTCAGGCACAGGAAAGACACAACTGTGTAAGACCCTTGCAGATGAAATGGCGGTGCAACTTTTTGAAATCTCCTGTGAAGATGAAGATGGTGATGCAATTTCAGCCACAGGCCGTTTATGTGCGTATCGTGCAGCGCAGTGCATTTTCGACAGTCAATCTGCTTTATTGCTGTTTGATGAAGTTGAGGATGTATTTAATGACACCGAAAATGGCGTGGGGATGAAAAGCACTGCACAAAGTCGTAAGGCTTGGGTCAATCGTATTTTAGAGCAAAATCGTACACCAACGATTTGGGTGTCTAATTCTGATCAGCTCGATCCTGCGTTTATACGCCGTTTTGATATGGTGCTTGAAATTAAAGTGCCACCTAAAAAGCAACGCAGAAGCTTTATCGAACAACATTGTGGTCAAGAACTTAATCCTTTGTATCAGGAAGCCTTGGCCAATGTTGAGCAATTATCTCCAGCAATTTTACGCCGTAGTTATCGTGTTGCCAAAGCGGCTCAAATGCACAATGAGCATTTAGTGGTTCAGGAAAGCATGACCAAATTGGTGTCCAATACCTTAAAAGCACAGGGTCATCAAAGCATTAAATTGCAAGATAGTAATGCTTTGCCCAAGTTCTATGATCTGAACTATATCAATTGTAAGCAGAATCTTGCGGAGATCGCATCTGGTATCCTGCAACATGGTTTTGGCCGTTTATGTTTATACGGAGCATCTGGAACAGGTAAAACTGCATTTGCACGATGGTTATCTGAAACTATCAATAGACCTTTACTGATTAAGCGTGGTTCAGACTTAATTTCTGCTTGGGTGGGTGAAACAGAACAAAACCTTGCTAAAGCGTTTCAAGAAGCCGAAGACTTACAGGCAATTTTGTTGTTGGACGAAGTAGATGGCTTATTACAAGACCGCCGTCAAGCAACCCGCTCTTGGGAAGTTTCGCAAGTAAATGAGTTTTTGGTTCAACTCGAAAGCTTTAATGGCGTCGTAGTGGCGACAACCAATCGTTTTGATGAACTTGATCAAGCTGCATTACGCCGTTTCGATTTTAAAATGCATTTTGATTTTTTAAATTATGCACAGCGTTTGGCTTTACTGGAAAATATCTGTATACAGCTCAAACTTGTTGTTCATGAAGCCGATATAAAAGTAAAACTGCAATCTTTAGATCGTTTAAGTGTCGGAGACTTCTCTGTGATTGTACGACAGTCCTGTTTTCATCCTTTTGAAAATGTGGATTCTATTCTGCAGCATTTAACAGATGAAATGACTGCAAAATATAAAAGTGCACAAAGTATAGGATTTACCGCATCAAATTGATGCGGTTTTTCTTTTTGAATCCTGATTTAGGTGAATAAAGCTCAGATTTTGTGATTCGAGAGTGGAAAACAAAGCATAAAAATAACTTTAATATGAAAAAACTAATGAAAAATGCTTAAAAAATAGATAAAAAGCATAAAAAAATGCTGATTTTGAGGAAAAAACGCACATCCGATAAAAAAGTTTAAAAAAAGGGGTTGTGTTGGGAATGGAATGCTGTAGAATGCACATCCATCGGCGGTGATGTTAAATAAAACTTCTGATAAATCAGGCACTTGATTAAGTTGTTAAGATTTCGAATTGAGATTTTAAGATGAGGTTAGAGTTGGGTTTGTTAGAAAAAATAATTAACATTATAGATTGACTTTTTAGAGATAGAGAGTAGTATAGCCGACCTAGCTTGATGCTGACGAAGCATTGAGAAGATCATTAAGAGAATATGAAGAACAACTTGTGTGGATTTTTACTAATTGATTGATCGAAATATTATCATTGATTGATTGGTTTAAATTACTCGAAGTTTATTTGAGAGAATTTGTCAGAACATTGATGAGCCAGAATTGTGACCTTAAGTCACTAATGATTTTTAACTGAAGAGTTTGATCATGGCTCAGATTGAACGCTGGCGGCAGGCTTAACACATGCAAGTCGAGCGGGGGAGATTACTTCGGTAATTGACCTAGCGGCGGACGGGTGAGTAATACTTAGGAATCTGCCTATTAATGGGGGACAACATCTCGAAAGGGATGCTAATACCGCATACGCCCTACGGGGGAAAGCAGGGGATCACTTGTGACCTTGCGTTAATAGATGAGCCTAAGTCGGATTAGCTAGTTGGTGGGGTAAAGGCCTACCAAGGCGACGATCTGTAGCGGGTCTGAGAGGATGATCCGCCACACTGGGACTGAGACACGGCCCAGACTCCTACGGGAGGCAGCAGTGGGGAATATTGGACAATGGGGGGAACCCTGATCCAGCCATGCCGCGTGTGTGAAGAAGGCCTTATGGTTGTAAAGCACTTTAAGCGAGGAGGAGGCTCTTCTAGTTAATACCTAGGATGAGTGGACGTTACTCGCAGAATAAGCACCGGCTAACTCTGTGCCAGCAGCCGCGGTAATACAGAGGGTGCGAGCGTTAATCGGATTTACTGGGCGTAAAGCGTGCGTAGGCGGCTTTTTAAGTCGGATGTGAAATCCCCGAGCTTAACTTGGGAATTGCATTCGATACTGGGAAGCTAGAGTATGGGAGAGGATGGTAGAATTCCAGGTGTAGCGGTGAAATGCGTAGAGATCTGGAGGAATACCGATGGCGAAGGCAGCCATCTGGCCTAATACTGACGCTGAGGTACGAAAGCATGGGGAGCAAACAGGATTAGATACCCTGGTAGTCCATGCCGTAAACGATGTCTACTAGCCGTTGGGGCCTTTGAGGCTTTAGTGGCGCAGCTAACGCGATAAGTAGACCGCCTGGGGAGTACGGTCGCAAGACTAAAACTCAAATGAATTGACGGGGGCCCGCACAAGCGGTGGAGCATGTGGTTTAATTCGATGCAACGCGAAGAACCTTACCTGGTCTTGACATAGTAAGAACTTTCCAGAGATGGATTGGTGCCTTCGGGAACTTACATACAGGTGCTGCATGGCTGTCGTCAGCTCGTGTCGTGAGATGTTGGGTTAAGTCCCGCAACGAGCGCAACCCTTTTCCTTATTTGCCAGCACTTCGGGTGGGAACTTTAAGGATACTGCCAGTGACAAACTGGAGGAAGGCGGGGACGACGTCAAGTCATCATGGCCCTTACGACCAGGGCTACACACGTGCTACAATGGTCGGTACAAAGGGTTGCTACCTAGCGATAGGATGCTAATCTCAAAAAGCCGATCGTAGTCCGGATTGGAGTCTGCAACTCGACTCCATGAAGTCGGAATCGCTAGTAATCGCGGATCAGAATGCCGCGGTGAATACGTTCCCGGGCCTTGTACACACCGCCCGTCACACCATGGGAGTTTGTTGCACCAGAAGTAGGTAGTCTAACCGTAAGGAGGACGCTTACCACGGTGTGGCCGATGACTGGGGTGAAGTCGTAACAAGGTAGCCGTAGGGGAACCTGCGGCTGGATCACCTCCTTAACGAAAGATTGACGATTGGTAAGAATCCACAACAAGTTGTTCTTCATTGATGTATCTGAGGGTCTGTAGCTCAGTTGGTTAGAGCACACGCTTGATAAGCGTGGGGTCACAAGTTCAAGTCTTGTCAGACCCACCAAGTCTACTGAACACAGAAGAGCAGATATATTAAGATCTTAAGCTGGGGACTTAGCTTAGTTGGTAGAGCGCCTGCTTTGCACGCAGGAGGTCAACGGTTCGACTCCGTTAGTCTCCACCACTAATTACAGACTAAGTGATTACAGAACTTAGTAAGCCGATAGCTTATTAAGTTCTGTGATTTATCACAGTTAACTACTCGCTGACGAGGCGGTAGTGAATCATTAACAGAATATATTTGAGTTGAAATAATTGTTTAACTCGTTTTAGTTGATGTTAGCAAGCAATTGTTAATATTGAATGAAATGAGAACTAGCGATAAAACTGAATCAAGCGTTTTGGTATATGAATTAAATTGAAGCTGTATAGTGATTAAGTTCACAGGCAACAAATAGAAGTGGTTGAATCCACATTGTTGATCCTCCTTGTAGGGATTAGCGACTGTTTGGGGTTGTATAGTCAAGTAATTAAGTGCATGTGGTGGATGCCTTGGCAGTCAGAGGCGATGAAAGACGTAATAGCCTGCGATAAGCTTCGGGGAGGCGGCAAATATCCTGTGATCCGGAGATTTCTGAATGGGGAAACCCACTTACCATAAGGTAGGTATCGCATGATGAATACATAGTCATGCGAGGCGAACGAGGGGAAGTGAAACATCTCAGTACCCTTAGGAAAAGAAATCAATTGAGATTCCCTCAGTAGCGGCGAGCGAACGGGGATCAGCCCATTAAGTTATATGTGTTTTAGCGGAAAGCTCTGGGAAGTGCTACCGTAGAGGGTGATAGTCCCGTACACGAAAGGGCACATATAATGATGACGAGTAGGGCGAGGCACGTGAAACCTTGTCTGAATATGGGGGGACCATCCTCCAAGGCTAAATACTCCTGACTGACCGATAGTGAACCAGTACCGTGAGGGAAAGGCGAAAAGAACCCCTGTGAGGGGAGTGAAATAGAACCTGAAACCGCATGCATACAAGCAGTGGGAGCCGACTTGTTCGGTGACTGCGTACCTTTTGTATAATGGGTCAGCGACTTATATTCAGTAGCAAGGTTAACCGTATAGGGGAGCCGTAGAGAAATCGAGTCTTAATAGGGCGTTTAGTTGCTGGGTATAGACCCGAAACCGGGTGATCTATCCATGAGCAGGTTGAAGGTTGGGTAACACTAACTGGAGGACCGAACCCACTGTCGTTGAAAAGCCAGGGGATGACTTGTGGATAGGGGTGAAAGGCTAATCAAACTCGGTGATAGCTGGTTCTCCCCGAAAGCTATTTAGGTAGCGCCTCGGACGAATACCATAGGGGGTAGAGCACTGTTTCGGCTAGGGGGTCATCCCGACTTACCAAACCGATGCAAACTCCGAATACCTATGAGTACTATCCGGGAGACAGACTGCGGGTGCTAACGTCCGTAGTCAAGAGGAAAACAATCCAGACCGCCAGCTAAGGCCCCAAAATTATAGTTAAGTGGGAAACGATGTGGGAAGGCATAGACAGCTAGGAGGTTGGCTTAGAAGCAGCCACCCTTTAAAGAAAGCGTAATAGCTCACTAGTCGAGTCGGCCTGCGCGGAAGATGTAACGGGGCTAAAACTATATGCCGAAGCTGCGGATGTATACTTAGTATACGTGGTAGGGGAGCGTTCTGTAAGCCGATGAAGGTGTATTGAGAAGTATGCTGGAGGTATCAGAAGTGCGAATGCTGACGTGAGTAACGACAATGCGAGTGAAAAACTCGCACGCTGAAAGACCAAGGGTTCCAGTCCAACGTTAATCGGGGCTGGGTGAGTCGACCCCTAAGGCGAGGCCGAGAGGCGTAGTCGATGGGAAATTGGTTAATATTCCAATACTTCTGTGTAATGCGATGAGAGGACGGAGAAAGTTAAGTCAGCCTGGCGTTGGTTGTCCAGGTGAAAGGCAGTAGGCATGCATCTTAGGCAAATCCGGGGTGCTCTATGCTGAGAGCTGATAGCAAGCTAGTTTACTAGCGAAGTGGCTGATACTATGCTTCCAGGAAAAGTCTCTAAGCTTCAGTTACACAGGAATCGTACCCGAAACCGACACAGGTGGTCAGGTCGAGTAGACCAAAGCGCTTGAGAGAACTCTGCTGAAGGAACTAGGCAAAATGGTACCGTAACTTCGGGAGAAGGTACGCTGCTGACGGTGATAGGACTTGCTCCTTGAGCTATTGGCAGCCACAGAAACCAGGCCCCTGCAACTGTTTATTAAAAACATAGCACTCTGCAAACACGAAAGTGGACGTATAGGGTGTGATGCCTGCCCGGTGCTGGAAGGTTAATTGATGGGGTTAGCGTAAGCGAAGCTCTTGATCGAAGCCCCAGTAAACGGCGGCCGTAACTATAACGGTCCTAAGGTAGCGAAATTCCTTGTCGGGTAAGTTCCGACCTGCACGAATGGCATAATGATGGGGGCGCTGTCTCCAGCAGAGACTCAGTGAAATCGAATTCGCCGTGAAGATGCGGTGTACCCGCGGCTAGACGGAAAGACCCCGTGAACCTTTACTGCAGCTTGACATTGAACTTTGATCTTACTTGTGTAGGATAGGTGGGAGGCTTTGAAGTAGTGACGCCAGTTGCTATGGAGCCATCCTTGAAATACCACCCTGGTAATATTGAGGTTCTAACTCTGTCCCGTTATCCGGGACGAGGACCATGTCTGGTGGGTAGTTTGACTGGGGCGGTCTCCTCCTAAAGAGTAACGGAGGAGTACGAAGGTGCGCTCAGCGTGGTCGGAAATCACGCGTAGAGTATAAAGGCAAAAGCGCGCTTAACTGCGAGACCCACAAGTCGAGCAGGTACGAAAGTAGGTCTTAGTGATCCGGTGGTTCTGTATGGAAGGGCCATCGCTCAACGGATAAAAGGTACTCTGGGGATAACAGGCTGATACCGCCCAAGAGTTCATATCGACGGCGGTGTTTGGCACCTCGATGTCGGCTCATCTCATCCTGGGGCTGAAGCAGGTCCCAAGGGTATGGCTGTTCGCCATTTAAAGAGGTACGCGAGCTGGGTTTAGAACGTCGTGAGACAGTTCGGTCCCTATCTACCGTGGGCGTTGGAAATTTGAGAGGATCTGCTCCTAGTACGAGAGGACCAGAGTGGACGAACCTCTGGTGTACCGGTTGTGACGCCAGTCGCATCGCCGGGTAGCTATGTTCGGAAGGGATAACCGCTGAAAGCATCTAAGCGGGAAGCCTACCTCAAGATAAGATTTCCCTAGGACTTTATGTCCTCTAAAGAGCCGTTGAAGACTACGACGTTGATAGGTTGGATGTGGAAGTGCGGTGACGCATGAAGCTGACCAATACTAATTGCTCGTGAGGCTTGACTATACAACACCCAAGCAGTTGTATACGAACTTCGAAAGAAGTAAGCATCATTTGATTCATAAAAGATCAAACATACTTGATTTAGTTGTAAAGCTAGTTAAAATATTCAACTCAAATGTTCTGTTAAACTCATTTGGTACGAAGTAAGGCATTTAAATAAGACCCGAACAAGTCCATAACAGTTTGCTGGCGACAATAGCAAGAGTGAACCACCTGATCCCTTCCCGAACTCAGAAGTGAAACCTCTTAGCGCTGATGGTAGTGTGGGGTTACCCATGTGAGAGTAAGTCATCGCCAGCTTTTAAATCTAAAACACCCCGGTCTCTAACGAGAACGGGGTGTTTTTTATGCGCAGTGCTTATTATCGGAATGAAAGAGATCTAGTCATATTAAGTAAATTGATGACTGAATTCGGTCAATAATGAATTGTTGACCTTTAAAATTTTTAGCTAAATAATAATTGAACAAAAAAATGGTGCTCCTTATGAAACTTAACTCATTTTCACCTATTGCTGATAATGAAGAAGAATTACATCTTCCTGAACTGGTCTATGCCGCATCTTTAGGGGAATTGGAACAGGTTGAACAACTGTTATCGCAAGGTATCGACGTCAACCAAACTGACGATGAAGGCTATAGTGCGCTACAAGCTGCGGCGGAGAATGATCACTTAGATATCGTTAAATTATTAATTTCTAAAGGTGCAGACAAAGACTATAAAAGCCAATTTACAGCATTAGAACTTGCGGAAATGGCTGAAAATAAACAGATTATTGTGTATTTAAATAGCTTGTAGATTCTCAAACAACGTGATGTGAATCAGATATTCTATAGATATAAAAAGAAAACCCCATCATCCTGATGGGGTTTTCTTTGTATTGGTGTGTTAGATCTGACTCCTGTCGAATCTCACGTTCCTGATGCTCAGACGCTTTATTGTTGTTTTATGTCTGGGAAACTTCCTGTTCCCTATAACTATAGAATATAAGAATGTGCTTTGATCGTATAGATGACAATCGCTGTGATTGATGTAAGCATTTTCTTACAAAGACAACATGGCAATTAATTTACATCAATATTATTTGCCATAAGTCCTTTGCCTTGTGCTTCAGCAATCAAGCGTTCAGCAGATTCACGGTTTTTACGCAGTCCAGGCATACGGAACTCAGTATGACCATAGTCGTGGATTCGTGTCCAACGTCCACCCCATGTTAAACCTACAGATTCAGCAACAACCCCATATAATTGGTAGCCTTTCCATGCCCAAGGATCTCGTTCAGAAATAACAACTTTACCATCTCGTTTAAAGGCAACATCGGCTGCTAAACCAAACTGATGATAACTTTGATAAGCTTTGGCTAAAGTCGTGGCTGTATTGCCAGATAAACGAGTTTGACGCTCTGGACTACGATAACCTTCTAAAAGCACCATTTCATAGCCATGACGTTCTTTCATGATTTTAAAGACCATCAGTAAACGTTGCTTATAACTTGGATGCATTTTATCCCATTTCCGGTCAACCATAGCTGTATCGAAGCTGCTACGTTGATCTCCAATTCCTTCATTATCAATAACCGATGGATTTACACTCGGGACTTGATGATTTGGAACAGGGTTTTCTCTTTCTAATATCTGTGCTTGAACAATCGCAGCATCAATTAAGCTTTCCTCCACTGCTGGAGGAGGGGTTAAAACCTCGCCATTTAATAGCGCATAAATTTGAGGGTCAGTTTTTCTTAAATATTCTGCTTCAACCTTAGTCGGATCAATTGGTCGTGTAAATGCAAAAACAAGAATACTGGAAAGCAAAAAGAAACCCGCAATCAAGATCCACCATTGCTGTAAATGCCAATGGGTTTGGGTTTGATTGGCTGAAGCCGCTTGGTTCATTTGTTCTGCAAAGTGCTTTGCAGAAGCTAGCTTTCTCTTACCTTGTGGTAAAAGTGCTTTAAGGTAGTCTAAAGTTTTATGTCTAATTTCATAAGACATGAGAAAAGTTAGACCAAGCACCAAAAAGATAAAACAAATGACAACAAACAAAATCATGGTTTGTTTTCTATGACTTTGCGGTCTATCGTCACTTTCACTGTACCTTCAGGGGAAGCCTCTTGCACTTCTTCTTTTTTAGGTACGGCTTCTTTTTCAGTGGGTTTAGCAGAAGCTTCTGCTTTAGCTTCTACTTTCGCTTTTGGTATTGGTTTTGCGGTTATTGCAGCTTGTGGTCTAGTTGCAGCTGACTGCGGCACTGGTTTAGCCTCAGGTTTTAGCATTTGTTCAAATGGGGAGGCATTCGGAATTGGATTTTTTTGAGCAGCAACCTTATTTTCATGTTTAAAAATCTGATTAAAATCTTTCTCATTGATATGCTGCTTATATGCACCGACATTTTCATCGTGATGATTGGTTGTTGTTTCTTCAGCATGCACATCGCGTAACTCAGGTTCTTGTGTTGCAACCGAATCTGTATTGGTACTGGTATTTTCTGTTGGTTTGATATTGATAAAAACAAAAAAGAAAATAGCAGAAATAACCATCCCAGCAATTAAACCAAGTAGAAAAACAGATGATTTCCCCAATGTTTTTTTAGCGGGTTTACTTTGTAATATACGAATAGATGTTTGTTTTTCTTGTGTCATAATTCAACCTGTCAAGGCAATTGAATAGTGATATGTGCTTGTTCAGCAGGTGCAGAAATCACATTATTAAATTTCGCAATAGAAGCATCTTCTGTTTTATTCAACATGAATTTTAGGCCAGCGAAAGCTAGTACAGCAAATAACAACAGGAAAATTAAAATCCAAACAAAGGGTAATTCTTTATGAATAATATTTTTGATTTGATCTGGTAAAGCTGCAAAAGGAGAAAAAGCGGTCTTTTTGCCTTTTAAATAATCGATTTCATCACCGACCCGAGCCACAAGATGATTTAAACTTTCAATCGATTCAATACGATACTTACCTTGAAAGCCAAGTAATAAGCAATAATGATAGACTTCGAGTGAAGCCAATCGTTCTTTACCACGAGCACGGATCAGTTCGAGAAACTCAAAGAAACGATAACCTGCAAGTTGTGAACCAAATAAAGTTAATTGAAGTGGGCTGATTAACCAATGATTTTGTAGGTTAAAAAATGATGGATCTTGTTGGGTAACAATGGTTTCATCAATTAAGGCACAATATGCATATTTTGCATCATGAATATCTTCAGGAGAAAACTGCAGTTTTTTTGCTTGATGTTCAAATCGATTCAACAAGTCTAAAATTTTGTCTTTAAAGCCGTTTGCATTTTCTGGAACATACTGATTCTTCAATAAGAATACAATATAAAATCCGTCATGTAGAAGATCGACTAAATTGGTTGCTTGTGTGATTTTGGATTGTTGAGGTAAAGAACCTCCACCAATTTGTCCATCATCAAACAGTGAGGGGGCAATATTATTCTGGCTCATGACATACTCCTCGCTTAACCATTCATCACTGCAATTAATTCAATACTGATATCTTGGAAACCTGCAGGGACATAAATACAGATGGTTTCAGAATCAAGCATACGTTGATACATTTCATGATGTGGTTCAATTTCAAAATAATTCACACCAGAACGTACCGGAATAGCAGTTGGAATTTGGACTAAATGATGAATTGGGATTGCAGGAAGTGCCGCAACAACACGTTGTTCAACATCAACAGTATTCCCGACTTTGAAACGCAGCGGGACAATTTGAATCAGTTCATGGGTTTGCATCATGCTACTAGAAACAGCAATATAAAGCCTTGATTCTTTAGTGATTTTATCTGTTTCCAAACTTCCCACCCAATAAGATGGGCGAATTTCTTTCAGTGCAATACTGATATAACGGCTTGAAATAATTGTATCGAGCAATTCGCGTAAAATTTTATCAAGCTGGCTAAAGCTATCTTGCAAGTTATGATGTTGATATTGTGGCAAATGCTCAACTTCGTATGCGGTCGAGAATGTCAGCAATGAGCCAGTTAAACGCAGAAGTTCAAAAAATAGTTTTTCAGGGTGAATCTGCGGATTTTGTAACAGATGATTCAAGGTCGCATGAGCGGTATTTAGTGCATTGACCAACCAGAATGAAACAATATCACCCGATCTAAATTCAATGAGCTTTTGTTCATTTTCACGGTTATTGGTTTGAATCATCTTAATTTTGGCACGAACAACGTTCAGTGTTCGCTTCAAATTTGCCAATAAGGTTTCATTTGACTGAATATGTAAAATTGGTGGAATATATTTTGAATCAATTTCAAAATTCCCTGAGCTATGACGCCGGATTTTTCCGATGGCGAGATATAAAAAACCATCTAAATCTTGATTTGGATCTGCTTGAACATCAAAAAGTTTAAATTCAGTTCGGCGTCGAAGAAATGTAATTTCAGCAGGGGATGCATCAGTAAAAAGATCATGAGTTTCATTCAAATATGAATGGTAGCGAGCAGGTTGTTTATCCTGTTCATCAGAGATGTTCTTCTTATTGGGTTGTAAAATAGGCAATGCTAAGTAGATTAACATTTCCCCACGTAAGTTCAGTTCATCCAATAAAATCGGTTGTGGTAACAGATCTTTGGCTGGTGCTTGGTAAATTTCACCATCCTGCCAAATCATATCAATTTGCTCTAAAGCAAGTACATGTGTGCCCAGTTGTGTTTCGTCAAATCGAAGATTTTTAATTCCATAAGGATAAGGAATCGTTGAACGAATGGTGTGATTAAGTCGTTGTTCTTGGTACGTGTCTTGTAATTGGAAGTGTTGTGGTCTTAAAAATAAACCTTCACCCCAAAGAACTTTTTCTGCTTTAAACATAGATGATTACCATTCAGAAGATTCATTATTTTGGTTTACGCCCAATAACTCATGAATAGAATCAAGGGGATTATCATTTTTAATGACTTGAGTTAACCATTCATGTAAAGGCATTTGGCTCCATTTAATTGTTTTTTGCAGCATATAACTCACAGGACTATGCGGCTCGTTGGTTTGAAAGTAATCAGCAATCTCTTGTAAAACCCGCATTGCCTGTTCACGATTTTGTAAATGGCTTTGTGGTTGAGGTTGAAATGTTTGCGCTTGCGGAATTGGAGCTGAATGCGTTGTTTCTGTTACCGGCATGGTCATTTGAGCTGGGGTATCTTCAACTGTGGTTGTATTGTTATTATTCCCAAATGAGTCGGCTTTATAGATTTTTTTCAGATTCATTTGAATATTTTCAAACTGCGAATCGATACTTGCAAAGCTCGGTGCTTCCAGCTCCATCAGTGCATCTAATGTTTGTTTGATAATATTCCAATGCTGCAAAATTTCTTGAAATTGCTGATAATTTTGATATTGAAAAGTTCGAGAAGTATTGAAAAGCGCTTGATTGAATTGATCTAACTCTAAGGATGCTTCTACACTGTCAGAATCTTCTGCTTGCTTACGACGATTATTCTGTAAGTGTAAGAATTTTTCGTATTGCGCAAGTGAATAAAACGGTTGAATGTTGATGAGCGGAACATTCTTTACCAAGCTCGGTAATTGGGTGGTAAAACCTTGCAGTAATCCTAGGCGTTGATCTAAGTCATCATCTTCAATTTCAGGATGAATCTTCAACCAGAACTGTTCTAAAACACGGTGACTCAGTTCTAGCCCTTTAATTAGCCCTTCAAAGCCATAGAGGTTTGTCCAAGCTTCTGTAAGCCATGTTAATAAACGAATATCTTTGGTTTTTTGTGTGAGTAATTGGATTGATTTTTCTGCAACAAACGACCAGTCGGCTTGCTTTGGTTCAGAAATCCAATCACCTTGGTCTAATAAAGGATCATCATGGGTACGTGCTTTTTTAATTTCGTGAAACTCATTGGAAAAAGACAAATCTTCTCCACACGGATGAGCATCAGAAATAGGCTCTAATAAGACGTCTAAATTTATATCCATTTTCTATACTCGTATATATTTAAGCTTCCACAACTTTTGACTTTTTGCTCGACTTTTTCTTTGCTGGCTTCGCTTGTGGATCTAACAGGTAAATGATTTCATCATCTTTCGTATCAATATGAATGACTTTTGGAATTTTTTGTTCAGCCAAAGCCACCAATATTTCAGTGGCTAAAGCAGGTAACACAGAGGCATTTAAAATATTATCAACATTCCGTGCACCACTATCAACTTCAGTGCAACGACTTAGAATTAATTCGATTAAATCATCGCTATATGTCACTTTCGTTTCATACTGTTTTTCGAGTCGTGCTGTAATTTTTCCGAGTTTATGCTCAATAATTCTGACTAAAAGATCATCATGTAGCGGGAAGTATGGGACAATTCGCATACGGCCTAAGAATGCCGGCTTAAATTGTTTGTATAAGCTTGGTTTGAGTTGTTCAGTCAGCTCTTCAGCACTTGGCCATTCTTCGACAGGTTGATTTAGGCATGCTTGCATGATGGCATTTGACCCTGTATTTGAAGTCAGTAATATCGTGGTGTTTTTAAAATCAATCACACGACCTTCACCATCTTCGAGTGTACCTTTATCAAAAACTTGATAGAACAGCTCTTGGACATCGCTGTGTGCTTTTTCAATCTCGTCTAATAACACAACGCTATACGGATTACGTCGAACGGCTTCAGTCAAAACACCGCCTTGACCATACCCGACATATCCTGGAGGCGCGCCTTTAAGCGAAGAAACCGTATGCGCCTCTTGGTATTCAGACATATTGATAGTGATTAAATGTGACTCACCACCATAAAGTTCATTAGCAAGTGCTAAGGCAGTTTCTGTTTTACCTACACCGCTTGGACCAACAAGCATGAAAACACCCTGTGGTTTATTTGGGTCTTCTAAACGTGCTTTTGAGGTTTTAATACCTTGAACCAACTGATGTAGGGCATAATCTTGTCCCATCACCCGTTTTTCAAGTTTTTCTTCCAGACTGAGAATTTGCTTAATTTCATCATTGACCATTTTGCCAACAGGAATACCAGTCCAGTCTGAAATAATTTCATTAATAATTTGGGCATTTACACGTTCAAAGACCAGTGGTTGCTGACCTTGTAACACAGATAACTGCGTACGTGTATTGAAGATCTCATCTTTGTTTGAATCGGCCTGTTCAGCGGTTTCTAATGCTTGGATTTTTTGAATCAGAGCCAATTCAGCTTGCCATTGTTGTTCTGTTTGCTGAATTTCTTGATCAAGTAATTCCAATGATGATGTTAACTGAGTTAAACGCTCTTCATGAATTGGCTGGTGACGGTGTTCACTTTCAATAATATTGAATTCAAGATTTAAATTATGTTGTTGTGCTTTGAGTTGATCGAGTTTGACTGGTTGAGCATTTTGGGTTAGCGCAACACGAGCTGCAGCGGTGTCAAGCACACTAATGGCTTTATCCGGGAGTTGGCGGCCACTAATATAACGATGTGAAGAATGAACAGCGGTGATAATCGCTTCATCATCAATACTTAAATTAAAGTGATTGGCCATCACTGGAATCATGGCACGTAGCATATCGATCGCGACTTCTTCAGTCGGTTCTTCTACTTTGACCACTTGGAAACGACGACTTAAAGCAGCATCTTTTTCAAAATACTGTTTATATTCGGCCCAAGTTGTAGCTGCAATGGTGCGTAATTCACCCCGCGCAAGTGCAGGTTTTAATAAGTTCGCTGCATCATTTTGCCCAGCCTGGCCGCCGGCGCCAATCATGGTATGGGCTTCATCAATAAACAGAATAATCGGATGTGAAGACTGTTGCACTTCTTGAATAACTTGTTTTAAGCGGTTTTCAAACTCACCTTTAACACTTGCGCCTGCTTGTAACAGCCCCATATCCAAAGAGTGTAATTGGACATTTTTTAATGCATCAGGCACTTGGTTCTGTGAGATCTTTAATGCCAGACCTTCCACAACTGCCGTTTTACCCACACCAGGTTCACCCGTTAAAATAGGATTGTTTTGACGACGGCGCATTAAGATATCAAGCATTAAACGGATTTCATATTCACGTCCAATGACCGGATCAATCCCACCCTTTTGTGCTTTTTCAGTTAAATTAATGGTGAATTGATCTAATGCAGGTGTCTTGTTGTTCGAAGCATGATTGTCTGTTAGGGTATTTTTAAGTTCTGCTTCTTGCTCTTGAACATTTGTTGGGATATTTTCGGTACTCTTTACACAAATTTCCAAGAATTTATGTTTCATCGTATCGATGGGAAACAGATCAAATAAGCTTGATGCTCGAATGGCAATTTGGTAAAGATCAGATGCTGTTAAAAGAGCAATCAATAAATGACTGCTTCGAATCACTGGATCTTGTTCAGCTGAAGCAAGTAACCATGCTTGCTCAAGGAGTCTAACAATTGATTTGGAAAAAATAGGTGTACGGGTATTTCCTTTAGGAAGTTGAGAAATACACTCTAATAAATCCGTTAAAAGTGCATCTTTTGAAATTTTGTATTTATTAAGTATAAGTTCAAGATCATTGGATTGTTGTTCTAATAATTTGACAAAAAAATGTTCGATTTCGATTTCAAAATTTTGATGGTTTACACATAAATTGGCGGATTGTTCTAAAGATGTACGTGAGGATGCTGATAACTTTTTAATCAAAACTTTTAGATCTGTCATTTTCTGTCTCTCTCAAAAAACTTTATTTCTAGGCAAATAAATTCTAAATTTTCTAGCCTATAAATTTGGCATTAAAATTAGTATATTGAAATCAAATATTTAATAATTTTTTAAAAATCACTGGAAATATTTTACATAAAAAAAAACTTTTGTGAAGATAGGATATTATGTATATTATACAACCAATTAAAAAAGTCATTTTTATCAAACGGTTAAAATATTGATACGAAATTTAACTTGACGAGAGCACGTTTTTTTAGTCTTATTTTTAAGTCTTTAACGAAATTGCTTAATTATACATATTTATAAAACATCAAAAGTAAATTTATTGAATAACTGAATCAAGTAAATATTGAGGTTGGATTTTGAAGAATTTTATTCCATATATTTTAGTTCTTGGCACATCATTGGCGACTACATTTGTCTACGCAGATGATGAAATCAAACTAAAAAGATCCTGTATAAAAGATTACCCAATGGTTGAGGGAGAAACTAATCCTGAGTTGTTGGCGGTCTATTCACAATTGTGTGATAAGAAAAATAAAGACAATAAAAACAAACTGTTGGTCTCGGCAGCAGAAAAGTTTCAGCAAATTGGGAAAAATGATAAAGCCATCCAAATTGTTAATTATTTAGAAGCGCAAAATATACAAAGCAATGAGTTAACGGATGTCAAATTCCTTGCAGGAATTGGCTTAGCTTCTGACGCATTGAATAAAATGCGTACACGTGAAATGAGATATTTGACTGAGGATAAAACCTATCCTGTTGCAAAAAGTTTTACTGACGCAGTTAGACAAGCAATGCCAGCAGCAGTTTTGGTTGAAAAAAATCAGGAAAGTGCTCCAGTTGTAGAGCGTGCTCGTCCTCAGAAGGTAAGTCGCCCTCAGAAGAGTCGTACTACACCAACACGCTCAACGCCTGCTACAAAACCAGCTACAAAGCCTACTGCGACGCCAGCGAAACCGAAGTCTACGTCATCAGCACCAAGACCGAATTTCCCAACATAATTTATTGCTCAAATTAATGGATAACAAAAATGTCAAAACGTGAAAGTGTACAGAAGAAATTACAGCGAATCCGACCACCACGTGTTCAACTGACTTATGATGTTGAAGTCGGTGATGGTAAAGAAATTAAAGAACTACCGTTTGTTGTGGGTGTTTTAGGTGACTTTTCAGCTGCTTCTGAGTTAGAAAAAACCAAATTAAAAGATAAAAAATTTATCAATGTCGACTTAGAAAACATTGATGAAGTGATGGAATCATTGTCTCCACGAGCTGCATATCAAGTTGAAAATACGTTAACTGAAGAGGGTGGGCGTATGTCAGTCGATTTAACTTTTAAATCGATGGAAGATTTCAGACCAGAACAAGTAGTACAACAAGTAGAGCCATTGAGAAAATTAGTTGAAGCTCGTGAACGTTTAACAGATTTGAGAAACAAAATTTCAAATAGTGAGCGTTTGGAAGATTTACTGGATGAAGTCTTACAAAATACTGATCAGATTCGTAAATTAAGTGCTGAGGCGGGTCCTGAAAATGAGTAATTTACAAACCAATACTGCGCAAGATGCAGCCGTAGAAGAAGTAAGTTTACTTGATTCTATCGTGGAACGCAGCCGAATTGCACGCAATGACGAAGAGCATGACCGTGCTAAAAGCTTGATTGGTGAGTTGGCCAAAGAAGTAATGGCAGGAACAATCACTGTTTCAGAAAATATGTCTTTGTCGATTGATAAACGTATTGCTGAAATAGATGCGTTGATTTCAAAACAGCTCAGTAAAATCATGCACAATGAGCAGTTTCAAAAAATTGAATCAACTTGGCGTGGTTTGTATTACTTCTGTCAAGAGTCCCCATCAAATCCATTGATCAAAATTCGTATGTTAAATACAACGAAAAAAGAATTGGTCAAAGATTTTCAAGGTGCAACAGATTTCGATCAAAGCACCTTGTTTAAAAAAGTTTATGAAGAAGAATATGGATCATTCGGTGGTGCACCTTATGCGACATTGATCGGTGATTTTGAGTTTGACCGCACACCTTCAGATATGTATCTGTTAGAACAGATTTCACATGTTGCAGCAGCAGCACATGCTCCGTTTATTTCGGCAGCAAGCAGCAATATGTTAGGTCTTGAATCATTTACTGATATTGATCGTCCACGTGATGTTTCAAAAGTATTTGAAACAGCAGAATATGTACAGTGGCGTTCTTTCCGTGAAAGTGATGACGCTCGTTATGTTGCGTTGACAATGCCACGCGTTTTAGGCCGTTTGCCTTATGATCCAAAAGAAGGTTGGGCGACTGAAGGCTTTAACTTTGTAGAAGAAGTTTCAGGGCAAAACCATGATGAATATTTGTGGATGAATGCAGCTTATGCGTTTGGTACCCGTTTGACCAATGCATTTGATCTCCATGGTTGGTGTGCTGCGATTCGCGGTGTTGAAGGTGGTGGTATGGTCGAAGGCTTACCAGTACATACTTTTAAAACCAATGACGGTGAAGTTGTATTTAAGTGTCCAACAGAAATTGCGATCACTGACCGTCGTGAGAAAGAGCTGAGTGACTTAGGTTTTATTCCATTAGTTCATTGTAAAAATACAGATTACGCAGCATTTTTTGGTGCGCAGTCTACGCAAAAACCGAAGAAGTATGACAGTGATACAGCAAATGCGAATTCGTCGTTATCTAGCCAGATCCAATACATCATGGCTGTTTCTCGAATTGCACATTACTTAAAAGCAATGATGCGAGATAAAGTCGGAAGCTTTGCTTCAGCAGGTAATGTAGAAGCATTTTTAAATGAATGGCTATCACAATATGTATTGCTTGATGATGGTGCTTCACAAGAAGCAAAAGCGCAGTATCCATTGCGTGAAGCTTCTGTAAAAGTTGTAGAGAATCCTGCAGAGCCAGGGCACTACAAGTCTGTGGTCTTCTTAAGACCGCATTTCCAGCTAGATGAGTTGTCGGTTTCTTTGCGACTTGTCACTGAGTTACCTCAGTCCTCGAATTAAAATAGAGCGTGGCTAAATAATAACTTTAAAAAATAAGGGTAAATCCAATGAAAGATATATACGTTCAATTTCAAGGTAAGTACAAAGTTGATGGCGAGTCACGTGATTCTGAGCACAAAAATTGGCTAGAAGTTAATTCTTGGTCTCATAATATTCGTCAGCCAAAATCTGCGACTTCTTCAAGCGTTGGTGGTCATACTGCTGAACGTGTAGAACACTCAGATATGCTTTTTGTTAAAGATTTGGATGCAACTAGTCCAAAACTTTGGGAAGCATGTTCTGCGGGTTATACATTTGATGAAGTTCAAATTGACTTCTACCGCGCAAATGGTGACAAACGTATTAAGTACCTTCAAATCAAACTTAAGCATGTACTTGTTTCAAGTGTAACGCCTACCGTAAATGAAGAAGGTGTTCCAACTGAAGCATTTGGTCTAAAATATGCTGCGGTTGAGTGGACTTATAATCAACAAGATATTAACGGTTCTGCTAAAGGTGCCGTTACTAAGAAATGGTCTCTTTCTAACAATACTGCATCTTACGCTGCTTAATTGTTTGTTGAAACAGATAGGGACTTGGGTCCCTATCTGTTTCATATTATTAGAATATACATTATGAATTTAGATCAACTTTACCCCTATGGATTTCGATCTACACTATTTGATCGTTTAATTGTTGAAGATGATTATATAAAAGGGCTTTCTATTCATGAGTTAAGAGAGTCTGTTGCCCATGATTTAGAAGACTTATTAAATACACGAATTGCCAAACTGGATTTGGAAATCGATGATTTCCCTTTAGTCAAAAAGTCTATCATACAGTTTGGTATTATTGATTTTGTTGGACTTTCAACCGCAAATCCAACTGATCGGGATACTATCTGTCAATCTATAGAACAGTCGATTGCTGCTCATGAGCCACGCTTAAAACAAATTAAAGTAGAAATGCAGTTAGATGACCAAAATGTTGGTTCGTTATGTTTAAGCATTCAAGCTTATTTAAATATTCACCCACTTTATGAACCTGTAATTTTTGATGCCTTACTTAAGCCAACAACACAGCAATATGTGATTTCTGCCAGATCTTAAAATAAAGTAGGTATGTCGTGATAGAAGAACTTTTACCGTATTATGAAAAGCAATTACAAGAATTTGGACAGCAGTCTCGTGCTTTTGCAGATAAATACCCGAAAATTGCACAACGATTATCTTTAAATCAAGAACAAATTGATGATCCTCATATTGAACGCCTTATACAGGCATTTTCTTTAATTGCTGCACGTATCGATAAAAAGTTAGCTGATAGTTACGACATCTTTACCCGTTCTTTATTTGAGGTAATGTTTCCTCAATATTTACGTCATTTTCCAGCGTGTTCTGTGGTGAGTTTTGAAGACTTAAATAAGCAAAAACAATTGAGGGATGTTCACATTATTCCCAAAGGAACCACTTTAAAGTCAAGAAGTTTCAAAGGTGTCCAATGTGAGTTTAATACCAGTGCTGAAGTTAAATTATTGCCTATTCAACTGGAAAGTCTGAGTTTTCAAACCAATCCCAGTGCACATATTCATTTAAACCAAAATGCGACATTAAATTTAAAATTTGAATTATTAAACCCTGCTAAAAATTGGTTAAAAAATGAAAAGCTGCCCATTTATCTGGATGCCATTTCAAACTTTCCTTTGCAAGTTTTAGATCATATTTTCCATAAAGAAACCAGTTTTAGTCTTCGCATCAATAACAAGGTTGTGCCGATAAAAAATCCGTTTGAAGTGATGGGTTTTGATGAAAATGAAAGTTTATTGCCCGTTGATCAACATACACATCATGCTTATCGATTATTAATCGAATATTTCTGTTTTCCTGAAAAGTTTAGTTATTTAAATTTGAATTTAGATTTTTTAAAATTATTAAAAGAAGAAAATTTGAGTTTTGAAGTTCAAATCCATTTAAAACTGAATTTAAATGATCAAGCCATCATTCGCAACTATTCAGAATTGAATGTGGCAAATTTTAAGTTATTTACCAGCCCTGTCGTCAATTTATTTGAGAAACAAGCTGAGCCACAAAAAATCAATCATAAAAACTTAGAATATCCTTTAATGACAGATGCACATCATCCTGAATTCTATCAAGTGTATTCAATCGTTGAAATGAATTTAATCCGTGAAAAAAGTAATCAAGATCAAGTGGTTTACCCAATTCTACCTTTCTTTGCGATGAGTCATTATCATGGTGACGATATTCAGTTTTTTTATGCGTTAAATCCAACGGTTTTACAAAATCAATATGTAGAAACGGGCTATTCGATTATTTCTAAACAATTAGAACCACACAGTATTAAGTCTGATTTTGTTAGTTGTAAGTTGTTATGTTCCAATCGTGAATTACCGCACGAAGCTTTGGGTCAGTCAAACAACGTCTTGAACTTGAATGACAGTACCGTTGCTCGTCGTGCATTGGTGTTAAAGAGACCTACAGCACCCTTCCAATTTGAAAAAAATAAGAATGAACAATGGCGTATTATTTCGCACCTTTCATTAAATACTTTAGCCTTAATGAAAGGTGATGCTGTAAGTCATATTAAAGAATTGCTAGAGCTTTATAACTTACCTAAATCTAAAGAAAATCATTTAATTATTGATGCAATTAAAAAAATTGAATTTGAAATCACCAATAAACTCGTTGAAGCCAAACCCTTTCCAATGTTTGTACGCGGGGTTAAGGTTTTAATGGATGTCGATGTCCAAGTCTTTAGAGGGCATAGCTTATATATTTTCAGCGAATTGATCAGTCATATTTTTAACTTAAAAGTACAGATGAACAGCTTTGTTGACGTTTTTGTTCGAGATTTAAATACAAAACAGGAGTTATACCAATGCGTACAGAACGTTGGTGGCAAGAAGCTTCTGTAATTGATGAGCTTTTTAAAACCCCTACAGCTTTTGAATTTATACAAACCACACGATTATTTAGACATGCGCCCAATACCGCTTTTTTAAAGAATTGGTCTGACGATTTTCTTTTTGAAAGTTCATTAAACTTGAACTTTCCAAAACATGAAATTGAATTACTCGAACAACAAGACGAAAAAATTCATCTTACAAATTTGATTGTCGGTTTAACCGGTATGCAAGGTGCAATGCCGTATACCTATACTAATAAAGTGAAACAAACACCGCGTAAACAGCGTGTTGAAGTTCAAAAGTTTCTAGGTTTATTTAATCATAAGCTTACGGCTCAATTTGTTGAAGCAAGTTTAAGTTATAACTTGCCTGTACGTTATGAAGTTGAAAAAGAAAATAATTACTTAGAAATCTTGCATGCTTTAAATGGTTATATTAGGACACAACATCAACAGAGTGATCTAGATGACTATTTTGCTGAATTTTCTGGGCTTATGCAGGGTCAAAATAATACAGCTCATGCATTAAAGACAATGTTGACCTGTGTATTCAATCAACAAGTTGAAGTCAAAGAATATATTACTGAAAAGTTTAAACTCGGGAATGAGCAGAAAACTACTTTGGGAGGGGACCGCCCTTTCTTGTTAGGTGTAAATACATTCTGTGGAGAGACGATTCGACAAATAGATGGAAAAATCGAGATTCAAATTGGACCGTTGAGCCATGCACAGTATTTAGAATTTTTACCCAAGAAAAAATTAAGTAAGAAGTTAAAAAAAATTCTGCAAAGTTGGTGTAGTCCAACCTTATTTGTCGATTTACGTTTAGTCTTGGCAAAAGAGGAAGTCCAGCCTTTACAACTAAGTTCAACAACACAAATTGGTTTGGCACAAGGTGCTTTTGTGATGCCAAAAACTCAAAGTGACAATGATGAAACGTGTTATGCACTGATTGGAGTGTCATAAGTGATCAAAATAATTTTAGGAACTTTAATCAGTACCATATTACTAGTTTCGGTAATCGTGGTATTTTATTGGCGTGATATTAAATATGACCCAAATGGGCAAGATTTTCTGATTTTCTTTGGCGTGATTCCAGCTGCGATTACTTTGTTAATCCTGAGCCCAATGTTGATCAAAAAGATTTATCAAAGCCACCAAGAGAAGAAAGAACAACAAAGAATTGAGGCAGAGCAACGTTCAGAACAACAAATCACTGAAGCTAAAGTTGAAGAAAAAATTGAATGGGTAGACTTGAAAGTTTATTCAGCCACAAGCTTAAGTGCCTTAGGCGAAAATGAAGCACAGCTTGATCAGCTTCAAGATGTGGCAAGTCCTGAACTTGATTCGCAATTGGTCAATGGTTATGGTTTACCGATTCTTTCATTCCGTGTTCAAGATATTGAAGAACCGTTAGAGGATGAGGCATCTAGTCTTTCTAGTCGTCAAAAGCGTATAAGTGCATTAATTCAGCAGCAATTAGAACAGAATACTGAAACTTTATATCAAATAGCAGAGCACCTAAAAAACTCCGCACTCTTTTATGATGCCAAACTTGCACATGAATATCGTATGCATCCTGCTTGGATTGACCCTCATCATGACGATGAAGATGAGCCGATTGAACAACAGGTCGCAGAAGCAGTACCTCGACTTAATTATTTGAATATTCACATTATTTTGCCAGAAAATTTATTCCATAGCTGGGATGAAAGTTCAGCTTCAGAATTGGTTCACCATTATCTTACTGAACTGGGCATTCTCGATCAGCAATTTGGCACTGAATATCATTATTGGGGTGAAACAACTGCGTATAAAGACTGGATTAAGTTGCTAAAAAGAACCCAACTTTTGGATTCTGAGGTATCACTGTTTATTTCAGTAGATTCAGAAATTGATCAAGAAACCATAGATGATCGGACGTGGATGACTGAAAAATATATTCCATCTGAGTATATCAGTACTTGTTGTATGACAAATACCCAGGTCGAATTGCAAAATTTACAAGCAATAAAGTATATTCGAATTGCTTTAAATTCTGATCAGGCATCTAAAACATTAAAAGAGTTGAATTTAGACCAAGCAGAACAGTTTGATCAAGAACAGCCCTTTGTCTTGGTCTTAGACGACCCAGCAGAGATCAAGCTGTTAAAGAAACTTGAACAAAACTTTGCCGAAACAGCTATTGAAGCGCATCATTATCTTTACAGTAAAAATAGCCTAGGCCATACCCAACCCTTAGCCAAAGTTTTTGGTTTTATGTTGAGTTTGCACTTTAAAGATGAGTTGTACGGTTATGTTTATAGTGCTGAACATCAGCAAACCCAAGTGATTGTTGGGACTGAGTTTGCATAGAACTTACAGATAAATTTAGAAAGAAATAGAGAAAATGATACAAACAATTTTAAGCTATGCATGGCAGTACATCACAAATCCGAAACTGGTGATTGCGCTTTCGATTCTGGTTGCGATCGTTTCTTCATATAGTGTAGTACCGCGTCAGTACTTCTTTATGATGGTTGCAGCTTACATTCTTGGGTTGGTGATTTACGGCATCTACTGGTTGATCCAGCGTCGTAAACATGCAGAACAAGGTGAAGCATTGGCTGAAGCGATTCAACAAGACACCACTGCTGAATATGGAAAACAAAAAGATAAAGAAGAATTAAATCTGATCAATCAGCAGATGAAAGATTCGATCCAATTGATTCGTAAGTCTAAATTGGGTGATAAAAGTGGTAACGCAGCACTCTATGAGTTGCCTTGGTATATGGTGATTGGTAACCCAGCTGCGGGAAAAAGCTCGGCAATTTACCATTCTGGATTAAAATTTCCCTTTGAAGAGACCCATCAAAAAGTGGTGTCTTCAGGACTCAGTGGTACCCGAAACTGCGATTGGTTTTTCTCAACAGAAGGGGTATTGTTGGATACAGCTGGTCGATACTCTGTGTATTCAGAAGACCATTCAGAATGGTTAGGCTTTTTAAATATTCTGAAAAAGAACCGCTCTAAAGCGCCGATCAATGGCTTAATTGTGATTGTTAGTGTGGCTGAGTTGGTTAGTCAAAGCCCTGAGAAATCGATCAAATTAGCGAAAAGTTTAAGAGCGCGTATTCAAGACTTAACTGAACGTTTAGAAATTTTTGCACCTGTTTATTTGGTCTTTTCTAAAATGGATTTGATTGCAGGATTCACTGAATTTTTTGAATGTTATGAATCTGCTGAGTTTGATCAAGTTTGGGGCGCAACCTTACCTTATGACTCTGAATCATCACAGAATGCTGTGGAACATTTCGAGAAGCACTACAATATTTTATATGATGGACTAAAAGGGGTCAGTACCACCCATTTAAGTCGCCGTCATGCGCAAAATATTTCGCCAAGTGTGATGACTTTCCCACTTGAATTTAAGACTTTAAAACCTGTATTAAAAACGTTTATTGGTACTTTATTTGAAGAAAATCCGTATCAGTTTAAACCAGTCTTCCGTGGCTTTTACTTTACGAGTGCTTTACAAGAAGGCGTGATAGAAAGTCCGATGACGGAACAGATTGTTGATGATTTTCAGCTGACTAAAATCCCCAATAGTGAACATGGTATTCCACAAAATTCAATTTCTCAGAATCATGGCTATTTCTTAAAAGGGCTATTCTCAGAAGTCATTCTCAAAGATAAAAACCTAGTTAAACAACATATTAACCCGACCACAAAACGTAAACGTTATTTGGCGTTTATTGCATCATTATTAGGTGTTTCCATTATTTTGGGTTTATGGGTATGGTCTTATCGTAATAATCAACAATTGATTGCAGATGTTCAGGCCGATTTAAATAAAGTTGTGCAAATGGAGCAAACTTCAGGTCAAGAGCTTTCAACCCAAATCGATGCTTTACTGATTTTGCAACAACGCTTAGAGCAATTGGATGATTTTGATCAGCATCGTCCATTGAAATTTTCATTTGGTTTATATCAAGGCAATGACTTAAAAGAAAAATTAAAAGCTGAATATTTAAAAGGTGTGAAACAGATTGTTTTAGCACCAAGTCAGCAAAACATTGCGCAATATCTACAACGTGTAAAAGGCAATGAGCAGACGCTTAAACAAAATCATGTCAATGTTGAAATTAAGCAAGCGTCTTCGACACAAATTGCATCAGAACCTTCTGATACCAATCCGCAAGATGCTTACAATGCGTTAAAAGCCTATTTGATGATGAGCAATCCACAATATATGGATGCGAGTCATTTAAGTGACCAAGTCACTCGCTTCTGGCGTTCATGGCTAGATACCAATCGTGGGCAAATGCCACGTGGAGAAATGATTCAAAAAGCTGAAAAAATATTGAGCTATTCAATGACCTTAGCCAATGATAAAAAGTTTCCAGTGTTAGAGTCTGATGCGCAGTTGGTAGATCAAACTCGTCAAGTATTGCTTTCTGTTGTACGAGGGATGCCTGCCCGTGATCGCGTTTATAATGAAATTAAAATGCGCGCGGCGGTTCGATTCCCAGCTGTGACCGTGGCCCAAATTGTCGGTGAAACCAATCGGAATGTCATGCTGGGTGGTTATGCATTGCCTGGTATATTTACCCAAAAAGCATGGGATGAATATGTCGATAAAGCCATTGAAGAAGCTGCGAATAAACCCACGGATACCAAAGATTGGGTGTTGAATAGTACCCAGTCAGACGATTTAACTTTTAGTGGTAGCCCTGACCAAATTCGTAAACAGTTAACCCAGTTGTATAAACAAGAATATATTGCTGAATGGAAAAAGTTTATTAATGCCACTCACTATGCGAAAGGGCCTGATTTTGTTCAACAAGCTAAGGTCATGGATGTATTGGGTGAACCACAAAACTCTCCAATCCGTACCTATATTGACCGTGTTGCAAAAGAAACCAGTTGGGATAATCCAATTGTTCAAGCTGAACTTGCTGCGCCACAAACCGGATTTGTTGCTTGGTTTAAGCGTAAAGTTTTAGGACAAGGTAAAACGGATGATATCCAACGTGCATCGAATCAAGCACAAGGGCAGATTTCTCAACAATTCCAAGTATTCTACCAATTGGTTCGTAAACGTGATGATTTACAGAACAAATCACTGCTAGATGATTATTTACAGAATATGGCACAAGTCAGAAGTAAATTGAATGATCTACGTAGTGCAGGTGACTTTGGTCCAAATGCTTTGGCCCTAGCAAAACTTACTATTAATGATCAAACTTCAGTTTTCAACACCACTCAAAAAGTTGTTGATGAAAAATTGACGGTAGGTTTAGGTGAGTTGGATCAGCAAATGGTTCAGAAATTGTTGGTGAGCCCGTTAACCCAATCTTTTGATAGTTTGTTGACTCCAGCACAGGATGAAATAAATAAACTCTGGACCTTGCAAGCTTTCCAACCGTTTAGCCAAACACTTTCACAAAAAGTGCCATTTAACTCATCTGGAACGATTCAAGCGACCAGTAGTGAAATTAGTCAAATTTTTGGTGATAACGGTAGCATTGCTAAATTTGTAAAAGAAACTCTTGATCCATTTGTTATTCGTCGTGGTTATACATTGTCATCGAAGACATGGAAAAACATGGGGATTGGCTTGAATCCTGAATTCGTTATGAATTTTGAGCAATATACTACGCCAATTAATGGTACATCTGCTGGAGCAGCAGGGGGTGCGCCGGTTGCAACCAATCAGTCAAACTTCCAATTCTATCCGATCCCTAACAATAAATTATTGTCCTATACCATTGATATTGATGGACAGCGTTTGGTTTATGAAAATGGCATCCAACAATGGGTCAACTTCATGTGGCCAAATCCTGGTGCAATACCAGGAGCACGGATCACGGCAATCGATTTAGATGGACAAACCCATACTATATTTGATGAGCCGGGTGAATACGGAATCAATAAATTAATCGATAGTGCACAACGTAAGTCATTGAATGGAAGCTTTGAAATGACATGGGCAAGCAAACAAAACAGTGATTTGTTTGTGAAACTTCAATTCCGTTTAATTAGTGGTAATGCTTCAAATCCAATTGGTTCTAATCGTGGCTATGTTGGATTAAAACTGGTTGATCGAGTCACAAGTCCTAAAGCACCATTGGTTGTTGCAGCACAGGCAGCGCCTGTTACCGTAAGTGCAAACTCACCAGTGGCTTCACCATTTGGCGGTGCGACTGCACCGGTAGCAGCTGCACCTAAGCCTCAGACAACCGCACCAGCAAGCTCAACTGTAGCACCTGCTGGCAATGCGGCAAATGCTGCTGGAAAAGGAGTGGCTCAATGATTCAAGGAAACGATTTGACGCGAGGGATTAAAGTATGCAAACGATAAAGTCTACACCGTTGTATTATGGAAAATGTCCCGCACGTGGTGATTTTCTGAAAACAAAAGGGCAATATTCATTGATTCAAGTGATTGATCAATGGATTACGGAAGCTTTAGAGCTTGCAATGCGAGAAGAAAATTTTAATCAAGCTTATGAATCATTAGCGCCTTTAGACTTCTTTATCGCAAACCCTAAGGAAAGAATGTTTCTTGCGGCAAATATGGTGACCAGTGAAGACAGTTCTGGTCGTCAATTTCCAATGGTCTTAAGTCAGTTATTAGAAGTTGATCATCCTTTTCAAAACTTACTCTATGCGCCGTTTAAATATAAACCGGTATTGATTGATTTATTTCAAAAAAATCGAAGCATCCGAACCATTCGTGATCCTGAAGTATTGATCAATAAGCTGGGTGAAATTGATCATGAAATACAGGTCTTGCCTGAATTAAAAACGCAGGACTTTTTTGAAAATCATACCATGCATTCATTTGCGCAAATGATGAAGATCACGCCTTATGAGTTGGCGCAAAGTATGCTGGGCTTGGGCTTGTTACTTCAGCCTGTGCTTAAACACGGTACCAGTAAGTTATCTAAGGTACTTATTTTACCAATTAATAATCATAATTATTGCTATGAAATTGCCGCGTTTTGGGTCAACTTAATCGGACGCTTTTTAGAAAAAAGTAATACAGAGATCTTGATTGGTATTCTTCACCAAGAGTCTCCAATTTTATTATTTGGATTCCAAGGGGCAGATATCACGGCTTTAAGTAATATTTTCACTCAAAATATGCAAAATGATCATTGGGTATCTTTGGTCAAACCACTATGGATTGATGCCTATTTGGAACAGAATGCAGGTCTAGCAGCGCTTGAACAGTCTTTATGCGAACGTCAATTGAGTCTGGTTCAAGGCATGAAACTTTTTAGACAAACATTTATAGATGAATAATGATATGAAAAATAAACAAGTCAAAATATTGAAAAAATTTGCGCTTATTTCTAGCTTATTTTGTTCATTCAATGTGTTTGCTGCACCGATTGTGGTTGAAGGTGCTGTGCCGAATGACATGACCAAACAAGCAATCTTGGCGAAATTAAAAGCGGTTTATGGTGATGATCAGGTTGTAGATAAAATCCAAATTCGAGCCGTATCCGCACCAAATGGCTGGAGTGATTCGGTTACACGTGTGATTACCCCAGATCTAAAGAAGATTAGCCAAGGTAAGCTCTCTGTACGAGGTACTCAAGTTGAATTGGTTGGAAAAATGGGTGTACAAACTGATATTCAGCCAACCACCAATTTATTCCAATCCTTAGTTCAGCCACCTTATCGATTTAATTCTCAAATTTCAGTGAATGCTGCTGAGCAATCTGTGATTGATAATGCACTAAAAAATCGAATTATTGAGTTTGAATCTGGCAAAGCCGTACTTACCCCAACAGGTACACAAATCTTAGACGAGATGGTGGTTGCATTAAATAAAGTGCAAGGTAAAAATGTTAAAATTGTGGGTCATACTGACAGCCAAGGTAATCCACAGAAGAATCAGGATTTGAGTTTGCAACGTGCTGAAGCGGTGAAGCAGTATTTAACTACGAAAGGCATTGCACCGACTCGTTTAAGCACAGCAGGTCTGGGTTCAACCAAACCTGTTGCTGATAATGCAACGGATGAGGGTCGTAGAAAGAATCGCCGTATTGAGTTCGATGTTTTATAAATTTTATTCAATAACAAAACAATAAAAGGTAGGCACTATGGCACTTCCATATATCACATTAGGATCACCCACGACAGGTGGGGGAAAAATTATTTCTGCTCAGTCTTCTTTTCTGATTGATGGTAAAGCGATTGCATGTGTAGGCGATAAGGCGACTTGTCCCAAACACAAGTGTGTCGCCAGCATTGTTGCAGGTGATAATCATATGTTGGTGATGGGAAAGCCCGCTGCGCAGCATAATTCACCTTTATCTTGCGGATGTAAATGTATTGGTGATCAGTCATTAACAGTTGGGCAAAATTAAATTGTTTAAAGTATAAAAAAAGCCCCATCATCCTGACGGGGCTTTTTCATATTGGTTCGCTAGGTAAACTCCTGTTCTACCTCACTTCCTGATGTACAGACCGATTATTATTGTTTTACGTCTGGGAAACTTCCTGTTCCCTATGTCAGTAGAATAGGGTATTTGCTTAAACTTACCTAGCCGTCAATGCATGCAAGTGATGTAAGCTAAAGCGTACAATGTGATTTTAGACATTGGCATATTGGATGAGTTTGTTTACCACAGACTTGACTGCTTTATTATCAAACTCATTCCCCTCAAAGGTTTCACTCTTACCACGTTGCCCAATATCTCGCAGTTCAATAACTGCATTGGAGTCAATCATACCAATAAAAGCGCAGACTTGTTTGATTTGATCAATTGAACGTGAACCGTTGGTACCACCATAGCTGACAAAAGCCGAAGGTTTGCGCTGCCATTCTTTATAAACGAAGTCGATGGCATTTTTCAGTACAGGACTATAGCCATGATTGTACTCTGGTGTAATGAAAATAAAGGCATCGCCAGAAGCAACTTTTTTTGCCCATTCTTGCTGTTTGGGCTGATCATAGATTCCTGAGGCGGGTGAGTTTTTCCCAGCAAAGAAAGGCAAATCCCATTCTTTTAAATCTACAATTTCAACATTGAGGGTACTAAAGTCGAGTTTTTGGATTTCTTTAAGTAACCATTCTGCGACTTTGATCGCAACACGGCCATCTCGAATACTGCCCACGATAATTTGGATATTCATTTATTTTCATCTCTATTTTTCTATTAAAACATTATGAGCAATCGAAGTTATAGGTACAGTAGTGATTTGTATATGATTTTAAAATTTTGAGTTAACAATAAGATTGATCAGGATTTGAATTTCAATTTTAATAAGAAAAATTTTTAATTCTGAATATATATGAAAGACGATATTGCATTGATTATGGCTTTACCCAATGAATCTAAAGGGTTGTTTGAGCAAGCAGGTATCACCGTCCACTATAGTGGGATTGGCAAGATCAACGCGGCCTATACTGCATTTGATGTCATTCAGAAAACTGGCTGTAAAACCATATTAAACTTAGGGAGTGCCGGTAGTTCTTTCTTTAATGCTCATGAGTTGATTGAAGTAAAAACTTTTGTGCAACGCGATATGGATGTTTCTCCACTCGGTTTTGATGTGGGGGTTACACCAATGGATGAGTATTTGCCAAGCGAAATTCATTTAGAATCGTATTTTCCACATTTAGCACAGGGTGTTTGTGGTACAGGTGATAGTTTTGAAACAGGAAAACCCAAAGTGACCTGTAATCTAGTCGATATGGAAGGCTACGCATTAGCTAAAGTCTGTAAAAAACTAGATGTGCGGTTGGTTTCGATTAAATATATTACTGACGGTGCAAATGACACAGCACATTTAGATTGGGAAGATAATTTATTATTGGGTGCACAAAAGTTGTTAAAACTATATCAGTCTATTTATTAAAGACTTAGTTTGTGTGAATAATAGAAAAAGTTTAAATTTGAGTCTTGGCGACCATAGAACTCTATGGCCGTTTGCCAAAATAACCAATATGTCTATTGGATGATTAATTGCGCGGTAACACACCATATAAAGTCATATGGATGGTATGTTCAATTGCGCGTTGACACATACTTTTATTACGCAAAGTTTTACCAGTAACCATTTCGATTTGAGTGCTAAAGTCTGCATAATTTTGGGTCAGTGCCCAAATATTAATAATCAACAATTCAGCATCGATTTGATCTGATATTTTACCTTGCGCCTGCCAGTTTAAAATAACTTTGGCTTTGCGTTTAAAGAGCTTTTTAAGCGGGCCTTTTAGGATCGGTAAAATATGTGGTGCACCTTGAATCACTTCTAACGCGAAAAGCTTTGAAGCTTTTGGCTGAGTTCTAGAAATTTCGATTTTGGTCATGATGTAATGCGACAATGCTTCTGTCGGTTCCAATTCTGACTCAAGCGATTGCAACGGTGCTAACCATTTCTGCATAACTGTCGTTAGCACTTCAACATATAAGGCTTCTTTATTTTCATAGTAGTAGAAAATATTGGATTTATGCATATCTGCTAACTGAGCGATTTCATCTAGACTTGCGCCATTGAAACCATAGACAGAAAATACATCAAGTGCAGCATTGAGCAGCTGCTGGCGTTTTTGAGCACTCTTTTTTTGTTCCATCGCATCTTTAATCGAAAAACTGATTATTAAATTGTACGGTAAAATGTTTGATTTGTGCACAGAAAGCAGCATTATTTTGGTATATTTCTGATAAATAATGATGAAGTTTTATTATTAAGTCGATCGTAGATCCCTATTATATAATTTTGCACTAAACTGGAGCAAATCTTATATTAAAATTATGTCAATTATGACTTAATATTTAAATTTTGTGACATTTTTTAGTATAAGGTTAATTTAAAAATTAAATAATCTTAAATAGCATTATTTAATTTTCATTTAAGAAAATGCGCTTGCTTTAAAATATTCAAATTATTTTTAATCAATAGAAACAGTTAAAAACTTTAACATGTTTATGACAGCGAACATTTTCTATGCGATCTAAACATCCAAATCTAAAAATTTAATTATTCAAGATCAGGAACATGTCGCGCAAGGTAAATCTGCAAGGGCAAAAATATTTTGATGCAATACCTTGCGTTGTTGTTCATGTTGCAAGCACAGCGCTGAGAACTTGTTGTTCGAGTTCTGCAAATGCCACCCCTTTTTGACGCGGACGAGGCAAATCGACTTGAAACTGTTGGGCAATATGACCTTTATCCAAAAGAATAATACGATCTGCGAGTTGAACAGCTTCACTGACATCATGAGTAACAAGAATGGTGGTAAAACCTTGTTCTAACCATAATTTTTCAATCAAACTCTGCATCTCTAGTCTTGTTAATGCATCTAAAGCACCTAAAGGTTCATCCAGTAATAAGACCCGCGGTGTATGTGACAAAGCACGAGCAAGCGCCGTTCGTTGACGTTGTCCACCAGAAAGCTGTGATGGCCAAAGTCCAGATTTCTCCTTTAATCCCACCTTTTCTAATAATTGCTCAGCCTTAGAAAATTGGTTTTTGGCTAGACCCAATTGCACATTTTTTAGAATACTTTTCCATGGCAATAAGCGTGGATCTTGGAACATCACCCGAATATCATCTGCAATGATCCCTTCACGGAAATTTAATAAAGATTTAAATTTGATTTCACCATAACTGGGTTGTTCTAAATCGGCAATTAAACGCAGTAGGGTACTTTTACCACAACCACTACGTCCCACAATTGCAACAAATTCACCAGCTTCAATGTTTAAATCTAAGTCCTCAAGAACTTTAACTTCACCATAATATTTATGCAGTTGTTCTATCGAAATTTCTGCACCAATTTTTGCTTGTTCTTCCTCAACAATCTCGGTTGTTGCCACCAAGTCATTGGCATATTGGCTAATGCTTAAATCGGTCATATCAGACTCCTATTTTTGATAACCTGCGTGCCAACGCAATAGGTATTTTTCTAGAAATTGTGCAAATACATCTGCAAGTTTGCCTAAAAGGGCATACAGCAAGATACCCACCAGCACGATATCTGTTTGTAAAAATTCACGCGCATTCATGGTCATATAACCAATTCCAGATTGTGCGGAAATTGTTTCTGCCACAATCAGTAGTACCCAAACCAACCCCAGTGAAAAGCGTAAACCCACTAAAATTGAAGGCATTGCGCCCGGTAAAATAATTTCTTTATAAAGTTGCCATCTGCTTAATCCATAGCTTTTTCCCATTTCAATCAATTGAGGATCAACTGAGCGAATTCCGTGATAGGTATTGATATAAATCGGGAAAAAGACACCGACAGCCACTAAAAATAGTTTTGCAGACTCATCAATTCCAAACCATAAAATAACCAATGGAATCAGGGCCAATGCTGGAATATTTCGGATCATTTGCAAGGTGGTATCCAGTAAATTGGATGCCACTTTTGATGAACCATTAAGTAGTCCTAAAAATAAGCCGAGCCCACCACCAACGAAGAGGCCAAGTAGCGCACGACCAGCACTAACTTTGACATGTTGCCAAAGCTCACCGCTGACTAAAAGTGTCCAAAATGCAGAGACTACCGCTGTCGGTGCAGGTAAAACACGGCTTTCAAGTAGCCCCGTTTTAGAGGCAATTTGCCATATGATTATCAGTAAAATCGGCACAAACCAAGGCAGTAAACGCTGCCCGATTTGTTTAGTTCCACGTGAAACTGCGTTGCTTTTGGTTGGAGCAGCATTTTTAATTATGGCATTCATGCAGGCTCCTGTAACGGTTTTTTATTTTCTTCAGGTGTGTAGTTGTTGGCTACGATTTCACCAAATGGTCCAGTCAAATTAGGTTGTGTGAGTTTCTTACGTGTTTCCAAAGGCAGTAATGGGAATACCAGTTCAGCAAAGCGAATGGATTCTTCCAAATGTGGGTAGCCTGAGAAAATAAAGGTATTGATGCCTAAATCGGCATATTCTTGAATGCGATCTGCAATAGTCTGAGGATCACCGACTAAAGCAGTACCCGCACCACCACGAACTAGTCCGACCCCTGCCCAAAGATTTGGTGATACTTCAAGCTTACTACGATCACCATTATGTAGCTCAGCCATACGGCGTTGCCCGACAGAATCCATTTGTTTAAATTTTTTCTGTGCAGCTGCAATCGTCGCATCATCTACATATTGAATTAGTTCATTGGCAGCTTGCCATGCTTGCTCATTGGTCTCACGAACAATGACATGTAAACGAATACCATAATTAAGTTGACGACCTTTAGTCTCGGCTTTGGCTTTCACCACTGCAATTTTTTCTTTTACTGCAGCAGGTGGTTCGCCCCAAGTTAAATAAGTATCAACTTGCTCAGCAGCTAATTCAATCGCATCTTCAGAAGATCCACCAAACCAAAGTGGTGGGTAAGGCGCTTGAATGGGTGGATAAAGTAACTTAGCATCGTCTACACTTAAACGTTCGCCATGAAAGGTAAATGATTCACCCGTATGTGAGCGTTTTAAAATTTCACGCCAAATCGTGGTGTATTCAGCTGCTGTTTTATAACGTGAAGCATGGTCTTCGTATACGCCATCACCTTTCAATTCTTGCTCATCGCCGCCTGTAACGAGGTTGAGTAAAACCCGACCATTGGATAGTCGATCAAAAGTTGCAGCCATACGTGCTGCAAGCGCTGGTGTTGTTACGCCAGGACGTAACGCAACCAAGAATTTTAGATTTTTAGTCGCATCAATCAAGCTCGCAGCAGTAATCCATGGATCTTCACATGAACGTCCCGTGGGAATGAGTACACCTTCATAGCCCAGATTATCCACAGCTACAGCAATTTGTTTCATATAAGCATGGTCAACTTGGCGAGCACCTTTGCATGTACCTAAATAACGACTGTCACCGTGAGTAGGAATAAACCAGAAGATTTTCATTTCATTCATCCTTAGAAAAATATTATTTCACTGCCCAAACCGCTTGTTTGATATCTATGCTGTTTGGAATAATTTTGAGTTCGCTAAAACGATTGGCCAGCTGTTGCTGATCTGCAATTACTTTTGCTGAAAGTGGTGCTGCACCAGAAGGTCTTGGGCGTCGCTCAATAAAAGTTTGACTAACTTTTGGTTTTAAACCGGTGCTTTGTCCGATGGCTTGCGCTGTTGCGACACGATTGGCTTGTACCCATTTATCAGCAGTATTAATTTGCTGGATAATGCCTTTAACTGCTTGAGGATATTTCTTTATAAAATCTGGTGATGCCAAATAGAAGGTATAATTCGGACTTAAACCCTGTCCTGAGGCGAGGATACGCGCCTGATCTTCTACTTGTGCAGATGCAAAGAATGGATCCCAAATTGCCCAAGCATCGACAGCACCTTTTTGAAATGCAGCACGGGCATCAGCAGGGGTTAACCAAATCGGTTGAATGTCTGACCATTGCAAACCAGCTTTACGTACAGCTTGTACCAGTAAATAATGCGCACTAGATCCTTTCTGCAACGCAATGCGTTTACCTTTCAATTCATTGAGTTTGGTGATTTTTGAATCTTTAGGCACTAAAATTGCCGAAGCCAATGGCTTGGCTGCTTCATAGGCAATGTAGTACAGCGGTTTATTCGCGGCTTGGGCATATACTGGTGGGGTATCACCAGTGACACCAATATCCAGAGAACCTACAGCAAGGGCTTCTAAAATTTGAGGACCTGCAGGGAATTCATTCCAAGTGATTTTGGCATTTGGGAATTCTTTCTCATACAATTTCTGTTGTTTGGCGATTGCAAAATTAATAGAACTTTTTTGAAAGCCGATACGTAATTCTTTTACCGTTGGATCGATTGCCCACACAGAGGCTGAACCCAGCATTGCGCTACAGATCAACATAGTGGTCATGGCATGAGTCGTTGCATTGAACCATGATGATGTGTTTTGTTGCGCGATTTGCTGGGTCATATTGATGTCCTCTTTAGCGGAGCTGTTGGCGAAATTAGTTTGCTAAAACAGCTGCTTGAATATTGATTTTATTGGGAATAAGTTTTTGTTGATAAAAAGCATCTGCGACATCTTGCTGCTTCTTGACCACATCGTTAGAAATTGGAGTGACACCAAAACCCATACGAGAAATTGAGGTATTCAAAATATCAAGCGGTAAGCCTGTCGGTTTTTCTAAGAGTTTTGCCGCATCAGTTTGATGTTGAGACACCCACTGCGTTGTTGTATTCAGTTCATTGACCACAATTTTTAAAACATCGGGATGTTGTTCAGCGAACTTACGATCAGCCAAATAGAATTGATGGTTATTCACCAAGTTTTGACCTGTCGCAAGGACTTTTGCATTGAGTTGCTTTTCTGCAGCAGCAAAGAACGGATCCCAAATCACCCAAGCATCTACTGCACCTTTTTCAAAAGCGGCACGGGCATCAGCTGGTGGTAGATAGACCACTTGAATATCATCAAGTTTTAAATGATTTGCTTCCAAAACTTTGAGTAAAAGATAATGTACATTTGAACCTTTATTCAAAACTACACGCTTACCTTTTAAATCTTGGACCGATCGAATGGCTGAATCTTTCGGCACAATTAAGGCTTCAGCCAAGGGCGCAGCAGGTTGATTAGCAACATAGACCAGATTTGAGTTTGCAGCTTGGGCGAAAATAGGCGGTGCTTCCCCAGATTCACCAAAGGCGACACTACCAACATTTAAACCTTCTAGAAGTTGTGGCCCAGCAGGGAATTCAACCCATTTAACGTTTACCCCTTTCTCTTTTAAGGCTTTATCTAAGTCACCACGTGCTTTGATGATGGGCAATACCCCATATTTTTGGAAACCGATATTTAAAGTTGTGGTTTCTTGTGGTTTTGAGCATCCACTAAGCATCATGATGGTGGCAAGGCTAACACTAACAAGGGTGATTTTTTTCCAGGAAGGTTGAAATAAGCTCGCCATGAGTCACGATGCTCCTATAAAGTCTAAAAAAGGCATGAGCATCAGCTTAAAAGGCTTTGTATTTTCAAAAAAATAAATTTTTAGTGATTACTAATGAAAAAAATAGATAAACAATAAATTGCTAAGGTTATCTGTAAATGAGAAATATAAAGCTGATATTCTATAAAAATATAATATTATAAGAATTTGAAAATTATGATGTTATTTGTGTTATTCAATCGCCATATATAGATTCCATCCTCAAGAATAAGAAAATACTCTGGTGGATGGAATCTATTGAGATAAGCTTAGAAGCAAATGTGATAATTTGTTTAAAATAATCATTTTGATCAATTTTAAGCAATTGATTTTTTAAAGACCATCGAATTACGTTGATAGTTATATAGCGCTTGGCGAGCCTCAGGTAAATCATCAACATTTGCCATTTCAAAACCATGCTCTAAGAACCAGTGTGCGGTTCGCGTGGTTAAAACAAACAGTTGCTGAATACCCATTTGACGTGCATTTTCTTCTAAAAAATGCAGAATTTGGCTACCACGATTAGATTTACGATAGCTTGGATGTACGGCTACACAGGCAATTTCAGCTGATTTGACTTCATTTTCTGTTGAAGGAATCGGGTAGAGTGCAGCACATGCGAGAATGGTTCCATCTCGCTCAATGACGGCAAATTTCTCGATTTCATTTTCTAAACGTTCGCGTGAACGATACACTAAAATTCCTTCATCTTCCAAAGGGCGTAATAAATTAATCAAGCCACCGACATCACCAATATTTGCCATACGAACTTCTTCATAATGTGCATCAGTGATCATAGTGCCATGCCCATCACGGGTGAAGAGCTCTTTGATCAAGGCACCATCATCGCTGTAGGAAAGTAGATGAACGCGATTTACACCTTTTAGCGATGCTTCTTTTGCATTGTGCAAATGTAAGGCGATTTCAAAATTTGAATCTTGATATTTTTCAATATGTTTATCGAGTTGAAGTGGAGTAATTTCACGTTTCAATTGCGCATACTCATCCATTAAGCCTTGTTGATTTCCTAAAAAAATCAATTTATCAGCTTTGATATGAATGGCTGTTTTTGTCGCCACCTCTTCTGCAAGCAAGTTAAATACTTCACCTGTAGTGGAATATCCTGTGGGTCCCAGTAATACAATATTTTGATTACCTAAATGGCGTTGAATGGCTTCAGTATCAATTGTGCGTACTTCGCCAGTGAGCTGGAAATCGACACCATCACGAATACCATATGGCTTTGCTGTGACAAAATTACCTGAGACCACATCAATGCGTGCGCCAAACATGGGTGAATTAGCAAGCCCCATAGATAGTAGTGCTTCGATTTGTAGACGAATAGAACCCACAGCGCTCATGACACAAGGCAATGATTCACGTGTAGTAACACGACGATTGATATGAATAGGACTTTGAATTTTATTGTGAAGCAAATTGGCAGTAATTTGCGGGCGTGCGCCGTGGACCAAAATCAGTCGTATGCCCAATGAATGGAGCAGGGCAATATCATGAATAATATGCTGAAAATTTTCGTGTTCAACAGCTTCACCACCAAACATCAATACAAAGGTTTTACCACGATGAGCATTGATATAGGGTGCAGAGTGACGAAACCAATGCACGTATTCTTGTGTTGTGCTTTGTATTGTTTCTAAACTGTCGGTTTGCATGCCTATCTCAGTATTGATGATTGCTATACCGCGATTCTAAACAAAAATAGCGTAAGAATAATAGAGTCTGCTAACAATTCGTCTATGTTTGCGACTATGCGACTTTTTAGGTGAAACAACGCACGAAATACGAAATATAGTTATTCTAAATGATGAGAAACATCTTTCGCAATGTAACGTCGTCACGGCAAAAAAACGCTAGTCCCCATTGCTGTGCCTTGCGCGCTGCAAACAAAGCAATGCTTTGTTCTTGCTCAGGTTGTAGCTAAAATGATCTCAAGTTTCATGTTTTATGACGTTTATGTCTCATGCTCGATTATATTCGACTACACAAGCCATTTATGAAATGTCAACAGACGCTATTGAATAAAAAAAGCACTCGAACGTGGGAGGACGAGTGCGAAAGGGTATATTAATTTTACGATTCACTTTGGAATATTGAGTTAAAAGCCAGATATTTTAACGATTGCTGTTCATCGAAATTACACATTCTAATCTTTCATTTTGAACAATTTACTGATGATATTTGGCTTTTCTATTTCACTCAATAATTAATGCCTTCACATTAAATCTAATCGTAAAATATAGAGAAACTATGGAGATATAAATGAAAGTATGTGTTTTATTTATTTGTTGAATCAATTAGGTTTTAAGCAGATTCTCAAAATATGAAAAAACCCAAGCTAACTTGGGTTTGAAACTTAAAATATAGCCATTAATCAATCACGCGAATAATACGATTATTTCGCTCATTTACGAGCACATAGTCACCATTCACTTTGTACCATTGCTGATATCTTCCAGGTTTAGGTAACTGGCGGTAGTTTTTATAATTGACATGATAGCGCGAAGAATTGAATTGAGTCGGGAAGTACTGCCCTGAGCGCCAGCGTTGATTCGAATTTACGCGGTTGTCATAATGATTGTTTTTATTCCAACGATTGTCATATTTATGATCCCAATGGTTTTGTTGATAGCGCTGGTTATCATTTCGATGATAATCATGGGGTGCAGCGATCGCAGATGTTGCAATAAAAGCACTCATTGATAAAGCTAGTGTGGTTAAGATATTTTTCATTTGATACACCTGAATTGAACTTTTGTCCTTTGATGTAATCAAATTACTCAATCATTTGAGATAAACAGTGAGCATGGTTTAGGTGAATTGTGAAATGTATGAAGACTTGATGAAGAGACATATTGGCATTTTCTTTTCACAATTAAAAAAGCCCAAAAATGAATTTGGGCTGTAAATCTAGCAGTTTAGATATTATCGAATGACACGAATAATATGATGGTTGCGTTCATTGACCAGTACATAACGGCCATCTACTTTATACCAACGTTCAAATTTAGCAGGTTGATGCAGATTTTTGTATGTCCGATAATCATTCACGTAATATCGATTGTCCTGATAACGATCAGGTAAAATTACACCCTCTCGCCATTCAAATTTTTCATGTGATGTAGCAGGACGATGATCACGCCCATGATCCCAGTTGGCCATTACCGAAGTTGTAACTAAGGCACTGAGTGATAGTGTGATTGCGCTTATAACCTTTCTCATTTGATTCGACCTTTTAAGACGGATAGTTTATCCGATCATTCAAACTACAATTTAAGTTAAGATAAAAAATGGAGAAATATCATTCGATTGTCAATTTTATGGAGGTTTCTAGAGTTTTTTAAAAACAGAGTGTAAAAACTGAAATTTAGGCAAAAAAAAGCTCAAACAAAAAAGGTGTTTGAGCCTATGAAAGCAAAATATTTAAAAAACTACATCCCTCGGATATTCACAATATTATTATTATCTGAATCGACCAAGATATAGTCATTGTTAATCTTATACCACTGTTGATTACGCGAAGGCTTTGGAAGGTTTTCGTCTTTATAATCAACTTTGTAACTATTACCACGATAATGCTGTGGCATTACATAACCCATTTGCCATTTGTGCTGTTGCAAACGTTTTACGCCACGTTCTTCACGTTCACGACGTTGTTCTTGAATGTTGTCATCATCATTACCACGATCACGATGATTGCGTCCACGATCTCCACGTTCGCTTTTGCCACGATCAAAACCATTGTCATCGTCAAAATGAGGACCTGCACTGCTGATCTGAGCCGTCAACAGTGTTGATAAAGAGATGGCGATGATCGCTAAAATCTTTTTCATAATCGTCCTCGCTTATTCAATATGTTTATTTTGACCTCACTAATGTACTGCTAAATTGCAGAGAAACTGTGAAGAAAGTTCAGTTTTTCATTTAAAATGACAGACATAATAAAAACATATTTATATAAAAGTGAAAAGGATTATTGCAAAGCTTTGGCCTGTAATGCATTGCAGCAAATTTTTTTAAGCGGAATAGGTAGCTAAAAAATGTAAATATTTATGAAAATATACTTAGAGAGATGACTCCGCTATAAATTCAGCATGAAAGATTAAGACCACTGCTGATTCATCTCCTTTAAGCAATTGATTGCTTTGATAATATCTTTTGCTTGATGCGCATCATCTAAGGCCTGAATAAAATGATTTGGGAGCTGTAATTGTTCGATAGAGCGAATCATCTCCACTTTATGTTTTAAATCTTTCATAAAAAACGCCTCAAATTGATCTGTTTAACTTGAGTAACACTATAGAAGAATCCTTGTTATTTAAGAAACTGAATAAAATTATAGTTTTTATTGGGTAAAACGATTTTAATGTAAGTCTTTATAATATTTTTAGTTTGACTCTATGATCAATAGTTTAAATGAGAGGATCTCTTATGATTTTCTCCACACTTCGAAAAGCGTGGAGAAAGAAAGATGGAGCTAATCCTGTGCGTCAATACTTTCACCATTCAACGCAAGGCTATCATCTCCCATGAGGTAGAGATAAGCAGGCATGATGGCTTCAGGTGATGGTAAAACCTTTGGGTCCTCATCAGGATAAGCTTTGGCACGCATAGCGGTACGGGTCCCACCTGGGTTGATACAGTTATAACGAATATTTGGATAAGTATTTTCTTTGGCAAATATTTTACTGACCGCTTCAATCGCAATCTTTGAAACCGAGTAAGCACCCCATTGCGCACGTGCTTCACGTCCTACACCAGAGCTAGCGAAAACGACTGATGCATTTTCAGATTTTTCCAGTAAAGGCAGTAATTCTTGGGTGAGCACAAAAGGTGCACGTAAATTCACCGCCATGACATCATCCCAGATCTCTTCTGGATAATGTGCCAACTCAACACGCTCTCCTAAGATTCCAGCATTATGCAAAATACCATCTAAGCGACCAAATTGTTGCTCTAGAGTATCAACAAGCAGTTCATAGTCACGTGAAGAGGCAGTAGAAAGCTGCAAAGGAAGAATAGCAGGTTGGGGGGCACCAAGTGATTCAATTTCATCATAAATGACTTCAAGTTTATTGAGCGTGCGACCATGTAACACGACTGTTGCGCCGTGTAAGGCATAGCTGAGCGCAGCAGCACGTCCAATACCGTCTCCCGCACCCGTAATGAGGATAATTTTATCCTTCAATAAATCTGGGCGAGGTTGATATTCTGAATACTTCATGGGAGACCTCCTATAATTGTTATGATGTAATTTAGGCTTTTGACGCAATGTCCTGACCATATAAAACAATGTTTCTCATCATTTAGAATGATTAAATTTTTTACGTCTTAGCTTACACTGTTGGAAATGCACTGCTCATTATAAATAAGTGAACTGCCAACCAGCCTATGTTCTATATAAAAACATTGAAACATCATATTCAAGATGTTTCAGTGTTACTTATCATGTTGTTAGGTAAATTGTATGATTTTTTGGGATTTAAATATCTACAAGTTTTCGAATAACTTGATGTAATTCATTAACATTCCCTACGATACAGTCGGCTTGCCAAGCATTTAAATCATCTTTGTACTGTAATGGTAAATAACCATAAGCTGCGAGAATTGTATACATTTGTGCATTACGTCCTGCATCAATATCTCGCGGATGATCACCCACATAGATACATTGTTCAGGTGCAATATCAATTTGCTTTGCTGCTAGATACATTGGCTCTGGATCTGGTTTGGTCTGAGTGACATCTTCAGGGCACACCAGAACAGCGCAACGTTGTGTGAGGTTCAATGCGTTCAATAATGATTCACTTAACCAACGTGGTTTATTGGTCACAATACCCCATGGGATTTGCTGGCTTTCTAACTCTGCCAGAAGAGGATACATACCAGCAAACAGATCTGTGTCTACAGCAATGTCATCACCATACAGATCTAAAAAGCGTTGACGATGTGCTAAAAAAATCGGATCATCCACTTCAAGCTCTGGATAAACCAGTTTTACCATTGCGCGTGCACCCTCAGAAACCTGAGTACGGATCAAATCTGCATCAACCACTGCACGTCCTTCTTCTCGACACATATTTTGAATAATACGGATAAAGTCTGCAGCCGTATCAATCAGTGTCCCATCTAAATCAAAAAGAACAGCTTGCATCAAACACCTTCATTCACAGTATAAACCATGTAATTCACATCAACATTGGGCGCAAGCCAGTAATGTTTTGTGAGTGGGTTGTAGTGTAAGCCGGTCATATCTTTAAGTTTTAAACCTGAGTTACGAATGTCATCAGCAAGTTCAGACGGTTTAATAAATTTATGATAATCGTGGGTGCCTTTTTTCAATAAACGTAATACATATTCCGCACCAATAATTGCGAATAAATAAGACTTTGGATTACGATTAATTGTTGAAAAAAACACATGACCATTTGGTTTAACTAGCTTTTGACAAGCTTGGATGATAGAAGCTGGGTCAGGAACGTGTTCCAACATTTCCATACATGTAACAATATCGTATTGCCCTGCTTGTTCTTCTGCGAGTTGCTCCACAGGGACTTGGCGATATTCAATATTTTGAACATTTTCCTGTTCAGCATGTAAGCGAGCGACATTCAATGGTGCTACACCCATGTCAATACCTAAAACATTGGCGCCACGACGTGCCATACTTTCAGCCAAAATCCCACCACCACATCCTACATCAAGAATCTTTTTACCTGTAAGACCGTTGGCATGTTCATCAATCCAGTTTAAACGCAGTGGATTGATTTGATGTAAAGGTCTGAACTCAGAGTGTTGATCCCACCATAAAGCAGCAAGCGCTTCAAATTTAGCAATTTCCTGTGGATCAACATTAAGTTGCGACATGCCGGGCACCTCTAAGTAAATTGTTTTAATCAAAAATTAAGTTCAGTTATGCTAGTGTTTGTTAACACTTCGTCTATTTATGAAATATCAACAGACCCTAGTGTAACCATAAATCCAAAAAAAGCGATGAATCGTGTAAAAAACTTCACAGAAGGAAAACGATTTTCCCATATTTGTTTTATAGTGAATGCATAAGCTATACGAGATGACGACGAGGACAATAAAGTCAATGAAAAAATTTATTTTAGGTGGCATGACTGCCATGGTAATGGCATTTTCTGCAAACGCCATGGCTGCTGATTTTGTTGCAGGTAAAGATTATACCGTGGTGCAAAATCCAGGAAAAGTTTCTGTTCCTGGTAAAATTGAAGTGCGTGAGTTTTTTTGGTATGGATGCCCTCACTGCTTTACATTAGAACCGCATATGCAAGCGTGGTTAAAGAAAATCCCTAAAGATGTCAACTTTATTCGTACCCCAGCAGCGATGAATCCATTATGGGAGCAAGGTGCTCGAGCATATTATGTGAGTGAGGCATTGGGTGTACGTAAGCGTACGCATTTACCTTTATTCCATACCAATCATGCAGGTAATCAGCAAGTTCTACAAAAAGATGCTTTTGCTAAATTCTTCACTCAGTACGGTGTGCCTGAGGCGAAATTTAACAGCATGTATAGCTCTTTTGCGATTACTGCAAAAATTGCTGAATCAAATCAATTGGCACAACAGTATCAGCTTTCAGGTGTTCCTGCTGTTGTGGTAAATGGTAAATATGTGGTTCAAGGTGAAGACGGTAAAGTGACGCAAGTCCTTGACTATCTCATCAATAAAGAACGTAAAGCCAAATAAGCTTTTATGTTTTTAAAACCCGCAATTGCGGGTTTTTTATTGCGGGTGATATAGAGGCGAGTTTGGGAGATAAATTAAGCTCTATCTTGGTCCCAATTTTCGATGCCTTTAAAAATTAAGCGGATTTGCGTCACCGATTGTTTTTTAAGGACCATTTTTTGCAACTCAAGTTCTATGCCAGAGTATTGTCGAGATAAGTTGATCCATGACATTGCCCAAGTAAAAGATAAATTAATCAAAATATTGGTGATCACTTTTAAATCATTTTCATCATGAAAATTTGCGATAACTTCAAACTTTTTTAACGCGTTGGCAAGATCATCATTCAGGAAGTCAATTTCACGGGAAATGGCTTTACGCACCACTTCCGAACCGCCCCAACGTTCCGCAATCATAAAAATCCATTGTTGCGAGCTGCTGTCTACCGCCTCAAAAAACAGCACCATGCTGGTTTTGGTTTTCGCTTCAGGATGTGCTAGGCCTTTTCCCAACTGGTGTAAGACATTCTTTAAATAAAGCGCAACTTGATCTACCAGTTCTTTCCCCAATTCATCCATATCTTGGAAATGGCGATAAAACGCTGTTGGGACCAAACCGACTTCACGGGCAACTTCTCGCAAACTGATACTCGAAAATGAACGACCTGAAGTGCTTAAGGTTAAAGCAGCATCAAGTAAAGCCTGACGGCTTTGCTGTTTTCGTTCATCGCGTATCGACATTCTGGTATCCAAAGATTTTTGTTGTGATGAGTCTATCAAAAATAAAAACAAATTAAACGACGAATGTCAGTGTACAGGTGTTGACTGAATTTAAAAAATGATTATAGTGTACATATGTTCACTAAAAGAACGTTTGTTCACTCAATAAATAGCAAGCACAAAGAGGAACGTCACATGAGTAGCTATATGCAGTATCAGCCAGAATGGGTTCGTGAGGATTTTGTCGATTTTATCGCTGAAAAAATCAATCCTGTTTGGGCTTGGAAAAAGGTAAAAGCCACGATTATTAAAACTCGTGCATTAAGCCCTGATTTTTATCAAATTCAATTACGTCCAAATCGTAATTTTAAGCATCAACAGTTTAAAGCGGGACAATCTGTTCTTGTAACTGTTGAAATTGCGGGTGTACGTCAACAACGTAGTTATTCTGTGGTTAAATTTTTGAATAATGGCGATATGATCATTGCTGTAAAACAACAGGGTAAAGTCTCCAATGCGCTGAGCCAAATGGCTTTTGGTAGCATTGTTGAACTGTCACAAGCTCAGGGTGATTTTGTTTTAGCTCCCGATGCATCGCCATTGTTATTGATTGCGTCAGGCAGTGGAATTACCGCAATCCATTCATTATTGCTTGAAGCACTCAAAGATTCAAATCGTCCAATTGATTTAATTTATTTTAGTCGTGATGAGGCTTTTCATGCAGATCTAGAACAGCTTTATCAGCAACATTCATTGTTGAATTATCACTATATTCATACCGCGCAACAAAAACAGCATTTAACTATCGAGTTATTGGAAAGTTTGGTTCCTGATTTCCAACAGCGTCAAAGCTATGCGTGTGGTGCTCGTGCAATGATGCAAAGCATCAATCAAATTTTTCAAGATTTGAATATTGCAGATCGTTTGAAACAAGAATTTTTCCAGATCGCTGTAGATGAAACTTTAGAAGAACAACCCGTGGTGTTTTTGCGTTCACAACAAGAATTTGCTGCGAAATCAAATCTTCTTGAAAGCGCTGAACAAGCGGGATTAAAGCCAACTCATGGTTGCCGTATGGGGATCTGCAATACTTGTACATGTACTAAAGTGAGTGGTTCGACCAAAAATATGCTGACAGGAGAAATTGACCATGCTTCAAATACACAGATCAAATTGTGTATCAGCCAAGCAATAAGTCCTGTGGTTATTAATCTGTAAATTAAAACAATCATTTAAATAAATTTAAACAACTTCTCGGTCTGTTGAACCTAGGCTTAGGAAGTTGTACCTAAATTCAGCTAAGGCTTCTAGAAATGAAGCGCTGAGGAGCAAGACGATGAATATGTCAGTTACTTTTCCAAACAGTAAATCGAAACATTTAAACCCAGAGCAAACCGCAGAGTTTGGTCGCCGTGTTGATGAAATCCGCCGTGAAATCATGGACAGTTTAGGTGAACAAGATGCCAAGTATATTTATAAAATCCGTAATTTTGTCCGTTATAGTGAAATTGCTTCACGTGGTATGTTGATGTTTGGCGGATGGATTCCACCTGTTTGGGTGGTGGGCACAGGATTGTTGGGCATTTCCAAAATCGTGGAAAATATGGAGTTGGGTCATAATGTTATGCATGGCCAATTCGATTGGTTAAATGACCCAAGTTTGAATGGTGCAAATTACGACTGGGATACCATGGCAACAGGTGATGATTGGAAATACACACATAATTATGTGCATCACACCTATACCAATATTGTGGGTAAAGACCATGATGTGGGTTATGGTTTACTCCGTGTTAGTGAATCACAGAAATGGGAACCGCGTTTTTTGTTTAATATTCCTTTAGCGATTCAATTGATGGTGTTTTTTGAATGGTATGTTGGCTTACAAAATTTACATTTGGAAGATGCGCTGATTTATAAAACAAAAACTTGGAAGCAGGTCTGGGCAGATGCTGCAAAATTTCGTAAAAAAGCCCGTCGTCAAATTCTAAAAGATTATGTATTTTTTCCTGTGATTGCAGGACCCAATGCTTTACCTGTTTTAGCTGGGAATGCCATTGCCAATGTGATCCGCAGTTTGTGGTCTTCAGCGGTGATCTTTAATGGTCATTTCACTGAAGATGCAGAGACTTTTGAAGCTGACAATGTGGAAAATGAAACCCGTGCTGAGTGGTATTTACGTCAGATTCGTGGTTCTAGTAATTTTACTGGAACAGACTGGTTGCATATTTTAAGTGGGAATTTAAGTCATCAGATTGAACATCATTTGTTCCCTGATATGCCTGCCAATCGTTATTCAGAAGCTGCTCCAAAAATTAGAGCTTTATGTGTGGAATATGGCATCAACTATAATGAAGCAGATTTCATGAAACAGTTTGGCAGTGTATGGGTTCGTTTAGCCAAATGCTCTTTGCCAAATAGTTTAACAACCACCATTACTCAGTCTTTACAGAAGTTAAAGGGTATTTTTGCTTAAACAAAGTTTTTGCGATGTGTAAGCATTGGTGTTGCTAAGGTGTTTATCTCGCTTCATTCAACTGGTGCAATAGCTGTTGAAAATAGATCCTCAATTGTTGTTAGAAGAACCTTATTGAGTTAAATAAGGTTCTTCTATTGCTTTTAATGCATGTTTTAGATTCAGTGATTTTTAATTTTTTGTATAAGCTGTGCTATGTTGATTTTAGAATCTTTTGAAAGTACTTAATCAATATATGCACTTCATTTCAGCCATCCTTTTAAGCGAACATCCGATTAGCGGATGCGTCCATGATGCAAATGGTCACTCAAAATCATTTCCTATTCTTGCAATTGACAATATTCCGCTAAATATATGGATACACGGAAATACTAATATCATTGAACGTGCAGATAATTTAGTCCCAGCACAAGGATGGCTATATGATTATGAAGATAATAAAGCCTTAAGTAATGCTTGGAAGCTTCTTAAACCTGAATTTTCTGAATATGGTGCTGTCTCAACGGTTTTTCCTCTTTTAGTTTGTCCCGATGATTTAGATCTTGGATGTAGTGTCATCATGGTAGAGCAAGTCGTTACTCAAACTGAAGTCAAGTGGATTCGGTTTGGACTAGCATGGGGATATATACATGATGTTATAACATCTGTTATTTGGGAAAACCCTTGTTCCATCCCCATTCTGACATTCAGTTTTACTGAGTTTGAACAAGCGTATAACCACCTAAAAGACTTAGATAAAACTTGGAATCAAGATAGCCTTTAATATATGCATTTATAGAGCCTTTAAGTATCAACAAGTTGTTGTTGCCTACGCTGATAAGCATCATTTAAATGTTTAGCTAAATTTCGAAAATTTTAAAACGTGGTTTGTATATCTGTTTGTATAGAAGTTTATTTAAGTCGCCACATATAGATTTAGTGAGCAATTTCAAAAACCACCATCTTGTAACAAAACCATCGCTCTGTGATCTGTTATAATAAGTCGCAATATTTTTTGAATTCCATAAGGACAAGCTATGCGTATCGACCAACGTGCATTAGATCAATTACGTGAAGTTAAAATTACCCGTAACTACACCCGTTATGCGGAAGGTTCAGTATTGGTTGAATTTGGTCATACAAAAGTGCTGTGTACTGCAAGTATTGACAATTCAGTGCCACGTTTCCTAAAAGGTCAGGGTCAAGGCTGGGTGACTGCGGAATACGGTATGTTGCCACGTTCTACCCATACACGTAGCGACCGTGAAGCTGCTCGCGGTAAGCAATCTGGTCGTACTCAAGAAATTCAACGTTTGATTGGTCGTAGCTTACGTGCAATGGTGGATTTGAAAAAATTGGGTGAAAACACCATTACCATTGATTGCGATGTGATTCAGGCAGATGGTGGTACACGTACTGCTGCAATTACGGGTGCTGCGGTTGCATTAATTGATGCCATGAATGTACTTCTTGAGAAAAAGAAAATTAAGCACGATCCATTAAAAGGCCTCGTTGCTGCAATTTCTGTCGGCATGTATCAAGATGAAGTATTGCTTGATCTTTGTTATGAAGAAGATTCTAACTGCCAAACTGACTTGAATGTGGTGATGACTCAAGCAGGTGAATTTATTGAAATTCAAGGGACTGCAGAAGAAAAACCATTTACACGCGCTCAATCTAATGCAATGCTTGAAATGGCTGAAAAGGGTATTCAGGAATTGGTAAAAAAACAACAAGAAGCGCTTGGTTGGTAATTCTAAAATATTGATATATTTTTATAATCAAAACGCATCTTCGGATGCGTTTTTTATTCCGTAAACTTGTTTTAAACTAAGTCGCTTATTTATAAATTAAAACAAATATTTGATATTTATCATATTTTAAAAAATATTCATCAAACTGCCATAAAAACTTCACTCTAGCGTCATACCAGTTGTATTGACTATCCCTACCTTTATTTCATGGATAGGACAATGCGAAATTTTTTGCTGATTTTAGTGACCAGCCTGAGTGTCTTACTCAGTGCTTGTAATGATGATAATGAAAGCTCAACGACGAATCCACAGCCACCCGCTGCGTGTAAAGTACATTGCGCACCATAATAAAAAATAAGGAAATAGAGATGAACCGTCGTGATTTTTTAGTCAATTCAACAAAAACAATATTTGGTACAGCCGCTTTAGCCAGCTTTCCAGCCAGCATCCAAAAAGCCTTAGCCATTGACGCCAAAGTCGAAACAGGCACGATTAAAGATGTAAAACATGTCATCATTTTGACGCAAGAAAATCGCTCGTTTGATAATTATTTTGGAACATTAAAAGGTGTTCGTGGGTTTGGTGATCGTTTTACGATTCCGCTATCCGACAAGCGTAAGATTTGGGAACAATATGATAAAGATAAGAACAAAATTTTTCCCTATCATTTAGACAGCACTCGTGGCAATGCACAACGTGTTAGCGGTACGCCACACTCATGGACAGATGGGCAATTTGCTTGGAACCATGGCCGTATGGGCAATTGGGTACAATATAAGCAACCCCAATCTATGGGATATTACAAACAAAAAGAAGTTGAATTTCAGTTCTCACTTGCCAACGCCTTTACCCTGTGTGATGCATATCATTGTGCAATGCATACAGGAACCAATTCGAATCGTATGTTCTTATGGACAGGTTCAAACGGTCCTAAAGCTGCGGGTGTCGCCAGTGTCGTAAATGACTTGGACAGTATTGGTGCATCAAGCACAGGCTATGATTGGACAACCTATCCAGAGCGCCTACAACAAGCGGGTGTGACATGGAAAGTTTATCAAAACATGCCAGATAACTTTACTGACAATCCTTTAGCGGGCTTTAAACAGTATCGCCGTGCCAATGAGTTATCCGGTAAACCTGTAAACAATGACAGTACATGTCCTGCTTATGATCCAGCCATTGATGCAACACAACCATTGTATAAAGGGATTGCCAATACGATGCCTGATGGTGGATTCCTTGCTTCATTTAAAGATGATATTGCCAAAGGTCAATTACCTCAAGTCAGCTGGATGGTTGCACCTGCGGCCTATAGTGAGCATCCCGGACCATCAAGCCCTGTACAAGGTGCTTGGTACATTCAGGAAGTTTTAAATGCTTTAACGGAAAACCCAGCGATTTGGAGTCAAACGGTTTTATTGGTCAACTTTGATGAAAATGATGGCTTTTTTGATCACGTTCCGTCACCAAGTGCACCGTCAAAAGATGCTTCAGGTGTGATGCAAGGTAAAACCACCTTAAGTGATGAACAAATCTCATATGAATACGCTACACATCCCAAAGCTTCAGCAGGGCAACCTAATTTTACTGATCCTAAAGTCAGCAATGGTGTGGGTGTCTATGGTCCAGGAATACGCGTACCCATGTATGTGATTTCTCCGTGGAGCCGTGGAGGTTGGGTAAATTCACAGGTTTTTGATCATTCGTCTGTTATTCGTTTCTTAGAGCAACGTTTTGGCGTGCAAGAACCGAATATTAGTCCATATCGCCGTGCTGTATGTGGTGATTTAACCACAGCTTTTGACTTTAAAAATCCAAATACTACGGCTATTTCGGACTTGATGGGTAAAAAAACCAAAAATGATGCAGATACGATTCGTAATGCGCAAGCGCTATTGCCGCCGGTCTCTCGTCCTTTAAGTCAGGTCTATCCTGTTCAAGAATTAGGAACACGATTGTCTCGGGCATTACCTTATATTTTACATAGTAGTGCGAAAGTTGATGTGGCAACAAAAACGGTGAAGTTAATGTTCTCCAATACAGGAACACATGCCGCAGTTTTCCATGTTTACGACAAATTGAATTTAGACGCAATTCCTCGTCGTTATATGGTTGAAGCAGGCAAACAATTGGACGATGTATGGAACACTTCAAATGGACTATACGATTTATGGGTGTTGGGTCCAAATGGCTTCCATCGTGGCTTTGCAGGAGATTTAGTCAAGTCTGCACAAATAGATGCATTGCCAGAAGTGCGTGTATGTGTTGAAGAGTGTGATCCTAAACTCTATTTAAAAGTTCGTAATGACGCTGCGAAAACAGCAAAATTGACGGTGAAAGCCAATGCTTATCTACCCAATAAGACATGGAATATCGAAACTGCTTCTACAGAAAAGGAGTTGAATTGGAATATGTCTGATTTCGGTGGTTGGTATGATTTTACTGTGACAATAGACGGTGATAGCACCTTTAAACGCCGTTTTGCTGGGCGTATTGAAACGGGTAAAGACTCATTTTCTGACCCTTATATGGGATTCATAGAATCTTAATTTTAAATAGCTAAATTTTTATGATTTAAATAAGGTGCGCTTTGCACCTTATTTTTGAGTTGATAAATGCTCACATAATTTGCGCAAACTTACATGATTAAGATTCCAATCATCTATTTATCTCAATAGATACATAAATCAGCTGAAATCCCTTGTTTCGTATACAGACTCTACAAATCTTTTCATCAGCCGATATTTAGAATATTTAAAATTTTAGCAAATGGCAGGTTTATGAAAATACTCATTGTTCTATTCGCGGTGATTACCTTTGTATTGATGGCTGGAGATCCACGCCGTGAAGATTTCGAAAGCAAAGAATTTGACGCAAAAAATAATGAACCGCAACAACAGGCTGAACGACAGCATGATCAAGAAGACTCAGGAGAACCTTCTTAATCATTTGGACAGGACTAGCTTTCAGCTTTTGATTTTAACATCTGATAAGTGAAATTCTTACCATTTAACACATCCATATTCATGTCTTTATACTGTTGTAGAATCTCAGCTTGGTTAAATTCACAAGATTTTTGTGTTTGCGTACCTGTCTGATGAACGGTTGTATAACAAGCGCTCACCTTATTTACAAAAGCATAGTAAGGTGAAAGAGGAATATGTGCAGCTTCTAATACTTTGGGTGCTAAGAAATGTGCTGCCACAAAAGGCCCTTTAAATTGCTTTTGATCAATCGGGAAATTTGCCCAAACTGCAAGTGGTGTTTCAAAGAAGCGCACATCTTTTTTCTCAGCTTTTTCTTGCTCTGATTTAAAGAAGCCATACTCATCGTAAACGCTTTGTAAGTTGGGTAAATGGTCACCAAAGAAAATCACAATTGTTGGGCGATCAAGCTGTTTGACATGCTCAATCAGGGTTTTAAATTTATCATCAGCACGTTGCATACCCGTTAAATAAGTGTTCAGTGCACGTTTACTGTTTTCACTCACACCATCTTTAGTGATTTTAAAATGGTCTTTACCAAAGCGATCATCACTATACATTGGATGATTTTCAACACTGATGGCATAGATAAATTGAGGTTTGTCGGTATTATTAAGCTGATTTTCAATGCTGTTATAAATCAAATCATCAGTAGCCCAACCCGCAGCATTGATATATTTGGCGCGATCAGCCATGTTGATCATATTTTCAATTGAAGTAAAACGGTTAAAACCTAGATTTTGATAAACTGCGCTACGGTTATAAAAATACTTGCCGTTGTTATGCATTGCAGTTGTTTCATAACCCAATGTATTTAAGTACATTGGTAATGAATAGGTTGGGCGTTTTAATTTTGATACATAAGCCAATTCATTATGATTTAAATAGGTATTTAGGCTGGTTAAAACTTCAAACTCAACGTTAGCAGTTCCTCCTCCAAAGCTTGGAGACAATAAGCTAGAAACCTGATTTTTAGTAATTGTTGGGGTGATGTTACGTGGAATCCTTCTATCTAATTTTGTGGCATCCCAATGCGACTCGCTCATCACAAAAACGATATTTGGCAATAACTTTTGTTGTGACTGATCATCTGATGCTAGATTCGCTGTAGGTTCTTCATCATGCTCAACCGTCACTGGTTGATAAAAAGCAGCAACTTTTTCTTCAGGAATAACTTGTGTTTGGAAAATTTTATTGTTTAAGCCATCTACGGTTTTGGAAAAAAAGAAGGTCGAAAAACCTAAGTATTTAATGGTTAAATGATCACCGATCCAGTCACCACGAGTATTGGGTAAATATTTTGCATATTGGCAAATTGAATTTTTTGCTGCATTGGCACACGCTTCACTAAAATTATTTTTAAAGTTCGCAGTGATAAAGAAGCCAAGGATAGCAAAAGATAAAATGCTATTTGTCAGGAGGAGCGGCTTTGTCCCTAATTTCTCTTTTTTATAGAGAAATACAAATAGTCCAATAAACACAGCAATTGCTGCAAAGACCGCAATTTTGAGCATGATTGGAGAGGCGATAAAGGTTTCTTTAAATAATAAAAAATCACTAGGAACCAAACTCGCAGAAAGATATTGCTCTTTCTTGATATTGATAAAGCTCAGCAAAAAAATAATAAATTGACTGAGTAAAATAGTCGCAAAGGTTTTTCTTAAAATTAAATAAAATAAACTAATAAAGGCGTAGTTTAAGAGAATTGAAAAGCCATATTTATACAGACGTGGTTTTAGATAGATGTCACGTAATTGAAAGAAACGCGTGATATCTTCTTGGTATAAGAAAAAAGCAAATACAGATAAAAAAGCGACAAGTAAAAACAAAACTTGTTGTTTCAAAGTCTTCATTGGCCTAATTACAGGAATGTATTGGAAGCCAAAGATTATAGGCTTATTCAGACGGCTTTTCTATGTAAAAACTGGTTGTTTTGTAAGCAAAATTAAAACTAATCAATAAAAAATAGCAAACTAAAGCATCAAAGTTGCCCAAAGAATGTAGATATCCTTTGGGCAATTTTTTTACTGGCTTACACGTTGTATCGCTTCATCATAAGTCGCGCTTGGTTTGTATTGATTTGCCAATTGGTAATGTTGCTTAGCTTGGGCATAATCTTGATTATTTTCATAGATTTTACCCATATTATAGTGAGAATAAGCTTTGGTATTGTTATTGGCTGCCAAAGCAATGGCTTTTTGATTTGCCCATAAAGCTTCTGAGGAACGATTGAGCTTTTGATAAGCAACGGCAAGATTACTATAGGTCTGGCCAACATTTGGATTGTAGTCGATAGACTGTTGATAGAGCATGGCAGCTTGTTCAATCTGGTTGTTTTGATAGGCTTTATCTGCACTTAAATTAAGTGTCTTGGCTCTTTTTTGCGCATCGGCTGAGACAGGAACAATATTTACCCGAGTGGTTTGATTTTGATAATTTGATACTGTTGAACCCACTTGGCTTGCGTTAACCGTGGTTCCTGAAATACGATTGATGTCTTGAATTTCACCTTCAGGGCTAATGCGGAATACAGTCCATAAATTCCCGGTTTGACCAGTTGGAATATAATAAGAACGAATCAGTGATTCACCCGCATACACCATGACTTTGGCTTGGCTATTGGATAAATTGGTCGTAGTTGGTTGAGTGCGATCAGAAAAGTCATGTACTGAATACACATAATATTGACCTTCTAAACGTTTATCGATCGTGATGGTTTCAGGACCATAAGAGTCGGTGTCATCCACATCCAGGTTTGCAGCCAAACCTTGTTTACTGTCCCAATATACATGCTGATTTTTATAACTTAAGTGTGAATCGAGATCTAAAGGATTTTGCCCCCAATTCAGTACAATTCGCATACTGTTGAGATCTTTGAGTACCGGACTTAAGGCGTAGGTCATGCCATCACATGGACATTTTGCAACCAGTGTTGAATAACCTGATTTTTTGATAATCAGTAAATCATCTGAATTGTTTATAGTATTACTATTGACTGAGGCTCGGCCACTTGTATTGGTAGAGCTTGATGCAGAGCGTTCACCATTTTTTTGCAAAATTACTTCAGCATTAGCAATATTTTGATCTTTGACTGTTGCACTTAACACATGCACATTGACTGTGTCTGCATGGCTCAGGATCGGAATAGATAATGTGAATAGTGATGAATATAAAATATGTTTTTTCATTGTTTATCTCTTTTGTTGGTACACGTAATTTGATTGTTATTTAGAAGGTCTTTTGCATAAAATTAGCTGATTATTTATTGACTCATCGTTATATTTTGTAATAAAAAAAGCAGTATATTGATACTGCTTTATGACCGAATATGATTGAGTGATTAGCCATTAAAACGCATAGATAAATCAATCGCTTTAACATCTTTAGTCAATACACCCATCGAAATATAGTCAACACCTGTTTGTGCAACTTCACTTAAATTCTCAAGAGTTATATTTCCAGAAGCTTCTAATTTACAGCGCCCTGCAACATGTTTAACCGCATCAATCATTTGTTGTTGGCTAAAATTATCTAGCATGACGATATCGGCTTTGGCTTCAAGTGCTTGATTCAGTTCATCCCATGTTTCAACTTCGACTTCAACAGGCTTACCTGGTGCGATTTGATGCGCTTTGGAAATTGCTTGAGCAATACCACCGGCAGCCATGATGTGATTCTCTTTAATTAAGAACGCATCAAATAAACCAAGGCGGTGGTTTTGACCGCCACCTACAGCAACTGCATACTTTTGTGCAATCCGTAAACCCGGCAAAGTTTTGCGTGTATCTAATAATTTGGTTGCTGTACCTTCTAGATATTTTACATATTCAGCCGTTTTGGTTGCGACTGCAGACAGGGTTTGCACAAAGTTTAATGCAGGACGCTCAACAGTCAGCAAACTACGCGCAGAACCTGCCAATTTATAAATGGTTTCATTGGCTTTGACCCAGTCACCATCATTTTTAAGCCAAGTAATCTGTACGCTTGGATCATACGCTTTAATCAGCGCATCGACCCAAGGTTGTCCCGCCAAGACCATATCTTCACGCGAAATGATCGTGGCAGTCGCTTGCTCATCTTCTGGTGTGAGTAGGGCAGTAATATCAGCATCACCAATATCTTCTTGGAGTGCTTGTTGAATATTAATTTGAATAGATTGTTCAAGCAAAGATTCAGGTATGCTCATGGATATCCCTATTTTAGTCACCCTTAAAAACTGAGCGATATATTAGCACTGTCGTTGCAAGTTTGAAGAAGTTTTTATTTTATACAGATTAGGATCTGTTAACATTTCATAAATAGTTTGCGTTGTAGGTTCAAATTAAGCACGAGACGTATACATCGTAAAATATGAATGAGAATAGTGAGACTATTTTTAAGTTTCATAACGCAAACTGAGATGACTTTAGTCATAACTTGAACAAGAACAAAGCATTACTTTATTCGCAGTGAAAGTCGAAGCTGAGGACTAGAGTCTTTTTTGCCGCTACATGTTACCTTGCGAAACGATGTTTCTCATCATTTAGAATGACTAAATTTCGTATTTCGTGCCTTGTATCGCCTAAAAAATACTCGTCGTCGCAAACATAGACGAATTGTCAACAGACCCGAGAGTACACTAAAATATTGAAAATCAGCTTTATTGAAAATAGAAAAATTCTGTAGGAATAAGATATGCAATCTGCACCACAGTTTCAGGTCGTGAATGGTCAATTGATTGGCGCAAGACAAGTCCCATCTCCTAACTATAATCAACGCCCTGAAAATACAGAGATTCAGCTGATTGTGATTCACAATATTAGTTTGCCCCCTTCACAGTTCGGTGGAGGTTATATTGAACAGTTTTTTCAAAATCAACTGGATTGGTCAGTCCATCCTTATTTCCAAACCATCGAGGGTATGCAGGTTTCCGCACATTTATTGATTCTACGAACTGGTGAAATTATCCAGTTTGTTAATTTTAATGATCGGGCTTGGCATGCAGGACGTTCAGCTTATCTGGGTAAAGTTGAGTGTAATGACTATTCAATTGGCATTGAACTTGAAGGAAGTGATGATCGCGATTTTGAAACTATCCAATATCAACAACTGGTTGATGTGGTTGCCACTTTGCAACATGCTTATCCGAAAACTGATCATCATTTAACAGGGCACTCTGATATTGCTTCAGGACGAAAAACTGATCCTGGACCACATTTTCAATGGCAGCTTTTTAGAGAAAGTTTGAATCAGAAAAAATTAAGATAGAACAAGTGAAGTAAATAAGCGTCTGGTTATGATTTAACAACGCAATTTTAAGAATATTTAATTACAATAGCGACTTTATTTTAACTAGGTGAATACGATGGCGCTGTGGCGATCCACCTTTATTGTCAGTGCAATGACCATGTTGTCACGAGTCTTGGGCTTAGTCAGAGATATGGTTTTGCTCAATGTGTTTGGGGCAGGTAAGGATTTTGACACCTTTGTGGTTGCTTTTCGTATTCCCAATTTTTTCAGGCGTTTATTTGCAGAAGGGGCTTTTTCACAAGCCTTTATTCCTGTACTCACCGAATATAAAACCACAAAAGTGCATGCAGAAGTACAGATTCTCATTAGTCGTGTGTTTGGCTGTTTGTTAATGGTGATGTCGTTGTTAACTTTAATCAGTATGATTATTGCGCCTGTGATCTTGTATGTCTATGCACCCGGTTTTCATAATGATCCTGCAAAATTTGATCTGGCTGTAGATATGTTTCGTTTAACGATTCCCTATCTGATGTTTATGTCATTGACTGCATTTGCCAGCAGTATTTTAAATAGTTATGGGTCTTTTGCTTCTCCAGCGTTTTCGCCTGTATTACTCAACGTGGCAATGATTGCTGGTGCTTGGTGGTTAGCCCCGCATATGGCTCAACCGATCATGGCTTTAGGCTGGGCTGTGGTTGTAGCAGGGGTTTTACAACTTGCCATTCAAATCCCTGAATTATGGAATAAAAAATTACTGATTCCACCTAAAGTTGATTTTAAACATGAAGGTGTAGATCGGATTCTAAAACTGATGTTACCCGCTTTGTTTGGTGTATCAGTCACTCAGATTAACTTATTGTTAAATACAATCTGGGCATCATTCATGCAAGATGGCTCGGTGTCATGGTTATATAGTGCTGAACGCATGACCGAGTTGCCACTTGGATTGATTGGTGTTGCCATAGGTACGGTGATTCTTCCGTCTCTTTCCGTGAGTAAAGCAGAACAAGATCAGGCCAAGTTCCGTAGAATGTTGGACTGGGCTGCTCGTGTGATTGTCTTGGTGGGTGTCCCAGCTAGTATTGCTTTGTTCATGTTATCTACGCCAATTATTCAAGCACTTTTCCAGCATGGTGCTTTTGATGCACGTGATACGCAAATGACCGCTATGGCACTGCAATGTATGAGTGGTGGTGTACTGGCATTTATGTTGATTAAAGTTTTTGCACCAGGCTTTTATGCCATTCAGGACACCAAAACCCCGGTACGTGTTGGCTTAATGGCTGTTGCAGCCAATGCGATTTTAAATATTATCTTTATTGGTATTTTTAAATTGATTGATTGGCAAGCCGAGCATATGGCCTTAGCGATTGCTTCTTCAGGTTCAGCTTTGGTCAATGCTGGGATGTTATATTTTTATTTACATAAGAAAAATATTTTCCGTTTTGGTGCGCACTGGAAAAAATTATTCCTTCAATTTGCCATAGCTAATATCGTGATGATTGGTGCGCTATGGTTTGCTTTAAATTGGTATGATGGTACAGCGTCGCAATGGCTTCGAATTCTTGAAGTTGTCGGGTTGTGTGTGGTGGGTATTGTAGCTTATGGTATTGCTCTGCTTGCAGCAGGTTTTAGACCAAGACATTTAAAACACTAAATTAAGACTAAACAACAGAATATAAATGAGATAGCTTTTAGTTTGAGCATCATTCAATCATAAGTGATGTATCTAGTGCATGGTGACAAGGATGTCGCCATAGCTTGTGGGATAGAATTTAAATTCTATAGTTAACCTGTCCAAAAACTCAGACACAAGAACATAATTTCTTTTAATTAATATTTTCAATTAAATCAACTAAATGGAAAAATAAATTATTTAATTATAAAAAATCTTGCAATGCCACACCTTACATTTAATGTTTAAATACCTTTGCGCAGGCGATGCCTCACTTTTCGTAGAGGATGCCAAACCTTGCGCTGCAAACAAAGCCGTGCTTTGTTTTTGCTCATGTTAGGCGAGGGGTACGTCCTGTACCCCCGCCCAACGGCGACATCCATGTCGCCCCACGGTAGGATAATCATCTATGATTCAAAAGTAAAAAAATGAATTGATAAAAACAGTTTCTAAAAGTTCATATAAAAACATAAGCTTAGTTTATAATCAGTAACTTGATAGAAATCAATTGTGTGAATAATTAGGTGGTTTGACTATGAATATAAGATACAGTACTGTAAGTTTGACCAAGGAATGAATTTACGTCTATGAAATGCGATAAGATTTTTTATTAGAGCATAAAAAACATCGCAATTGAGCGATGCTTTTTATTTTTAAAACTATTTAGCATTGAAACTAAGGTAAAACTTTTAATAGTTCTACATCAAAAATTAATGTGCTGTTTGGGCCAATCGCATCACCCGCACCAATCTCGCCGTAGGCAAGTTTTGCTGGAATAAAGAAACGATATTTCGAGCCTTCTTTCATCAGTTGCAAACCTTCAGTCCATCCTTGAATTACTTGGCTAACTTGAAACTCAACAGCTTCATTCCGTGCAAAAGAACTGTCGAATACAGTCCCATCCAATAAACGACCTTCATAGTTTACAGAGACTTTAGATTTTGCAGAGGGCGATTTTCCAGTGCCTGGTTGTAAAACACTATACTGCAAACCACTCGGGCGAGTAATCACACCTGCTTTCTTTGCATTTTCTACAAGAAAAGCTTCACCTTGTTTGGCATTTACATCTGCAGCTTGCTTAAACTCAAGCATTTGTTTTGCTTCAGTTTGCTGTTTATATTGTGCAAGTGCTTTTGCCATTTCTTCATCAGTTAAGCTTGCTTTCTGACCCGTAGAACCTTCTTTAATCCCTTGGATAAAGGCATTTAAATTAATTTGTTTTAGGGTGTCAGCATTGGTACGGCCCATGACATAACCATAGCTATAACCCAGTTGATCTTGTTGGGAGCTTTTATTGTTAATCGGTGCTGAGAAAGCTGCTGTACTCAGCATGCTAAGACTAAGTACAATAAGTGTTTTTTTCATAATTTAAATCCAAAAAAGGAGAGTAAATCTCTCCTTTTCTTAAATGTTATTTCACTTTAACAAGTTCAACATCAAAAATTAAAGTGCTGTTTGGAGGAATCGTGCCCGGAACACCTTGTTCACCATAAGCCAATTTTGCAGGGATATATAAGGTTGCTTTTCCACCTTCTTTCATCAGTTGTAAACCTTCAGTCCAACCAGGAATCACTTGATTTAAAGGGAACTCAACGGGTTGACCACGATCATACGAACTGTCAAATACTTTGCCGTCTAACAACTGACCTTTGTAATGTACTGTGACTTGTGAAGTAGCAGCAGGCTGTTTACCTGTACCTTCTTTGGTGATTTTATATTGCAATCCTGAGGCTGTTGTTTTAACACCTTCTTTTTTCGCATTTTCTGCTAAGAATGAGTCATTTGATGAAGCTGTTTCTTTGCTTTGTTGTAATTGCTTTTGTTGCATTTCTTTTTGGAAGTCAACATACGCAGCTTGTAATTCTTCATCTGTATAGGCACGTTGTTTTTTAGCATGACCATCACGAATACCACTGATAAATGTATTCACATCGACTTCCGGTGGGGTTTGGCTCGCAACTTCATAACCAAGTGCATAACTAATTTTTTCTACAGGTTTAGCATTTTTTGACATTGAATGACTGTTTACATCAGCAGGATGTTGAGATGCATAATAAACAGGTACAAGTGCAGCACCACCTAAGATTACAGCAATTGCGATGGGTAAGGCTTTACTCATAAAAATTTCCAAATTTTAATCTTTTAAGAGGCTAATTTGATCATTAGCATAATCTGCTCAAGCATATAACTTCTTCATCGTAAACGATATAGTTATCTGATGATGACAACTAAAAATATACAGTTATATTGTTTAAAAACTCGGCACAAAAAAGCCAGATTCAATCTGGCTTTTTTTGATATTTATTAGATATCAATCATCTTTAGAAGCGGTGTAGGCATAAGCATAATTATAGCCATAATTACCTCCAGCGGTTGCTCGAACATCATTGAGAATAATACCATTCACTTTGCTTCCTGCTTGTTCAAAGCGATTGATGGTTAATTCAAGTTCTTTCATCTGAGTTTTTGCATAACGTGCAACAACAAGGTTTACACCAGCAAATTGAGAAATAATGATGCCATCCGTTACTGCCAAGATAGGCGGTGTATCGATAATAATATGATCATATTGCTGAGAAAGCTGTTCCAATAATTCGCTAAGACGATTGGAACCGAGCATTTCAGCAGCATGACTATGATTTTTACCACGTGGCAGAAAATCTAAATTGTTTACAGTGTTTGAATGAACAATACATTGTTCAATAGTGTTTTGACCTGCTAAGTACTCAGTCAAACCTGGTGAAGTGTCATGACTGAAATATTTATGTAAATAGCCTCTGCGTATATCGGCATCAATCAATAAGACTTTCTTATTGCCCTGTGCAAAAATCGCAGCGAGGTTAGTCGAAATAAATGATTTACCAATTTCTGGAGCGGGTCCTGAAATGGCAATAATATTATTTTTTGCTTTATTTAAAGCAAAGTGAATCGTAGTTCGAATGCTACGCAAGCTTTCAATAGCAATGTCTTCACTATTTTTAGCTGCAAGAATAGGAATCGACTTTTTCTTTTTCAGCAATTGTACTCGGCTTTCTTGAATCGGAGAGCGGGGTACAGTGGCATACACAGGCAGATCAAGTTCATTTTCAATACGACTTGAATCTTTAATACCCGATGAAAGCATATTACGGAGTAATGCAATCATTACTCCAATAAAGCCACCAACCAAGATTGAAAGGATTAACACAATCAACTTTTTAGGTTTAACAGGCTCAACAGGCTCAATAGCAGTATCGATAATACGCACATTACCGATTTCGCCCGCTTTTACAATTTTTAATTGTTGATAGCTGTTTAATAATGAAGTGTAAAGTTCGGTATTGACTTTAACATCACGATAGAGCTGTAAATATAGACGTTGAGTTTCAGGCAAACGTTTAATCGCTTGATTGAGTTCTGTAGACTTTTTATCAATTGCTGCGAGTTGTGCATTGATCTCCGTCATCAGTGGGTGATCAGGAGTATACTTGGCAGAATATTCAGCTTGTTTTTGCTTTAACTCGATCCGCATTTTTTCCAATTCAACATTTTGCTTTAGCATCAACTCTGATTCTTGAGTGACATCAACAGTATTGTATTGTTCGCGGAATTTATTAAATTTAATCTCTGATTCTTCAAGTTGCTGTTTCAATTCAGGCAGTTGCTGATCCAAAAAACTTAAGGTTTGTTTAGACTCTAAACTTTTACGCTCAATGTTTTGTTCGTGATAAATACTCAAAATATTATTAAGAACTTGAGTAATATGCTGTTGATCATTTCCGCTATAACTGAGACCAATAACCCCCGTCATCTTGCCTTTTTCAGCAACTGAATAATTTTCTTGCATCAGTTTAACTGCTGAAGGAAGAGCAAGTTTTGTGATGGTAAAGTCTTGTTGAAAAGGGTTTAAGCTATTAATTTGAACAGACCACAAGCCTTTATTATCTTGGGTTTGGTTGATTTGGTTGAGAATACCTTTAAATACAACTCGATCTTTATAAGTTAAACTAAACTGTTTTTGATCTATAAATTGTAAAGTAAGTTTTTTATCATAATAATATTCTGGTATATCTAACTTTAAAATAGAAAAACTAGACTGATTTTTTTGAAAATTAACTGCTTTAGTACTATAGCTGAGATTAGATTTGTCTTTGGACACTAATTTATGTAAAAAAGTATCTGCATTGTCATCTATTTGAATATCTAAATTCAAATTCTTTATCACTTTTCCAAGTACAAGCCGCGAATTTAAGATTTCTATTTCAGCATCAGCAGGAGACTTTTGCCCCAAGCCACCAGCAACATCTTTGAGTTCCCCCATAAGAGCAGCAGAGGCAGCACTTTTTCCATCTTCAACTTGAACCAGTGCATCTGTAGAATAGACAGGTGATGTTACACGTAAATAAAGTAGCGCGCAGATTAAGGATAAAATGACACAAAGCGCAATCACTTTCCATTGAGCGATTAAAGAGAAAAATAACTCTTTTAAGTCAATCGTATCATCATTAGTTTTTAAATTTTGGTTCATAGGTAAACAACTAATTAAAATTTATAGATGTGATTGCCAGTCATTGGCATAAGCTTGGATATTTTTACATGTTTCATCAAAAAAAGCTTGATCATGTTGATATGGATCTGGCACATTTTGAGCTTGCCAATGCCCTAAACGAAATATTTTTCCTTTAGCAAAAGGCCACTTTTGTTCAATATGTTGTAATTGGTTTTTACTCATCACAAGAATCAGATCGGCCTTTTTGATCAACTCCGCATTTATTTGTCGTGCAATATGAGCGCGCATATCAATATTTAGGGCATCCATACAAGCAATGGCTTTATTATCGGCTGAATGACCAACCATGGCAGCAAGCCCTGCGGATTCTATTTTTAGATTAGGATGGCTTTGCTTTAAAAAAAACTCTGCCATTGGGCTACGGCAAATATTGCCAACACAAACCACCAAGATGTTTTGAATCTGCATTCTATTTACCCAATTGATCAAAGCTATATAGAGCGCTTGAGAATGGAATCACTTGATTCATAATCCGTTGCCAACGGGTTAACCCTGTAGCATCAATATAAACAATATCATTTTTTTGCATGGCAAATTGATTGGCTAAGGCTAAATTACCTAAACTGCTTAAATTCAGATGATAAATTGTAGACTGCTTGGTGCTAAGGTCAGTACGCATTACATAAATACGTGCAGCACTTGCTGAAGTTGGGTTAATCCCTTCACTCTCACCAAGTACATCACTTAAGGTCATCCCTTGATCGCGAAGAGTCAACGCTTGGCTACGGCTTGATTCACCCATGACATAGAGTTTTTGATCTTGTTTAGTATTGACGAAGATCGTGTCATTGGGTTGGATTAATAATTGATGCAGAGACAATCCTTGTTTTTCGAGCTGAAGGGTATTCAGATTATAGGTCTGCCCATTTCTGATCAGTTGGATATTGGTGGTATCACCTGTTTTAGTATCTATACCACCTGCCTGACCCAATGCAGTATAAATACTGATTGGTTGGTCATTTAAAGTATATTGGCCACTACGCATGACTTGACCATTGACAAAATAACGACGTCCTTCATAAGAAAGCACGCGAACCACAACATCAGGATGTTTAAGGTATTTTGAAAATTGCTGATGTAAAAAGCGATTGGTCTCCGCTAAAGTTTTTCCTGCAATACGCACTGACCCTACTAAAGGTAATTGGACATTGCCATTCGGATCAATCGGGTAACCCACAGCTTTAATATTGGTTGCATCTTGGATTGGTGGGGTAATTTCAGGATATGCCCAAAGCTGAATAGAGAGTACATCCCCAGCGCTTAAACGATAAATATTTTGTGGGTTATTAAATAATGATACAAGATTATTTGAGCTTAATTGGCTAGTTGTATTTAAAATTGGAATATTATTTTGATTCAGTTGTACAACTGAAAGTTCGGCGCCCTGATCAGTTTTATATTGGCCTTGCTCAGGCAGATCATAGGTTTGAAGTCCTGACGTGATCGCACAACCAGAAAACGAAAATGAAATCGCTAAAATTGTCAACAGTGATGTGTACGGATACTTCACATTCAAAACCCTTATTTTATATTGCGTTGTTGCTTAGAATCTAATCTTGAAAGTGAATTGTAAGCTAAAAAAGGCAGGTTGGGTATCTTATTGTTGGATGGTAATTGTATTAAAACCGAAAAAGAAGTGTGTTGACTTGTATCTACACAATGATTTTTTAACATATAAAGAATAAAGTGTGTTCAATAAATTGGCGATGTTAGGTATAGCAACTAAATCGGCTGGGTTAGAAGCATTTAATATATGAATTTAGGTTGAGTTTAGATATAATATTTCAATATTTAAAGTGAATAAAAGCATTTTTTGCAACCATAATTTAGATGCTTTAGTAAACTTATATTGGAATATTTAAACTACATTGATTAAAAATGATTTGCAGGGTATGAAATGAGAATTTTGGTGACTGGTGGTGCAGGATTTATTGGATCAGCAGTGGTACGATATATTATAAAAAATACAAAAGACGAAGTATTAAATATTGATAAGCTGACTTATGCTGGTAATCTAGAATCCTTAAAAGAAGTCGATTCAGACTCGCGTTACCAATTTAGGCAAATTGATATTTGTGATGCAGAAAAGTTAACTCAAGCTTTTGCGGAATTTAAACCTGATGTTGTGATGCATTTAGCTGCGGAATCACATGTGGATCGCTCAATCGATGGACCTGCAGAGTTTATTACTACTAATATTGTGGGCACTTATAACCTCTTGGAAGTTACTCGAAAGTATTGGTTAGGTCTCAGTGAGCAGCAACAACAACAATTTAGATTACATCATATTTCAACTGATGAAGTGTATGGTGATTTAGAGGGGACTACAGATCTTTTTACTGAAACCACAGCTTATGCGCCAAGTTCCCCTTATTCGGCAAGTAAAGCAAGTTCAGATCATTTAGTTCGTGCATGGCAAAGAACCTATGGTTTACCGACTATTGTGACCAATTGTTCAAATAATTATGGTCCTTATCATTTTCCTGAAAAACTAATTCCTTTAGTGATTCTAAATGCTTTAGATGGTAAACCTTTACCAATTTATGGCAAAGGTAATCAAATTCGTGATTGGTTGTTTGTTGAAGATCATGCGCGTGCGCTCTATAAAGTTGTTACAGAAGGCGCAATTGGTGAGACTTATAATATTGGTGGACATAACGAAAAACAAAATATTGAAGTGGTAAAAACCATCTGTAAAATTTTGGATGAATTAAAACCGCGGATAAATAATCAATCATATGAAACATTGATTACTTTTGTAAAAGATCGTCCAGGGCATGATTTACGCTATGCAATTGATGCAAGTAAGATCAAGAAAGATTTAGGATGGGTACCTGAGGAAACTTTTGAAACGGGTATTCGTAAAACTGTGGAATGGTATTTGAATAACCAAGGGTGGGTTGAAAAGATTCAAAGTGGTGAATACCAAAATTGGATTCAACAACAATATAAATCTAAAAAAGCCTAAGTTCTGAACTAAACTATGAAAATATTATTGCTCGGAAAAAACGGACAAGTCGGCTGGGAATTACAACGTGCTTTACAACCACTTGGAGACGTTATAGCGCTTGATCGTACTATAAATGAAAATAATTTGAGTGGTGATTTAGCCGATTTTGACCATATTCAGTATCTCATCGAAACTGTTAAGCCGAATGTTGTTATAAATGCCGCTGCATATACAGCAGTTGATAAGGCCGAATCTGATCAACAAAATGCAGATTTAATTAATCACTTAGCCGTAAAGAATTTAGCAGAAATTTGTTATGATCAGAATTGTTTGCTTATTCATTATTCAACAGATTATGTATTCAATGGTGAAGGTGAGATAGCTTGGTCTGAAAGTGATCAGACTGATCCAGTAAATTTTTATGGTTACACTAAACGACTAGGTGAAGTTGCAATAGAGCAAAGTGGTTGTGCCTATATAAACTTTAGAACATGTTGGGTCTATGGGTCACATGGTAATAATTTTATAAAAACTATGCTGAAATTAGCATGGAATCGTGAAGAATTAAGTATTATCAATGATCAAATTGGTGCGCCAACAGGGGCTGCATTGATTGCAGATATTACTTCTCAGGCTTTAAGATTTTATTCACTTAGCTCTTTAGAACAACAAAAAGAACTATGGGGGCATTATCACCTTGCCGCTTTAGGTGAGTGCTCATGGTATGAGTATGCGCAGTTTATTTTCGAGTTAGCAAAGCAAAAAGATCAAAACTTAGCAATTCAAAAAGTTAATGCGATTGAGACGACAGCATATCCTACACCCGCAAAACGCCCATTAAATTCACGATTGAATACCGATAAATTACAAACAAATTTTAAAATACATCTGCCAGATTGGAAGTTAGGTGTAGCACAAGTTTTAGAGGAAATAATCTAATGAGCCAATTAAAACGTAAAGGTATTATCCTAGCTGGTGGATCAGGAACGCGTTTATATCCTATTACTATGGGGACATCAAAACAACTCCTCCCAATTTATGATAAACCGATGATTTATTATCCTTTATCAGTATTAATGTTGGCTGGAATTAATGAAATTTTGATTATTTCAACACCTGAAGATTTGCCAAATTATGAAAAGATGTTAGGTTCAGGTGAAGAAATTGGTTTAAAAATTTCTTATAAAGTACAACCATCGCCAGATGGCCTTGCTCAAGCATTTATTTTAGGTGAAGAATTTATTGCTGATGATAATGTATGCCTCATTTTAGGGGATAATATTTTTTATGGTCAAAGTTTTGGGGCACAATTAAAGCGTGCTTCTGAAAAAGAAAGTGGTGCAACAGTGTTTGGCTATTATGTCAATGATCCTGAACGTTTTGGTGTGGTAGATTTTGATGTAACGGGCAAAGCATTAAGTATCGAAGAAAAGCCTGAACAACCGAAATCAAATTATGCAGTTACTGGTCTTTATTTTTATGATAATAAAGTAGTTGATATTGCCAAAAATATTAAACCTTCACATCGTGGCGAGTTAGAGATCACTGATGTAAATAATTTGTATTTAAATCAAGCACAGCTTAATGTGGAGTTACTTGGTCGAGGGTTTGCTTGGTTAGATACAGGTACACACGACTCATTATTAGAAGCAAGCCAATTTGTTCAAACAGTTGAACATCGTCAAGGTTTAAAAATTGCATGTCTAGAGGAAATAGCGTTTAACAATGGTTGGATTGATGCTGATCAGCTACTAAATAGAGCAACTTTCTTCAAGAAAACTGGGTATGGTCAATATTTATTAAAATTGCACCAAGAGCAGCAAAAGAAATCAAAAGTTTGAAGCATGTTGTGCTTAAAGCATAATTTCTTGCATTAAGCTTAGCAATCTAAAAAAGAGATATAAACAATGAATGTAATTGAAACAAAGATCGAAGGGCTTTTAATATTTGAACCTAAAGTGTTTGGTGATGATCGCGGTTGGTTTATGGAGAGTTTTAATCAAAAAGCTTTCGAACAAGCGCTTCGAGAACGCGGTTTAGATGTTCCTCAATTTGTTCAGGATAATCATTCATTATCTCAAAAAGGAGTTTTAAGGGGTTTACATTATCAATTAAATCCTTATGCACAAGGTAAGTTGGTACGCGTTGTGCAAGGGGCAGCTTGGGATATCGCAGTTGATATTCGCAAAGGGTCGCCTACTTTTGGACAGTGGGTTGGTATAAAGCTTTCAGCTGAAAATCATAAGCAATTTTGGATACCTGAAGGGTTTGCTCATGGTTTTGTTGCACTAGAAGATAATACTCAATTTTTATATAAAACAACCAATTATTATAATAAGGAAAGTGAAGGTTCAATTTTATGGAATGACCCTATGCTTGGTATAGAGTGGCCATTAAATGATATTCAAAATGTTTTGGTAAGTGAAAAGGATGTTATAGCACCTAGATTTAATGATGCGAAAATATTTAAAAGTTAAAACTAAGTTTTTACTCGTTAAAGTATTCTAAATGTAAAAGAGTTTAATGTGAGTAGTAGAGTTGTTAGCAAAATTTAATAGACTAATAGATAACGAAGAGAAAAGAAGATTTTTGGGAAACTTTTTTTCTTTAGCTACGTTGCAGGGGATGAATTATATATTACCACTCCTTAGCCTACCTTATCTTGTACGAGTTTTAGGTGCAGATAAGTTTGGATTATTGGCTTTTGCGACAGCTATTATAGGCTATTTTATTGTTTTAACAGATTATGGTTTCAACTTTACTGCAACAAGAGAAGTTACACTTCATCGTGATGATAAGGATAAGTTAAGCGAAATTTTTAGTTCAGTAATGATCATTAAATTTTTACTTTTTGTCATTTCATTTTTTATACTTACTCTTTTAATTATACTATTTAAAAAGTTTAGTAGTGATCCTTGGTTATACTATTTGACATTTGGAACAGTGCTTGGACAAATTCTATTCCCTGTATGGTTTTTTCAGGGTGTAGAGCAAATGCGCTATATTACTATTATTAATATAGTTTCTAAAATTTTATTTACAATTGCGATTTTTGTATTAGTTAAACAAAGTTCTGATTATTTATTGGTCCCATTGTTGACTTCGTTGGGAGCAATAGTTGCAGGAATTTATTCTTTATTTTTAGTTTATACAAGGTTTGATATAAAATTCAAGATTCAAAAGATACATATTTTGATTAGTTATTTGAAAGGCGGCTCAAATTTATTTTATACATCAGTACTTGGAAATTTACTGACTTCATCTGGAACGGTGATTCTATCTTTTGTATCAACAAATACAGTGGTTGGATATTATTCGGCAGCAGAAAGATTATTTAGAGCGGTAGTAGGTTTATTTGCACCGATTACACAAGCACTTTACCCCATAAGTTGTAGAAAGGTTATGTATGAAGAAACAGCAAGATCATATATAAGAAAAATAGCACTTATTATTGGGGGAGTGGCATTTTTTATAGGAACAACAGTTGCTATTTTTTCCGAAAAAATAATCGCTATTGTTTATGGTGGCGCCTTTCTGTCTTATAGTTACATCTTGGCAGTTATGATGATATGGTTGTTTTTTGGTGTTATCAATAACATTATTGGCATACAATATTTATCAGCTTCAAGAAAAGATAAATTTTATACATTTTCATTCGTTGTGGCTGGACTGGTTACAGTGTTGTTAAATTTAGTATTAATTCCGCATTTATTGATCAATGGTGTGCTTGTTGCAATGATTGTTGGGGAAATACTTCTAACTATTTGTATGTTAGCACTGATTTTTAGGTTTAAATTATGAAAAAGATTCTCATTGTTTTTGGTACCCGTCCAGAAGCAATTAAAATGGCTCCATTAGTTAAAGAGTTCAAAAAAAATAATAATTTTGAAACGAAGGTCTGTGTAACTGCTCAGCATAGACAAATGCTAGATCAAGTCTTAGATATTTTTGATATCGTTCCAGAGTACGATCTCAATATTATGAAAGCAGGGCAGGATCTATATGATATTACAGCAAATGCTTTAGTAGGGTTAAGAGGAGTTTTGGTTGAGTTTAAACCTGATATAGTATTTGTGCATGGCGATACTTCTACCACATTTTCTGCTAGCTTGGCAGCTTTTTACTCTAAGATTAAAGTTGGCCATATTGAGGCTGGTTTAAGAACTTTTGATATTTATTCTCCATGGCCTGAGGAAGGAAATCGTCAACTTACAGGTGTTTTATCAAATTACCATTTTGCACCCACACAACAAAGTAAAGATAATTTATTAGGAGAAGGCAAAAAAATTGAAAACATTTATGTGACAGGAAACACTGTTATTGATGCTTTGAAATATGTTTTGCGAAGAATTGAGGACCAACCAACTTTAAAGGAGAAAATTAAATCAAATATTTGTAGTCAATACAGACTAGATGAAACACGAAAGATTATTTTAGTCACAGGACATAGACGTGAAAATTTTGGTCAAGGGTTTATTGATATATGCGAAGGTTTAAAGGAAATAGCTCAGAAAAACCCTAATGTTGATATTGTATATCCTGTACATTTAAATCCAAATGTGCAAAAACCTGTCAACAAAATTTTATCTGATATTGAAAATATTTATTTGATAGAACCATTGCAGTATGAAGAGTTCGTTTTTCTAATGAATCAAGCATATTTTATTATTACTGATAGCGGTGGCATTCAAGAGGAAGCTCCATCACTTGGAAAACCAGTGCTGGTAATGCGTGATACAACTGAACGTCCAGAAGCAGTCGAAGCTGGTACAGTTAAATTGGTGGGCTGTGATAAAGTCACTTTAGTGAATGAAGCACAAAAACTTCTTCATGATAATGAAGAATATGGAAAAATGGCTCGTGCTCATAATCCATATGGCGATGGTAATTCATGTTCTAGAATCGTTGAAATCTATACTGATTTAAGTAAATGAGATTAGCACAATGATTTTATTTTTAAGTAAATTTCCACAAACTGAAGCAGAATATCGTGATGGCTTTTTTCAGAGAGTAGCAAGTATTGATCAGTTTTATCAAAGAGATGAGAGAATTTATTTAGATATAAGTTTTTTTCATAATTGGAAAAAAGAAGTTTCGAAGAACGACTTAAGGATGGAAGTTTCTTGTAATATACTGTTGCACTTTTTTTTTGTACTAAATTGTTTTAATAAGTGTTCATTTGTGTATATACAATCAATTTATAATGCAATATATACTATTCTTTTTATTTTAATATCTAATAAATTTTTTGTTTTAGATCTTCATGGTGTTGTTCCTGAAGAGTTAATGATGAAGAATAAGAAGATTCATACATTAGTCGCTGAATTTATAGAACGTATGTTGTTTAAAAAGGTAAACGTGTGTATTGCTGTGACCAATAAAATGGTGATACATTATAAGAAAAAGTATCCATCGAGTGGGTGTCAATATATTGTATATGCAATTCTTCCTAGCCATTTAAAGAAAAAAGTAATTTATGATAATGATTCCTTATCTGACAAAGTAGAAATTATATATAGTGGAAATGCGCAAATTTGGCAGAATATAGATCTTATGCTAGAAGCAATAAAGAATAATTTAGATAATAAATTTAGGTTTACAATATTAACAGGTGAGCCAGAACAAATTTTAAATAAAGTAAAATATTTTCAGATAGATGCTAGTCAATTGTTGATAAAATCAGTAAAGCCTAACGAATTGGAAGATTATTATCGAAAAAGCCATTATGGGTTTGTTTTAAGAGATGATATTTTAGTGAACCAAGTTGCCTGTCCGACAAAAATTATTGAATATTTGACCTACGGCATCATTCCTATTGTGCTTTCAGAAAAAATAGGTGATTTTGAGGATTATGGCTATGAATATATCAAGCTAAATGAGTTAAATAATCAATTATCTTTACGAAAAAGTATGAGAAATCTAGAAGTGATTCAAAAAATATTTGATAATAATGATTACGATCTAAAAGTAGAGATTGATAAATATTTAAAGTTTTTTAAATATTAATTGTATGAGAACGATTTCATGTGGTTTTTTATCATGATATAATTTAAATTCATCTTTTGAAATTAAAAGTTGATGTTAGGTGGGTTTTATGAGTTTGTTGATAAGATTGTTTAATAAAATACATCATTTTATTTTAGGTTTGAATAGGATTAATAAACAAAAAATATTCTTGATAAATGAGGTTCCTAAAAAGTTTGTGATAGACTCATCTATCGGGAAAAAGAAAATTTTACTCATAGGCATTTATTTAACAGATTATCCAAACCAAGCTATTCATTTGATGGAGCAATTTTCTAAATCAAATGAGCATGCTGTTGATCAAAAATGGATCGCAATTGGTGGGAACCCAGTTCCAGAAGAGTTGAAATCATCAACAATTTTACATTTAAAAGAAAAAACACCGAAATTTAAACTTTTAAATCAAATATTTTCAGATATTAAGCTAAATGCTTATGATTATTTGATAGTTACGGATGATGATATTGTTATTCATGATCAGTTTTTAGATGTGTATATTGATATAGTGGATAGATATAACCTAAAAATTGCTCAACCTTCTAGGACAAGGCATAGCTTTAATATTCATAAAATTGTTTTACAAAATAGAAATACCATTGCAAGAGTTACTAATTTTGTAGAAATTGGTCCTATTTTTTCATTTCATTCCTCTATATTTCAATATGTTCTACCATTTCCTGACGGTGCTGAAATGGGATGGGGGTTAGATTATATTTGGCCGAAAATCGCTGAAAAATATAAATTTAAAATAGGTATTGTTGATGAAGTTGCTGTAGATCATAGCTATAGACCACAAAGTAAAACTTATTCTAATAGTACTAATGTAATTTTAATGAATCAATTACTGGCAGATATTGATAACAACATGAATGAAAAAAAAGTTATCATTGAAAAATTAAGATAAATTAAATGTTTTTTGTAGAGGTTAAGTATGGAACTAGTAAATAGAAAAGAGAGTATTCAAAGTATAGTTTTTTTTATTTTAATTAGTTCAGCCTTTATAAGTATTCATATATTACCTGTTAATCCAGCATATATTTTAGGATTAATCCCTATTTTTTTATCTATGCTTTATATAAACTTTAAAGAAGTAGATAAATTTGCATTAATGCTTTTTATCTATTTTTCTTTAAGTCTTAGTTTTTTTTATATCGGTATAGAAGTTTTTAAGACTGTTAATGCTAATCCTAATTACCAATCAAGTTTTTTGTATATTTTTTGCATAATTTTAGGTTTTTCAACCATATTAATTGGGTCAAATATTAAGAAAAAATATAGATTGATTGTGTATAGATATATTGCAAATTTTTTAATATTGTTTTTGCTAGTAGATCTTGTATCTAGATTTGCATTTGGAGGAAATAGTGGTAGTTTTTATGATTATAAATTTGGTCCGTTTTATCTAGATTCTAACTTTACAGGTAATATATTACTATGTTTTTTAATGTTTTATTATTTTTTATATAAACAGAAGATTTTAAATATTGGTTTCTTTAGATTTTCAATGCTTGTATTATTGCTTATTGGAACATTTTCAAGAGCTGCAATCTTTTCATTCGTTTTATCTTACTTTTTATTTAATTTAAACCAAAAATATAGAACAATTTTATTATCAGCTTCTGCGATTTTAGGCGTGATTCTTATCTATAAAATGATTAGCTTTTATTTGTTAGGAGGCGATTTTATGGGGGTAGATCCAAGTTTTAATTCTAAATTTGCATTGATTAATATTGCTATTGATAATTATGACAAATTACCAATTTTAAATAAATTTTTTGGAATAGGTTTGAATAATTTTTCATATTATTCAAATGGAATGTTTGCTCATAATTTTTTTATTACTTTTTTTTATGAATTTGGTTTTTTTGGAATTTTTCTTTTTTCATTACTATTATGCTATTTCTATATTAAACTGAAATCAGACTCTTTATATTTGATATTCCCATTTCTACTGTGTAGTTTTTCTTTATTCTCTGCTTATATGCCATTTTTCTTTGTAATTATGTCATGTATATATTTGGAAAAAAAATATTAATTATGGTGCTCATATGTCAAAAAATGCATTTTTAATTCTTACCCATAAACCTATTGAACATATTTATGCTTATGCGAAATTTTATCAAGATTCTAATTTTTATGTGCATGTCGATAAAAAATCAGATATAAGTTTAATTAATACACAAAAGTTGAATAATGTTTATTTCTTGGAGAATAGTGATAGAGTTAATATTACTTGGGCTGGTTTTTCAATGGTTCAAGCGACATTGAATCTAATAAATTTTTCTTTGAATAATGATAGTGAAAATTCTTTTTTTCATTTAATTAGTGGAGATGATGTAATTTTCCAAGCCTTTGATTGTATTGAATTTGATGAAAAAAAAATTTATATGGAATGTTATGAATCACCGAGACATAGATATAGAGTTCGTTTTGATACTCCGCACGCGGATACAAAGCATCAGAGAAAGCCGTATGGAAAAGCCCTAACGATTTTTTATAAGTTATTAGATAAATTAATACCAAGTGACGAAAAGTGCTTGTTTGGTAGCCAGTGGTTTTCAATAGGGCGTAAAGATTTAGAAGTGATGATGTCATCCGCGAACGAGGATTATCTTAACTCATTTAGACGCAAGTTATGTCCAGATGAACATTTTTTCCAATACCTTGTGAAAAATAATAATTTAATAGAAAAGTTATCAGAAGACAGTAATAAACGCTTTATTGTTTTTGATGATAATTATCAACATGGATCTAGTCCAATATTTTTGGATTTAGATACATTAAAAGAGAAAAATGAAAGTACCTACTGGTTCTCCAGGAAAGTAAAGCCTGATGTAATTTCAGAATTTATTAAGTTTAGGGGTTTGGGTTTAAAATGATGAGTTTCTCAGTCTTAAGCTCTATTTATCACAAAGAGCATCCATTACATTTTAATTCATGTATGGAAAGTATTTGGGATAAACAAACTTTAAAACCTACAGAAATTGTTTTAATTGAGGATGGTTCTTTAACACCTGAATTAGATCAAATTATTGCTAAATGGCAAGCAAAATTAGGTAAAGTTCTTCGGGTTAAAAAACTTGAACAAAATGTTGGAACAGGCAAGGCAAAAAATATTGGATTGCAAGAATGCACCTATGACATAGTTTGTATTGTTGATACAGATGATATTTATGTGCCAGAACGATTTGAAAAACAAATTAAATTTTTAGAAAAAAATCCTGATATCTCAATTGTAGGAGGGCAAATTCTTGAGTTTGTTGAAGACACTCAAAATCCGACAGGTATGCGTAACGTTCCTTTATCAAATGAGGAGTTAAGGAATTACGCAAAAAAACAAAGCCCTTTTAACAATATGACGATTGCTTACCGGAAATCACATATTCTTGAGGTGGGCGGCTATCAACATCATCTATGGATGGAAGACTATAATCTTTTTTTACGCGTTATTGCCAAAGGCTATAAGATTCAAAACCTAGCTGATGTGTTGGTATATGCTCGAATTGATAACGGCATGCATGGACGCCGCAAAGGGTTAGAATATATTAAAAGTGAAAAGCAATTACTAAATTTAAAAAAACAACTTAAGTTACAAAATCCAATTCATGCTAACATGTTATTTCTAATAAGATCAGCACTTAGGTTGGTACCTAGTTCACTGTTAGGAAAATTTTATAATACTTTTCTGCGGAAAAAAGTTAAAAAATAGAGTGGTAAATTAAGTAATGAAAAGATTGGTAGATATAGTTATATCATTGACGGCATTAATGATTTTGTCGCCTATTTTTTTATTTGTTGCTTATAAAGTGCGCAAAAATTTAGGGTCTCCTATCTTCTTCTATCAAGAGCGACCAGGAAAGAACGGTGAACTTTTTAAAATGATGAAGTTCCGTTCAATGAAAGATGCAACCGATACTCAGGGTAACCCATTACCCGATGAGCAACGTATCACGCCTTTTGGACAAAAATTACGTTCAACCAGTTTGGATGAAATGCCACAACTGATCAATGTCTTAAAAGGTGATATGAGTGTAGTTGGACCACGACCAATGCTGAAAGAATTTGTTGAGCTTTATTCACCTGAACAAGCACGTCGTTTAGAAGTCCGTCCTGGTATGACGGGTCTTGCACAAATAAGCGGTCGTAATGAATTGGACTATGAAGAACGTTTTAAGTATGACGTTTGGTATGTCGATAACCAAAGCCTATTGGTTGATTTTAAAATTATGTTTAAAACAGTTTCTGTCATGACAAATCGAGAAGGCATCAATGCGCCTGGTCATGTTGGTCCTTCTCTTTTCAAAGGGAATGAATCAGATGCAAAAAATGATGAAGTAAAGTCTTAAATTAATAAATTGAAGTTTTAAGTTATGATCAAAAAAGCCATTTTACCTGTTGCTGGATTAGGCACTCGTTTTTTACCTGCAAGTAAATCAATTCCTAAAGAAATGGTGACTGTTGTAGATCGCCCTGCAATTGAATATGTCGTCAAAGAAGCAGTGGCGGCTGGAATTGAACAAATTATTTTGGTGACACACTCATCAAAAGCGTCCATAGAAAATTATTTTGATCGAAATTTTGAGTTGGAAACCACATTAGAAAATAAGAAAAAAATTGATCTACTCAAAGAAATTACTGAAATTTTACCTAAACATATAAGTGTAGTCACTGTACGCCAACCTCAAGCATTGGGTTTAGGTCATGCTGTTTTATGTGCGAAATCAGTAATTGGAAATGATGACTTTGCTGTGTTATTGCCAGATGTTTTGGTGAAAGAAAATAGTACAGAAAACGACTTAGCGAGAATGATTCATCGTTTTAATACATCTAAAGCATCGCAGATTATGGTAGAGGCTGTCCCTGATCATCTAGTGGATCAATACGGTATTGTGGATGTTGCATCTTCACCTGTTGAGGGTGAAAGTATCATGATGAAAGGCATTGTCGAAAAGCCGGCAGTGGGTAGCGCGCCTTCAAATTTATCTGTGGTGGGACGTTATGTGCTTCCTGCTAAAATTATGCAATTATTAGAACAGACACCTAAAGGTGCGGGCAATGAAATTCAATTGACGGATGCCATTGCTGCATTACAAAAATTAGAAAATGTCGAAGCGTATCGTATGAAAGGTCAAACTTTCGATTGTGGTAGTAAAATTGGTTATTTAAAAGCAGTATTATACTATGGTATTGAACATCCTAAGTTGGGTGAAGAATTTAAACTACTTATTAAAGAATTGAATTTATTATAATTGGATATGATATGAATATTTGTGTATTTGGCACAACACTTCAAGCTGGCGTACTCGCTGGCTTGTTTGCTGAATATGGGCACCACGTATATTGGTGTCCTCAAGTAGGCGCTGATCATCAATACTCAGTACATTATCAAGATCAAGATTTAAATCAACTCATTCAAAAACAGATTAAAAACAATGCAATTCAATTGGTTGGGTTAAAACAGCTTAAATTGCAAAGTGAAGTTTTTTTATTTAGTTTTAACCCTTCTGAATTTGATCAAGCTAAGCGCTTGGCTGAAGAATTAAAACGACTTCCTATTATTCATCCAAGACTGATGATCAATGGTTCTACGTTCGGTTTACAGGGCACTGAAGAACTTAAACAAATTTTAGTGACTGACCATTGGGCTTATTTGCCTGACACGATTCAAGAAGGCAATGCGATTCAAAGTTTTATTGACTTAAAGCAAGTAATTGTGGGTGTAGATCAATCTGAAACACAGCAGATTATCAAAGAATTGTTAAGACCTTTTTTTCAATTAAAACATCAATATTTGTTTATGCCATTTTTAGATGCTGAATTTACCAAGCTGAGTATTTCAGGCATGTTGGCAACACGCATCAGTTATATGAATGATATGGCGCAAGTTGCTGAAAAATTAAATATTGATATTCATAATGTTAAACAGGGATTAGCATCTGATAGTCGAATTGGCGCATCATATTTATCTGCAGGTGTTGGTTTTGGTGGGGAAAATTTCTCCCATGATATTTTAACCTTAACCGGTACAGTGGCGGGCTCCGGGATCAAAAGCCAGTTGCTGGATCAGGTTTGGAATATCAATGAACAACAAAAAGAAATTTTATTTAGAAAACTGTGGAATTACTATCAAGGGCAGTTAACAGGTAAAGTTGTGGCGATTTGGGGTGCTTCTTTTAAAGAAAATACCTCCAGTATTGAGAACTCGCCAATTCATGCCATGCTTGCAGCGCTTTGGGCGCAAGGCGCGATTGTACAGTTGCATGACCCACAAGCCTTGGAGCGGGTAGCAAATTTCTATGGCGAACGCACTGATTTGATTTTATGTCATGATCAATACCAAGCCGTAGAAAATGCACATGCATTGTGTTTATTGACGGCTTGGAAGCAATATTGGAGTCCAGATTATTCGCAACTTTTACAGAAAATGGCCCATCCTTTAATTCTCGATGGTCGTAATATGTTAGATCCAGATTTCGTCAAAGCACAAGGTTTTGCTTATCAGGGTGTAGGGCGAGTATGACAAATTCTATATTAAATATTGATCAAAGAAATCAGCATTTAGCAGGATTGCAAAATCTTGCTACAGAACAACAGCAATTGCGCTTAACCGATTTATTTGAACAAGATCCACAGCGTTTTGACAAGTTCTCAGTACATTTTAATCAACTGAGTTTTGACTATAGCAAACATCGTATTGACCAAAATGCATGCGATGCCTTGTTTAAATTTGCAGATTCAAAACAATTAACGCAATGGATCAAACGTTTATTTACTGAAGAATCGATCAATTATACGGAAGACCGAGCAGCAATGCATTGGGCATTGCGCTTACCGAAACATGATCAAGATTACCCTGAGCTGGCTGAGTTGGTGCATCAACAATTAGATCGTATGTACCAGCTTGTTGATAAAGTCCACGCGGGACAATGTCGTGGTTCGACAGGTGAAGTGATTCAGGACGTGGTCAATATTGGTGTGGGTGGTTCTGACTTGGGACCATTGATGGTGAGTCATGCCTTATCAGATTATAAAGTCAGTACCTCTAAACCATTAAAAGTACATTTTGTTTCAACTATGGATGGTAGTCAGCTTTCTGATTTATTACATCAATTACGCCCAGAAACCACCTTATTTATTATTTCATCTAAGTCTTTTGGTACCATTGATACTTTATCCAATGCTCAAACAGTTCGTCAGTGGTTAGAAAAAGATTTGGGTACACAAAACAGTGTGATCCAACATCATTTTATTGGGGTTTCAACCAAGCCTGAGAAAATGACAGAATGGGGAATTGCAGCAGAAAACCAGTTCTTACTTTGGGATTGGGTCGGTGGTCGTTACTCGCTGTGGTCATGTATTGGTTTACCAATTGCATTGCAGATCGGTGTTGATGGGTTTAAGCAATTGCTCGCAGGCGCTTATGCGATTGATCAACATTTCCAAAAAGCCTCATTTGAACAAAATATTCCCGTATTGATGGGTTTGCTTGGGGTCTGGAATAATAATTTTTTAAATATTCAGACCCATGCAGTATTGCCTTATGATGGCCGTCTAAAATATTTTGCTTCTTATTTACAGCAACTTGAGATGGAATCGAATGGTAAGTCGATTCAAAGAAATAATGAAAAAGTTGATTTAAACACCTGTCCAATCGTCTGGGGGGAAGTGGGACCAAATGCGCAACATGCTTTTTATCAGCTTTTGCATCAAGGAACCCATGCAGTGAGTTGTGATTTCATTGCGCCGGTACAGCGTTATAACTCGAATCAATTCACCTATGCAGAAAGTGCGGAATCCTTAATTGAGCAGCATCATTTGGCTTTATCCAATTGCTTGGCCCAGTCGCGATTATTGGCTTTTGGTAACACAGCATTAAATGCCAATGAATTATCAGACTTACCTGTATATAAACAATATGAAGGTAACCAACCAAGCTCAACGCTATTGTTACAAGAACTAAGCCCTTATAGTTTAGGGATGCTGATCGCATTGTATGAACATAAAGTATTTGTGCAATCGGTCATTTGGAATATTAATCCATTTGATCAATGGGGGGTTGAAAAAGGCAAAGAAATTGCTAATCAATTACTCCCTATCCTCAATGGTAAAGAAAAAGACGTGTCTCAACTGGATGCTTCAACACAAGGTTTAATCAAGATATTGCTGGGTAAAGAATAGAGAAAAATTTATGGCAAATATTTTAGTAACAGGCGGTGCGGGTTATATTGGATCACATACTTGTGTGGAGTTACTTGAGGCTGGACATGAGGTTATTGTTCTAGATAATTTATCAAATAGCTCGGAAGAATCATTAAAACGTGTCCAAGCGTTGACTGGAAAAACGCTGAAATTTATTCAAGGCGACATTCGTTATCAACATGATTTAGATCAAGTTTTTTCAAACAACAAAATTGATGCTGTGATTCATTTTGCCGGTTTAAAAGCAGTGGGAGAAAGTCAGCAAATTCCACTGACTTACTTTGATCATAATATTGCAGGATCAGTTCAGCTGGCACAAGCAATGCAAAGAGCGGGTGTTTTTAATTTAGTTTTTAGCTCGTCTGCAACTGTATATGATGAAGCGAATATTTCTCCCTTAGATGAAAATATGCCGACAGGCATGCCTTCAAATAACTATGGTTATACCAAGTTAATTGTTGAGCAATTGTTGGAAAAGCTATCCATTGCGGATGAGCGCTGGTCAATTGCACTCTTGCGTTATTTTAATCCAGTTGGGGCACATAAGAGTGGCCGTATTGGTGAAGATCCACAAGGTATTCCAAATAATTTAATGCCTTATGTCACTCAGGTTGCCGTTGGGCGTCGTGAAAAACTTTCGATTTATGGTGATGATTACGACACTGTAGATGGTACAGGGGTGCGTGACTATATTCATGTGGTTGACTTAGCCAATGCGCATTTATGTGCTTTAAACAACCGTTTAGCGGCTCAAGGCTGCCGTGCTTGGAACATTGGTACAGGGAATGGTTCATCTGTACTTGAAGTGAAGAACACTTTCGAACAGGTGAATGGGGTTTCTGTTGCATATGAAATTGCACCGCGTCGTTCGGGGGATGTCGCAACTTCATTTGCAAATAATGCACGCGCAATTAAAGAATTAGGTTGGACGCCAAAGTATACTTTGGAAGATATGCTGGCAGACAGTTGGAATTGGCAAAAACAAAATCCAACAGGCTATCAAGCATAAATTTAACTGTAAAAAAATAGACGCATTAAGCGCCTATTTTTTTATCGCCATTTAGAACTTACCCTGAATCAACTGAGTTAACTCATCTACATAGTCTTGCATTGGTTTAGGATTTTTATCTGCACGGCTTTCAATATTTAAGCGTAATAATGGCTCGGTATTGGATGCACGGACATTTAAACGCCATTCACCAAAATCAAGGCTAACGCCATCTGTTTGATCAATTGCAGGGTTTAGATCGGCAAAATGATCGAAGATTTTTTGAATAGTTTTTTGAGTATCTTCGACTTTAAAGTTGATTTCACCACTACAAGGAAAACGTTCAATCATCCCTTCAACAAGGCTTGATAATGATTGTTGGGTTTCTGATACCACTAAAATTGCCAATAACCAAGGGATCATCCCGCTGTCACAGTAAGCAAAATCGCGGAAATAGTGATGTGCACTCATTTCCCCACCATAAGCCGCATTGTGTTCACGCATCACATCTTTAATAAAGGCATGTCCAGATTTAGATTGAACAGCAATACCATTATATTGGTCAATGATATCCAGTGTATTCCAAACTAAGCGAGGATCATGTACGATTTTTTCACCGGCTTTTTTTAACAAGAAAGCTTGGGCTAATAATCCAACAATATAATAGCCTTCAATAAATTGACCTTTTTCGTCGAATAAGAAACAACGGTCAAAGTCACCATCCCACGCAATTCCCATATCCGCATGATGTATTAAAACCGCATTTCGAGTGCTATCTCGATTTTCCACCAAGATTGGATTGGGAATACCATTTGGGAAAGTACCATCTGGATGATTATGGATTTTAATAAACTCTACTGGGATATTGAGCGCTTTGAACTTTTCTTCGATTGCATCAACGACATGACCCGCCGCGCCATTGCCTGCATTCATCACCAGTTTAAGCGGGCGAATTTTGCTCGGATCAATATAAGTAAGTAAGTGTTCAATAAATTCAGGCAGGATATTATATTTTTGGACTGAGCCTTTTTTCTCGACTTCAATGAATTGTTCAGATTCAGCCAATGATTGGATATCTTTTAGTCCCGTATCTGCACTGATTGGTCGGGCATTTTCACGAACCAATTTCATGCCATTATAATCCATCGGGTTATGGCTTGCTGTGATTTCAATACCACCTTGAACATCGAGATGAAAAGCAGCAAAGTAAACTTCTTCTGTCCCCGTCATCCCAAGATCAAGAACATCTACCCCAGCATCATTTAAGCCCCGAATCGTTGCTTGTTTTAATGCTTCACTGGTTAAACGGATATCACAACCGATAACAATAGTTTTCGGTTGATAGATTTGACCATAAGCACGTCCTACTTTATAAGCGATTTCTTCATTTAGCTCTGTGCCCAGTTTGCCTCGAATGTCATAGGCTTTGAAACAAGTCAGTTTATTCATGTTCATCTTTATATTGTTTAAGGTTGGCTGGTAGTGAAACATCATTTTAACCTTAAAGTGTATAAGAAATTATATTGGAAGATGTAAATTTAGTTGAAGTGTGAAATTAAATAAGTGTCTACTTCATCAAGCCGAACTCTTAATATCATGTTTGATCATCCGTGATGATTTGCACATTGCCAATTTATAGCTTTTGAGATGATCTATGTGGAATCTTATAATTCATGTGATAAGAGTCACGTTTTATCATCATTACTCTTTGAATTTAAAATATTTTATTAAAGAAAATTAACTTTAAAAAGTAAAAATAAGCATTTGATTAGATTTTATAATGTGTAGAATAGAAATGAGGTAGGGAAATAATTCAAAATAATTCAATACCGATAATTAAAAGCTTTTCTAGGTGCCATTCGCGAATGTTAATAGCAAAAAAGCCCACTATATTGTTAAAAAGTTTGAGTGCTGTCAGTTTATTGGTTCTATTGCAGAACAATGGTTATACACAAGAAACAAGCTACTTAAAAAATATCAAAGAAGGTGTGACAGGTTTTATAAAACCTAAAGATGATCAGTCATTTAGAACCGTACAGCTCAAGGATTTGACCGATTTTAAATATCAACCCGATACACATATAGGCAATCAGAATCAACTGCCTATAGTAAAGCCATATACTGGACAAAAGGCATCACTCAATAATTTATATTTAGAACAAGCGCAAACAAGCAAGGCGTATTCAAGCCAAGCAAAAATCTTAAGTCTTGAAGATGCGATTCAGATTGCAGTAAAAAGAAACCCCAATATCGCTCAAACGATTTCAACATTGGCAGGACAAAATGCCAATATTGATGTGGCAAAAGCACAATATTACCCACAGTTAAAAGCGGGTATGAATACGGGTGATTTTACATCCAATGACAAAGGTCGCCAATTGTATTCAGTTGAAGCCAACCAATTGCTTTATGACTTTGGCAAAGTAAAATCCAGTGTCACCACGCAACAAAATAAATTGGCAGTTGAGCAAGCCAATGTATTAATCAGTATTGATGATATATCGACACAAACAGCGCGAGATATTTTATCCTTACTGCGCTATCGCAATATTATCAAAATAGCGCAAGATCAATTAAATGGGGTCAGTCGTTTACATGAGATTGCCCGTTTAAGAGCAGACGCAGGAATCAGCAGTAATGCCGATCCTGTACAAGCACAAAGCTATGTTGAGTACGCTCGTTCTTACTTAATTACTCAGCAAAATTTTTTAAAACAACAAGAACAAAAATTACGCACATTATTGGGTTTTGATGTGAGTCAAATGGATTTTAATATTCCTGATGAATTTGTAAAACAATCAGGTCTTTATGACGACCCTGAAATGAATACCATTCCTACGATGATTGCAGCAAAAGCAGAGATTGATGTTGCGCAGAGCCAAAAGAAACAAACCCAATTGAGTGCTTATCCCACAATTTCATTAGTAGGATCAGTCAGCAAAGCACTGAATGGTCAAAATCCAAATACTGGTTTAGAAAATGATACTGATGGTTCTGTCGGCGTGCAGATGTCCAGTAATTTTTATCAAGGTGGTGCACTGGGATCTCAAGTTAAGGCTGCAAATTTTGCTGAACAAGCGGCACGTGCAAAGTTGAATGCAACTTACCTAGATATTATGGATCAAACACAAATTGCGCGAGAAAGCATTGAAAACACAGATAAGCAGATCTGGGTTTTATTGGATCGGGAACGTTCAACAGCAAAAACTCGTGAGCTATATGAAGAACAATATAAATTAGGTAAGCGTTCAATCTTAGATTTATTAAGTTCAGAGCAATCTTATCAAAGTTCAAGAATAGAAAGGGAAGCGGCACGCTTTGATATCTATGACACGATCGCTTTGTATATCAAGGTAACCGGTAAAAGTAGAAATGCTTATCATTTAAATAACATTCAAATTCAGGGGTTTGAAGTTCAACCATGAATACAAAAACATTAAATTATCAACCCTGGTTACAAGCGATCATTACGGTTGCTCAGCATTATCGGATGCAACCTGCTGAAGAACAAATTCGACTGCAACTGGATTGGAATAAATACACAAATATTGATGACATGTTGTCCATTATTACCCGTCAAGTGGGTTTGAATGTTCGCAAAGCAGACTTCACCACGGATGTACTAAATCCATGGAGGTTGCCGGTTGTTGTAGAGTTTAACAATGGTCAAGTTGCGGTTATCGAGAAAGTCGACAATGAGGGTAATGCAAGCTTACAGTTAAGTGGTGATCAAGGCCTTTCACAAACTTTTAACTTGCATGAACTTCAAGCCAATGCCAGTCGTGTTTATATTTTTCGACCAGAAACATCGATTCCCGATGCACGTGTTGATGAATATATCAAACCTTATGAAAAAAGCTGGTTCTGGGACATCGTTTTAAAAGATTGGAAACGTTATACAGACATCATGGTTGCTTCGATGATTGCCAATATTTTGGCATTGGCAACCATTATTTTCTCTATGCAAGTCTATGACCGAGTTGTGCCATCTCAATCTATCCCAACCTTGTGGGTGCTTGCAGGTGGGGTGTTGATTGCAGCCGTTTTTGAGTTTGTGTTACGCATTGCACGGGTTTATTTGTCAGACATTATTGGTAAACGCGCAGATCTCAAGATTTCAGACCGCGTCTTTGGTCATGCACTACGTATTCGAAATAAAGATCGTGCCCGCTCAACGGGTTCGTTCATATCACAGATTCGTGAACTCGAAGGTGTTCGTGAGTTGGTGACCTCAACAACAATCAGTGCAATTGCAGATTTACCATTTTTCTTCCTATTTTTAGCGATTTTCTGGATTATTGGCGGCAACATCTTTTGGGTGATGTTACTGGTTGTACCACTGATGATTATTCCTGGGTTCTTGGTGCAGAAAAAGTTAGCTCATTTAGCCACTGAAGGGATGCGTGAATCTGCAATTCGCAACGCAATTTTGGTCGAGGCGGTTCAAGGTATTGAGGACATCAAGTTATTACGTGCTGAAGCCAGATTTCAAAATCAATGGAATCACATGAATGAAGTGTCTGCAGATGTCAGTATGCGTCAACGTAAAATCGTGGGTTGGTTAAATGCTTGGACACAAAAAATTCAAGGACTGACCTATGCGATTGTGGTTTTAGTGGGGTGTTTTGCGGTGATGAAAGGGGATATGACCACTGGGGCATTGGTGGCGTGTTCGATTTTATCTTCACGTATGCTTGCGCCAATTTCACAAATCACAGGTGTATTAGGTCGTTGGCAACAAGCCAAAGTGGCTAAAAATGGTTTAGATGAGCTGATGCAAAAGCCAGTAGACCGTCCTGATCGAGCACAATTGATTCAGCGTAAAGTCCTCTCAGGTGATTATGATTTTAAAGGTGTGATATTTAAATATACTGAAGATGATCCACGCCCAACTTTAGTCATTCCACAGTTAAAAATTCAGGCAGGTGAAAAAGTTGCAATTCTTGGACGTAATGGGGCAGGGAAATCTAGCTTATTACAGTTACTTTCAGGAATGCAATTGCCAGTACAGGGCAAGATCAGTTTGGATGGTGTCGATCAATCTTTACTTGATCCCGATGATATTCGCCGTGATATGGCATTACTAAATCAAAACGCGCATTTGTTCTTTGGTACCATTCGTGAAAATTTAACTCTGGGTGCACCATTAGCAAGCAATGATGAAATTATCCAAGCCTTAAAAATCACCAATGCTTTAGAAATCGTGGAACAAAAAAAGGAAGGCCTAGATCATCTTATTCTTGAGGGTGGTGTGGGGTTCTCTGGAGGACAGAAACAAGCACTGTTACTCACACGATTATTGCTCCGAAATCCAAATATTGTGTTATTGGATGAACCGACTGCTTCGATTGATGATGTTTCTGAAAAAGTGTTGATCCAGCATTTAAAAGAATGGTTAGGTCATCGGACTTTAGTGGTTGCGACGCATCGTCCTGCGGTTTTGCAACTTGTTGATCGTATTATCGTTGTACATGAAGGTAAGATTATCAAAGATGGGCCACGTGATGCCATTTTGAATCCTGCCCAGCAGGCAAATGCAGGAGGGACTTCAACATGAGCCAAGAAAAAAATGACCAAAATATCACAGCTCAAGATGCTGAACCTGCTCAAGTTGATCATGTCTCCAATGTGTTACAACGGCCAACTAATCCCTCTGCATTAAAATTTTCAGAACCGCCTTTACCGAAATCCACATTTATTATTTGGATCGTTGCAATTGGCTTGTTGGCTTTCTTAATTTGGGCTTGTGCATTTAAATTGGAAGAAGTTTCTACAGGAACGGGTAAGGTTGTTCCGTCATCAAAAGAACAGACGATTCAATCTTTAGATGGTGGTGTGTTGACCAGCTTAGATGTCAAAGAGGGAGACATTATTCAAAAGGGGCAGACGCTTGCGCAAATTGATCCTACTCGATTTGAGTCACAAGTGGGTGAAAGCCAAATGAAATTACTTGCCACACTGGCCACTGCATCACGTTTAGAAGCTGAAGTAAATGGGACAGCGATCAAGTTTCCAAAACAGGTTTTGGCCGTTCCTGCGTTAGTGAGAGAAGAAAGTGCACTGTATAGTTCGCGTCGTGCAAATTTAGACGAATCAATTACTGGTTTAAAACATGCATTATCTTTGGTTCAAAATGAATTGCAAATGACACAACCTTTGGTGGCAAAAGGCGCTGCTTCTGAAGTTGAAGTGCTACGCTTAAAACGAGATATCAATAATTTTGAAAATCAAATCAATGATAAGCGTAATGACTACTATGTAAAGTCACGTGAAGAATTGGCAAAAGCCAACGCTGATATTCAGTCATTACAGCAAGTTGTTGCTGGTCGTAATGATTCAGTGACACGCTCTACTTTTAAAGCACCAGTACGTGGTGTGGTTAAAGAAATTGCGGTGACAACCATTGGTGGGGTTATTCCACAAAATGGCAAATTGATGACTATTGTACCGATTGATGAGCAGTTATTAATTGAAGCTCGGATTTCGCCACGAGATATTGCGTTTATTCACCCTGGTCAACCTGCATTGGTAAAAATCACAGCATATGATTATTCAATTTATGGTGGCTTGGAAGGGAAAGTGACAGTGATTTCTCCTGATACCATCCGTGATGAAGTTAAACAAGATCAGTTTTCTATCGAGTCTATATTCGTACAGATAAAGATAAGTTGACCAATAAAGCGGGTAAATCCTTTTCAATAACACCAGGTATGGTGGCAACGGTAGATATTCGTACTGGTCAAAAAACAATTATTGAATATTTATTGAAACCATTTAATAAAGCCAAAGAGGCTTTAAGAGAAAGATAATTGCATCATGTGGTGATTATTTTAAAAAACCAATCTTCGGATTGGTTTTTTTGTGCTTTTACCGTTTTGTGATCAACACACTGATTGAATGAATCAGCATAAAGTGTGTAAGTGTATTTTGATGATTTATAAATTAATAATGCAAAAAAAGCCCCAATCTTTCGATCAGGGCTTTTTAAATTTGGAGCGGGAAAGGAGACTCGAACTCCCGACCCCAACCTTGGCAAGGTTATGCTCTACCAACTGAGCTATTCCCGCGGAGTCTGTCCAATTTTTTAAATAAAAAACTGAATAAAAAAATTTTGGAGCGGGAAAGGAGACTCGAACTCCCGACCCCAACCTTGGCAAGGTTATGCTCTACCAACTGAGCTATTCCCGCGGAGTCTGTCCAATTTTTTAAATAAAAAACTGAATAAAAAAATTTGAGCGGGAAAGGAGACTCGAACTCCCGACCCCAACCTTGGCAAGGTTATGCTCTACCAACTGAGCTATTCCCGCATGCGGTGTATAATACATCAACAGATGGTAGGGTCAAGATTTTTCTGCAAAGGAAAACACTAATTGCATAAAATAAAGACATTTTTATGAAAAAAAATCAAAATTTAATTTAAAAAAATCAAATCGAACAGCAAAAGCTTTGTTGAACACTCAGCGATGCTCAAAGAATCCGCTATACTATGTCATTCATCCATTGATCGATCTCTAAGGAATCAGCATGAGTTTAGAACAACAATTGATTGAAAGTTTAAATCAACTTGAGCCATCACATTTAGAAGTGATCAATGAGTCTGCTGGTCATGGTGGGTATTTTCCTGGAAAAGAGTCGCATTTTAAGGTGATCATTGTCAGTGAACAATTTGCAGGGTTACGTTTGGTACAACGCCACCAAAAAGTGTACGCAGAAGCCAAAGACTTACTCAGTCCTGGAAAAATTCATGCCTTAGCGATCCATGCTTATCTTCCAAGTGAGTGGCAAGGTCAAGCACCAGCAAGCCCAGAATGCGCTCACGCACCTAAAGTATAAAGTGCAGAGTAATTTAAAATGGATATACATTTGCTGATCAAAATCATTCACATGACCAGTGTTGCATTATTGATACTGGTTTTTGTTTTACGCGCTTCAACATTATTTATTAGAACACACAACCAGCAGCCGAATCCTAAAGGGCGGGTGGCTTTTGTTGCCTTGCAACATCTTTCCCTCACGGTGGTTATATTTACAGGTCTAACTTTATTGATCATGAATGAGTTTAAAGTGCAGCCTTGGTTCTATGCGAAAATTATTTTGTTTATGGTTTTCCTTTCCTCACAAATAAAAGCCTATAAAAAGGATGACACTATTCTTTTGGCACAACGTCGAGCGGGTTTAGTGATTGGCGGAATTGCTTTACTTGCAACTTTAGTTTTGGTGGTGCTTAAACCAGTTTTTAGCTGATTGTTAGACATGAATTTCACACTTGGAGAGTGTCTAGGTTAAACTAGATACAAGTTTAAAAATAATGATAGCTTGGGGAACTTGTATGCTAACTCGTGTGGTATTTAACCAAAAAGGCGGTGTGGGAAAATCAAGTATTACAGTGAATCTTGCTGCGATTAGTGCATATCAGGGTTTTAAAACTCTGGTAATTGATTTAGATCCTCAAGCAAATTCAAGCCAATATCTTTTGGGTGATGACGCCACCTATTCGGCTGAAAAAACCGCATTAGAACCCAATATTGAAAATTTTTTTAATGATGTGCTGGGGAATCATCAACAAAAAGGATTGATTGGAAATGCCATTGGTAGCCTTTTAAAAACAAAAAATAAAGGTTTTGAGCAATATATTCATCGTTCACCTTTTAAAGATTTGGATGTATTACCTGCCAGCCCGAGCTTAGGCGAGTTAGAGCATGCGTTAGAATCAAAGCATAAAATTTATAAGTTACGTGATGCGATTCAGACCTTAACCAGTCAATATGAGCGTATTTATATTGATACACCACCAGCATTTAACTTTTTTACCTTATCGGCACTGATCTCAGCAGATCGTGTTCTGATTCCGTTTGATTGTGATGTATTCTCAAAACGTGCATTACAGACGCTTATTCAAAATGTCATAGAAACTCAAGATGATCATAATGATCGACTTGAAATCGAAGGCATTGTGGTCAATCAATATCAAGCTCAGGCAAAATTACCGCGTGAAGTGGTACAACAGCTTAAAGATGAAGGTTTACCTGTTTTAGAAAATATGTTGCCACCTTCTGTATTAATGAAAGAATCGCATCATAAAAATCTGCCATTAATTCATTTGGCTACAGATCATAAATTGACTCAAGCCTATCAATCATTGTTCAATGAGATTGATAAAAAATAATTTCGAGATCGTGATGAAATCATTGAAAATGACTTCTGTTAAATTATCAGTCGTTGCTTTAACGACAATGGTCGTATCTGCTTGTACGACGACGGTTAAACCTACATATGTATCGCCTACGCAATATCAGGCAATGAACTGTATGCAATTGAATACAGAATTTAACCGTATCCAACAATACATTAATAATGGTGTACAACCTGCGAAACGTACAGGCGTGGGTGTTGGATTAGGCGTCGGTGGTGGTTGGGGCAGCGGTGGCTGGGGTTGGGGCATTGGTCCAAGTATTTCTGTAAATTTAGGGCAATCTTCAAATACCAAAAATACTGAGCTTTCCCGATTGTATGGTGAACAAGATGCCCTTTCACAGGCAGCTCAATTTAAAAATTGTCCTTATGTCCCTAAGCGTCAGTATGTCAAAAAATAACTGTTTTGATGTTATATAAAAAGCCGATTTTAGAAATCGGCTTTTTTATCACTTTTAACATAGTGTTTATTAATTGTTGGGCATTTTATTTTTATTAAAAAATTTATGACGTATATAGCCAATAATACCAGGCAAGACACTCAAAATAATGATACCGAAAACCAAATGGGTAAAATTATCTTTCACAATCGGCATATTACCGAATAAATAACCCAAAGTAATAAACGAGCCAACCCAGCAAATTGCACCGACTGCATTATAAGTTAGGAAATACTTATAATTCATGCTTCCTGCACCCGCGACAAAGGGTGCAAAAGTACGGGCAAAAGGGATAAAGCGGGCAAAAATAATGGTTTTTCCACCATGTTTTTCAAAAAATTGTGATGTTTTCAACAAGTGTTGTTTGTTGATAAATTTAGAATCAATTTCAAAAACACGAGGTCCAACATATTTCCCAATATGATAATTGAGGGTATCACCAAGAACTGCCGCAATAAATAGCAGAAGAATTAAAACCATAGGATCCATTGCACCCGTGGAGGCTGCTAAAGCACCCGCGGCAAAAAGTAAGCTATCCCCGGGCAGGAAAGGCATCACCACTAGACCTGTTTCAACAAAAATAATCAGGAATAAAATTCCATACACCCAGATACCATAATTTCTAATAAATTCAAATAGGTGTTCATCTACGTGCAAAATAAAGTCAATCAGATCCATAAGGAAGAAACTATGCGAATTGGTGCACAAATCCTAGCAGTGTGAGTTATGAAAGTCAGTATTAAAAAGTAATTTTTTAAAACTTATTATTGTTCTTAATTTGCAACGATGAGTTTAGTTTTTAAGTATTTAACTTGAAATGTTTAGTGATTAATATGTATACATCTTCAGAACGAAATACAAATTAGGTCACAGCATGTTTAATCCAAATATCGTTGTTAAAAATATTGTGAATCAACCCACCGCGAATGCGATCATTGCATTGATTGCGCGTATTCTTATGGCATATATTTTTATTGTTGCAGGCTGGGGCAAAATCACGGCTTACAGCGCAACTGTCGGTTATATGGAATCAATGGGTGTACCAGGTGCCATGTTACCTTTGACCATTCTGGTTGAGTTGGGTGGTGGTTTGGCATTGCTATTTGGTTTTCAGGCACGCTTTGCAGCATTTGGTTTAGGTATATTTAGTTTGATTACCGCGTTGATATTTCATGGTGGTGAAGCAGATGCAATTAATTTTATGAAAAACTTTGCAATGGCAGGCGGTTTGTTTTTCTTGATGTTGCATGGTGCTGGGAAATTGAGTCTTGATCATGTAATAGAAAAATAATTTAAACATAAATAAAGTTTTGAAAAGCCAGATCTGTATCTGGCTTTTGTGTGTGTTCATTTAGCACTATTCAAATGGATCAATTGGTTTATGCTATCTAAAAATATTCAATTCAGTTTTAACAATGAAAAAAGAAATTCTAGACAGAATAAAAGCACTGGGCGGTGATGTTGATCAAGTCAAAGGTGTGTCATGGGTTGATGACCTGTGCGCTATCACCTTTAATACCGTTTTATATGAACGGCCTCAGGATACACCTTGGGCGGCAGCCGATGATCAAGAACCAATTTATGGTTTGGGTGACTATATTGATCAACATCAAGCCGAGCTAGATCTAAATCCAGATGGATTTTTTAATCAACTGATTCAAGAGTATTATCAGTTAACAGAAGAAGTGCGCGGACAAACCTTTTGGCAAGCTGTGCACTTTACTCCATATCAAGCTGGTACAGCTGATTTTGATGAATGGAACCGTGATTTTTTAGAGGATGATATTGATCTCAAAGCAGTGATTCAGCTGACCCAAAATCCAAAACCTGATTTTCTACAGTTGTTTTATCGTTATAGCTTACCTGATCGATACTATATCTGCTTGTCTGATCCAGACCCTGAAAATCCAACATTATTTGGCACAGATCATGAGGTGTTTTTTACAGAAGTGACCGACGAAGGCTCCTTAGAAGATTTTTTAAATCGCTGTATGACCCCCAGTGAACTGATTAGCATCATTAAAGCCAAAATGAACCTATAAGCTGATTATTTAAAATGATTTTTTAGAAAGCTAAGGAACTTGATTGAATGGAGTGCGTACGGCTTATAAAAATGATAGAATATGGCGCTTATATTCGTTTGCCTGCATAGTTGTTGACTCATGACTACCAATACTCAAATTACTGAAGATCGTATCCTTATCTTGGATTTCGGTTCTCAATATAGCCAGCTTATTGCACGCCGTGTACGTGAAGCTGGTGTATATTCTGAAATGTATGCTTTTGATATGTCTGAAGAAGACATTCGCGCGTTTAATCCGAACGGTATCATCTTGTCTGGTGGTCCTGAAAGTGTGCATGAGGAAGGTAGTCCACGTGCGCCAGAAGTTGTGTTCAACTTGGGTGTACCTGTATTGGGGATCTGCTATGGTCTGCAAACCATGTCAGAACAACTTGGCGGTAAAGTAGAGCCAGGTACTGTACATGAATTTGGTTATGCAGCAGTTGACGTTTTAGTACGTGATCAATTGCTTGGTGATTTAAATGATGGTGATGACAAACTCAATGTTTGGATGAGCCACGGTGACAAAGTTTCTGCGATTCCAGCAGGCTTTAAAGTGACTGCAAGCACACCAAGCTGCCCATTTGCTGCAGTGAGTGATGAAACGCGTCGTTTCTACGGGGTGCAATTCCACCCAGAAGTAACACATACTGCCAAAGGCGCAGAATTACTGTCTAACTTCGTTCACAGCATTTGTGGTTGCCGTAATCTTTGGAATTCTGAAAACATTATTGATTTACGTGTTGAACAATTACGTGAACAAATTGGTGATCAAAAAGTTCTTTTAGGTCTTTCAGGTGGTGTTGACTCATCTGTGGTTGCAGCATTGTTGCATAAAGCAATCGGTGATCAACTGACCTGTGTATTCGTAGACAATGGCTTACTTCGTTTAAATGAAGGCGAGCAAGTGATGGACATGTTTGCGAAAAACATGGGGATCCGTGTGATTCGTGCGGATGCAGAAGAGCGTTTCTTATCTGCACTTGCTGGTGAAGTTGATCCTGAGAAAAAACGTAAAATTATTGGTCGTGAATTCATCGAAGTTTTTGCTGAAGAAGCGCGTAAGCTTGATGGCGTAAACTTCCTTGCGCAAGGTACGATTTACCCTGACGTGATTGAATCTGCGGCAACTAAAAATGGTAAAGCGCATGTGATTAAGTCACATCATAATGTGGGTGGTTTACCTGAAGATTTAGCTTTTGAATTGGTTGAGCCAATTCGTGATCTATTTAAAGATGAAGTACGTCGTTTAGGTACAACTTTAGGTTTACCACATGAAATGCTTTATCGTCATCCATTCCCTGGTCCAGGTTTGGGTGTGCGTATCTTGGGTGAAGTGAAAAAAGAATATGCTGATATTCTTCGACTTGCTGATGATATCTTTATGCAAGAGCTTCGTGCAAGTGGTTGGTATGACAAAACTGCTCAAGCATTTGCAGTATTCCAACCTGTGAAATCGGTAGGTGTTGTAGGTGATGGCCGTCGTTATGCATGGGTCATTGCACTTCGTGCCGTGGAAACTGTTGACTTTATGACAGCTCGTTTTGCGCATCTTCCATATGAGTTGGTTGATAAAATCTCGACACGTATCATGAATGAAATTAAAGATGTTTCTCGTGTGGTGTATGACGTTTCTTCTAAACCACCAGCAACAATTGAATGGGAGTAATTCAGGGATTTCAAGAAGCGAAGCTTCTTGCCTGAATTACGCCAAGAGCTATGCTCGCGGCAGCAGGGTTTCAAAATGCAACGCATTTTGCTGATTTTACGCCAAGAGCTATGCTCGCGGCAGCAGGATTTCAAGAAGCGAAGCTTCTTGCCTGAATTACGCCAAGGGCTTTATTCTTGGTAGAATTTGATAAATTACTTTTAAAAAGAGCACTTAGGTGCTCTTTTTTTTATATAATTGAAAAAATGAAAGACCTATTAGAGTAATTATGTATACCCACTATGATTTGATGTTGCCACTACTTAAAATTATGCAGTCAAATGATGTGACTTATAGTTTAAAAGAGGCGTATGAAGCCCTGATTCTTGAATTAAATTGTTCTGACGAAGAAATAAATGAAACGATGGAAGATGGTCGAAATGTTATTTTTTATCGGTTACAGTGGGCGAAAACCTATTTAAAAAAAGCTGAGTTTATTGAATATCCTCAAAAAGCACATTTTAAGTTATCTGATCTTGGTAGAAATATAAATCTCAAAAATCTCAAAAAGCTGGATCGAAAGTATCTCTCTCAATTTGATTCATTTAATGAGTTTAGAAAAATAAATCCCAAAGTTGAAAAAGAGCAAAAGAAAGAGGATATTCTGGAAATAAATTTAAGCTCAGATGAGCTGACTCCGCCAGAAATAATCACTCAACAATCTAATTTATTAAAAAATGATTTAAAGATAGATCTACTTAATTTAATTAAAAGTAACTCACCTCAATTTTTTGAAATATTAGTTGTCGATTTATTGGTTGCTATGGGCTATGGCGGCTCGCATCAAGATGCGGCCCAAGCTATTGGTAAAACAAGTGATGGTGGGATTGATGGAATTATTAGTGAAGACCGTTTAGGTCTAGATAAAATTTATATTCAAGCAAAGCGTTGGGAAAATACTGTTGGAAGACCGGATATTCAACAATTTAAAGGCGCTTTAGCAGATCAAGTTGCTAAAAAAGGGGTATTCATTACAACCTCAAATTTTAGTAAAGAGGCTGTTGAATCTGCAAAAAAATCGGGAATTGTTTTAATTGATGGAGATAAATTGACTTCTTTAATGATTGAATTTGGTTTAGGAGTTCAGGTTGAAAGAAGCTTTAATATTTATAAGATAGATCAAGATCGGTTTGATGAAGACAATTTTTAGAAGTGTTTAAAAGAATTTTAATATTCTGACATTTACTACAAATTTACTAAAACGTATTGAATTAATGATTTATACACATATAAAAAAGCCAGTCAATTGACTGGCTTTTGTTGCTCCAAAAGAGCGATTGCTAAATAGATTTAAACTTAGAAACGGTATCCAGCACGAACGCCGTAAGTGTTGTAGTCATCACCAAAACCTACACGACCTTCTAAGCTAACATTTTGATTAAAGAATTTCTTCGCAGAAATACCCCATTCATCACGATCAGTTAAATCATTGTTGTAGTAGTCAGCACCTACACTTAAGGTCTTATCTAAATACAAGTCACCACGTACTTTGTACTCATCCAAGTCACCGAATGCACCAAAAGCTTCAAAGTTAGCGTCATATTGACCTACTTTAGTTACATATTTAGCACGTACAGTTGGGTCTGCGCCGTCATCACCATCTTTAACATCATAACCTGTCACACCAAGTGCAAGTAATAAACCAGGAGCTGGTAAATAACCCACTTCAGCGCCATAAGTTGTTACTTTATTGTCGATGTTGGTGTTATCAACTTCAAGTTCATCACGACCTACACGACCACTTACATAGAAGTCTGAGTTAGGTACGTAGTATTCAAGACCTGCACCGTATTGGCTGTCTTTTACACCATCATTTTTAGCATAATTTACATTGGCTTTTACATTACTTGCACGATCTAAGAATGCAGCCTCATTAAGCGGTGAATTACGAGTTTGTACTGGTTTAAAATAATAAGTACCATCTACACCAAAGCTATGAGTTGCATCAAAATTATCTGGATCATTATATGTATATGAACCACCAACTTCGGCTTGGTAAGCATGTGCAGTGCCAGTTAAAGCGGCTACGGAAAAGATTGCAGATGCGATTGCTAATTTTTTCATGGAATTCGCCCCTATGAAGAATTGATTGATTTATACATGTTTGGTTACAATTTCGAGTCTAGGGCAAATATGAAAATCGTCAACCACGCTATAGTAACTGAAATGTAATATTGGTGAGTTTGTGTAACAAAATTTATTTAAGATATTGAAAATAAATGTATAAAACTTATGTTTTGTTTTATTAAAATTGTGTAGATAGTGTGGATATTGGTACGCTTTGAGTAAGGTTTGGACATAATTAGTAATAAAAAAGTATTCGGAAATTAAAATACTTTTAAGTAAATGATCAATTGTAGAATTTATCAACACAAGCTTTGACTACGATATGACGATTTTTCTGATTGCAAAAAAATCAATGCATTTCACTTCTCTTGTTATAGCGTTATTGAGCTATAGATGGATCTATAAAATCCCATATCTCAACTTTTTCCACTCTGTGGTAGAATGCCTGCGAATTAAAAGACGTCAAATGTGAGATTAAAACTCGTGGAAATTAATCCTTATCTAGTTCAGCTAAAAGACTTAAATGACCGTGGTCTAACACTACGGGGGTATCTTTGACTACGATCTAAAGAAAGAGCGTTTAGAAGAGGTTCTCCGCGAGTTAGAAGATCCAGCGATCTGGAATGATCAAAGCCGTGCACAGGCGATGGCAAAAGAAAAAGGCGAGCTTGAAAACGTGATCAACGTTTTAGAAGGCTTGGCGACACAGCTTGATGATGCACAAGCGATGCTTGATCTTGCTGTTGAAGTAGATGATGAAAGCTTATTGGCAGATGTTCAGTCGGAATTGACTGCAGCGGAAGAAGAGTTAGCAAAACTTGAATTCCGTCGTATGTTTAGTAATCCAATGGACCCAAATCCATGTTATGTGGAAATTCAAGCGGGTTCCGGCGGTACAGAAGCACAAGATTGGGCTTCAATGCTGTTACGTATGTATATGCGTTGGATCGAACGTCATGGCTTTAAAGCAGAATTAATGGAAGAATCAGATGGTGATGTTGCAGGGATTAAATCTGCAACAATCCGTGTTGAAGGCGAGTATGCTTATGGTTGGTTACGTACCGAATCTGGCGTACATCGTTTAGTACGTAAGTCACCATTTGACTCAGGTAATCGCCGTCATACCTCATTCTCGGCAGTATTTGTATCGCCTGAAGTGGACGATAATATTGAGATTGATATTAATCCTGCTGACGTACGTACAGATACATATCGTGCATCTGGTGCAGGCGGTCAGCATATTAACAAAACTGACTCAGCAGTACGTTTGACTCACGCACCAACTGGGATTGTGGTGGCATGCCAGAATCAGCGTTCACAACATGCAAACCGTGATCATGCTTGGAAACAGTTACGTGCAAAATTGTACGAACTGGAAATGAGTAAACGTAATGAAGCTGCTCAAGCACTTGAAGATTCAAAGTCGGATATCGGCTGGGGCAGTCAGATTCGTTCATATGTACTGGATGACTCTCGTATTAAAGATTTGCGTACTGGTGTTGAGAACTCGAACACGGGTGCAGTATTGGATGGCGATCTAGATAAATTTATTGAAGCCAGCTTAAAACAAGGTCTTTAATTTAAATTTTTAACAAAAGCAAAGCTTTATTCATATTTTTGTAATATATCTAAAAAAATCGATATTAAAATCGAAAAAATACGATATATTAGATGCAAAGATGCTGAATGGAGCTTTGCTCTGAATTGAATGTGTCTAAGATGGATATTGATTTAATTTCTAAAGCATTAGCGAATCCGACTCGCCGACAGATATTGGAATGGCTCAAGAAGCCACAACAATATTTGTCGGAAGAGCAGTGCGGTGGCTTTGGTCGTGGTGTCTGTGCAGGGAATATCGAGAAGCTCGGTAATGTCTCTCAATCTACGATGTCAAATCATTTGTCTGTTTTGCAACAGTCAGGATTAATTCAGGCCGAAAAGTATGGGCAATGGTCATATTTCTCGCGTAATGAAGCTCTAATTCAGCAATATATTGATTATCTACAAAACTCGCTTTAAGCCTGATTTCAATCAGAAAGCGAGTGATGAGGCAAATATGGCTGAACTTAACTCTCCCCTTGTACTTGGTGATTTACATTTAAAAAATCGTGTCGTGATGGCGCCTTTAACCCGTAGCCGTGCTACTGCTGATCGGGTACCCACAGCAATCATGGCTGAACACTATGCACAGCGTGCCAGTGCGGGTTTAATCATTTCTGAAGCAACAGTGATTTCTGAACAAGCCAATGGCTATTTAAATACACCAGGGCTATTTACCGATGCACAGGTTGAAGGTTGGAAGTCTGTAACCCAAGCAGTTCATGATCAAGGTGGCTTGATTGTGGCGCAGTTATGGCATGTGGGACGTGTCTCACATCCAGATCTACTCGATGGTGAAACGCCTGTATCTGCAAGTGCAATACAACAAGCAGGACAAGTCAGCTTACTACGTCCAAAACGTGAATATGTCGTGCCACGCCCTTTGGAAATCTCCGAAATTCATACCATCACTGAACAGTTTAAACAGGCTGCAATTAAAGCCAAAGCGGCTGGTTTTGATGGCGTTGAATTACATGCAGCCAATGGTTACCTGATTGATCAATTCTTACAAAGCTCAACCAATCATCGTGAAGATGAATATGGTGGTCCTATTGAAAACCGTGCACGTCTTTTACTTGAAGTGATGGATGCTTTAATTGAAGTATGGGGCGCAGGCCGTGTGGGCATACATTTAGCGCCTCGTGGTGATGAGCATGATATGGGTGATGCTGATCCACGTGAAACCTTTGGTTATGTCTTGGAACAATTGGGTAAGCGTAAAATTGCGTTCTTCTTTACACGTGAATATTTAGCTGATGACAGTATCAGTGAATATATGAAACAACGTTCAAATGGTGTGCCATATATTGCCAATATGCGTTTAAGCCGTGAGGATGCCATCAAACTCTTGGCATCAGGTCAAGCAGATGCTGTGTCTTTCGGCAAGGCTTATATTGCCAATCCTGATTTGTATGAACGTTTGATTCAAGATGCACCTTTAAATGAATTGGTGTTCGAAAATATGATTGGTTCACAAACTGCAGAAGGCTATATTGATTATCCTGCTTTAGTATAATATTGAGACTATATGCTCTGTTAGTATGCATGGAATACATTCCACATCGTATATTCAAAGGCTTAGTCTTTGAATATTTGACCACTACAGCGCTGATCCAGTGGATGGCGATATGGATATCGCCATTGGTTAAGGCGTACAACATAGTTCTTAACCAAAAACCGTTTTTCATCCCTGCAAAGCCAAATTTTGCCAGCGTTATTGCTGGTTGATAGATCAGATTTGCTCTAGCATAAGGTCTAGTACCATGCTGACAACAAATCGTTAAATATTATTCATTAACAACTGAATATGGCTCTGTTATATTTGCCGATTCATCTATATTGAGACATTCTGCTTGGCTACTCCTTTTTGGTATAACACAGCACTTAAAATCGTTAAGCCTTTATATCAATGGCGTATCAAAAAGCGTGCGAAAGATAGCACAGAATACCAACAAGAATGTGTTGAGAGATTTGGCCCCTTTCAAGATGTAAAGAATCAGCATGCCATTTGGTTTCATTGTGTTTCAGTCGGAGAAACCAATGCTGCTCAGCCTTTAATAGAACATTATTTAAAAGCAGGTCATAGTGTTTTAGTCACCAATACGACAAAAACAGGTCAAGCACGTGCCAAATCGTTATTCTTAAAAGCACCTTATCAAGCATTATTTCAAGCGGTATATTTGCCTGCCGATCAGCGCTATTTAGTTGCTGATTTTTATCAGAAATACCAACCCAAATTGCTGATTTTGGTTGAAACTGAACTATGGCCAAATCTTATTGACCAAGCTCAACAGTTTAAAGTGCCTTGTATTTTAGTGAATGCACGGCTTTCAGAAAAATCTGCCAAAGGCTATGCCAAAGTTCCAAGCCTAACCCGTCCAATGCTACAGAAATTAGATCAGTTATTGGCGCAAGATACTGCTACGCAACAACGATTTATAGATTTAGGTATGCCACAGGATAAAACACAAGTACTTGGAAGTATTAAATTTGATATTTCTGCACCTGAACAATTTATTCATAAAGCACAACAATTGCAGCAGGACTGGAATTTAGCAAATCGAAAAATCATCACCATCGCCAGTACACATGCACCTGAAGAAGAAAAATTATTTCTCGCATTTAAAACCTATTTAGAACAATATCCAGATTGGTTGTTGATTGTTGTTCCTCGCCATCCTGAACGTTTTGATGAGGTTTTTGCTGCTGCACAAAGTTTAAATTTAACCGCACAGCGTCGTAGCTTAGAGCAAGCGATCGAGTCGAATACCCAAGTTTATTTGGCAGACAGTATGGGCGAAATGTGGCTGTGGTATGCATTGAGCCAAGCTTGTTTTGTTGGTGGATCGTTAAATGAACCCGGTGGTGGGCATAATATTTTAGAGGCTATGGTTTTAGATGTACCCACCGTAATTGGACCACATTATTTTAATTTTCAAGCGATTGTGGATGAGTTCTTACAGGCAGATGCCTTAAAAGTAGGGAAAACAGTCGATGAGGTGGTTCAGTTATTGGTGCGTTGTTTGGAAGATCAAGCTTTTGCCCAGCAGTTAAGCCAACATGCGATTGATGTTTTAAAGCGTAATCAGGGTTCTTTATACAAACATATTGCAGTGATTGATCAATATTTATAATCTATACATTGCTGATGAATAAACACCATTAGCTAAAAGTAAAACGAACCAGAATTTTATGAATATCGTCCTTCTTGATCCTCATCAAACACAAGCTGAAACTTGGACAATCAGTTCAAAAAGGCAAGTTGAACATTTGCACACACATCTTGCTGCGAAAGTCGGAGATATGCTTAAAGTTGGCGTTCGGGGTGCCAGTCGTTATTTAACTGAAATTGTTGATATTTCAGAACATACGATTTTTCTTCGACCGATTCAAGAACAGCCTGTTCCAGCAAAATTGCCCGTAACTTTAATAGTGGCATTACCACGGCCCAAAGTTTTACGCCGTTTAATCATGGATGCGGTGACACTGGGGGTAGAAAAATTAATTTTAATTCATAGTTATCGGGTTGACAAAAGTTATTGGCAAAGTCCTTTTTTACAGCAAATTGATCATTACATCATCTTGGGATTAGAACAGGCAGGAGACACAATTGCTCCCGAAATTGAACTATATAAACGCTTTAAACCCTTTGTTGAAGATGTCTTACCTAGCTTCATTACGCCACAGAATCCTGCTTATATTGCGCATCCGTATACCGAACAAAAAATGCCATTTGCTATCGATCATTCATGTACTGTGATCATTGGGCCTGAAGGTGGTTTTATACCTTACGAGGTAGATTTACTGATAAAAAACGGCTGCCAAGCAGTGAACTTAGGCAACCGTATTTTGCGTACTGAAACCGCGATCCCTTATGTATTGGGGCGTTTATTTAGCACGAGCTGATTCAATGTCATCCGCTGATGGATCACCGCGGTAAACTTTGACTTCCTGAACAGGATAGGGAATCGAAATATTATTATCCGCAAAGGCTTCAAGTACCCGTTCTTGAATTTCACTGATTGATGCTGCAGTAACCACTTGGGTGGTATCTACCCACCAACGAACGGTTAAATTGACAGAGAAATCCGCCAAAGCAGAAACATTCACAGTAAAGCCCGGCTGGCTTAAAATACGTTGGTCTTTATCAAGCAATTTAAGAATAATATCTTTGGCTTTCTGTACATCATCTTCATAACCAATCCCAACCACAAACTCACAACGACGGCGTTGGTAAGCGGTATTTACCGTCACGGCACTGGTATACACAGTTGCGTTTGGAATCACGATACGTCGTCCATCAGGGGAACGTAAAAAAGTTGCACGAATTTGAATATCTTCAACAGTACCTTCCATATTGTTGACAATGATGTCATCACCAATCTTGAACGGTTCGCCCAAAAGAATCAAAATTCCAGAAAGTAGATTTTGGAAAATATCTTTAAATGCAAAACCAATCGCGACCGAACCAATCCCCAAAGCACTCATCAGTTGAGCAGGAGTAAAGCCTGGAATTGCAATGACCATGGCAATTAAGAAACCAAAAAAGATAATTGCGGTACTGCCGACACGATTCAGTACCAGAACTAAATTTTGGCGAGTATAAGTACGGTTTTCGAGTGTTCTACGGACAAAGAATTTAAAAAGCTTAGACAGCAACCAGAAAATAGTGATGACGATCAGCGCAATACATAAATATGGCATACGCTCCCAAAAACCATCAACAAACTTATCGATGGTTGAGTATGCGTCTTTATATTTTTCAGTATGTTGAATCACTGTTTGTGCAGTTTTTTCGCCTGCAGAATGGATCAATTGAGTCGTGTCTTGCGCAACGGTACTCAATGCATTTGCTTCTTCAGCCACAATCATGTCCAATAAAATAATTGGCATATTTTGCCTGAAATTTCAAAGAAGTTAAGCTTTGATTACAGTTTTTCTTATGACGGACTAATAAAAATAATATTTGTGAATCAATATTCAACCCATGTTAGTGGATCATCAAGGAATGATAATCCTTAAAAATATTTAGTTCCTTTTTCAATGATTGTTGTTGGATTTTCAATTTCTCCAGTCCCCATCATAAATGACACTACGCTTAGAGAGGTCAATAAGCTGATGATAAAGCCTATTATCATGAGCCAAGCCATTAATTTTTCAATAAAAGTCGATGGGCGTGGGTGGCCAAAACGGTTGGCACGATTACAACCACGCGCAAAGAGTAAATACAGTAGAGTCAAGAATTGCACAATTGGAATCAGCAATAACAGAATAAACCAACCAGATTTATTACGATCATGCAGCCTGCGAATAATTACAACTATCATTGCATAAAAATAAAGACAGCTGAGTAAGAGGTAAGTGAACTGTCCTAATCCTGAAATCGAATTTATTGCATGTTGACTGAATTGCAGTGAATTTAAATTCACAATGCCAAAGACTAGACCGAGGGCAAGCAATGCAACAGTAAAAATGAGATGCAAGAATCCAAACCAAGCAATATAACTTAAGCGGTTAAAACGACCTTGAGTTGAAAGAGGATAATCTACCGGTGATACTTGATGCTTTGAAAAAAATGTCGACGATTCTTGTATTTGCATGACGATCGTGTCCAGTTGAATGAGTTCGGTAAGGAAATGTTTTTTTCTGAAAAAAACCATATGCACTTCTGAATACAAATTATAAGATCAAAAAAACTCCATAGATATTGAAAATTCGAATATTTTGGCAAATGACTTAAGATTTTCCGATGGTTAAAGTGACCCCCGTGTCTACGACCAAAGCACAATTGTTAACCGAAATGCGCTATCGTAATACTGAAGACATGCAGCAAATAAAATCAAGAAAGTAGGCATACATCTCGTGATGAGGTGATACATCAAGGAAGCAGAATATGAATGAAATCTATCCAGTTCCAGAACAATTTGTAAAAACAGCAAGGACCAATGAACAAGAATACTTTGATCGTTATCAACAGTCAGTAGACCATCCAGATGAATTTTGGGCAGAAGCTGCAAAGAAGTTAGACTGGATTAAGCCTTTCACCCAAGTAAAAAATACCAGCTACGACAAAGATAATTTTAAAATTGAATGGTTTGCAGATGGGCAACTGAATGTCAGTGCCAACTGTTTAGATCGTCATTTAAAAGAACACCCACTGAAACCAGCAATTATTTGGGAGGGGGATCATCCATCTCGCCATAAAATCATTTCTTTTGAAGAGCTACATGATGAAGTGTGTCGTTTTGCCAATGTCTTAAAGAAAAATGGAATCGGGAAAGGTGATCGAGTCATTTTGTATATGCCGATGATCCCTGAAGCGGCGATCGCCATGTTGGCCTGTACTCGAATAGGGGCAGTGCATTGTGTGGTATTTGGTGGGTTCTCTCCAGACTCATTGGCAAGTCGAATAGATGACAGTCAAGCTAAATTGGTGATTACAGCCGACCAAGGTATGCGTGGTGGTAAAACGATTCCTTTAAAAGAGAATGTAGATGCAGCATTGGCGTTGGATGGAACCACTTCCGTTGAAAAAATGATTGTGGTGCATCGAACAGGTCATCCAATAACAATGCAGGAGGGGCGTGACCTGTGGTATCACATGGAAATTATGACGGTCACAGATATCTGTCCGCCAGAACCGATGGATGCCGAAGATCCTTTATTTATTTTATATACGTCTGGATCAACAGGAAAGCCTAAAGGGGTGTTACATACTACGGGTGGTTATTTAACTTATGTAAATTCAACTTTCCGTGAAGTTTTTGATATTAAACAAGATGATGTGTTCTGGTGTACCGCAGATGTGGGTTGGATTACGGGGCATTCTTATGTGCTTTATGGACCATTATCCAATGGTACAACCACCGTCATGTCCGAAGGTATCCCACAATATCCAACATGGGCACGTACAGGTCATATTGTAGATAAGCATAACATTACCATTCTCTATACTGCACCAACAGCGATCCGCGCCATGATGCGTGAGGGTGATGCTTTTGTGCGTGAAAGTGACCGTAGCAGTTTGCGTCTATTGGGTACCGTGGGTGAGCCGATTAATCCAGAAGCATGGAATTGGTACTATACCGTTGTGGGTGAAAGCCGTTGTCCAATTGTGGATACATGGTGGCAAACTGAAACAGGTGGTATTTTAATTTCCCCACTACCTGGTGCAACTCCACTTAAACCAGGTTCGGCAACTCGTCCGTTATTTGGTGTACAACCTGCATTGGTTGATGCTGAGGGTCAAGAACTCGAAGGTGAAGCAGAAGGCAATTTGATTATTAAGAATTCTTGGCCGGGGCAAATGCGGACCATTTGGGGTGATCCTGAGCGATTTATTGAAGCGTATTTCTCAACTTATCCGGGAAGTTATTTTACTGGTGACGGTGCGCGTCGTGATAAAGATGGTTATTACTGGATTACGGGTCGTGTAGATGATGTTCTGAATGTTTCAGGTCACCGGTTGGGCACTGCTGAAATTGAAAGTGCATTGGTTGCGCATGCAAAAGTTGCTGAATCAGCAGTTGTTGGTATGCCACATGAGATTAAAGGGCAAGGGATAACGGCCTATGTGACCTTGCAGGCGGGTGAAGCTGAAACTGAAGAATTACGTAAAGAATTGGTCAGTTGGGTACGTAAAGTGCTGGGACCTGTGGCAACACCTGATGCAATTTATTGGGCACCTGCTTTGCCAAAAACCCGTTCTGGAAAAATCATGCGACGCATTTTAAGAAAAATTGCTGCCAATGAGCTAGATAGTTTAGGTGATACTTCTACTTTGGCTGATCCAGGTGTGGTAGATCAGTTAATTACGGAGGTTAAGGCCAATTCTTAATGTTTGAAGTCTCTTGATTTTGCTAGCCAAAAGTTGAATACCGTTAGAGAAATTCTAGCGGTATTTTTTGTTATTGATTTTCAAACCACAGAATAAGTAATGCAGGCATTGAGATAAGGAAATCTTACTTGATTTGATAAGCTCAAGGCACTGGGAATAAGAGTAAATATGATGAATGCACCTCAACAGGCGTTAAACCTTTCTGCTTTAACAACGGCAAAGCAATTGGCAGAACAATTTGCGCAGACTGCTGCTGAGCGTGATAAAGCAGGTGGTAATCCGAAGCTGGAACGGGATTTGATTCGTCAAAGTGGTTTATTGGGACTGTCTATTCCACAACAATATGGCGGGCAAGGAGCAAACTGGAAAACAATTTTCCAGACCATTCAAAGTATTGCACAAGTCGATAGTTCCTTAGCACATGTATATGGCTTTCATCATTTACTAATCGCCACTGTGCAGTTATTTGCTCAGCCTGAACAATATTCGTCATGGTTTGAACACACCGCCCGCAATAACTTGTTTTGGGGTAATACTTTAAACCCTTTAGATCAGCGCACGAAGGTACAACAACTCACTGAGAACGACTTTATTTTTCATGGTGATAAAAGCTTTTGCTCAGGATCAATAGATTCAGACATACTGCTTTGTTCGGGCTTTAATGATGCTGGAAAATTACTGATAGCTGTGATCCCAACATGTCGAGAAGGGGTAAGTTTTTTAGGTGATTGGAATAATATGGGGCAGCGTCAAACAGACAGCGGTACCAGTCATTTTGAACAGGTCAAAATTCACAAAGATGAGTTACTGTTAAATCCAGGACCATTAAGTACACCTTACTCCAGTTTAAGACCTTTGATTGCACAATTGATTTTTGTGCATCTGTTTTTAGGCGTTGCTGAAGGTGCCTTTGACCTTGCGCGACAAACAATAAAAAGTCAGAAAGCATGGTCAACGTCTTTGGCTGAAAATGCGGTGAATGATCCGTTTAACCAGAAGCATTTTGCTGAGTTTTATGTACAGCTTGAAAGTGTACGTTTACTTGCCGATAAAGCCATTGCAGCATTGCAAACGGCTTGGAATATTGGTGAGCAATTAACAGCAGAACAACGTGGTGAAGTCTCAATTGCCATTGCGACTGCAAAAATTGCTGCAACCAATAGCTCACTGTTTATAACGCAGAATATTTTTCAAGTGATGGGTGCCAGAGCGACAACAGCCAAATTGAATTTAGATCGTTTTTGGCGAAATGTCCGTACTCAGACTTTGCATGATCCGATTGATTATAAGTATCAGGAAGTAGGGGAATGGGTATTGACTGGAAAAGTGCCCGATCCAAGTTTTTACGCTTGAACCTAAGCCGACCGATGACATTTTATAGAAGTTCATTCTTAGCGCTTTAGCGTTGGTATTGCCTTATCTTAGATTGAAAAATCTGTGTTGGATAAGGGGTAGGTTATACCCCTACCAACAGCGACAATTATGTTGCCATGCAATAGATACAGTATGAATGATTTAACAATGTACAAAGCAAAAGCCTAGCCAGATCTGACATGTTTCAGCATCAAGGATTGGATTTTTGCTTTAAGCTATTGAGCACTTCATACGCTGCCTTAATTCGCTCAGCATTGGGGATTTTTTTGTTCATCAACATCACCAAGCCAAAGTTCTCTTGTGGAATATAAATCACATATGTCCCAAAACCATTGGTGGAGCCAGTTTTATGAAAGACTCTTGAACCAGTCTTCACGAGGGTTTTTTCAACAGGGTTGGATTGCATCACAACCCGATCAGAGTTGCTTTCTAATAGTGTGTTTAATGTTGCTGGGTAGCTGAACGATTCCCAGCCAAGGGCTTGGGTCATACCACCCATTTTAAAGTAACCAGTATGTGTCGCTAGAATTGCGGGTTTAATCGCTGCTTTGGCTTGATCTGGATTTAAGTTTAAATTTAAAAAATGTAGCATGTCCGGTAGGCTAGATTTTACACCATAGGCCTGCGCATCAAAAGCGCCAGCAGTGACCCGAAGCGGGTGATTATTTTGATCATAACCAAAGGCATAGTTGCCTTGTTGTGCTTTAGGAACTTGGACATAAGTATGTTGGAGTTCTAGTTTGGGGAAGATCACTTGTTCTAATAAAGCGCTAAAAGGCATGTTCATGGCTTTAGCGGTCGCTTCACCGAATAAGCCTATGCTTGGATTAGAATATTGTCGAAATTGACCAATAGGGTTTTTGACTTTCCAATCTTGAAAATATTTAAGTGTTTGCGCATCTGTTTTTATTTGATCAGGAAATTGCAATGGAAGATTACCACTGGTATAGGTGGCCAATTCTAAGAGTGTGACTTGATTAATGTCTGAGTTTTTTAATGTGGGTATATATTTACCGGGATGGTCTTGAAGAGAAATTTTGCCTAAATTTTGTGCATAAGTACCTGCTGTTACAGTAAAAATCTTACTGACTGAACCTAGTTCAAAAAGAGTATTTTTATTTACGGCTTTTGCATTCGCAAGTGATTGTACGCCGTAGTATTTTTCATAACTTTTTCCGTTATACAAAATACCTATTGCCATACCGGGCACTGCATAAGTTTTCATTAATGGCTGAAATGCAGTATTCATCGCAGTTTCAACCTTTATAGACGTTGCAGGTATCTCGTTGGCGTTTACATAGGTCGTCAAGCTCATGCTGCCGATGAGGACGCAAAATATCGTTTTTGTTTTATTTAAAACTACCATACCCACTTTTTCCATCTATGCTACAAAAAGGGCGTATTTTAAGGTTGAAAGAAATTTTTTCCAAGATTGCGGTTGTTGAGTATATGTATAGAACAAATACACTCGATGATTCAATAAAACAAAAAGCAAAAGTTTGCTAATTTATATAAGGATAATTGTACTGATTTATACGATTCTATTTTTTATAAATACTTTTTATTTATTCTAAAAAAAAATCCCTCAAGCCGAGTCAAGAGGGAAAGCTGCAAAGCTGTTTTAGTTATTTATTGTTGTTTTCACAGCACCATCGATGAAGAGATAAACCTTAAGCTGATTTTGCAGTAATTTGATCTTTTTGTGCTTCTTCAATTTGACGAACCAAAGGCAAGACCTTTTCACCGAAATATTCAACTTCCTCAATGAAATGTAAAAAGCCAGATAACACTAAATCTACACCTACATTTTTGAGTGCAACAATACGTTCTGCAATCTGTTGCGGTGTGCCAATCAGATTAGTTTTAAAGCCATCGTTATATTGCACCAAGTCTTCAAATGTTGATTTTGCCCAGTTACCTTCACCTTCTTTAGATGCCGCGCCCGCTTCACGGGTTGCATCGCCAAAGGCATTGACCGCTTCAACATTGGCTTGGTCAATAATCTCTTGTAGCACTGCTTTAGCTTCTTCTTCAGTGTCGCGAGCAATGATAAACGCATTGACCCCAATTTTGACTGAGTGATTATTTAGCTTGGCTTTTTCACGAATATCATCGATTTGTTTTTTGAGTTCCTCAGGTGTATTGCCATTGGTAAAGTACCAATCCGAAACACGCGAAGCCATGTCACGTGCAGCACGTGAACTTCCTCCTTGGAATACTTCAATATGGGGTTTCTGCAAAGGTTTTGGTTTTAAAGTGTAGTCTTTAAACTGATAATATTTACCATCAAAACTATAGTTATCTGTTGTCCAAATACCTTTTAACGTACGAATAAATTCTTCTGAACGAACATAGCGTTCATCATGTTCAGGCCATGGCTCACCAATGGCATCAAACTCGCCACGGAACCAGCCACTTACTACATTAATCGCAATACGTCCATTGGTCAGATAATCAATGGTCGCCAACTGTTTTGCGGCTAAAACCGGTTTCCAAGGTCCTGGAAGAATTGCTGCAATTACTTTTAATTTTTCAGTTTTGGCTAAAAGTGCATGACTAAAACTCACAGATTCATGTTGATTTTCAGCGCCATACCCTGCGGTAAAACGAATTTGGGTGAGGGCATATTCAAAACCACTTTTTTCGGCAGCTTGTGCCAAACGTACATTGTAGTCATAGCTCCAGTCTGTACGTTGTTCAATATTACTGACCACTAAGCCGCCACTGACATTGGGAACCCAATAGGCAAATCGAATTGCTTGACCATTATTCGATGAAAACTGTGACATATCATAACCCTCAATTTTTTATGATTTATTCATAATAAGGTTACGTTTAAGCAACCTGTGATTGTGGTGTTTTGGATTTTGCATGTAGACGAGACTCTGCAGCATCCAAGTCTGGTATCGCCGCGGAAGGAAGCACATCATCTTGCTCAATCTGTTTGTTAATGCCTAAATTTTGATTGGCTTGTTCTGTTTTGGCTTTCACCACTTCTGCTCGCTGACCTTTTGCAGGCGCCCATTCTAAAATTGGCAATGCACGTGCGACAGCTAAAGTAATACGGTCTTGGATGTGTTCACTTTTAATGGTGTACTCAGGCGTAAAGTCACGATCTGTTGCATAGACACCAATAGGCAGAGTTTGCGCTTGAAAGAAGCTAAATAATGGACGTAACTGATGCTCTAGAACTAAAGCATGACGGTCACTACCACCCGATGCAGCAAGCAATACAGGAACATCGACTAACGCTGTTTGTTCAACAAAATCAAAGAAATGTTTAAATAAACCAGTAAATGATGCACGATAAACAGGAGTTCCCACGATGAGCGCATCTGCTGCTTCTACGGCAGCTAAGTCATCTTGAACACGTTGTGGCAGTTGGTTGCGATAAATTGCGCCCCCTAATAAATGGCCTATTTCACTGAATTTAATAAAATGAACATGAATCGGTGTTGCCTGACCAAGCTCATCTAAAATCGCTTGCACTAAACTTTCGGTTTTTGAAGGGTTATTTAATCCCCCTGAAACAGCAACAATATTTAATGGTTTTTGTTGAGTATAAATAGACATGTTGGCAACCTAATAAATTGAATCTCGGAATGCCATTCATTAATCTATATTTGACGAAGCGCTGTAAAATAATGAAAAACAGATTGGTTATCTGTTTTTAAGATAAACCAGAAAGCCTTTGAGTAATGCACGATTTCCTCTTTTAAGTATTTGAAGTTAAATAATATTCTTAAAATGAATAAGTAATTCATTTTTAACTGTTTATTTTATATTTAAAAGTGATATTCAAATCTTAATTTCGATAAATGACTTAAAGATTTTAGGGAATTTTAATTAAAGCCGACAAATTATTCAAAAATTCGTTAATATTTACGTATCCTAAATAGCAATAGTGCGGTTAGAATGAAATAACTGCGCTAGAGATCTCTCGCTTCGCTTATGAATATTTTAATCGTTGATGATCATCCACTGTTTCGCCATGCGTTAATTCAGGCGGTTCGTTATAGTTTGCCACAGGCTCAAATTAGTGAAACTGCGGCTGTTAATGAATTTTATGAGCGTTTGGAAAATGGTCCAGAACCAGATCTCGTCTTGTTGGATTTAAATCTGCCAGGCGCATCGGGTTTCTCTGCATTGGTACATGTTCGTGCACAGTATCCTGCACTTCCTATTATTGTGGTTTCTGCTCACGAAGATGCATCCATTATTCAACGTGCAATTGCACATGGCGCAATGGGCTATATTCCTAAATCTGCACATCCAAGCCATATTGGGGAAGCAATTCGCCAAGTGCTGGATGGTGATATTTGGTTACCGCCAAACTTACCCGCAGCGAATATGAATTTTGACCCACGTGCCGCAGATGAAACAGCTTTAGCTGAACGTATTCAATCGTTAACACCACAACAGTTCCGTGTATTGATGATGGTTGCAGAAGGTTTATTAAATAAGCAAATTGCTTATGAACTTGATGTTTCGGAAGCGACCATTAAAGCGCATGTGACGGCAATTTTCCGTAAATTAGGTGTACAGAACCGTACTCAAGCGGTACTCGCAATCAATGCACTAAATATTGAAGAACGAAAAGTTTAAGATTTTAATGGTTAAATTTAACCTCAATATATTGAAAAATTAACAGAAGAGTGTATTAAAAAATATGCTCTTTTTTATTTTCTGATTTCTGCATTTTCTAGTGTAATTTTAGTCTAAATCAAAAATTTAAAATCTATACCTGACTTGAATCATCAAAGCATTGTCTGTAATAAAACTTTAGCTTTTATCAAGAGTTAAAAATAGGCGTATACTGAACGGACATGAGGAATAATTATGTCTGAAGCACCTGAATCTACAGCTTATATTGAGTATGGCACTCGGCCTTTTATCGCAATTTTACTTTCATTGTTTTTAGCTGGCTTTGCTGTATTTTCATCATTGTACTGTGTTCAGCCGATGATGCCATTTTTGGCAAGTTTTTTTCATGTTACGCCAACCCATAGTAGTTTTCCGCTTTCATTTTCCACCATTGCCTTAGCCTTAGGGCTTCTTTTTGCAGGGTTGATTTCAGATCGTTATGGTCGTAAGCAGATCATGGCTATTTCTTTATTTTCCACAGCAAGCTTGTTATTGCTGAGTTCGTTTTTACCTTATTGGGAAATATTTCTTGCAACACGCATGATGATTGGCTTGGCTGTTAGTGGTGTCGCTTCTGTTGCAATGACCTATATTGGTGAAGAAATTGCGCAAAAAGATGTTGGCTTTGCCATGGGACTGTATATTTCAGGGACAGCAATAGGGGGAATGGGCGGGCGTTTGATTGCAGGAGTATTGCTGGATTATATCTCTTGGCAAACTGCGACGATGATTATTGGTCTACTCAATTTATTGATCGCGATTACATTTTATATTGCCTTACCCACCTCTAAACATTTTAAATCTTATCCCATTCAATTCACACGTTTTATCGAATCCTTTAAGAAAAATCTTTCTGACCCAAAACTCAGATTATTGTTTGTAGAAGGTTTTATTCTAATGGGATGCTTTGTGACCGTGTTTAATTACATGAGTTATCATCTGTTAGAAAAACCTTTTGAACTGTCGCAAACGTGGATTGGTTTAATTTCGATAGCCTATTTATCAGGCATTTATAGTTCACCTCGCGCTGCCAGTTGGAGTCGTCAATTTGGACGAGGTAAAGTGCTGATTGTGATGTTCTCAAGCATGATTCTGGGGTTATGGATTATGCTGATTCCATCACTTTGGGTGATTTTGATTGGCTTATTGATTTTCACTTTCTCATTTTTTGCCGCCCATTCCACATCAAGCAGTTGGGTATCAGTACAATCCTTACAGTATCGCGCAGTTGGCTCTTCACTTTATCTATTTTGTTATTATCTTGGTTCGAGCTTCTTGGGGAGCAGTAGTGGTTTAGTCTGGGAAAAATATGGATGGTTTGGCCTAACGGTTACGATTACTTGTGTACTTTGTATCGGGCTATTGGTGGCTTTAAAACTAAATCAAACACAGAATGATGATCAGGCAAAAGTATGAGAGACTGCGGCTAAATAGTGTTTATTTAAATAACCTTTTCTTTTCAATTTCTCCGTGCTTGTAAACAATACATCATGGCGGGTAAATTTTTTTAACTTATGACGAATACCTTGAACATCTTAAAAAGCTATCAATAACAGACCAAATAGAAGACCAAGAGACAATGTTTACTTTTTAATCAAACAACATGAGTAAAATTCATGGTAAAATGATCAACTTTCATTTTAGATCTCTCCCGATCGCCAACTGCCAATCGAGAAACTCACCATGTCGACCGCTTATACTGCTCAGACAGCGCCTACTGCGTTGTTTGATTATGACAAATATTGGGCATCGTGCTTTGAACCAGCACCATTTTTGCCAATGTCACGCGAGGAGATGGATCAACTCGGTTGGGATAGTTGTGACTTTATCCTAGTATGTGGTGATGCCTATATCGATCATCCATCATTCTGTTCAGGAATTATTGGTCGAACGCTTGAAGCACAGGGTTTCCGTGTCGGGATTATTGCACAACCCGATTGGACTTCTGCGGAAGCGTTTAAGGTGCTAGGCAAACCGAATATTGCATGGGGTGTGACCGCTGGTAACATGGATTCTATGATCAACCGCTATACGGCTGACCGTAAAATCCGTTCTGATGATGCTTATTCACCGGATAATTTACCTAATAAACGCCCTGACCGTGCTGCAACTGTATATTGTCAGCGTTGCCGTGAAGCATTTCCTGATGTACCTGTATTATTAGGTGGTATCGAAGCATCATTACGCCGTATTGCGCATTATGATTACTGGTCAGACAAAGTTCGTCGTTCAGTACTGATGGATTCAAAAGCGGATTTATTGATGTATGGCAATGGTGAGCGTTCTGTTGTTGAAGTCATGCATCGTCTTGCCAAAGGCGAAAAAATTCATGAAATCACCGATGTTCGTGGTACTGCATTCATCGTCAATAAAATTAATCGTGTGTCTAAAGCTAAGTTTGTTGAAATTGCATCGAATGATGTCGATGCGATTGGTCGTGTTGATCCAATCATCAATCCTTATGTGATGACTGAAGATTTAGATGGTTGCGAAATAGAACAGGGTAAAGGAAATTCTTTAACCCAATACCAAAATTTCCAAAAAGAATTGGTAGCGAATCCAGTCGTTCGTGAAGGCGATCAACTGGATGAGAATACCCAGATTGTACGTTTACTGCCGGCTTCTAAAGCGATTAAACATAAATTACCACCTCGTGAATTGGCAGTGATTCGTTTGCCTGCCTTTGAAGAAGTAGCAACTGATCCAGTACTTTATGCACATACCAACCGCATTTTGCATCTTGAAACCAATCCTGGGAACGCTCGTGCATTGGTACAAAAGCATGGTGAACGTGATGTATGGTTAAATGCACCACCGATTCCATTGACTACTGAAGAAATGGATTATGTGTTTGACTTGCCTTATGCGCGTCTACCACATCCAGCTTATGGTGAAGCGCGTTTCCCTGCATTTGATATGATCAAATTCTCTGTAAACATCATGCGTGGTTGTTTTGGTGGTTGTACATTCTGTTCGATTACCGAACATGAAGGTCGTATTATTCAAAACCGTTCAGAAGAATCAATTTTACGTGAAGTTGAAAAAATTCGTGATACAGCCCCAGGTTTTACAGGCATCATTTCAGATTTAGGTGGTCCAACTGCAAACATGTATCGTTTGCAGTGTAAAGATCCTGAGATTGAAAAGAACTGCCGTAAACCTTCTTGTGTGTACCCAGGTGTATGTCAAAATTTACATACTGACCATGCGCCACTTACTCAACTTTATCGCAAAGCACGTTCATTAAAAGGCATCAAAAAGATTTTGATTGGTTCAGGCTTACGTTATGACCTTGCGGTATTGAACCCTGAGTATGTCAAAGAACTGGTTCAACATCATGTTGGCGGTTATTTAAAAATTGCACCAGAACATACCGAGAAAGGTCCATTGTCTAAGATGATGAAACCAGGAATCGGGACCTATGATCGCTTTAAACAGATGTTTGATCGTTTTAGTAAGGAAGCGGGTAAAGAACAGTATTTAATTCCGTACTTTATCGCTGCGCATCCGGGAACAACGGATTATGACATGATGAATCTTGCGATTTGGCTTAAGAAAAATGGTTTCCGTGCCGATCAGGTGCAAACCTTTTATCCGTCACCAATGGCGACTGCGACCACGATGTATCACACCGGGAAAAATCCGTTGGCCAAAGTGGCTCGTTATACCGAAAGTGTGGATATTGTAAAAGGTGAAAAGCGTCGCCGTTTACACAAAGCCTTCTTACGTTACCATGATCCAAACAACTGGCCGTTACTACGTGATGCATTACGTGAAATGGGCCGGGTAGATTTGATTGGTAATTCTAAACATCATCTGATTCCAACTTATCAGCCGCAAGGAACAGAAGGGCAATATCAATCTGCGCGTAAGAAAAACTCGACTGTTGATGGTGATTCGCAAAAGCGTACTGGGGATAGTCGTAATTCGCAGGCGAAAACGCAATCGCGTCCTTCCAATACCAAAAAGCGTCCTGAACGTGGTCAAATATTGACGCAACATACAGGTTTGCCGCCGCGTGAAACGGGTGATAAAAAACCATTTGGTGGAAATGGCAAAGCAAAGTCTACGTCAAAAATTAGAGCTTAGGTGCTGTTTGAAATAGTAATAAGAGAGGATGCCTAAGCATCCTTTCTTAAATCAGCAATTGAATAATAAAAATACGCTACTGTGGATAACTCTCTGTAAACTGTTGAAAACTTTAGTGTACTAAAAACACACAATTTTCAAATGTGATTGTCCTACAATAGTACTCAAAGTTCATTAAATTCAGTTGTATTCGTAAAAAATACACGGTATAAATGTGGTTAAATCAATTCATTTGGTTGAAATACTCAATGAATAATACAAATAATAGTTCAAGAAATAAGTCAAAAATGTGATTTATTTGATTATTTTGAAAAAGTAAATATTTAAATCCGTCTTGTATATTACAAAATTGAACTGATTAAAAATAGTATCTTTGGTACACATGAACTGGTCTTAGACCAAATTATAATAAAGAATTAGGAAATGAAAAATGGATATGATAATCGTTGCGAGTTTGATATTACTTGCTGTCGTGATTGGTGCTAGTTATAAAGGATTGAAAAATAAGCAACAAGCAGATAGTGCTTTACGAAGAAGAGCAGTATTTAACTCACATGAACAAATTACGTTTACGCGGTTAAAAGAAATTTTACCTGAAGCCAATATCTTGGCTCATGTTTCTTTTGATGCCTTATTAACGACAAAATATTTACATACACGCCGTAAGTATCAGCAAATGTTTGCAAATTTTGTTGTGCTGGACAAAGATTATAAAGTTTTAGCGGTGATGGCTTTAGATGATATCAATGCGATTAAGCGCTCGAATCAAAATACTTATGAAGATGCTTTGTTAAGATCCGCAGGTTATCGCGTGATTCGTTATATGGGAATTCCAGAGTACCAAGATTTGCGAGAAGATTTTTTAACAGAATTTTCTGAAATGAGCCATTCGCAAATGCTGGAAGAACATGTACTGGGGAAGTTTGATCTGTACTCAAATCGCGCATATAGCTAAGCAAAAAATGCATGTTTAAACATGCATTTTTTAGTTTATTCAAAAAATTTGAGTATTGAGCTTATTCTGGTTTTACCGCAACCACCGTCATTTCAACTAAAACATCAGGTCGATAAAGTTTTGCTTCAACACAGGTTCTCGGCAGAGCCTGCATATCTGAACACCATGCATCCCAGATTTCATTCATTCCTACATAATCATTTTCAATATCTTTTAAAAAAATCATCACAGACATAATGTGTTTTTTATCTGTGCCCGCATCTGCAAGAAAACGATCAATGATATCTAAGGTCTGTTGAGTTTGCCCTTTGATATCCAAACTTAAATCCGTAGCCAATTGACCTGCCAAGTGAACTAAATTTCCCGAAATTGCGATTTCAGAAAAGCGTTTTTCTACATGCAAACGTTGTACAGTCATGATCATTCTCAAAGTTTGTTTATGCTTTAAATTTTACGTCATGATTTGCAATCTGCAAATCAACTTTGTTGCTGGTTGGTGAATGTATCTATACGAATGAGAATTTTATACTTAAAAATAATCAAACAGTTATATTCTGGGCAAATAATGAGATTGCCTAAATTTAAAAATTGAATCTGCGCGCCACGTAACTGATTTAAACAAAACGCAATTGAACAGTGCAGAGGAAAAAGTTGTTGCAATCGCTTAAAGTGCTGTTGCTCCTGAAGGATGGAAATATTCATTGCAATACCTATTATTTAGAATATATTTTTAAGCCAGTGAATAGCTTTGAGCTATTCACTGTGTCGTTATCAATTTTGCGGAGGCGTATAGGATTTGAGTTTTTGCTCAGGTTTATTGCTGATTTGATACCAGTCGATATGCCGTGTAATAAACATCACTACAGCAAGTAAAACAAATGAAATGATAGAGCCGATCAGAAAGGTTTTGCCTGAAGATTGCAACAGCATGTACATCACGGCATAAAGTGAACTTAGGATGAGGCTGAATAGGCCAGCGGCTTTAAAACCTTTCATCACATAGTATAAGTACCAGCTCATGAGCCCGACACAGGCAATTCCAGCAACGCAATAAGCCCATGCAAAGGCATAGTATTCACTGATCGAAAGGAGTAGGACAAAGAACACCACTTGAGCCATCGCCACCAAAGAATATTGAATGGGGTGAATCCGTAAGCTTTTGAGTACTTCGAAGAGAAAGAAACAAGCAAAGGTGATGATAATAATCACAATACCGTATTTAATCGCACGATCCGTTTGTGTATATACATTGACTGACTCTAAGAATTCTGTTGATAAACCAATACTTTGACTAGGTTCACCCATATAACCTGGTTCTTGTGAAAAATAACCATTACTAAACTGGCGAATACAATCATTGTTGTCGCAATCAATCAATTTGCTGATGTTTTGATGACCTAGAGCAATATTTTTCCATTGTGCGGTGAATTGTTGTTGTGTGCTGGTTTTTGCAAAGGGTAAGTTTTGTCCTGAATATTTGGTATCAGCCCAATTGCCTTTGGCCTGATAAGTGACACTACGACTGGTTGGAATTAGCGTGAATTTCCCCAGACCAGTAATATTGGCTGTCAAATCAAAAGTAAAACCATTTTGTATGGCATTGATTAATTCAGGATATGTTTTTGCAGAAACATACATAAAGTCAAAACCAGAACTGTTGCTCCCTTGCGCACTCATTTCAAAGACATAGGTTTTATTGAGCATGTTTAAGCTCGGTTGTGTATCTAAGCCGCGAGGATCATGTACAGGGAAGATAATTTCAGCTCGTTCCCATTGGTAATCTTTCTTTTCAAGTGTTGGTTTTTGGAATACACCTTTGGCCATGAGATTGGCTGTGTAGCTAATTGCTCGATAGATGGTGCGTTTATAAGTGTTGTCAGAAACATTAAAGTTGGATGACCATTGCGTGCTGTCAGCACTGATATACATCCACTGTTCCTCAGTACACAAATAGGCCACTTTCTTTTCATCGAGGCAGTTTTTTTGCTCATTGTAGGGCACGCGGATATACGGTGAAATCACGGTTTGAGGACTAATATTATTTTGTGCAATTTCTTTCAGAAATGCCCGTTGGTAATCTTGTCGTTCTGAGACCAGACTGGTAATAAAGAGTAAGCCTATCCAAAATAAGGCAACTAAAATTGCGATTGCAATAATTTTGAATGTCAGAAAGTTAGAGCGCATCACTGTTTTCCTTCGCCGTTGTTTTTTGTCAGTGTTAGTGTGCGAAACAGCAATGTGCTTTGTTTGAGGCGTATAGGTTTTTTATATGAATTTTAAGTGAAGTTTGGCTGTGCTAAGGCAATTGAATTTTTACCAATACACCCTTTTGGTGGGGTTGTAAGATGGTGATTTCATTTCCTTGAATATTACCAATGTGAATCTGTCCATGGTGTTGTTCAATAACTTGTTTAACAATACTCAGTCCAATACCAGAACTGCGTTGCTGGCTAATCGGGCGAGGCAAGGAAAAATAAGTATCAAACACTTGCGTGAGTGCATAATCTGGAATCCATTCGCCCTCATTAAAAACCTGTAATTCTACCTGCTGGTGTGTTTGATGATGAAGCCGAATCAGGATTTTTGCTGAATCTGCGGAAAAATCTAGGGCATTATCTAAAATATTGGTAAGGGTTTGTTGAATCCAAAATCGATCTGCCCGAAGCATACAATTGGCTTCAATATCCAGTAAACACTGAATTTTTTTGGCCTGAATTTGACTGGCATGCTGGTCTAAAGTCTGTTGAATCAGTTCAGATAAATTGAAATCTTGCATTTCAATTTGATGTTTAGATTTTTCCAGACGGGTCAATAAGAGCATCCGGTCAATCAGGCTACGTAAGCGCTGGCTTTGTTCATGAATATGTGTGGCAAATTGTTGTTGATCATTTAGTGGTAAATCTTCTTGGAGTAGTTCTGCACTGGCTTGAATGGCGGTAAGCGGGCTTTTGAGTTCATGGGTCAGTGTGTTGATATAGTGTTCTACATAAGCACGATCTTCAAGTTTTTCTCTCATATTTTCAACTGCTTGAGCAACTTGATTGAGTTCTTTTGCCGAACGAAAATAAGGGGTTTGATTGACAGGTGCAAGTGCTTGTGCGTATTTACGGACACGGTCAATACTGTGTTTTAGCCAATAGGCCACCAAACTGGCAAGAAACAGACTGAGTAATGTAATCCAAGCGGCTTGTTGGATCAGCTGATTTTCAGCACGCTGAATATAAGGTTGTACTGAAATATTGGGTTTTCCAATGCTGACAACGCCAATCAATTGCTGTTGTTGACCAACTTGATAATAGATTGGCGCTGCAATAAACATGGTGCTGCTATTGCTGTCCTTTTCATAACTGCGTGTAGAGCGAACGCCGTATTTTCCCTTTAAGGTCAGGTAAACATCATTCCATCGTGAGTAGTCTTGTCCTGTGGCGATACCTTGTGAGTCATAAATGACGATACCGTTGTTGTCAGTAATATAGATTTGCTGATTGATCTCATTTTTATTATGTTTCCAGATGGTGGCATTGAGTTTTCGATTCAGCGCATTTTGAATTTTTTCATCAAACTGAACAGTACTGACTTTATTTTCATAGACATCTTCAGCTACTAACATCGCGATAATATTGGCATTTTCCGCAAGGGTATCTTCTACGACCTGTCGAACATTGGGTTTTACTTGTTGATTGAAGGTATATGACATAAACCATAAACCCAGCAAGATGATCAATCCAAAGAAGAACCAAATACGAATAAAAATGGACATGGTTTATCCTTGCCTTTTTAAACTATAGCCAAAGCCTCGATGGGTTTCGATTGGATCTTGCTCGGGAGAGATCTGCTTGAGTTTATTGCGAATACTTTTGATATGTGTATCGACTGTTCTTTCTAAACTATGCTCAGGGTGTTCCCATACATGATCCATCAATTGTTGACGGCTAAACACCTGTTCAGGGCGTTGAATCAATAATTTAAGTAAGCGATATTCATAGCGGGTCAAGTGCAGTAGTGTGCCTAAATAATGGATTTGCAAAGCTTCATCATTACATTGCCAAACTTTAGACGGGGTTGTAGAAATGTGTGTGTTTGGCTGTGAGCTTTGCTGTAACTGATTTTGCATTTCCATTCTGCGCCAAATGGCTTTAATTCGAGACACAATTTCACGTGAACTAAATGGCTTGCTACAGTAATCATCTGCACCAATTTCTAAACCCACAATACGATCTATTTCGTCATCTCGTGCGGTTAAAAATAGTAGTGGTGTATGATTAAAGAGACGAATTTTTTTGCAGAGATCAAAACCATTTAAATCAGGTAATCCAACATCTAAAATAATAAAATCAAATGGTTTGTTTTTAATAAAATCAATAGCTTGCAGGCTTGAGTTGGCCCAAGTGACTTGCCAGTCTTCTCGTTCAAGTGCGTAACGTAACGGCATAAGAATAGCAGCATCATCTTCTACACATAAAATCTGTTTTTTATTATTCATTGCATTTAAAAGCTCATAATCTCAATAGGAGTGTACTCAAATTGAAATAATTAGGCGAATGAATTTTCAGTGAAGTTTAGATGAACTGTTTTATTGTTTGAAATTAGCTGAATGCCTATGGATGTGGGCTTTTTTACCCATGTGAATTTCTGAGCGCCCTGTAATCTTCGGATTTGATCGTCACGCCAATCACAGGACAGCAAATCAAAAGTATTGGTGACTTTTGATATCTCGGCAACAACATGGGTAATGTATTGCGGAAAATAGATTACTCTAATTTTGATCAATTTGGGTAAGTATTTCATCAAAACATGTTTCTTTTGGGTAAAAAACACTCAATTTATTCTGATATATAGGCAAGGTGAAAAAGACTTTGAAGAATAAAAAAGGATACCGAAGCATCCTTTTTTGTGATTTATAGATCAGGCAATGCCATAAAAAAGGATTAGCGTTTAACTACAATAGAGTCAATACCGCTATGTTGTAAGGTTTGTTGTGCAATCACTGCTGCATTTTGTGATTCATAAGGGCCTGAAATCACACGATACCAAGTTTTTCCACCTTCTGTACTTTGCATCACATCAGCAGATAAGCCATTTAAGATAATTTCAGCACGACGTGCATCAGCAGCATCAGGATCATCATAACTACGAACCTGTAGAATATATTCAGGTTGAACAGGCGTTGTGCTTTCAGCGTTTACCCCAACATTGACATTTTCAGACTGAGAAGGTGCTTCAACAATTACAGGTTGTTGTTGATTTCTGCTTTCAGGAACAGCTTGTTCAGGAATAGGGGTAACTTGTTGTTGTGGTAACAGATCATAAAAACGATAGTCTTTGTTGGTATCTTCTTGATAATGCTCAGACGTGATTTCATTTTTGGGTTGGACGGGCGCCCACGGTTTCCAGAGCATCAGTGCGACACCAAAACTTAACACGATTAAAATGACGACAAGCATCCCTAACCATTTAGGAATCAATGGTTGTTTAGGTTTGGTTGGCCTTTCTGAAACACCGCGTTGCGTTTTTCCAAACACGTGGAACCCTCTTATTATGTATTGCTTTGATCGTGTTCAAGCATAGTTTTGCATGAACACGATGTAAAGTAATGATTTATTACACACTTCAATGCTTACTTTGAGCCAGACCTGGGTCTTGGGAAAATGTAAAGCAACTCTTGACTTACATACTTTCAGGTGCAGATACACCCAATAATTCAAGACCATTATGTAAGACTTGTTTTATATTTGCTGAAAGCAATAAACGCGCTTGAGTTAATTCGGCATCATCACCTAATACTTTATTCTCGTTGTACCAACCATGGAATAAAGCAGCAAGTTCTTTCAAATAATTACCGACTTGATGAGGTTCATAATTATTTGCAGCGCGAATAAGGACTTCAGGATAAGCCGCGAGTTTCGCTAAAATTTCAGTTTCAGCATCAAGTTCTAATTTTGCAGCAAATTGACGTGCATTTTCAGTATCAAATTGAATATTTGTTGTTGCTGCTTTTTCTAACATACGGCAAATACGAGCATGCGCATATTGAATATAATACACGGCATTGTCTTTGCTTTGAGATACCGCTAAATCTAAATCGAAATCAATGTGCTGTTCAGATTTACGCATTACATAATAAAAACGTGCTGCATCATTGCCAACTTCTTTACGAAGGTCGCGTAATGTCACGAATTGACCTGAGCGAGATGACATTTGTACCATCTCACCACCACGCCATAAGCTGACGAACTGCACTAAAAGTACAGTCAATTTAGATGAGTCATAGCCCATCGCATCAATTGCAGCTTTAACACGTGCAATATAGCCATGATGGTCTGAACCCCAAATATCAACAAGGTCAGTAAAGCCACGTTGTAATTTATTTAAATGATAGGCAATGTCAGAGGCAAAGTACGTGGTTTGTCCATTACGACGTTTGACTACACGGTCTTTTTCATCGCCAAATTCAGTTGATTTAAACCAAATGTTGCCATCTTTTTCATAAAGAAAACCACGTTGATCTAAGGTTTGTAAGGCTTCATCAATTTTTTCAGCCAATGATGCTTCACTAAACCAGTGATTAAAGGTTACGCCAAACTCACCAAGGTCATCTTTAATATCATCTAAAATGGCATGTAATGCTGCTTGATGGAATACACGATAACCTTCACCCACTAAAGCTTGTGAGTTGTGAATTAAGCCGTCAATGTGTTTTTCTTTATCGCCTGAAATAACCACTTTATTGCCATCAGCATCAAGCTCTTCAGCATATTGCACATCTTCAGGAACATCTTTGTAAACATCAGCCACACTACGCACATAAGCATCAGCGTGTTTGTCGATGATACCTTGGGCGATTTCTTTAACGTAGTCGCCTTGATAAGCATTTTTAGGGAAAACTAAAGTTTGTCCACTTAATTCTAAATAACGTAAATAAGTTGATGTAGCGAGGATGTCCATTTGACGGCCAGCATCATTGACATAATATTCACGTTCAACTTTGGCACCTGTTGCTTCAAGTAAGTTTGCAACAGTCATACCATATGCAGCACCACGACCATGACCTACATGCAGGCTAGAGGTTGGGTTTGCAGAAACGAATTCAACCTGAATTTTCTTGGCTGCATTTGCTTGGGTTTTACCAAATTGTTCCTTTTGTGCTTGGATCTGATCCAGCACGGTAAAGCGCTGATCGGCATTTAAAAAGAAGTTGATAAAACCCGGACCCGCAATTTCAGCTTTGGCAATATCGACCACTTCAGGTAAATTTGCCAAAATTTTCTCTGCAAGATCACGTGGTTTCATACCAGCAACTTTAGCGCCCATCATGGCAATGTTTGATGCGAAATCACCGTGGCTTCGGTCTTTAGTTCGCGTTAAAACACTCGTGTTTTTCCAGTCAGATGGAAGAGTCCCTTCAGCTTGTAGGGATTGCACTGCATGATCAAGAGCTGCTTGTATGGCCGTATTCATAATCTATAGAGAAATAAATGTCGCAGAAAAACGCTAAATATAGCAAATTTTGCGCCTTTTAGGTGAATGCATTTGTATAGAATAAAACTTATTCGATAATAAAAATGGCAGTATGCTCGATTTCACTGTGTATTGGTGTTTAGATTTCAAATGGACTTGACGGATTACACTGCTTTAATCACCGGATAAAAAAATATGTTTGTGAATTTTTTAGATCAAATTGATCATGAGAATATAGAAAAAGACCAAGTTATACAGTTGTTTCTGGAGATTCAGGCCACAGACTTTGAATATTCAAATTCAGGTTATCTTATGCTAAATATGCCAAAACAAGGTCAGATCATTTTATTGTTTTGGTGGGTAGATACGACTCATTTGATTTTACGTTACGATAAGAATATCCCTACTGTCCAACAAGGTGAGTCGTGGTTGTCTTGCAATGAAGATCTGAACTTAGCATTATTTGATGTTGGTGATGACACGTGGCTCCCTTTAAATTCAATTATTTCACTCAATGAAGCAATCAATGTCATATCTGAGCTCTATGATCAGCCTTTAAATTTGTCTAATCAAATTAAATGGCAAAATGTGGCCGATGTTATGTGGAAGGATTAATTGTTTCAGGCCCATTAAAAGAATAAAATGTGTCCTGTTGGTAAATTTAGAGCGATATATGTCAAATACTCCCCCCACAATTATTGGCAATATCCCAAAACTCCCTGCAAAATTTGCAGCATGGATTATGCCGTTGTTCTTATCTTGTTTAATGAGTGGCATGGTGTCATTGATTAATATGTTGATCAATGTGGGTTTGATTAACGGATTTTGGGCCAAATGGCTTGCTGCATGGCTGGTATCATGGGCTGTGGCATATCCTGTGGTTCTGATTGTTTTACCCTTAGTACGACGTTTAACCGCCGTATTTGTGGATATGCCTAAATAATGCATCTACTCTTTACATGTGACAGGTTTACTGAGTAATTCAGCATGGTCATTTGTAAAAGTGTAAAGTTTGGAATTGTTAAAGATTTTAATCACTTTGGCTTTGCTCAGTGCTGTTTTAAATGTTGGCATTTTTTTCGCATTGACTAAGTCAAATGGATTGCCATAGTTTTTATTGTCGATTAAGAATTGAACTTGACCCATTTGCGCATCATGTGCTTTAAGCAGCTCTTTGCCATCTTTATCTTCAATCGCAAAACCAGACTTCTGCGAAGGAATCTTACAATTCAAACGCAAATATAGGACGTTTCCATCACTGGATTTGTTTTGTAAGGTGTAAATACCTTGAAGATCATTTTCAATATAGACCCATTGTCCAGTGGGCATATTGATCTTCATTTGTTCTAGTTTTTCGAGGGTGGCTTTACTGACATCAACCACGCCTTGTTGATCAACTTCTGGGATTTTGGCTTCGCCTAAGCCCACCATGCTTTTGACTTTTTCAGTGGTTTTAGAAACACCAGAAGAGACTTTTTTTGCAGTTTGGCAGCCAGTACATGCAATGACTGTGCTAAGAAGGAGTAGAGAGATCTTTGTGTTCATTGTTATTGGTTTAGCTTCATCGTATTTTAAACAAAATAAATCTAAACAGAAAAAAAATCAATGATTGGTCAAAATTGCGTACAAATATGCAGTTTTAATGGCGGGATCATGACTCATTATTTTATGGAAAAATATTAAATTGCATAAAAACGAGAATTTGATCAGTAAAACTGAGAATAATTTATCATTCTGTAAAATACTTTGAATATCATTATCACGTATCTAAATACCCATTTAGTCAAAAATAGGCTTAAGCTTGTATCAGACCAAAGTCGTAGCTTAGCAAAAGATAGAAGCAGGCAGTCTGCTTCAATGAGAATGGAAATGCCAACGGAAACCCTGAAAAAATATCCTCTATATATTCATTATGCAGGTAATGCCTTATTAGAGCTGCCTTTATTAAATAAAGGTTCAGCCTTCACAGAAGAAGAACGAACTCAATTTAACTTACACGGTTTAATTCCTCATGTGATCGAAAGTATCGAGGAACAAAGTCAACGTTCATACCAACAGTTCTGTTCTTTCAGTGAAGCGATCAATAAGCATATTTATTTACGAAATATTCAAGACACCAATGAAACGCTGTTTTACCACCTGATTGAAAACCACTTAAGTGAGATGATGCCAATTATCTATACACCGACAGTGGGTGAAGCATGTCAACGTTTCTCCGATATTTATCGCCGTCATCGTGGAGTATTTCTTTCCTATCCTGACCGTAAATACATTGATGAAATCATTCACAACGTAAACCGTAAAAATGTCAAAGTGATTGTGATCACAGATGGTGAGCGTATTCTTGGTTTAGGTGACCAAGGTATTGGTGGTATGGGCATTCCAATTGGAAAACTATCTCTTTACACCGCATGTGGTGGCATTAGTCCTGCTTACACATTGCCGATTACCATTGATGTGGGAACCAATAATCAACAGTTATTGAATGACCCGATTTATATGGGATGGTCGCAACCTCGTATCAGCGGGGATGAATACTATGAATTTGTCGATGAAGTGATTGCTGCGGTTAAACGTCGTTGGCCAAAAGCACTGATCCAATTCGAAGATTTTGCGCAAAAAAATGCCATGCCTTTACTTGAAAAATACCGTGATAAGATTTGTTGCTTTAATGACGATATTCAAGGAACAGCCGCAGTTTGCGTCGGCACTTTAATTGCAGCGAGTAGAGCCGCAGGTAAACAGCTCAAAGACCAGAAAATTACCTTCTTAGGGGCTGGTTCCGCAGGTTGTGGTATTGCAGAACAAATTATTGCACAGATGGTTGCTGAAGGGCTGACGGATGCTGAGGCACGTGCCAAAGTATTTATGGTGGATCGTTTTGGCTTAATCACTGAAAATCAGCCAAACTTATTAGATTTCCAACGTAAACTTGCGCAGAAACCTGAAGATGTTGCACATTGGGGCAATGCTGAGGAAATCATTTCACTGCTTGATGTTGTGAAAAATGCCAAACCAACCGTATTGATCGGGGTATCCGGTCAACCAGGTTTATTTACAGAAGAAATCATTAAAACGCTGGCTGAAAACTGTGAATATCCGATTGTATTGCCTTTATCCAACCCAACTTCACGAGTTGAAGCCGTACCGGCTGATATTATTCAATGGACAGATGGTAAAGCATTGATTGCGACAGGCAGCCCATTTACACCTGTAAATTATCATGGTGAAACCTACCAGATTTCGCAGTGCAATAACTCCTATATCTTCCCTGGCATTGGTTTGGGTGTGGTAGCAGTTCAAGCAACCCGTGTTACAGACAATATGTTAATGGCTTCAAGTTCAGCTTTGGCCGATTGTTCACCGAAGTTGCAAGATATCCACGCAGATTTGTTGCCTGATTTAAATGAATTGCAGCAAGTATCTAAAATTATCGCGTTTAAAGTTGCTAAAGCGGCTATTCAAGATGGTGTAGCACCGATGATCAGTGATGAGCAATTGCTAGAAAGTATTGAACAGAACTTCTGGAAACCAGAATATCGTGACTATAAACGCGTTCCGTTCTAGAAATTTTTAAATGTTGTAAAGAAGGGGCTATACGCCCTTTTTTATTAATCTAATTTATTATGTTGTTTATTTGGTAATTTGTAATTTTTTTATAAAAAGTAATTTAGGTATATTTATATTTTTGAACATTAGTTATAATAGTATTATACAAAATTTAACATTTAAAAAATAAAATGCTTAGAAATATTAATGCCTTACTTGAAAGTTTTGGCCTGGGACTACAAACACGAGCGATCCACGTTCAATTCTCAAATCAAGCCTTAAACAGCAGTGTATTCTTGCAATGCATACAGGGGCAACAACAGATTAATCAAGGCTTAAAGGCAGAATTACTCTGCCTTTCAACCAATGCGCATATTGCTTTAAAACAATTTATCGGGTGTCAGGTTGCAGTTGATCAAGTCACCGATTTTGGTGAATTGTACCGAACCACTGGAATTGTGACAGGGGCAAGCCAAGGGCAGAGTGATGGGGCATTAAGCGTTTATAAATTAACGCTTGAAGATGCAACTAGTCTTTGGCATAAGCGTCGTAATAGCCGTGTTTTTATGAACAAAAGTGTTCTGGAAATATCGGAAATCTTATTTAAAGAGTGGCAAGCGAAAAGCGCCTTATTTTCTGCTAGTCTAAGTCTGGACAGTAGTGGTTTAAAAAAACAATACGATATCCGTCCTTTTGTAATGCAAGCCAATGAAACGGATTATGAGTTTTTAACTCGCTTGTGGCGCAGTGAAGGTATTAACTGGTTAGTTGATGAGTCTGTACGAATTGTGCCTATTTCGGCAACGCAGATTCAGGCACAGAAATTACGTCTGATTGATGACAATACCCAATATGAGGCAATGCCTAGACGAAGTATTCGTTTCCATCGCAGTCATGCAACAGAACGCTTTGACACGATCACCAGCCTCATTGCCCAGCGCTCAATTCAATCAACAGCAATACAAGTACAACGTTGGCAAGCGGATAGCCTTTTACAAGATCAGGGCGATAGCCAGTTAAGTAATCACCAACATAGTGATCAACAAGATAATGAAACTTTAAGTTTAGAGCAGGCTTGGACAATTAGCCCAGCTTGGACCAGTGATCTCAATGGTGAAGACCAAACCACAGTTTCAAGTTCAGCTCAAGTTGATAAATTAAATACCCAACTAACACAATACCAAGAATTACAGTCCAAATACTTTACCGCAACCAGTTCAGTGCGCGATGCGCAAGTTGGCTATTGGTTTGAATTAAGAGAACACCCTGAAATTGATCAACATGATGGTTCGGATCGTGAGTTCTTAATCTTAGGTAAGACTTTTTACAATCAAAATAACTTACCTAAAGAGTTACAAGATCAGTTATCCAAGCTGCTTAATTTAAATTATTGGAACCATTTAATTAAAGACCAGCGTCAAGCCAATGAGTTGTCCTTGGTACGCCGTAGAATTCCGATCGTTCCTGAGTATAACCCTTTAGCACATAGACCTTCTGCATTTCCACAACGTGCCAAAGTGGTTGGCCCGCAAGGCGAAACGATTTATGTCGATCAATGGGGGCGAATCAAAGTTCGTTTCCTCTTCACCCGTACCGATGACAATAGTCATGATGGTGGTGCAGGCTCGAATGACAATGATACAGACTCAGCTTGGGTTGATGTATTGACCTCTTGGGCGGGAGAAGGTTATGGCACAAGATTCCACCCACGAATTGGTGAAATCGTAGTTATTGATTTCTTTGATGGCAATGTCGACCGTCCATTTGTGATGGGACGTTTACATGAAGCAGAACGTCATCAAACCATGTTTGATATCAAAGGCCAGTTGCCTGATACCAAAAAACTAAGCGGTATTCGTTCATCGGAAGTGGGTGGATCAGGTTTTAACCAACTCCGCTTTGATGATACAACAGGCCAAATCAGTACGCAGCTACAAAGTAGTCATGCAGCAACACAACTTAACCTTGGGAACTTAAGCCATCCGAAAGATAAGGAAACCAGCAATGGGCGTGGTGAAGGTTTTGAGTTAAGAACCGATGCTTATGGTGCGGTGCGTGCAGGAAAAGGCATGCTTATCACAACCTATGCCCAAGAAAATGCAATTGCAGATCATTTAGAAGCAGCCCAAGCACAGTCTTTGTTGAATCAAGGGGCTGAAAGTATGAAAGTGCTAAGTGAGATTGCTGTAAAGCAACAAACCGATGCATTGAATGTCATCAATCGTTTGCCTAAGTTCATTCAATCACTTGAGTTAAAAAGTGCAGGGCAGGCGCTCAACACAACTTTGAATCTATTTAAAGAAGGGGTGAGTAGTGATCCTTTGAATGCTTTAAAAGATTGTGGTGGATTTATTAAAGACATTGGTGCTTTAGGTGGCAATGCAAAAGGCATTGTAGATGAATTTAATGAATATTTTTCTGATGCAAAAGAAGCGGTTGAAAACTTAAAAGCGTTTATTGAAAATGTAGAAGAACACGGTACAGATATTATTAAAGGCAAGCTGGCAAGCTTAAAAGATAATATTAAATCTAATCCTTTTGAATCCATTAGTAATGTGGGTAAGGTTTTATCCAATGTCGAAATCAAAGATTTTGACATCATGAGTACTTGTGGAACATTCAATAAGGGGAACAAACTTGAAATTAAACCGTTGGAGGCTTTGAGTAGTTTGCAGGGCTTTATGGAGGGTTATACACAAGGTCTGGAAGATAGCAGCGACAACGCCAAACAAGAACAAGGTAAAATTTTCCGTCAAGCATTGATGCTATTGGCTTCGCCAAATGGGATTGCATTAACCACACCAGAAGATATTATTCTTCAAGCTTCCCAAGATATAGCTGAAAGTGCAAATGGTTCGATTAACATGAGCGCTCAAAAGAATATTGTGGGTCATGCGCAGGATAAAATTAGTTTGTTTGCAGCACAGAAAGGTTTAAGTGCTTTTGCTGCAAAAGGACCGATAAAAGTACAGGCTCAGGATGATTTGATTGAAATCATTGCGAAGAAAGTCATTAAGCTGATTGCAACTGAAGATAAGATTGAGCTAACCAGCTCTAAAGAGATTGATCTAAAAGCGGGTGGTACTCAGCTGGTGGTTAATGGTAGTGGTGTCTTTATTAAAACTGGTGGAAAGTTTGAGGTGAAATCTGGACAACAGTTGTTTACCAGTGGAGCAACGGTGAATGCGCAATTGCCGAAAATGCCTGAGAGTGGGATGTATAGTAAACGCATTGATTTAAAAAATCTTGTACCAGAAAATCTCTTGAATACAGAATTAAACTATAAAATTATTAATCAAACGAAAAAAGTAGAATATATTGGTGAATTAGATGAATTTAGGACAAATCGTTTATTTTCAGACACTTCCGATCATATAGAATTTAGATTTATTGATAGCGAAAATGGAGAAAATGGAACAATGTTTATAAGTTTATTAGATCCGGATGATGAGTTATTCAGTTGCCTAAATGAAGTTGGCAGTGAAGACGATATTGATGAAAATAATGGGGGTGAGTAATGAATAAGGTAGTATCGATTTTATTATTGTTTATAGCTAGTTCTGCTTTAGCAGCTGAAAAGTGTGATTATAAAGTTCAGTTTGATGATACGATTCCTGCAAATGTCTCCTTCATAAAATTAGGGAAAGCTAAAGGCTACACGAAATTTGAAGTTAAGCCTGATTATTTTGAAACTACTATACAGGATTGCGCTTTTAAAAATAATAAATATTATATTTTATCTAGTTCAATTACTCATCCTGCAAATACATTAGCTCAATCAATCTTGGTTGTAAGTATTTTTGATAAATTTGGAAGCTTAAATGAACATAAATTTATAAATAAAAAATGGACTTGTGAGATTGATGATGGTTTTTATAAAAAAAACAATAAATTAGAAGTCCTTTATAGTTGTGCAGATAAGTCAGAAAATTTGAAATATAATAAATATGCGACTGAGGTAAAATAAATGGCTTATACATACGAAGATAAACTAAACTTTATTTCCTCAATCTATTGTTCTGTGAGGAGGATAGCATTCAAAAAAAATGTGAGTTGGGAGACTATATTAGCTCAAGCAGCCCAAGAAACTGGATGGGGAGAAAATATATTAGTAGGTACTAATAATATATTTAATATAAAAGCAGATAGGAGTTGGAAGGGTCCTAAAAGTAAACATTTAGTCTGGGAAGATAAACCTAATGGAAAGCGTGTGCAGGAATACCATGATTTTAGAAATTATAAAGATTTTGATGAAGCAATTGAAGATAGAGTTAAATTTTTAGAAGAAAATCAAAGATATCATAAATTTTTCAGTAATGGTGTAAGAGGTATATTTGAAAGGGAAGCCCAAGCATTAGAAGATGCAGGATATGCTACACATAAAGAAAAAAATAAAGCTACGGGGAATTTTGAATTAGTATATGCAGATAAATTAATAGAAGTGTTTAGAGGACCTTCAATGAGAAGGGCGATAGCCAGAGGTGAATCTAACGGACAATGCACTATTGTGAATGCTGTATTCTTGGATGATGATAATAGCAAAGAAGCAAATAAAGAAGTTGAAATTGTTATAGATGGAAATATCAGGGTAACGAAAATCACGGATAGTAATGCGATTATTAAAGGTATAGTTGTAAAGCCAAATGGAACTATTAGCTTTAAGAAAGATAATATTATTGTTCCAGCTAAAATTCCTTCAGCTAAAGCTCCAATAAATATTAAAATTACCAAAGCATCAACTCCTATAGCTGATAAATTAGACCAACATAATGGTAGTCCTTCTAGGAGAGAAAATGCTGTAGAAACTTCAAGGCAAACGCAAACTTCTACACCAACATCAAGTGCTGATAAGGGACTGACTTCTTTTAAAATAAAATTTGTAGAAAATGATACTAATAAAAGTATTGAAAACTTTTCATATGGAATTTTTTACAAAAATAAAATGAAAGAACATGTTGCTGATAGTAAAGGTGAAGAACAGATTCGTGCAGAATCTGGTGAAAAAATAGTGATTTACGTTAAAGATTCTTTTGGAAAATTAAATCAAAAAATTGAAGAATTTAATGTTCAAGAAAATGTATTAAAAGTCATTAAAATTCCTATTAGAGAAATAAAAGTATTGGTAATGGACCACTCTTCAACAAAGGCAATGGAAAATTATCATATTATTTCAGAATATAGAGGTTCAAAGAAAAATAAATACACAAGAAATGACGGTACAATCATTTTAAAAGGCTTAGCTGGATTTGGAGTGAAATTAACTATACCTTCAGGTCAGATTGTATTGCCAGAAACATATTTTGATAATAAAGTTTTATTTTATAAGCGAGCTTTGTTTGAAAAATATGAAAAACCTATTTTGACTAAACCAACAACAACTCCACCATTAAAAACAGATGGAGATATTGTTGTTTCAAAAAATAAAACTGCCCCAATATCACAAAATGATGTGCGTGGAAATAACGGACATCCTATTAAATTAGTCAGTAAAGAAGGTACATTTGAAGTTGAAACTTATTTAGACACTACAAAAGCGCTAGCATCTAATTTAAGTTATGAAATAGTTTATAAAGGGCAATCCCGTGTTCATATCAGTGGAAGTAATGGGCGTAAATTACATAAATGTGAGATAAATCAGGAAATAAGTATAAAGTATAAAAGTGGCAATAAAATATTAATTGAGAAGTATACTGTAATTGAAAATATGTCTCCTATTAAGATTTATATAACAAAATCTAAAGGTAAATTTAATAAAGCAATTTTTGCCCAAACTTTAAGAGCAAACTCTACAGCAAAAAGTCGTGGATTATGTGCAATGTATGTACGATTAGCTTTTGAAGCAGCTGGCGGAAAAGTTAATCCTAGACCTGGTTCTGCTTATCAATATGTAAGAGTTATGCAGGAAAATGAATTTAGAGAAGTAGATAAAGAAGGATATACACCACAAATAGGTGATATATATATTATTGATAGATTTGGATCACACGTGCATGGACATATTTCTGGTTATGATGGATCTCAATGGATATCGGACTTTAGACAAAATGGAATAAATATCTATAGAGGGCGACCTGCCATTAGCTACAGAGTTTTTCGGTATTATGATTAGAGGATAAATATGCTTACTGATTTTAAAAAACTGCTATATGTAATTTTTTTAACTTTTTTTTGTTTTGGTTGTGATTCAAAACATGCTGCACATGAGTCTAAAGAAAAATTGGATTCTATAAGTAAAGAAAGTATAAACCATAATGAAGTTGATATAGTATCTTTTATTTTAAACTTTTATAAAATATATTCTCCTTTTGATTTGGGTGGAAATAACGAAAATAAATTGAGTGATTTTATATCAAAGCATGGTGATGAATTTTTAACAAAAAAATTGAAATTATTGATTTTAGAGGATATTAAATGTACGCAAGAAGGTTATGTCTGTAACTTGGATATGGACCCATTTTATAATAGTCAAGATAAAATCGTATTGTCAAATGTCACAAAGCAAAATGATAAAACTGTAAATGTTTTATTTGATAATAAAAGTAAATTAATAATTTTATTAGATTGTGATGGGAAGTGTTTGATTTCAAATATTATTTATCCAGATGGATCTAACTTGGAAGAAAAATTGAAACAGAAGGATTGAGTCAAAGAGAGAATATGATTCTAGCATTAAAAAGAGTATTAAGAATACTCTTTTTTTTAATATTTTTATAAATTTTTTGTCATAATTTTCAATGGAAAATAATAAATTATTTTGATATTAATTTTTGTAAAAAATGAGATACTTAATAATATGGTTATTATGTTTCAGGTGATTTAAATTAGATTATGAGATTACTGCTAATCATGCAAATCCAGATTCTAGGAAAAATTTTATAAAAATTATCAATAGAAAAAAGTGAGATAGAAAATGGAAAAACAATTTAGTGTATTAATATTTTTAAGTTTATTTGTTATTACAGGTTGTAGTGCAAAATCAGTTGAAAAGGATGCGGTATTAAAATTAAAAGTTGAACGTTGTGGTTTCGATTATGATATAGAGAATTACTATTGCAAAGCAGATAAATTAGACTTATATAAGAAGAGTGTTGGAAATAAAGTGGATTTTAATAAAAATTATACGATAATTAAAATAAATGATGGAAAATATTATCGACTAGTTGCACTTAATCAGAAGGATTTAAAGGTCTACCCTTTAAATTATCAAATAGGTTATAAGTCTAAATTTGATTATTCGGTGAATAATGATAGCTTGTGTGTTACAGGCGATTTTTATGCATATAGAGATGATTACAGTCATTCAAAGTTGTGTTTTAAGGTGATAAATGGAAGTTTTGTAAAAACAAATATTTCTGAAAATTTACCCAAAAGTACTAAAGAAAGCAATTTAAAAAAGATATTAATTCCTAATGCTTCAAATTACTTCTTGAAGTGTTTAAAAAGCAACTCTGAAAGTAAATGTGAGAAGCTAAGTGATTTGGAAAATCATGTATATAGTTTGAACGATGTGAAAAATATGTCGCCAGAAATTCATACGATCTTAAGCCAGAATAAAATTAATAATTTAAATTTAGATGGAGTTAAATTTATACCAGATATAGGAGATTCACAATTTGTGATTGGTGAAAAATATCATGACACAGATAATGGATCGACGACTTTATTCTATTTGATTAAAATAAAGCCAAAGATAGAAGTTTATAATCTTTAAGAAAGCTATGCTATTGATGGTGAATATAACTTAAGCTATAAAGATTCTGCGGGGAATAATAAAAATATAAAATTAAATTAATCTATAATATTTATAGTTAATTTCTGGATGAAAAGCAGCTTCATAAAGTTGCTTTTTCATTTAAAATATAGAGAAACTTTCGATTTCGATCATATAAAATTTAAACTGAAGGCTTTCTATCTTTAATTGCTATAATGGGTGTCTATGAAAAAATTAATCTTAATATCCTTGCTGTTATTCAGTATGGGTGGTCTTGCATTTGCTCAACCTAACACTTCCTGTAAAAATGATGATGAAAGCCTCATATGTATTAGAAGTAGTTCAAAGGCTGTCACTAATGAAATGAAAAAAGTGATCCTTAATATTGAGGAATCGACTGATAATCTGCAAAAATTTCAAATATCTCAATTGAAGTGGTTAGCTTATAAAAATGCATACTGTAAAGATTTTATGGGTGAAGAAGCAACCAATGCTCAAGGCGATGGTGCAACCATAATAATTGAATCATGTTTGCTCGATATTGATAAAGCAAGACTAGACGAACTTAAACGATTAAATAAAGTTTATTTAGCTCAATAAATGAATTTTATAAGACGTATAAACCAAAGAGGTTAGATGTCTTTTGCCTTTTTATTTATGACTGTTATATCTTTTTAAGGGTTTTGGTAACTGGACTTTAATATTAATTTTGGAGTATAAAATGAAAAAAATATTTATTATATTTCTTGTTGTTTTGAATTCGATTTATATGACTAATTCGCTAGCTAAGCCAAATGATAGTGAGGAATCATGTAATACAAATAACATAGTAGCAAATAATTTTAAAAAGACATTCCCTGTGATGTTGCCTATTTCATCAAAGAGTAAATTAAAAAGAGAAAATACAATTTCCTTCTCTCAATTTTCTAATAGTTTTTTACAAAAACTTTCAGAAAATCATGGTGATTTTGTGCCATTTGGAGGAGCGATAAGATTACCAGATATTTGTAATAAAACGGTTTTTATTGCTTATTTTACTGATGAAGGAGAGGTGGAAAATTATAGTCTTAATGTATTTAAAGATGGTAAGGGACATTCTGTGAATTTTGGAACGGGATCAGAATTCTGGATTGATAAAAAATATAATATTAAGGTTAAAAGCTATGATGGTAAGTTAGCTAAAATAAACTATTATAAAATTTCTGATGATGGCATTATTATGAAAAGTAAAAGTCCTTTCAATTAGTTGTCTAAAATACTAGATATTACTTTTTTTAAAATGAAATTTAATTAATAATTACAATGAATAGCCATAAGGAAAAAGCATCATATGTTGATGCTTTTGCTATGAGTACAAAAATTATATTAGACTTCTTGCGAAAGTATAAATTGTTTATAATAGCTTTATGAGATATGAAAATTTAACAAAGTTCGATGATATTGAGTTCAAACGTTTAGTCGGAGTGACATGTCCTTTATTTTGTAAAATGGATCTCGTTTTACAAGAGGCTGAGCGTTTTAAGAAAAAAATTTGGCCGTCCTCACAACTTAGCAATTGAAGATCAATTGTTATTAACATTGAAGTACTTATGATCTTATAGTATTCAGCTTGAATTGTCTGCTGAGTTTGCAATAGCTGAAAGCAACGTTAATCGAACCATCCAAAAAATTGAGAACTGGCTTATACAGTCTAGAGTATTTTTATTACCTAAAAGAAATCAATACATTACAGATCATGACTTTGTTATTGTGGAGGTAACAGAATCTGAGATAGAACGTCCTAAACAAAAAAATTAAGTTGTATAATGGTAAAAAGAAAAAATCCAATAGCTAATCAAACAATGACCATATAGCATATAGATTGTTATTTATATAAAGTCAGGCATTTAGTAGAAAATATGTTTTGTAGATTAAAGTAGTTTTGAGAAATAGCCACTTGATATGACAAATTAAAACGGAACTATGAAATTTCTGTTGCATTAGCTTGCATATTTTTATGGCTCCACTTGTAGGTTAAATTATGAACCCTAAATGTCAACAGATCCTAAATATTTCGAAGGAATTCAACTTGTTTAAAAGTATTTACCAAAAGATATTTATTATTATTTTCTTAAGTTTTAGCACTTATGCTGGTGCGGATAATATTAAGCGAAAAGATAAAAATAGTGATGGTTTAGATATAACGCATTTACCTTATAACTCTCAAGATCATTTGAAATGTTTGGAAAATAACTCTAAAGATAATTGCCAATCAGTAAATTTAATTTCTTCTAGTAAACTTACTCATGCTTATAATTTTATAAATTCTCAATATGGGCGTGGGGTTGTTCTACCTGAAAGTAGTGATCGGAAGTTGATAGTTATTTCGCCTTTTTCAGATGAAAGCGAAACACTTTTAAATATAAACATTGTTGATAAATTTGGAGTTGTCACAGAAAAAAGTTTATCTGAAAAAACAAAGTTTATTATAGATAAAAACTATAATTTAATTTATATCAAAAATGGAAAAACGATAAAAGAAAAATTATAAAAGTTCTGGGCTTTAATGTAAATTAGGAGCCCAGTTATTCAATGCTATTTACATTTATAGGAAGCCTATATTAAAGATCTTTCATAAATAAAAAAATGATCATGTGGAGTGAATTATATTGGTATTGAAAGTTCCTTCTCCCTATGGGAGAAGGTTAGGATGAGGGTGCTTTTATGTTGATTTATGGTTTTAAAAAGCACTTATGAAAGAAGTCTATTGATGATATTTAGTTTAGGGAAAAACCTTTTTTCTTTATTTTATTTTTGATAGTCGGCTGTTCTTAATAGAAAATGAACACCTTGATTAATGAAAAATAATATAATTTTCAGAATGTTGAGATTATTTTTTAAATTAATAAGCAGCTTTATAAAGCTGCTTATTTAATGGATTTCTATCAATCTTCCAAAATCTCTTCCAACACTTCTTCATTCGGTGCAAAGAAATAAGCACCATCCATAGGTGTTACAAAGTGCAGCAAACGGTCATGAATCCCATCGCCTTGAGTACCAAACATATTGACTAGCATACGATCAATACGGGTTAAGTCTTTGGTATAGGCAATAAAAAATAGACCTTGCTCACCTTGACCATCGCCATAAGGAAGAGAGTGGCGTAGTATTTCTAATTCTTCACCTTCATTATCTTCAATGACAACACGAGCAATATGGGCATTTTCAGGTTTGTGTTCATCGTCCATCTCTATACTTTCTAATTTAGAACGACCAATCACATTTTCCTGTGCATCAACTTTTAAACGTTTCCACTTTTCAAGTTCATGTACATAACGTTGTGCGAAAATAAAAGAACCATCTTCAAAAATACCTGAATCTTCACCTAATAACGCAGTCTCAGCACGATCATCAGGGAATTGAGGATTTTCGGTACCATCAATAAACCCAGTCAGGTCACGACCGTCGAGATAACGGAAGCATACCCGTTCATCCAGAACCTCAACTTGATTTTGGATGCCATCAAAAAAGGATTGGCTAAGCGCAAAGCAAATATCTGTACGTGCAGACGCAATATGAATCAGAACATCAGCAGGAACGACTGGCATCGCAAATGCGCCTTGAATCGGTTCTAACTGCTTAAACCCTTCAGGAGTTGTGTGATAAAGTTTTGCCCAAAGTTCAGGACCAAAAGCAATAGATGTTTTAATTTCAGCATCAGGATGTTGAGTGATTAGGCGATCACGTGTACTTAACAACGCATTGAGTTGTTCTTTTAAACCATCAATAGACAGATTTTTTAAATTTAAAACAATGAAACGAGCATGGTTAGAAGGTAAAGGTAGAATTACAGATTGGGCTGTCATAGGGTGATGGCTCCTCAATTTTTATTTATCAATACTCTTATTGTGCATGATCAAGTAACAGCTGAATAGTAAAGTCTTATACTTTTTACCAATTAAATTAATCGAAATGTATCGTTTTAAAACCGCTATAATAGCGTGTTCAAAGTTTTCTATTCTTTTGTTATGTCGTATCAAGTCTGGTTTGCCTATATGTTGGCGTGCTGGGTGATCAGTATTTCACCTGGTGCGGGTGCGATCGCGTCTATGTCGAGCGGTCTTAATTATGGTTTTCGCCGTGGTTATTGGAATGCAATCGGTTTACAACTGGCATTGTTGGTTCAAATTGCGATTGTCGCAGCAGGTGTTGGGGTATTATTTGCAACCACACCATTGGCATTTTTCGTGGTGAAATGGTTTGGGGTTTTATATTTATTGTATTTAGCTTACATACAATGGACAACGAAAACACAGTCGATAGATATCCCGACTGAGCAACCGACAAAATCTATTCCCAAGCTGATCTTATATGGCTTTATTGTCAATATCAGTAATCCAAAAGCCATCGTCTTTTTACTTGCTGTTTTGCCACAATTTCTAGACTTGTCTAAACCACAATGGATTCAATATGTGATTATGGCAGTGACCATGATCATGATTGATTTGATAGTCATGGCTGGTTATACGGGATTGGCAGCCAAAGTGTTAAGACTATTAAAATCACCCAAACAACAAAAATATATGAACCGTACTTTTGCCGTATTGTTTAGTTGTGCCGCTGGCTTATTGAGTTTGGTTCACCAATAAAAATATAGGCGATTAACTGCTTGATATGTTAGAGATTTGATCATATAAATAAGCCATTGTTTCGAGGATGCTTTGAATTATTTAGAATTTTATCTGTATGCCATTAGTGTGATTATCATGATTGCAACGCCTGGTCCAGTCATGATCTTGGTTGCAAGTGCAGGTTTAAAAGGTGGCTACCGACAGTCTTTACTGACCATTATTGGGACAAATTTGGCCTCTTTGGTATTGATCACAGCTTCTATTTTAATTTTAAAGGGCATGTTTAGTGTCAATGAAGCACTTTTCTTGATCATTAAAGTTTTAGGATGTCTTTATATTGCCTATCTAGGTTATGGAATTCTAAAAGAAGTATTATCTCAGCAGGAGCATCAACTCAATACAATGTTGTCGCCTGTAGATGGTGGTCTTAGCAAAGGTTTTTTAGTGGGTATCTCAAATCCTAAAGATATCATTTTCTTTTCATCATTTTTTCCGCAGTTTATTCATATTCATGCTGATATAAATACCAGTCTGATTATCTTAGTCGTGACATGGATTATTTTAGATTTTCTCACGTTATCTTTGGTCTATCTGTCGTTTAATAAACTTTCTAAAAGTCAAATTTATCCAAAAATATTAGGGCTTTGTGGATTAATTCTGATTGTCATTGCTGTATATGGGTTATATGTTTCGTTAAAAAGCATAGTTTAAATATTGAGTGCGGCTAAAGATGGAAATGATTGATTCATCAAGCCATCTTTCTTACTTTCATTACACAGAAAATCACAGCAAACAGCAAAGACATGGTTAATACGATGCTTAGCCCTGTAGAGATGTTCAGGGCAGCACTTGACCATAACCCCACCGTCACACCAATTTGAGCAATCACAAACGCCCCCATCACCATTTGTTTCGGAGAGTGAGAAATAAGACGCGAAGCCAGTGCGGGGATGACCAATAATGCGCCCATCAGTAATGAACCAACGGCACGTAAAGCGAGTACGGTGAATAAAGCCAATAACAACATAAAAATTAAGCGCTGCCATTTGGCGTTTACGCCTTCACTTACTGCAATATCAGGATCAATCGCAATTTGAATTTGTGCTTGCCAGTAACGGTAGAGGACAGCTAAAGCAACAATAATCACAGTTGCAAAAATGGGTAGATCTGACCACTCAATTGTTAACAAATCGCCAAATAAATAACTTAATAATTCAGGACGTAATGCGGGTAAATGTTGAATTAACAATAGACCTGAACAGAGTAAGGTGGCAGCACATAATGCAAGTAAGGCGTCATTGGGTAAACGAGGGTCATGTAAAACCCAAAGTACAGCCACCAAGAGAATTGCAGTAAAGCTAACACCGACCCAAAGTGGTAAACTCAAAACAGCTGCTAAAGCGACACCCAGCAGGGTACCATGTGCCATGGTGTCAGCAAAAAAAGACATTCTGCGCCATAGCATTAAACAACCTAGCGGAGCGGTTAGAAACACTAAAAGTGTTCCCATAATCCATGCAGGTAACAGTAATTCTAACCATTCCATCATGGTTTAAGCTTCCGGTTCTGGGTGAATGTGTGGATGTGGGCCATGTTCACAAGTTTTGGCCGAGTCACCATGCGCACAATGATCATGATGGTGTTGGTAAAAAGCATGGTATTTTCCAAAAGTATCGCCAAACAAAGCTTGATACTCTGGATGTTGTTGAATACTGTCAGGTAAACCACTACAGCAAATGTGTTTATTTAAACAGACAACTCGCTGAGTGCCTTGCATGACCCACTGTAAATCATGAGACACGATTAAAATGGCACAACCATAACGTTGTGGCAGGCTACGCACATATTCATACAGTTCAGCTTCAGACTGGATATCTAAACCTTGCATAGGTTCATCTAAAACCAAAATATCGGGTTGGCGTAATAAAGCACGGGCCAATAAAACCCGCTGACGTTCACCACCTGAAAGTTGTTGTACTTTGGCATACTCTAATTTGGCAATACCAGTATCTCGTATGATTTCAGCTTTAATGGCCTTATCACATTTCTCAAGATCAAGTAGATCTTTAACTCTTAAAGGTAAGCTATGAGAGGGATTAAATTTTTGTGGTACATACGCCAGTTTAATTTTTTTTTGGCTGATAATTTTACCTGCATTGGGTTTTAAAATACCTAATAATACTTTGATCAGGGTTGATTTACCTGCGCCATTCGGACCAATAAGCGTGACAATTTCTTTTTCTTGTAATGAAAAATCTATATTTTTTAGAATGTCACGATCATCAATTCGGACATTAATCTGTTGCAGTTGAACGAGAGGGGAGTTTAGGCTTTGTTCGAGCACTGCTGACATATTCCTGAAATCTCAATAATACTGTGATGTGCATTGAAGTGATCTGACTTTGCTAAATGATCTAATTCTTGAATCAAACCTTTTGCTGAAGCTTCTTTCACTGTATGACATTCAGTGCAAATTAAAAATGCGGCTTGATGTCCTTCACGTGGGTGACAACAAGGGATATAAGCATTAATAGAAGTTAAACGGTGAATAAAACCTTTTTCTAAAAGAAAATCTAAGGTTCTATACACAGTAGGTGGCGCAGCTGGACGTTCTGCAGCACCTTTCATCTTGGCTAGCAGATCATAAGCACCTACAGGACCTGAGGCATTCAAAATTAATTCAAGTACTTCTTTACGTAAGGGGGTAAGGCGGGCACCTGAGGTTGCACAAAGGTTTTCTGCTTCTGATAAACGAGCTTCTACATTGAGATGATCGTGTACACCATGCAAAGTATCATGCTGTTCGTGTGAACATAAGCTCATATCAGACCTCAAAACTTGTTATTTGAATGGAAGAGAATCGCAAATATTAACATGAAGCTCTATCAACTTACGAATAGCGTAGGTATTTTTTAACTTCTGTTATACTATAACATAAATTTTTTTTGGTAATACACTCCCATGAATCGCATTATTGCCTTTTGCTTATGTGCATTATTAACTAGTGTTACTTGGGCTCAAGCGCCTTTAGTGGTATCAACTCACCCTATTTATTTGATTGCAAAAGAAATAACAGAAGGCGTGGAAGAGCCAGTTTTACTTTTGAGAAATCAAACAGGGCATGATGTGCAACTTACACCAGATAATCGTAAAACGATTATGGATGCTTCATTGGTGATTTGGCTGGGAAAAGAACATGAAGCGCCTTTGGAAAAGGTGTTGGGAGAAAATGCTAAGGCCATTTCAATACTCAATTCAGGCATTATCCAAGCGCTTCCATTAAGAAGTCCAAAAGGTATTGCACTTAAAGATACCATTGATACACATGTCTGGTTAGACCCTAACAATGCCGTACGTATTGGATTCTTTATTGCAGCCTTACGTTCACAACAACATCCTGAAAACAAAGTAGCATACTGGAATAACGCTAAGAAGTTTGCCAGTGAAATGCTGCGAGTCTCACAGAAAAGTATCAGTGCGGGTACGGCACGTCCATATTGGGCTTATCATGATGCTTACCAATATTTAGAGCGTTCATTAAACTTGAAATTTGCAGGGGCGATGACAGATGATCCACATGTTGCACCAACTGTAACCCAAATTAAGTTTTTAAATGACACGCGACCTTACAAAAAAATGTGTTTACTTGCAGAAGGCAGTGCAAGCCCGAGTCAGTACCGAAAATTGGGTGAAATTTCATTTCAAGCGGTAGACGAAACTTTGGCTAAACAACAAGATTTTGTGGTTGCATGGCAGACTTTGGCTCAACAAACACAAGCTTGCGTACTTAATGCACGGAAATGATGCAAAAAATAATCAACAATTGTTCATATGCAAAGCAACCTGTATATCGAAAAAAACACGACTAAGGTCGGGAAAAGATTGCATGTTCAGGGGTGTAACTCTATAATGCCTGCGATTAAAAACGATCATCAGCTAAACTTGTCAAGCATTTATGCTGTGAGTGGATAAAAAATGAGCCAAACTAGTCGCTTGATTGACCGACGATTAGCAAAAGCTTTGGTCTATTTGCAAGCGTTTATGATTCCTGTTTCAGCCTTGGTAGCGTGGGTCTTGAAAGACTCGACTGCGGCTCTGAGTGCAGCGTTAGGTGCACTGATATGTTGGCTTGCCAGTTGTTATTTTTCTTGGCAGTCGTTTCGAGCAGCAGGGGCACGTGCTTCAAAACAAGTTCTTTCGAACATGTATAGAGGCTTAATGGGCAAATTTGCAATTGTGATCGTTGGTTTCATTTTAATTTTATGCAATGTCAAACCGTTATCTCCGGTGGCATTGTTTTGTGGTTTTATTCTCGTTCAAGCGATGTCGTGGATTGCTCCTTTTTGGGTAGCACGACAACAAAAACGAGTATAAGCGCAGCAGAAATTGAAAATTTTTTTGGGGATTAACGAGATATCATGCAGCACGCGATATTCGTTAACTCTATTTATTATTTGACATTGACCAGGTGTGATTTATGGCTGCTGAAGAACATGCCCTGACTTCGACCGAGTATATCAAGCATCACTTGACCAATATGACCTATGGCAAAATGCCAGATGGTACTTGGAAATTGGCTGAAAGTGGTGCAGAAGCTCAACAGATGGGGTTCACTGCTATTCACTTGGATTCAATGGGTTGGTCAATTGGCCTTGGTGTGATTTTCTGTTTGATATTCTGGTGTGTAGCGAAAGCTGCAAACTCTGGTGTTCCTACCAAGTTCCAGTCTGCAATCGAAATGATTATCGAGTTTGTTGACTCAAGTGTTCGTGATACGTTTCATGGTAAATCACGTTTAATTGCACCTTTAGCCCTCACAATTTTTGTGTGGATTTTCTTGATGAATGCGATGGATTTACTTCCAGTAGATTTCATTCCGCATCTTGCAGGAATTATTGGTTCAAACGTATTTGGTATGGATCCTCACCACGTTTACTTTAAGATTGTTCCATCTACAGACCCTAACATTACCCTTGGTATGTCTTTGTCTGTATTTGCACTGATCTTGTTCTATAGTATTCGTGAAAAAGGCATCGGCGGTTTCGTTGGTGAATTGGCACTTAACCCATTTAATCCAAGTAACCCAGTTGCAAAAGCGTTATTGATTCCAGTGAACTTAATTCTAGAATTAGTAACATTCCTTGCACGTCCAATTTCATTGGCGCTCCGACTATTCGGTAACATGTATGCGGGTGAGTTAATCTTCATTCTTATCGCGTTGTTACCTTTCTGGATCCAGTGGGCGTTGTCTGTGCCTTGGGCTATCTTCCACATTCTTGTTATTACATTGCAAGCCTTCATTTTCATGATGCTAACAATCGTATACTTGAGCATGGCAAGCGAAAAACATTAATGGTATTGCCTAACTGTCATCCGGTGGTTAGGTATAATTTTTTTACTTTAATTTGGTATAAACCTAACCTCTGAGGAATTATCATGGAACTCACTTTAGGTCTAGTTGCAATTGCATCTGCTATCTTGATCGCTTTTGGTGCTTTAGGTACTGCGATTGGTTTTGGTCTTTTAGGCGGCCGTTTCCTTGAAGCTGTTGCTCGTCAACCAGAATTGGCTCCACAACTTCAAACTCGTATGTTCTTAATCGCAGGTCTTCTTGATGCTGTGCCTATGATCGGTGTTGGTATTGGCTTGTTCTTCATCTTCGCTAATCCATTTGTAGGTTAATCAGCTTAATTCCGAAATTCACTATTTGAGGAATTTGCAATGAATATCAACCTCACATTGTTTGGCCAAGCGATTGCATTTGCGATATTTGTCGCATTCTGCATGAAGTTTGTATGGCCACCACTAATCAATGCGATTAGTGAGCGTCAGCGTAAAATCGCTGATGGCTTAAATGCTGCAGAGAAAGCGAAAGCTGATCTTGCTGATGCACAAGCACAAGTTAAGCAAGAAATTGATGCGGCGAAAGCACAAGCGGCTCAATTGATCGAACAAGCGAACCGTCGTGCGGCACAATTGGTCGAAGAAGCGCGTACTCAAGCATCTGCTGAAGGTGAGCGTATTCGTCAACAAGCGAAAGATGCTGTTGACCAAGACATCAATTCTGCTCGTGAAGAATTACGTCAACAAGTTGCTGCTCTTGCAGTTGCTGGTGCAGAGAAAATTCTGAACCAACAAGTTGACGCAGAAGCTCATAATGCCATGCTGAATCAGCTGGCTGCTAAACTTTAAGAGAGGCGAATATGGCTGAATTCTTGACGTTGGCACGCCCATACGCTAAAGCAGCATTTGCTTATGCATCTGAGCAAAATGCAACTGACGCTTGGTCAAATGCATTACAACTGCTCAGTGCTGCGGTGCAAGATGAAGCATTCTCCGCTTATTTAAATCGCCCTGAGTTGACACCTGCTGAGCAGGTTGATCTTTTTGCGAAAGTTTTAGGTAATGAACAAACTGCGGCTGTGTCAAACTTTTTGACACTTCTTGCAGACAATGGCCGTTTGGCATTGTTACCTGAAATTGACACAGAATTTGAGCAACTCAAATCGCAAAATAACAACACTGTAGATGTTGTGATTGAATCCGCTTTTCCATTGGATTCAGTACAAGAACAGAAGTTGGCTCATGCGTTAGAAAAACGCTTGAACAGCGCTGTGAAAGTTACAGTTGAAGTAAATCCAGCATTGATTGCTGGTGTTGTTATTCGTGCAGGCGACCAAGTGATAGATGATTCTGCGCTTAGCAAGCTTGAAAAAATGCGGACTCGTCTTCTAGCGTAATTGTTAAAAATAACTACGTCTAAAGAAGACTGAACTTTAAAAAGATTGAGGTATAGCGCAATGCAACAACTGAATCCATCCGAGATCAGTGCGCTCATTAAACAGCGTATCGGCGATCTGGACACCAGCGCGACCGCTAAGAACGAAGGGACCATTGTTATGGTTTCCGACGGTATTGTGCGTATTCACGGCCTTGCTGATGCAATGTACGGTGAAATGATCGAATTCGACGGCGGCTTATTTGGTATGGCACTGAACCTAGAACAGGATTCAGTGGGTGCCGTTGTCTTAGGTAACTACTTAAGCCTTCAAGAAGGTCAAAAAGCTCGTTGCACAGGTCGTGTATTAGAAGTTCCGGTTGGTCCAGAACTTTTAGGCCGTGTAGTAGATGCTTTGGGTAACCCGATTGATGGTAAAGGCCCTATTGATGCAAAACTTACTGATGCTGTTGAAAAAGTAGCACCAGGTGTAATTTGGCGTCAATCAGTGGATCAACCTGTACAAACTGGTTATAAATCAGTAGATACAATGATCCCTGTTGGTCGTGGTCAGCGTGAGTTGATCATCGGTGACCGTCAAACTGGTAAAACAGCGATGGCGATCGATGCGATCATTGCTCAAAAACAATCAGGCATTAAGTGTGTATACGTTGCGATTGGTCAAAAACAATCAACAATTGCAAACGTAGTACGTAAGCTTGAAGAAACTGGCGCTATGGCGTACACAACTGTTGTAGCAGCTGCTGCAGCTGATCCTGCAGCAATGCAGTATCTTGCTCCATATGCTGGTTGTACAATGGGCGAGTACTTCCGTGACCGCGGTGAAGACGCACTTATCATTTATGATGACTTGTCTAAACAAGCTGTTGCTTACCGTCAAATTTCATTGCTTCTTCGTCGTCCACCAGGTCGTGAAGCTTATCCAGGTGATGTGTTCTATCTTCATTCACGTCTACTTGAACGTGCTTCTCGTGTATCTGCTGACTATGTTGAGAAATTCACTAATGGTGAAGTTAAAGGCCAAACTGGCTCATTAACTGCATTGCCAATTATTGAAACTCAAGCGGGTGACGTATCTGCATTCGTACCGACAAACGTAATTTCGATTACTGATGGTCAGATCTTCTTAGAAACATCATTATTCAACGCAGGTATTCGTCCTGCTGTGAACGCGGGTATCTCTGTATCGCGTGTTGGTGGTTCTGCTCAAACGAAGATCATCAAAAAATTGTCTGGTGGTATCCGTACTGCTTTGGCGCAATACCGTGAATTGGCAGCATTTGCTCAGTTCGCTTCTGACCTTGATGAAGCAACTCGTAAGCAACTTGAGCATGGTCAACGTGTAACTGAATTAATGAAGCAAAAACAATATGCTCCATATTCAATTGCTGACCAAGCTGTTTCAATTTATGCATCTAACGAAGGCTACATGGCTGACGTTGAAGTGAAGAAAATCGTAGACTTTGATACTGCGTTAATTTCTTACTTCCGTTCAGAACATGCTGCGTTAATGCAAAACATCGATGAAACTGGTAACTACGACAAAGACATCGAAGCTGCAATCAAAGCAGGTATTGAAAGCTTTAAAGCGACTCAAACTTACTAATTTCAATGTATGTTGTTGTTAGTTATGGTTTGGTTCACGGATCAACCTTCGGAAGCTCGAAAGGGCTTTCGAATACTAGGTTAAGCGTATGGCAAATTTAAAAGAAATTCGCGCCAAAGTAGCTAGTATCAAGAGCACGCAAAAGATTACTCGCGCGATGCAAATGGTAGCAGCTTCTAAGATGCGTCGTGCGCAAGAGCGCATGGCTCAGGGCCGTCCGTATGCCGAAAATATGCACCGTGTAATTGCTCATTTGGTCCAAGCGAATCCTGAATACAAACATCGCTATATGGTTGAACGCCCTGTAAAACGCGTTGGCTATATCATTGTTTCTTCAGATCGTGGTCTTGCTGGTGGTTTGAACATTAACTTGTTCAAAAAAGTGGTAAAACACGTACAACAGCAACAAGAGCAGTCAATTGAAGTTCAATTTGCTTTAATTGGTCAAAAAGCGGTTTCGTTTTTTAAAAACTACGGCGGTAAAGTACTTGGCGCAACTACGCAAGTAGGTGATGCTCCAAGTCTTGAACAGTTAACTGGTTCTGTACAGGTGATGTTAGATGCATTTGATAAAGGCGAGTTAGATCGTATTTATCTTGTGTCAAACGGCTTTGTCAATGCCATGACTCAAAACCAAAAAATCGAACAACTTGTTCCTTTAGCTGCGGCTGATACGGACGAGGATCTTAACCGCCAATATGGTTGGGATTATCTATATGAACCAGAAGCTGAAGAGCTTTTAAATGGTTTATTGGTTCGTTACATTGAGTCTATGGTTTATCAAGGTGTGATTGAAAACATCGCATGTGAGCAGTCTGCTCGTATGGTTGCAATGAAAGCTGCAACTGACAACGCAGGTGATCTTATCAAGAGCCTACAACTCATTTATAACAAGCTGCGTCAAGCCGCGATTACTCAGGAAATTTCTGAGATCGTTGGTGGTGCCGCTGCCGTTTAACATTATTTTGAATTGAGGAGACAGCAATGAGTAGCGGTCGTATCATTCAGATCATCGGCGCGGTTATCGACGTCGAGTTTGAACGCAATAGCGTTCCTAAGATCTATGACGCTCTCCAAGTTGACGGTACTGAAACTACTTTAGAAGTTCAGCAACAACTTGGTGATGGTGTAGTTCGTACCATCGCAATGGGATCTACAGAAGGTCTTAAACGTGGTCTAAACGTATCTAATACTGGTGCACCTATTTCTGTACCTGTAGGTACTGCATGTTTAGGTCGTATCATGGACGTTCTTGGTCGCCCAATCGACGAAGCTGGTCCAGTTGCGACTGAAGCGCGTTTGCCGATTCACCGTCAAGCACCTTCTTATGCTGAACAAGCTGCTTCTACTGACCTTTTAGAAACTGGTATTAAAGTCATTGACTTACTTTGCCCGTTTGCTAAAGGTGGTAAAGTTGGTTTATTCGGTGGTGCCGGTGTTGGTAAAACTGTAAACATGATGGAATTGATCAACAACATCGCGAAAGCTCACTCAGGTTTATCTGTGTTTGCTGGTGTTGGTGAGCGTACTCGTGAAGGTAATGACTTTTACCACGAGATGAAAGATTCTAACGTTCTTGACAAAGTAGCAATGGTCTACGGTCAGATGAATGAGCCACCGGGTAACCGTTTACGCGTAGCGTTAACTGGTTTGACCATGGCTGAATACTTCCGTGATGAGAAAGATGAAAACGGTAAAGGCCGTGACGTATTGTTGTTCGTTGACAACATTTACCGTTACACATTGGCTGGTACTGAAGTATCTGCTCTTTTAGGTCGTATGCCATCTGCAGTAGGTTACCAACCGACGCTTGCAGAAGAGATGGGTGTTCTTCAAGAACGTATTACATCGACTAAGTCTGGTTCGATTACATCTATCCAAGCGGTATATGTACCTGCCGATGACTTAACAGATCCATCGCCTGCAACTACATTTGCTCACTTAGATGCAACTGTAGTATTGAGCCGTGACATCGCATCTTCTGGTATTTACCCAGCGATCGATCCACTTGACTCTACTTCACGTCAGTTAGATCCACTTGTTGTTGGTGCTGAGCATTATGAAATTGCACGTTCTGTACAGAACGTATTGCAACGTTATAAAGAGCTTAAAGACATCATCGCAATCTTGGGTATGGACGAGTTAGCAGAAGAAGATAAGTTGATTGTTTACCGTGCGCGTAAAATCCAACGTTTCTTCTCTCAACCGTTCCACGTAGCTGAAGTGTTTACTGGTGCTCCTGGTAAACTTGTACCACTTAAAGAAACAATTCGTGGCTTTAAAGGTCTTCTAGCTGGTGAATACGATCACATCCCAGAACAAGCGTTCTATATGGTTGGTGGTATTGACGAAGTGATCGCTAAAGCCGAGAAGCTTTAATTAGCAACTCTAATTTAGGAGATTCACATGTCGACTATGCAATGTGATGTTGTAAGTGTTAATGAGTCTTTGTACTCAGGCACTGTGACAATGCTTATCGCAAAAGGTGCTGGCGGTGAATTGGGTATCATGCCTGGTCACGCTCCGTTAGTCACCTTACTCAAGCCGGGCGCAATTCGCGTTCTGCTTGAAAACGGTACAGAAGAGTTAATCTATGTATCTGGTGGTGTTCTAGAAGTTCAACCGCATGTTGTTACTGTGCTTGCAGATACTGCAGTTCGTGCTGACAACTTAGATGAAGCTGCAATTCTTGAAGCACGTAAAAATGCTGAACAATTGCTTGCAAATCAAAAAAGCGATTTGGACTCTGCTGCTGCTTTGGCTGCTCTTGCAGAAACTGCTGCTCAGTTGGAAACCATCCGCAAAATCAAAAACCGCGCGCTATAAGACGCAGTTTAAGATTGAAAAACCACCCGCGAGGGTGGTTTTTTTATGCGATTAATTTATGGATGGTTCAAATTTTTAACAACTCATCATGCTAGAAACTTATCCTTGGGGAGTATCCAATAAAAATTGTGTTTGTATAAATTGACTATAATCTTCACCTAAAGTTAATTCATAGTCTTTAAAAATGTGTCGACGAGTTGATACTGTCGACTGTTTAGTTTTTGGATTAAAACCAATTTTTTCAATATCTTTCCAATATAAACCTGTACCACGCTTCTGCCATGCAGGTAATTCATTGAAGTTAATGTCACGGCTAAAGAGTAAATCATGCTTCTCTTGGCGAGATAATCCTTTTACTTGGTCGGTTGCATTTTTTATATTTTCTCCTTCCTTGCGCAACATCCAATAGCAATGTGCATTGAGTGCGTTGCGATGAGCATCTTCATGACGCCAACGAAAATAATCTTCAACAGCTTTTGCATTGGGCAGTATACAAATTCGAGCATCAAAAGTTGCCATCTCATCATGTAACACACTGAACTTTGCACTGGCTTCTGCGGCTAAAATAGAAATGATTTTTCGTGTTTTACGATTAAAGCTATCATCTTTTAAATGAAACAGTAAGGAGATTTCATCGCTTTGTGTATAGCCATAAATAATATTAAAGCCACATTGCATTAAGTGAGCTGTTGTTTCGACCATCAAGTCCCTAAAACGGAGGTCAAAGGGCGCTTCAAATTTCCAAATATCTTTGGTGAGTTTGGTAAAGCCACGTCCATCCAAACGCACAACAATATATTGTTCTGGCGGTACACAGAAATCATAAGCTGTTTCATAAACACGTAATCGTGTATCTAGATCATCAAATCTCATGGTTAAACTTCTTCGTTATTCTCATGCAAAAGTTATATTTCATCACTGACTAGTTTTAGCATAATCTAAACAATAAAAAAGGAGATATAGAAGACAATGCACCTCATCGAACAACAAGCGCACTTTTGGGAACTTTATCAAACGCAAGATGACTACTATCTCAGTATTGCTGTAGATATGAGTTCTGTTGTTTCATGTTGGGATATTTATTTAATCGAAGTAGAAATTCTGGCGTATCACAACAAAGGTCGAATTGTGATCGAAGACTTGGCAAATTCAATTGTGGCTGAAACCTATCGTGGAGATTTTTCCAATTTAGCAGCTCGGAAAGTACCTAGAGAAATACAACAACAGATGCAAACCGCATTTAAGACATGGCGGTTGGCTCAAGATTAAATTTTTTATTCAGTTATGAGAGTAATTGAAAAGCCATTATTTTCTATCATATTTACTTTAAACAGTACATCAAACCCTTCTGAACGATTAGGGGCTTCTAATTTATAAAAGGTGGCTTTAACGCCTTTTTCAGCAATATTGGCTTTACCCTCACGTTGTGCATTACGCTGTAAAGTACTGTCTAAATCCGTTTCAAAATAGTATGAAATGACCTCGAAGCCAGCAGTTTTGGCAAGTTGAATATAACGGGCTCGATCGACTTTGCTTATGTTGGTGTTATCTATCACGATTTTGGTTTTAGAGGCTATAGCTGCTTCAAACAGTATCTTTTCGCGATGGCGTGTTTTTAGCATATCGAGATTGATACGTAGATGTGTATGGTAAAAATACTGTTGATAAAAAGTAGATTTACCCGAAGCTTGTACGCCTGTGAATAAAATCAGTTGCATGAAACACTACAAAAATACGCTTAATTTGTTATTAAATCATGTTCATGAACTTTGCTACAATCCATTCATTGTTGTAGAAAACCAATAAACTTAAAATGAAAAAATTAGTTCAATGTCGGTATTTATTTTCTGTACTTCTACTGAGTGCTGTTTCAGCATGTCAAAGTCAATTTGTCACTAAACCTAATGCACCCACTGAAGCAAGTTTGGTGGCAAATTCAGTGGGAAATGGTTTAGAAACCGAATTAGATATCGATTATGTTGTGGCATTTAAAAATTTGAAAATGGCCTATGGGCAATGTGTTGCGTTTACTGGCGAAAAAGATTTTGTATTTACGGATAATCGACTAGAAAGAGATTTAGAAATGGGAACCTTGTTTACCCGTACAGAGGGTGGGGCGTATTTATCAAAGACCTTGGTGGAATCGATTGGAAAGAATAAAACCCGTTTAACGCTATTTTTGCCCACAAGTTATAAGTCTGCTCAAGCTCGTTTTAAGTTAGATGCTAAACGCGCGCTAGGACTAGACCCATCATGTAATGTCGCAAAGCCAAGCTAAGACTAGTCTGTTCAAATCTAATTAACTCTGCTCAGAGGCTTGTTCTGTATTTGATCTAGGGATTATCATACCTGCAAGTTTAAGCATATCTAATTGGATGGTATTCATTTGTTGTTCGATTTTCTTAAAATCAACTTTTGAAATGTCTAAATCACCGTTTAACAGTGCTGAGTTAAGCACTTGCTTATTGGCCTGTAGCACTTGTTGGCGGATACCATCAATCTCTTGGCTTTTTAAATCTAATGAAATCAATGCTGTGTTAAAGCCTTGTAGTTCACGAGTCAATGTTTTGACAGATTGTTGCAGCTCAGCTTGATTTTGCGATTGTATCGCTTGTTGTAAGTTAGCTTGGCTTTGCTGTAATTTTTCAACATAATCACCAGTTTTCAGCTGTACGTTGGCAACATCACGTGCGATATAAAACATATTGCCTTGTTTTAAATCTTCAGTAGTTTTTGCTATTGATTGATTATTATTGTTTGAGTCGGATGTATTTTCACTTATTTGCGCAGATTCAATCGCTTGAGCGTCATCTTGTTGCCGTGATTGTTCAGCTGCTTGATTGCAGCCTAGCAGTAACATGCCTGAAATAAAAATAACAAAAGGCAAAGCCGCACCTTGTAAAAGCTTTTTCATCGTTGTCCAAAAGTAATTTAATCTGTTAAGAATTAACTATAATTTGCAAAAGTGTAGAGATTGAGGATTGTTGCAAAGGGCATACAGTCTGTAACTTTAGAGATTCATTTTTACTCAAACAAAAGCAAAAAAAGAGTGCATTTTTAGCACGCCATTGAAGGTTGTTGAAATTTAAAAATTGTGAATAAAGCTAGAGGCAGTTTTGATCGAAAATATAAAATTTTCGATCAAAACTGCAAAACATATAAATTTATTTAAAGCATAGTGCTTTTAATGCTCGATCTATTTTGCTAATTCAGCTTCAATCGCAGATGTAATTCGTGGATCATCAGCAGTGATATCTGGTGCAAAACGTGCCACGATTTCGCCATTTTTACCGATTAAGAATTTTTCAAAGTTCCAAAGGACTTCAGGTTTTGGGTTTGGTGTTAGGCCATAATCGACTAAGTCTTTCCACCAAGGGCCTTCACCAATACGCTCAGGGATTGCATGAATTAAGCTGTCATAAAGTGGATGCTTATCATCACCTGCAACTGAAATTTTAGCAAAAAGTGGGAAGTCGACATTGTACGTTAAAGAGCAAAATTGCTCGATTTCATCATTTGTTCCTGGCTCTTGTGCAAGAAAGTTATTTGCAGGAAAGCCGAGGATTTCTAAACCTTGATCTTTCTTTTCAGTATATAGTTTTTCTAAACCTTCATATTGTGGAGTAAGGCCACATTTAGATGCAACGTTAACGATTAAAAGAACTTTACCTTGATATTGATTCAAGGTCGTCGCTTCACCTTTGATGGTATTGACTGGGATGTCATAAACGGAATTGCTCATAGGGGTATCCTTAAAAATCAAAAGACAGTGATTAGAAATATGTCTAATGTTTTAGCGATATTCCAAGATTTCAGCAAGTTACATTTGTATATAAGTGTAATAAAAAAGCAGATCATACGATCTGCTTTTAAAAACTGTATCAAATTTAATCGATTATGGTGCAGCGTTTGCTTTGGCTTGAAGTGCTTGCATTTCAGTTAACAGACTTTGTTGTAACTCAGTACCTTTCTTTTGTAGTTCCATGATTTTTTGTGGATCTGGTGAAGTCGCTAAACCAGCTTCAGACATTTCAACGCCTAGGTTATTTGACTCTTTCATTTTGTCACGTACAGATGCAACTTCAGTACTTTTAAGTGCTAAACCATCAAGATCTTTGTTGAAACCGTCCACATAAGTTTTCATTTTATCGACAACACCTTTCAGTGCATCTTTATCACCCTTTTGTGCAGCTTGCATCACTTCTGTTTGGAAGTTCAAAGCTTCTTTAGCTTTCGCTGTAGACATTGTTTGAAGTGCAGTTAAATCGCTTTTGATATCAGCAGTATTGTTGGTACTTAAGGAAACCGCAGCTGCAGCAGGTTTGCTCTCAGTTCCTGAAGCTGAATCAGCTGGTTTTTTATCACATGCAGTTAAAGCAAACGCTGAAGCACATAGTGTAGCTAGTAGTAATTTTTTCATTTATTCGAACCCTTCATTATTTAAAATTCTTATGAATTTGACGGTAATATATACAAATTCAAAAAGTTATATGCTTAATCTAGAGCATAAGATGCAAAATGCACAATTTTAAGGCAATTTTCCATAGTATTTTTGTATATAAACTTATCAATAAAGTGGAAATGGATTGTTTGAAAAATGTCCTAATCTTAAAGATTTCGCATTTGTGCTGGGGTTTGATGGGTATAACGTTTAAAAAACTCAATGAAGCTGGACGTGTGTTGATAGCCGAGATCTAAGCTAATTTTTTTAATTGAGATGCCTTGTTGGATCAATGAAATTGCATAAATAATCTTGGCGCGATTACGCCATTCAGACAGCGAAAGTTTAAGGTGCTCTTGGCTAAGTCTAAGAGCGTGCCGTTCAGTAATTTGGAAAGTATCGAGAATTTCCTGAAGGCTTTGGGGAAAGCGTGTTGTATCTGACAAATGCTCAAGAATGGGCTTGGGTGTTGGATGGTTGGTCTGCGGTAAATAATGCTCATAACACACACTATTTTGGATTTGATCCACCAACAGTTCTAATAAGTGTTGATAATAGGGAGAGGATGGAATCCCTTGTTTCTGCTGTTCTAAAACCTCTTCAATAGTATGGCGTAAAAAAGGGCGAATACTTAAAGTCTTCGTGCTTTGGGACAAACTTTGACAAAGCCGGGGATGAATACGGATACAGATATAATGCGTCAGTTGATCATCCACAGCAGTACAACAATGTTCGGTTTGCGGTGGAATCCATAAACCATAACTTGGAGGAGATAGATAGGTTTGTTCTGCGACGTTGAGTTCTAGAGTCCCATTTAGACTCAAATTAAAATCACCCCACAAATTTGAATGGGGTGTAACCACATCATGCTTTTGGTAGAAAAATTCTTCTACAGAAATCAGCGCTGAATACATAGTTGAAAAGACTTAACTCTCACATTGGATGGCATTGTTTTCAGCTTTGGGATTATTTAATCCACGACTCAGCGTGAAGATTGAAATAAAGGCCAAAAGAATAAAACTCAATACACTATACAATAAAATGTTGGCATTAAAATGGTCAACAACATAGCCACCGATTAATGCACCTGTTGCAATCATGACTTGGAAGAAACCGACAAATAACGGCATGCCTTTTTCTACAGCTTGTGGGGCATGTAAAAACATCCAAATATTGGCAGTGGTTGGAAATGCGCCAAATGCAAAACCCCAAAGCGCTGTAAGAACAAATGCGCCTGATGTATGTATGGCAAATAAAGGAAAGCCAAAGAATACAACCGCAAAACAGATGGCAACGAATGCAAAGGTATAACGCACATTCAAATTACCGCTATAGCCAGCAAAAGCATTACCAAAGATACCTGCGATACCAAATAATAACAGTAGAGAACTGATGGTAGCGCTGTCAAAGCCTGCTGAATTTTTAAAGAATGGGGTTAGATAGCTATATGATGAAAAATGAGCTAAACCAATCAACAAAATAATAATCAAACCTTGTCTGGCTTTACTGATTCTTAGCAATGCGGGTAAGTCTTTAAAATGAATGGCGGATTCAGGTTTTAAGCTCGGGATAAATTTAATTCCCAACAGTAAAACAACGAAGCCGATGGCGGAGGTAATTCCAAATGATGTTCGCCAGCCATATGCGTCACTTAACCATGTCCCAATCGGTACACCAAGAACAGTAGCTAAAGTCACACCAGCCATGACTGTTGCTGTTGCTTTAGCAATAGGTAAATGGGTTGGTGCTAAACGACCACTTAAGGCAATTGCAGTCGCCCAGAATCCACCAATCGCAAATCCAAGAATAAAACGGCTCAGCAGTAAAATCTCAAAAGTTGATGCAATTGCAGTGATGGCATTGGCAAACACCATCGTTGCAGACAGTGCTAGAAGTAAGTAACGCCGATCTAAATTTTTGACTAGAACGGGAAGTAGTGGTGCTGCTACGGCGGCCATAATTCCTGGGAGGGTGATCATCAAACCTGCTGTACCAACAGATACTTGTAAATCACTGGAAATATTGTTGAGTACCCCAATCGGGAGAAACTCGCTGGTGACCAAAGCAAAAGCGGTAATTGCTACGGTTAATAGCGCCAACCAGCTCCCTTGGCTACTGGGGGGAATCTCAGACGACTGTGGTTCTGAAACTTCTGATTGCATCATATTCATGAAAATATATTCCTGCTGTAAAGCGAAAGTATATGGAGGTGTTTTTTAATTCATTAACGATCGTTATAAAAATAAAATATTTGATTAATTTTGTGTTGTCAATTAATTTAATAGTGTTCGTTATAAAAATATATGTGAAAGTTATGGCTGATTCTGAAAAACATGCTTTAGTCGCTGAAAAACAAGCACCTAAGCGTGGGCGTGGTCGTCCTAAATGTTTTGATGAACAACAAGCGCTACAAAAAGCTATGTTGTTGTTCTGGGAATATGGCTATGAATCCACATCGATGAGCGACTTAACCAAAGCCTTAAATCTTACTGCGCCCAGTATCTATAGTAGTTTTGGTGATAAATCACAGTTGTTTCATGCCTGTTTAGAATACTACTTAAAGCATGAGGCATGCCCTTTGGAGGTGATTTTTCAACAAGCCAAAACGGCAAAAATCGCCATTGAAATTTATTTGTATGAAAACCTTAAAAAACTGGTTCAACAGAATAAACCGACGGGTTGTATGTTGGTTACCGCAACCATGAATTGTTCACAAGAACATGCACCCATTCAGCATGATCTCTTGCTGAAAAGACAACAAGTCAAAGAAAATATTTATCAACGTTTGCAACAGGGTGTCAAAGAAGGTGATTTAAATCCCCACGCCAATATTCAGGCGATGACAGATTATTATTCAACGGTGATTCAAGGTTTAACCATGCAAGCCCGTGATGGGGTGAGTACTGAACAGTTACAAAGTGTAGTGATTTTGGCAATCAAAACTTGGGAATTATTCTAAGTTTAAAACGAATAAAATAGCATTTGTCTGAATAGCCCTATAGATGTCTGAAATGCCATATTTAAATTTATTCCGACTTCATCGATAATTATTTCCAGATCCTATTCGATAGTCAAGATTATGTATAGCAATTCAAAACCCATGTGGTGGGCAATCAGTTTACCGATTATTGCAGTATTGATTTGGTCAATGAATATTGCAGTGACACGTTATGTTTCGGATTATATTTCGCCTGTCAGTATTAGCTTTTATCGCTGGTTAGTGGCATTTATTATTTTGACTCCATTTATGTTGCCCCAAGTGTGGAAGCAACGTCATTTGGTTAAACAACATTTTATGCAATTTGTGGTGCTGAGTGCTTTTGGTATGTTTTTGTATCAAGGTTTAGCATATAGTGCAGCGCATTACACCACAGCAACCAATATGGGCATTATCAACGCCTTTATTCCGGTATTTACCATTTTTGTTTCGATTCTTATTTTACGTGAAATTCCCAATCGCTTTGCTGTAGTCGGCAGTATCTTGTCCTTTCTCGGTTTGTTATATGTGATTGGCCGAGGGGATTTTAGCAACTTGACTCAATTGGCAGGGCACTCTGGTGATTTGATCATGGTCTTGGCCGTGTTCTTTTATGCTTTTTATGGAGTCTTTCTAAAAAAATGGCAATTGAAAGTCCCATTACTGCTGAGTCTCTATGTGCAAATTGCATTGACCTTAGTCTACCATTTACCGTTTGTAGTTTATTATGGGATTGATGCGATTAACCAAGGTAATGTTGCCAGCGTTTTATATGCAGGTATATTACCTTCTCTTGTTGCACCTTTATTGTGGATGATGGCTGTACAATATCTAGGTCCAAATCGAACCAGCATTTTTATGAATTTAATGCCAGTATTTACTGCAATCATTGCCTACTTTTGGTTGCATGAGGCTTGGACGATGTCGCATACGATTGGTGGTATTGTTATTTTAGTAGGAATAGCATTGGCACAAAAAAAGTCACTTAGTGTCAAAAAAAGTACATTATTGAGTTAAAATTCAAAGTATTTTGAGTGAAAAATGTTCATTTAAAAACTTATTTTTTACGCTTTTTAAGTATTAAATCTGAGCAAAATTTGTTTTTTAATTAGTGATTTATCTATTGAAAATGCAAATAATAAAACAAATTTAAACACTTAGTTTTATTATTGAAATTGACGTTATTTGCAATTCACTAAAATGAACAGATATTGCTCAGAAGAATATATTTGTATTCAAAAAAAAATTATAGGATAATATTTTCATCGTAGCGAATTAAGAATTTCTTAATTAAATTGTTCTACACTGAATTTTTCATACCCTCTGGATGTGTTTAACGCATCCTTTTTTATACTCAGCCAACCCTATATGTGGCTGAGTTTTTTTTTGCTTTTTTATTGGCAATATTTAAACTCATGATTGAGTGATATTTTAAAGTGTTTAAGCGCGAATCACTTGTGCAGTGCATGCATCGATTATTTTACTTGGCTCGCCACTTAAACCAAGATCACCATTTAAATAATTCAATTCAGAACCAAAATATTGACTGGCTTGTTGTAAAGACCTTGCAGGTTCCAAACCTGCCGAATTTGCACTGGTCGACACAATAAAACCATTAAAGGCATTACATAAGGCAATACACAAAGGATGATTGGTTACACGAACTGCGACCTGAGCATGCTTGCCTTTAATCCATTGTGGAATTTTATCATCAGCTGGAAGTAGCCAAGTTGTTGCACGTTCTGCTCTAGAGCGTTGTGTCCATGATTGAATGATTTGTTCACGAATAATAGGGTCAATTTCTGTCAATAGATGCTCAACTTGTGAGAGTTGTCCTGCCAATAAAATGACACCTTTCTCTATAGGGCGTTGTTTAAGCCTTAAAATTTCTAAAAAAGCCTGTTCATTGAAAGGATCACAGCCTAACCCCCATACTGCCTCTGTTGGATAAGCCAAGACTTTACCTTGTTGAAGAATTTGTGCAGCTTCAGCAACTGAGGTTGTAATCATCTATGTTTACCTTGCCATTTCGTAGAATAAACTACTATTGTGAACCTTAATAACTGACTCGGCAACGTAAGTACAGCCCAGATTGTTGAATACAGTGACCCAGAAGTTCTAATTCCATGAGATCGCTTGTGAGTTGTGCTATTTTTAAATTTGAACTTTGAGCGAGGGTATCTAAATCTTGTCCAATCCAATCCAGCAACTGATATAGGTTAAATAAATGCTCAGGAATTTGTGGCATTGGGGATTGGGATTCAGGTTGTTGTGCGCAGTGCCATTGGGTTGGAAGTGCTAGATCTTCAACAATCTGTTCTGGATGGTCGACCAGAATAGCACCTTCACGAATGAGTTGATGACATCCTTGATGATGTTCTCCATAAATATGCCCAGGAATTGCGAAAATCACTTTGCCTTGTTCGGCGGCGGCTTGCGCCGTAATCAGTGAACCACTGCCGAGTTGGGCTTCTGCGACAACAACACCTAAGCTTAAACCACTCACGATTCGATTACGATAAGGAAAGTTTCGTTGAATAGGCTGAGTTTCTGGTAAGTATTCAGTTAGGATTGTTCCTGCATGTTGCAAAATTTGCTCTTGTAACTGTCTATTTTGGCTCGGATAAACCAGATCTAAGCCTGTACCGATCACAGCAATAGTTCGATGATGTTTTAGTCCACCCATGTGTGCAGCTTCATCTATTCCCAACGCTAAACCACTGGTAATAAAAAAGCCTTTTTCACTCAGATAGTAAGCAAAATCATAAGCCACTTGTTTTCCATGAGGACTGGCCTTTCGACTACCTACTATGGCGATTTGTGGTTGACTTAGATTTTGGAATGAACCTTTACCAAACAGAATAGGGGGATGATCATGATAAGGCAAAAGTTGTTGAGGGTAATGAGGATCAGTATCTAAAAGAATAAAATCAGTATGCTGTTGAATTTTATCGAAGCAAACTTGAAATTTGGATTGCCCAAGCGCAGTGAGAAATTCCTTGGCTCTTTCAAGATGGTTTTTATGAATTTTAGCTTCAGACCAGCGGTTTAAATTTTCAGGTTGCAGTGCTTTTACGATGGAACCAAAATGTGTTTCTAATTTACGAAAAGCGCTGAGCGAATGTTGAACCAAATACCAAAGTCTGATGGCATCATATTGGTCATTGGATATTTGCTTCAACATATTTAAATCACATCATGAAAAACTTAATTGTCTGCAATTGCAGGCGGTTTAATTTCAGCACCCATTTTAATAGGTAAATTACTTTCCAAAATATAGGCATAGCTGAGGTGATCAAAACTCTTAAAGATCATCAGTGTACCAATTTTTTGACTTGGTAGCTTCACCGACTCTTTGGTTTTTGGGTCACGGACTGTTTCACCTTGTTGGTAAATACTAAAGACCTGTCCAGGTTTAGCACCTTGTAAGCTCCCACGGTCAATGGTGACTACACTATATTGCGCTGCTGTACCAATTGAACCTTGTACACGAACCACTTTACCGCCACTGGTGACTTCATTGGTGGTGGTTGGATAGAACAAACTTGGTAATTCGGCATCATAGCTTGGCAGGACATAATCGCCCTTACGCACTTCAGCATTATAACTTTTGGTTAACTCAAGGGTGGTGACATCATTTTCACCAGCCGCCGCAGTTGCAGAAGCAACCTCAGTTAATTCCATGCCCGCATTAAACTTTTTTCCTTCAGCATTGAGGAAAGTATAAGGTTTGCCTTCACGATAGATCCCATAACGTTGACCCACGACTAAGCCATTTCCACGCGCATAAACGGTTTGTCCTGCACCCGTAATCACACGATTATCAGCAGCACCGATGGTATAAGGAATGTTCTGTAAAGATTCAGGATTGACTACAATACTGTGTTCTAACCACGGTTGAATATCTGATAATGGAATCACTGAAATCGCATTATTTAAGGATTCAACGCGTATTTGAGGGCGTAAAGATGTCCCACCTTGATGACGACGGATAATTCCATCACAACCATCACCTTCATCTACACCAATCAGTGGGCGACCATCTAGAGTACACAACAATAATTTATCGCCAGGATAAATCCAATGTGGATTTTTAACATGCTTATTGCTTGCCCAGATTTCAGGCCAGCGCCAAGGCTTGCTTAAAAATTTCCCCGCAATATCCCATAACGTATCACCACGTTTCACCACATAGACATTGGGTGCGCTGGATTTCAGTGCAGGTGGATTGGTGTTTGGACTTGCGTGTGTCGTTTCCATGTAAGTGAATCCTGCACTTAAACATAGTGTCACAGCAAGTAATTGTTTCTTGAACCCCTTGGCATGAAAGTTCGTTATGCCAGTTAAAACCTTTTTCATTATCATAATTCCTAAAATTATGTCTCTATATGCGTTATAATACGCATATTACACACATTTTTTTAATGAAGCATATTCTTCATTTAGTTTTAAGATCAATGGCATAGCAACAGAGGGTACAGTATGGCCTTATTACCTATTTTAAGTTTTCCTGATCCCCGTTTACGCACCATTGCAAAACCTGTCGATGTGGTAACTGATGAAATTCGCCAGTTAGCAGCAGACATGTTTGAAACCATGTATGAAGCGCCAGGTATTGGTCTGGCTGCTACACAGGTCGATCAGCATATTCAGCTTATCGTAATGGATCTGTCTGAAGACAAAGACCAACCTATGGTGTTCATTAACCCCAAAATAACACCGCTTACAGAAGAAACCTTATCTTATGAGGAAGGCTGTCTTTCTGTTCCTCAAATATACGATAAAGTTGAGCGTCCGTCACGAGTTAAAATTGAAGCAATTAACCTTGAAGGTCAAGCTTTTGAAGTCGAAGCGGATGATCTATTGGCGGTATGTATTCAACATGAAATGGATCACTTAAACGGTAAATTATTTGTGGATTACTTATCCCCTTTAAAGCGTCAACGTGCGCGTGAAAAAGTGGAAAAAGTGGTCCGTCAGCGTGAAAAGCAAAAAGTTCCAGCAAAACGTTGATCTGAGTCAGTTGAATTTTAAAAACTTTTAAAATTTTCCTGCAATACAAAGCCCAATTTTGTTTGGGCTTTGTTATACTCTGGCTCGAAAAATGTTGAGACGAACGTTTTGTTGAGAATAGGTTTACTGCTCGGTTTTACCGCAGTTTTTTTACAGATTGCTGTATTTTTACAGCCTTTGCTACCGAAGCAATATCAAATTGCGCCGGTCTGTGAAACTATTACTCAAGCTTTAGTACAAAGTCATTTCTACGAAAAGCATCAACATAGCACTCATCATCAACATCAATCTGTATCTTCTGCACATGAAGTTGCCAGTCATGACCATCTATTGGCCCATGCTGAGCATGCAGCGCCAGAGCAACCAAGTTCACATCACCATGACGCGGGTCACCAGTGCCAATACTGTACAGTCTATGGCAATTTAGTTTTACCTCCTGAACTTGAAGTCAAAGAAATATTAGATCGTATTCAAGTGCGACTGGTTGCATTTCAAAAAGCATTTCGACATGTCTATTTTGTATTGCAACGTTTATTTTTACTTCCTCAAGGGCGAGCCCCGCCACTTTTCGCATAAATCAAAAACTTAATTTTTAGGGTCTTCATTGACTCCAGCCTTGTTTAATTTATGATTTAAGAGAAAGAAAATGGCTCAACCTCAATTCTTTTTACAGCCTTTAGCGGCTGCGGTTTGTGTTGCTTGTTATTCTACAGCGACGTTTGCACACGATCAGGAACATGCAGCTCAACTTGCTCCAATCGTGGTTACAGCACAGTTAAATAATGATGCCAATGGTTTGATTATTCATGCTGATCCAAAACAGCCGATTCAACCTGTACCTGCCACAGATGGTGCTGATTATTTGCAAAGTATTGCAGGCTTTAATTCGATTAAAAGCGGTGGAACCAATGGAGATGTCACATTCCGCGGCATGTTTGGTTCACGGATTAAAATTTTAACAGATGGTACCGAAAATTTAGGTGCATGTCCTGCACGCATGGATGCACCTACATCGTATATTCAACCTGAAAGTTTTGACCGTATTTCGGTGGTAAAAGGGCCTCAGACAGTCCAATATGCCAATACAGGTTCAGCAGCCACGGTGATTTTTGAACGTCAAAAACCAACCTTAACAGATGATAAAAATTATCAAGGTCAAGCCAGTGTTTTAGCCGGTTCTTTTGGACGTTTGGATCACAATATTGAAGCTGTTGTAGGTGACAGTAAAAAGTATATGCGTATCAATGCCAATCGTTCTGAGTCAAACAGCTATGAGGATGGTGATGGCAACAAAGTACCTTCTTCTTGGGAACGCTGGAATACTGATTTAGCCTTAGGCTGGACACCCGATGAAGATACATGGGTTGAACTGACAGGTGGTAAAGCCGATGGTGAGGCTGAATACGCAGGCCGAACCATGGATGGTTCTCAATTTGCACGTGAAAGCTTAGGCTTACGTGTTGAAAAGAAGAATTTAAGCCCTGTGATTAAAAAACTCGAAGGGCAAGTGGACTATAGTTATAACGACCATATTATGGATAACTTTAGTTTACGTACTCCACCAATGACACATGATATGAATACACATCAAATGGTGTCGAATCCAATGGCAATGCAGGTGACACGCCGTACTTTAAATAGTCGTTTAGCCATGACCAGTGAATGGGATAAGCTCAGTTTAATTACTGGGGTGGATTCTCAGCTGAACAAACATGGTGGCAGTATGTCATCACCCACCATGCCATCCATGAATGTTGCATTTAGAGAGGATATGCGCTTCCAATCTTATGGTGCTTTCGGAGAAATGACCTATCGATTCAATGATGCTTATAAATTGGTGACAGGTGCACGAATTGATCAAGTTAAAATTGATGCATTAAAACTGAATGATCAACGTAAAGAAACTTTGCCAAGTGCATTTATTCGTTTAGAAAATCAATATCCTGAACATAATGCCAAATCTTATATTGGTTTAGGTTATGTGGAACGGGTTCCAGATTATTGGGAGCTATTCAGTACTGCACATGGTAATACTGGTATGTCTAAACCGACGTTTAATGATCTAAATACTGAAAAAACTTTACAGTTGGATCTCGGTTATCAATACCAACATGATGCATTGAGTGTATGGACATCAGCATATGCAGGGCTGATTAATGACTTTATTTTATTGAGTTATCATAATCATCCAAAAGCTGGAATGGGTGGGCATGATCACGGTTCTTCATTCAGTGCTGGGGCAAAAAATGTCGATGCAACTATCGCGGGTGCTGAAGCGGGGATCGGTTATCAATTTACTGATGCGATTCAAGCGGATTTAAGTGCAATGTATGCATGGGGCGAAAATACTGATACACATAAACCATTGCCACAAATTGCGCCTTTAGAAGGTCGTTTGAATTTACGTTATGTTCAAGATAAATATTCTTTAGGTTTATTATGGCGTGCAGTGGCGAAACAAGATCGTATTAGCTTAAATCAAGGTAATATTGTCGGTTACGACACTGGTGAAAGTAAAAGCTTTACCACCTTGGCATTGAATGCGTCATATAACATTCAAAAAGATCTAAATCTTGCTGTTGGTGTCGACAATGTCTTAGATAAAACCTATACCGAGCATTTAAACAAATTGGGTGTAGGTGCGGATGGTCAAGTCGGTACTCAACAATTTAATAATACAGGGCGTAATTATTGGGCTCGTATTAGCATGAAATTTTAATTGATTTAAAACTGAATTTTTACAGAAATATGAGGATGTTCTATGAGTAATGACAGTAATAAGTTGTCACCTGAAAAATCGTTTTGGGGATGGAAATTGCTGATAATCGCAATTATTTTAAGCTGTATTTTTATGGGAATCTTCTATTTGGCGATTACCAACGAGCCTGACTATATGCCAAGCCAAAAACAGAATGCAGCTCAGCAACATGATATGTCTAAGATGAGTCATGAAAGTATGCCAAACATGGATCATTCGGCTTCTGAAGCAACACATTCTCATTGATGAATGGGTAATGTGACGCGAAGTCATGTAATGTGAAACAAGGGGAGGCCAATTGGCTTCCCCTTGTTTTTTCGAGTGTTTCTATTTGATGATAAAGTGCGTTTGCTGGATAGATCTTACTGATGCATACTCGCTAACTGTTTCCCCGCATTTTGATAAAGTTTGAGTGCATATTCTTGTTCTGCACGACCATTCTGTTGCAAATATTGATCCAGTTTGTCGATATGTTTAGCACCACGGTAGAGCAGGGTGTTTTTTGCAATTAAATAAAGCGGATACCAAGCCAAAGTACGTGGCTTGAGTCCTAGGTTTTTCATTTTACGTTGCCCAATAAAAAACTGAGTAATATCCAAATGATTTTGATAGGCCTTTTTTTGCAAAAAGGAATTGAAGTGTTTGTAATGTCGTTCAAAAGGCTCTTTGGATAAGCTGATGGCTAAAGCTTTGCTACTTTCATCGGCCTTGGGGTGGGCATAATTCATCCATTGCAGTAGTTTCCATGCGTCAGACTCTTTGCTGACTAGCCATTTTTCATCTACTCCCATTAGCCAGCCTGTATATTTCCAAAAATGCATGATGGCTTCTGATTCGATTTTGCTTGGAAAAATACCAATGGCTCTGACACCGAGAAGTAACACCGCACTAAATGCGATATTGGTCATGGCTTGATCATATTGATTGATCGGCGCTCCCCAAATATCGTTATCCCAGTCTTTGGATTTATTGAGTTGATGCCGTACCAGCGAATGAATAAAACGCACATAAATGGTTGAAGTAAAACCATTATTAAAACGAGAGAAACTATCTTGTTGATTGACATCAAGCCACCATTTGTGGGTTTCAGCTAAGCGTTTCCCCGCATATTTATGTAAAGCACCCGTCATAATTAACGGTTGATTAAAACCTGGGTATTGATAACCCGTCATTAAAGCCACATCGCGTAAAATAAAAGTGCCATTTGTCCCTAAGCGATGGGTAAATTTGATTGCCGTTTCAATTTTAGCTGGATCAAGCCAAGTCGGCGCTTGTTCAACCATTTTAAAAAAATCAGTTAATTCAGGGATATCATTGGGAAGTTTATCCAAACCTTGATACAGGGCTGTTTCAAAAAGTTTTCTATTTTGTCTTGGATTAGTCATTACCCAATCCATAACTTTATCCATCGCGATATCACCAGTCTGTAAGGCACGATTGAGTGAAAGATATTCGTCATAACTGGGTTGTAGCTGCTGGTCTGTAAAATAATAAAAAAGCTTAGACTTCATATTTGTTTGTGCCATGGTCTCAAATGAGGCAAGGCGTTGTGGCTTAATTAATGTTTGCATTTTGAGCATGACCTGATTATTGTTTAGTCAAACTCTAATATGAATAATTATTCGCATTCAATTCGCATTTTGGAGTAAACCGCAAGATGAGAAAACAACCACAACAACAACGTGCTCGAAATGTCGTAGATAGTATCTTGGAAGCAACTCAATTATGTGTTGCTGAATATGGCTTAATCAATGTCACCACACCCAAAATTTCAGAAAAATCAGGTGTCAGTGTTGGTTCTATCTATCAGTATTTTGGCAACAAAGAAGAAATTATTCAGGAGCTTTTAAGTCGTAAAAGTGAGCAGTTGGGGCTTGCACTGAAACACATTGCGATTAGCCAAGAAGGATTGAGCTTAGAAGAAATTATTCCACTTAGTATTCAATTCGGTTTTGACATGATGAAAGCTGATGGTGGTTTTTTTATTGAAGTGTTGAAACATTGGCATGGTTATAACAATTCAGAAGCAGCAAAAGTGCTAGAAAAGCATTTCTATGAAGTGGGATTGTATGTATTTAGCCGTTTTTTTAATCATTGGAGTTTTGAAGTACTTAAAAATAAATCCTTTGTGATTATCAATAGTACGCTTTTTACAATGATGCGTTATGTCAGTCATAATAATTTTCTAATTTCAGAACAGCAGCTCAAAAAAGAATTAACTTTGATGATTCTGGCTTATTTAGAGCAAGGCGCCAGCCCCAATCCGCTTTAAGATAGTCTTTAATGGTGGTAAGGATCCATAGATTGTACTTGATCTATATAGACATACATCCAAATACAACTAAAGCTTGGTTTTATAGAACCCATTTTATAGAGTTGGTTTTATAGAGTGAGTTTTATAGTGTTGGTTTTAGCGAGTCTAATTGTTTGAGTTGGGGCAGAACATTGATCTATTTATCGGGAATTGTTGGATGCTTCTATTTAATAATAAAACTGATCTATTTCCTTATATAGATTTTAATCGCCGTATCTCTATTAAATTGTATTTATAACAATGCTAGGGGCATACAAGAGGCCGTTTTACTTGTTTTAGCGAATATATGATGGGGGTATTGGTTTTTTTATTGCTGTGTTTTTATGCAAAAAAGCAGATTTTTAAAGAAAAAGTGCTGTTTTAGAGGAATAAATAAGCAAGTGATAGAAAAAATGAAAAATAATTAAAAAAAGGGGTTGTGTTGGATTGTTAATGCTGTAGAATGCACATCCATCGGCGGTGATGTTAAATAAAACTTCTGATAAATCAGGCACTTGATTAAGTTGTTGAGATTTCGAATTGAGATTTTAAGATGAGGTTAGAGTTGGGTTTGTTAGAAAAAATAATTAACATTATAGATTGACTTTTTAGAGATAGAGAGTAGTATAGCCGACCTAGCTTGATGCTGACGAAGCATTGAGAAGATCATTAAGAGAATATGAAGAACAACTTGTGTGGATTTTTACTAATTGATTGATCGAAATATTATCATTGATTGATTGGTTTAAATTACTCGAAGTTTATTTGAGAGAATTTGTCAGAACATTGATGAGCCAGAATTGTGACCTTAAGTCACTAATGATTTTTAACTGAAGAGTTTGATCATGGCTCAGATTGAACGCTGGCGGCAGGCTTAACACATGCAAGTCGAGCGGGGGAGATTACTTCGGTAATTGACCTAGCGGCGGACGGGTGAGTAATACTTAGGAATCTGCCTATTAATGGGGGACAACATCTCGAAAGGGATGCTAATACCGCATACGCCCTACGGGGGAAAGCAGGGGATCACTTGTGACCTTGCGTTAATAGATGAGCCTAAGTCGGATTAGCTAGTTGGTGGGGTAAAGGCCTACCAAGGCGACGATCTGTAGCGGGTCTGAGAGGATGATCCGCCACACTGGGACTGAGACACGGCCCAGACTCCTACGGGAGGCAGCAGTGGGGAATATTGGACAATGGGGGGAACCCTGATCCAGCCATGCCGCGTGTGTGAAGAAGGCCTTATGGTTGTAAAGCACTTTAAGCGAGGAGGAGGCTCTTCTAGTTAATACCTAGGATGAGTGGACGTTACTCGCAGAATAAGCACCGGCTAACTCTGTGCCAGCAGCCGCGGTAATACAGAGGGTGCGAGCGTTAATCGGATTTACTGGGCGTAAAGCGTGCGTAGGCGGCTTTTTAAGTCGGATGTGAAATCCCCGAGCTTAACTTGGGAATTGCATTCGATACTGGGAAGCTAGAGTATGGGAGAGGATGGTAGAATTCCAGGTGTAGCGGTGAAATGCGTAGAGATCTGGAGGAATACCGATGGCGAAGGCAGCCATCTGGCCTAATACTGACGCTGAGGTACGAAAGCATGGGGAGCAAACAGGATTAGATACCCTGGTAGTCCATGCCGTAAACGATGTCTACTAGCCGTTGGGGCCTTTGAGGCTTTAGTGGCGCAGCTAACGCGATAAGTAGACCGCCTGGGGAGTACGGTCGCAAGACTAAAACTCAAATGAATTGACGGGGGCCCGCACAAGCGGTGGAGCATGTGGTTTAATTCGATGCAACGCGAAGAACCTTACCTGGTCTTGACATAGTAAGAACTTTCCAGAGATGGATTGGTGCCTTCGGGAACTTACATACAGGTGCTGCATGGCTGTCGTCAGCTCGTGTCGTGAGATGTTGGGTTAAGTCCCGCAACGAGCGCAACCCTTTTCCTTATTTGCCAGCACTTCGGGTGGGAACTTTAAGGATACTGCCAGTGACAAACTGGAGGAAGGCGGGGACGACGTCAAGTCATCATGGCCCTTACGACCAGGGCTACACACGTGCTACAATGGTCGGTACAAAGGGTTGCTACCTAGCGATAGGATGCTAATCTCAAAAAGCCGATCGTAGTCCGGATTGGAGTCTGCAACTCGACTCCATGAAGTCGGAATCGCTAGTAATCGCGGATCAGAATGCCGCGGTGAATACGTTCCCGGGCCTTGTACACACCGCCCGTCACACCATGGGAGTTTGTTGCACCAGAAGTAGGTAGTCTAACCGTAAGGAGGACGCTTACCACGGTGTGGCCGATGACTGGGGTGAAGTCGTAACAAGGTAGCCGTAGGGGAACCTGCGGCTGGATCACCTCCTTAACGAAAGATTGACGATTGGTAAGAATCCACAACAAGTTGTTCTTCATTGATGTATCTGAGGGTCTGTAGCTCAGTTGGTTAGAGCACACGCTTGATAAGCGTGGGGTCACAAGTTCAAGTCTTGTCAGACCCACCAAGTCTACTGAACACAGAAGAGCAGATATATTAAGATCTTAAGCTGGGGACTTAGCTTAGTTGGTAGAGCGCCTGCTTTGCACGCAGGAGGTCAACGGTTCGACTCCGTTAGTCTCCACCACTAATTACAGACTAAGTGATTACAGAACTTAGTAAGCCGATAGCTTATTAAGTTCTGTGATTTATCACAGTTAACTACTCGCTGACGAGGCGGTAGTGAATCATTAACAGAATATATTTGAGTTGAAATAATTGTTTAACTCGTTTTAGTTGATGTTAGCAAGCAATTGTTAATATTGAATGAAATGAGAACTAGCGATAAAACTGAATCAAGCGTTTTGGTATATGAATTAAATTGAAGCTGTATAGTGATTAAGTTCACAGGCAACAAATAGAAGTGGTTGAATCCACATTGTTGATCCTCCTTGTAGGGATTAGCGACTGTTTGGGGTTGTATAGTCAAGTAATTAAGTGCATGTGGTGGATGCCTTGGCAGTCAGAGGCGATGAAAGACGTAATAGCCTGCGATAAGCTTCGGGGAGGCGGCAAATATCCTGTGATCCGGAGATTTCTGAATGGGGAAACCCACTTACCATAAGGTAGGTATCGCATGATGAATACATAGTCATGCGAGGCGAACGAGGGGAAGTGAAACATCTCAGTACCCTTAGGAAAAGAAATCAATTGAGATTCCCTCAGTAGCGGCGAGCGAACGGGGATCAGCCCATTAAGTTATATGTGTTTTAGCGGAAAGCTCTGGGAAGTGCTACCGTAGAGGGTGATAGTCCCGTACACGAAAGGGCACATATAATGATGACGAGTAGGGCGAGGCACGTGAAACCTTGTCTGAATATGGGGGGACCATCCTCCAAGGCTAAATACTCCTGACTGACCGATAGTGAACCAGTACCGTGAGGGAAAGGCGAAAAGAACCCCTGTGAGGGGAGTGAAATAGAACCTGAAACCGCATGCATACAAGCAGTGGGAGCCGACTTGTTCGGTGACTGCGTACCTTTTGTATAATGGGTCAGCGACTTATATTCAGTAGCAAGGTTAACCGTATAGGGGAGCCGTAGAGAAATCGAGTCTTAATAGGGCGTTTAGTTGCTGGGTATAGACCCGAAACCGGGTGATCTATCCATGAGCAGGTTGAAGGTTGGGTAACACTAACTGGAGGACCGAACCCACTGTCGTTGAAAAGCCAGGGGATGACTTGTGGATAGGGGTGAAAGGCTAATCAAACTCGGTGATAGCTGGTTCTCCCCGAAAGCTATTTAGGTAGCGCCTCGGACGAATACCATAGGGGGTAGAGCACTGTTTCGGCTAGGGGGTTATCCCGACTTACCAAACCGATGCAAACTCCGAATACCTATGAGTACTATCCGGGAGACAGACTGCGGGTGCTAACGTCCGTAGTCAAGAGGAAAACAATCCAGACCGCCAGCTAAGGCCCCAAAATTATAGTTAAGTGGGAAACGATGTGGGAAGGCATAGACAGCTAGGAGGTTGGCTTAGAAGCAGCCACCCTTTAAAGAAAGCGTAATAGCTCACTAGTCGAGTCGGCCTGCGCGGAAGATGTAACGGGGCTAAAACTATATGCCGAAGCTGCGGATGTATACTTAGTATACGTGGTAGGGGAGCGTTCTGTAAGCCGATGAAGGTGTATTGAGAAGTATGCTGGAGGTATCAGAAGTGCGAATGCTGACGTGAGTAACGACAATGCGAGTGAAAAACTCGCACGCTGAAAGACCAAGGGTTCCAGTCCAACGTTAATCGGGGCTGGGTGAGTCGACCCCTAAGGCGAGGCCGAGAGGCGTAGTCGATGGGAAATTGGTTAATATTCCAATACTTCTGTGTAATGCGATGAGAGGACGGAGAAAGTTAAGTCAGCCTGGCGTTGGTTGTCCAGGTGAAAGGCAGTAGGCATGCATCTTAGGCAAATCCGGGGTGCTCTATGCTGAGAGCTGATAGCAAGCTAGTTTACTAGCGAAGTGGCTGATACTATGCTTCCAGGAAAAGTCTCTAAGCTTCAGTTACACAGGAATCGTACCCGAAACCGACACAGGTGGTCAGGTCGAGTAGACCAAAGCGCTTGAGAGAACTCTGCTGAAGGAACTAGGCAAAATGGTACCGTAACTTCGGGAGAAGGTACGCTGCTGACGGTGATAGGACTTGCTCCTTGAGCTATTGGCAGCCACAGAAACCAGGCCCCTGCAACTGTTTATTAAAAACATAGCACTCTGCAAACACGAAAGTGGACGTATAGGGTGTGATGCCTGCCCGGTGCTGGAAGGTTAATTGATGGGGTTAGCGTAAGCGAAGCTCTTGATCGAAGCCCCAGTAAACGGCGGCCGTAACTATAACGGTCCTAAGGTAGCGAAATTCCTTGTCGGGTAAGTTCCGACCTGCACGAATGGCATAATGATGGGGGCGCTGTCTCCAGCAGAGACTCAGTGAAATCGAATTCGCCGTGAAGATGCGGTGTACCCGCGGCTAGACGGAAAGACCCCGTGAACCTTTACTGCAGCTTGACATTGAACTTTGATCTTACTTGTGTAGGATAGGTGGGAGGCTTTGAAGTAGTGACGCCAGTTGCTATGGAGCCATCCTTGAAATACCACCCTGGTAATATTGAGGTTCTAACTCTGTCCCGTTATCCGGGACGAGGACCATGTCTGGTGGGTAGTTTGACTGGGGCGGTCTCCTCCTAAAGAGTAACGGAGGAGTACGAAGGTGCGCTCAGCGTGGTCGGAAATCACGCGTAGAGTATAAAGGCAAAAGCGCGCTTAACTGCGAGACCCACAAGTCGAGCAGGTACGAAAGTAGGTCTTAGTGATCCGGTGGTTCTGTATGGAAGGGCCATCGCTCAACGGATAAAAGGTACTCTGGGGATAACAGGCTGATACCGCCCAAGAGTTCATATCGACGGCGGTGTTTGGCACCTCGATGTCGGCTCATCTCATCCTGGGGCTGAAGCAGGTCCCAAGGGTATGGCTGTTCGCCATTTAAAGAGGTACGCGAGCTGGGTTTAGAACGTCGTGAGACAGTTCGGTCCCTATCTACCGTGGGCGTTGGAAATTTGAGAGGATCTGCTCCTAGTACGAGAGGACCAGAGTGGACGAACCTCTGGTGTACCGGTTGTGACGCCAGTCGCATCGCCGGGTAGCTATGTTCGGAAGGGATAACCGCTGAAAGCATCTAAGCGGGAAGCCTACCTCAAGATAAGATTTCCCTAGGACTTTATGTCCTCTAAAGAGCCGTTGAAGACTACGACGTTGATAGGTTGGATGTGGAAGTGCGGTGACGCATGAAGCTGACCAATACTAATTGCTCGTGAGGCTTGACTATACAACACCCAAGCAGTTGTATACGAACTTCGAAAGAAGTAAGCATCATTTGATTCATAAAAGATCAAACATACTTGATTTAGTTGTAAAGCTAGTTAAAATATTCAACTCAAATGTTCTGTTAAACTCATTTGGTACGAAGTAAGGCATTTAAATAAGACCCGAACAAGTCCATAACAGTTTGCTGGCGACAATAGCAAGAGTGAACCACCTGATCCCTTCCCGAACTCAGAAGTGAAACCTCTTAGCGCTGATGGTAGTGTGGGGTTACCCATGTGAGAGTAAGTCATCGCCAGCTTTTAAATCTAAAACACCCCGGTCTCTAACGAGAACGGGGTGTTTTTTATGCGCAGTGCTTATTATCGGAATAAAAGAGATCTAGTCATATTAAGTAAATAGAAATATGCACAAGAATTAAAGTGCATAAACAACTGAAAATTAATACATTTTTGTAAATGCAAAAAGAAAACCCCATCATCCTGATGGGGTTTTCTTCGTATTGGTGTGTTAGATTTGACTCCTGTCGAATCTCACGTCCTGTGTGTTTTCTTATTCTCAATGAGACTTCCTGTCTCTTTATGCTTTGTATGATAAGCGCAATGTCTAGGTCAGTATATTCGCTAATCACTGCGATTGTTGTAGGTTAAAGCTTACAAGATGATCCAATTAAAAATTAAGACCCAATTCGCTCAGTTACCAATATAAAATGGTGAGATGGATACTTTTGTTTAAAATAAATCGATAAGTCATAACAATATTGAGGGAATTTAAAATGAAGGCTTTTCGACAGTGCTTAATCTATTTGCCCCTATTGCTCAGCTGTAGCTTGTTGAGTGCATGTAATGCTCAAAATAATCAAACCACTACGGCTAATTCTTTAATTAACCAGAGCTATCAGGTCCAAAAAGTAGCGACATTTGGTGAACCTTGGGCAATGGCTGAGTTAGCTGATGGTCGTTTACTGATTACCGAAAGGAGAGGAAAGTTAAAACTGTTTGATCCTTCTACATTGAAAAGTATAGAAATTTTAGGGCTTCCCGAAGTGGCTTATGGTGGGCAAGGGGGCTTAGGCGATATTGTTCTACATCCTGATTTTGCAAACAATCATCAAATTTATTTAAGTTATGCCGAAACAGGAAAAGGGGGATATGGTGCGGTTGTGATTCGTGGTGAATTAAATCTTCAAGAGAAAAATCCCCGAATAATCAATATCAAAAGAATTTGGGAACAAGTTCCTAAAGTTTCAGGGCAAGGGCATTATGCACATCGAATGATTTTTGCAAAGGATGGTAAGCTCTGGATTAGTTCTGGTGAACGCCAGAAATTTGATCCTGCTCAAGATATGAATTCAAACTTAGGCAAAGTTTTAAGACTGAATGATGATGGTACTGTTGTTGCAGATCATCCATTTACTCAACAAGGTGAGATTGCAAAACAAGTATGGTCGTTGGGTCATCGTAATCCATTAGGTATGGCTTTTGATGCCAAGGATCAATTGTGGGTGGTTGAAATGGGGCCTAAAGGAGGAGATGAGTTAAATCTGATTAAGAAGGGCGAAAATTATGGTTATCCGATTGTTTCCAATGGTGATCATTATTCAGGAAAATCCATTCCCGATCATGCGACACGTCCTGAATTTAAAGCGCCAGAAATCAGTTGGACACCAGTGATATCACCCTCCAGTTTGGTCTTTTATCAAGATGAATTATTTCCGAAATGGAATCATAAAGCCTTAATTGGTGGGTTATCTTCAGAGGCGATTATTGTGGTTGATACTGAATCAAAGCCTGTTCGTGAGGTACAGCGTTTGAACATGCAGCAACGCATTCGAGATATTCATCCCGCGCATAATGGTTCGATTTGGGTTTTGGAAGATGGGAAAAGTGCGGGGCTATTAAGATTGTTGCCTAAGTAAAAAATTAATTTAAATTAAGGAATTATTCAGCCGACTAATGCTTATATGATGAGTGAAGCATGTCTACGTATTATAAAACTGACGCAGTATTGTCATTGAAATGACCTCAAAATGTCATGCTATTGGTTTCTAATAAAGCTCATTTAAATCAATAAAAAAGACCTTTATGAAAAAAATTGCTTACTCTGTTTTAGCGTTAGGCATATTGGCTTTAACCGCATGTAATGATGATGACAAGGATTTCTCATTTGAATCATCTGTCTCCGTACCGACCTTGGTTTCATTTGCCAAACTTGATGTCGAAACTTATGCAGCTGGCCCAAACTCAGGTACCTTTGTAAAGGGCGCCAATGGCATATTCCCGCCTTTTAAAGGTCAGCCAGTTCAAGGTTTCTCGGGTGCTGTAAAGAACGGTGATGGCACTTATATGGTCATGGCAGACAATGGCTTTGGTACACAAGACAATTCATCTGACTTTCTACTACGTATTTATCAAGTAAAACCTGATTTTCGGACGAAATCGGCAGGATCAGCAAAAGTTCAAGTGATGAGCTTTGTTCAGCTTCGTGATCCCAATAAATTAATTCCATTTACAATCATTAATCAAAACAGCACTGATCGTTTGCTTACCGGGGCAGATTTTGATCCTGAATCGATTCAACGTACTGCGGACGGTACCTATTGGATTGGTGATGAATTTGGACCATATTTACTGCATTTTGATAAAGATGGAATACTGCTTGATGCACCGATAGCATTACCTCATCCATTGAAAGCTGGTGTGGAATTACGTTCTCCGCAAAATCAATTCAATAAAGCCAACCTAAACTATGTAGAGCCTTTGGTTCTGCAAAGTGGTGGCTTTGAAGGAATGGCATTGTCTAAGGATGGTCAATATTTATATCCTTTGTTAGAAAAACCGTTAAAAGGCGAGACAACACAACAGTTGCTTATCTCACAATTTGATGTGAAGAAGAAAGCGTATACTGGTCGATATTATTATTTTACCTTGAATGCCAAGGCGACCAATATTGGTGACTTCCAAATGTTTGATGATAAGTCTGGCATTATCATTGAGCGTGATGCGAGTCAAAACAAGTTAGATGGTTATAAGAAGCTGATTAAAATTGAATTAGGGGATTCTGGTAAAGCGGTAAAACGTTCTGACTTAGTTGATCTTATGAATATTGCCAACCCGAATAATTTATATGGTACAGCGCGAGATGGGGATATTGGTACAGCAACAACTTTTGCTTTTCCATTTGAAACCATTGAAGATGTGATTATTGAAAATAAAAACACTTTAACTGTTTTAAATGACAATAACTTCCCCGGTTCATCAGGACGAAATGCAAAGCGTGCGGATGATAATGAAATTATTCAGATTAAATTGCCTAAAGCGTTGTATTAATAAGCGATAAAATATATTGGTGCTTCACTCTAACAAAGCCAGTCAATTGACTGGCTTTCTTTCTACATCATTCAAGTATGAGGATTAAGCTAAACAGTCTTGTTTAGAAACTTGATCAGGGCAGCCCAATGGATTTAAAGCACATTTTAAATCTTCAATTTGTTCATGGGTGACATAGCCTTTAGATTTTAGGTAATCTGCAACTCGGTCATCACGTAGACTTAAGAATGCTGCATCATAAACACCTAAATCTACAAATAACGCAGCTGCTTCTAAGCTATTAAAACGGTCTAGAAACACATCATTGCCATACATCAGGAAAACATGGTCGTAATCTGCATGTGCATCGATTTTTAAACGAGCTGCTAATGTTGCTGGAGAGGTTTTGATAAAAAGCAAATCTGATAATTCATCAAATTGGGTCATATCTAAGATATTTTCCCCAGTTTTTACTTTACCTAACCATGCTTTAAAGACCAGTACCGCACCGCCACGCAGTAACATGCTCCACACTTGATGGCGAACTTCATCATTTAAGCATTCGCATTCATCTTCGAGACGTTGAACCAGCTTTTCTTCTTGTTGCGCTAATTTATCAAATAGACCTAAGCCTTGAGGATGGTAAGCAACAGGGGTAAACACATCAAATTTTAATTCCTCAAATACTTGAAGTGCTAAAGGCACAGCAGCTTGATAAATTGTGTTGAGTGCTTGGATTTGTGTGTCGTGGAGTTTGCTATGTTTAAAAAGATCATGCCAGTCAATTTCAGGCAAGATTGCATTTGCACTATATTGACGATGAAATTGTTGAGCTTGGTGTAGCCCATGTGGAACAGTTTCTGAAATATTCATGGTTAAAAATCCTATTTAAAATTGAATTCAAGCGCTGTTTTTGTTTTCCTAAACATGAGCGTGATTTTGTCTTGAAGTAATTTTTGATTTATCTGAGATGCAATAGGAATACGACTAAAGTTGTAGATAGAGGGGAAAAGGTTTTTTTATTTTTTAAAATCATATAAATAGAAAATTGTAACTAACTATACAAGTGTATATTTACTATTTTGATGTTATTTGCCATAGAAAAGAAGCCTTTGAAGTTTTTAGTCAATAAATGGGTTCGAGTTTTGCTTTTTTTTGAATGCTTTTGCACAAAGCTTAAAAAAAATTGCTATTCCACTTAAAAAATTGCGTTACAAAACCTCTAGAATGTAACGATCTAGAGGTTGTAAATGTTTCAAAACATTAAAGAAGAACGTGATCAATAAATTGAAATGGGTTGAAAGTAGTGGAAGATTATTTAGAAATCTTCAAGCCAGATAACCATGCACGTAGAGAAGCAGGTTTCAATGGTTTCTTCAACAACACCACGTTGAGGTCTTTAACACGCTCAGGTAATTCAGGATCAGAATCTGCAGTAATCAGTGCTGACGGAACATTTTCCTGACGGTTTTCGACAATAAAATCTAAGCCAATTTTACCATGATTTAAATGCTGATCAACCAACCAGACTTGAATGTTTTCTTTTTGAATAATTTCCAAAGCTTGTTCAGGTTCAGTGGCTTTAAACACTTGATAACCCCATTTGGTCAGTAGCGTTGCCATACCTTCTAAGATTGTATCGTCATTGTCTAAACATAAGATTTTATAAGCTTTGGCTTTTAATGGTACCGCTTGTATAGGTGTTGAAACGACTTTAGGTGCTGCTACCATTGGCACATCAATCATAAAGCATGAGCCTTTGCCAAGCTCAGAGTAAACATGTACAGGATAATCAAGCAAACTGGTCATACGTTGCACGATTGCTAGCCCAAGTCCAAGCCCTTGTTCACCCCATGGCGAGGTATGTCCACAACGCTCAAATTCTTGAAACAACTTAATGCGTTGCTCTTCTGCAATCCCTGGACCTGTATCCCATACACCGATACGGATATGATTTGGACGATTAGACGCGCGCAATACACCAACAATCACACGTCCACGAGCAGTATAACGTAAGGCATTACTGACAAAATTTTGGATGATACGACGGATCCATTGTGGGTCGGTATCAATCCAGAATTGGGCATCATGGACATGCAATTGGATATTGCGTTGTGCGGCGATTGATTTAAATTGTAGTTCTAAATCACTCAATAAATCATGCAACGGATAAGCTTGGCGTTTCGGTTGGATTGAACCACCTTCCAATCGAGCAATATCCAAAAGGGCAGATAACATGCTCTCGGCACCATGTAAGGCACGATCAAGCTGCTGTAAGGTTTTACGGTCTTCATCTGATTGTACGCTTTGTTCTAAAGCAGTACTGAATAAGCGTGCTGCATGCATTGGTTGAAGCAAATCGTGACTAGCTGCTGCAATAAAGCGACTTTTTGACATATTAGCTTTGTCGGCTTGCTCACGTGCCAGTTGTTGTTCAGATAAGGCATTTGCAAGCTGTTGGGTACGATCAGACACGCGTGCTTCTAGTACCGCTTCATTTTCACGGAATGCGGTAATATCGGCAAAGGTTGTGACAAAACCACCCCCTTCAATGGGGTTACCACGCATTTGAATCACACGGCCATCTTTACGAATCCGTTCAAATTCATGAGCGCTACCGACTTTCATCCAATGTATTCGTTTACGTACATGCTCTTCTACCGAGCCTGGACCACATTCGCCACGTTCAGCGTTGTAACGAATCAAATCGGCAATGGGACAACCGACATAGACTAAATCTTTTGGATAATCAAACAGTTTTAAATATTGGTTGTTCCATGCGACCAAACACATGTTTTCATCAACCACACTCACCCCTTGGGTCATGTGGTCAATCATGGTCATGATGAGATTTTGGTTAAAACGTTGCCATTGTGAAGCTTGGTCGAGAATATTTGCCACTTGACCTAAAGCCAAGCCATTATTGACCATGGCTGTGGTGAGTAGTGTTCGTGCTGAGGCTGCACCGATTGTTCCTGCAAGGTATTGCTCAGTAAACCGCCACCACATCCCATTGGCACTACTATTCTCATTGAGCACCACATTATTCATAGTACAAAACTGTTGAAATGCGTGGGTTGCTGGGCCTTCGCCTGTAATACGCTTAGCAAGTGCAATCAGATCACCGACTTTAAGTTTAGCGACATCATGGTGTAAGTAATTAATATCAGTAGAGGTGTTTTGTGTAGGTAAGGGCTTAGTTTCATAGTAGAAAAAGCTCTCTGCCTGAATTTGTTCAGCAATACTTGGGCGATAAATACGAGAGACCCAAATATATAAGGTAATATTTAAGCCAAGTGCCCAGATGACACCATGTGTAAGCGGGGCAAAAGATTCAAAGCCAAATAAGGCTTCTGGTCTTAACCATTCAATATTTATAGGTCCAAACATCAAAAATTGATGTGCAAATTGGCTATATTCAACAGGTAGGCTACGTAAAATCGTGGGTAATAATAATGTATATGACCAAAGTATGAAGCCAACGACTAAACCTGCATAAACCCCTTGGCGACTTCCTCCACGCCAGTATAAACCGCCAATGAGCGCAGGCGAAAATTGTGCAACCGCACTAAATGCCAATAGCCCAAAGGTGGATAGTTGGTCAATATCATTAAAGAAGTGGAAGAATAAAAAACCGAGTAGCATCACCGCTAAAATACAAACACGACGAGTAAATTTAAGTACTTGTGGTAAGCGTTTGTCATGACGGGAAAGAATGCCAAACTTCCATAGAGAAGGCATAATCAAGTCATTACTGAGCATGATGGACAGTGCCACAGAGGATACTAAAAGCATACCAGTTGACGCTGAAAAGCCGCCTAAAAATGCCAGTAACGATAACCAGTCTTGATTATAACTAATCGGCAATGAGAGTACTGCAACATCAGGAATAGTTAGATATTTGGGTGCTGCATGAAGAGCCCAACTGGCGATTGGAATAATAGCAATAATGGTTAGAATCAAATAGGCAGCAAACCAACGTCTTGCACCACGAATATGTTTTTCATCGCGTAATTCAACCACTGCAACATGAAACTGACGGGGTAAACAGATAATTGCCAATGAGGCTAATAACGTTTGAACCCAGAAGGTGTCTGGCACACCAAACAGTTGTACTTCATGAAAAGTCTTTTGCACATCCTGTGAGATTTGTACAATATTTTGTGGATGATCAAAAATAAAGAAAAATGCCACACAAAGCAGGGCAAATAGTTTTACAAATGATTCAAAAGCGACAGCAAGCATTAAACCGCCATGTTGTTCCGTATTGGCGATTTGTCTTGTTCCAAACATCATCGCTAAAATCGCTAATACAGCAGTAAGACCAAGCACCCCATTGGTGGTGGTGGAAACTACTTGGGTATTGTGATCGAGCATGACGGAAGCGCTAAGCGCAATGGCGCGTAATTGCAGTGCTAAGTAAGGAATGATGGCGATTACAGCCAAGATTGTGACTAAGGATGCTAATGTTCCACTTTTACCATAACGTGCTGCCACAAAGTCGGCAATCGAAGAAATCGCATGATGTTGACGCACACGACCTAAGCGACGCCAGATGTCATAACCCAGCCAGACAAATAATAAAGGTCCTAAATAAATCGGCAGGAAAATAATCCCTTCACGTACTGCAGCACCTGTTGCCCCGTAAAACGTCCAAGATGAGCAATACACGCCCAATGTTAGACTAAAGAGAAGCATCCTGCCGCGCGTACTTAATCGACTCGCATGCCTCTCACCAAAGAAAGCACAAACGAATAGAATGAGGATGTAAAGGGCCAGAACCCCTATAATTAACCAACTGTTCATAAGGACTGCAGTATAAAAATCTGCGCCTATAATAACGCATCCATGAACTGTCTCGTTTATTTTGCTCAAAATTTAACGACCAAAGTCTAAGTTACGAGAACCCCACAATATTGTTAATTTTGACCATGTAAAAAAATATTAAAAAAAGCAACCAGTGTTCTGGTCGCTTATCAAGGAGCATGGTTATGGATGAGAGACAGGTAGAGGCGATTCTACAAAATCCAAAATTCAAGGAAATGGTTGCTAAAAAAAGTAAATTGAGCTGGACATTAACTGCAATTATGTTGTTCGTTTATGTTGGCTTTATGCTTTTAGTAGGCTATAACAAAGAATTTTTAATGAGTTCATTTAGTGGTGGTATAACTACTTGGGGGATTCCTTTAGGTCTGGGAATTATTGTTTTATCTTTCGTTTTGTGTGGTGTGTATTCATATATTGCCAACAATAAATTGGATCAACTGAATGCAGATGCAATGAAAGAAGTAGAAGCAATCACCCACGAAAAAGGACTGCACTAAGATGAAATGGAACTCTTTAAAGACTAAAGCAGCTCTTGCATCTACTGCACTGCTTTCTACTGTTGTACAAGCAGGCCCAGATTTAGGTGAAGCTCAACAGCAAGCAACCAACTGGCATGCAATCATTATGTTTGCAATTTTCGTTGGTTTAACTTTGTTCATTACCAAATGGGCTGCAAAACAAACCACAAATACCGCAGATTTCTATACCGCTGGTGGTGGTATCTCAGGTTTCCAAAATGGCTTAGCGATTGCAGGCGACTATATGTCTGCTGCATCGTTCTTAGGTATTTCTGCATTGGTGTTTAGCTCAGGCTTTGATGGCTTGCTTTATTCACTGGGTTTCATGGTTGGCTGGCCAATCGTATTGTTCTTGGTTGCTGAGCGCCTACGTAACTTAGGTAAATATAACCTGTCTGACGTGGTTTCTTTCCGTTTAGAAGAAAAACCAGTACGTACACTTGCAGCAATCAGTTCGCTTGTTGTTGTGGCTTTCTATTTGATTGCTCAAATGGTGGGTGCAGGTCAGCTGATCAAACTGTTATTTGGTTTGAACTATAACATCGCAGTTGTGATTGTTGGCCTTCTGATGATGGCTTATGTGATCTTCGGTGGCATGTTGGCAACAACTTGGGTACAGATCATTAAAGCAGTGATGTTACTTTCAGGTGCAACATTCATGGCGTTCATGGTGATGCATTCTGTCGGTTATAGCTTCTCTGAAATGTTCAGACAGTCTATTGATGTATTTGCAAAAGTACATGATGTCAGTCTTGATGATGCAACCAAAATTATGGGGCCAGGCAGTTTGGCGAAAAACCCACTCGATGCTTTGTCACTTGGTTTAGCACTCATGTTTGGTACAGCAGGTTTACCACACATTCTTATGCGTTTCTTTACAGTTAAAGATGCCAAAGAAGCGCGTAAATCTGTAGTTGTTGCAACAGGCTTCATTGGTTACTTCTACTTATTAACTTTCATTATCGGTTTCGGTGCGATCCTTTTCGTATCAAACAATCCACAATTTATTGATGTTGCAAAAATGGCTGTAACTGGCAAACTAGAATTAGTTGGCGGTAACAACATGGCAGCGGTACACCTTGCAGATGCAGTAGGTGGCGATCTGTTCATGGGCTTTATTTCAGCAGTTGCTTTCGCAACGATTCTTGCGGTAGTTGCAGGTTTGACACTGTCAGGTGCTTCAGCAATTTCACATGACCTATACGCAAACGTACTGAAAAAGGGTCAAACAACTCCTGAATCTGAATTACGTATGTCGAAGATTGCAACACTTGGTCTTGCGATCTTTGCGATGATTTTAGGTATTTTGTTCGAGAAACAAAACGTTGCCTTCATGGTAGGTTTAGCATTCTCTGTTGCGGCGTGTGCAAACTTCCCAGTATTGGTTCTTTCAATGTTCTGGAAAGGCTTGACTACACGTGGTGCTGTTGTTGGTGGTGTTGTCGGTCTAGTGACAGCGGTGACTTTAATTATCTTGTCTAAAGCGGTTTGGGTAGACACATTAAAAATCTCTGATACTCCGATCAACTCATTCAATGGTCCTGCAATCTTTGCAATGCCATTAGCATTCATCTGCTGTTGGTTGTTCTCTGTGACAGACAAATCTGCACGTGCAGAGGCAGAGCGCAAAGCATTTGATGCACAGTTTGTACGTTCACAAACAGGTATTGGTATCTCTGGTGCTTCAGATCACTAAGTGATTGGAGATCAGCCTAAAAAACACCTTCTCGAAGGTGTTTTTTTATGGAGGATGCAAAGCCAGAGTTCAATCATCCTAGGTTCAGCCTTTAAGCCATATTAAGCTTGTTTTATGCTGATTGATCAGTTGAATGATCACGAAAAATTGAAAGGATTTAAGAAACCCAATGAATATGTTAATTTGAATGTTTAAAAGAACAATCAGAATCAGAAAATATGCGTTCAATGCTCGAATTTTGGAAAGGTTTTAAACAATTACCGTCAGCATGGTTATTGTTGGTCCAGCTGCTTATTTTAGTTTTATCTGTCTATACCAATGCCAGTAGAAGTTATCAAATTTTAACTTGGTTACTGGGTGTCTCTGCATTATTGATTATTGCCAAAGTGATTCGACAAACACCGACATTTACACTGTTGGGCTTAACCTTTGTCACAGGGGCATTTGTACTGTCCTTTCTGATGCTGATCGGTTTTCATTCTGTTACTTTGCAAATCTTTGCACATTCATTTGAAGCAGCCGCTTATTTTTGTGCAGCATATGGCCTAATCCGCTATATGTTTGCAGATCGTTATTTAACCAAAGATGAGTTGTTTGCTGCGGGTGCGGTATTTACCCTGATCGCATGGGGATTTGCCTTTTTATACAGTATCTGCCAATTGATGGTTCCACAGAGCTTTCAAAACCCAAATCATGTTGCAGACTACCAATCTTGGCTGGATTTACTATTCATTAGTTTTAGTCTGCAATCGGCCACAGGATTGTCTGATTTGATTCCTGTTGCACCTGCTGCGCGGGTGATTTCAATGTTGCAAATGTTCTGTGGCGTGATGTATTTTGCCCTGATCGTCTCACGGATGATTGCCCTGCAATATATTGAAAACAAACCAAAATCATGAGTTAATGATCTTGTTACATTTAGTAAATTGTTGAAAATGTTAATTTAAATTATAATGTGGCCTGAATCCAATCGCTGTTCTACAGGATTCGTCTTTTTTCACACCTGTGAATGCCTTTTTTGACTTTAAAAAGTCTGTCCATTGAGTATAAAAACCTGGGGGAAATATGCCTTCCAAAAAAATCACTTGGTTTGACAATGTCAATCCAAATGTTTTCTTGAGCACTGTTGGAATTATTGCGCTTTTTTTAGCCGTTGTTGTCTTTGCACCAAATGCCTTTGAGTTGATTACCCAAAGGATGAATGGATGGATTACTGATTCATTTAGTTGGTTCTATGTTTTATCTGTCGCAATATTTTTAATTGTACTGATTTTTATTGCCTTTTCTGACATGGGTAAAATCAAGCTTGGACCAGATCATAGCCAGCCTGAGTATAGTAATGGGTCATGGTTTGCCATGCTATTTACTGCGGGTATGGGCATCGGGTTGATGTTTTTTAGTGTTGCAGAGCCTGTCATGCATTATGTCAATCCACCTACAGGTGATCCACAAACCATTGAATCTGCCCAAGAAGCAATGAGAATTACCTTTTTTCATTGGGGCTTACATGCTTGGGCTATCTATGCGGTTGTGGGCTTAACGCTGGCTTATTTTGCTTTTCGCTATAACTTGCCACTCAAAGTTCGTTCGGGTTTATTTCCGATTATTGGTCAACGAATTCATGGTCCAATCGGAGATGCGGTAGATACTTTTGCCACCATTGGTACGGTATTTGGTGTGGCTACCACGTTAGGGTTTGGGGTAACTCAAATTAACTCTGGCTTAAATTATTTATTTGGCTGGGAAAGTAATATTAGCACCCAAATCTTTTTGATTATTGTGGTGAGTACGCTGGCTTCATTGTCAGTTTTCTTAGGATTAGACAAAGGAATTAAACGTCTCTCTGAACTGAATCTGATTTTAGCCTTGGTATTGCTAGGTTTTGTATTCCTCGCCAGTTCCAGTATTTATATCCTACAAGCAACCATTCAAAACGCTGGACAGTATATTTCGAATTTGTTTAGCATGACCTTTAATTTATATGCTTATCAATCGAATGGCTGGATTGGTGGTTGGACCATCATGTATTGGGCATGGTGGATATCTTGGTCACCATTTGTTGGTATGTTTATTGCGCGTGTTTCAAAAGGTCGAACTATTCGAGAGTTTATTGTTGGTGTACTGCTTATTCCGACAGGCTTTACCTTGATCTGGATGGGTTTTATTGGCAATGCTGCCTTGTTCAGTATTATGGAACAAGGGCAGGTTGGGCTAATTTCTGCGGTACAAAAAGATTCATCAGTTGCATTGTTTGAATTTTTAACCCATTTGCCTTTTTCAGGTGTATTTAGTCTTATTGCGACACTGCTGGTGGTCTTGTTCTTTGTTACCTCTGCGGATTCTGGTGCATTGGTGACCGATTATCTCACTGCGAAAACAGAAAATTCGCCGATATGGCAACGCTTGTTCTGGACTGTTTTAATGGCGGTGTTGTCGATCATTTTATTAATGGTCGGTGGGCTAGGCGCATTACAATCGGCTACCATGATGAGTGCCTTACCGTTCACCTTTATCATGCTGCTGTTGTGTTGGGGCTTAGTCAAAGCATTGCGCTTAGATGTCACCAAAATGCAGGCTTTACAAGTGGCAAGAATCACGCCAAGAGCTGTACAAAATCCACGTAGTTGGCAGCAACGTTTAGGCTTAATCATGCACTATCCGCATACGTTGGCCGAAGTACAACATTATATTCAGGTTGATGTGATTAAGGCTTTTGAAAGTATTCGTTTTGAGTTTAAACGCCGTGATTTAAATGTGGTGATTAAAGAAACTGAAGACGGTATTCAACTCAGTGTGGATCATCATGATGAGTTCAATTTTATCTATAAAGTGATTGCACGCAAAATGGTTGCGCCAAGCTTTATGATGAATGAAGAACATCAGGAAACAGATGATTTTTATCAAGCAGAAATATTTTTAAGAGAAGGTGGTCAAAATTATGATGTGATGGAGTGGACGCAAGAAGACTTGATTCAAGACATCATTGACCAATATGAACGTCATCTACATTTCTTAAATGTATTGAGAAACTAAGTTATTTATTTAAAAGCAAAGGCAATAAAAAAGGACTCGTATGAGTCCTTTTTTTGATTCAATTTCTAAGCAAATTAGAAACGGAATTTAGCGTTTAAGCCAACAGTTTGCGTATCACCAACATACGAAATTGCTTGACCTTTATTCGCTTCGTAGTTTGCATTTACGTAGCTAGCACCAACTGCAATAGCAGGAGTGATGAAGTAGTTTACGTTTGCACCCCAAGCTGAATCAGGCGTACCTTCGTAGCTAGACGCTGCGTAAGAAGCACCAACGCTTAATTGTGGGTTCAAATAGAAATCAGTTTTGAACTGGTATGCAGTTGCATCACCATAGATAATGCCTGATTCAAACGCTAAAGACATATTTGTACCGTCAATACCGCCAACGTATTTAGCACGTGCAGTAATTGCGTCTTGGTCTTCACCAATTGTTGCAGCTTCAGCAGTCGCTTTAGCAACGCCGTTACCCATAACATTGAATGCATCTAAAGCAACTTGGTCAGCAACGTTAGTATAACCAACAGCGACTAAGAAGTTTTGAGTAGGAAGAGCACCCACTTCTAATGCAAAACGATCGCCTTGATCGTTTGACAAGCCATTTTTACCGTCAAGGATTGTGTGGCTATAAGAAGCACTCGCGTATGCAGGCACATATGGAGTAGGAACATAAAGTTCAGCTTTAGCGCCGTAGTTATGTACAACTACATCAGCGTCTAATTCGCCATAGTTATATGCTAAAGAAACATTTGATGCTTGGTTTAAGAACGCCGCTTCAGCCAATGGACCTTTTGAAGAGTCAACATTTTTGAAGTAGTAAGTACCTTGCAAACCACCAGTGAAATCTTTGTCATTTTCAGTCGTATCGATATACTCTGATTGACCTTGAATTTCGAATTGGTATGCTTGAGCGCCGGTCATGGCTAATAATAAAGCAGTGGCTAAACCGAGTTTTTTCATAATCTTTTCCAATAGGAGAAATTGGTGAAACAGACGGCATTGTATTGTAACAAGATATTAAGTCAATGATGTTTAAGGCCAATGTTTACAAAGTAGATACATGAAATTTACATTGTTCAAAAAACGCACATCTGAGTGGCTTTGCGTCAACCTAGAAAAAAACTGAATCAGAACAACAAACTAAATTCAGACAAAAGTTCTATTTCATATATAACTGAGATCAAATTGTTAAATTAATGCATTTGTTTTATTGTTTGTTTGTATATTTTAATCGATATTACCGATGGTTATTTTGCGATCAATGTCAAGAAAATGTCATTAAATTCTGCTTATTTTTAGAATTAATTTGTGACTTTATAATCATTTTATATTTAAATTGTATTTTTATTCTCATTTATTTGTAAAAACGATAAATAATTTATATCCGATCAATTTAATTGGTTTTACAAAGTAAAAGATATTTTGGATAATGAGTCAATAAAGTTCATTTATTTAAATGAATTTTTTTGAAATTTTGAGTTTATATGCCCAGCTTTCCCCAAAGTTGGGCTTTTTTTTATTTTAGATTCAAAACAAAATGCATTAAACAGAGAATAAAATATTGCACCAATATGGAGCATAATTATGCAAAATATAAATTAACTTGGCATGATTCTTGCCAAAAAAAATCCCAATTTTCAAAGAAAACTGGGATTTTTCGCCAAAATCTGGAGCAAATCAATAAATTCTGCTGAGGAATATTAATAAATTGCCCTAATGAGGTGCATTATGCACCAATACATTGCATCTGTAAATATTTTCTTACATTCAATTTAAAAAATAATTTATAGGCTCATCTACACTATTTCAGATGTAATCGATACCTAAGTAAATTTTATGAGTAATCACATATTTAAAGTCAAAATAAAAACCAGTCTATGGATTCTCCTGATTAGCGTGGCATTTTCAGGGTGTGCCTCCGATCTTAAATTGCGTGATTCAGTTTCATCACAAAGAAAAAATGAAATCCCTTTATTGTTTAATTATGCTCAAACTCAAGCTGTCTTTGTGACCTATGACGGAACTCACCTTAAACGCTATGGAAATGATTTAAATCGAGCTAAGACCTCGTATATCCCAGCCTCTACTTTTAAAATGTTGAATGCTTTGATTGGCTTGCAACATGGTAAAGCCACAAATACTGAAATATTTAAATGGAACGGGGGAAAAAGATCTTTTCCTACATGGGAAAAAGATATGACCTTGGCAGAAGCAATGCAGGTTTCAGCTGTACCTGTATATCAGGAGCTAGCGCGACGTATTGGTTTGGACTTGATGAGTCAAGAAGTCAAGCGTGTTGGTTTTGGCAATACACAAATTGGTCAACAGGTGGATAATTTCTGGTTGGTTGGACCATTGAAAATCACCCCAGAACAAGAAGCTAAATTTGCTTATCAATTGGCAAAGAAAACATTGCCTTTTGATGATGCTGTACAACAGCAAGTCAAAGATATGCTTTATGTCGAAAGACGTGGTGATTCCAAGCTTTATGCTAAAAGTGGTTGGGGAATGGATGTTGAGCCACAAGTAGGTTGGTACACAGGATGGGTGGAGCAGCCGAATGGTCAGATCACCGCTTTTGCTTTAAATATGCATATGCAGACAGGGGATGACCCTGCTGAACGCAAGCAAATGACATTAAGTATCTTGGATAAATTAGGTTTATTCTTTTATTTGAGATAACCGCAGTAGATAAAAAAATGCCCAGTTTATTGGGGGAAACTGGGCAATAAAAAAGATATATTTTCAAATCGTGAGAATTTCTATCTAAGTCTGATTTTATGCAAATTCTATTGATATGTAAAATGTGAATTTTGAATATTACTCATCTATTAAAACGATAATATAAAGGAGCTGAACGCTGTAGATTAAACTTGATTATGTGGAGTAGTTTATGTGTATATATTCTATAATATAAACAAAATTTCTTTAGCTTTATTACGATATAATTTCCCACAGGACCATGGTGATGGTGCATGAACTCAGATCAGAACAAATAAGCACCCGTTTGCTTATCCTCATGTCAGTCATCATTTTGTCTGTTTTATTAATTGCTGTTCCACAAATCATCAGTAATTATCGAGAGTATAGCCGAGCAAATCGAGCTTTAGTCAATATTCAAGCCTTGCAAGTTTTTGCTGAAACATCCAATAAAATTTCACGGGAAAGAGCGCCAACAAATAAAGCAATGTCGAGCTCGACAGCAAATTTTCCAGACAGAATAAAAGAATTGCAGGACTTTCGTAAGGATGTAGATCAGCAGATTAATTTAACCGTCGAGACCTTAAACAAAGCAGGGTTTACCAGTTTGGCGGATCAAGTTAATGTTCAGTTAAGATATGATTTGAACATCGCCCGTAAACAAGTTGATGCATATTTAGCCTTACCGTTAAAAGAACGTAATTCAGTGCAAATGGATCAAGTGATTCAGGGAATGTTTCGGGCGTGGGACAGTTGTAGAGTCATGTTGCAGCAATTAATCAATCATTCAAAAAAGAATAATAGCGATGTGACTGACTATGCTTCAATTGTGCTGATATTGGCTGATTTGCGTGATCAATCTGGACGGGTCGCGTCTAACATCATGGCACCCCTGAGCTTTTCCGAACCCCTGCCTGAATATAACAAAGCACGCTCGTTACAAACGCAAGAACAGGTTAAATATTTATGGCGTTTGATGGATACCATGCAAATAGAGTCTTTAAAAACCCCTGAGTATCTTTATTTATATGGTCAGGTGAAAACTCAATTTATTGACCAAGGTTTACCCATCGTAAATCGTTTGGTGCAAGAGAGTAGAAATCAGCAGCCGTATTTTTTAACGGCAAACCAACTCACAGATGCAATCGTGGATAAGTTTAACACGGTGGTAAATTTACAAAAATATCTACTTGAAACGCATGCCTTAAGTGCGCGCCATCGAATGGAATCGGAGCAACGTCAATTTTTTATCACGCTATTTATTTCTCTTTTGTCATTGTCGGTAGCAGTTTTTACGATGTTATATACACGTAAAAAGTTATTTGAACCTTTGATATATGCAAGAAATATGATTTTGGAACTATCACAAGTTCAAGAACGTGATTATTTAGGGGATGCTTCGATACAAACCAAAGAGGTGCATACCTTAACCGATGCGCTTGATAAATTAAAAGAAATGCTCAAACAACGCGATGCTTTTGAATTTCAATTACAAAATAGTGCCAACACCGATAGCTTAACGGGTGTTTCAAATCGATTGGCTTTAGACGTTTATTTAAAAAATATTGCGACACAAACGGAGCGATTTCAAGAGTTGACCTTGATCATGGTGGATATTGATAATTTTAAATATGTGAATGATCGCTTTGGACATATTTTAGGTGATTCGGTTATTGTTGAGATTGCTCGGTGTTTAAAAGCAAATATTGCGCAATCTGATTTAATTGTACGTTTTGGTGGTGATGAGTTTGTAATTTTGATTGATCGCATCCAATGGGATTGGGCATTACAAATTTCTGAAAGTATTTTGGCTGATGTATCCAGGTTAAGTTTTAATAGTTCTATGTCTACAGAGCAGTTGAATGTTTCTGTCAGTATTGGCGTTGCGACAGGGGCTGAAAGCTGGGAAGCATTGTTTACACGAGCAGATGCATCATTATTTAAGGCCAAAGCACAAGGTCGAAACAAAGTTGTGGGCTGATTGGCTGATTTTACAGTCTATAGTGATATAAATATAAAATAAAAGCATCTAAGAAAGGCTTTGAAAATAAAGATTAAATGAAGTGGGTATTGAACAAGAGCATATGGCTCGTGATGACGATTAAGCAGTTTGGACGTATTGATTTAACATCATCATTCAATGGTGAAAACGCTAAATTATTTTGAACCGACTTTAAGCAACTCTGCATACAATTGATTTAAAAATTTTTGCTGTTCTGTATTCTCTTGAAAGTGACGTTGATACAGCACACTACAGCTTTCTACATCGACAATATTATTTAGATTAAATGACCAATCATTGGTATTTTTAATACTAATCCCCAGATTATCGCCACAGCGTTGCCATTGTTTGGAGAAGCCAGAGTTTTGATTGGGAGCAAGCTGCTTAAATTCTGCTTTAAGGCTAAAGCCGCGCATTTCTGAGTTGGTGAATTTGTTGATCGTACTGATGGGTACGCCGCCCCAAGTAATGGTTTGTCCACTCGGCATTGAGATGCCTTGTAGTTTACTTTCATTCATTAACTGACTTTGTCTGCCAGTTTTAAAGCCCTGTTTTTCGTAGGTTAAAGTAGAGCCCACAGGAAGCTGTATTTTTTTAATCAGTAAGGGCTGGGTGGTTATAAAATAAGGATTGTCGGGTCTGCCATTACCACCTGCAATGTTTATGCTACAACTGCTGAGCAAACAGATATTTGGGACTAAAAGGCATGAGTAAAGAAGCTTCATAAGGAAAATATCCTGTGCTATGCATTGATCTTGCCTTGTTTGAATGAGAAATGCAAAATTTGCTTTAGAAAATCCCCAAATTACGCAGATGATTATTGAAATATATGAAGAAAAAGGCTGAGAATCTGAGTTTTATAAAAATTATATGAGCTATTTAATTTGGAGCTCAGATGATTAATCTCTCCCTAAGTCCTGTGAGAGAAAGAGGGAAACACCCTCCTTATTTAAAGGAGGGTGTGGAAGATGTAGTGAATTACTTCAACAGCGGTTTTAAGAACTTCGCTGTATGTGAAACTTTAGATTTCACCACTTGTTCTGGGGTGCCTTCCGCAATAATCTGACCACCACCTGCGCCACCTTCAGGGCCTAAATCAATCACCCAGTCCGCCGTCTTAATCACATCGAGATTATGCTCAATCACCACAATGGTATTTCCTTTATTGCGTAGTTCATGAAGAATATCGAGCAGTTTGGCAATATCGTGGAAATGCAAACCAGTGGTTGGTTCATCCAGTACATACAAGGTTTTACCTGTATCACGTTTTGCCAGCTCACGTGCCAGTTTGACCCGTTGCGCTTCACCACCCGATAGCGTTGTTGCAGACTGACCTAAGCGGATATAACCTAGCCCGACTTGGTTTAATGTTTCCAAACGACGGTGAATCACTGGGATTGCATCAAAGAAATGCATCGCATCTTCGACTGTCATTTCCAATACGTCAGAAATATTCTTGCCTTTATAACCAACTTCCAAGGTTTCGCGGTTATAACGCTGACCATGACAGTTGTCACAAGGCACATACATATCGGGTAAGAAGTGCATGGCAACTTTGATCATACCATCCCCCTCACACACCTCACAGCGTCCACCTTTAACGTTAAACGAGAAACGACCTGCAGCATAACCACGGGCTTTGGCTTCAGGGGTTTGTGCAAACAATTCACGAATCGGGGTAAACAAACCGGTATACGTCGCTGGGTTGGAACGTGGAGTACGTCCAATCGGACTTTGGTCAATGTCTACCACTTTATCAAGGAACTGTAAGCCATCAATCGAATCAAACTTTTCAGCAGTTAAGGTGGTTGCACCATTTAATTGCGTCGCTGCAAGTGGTAATAGGGTACGGTTAATTAAGGTGGATTTACCTGAACCTGAAACGCCAGTCACACAAGTCATCACACCTAAAGGAATCGTCAAATCAACATTTTGTAAGTTATGCCCAGATGCACCCATCAGTTTAATTTGTTCTTCAGGTTTCGGTGGTTTAACACGCTCTTTGGGTACAGCAATTTTTAACTTACCAGATAGGTATTTTCCTGTTAGTGAGTTCTCATTGGCTGCGAGTTCATCATAGGTGCCTTCGGCAATGATATGACCGCCATGTACACCAGCGCCTGGACCGATATCAATAATATGGTCAGCTGCACGGATTGCATCTTCATCATGTTCAACCACTAAAACCGTATTACCAAGATCACGCAAACGAACTAGTGTTTCCAATAAACGATCATTATCACGTTGATGTAAACCAATGGATGGCTCATCTAAAACGTACATTACCCCCATTAGACCAGCACCAATTTGTGAGGCTAGGCGGATACGTTGTGCTTCCCCACCTGAAAGTGTTTCAGCAGAGCGAGACAGACTTAAATAGTTCAAACCGACTGATACAAGGAAGTGCAAACGCTCGCGAATTTCTTTAAAAATTTTATCGGCAATTTCACCTTTGGCACCTTCAAGATTTAAATCTTGATAGTAGCTTTCAGCATCCCCAATCGACATTTTGGTAATTTGGGCAATGGTTTTATCTTTAACACGGACATGACGTGAAATTTCATTTAAACGTGAACCGCCACAAGCATCACAAGCGGCATTAGATAAATACTGCGCTAGATCATCACGGACATAATTAGATTCAGTTTCACGATAACGACGTTCTAAATGAGGCAAAATTCCTTCAAAAGGTTGTACCCGATTATGTTTACGACCACGCTCATCGATATAACTAAGATCAATTTTTTCTTTGCCTGTACCATAGAGAAATTTCTTTTTCGTATCAGCATCGAGTTCATTCCAAGGGGTGTCTAAAGAAAACCCAAAATGATCTGCAACTTTCTGAATCATGCTGTAATAGTATGGACGTTGTCTGTCCCAGCCACGGATTGCACCTTGGCTAATAGAAACATCTGGGCTTGGAATCAGTTTTTCAGCACTGAAATGACTACGGGTACCTAAACCGTCACAGACAGGGCATGCACCAAATGGGTTATTGAACGAGAACAGACGTGGCTCTAGTTCAGCAACAGCACGGTCGCATTCAGGGCAGGAATGTTTTGCTGAAAATACACGGTCAGGATGTTCACCACCCATCCACGATAAAATCGCCAGATCACTGCCTAAACGTAATGCTGTTTCAAAGCTTTCGGCAATTCGGTTACCTAAATCATCACGGACTTTAAAACGGTCAACCACAACTTCAATGGTGTGCTTTTTCTTTTTATCAAGTTCTGGTGGTGTATCGATATCAATCACTTCACCATCCACGCGCGCGCGGACAAAACCTTGGCTCTGTAATTGCTCAAACAGGTTGCTGTATTCACCTTTACGCTCACGAACAACTGGAGCAAGGAGCATCAATGCTGTGCCTTCCTCCAGTCCTTTCACGGCATCGACCATTTCAGAAACAGTCTGTGCAACCATCGGCAAGTCATGCTCTGGGCAGTAGGGTGTGCCAACACGCGCATACAGTAAACGTAAATAGTCGTAGATTTCAGTAATGGTTCCTACGGTTGAACGGGGGTTATGGCTGGTAGATTTCTGTTCAATCGCAATCGCAGGGCTTAAACCTTCAATTGAATCAACTTCAGGCTTTTCCATTTGTGAAAGAAACTGACGTGCATACGCAGATAAAGATTCGACATAACGGCGCTGACCCTCAGCATATAAGGTATCGAAAGCCAGAGATGATTTCCCTGAGCCTGAGAGTCCTGTGATGACCACAAACTTGTCACGTGGAATATCGAGTGACACATTTTTTAAATTATGGGTACGTGCGCCTCGAATACGGATATGACTTTGACTCATAAAAGCTTTCTCGAAATTATGCGAATTAAAGGGGTATATGATAGCGATTTAATTTTGTTCAAGCTGTAAAAAATAGTTTTTAAACGACAAATTGTGTCATGTAACTGACCATTTAAAACTGTGATGGAGTTTGAGTTTTTGAATAAAATAATAATATTCATATGTTTATGATGGTTTTCAATAATTTTTAGGGTCGCATTCAGCTAATTTAAAATCAAAGCTATAATTTATTTAAAATAAGTCATTGAAGAAAAATGAGATATGCAGTCAGTTTTTTGATGCTGTGCTGATTTCTGAATACTTATTTCGATATTGCATAAGTTAGAACGAATAAACCAGATCAGCTTTAAGATTGGTCATGTGATGTAATCAATAACCACTTATCTAAAAAAGAGAATTGTTAGACAAACATTCTGTGATTAACTATTGTTTTTATTATAAAATGTGTGAAATATATCGCACTTGTGGAGGGCTTGAAAATGAATATACGAAAAATTATATCAGTTGTTTGTTTTGCATTTTCTTGCAATGTCTTGGCAGGCGAGACTTCACAAGTTTTATTTGATCAAGCGTTCAATTTAAAACCCAATCAATTATACGAATTAGAATTAGAAAATGTACAAGCGGGGGATCAGATTTGGACAGCGGTTTATTTGGTTGGACGACAAAATTATCCAGGACTTACTGCAAAAGTTGAGTTTATCATGGACAATCATGGCCTGTTAAATAAAGCCAATCCCAGTGAGCATGCTGTATATCAAACACTGATCGCAGAAAATTTGACGCAAACCAATCAATATTCACTCAAGCAATTCAAAGGTTTAAACACATTCATCGAAGATACTTCAGAACAGCTGATTACAGATCCGATATTGGAAAAAACTGATAGCATACGTATTTATAGTCAAGTAAATGACTGGATCCCTGAATACAACACTTATGAACCCACCAAAGTGAAATTTGGCATTCAAAATCCTTTGGATTTTGACATTGTTGCGGCTTATGTTTTGGTGGGCAAAGGTGAAAAGCCTGCTGAACTCAGTGAATTAAATTTTAAAAATATTCAAGCTACTTATGCCTCACCTTTGCCTCCAGTACCAGCCGATTTTACTCAAGCGGAAGTGAATAAATCTGAGATGCACTTGAGTAGAGGTGAGCTAAAATTTATCTTTTTTATTGTGATGGCGATTGTCATGGGTTTGGTTGCGTTTATTAACCGAGGCAAATTAAAACGCGCTTTTTAAAGGTTTAACTTATAGCGCATTAAATTTCTAATATTTTAGATTTCAAATTTACATGCTTGGCGTAAACTCTTGCACTGATCATGTGTTCGAGTAATTTTAGATGTTGTCTTTATTTTTGAAATGTATTCTGGGTGCAGCAGTGGTTTTGTTGATTTCAATTCTTTCAAAAAGTAAGGCATTTTATATTGCAGGTTTAGTTCCACTTTTTCCAACATTTGCATTGATCGCACATGTGATTGTGGCGCAGGAAAAAGGTGCTGAAGCCTTAAAGCAAACAGCCTTATTCGGGCTGTGGTCGTTGATACCGTATTTCATTTATTTGTTCATGGTTTATTTACTGGCAACTAAGCTTTCGATGTGGTCTTGTTTAGGGATTGCAACGTTATGCTGGATTGTAGCTGCTGCTGTGTTGATTTATGCATGGCAATTATTTCAGAATGGATCGGTTTTATGATTTATTGAATCAAGAAAAAGAGTTGCAATGAATACTTTTGAGTTGATTGTAAAGTTCATGAGCCTTTGATCAAGGCTCATTTTTTAGGGATGAATTTTAATAATGAGATATTTAAACAATAAACTGTTTTGGGCTTTCTAGGTTCTTAATGGCATTGTAAATTTCATCTGCATGATTACACACAATCAGTTTTGCCCGATGTTGAGGCGGTAAAAAGCCTTCAATAACAGCATGGTCTAATTGCGCAATCAAATGGTCATAGAAACCATTGACGTTATATAACATCATCGGTTTTTGATGTTGATTCAATTGTCCCCATGTCGCGACTTCTAGAATTTCTTCAAAGGTACCAAAGCCACCTGGTAGAGCGACAAAAGCACTCGCGCGTTCAGCCATCATAGCCTTACGTTCATGCATGTTTTGTACAATATGTAATTCTGTTAATTGGTTATGGGCAATTTCATAATCCAGCATAAATTCGGGAATAACACCCACAACATCACCACCATGTTCCGTGACCGTATCTGCAACTTGGCCCATTAAGCCAATACTTGCACCGCCATAGACGATCCCAAAACCTTGTTCTGCGATACCTTGGGCAAGTTGGATGGCTTTTTCTCGATAGGTGGGGTTATTTCCGGGTCGGGAACCACAATAGAGTGCGATTAAACATTGTGTGGCTTTATGTTGTTGTTGATCTAATTCGAAAGGTTTATTCATCATTACAGGCAATACACTATTCATAATTTATTTTTTCACCTTAACTTATCATGTTCTTATACATTTCTACTACTTTAAGTAAGAAATGTGACAAAAACATGTTGTATTATCGGCGCTTTTGCAATGATTTGTATCACTTTGATTTTGTATTTAATTTTAGATAAATCAGTAAAAATCCTGATAAATGAGATGAAATTCCTATCTGGATTGCCTATAATTAACGCTTATTTATCAACAAATGAATCATCATGGGTAGTGGTTGTAGTCGCTCCGAAAATGCACAATCTTTAGACAAAATAATAGTTCAAAATACACTAAAGTTTTCTTATCAATTCCAAAATTTACAGTTCTCACATGCTGAAAATAGCTATTGCACATTTTCAATGGAGCAAGATCAATGATACTTGAGTGGATGTCTGATCCTTCTGCATGGATTGGTCTTGCAACTTTAGTTGTTTTAGAAATCGTTTTGGGTATTGATAACCTTGTGTTTATTGCAATTTTGGCAGAAAAACTTCCGCCTGAACAACGTGATAAAGCAAGGATTATTGGGCTTTTACTTGCCCTCTGTATGCGAATGGTGTTACTGGCATCCATTGCATGGGTGGTGACATTAACCGAACCATTATTCCATCTCTTTGAGCATGCTTTTTCTGGGCGTGATTTGATCTTGCTGTTTGGTGGTGTGTTCTTATTGTTCAAAGGCACAATGGAACTACATGAACGCCTTGAAGGTGGTCAGGATCTTAAAGAAGAAAATCCTGTTCATGCTGTATTTTGGATGGTCATTGTCCAAATTGTTGTTTTAGATGCAGTATTCTCCCTCGATAGTGTGATCACCGCTGTGGGAATGGTGAAAGAACTTTCAGTGATGATGATTGCTGTGGTGATTGCTGTAGCTATTATGCTGTGGGCATCAAAAGCCTTGATGGACTTTGTCAATAAGCACCCGACAGTCGTGATTCTATGTCTTGGCTTTTTGATGATGATTGGTTTCTCATTGATCGTTGAAGGTTTTGGTTATCACATTCCAAAAGGTTACTTATATGCAGCGATTGGTTTTTCTGTGCTGATCGAGTTTATGAACCAAACCATGCGTAAAAACCAAGAGAAAATGGTGACAACGACCGACTTGCGTTTCCGTACAGCTTCAGCAGTATTGAAAATGTTAGGCGGAAAAAGTGCCGATAGTCAAAATGGTAAAGCGGATGATGTGATCGCAACACAAGCATTGGCAGATGAAATTTTTGATGATGAAAATGGTGCTTACCATAGTGTTATGGTTCAAGGGGTCTTGGGACTATCAGAACGTCCAGTAAAATCGGTCATGACACCGCGCCCTGAATTAGAATGGTTAGATTTGGATGAAGACGAAGCCAGCATTAAAGAAAATTTGATGGCAATGTCACATTCTCGTTTAATTTTGGCCCATGGTGAATTGGATAATATTGCGGGTATTGTTTTAACCCATAAAGTTTTAAATGATTATATCGAAACGGGTGTTTTAAATTTTGAAAAACACTTACGCGAGCCTGTGATTGTGCATGAAAATGCGCAAGTGTTGATGGTGATGGAACAACTTCGTCAGGCACCTTTACAAATGGCGATTGTATTAAATGAATATGGGTCAATTGAAGGGATTGCAACACCGATTGATGTACTTGAAGCAATCGCTGGGGAGTTCCCCGATGAAGATGAACTAGAAGCTGCTGCGGAAAGTCTTGAAGACGGTTCGTTGATCCTTGAAGGTTCAACTGATATTCGTCATGTTTCTTTGCTGTTAGGTCGTGATTTAGTCGATGAGTCGGAACAATACTCAACCCTTTCTGGTTACATCTTGTTCCATCTCGGACGTTTGCCTGAAAATGGTCAGAAACTTCAAGTTGATGGTTATGAGTTTGAAGTGGTAACGATGGATGGGCATAAGATTGAGAAGGTGCATATTGTAGCATTAACCAAATCTAAAGATGCTGAACCCTAATGGATACCTTCTAAACAAGCCAGTCGAAAGACTGGCTTCTTGCTATTTTATCATTGCGAATAATGATTTAAAACATATCGTTAAAATGATGGCTGAATGGCATTATTCATATTGAAAGAATAGCTTTCGATTTCCAGCTGGGTTGGATTATCATTGAGCCTATTCAGATTTTGAGTATTTTCATGTCCAATCTATCCTGCCCATGTGGTTCAGCGCTTTATGCTGAATGTTGTCAGCCGCTACACTTGGGACAGAACAAAGCCAAGACAGCAGCACAATTGATGCGTTCGCGTTATAGCGCTTTTGCCAAACATGAGATTGATTATATTGTTCAGACCACTGCGCTTGGGCAGCAGCAAGCTTTGGATGTTAAAGCGATTTCAGATTGGAGCAAAGCCAATCAATGGCTCAGTCTCGAAGTGGTACAAGCCCAAGAAAAGCTGGATAAAAATCATGCTCAAGTTGAATTTAAAGCACATTTTCATGATGGTCAGCAGGCTCAAATACACCATGAAGTTTCACACTTTGTCCAGCATGATGATGTATGGTATTTCTTAGATCCAACCACAGATCAGCCAATCACCATGAAACAGCCATGTATTTGTGGATCCGCCAAAAAATTTAAGCAATGTTGCGCACAATTTTTATAACTTTTAGTTCGTTTTTGACTTAAAATAGCGCGCATCTTTTCCCATCAGTGGATGAAGGGCAATGTTACTGACGATTATTTATATTATAGCCATTACAGCAGAAGCCATGACTGGAGCGTTGTCCGCAGGACGACGTAGTATGGACTGGTTTGGGGTGATACTGATTGCCTGTGTCACTGCACTCGGTGGCGGTTCTGTGCGAGATGTTTTACTCGGACATTATCCACTGACTTGGGTCAAACATCCTGAATACCTTGTCCTGACGTGCTGTGCTGCCTTTGTCACCATTATTATTGCCAAATGGATGAAGCACTTACATTCCATTTTCTTATTATTGGATGCTTTAGGCTTAATTGGTTTTACCATTATTGGCTGTCAAATTGCCTTGCAAATGGGCCATGGTTTTGTGGTTTCCGCCGTTGCTGGAGTATTAACAGGGGTATCTGGTGGTATTCTACGAGATATTCTGTGTAATGATGTTCCATTGGTATTCCGTCGTGAATTGTATGCGTCGATTTCCTTTGTTGCAGTGATTTTCTATTGGTTCTGTATTGATTTTGGTTTATCGCTTGAAATTACTGTGGTTTCTACTTTAGTTTTTGGTTTTGCATTACGTTGTGTGGCGATTTATTTTGGTTTGGAAATGCCGAAATTTATCTATAAAGATGATGATGAACAATCGGCATCTTCTAAAGATGAGTCCTAATGATGAATGCTTGAAGAGCAACTATTGATTGTGAATTCCTGCATTTAACTTTGAGCTTGGTATGTCATATCGGATTCATCAAAATATTAAACTTGAAAAATTTACAGACATAGATTTTGCTGTGTATTTTGAATTGGTCAAAAATATTAAAGTCATGCAAATGATTACCGAAAGAGCATTAACGCTTGAGGAAGCACATTCAGAATTTAGTAAGATTTTATCTAAGAATGCCTATGATGTGGCATTGGGAAATTATAAAATTCTTGATGCTCAAACACATGAATTTATGGGTTTAGCCAAAATTGAGTTGGATCAACCAATAGCACGAACAGCGGAATTGGGCTATATGCTTTTACCCGAATACTGGGGGAAAGGCATTGCCAGTCAGGTTGTAGCATTTTTAATTGACCATGCAAAAAAACAACCCCATTTAACACATCTCATGGCTATTATTGATCCTGAAAATATACCTTCAAGAAAAATATTGATAAATAATGGTTTCCATTCTAAAGAATTTAAAGATTTTGACGGACTAGCAGGAGAAATTCTCCTGTTAAGTCTTTAAAGTTAGACAGCGTGCCAAAGTTATTTCTGCTTTTACATATTTGTTGAGTGCATTATGGATTTAGTATCACGTGTACAACGCTTACCCATAGGGAAATTTCACTATACCTTACTCTGGGTAATTGGACTGGGCTGGATGTTTGATGCCATGGATACAGGACTCATTTCCTTTATTCTCACCAAAATGGCAGAAGAATGGCAAATGACACCTACTGAAAAAGGTTGGGTGGTCTCCATAGGCTTTGTGGGTATGGCAATTGGTGCTGTATTTTCAGGTGGGTTGGCCGATCGAATTGGTCGTAGAACAGTCTTTGCGATTACCTTAGTGACCTATAGCATTGCAACCGCATTATGTGCTTTTGCGCCGAATCTGACTTGGTTATTGGTATTCCGTTTTATTGTCGGATTAGGGCTGGGTGGCCAACTTCCTGTGGCTGTGACTTTGGTCAGTGAATATATCCCCGCTCAAGTACGTGGTCGATTTATTGTACTTTTAGAAAGTTTCTGGGGACTTGGCTGGCTTGTTGCTGCACTTATTTCTTATTTTGTGATTCCTGAGTATGGTTGGCATATTGCATTTTTGATTGGTGGTTTACCTGCCATTTATGTTTTTATGATTCTCAAAAAAGTGCCAGAGTCTGTTCCCTATCTGATTAATCGTGGACGAATTGAAGAAGCTCATGCATTGGTACAGAAACTGGAACGGCAATGTGGTGTGGAAGTGATTGAAACCATTGAAGTCAAATCTGTTTCAGCAAAACAAACAATTACATTTTCACAACTTTGGTCTGGTAGTTTTGCTCGCCGAACTTTGATGTTGTGGTTGATTTGGTTTGGGATTGTTTATTCTTATTATGGTATTTTTACATGGCTACCAAGTCTGCTGGTCAAGCAGGGTTATACCATTGTGCAGTCATTTGAATATGTACTTGGAATGATTTTGGCACAATTACCGGGTTATGTGGCTGCGGCTTGGTTGGTTGAAAAGCTTGGACGTAAAGCAACCCTCGCTGGTTTTATTGGTCTGTGTGCGCTTTCTGCTTACTTCTTTGGCCAAGCGACCTCAGTCAATATGATTATGTTGTGGGGATGCTTAATGTCGTTCTTTAATTTGGGTGCATGGGGGGTTTTATATACTTATACGCCTGAACAATATCCAACCAATATTCGTGCTTTTGGCTCAGGCTGGGCATCTGCAATCGGTCGTATGGGGGGGATTGTCGCACCGTTGGTGGTGACCCATATGATGGTGGCAAGTGATGGGTTTAGTTCAGTCTTTATGATGTTTACGATTGTACTTTTCGCTGTTGCCGCTGTGGTTTTGATCTTGGGTGAAGAAACCAAAGGTAAGACCTTAGAAGAGATTGGGTTATAGTTGTTTATTGAAATATATAAAAACATAGCGCTAAAAAAATGATAACAAAGAAAAAGTATACAATGGCTGATATAGGGTTAATCTTACCTCTCAGCCATTTTAATTTCTCTAATGTTAAAATTAAAAAAACCAATCATTTATAGAGATATTATCAAATAGATCAGACCAGTATTGAGGGCGGAATAATGAAAAGTAAAATAGGATTAAGCTATATATTCTTTATTTTTTGCTTACCGCATTTTGTCTTTATATCGCGTTAGATCCAATGACGGATAACAAAGGAAACTTTGTTTTCTTACAATTACCCATAGGTTTTCAAGTGTCAGCACTTAATGCAATTGGCTTAGGCCCTTTATTCGATCGGCTGTCTTGGACGCAAGCGTACAGTTTTGTAGTTCCTGTTACTTTGCTGCTTCTATATGGGATCGGGTGGTTGTTGAGTTCGAGCATCCATTCTATAAAAACGCGAAATGGGTCACTTCAATAAGTTTGAGCATTTATAAATTTCATTGGAAATAAACTGCATATCCAAATTTTAAAATACCAATTTAAATAAAAGTTGCTCATTTGTTAAAAAATGGATAATTTTACCTCATTAGAAAGATCTAAAGACGCAATTTGTCGTTGTAGGGTACACTTGCACTTGTGTAGTCAGACCCTGCGACTTAGCATAAGAACGTAGATACATAAACATTTATTTAGAACGAACTTATTTAGGATAAAAGGTTGTTATGACAAGCCTTGCGCATCATGCGACAGAAAACCGTTCCGTAGCAGAATTTACAGAACAAGCTTACCTTAACTATGCCATGTACGTGATTATGGATCGTGCATTGCCACACATCAGTGACGGTTTAAAACCTGTACAACGCCGTATCGTTTATGCGATGAGCGAATTGGGATTAAAACCAAGCGGTAAGCCGAAAAAATCTGCACGTACAGTCGGTGATGTATTGGGTAAATACCATCCGCATGGTGACTCAGCGTGTTATGAGGCCATGGTCTTGATGGCACAGCCGTTTAGTTATCGTTACCCGTTTATTGAAGGGCAAGGTAACTGGGGTTCACCTGATGATCCTAAATCATTCGCAGCCATGCGTTATACCGAAGCCAAACTTTCACCCTATAGTGATCTGTTACTTTCTGAATTAGGTCAAGGCACTTGTGATTGGCAAGATAACTTTGATGGCTCAATGAAAGAACCAGTTAGTTTACCTGCGCGTGTACCGAATATTTTACTGAATGGTACGACAGGTATTGCGGTAGGTATGGCAACCGATATTCCACCCCACAATTTACGTGAAGTCGTTAAAGGTACGATTGCTTTAATCCGTAATCCAAACTTAACGGATGAAAAAATTGCAGAATATATCCCTGCACCTGACTTACCGACCAAAGCAGAGATTATTACGCCACGTGATGAATTATTAAAAATTCAAATGACTGGACGCGGTAGTTATCGAACCCGTGCAGTATATACTATTGAAAAAAATGAAATTATTATCACTGAGCTACCATATCAAGTTTCTGGCTCGAAAGTCATCACCCAAATTGCTGATCAGATGCAAGCTAAAAAACTGCCATTGGTCAGTGATTTACGCGATGAGTCAGACCATAAAAATCCAACCCGTTTGGTAATTGTATTACGTTCAAACCGCATTGATGCCGATGCAGTAATGAGTCATTTGTTCGCGACAACCGATTTAGAATCGAGTTATCGTGTCAATATGAACATGATTGGTGCAGATGGGCGCCCACAAGTCAAATCAATTCGTAGAATTTTATTAGAATGGATTGAAATTCGTAAGAGTACTGTCACACGTCGTCTGCAATATCATTTGAATAAAATTGAAAAGCGGCTACATATTCTCGGTGGTTTGATCATTGCTTATTTGAACATTGATGAAGTGATCAAGATTATTCGTGAAGAAGATCAGCCTAAACCGGTGTTGATGCTGCGTTTTAATATTGATGAAGTTCAAGCAGAAGCAATTTTAGAGCTCAAGTTACGCCATTTGGCAAAACTTGAAGAAATGGAAATGCGCCGTGAACAAGAAGAACTTGAGGCGAGAGCAGCTGTGATTCGTGAACAACTTGCAAATCCTGAGTCATTAAAATCTTTGATTATCGAAGAGCTCAAAGATGATGCGAAAAAGTTTGGTGATGATCGCCGTTCACCAATTGTACAGCGTGAGGAATCACAAGCAATTAGTGAACAAGATTTAATGCCTGCTGAAGCGGTAACAGTGATCCTTTCTGAAGCGGGTTGGGTTCGTGCAGCAAAAGGTCATGATATTGATATTGAAAAATTAAGCTTCCGGGCTGGTGACCGGTACCTAAGTTCAGCACAAGGTAAGTCTAACCAGAAAGTATATATTTTAGATGAAAAAGGACGAAGTTACGCTTTGGCCATTAATAGTTTGCCATCGGCTCGTGGTTTAGGAGAACCGTTGAGTTCAAAACTTTCTCCTGCCAATGGTGTGGGCTTTATGCAAGTTCTCATTGAAAATGAAGAAAAGGAAATAGTTGCTGTAAGTTCAAAGGGTTATGGCTTTAAATCACACGCTAAACAATTGGATACAAACGCTAAAGCGGGTAAAACATTCCTGACCGTTGCTGAAAATGCGACAGTAATGCCAATCGAAGTCATTGAAAATCATACTCATTTGGCTATACTCAGTTCAGCAGGACGCCTACTTTTAATTGAGTTATCAGAGTTGCCAACGCTCAATAAAGGTAAAGGAAATAAGTTGATACAACTTGAAACCAAAGAGTCTATTCAGTTTATGTTAACTTTGAATTTAGATGAGGTAATACAAGTGCTTGCAGGGCAGCAACAATTAAAATTAAAAGGGGATGATTTGCAGAAATATATCGGTAAACGCGCCTCAAAAGGTCAATTGTTACCGCGTGGATATCAAAAAGCAAATAAACTGTTGATTCAAAGATAAAACTAGCATCCTGGGATTGAAATACGTTATATATGCAAAGTGTTCGTGAAAATGGATGCAATATTGAGCACAAAGAAGCCAAAAAATTATGTTCAATATTGAGAAAAACAGTTTAAAACTAAGGATTACTGATTGGAGATTATGGCATTATGGAAAAAATTTGGTTCACTGAATATCAAAAGACTGGAATTCCAGAAACAGTAGAATTGCCACAGGAAAATAGCTCTCTTATTGATATTTTTGAGCGTAATTTCCAAAAGTTTGGTTCACGTGATGCCTTTATCTTCATGGATAAAGTGATGTCATTCAGTGACCTTGAATTGGCAAGCCGTAAATTTGCAACGTATCTGCAAAGCTTAGGTTTGGCAAAAGGTTCACGTGTTGCTGTGATGATGCCTAACGTCCTTCAGTATCCAGTTGTCGCTTTAGGTGTATTCCGTGCAGGTTTGGTACTTGTGAATGTGAATCCACTTTATACAGCACGAGAATTAGAACACCAACTTAATGATTCAGGTGCTGAAGCATTGGTCATTGTTGAAAACTTTGCGACTGTTTATCAAGCGATTATTGGCAAAACACCTGTAAAACATGTTGTTGTTGCATCCGTTGGCGATATGTTGGGTACTTTAAAAGGTACTTTGGTGAATTTTGTTTTACGTAAAGTGCGTAAACAAATTCCAGACTGGAATATTCCAGGACATATTAAGTTTAATGCAGCATTGGCAAAAGTAAGCCCAAGCAATTATAAACGTCCAACCATGACCCTCAGTGATACTGCTGTACTTCAATACACAGGTGGTACTACGGGTGTTTCCAAAGGGGCGGAGCTGACGCACCGTAACTTAGTTGCAAACTTGTTGCAATGTGATGGTATTTTCCAAAGTAAATTTGGTCAAGGTGATGGTGCGAAAGACGATCGTATCTTCTGTGCTTTACCGCTTTATCACATCTTCGCATTCATGGTGTGTGCGATGTATGGTATGTATAAAGGTCAGGCAAATATTCTGATTCCAAATCCACGTGATTTACCAGCGGTGATTAAAGAATTACGTAAATACCAACCGGGTTTCTTCCCTGCGGTAAATACCTTGTTCAATGCACTGGTACATAATGAAGAATTTAGACAGCTTGACTTCAGTAAGTTAAAAATGGCGATGGGCGGCGGTATGGCCGTGTTACCGTCAACTGCTGAAGAATGGAAAAAAGTTACTGGAACCATCATTATTGAAGGTTATGGGTTATCTGAAACTTCTCCAGTCGCAACTGCGAACCCGCCTGCAACGACTGAGTTTAGTGGCACAATTGGTATTCCGTTACCATTGACTGATGTCGCAATTTTAGATGATGAGGGCAATCATTTGTCACAAGGTGAGCAGGGTGAAATTTCGATTCGTGGTCCTCAAGTGATGAAAGGTTATTGGAATCGTCCAGATGAAACTGAAAAAGTTATGACAGCTGACGGTTATTTCCGTACAGGTGATATTGGTTTCATGGACACACGTGGTTATTTTAAAATTGTAGATCGTAAGAAAGATATGATTTTAGTATCTGGCTTTAACGTTTATCCTTCTGAAATTGAAGAAGTGATAGCTCAACATCCGAAAGTTCTTGAAGTGGCAGCAATTGGTGTACCTGATGAAAAATCTGGTGAAGTGCCAAAATTATTTGTGGTGAAAAAAGATCCATCTTTAACCACAGAAGAAGTGCTCGAATATGCAAAAGAAAACTTAACAGGGTATAAACGCCCGCGTTATGTTGAGTTTATGGATGATTTACCAAAATCTAATGTAGGTAAAATTCTCCGTAAAGATTTACGTAAGTAATTGAAAAATTAAACATAAAAAAGCGCCAATCGTGGCGCTTTTTTATGTTCTATCGAAAATAATAGCTAGGTATATTTGTTCAATTCAAAATCTAATTTTTATGAGAACGAATATACCAACCATCGATATAGGGGCGGCTTAAGCCAACAATCCCTGTAAATGTCAGCATGGTTCCCATTTGACGACCTAGTGCTGAGGGGTTAATACTGCCATAGCTAAAATAGATATCAATTAAACAGTACACGATAATAATGGCTAACCAAAAATATAGATTCATACGCTTTATGCCGACGGCAAAAAAGGCCGCCACCAGAACGACGAGCGTTCCCAAGGTAGATTGCCAATTATAATTTGCACAAATCACGCATAATAGAAAAGCCAAAATTGGCAATACAATTTTAAGAATACGATCAATCTCAGCTTGTTGATGGCGCTGCTTTTCTAAAACCTCAAACAATTCATTTTGATCTGGTTGCACGTTATTGTCCTCACTACACAATTTTGCAAAACTCTGCATTTAACAAAAAATATTCTGTTCATGCCATGCTATGATAACTCGCATTAACACTTCATGAGAAAAAATCATGTCTGGGATAGATGGCATCATATATTTAATTCTAATTGCCTGTTTACTTCCTTATGTTTTTACCATTATTGCGAAAGCATCTGGTGGCTTTAAAGCTGCTGATAATCAGAATCCGCGTGAATTTTTAGCAAAAACCACGGGTTTAGCTGCACGTGCCAATGCAGTACAGCAGAATAGTTTTGAGAGCCTACCTTTATTTATTGCTGCGATTCTGATGGCTGAATACATGGTGGTCTCACAACATTTGATTATGATGTTAGGGATCGCCTATATTGTTTTACGCATTATTTATGGGATTTGCTATCTTGCTAATATTTCAGCACTACGGACCATCATTTGGGCTTTGTCCGTAGCTTGCCCAATTATTTTATTGTTATTGGTTATTCGAATGGTCTAAGTAGTTTTTGATAAAATTCATTCATTTTGATGATGCAAAATGTATAATCCGCATCTGTTTGCGCAATTTAGCGTTATAATCGACAAGATTTTAAATAAGACCTCACTTGAAAGAGTATCCTATGAGCTATAGCAATATTCCTGCTGGTAAAGATGCACCAAATGACATCTATGTAATTATCGAAATCCCAGCAAATGCTGCACCGATTAAATATGAAGTAGATAAAGATTCAGACGCTTTATTTGTAGATCGTTTCATGGGTACAGCGATGTTCTACCCAGCGAACTATGGTTATGTACCAAATACTTTGTCTGAAGATGGTGACCCATTAGACGTATTGGTTGTAACTCCACACCCATTGGTACATGGTTCAGTGATTCGTTGTCGTCCTGTTGGTAAATTAAATATGGAAGATGATGGTGGTATTGATGCGAAGCTTATCGCAGTTCCACATGACAAATTGACTCCACTTTATAAAGATGTGAAAGAATATTCAGATCTTCCAGCTTTGTTAATTAACCAAATTGAGCATTTCTTTGCACATTATAAAGATTTAGAGCCTGGTAAATGGGTTAAATTGACAGGTTGGGAAGGTTCAGAAGTTGCAAAAGCTGAAGTATTGAAAGCAATTGAAGCTGCGAAATAATCCTGATTTAAGCGAAGTTTAAAGATAAAATAATCTTTAAACCCATAAAAAACCTGCATTATTAAATGCAGGTTTTTTGTTTCTTTGGATTTATTCTAAATTAGAAAAATTTCACAGGAATATCTAAGAAAATACGCCATTCATTGGTATCACCAATGTAGACAGGATTATACGCTTCACTTGCACGGTAGTAAGAGTGACGTAGACGTAAGCTCGCATCTTTTGCAAAACCACTTTGCATGGTGTATTTCACCTGATTAAAGAATTCACGTTCTTGTGCATCATCAGTGACATTGCGGACTTTAATATCCCAACCATACACAAATGCTGTGGTCCAATTTAAGCCAGGAACACCATAATTGCTAAAATCTAGGTTGTATTGAACTTGAGCTGATTTTTCATGATTACCAATAAAATCAGACATATAAGAGTTTGGTAGATAAATACTTTGGAAACCATCAGCATTTTGACCATAGTCATAACCGACATCACCTGTATTTTGTTGATAAGCCAACATAACAGTATGTGGACCTTGGTTATAAGTAGAAGACAATGCCCAAATATTATTGGTTTTTTCTACGCCTGCTTTACCTGTGCTTGAGTAATCAACATCGACAGGACCAGTTGCAGAATAGGTGTTGGCATTTTTATCAAACTTGGTGTGATAACCACTGAAATCAAAAGTTAAAGAACTTTGATTTGCTAATGGGTATTTATAATTGGCATTAATATAATGACGTTCTAAGGCATTTTTAGAGTCTAAACCATAATAAGATGCAGTAAGCTGGTCATCAAATTTGTATTTGGCACCCCAAACAATCGCATCATCCAATTTATTACCATCTGTTTTGATCTGATCAGACATTTGGTCTTTGGTGAATTTACCCGCAACTAGTTCTAAATTTTTAATTTCATGGCTGGTTAATAATGTCCCTGTGAAATATTCAGGGACAAGACGTGTTGTATTACTTGCAAGTACAGGGAGGTCTAAAACTTGAGTACCATAACGTACAGTCGTATTTGAGAAACGAGCTTTTACATTTGCTCCACCACGTGCCCAATGATCATATGGATCAACTCGTCCATTTGCATCTCTTGCACCATTATTTTTGAGTGCAATCATGTTATTGCCAGCATGGTTGTTCGGACCGATTTTAAAAGAACCATCGCCAACCACACCAACACCGAAACCGACGATACCTTGAGTGAAGCCTGAATCTAAGTCGACAATTGCAGTTTGTGCAAATGAGCTTTGATCGTCAATACCATGTTTTTTATCACGAAGGATATAGCCTGTACGAAACAATACAGAACCTTTGGCATCTTCAACGAACCCTTTTGCATCACTTTGTTCGCTAGCAAATGTAGGGGATATTAGAACCGCGTTAATTAATACAGCTAAAGTAAGTTTTGGAGCATTCAACATGAATTGCCTCGTGAACGAGAATAGATTGCACTGACTGATCGAATTCAGAACAGATTGTGGATGAATTGTATATTTAATCTATAAAAAGGGAATCTCTTTTGCTTAAAAATATTACATTTCTGTAATCTTTTACACAATATTAATTTCTTTTCTTATGAAAAAAATTTCTAAAGAGTTATTAAAATACTAATTTTGTGTGAAATATGAAATAAATTGGAAAATATGCTGAATTTATCTCCATGTTTTTTACCAAAAATTTAAAAACACAGTAAAATTCGCTTTTATTTTTATACGCCCACCCATTTGTTATCATGAATTCACTTATTTCTAAACTATTATGGGCAATCCCTATCTGTATAGCGTCGTGCCCAGCATTTGCTCAACAAGCAAATGTTTTGGTTAAAAATGGCATGATTTCTGGAAATGTGGGATTGGTATCTAAGTATATCTATCGAGGAGGAATTGAAAATGATGATGTTGCTGTTCAAGGTGGTTTAAGTTATGCACATAAAAGTGGCATCACGTTTGGCTATTGGGGTTCTACACTGAGCTATAATCCTACAGATGTTATGCAAGATCATGGTTTTGAAAATAATTTTTATTTGGCTTATGCTCAGGAAGTTGCGCAAAATTGGAGCTATAACTTAAGAACCACCGCATATGTTTATCATAAAGGCGGTACTATTTATGCAGATCAAGCAGATCATCGTAAAACTACATATACAGATCTATCTGCTGAACTGAGTTATAAAAATTTAACCGCAGGTGCTTCAGTGGTGTTAGCTGATGCATCCTCTGCCAATGCTGGTGATATTTATCTAAGCATTGCGTATCGTCATGCTTTGGCTCAAGATTTTATTTTTAACACTTCTATTGGTGCATCTCTTTATAACAGTCATCGTGATGACAGTATTGTGCAGACAGAACAGGATTTCACATTGAGCGAAATGCGCTTGGGGCTTAGTAAAACCATTGCCAATACAGGTGTTACTGCTTCATTAGACTATGTGATCGGTGGTAAAGATCGTTTGGGTGAAGGTTATAAGGACAATATGTTATTTGGTTTGGCTTATAGTTTTTAAGATTAACTTATAGTTTTTAATAAGAAGAATATGCCTGAGAATTAGCCTTCCTTATTTTATCAAAGTGTATGACCGAAGATAAGGAATGCACTTTTTTTAGGCGTTTTTAAAACTGTGTGCTTTTTTTGAGCAAAAGAACAATATGCACCATTACAATAAACTGATATGAAAAGCATAAAGTAATATTTATACGTTTTTTATGACAACAATAAAGCACCTTATAGAAAATTTACGCTCAGATTTTTCATACTATTTTGCATTAAAACCATGCTTAAAGTAGGTCAATATGAATCAGCTCCATCAAGTGATGCTTGAAATAGCATATGTTCAACAGCTGAAGAATAAAAAAAATTATCCACAATATTTTAATTCTAAAACATTGATTATAAAAATATTAATATGTATTTCTGAATTTTATAAAAAGCTTGAGTTTCATTTTGGCATGGCAATTGCTAATTGCTTAGGGAGTTCATCAAATTTTAGCATAACAAATAAACATCGTATGATGGGGGAGCACTCAAGATGAAATTCTCAACTAAAGCACTAACATTGGCAGTTCTATCGTCTACAGCAACAATGGCAATGGCGGAAGACAACGCACTGTCAAAATTAGGTTTAAGCTTTGCAGGTAGTGCTGCCGTAACGAGTGACTATCGTTTCCGCGGTATGACTCAAACATTAAGCGACCCAGCAGTACAAGCGGGTTTTACCTTATCGCATAGTTCTGGTTTATATGCGGGTCTTTGGGGTTCAAATGTGAATTTTGGTTCATCTGATCCACATTTAGAATTAGATCCTTCTATTGGTTATACAACAGCCTTGGCGCTATCTCCAACCTTTAAACCAACTTTGGATGTTGGTGTTGTTGAATATAATTATCCAAGTGCAAGCAGTGATTTTAACTGGACTGAGTTTTATGCAAAATTAATATTTGCAGACGTCTTGATTAAAGGCAGTAGTCTATTGACCAATGTGAACTATACCAATGACTGGGCAGCAGTCGGTGGCAACAGTTGGAATTTTAACGTTGGCTATTCAGCTCCATTTGGTGATACTGGTTTCGGTGGGCTTGCTAATGTTGGCTATACTACAATGGATGAAAAAGCATTACCTGATGGTAAAGACAATTATGTCGACTGGAAAGTTGGGGTGAATTATGCGGTTAAATCTATTCCTGGGGTAACTGCGGAACTTGCTGCAGTCGGAACCAATATTGATACTGATGGATTCACTAATTCTGTGAAACGTGGTGTTGAAACAGGTGCCGTGTTTACTTTAACTAAAGCTTTCTAAGAGCAAATTAAAATAAATAAAGGTGACCATGAGTCACCTTTATTTTTTGCGATTTTGAAATCAGTTAGGCTTTCACTTCAAATGCTGGATGATATTTTACCGTTCCATGTGGAATGCTTTGGTTAAAAGCAAGGACTTGAAAATATTCAGCAGGCACATCGTCAAGAATCAAACTGGCGTGTGGCTGAAAGCCAAATTTGGAATAATAGGCAGGATCTCCAAGCACAACACATCCTGCTGCATTGAGTTGTTGTAACTGCTGTAATGCGTGTTGGATTAAAGCTTTACCAACACCTTGTTGTTGATATTCTGGTGCAACTGAAATTGGGCCTAAGCCATACCAATGTTGTGCGCCAGAAGAAATTTCAACAGGTGAAATCGCCACATGCCCAATAATCTGTCGATCCAATTCAGCAACAACTGAAATAGTTAATTGATTTGCATCCCTGAGTGCATTGACGATCAAGTGTTCAGTATGGTCGGTATGCGTTGCATTTAGAAAAGCCAGTTGAGTGAGATTGAAAATATTTTCAATGTCTTCTGCATGTTCGTTGCGTAGGCTTAAATTTAGCATGCTATATATTTTCTAAATGTCATAGGTTAGATTCTAAGATTGAGTTCCACGATATGACAAGGCTTCAGTTAAATGCGCACTTTGGATTTGCTCACTTTGAGCCAAATCTGCAATAGTCCTTGAGACACGTAAAATACGATGATACGCCCGTGCAGATAAATTTAAACGTTGTTGTGCCATTTCGAGCATTTGCTTGGATTTTTCATCTAAAACCGCATATTTTTCTAAGTCTTTTGGCGATAAGCTGTGATTTAAATGACCTTGTCTTTTGATTTGGAAGTCAAAAGCATCAATCACCCGTTCTCGTACTGTAGTAGAATCTTCTACAGGTGTCTGATCTTGTAGCTCTTGTGCCTTTAATGGTGGCACATCGATATGTAAATCAATACGATCTAATAATGGACCTGAGATTCTATTTTGATAGCGTTTAATTGCTTCAGCAGAACACTGGCATCGACTGTCCTGATTAAAAGCATAACCACAAGGACAGGGATTCATTGCTGCAATCAATTGAAAGTTTGCAGGAAATGTAATTTGGCGTGATGCTCTAGAAATAACGATTTCTTTAGATTCAAGTGGTTGTCTTAAAACTTCGAGTACTTTTTTATCAAACTCAGGCAACTCATCTAAAAATAGCACACCTAAATGCGCCAGGGTAATCTCTCCTGGTTTTGGATTTGAACCACTGTCATTTACAAAGAACTATGCGACAATATAAGCTAGGGTCAAAGACTTAGACCACCTTTTATAAAGAACTATGCGACAAATTTTATAAAGAACTATGCAACGGAACCCAGAATGAACAATCAATCATGCGACACCGTTAACATCGTACCAGCTCGAAGAAAAATTGGTAATACACGTATCAGTGTATCTGGTTTATATCCTTTTAAAAAAGATTCCGCAGTTGCCTTTGAATCAACTCTTGAACGGGATTTCCTTATTCGATTAGAGGTTGATCCCAATGTTCTTGCTGTTGAGTCTCAACCATTTACCATTGAGTATTTTGATAATGGACAGAAACGAGTTTACACCCCTGACTACCTGGTAACTTATAAGCATGATGATTTTCTTCCATTTATTGCACCTAAACTGGTTGAAGTAAAACCTACAGATGAATTGCAACTTAATTTGCATCTATGGAAAGCTAGATATCGTGCTGCAATGAGGGTATGCAAAGAAGAGGGTTGGAAATTTCATATTGCACATGAGGGGCGTATTCGGGACCAGTTATGGTCGAATGCCATGTTTTTACAAAAGTACCGAAAGATGGAATTTCCCCCTGCTGATTCAAAGCACTTATTGGATTATGTGAGAGATCGAGGAGCAGTAACTTTTGAGACTCTATTAGCCAGACATTTTCTTGGAAAATGGGACAGAGCCAATGGAATTAGTCAAATCTGGTATTTAGTTGCTCATGGTTATCTGGTTTGCGATTTAAGTATGCCTTTACAGCCATCTACTGAACTTTGGGTAAATGGGAGTTGTCATGAATGATAGACGTGTGAATATCAAAATAGCTGCTGGGGAACCGGTTCAGATAAAAGGGATTCCCCATACGATTATTGAAGTCATTGACCTAAAATCGGTTTTTGTTGAAAACAATAATACTGGCAGGAAAAGTATCGCGGCTATCAGTGAATTAAGGCCATCAATAGCTGTGGAACAGTATGAAGATCTAGAACTCATCGCTGATAAAGACTGGATTGAGGCTGAAAGACGTTTCAACATCATCCGACCTTTCATTGAGGGAGGCGTGAGTGGTCGTAAGGAAGTAGAGTTACGAGCCCAAGAACATGATATTAATCCAGCCACTATCTATAGATGGTTAAAAATCTATAAGGCATATGGAACTATTGATGGATTGCGGCCCAGAAAAGAGGGATTGCCACAAGGCAAGAAGATAATTAATAAACATGCTGAAGCAATCATTGAAAAAGCCATCAAGGATTTATACCTAACTAATCAAAGAATAAGTGTTCAAAAAGTTGTACTTGAAGTGAAACGCTTATGTCATGAATACCATATCCTAGAGGTGCCTCATGCCAATACAGTAAGAAATCGTATTGCAGCGATTAGCCAGAGAGACTCTCTTCGTAAGAGGGGACATAAGGAAAAGGCCGATAACAAATTTACACCTGCCGCAGGGAAATTCCCTCATGCTGATTATCCACTTGCCGTCGTACAGATTGACCATACGCCTGTTGATCTTATTCTGGTTGATGATTTTAGCAGGTGTCCTATAGGACGACCTTTTCTTACGTTGGCAATTGATGTGCGTTCAAGGGTAGTTGTGGGATATTACTTATCATTAGATGCTCCCTCTGTTATGTCTATTGCAATGAGCGTTTCTCAAGCTGTACTGCCCAAAGAGAAATGGCTAGCTTCTCGCAAGATTCAAGCTGAATGGCCTGTCTGGGGAATTATGAACACCATTCATGTCGATAATGGACCTGAGTTTCACTCAGAAACTTTCAGAAATGCTTGTATGGCACATGATATTCGTCTGGAATACCGACCAGTTAAAAAACCACGTTTTGGCGGGCACATTGAACGTTTGATGGGAACATTTGCAACCGATATTCACGCAGTTCCAGGAACAACTTTTTCAAATATTTTTGAAAGAAAAGGTTATAACTCAGATGCGGAAGCAGTTTTCACATTCTCCGAATTTGAGGACTGGCTGATTGATTTTATCTGTAATGTTTACCACAAAAGGAAACACTCTGCTTTAGGTACTTCTCCACTACATGCTTTTGAGTTAGGTATCTTTGGTGATAAAAACACGTTAGGTTCTGGAGCTGCTAGATTGCCTGCAAATGATCATAATTTCTTTCTTGATTTTCTACCAAGTTTTGAAAGGACGATTCAAACAACAGGTGTAACAATTGATGGTCTTGCTTATTATGCTGATGTACTAAGAGGTTGGATTAATGCTGTAGACCCTGATAATCAAAAGGAAAAACGTAAATTTATCTTTAGGCGTGATCCAAGAAATATTAGTGAGATATGGTTCTTTGATCCCGAAATCAAAAATTATTTTAAGGTTCCTTTAGCGGATCAAAGTATTCCACCATTTAGTATTTGGGAACACAAAAAGATTCAGGAACTGAAAAAGGAAACTGGCGAATATCTAAAAGATCATGAACTTGGACAGGCTCTAGCTAAACTTCGGGAGCGTGTTCAGGAGGCAAGTACTAAAACTCGACGGGCTCGCAGATCACATCAGCGCAGTACCCAACATCAACAGAGTGTTAACCCTGCTTCAATTCAGGGCAAAAAACCTCAACAAGAGAGTACGATTTTGGAGCAACAGCTTGAAAACGTATATGGTTTATTGCCTCTCGATGAGCTGGAAAATGATGAGGATATTTCATGAGTAACTATTCACATGTTTTTCAAGAGTTTCGCCCTATTGTGGAACAGTCTAATGAGGACAGACTCTACTTCCTGGAAGAGGACCGATGGATTGGGTATCCAGCAGCCAATGACTTGTTAGACCAATTGAAAGGATTCCTGACACTTCCTAAGCGGAGCCGTATGCCCAACTTACTGGTATTGAGTAAGCCAAATAATGGTAAAACCTCAATTATTAACCAGTTCTTTAAGCTGTATGGGGAGGGTTATGTCAATGCAGAAAATAATGCAGTAAAACCTGTAATCATTGTACAGGCACCTGTTTCCCCTGATGAAAAAGCTCTGTATATGGCTATTCTTGATAAGTTCTGGGTTCCTTTTCGAGAAAGAGATCCCGTTGCGAAGCTACGTTACCAAGTGGTCCATTGCCTTAAACTTTATGAGGTAAAGCTCCTCATTATCGACGAAATGAATTCTCTATTATGTGGCAGTCCGATTAAGCAAAGAACAGTAATGAATGCGATTAAGTATTTGTGTAATGAAACACAGATACCCATTGTTGGGTTTGGTACAGAAGAAGCAATTAGTGTTCTGCGTACTGATCCACAGCATGTCAGCCGTTTTCGTGTGGTTAATTTGCCCTTATGGAAACTAGATAAAGACTTTCAAGCTATGGTAAATAAATTTGAGAAAGTTCTTCCCCTCAAACAGGCTTCAAAACTGGCTGAACCAGCAACAGTAAAATATCTGCATGATATTACAGATGGAAACTTAGGTAATCTGCGAACGATTTTACGGGAAGCCGCAAAGAAAGCTGTTGTTTCTGGTCAGGAGTTTATCGACCGTAGCTTGCTAGAAAGTGTGAAATAAGCAATGTGGAGGACTAGGTATGATAAGTGCAACAGAAATCCATTCATGGTTTATTCCCACGGACTTAAAGCAAGATGAGGCATTATCTTCTTGGTTGATACGTGCCGCACTTGACAGTGGTTGTGACCCATTAAGTTTAACTGGAGTACTTTGGCCCAAATGGCGAATCTGGTCTGTAGATGTAGATCGTGGTTTAAGTGCAGAGCAAGTACAGGTATTGATCAATAAGACAAAAATTGATGAAAGCCAATTTAATTCTGCTACGCTTCGCAATTTTTTAATTAAATATAATCTGGATAATCAAACTTTTGATGCATGGTACTTGGTATTAGGTACAAGAAATCGTAAGCATCGAGGTGGCTGGCAATATTGTCCTGAGTGTCTATCTGAGGATAATGTTGCCTATTTCCGTCTGCCTTGGCGTTTTGCCTGGCATACAGGTTGTATAAAACATGATCAGCGTTTACATGATCAATGTCCTCATTGCCATAATGCTATTCAGCCTAGACGTCTTGAAGCCCCTGATCAGGTTATGACTTGCTGTTCAATATGTAAAAAAAGTCTATTGGAAGTTAATAAAAGCCTTGTGGATTGTCATGCCTTGGCATTCCAAAAAATCTTTGATCAATTCTTGAAACAAGGCTGTGCAACCTATCAAGACAAGTTGATTTCAGTAACTGATTGGTTAACGGTGATTAAGTTATTTTCACAATTTATTAGAAAAGCTTTAGCTGGCTCAGTAAATGGAAAAGGATGGGCATTTCTTGAACAACTCAGAATTCAGGTGCCCCATCCTGAGCTTATATCGAATGGATTGGCTGTTAACCAACTTCCAGTTACCGAGAGAGAACGACTATTTTCCTGTATTTATCAATTACTCATTATTCCTCAGGAAAAGTTTATTGAAACAGCAAAATCTTTAAATATGAACAGGTCTTCATTTTGGGATAAGAGAAACCAGTTGCCAGCCATATTAAGGCCTGTTGAAGAACAATTAGGCTCGATTTATCGGAACTACCCTCCAAATAGAGCATTGGTAGATACCCTTAAACCTAAAAGTAAGGAGACTGTAATACGAAAGTTTTTAAGATTAAAAAGAAAACTAGGGTAACTTTTGGGGGACAACACCATGCCTCAGTGTGATGAATGTGGTGATGCGGTTGAAAAGATACACCGACTTTATAAACAGCGTAACTATTGCCATAAGTGCTATGTACGAGTTTTTAAAAAACAGGATTGTCCATCGTGTGGTAAAAGTTCCAGATTATATAAAGCTGATAACTTGGCCGTTTGCCAACAATGTGAAACCAATAGACCTTGCATTAGATGTCAGCGTATTGATTACCCTATAGGAAAAATAACGGAGCAAGGCCCTGTTTGTAATAGTTGTTCAGTTTATTTTAGAGAGTTTCAAGCTTGTGAACGGTGTGGTGTGACATCACAACGCTTATCTCGTATCAGCCGTTTTGGAGATAATTTAAGAGTTTGCCCAAAGTGTGCAACCCGTGATTACCAGACATGCCAAAGTTGTAGAAGATATAGGTTGATTGAACAGGATGTTGTGTCAGGCAAAATGCTTTGTAAGAAATGTTTGACCTGTCCACCACTTCAATGTCTAACTTGCCAGCAACAGATTCCTGCTGGATATGGGAAATACTGTGAATTATGTACATGGCGAAGAATATTGGGGAATAGGATTAAGGAACTGGTTAATACATTAATAAACCCAAGCCTCAAAGGTTACTTTAAAGATTATATGAGTTGGCTTGATCATGAGGTTGGACCGCATAAGGCTGCATTACTAATTCGTAAACATATTCATTTTTTTGAAAAGACCAGTGATCTTTGGAGAGATCAGATCCCAGACAATGACTCTTTATTACATAGACTAAGAACAAGTGGTTTACGCAAATATGAGCTGCCCATCCGGTGGTTGGTTGCAGTACATCACCTGCATATAGATACCCAATCTAAAGGCCACTGTTCTGAATTTGACCAACTGAGAAAACTGGCGAACTCATGTCCTGGTTCATCGCTTTCAGCCCAAATTCTTCAGAACTACTATCAGGTTTTAATAAATAAAATAGATTTAGGGAAAACGAGTATACGTTCTGCCCGTTTAGCCATGAAACCAGCATCAGCTTTAATGCTGTTGGTAAGTCAATCACGATTAGATTTACCAACAATGTGGCATGTAAAATATTACTTATTTAAGTCTCCTGGGCAAGCTTCCGCTATTGTTGGCTTTCTTAATTTTTTAAACAAGAATTATGATACGAACCTTGATACGTCATGGGTACTAGATGAAAAAATAACAGAAAAAAGTAATATGAAGAAACTGGAAAAACAATTGTTGGCCATCATGAAAGCCCCAGAGGAAAATTTTAATGAACTAGAGTGGATAAAGTTAGGATTGATGTATTTTCATAATTTAGATAAATCTTTTTTTAATCAAATGGATAGTATTAATTATAGGGGGCTGAATGATGGTTTTGAAGTGAGGTTTGGTGATCAGCAATATTGGATACCTAAATTGCTTGTGTAACTGGACCATATAACGCTAATGTAGCTACATAAAGTTAAAACTGAATTTTGGGCTTCCAGAGGGTATTTATGGGGCAGTTAGGTCATGAATATTGTGTTCATAATGGATTCAATAGGTCTCATGCAGGGAAATATGTTTATTCACTTGCTACGTTTATATCTTGGATATTGATTTACTTTTTACTGAAGTTCTTGGGTGGATTGTCTCCTTATTGGAATGTCATCATTTCTAGTGCTATCACTGCTTTATTATTTCTTACTTTTTATTTTCTATTTGATAAATGGATATGGAAAACAGGTTTATTTTTCAAGATTCTGAAATATCCTGATATTTCGGGAGAATGGTCATGTAAAGGTATCTCTGATTACCAAGAAGAAAATTCTGAAATGATTAAGCACAATAGAGAGTGGATTGGAAAAGTAACAATTTTACAAAGTTGGGATAAAGTAAGAATCAGATTAGAAACAGAATTTTCCACATCTGACAGTATTTCTGCTGCAATTATTTATGACGAAATTGAAGAATACAAAGTTCTTTATAGTTATGAAAATAAACCAAAAGATTTAGATCATGAAGAGTTACGTATCCATCGAGGATTTGTAGAGCTGACACTTCATAAAGACAATAAAAGTGCCAGTGCTAAATATTATAATGTTACTGGTCGAAGAACGATGGGTACAATGCTATGGGAAAAATTAGATAACTAATGGATAAGAGCCAATGGTTTCGTCATATAGGTAACCCAAATCTTTACGTATTTCCGTAACGAGTTTATCTAAGGCAATGCTCATTGTTGTGAGAGAGGTTTCTTTCTGATAACTATCAAATATTTTTCTGGTCATATCAGGTGTATATAAGCTATTTCTATAGTTTGGATTATGATACAGATAATCAAAAAATCTTTTTGTTTCAAGAACTATTGCTAAAGCATTTGTTCTACCTTTCTTTAAATTTTCTAGATTGGAATGATACATAATAGAGGCTAGATCAAAACTACTTAAGTAAATTACTTTGCCCTCTTCAACTAAATCGGCTTTTATTGTTTTACAAAGGCGGATAGATTTTTTCAATCCTCCATCAGCATAGTATTTACATTTGTAATCTATATAAAAAATATGCTTGAAAGGTAAGTTCATCAATGTAGTAGGAGTTTTATTATCTAGAATATTGACTCCTCTTAAATAAAGGTGCTTTTGTTGTTGGTACTCATATGTTTCTACCCAATGAGAGGGTACAACATCTACATCCCGAGGAAGTGATCCACCTGTTAAAGTTATAGATTTAGCACCAGTAGTATCAATTGTTACGGCAGGATATGCTTGTCTTAATTCATAAGTGCACGCGTTCCTGAGTTCTCTTAATATTTTTATATCATCATGGCGTAAAGTACCTAAATAACCCTCTGTACGATAATGTGATTTGTTAAGTACAAGTAAATCAACATCACTTACACCTTTGATATGAATATTTAGGGGAACTGACCCTTGTAATCTGTATTCTGTGACAATGTTATGATTATTTAGCAGCCTAGGCTCTAATTGTTTTTCAATTCTTTTAGCAGTTTCAATACTGATTTCTGTGTAACGTTTACTAACTTCTTGCATTGCTCCTACTGCATAACGGATAGATGGTTTGTCTGATACAATCTGCCATTTTTCTATTGTACGTTTTAATTCATCAAACTCATTAAATGAAGTTACGCCTGCTGTTACACTATCAAAAGCATTGTATGTAAGGTCAGTACCTTTTCGTCTTTTCTCTAATCTGTTCAATCTTTTATAAAAATCAATTTCAGACATTGTGAAACTCAAAAAATAGTAGTTATGGTTAAAATAATTATACCTTAATAATTATTTTAAGGTTTTAATAAATAAGGTTTTATTGTCATAAATGCTCAAATTTAAGATGAGAAGTAAGATAATTTTTAAGTATAAAGTTTGAGAATGTTTGTAGTCTTTTGTAGTGCATCCAATAATCAAATAAATAATTGTGAAACCATGAAAACACATATCACATTTATATTTATATAAAAATATTATTTGTGATTGGAGGTGATTTTTTTAATTCTATTGATTATTGTGACTCACTACGGAGTTAATTGTATTTAAGTATTTGTTTTTAATTGTTTTATTTTTTAATTATTTTTATTTGATTAGGTGTTGACCTTACCATAATTGGAAAGAATAGAGTTACTACATCAAGGGTAATGATGTACCTGATAGGAAAGAATAACTTCCGAGCTTATTACCCATTATTTTTTCATAATTGTAGTAAGAGGATAACTCCATGAAACGCTTTGTTCCAATGTTAATGATCGGTGCGATTGTATTTAGTGCGGGGTGTTCCTCTTCTGACGCTCCAAAGGATAATTCAATGAGTGAGAATAAACATGAAAGCCATTCAATGCACCATGATATGAATGGTTCAGCTAAAACAGATAATCCATCTACAAATGCCTATATGGAAGTAAATACTCGTATGCACAGCGGAATGGGTATTGATTTCACGGGAAATGCAGATACTGACTTTATGTTGGGTATGATTCCTCACCATCAGGGTGCGGTTGATATGGCAAAAGTAGTTCTTCAATACGGCTCTGATCCAAAAGTGCGTCAGCTTGCTGAAGATGTTATCTCTGCCCAGGAGTCAGAAATCAAGATGATGAATGAATGGTTGGCAAAAAATAAAAATCATTCTGACAGCAAAAATGAAGATAGCCCATCAACTCAAGCATACATTAAGGTCAATGATGAAATGCACGCAGATATGATGGTTCCATTTACAGGAAATGCTGATGTTGATTTCATGAGAGGCATGATTCCCCATCATCAAGGTGCAATTGATATGGCTAAAGTAGTTCTTCAATACGGTTCTGATCCAGAAGTGCGTCAGCTTGCTGAAGATGTTATCTCTGCCCAGGAATCAGAAATCAAGATGATGAATGAATGGTTAAGTAAACATAAGTAGATACTTCTCTATTCGATGTTCTTTTAAATGAGGGGCTTTTTAAAGCCCCTTGTTTTATCTATAAATTTGATGAATTGAGGATTATGTTATATGCCAAAAATTATAGTTCTTCCGCATGAAAAGATTTGTCCACAGGGTGCGGAACTTGAAATTGAAAGTGGAAGTAATTTATGTCGAAGTTTATTGGATCATGGCATTCCCATAGAACATGCCTGCGATTTATCAGGTGCATGTACAACATGTCATGTTGTCGTGAAAAAAGGGTTTGATAGTCTGGAAGAAATGGATGATGTAGAGGCTGACTTACTGGATCGTGCTTGGGGGCTTACGGCTGAATCAAGACTATCTTGTCAGGTTAAAGTCCAAGATGAAAACTTGGAAGTAGAAATCCCCAAATACACGGTAAACTATATTTCAGATCATCATGAATAAGTGTTTCTAGTTTGTTTTTAAGACATTTACTTTTGAAACTTGATTAAGTATTCTTGGTACAGATAAAAGGTGAATCTGGTCAGTATGTCAAATAATAAGTTCATAAAACTTATTCTTGTATTTGTCCTGTTTTTGTTTTCAATAACAACTACGGGTGTTTATACATGGGCGCCTGTAATTGCTAAAAATTTAGACCATCACCATGATCTAAATATTTCTATTGTGTCTGGAGATATAAGTCACTGGACTCTAGTTCATCATGATAATCAAATTTCTCAGGAAGATACAAAAAATCATAATTGGAAAAGTTATGATCAATCTGCTTTACAACATTCAGTTAAGCCTATTACGATTCAAGAACATTTTGCTCTTGATCCTGTATTCTTCTTGAGCTTTGCCCTACCTCTTATACTACTTTTTCTTAGTTTTTTTGAAATACCTATTAGGTCTTTTGGATTTAGGAAAAGGCAATCTTTTATTAGTAACTCTTATACTTATACAAAAGCTTTAATCGTTTTACGTAATTGATTTTTCTATACAAAAAATAATTTTTCATTTTTTTTGTATAGGTAAAGTCATGTCTAAAATTTATCAGATATTTCTTACCTGTGGTTTGGTAGTCATGGCAGCACCTGCTTTTGCAGAGCAAGATTATGCCCGACTACAACAACAGGTATTAGCAAATGATGTAATTCTCAAGAGTTTGCAACAATCTCAGTCTGCGTATGATATCAATCAACAATATGCTGGGCGATTGAACAATCCAACTTTTAATATGGAGCTGGATAATTTAGGAAATTCCAAGCTTAAAGAACTTGATGGCCCTACTACCATGATTGGGCTTTCTCAAGATATTCCCTTAAATAATAAGTTACAGTTACGTAAACAACTGGCAGGATTTCAGGGCAACAATAATCAGTTTGAGATTGTAAAACGTCAGGCAGAACTTAAATCAGAATTAAGGACTTGTCTGTCAAACTGGTATGTTGCAACCCAGCGTGCTGAAATTTTTTCAACTGAAAGTAGTTTGTATAAGCGACAAGTCAATGTACTCACTGAAAAGTTAAAATTCGGTCGAGTGATTCCCTCTGATGTCCAGTTAAGTTCGGCATTGTCAGCAGAATCAGCTTTACGTCATCAAAATGAGTTAAAGAGGATTCAATATCAGAGAAACCTCTGCTCTAAGTATCTTCCTGATTTGCCAAATCAAGCCATTGAAGTGCCTCTAGATATTAACTTTTCCAATCGTGTCAGTTTATTGGAACAGGAAAGTGTCTTAAAAACACAGTTGGCAAAAACACAACTTGAATTGGCAAAAAGAGAGGCCGTACCTGATATTACATTGGGTGTTGGTGTCCGAAATTATCAGGAAACCAGTGACAAGGTATTTTTAGTTTCCACCTCAATTCCCCTCGCTGTCTTCAATCGTAATAAAGGCAATATTGCCATTGCTCAAGCTACCCAAGCCAATGCAGAAACCCAATCTGTCTGGGCAAATCGTAACGCTAAAATTGAATTGGAAAATAAATCGGTTGAGATTTCAAACCTGATTGATGCAATCAAGCAATATGACAGCACGGTATTACCCGCAGCCAATGAAAGTTTACGTATTGCTGAACTGGGCTATCAGGCAGGCAAGACTTCCCTATTGGAATTTAATAGTAATAAGCAAATTTGGTTGGATAAACAGTTAGCCCGTTATGACCTGTGGTTGGCTTTGCAAAATCAAATTGCAGAGATTGAGAAAAACTACGTCACCAATTTAGAACAGGAATAGGGGGAACACAAACATGAATAAAACCACCAATACTTTAATTGCAACAGGTGTTGTTGCATTACTGATTATCCTGTGTGCGATTGCTTGGTATAAGACAGGTAATAAACCAAAGGCGAATTCAGGTGAAACGGTAGAGGAAAGCGTTGCAGTTGCAGGTGATGAAAAAGGCCAACATGGTGGACGTTTATATCGAGATGGCGATTTCTCTACGGAAGTTAAGATTTTTGAGGAAGGTGTTGAACCTCATTTACGTGTATATGGCTATTTCAAGGATAAGCCCTTAAAGCCTCAAGAACTGACTGCAAATATTTTCATCAAGCGTCTTGATGCGGAACAAAATATTAGCTTTGTACCTGAAAGTGACTATCTGATTGGAAATGAAGTGATTTATGAACCACATTCATTTTTGATGATGATCAATGTGGAATATCAAGGTAAAAAGCATACATGGAGGTGGGACACCAAAGAGGGTCGTACCAATATTCCTGATGCCAGTCTAAAAAGTAGTGGACTCGAAGTATTAACTGTTCAGCCTATGATGTTTGAAAATAGCTTACAGCTTAAAGGTGAACTTAAATTTCCAGACAATTTTGAGAGTTTTATTACCCCTAAAGCAAGTGGCACACTGGTTAAAACCTATCGTACGATTGGTGATAAGGTCAGTAAGGGTGACTTATTGGCAACCGTACAAAGTCAGGATGTGATTCGTCTAAATGCTGAACGTACTATCGCTCAGGATACCTTGCAGTTTACACGTAAAAAAATGGAGCAAGAACGGGCTTTATGGCAGAAACGTGTTTCCCCTGAAATTGACTATATTAATGCCGAACGTGAATTTGATAATGCCCATGTTCGTGTCAATGAGTTAAGTAACATCATTAACTCTTATGGTGGTTCTGGCAATGGAATGATTGAAGTACGTGCCGCGATGTCAGGCACAGTGCTGGAAATTCTAAGTGCCATTGGCACAAATGTTAACCCATCTACTCCGATGTTTAAAATTGCCAACACTTCACAACTTTTAGCAGTAGTGAATATTCCTGCTGATAAATTGAATGTGGTGAAAACAAGTAATAAAGTCACCATCCAATCACAGACAACAGCTTCGGAAGAAGCATTGGGGCGCATCAAATATATCAGTGATGTGATTGACCCTAAAACTCGTACTGCTCAAGCCTTTGTTGAAATTCCGAATCAGTTTAACTGGCGTTCAGGTCAGTTGATTTCAGCACAAATCTTTGAAAGTCAATCCATGAAACCGATGGTGGTGCGTGAAGATGCACTACAAACCTATCGTGACTGGGACGTGGTTTTTCTTCGTGTTGGTGATGACTTTGAAGTTCGTCCACTTGAGTTGGGTGAGAAATTCAATGGATTTGTTGAGGTCAAATCGGGTTTAAAAGTTGGACAAAAATATGCAGCAGGTAATTCTTATCTCATAAAAGCAGAGCTGGGTAAATCTGGCGCTTCTCATGACCATTAAAAGCAGGAGTAGCGAACATGTTTGACCAGATTGTAAAACTGTCAATCAAGAACCGTTGGTTCGTATTGATTGTATTTTTGTTTATTGGGGCATTTGGTGTCTATAACTATTTCAAACTGCCGATTGATGCAGTCCCTGATATTACAAATGTTCAGGTACAAATTAACAGCGAGGCTCAGGGACTCTCACCACTGGAAATGGAAACTCAGGTGACCTTTCCAATTGAAACAGCCCTAGCAGGTATCCCCAATCTTAACTATACCCGTTCGGTGTCAAGATATGGACTATCACAAGTCACTGTTATCTTTAAAGAAGGTACAGATATTTATTTTGCCCGCCAATTGGTGAATGAAAGGCTTCAGGGTATTGTACCAAGTCTGCCAAGTAGTATTTCCACTTCAATGGGACCTGTGTCTACAGGACTTGGCGAAATCTTTATGTATACCGTTGAGAATACACCCAATAATCCAAATCCAATGTCAGCTACGGATTTAAGGACATTGCAGGATTGGGTGATTAAGCCACAACTGCGAAATGTTGAGGGTGTCAATGAAATCAATACCATTGGTGGCTATGTAAAACAATTTGTGGTACGTCCTAATTATCCTTATTTGCGGAGTATCGGCTTAGACCAACAGGTAATTGTTGAAGCTATTTCAAAAAATAGCATGAACAAAGGTTCTGGTTATATTGAAAAAAATGGTGAGCAATATCTACTGCGTTCAGATTCACAAATCACATCAATTGAGCAAATCAAGAGTATTCCAATTACGACAAGTAATGGCTATATCCTGCGTTTAAATGATGTTGCAGAAGTATCTATCGGAAGTGAATTGCGTACAGGTGCAGCGACCAAGAATGGTCAGGAAATTGTATTGGGTACAGCATTCATGCTCATTGGAGAGAACTCTCGTAGTGTCGCCCATGCTGTAGATCAAAAATTACAGGAAGTCCAGAAGTCACTACCAGAAGGTGTGGAAGCGAAAGCTGTTTATAACCGTACTACACTGGTTGATGCAACAATTGAAACCGTTAAAAAGAATCTGTTAGAAGGTGCAATCCTTGTGATTGTGGTTCTATTTATCTTTCTTGGGCATTTCCGTGCCGCACTTATTACAGCAATGGTCATTCCATTATCCATGTTGATGACCATTACAGGCATGGTCAATCAGAAAATCAGTGCCAATCTAATGAGTCTTGGGGCATTGGACTTCGGGATTATCGTTGATGGTGCTGTGGTTATTGTCGAAGCATCTCTGGCAAAACTTGCTTTAAAACAGAAAGAGTTAGGGAGAGTACTAACTCGACAGGAACGATTTGCCACAGTATTTGATGCCACCAAAGAATCTAGAAAAGCCATTCTTTATGGTCAGCTTATCATTATTCTGGTTTATCTACCTGTGATGACGCTGACAGGTGTTGAAGGAAAAATGTTCACGCCAATGGCAGCAACAGTGGTGATGGCATTACTTGCAGCGATGATTCTCTCGATTACTTTTGTCCCTGCCATGATTGCATTAGTTACCACAGGCAAAGTAAAAGATGAAGAGTCCAAAATTGTTCATGGCATTAAAAAGTTTTATCACCCTGTTCTGGACTGGTCACTTAACCATCGACTGATACTGGTTGCTTGTGTAGCAGGTTTCTTTGTATTTACTGCCAGTTTGTCTACTCGTCTTGGTTCAGAGTTTATTCCATCGTTGGATGAGGGTGATGTGGCATTACACGCATTACGTATTCCTGGAACATCACTAAGCCAGGCAATCGAAATGCAATATGCACTTGAACGAGAAATCCAAAAGATACCAGAGGTGAAATCGATTTTTGCCAAAATTGGAACAGCCGAAATTGCAACAGATCCTATGCCACCTAATGTGGCAGATAACTATGTCGTGTTAAAGCTCCGTAGGGAGTGGCCGAATCCTAACAAGGAGAAAGCTGATGTCGTGGCAGAAATCGAACGAGTTTCAAAAGGTGTTTATGGCAATAACTACGAGTTCACCCAACCCATTCAGATGCGTTTTAATGAGTTGATTTCTGGTGTACGTACGGATGTTGCTGTAAAAATTTCAGGTGATGATTTGGAACAACTGTTGGAACTTGGCAATGAAGTCGCAGATATCCTTGAAACTGTTAATGGAACTGCCGATTTAAAAGTTGAACAAATGTCTGGTCTACAAATGGTTTCTATTGAACTTAAGCGGGACATGATTGCCAATTATGGTTTAGATGCTGAAGATGTTCAAAATAAAGTATCTAGTCTGATTACTGGGCAAACCGCAGGCAGAATGTTTGAGGGTGATAGAAAGTTCGATATTGTCGTTAGAATGGAAGAAAGTGCGGTCAGTAATCTGGAAAAACTCTATCAAATTCCAATGCGTTTGCCAGATGGGTCAAGTGTACTGTTGTCCGATTTGATTGAGTTAAAAACCATTCAAGGTCCAAACCAGATTTCTCGTGAAAATGGTAAACGCCGAATAGTCATCACTGCCAATGTACGTGGAACAGATATGGGTAGTTATATTGCTGAAGCTCAAGCCAAAGTAGATTCCCAATTCAAATTACCAGAAGGTTACTGGATGTCTTGGGGCGGTACATTTGAGCAGATGCAGTCTGCTACTAATCGTTTGATGATTATTGTACCTGTAGCACTATTATTAATCTTTACCATGATTTACATGGCATTAGGGAATATTCGTAATAGTTTATTGGTCTTTACTGGTGTGCCATTTGCATTAACTGGTGGTGTCATCGCTTTAGCATTAAGGGATATTCCACTTTCAATCTCTGCTGCTGTGGGCTTTATTGCCCTCTCAGGTGTGGCGGTATTAAATGGATTGGTCTTAGTCACCGCAATTCAACGCTTGCAAGCTCAAGGTCAAAGTTTGGTTGATGCGGTAAAGCATGGTGCTTTAGAAAGATTAAGACCTGTATTAATTACGGCTCTGGTTGCTTCTCTGGGATTTATTCCAATGGCGTTAAATGTCGGCATTGGTTCAGAGGTTCAACGCCCAATCGCAACTGTAGTTATTGGCGGGATTATTTCTTCCACATTACTTACATTGATTATTCTGCCTACCTTGTATGTCTGGTTCAATCAAAGAGCCAAGCGTAAAGCAGAAGTAGAAAATTTCTCTGAGCAACAGGTTTAGGGAAGAAATGAAATGATAGGCATGGTGCAAGATAAAAAGTTTAAAGGAACAATGATGTGGCTTGTCTGCATCCTTAGTCTTGCATTGTGCCTGCATTCTAATACACATGTAACTGAAATCAGTTCATTTCAGAACGCACCTTATGCAGAAACACATCCACATGAAGTGAATCAACCGCATATACATAGCCACCAAGATACTTATCATGAACATTTTGTTGGTTATGATGTTGGTCAAAATATTAGTTTTATTGTACTGATTTTCAATTCTCAAATTATTGACAGAATCAAACACTATACCCTTTTAGTGATGAGTCGCATTTTTAAACCGCCAAAAAATGAATGAATTATCAATTCATCATTTAATTTTTTGGAGTTTAATTTATATGACAAGTTCTTTCTTGCAGTGGGTGAAATCAAGAAGCCGCTTAAAACTGATAGTAGTATTAAGCCTATTCTTGTTTAGCCCAATGTTATTTGCGCATGGTGTTTCGGAAGGTGACAAAGGTTACATTCAGGAAATCTACGGTGTCCATATCATCCCATTTATCTATTTGGGAGCGAAACATATGCTCACGGGATACGACCACCTATTGTTTCTCGTTGGCATTATTTTCTTCCTATATCGAATAAAAGATATAGGCTTATATGTCAGCCTTTTTGCCATTGGTCACTCAATCACCATGCTGATTGGTGTGTACTACAACATCTCAATGAATGCCTACATTATTGATGCAATCATTGGTTTCTCTATTGTTTATAAAGCCTTAGATAATTTGGGTGCTTATCAAAGATGGTTTGGGTATCAACCCAATACCAAAATTGCAACCTTAATTTTTGGTCTGATACATGGTTTTGGTTTAGCCGTCAAAATTCAGGAATATGAAGTCCCTAAAGATGGCCTATTGGCAAATTTAATTTCATTTAATGTCGGTGTTGAACTCGGTCAGCTCATGGCACTGTGCATCATTTTGCTATTTATGACCATGTGGCGAAAAACCCCTTACTTCTTTAAAACAGCTTATCAAAGTAATGTCTTTTTGATGTTTCTTGGTTTTTTATTGGTCGGCTATCAGCTTACTGGCTTTATCACACAATAAGGATTGAATTATGTACAACACTGAAATTCCAAAAAATATTCAACTTCCATCTTCCAAAAAGTTGATTAAATCAACAGTAATTGCAGCCATAAGTGCGGTAGTTGTATTAGTGACATGTGTGATGCCCGCTGAATATGGTATCGACCCAACAGGTATAGGAAAAGCCATTGGTTTGGTTGAGATGGGAGAAATTAAACAGTCTTTAGCCAAAGAAGCTGAACAGGGATTGGGCGAAAACACTGGCGGTTTTGCAGAAGAGTTTGATATTTCTGGACAAGATACTAGTGTTTCAGAGGCAACCCAAGCTCTAGGACAAACATAAGCAAATACAAAGGTTTCAAATGAAAGTGAACCAGCCAAAATGATACCTGCTGTGACCAAAGAATCTATTTCGATTGACCTCAAGGCTGGTCAGGCAACAGAAGTGAAACTGGCAATGCCTAAAGGTGCAAGTGTTAATTTCGACTGGAAAACATCAGGTGGTGGTTTGAATTTTGATACACATGGAGACCCAGTGAATGCCCCGAAAGATTTTTATCATGGTTATGGCAAAGGTCGAAATGAAACTCAGCAATCAGGGACTTTAACGGCTGCATTTGACGGTAAACATGGTTGGTTCTGGCGAAACCGTAACAAAGAATCTGTCACAGTAACTTTAACAGTTGAAGGACAGTTTAGTGAAATAAAACGGATTTTTTAATCTATTTAAGGACATTTAAGGGCAATGCTCTTAAGTGTCCTATGGATAAAGCAGGTGAACTAGGAGAGCCGATAAAATGTTTACAGTATTAAAAAACACAACATATAGACATCTATTTCTTGCACAAGTGATTGCATTAATTGGTACTGGCTTAATTACGATTGCATTGGCTTTACTTGCGTATGATATGGCTGGCGAAAAAGCGGCACAGGTTCTCGGTATTGCACTGGCAATTAAAATGATTGCTTATATTGCCGTCGCACCTGTTGCCTCAGCTTTTGCAGAACGTTTACCCCGAAAAAAGGTTTTGGTTGGATTAGATATTATTCGGGCATTAACAGCACTTTGCTTACCATTTGTAACCCAAATCTGGCAGATTTACCTGTTAATTTTTATTTTACAATCCGCATCAGCAGCATTTACCCCTACATTTCAGGCAACGATTCCAGATGTATTGCCTGATGAAAAAGATTATACCAACGCCTTATCATTGTCCCGTCTAGCTTATGATTTAGAAAATATAATTAGCCCGATGTTAGCAGGGCTGTTATTGACAGTTATTAGTTATAACAATTTATTCTTAGGTACAGTCATTGGCTTCATTGGTTCAGCATTATTTGTTGTCAGTGCAAAACTACCTGTAGCAAAAATTCCTGAATTTAAAGGTATATATAGTCGAATCAAACAGGGGGCAAAAATATATTTTAATACTCCACGATTGAAAGCCTTACTTGCATTAAATCTAGCCATTGCTTCGGCAAGTGCTGTAGTTATTGTCAATACAGTGGTACTGGTTCAATCAACCTTTAAACTGACAGAACATGCAACAACTTGGGCGTTTGGTCTATTTGGTCTTGGTTCTATGCTTTCAGCATTTATATTGCCTAAAGTTCTTGATAAATTTAATGATAGAACCGTGATGTTAACAGGTACAACCATACTGACCATTGGCTTGTTCTCTGGCTATTTTATTCATTCCTATGCTTGGTTATTGGCATTGTGGTTTATTTTAGGTGTGGGCTATTCAGTGGCTCAAACACCAACAGGGCGATTAATTCGTAAATCAGCATCCAGTGAAAATAGAACAGCTTTATTTGCAGCACAATTTGCGTTTTCTCATGCGTGCTGGTTGATTACTTATCCATTAGTTGGGTGGTTGAGTACCAATGTGGGAACATTACAGACTTTTATACCTATGGCAGTAATTGCCGTTATTTCACTCATACTTGCGATGCGTGTATGGTCAGCTCAGGACGAAATGTATTTGGCTCATAATCATGATGATTTACCACCAGAACATGAGCATTTGCAACAACATCTGGTCAATGGAATCCATATTCATGAATATGTAATTGATGATTACCACCAGAAATGGCCAAAATAACTACTTTTTACTTAATTAAATTTTAGTAAGACTTGACCTTACAATTATGGCAAGGTTTATATTAAATAAATCTTGAATAATAGTGGAGATAAATATGGAATTTCATGTTGAAGGTATGACCTGTGGCGGTTGTGCCCGTGGTGTCACCAGAGCAATTCAAGCAGTTGATGCTAATGCAAAGGTAATTACTGATCCTCCAAATCGCAGTGTGAAAGTTGAAACAACTGCAACTCAGCAACAAGTGGTTGAGGCTTTAACAGAGGCTGGTTTTCCTCCTCGCTAAGAGTGAACAAAATAATAAAGCGACTCAAAGTAGTCGCTTTTTATTTCCAATAAAAAGCTAAAACTTAAGTATTTTTGGGAAGTTGAATTAACACCACCCCTCCAAGAATCAAAACTAATGCCAATAATTCAATTACTCCTATACTTTCTCCAATCATAGCGCCAATGATAACAGCCACAATTGGGGCAATATATGTAGCCCCAGCAGCTTTTACTGGTCCAAGCTTTTGAATGATGTAGTAATAAATGAAGAAAGCACCTCCCGTTCCCAACATCCCTAGGCCAATAATCACCCCCCATAGTGTATGGATGTCCGATGTAATCGCAGTAATATGGTCAAAGTCTGTTAGAAGCAACAATGTAAGTGTTGCGATGCCTGACTGCCATGTTGCTAATGCCACTGGAGGTAAGTTTAAGGGAGAAAGAAAATATCGGGCATAAACAAAAGAACATCCAACACTGAGTGTTCCAACAATCATCCATACGATACCCATCAAAGGGATCTCCTGTGTGCTTTCCCATGGTCTGGCACTTAAGATGATGCCTAGGAATCCTAGTATAATTCCAAGGGTCATCCGCTTTGTAGGTTGTTCCTCACGAAGAAATATGATGGAAGCCAAGAACGTAAAAATGGGAATAGAGCCACTAAGCAGTCCAGCGATACTGGTGGGAAGAAGAGCTGTTCCAGCGACAAACCCATAATAATAGAGTGTCGTTGCCAATACTGACATCACGGTGAAATGAGGGAGATAACGTAATTGCTGGCGATTGATTGCCCTTGTATAAATAGCAATCACTAAAAGAGGAAGAAATCCAAATAGGACTCGCAGGAATACGGTTTGTGAGGGGGAAATAAGGATAGTGGCCCATTTCATATAGATAAAATTTGTTCCCCAAATGATTCCAAGTAGAACTAGTGCGACATAAGCGCGAAGCATCTTATCTGTATCCTATTGAGTCAGTTTAGGGGTTAATCCAATGGCTATTCATCAAATTTCCATCGTTGTCATAAGTGAAATATGCACGCTGGTTGTTTTGGTGCTGCAATTGAAACCAGTCTAAAATCTCAATCTGGACAGAAATAACACCAAAACATGAATATCCATCTTGTCTTTCATCACTGTCTGTTTCTAGAAGTGAGTGGCAACCAGTGGTAAAAGCACACTCATCTCCTGGTGGTCCACCCGTATAGGTTCTCTGTGTCCATATACTCAATGATTGCCATGCCTGTTGAGCAACTTCAGTACCAGAAGCATGAAGTGTGGCAATACCTTTTAGGCGAAGCTGCAAACGCGTCTTTGAGCAAAACCCCAGAATGGTCGTAGATGGGTTTGCCAAGAGTTCATTCCATTTTGGACTGCGAATATCGGTATGGATCTCAAGAATACGTTTTAATTGATTTACATGTCTTAGCACGACCATTCTGGCCTGTGGCGTATCCTCTTTATCTACCGAGCATAGATTGATATAGCGGAAACCTGATTCAGGGGTGATAGTTGCCAATTCAAGTTCTTTCCAGGCCAAAGTATTAATTTGAATAAGATCATTTGCCATAACAGACACCTCAGTCAGGATAATTTTCCAGTCCTATACTTTATTTTCTAAAGGAAGACTCAGCATAAAAATTGCTTTTATTAGGACATTATTTCAACTAGTTGAATGACTTGCACACGATTAATAAACGCATTAGAGTGTAGAAAAACTACTGTCTATTTGGTTCTATGTTATCTCGTCGGAAACTCCCATCTTTAAATGCTTTGCGTGCTTTTGAATCGGCAGGACGGAAGTTGAGTTTCCGTGCTGCTGCGGATGAACTGGGAGTTACCCAAGGTGCGATTGCTCAGCAGGTCCGGGCATTGGAGGAACATCTGGGGGTTACACTATTTCAGCGTCTTCCAAGAGGACTGGCTTTGACTCCAGAGGGAGCTAATTACTTGGTCAATATGACTCATGCCTTTGATATTCTTACAGAATAAACGGAATCGATTTTGGATCAACCTGATAGCGTAACCATTAGTGTAACTCCGACGATTGCTGCCAAGTTGTTGATCCCTCTTTTAGGTAAACTACATACATCATTGCCTGATATCAAGCTGCATACATTAGCTACTGAAGCTGTATCAGATTTTGATCGGGATCAGGTTGATATTGCTGTACGCCTTACTAAAAAGTCATTTCCAGAGAATTTGGAAGCGCAGTTATTGTTCCGTCAGGAACTGATTGTTGTGGCAAGTCCTTTTCTTGTCCAAGATTTAACTCTTCCTTTAAAGCCTGAACAATTAATATCAATGCCACTTCTACATGATGCTCACGATAACTGGCCCAAGTTCCTAAATACAAATGTTAAGTTATCTGGACTTGTTTTTAGTCAAACCACTCTGGCATTAGACGCTGCTTTGTCAGGGCAAGGCATTGCGTTAGCATGCCGAGCCTTTGTAGATGAAGAGATTAAATCAGGAAAACTGGTACAGGTTGTTTCGGAAATAATGACCATTGAACCAAGTTATTATCTTGTACGGAAAAAATCCTCACACTCTAATACTACTGTGAACAAGATTTGGCAGTGGTGTATAGAATATCTTGGTACTAATTAAAAAACTCTTTAAGTAATTGACTTATATATTCTTACTTTATTGGTTATATATGTGGTCATATAGACATAACCTCTTTTTCATTTGCAGGTGTTATTGGAGTTAATGTGGTCATCCTTTTATATCGACCAAGATGGTGTTTGTTATCTGCTTTGATTTTGTAAGTATAATTTTTCTTGGATTTAGTATTATTAATTACAGATAAATTTGGATTAGTGAATGTATGTCTTATAAAAACATCTTTCTTTATATTCTCTTTGAATACATTGTCGAGCTCTATAATTATATTCTGTTGGATAATAATCTCACTACTTCCCATAAAGGTGCTGATAGATAGTAGAGAGTCCCTAATCAAGGTAAAAGTACAAGAAAATTTATTATTGATCTGAACTGCTTTTATTGCCTTGGCAGTTTCAAAAACATCGCGGTATTCTTCAATACTAAACGTAATGTCACTTTTGAATGGTAATTCGATATGAAGAACATTACAAATGAGTCTGCAATAATAAGTATATGATAGTAAAGGTAATAGTCTGGAAAAATAAGTTTTTCCAATTGAGGTGCTTGAAGAGAATACTTCTAAACCATCTATATATATGATTGCTTTGAATTCTTTACTATTTGACAATGATTTATAAAATTTAAAAATTTGATCAAAGTAAGGTAATTTAGATAAGTTTTTGTTATCCCATAACTGGAAGTTTAAATCCAGATTAAAACCATCCTTTATAGGTTGTCCAGAATATGGAATTTTATTGATTTTAAAACTTAGAAGATGATTATATTTCATGGAGGAAAAGGAAAAGGTTTCTTTTCCTAATATCAATTCATCTTCAAAACTCATAAGCGTTTCACCCTCTTCATCCTGTATCTCAACAATGGCAGTTCTTTTATTATTGGGCTCAATAATCAGGATGCCATCCTTTAGGTTCTGGGGAAATATTGAGTCTAGCCCTAATGAGTTGGTGGTTACCTTGGCAATATCACATGAGAGAGTTTGGCCATGATCTATTAAGTCCGAAAATTTTTCATTATATTCAGATGGATCAATAGGAATAAAGTTGATGATAACAGGATCATCTGTATCTTCTTTAACATTGATCTCAAAGTGGTTAGAACCATTGATAAAAGAGTATTCCACATCTAGCCGTGGGTCTAATTTATGAATATATGATTTTACAGCTCTTGCTACTTCTGAGATGGAAGTCTGCATTCGATCAGATAGGTTTACTCCTATACCTTGTAATAAGGTACGATGAACTTTGTAGTCTGCCTCATTCTGCGTATAAAGCCTTGAGTTTGAATTAATTTTTATTCTATGTTCTGCTTCTTTCTTCCAATGGTGCAATAAAGGGGCTGGATAAGCCTCTGGTTCCCTATCTATTTTTATAGAGCAATGTGCACAAAGCCAAATTGCATTATTGATGTCTTTTCTTTCTTCAGTTGTCATCTCTGCCTTATAGCGAGGACCACCGATAGATGCAGCACAAATATGTGCTGCTACACCTGTATCAATTACTTTTGTTGGATCAGTCGCTTGAGGCTCCACTGTTAGAACATAGCATTCAGGGTTTGAACAACAGTTTGATACTCTGCGACGTAGTGCATCAATTGTTCTTTGGGTGAAATTATCTCTTGTTCTTTTTGACATATATATTCATAAATGTAGTTAATTAATTAGATTTTGAAGAACTGATATTAGAAGTCAATAAGCTATATTGATTTATAAGAATTTTTATAGGTATGGCATAGGAGGTTATATTGATATAACCTCCCATTATTTGTCATTTCTTTCGGGTTAAAGGTGAAACGGAAAGCAGGTCATTATGATGGTGAACGTCCTTTATATCATTGTGGGGCTCTTGCAAACCTTCAAGAATCGGACAATCAGGTCTATTATCACCAGCACAGCAGTCGATTAAGTCCTTGAGAGTATTCGCCATTTGCTGTAGGTCATTGATACGTTCTTCCAGCTTTTCAATATGACCCTGAGCCAGGCGTTTGACATCAGCACTCTGTCTACTGCGGTTATTCCATAAATCGAGTAGGTCTGATATTTCCGCTACTGAAAAACCGAGTTCACGACTTCGTTTGATAAACTTTAAACGTTCAACATCATTTACTGAGTAAGAGCGATATCCTGCATTATTACGTCCAGCAGCGGGAATCAGGCCAATCTGCTCGTAATAACGAATCATCTTGGCGGTAACTCCTGAAGCTTTAGAGACTTTACCAATGTTCATCATATCCTCCTTAGCCTTGACTGACGGATGGTGACTGGAATCGACGTAAACGTAATGCATTACCGAGTACAAATACACTGGACAAAGCCATTGCACCTGCTGCAAAGATTGGGGACATCAGTATTCCATAGGCTGGGTACAATATACCAGCAGCAACAGGAATCAACATGGTGTTATAGGCAAATGCCCAGAATAAGTTCTGATGAATATTACCAATCGTTGCTTTGGACAAGGCAATCGCATTGGCAACACCTTGTAAGTTCCCTGACATTAACACGACATCGGCAGATTCAATTGCAACATCTGTACCTGTACCAATCGCAAGTCCCACATCAGCTTCAGCCAAAGCTGGCGCATCGTTAATACCATCACCCACAAAAGCGATATGGCCATATTTTGCTTTCAGCTCTTTAACCGCACTAACTTTACCCTCTGGTAAAACTTCAGCAATCACTTCATCAATACCCAATTGTTTGGCAATCGCTTGAGCAGTACGAACATTGTCACCAGTAACCATTGCCACCTTAAGCCCTAATTGGTGTAGAGCCTTAATCGCTGCTGGCGTTGTGGATTTGATTGGGTCGGCAACTGCAATAATTCCTGCTAGTTCGCCATCGACAGCAACATAAAGAGGGGATTTACCCTCATCACCAAGACGCTGAGCTGTAACAGCAAATGGAGCAACATCAATACCAAGTTGAACCATATAACGGTCTGCACCAATATTGATTTTTTCATTACCATTGATGGTTGCATAGACACCCATACCAGTGACTGAATCAAAGGTATCGACTTTAGGTAGAGCTAGGTTTTCACTTTTTGCCGCATCAACAATTGCTTTAGCAATCGGATGTTCAGAACGGGATTCGACAGCCGCAACCATGCCTAGAACATAATCACGCTCAAACAATTGGGTTACTTCAAAGTCAGTCAGCACAGGATGACCCTCTGTCAACGTCCCTGTTTTATCAACTGCAACAACTTTAGCATCTTTTAATAGTTGTAAGGCTTCACCTTTACGGAACAACACTCCTAACTCTGCACCACGACCTGTACCCACCATAATTGAGGTTGGTGTCGCTAATCCCATTGCACACGGGCAGGCAATGATCAGCACTGCCACAGCATTAACCAACGCAAAGGTTAAGGCTGGTGATGGACCAAAAATAAGCCAGACTAGGAATGTAAGTACTGCGGCAATCATCACCGCAGGGACAAACCATAAGGTAACTTTATCCACCACAGCTTGAATCGGCATTTTAGAACCCTGTGCTTGCTCAACCAAACGAATGATTTGAGCCAGCATAGTTTCGCCACCCACCGCCACAGCGGTAAAGGTCAACGTGCCATTCTGGTTAATGGTGCCGCCTACCACATCACTGCCGATGCCTTTCTCAACAGGGATTGGTTCACCCGTAATCATGGATTCATCAACAAAACTTTTTCCATCAGTGACTTGACCATCGACAGGGATTCTTTCACCTGGTTTCACAATGATAATGTCATCTGCAACCACTTGGTCTAGTGCAATATCTACCATTTGGCCATCGCGTAAAACATGGGCAGTTTTGGCCTGTAAGCTGACTAAACGCTGGATTGCTTCAGATGTTCGCCCTTTGGCTTTTGCTTCAAGAAAACGACCCAGTAAGATTAATGCCACAATCACCGCAGCAGCTTCGTAATATACATTTACCGTTCCTGTGGGAAGGATGTTGGGTATGAATGTGGCAACAATAGAAAATAGGTAAGCTGCTAATGTACCAACCGCAACCAGCGAGTTCATATCAGGTGCTAAACGGAGTAATGCAGGCAAACCTTTTAGATAGAATCTTCGTCCTGGAATAACTAAAACCAACGTGGTCAGGATGAATTGTAAATACCAGCTATTCTGCATCCCAATAGTTTGATCAATCAGTTGATGAACACCAGGGATAAGGTGAGATCCCATTTCCAAAATAAATACAGGCAAAGCCAATAGGGTTGCAAGAATCAAATCACGCTTAAGTTCAGCACGTTCTTGATCTTTTTTCTCAAGCAGCTCTGTCTGGTCAGGAATAGAAGCTTGAATTTCTGTGGCATCGTAACCAGCTTTATCAATTGCGGTAATCAAGTCATCGACATTTGCTGAACCACTGACCGTTGCACGCTCAGTCGCAAGATTGACATTGGCCTCTTTTACACCTGCAACGGCTTTAAGGGCTTTTTCGACACGACCTACACAACTAGCACAGGTCATGCCTTTAATTGATAATTCAATATTATTTGCGGGCACGTCATAACCTGATTGTTCAATGGCATGAACCAGTACCTGACGATCCACAGGCTGATCAAGTACAATATCTGCACGTTCTGTCGCTAGATTGACCGAGGCAGACTGTACACCATCAACTTTTTTGAGTGCTGTTTCAACACGCCCAACACAGCTGGCACATGTCATCCCTTCAATTTTTAATGTAACTTTCATATTATTAGAAAGCTTATCTGTTGCCTTTCCCATAAGATATACCTATAGTGCTTACCCAATTATTAAGAGCATAAACCTTGCCATTATGGGAAGGTCAAGGGTAGAATATGTAAACATATATATTTTCTAAATAATAGGAATTTAAGTATTAGTATGAATTTTAATAATCACCCGATACCATTATCTCAAGATGAGATTATGTCTTTAGCTGAAACATTTCGGCTATTAGGTGATGCTTCACGACTTAAAATTCTACTTTTTTGTATGCGGGGGCCTAGTTCAGTAGGTGAAATCAGTGATGCTCTTGATTTATCCCAATCTTTAGTCAGTCATAATCTTCGTTTATTGCGTTCAGCTCGTTTAGTCAAAGGCGAAAGACAATCTAAACAAGTATTTTATGAGATTGATGATTTACATGTTAGTCAGGTTTTATTAGATATGGCAAGTCATATTAGTGAGGAGCACTAATTTATAGTAGTACGTAATGTATTGCAAAAATATCTAAATTAAATAACTTTAAGGGGAAAGAGGGTTATAGGAATTCTTTATTTTTATTACTCTAAACAAGAAATATATCATGCATTTATTTAAGTTATCAGTATCATCTACAAAAAGTTAAGATCAAGGGCATATAATTAAGAAATGTCTAGCTATATGCCTTGATATCTATTTGAGGAAAGTGCTATCTGTTTTTAACAGCAACTTGTAGTGTTATCTTCAAATGCACTTAATCGGCAGAAACAGGATGCTTCAATATTAATATCAGCCGAGGCAAGTGCTATATCACGTTGCAGCGAAATATCTCGAGCTTCTTTCTCTAGACCTAGTTTTGCTAAACACTCATAAAGTCCATGAAGACTCCATACATTGTTAGGGCGAATTCGGCGACGTCCAAGGTCACCTTCTAGCCCCAGTTCAATCCGATATTCTTGGGCTGCTACTTCAAAGTTTCCTTGTTCCATATTAAGTGCGCAGAATGCATGCCGAACTGGTTGTAACCAAGCTGGAGGATCACAATAAGGAAGAGCATCTTCTAATTTAATGCCTTCTCGCAAGATTGCGAATGCTTCTTTCGTATTACCTTTACGATACTCAATTTCGCCATGAATCATTTTGGCAGCAATTTTTAAAGCTTCGACCTCTTTAACAGGTATAGAGTTAAAGCGCTCTTCTGATACATTAGCTACTGCTTTTATAAAAGACTCTCTTTCTTTTTCGGCCTCTTTAACTCTTCTTAATGAAGCAAATGCTATGCCTTTTGCGTAGTGAATCATTGCGGTTGTGGAACTATATAGACCTTTATCTTTAGGTAGCTCAAGTTTCAGAATATCTTCCCACATGCCAAATCTAATCATAACATGTGGTAGTGTTGTGCAATGGCTTTCAGTTAAATTAGCCATTGGCGGTGTAGTGATATGTAGTACTTCGGGTGTTAAAATGTCATTGATACGATGAGCCATAAATAACGCTTCCTGTGATTTACCTGCCATCATTGCACCATAAGCACCTACCATTAAATTATGAACGCGATACAAGATATTCCAACCACCTGGATTCTTTTCTCTAGAAAAATATCTTTCATCGGCTGCGATTGCATCAAGATTAGAATAAACCACTCGACGCCAATCTCCGCATGCATTATCAATATGTGTGGACATATGGGCTAAATGTGACCCATCAGGTGATAAATTACGAAGGTTATCAGCAGCTGGCAATGCAACTTCAGGATAAGGTGACATTTCCATTAAATGTATATAGAGATGATTAATTACAGGATGACGATTTGCCCCAGGTTTAGTGAAAGCAACTTCAAGCACGTTTCTAGCTTCAACTGTACCTAAACCTATGGCTTCACCGGTATCTAAATCCCACAATTTACGAGGGCTCAAGCACATGAGTGCATCTGCAAACATTGCAGCTGCATCAAGATCATTAGAATATTTTTCATAAAATGATCTCATAGCTTGAGCATATGCAAAATTCAGCTCATGAAAGTCTTGTTCATCTATAGTCACGTGTTTTGGAAAGCGTGGAGCAAGGGCATCAATTAAATCTTTCTCAAATTGTGTCGCATTATGAGTCGCTGCTAACTTTGCTTGTTCCATAATTTCATTAATATATGGAATGGTATTCTGTAAGTCTGAAGGATCAAATAAATGCCAAGCTTTATTGTAATTTGGACCAGATGCAAAGGCGATGCCCCAATAAGCCATTGCGCATTTTGCATCATGTTCTAGAGCTTTCTTAAAACAATTTATGGCTTCACTCGGATTGAAACAATATGTCCATAATAAGCCACGATCAAACCAAAGTTGAGTATCAGGAGATGACGTAGTTATTTGACGCTGGTAATCTCCTAAATTGTAGTATTTATCAGACATTAAAGTCTCCTCATCAGTGAATAACAATAAAGATTTAAGGTTAGTGATTATGTCCAGCGTGTGGATCAATTTGAGTTGGGTTTTCTAAGCTACAAGTACTATTGCCTTGCCAATCAATGGCTATAGTTGGATGTTCAATAGAAAATTTGGATTTTAGCTCATTCTCAATGTTGAGAGTTAATGTCGCGAGGTCAACTCCATCTTTGGGTTTGACATGCAACGTTGCCATAGATCTACCTGATGTAATCATCCAAATATGTATATGGGTAATTTTTTCAATACCACTTACATTTTTCAAAAGATATTCAGTGATCTCTTGGGCATTAGCATTCTCAGGAGCACCCTCAAGTAAAATATGAAGAGTACGTTTAAATAAAGACCATGCGCTGCGTAGTACAAGTAAAGAAACTAGAACAGATAAAATTGGATCGATAGGAGTCCAGCCTGTGTACCAAATCACTATGGCAGCAATAATTGCTCCAACAGAGCCGAGTAAATCGCCCATTACATGGAGAATAGCTCCTTTAACATTGACATGTTCTGTATCGCCTCTTGTTAAGTACCATAAAACAAATAAGTTAACGAGCATACCTATAATAGCAACGATAAACATCGGTCCTGCCATGACAGGTTGAGGTGATTGAAAGCGTTCAATAGCCTCATAAATAATCCATCCAACGATTGCGAATAATGTAAGAGAATTCATTAAGCCAGCAATAACTTCGAATCGCATGTATCCAAATGTTTTTGAATTATCTGCAATGCGGCGACCGAAACGAAAGGCAGCATAAGCTAAACCTAAGGCAACGGCATCTGTAAGCATATGCCCTGCATCAGCCAGAAGTGCGAGTGAACCAGAGATGATTCCTCCAGTGGCTTCTACAAGCATGAACCCGAAAATGATAAAAAACGAAATCAGAATTTTTCTTTCGTTTCCGTTACTCACATCAGGAACATGTGAATGATCATGACCTTCATGCGAATGATCATGACCTTCATGCGAATGATCATGACATTTATGATTGTGATCGCGTTGATTACTCATGTATAAAAACCTAACATGTATATATTTTTACATATGAATATATGTTCATATGTAAAAATTGTCAAATTTAATTTATTAATTTTAATATAATCAATGGCATGTGCCATTTTTGAGCTAATAGGGAATCAAATTTTCTAAAGTAATACTGTTTTTACTTATTCTAAGAGAAATTTCTACTTAGGATAAAATGAATAATTTGACAGTCTAATACTGGAGGGATATTGCATGAATTTAATTTCCATAGACGGAGGTATGTTTTATAAAGCTGAAAAAACGGACTATTAAACTTATAGAAATTCACTTTTTAATAATTCATATAAATATATGTTCATTTGTATAATCTATTCAGATCACCCTATTGACCTTCCAATTATTGGAAACATTAGCATGTGTGCAACTGCTACAGAAACCTATCCAGAGTGATGTAGCTTTGCATAAAAGGTGAATATCATGAAAAAACGAATGACAGCGGTTGCTGTAGCAGTAGTGATTGCTATCTCAGGTGGTCTGCTGTACACAGCAAAAAATATATCGGATCAACCCAAGCAACAAGCTAGTTCAGCTCAAATGCCTATTCCTCAGGTTCCAGTTGCGGAAGTAATTACACAAGAACTTAATCCAACTGCCGAATATACAGGCTACTTATCGGCACCACAAAGCGTTGAAATCAAGTCCCGAGTCGGTGGTGTCATTAATAGTGTTAGTGTTCCTGAGGGCAGTTATGTTCGTAAGGGACAGGTATTATTTAAAATTGATCCTGCACCTTTTCAGGTTGCTCTGAAGACAGCCCAGGCACGACTGAAAGCAGCAGAGGTTCAGTATAGCCAGGCTGTTCTGGATTTTAACCGGGCAAATAAACTGGTCGAAAGTGGTGCCGTCTCCAATAAGGTTTATGACGATGCACTGGCAACCAAAAATAACCGTCAGGCTCAAGTACAGGAGGCTCAGGCAGCCGTCAGTGCAGCGAAGCTGGATTTATCTTATACCAATATTACAGCACCGATTTCAGGACGTATTGACCGTGTTCTTGTCACCAGTGGTAACTTGATTGCAGGTGGAAATACAGGCAATGCCACAGCCTTAACCACCATCGTTTCAGTCAATCCGCTGTATGTTTATTTTGACCTTGATGAAAAAACCTTTCTCAATCTAAAGGGACAAAATAAATCTGGACAATTCAACTTGCCAATCGAAATGGGATTGGCAAATACAGAAACTTATCCTTATACAGGGAAATTAAACTTTGTAAGTACTCAAATTGACCAGCGTACAGGGACGCTACGGGTTAGGGCATCTATTACCAATGATTCAGGTGAATTAGCACCAGGTATGTTTGCCAGAGTTAAGCTGACCACTGGAAATAAACAGTCCACCATTCTGATAGATGATCAGGCGGTGGGTACAGATCAGGGCAATAATTTTGTTCTGGTTCTTGGTTCGAATAATACGGTTGAATTTAGGCCTGTAACACTTGGCTCGGTCGTTGATGGATTGCGGATTATTAGCAGTGGTCTGCAAACTGGCGATAAAGTCATTATTAAAGGGCTGGTTCGCCCAGGAATGCAGGTCAAGCCAAATATCGTTCCAATGCAAACGCCTACTCCGACTGAAAGTGCCGCACAGGGGAAATAAGCCATGAAGAATTTCCCTCATTTCTTTGTTAATCGGCCAATATTTGCGGTCGTGATCTCTGTGCTGATCGTCATTCTCGGTGCTTTATCACTGTTTAAACTGCCATTGAGTGAATATCCAGCCATTACACCACCGACTGTACAGGTCATGGCAAGTTATCCTGGTGCCAACCCCAAAATCATTGCCGAGACGGTTTCCTCCCCTCTGGAACAAGCCGTGAACGGTGTTGAGAACATGTTGTATATGAGTTCTCAAACCGCAGCCGATGGCAAGATGGTACTGACCGTCACCTTTAAACAGGGTACAGACCCTGATAAAGCACAGATACAGGTACAAAACAGGGTTTCTCGTGCATTGCCACGCTTACCTGAAGAAGTTCAACGCATTGGTGTGGTCACTGAAAAAACCTCACCCGATATTCTCATGGTCATCAATTTGGTGTCATCCAACAAGAATCATGATCCACTATATTTGTCCAACTATGCACTGTTAAATGTGCGTGATGAGCTTGCACGTTTACCAGGTGTTGGAAATATCGAGATTGGTGGTGCTGGTGAATATTCGATGCGTGTCTGGATTGATCCTGAAAAAGTGGCTGCCCGTGGTTTAACCGCCAATGATGTGGTTGCAGCCATTCGTGAACAAAACATGCAGGTTGCTGCGGGTTCTGTTGGTCAACAACCAAATACAACATCGGCCTATCAAGTTACTGTTAATACGCTGGGACGTTTAACCACTGAAGAGCAATTCAGTGAAATCGTGGTTAAAGCTGGTGACACTGGACAAATCACACGCCTGAAAGATGTTGCACGAATTGAACTGGGTTCTGATGCTTATACCATGCGAGCTTTACTGGATGGTAAGCCAACATCTGCCTTACAAATCTTTATGACACCAGGTGCCAATGCACTCGATGTTTCAAGTGAAGTCCGTGAAACGATGGCAGAATTGAAGAAAAGCTTCCCTGACGGTGTGGATTATAAAATTCCTTATGATCCAAATATTTTCGTAAAAGCTTCTTTGAAATCAGTCATTACCACTCTGTTAGAAGCCATTGCACTGGTTGTGCTTGTTGTCATCCTGTTCCTGCAAACATGGCGTGCATCCATTATTCCTTTAATTGCCGTTCCCGTTTCACTGATTGGTACGTTTGCAATTATGTATTATTTCGGCTTCTCCCTAAATACATTGACCTTATTTGGACTGGTACTGTCGATTGGTATTGTGGTCGATGATGCAATTGTGGTGGTGGAGAACGTAGAACGGCATATTGCATTAGGCGAATCACCAAAAGAAGCTGCCCGTAAGGCAATGTCTGAGGTGACAGGGCCAATTATCGCGATTACTGCGGTTTTATCTGCTGTATTTATTCCATCGGCATTTCTTACAGGATTGCAGGGTGAGTTCTATCGCCAATTTGCCTTGACCATTGCGATTTCAACCATCTTATCTGCAATCAACTCTTTAACACTTTCACCAGCTTTAGCAGGTATCTTGCTTAAACCACATCAAGCTGGAAATAAAAAACGTGATTTAACCGAACGCTTATTTGGTTGGTTCTTTAGAGGATTCAATCGGTTCTTTGATAAGGCATCGGACAAATATGTAGGTGCAGTCCGCAAGGGGGTACGTTTAAGTGCCATCATGCTGATTTTGTATGTAGGTTTTCTTGGCCTAACTTGGTTAGGTTTTAACAAAGTGCCGCAAGGCTTTGTTCCTGCACAGGACAAGTATTATCTAGTTGGTATCGCCCAGTTACCTACAGGCGCATCTTTAGACCGCACAGAAGCTGTAGTTAAACAGATGACGGAAATTGCACTGAATGAACCTGGTGTGGAAAGCGTCATGGCATTCCCAGGCTTTACACCAAGTGGTCCAGTCAATGTACCAAACTCTGCCTTGATGTTTGCCATGCTTGATCCATTTGAGGCTCGTCAGGACCCCTCATTATCAGCAGGAGCAATTGCTGGAAAATTAATGGGTAAATTCAGTCAGATTCCTGACGGATTTGCGGGCATCTTTCCACCACCACCAGTACCTGGCTTAGGTTCTATGGGCGGATTCAAGCTACAAATTGAAGATCGGGCTGGTTTAGGCTTTGAAACACTGGCACGTGTACAGGGCGAGATTATGGCGAAAGCCTCTCAGACGCCTGAACTTGTCGGTATGCTTGCGAGTTTCCAGGCAAATGCTCCACAGATTGAAGTTGATATTGACCGTGTAAAAGCGAAGTCACAAGGTGTACCACTGACCGATATTTTTGAAACACTACAAATCAATCTGGGGTCAATCTATATCAATGACTTTAATCGGTTTGGTCGTACTTATCGTGTAATTGCTCAGGCAGATTCCCCATTCCGTATGCAACCAGAGAACATTAATCTGTTAAAGGTGAGAAATGCAGCGGGAGACATGATTCCGCTTTCGACCTTTGTCACGATTAAGCGTAGTTCTGGCCCTGATCGTGTTATGCACTATAACAGTTTCCCATCAGCCGATATTAGTGGTAACGCTGCATCAGGTTATTCATCTGGTCAGGCAACTGCCGCAATTGAAAAAATTGTGCAGGAAACATTGCCACAAGGTATGACCTATGAATGGACCGATCTGGTCTATCAGGAAAAGAATACAGGCAATACTGCGGTCATGGTTTTTGCTCTAGCAATTATTTTGGCGTTCCTTTTCCTTGCAGCTCAATACAACAGTTGGTCAATGCCTTTTGCAGTATTACTTATTGCACCAATGGCCTTGTTATCTGCGATTGTAGGTGTTTGGGTAACTGGTAGTGATAACAACATCTTTACCCAGATTGGCTTTGTTGTTCTGGTGGGACTTGCTGCAAAAAATGCCATCTTAATTGTGGAGTTTGCCCGAGCCAAAGAGGATGAGGGTTTGAATCCTTTTGATGCAGTACTTGAAGCAGCCCGATTAAGATTACGCCCGATTCTAATGACCTCAATTGCATTTATTGCTGGTGTGATACCACTGGTATTAGCCACAGGTGCTGGTGCAGAAATGCGTCATGCCATGGGTATCGCTGTTTTCTCTGGAATGCTGGGCGTGACAATCTTTGGTTTGCTGTTTACACCCATTTTCTATGTCGTCATTCGTAATTTTATTCTGCGTAGAGAACAGGCCAAAGCACTGGTACAGGAGGGTTCAAAATGAAAAATTTAACACTTCATTTAAACCGATACACCTTCCTCAAGAAAATGAGTGTACTAACCACTGCCACTATTCTTGCAGGATGTTCAATGGCACCCATATATGAGCGACCTGTCTCTCCTGTGTCGGAACACTATCCAACAGGAGAGGCTTATCCAGGGCTGCAAGTGAACAATGGAAAGCAAACAGTCGCAGCCGATATTGGCTGGCGTGACTTTTATACCGATCCTGTCTTACTCCAACTCATCGATCATGCATTGAAAAACAATCATGATTTTAAGGTGACAGCTTTAAATGTTGAGGCGATAGAAGCACAGTATCGTATTCGTCGTGCTGACCGTTTACCGCATGTGGGTGTTACCGCAGAGTCAGCCAGTCAGCGTTTACCGTCTGATCTTGCTTATAACCCCCGCATGTATCAGGTTGGTGTTACTTCGGTCGCATGGGAAGTCGATTTATGGGGCCGAGTACGCAGTCTGAGTGATCAGGCTTTACAGAACTATTTGGCTTCTAAAGAGGTCCAGACAGCATCACAGTTAAGTCTGGTATCCGCAGTTGCTAATGCTTATCTGGTCTATAAGGCCGATCAGGAAACGTTAGGTTTAACCAAGGCGACTTTGGCGACACAGCAGAAATCCTATGACTTGACCAGGAAACTTGTTGATGTTGGTAATGCAACCCGATTTGATTTACGTCAAGCTGAAATAGGACTGCGCACCGCACAAACCAATTATGCAAAATTCTTGCGTATTACTGCACAGGATCGTAATGCTCTGGTGTTACTTCTGGGTTCACCATTAACACAGGAATTGGCGGCCCAATTGGACCAGTCCCCCAAAATTCCTGATCAGGTTGTTATGCAGGATATACCAGTTGGTTTGCCATCGGATCTACTTCAACGTCGTCCAGACATTCGTGCCGCAGAACATAAGCTTCAGGCTGCGAATGCAAACATTGGAGCAGCCCGTGCAGCATTTTTTCCATCCATTACCCTAACGGGTTCGGCGGGTACGGCAAGTTCCAGTCTGGATAATCTATTTAATGCAGGTACAGGTGCATGGAGTTTTATGCCCAAGATTAACTTGCCCATATTTAATGCAGGTTTAAATCAGGCAAATCTGGATCGCTCACACATCATGAAGCAGATTGAAGTCATCAACTATGACAAATCTATTCAAACAGCTTTTCGTGAAGTTGCTGATGGGCTGGCTGGCAAGTCCACACTAGATGAACAGATCAAATCGCAGCAGCAAATGATTGCGGCCAGCCAGGATGCCCATAAGTTGGCAACCTTACGTTTTGATGCTGGTGAAGATAATTATCTCGCAGTCCTCGACTCACAACGAACTCTGTATGCATCTCAGCAGGCACTTATACAGACCCGCCTGGAACGCCTGAATAATCAGGTCAACCTCTACAAGGCATTAGGTGGAGGCTGGAATGAACATACCGTACAGATTGAACGTAAATCTTTGAAATAGCACATCGATGGAATTCATCTTTTGATGGAAAGAGATGAATTCCTGACAAGATGAAACAGAATATGAGGTCATATAAATGAAATTTATTATCCATGATATAGAAAACTTCCCATTTGTTGAGTTTAAGCAAGATCAGGCAGTTCCAGGTTATTCACCTCAATGGCAGTTGGAAATGCAGGAATTCTTGGAAATGAGCAGTCCGTTTGTGATTGTTTATGATCAATTATCAATGCAAGAAACACCTGAAGACTTTAAACAACGTGGTCTTTGGCTTAAAAACCATAAAGATGAACTTAATCAGTTATGTAAGGCAATTATCTGCATTGAACCTGATCAGGAAAAAAGAGTTGCCATCAGAAAGATGACGGAAATGGCTGTAAAGGCATTTGGCATTCCTTATGAAATCGTCAATACCAGGGAAGACGCCGAACGGATTGTGGATGAACTTATTCAAGTCTAAGGTGAATATGATGAACACTATTTATATCAATCAATTGAAGCAAGATGTTGATGGTCAAGGGAAAAAATCAAAGCCTTTTTTCATGACATTCTTACTCATTCTTATGACGTTAGGATTAGCTTCAATTTCGCATGCAAAAGCACCGATCAATACAGCTTTGGAAACCGTGGAGAGCTATCTTAATATCTGGAATGGTACGCAGCCAGATGACCTGACTAAAGTTCTTGACACGAATGTTGAGTATTTCAATACAAGTAATGAAGAAAACCGTAAAGGTACAGCATCTGTAATTGAGGTACCCAAGTTTTTATTAACAGTCATTCCTGATCGGAAGATGACGCTTACATCCCCGCCACTCATTGTTGGTGATAAGGTTGCTGTCGAATGGCAGCTTCAGGGAACCCTCAATAAAAAAGACCAGTCTGGTAAAAAAGACGCAAAAGTAATCACTTTTAAAGGTGCTTCATTTTTTGAGGTTAAAAATAATAAGATTATATACATCGGTGATTACTACAACAATCATCCATTGCGTAGTCAGTTAGAGCCATAATCAGGAGTGCTATAAAATGTCTTCGCACAACCATACACAAGATCACAAACATAACCACTCTGAACATGATCATAACCATGATCATTCTGGGCATAAGCATAGTCATGGTAACACCCATAAGCACAACCATGATCACTCAGGACACCATCATGGTCATGGTGGTCATGATCACGACCACGATCATGACCACAGCCATATCCCAAGTAATAAAAAAATTCTGACCATAAGCTTTTTACTGATTACCATTTTTATGGTAGTGGAATTTATAGGTGGTTTTATTACCAATAGTTTGGCCTTGATTTCAGATGCCGGTCACATGCTGAGTGACTCTGTTGCACTTGGTATTGCACTTGCAGCAGTCTTCATCGGTCAAAAACAGATTACCAAAAATAAAACATACGGCTATCAACGCTTTGAAATACTGGCTGCTGCATTGAATGGTATTACACTGGTTGGTATCGCACTGTATATCTTTATTGAGGCAATTCTACGGTTTCAGCAACCACAACATATTGAAGTACAAGGGATGTTGATCGTTGCTAGTATTGGATTGCTGATTAATATCATTGTTGCAGTAATGATTTTTAAAGGTAGTGATACCGAACACGACTTGAATATGCGAGGTGCTTACCTGCATGTACTCAGTGATTTGTTAGGTTCTATTGGCGCAATTGCTGCTGCGCTATGTATCTACTTCTTTGGATGGGCCTGGGCAGATACTTTAGCCAGTGTTCTAGTTGCAATACTTGTTCTTCGCAGTGGATATTCAGTTGTAGTAAAGGCTTCGCATGTTTTAATGCAGGGTACACCAGAAAAATTTGACTTGGCAGAAATCAAAGAAACCATTCTTCAAGGCCAGCGAATTCAGGGTGTACATGATTTACATATATGGAGTCTGACAAGTAAACGTTATATTTTATCCTGCCATATTGTTGTGAGTGAAGAAATGAGTATGCAGGAAGTGCAGATACTCTTACATGATCTGGAGAATGTCATACAAAATCTAGGTATTGAGCATGTCACTATTCAGGCTGAAACATCACTCAACAATCACGATGATATTCATCATTGCATTATTGAAAATATACCAAAGGATTCAGAACACTGAGTTTAAAAAGGTTAAATATTCCTAATATAGGTGCTTATCTAATCACAAGTGGTACCCAAGTTTAATGGCACTTAAAAGTGCCATTAAACTATATATAATTCAATTTGATATGTAATAAAATTACCCATAGGAAAGAATTATGGACTAGGCTAAAAGAAGATGGTCACAATTGTAAGATTCGAATATTATTTTTCCTCCTTTTCCTCCTTTTCCTCCTTTTCCTCCTTTTCCTCCTTTTCCTCCTTTTCCTCCTTTTCCTCCTTTTCCTCCTTTTCCTCCTTTTCCTCCTTTAACTTGATATTCGTGATTCCAATTTTTCTTAGAGCATTCAATAACGTTGATTCACCCTCTGACAAGCCAGCAGATTTTGAATGTCTAAAAACAAATAATTGAGTAACCAAATTGGAGCCTAGGAGAGTTGTCGTATAAGAGCCCTCTGACAAAGGCAGGCTCTCCATGAGCCCAGAAATATACTGCTCAAATTGTTCTGCGGTTCTTGACCTAAATATTAGACCAGCATGCCCACGCTCCTTGAGAACACTTTCCCCATCTACAGTTGAAACGTAAGTCGCTGGTTGTATATCGAAAAGATAAACTGGAGGGCAATTTACAAGAGATAATCGGATGACCAATGCTCCACGAAGTGCTGTTTTATTTGAGTTTGCATAACACCAATTTTTATAAGTTTGTTTTTCTCCATCTGTAATATCTTTATTATTTAATGTTTCTGAATTAACGAAAAAGGCCATGAGAGTGGGTTTATCGCGGTAATCAAACTCTTCCTCAAAAGTATAATAGTGGACTGCATTGACAATACTGGGATTTAACGAGCGAGCCTTTAAACATGCATTCCATAGGCCCATGATTCTTCCATGATCTGGAGCTTCAAACTCTGTATCTCCATTAGTGGTCGGGTTAATTTGGACATTTAGAACTTCCTTAGAGCTATCAGGTTCTCCTGTACCAACTGTATTGGTTTCTTTAGTATTTTTCTTTCTCTGTGGCTGGGTGATGGTTCTTTCATACTTTGTTTTACTTTTTTCCCCGATAGGGCCTGAACCTAACCATGTAAATTCATGACCTAAAATAACCGATTGTAATAATGGTTTGCGCCCTCCTTGATCTTCAGATACGTTAATCTGACCAGGACCTAGTTGCAACTGAGGAGGATTAGGTGAGTTGACATCTACAGGTTTCTTAATGCGGTGAATTACCTTTGGAACACGTCTGATAAGTGTTTGATCAGGTAGTTCTATTCCAAGGATTGTCAAGGCTAAAAAAGCATTGGTGTCAGGAATACAAAAACCTGAAACCCTAATTTTTCTCGTTTCCTTATGCCATGGCATTACTTTAGGGTATATATGGTTTCTTTGGATAAAATCATCATGTTTTGCAATACTGCTAAATAAGATTCTTACGGCATCTTGGGTATATTTGCTATATTTATAGTAGGCAATAAATACATGATCATCTGTTGTGAGGCTATCACCTATAAGGATCGTCCAGGTGTTTTCTTCTTCTGGATGAGGGGTGTAGAGCCGTTCATGTCTTTCGGTCTCATCATATGTTGTCAGAATTCTAGGAAGTTCTGTAGAGAGACCATATCCTCTCACCAGAAACTCAAAACAAGGTACGAGTAGTTCCTTATATTCCTGATCCGTTAAGGAGAAAGAAATGCAATTCTCACGTTGGCTTGGATTAATATAAAATTTATTCTTGTCTGAGAAGAAATGATCTATTCTCCCTGTCTTTTCGTCTCGCTTATATGCTTGAACATAGGTATGTGTAAAATCCGTATGGTCAATATCAAACTCCCTTATTTCAAAGGGAAGATAGTCAACTAATCGTTCATGGTGCCAAACTGTTCCAATAGGCCAAGACACCAAATCTGTTATATTTGCATCAATAAAAATAAAATTATCTGTGGGTGTGTAATCTTCCAGAAGTTCCCTAAAAGCCACATGAACTTTAGGTTGAGCATTTCTACGATCAGCTTTTGCTAACGCTCCATACCACCACACCATTAAGAACTTTTCAGCATTGGATTCAAGAACTTTGAATGCCGGTGATTTTGTTTTATCTGGAGAGTTATCAGTATTTTTTTCATTAGAATGATTGTTCATGGTCAACCTCTCTATTAGTAATATTATCGACTAGTCAATTCTTCTTATATGCTCAGCTCGGCCGTAGGGATATATTGCCCATCTACCCAATCGTAAAGCTGAATATCACAAACACCATTCAAACGATGTCCCAAGACCATTGCAAAAACTGAGGGTGCTTTAATAAAGAGGTGTAATTTAGATAACTTATTTTCAGATTTGAATGAAACTAAAGCGGATTTTGCCTCTCTCACAGCAAGATTTAGAGTTTCCATATTATCAATCGCATAAGAGCTTTCTAGATTCAGTCTAGGTAAGCTCTTTACTTCATTTATTGTAGAGTCAATGTCTTTACCTATAGCTGTAGGAAATCCGATAGTAACTATGGCTTCAGTTTCTCCCTGTAGCTCAACAGGGGCGATTTTATTAAAAAATTGTCCCTCTTTCTGTTTATGGTCATCAGTGCGATAAGCGAGGCCATTATGTTCTATTTCAAGTAGGAAATTACGTGTGGCACTAAATACATAGCAAGCATACATGCGGTGGACATTCTTTGTTTACCGTCTATAAGGAGGGTTCTACGGTCACCACTGCTATGAATGAAATCCCCAATCGATACCGCTTTTTTGATTAGGTTGTTCCAGTCGCTGGAGGTTTTTTGGGCACGATCAGGACCATTGAAATCACGAATATCTAAGTTTAAGTCTTGGTACTGACTGGTTGAAGTAGAAAGGTTAATTTTGATAGGATCTGATAGCCATTGGCTTCTATCTTCTTCAAGAGCATGGCAAATAAAATTTTCAAAGTCTTTGCGATGTATTGGACCAAAAGAAGAACGAGAAATCAATTTTTTAAACTGATCTCTTAACTGTTTGGCTTTACGTGTAGTGAGTTCGATATTGGATAATTTCTCTTCTATTTCGCCTATAAATACAGAGTCGCTATCTTCAGCATTGAAAGACAGGAAATCAACATGGTCAAGTGCAAACTCAGCAAGTGAGGTTTCGAATCCCTTATCGCTACACCACTGAATAATATCCTGACGACTTTTTTGTAAAATCACAGAATCGGCACTGTATGAAGAGCCAACGCCTCTAATTCTCTCAATCTGGGCAAGAAATGGGTGAAGTGTAGAGGTATAGAGTGGGCATACTAAACTAAAGCGAGTATATTCACTTGATGGAATATCAAACGCCTCCTTGAAGCGCTTAATTTCTTTCCAGAAGTCTGTAGAAGTCAGCGAATGATTTTTAGCTTCATACATGACACGCTGGAAATCTTTCTCTGAAGAGAAGTAGCAAACCTCAACATCACCTATTGATTCACTCACAATGTGACTAAAAGCACTTTCAGATAGCCATAGTGGCAGGTTCTTTAATACAAAGGCATCCTGATAATCAAACCCTACTCGTGCAATTGCACCACCAGTTGATTGTTTTTCTAACAGACTTGCACTCATTATTATCTCTCTAAATCCAGGGTGGATGGGTAACAGGAACCATCTGGTAGGTAGGTGTGGGCACTGCCCTCAAGATGATTGTTTTTTAAATGAAAAATCAGTAAGACTACAAAATTTGCCCCAACTTTTGGATCGGACACCAATTCCCTCATGGTGTGATGGTCTTTACTGCTGGGTTGTACACTAAAGAGAGGATGGCTATGCCATTCACCTAAATAGTTAAATTTTTGATAATTATTGTTTGTTGATTTATGAAAAAGGCGAATTGCTTTAATAGCATCCGTAATTCCACGTACAAAGGATGCGATCGTTCCACTCTTTTGAACAGTTAATGAGCTAACTCTAAAATGATTTGTACCTATATGCTCACCCATTAAAACACCGCCACATTCGTGGGTTCCAGACTTCAACAGGGCTTTTATCAGTAAAATTTGTATATCAGTAGGAATGGATATTTTCAGCATTAGTATTAACCTTTCATCGGTTCAGGCTCTTCAATAGAATTGCCATTTTCACTTTCAGATATCTGTTTATCCGTAGGAGATTCTGTTACTAACGCACCTGAACAATCGATAGGATGAGTATCAAAAGGACATTGAAATATCCAATATTTACGGAACCCTATTAAATATGCTGAATATGGATAAGAGGATTGCTCATCAACTGTACATAAAGTATCTAATGTGAACTGAGTCATAGACGCTGCAAGAGCCGTTACATCTGCATCTGATGCAATATATGTTTGGTTTTGTGTTTGAAAGCCGTAATTATTAACTTTGCCTTCTGGGATTGGTTCCAACGTTTGTAAGACACCATAAATATGATTGCGAAGCTCTAAAGGTGAGGCATCTAACGTTGGGCGACTACGGGCCATCATTGCTCCACCACCGCCACCAAAGATTTCACCCCATACCATTGGTATATGTTTTCTTTTAGCAATTGCAGCTAAGGTTAGAAATGTATGTGAGTTTGCTGTCGCATCAATAATCAGATTACATGTACCAATGGCATTAGCGATATTGGAATTTAAATGAGGATTTTCCTGGCCACCAATTTGCATTTCATACGTTTCAATCTGCATGTCTAATGCAGTTCGTTTTAATGCTCTTTCAACAGCATGGGTTTTAGCAAAGCCAACATCTAACCAGTTGAGTTCATTACGGACAAGATTCTGGGGTGCCAGAATATCATCATCAATAAGTAGAAAGTTTTTACAGCCAGACCGCGCCAGTGAAATTGCAATTTTACTTCCTAACGATCCAAGACCAACGATTACTATCTTTGCATCATTGATATTGCTAAATTGTGCTGGCAATCTTTGATTCTGATCATCATGTAGATTAATAGCTGGATAACTTACGAAAAGTGGTGCTGTATTATTAATTAAGAATAGTTCCAAGTTACCATTTAAGTCATATAACAATAGAGGCTTTATGGAACTTGTGAATTCCTCCTGAGTAGGCCATAAATTGCCTAAAGAGGATTCTAACGAAAGTCGATCATTTACAGATTCCTTTAATAAAGGAACAGAATCAACTCTTATTGCCCATCCAGACAATTCAAATCTTTCATTAGAAAATGATGGGACGATGTCAGGTAGAGGTTTGTTTTGAATATTTGTTGGAACAATAACGGTCTTGTCCCGAATGCTTGAGATGGCAACCTTAAAGTCCATTTTTTCAGGGTCACTACCCAAGAGTATGTGACGTAACATTGGTGTTTCAATGAACCTTTCTGAAATACCTCTTAATTTTTGACCTATTGTTTCAGAATGCCTAGATGGCACAGGTTCTACATCCATCTCCAATACAGTCATTGCGTCTGTTAATAAAAGAATCCGGGCACTTCTAATTAGTTCCACTCCACTGATATTTGTATTCCAATTATCTGGACCGTATTCTAGACACAGCACTCCTGAACCACCGTACTGGTGCAAGATACTCCATCTTTCACCAGATTTTTGTGGACGTATATATGCTGGTAGCTCTGGGAAAAGCTCTGGATATACTAAAACACCATTAAAATCTATAGTTCCTATCTTGAGAGAGAAGTTTAAATGCAGTTCATTAGTGTTTGTTGAGTTCCACTCCTGAATCTTAAAACTGTTTTCCTCATTTTCAAGATCGGTCAATAACTGCCGTTCTTGAATTAAGCGTTCTAATGGTGTTTTTAGCAGTTCCATTACGCAAAGCCTCCTGGTTTATTTGGATAAACAGGGGTTGATGGAAATGTTAATCCTGCACCTAAAGCTGAACGGATTAAAGAGCTGGCCATATCAGCAGAATTTGCACTTTTGTGTGATGCCGAACGTGGAAAACGATTACCCAAGACCTGCCGCCATAGAGCTAATGCTTTATCATCATCTGTTTCATTTAAGGCATTTCGTGCAATAGCAGCTTGTTCTTTTACCTTTTCATAAAAGGTTTTGAACTCATCTGCTGTGACCGCAGAAAAAACATTATTGCCTGCAACACCAGGATCTTCTAAATGTGGAATTATGCCTAGTGACGCATAAATCCCATAAGAATCCCTGATTGTTTCTAAAAGATAAACAAACAACTTTTCATAGTTGGATTCGTAGTAATTCATATGCTTGGCAACCAGGCATTCTAAAATGAATCCTTTTGGTCGTTTTAAATCAGACAAGTTCTCACGACGCCACCATTTAAATAGCTTCACAAGAGGCTTAAATCGCCCATTTGCATTTTTATTCACCTCAACAGTCCACTCGGTATGGGCTGGAGGGTTGGTAACTAGCCATTCTTCAAGATGAATGTCTGGAATCAGATAGCCACCATATCCATCTGAAATGATAGGGACAACATCCATATCAACTTTTTTCAACTTAACATTTACTGAACGACGGTTAACGGTGAGATCGGTATATCCAATATCCTTTAATGCTGTATGTACTGCATCAAGGACAATTTGAGGATTATCGTTAATTGTGTGATTTGTAAGGGCAATAATATCTACATCTGGTCTTTGTGTGATACCGCCTATAGTAGTCGGACGTACTGCCGTATTTCTTTTATAAGAACCTGATAAGAACGTATGCACATGTACTTTGCTGAATTCATTATGCACTTTTAAAGCATTACGAAGCGTATTATGTGCGCTTGAACAATCATTAACTGTTGTTGTAGATGGTTCAATATCGGAAAGTAGGTCAAGAAACTGCTGTTGAGTTGTCATAATTCTCTCTGAGCCCATGTACTAAAATGGGGCATAAAATTAAGTGCGATCAGAAAAATTAAGTAACCTACTACTGTGAACTTTGTTGCATAGCAGTAGGTTATTTAACCTTGTTTACGATATTGAGTTTGAGTTATCAGGATCATCCGATTTTTTATTACGGATAGTATCCTTTTCTTCTTTCAATGGCCGAGTTCTGGGAAATTTAAAATATCCAGTTGGATGGACAATAATTTTTCCAGATTTATGGCGATAAGATTTACAAAACACGAAGTCTTGATTTTCGGTAGGCATTGTTAGCCCTCCTATTTTGGCGGCTCGTTTTTCAGGGCGCATACCAAAATAAGCGGGTAAATCTTGAGATTTACGGGCCTAAATGTTAGAATGGGGTTCTGACAGCCAGATCTAACATGAGGTATGCGTAGGGCTTAGAGCCATATGCCTTTCCTGTGTGAAAATCTATCAAGCCGACTCTACCCAATAGAGTCGGCTTTTTAATTTACGAAACCATCTCAATAGTCTCCATTGAATCTAGGTCAAAATAATATAGTTTTTTAAAGTCATCTTCATATAAGTCAAATAATTGAGATAACTCACTAATGACAGATGCTGATGTTTTTTTTGCATCTATTGCGTAGTCAAAAAGCATTGAAGCTACTCTATATGTCGCTTCTCGATCCAATTCATTTGGTTCAACTTTACGATAACCACGCATAGCCATTTGCCGCCATAAATTGGCACTTTGACTTGAAGTTATAGTTCCTAACTCTGACGCCCTATAGATTAAGGCCGCCATTGAGGTTTTCCATTCCTTTTTAAGTCTTAGATAATGAGCTAAATTGGTTGAAACTAATTGATCAATAATTTTTTCTTCTGGCATTAAGAATTCGGCAGCAAAGTCATTTGCTTCTTTTTCCATAAACTCAGATGGCTCTTCATGGAGGACCAAATGCCCAAGCTCATGTGCTAATGTGAAGCGTATTCTATCATTTGGCTGGTTTGCATTTAGAAATACGCATGGAGACACACCATGCATTTTTAAGGATACGCCATCAACATTATTATCTTTAAAGTCGCATAAAAAGACTAAAACCCCGGCATCTTCCACAGTGGCAGTTAGGTTTTCAAGAGGTTCATTTCCTAACGCCCACAATGATCTAAGCTTTTTAGCCGCTTCTTGAGGAGTGTTTACATCTAGGCCAATTTTAAAAGTTGGTAAGGAGTTTTTTCTTTTTGGCACATTTGTGAATAATTCTAATGTTTGTACATGGCCCATTTTTAACATCATTTCAGCATTCATGCGGCTCAATGCTTTAGCTGTGGTAGAGCTTTTTTTTCTGTATGCATGCAAACTAATTGGCAGTGCATTTAGCTTTTCAATATGTTCGAAAAATCGTATAGGGAAATGTAGGGCATTGGATAGATTATGGATAACTTCATCGGAGGGTTTTAAGTCCCCACTTTCAATTTTAGATAATGAAGCCTGAGTAATAGACTGTCCCATTTCAGCAATTAGTTCAGTTTGACTAAGACCACGAAAGTTTCGTGCAATACTAAGCATGTCAGGATTGAAATGAGTCATATTCACCTCCAAGATCATTGACTTACAGATCAAGTTAATCGAATGATAACTGAACAAAAAACCTTATGCAAATTTTTCTTCAAATTATTCCTAAATTGTTTCTTTTTTACCTTACATTGCTTTATGTAGTGGTCATTTTGGTTTTTAGCACAACATATAGTGTTTTTGATTTTATCTTCTATTTGAAAGATTTTAATTTCACTATAGAATTTTATGTCAAAATTTGAGCATTAAAATATTTGGGTAAAGATAGAGGATGATCAGTGTTCTTATAAGGGGCAGTTTGACTTTCGATTATTTAGAAAATGTATTTTTATTAAATATTTGACCATTTGGAGGGAATTCTAAAGTGATTTATTCTTGCTAAAATTAGGTTTAAGGACGATTGTTTCCTTTTCTCCCAGAGTGTAATTAAATAAAGGATTTAAAATGAAAATGAACTTGAATAAGGATGGAAAAAAACGTATTCACTTTATAATTAGAGAGCTTGATAAGACTCAGAATGAAGTAAATAAAATTTCAGCTTCAGTTCAGATAGACGAGGATGATCAATATCAGCGTATTAATAGAGCATATTTTCAGTTGTTCCAAACGCATTATCTTTCCTTTAAATTACTTATGAAAGAAGATCATTTTTCCTCCGCTGTCGTCGTAGCTCGTACGATGCTAGAAATATATGTTAGGTGTTTTTATTTAGAGTTTATAGAACAGCCTAAAGGGACAGATGTTGAAATGTTAATTACTCAACCAAAAGACTTTGCTAGTTTTTTTCAGATGAGTACAGCTTTAGATAATTTTGAAGACCCAGACAATGGAGATTTTCATAAACACTTCAAGCAATTCACAAAGCAAGGTAAAGCTTTGTACGAGAAGTATTCAACTTTCACACATGGTCGTGGTGAGCTACTGAATGTGCTATTTAAAGGTAAACAACCTGTCTGTGCCTATGAGGATATTGAAAGTATATTGCTGACCCTTAATGGCATGTTACAGGTGTTTGCAATGCAATTTCTACATATGAATGCTAATGAGGCATTGAAAAAAAGATTGCTTGATAGAATGCTTAAAACTGAAGAAACTTTTCTTAATCATGGTATAGGCCAACCAGACTATTATTCTAATTTAACCTCTTGGTGAACTAAATAGGAAATGAGAGAACAACAGTGCAAAACTGTTTTTCTCTCAATATACTATCGCTTCCATTTTCTAAGTCGCATAGTTGTTTGGAATGTCGCATAGTTGTTTGTAAATGACAACCACCACCGACGAGGGCGATCGCTGATGCAGTATGGTGAGGGGCGCGAAATGGACGTTGTCCAAAATGATGTTTTGCCTTTGCAATTGAATAAATACTGGCAACCTCAAGATTTTCTTGTGGATTTAAGGCTGGCAAAATACTCGGTAAGCGAGAAGCTAAAAGGGTTTTACCAGTACCTGGCGGGCCTTTAAATAAAATAGAATGTCCACCTGCGGCTGAGATTTCTAAAGCACGCCGTGGGCGTAATTGCCCTTTAACATCCGATAAATCAAATTTGTAGGCATTATTCTGCTGTATTTTTTGTGTAGCAGTGACCTCAATTTTGTGTAGATTTAAGAAATGCTCACACACCTGTTTTAAGTGCTGAGCAGCAAAAACTTGAAATTCAGGCAATTGCGCTGCTTCAGCGGCATTTTCCTGTGGCAGCATCAATTGATGTTTGGCCATCTGACATGCCATTGCAATGGTTAAGGTCCCTGTGATTGGTCTTAAGTGTCCATCTAGTGCTAATTCACCAATAAACTCAAAATGATCTGTGACATTTTCAGGAAGTTGTCCCGTGGCAATTAAGATACCCAGTGCAATGGGCAGATCTAGACGAGAGCCATCTTTGGGAAGATCCGCAGGTGCGAGATTGATGGTCAAGCGCTTGGTTGGGAATTGATAGCCACTGTTAATGATGGCTGATCGAACGCGATCCTTACTTTCACGAACTGCTGCTTCAGCTAAGCCAACAATTGTTAAAGAAGGAAGCCCTGCACTAACATGGACCTCAACTTCAATTAAAGGTGCATGCAGCCCGAGCAAGCCTCGGGTATAAATTTTGGCTAAAGACATTGTTGTTTTCCACTGGTGCTTTATTTTTAATCATTATTATATTTTTTGCACCAACAAAGTGCAAATTTAGTTTATTTTTTATCCTGAATCAGCACCTCAAGTGCTTTGACCTGTTCTTGTAAATCGGTCAATCGTAAATTGGCATTATTTAGTGCAGTCTTTTGGCGTTCAATTTCGTCTTTTGAAACGATATCCATTTTAGAAATGGCTTCGTTTAGCAAAGCGCGCAAATTATGTTCTATATCTTTTTTAGGCTGATCGACCTGTTCTAAAATTGCTTGTAATAATGTTTCAATCATGAGGAATCCAAATTAGTAATGCTCTTCGCCTAGTGTAACATCGCGTATTCATTTTATTTAAGTAATTTTTTATCCGCTGCTTAAAGCATAATGTCTCCTATAATTTAGCAATGAAATCTAAAAAAACACGCAATATTATGTGTTTTTTAAAGTTGCAACTTCACCTAAGTATATACAATAGGTTATAAAGGCAATGCATGTTGATTGAATTAATCACCCCAACCATTAATAAGATTGGCATGAAAATTGAACATAAAACCTTACTGGTGAAATAAGCCGAAGGAAAACAATATGAAGCTCGTAACTGCAATTGTAAAACCGTTTAAATTAGATGACGTGCGTGAAGCACTGTCTGATATAGGCGTTCAAGGGATTACCGTAACTGAAGTTAAAGGTTTTGGTCGTCAAAAGGGGCATACTGAACTTTATCGTGGCGCTGAGTATGTTGTTGATTTTCTGCCTAAAGTGAAAATCGAAATCGCAATCAGTGATGACATGGTAGATTCAGTGATTGAATCTATTACACGCGTTGCTAGCACTGGCAAAATTGGTGATGGAAAAATTTTCGTGACTAATTTAGAGCAAGTAATTCGTATTCGTACAGGTGAAACAGGTCCAGACGCTGTTTAATTTGGCACGAAGATTGCTGGTTATGTATATCAATACATAACTCACAAAATTAGGTTGGGGGATACGAATGAAAAAAATGCTATTAGCGCTCAGCCTGTCTGGCGCACTTCTTGGCGGATCAGTTGCGTGGGCAGAAGAAAACGTAGCTGAGCCTGCATCTACAGCTGTTTCAACGGCAAGTGATGTGACTGCGACAGTCGCCGATACATCGGCAACCGTTGCGCCTGAAACGGTGGCTGCCACAGCTGCGCCAGCAGCAGAAGTAGAAAAACCAACTTTAAATACAGGTGATACAGCGTGGATTCTTGTATCTACAGCACTTGTATTGCTGATGACAATTCCCGGTTTAGCATTATTCTACGGCGGTATGGTGCGTAAGAAAAATGTGCTTGCGACTATGGCGCAAAGCTTTACTGCTGCAGCAGTGGTCAGCATCGTATGGGTGGTCATTGGTTATTCACTTGCATTTGGTTCTGGTAATGCTTTTATTGGTGGTTTCGATAAAATCATGTTATCTGGGATTACAACAGATGCGCTGAGTGGCACAATTCCAGAAATTCTTTTCGTTATTTTCCAAATGACTTTTGCGATCATTACCGTTGCCATCATCAGTGGTTCTGTGGCTGATCGTATGAAATTTAGTGCTTGGATCACGTTCATTACAATTTGGGTCATTATTGTTTATGCACCAATTGCTCACTGGGTATGGGGCGGTGGCTGGTTAATGAATGATGGTGCGCTTGATTTCGCGGGTGGTACTGTTGTTCATATTAACTCTGGTGTTGCAGGTTTAGTTGCTGCGTATTTGCTGGGTAAACGTATGGGCTTGGGCAAAGAATCTATGGCGCCACACAACTTAACCTTAACTGTATTGGGTGCAAGCTTGGTATGGGTCGGTTGGTTTGGTTTCAATGGTGGTTCTGCTTTGGGTGCAAATGGTTCAGCAGCGTATGCTTTAGTAACGACTCAAATTGCAGCAGCAGCGGCAGCAATTGCTTGGTTAGTGGTTGAAAAAATTGTTCGTGGTAAAGGTTCAGTATTGGGTGCGGCATCGGGTGCAGTTGCTGGTCTGGTTGTGATTACGCCAGCGGCAGGTTTTGTGACTGTAAGTGGTGCGTTGATCATGGGCTTAATCGGTGGTGTAGTATGCTTCTGGGGAATCTCTGGTCTTAAACGTATCCTTAAAGCAGATGACTCATTGGATGCGTTTGGTTTACACGGTGTAGGCGGTATTGTTGGTGCGATTTTAACAGCTGTATTTGCAAGCTCATTCATTATGGGTGATAAAGCACCAACGGATGTAATGCATCAATTATGGGTGCAAGTTGAAGGTGTGTTAGCAACCATCGCATACTCAGCAATTGTGACTTTTATCTTGCTTAAAATCATCGATGTTGTGATTGGGATCCGTGTTGAATCTGATGATGAACGTATGGGGCTCGATTTAAGCCAACATGGCGAACGTATCGAATAATTAATAAGATCTGAATAATAACTATATATAGTATAAAACAGTCCGTAAGGGCTGTTTTTTTTCCATATCTTGCGAAAGGCTCAACAAAATAAGGTTTTTTTGCTACACTAGCTGAAATCATGAATTTTGTTCAATAAAACCACTATGCACTGTCCATTTTGCAATGCTGCAGATAGTAAAGTAATCGACTCTCGTTTGGCTGCTGAAGGTAGCCAGATTCGTCGACGTCGTGAATGTATCAGCTGTGGCGAACGTTTTACGACATTTGAGAGTTATGAGGTGGTGATGCCACGTGTGACCAAGTCAGATGGTAAAAATGAACCATTTGATGAAGCAAAATTACGACGTTCTTTAATGCACGCCTTACAAAAAAGACCTGTGACTCAAGAACAGATTGAAACCGTCATTAGTGATATTCAATTACAAATTCGCCGTTTGGGTGAACGTGATGTACGTTCACGCACCATTGGTGAAATCGTCATGAAATCTTTGTTTGCATTGGATCATGTGGCTTATGTGCGTTTTGCATCGGTGTATCAGGATTTCCAAGATATCGATGCTTTTCGTCATCAAATTGAACAAATGCAAGATCGTGGGCAAGACCACTAATTTTATTTTTTGAACGTTATTGATTAGGAATTTTATGTCTGAGTTTGATTCAAACTCTAAACCCGAAGATTGTTTAAACATAGATCAGGTTTGGATGCAGAAAGCAATTGAGCTTGCGAAGCTTGGACAATATTCCACACGACCAAACCCGAACGTCGGTTGTGTCATTGTAAAAGATGGACAATGGGTGGGAGAGGGTTATCATCCTCGAGCTGGGCAACCACACGCAGAAGTTTTTGCAATGCGTCAAGCAGGCGAGTCTGCGAAAGGTGCAACTGCTTATGTTACATTGGAACCTTGTGCGCATTATGGCCGTACACCACCTTGTGCCAAAGGGCTGGTTGAAGCGGGTGTAAGTAAGGTTGTTGTTGCATGTGCTGATCCAAATCCTTTGGTGGCTGGTAAAGGTGTTGATATCTTACGTCAGGCAGGGATTAAGGTTGAAACAGGGATCTGTGAGCAACAAGCGGCACAACTCAATAAAGGCTTTTTAAAGGCAATGGCAACAGGGTTGCCTTATGTTCGTTTAAAAGTTGCTTCCAGTTTAGATGGTCGTACTGCAATGGCATCTGGTGAGTCTAAATGGATTACTGGGGCCGAATCACGTCAAGATGTTCAGCATTGGCGGGCCATTTCAGGTGCAGTGATTACTGGGATTGATACTATTTTGGCAGATGACCCACAATTAAATGTACGTTCATTGGGCGATATTGATATTGCAAAGATTGTACAGCCTAAGCGTGTGATTTTAGACCGACAAGGTCGCTTGCCACTCAATGCTCAAATTCTTAACACACCTGAAACAGTGGTGGTCATGGGGCCATTTCGTCAAGAACTTGCTAAGCTGGGCGTGGTACAATTAGAAGTTCAATCTTTAAAAGATTTGCTTGCTACTTTAAAAGATTTCCAAATTTACGATGTGTTGGTTGAAGCTGGTGCGACATTATCCACTGCATTTTTGCAGGGAAATCTGGTGGATGAATTAATCAGTTATGTTGCCCCGACCTTTTTAGGACAATCAGCACGTGCCATGTTCAATGCCGAATTTGAAACGATGGCACAACAATTACGTTTTAAGTTACAAGATGTTCATCAGTTTGGTGATGACATTCGCTTAAGACTTATCCCTTCACAAGAGTCAGTATGAATCCAGAGTCAACATCATCGGTTTACCATAAACGTCGTCATGCTGCGCGTACAACAGATGAATATCTTTTTCATCAGTTAGTTCCCTATTTAGGAAACAAACGCCGTTTGTTGCATCTGATTCTTGAAGCGCTTGAAATCACAGGAACTTTGAATCCTAAGGGTAAACGCGCCCCAATTTTTGCCGATTTTTTTGCTGGCAGTGGTGTGGTTTCGCGCTTAGCTCGTCAAAATGGCTATAGGGTGATTGCCAATGACTGGGAACCTTATAGTCATGCATTAAATCATGCCATTTTGGCATGCACAGATGCACCTGCATTTAAAGAATTGGGTGGGTATCAGAAAGCCATCGATTATTTAAACCGCTTGCCTGAAGTGAAAGGATGGGTTACCCATAACCTTTGTCCGCGCAATGATGAAATTTATGACCCTGCACGAGACCGTTTATTTTTTAAACGCCGCAATGGGATGCGCATAGATGCAATTCGCCAGCAAATTGCTACTTGGCAAGCACAGGGTGCAATTGACGATGTAGAAATGAGTGCGTTATTGGCACCTTTGCTCTATTCGGCAAGTTTTGTCAGCAATACCAGCGGTGTATTTAAAAGCTTCCATCATGGTTGGGGTGGAAAAACCCAAACTGCGTTAGAACGTATTGAATCTTTATTATGGCTTACACCCAGCCGCTTTAGTGAAGTAGGACATAATCAACAGAAAACCCCTATGGCAGAAGTGTGGTGTGTGGATGCACAGCATTTGGCGAATCAGATGAGTGGTTTTGAAGTTGATGTGGCTTATCTAGATCCACCTTATAACCAACATGCCTATAGTAGCAATTATCATGTGCTCAACTCGCTAACACTTTGGGATCAAACTGATTTACCTACACCGGATACAAAAGGTTTTAAAAGCGGGATTGACCGTGCATGGCGTAAAGAACGTCCAAGTCCTTATAACTCCTCTAAGTATGCACAAGAAGCCTATGAGAATTTACTGGAAACCATTAATGCGCGTTATATTCTCACCAGTTACTCCACTGATGGCAATATTGAAGCCAAAGACTTATTGGCAGCTAATCTGAAACGTGGCAAAGTCACCTTATTGACTCAGGATGTGCCTCGCTATCGTGTCAGTAAACAACGTCAGTCTGAGCGCGCACGTGTTCTTGAGTTTATTGTGATCACCGATACTCATTCCAAGTCCGGACCACCATTGCGTCAGCTGTTGGGTCAACTCTATCATTTTGCAGAATTGGGTGGTGTGGATACATCAGGTGTCAGTACGCAATTGGCCTTATGGTAACAACTCGCCTTTGCCTTTAAAATATGTAGCAAGTGCAAAATAAACAAGATTGAACTTCATCAGTTTCTCTCACTGCAGCAGTAGGTAGAATTATGTTCACAGGTATCATTGAAAGTTTGGGTAAAGTCGAAAGTTTACAAAATGTAGGTGGTGATGTGCGCTTACGTATTCAGACTGACTTGGATATGTCTGATGTGCATTTGGGCGACTCTATTGCGACCAATGGGATCTGCTTAACTGTGATCGACTGGGGTAACAACTGGTATGCTGCTGATGTATCCCGTGAAAGTTTAAATCGTTCGACTTTAGCAAGTTGGAAAGCGGGGCAGGCGGTCAATGTAGAAAAAGCAATGTTGCCAACAACACGCTTCGGTGGACATATCGTCAGTGGGCATGTCGATGCTGTGGGTGAAATCACCGTAGTACGTTCAGATGCTCGCTCACTGTATTTCGAAGTCACTGCACCTGTTGAAATTGCTAAATATTTGGCTGAAAAAGGTTCTGTGACTGTAGATGGGATTAGCCTTACTATCAACCATTTACGTGGAAATATATTAAGTTTAAATTTAATTCCACATACTGCTGAACGGACCAATATTGGAACGTGGAAAGTGGGTTCTCAAGTGAATTTAGAAGTGGATGTATTGGCACGTTATATAGAAAGATTGTTACTTGGTGATAAAGCTGCTGAGCCAAAAGCAGAGTCTAAACTCAGTATGGAATTTCTGGCAGCCAATGGTTTTTTAAAATAAATAAAAACAAAACCCGATTAAAAAAGCCTAATTTATTTAGGCCTTTTAATATATACATGATTAAATTAGGCTAATATATCGTGAATTCTTCTGTAAGAGAGTTGAGTATTGCTTGAATTTTTATTGCATTTAGAACAATTATTGCCCACTTTTTTAGAGAATTACGGGTTGTGGATTTATGCCATTTTGTTTCTAATCATTTTTGCAGAAACTGGCTCAGTCTTTATGTTTTTTCTCCCTGGCGATAGTTTATTGATTGCTGTCGGTGCTTTATGTTCTACCGCTGAATCTGTGCATTTGCACTATATGGGTGTGTTGCTGATTATTGCTTCAATTTTGGGTTATATGGTTAACTATTATACTGGGCGTGCGCTAGGTTTTAAGTTTTTCCATGCGCATTCACGTTGGTTTAAGCCTGAATATATTAAAAAGACCAATCATTATTTTGAAAAGCATGGCGGGAAAACCATTCTCGTTGCCCGTTTTGTGCCTTTTGTTCGTTCTTTTGCTCCTTTTGCAGCAGGTGCAGGGCATATGAAAATGCCTGTATTCATGTTGTATAACATTTTAGGTGGATGGATTTGGATTGCGCTATTGCTTGGTGCGGGTTATGGCGCGGGTAACTTATTATCTTTACTGCTCGATTCATTTTAATCAGATTTAGACAGTCGTAAACTGCCCCGATGAATAAGCCGAATATGGATCCTCAACATTCGGCTTATTCATGTTGAGAATAGAATAAAATCACGAGGGGTTTTATTTAAAAAATCAGATGTATTTATCAAAATAATTTGCTGCTATTTTTACGCACTGACACAAAAAATATCTAGAAAGTGAAAACAGAAAAAGCTTTCAAATCGCCAAAGTGCTAACATTTTGCAAGTTTTAAAATCTTAATGCTGGTGAGCAAAAATGTTAATACAACGTGGTGGGTTAAAAGTTGTGGCTGGGCTTGGAATTTCAGGCGTTTCAGCAGTAAATTTTCTTCATGAAAATGGCTACCGTGTTGCAGTCACAGATTCTCGTGAAGTTCCACCAGGACATGAGCAAATTCCAGCAGCAGTTCAAACCAGCTTTGGTCAACTCGATCAAGATTTACTTTTGCAAGCTGAAGAGATCGTCATTAGTCCCGGGTTAGATCCTCAGTTACCAGCAATTCAAGCTGCGATTGCAAAAGGCATTCCAGTCATCAGTGAAATTCAAATTCTCCGCCGTGCTACAGATAAACCGATTGTGGCGATTACTGGCTCAAATGCAAAAAGTACCGTGACCACTTTGATTGGCCTAATGGCGCAAGAAGCAGGAGTAAAGGTTGCGGTAGGGGGTAACTTGGGTCGCCCAGCTTTAGATTTAACCCATGATGATCCAGATGTTTATATCCTTGAGCTTTCCAGCTTTCAATTGGAAGCAACCTCGAGTTTAAATGCCGAAGTGGCTGTGGTCTTGAACATGAGTGAAGACCACTTGGACCGTCATGGGGATATGGCAGGTTACCATGCGGCAAAACATCGTATTTTCCAAGGTGTGAAAAAAGTCGTATATAACCGTGACGATTCATTGACGCGTCCATTGGTGCCAGATGTTACACCGATGCAAAGCTTTGGGCTCAATGCACCTGATTTAAAACAATACGGTATCCTAAGAGAAGATAACGGTACGATTTGGTTAGCGCGAGGTCGTGAACGTCTACTCAAAAGTTCAGAGATGTATATTCAAGGGACACATAATGTTGCCAATGCTTTGGCATGTTTAGCTCTAGGTGAAGCGATTGGTTTGCCTATAGACAAAATGCTTGAAACCTTAAAAACATTTAAAGGTTTAGAGCATCGTTGCGAATTCGTTAAAGAAGTCGATGGTGTGCGTTATTATAATGATTCTAAAGGCACCAATATCGGTGCAACTTTGGCTGCATTGGATGGCTTAGGTGCTGCAATTGAAGCACAAGATGGTCAGGTTGCGATTATTCTGGGTGGTCAGGGCAAAGGACAGGATTTTACTGCACTACGTGAGTCTCTGCAAAAATATGCCAAAGTTGCAGTACTGATTGGTGAAGACAGCTCAATTATTGAAAACGCCATTACAGGGACAACAGAACTTCTACATGCAGCATCTTTGCAACAAGCTGTAGAACTTTGTCAACAACATACGCATGCGCAAGATGTAGTGCTATTATCACCTGCATGTGCAAGCTTTGATATGTTTACAGGCTATCCTGAGCGTGGTCATCGCTTTGTTGAATATGTAAATGCTCTAAACTAAAAAGAATCATAAGGAAATAAAGTATGGCTGGGTTAGCTCAGACGACTATAAGTAAGATTAACCAAGTGTATGATCGTTGGATGCCAAAATTGCCGGCAGAGATTACACCACGTAATGTACTGATATTTTGCGTCATATCATTGTTATGTATTGGAACGGTGATGGTGGCTTCGGCTTCAATGCCTTACGCAGAAAGAATGCATGAAAACGAATTTCACTATGTGATTCGCCATGCAATTTCGATTGTGGTGGCTTTTGTTGCGGCCGCAATTACCTATCGAGTTTCACTCAACCTTTGGTTTAAAAATACCTTTCCATTGTGGTTGATCACCATTGCTTTATTGCTCGCCGTTTTAGTTGTGGGTACTGAGGTTAATGGCTCAACACGATGGATTCGTGTCGGGGGATTTACCTTGCAGGCAACCGAAGTCGCCAAGGTGATGATGGCGATATTCACGGCGGACTATGTGGTCCGCCGTGCTGAAGAAGTCCGTAATAATATTAAGGGCTTGGTACGTCTTGGTGTGGTGATGTTGCTGACGGTCGGACTGATTATTGCAGAACCTGATTTAGGTGCAACTGTGGTTATTGCAGTTTCGATGCTGGGTGTATTCTTCTTGGCTGGTGCGCCTATGATCCAGTTTGGCTTTGCATTTGGTGCGATTCTGGTGGCATTTGTATCATTGATCGTGTTTGAACCTTATCGTTATGAGCGCTTAATGTCATTCTCAAACCCTTGGGCTGATCCTTTAGGCTCAGGTTATCAATTGTCGAATGCATTGATGGCGTTTGGTCGTGGTGAATGGTTTGGGGTAGGCTTAGGACATAGTATTCAAAAAATGTCTTATCTACCAGAAGCACATACCGACTTTATGTTGGCAATTTTAGGTGAAGAATTCGGTTTCTTTGGTATTTCGACTGTTTTGTTGCTCTCGTTTGTGATGTTGATTTGCTGTATTCGTATTGGTCAACGTGCGCTCAATCATCAATATTTGCGAGCAGGTTATTTGGCTTATGGGATTAGCATTATTTTCTTATTACAGATCTTAGTGAATGCAGGCATGAATATGGGAATGTTACCGACCAAGGGGCTGACGCTTCCATTTATTAGTTATGGTGGTTCATCTTTAATTATGTGTGCGGTGATGATCAGTTTAATTCTTAAAATTGATGCAACCACCAAAGATGCTAATCCAGCGCGAGAAGAGTCCAGTTTTTAGCAATTTATTTAATTTGAATAAAAAAGCCATTTGATCAAAAGTGGCTTTTTTATTGGTAAATGGCTTTTATCTCTGTTCCTTTGGGAATACTTGTAATATCCCACTGAGTGATGGCTTGAACCAACATTTTATCTGGCTGATCTAAGTCCACTGGCGCTTGTCCAAGCGCTATAATCGCCTCTAAAAGCAATTCAGACGCATGTTTGACATCAAGGGCTTGAGCATGGTTCTGTTTAGAGAGTTTTTGCCCTAGATGATTCATTGCAAGCGGCAAGTGCATATATTCAAGAGCGGGATAGCCTAAAAGCTGCCCTAGCCAAATTTGACGTTCAGTATTATCCAATAAATCCGCACCACGTACCACATGGCTGATCTCTTGTAAATAATCATCGACAACGACTGCCAATTGATAGTTGATAATGCCGTCACGACGTGTGAGAACAAAATCACCTAAATCGTGGTGTAAATTAGCGCAATGTTGCCCTTGTAATCGATCATTGAAACAAATATTTTGATCAGACACTTTTAAACGAATGGCTTGGTTTTCGAAGTCGAGCTGTTTGTCTCGGCAAGTTCCAGCGTAGATATGATTTGACCCTAATATTTTTCGGGTACATTCACAAGCATAAACTAAATTGTTTTGTTTGAGTTGTTCGATTACTGACTGGTAAATGTCTAAGCGATGTCTTTGATAAACGATTTCAACATCAGATTGGAAACCAAAAGCGTCTAGACACTTTAAAATGTGCTGTTCACTATCTGGATAAATACGTGGAATATCCGTATCTTCTATTCGGACGATCCATTGCCCATGATGAGCTTTAGCATCGCAATAACTCGCAACAGCAGTCACCAAGGAGCCAAAATGTAACGGCCCTGTGGGTGAAGGTGCAAACCGTCCTTTGTATACAGTATTCTTCCTCCCTCCCTTTGGAAAAGAGAGGGGTGGGGAGGAATTTGACACAGCGTTAACCGTTATTTTGCTTCTCTTTGATCTCAGCAAGGGTTTTGCAATCGATACATAAAGTTGCGGTTGGTCGTGCTTCTAAACGGCGTAAACCAATTTCGATACCACACGTTTCACAGAAACCATAGTCGTCATTTTTAATCGCTTCAATAGATTGCTCTATTTTGCGAATAAGTTTACGTTCACGGTCACGGGTACGTAACTCAATGGCAAACTCTTCTTCTTGCGTAGCACGGTCATTTACATCAGGTAAAGAAGAAGATTCATCTTGCATTGTATTTAGGGTGCGATCCACTTCCGACATCAATTCAGCTTTCCATGCCAGCAAAATTTTACGAAAATGTTCGAGCTGCCCCTCAGACATGTATTCTTCATTTTTCTTTGGCTGATAAGGCTCGATACCGAATAGACTTGCTGTAGTACCGTTTTCATTGGTCTTCGGCTTGGTTTTACGCACTCGCTTTACAGACTTATCATCTGCTGCTGTTTGTTCTTCCAAGACTTGATTTTGGTTGTCATTCGCCATAAAGGGCATTCCTCATCATATACGTATTATCTATACGCAAAAAATATGGTGATATGCAAGTATTTTTTATCACTACCAACAGAATGAATCTATCGGGGGCGTCATCATATAGATTTTTTTACCAAGATGAAAGTCACCTAACCCTGAATTAGACTTTCTGCATATCTCGTTGGACGAATAACTTAATAGAAAAAAACAAAAATGAAAAGCTAGTAACCTGAAATTTCTTCATTAATTGTAACTTTGAAGTGATCCAAGCGGTGTACAAAGGTATCAAATTCACCATTGGCTTTTAAATGTAAGCAACGGTAACCAGGTGCAATCGGATCAAATGAAAACTCTTGGCTGAGTGGTTTAAATTGCACACAAGTCGCAGGCGTAGAAATAAAATGTATTCCATTCCATATATTATAGGACTCTTGATGAACATGACCATGTAAAACAGCTTTGATGTTATCAAATGGTTCAAGTACAGCTTTTAATTCATCTGCATTTTTTAACTTGTGCTGATCGAGCCATTTCGAATGCATATCAAAAGGATTGTGATGACAAGCGATGAGTATGAATTTGTCGCTCATTTTTTCCAATAACAGTTTTAGATGTGCCAATTGTTCTGTTTGAATGTTTCCATCAGTACGCCCGCTCACAGCACTATTCAGCAAAATGATACGCCATTGATCTAACTCAATAACTGCGGGAATCGGTTCTGGCGCATGGAAGGGAAACAAGTTCAGATTGTCGTGATTTCCTGGAATTTGATAAAAATTGATACCAAAACGCTGCATATAATCTAAATAGCGCGCATAGGTTTCTGGAAACGCAGCTTGAGCCAAATCACCTGTATGTAAAATTAAATCGATATTTTTATAGCGTTGCTGAATATCATCCATAACGGCATGAAAGCTTTCTTCAGGATTAATCCCGACAAATTCAGCCTCAGGTCTATCCTTCAGATGTGTATCTGTGATTTGGATAATTACTCTATCTTTATCAGTTTGCGGCAATATCTCTGATTGCATGCCTTTCCCCTAGACATTTTCAAATGTATGCAAGTGCTGTTGTAGCCATTGCAAAGCCATAATCACAGGCGCATTTTTTAAACGATTACTTTGTAATAAGATGCACAGATCTGAATAATCAATGATATGAAGTTTGATATTTTCACTTTCATCAGGCATACCAAACACCCCACCTTCAGCGGGTAACGCTGCTTGAGCAACATAGAGATGGAAGATTTCATCACATGCACCAGCAGATGGATAGAAGCTAAACAAGTGTCTGATTTGATTTAATTCACATCCAGATTCTTCAACGCTTTCTCGCCGAATGCAACTTTCTGGAGATTCATCTCCATCGAGTACACCTGCGATGATTTCAAGTTGCCAAGGTGAAACAACATCATCAATCGCCCCCACACGAAACTGTTCAATCAATGCAAATTTCTGTTGCTGATCATTATAAATCAGTACGCCAGCAGCCTCTTTACGGCGAATCAATTCACGTTGGATGGTTGTGGTATATTCAGTTTGATTAAATAATCGGTGTCGCAAGCTCACTTTTTCGACTTGAACAAAACCTTTAAAGGCATATTCACGAGATTGTATTTCTACATCATTATGTGTGTAGGTTGCTTGCTGAATGATGTTCATGTGCACAGTTAGGATGAAACATATTCATTTCATCCTAACTGAGAAATAGTGAAAGACAAAAGTTTTTTTTAAACTTTACACTTTATGGTACAACTTTTGCCCTTGTTCCTGATAAACGGATTTCATGGTTTTGAGACCATCTTCTATAACCGTTTTGTTATTTACAGGTTGTGCTGCATTTTGTTGATTTTGTGCATAATCTCGCACGTTTTGAGTGATTTTCATCGAGCAGAACTTAGGTCCGCACATTGAACAGAAGTGTGCGGACTTATGTGCCTCTTTAGGCATAGTCTCATCATGCATCGATCTTGCTGTATCTGGATCGAGGCTGAGATTGAACTGATCTTCCCAACGGAATTCAAAGCGTGCCTTAGATAAAGCATTGTCACGGACTTGTGCACCCGGATGTCCTTTGGCTAAATCAGCAGCATGTGCTGCGATTTTATAGGTGATAATCCCGTCTTTAACATCTTTCTTATTGGGCAGGCCCAAATGCTCTTTTGGGGTCACATAACACAGCATGGCCGTGCCATACCAACCAATCATTGCTGCGCCAATCGCAGAAGTAATGTGGTCATAGCCTGGAGCAATATCTGTGGTGAGTGGTCCAAGGGTATAGAACGGTGCTTCTTGACAGACTTCAAGTTGCAGGTCCATATTTTCTTTCACCATATGCATTGGAACATGGCCTGGCCCTTCGATCATGACTTGAACATCATGTTTCCATGCTCGATGGGTTAGTTCACCTAAAGTGCGTAATTCTGAAAATTGCGCTTCATCATTGGCATCTTGAATACAACCTGGGCGTAAACCATCACCTAAGCTGAAAGACACATCATAGGCTTTCATGATTTCGCAGATTTCATCAAAATGTGTATAGAGGAAATTTTCTTCATGATGTGCCAAACACCATTGCGCCATGATCGAACCGCCACGTGATACGATTCCAGTCAAACGATTGGCTGTCATTGGCACATATCGCAATAAGACCCCAGCATGAATGGTGAAATAATCGACACCTTGTTCAGCTTGTTCAATTAAAGTATCTTTAAAAATTTCCCATGTGAGGTTTTCTGCAACACCATCGACTTTTTCAAGTGCTTGATAAATAGGAACTGTACCAATTGGAACAGGCGAGTTACGGATAATCCATTCACGAGTTTCGTGGATATTTTTACCTGTCGATAAGTCCATGATGGTGTCTGCACCCCAACGGGTTGCCCATGTCATTTTCGACACTTCTTCATCTATTGATGAACCCAAAGCTGAGTTTCCGATATTGGCATTAATTTTCACCAAGAAATTACGTCCAATAATCATGGGTTCGCATTCAGGATGGTTAATATTGGCTGGAATGATGGCACGCCCTTCAGCGACTTCCTTACGCACAAATTCAGGGGTGATTTGCATAAGGTTGTGGGCGCCAAAATTTTGTCCTGCATGTTGGCGCATATCTACACCCTCATGCTGGCGTTGATTTTCACGAATGGCAATGTATTCCATTTCAGGCGTAATAATACCTTGCTTGGCATAATGCATTTGAGTGACATTATTGCCTGTTTTTGCACGACGTGGTTTTTGAATATGGGCAAAACGTATTTCAGCAGTACGAATATCTTTCAGACGTTCTTGACCAAATTTAGAGGTTAAGCTGGCTAAATGCTCAGTATCCGCACGTTCTTCAATCCAAGATTCACGTACATTGGGTAAGCCTTTATTCAAATCAATGTGTACGTTGGGATCGGTATAAACACCTGAAGTGTCGTAGACCATAATTGGTGGATTTTTTTCACCACCAAGGCCTGTTGGGGTATCCGTGAGTTCAATTTCACGCATCGGTACTTGAATATCTGGGCGTGAACCTTGAATATAAACTTTTTTAGATGCGGGTAAAATTCGAGTCAGATCTTTGGCTTCTTGCTCGTGTTGAGCCAATTGATCAGCAGGGGATAGATTCGTTAATTGGTTCATTACAATGATCCTTATGAATGACATCAACGAATCAAGCACGACCAAAAACGGTGGCAAATCTAGTCTATTTTATCTGCTAAATTCATCATCAGAATAAAGCGCTATTGCGACAAAAATAGATAAACTATGGGCTGTCAGTTTTTAGATGCTTGATTCCTACGCAGGTCTTAACCTGATCAGGTTCAACGGTACTTTAGTTTAAGTTTTGGCAAGGAGATGCAAAACTGACTAAATCTCAGCGAGGTATTACTCGCGCTCCGTCAAGCGATGTTCAAATCTTAGCATGTTCTTATTGAAAATATGCTGGCATACAGATATCAATTTCAATTATTTTCTTGGGCCAGAATTACCTCGACAGATTTTCTAATTTTTTGTTCAAATGCTTCACGTTGTGCTCGGATGTCTTGCTGTTCAGCTGAATTATCTTCAGGATACTGGCTAGATGGTTTTGGCATTTGTTGCCAAAGCGTTTCACTTGCATTGATTAAATTCACAAATTTCTGTGCAGTTGGGCTACTTGCAGTTTTACTTCCTGCAATTTTTTCAATCGCTTTGATTGCTTGTTCATCTGCAATTTTATCGTCATCGAACCAGAGCGTGCGAGTGTTGTCCTCGCCTTGAAAAAGTGCACTACGGTATTGTTCAATGTTCTCTACGACTTGATGTTTAAAATGGTTGTTGGGGTAGTCTTTATTGAATTTTTCCCAATATAACAGTCGATTGGCCACTTCATCAAAACTAATTGCTAACCCTGCGTCCATAATATAGTTGGCACCTGTATACTCTTTACGGATCTGTTTAAAGTAGACCTGATCTGATTTTTCTAAATAGGGTGCAAAAGTATCCAGATCATATTGTGGATGCTGTACAAAGGTGTACTCACCTTCGCCGATATAAAATTTTGCTAAATATAAGTCTTTTGAGTGATCAACTAAATATTTTTCACGTGGTTTTAACTTTTTATACAGTTCTTGTTTTTGTTGAGCTGTCATCGACTGACCGTCTGCAAGTGTGTCGGTCATATATTGAAATACTTCAGGCGAGGCATCTGCGATGAGTTTTTGATAAATGTTTTCAATTTTTGCTTGCCATTGATAGCGTGTTTTTAATGGAGTAGATGCGAGACATTTTTTAAATAATTGATTGAGGTCATTTAAATCTTCAACGATAACCTTTTTTTCTAATTTTTTGATGCTTGTAGCTATCTCGTTACAGTTTTGTGGAATAGCTGGAATTTCAATTGTACGGGTCTGAGCCACTTCAGAAGCAGCTGCTTCGGTTGTTTCATTTTTTTGATTATTCTCATGTTTTTGGCAAGCGCTGAATAGGACACAAATGAAAAGTGTTGTGAGTGACAAATGTTGTTTTAAAACTTTCATAGAATGACTGTTGTTGTGAGTTATTGAATGCCACAAGAATAATAAAAATTGAACTGAAATAACATCTAACTGTCAGAACAAATCGCATCGCTAAAGCAATCTTTTTTAACACGCTTAAAGTCGATTGGGCTTAGATTTAGATATTGATTGAGTTGGGAAAGTGCCAATAATTGAGGAATATTTTCTAGTTTAGTGCGTTCTTTTTCACTAATTTGAATTTTTTGTTGTCTTTGCTCTTTGCTCATGTTTAAAAAATGAACAAACTTTTTCGCCTGTGCTGAAAGCTCACCATCATTAGATTTTGCCAATCGTTCAATCACCAACCAACTTAAGGCATCTATATCGGTTTGATTTTCAAAACTTATCGAAATAGGTGCTTCTTCAGTACCTAAAAATAATAGACTGCTATATGCATTTTTTAGGAACTGCGCATCATTTAAAAAAGGGCTATTGGGGTAGGTTTGGAGGTAATCTTGCCAAAATTTAGCTCTTTTGGCAGTTTCTTCAGCATCAATATCGAGTTTATGATTTTTAAAAAGTGGGTGAGTATTTTGTTCTGCAAGATTTTCGATAAAAACTTGTTCAGGCGCAGTTAGATACGGCGCGAAAACTTTTGCTAGATATTGCGGGCTTCTACGATAGACAATTTTATCATCTGTTTGTTCGGTCAGCTCAATATAAGCTTGCCCTTTGTGACGTAATAAATATTGATCACGAAGATTAAGTTGTTCAAATTTACTTTGTTGAATGGTGGGGTATGCAGCTTGATCTAAAGCATAATTTTCAAATGCTTGCTGTTGTTCTGAAGTACGTTCGATCTGTAAAAATTGTTGATACATACGTTTTGACTGATGCATCAATACCATTTGTTCCGCAGGTTTCATCAATGGCAAACACATACGAATATCTTGATTGACTTGCTCTATTGCAAGTGTGGTTCTTTTTTCGTTGATTGCAAGCATTTCATTTTTGAGATTTTGACAAATTTGAGTTAAATCAGGTATTGGATTTTCTTTTGGTGGAGTCTCTTTAGACTCTTTAACAATGTCAGTCGTTGGTTTTTGGCATGCGATAACCATCATGCAACTCAATATAACGAGTATGCCTGAAATGAGAAAATGAAGGATATTGCGAGGAAATTTCATTCGACCAGCATTTAAAAGAAGCTCAATTTTGTTCGGTGCCATTGTCGCTGAATCGAGGCTAAATAAATGAAATATTTTGTAGTTTTGTGATAATAAAACGTTAATTTTTGCAAGAAACTGAGGCGTGTGTCTAACTTAAGGTTGGTAAAAATTAGCATTCGATAAATAATCAAGAATTGGGTTTATATGGATTTTCATAGCAAAGTTACATATTTAAATTCAGTAGATTGTAGTAGTATATTTACTCTAATCACTTTGATTGGAAGCAAAATGAGCTATATTGAGAAATTTATTTGAAAGAAAAATACTTGTCATAAAATATTCATGATGAATGTGCTTTAATATTAATCCATAAAAATAGTTTTGTTGCGTGTGGAGCATCTAACCTTGAGCCCAAGTAATCCTGTATTAAACCATCACATATCTTCTCAATTTAATGAGGACTTACAGGATGTGAATACCAAATTTATGACCATGGGTGGTTTGGTAGAACAACAAGTCGCAAATGCAGTGCACGCTTTATTGGATACCAATGCCAATATGGCGATTGATGTTCAATTTCAAGACAATACAGTCAATCGTTATGAACGAGAAATTGATGAAGCACTGACTTTGATTCTGGCGCGTCGTCATCCAGCTGCAATCGACTTACGCATGGTAATTGCCATGAGTAAAGCCAATACCGATTTAGAGCGTATTGGTGATGAAGCTGCAAAAATTGCCCGCATAGCACAGACTTTATGTGAAGAGGGTGAATCGCCGCGTGGTTATATGGAAACACGGCATATTGGTAATCAAGTGCGTGTAATGATTCATGATGCTTTAGATGCTTTTGCGCGTGTAGATGCAGAACAGGCTTTAAAAGTTTTGTTGGCAGATGCAGATATTGACCGTGAATACCAATCTTCGACGCGCACACTAATGACCTACATGATCGAAGATCCACGTCATATTAGCCGTGTAATCAATGTGATGTGGGTATTGCGTTCACTTGAGCGGATTGGTGATCATGCGCGTAATATCTCAGAACAAGTCATTTATATTGCAAAAGGTTTTGATGTTCGTCATACCAGCGTTGAAGAAATTGAGCAAAAAGTACAAGGCAAGTAATTGAATTTATGATCAATAAAAAGACCTGAATCATTCAGGTCTTTTTATTTGTAATATTTAAGATTACAAAAATAAAATTACACCTGAGCAAGTGCTTGTTCTAAGTCCGCAATCAAATCCTCGATATGTTCAATACCCACAGATAAACGCACCATATCAATACTCACACCAGCTGCTTTTAGCTCTGTTTCATTAAGTTGACGATGAGTGGTGGTTGCTGGATGACAGGCTAAACTTTTTGCATCACCAATATTCACTAGGCGAGTAAACAGCTGTAGTGCGTCGATAAAACGGGTACCACCTTCACGTCCATCTTTTACCCCAAAAGACAGAATTGCAGAGGGTTTACCTTTAACATACTTTTGTGCCAAAGCATGCTGTGGATGATCTTTTAAACCTGCATAGTTAACCCATTGCACTTTTGGATGCGCCTGTAAATATTCAGCGACTTTTTGTGCATTTTCAGTATGGCGTTCCATACGCAAATTTAGTGTTTCTAAACCTTGTAAAATTAAGAATACGCTGAGTGGGCTAATCGCTGCGCCTGTATTTCTTAATGGGACAACACGTGCACGGGCAATATATGCTGCAGCACCCAAAGCTTCTACATAGTTCACCCCATGATAACTTGGATCGGGGGTATTTAAGACTTTGAAGCGCTCGGGATATTTGCCCCAAGGAAATTTACCACTATCGACAATCGCACCACCAATCGAGTTGCCATGACCTCCAATATATTTAGTCAATGAATGCACCACGATATCTGCACCATGTTCAAAAGGTTTCAGTAGGGCAGGTGTTGCAACAGTATTATCCACAATGACGGGTACACCATATTCATGTGCGATTTTAGCAATGGCATCTAGGTCAATAATATTACCCAACGGATTGCCAATCGACTCAACGAAAACCAATTTGGTTTTTTCATCAATCAAGCCGCGCAATGCTTCAGGATCTTGGTAATCAAAGAAACGTACTTCAATGCCTTGTTTAGGTAACGTATGGGCAAATAAATTATAGGTGCCGCCATACAGCGTTGAAACCGATGCAATATTGTCACCTGCTTCTGCAATAGTCTGGATTGAGTAAGTAATCGCAGACATACCAGAAGCCAATGCTAAAGCACCGATACCGCCCTCAAGTGCGCTCAGGCGTTGCTCAAGCACAGCTGTGGTTGGGTTCATGATACGTGTATAAATATTCCCTTGAACTTTAAGATCAAATAGATCTGCGCCGTGCTGCGTATTATCAAAGGCATAAGAGGTTGTTTGATAAATGGGAACGGCTACGGCTTTAGTCGTTGCTTCTGGTTCATAGCCTGCATGTATCGCAAGAGTTTCATCTTTATATGTCATGTTCTTCCGTCAACTTTTTATTAAATTTCAATAGAGTGTAACAAATAAATATATGAAGTAAACAAGGGTTTATATATTTTAAAATCATAAAAATAGATAAAGCCAACATTGTAGCCCGTGTTGAATTCAGTTTGAACGAGTAAATAGAGACCGAATATCGCTGAGTTCATTAAGCTGTCATTTGCTCAAACTAGCATAGACACTTCTATAAATTCTGTTATTAAAAAACACAATAAATAAGCAGTAATAAATAAACTAACTCGCCATAAAACAACTTTAACTTTAGTACGCTCTAGTTTACTGGGTTTGACCGCATGTTCTGATGATGAACAAAATTCAACAACACAGATGACCTTAACCAAAAATATAACATTGGCGTTTGGTGCTGACGCTTGTGTAATCATTGTCAAACTACAATGCACCAAGTTCAACTCAGACCAAGACACAATTTGTATATCATTATCAGTCGAATTTTTGTTGGTGATAATGTTTGAGATTGCAATTTGATTGAGATTATTGGTGTTGAAAATGTTTTCTTGATGCTTTTAAAATATCTCAATCAATTGGACAAATCTGAACAAAAATAGATAAATTCAGCGTATAATTGACGGTATTTATTTATTCGCATTTTGCGAATTTCTATTCATTATAGAGGAGTCCTACGTGGCCCAATATATTTACACGATGAACCGTGTGTCGAAGATGGTTCCGCCTAAACGCGAAATCTTAAAAGACATCTCTTTATCATTTTTCCCAGGTGCAAAAATTGGTGTACTTGGTTTAAACGGTGCAGGTAAATCTACCCTACTCCGTATTATGGCTGGCGTAGATAAAGATTTCTCAGGTGAAGCTCGTGCGCAACCAGGTATTAAAATCGGTTATCTTGAGCAAGAACCACCATTAGATCCAAATAAAGATGTTCGTGGTAACGTTGAAGATGGTTTACGGGAACCATTGGATGCATTGGCACGTTTAGATGAAGTTTTTGCTGAATATGCAGCTGAAGATGCTGACTTTGATGCGCTTGCAAAAGAGCAAGAGAAATTAGAAGCAATTATCCATGCTTGGGATGCGCATAACCTAAGTAACCAAATGGATCAGGCTGCGGCAGCATTGAATCTCCCAGCATGGGATTCTGACGTAAGCTTACTTTCAGGTGGTGAACGTCGTCGTGTTGCATTATGTCGTTTGTTATTGTCTAAACCAGACATGCTACTGCTTGACGAACCGACGAACCATTTGGATGCAGAATCTGTATCTTGGTTAGAACGCTTCTTGAAAGACTTTGCCGGTACAATTGTTGCAATTACCCATGACCGTTATTTCTTGGATAACGTTGCGGAGTGGATTCTTGAGCTTGACCGTGGACATGGTATTCCTTATCAAGGTAACTATTCTTCTTGGTTGGAACAAAAGAATGCTCGTTTAGAGCAGGAAAATAAACAAGAAGAATCTTTTGCTAAAGCATTGAAAAAAGAATTGGAATGGGTTCGTTCAAATGCTAAAGGTCAGCAAAAGAAAAACAAAGCACGTATGGAGCGCTTTGAAGAGCTTAACTCACGTGAGTTCCAACAACGTAATGAAACGTCTGAAATCTATATTCCACCTGGTCCACGCCTAGGGAATAAGGTTGTAGAAGTTGAGGGCATCAGTAAATCGTTTGATGGTCGTCTACTTTATGAAAACCTATCTTTCACGGTGCCACCAACGGCAATTGTTGGTATTGTTGGTCCAAACGGTGCGGGTAAAACTACATTATTCCGTATGATGACAGGCGAACAGCAACCGGATACGGGTAGCGTTGTATTAGGTGAATCTGTAAAAGTTGCTTATGTTGGTCAGATTCGTGACACTTTAGATAACAATAAAACCGTTTGGGAAGAAGTTTCTGGCGGTTTAGATATCTTAAGAATTGGCGAATATGAGATCGCATCTCGTGCCTATATCGGTCGTTTTAACTTCAAAGGTCAAGATCAGCAAAAGCGTGTAGGTGAATTGTCTGGTGGTGAACGTAACCGTTTACAACTTGCGAAGATTCTTCAGATGGGCGCAAACGTGATTTTGCTCGATGAACCGTCGAATGATTTGGATATTGAAACTTTACGTGCACTAGAGGATGCAATTCTTGTATTCCCTGGTACTGTTATGGTGGTATCGCATGACCGTTGGTTCCTCGACCGTATTGCGACACATATCTTGTCATTTGAAAATGAACAGCCTGAATTTTACGAAGGTAACTATGCTGAATATGAAGCATATCGCTTAGCTCGTTTGGGTGATGCTGCTGTGCAAAAACGGACCAAATACAAAAAAATTGGGGGTTAACTCCTCATTTTGTTGATAAAAAACCAGCTTTCGAGCTGGTTTTTTATTGCTGATAGAAATGACATAGTTGGTCTCGTGCTTCGAGATGACCCTGATTTGCAGCAAGTAATAACCATTTGTATGCATTGACTTTATCTGGAGATAATCCAAGTTGCCCCTGTAAGTAAATCATGCCTAATTTATATTGTGCTGAGCTATACCCTTTGAGTGCTGAATGTAAAAAATACCAAATCGCATTACGTTGATATTTATATATTTTTTCATTGTGATGGTAATCAATATCAAGTTTATACTGCTGATTCAGCGCTAAATGTTCATAACTGGTTGCGCGATGGTAAATGTGCATTGATTCAGAGATATTAAATGATTGATATGGGTTGGAATAATGGTATTTATAACTGAAGATTTCCTTTAATTTTCGTATTGTTTTTATTAAATCCATAATGACTCACGCTTATTTTTTATAAAGTTCCCATCATAAGATTAAAGGAAATAAATAGAATAAGAAATACCCAATGATCAGGATTTTTCCATATAAAAGTATTTAAAAAGTGATTCAAGATAAATAAATAACTTATTCAGTTTTAATTCTTATTCAGTTTGATATCAGTGATTTTAATAATTGATAATTTATATAAAATGAGTTGTTAGTCGTTATTTAAAATAATACCTATTATTTATGTATTCTATCTAGGTGTTTTAATAGGGCTTAATAAATAATATATAAAAGAATGCAAAATAACATTCTTCTATATATGTACTCATTATCAATTAAAGACGCATTTCAATTCCTTGCTCAGCAAGATATTTTTTCGCCTCAGGGATAGAGTATTGACCAAAATGGAATATAGAGGCTGCCAATACAGCATCGGCACCACCTTTTAAAATACCATCTGCTAAATGTTGTAAATTACCAACACCACCTGACGCAATGGTCGGAATGGTGACACGATCATTAATTTGACGCATTAAACCAATGTCATAACCCGCTTTAGTCCCATCTGCATCCATAGAGGTAACCAATAACTCACCTGCACCGAATTGTGCCATTTTCACAGCCCATTCAATCGCATCTATGCCTGTCGGTTTGCGGCCGCCATGGGTGAAAATTTCCCATTTATTTTCACCAGTTCTTTTTGCATCGATTGCTACAACAATACATTGTGCACCAAAGCGCTGAGAAGCTTCTTGAACGAATTCAGGATTAAATACTGCAGCAGAGTTGATGCTGACTTTATCTGCACCTGCATTTAATAACAAACGGATATCTTCAACTTTACGAACACCACCACCAACTGTAAGGGGGACAAACACACTTTCAGCCATACGTTCAACAGTACGATAAGTGGTATCACGGCCATTCGATGTTGCGGTAATGTCTAAAAAGGTGATTTCATCTGCACCTTGCTCATTATAACGACGGGCAACTTCTACAGGATCTCCTGCGTCACGGATATCTAAAAACTGGACACCTTTCACCACACGACCATTATCTACGTCCAGGCAAGGAATAATACGTTTAGCGAGCATAATTTTTTCCAAAAATAACAGGCGATTATGAAAGTTCGTGACTTAGGTGCTACACCTCGATAGTCGAAGCGGTTATTCTATCAAACTTATGTAAGTTTTTTCGCAGGTTTTCTATGTCGGTTTATACCACTTTGAGTTTAAAAGAAGTTCAACACTTTGCAGCACCTTATGGATTAGAGGTGGTTGAACTTAAACCAATTCAAGGCGGTGTGCAAAATACCAACTATTTTATCATTTGTGCTGATGGAACACAGTTCGTATTAACATTATTTGAAAATATGGATGCGCAAGCAGCAGGGGAATTAATTCCTGTTTTAGAACACTTGGGTCAACAAGGTTTGCCAGTTCCTGTTCCGTTAAAACATAGCGGTCAGTCGATTCATAGTTTAAAAAATAAACCTGCACAAATTGCGCCACGGATGTCAGGTAAACATCCGATGCCCTCTACAATCGCTCAAGTTGAGCAAATTGCTGTGGCACAGGCCAAAATGCATGTGGCGTTACAAGACTTCCCATTACAGCGTCAAGTGGTGCGTGATCATGCTTATTGGTACAACGTTGCTCAACAAATTAAACCGACTTTAGATGTAGCTGATAGTGCTTTGCTGAATAATCTTTTAGGTTTGTATGAAGCACTGACAATGATGTATCCAAATCGACCTAAAGGTTTTATTCATTCGGATTTGTTCTGTGACAATACTTTGTTTGAAGGCGATGAGTTAAAAGGCATTCTTGATTTTTATGAAATGAATCAAGATGAATTGCTTTTTGATATTGCGATTACGTTAAATGATTTTTGTACAGAATATCCGAGTGTTACTTTGAATGAAGCCAAAGCAATGGCTTTCTTAAATGCATATACCTCGATTCGTCCTTTGACTGAAGATGAAAGAGCTTGTTTAGAGTTATATTTGGCTATGGCCGCAGGTCGCTTTTGGATGATGCGTTTACAAATTGCTCAGATGAATGCTGCTGAAGCACGTACAGGTGATGATATTTTGCAGAAAAATCCGCAAGAAATGCGTAATATGTTGATCGAAAGATTAAAGTTTGTTACTGCTTAATAGTTTTTTAGGAAATAAAATGCGTGATCAAGGTCGTTTAGTTGAATGGTTTGATGATAAAGGCTATGGCTTTATTCAACCAAATGATGGTGTAAAAGATCGCGTATTTTTACACATCAAAGATTTTGCACAAAAAGGGCCACGCCCAATCGTTGGCTGTGCACTTGAATATGTGGTGCAATTAGATGGTCAAGGGCGTTATAAAGCAAAACAAGTCACGTATTTAAAAGCTACACAAATGGCGAAAGTGACAAGCCCGCAAGCGGCTAAAGCCAAACATTTACATGCAACAAAGCAGGCTAAATTACAGCCGATGCAAATTCTTTGCGCTGTTTATATTATTGTTTTGGCAATCTTGAGCATAAGTGGTTTGCTCAATGGCATGTTTATTCTTTTTGTCAGTATCATCAATGTGATGACCTATTGGTTTTATGCACAAGATAAAGAAGCTGCGCAGAGCAATCAGCGTCGTGTTCCTGAAAATACCCTGCATATTTTAGCTTTTTTAGGCGGTTGGCCCGCAGCTTGGCTAGCCCAGCAACGCTTACGACATAAAACACAAAAACAACCCTTTAAAAAGATTTATTTGTGTACCATATTCTTTAATATTTTATTGATTTTATGGTTAATTTCGCCTTTGAATATGTTTAAGATTTAAACGGGCGTTAGCAAATTTAAAAGGGCTTACAATGAATAATTATGTTGATCCAAATAATAGTAAATCTCTGACTTTAATTTTATATATCCTTTATATTGTTGCAATTTTTTCTGCGGGAATTCTTGCAATCATTGCATTGATTATCAATTATGTAAAATTGAATTCGGTCCGTGGTACGATTTTCGAAAGTCATTTTAGATGGCAAATCCGCACTTTTTGGTGGTATTTAGTCTGGACGGTAATTGCATTTATTCCGTTTATTTTTCTATTTTTTACCATGGATAATGTCAATGCCTTTGCTGGTGTTGCGGTGGGTGCTACGATCTTTTGTGCTGCCACTTTATTTATTTCTTGGATATGGATTGTCTATCGGGCCATTCGAGGCATTATTGCGCTGAATGATGATCAAGCCTTACCGATATAACTGAATGAACAATATTTGGTAAGTCTTGTTCTTGAGCAATACAGCTTGATCAAACAGTAATTTTAGTAAAAACAGCGTTCTGATTAAGAACGCTGTTTTTCTATCTCAGCCGAATTTTCTTCAAGCTGTCGTTTGTATAAAAATTTGGGTTTCCATTCACTGATGATAACCCCCAATACTACAAGTAAACCGCCAAAAAGAGCCAGCAATGGTAAGCGCTCACCTGCAATTCTCCCAAATAAAGCTGCCCAAACTGGTTCGCCAGCATAAATCACGGCAGCTTGAGAAGGATCGACAGAACGTTGTGCCCAATTCATTGTCAATTGTAATAGAGCACTGGTTAAGCCTAGCCCAACTGAAAGCATCACCAATTGCCACGAGAAGGGTGGAATATGCAACTCGTCCACAAAAGGCATACTGGCAAATGAAATCAATGAAGCAAAGGCAAGCTGAATCACCGTTACACGCTGAATATTGACGCTTCCAGCAAAGTACCCGATGAGAATGATCTCCATAGCAATTGCAAATGAGCCAACTAATGTGACGATTTGCCCTGTATTTAAATCAATTTGATCAAAACCATTTCCTGTCAGAAAAATTAAACCGATAAATGCTAAAAAAATACCAAGCCAGATCATGATATGTGGTCTTTTACGAAAAATCACCCAGATAAGAATCGGAACAAGTGGTACATACAAAGCAGTTAAAAATGCAGACTCACTGCTACTAATAGTTTGCATACCTACCGTTTGTGAGCCATAACCTGCAGCAATCATGCCACCAATGAGCGCACCTGCGATTAGCTCTTTTAGATTTATACCTTTTAGATATTTATAAGATAATAATCCAACAGCAATGGTGGCCGCAGCAAAACGACAACCGACAAAAAACATAGGGGAACTATAGTTTAGGGCACAATGTACAATGACAAATGTACCACCCCAAATCATGGTCATGAGTATCAACGCAATTTGAGGTGTTCTGGACTTTAAAAATAAAGCGAGGGGAGAGGAAGACATAAAATAGAGTAATGTGGAAGAGCAGGGCTATTTTACGTGAAAGCACAGGATTGTGCAGATGTTAAGCTGAGTAATCGGGTATTTAAATCATTCAATTGTCATGCAATAGTGATAGCCTATTGAATCAAAATTTTGATAAAGAGAAATAAATCATGGTGATCGAACAGGCTTTATTTCATATTGTTGATGGTCAACAAATGGCTTTTGAAAAGAAATTTTATGAACTATCGGATACCTTTAGAAGTGCTCAAGGTTGTGAAAAATTTAAATTGATCCGATGTATAGAAGACAATCAAAAATATATTCTACAAATTCATTGGATTGACCTTCAAACCCATACAGATATTTTTATGAAAACGGATGAATTCAAACAGTGGTTTATGTCAATGAAACCCTTTTTAGCCAGTAAAATTGAAATGCAACATTTTGAAAATACATTGGTTTAAATAAAAATATAGCAATTCAAACACTATTTTTCACATATAAAAAAAGAGAACCTCTTAGGTTCTCTTTTTTAATCAGATCTTGATTTGGACATTAAAACCCTTGTTCATCCAATAACAATTGAGCTTCACGTAGGTTGAGTGTGCCTTCGTAAATTGCACGACCTGTGATCGCACCTAAAATACCTGGTTTCCCTTTTAAATTACGTACATCGTCTAGATTGGTTACACCGCCTGACGCGATCACTGGAAGACCTGAGTATTGCGCAAGATTTACAGTCTGTTCAACATTTACGCCTTGCATCATACCATCACGCGCGATATCGGTATAAACAATGCTCGAAACCCCAGCATCTGCAAAACGTTTTGCAAGATCAGTGGCTTTTACATCTGTGACATTTGCCCAACCATCTGTTGCAACCATACCATTTATTGCATCAATACCAACGATTATGTGTCCTGCAAACTTATTGCATGCTTCTTCAACAAATTCAGGATTTTGAACTGCTTTAGTTCCAATGATTACAAAAGAAACACCTGCATCTAGGTAATGTTCAATTGTTTCCAAAGAGCGAATACCACCACCAATTTGAATAGGAAGTTCAGGTTGTGCTCTAGCAATTGCCTCAACTACTGGTTTATGAATTGGTGTTCCCGCAAAAGCCCCATTCAAATCAACCAAATGTAAACGACGAGCGCCTTCATTCACCCAATGCTGTGCTGTTGCGACAGGATCATCAGAAAATACGGTATCGTCTTCCATACGACCTTGTTTTAAACGAACACATTTACCATCTTTCAGATCAATTGCCGGGATGATCAGCATGCTTTCGCTCCTTGCTTAATCTCAATTAAGAATTTATTGATCTTCATATTAGCAAAAACTTGATCAATTTCTAAGTGTCAGTTTAGGCTTTTATTGGGCTGAATGCTCAATTTAAGCTGAGTATGCGCGATCGTGTCAGGTATTAAGCCTAAATCCAGTAAGGCTTTGAAAATTAATATAGCAGCATAAGCATCGGCTGCCGCATATTCAATTTGAGGTGTTGTGAGGATTTTACGTGACCAATTTGAAGTGCTAATTGATTTACTTTTAGGGAAGTTGACCTTGAATAACAATGCCATCGCATTTTTAATCCCCAAAGGATTGTTGAAACCAAAACTCGAAAAGCATTTTGAAAGTTCGATAACACTGTTGAGTTGTATGCCTTTTTTACGAAATAGATGTGCATCATTTTTTAAGCCAAAACCGACTTTAATTTGATCAGGATTTTCAAAAAAAGGGGTTAAAAAATGAAGAACATCAGGTGAAACTTGAAATAAATAGGCTTTTTCAAAAGTCGCGAGTTGAATAAGGTGTGGACCTGTTTGTATTTCACCTTTATTAAATGTAGGTTTAGACTCGGTATCGAAACCAAAAAGGCGCGCCGTTTTTAATTCTTCTGCAATCGCGTGGCATTGTTGCAAGTCATTGATCACCATAATTTTATTCAAAAGTAAATTTTGAAAACGGGGAAAGCTCTGAATTTGCTCTTTACTTGGAAGTTGCTGAGTTTGAATATTCACAAATTTAAGCTCACAAATTTTAGTCGACCGGTTTAAGCATTAAAAATATTAATCATATTGTGTTATAACAAACTTTGAATAAAAGATGATAGTTTTATGGGTCGAAAACACAGGAATAAAGTGTATGGTTGAAAAAGATGATGATCTTTTTATCGAAGGTGCAAAGCGTTTAAAACAATTGATTCAGGATAAAAATATAAAAGCCAGTGATATTGTTAACGTACTCGAAACTTCTAAAGGGACCATGACCAAATGGTTGCAGAACTCCACACCCTCGAGTGCGCAAAGTCTAATTGAATTGGCCCGTTTAGTCGGAATGACTGAACGTTGGAATATGGAGTCTAAACACCAAGATAAAGCTGATCTTGTAACTAAAGCTTATGCTGAGTCTGAATTGGATTTAAGTCATGTCACAATGGAACAATTGATCAATGAAATTAAAGACCGGTACGCAGCTTTAAATTTAAAGGCGGATATTAAAATTAGTGTTGAACCGTTGGAAGGTGGTTTTGTCACCAAAGAGTAAAATAACCACCTTATAAACATAGGGTGGTTATTCCAGATGCTTTATTCAGATTGATTAATTTGCTGTTGATATTGTTGTAGTTGTTGTGCTTGCTCTATATAACTTTGATATGCTGGAATTGCTGTAATTGCAAGAATTAGAATACTGATTGGTAATACTACAATATAAATCCAGCCGAGTACTTTTTCCCAACCCTGAGTAATACGAGGTGCGCCATAGTTATTTGCCCCTGTATCTCCTTTTGCACAACTTAAATAAATAAAAAAGAATAAGTTAACCAAAGGTATAAACATGAGAAGAGATAGCCATCCACTTTGATTTTTGTCATGTAAGCGGCGGATTATAAAAATAAAACTGAAGTAAATCAGAGCAATGTAGATAATAATCGCAACTGCACCTAATATAAATAAGAGTGCCATAGAAGGTGAATTACTTAAAGCAGGGATGAATAATGCAGCGATAATACCCACTACGCACATAGATAGACCCAATAGCATATTCCATCCTAAATAAGATAATCTGCCGAAACGGCCACCGGCGCTTAGAGCTGAATCATGGGTTTGAAAATTAGAGGGCATTTTTGTTTTCCTAGAATGAATTAAGGTTTAAATCAGTTTTTAAAATGAATTGTTGGATTTTTATTCAATTTGAATGAATCATAATAAACAGAGGATAAAAAATAAAGTCTTAATAGAATAAAAAATCAAGCCAACTGCAATTGGCTTGATTTTTAGAGATATAAATCAGGATGAAACTGACGAATGAATTAGATTTTCCATTCCACAAAGTTTTTCAGTAACTGCAAACCTGCTGTATGGCTCTTTTCTGGATGGAATTGTGTCGCAAACAAATTTTCTTTATGAATGGCTGTGCAGAACTGCAAACCATAATCACATGTTGCAGCAACAAGAGACTGCTCTTGTGGTTCGACATAATAGCTATGTACAAAGTAGAAACGGGTATCTTGATTAATATCTTTCCACATAGGATGATTCGGATCTATTTGATGAACTTGGTTCCATCCCATATGTGGGACTTTTAAGTCTTTCATATCTGGGAAATGTTTTACAACTCCATCAAAAATCCCCAGTGCTGGAGTACCTGCATTTTCCTCTGATGATTCAAGCAAAGCTTGCATACCGACACAAATCGCAAGTACAGGTTTATTAAACGCCGCATGGCGTACAACTTCATCAATACCAGCTTCATGCATACCCTGCATACAATCACGCATTGCACCTACACCAGGAAATACGATTTTATCTGCTTGAGCGATTAATTTTGGATCATTTGTGACATCTACAGTTGCGCCAACATGTTCGAGTGCTTTGGCTGCTGAATGAAGATTTCCCATGCCATAGTCAAGAAGGGCAATACGGGTCATTACAAGGTTCCTTTGGTCGATGCAACAGTATTTTCTGCACGAGGATCAACTTCACATGCCATACGAAGTGCACGTGCAAATGCTTTGAACACACTTTCAATTTGATGATGGCTATTTTTGCCTTTTAAATTGTCAATATGCAAAGTCATTAAAGCGTGATTTACAAAGCCCTGAAAAAACTCGGAAAATAAATCCACATCAAAGCTGCCGATACGAGCACGTGTAAAAGGGATATCCATCCATAAGCCCGGACGACCTGATAAATCCACTACGACACGGCTTAAAGCTTCATCAAGCGGCGCATAGAAGTGACCATAACGTTTTAAGCCTTTTTTATCACCTAGTGCTTGCGCAAATGCTTGGCCTAGTGTGATTCCACAGTCTTCTACAGTATGGTGATCATCGATTTCTAAGTCACCATCACAATGAATATCGATGTCAAATAAACCATGACGCTTGATTTGATCAACCATATGGTCTAAAAAGGGAACACCTGTATTGAGCGTGCCTTGACCAGTACCATCAAGATTCACACGAACTCGAATTTTAGTTTCGTTGGTGTTTCTTACCACTTCACTGATACGTTGCGCCATAGACACGTTCCTCAAAAAACGTCAAAAATTAAAAGTTTGATGTAAAGATATTTCGCTGTGACGAAAGTCACAGCATATTAGATTGCTCAGGAGGGTTAATCAATGCCTATTACCGTACATGCTAAAACTTCACTCGAAAATGAAGAAGTTCGCGATCAGCTTGAGCGATTATATGACACCAGTCCTGAATTTGGGGATGGTCATGATGCCATAGAACAACTTGAGCAAAACTTGGCTCATTATACCTTACTTTATGTCGCAGAATTTAATACAAAGATTATTGGTGCATTATGGTGTACAGGGCAAGGTGAAAGTCGGACTCTAGAAAATATTGTGGTGCATCCTGCTAACCGAGGACGAGGCGTTGCAGAACGTTTAGTCGAAGAAGTTTGTCGGATCGAGGAAGAAAAGGGCGTTAAAAATTTTGAACCGGGCTGTGGAGCAATCCACCGTTGTTTAGCTCACTTAGGCAAAATCTAAGATGATCAAGAGTCTTTAATCAATTGAAGCAACCTGATTAGGTTGCTTTTTTTATTTGGATATTTTAGGAAAAATAAGTTTGGGCTAATCTTGAAGCAGAATATTCTAGTTTTCAGAGAAACACTTTAGACAAATTAAATTTTGGATGAATACCTTGGTCTCTAAATAGAAAATGCAGAAATTGGCACCCCATCACTTAAAAGTGTATGGAAAACAACCTTATTCAGCGTGAATGAGTGGTTTTTGTTGTAAAAATAAACTATTGAATGATTTTTGTGATTTCAATGCTTGACGGCTAAACCATTAAATTGTTTAATACGCCCCATCGGCGTGATAGCTCAGTAGGTAGAGCAACGGATTGAAAATCCGTGTGTCCCCAGTTCGATCCTGGGTCTCGCCACCATATTTAAAAATCTTTGAGATTTCAATCCCTGATCCCATCAGGGATTTTTTTTGGATGAAAAATATTCAGTTGAATAAAAAAGTCATGATTTTTATTGACTATTGAACTGAGATACGGCTTAATACACCGCATCGGCGTGATAGCTCAGTAGGTAGAGCAACGGATTGAAAATCCGTGTGTCCCCAGTTCGATCCTGGGTCTCGCCACCATATTTGAAAAACCTCAAACCTTGTTTGAGGTTTTTTATTGCCTGTTTACTTTTTGGGAATTCAAAAATTGATTCTCATCATTAAAAAATGTCACTGAGAAGTTGTAAATTGAAGCCATTGTCTTACAAAATATCTTGTCATGACTTATAAATGTCGTAAGATAAATCTTAGGTAAGTGAAATAGATTGTTATAAGAACAATGAAAGATTTATTTTCATCAGGTAGCCAGCTTTATCAGCAAGCCCGACCGAGTTATCCTCCTGAAGTGGTTCAGGAAATTTTAAATCATGTTCCAGAACGTGGTTTTGCTTGGGATTGTGGTGCAGGTTCAGGCCAATTTACTCAACTGCTCAGCCCTTATTTCGATCATATTGTTGCAACAGATATGAGCGAAAAACAATTAAGTCTTGCACCTTATTTTGATAATGTGAGCTATCAAGTCCAATCTGCCGAAAAAACCTCATTTATAGCACAGAGTTTTGATTTGATTTCTGTTGCTCAGGCCATTCATTGGTTTGATTTTGTAGAATTTTATAAAGAAGTTGAACGCACACTAAAACCCCAAGGTATTCTTGCGGTGATCGGTTACGGCTTAATTCATGTCGAAAATTCAGCCATCAATACAATGATTCAAAACTTATATACTGAAAAACTAGAAGGCTATTGGGATACAGAGCGCCGTTATATCGATGAAGAATATAAAACCATTCCATTTCCTTTTGAAGAAATAAATGTTGCTGAGTTTAAGATGCAGTACCAGTGGTCGTCTGCGCAATTATTAAAGTACTTATCCACTTGGTCTGCAATTAAACACTATTGCGAAAGAAATCAGGATCATCCATTACTTGATTTAGCTGAAGCATTAACCAACGAGCTTGCAGATTTGACCATCACATTCCCGGTTTTTTTAAGAGTGGGCAAAATTAAAAAATCAAAGAAAAAATGCTTTATGCACAAATAAAATAAGGATCGCATTTTATCTTTGATTACAACAAATATTGCTAACAATATACTTACTTATATATTATTTAAAAGTAAGATAATTGATGAAAACTCCTGTTAAAATATTATCCCTTACTGTATGGGTATCGGTATTCAGCTCTACATCTTTTGCAACGACAGGTTATTTTATGCATGGCTATGGGGTAAAGGCCCAAGGCAATGCAGGAACTTCCATTGCTCAATTTCAAGATGCATTAACGATTGCTAATAACCCAGCAGGGTTAAGCTGGGTTGGTGATCGTATTGATGTTGGTGCAACTGTGTTTTCACCTGATCGTTCAGCTGAGTTTGTGGCTAATCAAATACCACAAGATTATCCTAATGCCAATGGTACATACGACGGCAATGGACGCAAATATTTTGTACTACCAGAGCTTGCCTTCAATCACCAAATTAGTCACCAAGTAGCTTTAGGTTTAGCAATATATGGGAATGGCGGAATGAATACGGGGTATAAAAATAATCCATTTGCAGCATTTGGCAACACTGGAACAGCAGGAGTGGATTTAACACAGGTTTTCATTACTCCAGCAGTTGCTTGGAAATATTCAGAAAATCAATCTATTGGAATTGCAACCAATATTCTCTATCAACGTTTTGAAGCGCAGGGAATTGGTGGGTTTAGCGCATTTTCAGCCGATAGTTTAAATTTAAGCAATCGTGGTAAGGATTCTGCGACTGGCTTTGGTGCACGTATTGGTTGGGCTGGAAAATTCTTTGATCAACGCTTAACTTTTGGTGCAAATTATTCTTCAAAAATTAATGCAGATCGCTTTGATCGATATCGTGGGTTATTTGCTGAACGAGGTGACTTTGATGTTCCTGAAAGTTATGGTGTTGGTGTAGCTATCAAAATCACACCTTTATTAACAGTAGCTGCGGATGTGCAACGGATTAACTATTCGGATGTGAAATCGGTAGGAAATCCTTTTGATCTTGCACAATTACAACAAGGTCATGCTTTTGGTACACTACAAGGGCCTGGATTTGGCTGGAACGATATCAATATCTATAAACTGGGTGTGTCTTATCAAGCACATCCAAAGCTCACACTAAGAGCCGGTTATAGTCATAATGATCAACCGATTCCAGACAGTGAAGTCTTTTTAAATATTCTTGCTCCAGGGGTGATTCAAGACCACCTCAGCGTAGGTGCAACTTGGAATTTCGATCAACATCAAGAAATCAATATTGCCTATACACGTGCTTTAGAAGATGAGGTAAAAGGAAAAATTTCCCCTGCGTTTGGTAGTGGTGAAGCGAAACTCAAAATGAGTCAGGATATTCTAGGTCTATCATATGGCTATAAATTCTAAAATTTTTTGTAAATAACTATGAGATTAATTCTATTGGGCTTATTTTAATCTGGGATAAGGCGTTTACCTAAACACACGACTTCAATTTCTTCATAGCCAAGTTGCTCATAAAAGCTTTGTACATCAATGTTATCTTTGCGGATCAGGAGTTGCAGTTTTGGGCAGCCTAATGCAACTAAGCGCTTTTCAAGTTGTTGTATCAGTGCGGTCGCAACACCATTACGTTGATCATGAGGGTGCACGGCAAGATAGTTGACCCAGCCCCGATGCCCATCATACCCCCCCATAACCGTAGCGATCAATTGTTCATCTTTGACCGCCAATAGAAACAATCCGTCTTTTTGTGCGACTTTACGGAAGATATCAATTTCTGGGTTGTTCCAAGGACGGGTTAAATCGCAGACTTCCCACAGTGCGATGACTTCGTCTAAATCGGTTTCCTGAAACTGTCTGATAATAAACATAGAATTTTTATCTCTTGTTTTTTAAAACAATCTTTACAGCAGATTAATATAAAAAACCGCAGTTGATAAGTTTATTTTTTAGACAATGCGTAAATACTTTTTGCTGAGTTTGTTAACTTATAAAAACGTTATAGGCTGAGAATAGTGATTTTTTATTGATTGAAAGTGTGCATAATAATGGAGGCATAATTTAAAACAAAAAAGGAACTTCACGTGAATAAACAGGAATTTGATTATATTATTATCGGTGGCGGAAGCTCGGGCTGTGTGTTGGCTGGGCGTTTATCAGAAAACCCGCAAGTTTCTGTTTGTCTACTTGAAGCAGGAGGGGCTGGAGAGGGCTGGAAAGTAGAAGTTCCTTGTGCAGCGGTGATTAGTATTCCAACCAAGATCAATAACTGGGCCTTTGAAACTGTACCGCAAAAGGGCTTAAATGGTCGTAAAGGCTACCAGCCTCGTGGAAAATGCTTGGGTGGCTCATCGGCAATTAATGCCATGGTGTATATCCGTGGACATCGACAAGATTATGACGATTGGGCAGCCTTAGGCAATACTGGTTGGTCATATGATGAGGTCTTGCCTTATTTTATTAAATCTGAAAATAACCAAAGAATTAAAAACAAATATCATGGTAATGCTGGCCCACTTTCAGTTATTGATTTACGCAGTGATAACCCATTACAGCAAAAATATATCGCAGCCGCTAAAGAACAAGGTTATCGAATTCTGGATGACTTCAATGGTGAAGAGCAGGAAGGTTTAGGGGTTTATCAAGTGACCCATATCAATGGGGAGCGGTGCAGCTCCGCGCGGGCTTATTTGTTTCCACATCGAGATCGTAAAAATTTAACGGTCGAAACCCATGCACAGACTCAGCGGATTTTGATTGAAAATGGGGTGGCTGTGGGGGTGGAATATAAGCAGAGTGGGCAGCTCAAACAAATTTTTGCACGTCGAGAAGTGTTATTGAGTGCGGGAGCGATGCAGTCGCCACAGATTCTGATGCTCTCAGGTATTGGTGACCAACAAGAACTTGCTGAACATGGAATTGCAGTGAAACAGCATTTACCTGGTGTGGGTAAAAATTTTCATGATCATCCCGATTTTATTTTTGGTTATAAAGTCAGTGAAATTCAAGGGACATTTGGATTATCCTTGCCAGGTTCGATTGATCTATTTAAACAAATTGGGCGTTACCGTAAAGAACGCCGTGGTTTGATGACTACGAATTTTGCTGAATGTGGCGGATTTATTAAAAGTTCAAACGAACAAAGCCTACCGAATTTACAGTTACATTTCGTCATTGCGCTCGTGGATAATCATGCACGAACAATGCATACAGGACATGGTATTTCCTGTCATGTCTGCCTGCTCAATCCAGTCAGTCGTGGTTCCATTAAGATGAGTGGACCAAGTATCGATGATCCTTTATTGATTGACCCTAATTTCTATGGGGAAGAGTCTGATTTAGAGGAAATGGTCAAAGGCTTTAAACTCACTCAGAAATTAATGCAATCTGATGCTTTTAAAAGCATGATTAAAGAAGATTTATTTACAGCCACTGTAAAAACAGATGAGGAGATTCGACAAGTTTTAAGAGATCGCTCAGATACCGTTTATCACCCTGTAGGAAGCTGTAAAATGGGAGTGGATGAGATGGCTGTGGTTGATCCACGTTTGCGAGTTTATGGTATTCAAAACTTGCGTGTGGTCGATGCGTCAATCATGCCAAAAGTGGTGAATGGCAATACCAATGCCCCTGCAATTATGATTGCAGAGAAAGCGGTTGAGATGATTAATCAGGATCAAGCCAGTGTGGCGTTTATTCAAAAGAAAGACAAAGTGCGTGTCGCAATTTAAGTCTTTAGATATTTAAAAATGAAGAGAACTCATTATTGAAATTTCAAATCAACTTAACGATACTTTTTATAGAACAGTAGATATAGCGTGAATTTAAAAATGGGGAAATGAGCATTCAAGCAAAAATAGCTCAATAAAAAACGCCCCTCATTCAGGGCGTTTTTATTTTTACATCAGGTTTAAAATCTTATGCAGATTTTTTAGCTTGATCTACAGAAGCAAGCATATGGCCTGTTTCTTCAAAGTTATAGTGCCAAGAAAGTGCTTCACGAAGAATATGAGGTGTTTGACCACCCTTTTCACATGCACGATCAAAGTAATCATTCAATGCATCACGATACATTGGGTGAGCACAGTTGTTGATGACTGCACGAGCACGTTCACGGGGTGCTAATCCACGTAAGTCAGCAAGACCTTGCTCAGTCACAAGAATATCTACATCATGCTCAGCATGGTCAATATGTGAAGCAAATGGGACAACAGAAGAGATGTCGCCACCTTTTGCAATCGATTTGGTCACGAAGATTGCTAAATGTGCATTACGTGCGAAATCACCAGAACCCCCAATACCATTCATCATCTTGGTACCGCAAACATGTGTCGAATTTACGTTGCCATAAATATCGAACTCAAGCGCGGTATTGATACCAATGATGCCTAAGCGACGAACCAATTCAGGATGGTTTGAAATTTCTTGTGGACGGAGAACCAATTTGTCTTTGTACTGTTCAAGGTTGTTAAATACTTTTTCACCATATTTAGCAGAAAGAGTAATTGAAGAACCTGAAGCAAACTTCATTTTACCCGCATCAATCAACTCGAAAGTACAGTCTTGAAGTACTTCTGAATACATCACTAAATCTTCAAAGTTAGAATCTTTAAGACCTGTCAATACAGCATTGGCGATTGAACCGATGCCTGCTTGTAAAGGACCAAGATTCGAAGGTAAGCGGCCTTCTTCAACTTCTTTTTCGAAGAATGCGATTAAGTGGTTCGCAATACCCTGAGTTTCGTCATCTGGTAGTGTTACAGTTGATGGAGAGTCATGATATTCGCTATTAATCACGATACCCACGATTTTTGCAGGATCAATATTGATTGCAGGTGTACCAATACGTTGCTCAACATGCGTCAATGGAATAGCTTGACGTGTTGGGCGATAGGTTGGGATGTAAATATCATGTAAGCCTTCAAAAGCAGGGCTTAAGTTGGTGTTGATTTCAACAATCACTTTTTCAGCGAAAATTGCAAAGCTTGCAGAATTACCCACAGATGTTGTTGGAATGATGCCACCATCTTCAGTAATCGCAATCGCTTCAATCACCGCAACATCAGGTTTTTTCAACTGAAGGTTACGCATTTGCTCAACAGTTTCAGACAAATGTTGATCAATGAACATCACTTCACCATTATTGATGGCTTTACGTAAAGTGTTATCGACTTGGAATGGTAAACGACGCGCAAGGACACCAGCTTCAGTTAATTGTTTGTCTAGGTCATTACCTAAACTTGCACCTGTGATTAAAGTAATCTTCAACGGATTCACTTTGGCTTGTTTTACCAGCGCTAAAGGTACAGCTTTTGCTTCACCTGCACGAGTAAATCCACTCATCCCCACAGTCATCCCATCTTGGATAAAAGTTGCAGCTTGTTCTGCGCTCATGACTTTGTCATGGAGAGATGCTAAACGAATACGATCTAAAGACATGGTTTACGCTCAATTCTTGTTCAAAACTAGACGGATTGTACCGCCCTCAAACTGAATTGTGCATGCCTCTAATGCTAAGGTCTAATTTTTTCAATAAATGCAGGTATAAATTTTGGTGATGGTTTTTAAGTTATTATTTATTAATAAAATAATGATGGCTGTTTGTTAAATAAACAAAGTTAAGTGTTGGTTTATTGAGCAATCACTAAAAGTGATCACTCAAACTTTGTTTGATTTTTTGAATTGGATTTGTAGGTGTCGATTCTTCCTCAACTTTTATTGACGTTGGTAGTGAAATGATGGCTTGTAGCCCGCCTTCAGGACGGTTGGAAATCAACAGTTCACCTTGATGAATATCGACAATTCGTTTGACAATGGCCAAACCTAAACCACTCCCTTGCACCGTACGTGCAGCATCACCACGCACAAAAGGTTGCATAAGCCCTTCAATTTGGTCTTCGGGAATTCCTTCCCCATTGTCTGCTACACAGATTTTAATATGCTCATCTTCTACAAAAGCACTGAGTTCAATTGGTTCTGCACCATAACGTTTTGAATTGTTGATGAGATTACCAATCAAACGTTTTAACGACAGTGAGCGAGCAGTAATGACAGGTAGTTCTTGCGGCGTGAACTGAATATCTAAAGGTTTAAACTGAATGATCAGTTCTTGTAGCAAAGCATTGATATTGGTGTCTTGAAGCTCTTCATCTGAGCCATCACGCATATATGAAATAAACTGGCTTAAAATGGCATCCATATCATCGACATCATAAATCAAACCTTCTTTTAAAAAGTCATCATCAGACATCATTTCTGCGCTTAAACGGATCCGTGTCAGCGGTGTTCTTAAATCATGAGAGATACCTGCCAACATGATTTGACGATCACGTTCAGTTTGTTCCAGTGTATAGACCATATGGTTAAAGGCTTGGTTCACCTCACGAATTTCTTGAGGACCATGATTGGTTTCTAAATAAGGCGCTTTTCCTGTTTTACTGTAGTTATTTGCTGCATGTTGTAAACGACGCAATGGACGATTGAGCTGCCTTACCAATGTCAAGATGATCACTGCGGCAATCAGTGGAATACCGAGTAACCAACCTAAAATCAGTTCAGGGCTATAGTTGGCATAAGTATTCAGAGGTTCACGCACCCAATTGCCATTCATTTCAGGTGTTTGAACCCAAATACGTGGACTGGGTTTAAACTGGAAATAAACCGTCACGTCTTTGATTTTTAATTCTTCTGCAAGCTGGTTCTCAATACGATTGGTAAAAAAATCGGCAATAATTTTATCTTTTACATTTGGATATTCTTTGGGATCAGTAACATATTCTACACCTACCCGTTGCTTTAACCACTCGTCAATATCAAGTTGTATTTCGTCATGATAAATCTGTAAACGTGGATTGTTAACCATTTCAAGTTCAACTGCTAAAAAACGTGCATGTTGCTGAATTTCAGGTAAATAAAGCGTTTTCCAGAAAAACCATAATGACATAAACAGGCTAAAGAACACTACAAATACGACCAATACGGTGGTCCGCATGGCTGCCGAGCGAGGTTTGACTTTATCGAGGAAGCGTTCCCAATGTGTACGTTTCCGTTCTTTGTAGGTAACAAAGTCGGTAAATTCTTGTGGATCTATGGGTTCTAATTTCACAGGAGCATTCCAATCTGTGCGATATTCTTAATCTATTGATTTCAGTTTAAAGGATGGTAGATTTATAGCAATATTATAAGTGTTAGGCTGTCTTGGTTTAACTTGTTAGTCAATATAAATATTTGATATTTATACTTAATACGATAAGGATTATTACTATGTTGAGATCACATATCTTTTTGCAGGATATCCAAACAATAAAACAACAGTAGCCAAGTCATAAGTAAAGCTCAGGTCTATGGAAAAGCTATCACGGCTGTAATTCTATAAAAATGGATAAAAAAATACTGGCACATTTAAAACCGAGCATGTGACCAGTATTTTTCAAGCTAGATTCATTCTATCGAATCAAAATCTATTATTCGGCACCATCTGGAACGAACACATAACCTACGCCCCAAACTGTTTGAATATAACGTGCACGTGCAGGGTTTTCTTCAATCAAACGACGTAAGCGAGACACTTGAACATCGATTGAACGCTCCATAGCACCCCATTCACGACCTCGTGCTAGGTTCATTAACTTGTCACGTGTCAATGGTTCACGTGGATGCTGGACTAATGCTTTTAAGACTGCAAACTCACCTGTGGTTAATGTGACCACTTGCCCTTCACGTGTCAGGGTGCGTGTTGATAAATCTAGAGACCAAGGCCCGAAAGATACAACTTCTACATTTTGACTTGGCGCACCTGGCACTTCACGAACCTGACGACGCAGTACAGCACGAATACGTGCTAATAACTCATTTGGATTAAATGGTTTTGGCAAATAATCATCCGCACCAGCTTCTAAACCAGCAATACGGTCAGAGTCACTGCCTCGTGCAGTGAGCATGATGACAGGTGTATCTATATTTGATGAGCGTAAACGTCTACAAATACTTAAACCATCTTCTACAGGAAGCATAAAGTCTAAAACGATGAGTGAGAATAACTCACGTTGTAATAGGCGATCCATCTGCGTTGCGTCGTGGGCCGTTTTTACCACAAAGCCTTTATCTTCAAGGAAACGCTGTAAAAGGGTACGTAAACGCACATCATCATCGACCACTAAAATGCGTTCGACACGGTCAGTTTCGTTTTGTACGATATCTGTATTTTCAGCAGGTACAACCAAACTCATGATGTACTCCCTTAATGTTGTAAATTATAAATATTCGTCAATCTCAGTATACTGCCTAAGCTCTTGTTAAGACTATGTATCAAATTGCTCAAAAATACAATTTTCAGGCTGTTTTGAAACCAAAAAACAACATCTATAACGAATTGAGATGATTCTATGTTTATAAATAAAAAGATATACCATATGCAAATGAAAGTTTTATGTATTTTGGCAATATGTTTTATTTTAAGTGCATGTATTAGCCGACTTTCCAGACCTGAAATCTTAGGACAAGTGATTGACGAATTTGACCAACCAATTGCTCTAGTCCAGGTCGGTGAAGCCCAAACGGATATGCAAGGTAACTTTCGACTCAAAGAACGGCGCTATTCTGCATTTTTATTGAAAGAAATCATGTATATGGAAGCGCCACCGATATGGGTGCAAGAACGACTCAATAAACAGGGCTATCAGCAATGCTATTTAAAATATTTCAATTCACATGGCGGTGGGCAACGTAAAGGTGCGCAGTGGGACGTTGGAAAAATTATTTTACAAAGCAATTTAAATACAGCTAAGCAGGATGAAATACACGATTGCACTGTAAAAACTCAAGAAAAATGATCTTTTATCACTTTTTTCACTGCTAATTTGCAAAACAATTGTGGATTTTATGGTCTTGGTCTTTATAATCACTAACTTTTAGTCCTTATCCTTGTGGAATTAAACACGATGACTGACTTAGTTCAGCAGTTGGCAAGTGAACTTGCCGTACGTCCAAACCAAGTAGAAGCTGCCATTAAACTGATAGATGAAGGCTCTAGTGTTCCATTTATTGCACGTTACCGTAAAGAAGTAACGCAAGGCTTAGACGACATCCAATTACGCCAACTTGATACACGCCTTGTTTATCTACGTGATTTATTTGAACGCCGTGAAAAAGTAATCGAATCATTAAAAGAACAAAATAAGCTCTCTGATGACTTACTTGCTCGGGTAAATGCCGCTGAAACAAAAAATGCATTAGAAGAACTTTACGCACCGTATCGTCCAAAACGTACCAGTAAATCATTTAAAGCTAGAGAAGCGGGATTAGGGGAATTTGCTGAGAAAATTATCGCAGAGCAAATTGATCCGACTGAAGCTTTGGCTGGTTTTAGCCATGAAGAATACCCAGATGTTGAAAGTCAATTAGACGCGATTCAACACATCATCATTGATGACTGGGCACAAAATATTTCATTAACCACAGAACTTAAATCAACATTTGCCAAAACAGCAGTGTTAAAAAGTCTGGTGGCATCTGATGAGAAAAAAGAAGTCGGTAAGAAATTCCGTGATTACTTTGATTTCTCTGAAAATTTAAATAAAGTTCCTTCACACCGTTTATTGGCAATGCTACGCGGCCGCCAAGAAAATGTATTGGGTCTTAAAGTTGATGGTGATGATCATGCACCACTTGCACGTATTGAAACTGAATACGCGCTTGAAAGTGTTCAACCACAAGCACGTCAAGATTTCTTAAAGCAAATCGCAAAACTGTTTTGGTTAGGTAAAATTCGCCCAACGATTGAACATTCTTTGTTGACTGAAAAACGCCTTGTAGCTGAATCAGAAGCAATGGACGTGTTTGCAGAAAACTTACGTCATTTATTGCTCTCTGCCCCTGCTGGTTCACGTACAACTTTAGGTGTTGACCCTGGTATTCGTACAGGGGTAAAACTGGCGGTTGTTTCTGATTCAGGTGATGTGCTTGCACATAGCACGATTTACCCATTTGCACCAAAAGAAGATAAAGCTGGCTCGATTGCTGAACTTGCACGTCTTTGTCGTGAATTTAATGTCGATTTAATTGCGATTGGCAATGGTACTGCGAGTCGTGAAACTGAAGCTGTTGTTGCAGAAATGATGGCTGCAAATGCGGATCTTACATTAACGCGTGTTTCAGTAAGTGAAGCGGGCGCATCTGTTTATTCAGCATCAGAATTGGCTTCTGCTGAACTGCCTGAGCTTGATGTTGCGATTCGTGGTGCTGTTTCAATTGCCCGCCGTTTACAAGATCCATTGGCTGAACTGGTTAAAATTGACCCTAAATCTATCGGTGTAGGTCAATATCAGCATGATGTGAATCAAACCAATTTGGCAAAAACACTGGATGCTGTTGTTGAAGATTGTGTGAATGCGGTAGGTGTAGATGTAAATACGGCCTCTCCAGCAATCTTGGGCTATATCGCAGGTTTAAATAAAGCCATTGCACAGCAAATTGTAGATTACCGGAAAGAAAATGGTCGTTTTGATAATCGTCAAGCATTGAAAAATGTACCACGTTTAGGTGAGCGCACGTTTGAGCAAGCTGCGGGTTTCTTACGTATTCAAGATGGCTCAGAACCTCTAGATGCTTCCTCTGTTCACCCTGAATCGTATGGTTTGGTCAACAAGATTGTTGAAGCAAAAGCGACTACAGTGAAAGATATCATTGGTAATACTGAAATTATTCGTCAAGTGAAAGCAGAAGATTTTGCCGACGACAAATTTGGTCTACCGACGATTCAAGATGTGTTAAGCGAGTTGGAAAAACCGGGTCGTGACCCTCGTCCAGAATTCCGTACAGCAAAATTCCGTGAAGATATCACTGAAGTCAGTCAATTGACTGAAGGGATGCAGCTTGAGGGCGTGATTACCAATGTGACTAACTTCGGTGCATTCGTCGATGTTGGTGTGCATCAAGATGGTCTAATACATATTTCAGAGCTTGCCAATGAATTTGTTTCTGATCCACATAAAGTTGTGAAACCAGGGCAAATTGTACAAGTACGTGTGTTGACTGTAGATGCTGAGCGAAATCGTGTGAATTTATCGATGCGCCCAGAAGGTTCAGAAGCACCAGCTAAAGCACCACGTCAAAAGCGTGAGTTCAATAACAATGACCAACGTGGTGAGCGTAAGCCTCAGGGTAAACGTCCACAGCAAGGTCGTCCAAACCATGATAATAAAGACAAAACACCACGTCATGACAAGAAACCACAAGCAACTAAACCTCAAGAGAACAAAATTGGTGGTTTAGGTGCATTGTTATTACAAGCAGGGATTAAAGGGTCTAAATAAGCTATAATTTCTCAATAAAGAAACCGCCGTTAGGCGGTTTTTTTATGGATTAGACAATTGCGGAAAGATTACAATCTTTTTTAAATGGACATGCTTCCCCAACCACAAGATTTTCAAGTAGGTTCTGAATATTCTGTAATTGGATAATTTTTTCACGAATGACATTGAGTTTGTCTTTTAAAATCATATGGAATTGTTCTGCTGGAATTTCATTGATGTTGACCAAGTCTAAAATCTGTTTAATTTCAGCCAAAGTAAAGCCTAAATTTTTAGCGACCTGAATCAGTTGTAATTGCTGTAAGTCTTGTTTTGAATAATCCTTATAACCATTATTTCGTGTCAATGGGCGGATAAGATCAAGCTTTTCATAAAAACGAATCGTATCCCGACTGAGATTTAATTGCTCTGATAATTCACCGATTAACATCACTTGCTCCAAATTTTATGTATTTGCAAGAAATACTTGACTGTGGAGTGTACTCCATCCTTTAGCTTAAGTGTGAACATATAAAGGGTGTATAAAGTGATGCAAAAGAATCAAAGCGTAGAAAAAATTGCCTTGGTGGTTGGTGCAACAGGGTTTATTGGTAAATTTCTTGTTGCACGATTACTTCAAAGCAATGATCAAGTTTTTGCCTTGTGTCGTAACCTTGATCAGCAAGAGTCAAATTTGAGAAATTGGCTAGAAAAACAAGAAATAAGTCATCAAAAATTATTCTGTATACAAGGTGATGTTACTTTACCTGCATTAGGTATTTCAGCTGAAGATTGGCAAGGGCTTGCTAAGGTGAATTATTTATTTAATACCAGTGCCTTATTTGCATGGAATCTTTCGACTCAACAGGCAAGAGAAGTCAATGTTAAGGGATTAATCAATTTGCTTGAATGCGTAAACGAACATTGCCAATTGAAACGTGCAATTCATCTTTCTGGCTATATGTTAACACTCACTCAGCACTTACAAGATGTTGGAGTCTGTTTGGAAAATATTGAGAAAACAAATTGGAAACGGGTGTACCAACAACTGGGTGCTTACGAGGCTTCTAAAATTGAAGCTCATTTTACTTGGGTGAAATATGCTCAACAGTTGAAAGTTGACTGGACAGTGATCCATCCTGCAACAGTGTTAGGGGATGAAAACTCTGGTGAGATTGCTGAAAATCAACCGATTGCTCATCTGATTACCCAGCTTAAACAGGGGAAGTTGACCGCTATTCCTGCAACTCCTCAGCATTATTTACCTTTGGTTTCTGTGACAATGTTGGTCAATGCGATATGCAACGCATCACAGGATCAACTTACAATTTATCAAGATATATTGATTGCCAATCCTACTCAGGTTTCTTTACAAACTCTTATTCACAATGCGGCTCGCAGATTAAATCTAAAAGCACCGCAATACTTCGTCTCGCTGAACATTTTAAAATTGATTTTAAAATGGAAGTGGCTTGCTCAAAAGCTAGATCTATCTGCTGAGATGTTGGATTTCATCCGAACTGAGCAATTAAATATAGATCAGTTTTTAACATTAAATCAAAAATGGAAAATACCAGAAACCAATCTTAAGCAGACCATTGAGTTGACTGCTAAATGGGTGAGCCAGAATCATTAGATCTAGCGATAAAAATGCCCATTTCAATAAATGGGCATTCAATATTATCGTGTTGTATAACCGCCATTGGCAAAAATAGTCTGACCAGTAATCCACCAACCCTCTGTTACCAAAAAGCGCACTAAAGGCTCAATATCTTCAATCTTGGTTAAACCACCTAGTGCAGATGCAGATTTATGATAGGCCACTGCTTCAGGCGCTTCTTGACCATAAAAAAATGGCGTATCCATTGGACCCGGTGCAACAGCCGTGACGGAAATACCACGATCGCCATACTCTTTCGATGCTGCACGGGTATAGTGCTCCACAGGCGCTTTTAAGCCTTCATAGGTTGAATACAATCCTGTGTAGGCTGCTAAAAGACTGGTCACGATAGAACAAATTCTTCCACCATTATTAAGATGTTTACCCGCAGATTGGATGAAGAAATAGGCAATTTTATTGTTAATGTCATTCATTGAATCAAACTCTTGTTCAGTTGTTTCAATCAACGGTTTTTTAAGTACTCGCCCTACAGTATTAATCGCAATATCGACGCCACCGAAGATTTCTTTGGCTTTGATGAACAATGTTTCGATATTTTGAATATTGGAGAGGTCTGCTTGTATCAAAGTTGCATTAACACCTAATTGTTCAATGGCTTTGAGTGTTTCTTCTGCATCTTTTTGGGTTTCTAAGCTGTTATAGTGAATGACAAGATTTGCACCTTGTTCTGCAAACTTACGTGCGATCAGACCACCTAAATTTTTTGCTCCACCTGTAATAATGACGGTTTTATCTTTTAAACTATGCTGTTTCATTTTTATTTTCCCATCTTGATAAGTGATGATGGAATGTTAAATGCTATTTTTTATTCTAGATAGTGATTAGAATCGAATAGATTGTTTGAAAAAATTGAATAATAGATGGATAAAATTGAACGTCTCAAAATTTTTTGCTTAGTTGCGGAAAAGCATTCATTTGCTCAGGTTGCTAAAGCGCTGGATTTACCACGTTCAACAATTACCTATGCAATAAAAGGCTTAGAAACAGAATATCAAGTATTGTTATTTAATCGAACAACACGAAAGGTCAATTTAACCAATGAAGGGGCTCAATTTTTTCAAGAGGTTAAACAACTGATTCTTCAGGCTGAAGGGTTGGATAAATTCAAATTAAAAAACCGTGAGTATACGGGTCAAATCAAAATTGGATTACCGTTAAGAATAGCCACAGGATATCTGATCCCTTATTTGCATGAATTTTATGAGAAGTATCCAAATATTAAAATTTCAATTCATAGTCACGATCATTATTCAGATTTAATCGAACAGCGACTAGATTGTGTGGTTCGTGTTGGAAATGTGACGAATGAAAATTTAATTGTGAGACCAATTACAAAAGTTGATTTATATACACTTGCCTCTCCAGAATATTTGCGTAAATTGACTAGCAATTTAGAAATAGGGCATTCAAATCACCATATTATGATTGGTTATCAAATGAAAAATATGGATTCAGATTTTGCAAGTCTAGTATTTGAAGATACTCAGATAAAACTTCCTTACCAACTTTTAGTTGAGGATACAGAAAGTTATTTACATGCGGGGTTGCAAGGATTGGGGGTTATTCAGATTCCAGCATTTGATGCAATTCCTTTTATAGAAAGCAAAAGATTAACTAAAATATTTGAGCAAGAATCATGCTTAAAAATACCAATCAATTTTCTTTTTTTAGAAAGGAAATATCGACCAGTATATTTTCAATTCTTTATTGATTGGCTAGAAAGTCTACTCAAACGTAAACTTTCTATTAGCTCTTAAACTTACCAATGCTCACCTGGGAACAAACGAGCATATGCTCTTTGAACAAGGTTCAATTTTTGTTGCTCACCGACAGATGCAGTTGAGCTTGGGAACAGATTGAAGCCAATTGACATTAATTTGTTATTGATTCCAGGTGCAATTGAGTAAGTAATAGAGGCTAAACGACCTAAATTTGTAGCAACTTTCTTAGGACGTTTTACAATTGCATATGCAACTAAATCAGCGGCTTGTTCTGGCGAGAGTGTTGGTACATATTTATAGATCTTAGTTGGTGCAATCATCGGGGTGCGTACTAAAGGCATATAGACTGAAGTAATGGCAATTTTATGTGAATGTACTTCCGCTGATAAGCAGCGGCTAAATGCATCCAATGCGGCTTTTGATGCAACATAAGCGGAGAAGCGAGTTGCATTTGCCAATACACCAATTGAACTGATATTAATGATGTGGCCGTCTTTACGAACCATCATTTCTGGCAAAATATTCAATACTAAACGAACTGCACCAAAGTAATTGAGTTGCATAGTACGTTCAAAATCATGGAAACGATCAACAGACTCATGCACAGCGCGCCGAATCGAACGGCCAGCGTTATTAATCAAAATATCAATATGATCAACAGAAGCAACGATCTGTTTAGATACTTCATCAATTGCGTTCATGTCATTTAAATCACAAGGGAAAATATCAGCTCGACCACCTTCAGCTTGAATTTCAGCTTGAACCTCTTTCAGTGTTTCTTCAGTACGAGAGACTAAAAGTACATGCGCACCTGCTGCTGCAAGCTTTTTTGCAACTGTTAAACCAATGCCACTAGAGGCACCTGTGATGAGTGCAATTTTACCTTGAACCTTTTTTTGAAAAAGTTGCTCTAATTTTTGATTCATAGCTATTTTCCTGAGCCTACCGACATGAACAGATGCTGTATTTTTTTGTTTCGGGTGATTGGATCTTTGTTTAAAAGATGATCACTTTTGTTGGAAGGCAATAATATACAAAAAAAATAAAAATACTAGCATTAAGTGGCTGAATTTATAAAATATTTTTAGAGTAAATACTCTATTATATTTTTACTTATTTCGTGATTTTTACCATATATAACTGAGTTTTGAAAGCAAAAAAACAAATCTATTGCATAAAATATAATCAAGTGAATTTACTTGAAAATTAAATATATTTTTAAGTAAACAGAGCTGCTTTACAACTCTGTTTATAAGGGGGATATATACAATATATTTAACCTACTTTAAGAAAAAGCAAGTTCATCATATGCTTTTTTTAATTGTTCTTTGGCTGGGGTATGACCTTGGTGAGCAGCTTGTTCAAGCCATTTTTCTGCATGGCTATAACTTCGGTCTAAACCAAGTTGTCCATTCAAGTAGCTGAGACCCATTTTATACTGAGCTTCTTGATCTCCACGTAAAGCAGCCCTTAAATAGCACCACATTGCATTACGATTTGCGATTTCATCTAAGCTTAGATTTTTGTCTTCAAAATCATGTGCTTGAGCCTTTTCGAGAGCAGCTTCAGAAGCATTCTGTTCGAATGCCCGACGAGATGTTGAATCTCCTAAAAAACGGTTAAAAATATGTACCAACATATACAACCTCCTTGCTAATCCATTAACAAAGTAAAAGAGACTGCTAATCACAAAAAAATGATTAGATATAATTAATCTAGCTGATTTTTTAGAGTTTGCAAATAGTTAAATGTAATTTGTCAATTGCGATTTTTACATATTTGTTAAAAAACACATTATTTAACAAATTATCAATTCTATTTAAAGCATAAAATTACTCACTGTAATTTTATTACATGAAGAAAACTTGCTATATTTAGGTTGTTTTGAATTTCGGATAGAATCTGTGAAACGCTCAAGTGTTTTCATCACAGTCTTGCTTAGTTTGTTTATGTTCCAAAGTCTTTGGAATGTAGCGGCGGCTTTTTGTAATCATGAAAGCACTAAGCTTCCATCACAACGTATAATTAGTCAGCATTTTGGACACCATAATGCGCCTGATTGTACCCAGGATCAACAGCAACATCCGCAGCTGTTAGATATATATGGGATAGATAAACCGATTTCTGATCAGTCAGTATCAAAACAATTACCAGCACACCAAGATGTGCGTTCCAATGATTTCCTCAATCATATAAATGATGATCATCGTGATCATTTGCCTTCTTTTGCGCATTTCATTGTGGTTGATAATCAGCAGCACACAGCACAGCCTAAATTTGTAGGCTATCCTGAATCTATCTTTATTGGCTGGAATAATTTGTATCAGTCACCTGATCTATATTTGCCCAATCCTCCCCCTCTTTCATCCCCGCTATAAGGTGGGGTAGCCGAAAATCTTGCCCACCGCTAATGGTTTAATTTAGTGGGGCATTTTCATGTCAAAAGTAATACGTAATTTAGTACAAAAAACTGCATTCGGTTTTAGGCCGTCTTTGCTCGGTGCACTGATGTTCAGTGTGATGTCATCTGTTACTTGGGCAGACAACACATCTCAAGCATTAACGTTACAACAGGCAATTGCAAAAACTGAGCAATATCAGCAGACGCAGAAGGTCTGGCAAACGCAGCAGCAAATTGCAACAGCGAACATTAAACAAGCAAAACTGTGGACAAATCCAGAGTTATCCGTATCGCAAACGGGTTTTGGTTCCAATCAAGATCAAGAGCTTTCAATTGGTGTTTCTCAACGATTGGATATTTTTGGTGAACGTAAGTCAGCACAGAGGTTGGCACAACTTTCAAAAGATCAAAGTGACTTAAATCAGCGAATTTATCAGGCTCAACTTGAATTGGCTGTGAAATACCAATGGTCACAGCTGGCGATTTTTGAATTAGAACGCAACGTGGTCCAAGAGCAGCTCGACGTCAGTGAAGAAAATCTGAATGCGATTCAGAAGCGCTATCAAGCGGGGAGTGTCGCGCAGGTTGATGTAGATCGTGCCAGACTGAGTCATGCAGAAAATGCTCGCTTATATCGTCAAGCCGATTTGCAGGTGCAAGTTGCCAAGCAGCAATTGTCCAACCTTTGGGGCGATGCTGATAAATCGATTCGTATCGGTTTAAATCCTCAATCTTTATGGCCGTCTTCGACACACCAACAGGTACAAGAATATCTCGCGGACAATCTTTTTGAAAAATCACGTCAGTTACAGGTGTTGCAAGCAAAAGCGACAGTGGCGCAATTAAAAGCTTCGGCACGGCCTAATCCGACTGTGAATTTAGGCGTGAATCGTACTCGATCACCTGAAACCTCGACTGACAATGCTTTAGTTGTGGGGGTCTCTATCCCATTGAATATTTTCAACCGCCAGCAATACGGTGTGCAAATTGCGCAAGCAAAGCAGGATTTACTCAGTAGACAACAGGAGTTTTATCTCCGCCAAAATGCTTTGCAGGTGGGAACATTATTGACTGAATTGCAAGGACTGGAAGTACAGTTTAAAGCAGTCGATGAGTCTCAGATTCCGCTTGCAGCTCAGGTTCAACGTAAAGCTTTGCAGGGGTTTACTGTCGGTAAATTTGCCGTTAACGATGTGCAACTCGCAACATTACAGTTGCAAGAAGTGCGTTTGAGAAAAGTGCAATTATTGAAAGATGGCTGGCAACGTGCCATTGAAGCGGAAAGTTTGAGCCTCGGTATTGAACCAAGTCAAATCATGGCAAAAGATGCTTTAGCGCAGATCAATCAGAGTTTATGGCAGGACACACAAGCTTTACCAATTGTGGGCGGGGGAAATTAATATGCTGAATCAATTTAAATCTTTTAAACTTCAGAAAGGCAAAATTTCTCAACGCCTACTGATCATCATTACGCTTGTAATGACTGCTCTTATTGCCATGGGATTGTTCTTTTCAACCAAAAAAGGCACGAGCAAAGAAGGTGGCGAGAAAGAAGCAGAGCATGCTGAAGAAGGACATTCACATGATGAAAATGCTAAGGGAACCACCAAAGATGGTTCCGAAGAAGCGAAGCACAGTGAAGAAGAGGGTGGCGAGAAAGAGAATGCTGAAGCCATTAGTTTGACTGCTCAGCAGATCACAGAACAAGGGATTAAACTAGCTAAAGTAGAGATGGGTACTGTTACCAAATCAGCTTCTTATCCTGCAAAAGTCACAGTCAATACAGATCGTCAAGCACATGTATCACCTGCATTTAGTGGGCAGGTAGTTGCCGTGAATGTTGAATTGGGACAGCGTGTGCAAAAAGGGCAAGCGCTGGCCACTATAGTAGTGCCTGATTTGGTCGATCAGCAGGCAAACTTACAGGTTGCACAGACAAGTCTAGAGCTGGCACGTCAGGACTATGAACGAGAGCGCCAGTTATGGTCACAAGGTATTTCTGCCAAGCAGGATTATCAACGGGCTTATAATGCCTACAAACAAGCACAGATTCAGGTGCAAGCCACCAGATCACGTATATCTGCTTTTGGTGCCTCATCAAGCAGTAATGGTCGTTATGTTATCACAGCACCAATTGCAGGCATTATCAGTAAAAAAGACTTGGTTATGGGTGAAAATGTGCAGCTTGCTAGCCAGCTATTTATCATTGATCAACTGGATCAGCTATGGCTTGAATTTATTGTACCAAGTTCAGAGTTTTCAGCGATTGCTCCAAATCAACAGCTTGAATTTAAGTCACTGCAGACGGGGAATATGTTTAAAGCACAGATTCAAAGTTTAAACAGTGAAGCTGATGTGCAGACAGGACGTTTACAAGTCCGTGCCAAAGTGTTGTCGAATGCGGCTGAATTGCGTCCGAATTTGATGGTCAACGTTCAACTACAACAGCGAGGCACTTCTCAAGCATTGCGTGTACTCAAAAGTGCTATACAGAAAGTTGAAGGAAAAGACGTAGTGTTTATTTCCAGCGAACATGATAAGAAAATCGAGTTTACTGCGCAGCCTGTTGTGTTGGGTCAGGTGTCAGGAGATGGTCTGTGGGTTGAAGTGAAAACTGGTCTGACCCAAGGCCAGCAATATGCTGGTCAGGGTAGCTTCTTGCTGAAATCTGAATTGGAAAAAGGAGAGGCGAGCCATGGGCATTAATGATTCTTCTGATTCTAAGTTAGACAGAGATGCGGATTCAGCATTACCTCAACCTGAAGGGGTGTTTGATCGACTGATTCAATTTTCGATTAAAAATGCCATTTGGGTTATGCTGTTTATTGTGGCGTGGATTGGCGTGGGGATTTACGGCTATCAAAAATTACCAATTGATGCTGTACCCGATATCACCAATACCCAAGTACAAGTGAACACACAAGCTGCTGGTTTTACCGCATTAGAAGTTGAGCAAAGGATTACCTATCCTATTGAAACTGCGATGGCAGGTTTACCCAAGCTAGAGTTGACTCGTTCCATTTCCCGTTATGGTTTATCCCAAGTGACCATTATTTTTAAAGATGGGACGGATATTTATTGGGCACGACAACAGATTAATCAACGCTTACAAGAAGCCCAAACCGAACTGCCAGATGATATTGCACCGACAATGTCTCCTGTATCGACAGGATTGGGTGAGATTTATCAGTGGGTGATCAAGGCAGAGCCGAATGCAAAAAAACCTGATGGTACGCCCTATACCGCGATGGATTTACGTGAAATTCAGGACTGGATTGTACGACCGCAGTTACAACGTGTTCCTGGTGTTGCAGAGGTCAACTCGATTGGTGGCTTTAATAAAACTTATGTGGTCACGCCTGATTTAAATCGTTTGCAACAATTACAAATCCCTGTCAGTGACCTACAAAATGCTTTAACTGGAAACAATGAAAACCGTGGTGCTGGTTTTATTGAAACCAATGGGCAGCAATTGACAGTACGGGTTCCAGGAACTTTGAACAATATTGAAGATATTCAAAATGTAAGTATAGGCAATAAAAATGGTTTTCCGATCCGAGTTGCAGATGTAGCGACTGTATCGATTGGACATGATTTACGTACAGGTGGTGCAACTTACAATGGCGAGGAAACTGTACTTGGTATCGCCATGATGATGATGGGTGAAAATAGCCGTACTGTGGCGAAATCAGTGGATGCCAAAATCAAGGAAGTTCAGCAATCTTTACCGAAAGGTATTGTGATTCAAACCGTATATGACCGGACAGCTTTGGTTGAGCGTGCGATTAGTACAGTACAGAAGAACCTTGTAGAAGGGGCGATTCTGGTTATTGTTATTCTGTTCCTATTTCTTGGTAATTTCCGTGCAGCGTTGATTACTGCATGTGTGATTCCATTATCGATGCTATTTACTTTGGCGGGTATGGCTGAGCAGAAAATTAGTGCCAATCTAATGAGCTTAGGCGCACTGGATTTCGGGATCATTGTAGATGGTGCGGTCGTTATTGTTGAAAACTGTATTCGGCGACTGGCAGAGGCACAACATGCAAAAGGCAGATTACTTTCACGGGCAGAGCGTTTTAAAGAAGTTTTTCTTGCGGCTAAACAGGCACGTCGCCCTTTAATCTTTGGTCAATTAATTATTTTGGTGGTGTACTTACCTATTTTCGCCTTGTCTGGTGTTGAAGCAAAGCTTTTTCACCCGATGGCTATGACAGTGGTATTGGCACTGGTGGGTGCAATCATTCTTTCAGTTACTTTTGTTCCTGCTGCAGTGGCTTTATTTGTTAATGGTGAAGTTAAAGAAACAGAAAGTCGCTGGATGCTGTGGTTAAAGCAAAAATATGAAAAGCTACTCAATTTAGCCTATAACTTCCGAATGTTAGTCGTCACCCTTGCGGTGAGTATTCTGTTTTTAACGGGCGTGCTTGCCACACAAATTGGTAGTGAGTTTGCACCCACCTTGAGTGAGGGCGATTTTGCAGTGCAACAAATGCGTTCGCCAAGTACTGGCCTAGAGCAGTCTTTACGTATGCAGGAGAATACTGAAAAGTTATTGCTCAAAGCGTTTCCAGAAATCAAAGCTATATTTGCCCGTACAGGGACGGCAGAGGTGGCAACAGATGTCATGCCGCCTAATATTTCCGATGCTGTGGTGCTGTTAAAGCCACGTGATGAATGGAAGAATCCAAAGCAAACAATTGATGAGCTACGTCAACGTATGATTGTATTTCTTGGTACATTACCTGGAAATAATAGTGAATTTTCTCAACCGATTGAGCTTCGTTTCAACGAATTGATTTCTGGTGTACGAAGCGATGTGGGAATCAAGATTTTTGGCGATGATATGGAGGTGTTGAATCAACAAGCCACTAAAATTGCACAACAAATCAAAGGTATTATTGGCGCAACCGCCGTCAATGTGGAACAGACTTCAGGCCTACCGCTTTTAAATGTTGAAGTGAACAAAGCTGCGGCAGCGCAGTATGGTTTGTCAGTGAGGGCGATTCAAGACTTGGTGGCGACTAGCGTTGGTGGTCAGAATGTTGGGCAAATACTACAAGGTGACCGCCGTTTCGACTTTGTGATTCGTCTGGATGATGCTCAACGTACACCTGAGCATTTGGCCGTTTTACCTATTCAAACACCAAACGGTGGTCTAATCCAACTTCAGGATGTGGCTAAAGTTGAAAATATCTTGGGTATTAATCAGGTCAGTCGTGAAAATGGTAAACGTCGTGTAGTCGTGACAGCCAATGTTGAAGGGCGTGATTTGGGCTCATTTGTCACCGAATTACAATCGACTCTGGCAAAAGAGCAAATGCCAGCGGGTTATTGGTTGAGCTATGGTGGACAGTTTGAAAACCTAACCTCTGCGAAAGCCCGTATGCAACTGGTCGTTCCACTGGCACTGATGACTATTTTTGTGCTGTTAATGGCCGTTTTCCATAACTTTAAGGAAAGTTTGTTGGTGTTTACAGGTGTGCCATTTGCGTTGTGTGGTGGTTTGATTGCACTGTGGCTTCGGGGTATACCATTGTCGATGTCTGCAGGTGTTGGCTTTATCGCGCTCTCGGGTGTAGCGGTATTAAATGGTTTGGTGATGTTGACCTTTATCAAGGAATTACGTCAACAACTCGATATTTATCAGGCCACATGGCAAGGTGCAATTTTACGATTAAGACCTGTATTGATGACTGCTTGTGTAGCATCGTTAGGTTTTGTGCCGATGGCACTGGCTACGGGGACAGGCGCTGAAGTTCAGCGCCCACTGGCAACTGTCGTGATTGGCGGCATCATGTCATCCACCTTATTGACTTTGGTGATTTTACCGGTGATTTATCGCTGGATGAATGAACGTAAAGTTAAAGCACAAACTGATGCTTGATCGTTAATTTAAAAATAACCTCACCGTTCTTCGCTTAGAACGGTGAGGTATTGAAACTCTATTTGCAGTTTATTACTAACTGGTAGGCAATACACCTAGACTGATGATGGTGTAATTTTGATTCACAGGTTGAATGGTTTTGTTAAATGCTTCACTGACTTCAACCAGATATTGCCCTGAATAAGGAAAAGTGACTGTCGCTGAACCATCTTGAGCAACTGGAACTTTTTGTGCTTGTTTATCGGTTTGCCCTTGAGCCCGGATAAGTAGTTCAGCATTTTTGAGCGCTTGTCCTGATTTTTTAATCAAGATTTGCACAGGTTGCTGCGCAGTAATGCTGTTGGGATGCGTTTTAAATTCAACTTGTATTGCTGCATCAGTGTTGTTTTGGGCTGGTGAAGTTCTTTCTTTAGAAATATAGCTTTGGATTGACCATTCTCGGTTAATGGTGATCGGTACAGGCGGTTTCTTAAAGTCAGCAGGAATCACATATTCGCGTTCAGCGATCTTCCCTGCTTTTTCAGCAGGTACATCAAAAAGCATTTTCCATTCTTTATTATGTTGGACATATTTGAGTGGGAAAGACGCTTTACTGAAGATGAGATAGGTCCCAGCTTGTGGTAAGGCTAAGTCAAACACCGTCGCCGATTTTAATGTGCTTGCAGCTTCAACTTGTAACTTGCTCTGATCTGGTTGAATTACGTTGAGAGCGGTTTGTTTCATGGCATGTTCTGCATTCAGTGCTTCTTCAGCATAGGATGCAATCACTGGGATTTGTGTATTTGTGGTGTTATAGCCCAGAGGTGCAACATAGGGTTCATGCGCATAACTATAAGAGCAAAGAAGTACAGAAAGGTAGAGGTATTTTTTCATTGTCGATATTCCATTAACAGGGGTATTTTAACTGTGGAAAATAGAGTCGCCATTATATAGAAGAATTTTACTATTGATAATAATTATTATTATCAATAGTAAATAGAAAGAATATTCAATATTTTGATAAAACAAAATCAGAGGTATGAACATGAGTGAACAACAAGGGCATGATCATAGTCATGCTGTCGTCACAGAAGGAAATGTAAAAAAACTAACTTTTGCATTGGCATTAACCAGTACCTTTTTAATTGTTGAAGTGATTGCCGGTTTCATAACACAAAGCTTGGCTTTGTTGTCCGATGCAGCACATATGTTTACTGATGCAGCAGCATTGGCAATTGCATTGGTTGCCATCAAAATTGGTAAATTACCCGCAGATGATAAACGGACTTTTGGCTATCAGCGTTTTGAAATTTTAGCAGCACTGTTTAATGCCATGATGCTGTTTGTCGTTGCAATTTATATTCTCTACGAGGCGTATCGGCGCTTTAGCCAACCCCCTGAAATTCAGAGTGTCGGTATGATGATTGTGGCGGTTGTTGGGTTGGTGATTAACCTTATTTCAATGAAGATTTTATTCTCCAGTTCAAAGCAAAGCCTTAATATAAAAGGTGCTTATCTGGAAGTATTGAGTGATGCACTGGGTTCTGTGGGGGTGATCATCGGGGGCGCAATTATTTATTTCACTGGCTGGATGTGGGTGGATACGATTATTGCTGTACTCATCGGCTTTTGGGTCTTACCAAGAACATGGATTTTGCTAAAACAAAGTATCAATATTTTACTGGAAGGTGTGCCTGAGGAAATTGATATTGAAAAATTACGTAATGATCTTTTATCCGTTAAAGGTGTAGAAAGTATTCATCAACTTAAGGTTTGGGCCATTACATCTAAAAATGTGCATCTGACAGTACATTTATTTGCACCAGAAGCGGATCGAAATCAACTGTATCAACAGGTTATGGAAATGCTTAGCCATCAACATGGGATTACTGAGATGACGCTACAAATTGAAGATAATGAGTGTATGGTACACTCGCATGATGAATCAGATGGGAATGATTACAGTAACGCTGATGAAACACATACAAATGAAGCAAAAAACCATTCACATTAAGGTGAATGGTTTAATTTGAACATGAGGCAAAGCTGAAGGATTAGATTTGCCACTCATGATTGCAGTCACGGCACTTCCAGCTTTTATTGGCTTGCATAAATGATTGCATTGATATTTTAAAATCGGGCAGATCACGCCAAAACATTACCCCTGCAATCACAGCTGCAATGAAGATCACGACGGTTGCAATTTGCAATGTTTGACCTGCGCCGTTGCTGAAAATCCACATCACAATACTAATGACAACCAATAACAACAAAATAAAAAGTAACGGAATCAAAAATACCAAGCTTTTTGGAACAACAGGACGTACAGCAGGTGTATTCCCATGGGTAACAGGCAAGATTTTTCGACTTTGGCACTTTGGGCATTGGTATTGCATGGTGGCTCCACATTTATAATCTAAGCATATTCTAATCGTTCTATTTTAGAATGCAAAAAAGACTGAATTGCAGCTTAAATCAAAATTTAGACAATAAAAAACCCAAGTCACTATGCTTGGGTTTTTTACAAAGATGTCGCCATCTTGAATATGGCGTCCCTACGGGGATTCGAACCCCGGTTACCGCCGTGAAAGGGCGATGTCCTAGGCCTCTAGACGATAGGGACAAGTGAGGCAACACAGGTAAAACTTTTGGTGGAGTCAAGGAGGATCGAACTCCTGACCTCTACAATGCCATTGTAGCGCTCTACCAACTGAGCTATAACCCCCAGTCTGTGTGAGCGCAATATTAGGGATATTGCACTCACACGTCAACAGAAAATTTAATTAAGCTTCATCAACTGCATCATTTTTCGGCAATTTGATGCTTTCGTTCAGTTTTTCCCAAACTTTTGCTTCTTTTTTGCTCGGACCGCCCACGATTTCAAGTGCATGACGTAAACGGGCAAAGGTTAAATCAGGGCCAATGGTGACCATCGATTGCATCACAGGAGTAGATGATGTTGAACCTGCAATTGCGATAAAGAATGCTGGCATGAAATCACGGAGTTTGATTTCCATTTGATTCGCCAAATCCATCAAGGTTTGGCTCACAGTATCGTTGTTCCATGTAAATAAGCTTTCTAAACGCCAAATTGCAAATTGTAAGCTTTGACGAACTTGTTCTTCAGTCAGCTTTTTGCTGTCAAATTGTTCTTTGGTCAATGTTGGGAATTGGTTGAAGTAAAAACCAGCCCAATTTACCGCTTCAGACAGTAAGTTAATACGTGGCTGAATGGCAGCAGCAATATCTTCTAGCGTTTGGCGATCAGATTTCCAAGCCAGAAGTGTATTTAACAGTTCAGCAGGGCTGAGTGCCTTAATCCATTGTCCATTTAGCCAGTTTAATTTTTCAACATCAAAAATTGGACCACCCAAAGACACACGCTGGATATCAAAGTGTTCAATCATTTCAGCCAAAGAGAATTTCTCTCTTTCATCTGGCATTGACCAACCCATACGGCCTAAATAGTTCAGTAAGGCTTCAGGTAGCACACCGATGTCTTTGTAGTAGTTGATTGAGGTTGGATTTTTACGTTTAGACAATTTTGACTTGTCTGGGTTACGCAACAATGGCATATGGCACAATGTTGGCATGTCCCAACCAAAATATTGGTAGAGCAACTGGTGTTTTGGTGCAGATGGAATCCATTCTTCACCACGAATCACATGGGTGATTTCCATTAAATGGTCATCGACTACATTGGCTAAATGATAAGTTGGCAAACCATCTGTTTTGAGTAGAATTTGCATGTCGACTTGCGCCCAAGGAATCTCCACTTCACCACGAAGTAAGTCATTGAATTGGCAAACGCCTTCTTCAGGGACTTTCATACGGATCACATGGGCTTCACCCGCAGCCAAACGCTTTTGTACCTCTTCTGGAGAAAGCTTTAAGCCACGACCATCATAACCAGGGGTTTCACCACGGGCTTGTTGTTCAGCACGCATTTGATCAAGCTCTTCCGCTGTTGCGAAACAGTAAAAGGCATGCCCTTTTTCAACAAGTTCTAAAGCATATTGTTTATAGATTCCCATTCGCTCAGATTGGCGATAAGGAGCATGAGGTCCGCCGATATCAGGCCCTTCTGACCAGTTTAAACCTAACCAACGCAGTGAATCTAAAATCATTTTTTCAGATTCAGGTGTTGAACGGAGTTGGTCGGTATCTTCAATACGAAGAATAAATTCGCCACCATGTTGTTGTGCAAAACATAAGTTAAACAAGGCAATATAGGCAGTGCCCACATGTGGAAAACCAGTTGGAGAGGGTGCGATACGAGTACGGACTTTCATAACTAAATATTATTCAGAATGTAAATTGAAACTATTATAACGAAAAAGCCCAACTGCTTAAGGGTTAATTCACCAATAAACGATTGGGCTTCTAAATTCTTTTGAGGAGCGTAGAATTTATTTTTCTAAATCAAATTTTTACAAAGTATGTGGTTGGAATAAAGCTTGTACAAAACAGGAGAATTTCTGATGTTGTTCAGCTAAAAAGTTTTGTGAAGCTGTGGTTTTAATTGAGGTTAAAACTTTAAGCTGATCTTTATCTGAGATCAATTTATTCTCGCCACGCTTTTGCTGATTAAGCGCTTTTTCAATCGGTGATTGTTTGTCTACCACAACAATTAATGATTGTATTGGCTTGGTTGTATCTTTAATTGCAGCAGTATGGCCTGTCTGTGCCATCACTGCGAGTCCTAGACTTAAGCCCAAGATCTTTAAATAAGAATCATTCATTCCATCGGCTCCCCTTGATGGTCAAATTTTTGTTCTTGAACATGTTTATTGTAGCAAAACAACTTACAAAAAGCATAACTACGTCACATTTTTTAATAATACTACACAAAAAATGTTTAAAAAACAATCATTGAAACGAAATGTAATATTTTAATTGATAACATATAAATGTGGATGAATCGTGAAGAATTCAAGTTTAGGTTAATTTGTGTAAAAAACATACTAAATAATTTACATGAGTAATACACATTTTTAGATATATTAAATTATGAATAAGTTAGTTCAAATATTTATAAGTAATTGATTGTTAAATCAAAATAATAAAAATATAGTGCTTCTAAATCATTAGAAACTGAGAAAGAAATGAAAAAACTACTGCTTTTAAGTACGATCAGTTTAATCGTCACAGGGAATACTTATGCAGCGAAAGAATTTTTAAATGTATCCTACGATCCTACCCGAGAATTTTATCAAGAATATAACAAAAGTTTTGGTCAATTTTGGAAATCAAAAACAGGTCAAGATATTGAATTTAAACAGTCTCATGGTGGTTCTGGCAAGCAAGCACGTTCAGTAGTAGATGGTTTGCAAGCAGATGTGGTGACACTGGCTTTGGCTAATGATATTGATGAAATTGTCAATGCAGGTTTGATTGAAAAAGGCTGGCAAAAAGAATTTCCGAATAATTCTGCACCCTACACATCTACTGTTGTTTTTTTAGTGCGTAAGGGCAATCCGAAAGCAATTAAGGATTGGAATGATCTGGTAAAACCAGGAGTTGAAATTATTACACCAAACCCTAAAACAGGCGGTGCACCACGCTGGATTTATTTATCAGCATGGGGTTACGCACTAAAACAACCGGGTGGTAATGATGCAAAAGCGCGTGAATTAGTCAAACAAATATATAAAAATGTCAAAGTGTTAGATTCAGGCGCTCGTGGCTCGCTCACAACATTTGCGGATCGTGGTATTGGCGATGTTTTGTTGTCTTGGGAAAATGAAGCAATTTTGGCGACGTCTGGTCCAGATAAAGATAAATATCAAATTATTTATCCATCGATTTCAATTCTAGCCGAGCCTTCAGTCGCAATCGTCGATAAAGTGGTTGATAAAGATGGCAATCGTAATTTAGCAAAAGGCTATTTAAATTATCTTTATTCACCAGTAGGGCAGGACTTGGCAGCAAAATATAATTTCCGTCCGCGTAATGCCAAAGCTGCGGGCAAATATTCGGCAAAATTTCCAAAAATTAAACTCTTTACCATAGATCAAGTTTTTGGCGGCTGGGCAAAAGCGCAAAAAACCCATTTTGCCAATGGGGGGATTTACGATCAATTTACGGCTGAAAAGTAATTTGAATCAAATACAAACAAGTCCTCTTTGATCAAAGGGGGGCTTTTTTAGCTTGAAATATTTGTGATAAAACAAATAAAACAGACAAAATATAAGCCACAGTGATGTTGAGCGCTTTCATCAATTAAAACCATAGATGGATTTTTAATCTGTTCTAAGTTTGCGGGTATTTCGCTTTTTGATTGAAGTTTATTCGCTTATTTCATATATTTAGAATAATTTTAGCGATGTTAGCACTCATAATATGAAAACTAATTTTAAAGCACTGATGAGTGCTGTGGTTATGGTGACGGGATTAACTGTTGCAACGACAGCAAGTTATGCTGCTGACCGTGAATTTTTAAATGTGTCTTATGATGCAACGCGTGAGTTTTATGATGAGTTTAATAAATCATTTGGTGCTTACTGGAAATCTCGTACAGGTAAGACTGTTGATTTTAAACAATCGCATGGTGGTTCGGGAAAACAAGCGCGTGCCGTGGTTGATGGCTTAAAAGGTGATGTGGTGACCTTAGCTTTGGCGAATGATATCAACGAAATTGTGAAATCAGGTCAAATTAACCCAGGATGGGAAAAAGAATTTCCAAATAACTCAGCACCGTATACGTCTACCGTTGTGTTTTTGGTACGCAAAGGTAATCCCAAAGGTATCAAGGATTGGACAGATTTGACCAGACCTGGGGTACAAATCATTACGCCTAACCCTAAAACAGGTGGTTTACCTCGCTGGATCTATCTCTCAGCTTGGGGCTATGCACTTAAACAACTAGGTGGTAATGATGCTAAAGCACGTGATTTTGTTTCTAAGATGTACCATAACGTAAAAGTTATGGATCCAGCTGCACGTGCATCGATGACCACATTTGCTGAACGTGGGATTGGTGATGTTTTACTGACGTGGGAAAATGAAGCCATGGTGAGTAAGAAAGCATCTGGCAATAAGTTTGATATTGTCTACCCCTCGATGTCAATTTTGACTGAACCATCAGTGGCAATTGTTGATAAAACAGTAGAGAAGAATGGCAATAAATGGTTAGCAACGGGTTATATTAACTATTTGTATTCTCCAATAGGTCAAGATATGGCAGCACGCCATTTCTATCGCCCGCGCAATGCAAAAATCTTAGCTAAATATTCCAATCAATTCCCTGAACTGAAAACTTTTACGATTGATGAAGTCTTTGGTGGTTGGGCAAAAGCGCAACAAACTCACTTTGCCAATGGCGGTGTTTTTGATCAGATTTATAATAGCAAGCGCTAAACATCAACTATTTTGATTGAATCAACCTCCTTTTTAGGAGGTTTTTTCATTCTGTTATGAATCATTTAGACTAATATTAAACTGAGTAATCAATTTAACTATGGATATTGTACTAAGGCTCGCAACTGAAGATGATATTGAGATTATTTTTGATATACGGACGTCAGTCAAAGACAACCATTTGTCAAAACAACAACTGACTGAACTTGGTATCACTGAGTTGGTAATATTAGATTTGATTCAAAATACTTCGACTGTCTAGCTTACAGAGCTACAGCATCAAGCGTGTGGTTTTTCGATCGCAGATTTAACTGAGAGCAGTGTATTTGCCATGTTTGTCCAGCCCGATTTTGAAGCCAAAGGTGTCGAAACTGCGCTTTTGAAAAAATCAGAAGATTTATTATTTGAATCTTTTCACGAAATTTGCTTAGAAACTGATCAAAAAAGTCGTACTTTTGAATTTTATCTTCGACAGGATTGGCGTGTTTCAGAGTATTTTGACAAGGGTGATGTGAAAATGGTCAAGACACAATAACGCTTTGTAGCAGAATGAATGAGCCATTTTTTGTACTGAACTTTTATAAAATGCACTTTAAAACGGTTTTCTCTATAAAAAGTAATATTTCCCTACAAAAAGTCGTTTGGAGCTTTGGCAAAACAAGGTAATAATGTGCAGTTACTTTTTTTGCTTAAACTGAAACCATAATTATGTCTCATATTTCTGTATTACTACATGAAACTGTCGATGCTTTACTTGCAGATCGCAATACAGGAATTTACGTGGATGGGACATTTGGACGTGGTGGACACACGCGTTTATTGTTATCTAAATTAGATGAACATTCAAAAGTTTATGCTTTTGATAAAGATCCACAAGCGTTAGAAGTAGCATATCAGTTAGAAAAAGAAGATCCTCGTTTTAAAATTATTCATGCCAGTTTTGCAGATTTACAACAAGAATTAAATCAATTGGATATTTATCAAGTCGATGGGGTTATGGCAGATTTAGGGGTGTCATCACCACAGCTAGATCAAGCAGATCGTGGTTTTAGTTTTATGAAAGATGGACCACTTGATATGCGTATGGATAATTCTCAAGGACAAACAGCCGCAGATTGGCTACTGGATGTCGATGAAGAACATTTGGCCAATGTGATTTTTCAATATGGTGAGGAACGTTATAGTCGTCGTATTGCACGTGCGATTAAGCAAGCAGGTTATATCGAAACCACTGGAAAATTAGCGGAAATTGTTAAAGTTGCGCATCCAAAGTGGGAAAAGAATAAACATGCTGCGACACGGACGTTCCAAGCTATTCGTATTGAAATTAATAAAGAACTCGATGACGTACATACCTTTTTACCTCAAGCCGTAGATTTGTTAAAATCAAATGCACGTTTGGCTGTCATTAGTTTCCACTCACTTGAAGACCGGATTATTAAACAATTTATTCAAAAAGAATCAACGTTGCCAGAAGATAATGGTTGGGGATTACCTCAAAAAGTACAAGATACTCGTCGACTGAAAAAAGTAGACAGAATTCGTGCCAGCGAGGAAGAAGTCAAAGCCAATCCTCGTTCACGTAGTGCATGGCTTCGAGTTGCAGAACGCTTAGAACAAAAAGGCGCAGAATGAAACAAGAAATTATAGAAGAATCAAGTCATAAGCTGGCCATTAAAAAAACCATTGTTTATGGTGTATTGGTTGCTGCTGTGTTGATCAGTGCCTTTATGGTGGTGTTGCAAGTCTTTGCCTATCGTCATGATTTCCGTGATCTAAATAGCTACATGCGTGAACGTGAAGATATCAATGCAGAATGGGGACGTTTGCTCATTGAACAACAAACATTTGGTGCAACTGCACAAATTGGAACGCGTGCAGTGACACAATTGAGAATGTATTCACCGCCAGCTGCGCAAACAGTTGTCATTTCATTACCAACTGAATCAGAGCAGAAGAAGTAAGGCATCTGTATGGCAGATAAGCAAACTAAACCAACCCGGCAGCCGCGTAAAAAGCAGCCTTCAATTACCCAGAAAAGTACTGTATCGATAGATATGTGGCGTTTCTATTTAATGTGGGGCGTGGTTCTTTTATGTTTTGTGGGTTTGGTCGGTCGCGCATTTTATGTGCAAGTGATTAACAAAGACTTTTTACAAAATAAAGCCAATGCCAATATCCTACGTTCTGAAACATTAAAAGCCATGCGTGGTGTGATTAGTGATCGTCATGGCGTGCCTCTGGCAATCAGTTCCCCAATCATGAAAGTAGTGATTGATCCACGGGAGTATTTTGAGACTAAAAAACAGTTTGATACTATTACGGCTGAATTACAAAAAACACCCAATAGTCGCAAGCTTAAACGTCAACTGCCTGATGAAAATTTAAATCTAGATGAGTTAGCAGATGCAGTTGGTCTTGATCGCGCAGATTTAAAAAAGCGATTAAGTGAACGTCCTCGTTCTCGTTATTTGGTACTCAAAAAAGAAGTTCCACCACCTCAGGCTGATTTTATTACACAGCATAAATTTGCTGGTGTTTATGCAGAGAAAACCTACAAACGTTACTATCCTCAGCCACAACCCAATGCGCAAATTATTGGTCTCACCAATAGTGAAGGAACGGGGATTGAGGGTTTAGAGATGCAATTGAACACACGTCTGGCGGGTGAAGATGGTGAGCAAAAGATTTCTCGTGATAAACATGGTAACCGTATTACCACGCCTGAAGTGGTGAAAGAAGTTAAAGCAGGGGAGAACATCACCTTAAGTATCGATTCACGTTTGCAATATATTATGTATCGTGAGTTGACTGCGGTGGGTGTTGCCAATAATGCACGTTCCGCTTCTGCAATTGCTGTGGATGTAAAAACGGGCGAAATTCTGGCTATGGCGAGTTGGCCTTCTTATAATCCCAATGATAAAAATGGCTTAAGTAATAAAGATGCTATGCGGAACCGTGGTGCAATTGACATGTTTGAACCTGGTTCAACCATGAAACCTTTTACTATTGCCGCAGGCTTAGAAAGTGGCAAATATACGCCTAACTCTGTGGTTAGTACTAGTCCTGGTTCGATGCGTTTAGGCTCCCATACTATTCGTGATACGCATAATTATGGTTCGTTGACCGTCACTGGTGTGATTATCAAATCTTCGAACGTGGGATCGGCAAAGATTGCCTTGTCTTTACCAAAAGAAACTTTACCAAGTTTCTTTAGAAAAGTGGGTTTTGGTCAGCGTTCGGCAGTTAAATTCCCAGGTGAGAGTGGAGGTTTAGTACTTCCACCTGAAAAGTTAAATTCTTCACAAATTGGCACAATGGCCTATGGTTATGGTTTAAATGCTACTATTTTACAGTTGGCGCAAGGCTATGCAATGTTGGCCAATCATGGTGTGGAATATCCTTTAAGTCTCTATAAATTAAATGATCAGCCCAAAGGTAAACAGGTTTTAGCTCCTAAAATTGCTGATGAAGTTTTGTTGATGTTAGAGCAAGTCACGATGCCCGGTGGTACTGCAAAACAAGCCAATATTCCTGGTTATCGCGTGGGTGGTAAAACAGGTACAGCACATAAGTTGCGTCCTGACCACAGAGGCTATTCGAATACTGAATACCGTGCTTTATTTGCTGGTGTGGCACCGATTAGTGATCCTCGTTTAGCCGTTATTGTTGTAGTCGAAAATCCGCGGGGACAATATTATGGTGGTTTGGTTGCAGCCCCAGTATTTGCTCGAATTATGCAAGAATCTTTACGTTTAATGAATGTGCCTTTAGATAAACCTCTTGAAACGGCTAAGGCAAAGCCATAGGTAAACCATAATGATTAATTTTCAAGATATTTATAAAGTTGATAATACAAAGACGTGGATGTCTGAGTCATTTAATGGCTTTTCTCTAGATAGTCGTTATGTACAACAAGGACAAATTTTTATTGCTTTAACCAGTTATTCGCAACCAGAAAAAACAGCACAATTCGCTCAAATTGCTTTAGACAAAGGCGCATTGGCGATTATTAGTGAAACAGATTTAGGTTTTGAATCTGCATTGATCTGCCCAGATGTTCGTCAGTTAATGGGTCAATGGCAAAAACAATATTTACAAGCAACATCCCCTGTAAAAGCTGCGCGAATTCTTGCAGTCACAGGAACCAATGGTAAAACTACGATTTCACGCCTCGTTGCTGAATTACTGGCATTGCAAAATAAAAAATGTGCAGTAATGGGAACCACAGGTAATGGGATTTTGCCAAACCTAGAAGCGTCTTCACATACCACTTTAGATGCTTTACATTTACAAAGTCTTTTGTATGAATTTTCTATGCAAGGTGCTGAATTCGCTTCTATTGAGGCAAGTTCACATGGTTTGGCACAAGGTCGTTTAAATGGTTGTGATATTGAGATTGCTGCATATAGTAATCTGAGTCGAGATCACTTGGATTATCACGGGACGCTTGAAGCCTATGCTGAAGCAAAAGCGTTACTGTTTAAATTTGCTACGCTAAAAGTTGCGGTAATTAATATAGACGATGCGCATGCAGATCTAATGATGAATGCGGCAAGTAGCAATCTGTTACATCCAAAAGTATTGACCTATTCAACCTCTAAAGCGGCTGATTACCAAGTATTTGGGATTAAATATAGCCTAGATGGAGCAACATTCCATCTAAAAACAGCCAAAGCTGAATTTACTGTGAATAGCCCATTACTTGGGCATTTTAATATTGAAAATTTGGTGGCCAGTTTAATTGTTGCTGAGCAAGCAGGTTTTGATTTAAAGCAACTTATCGCAGTTGTACCTAACCTAAAAGGTGCACCTGGACGTATGCAAGTGATTCGTGATCAAGATCGTCTGTTTGTGGTGGATTATGCACATACACCAGACGCTTTAACTCAGGTTTTAAAAACCTTAAAACGTCATGTTGAAAATCAGCTTTGGGCTGTCTTTGGTTGTGGTGGCGATCGAGATCGCGGTAAACGCCCATTGATGACCAAAGCAGCTTTGGAACAAGCCAATCCTGTGATCATCACATCAGATAATCCGCGTACAGAAAATCCTGAGCAAATTTTTGCCGATATGAAGCATGAAATTGATTTTAGCCAGCATGAGGTTCACGAAATCCGTGATCGCCGTGAAGCAATCAAATATGCAGTAAAGCATGCACAATCAGGTGATATTGTTGTGATTGCCGGAAAAGGGCATGAAAATTATCAAGAAATTGATGGTGTCCGTCATTGGTTTGACGATATCGTTGAAGTGCAATCGGCAATAGATACACAACACAATAAACCCAATTCAGCTTATCCAGCTCATTAGGACTAAGAGATGCACACCTCTACCACCAGTACTGTGCCTTTGGAGCCATGGTCAGCAGCACAACTTGCTGAAGCAACTCAAGGTTATTGGTATTTAGATCAAGCACCACAAGGTGAAATTAAACGTATTTTGACTGATTCACGTCATGCTGAATTAGGTGATGCTTTTTTGGCGCTCAAAGGTGAGCGTTTTGATGCACATGATTTTGTTGCCCAAGTGGCTGCGAATGGCTGCCAAATTGCCATTGTTAGCCATCCAATTGAAGCAAATATCTGCCAACTTGTCGTGGCGGATACTCGTTTGGCATTGGGGCATTTAGGCGCGTATCGTCGGGCTCAACATCCACAATTAAAAGTGATTGCACTTACAGGTAGTAGTGGTAAGACCACCACCAAAGAGATGTTGGGGAGTATTCTTTCACGTTTAGCCCCGACCTTGATTACACGTGGCAATTTAAATAATGATCTTGGTGTGCCAATGATGTTATTGGAGCTACGTTCAGAGCATCAATATGCGGTGATGGAACTTGGTGCAAGCCATCAAGGTGAAATTGATTACACCTCAAATCTTGTACAGCCACATGTTGCTGGTATTCTAAATATTGGAACTGCACATTTAGGCGAATTTGGTGGACGTGATGGAATTTGCCGTGCTAAATCTGAAATTTACCGTCATATTGATCCAGCTGGAATAGCAATTGTTCCTGCTCAGGATGATTTTACGAATGCGATTCGCCAAGTGGTACATACTGAGCAAGTGTTAAGTTTTGGTCAGGGTGGCGAAGTCTTTGCGACGGATGTTCAGTTACACGCACAGTCTACAATCTTTACACTTAATACGCCTCAAGGTGTAAGAACGGTCAATCTGCCTTTTGCAGGCGAACATAATGTTCATAATGCAGAAGCAGCGACAGTATTTGCTTTGGCGATTGGTGTTGAGTTAGACGATATTGTGATTGGCTTGGAGTCGGCACAAGGTGCAAAAGGGCGTTTGAATTTTATTCATAAGCGCAAGCACTTATTTATTGATGATACCTATAATGCCAATCCGACTTCAATGCGTGCAGCAGCTGAAGTACTTGCGCAACAGCAAGGGATCAAAGTGATGGTGATTGGCGATATTGGCGAACTGGGCGATACTGCTGCTCAGCAACACTATATGTTGGGTCGTGATCTGGTTTCAGTGGATGGGATCGACTTTGTTGTCGCGGTAGGGGAGTTTGCGCCTGCCACACAAGAAGGTGCGCGAAGTACTCAATATGGTAAAAAATTACAAGCTTTTCTTAACCAAGAACAAGCTTTACCTTTATTGTTAAGTTTAATTGCAACACATCAACCACAGTCCATGAGTTTCTTGTTTAAAGGTTCTCGCTATACCCATATGGAAACGTTGATGGCTGATTTGATGGAGAAAGTTTAATGCTGTATTGGTTATTTCAACACTTGGCGGGTTATGAAAACGCGTTCCAAGTTGTTCGATACTTATCGTTACGAGCATTGCTCAGTGTACTCACTGCACTTGCGATTGGTTGGGCCTTGGGACCAGTAATGATCCGTAAATTACAAGCGCTCAAATATGGTCAGGCGGTTAGTTCATATGCACCTGAAAATCATGCCAAAAAAATGGGTACGCCCACTATGGGTGGGATTTTAATTCTGCTTTCAATTGGGATTAGTACTTTACTGTGGGCAGATTTATCCAATCCTTATGTATGGATTGTCTTGGCTGTTATGGTGATCTTTGGTGCTGTAGGATGGGCGGATGATTGGATTAAAGTACGCTATAAAGACAATGCGGGCTTACCTGCTAAGAAGAAGTTCTTTTGGACTTCAGTTGGTTCTTTAGGTGCGGGTATTGCTTTGTATATAATCGCCACTCAGCAAGACAGTCCTGTACATACTGCGAATATGTTGGATTTATTGATTCCATTTTTTAAAAATCTGAGCATTCCATTGTCGTCCATTCCGTTGGGTATTGGATTTATTATTTTTACCTATCTGGTGATTAATGGTGGATCAAATGCAGTAAATTTGACAGATGGCTTAGATGGCTTAGCGATTATGCCGATTGTCTTGGTTGCTGCAGGTTTAGGTGTTTTTGCATATTTGGCAGGTGATATCCGCTTTGCCAATTATTTACATATTCCTTATGTAAAATATACGTCTGAGCTGGTGATTATTTGTGCTGCAATGATTGGGGCTGGTTTAGCATTTCTTTGGTACAACGCGCATCCTGCCCAAGTCTTTATGGGGGATGTAGGGGCGTTATCATTGGGGGCAATGTTAGGTACAATCGCGGTAATGGTTCGTCAAGAAATCGTCTTTGCTATTATGGGTGGTGTATTTGTTGTAGAAGCAATCTCCGTATTCTTGCAAATCGGATCGTTGCGTATGCGGAATAAGCGTGTATTTCTTATGGCGCCGTTACATCATCATTATGAGAAAAAAGGCTGGCGTGAGACTCAAGTGGTGATTCGTTTTTGGATTATCACAATTATGCTGGTAGTTTTGGGTCTAATGACATTAAAATTACGTTAAGCCAGAGTGATTTGAAAAAGTCGGCATTTGCCGGCTTTTTTATGGCCAAAAAATATCTTTTTGGAGAATGCAATGAATTTGTTGATGTGCCCCGTATGTCGTGAGGTATTGAGCCTATCGGATCGGACTTGGCGCTGTGTAAACAATCATAGTTATGATGTAGCAAAACAAGGCTATGTAAATTTACATGTAGTACAACATAAGCATAGTAAAAATCCTGGAGATACGCCTGAATCTGTACAAGCACGACGTGGATTTTTAAGTGGTGGATTTTATGCACCTTTACAACAAGCCGTTGTTGAGAAAATTCGTGGGTTGCGTGTTGAAAACCTACTGGATATCGGTTGTGGTGAGGGCTACTATACTGATGCTATGCAGCAAGAAGTGATGCAATGTATTGGTGTTGATATTGGAAAAAATGCGGTTCAAGTTGCTGCAAAACTCAATAAAGACGTGACATGGATTGTGGGTACAGGTGCAACCTTACCTGTATTGGATCATTCTATTGATTTGTGTACCAGCTTATTTAGTCCGATCCCTGAAGAAGAAATACTCAGAGTTCTTAAGCCTAAGGCTTATTTGATGGTGGTGACACCTGCTCCTGAGCATTTATATGCAATGCGTGAGGGTTTGTTTGATGAAGTTAAAGCGCATGAACCACAAAAATTTGTAGAGCAATTACAATCCTCTTTTGAGTTAATTGAGCAGCCTATTGTTGAAACAACGTTTGAGTTGGATCAAGCACAATTAAAAAACTTGATTGCAATGACCCCCTATGCTTATAAAGCAAAACCTGAAAAGCGTTTGGCTTTAGAGGCACACATTAAAACCACATTAAAAGCTGCATTCCAAATTTATATTTTTCAAAAAAAATAACAGAAATCTTAGCCATAAAAAATGCCATCAATTGATGGCATTTTTTATTTGAAAAGTTAATTATTGAACTTCATTAATCAAGTTTTCAAGAGAATCGCTTTCTCGTTTCGCACTCCCTTGATTCATTGCAGGAGGGGCTACTTTGTTCGGTTTTAGCGGTTGATCTGAACCCTCATCAGGTAGGTCTTCAAAGTCATTTGATGAATTACGTGATGGTGTAACAGGTGCAGGTTTGAAGATTGGACGGGCTAAAGGTGGTGATGAACCATAGCCTTCGTTTTGAGTAGCGCCTTCAACTTGTGTTTGGTTGCGTTCTTCACGAGAAATTGGTGCTTTGGCATTTTTATCAAAATGTACCCAAGCAGATGGCGTGTCTTTTAAGGCTTTACCCATAAAGCCAGTCCAGACTGGAAGTGCTGCGATCCCACCGAACTCACGACGACCAAGTGTTGAAGGTTGGTCAAAACCGACCCAAGCAATCGCGACTAATTTGCCATTGAAGCCAGCAAACCAAGCATCTTTAGCATCATTGGTTGTACCCGTTTTACCGCCAATGTCATCGCGACCAATTTTAAGCGCTGCACGACCTGTACCATGCACAATGACATCACGAAGAATATTTGCCATATCAAAAGCAGATTGTGATTTTAAAATCCGTTGCGCTTGGCGATATTTACTTTGCTCTTCCTTACTTAGTGGGGGTTGAGTCTCATCTACTGTAAGGTTTGCACCTTTAATAACTTCATCATCAGGAGTGATTGCTTCTGCATCTGCAACAGTTTCTTTTTGATTGATACATGGAATACACGCATATTCAGGCGCTGCTTCGTAAATGGTTTTTCCATAAGCATCTTCAATACGACTGATGAAATGTGGTTGAATCCGATATCCACCATTGGCAATTGCGGCATATCCTGTAGCCATTTGAACAGGAAGTACTTGCGGAGTACCAAGAGCGATGGTGAAGTTTCGTGGAATTTGATCTTCTTGTAGGCCAAAATCCATCAATAATTGACGAGCACGTTCTACACCGACGCTTTGTAATAAACGTACAGATACTGTATTACGAGATAAGTACAACGCACGTCGTAAAGGAATCATACCCAAATAACGACCATCTGAGTTTCTCGGTGACCAACGACCAATCGTAATTGGGCTATCGTTCACCATGGTATAAGGGGTCATCCCGCGTTCAAGTGCAAGGGCATATACGAATGGCTTAATGGTTGAACCAGGTTGACGCCAGCCTTGTATTGCGCGGTTAAATTTAGATTGGTAAAAGTTGTATCCACCCACCACAGCTTCAATTGAACCATCGTTCGGGTTGATAGCGATGAGTTGACCCTGTGCTTTCGGCGTTTGAACCAATGACCACGCTGTTTTACTATCATTGGGACGTAAACGAATAATATCTTTGACGTTTACAATCTGTGAAGCACGGCTTGGTGCTCCACCCACTGCATTGGCATTGATATATTTTCTTGCCCAAGACATACCAGACCAAGGTACTGTCACTGTTGAACCATCTTGCATTTTGGCATCAAAACTATTGCTGCCTACTTTAATGACTTCAGCAGGGTAGGTATTGGCATAAGGAATAAATTCTTTTAACGGTTTGTCATGAGCTTCAGCACCGCGCCATCCATGACGCCGATCATAATCTTCCAAGCCTTTTTGTACAGCATCTTCCGCATATTGTTGGCGTTGGCTGTTTACAGTTGTATAAACTTTATAACCTGAATCAATTGCTTGATCGCCAAATTTTTCTACCAGTTCTGACCGAACCATTTCTCCTACATAGGGAAATCGATTACTTAGGCCTCGATCAGGCATACTCAAATTAATTGGTTCAGCTACGGCTTTTTCATATTCTACTTGTTTGAGATAGCCGAGTTGTAACATACGACCTAGAATCCAGTTACGACGTTCTAATGCACGTTCAGGATTGACCACAGGATTATATTTTGACGGTGCTTTAGGTAGACCTGCAATCATGGCCATTTGAGCAACACTGAGTTGATCTAAACTTTTGTCATAGTAAATTTTTGCAGCAGCAGCAATACCATACGCATTTTTACCTAAAAAGATTTTATTGACATATAAAGACAAAATTTCTTCTTTCGATAGATTTTGTTCTATTTTACGTGCCAAAAATACTTCTGTAAGTTTGCGTTTTAGCGTCCGTTCAGGTGATAAATAATAATTTTTAGCAACCTGCATGGTAATTGTTGAGCCACCTGTTTGTACATTTGACCCAGTTACACTTTCACTCACTGCTCGACCTAAGCCTTTAAAGCTAATCCCGCTATGTTCGAAGAAAGAAGAGTCTTCGGCAGCAAGAAAGGCGTGAATAAAATGAGGAGGGATCTGATTGTACTCAACAGGGACCGAAAGCTTGCCACCATATTCAGCGATCAGCTGATTATCTGCTGAATAAACTTGCAAAGGTTTAAGCAATGGCGCCTTTTTTAAAGAGCTCATTTCTGGTAGTGATGGCGCGATATATAGATACATTCCATAAAAGCCCATCGGAATTGCGACTAAAATAATGATAATCAGCAAAAAAAAGGGATGAATATAACCTGAACAAGATAGCTTTTTCATAACAAGTAAGTTTTAATAATAGCTAATGGCAAACTAATTGCGTTCAGTATAGCTTCTCATGTGACGGATTGTTAGATGGGATATTGTATCTGTAAAAAATTAAGACCAAATGCAGTCAGTTTGTGTTATTTATTGGGGATAAAAAAATAATAGGAATTCAATCGTGCTTAGACTATATCGTAAGCCAAATAAGGGGTTAATAGGAGTAGATATTAGTTCTACTACTGTAAAGATTTTAGAGCTCTCTGTTAAGAACGGTCGTTACTGGGTTGAAAGTTATGGGTTAAGCCCTCTGCTGGATGGGAGTGTTGTTGAAAAAAACATTCTTAATCCTGAAGCAGTGGCTGATGCGTTGGAAAGGGCAGTCAATATTGCCAACCCTCAATCACAAAATGTCGCGGTTGCTGTACCTACTTCTATGGTGATTCACAAAATCATTGAAATGGATGCAGATATGTCGGATGAGGAGAGAGAAGTTCAGATCCGAATGGATGCTGAACAATATATTCCTTTTCCATTAGATGAAGTCAGTTTAGATTTTGAAGTTTTAAAAGATAAGCTAGCAAATCCAAATCGAGTCAATGTATTACTCGTTGCAACACGTGCAGAAAATATCGATTCTCGTGTTGAAGTTTTAGAAATCGCAGGCTTGTCACCCAAAATCGCCGATGTAGAAAGCTATGCAATTGAGCGTGCTTTTGATGTCTTTTCTGATACCTTGCCAATTGGTGTAAATCTTGTGGGTATTCTAGATATTGGTCATACCATGACGACTTTGTCTGTGATGCAAAATGGCAAGATCATTTATACCCGAGAACAAGTTTTTGGTGGCAAGCAGCTGACTCAAGATGTACAGAACCGTTATGGTTTGTCTTATGACGAAGCTGGTCGTGCCAAAAAAGATCGGACTTTACCTGATGATTTTGAAACAGAAGTTTTAATGCCGTTTTTAGAAGCAGTTGTACAACAAGCTGCTCGTTCATTACAGTTTTTCTTTTCATCTTCTCAGTTTAATGAGATTGATCATATTTTACTGGCTGGTGGGAATGCTAATATTCCTGGTTTGGCAAAATTATTACAACAAAAATTAGGCTATCGCGTCACGATTGCAAATCCTTTCTTGCAGATGGGATTTTCACCACAAATTGACTTAAGAAAAATAGAAAATGATGCACCTTCTCTAATGGTTGCCTGTGGTTTGGCGTTAAGGAGTTTTGATTAATGGCAAAGATTAACTTACTCCCTTGGCGTGATGAGCTAAGAGAACAGAAGAAAAAGCAATTTGTTGCGATATGTGTGGGGGTTGCACTGATTGGTTTAGTTTCCGTGTTATTGGCATGGTTCTATTTTGATCATAAGTTACAAGATCAAGAGCAGGCTAATCAATTGGTGACCAGTACCAATCAAAATTTAGATACGCAACTCAAAACTTTAGATGGTTTGCAAGAGCGCCGTAATGCAATTATTGAGCGTATGAAACTTATTCAAGGCTTACAGGGGCAGCGTCCTGTGATTGTTCGCTTAGTTGATGAATTAGTCCGTATTGTTCCTGCACAAATGTACATCACAAAATTTAGTCGTGTAGGTGATAAGTTTACGATTGAAGGAAAAGCAGAGAGCCCAAACACAGTTGCTGAATTGCTACGTGGCTTAGAAGCTTCTGAATGGTATCGAAATGCGTTTATGAACTCTTTCTTAGCCGCAGATGAAAATAAAAATAAAGGGCAAACTTCGGTTATTCCTCGTGTGGAAGAATCATATGGAAGTTTTGTTGTGACTGTAGATATCGGTGAAATAGCTGCGACTACAGATGCAGATACAACTAAAGCTGAACAAGTTCCAGCTGCTGGGGGGGCAAAATGAGTCGAGAAGATTTTGAGCAATTAGATTCATCTGTAAATGATGCTCCAAAAAGAACAAGATGAATTTTGAGAAATTTTTACAACAATTCAATACTTTGGATATGAATAACTATGGCACTTGGCCCTTATCCGTTAAAGTAACATGTTGGGTCTTCTTATTTTTCTTGGTTTGTGCAATTGGTTATTTTTTAGCAATTAGACCTAAATTAGAGGCAATTGACCAAGCACGTACAGTTGAACAAAACTTATTAAATGAGTTTAAAGAAAAAGATTCCAAATTACGAAATTTGCAGCAATATCAAGCGCAATTACAACAAATGGAAGCGAACTTCAATCAGCAATTAGAACAGCTTCCCAAAGAAACTGAAATTCCAAGTCTGGTTGAAGATATTAACGTGACAGGGGTGAGTTCTGGTTTGAAATTTAAAAATATCAAATTAGAACCAGAAGTGAAGCAGGAGTTCTTTATTGAGCAGCCGATTTCGATTGATGCAACAGGGGATTATCATTCATTTGGCAGTTTTGTAAGTAGTCTGGCGGCATTACCTCGTATTGTGACTTTGCATGATTTCACAATTATAGGAACACCAAGTCAAGATAATAAATCTGATGTGCCGGTGATTGACTATACCATTAAAGCAAAAACGTATCGTTATATTGGAGCCGATGAGCAGAAAACAAATAAATCTTCGAATGCTGTTGCACAGAAGACAACGACACCTCAGCAAGGAGGGAAGCCACAATGAAGCAGCTCATTAAAATAGTTTGTGGAATCTCATGTGCGGTGCTGTTGGTGGGGTGTGATTCTCGAATTGATGCCGTAAATCAAGAGATGGCAAATATTCGAAATCAGCAACCATTACCGATTGAGCCTGCGCCAGTATTTAATCCGGTACCAAGTTTTAATTATTCAGCTCAACAATTACGTAGCCCATTTTTACCGAACTCATTGGCAAATGAGTTGAAAGTTATGTCAGGTAAGCAAGTCTACCCTAATTTTTCAAGACAGCCACAACCACTTGAAAGTTATCCTTTAGAGTCATTAACACTAAAAGGAAGTATGAAAGGAACAGTTGGGCAGACAGTGGGTTTGATTAAAACACCTGATGGCGAGGTTGAGCGGGTACAACGTGGGAATTACATGGGGATGAATCAGGGGCGAATTATTGAAATTACGCCTACCCGTATTGATTTATTGGAAATTGTTCCAGATGGTCGAGACGGTTATATAGAAAGACCACGGAGTCTAGTTCTAATCGGTCCAATAGATTAAAAACGGAATAAAGGAATAAAAATGAAAAAGAGTTTGAAAAATATCTTTAACGGGGATGGTAAGTTTATGAATAGTCAACTTCGTCAATTTACTATGGCGGCAGTGTCAATTGCGATTATGCAGGTTGCAATAGCGCAAACAACTATGACCAATATTGTACCAATGAAAATACCAGGGCAAGGTACAGAAATTCGTGTCATGTTTAATGGCTTACCTCCACAGCCTCAAGCCTATCAATTGGACAATCCATCTCGACTGATTTTGGACTTTGATCAGGCGAAGCAAACGATCAATCAATCATCCATTGCTGTGGCAAGTGAAGAAGCGTCTACGGTGGATGTTGCGGCTGATGATCAACGTTCACGCTTAACCGTAAATTTAAAAAATAGTGGTTCTTTTACAACGCGTGTTGAAGGGAATACTTTTATTTTAAAGATTAATAATGCTAATCATGCGACTGCATTACCCACTTATGCTGCATCTTCGCTGAATAAGCAAAATCAAGGCATTGCAGATATCGGTTTTCAGCGTGGGGCTTCTGGAGAAGGACAGGTTATTGTGAATCTCTCTGGTGCAAATACGCCTGTAGATGTACAACAACAAGGCAGTAAAGTTGTTATTCGAACTTTGGGAAATAAAATTCCAGCGCATTTAATCCGTCGTTTAAATGTGAATGATTTTGCAACACCAGTTTCTTCTGTAGATGCTTATAATGACGGTTCAAATGGCGTCATTACCATTCAATCAAGTGGTAGCTATGAATATATGGCTTTCCAAGCTGAAAACAAATTGACAGTGAGTTTAAAGCGTCCCGCAGAAAGCAAAACAAATCGTCCAAATTCAAGTCAGTCTTATACGGGTAAGAAAATCTCGCTTGATTTTCAAGATATAGAAGTACGACGTGTTCTACAGCTACTTGCTGATTTTACTAGTATCAATATGGTGGCAGCAGATTCAGTTCAAGGTAATATTACTTTACGTCTAAAAGACGTACCTTGGGATCAGGCCTTAGATATCATTTTGAAAACAAAAAACTTGGATAAGCGTCGCAATGGCAGCGTAATTTGGATTGCACCTGTAACTGAGCTAATTAAGGCAGAAGAAGATGAAGCAAAGGCAATTGCACAAAGTATTAAGTTAGCACCAATTCAAACAGAATATATACAACTCAGTTATGCAAAGGTTGCCGACGTTCTAAAGTTGCTCGAAGATTCTAGAAACTCTAAAGGTGGGCAGGCGAATAATACCACTAATACAGATTCTTTAGCCTTAGAAAGTCTACTCAGCTCAAGAGGAAGTGCAGTTGCAGATATACGAACAAATACATTAATTATTAATGATACTGCTAATAATATTGATAAAGTTCGTAAAATGATTGATCTGTTGGATATTTCGGTAAAACAAGTCATGGTTGAAGCGCGAATTGTCCGTGCAACAACAGATTTTACTAAAGAAATGGGGGTAAAGTGGGGGATTTTATCTCAGGGGATTACCAAGAATAATGACTTACTTGTTGGTGGGAGTGAGCAAACCCTTTGGGATTTGCGAGATCCGGATGATGAGGGTAAATATACTATTGATAGAACAAATGGTAGTAATTTAAATGTCGATCTTGGCGTGACTACTGCGGGTGCAAGTAAAATTGCATTTGGCTTAATTAGCCTTTCTGATTTTATGTTGGACTTAGAGTTATCAGCTTTGCAATCTGATGGTTATGGCGAAGTGATTTCAACACCAAAAGTGATGACTGCGGATAAACAAAAAGCAAAAGTGGCATCGGGTCAACAAATTCCTTATCAGACAACATCGACAGCGGGTGGTACTGCAACGGCAACAACAGCATTTAAAGATGCATTGTTGAGTTTGGATGTGACTCCAAGCATCACCCCAGAAGGGAAGGTGCAAATGCAGTTAAATATTACCAGTGATGCACGTGGTGGGGTGGCACCGAATGGTGAAATCATTCTGAATAAAAACGAGATCAATACCAATGTCTTGGTTGATAATGGTGAAACAGTAGTATTAGGTGGTATTTTTGAACAAGAAAACACCACGAATCAGACGAAAGTTCCTTTTTTAGGGGATATTCCTTATTTAGGACGATTGTTCCGTAAGGATGCCAAAACAGAGAATAAACGAGAGTTATTAATCTTTGTGACACCAAGAATTGTTAATGACAGTCGTACGAGAAATCATTAATATACTTTCAATGAAAGCAATTCAATAGGTGACTCCTTGCCAAGCAAAGAGTTGGAGACCCTACCGAATATTTATTTGGTAGGGCCCATGGGAGCAGGAAAAACAACAGTTGGTCGGCATCTAGCGGAACTGTTAAGTCGTGAGTTTTTAGACAGCGATCATGAAATAGAAAGAAAAACTGGGGCATCTATTCCTTGGATTTTTGAAAAAGAAGGCGAACAAGGTTTCCGTACAAGAGAAACTATCGTGATTGATGAACTCACATCAAAAAAAAACTTAGTGGTTGCAACAGGTGGCGGTGCAGTGACTCAAGCCATGAATCGGGAATATCTCAAACATAGAGGTATTGTGATTTATTTATATACGCCTGTAGAAATCCAATTATTACGTACGCATCGAGATAAAAATCGCCCCTTATTACAAGTTGAGAATCCTGAGCAAAAGTTAAAGGATCTACTTAAAGCACGAGATCCACTGTATAGAGATGTCGCGCATTATATTATTGAAACGAATCAGGGAGCTGCGCGAGATTTAGCGCTGAGAATATTGCAGTTAATCGTTTCAAAAGAAATTATTTAGTCAGTAAATTATCATTCATTGTTATTTGGCAGAATCATGCAAACTTTACATGTTGAACTGGGTGAACGTCGTTATCCAATTTTTATTGGTAATCATTTGAATCCGCAAGAATTGCTTGAACCTTATATTAAGGGATATCAAGTTATGATTGTTACAAATACCACAGTTCAGCCCTTATATTTATCGCACTATGTTGATGCAATTCAACAACTGGGTAAGCAGGTTACAACATGTGTTTTGCCTGATGGTGAAAAATATAAAGATATTCAGCACCTCAATTTGATTTTTGATGCTTTGCTTCAAGCTGGTTTTAATCGTGATTGTACGGTTTTAGCTCTAGGTGGTGGAGTGATTGGTGACATGGCAGGTTTTGCATCAGCTTGTTTCCAGCGAGGCGTATATTTTATTCAAGTTCCGACCACATTATTATCTCAAGTTGATTCGAGTGTTGGTGGAAAAACAGGAATTAATCACCCATTAGGTAAGAATATGATTGGTGCATTTCAGCAACCTCAAGTGGTTTTGGCTGATATGGCACAACTCAGAACACTGCCTGAACGTGAGCTTTCAGCTGGTTTGGCAGAGGTGATTAAATATGCGCTATTGGGTGATTTAGAATTTTTAACATGGTTAGAAGATCATATGGATGGGCTGATTGCCCAAGATCCAGAATTCTTGGCTGAAGCGGTTTATCGTTCTTGTGCACATAAAGCAAGAATTGTGGCTAATGATGAGAAAGAACAAGGCGAACGCGCTTTATTGAATTTAGGTCATACTTTTGGGCATGCTATTGAATCGTATCTAGGCTATGGAGTTTGGTTGCATGGAGAAGCGATTGCAACGGGTATGGTGATGGCTGCTGATTTATCTTACCGTATGGGGTGGATTTCACACGATGATCTGGAACGTACAAAAAAAATCATACAACGTGCCCAATTACCTGTAGCATGTCCTAAAATTCCGCTTGATGAATTTTTGGCATATATGTCACATGATAAAAAAGTATTAAATGGTCAACTTCGTTTAATATTGATAAAACAACTCGGACAAGCCATCATAACCAAAGATTTTGATGTCGAGTTGATGAAACAAGCGATTCTAGCGAATCAGATATAGAAAAGGTTAGTTCCAAATGGCAGCAATTCGTACAAATTGGCAAAATATTCGACAATATATTTGGTTGGTTGGTGGATTAATCTGTCTTTTGGTAGCACTGATTTTTTGGGTAGTGACTGACACGAAAGATCTAGTCACTGTCGTCAATCCTATCGAAGAGGCACAAGTTCAAATTCAGCCTGAAAAAGTTGCTGCGACATCGCACTTAGGTGCTTTGATGGATGAGGTGCGCCCACTTGAAATGACCACACGTATCGTGACTGCAGGTAACCATGATGTAGAGTTTCGTGGTACAAAATTTTTTCAAGAAAATAAGAAAGCTTGGATGATAGAACTATTTAAAACCTCAGATGAAGATGTCATTCTTGGGTTTTTACAAAAACAAGCGGATCGTAAAAATTTTATTTATTTTCGTTTAAGTGGTGAAGATCAAACAGAGCAATATGTTTTAGCCTATGGCGTATTTAAAAGTGATGAGCAGGCGAAAAATCAGTTACGACAGTTAAATTTAAAATTACCAGCATCTATACATCCGCAGGCCATTCAGTTTGAAAAATACATTCCTTTAGTCAATGATCTAGGCTCAGATGAAATGGCAGGTACAAATAAACTCTATCAAGTGAAGTTAAAGTCTGCACCTTTGCCTGTTGTTGATGAAACACTACTGGCGCAAGCAAAATCGGCATTGTCATCTTTAACAGGTTCAACTCCTACGAACCAGACCACCAAAACTACAATCACTCGTCGTGATGCATCTGGCAATGTAGTGGATGTACAAAAGTCGCAATCTCATGCACAGACTTCAGGCAATACAAAAGAGCCAGCAGGCAATTCTTCTGATAAAAAGCCAACTGAGCATGAGGTAAGTGACCCTTTTAATTAAAATAAGCTCTAAAATGAAGCGAAATTAATTATTTAATTTTATATTTGCACAAAAATGGTGCTATATATGCCTTTATAAGAAGCTTAGAATTTTAAAGAATATCTTTATTTCACTATCTTTTAGTGATTTGGTGAACAAAAATAAAATTTGGCATATTTTTTGCTTTATTGTTGCGCTAATTGAGTTGATTGTCCCTGTTTTGGAGCGAAATGATTCAGTTGGTGTGCGATTTAAGTCTGGTTGAGTGCTTTATTTCAGTGCGGAAGTTGTAAAACAATCTTGCAATTAAAGTAAAAACAGACTGGTATTCGATTCTGTCTAAGTGGTTTACTTGGGATAAGAAAATACTTAAAAATCGTAATTTAGTGTTCGAATGTTTTTCGCCCTCCCATGGGCCTATGTAGAAAGAAGGGTACGCTATGCACATGCCATCGCCTAACACTGTAGCTCCCGCTCAAGGTTTATACCAACCGGATGAGTTTAAAGATAACTGTGGTTTCGGCTTGATTGCCCATATGCAGGGTGATGCGAGTCATGACTTAGTCAAGACCGCAATTCATAGTCTAAGCTGTATGACGCACCGTGGTGGTATTGCCGCAGATGGTAAGACCGGTGATGGTTGTGGTTTGCTCTTGGCTATGCCTAAAGCATTTTTCCGTGAAGAAGCAAAAAAAATCAGTGACATTACACTGAGTGAAATTTTTGCAGTAGGGACTATATTTTTAAATTTAGATCCAGCACTTGCGGCCCATGCAAAGCAAATTCTAACCCATGAAATTGAAGAAGAAGGTTGTCGAGTCATTGGTTGGCGTGTAGTTCCTACCAATAATGATGCATTGGGTTCAATCGCAATGCAGTCTTTACCTGCATTTGAACAAATTTTTGTAAATTGCCCAATGGGTGTGACTGAGGTTGAATTTAACCGTAAGTTACTTATGGCACGTCGTCGTGCAGAACAACAATTAACAACAGATCCATATTTTTATGTGACAACACTGTGCTCTACAGTGATTACATATAAAGGCTTAATGATGCCTGCATATATTGCAGAATTCTATACAGATCTTGCCGATGAACGTTTAGATTCACACATTGTGGTATTCCATCAGCGTTTCTCGACCAATACTTTACCACGTTGGCCATTGGCACAGCCTTTCCGTTATTTGGCACATAATGGTGAAATTAATACCATTACTGCAAACCGTAACTGGGCAGTAGCACGTACACCAAAATTTGAAAACCCATTATTACCAGGCATTACTGAGTTGAATCCGATTGTAAATCGTACTGGTTCAGATTCATCAAGTATGGACAATATGCTTGAGCTACTTGTGGGTGGTGGCATGGATCTATTCCGTGCATTACGTATGCTTGTTCCACCAGCGTGGCAAAACGTTGAAACATTAGATGCGGATTTACGTGCATTTTATGAATTTAACTCTAAGCATATGGAAGCTTGGGATGGTCCAGCAGGTCTGGTGATCCAAGATGGTCGTCATGCAATTTGTATGCTAGACCGTAATGGCTTACGCCCTGCACGTTGGGTGATTACTAAAAATGGTTATATCACTTTGGCATCAGAAATTGGTGTGTGGGGTTATGAACCTGAAGATGTGATCTCTAAAGGCCGTGTGGGCCCTGGTCAAATTCTTGTAATTGATACGTTGACTGGAAAATTGCTGGATACCAAAGATGTGAGTAATCATCTGAAAAAAATGCGTCCTTACCGTGAATGGTTACGTGAAAACTCAGTTCGCTTGCAAGGTAGTCCAGAGCTTGAAGAATATTTATGTGATCAAGGCTTAAAAGGCGATGACCTAAAAGCAGCTCAAAAAATGTTCATGGTCACATTTGAAGAGCGTGATCAACTGCTTCGTCCAATCGCTGAAAGTGGACAGGAAGCGGTAGGTTCAATGGGTGATGATACACCAATGGCGGTATTGTCTCGTCAAGTACGTCATGTGACAGATTATTTCCGTCAGCAATTTGCGCAAGTGACTAATCCACCGATTGACCCATTACGTGAATCAATAGTCATGTCATTGGAAACATGTTTTGGGCGTGAGCAAAATGTATTTGAACAAGGCCCAGAGCACGCAGATCGTTTAATTGTATCGAGCCCAGTCCTTTCAAATTCTAAAATGCATCAGATTCGTACCCTTGGCCGTAAAGGTTACGAAATTGCAGATATCGATTTGAATTACCCTGTGGCTGAAGGTCTTGAAGCCGCAATCTCACGTATTTGTGAAGAAGCAGCACAGGCGATTCGCGATGGCAAAACCTTATTGGTCATTTCAGATCGTAAAATCCGTGAAGGCTTTTTACCCGCAAATGCTGCAATGGTGACTGGTGCAATTCATCACTTCTTGATTAATGCTGGTTTACGTACCGATGCAAACATCATTGTTGAAACAGCACTTGCCCGTGATGCGCATCAGTTTGCCGTAATCTTAGGTTTTGGTGCAACTGCGATTTATCCATATTTGGCTTACGATGTGATCAATGATTTGATTGCTAAAGGTGAATTATTAGGTGATCCAATTCATGCCCAAGCGAACTTCCGTAAAGGTATTGATAAAGGTTTACTTAAAGTCCTTTCAAAAATGGGGATTTCAACAGTCGCATCTTATCGTGGTGGGCAGTTATTTGAAGCAGTAGGTTTATCTGAAGAAGTTGTTAGTAAGTGCTTTACAGGGGTGCCAAGCCGTATTAAAGGTGCAACATTTATTGACCTTGAAAATGACTTGAAAAAACTAGCAGACATTGCTTGGAAAGCACGTAAGCCAATTGAACAAGGTGGTTTGCTCAAGTTTGTGTTTGATAAGGAATACCATGCATTTAATCCTGATGTGATCAATGCGTTGCATAAATCTGTACGTTCAGGTAATTATGCTGACTTTAAAGAATACGCAGAATTGGTGAATACACGTCCAATTGCGACGATTCGTGACTTATTGAAACTAAAAACTGATCATTCTATTCCTTTAGAAGCAGTTGAATCAGTTGAAGAAATCCTGCCACGTTTTGACTCTGCTGGTATGTCTTTAGGTGCATTGTCACCAGAGGCACATGAAGCCATTGCGATCGCAATGAATACGATCGGTGGTCGTTCGAACTCAGGTGAGGGCGGTGAAGATCCTGCACGTTATGGTACCATCCGTAACTCTAAAATTAAGCAAATTGCTTCAGGTCGTTTTGGTGTAACACCAGCATATTTAACCTCTGCTGAAGTGTTACAGATCAAAGTAGCGCAAGGTGCAAAACCTGGTGAAGGCGGTCAGTTACCTGGCGGTAAAGTGAATGGATTAATTGCACGTTTACGCTACTCGGTTCCAGGGGTGACTTTGATTTCACCACCACCGCACCATGATATTTATTCTATTGAAGATTTATCGCAGCTGATCTTTGACTTAAAGCAAGTCAATCCACAAGCCATGGTATCTGTAAAACTAGTATCGGAGCCAGGAGTGGGGACAATTGCAGCAGGTGTTGCAAAAGCCTATGCAGACTTCATTACCATTTCTGGATATGACGGTGGTACAGCTGCTTCACCTTTATCGTCTATTCACCATGCTGGTTCGCCATGGGAATTGGGTCTTTCAGAAGCGCATCAAGCACTTCGTGTTAATGACCTGCGCGGTAAAGTACGTGTACAAACCGATGGTGGCTTGAAAACCGGTTTAGATGTAGTAAAAGCTGCGATTCTGGGTGCGGAGAGCTTTGGTTTTGGTTCTACCCCAATGATCGCGCTTGGATGTAAATATCTGCGTATTTGTCACTTAAATAACTGTGCAACAGGTGTGGCAACTCAGCAAGATCATTTACGTCAAGAACATTATATTGGCGAGCCAGAAATGCTGATTAATTTCTTCCACTTTATTGCGGAAGAAACACGTGAATGGTTGGCGGCTTTAGGTGTTGCATCATTGAAAGATTTGATCGGTCGTACTGATCTACTTGAGATGTTGCCGGGTGAAACGGATAAACATGCGCATTTAGATTTAAGTGCATTGTTAGAATCACACCCATCTGCGGAAGGCAAAGCGCAATATTGCCAAGTACAAGGCAATGAACCATTTGATAAGGGTATTCTTGCCGAAAAAATGGTGGCAGAAATGCTACCAGCGATTGAAGCAAGTACTGGTGGTGAGTTCCATTTTACCGTGGGTAACTGTGACCGTTCAATTGGTGCGCGTCTCTCAGGTGAAATTGCCAAACGTTATGGCAACCTCAGTATGGAAGCACATCCTGTTAAAGTGAATTTAAAAGGAACTGCGGGTCAGTCATTGGGTGTATGGAATGCTGGTGGTTTGCATATCAGCCTTGAAGGTGATGCAAACGACTATGTGGGCAAAGGTATGGCAGGTGGTCGAGTATCGATCTTCCCACCAAAAGGTTCACCATTCCAAACTCAAGAAACGGCAATTATCGGCAATACCTGTTTGTATGGTGCAACAGGCGGTAAATTATTTGCTGCGGGTACAGCGGGCGAGCGTTTTGCTGTACGTAACTCTGGCGCGTTTGCCGTCATTGAAGGTGCAGGCGACCATTGCTGTGAATATATGACAGGCGGTATCGTGACTGTACTGGGTAAAGTTGGACACAATTTTGGTGCAGGTATGACCGGTGGTTTTGCTTATGTACTTGACTTGGATAACGACTTTGTTGATTACTACAACCACGAATTGATTGAATTAAACCGTATTTCTACAGAAGCGATGGAAGAACATCAAGAATTCTTACTTCGTATCTTAGATGAACACATTGCTGAAACAGGTAGTGCTTGGGCGTACAAGATTCGCAACGAGTTTGATTTCTATAGCCGTAAATTCTGGCTTGTGAAACCAAAAGCGGCTAATTTACAAACGCTTTTGAAAACAACTCAAGCAGATCCACAATAATTCCACTACTCAAATTTTAGGTAGGTGTGGATAACTTCGCAGATATACACAAGCGAATGAAGTTATCCACGCTCACCCACGGAGAGAGACATGGCTGAACGCCTGAATAATGACTTTCAATTTCTGGATGTAGCACGCCAAGATCCAGAGAAAAAAGATATTAATGTCCGCAAAGCAGAGTTTGTGGAAATTTATAAACCTTTTACAGCGGAAGTTGCAGCAAACCAGACCCACCGTTGTTTAGGCTGTGGTAACCCATATTGTGAATGGAAATGTCCTGTACATAATTATATTCCAAACTGGTTAAAACTGATTGCAGAAGGACGTATTTTCCAAGCGGCTGAGCTTTGCCATCAAACCAATACCTTGCCAGAAGTATGTGGTCGGGTATGTCCACAAGACCGTTTATGTGAGGGTGCTTGTACCCTGAATGATGGTTTTGGTGCTGTGACCATTGGTAATGCAGAAAAATATATCAATGATACCGCCTTTGCTTTGGGCTGGCGTCCAGATATGTCATCGGTAAAATGGACCAACAAAAAAGTTGCCATTATCGGTGCAGGTCCAGCAGGCTTAGGGTGTGCAGATATTTTAGTGCGTAATGGGGTAAAACCTGTTGTATTTGACAAGCGTCCTGAAATTGGTGGATTGCTTACTTTTGGTATTCCAGAATTTAAAATGGAAAAAGACGTGATGAAACGCCGCCGTGAAATTTTCACAGGTATGGGGGTTGAATTCCGCTTAAATACTGAAATTGGTACAGATATTACGATTGACCAACTGCTTGCAGACTATGATGCTGTATTCATGGGTATGGGAACTTATACCTATATGAAAGGTGGTTTTGCAGGTGAAGATTTTGATGGTGTTTATGATGCACTTGATTTCTTAATTGCAAATGTTAACCGCACACAAGGATGGGAAAAAGACCCGTCTGAATACATCAGTGTTCAGGGCAAAAAAGTCATCGTTCTAGGCGGTGGTGATACGGCAATGGACTGTAACCGTACTTCAATCCGTCAGGGCGCAGAATCAGTAACCTGTGCTTACCGTCGTGATGAAGAAAATATGCCAGGCTCACGTCGAGAAGTGAAGAATGCGCGTGAAGAAGGGGTGGACTTCCAGTTCAACCGTCAGCCGATCGAAATCGTCGGTGAAAATGGTAAAGTGACGGGTGTAAAAGTTGTGACTACCCAGTTGGGTGACCCAGATAGCCGTGGTCGTCGTAGTCCTGAGCCGATTCCAGGATCTGAAGAAGTTTTACCCGCAGATGCGGTATTACTGGCTTTTGGTTTCCGTACTAGCCCAGCAGAATGGTTTGCTGGTGCAAATATTGGGCTAGATGGTTCTGGCCGAGTCATTGCTGCTGAAAAACAACAATTCAAATTCCAAACCTCTAATCCAAAAATCTTTGCGGGTGGAGATATGGTACGTGGTTCTGATTTGGTGGTGACTGCAATCTGGGAAGGTCGTGAAGCTGCTGAAGGGATTTTGGATTATCTTGATGTTTAATTTTTAGATACTAAATAACAGCTATTTAAGAGCCCGCAGTCATGCGGGCTTTTTAATGCAGCAAACTCAAAAAATTAATTTGAGTCAATCATTTGCAGATAATGATTTAACTTTAAGCTATGTTGTTTTGCTCGAGTTCTTATTTCAGCATGTGTATGCCCTAAAACAGTTGAAATATTATATAAGAACACGGGTTTTAAATATTCCATTCCGGTATAAAGCGCTGATTTTTGAATTGGAGATAAAAAGTCCTCCAATAATGAATGCTGTTGTTCCGTATTAAAATTCTGCTCAGGTTGACCAATGGTCATACTCAGCAAAAGCTTTTTATGTTTAAGCTTGTCTCCTTTAGAACCATAGGCAAATTGATGTGTAAATACCTGATCAAACCAAATTTTTAAAATGGCAGGTATACTGAACCAGTACATAGGACATTGTAAAATAATCAGCTCATGTCTTAATAGCGCGCTTTGTTCAGCAGCAATATCAATTTGATAATCTGGATATAAATCATGAATATGACGAATTTCTAAATCAGTTTGAGTTCTTGATAATTCATCGACAATGGTTTTATTTGCGACAGATTCAGTAAAACTGGGATGCGCTAAAATCAGTAATGCCATCTTGGTTTTTCCAACTATAAAAATTATAGTGAATATAAATATTATAGTTTTTATGTACAATAACTATCCATTTTGATAGCTGGATGAAAAAATGAATACTGAGCAAAATACATGTGAAGTGACCTTTCACGATAAGACTTATCACTGTCCGATTAGCATGGTGATGGATTTAATCGGTGGGAAATGGAAAACCGTGATTCTCTATTACTTAAAAGAGCAATCAAAACGCTTTAATCAACTTAAGCGTGATATGCCAGATATCACAGAAATGACCTTAAGTTTGCAACTTAAGCAACTGGAAAAGAATGGTTTTATTTCCAGAACCGTATTTGGTGACAAGCCTCCAGTCAAAGTGGTGTATGAATTAACTGCATTTGGTCAAACATTTATTCCTGTACTGGATGCTTTATCTGCTTGGGCACATGGTTTTTCAGCGCAAAGCTAATTCAAAGTGATGGCGTTAAAAGAAGCAGTTTTAAAGATTAAATCAGCTATAAAAGGCGATGAGTAGAGTGGTTTGGTCATAAAATTTGCCAATCACACTAAAGCAACAATTTGTTTTTTATACAAAAAATTCCTAGACGAATCCTGTTTGTTTGAGTTCTATAAAACACATGCTTTTTTGAATGTTTATATGACGTTGCAAGCATAAATATTTATAAATTGAGTTCTAATTTTGAATGGATCCTATGTGATTGTTTTAAAAATTAAAACATAATTCAATCTGATTGAAAAATGTCATTTAAGTCAATAAAAGCATGCTTATAAATCTCGATTTTAGGCTTTGTGTAAACGATAAAGCACTTTTTGTGAAGATAATAAATATATTTATTTTTAATAAATTTAATTTTATCAATATCTTATATTTTTAATTTTTTTGGATTTTTAATTGAGCCATGTGTTTTCTTGAAAATGATATTTTAGGTCAACTGTGTGGATGATTCTGCAATATACAAATATTGAGATTGTGCCAATATAGCTTAAATTCAGACAAATGTAGGATTATCCTTATGTCAACAGTTCAAGCGACGGCAGAAAAATCATATTTAAATCGTCCTAAAGCTATTGGTATCAAAGTCCGTAAACCAAGCTTTAACCCAAAAGCAATTCGCAGACATTTTTTTGCCAATTCTCCTGTGATGTCACATTTATTGACTGCGCTTTCTTCAACATTTCCGATTGGTGAGCAGTTCTTTGTACATAGTGTGCGTAATGTACGTGACAAAATCACGGATGAAAAATTGCAAGCGCAAATTGCAGCATTTATTGGTCAAGAGGCCATGCACTCCAAAGCCCATACGGAATTCAATGATGCATGGCGCCGTGATGATTATAACTTAGACAGTTTCCAAGCATGGTTGGCGCGTCGAGATACACTGATTAAAAGTGTACATCCGAAATTACAACTTGCTGTTACCGCAGCTTTTGAACATTTTACTGCATTATTGGGCGGCTATATTCTTCGTCACCCTGAAGTTTTAAGCACTCTAGATGATGATGCCGTTAAGCTTTGGGTATGGCATGCAATCGAAGAAATTGAGCATCGTGCAGTGGCATTTGATGTATATCAGGCGATTTATAAAGATGATCGTACTCGTCGTACAGTAATGCGTAATGTGACTACGGGTTTTGCAAGTTTAACGTTTTATTCGGCTACCCGTTTGTTTATGCAAGACTGGAGAAAAAGTCTACCAAAAGTGCCGCAAAATATCTTTGGAGTATATATGATTTCTAAAATGTTGATTTCATTGATTCCTGAATATTTATCTTATTACAAATCTGACTTTCATCCGGATGAAATTGATTATTCGAAGATTGTGGCGTATTGGAAAGAAAAGCTGGCAGATGATTATGGAATGGAAAGTTTCCAAGAAGAAGTGCACCTGCCGTTATATAGTTAAGACAATGCTTTAGATCAAAGGGCTAATTTATATGATTGGCTCTTTTAGTTTTCTTGCTGACGTTGATGGATACTTTCTAAAGTATCGACCATAGTGCGGGTCATTTGGTCAATTTCATAATTGAGTTTGCCACCAATTTGGACATGTTTAAATGTCGTCAAACGTAAGGTTTCTGGAATTAAATCCACTGAAATTTCATTGGTTTTCCGATCCACACGATTGACTGTTAAACTACAACCTTGCAGTCCAATAAAGCCTTTTTTAAAGAAGTATTTGATATTGTCATCTGGAATAACGATATCAATGTGTAGTGTTTCACCGGTATGAACCACATCTTTAATGGTTGCCATACCTTCGATATGCCCAAAAATATTGTGCCCACCGTTTTCCATGCCAGCTTTGATAGATCTTTCGATATTGACTTCATCACCAATTTTTAAAAATTGTAATGTGGTGAGAGACGTGGTCAATGCTGAAACATCGAATGAGGCTATATTTGCAACAGCATCAAAACTTGTTGCGGTTAGGCATGTACCATCGATTGCGACACTGGCGCCAATAAAAACATCATTTAAAAAGCCATTTTCATTGGAAATATAAAGGGTTGTAAAATTATCACCTTGTTGGATGTTTACAACTTTTTCTAAGCCTTGAACGATACCTGTATACATCGCTGATCTCTTTTATTTAGCTGATTTTTATTGTACAGATTTCATTGAAGAGGACTAGGGCTGAATTTTAGATTTATGTTGTATAGAAGAGCCTAACATCATACTTAGATGACTTTTTAAAAGAGAATGAATATAGCAGTAAGGATTGCAAAGACTTATTTTATAGTGAAAAGTTTATATAGTTTGATGATAATGTATTTCAGACGATCTAAGCTTGATTGTGGCTTAAATTGGACTAAGTCAGTATGTACCTAGACTCAGTCCAATTTAATTTAGCCAACCAACCAATCAACAATCAGTCAGAAAATGAATTAAATCTTATCTTTAAACTGTTTTATGATTTTTTGACGTTGCCATGGTAAAGGACGATTAATCGCTTCAGGTACATCACCAGAGGTTGAACGTAGACGTAAATGAATTGCTGCCTGCGCAATCAAATTTGCCGATACGGGAGCTGTAATAAAGGCAAGCAGTGTGATCAATAACTCTGCAAAACCTAAACGACTGTTAAATGCTGCGTAAATCATTCCCGCGATTAAAAAACTGCCTAAACCCAAGGTACTGGATTTGGTCGGTGCATGTAGACGCATAAATAAGTCTGGTAATTTGACCATACCTATGCCACCCACCAAAGTAAAAAACGCACCAACAATCAAGAACAATGAAACGATGATTTCCATGACAATTTGCATATTATTTTCCATGTACTTTCTCCTTAATCAACCACATGACCCGTTGTAAAATAACGAGCCAGTGCAGCAGTTGAAACAAAGCCCAGCATTGCAACCAATAATGCGCCTTCAAACATTGAGGTACTTGCCCAATAAATGCCAAGAATGACAACTAAGCAGGTTGCATTTAAAAACAATGTATCCAATGCCAGTAATCGATCTACGATAGAAGGGCCCATCACCAAACGGACCAAACATAACAACATGGAGATGGTCACTGCGAGCAGGCAAATACCAAGTGCATAAGGTAAAATACTCATGAACGTGCTCCTCGTTGCAGGTCAAAGATTTCGATTAAAGGAACTTCATAGCGGGCTTTAATCGCTTGAATTTCTGCGTCTACATCATCACAACTTAGTGCATGAACCAAAATATCACCACGTTCTTGATCAATCCCAGCACTGACTGTACCTGGGGTCGTGGTAATGATCATCGCCAATAAAGTATTGACATGTTCATGGTCGGTTTCCAAAGGAACTCGAAACCATTTCGGGGTGAGATTTTTGGTTGGACCTAAGACTTGTTTAGCAACTTTGATATTACTGATGACGATGTCCCATAGCACCACAAAAAATAATTGAATGGCGCTTTTCCAATGAATATTGGGCGTATGAATGATAAAAGGTTGAATCAGTTTAGGGATGAGTAATCCCAAGCTAATCGCTACAACAATATCAAAACTTTCAGCGCTATGATTCAACATGAGCCAACTCATTGCCACAATTACCGACACAAAAGGATGGGGCAAAATACGAGCGAATAATGATTTATTTTGCATTTATTGCTCCATTGGCTTAAGTTGAGTATTTTCAACATGTTGTTGCTGTTCTTGTCCCTGAATTTGACGTTGTTTAAATTCAGAAATATGTTCACCTTTTAAGGTTTCAGGGCTAATAATATACGGAATATAGTGTGCATTTTGATCAATCATTTCACCGTTGTATTTTGTTTCAGGGACATAGTTTGGATCGAAGGGCTGTACACTAATGGTTTCTCCATGCCCATCCATTTTTAAAATACTGTGTTGATAAATAGATGTATCAGAAATTTGCAACGCTGTTTTTTCAACATAATTTAAAATCGGAGCTGCACAAACCACATAGGCAATCAGTCCTGCCAGTAATAGGTAAACGCTTTTGTCGTTACGTACAGGGGCTTGCTCGGGTAAAGCTTGATAGGCTTTATAAGCATCTTCTTTCGGATTGTCCTCAGGTGTTGTTGCTCGCCAAAATAAGATAAATCCGACGCGCGTAAATGCAACAATACTTAAAAAACTCACAATCAAGATAATTGCAATAATCCAACCTTGCGCAGCCAAATTTGCAGTTGCCTGTAAGATTAATACTTTACCTAAAAAACCGCTAAATGGTGGTAAACCTGCCATTATCAAAGCGATGAGGAAGAACGTTATGGCAATGACTTTATCTTGCTTCATCTTCGGCGCCACTTTGAGATGATCTTTGAATGCGCCACGCTGTGAGGTAATCCAACCACAAAGCAAATAGAATGAGGCCGCAATGATGGTACTGTGAACGAGGTAATATAACCCAGCCGTCCATGCTTTTATGTTAAACATGGCAATGGCAACTAAAATCGTTCCGACTGAGGATAACACCATAAAGCCAACAAAGCGGCGTAAGCGTTCAGCTGCAAGCGCACCAATCACACCATATAATGAAGTTACTAAACCAATTGGTAATAAGTAATTGCTAAAGATCGTTTGACCAAGTTCATCATTAAAGACAGTGCCATTGACCCGTAAAATTGCATACACACCTACTTTGGTCATAATAGTGAAAATAGCAGCAACGGGTGTCGCGGCAACAGCATAGGTTTTTGGTAACCAGAAACCCACAGGTAACATCGCTGCTTTGATGCCAAATACAACAAATAGAAGCAAACCACCTGCTATAGCAAGACGATGTTGATCATGTTCCAAGGTTGGTAATAAACGGCCGACATCCGCCATATTCAAACTGCCCACACTGCCATAAATCATGCCTAAACCGATGAGGAATAGGGCAGAAGCCAGTAAGTTGATGGTGACGTAGTGAATACCTAATTGAAAACGGGCTTTACCTTGACCATGTAACAGTAAGACATAAGATGCCATTAGTAATATTTCAAAAAATACAAAGAGGTTAAATAAGTCACCTGTTAAGAATGCACCACTCAACCCCATTAACAGAAGATGAAACATGGCATGAAAATAACGACCACTTTCGTCCCATTCTTTGCTGGCAAACCATAATACAGGCGCTGCAAGAGTGTAGGTGAGCACCAACATTAACGCGGATAAGCGATCCAGTACCAAGACAATCCCAAAAGGTGCCGACCACTCAGCGAGTTGATAAACAAAGATTTTCCCTGTATTGGCTTGAATAAGATAAGCAATAGCAGTGGCAAGTCCAAGGATAACCGAAATTAAGCTAATGCCACGACGCCAAGGTTGGCGCCAATCATGTTTTAAAGCACCAGAACCAGGATTGCCTAATAAAATCAGCAAAAAGCCTGTAAATGCAGGAATCAAAATACTCAGGATTGGAGAGTGAGCATACCAAAAATCTAAAAAGCTGGTCATTATGGCTCATCCTCACGTGGGTCAAAATTACTCGGTTCCTCTTTGGTATCGACATGGTCTGTTCCTGACTCATAACGACTGCGTAATGCTAACTGAACAATAAAAGCAGTTGTCGCAAAGCCAATAACAATTGCAGTTAATACCAAGGCTTGGGGCAAAGGGTCAGTGACTTTGGTCGCTTGAGTTAAAATTGCAGGTGAACTGATTTGTATTCTTCCCATTGCAAACAGGAAAATATTGACTGCATAGCCAATCATTGCCAATCCAAGAACAACAGGAAAGGTACGGGCACGAAGAATGAGATAAATTCCTGAGGCAACCAATAATCCAATCGCAGATGCAATTAAAAATTCTAAACTGATCATGCATTACTCCTTGGGTACTGGACCAGACATACTTGAATGTCTGGAGTCGCCTAAAACAGAAATGAGAAGCATTGCTGCACCAACAACCGTGACGTATACGCCAAGATCAAAACCAGCAGCAGAGGCAAAATGGAATTTGCCAAACAGTCCTGATTCCACATAAACATGTGCACTGGTGAGAAATGGACGTGCCCAGAACCAAGATGCAAGGCCTGAAATTCCAGCAATGATCAGCCCTAAACCAATCCAGATTTCATATAAACGACCCGATTGAGCACGTAGCATTTTTTCAGCATGATCTTGTCCCATCGCAATATATTGAATGACCAATGCCATAGAGGTAATCAAGCCTGCAATGAAACCACCACCAGGATAATTATGTCCTCGTAGGAAGATATACAGACTTACCACAAGTGCAACCGGTAGTACCCATGAAGCCGTCATACGGAACATCAACGGAGATGGATTGAAGCGATAGCTCAGACCTTGAGTGATGGTGGTGCCATGTGCCCGCATTCCATCCATCATACATAGTGCACCAATGGCTGCGATGCCCAATACAGCAATTTCACCAAATGTATCAAAACCACGGAAATCAACCAAAATGACATTGACGATGTTTGAGCCGCCACCTAAAGGAATGGACTGCTGAACAAAGAACCATGAAATCGAATTATGATCACGTGTCATGATCAACCATGTAATCCAACCGATACCAATACCACCACCAATTGCAATGATTGCGTCACGCCAACGACGTGTTTGGCTGGACTCATAAGGGGTTAATTGAGGAAGTAGTGATAAACTCATCAATAGCAGAACTGTTGTGACAACATCCACGGTAATTTGTGTCAGTGCTAAGTCTGGCGCAGAGAGAGTGATGAAAATCATTGTCACGACCAAACCAATTGCACCACTAATCAGAACCGCTTTGATACGTTCATGGTGAAACCACAGCATCATCCAGCAGGCAGAGAACAATAACAACCACAGCACGATTGCAGTAAAGGGTGCATGTGTGAGTTCACGTGTTCCTGTCGTTAAATTTTGGTTGATCAATGGTGTGGCAACCACGGCAATACTTAAGGCCAAAATCCACAATAAATAGTTCTGTAATGAGCCAGTTTCAGTTTTTTTCTTAATTTTGCGTGAAATCAGCAGGAGATTTTTAAGGAAATCTTCAAATAATAATTTGCCTTGGAAACGACCTAAGCGTGGATCAAGATCAATTTCACGAATTCGCCCGCCTTTGGCCATGGCGAAATAGAAAATTACGCCACCAATTAAGGCAATTGCGCTCATCAGTAACGGTAAATTAAAGCCATGCCAGATGGCTAAATGAACCCCTTCAAAACTTGCAATTTGTGTTGATGCGCGTGTTCCGGCATTGACAATGTTTTCAACCAACAGCGCAGGAATGATCCCCACTAAAATACATAAAGTTGCCAATATGATTGCTGGAATTCGCATACCGATTGGCGGCTCATGGGCATTTTTATTGGGAACATCACGCCCCACATCACCATCAAAAAACACACCATGTACCAAACGAACTGAATAAGCAACCGCAAATAAACCTGCCAATGTAGCGATAATCGCTGCCAACACAACATAGCCACCAGATAAGTTTGCCAATAGCTCAGTAAAGAACATTTCTTTCGAGATAAAGCCATTGGTCAAAGGTACACCGGCCATACTTGCAGCGGTAATCATGGTTAATGTTGCTGTAAATGGAAGAAATTGCCATAGTCCACTTAACTTTCTTAAATCACGTGTACCAGACTCATGGTCAATGATCCCCGCCAGCATAAATAATGCCGCTTTAAAGGTTGCATGATTGATGATATGGAAAACTGCAGCAGCCACGGCTAAAGGTGAACCTATACCCAAAAGGCACATGATCAAGCCTAAATGACTGATGGTTGAATAAGCCAGTAAGCCTTTTAAATCTTCTTTAAAGATGGCAAAAAATGCCGCCATACATAAGGTCAGCAGACCAATTGTGGTGACAAGATTATGGAACAATGCCGAGCCAACAAAGATTGGCAATAAGCGTGCAACCAGAAAAATCCCTGCTTTTACCATAGTTGCTGAATGCAGATAGGCGGATACAGGGGTTGGTGCTGCCATGGCATTGGGGAGCCAGAAATGGAAGGGAAATTGCGCACTTTTAGTAAACGCACCCAATAAAATCAACAATAAAGCGGGAACAAATAAACCACTATTTTGAATTGTACTCGCCATCATGGTGAGTTGGTCAATTTGATAGGTTCCTGCGATTTGACCAATCAGAATAAATCCACCCAGCATGGCTAAGCCACCCATACCAGTGATGGTCAGCGCCATCCGTGCACCACGTTGCGCAGCGTCGTAGTTACTCCAATAGCCCACTAGCAAGAACGATGAAATACTGGTCAATTCCCAAAAAACCAATAAAATAATTAAATTATTCGACAAAGAAATGCCCAACATTGCGGCCATAAACAGCATCAACAATGCATAGAGCTTACTCAGAGAATTTTTCGGGTTTAGATAATAATAGGCATAGATATAAATCAGTGTACCGATCCCCGTGATCAGCAATGAAAAAATTAAACTTAAAGCATCTAATCGGAAACTAAAATCAATACCAATTTGAGGTAGCCATTGCCACTGCTCTAAAACGGCTTGTCCACTTAATACTGTTTTCGCTTGAGTCAGTAGCAGGATAAAACTGCTTAAACTGACCCCGATTGCCCCTAAAGCTGTTACCCCGCGAGAGAATTGCTTCAGCCACAGAACAACGATAGTGCCAAGTATTAATGGTAAAAGAATAATAATCGGAAGCACACGCGTATCCATTGTCGTGAATAGGTCGTGAAACCTATGTGAATCTTATCTTTCAAGGATTTGAGGAATGCAAGGAACAGTCCAATAACTTAAATCTTGAAAGCCGAATTAAATTAGTAATTAAAAAATGAGTTGTGTTGCGCAACTTGAGAAAGCGATTAGAAAATCAATTTGCATTGAAAAATCTAATTTAAATTGATTTTTTCATCTTATTACATGAGTAGAATAACATCAATTTATTTTGTCGTTTTTTACGCAAACATTTGTAATTATACGCTTCATATGACTTTTTGCTGCTTGAAAATCATGCTGTAACAATCAATCTATGTTGTATTGAATTTTATACAACAATGAATATGAACGTGAATATATTCATGATTTGAGAAAGGAGTATAAAAGACAGTGTCATGCGATTAATGATCATTCATTGTCTGATATTGACGTCTTTAGGCTGAGTTATTTCTTATGATAAGAACTTATGTGAAGCTTGGTCATCACCAGATTGGATTAAACGTTTTAATTCGGTTTTTTGTTCTTCAGTAAGGTGTTTAAACTGCTCAAAAAGTTGTTGAACATTGACTGGCAGATTGGGTTCGGGTTCAAGTAAATCTTGTTCAGAGGTTTCTGGGATTTCTTTGAGCAAGTTTTCATAAATATCTTGGTATTCTTGCCATACTTTATTGTTCTGAATTTCATAAAGCTCTTTATTATCCAATTTAAAACATTGATATTCGTCGGCTTGCTCGAGAAGCTCTTCATGACTGGCTGTGGCAATGATCTGTAAACGAGGAAAGGCCTGATTTAAACGATCGAGAATTAGCTGTAGGCCAAATTGGTCTAAATCAACATCAATTTGATCAATCAGTAAGATGCCTTCACCTTCTTCACAAGGATAAAGACTTAAAGGATTGAGTAAGCACATGCGACGCACTAAATCACCGACTAAGGCCAACCAATTTTTGACTGTGTTAGAAAGTTGTGAGTAAGTCAAACTTTGATTTCTATAAGTGACCATCAACTGCAATTTAGGTTGATACTCTAAATAGAGATCTGTGACTTCAGGAAGGACGATACTCAAGCTTTGCTTTAAGGCTTTTAAACTAGGGGCATGTAATTGAGAACGAGCTTGAAATAAAATACTTTGAAAATCCTCATCAACTTGATTTGATGATTCTTTTTGCGCCAAAACAATTTGAAAAAGTTGCGCGATTTGTGCATTTTCGATATCACTGATTTCGCGAAACCATTCGAAAAATCGTGCAAAGGTGGTATATGGAATCGGTACTAATTCATAGGCATAGTGCGCTTGTAAAATAATAGGATTATTTTTATTGAGAATATTCACTTCATTTACAAATCGTTCAGCAGGGTAGTAGGCAATTAAAGGTAAGCCTTGAACAGGATCTTTTTTGAGTACTAGATTATAACGTTCTACCAGCTGTTCGAGTTGTGCTAAGTCAACTTTACTCAGACCAACACCAGAACTATTTAAGGTTTTATATAGTTGCCAATGACAAGTTTGCGGATCTTGTTCTGCTGTTGCAGTGCTTTCTGCAAGTTGACCAAACTCTATTGGGAATTTGATTTTAACATCTATTTTGGATTGTACTCGATCTTGCATAATGTCTTGGTCGAGCATTACCACACCAGGGGTGCGCAAATCTTTTAGACGTGCAGGAAACCAAGTCAAAGCTTGGTAAATATTTTTAATAATTGCCGTTTTACCACTGGCTTGTTCGCCAACAATTAAACTGATTGGTTTGTTTTTATAATTAAAGTCTATTTTTAAATCAGCAAAATGGTATGTGTGGCGAAAATGAATTGCTGCTAGTTTCATAGGATACCTGAAAATTGACTGACAGCATAAAAAGCTGTTGATATTTTCACCTTGCGATTTTTTTCGCTGATACAGATGAGTGAGTCAAAAACCTTATGCTGTTGCTTTATTTTTAAATGGCGCTTTTACTTTCAATTGTTGCACGAGATCATAGATGTGATGAATATTTAAGCTGACCTTTGCCCGTGTACAGGCGACATATAACAGCCTTAATTCTTCATCGCTGATTTTATGTTCTAAACCGTTTATTTTAAATTGGTAATCATCTTCGATATGTACACGATTCCATTCTAGCCCTTTGGCCTTATGTGCAGTTGAAATCACATAATCAGCTTGCTCTATTGGGGTTATTTTAGCAAGTGCTTTTTTGAGCGGTTCCGTACCGTGATCGTCAACCAATTTGACTAAGGGTTTGATATCACTGCCATCGTTGGTTTCACAGTATTCATGTACATCATGCCAAGAGTTAAACCAAGCCAGTTCAGGCACATCAACAACACGTTTGCCTTGTTTAAGCAAACTTGCCGCATCAACAAAACGGTTGAGTTTTGCATGATCGGCTTGTAATCCAACCTTATCGCCTTGCACGAGACCAGAAAGTAGTAACTCCATTGCGCGTGCATTGGTACGACATAAAATCGCATCACGCATTTTGGTATGTGGTTTATTGACCACACTCGATTTCATTTCAGGGTTGCCCAATAAAGGCACAGTTTCATCCAATGCACCGAGCAAATGATTGGCCACATCTGCAATCGCATCACCAAAACGGAATGAAGTGGTTAAACGAGATTCAGGAAGTGGCATTTGTTGCATGGCATTGACCGCACCACGCCATGCGTAAATTTGTTGATGTGCATCACCCACATAAATCACTTGAGTATTACGCTGGCGCAATAAAATACCAAGCATTAATGGATCGGCATCTTGTGCTTCATCAAAGAGTACATAATCTGCTGGAATAAATGGGTCTGATAATGCCCAGAGTTTTAAATAAATATCATGACCTATGCCTGCTTGATGATTGGTATCAATCGACTCTAACCAACGTCTTTCTACAGCAGGGTAAAGGTGTTTTTGTAAAGACTCGATATCATCTGCATGCAGCCAACTTGGTGCTTGGATATGACGTGGTGCTGGATATTGTGAGCTGGTCGAGCAGAAATAACTTACAGCATTGGCCACTAAACTCGCTAAACGACTGGGCATTAGCACATATTTTTCATAACGCCCGCCCATTAAACGTCTAAGTGTGATGGGTTCGAGGCGATATTCTTTGGCAATAAAACTGGGACTTAAACGCGGCAGGCGTAATTTATCGGTGACTCCCCGCGATACACTACGAAACGCCAAAGAGTGGAAGGTTCGGCAATCTACATTTTGATGAAATTTATTCTGTGCTTCTGTGGCAATTGCCTTATTAAAGGCCAAATACATCCCACGGCGCTCCGTCATCGCATCACTGATTAACTGCAAAGTCGTGGTTTTACCTGTGCCAGCATAGGCAATCACTTTAAATGATTGTCCTTTTTTCGCTTCTGCGATTGCAAAGCTTTGCTCAGATGTGGGTGTAAAAGAATAAGGCACAGTATTTATAAAATCTTATTAGCTTGAAAATTCAATATGGGACAGAGTATAGCAAAAATTGCTCAGCACTAGGGTGAAATCTAACAAGATGTTATTTAAACGACTGCGCTAATAATCTGCGGAGCGTATCCTGATCATTTTTATCATAATATGAGGTATTGGGGCTTTTGTCTTTAAAATGACTTAAAAGTGAAACTAGATTGTCATAACTGCTTTCTAAACTGAGCAGGGGAAAATTCTAAAACATATTCGGATAAAGTTATGACAAATTCAGCCAGCCGACATACACGCCGTGAAGTGCTTACTTGGTTAGCCAGCATTCCATTTCTTCCACTTGGGGCAATGGCAACTTCAGCCACACTAGCAGGATGTAACGATGATGATAAAAATACTGCAGTTAAACCGCCGATCAATCCAGCTAAATTAAAATCTGCAACATTTACGCCGATGGATGCACCAACATTGGCAAATGCAGCAGCAATGGCAACAACAACAGTTGCTTCAGGCTTGGCTGTAACTTGGGATGACAATACCAAGACTGACTACAAACTTGCCTATAAAACCTTCTTCCAAACAGGCGATATGATCAATGATGGAAAAGGTGGGAAGATCTTGGCTGGTGGTTATTATGATATCAAAAACCAACCAATTATGGATAAATCTGTAGCAGGCAAAGAACGTCAATTCTTTTCAGATTGCCCAGATGGTACTTCATTATTGACAGTCAAAGATGCCAAGGTTGATGGTGTAAAAGGCAACCCTGTATTTGCGGTGGTGCAATTTGAATATACGACTCGTGATTTAGCTGGCAATGATATGTATGGTAAATTGCCATCACCGATTGGGGTAATTTCACTGGATCAAGATCCGAAAACAGGTCATTTAACTTTAGTTAAATATCATAATGTCGATATGTCTAAAGCACATGGTTTATGGATTACGTGTGGTGCGAGTTTATCACCTTGGGGAACACACCTTTCAAGTGAAGAATACGAGCCAGATGCATTTGGTCAGGGCTTAGGCACGGATATGGCAACAATGAAAGCCTATAGTAAAAACGTCTATGGTGATGAAACCTCTGCAAAACCTTATAACTATGGACATTTGCCTGAAATTACAGTGAACAAAGATGGTACAGGTACTGCAAAAAAACATTATTGTTTAGGTCGTATCTCACATGAACTAATCCAAGTTATGCCAGATAATCGTACTGCGTTAATGGGTGATGACTATACCAATGGTGGCTTGTTTATGTTTGTTGCAGATAAAGAAAAAGACTTATCTGCGGGAACATTGTATGTGGCGAAGTATTTGAATGAGTTAAATGAAACCTCAACAGCACAAATTCAATGGATTAAGTTGGGTCATGCAACTAGCCAAGAAATTGAAGATTTGGTGAATGTTAGAAATATTCAACCAACAGAGATCATGGAAAGCTTGGACAAAGATCCACAAGATGTAAGCTATACTAAAATTATTCTGCAAAAGAAAACCATTTGGGTGAAAGTTAAACCTGGAATGGAAAAAGCAGCAGCATTCTTAGAAACCCATCGTTACGCTGCTTTGATGGGCGGTAGTATGGCATTTACAAAAATGGAAGGCACAACAGTCAATGCCAAAGACAAAGTTGCTTATTCTGCTTTAGCCAATATTCAAGATTCAATGATCAAAGGCAATGCGGCTTGGGTCGATACGCATAACGTGTCATTCGCTAAGAAAATTTCAGCAGGTGGAATTGTTGCACATGATCTAGCAGGGTCTAAGAGTGATAAATCAGGTAGTCCAATCGTCAGTGAGTGGGTACCTTATCAATCGCATATGCTGTTAATCGGGAAGGATATTGATGCAGCTGCTGATCCACTAGGTATTGGTAACACTTCTGATCCAAACACGATTGCAAGTGCGGATAACTTAAAGTTCTCTGAAACATTCCGTACCTTATTCATTGGTGAAGACAGTGGTAACCATGTGAATAACTACTTATGGGCGTATAATGTAGATACCAAGAAATTAGATCGTATTCTTTCTTGCCCAGCAGGTGCTGAATCTACAGGTTTACATGCAGTCGATTCAATCAATGGTTGGACTTATATTATGAGTAACTTCCAGCATGCAGGGGATTGGGGTTCTTTACATAGTAAGGTTCAAGCAACTTTAGATCCTTTGATTCGAGCGAATTATAAAGATCGTTTTGCAGCAGCAGTGGGTTATTTAACAGCAGACCCAGTTGCACCTTCGGTTGAGAAAAAATCTTCATAATTTTAGTTTTAAATAAAAAAGCAGCGATATTTCGCTGCTTTTTTTATAAATACCCAATTAATGATCTCGATTGGCTTTTTCAACTAGGCCAGAAAGCCCTTGACGGCGTGCAAGTTCGTTGAGTACCAATTGCACATCCAACTCAAAATAACCAAGCATCACAATGGTATGGAACCATAGATCTGCAACTTCATAGATCAGATCATTTTTATGATCTTCACACGCTTCAGATTTAAAATCTTTTGCAGCAATGATGGTTTCGATACTTTCTTCACCAATTTTCTCTAAGATTTTATTTAAACCTTTGTGGTAAAGCTTTGCCACATAAGAAGAATCTGGATCAGCTGCTTTACGTTCAGCCATCATTTTGCCTAAATAACCCAAGACTTCTAGCTGTTCAGCCTGCGCATTGGAGCTATTCATGGCAATGCTATGTGGATTTGATGAAGGTTTTTCACCGTATATTGCATTTGGATCTTTTAATTGTGCATCGACAGTTTCCCAACCAGTTGCAGTGAGCTTACGATAGAAGCAAGACTCTCGACCTGTATGGCAGGCGATTCCACCATGCTGTTCAATTTGTAAGACGATGACATCGGCATCACAGTCTAAACGGATTTCATAAACGGTTTGAAAATGGCCAGACTCTTCGCCTTTGAACCATAACTTATTTCGTGAACGAGAAAAATAAACGCCCTGCATTTTTTCAGCAGTCAGTTGTAATGCCTCACGGTTCATCCATGCCACCATCAAAATACGTCCAGTTTGATGATGTTGTGCAATAGCAGGAATAAGTCCTTGTTCGTTAAATTTTACTTCATCGAGCCATTGCAGATTGTTCATAGGATTTCACCAAGTTATAAAAAGAAAGAGTGCTACTTTGACATGCTAGCGGTTGTATAGTGTACGTTATTTCTAGCATTTTAGGAAAATATTGATTATGGATTGAGTCGAGATTAAAACGCTTGTTCACACTTTAAAATTACAGAATTGGCAACTTGAGTGCACATTATTTTCCTCTTACCAAAGACGATCGAGCAATATCCTCATACTTCATTTGACTAAACATACCCGATTTTAATCCCGACACGGTGATTGCCATTTCTTTACGAAAATAAGGGATACGATACATCCACGAGAAGCTTAGATCTCGTAAACCACCTGCCCACCAAAGATCAGATTGATATAAAGGCGTCAGTAAACGGCTTAAAAATTGATAAAATGCGGATGAGCTTTTGCGATGTTGATGATAGTTTTGCCACAGCTTCGAATAATCGATCGTTTCATTGTTTCGTGCCACATGGACTGCTTGTCCTAAAGCCCATGCATCTAAAAGTGCCATGTTTGCACCTTGCCCAAGCTGTGGGCTCATAGCATGTGCAGCATCTCCAATAATGCCTATACGTCTTTCACCAAACTTAGATAAAACCACATCACGATAATGGGCAGAAAACCATTGCTGTTTTTGTTCAGGATTGACAATGACTTGCTCTAACCATTCTGCAGCGGGCTTCCAGCGTTTAGATACTTCTTTTAACCATTCTAAGCGGGCGTGTTGATGAGGTAAAAAATTTCCAAGCTGATCTGTTGGAAGACTCCAGAAGATACTGGAAAGTCGTTGATCGGATTGGGCTGGAATCGCACCTGTCGGTAATATTCCCATCATGATCTTGGAGCGGTCATAAAATTGATGCAGAATTTGAGTGTTGAGCTGTAAGCATTCGGGAACAATGGTCCATTTGGCGCCCCAAGGATAGGCTTGATCGACTTTAACCCATGCGTTTGGTCTCAGTTGGCTTCGCGCGCCGTTGGCAATAATAACGCTATCAAAGACCTCATCAAAAGACTCAGCATTGACCGTACCCAAAACTCTAATTTCATAAATAGATTCTTCAAGCTTTTGAATATCGGCATTCATTTGCCAAGTGATCAGATCAGGGTATTCATGACATTTCTTTGCCAAGACATGGCATAAGCTGGCTCGATGGATACCTAAACCATAAAAATCAGGATCGGCTTGAGCATAATGACTATCTACCAATTTAAAACCATTGGCGAGTTGTCCCTCTAAGCCTGTGACCATTGCACCGAGTTTAACCGCATCATCAAGCACATCTAAGTGCTCAAAAACTGCAAGTCCAGACGGTTGAAGTAATAAGCCCGCACCGACAGGTTTAAGCTCAGATACTTTCTCAAAAATGGTGACCTGAATATTTTGTTGTGCGAGTAAAATTGCTGCAGCAAGCCCTGCTGTTCCTGCACCGACGATGGCAAATTTTGGAATTTTAGTTTGATTCATTATTAGAGTAAGTGCTTTGAATAATTTAAATTTAACAAAAAGCAAGAAATTAACAAGGGATAATTTGAATCAAGCTCTTTATTCCTTGATTGGGCTTAGCCAAAAATCAACGCATATAGACGAGGCCAGACACTGATTAAATTCAGTGAAAAATACATGATGTAAAGCTTGAGCTATGACTGGCTCATGTCTCAGACTTATATCTCACGTCATTTATCCCAAGTCATCAAGAATGGTGTTTTGGTAAATTTAAATTATTGAAAATCATATTAATTTAACGATTGATGAGGTGAATAATGCGGTGTAATAATTATAAATCTAGCATCACTTCAGTAAAATTTTGTTTCTCCAGCATTTCTAAAAATTCATCACCCAGCCGCTGACTTTCTGCTACAGACTGCTTCCACAATTGTTTTCGCTTCTGATCATCGAGACCTTTCATCACAAAATCTTTACGATCTGGTAAACGTCCTAAAGGTAAAGATTTTAAATAGTCTTGAGAAGGCGAGATCAGTAAAGTCCGTGCTTGGTTTTCAGGATTGGCAGTGCGAGATTTAAACATTTTGTCAAACCAGCCTGGAATGATGCTGTCGGAAAAATGTGGATATAAAACAATCCCTTTACTCTCAAAAGGCAAATCGATGTGATAGTCGATCAAACCACCATCTCGATACGCGCCTTGTGGCGCATCGGAAATATTTCTTACCGCAGGTGTAATTGCTGGAATCGAACCTGAGGCCATCAGCCAATCCGCAACATTGTGCTGATTAAAATTTAAATAATGGGTTTTAAAAGCGTCATCTTGAATTTTAAATTGAGGGAACTGGGCTGGCTGACAGATGACCCGTTGCATAAATTTATTCAGATGGTTTCTTGAAATTGCATTACTGCCGATAATGCCGAGTAAGGAGCTATACAGTGCAAGCTTTTGGTCACTTTGAAATAAATGTTCTGCTTTTGCAGCGATAATTGTGAGGTGATACTCGGGATGTTCGACCAGTTTTTGGCTGTGTTGGTCTAAAATGTTGGACAACATGTCGCGAGATATTTTCTCAATCTCTGCAATGTTCATCTTTTTATGAAAGGGTAAGTTAATATATAACTCTGCCAAACGCTCAGGACCGACTTGTTCACCTTGCGCTAAAATTCCAGCAAAGCGCCATGCACCGACGGATGAACCGATTAAAAAGCGTCTTTGTTTTGCCCGTTGGAGAAAATCCCCGAAAATTGCTTGATCTAGCCCCATTAAACCAATACCTTTGGGGCCGCCAGCTGCACCAGGAATCATATCTACTTGATGTGCAGATAATCCTTCTTGTTGTATGCGTTGTTTGGCAAGTGAGCCTGCACGTAAGACAATTCCTGCAGGGCGTTTTTGTAGAATTTGGGTCATGATTTTCACTCACTCAAACGGATATTTTTATTGTAGAGTGAGTGATATATTGAACAATGGCGAGAGATGTCACTCAGTGACTTAGCAGTCATAGACAAAAAAGCCTATTCATTGAATAGGCTGAATTGCGTTATTTGGCAATCCGCCAAACTGCTAAAACAGTGGACAAGATAATCAAAACAATTGAAATATACCACGGTGCAATGATCGCAATAGAAAGTAAAATCGCCATGATACTTCCGAAAATCCAGCTACGTTTTTGTTGTTGTTCCACTTCCAAACGCATCATTTGCAATTCATGTAATTGTTTAGCATGCCATGCAGATTGATTTTTTAAACCATTTAAACTATCAACCATTAAAGTTGGAAAATCCTGTGCACCTAAAAGTAAATCAGGAATTTTTTGTCCTAACTCTTTTAAGTTTTTCTGAGGATTCATTTGCGCTTTTACCCATTCAGTGAGAATCGGTTTTGCCAGCTTCCAAATGTCAAGTTCAGGATATAAATCAGTACCTAAACCTTCCACATGTACCAACGTTTTGAGTAATAACATCAATTGTGGTGGAATTTCTAAATGGAAACGACGTGCAATGTCCATGACTTGAATCAAAATACCCGCAAAGTCCAATTCATGCATCGGTTTAGACACCATTGGTCCAACGGTACGGCGCATTTCACGGGATAACGCATCTTGATCGGTGCCCGGTGGAATCCAGCCTGCCTGATGCACAATTTGAATCAGTTGCAAGAAATCACTGTTCATGACCGCAAGCAACATACGTGCAACGGTCATCTGATCTTGTTTAGATAGCTCACCCATAATTGCACAGTCAAGGGCAATATAACGAGGGTGGCTTGGATTCAATGTTTCAACAAAAACGTTTCCAGGATGCATATCTGCATGGAAGAAATTGTCACGAAATACTTGGGTAAAGAAAATAGTCAAACCTTTTTCAGCAAGGTCTTTTCGATCCATACCAAGTTTTTCAAAGGTTTCAATATCCGAAATTGGAACCCCTGTGATCCGTTCAGCAACCATGACATCCTTACTATCCATATAGACTTCAGGCACATACATCATGCTTGAACCTGTGAAGTAATGGCGCATACGACGGGTATTGTCTGCTTCTAGCGTAAGATCCAGTTCATTTAAGATGACTTGACGATAATTCTGGATGATTTCAGACAAATGCACTGCACGAGCTGCTTCAAGCCGTTTTTCTAAACTTGATCCTAGCCACTGCAGAATTTCAAAATCCTGTAGAATCTGACTGCGAATATCTGGACGAGTGACTTTAACCACCACTTCACGACCATCATGTAGCGCAGCAGTATGGACTTGTGCAATAGATGCAGCAGCCAAAGGTTGTTCATCAAAACGAGCAAAAATTGTAGAAATTTTGGCTTTCAGAGATTGCTCAATACGCTCTTTTGCAATATTGACATCGAAGGGTTTAACCCGATCTTGTAATAAAACCAATTGCTGTAAAATTTCAGGTGGAATTAAGTCACGACGCGTGGAAAGTAATTGGCCCAGCTTAATTGCCAAAGGCCCCATTTCCTCTAAGGCTTCTTTAAGCTTGAGCGGGTTTTTACGTTCTTTACTTGACCATGCCGCAGGGTGTAGCCGAATTAAAGCTAAAGCATGCCGAGCTTTCTCAGGTAATTCTTCCGCAGGGACCAGTGTGTCGAGTCTATAGTGCGCGGCGATGCGCCAAAGTTCGAATAAACGGGCAATATGCGGAATCATATATTAAATTACCTGATTTTGATTTTGAGTAAAGTGAGATTGAAGTTGCTGAATTTTTGCTTCAAGTCGGTCAATATTTTGGTTAAGTTGACGGGTATCTTGTTGCAGGTCATCCATTTGCCAACGCGGAGCCAATACACCAGTATCTTCTTTTAAAAAGTCTTCTACAAAAAATAAATGACTTTGCATTGAGCGTTTGAGATGCTTTGGCGCCAGTTGGATTTTGCCAATTTCATGTGCGAGTGCAGGACCAATCCACGGGCTAAGCTGGGCCGCCAAATCAGGCTCAAGCTGTTGGATAATATTTTGAATGTCCTGCAGTAGGTGATAATCACCTTGTAGAGGAATATTTCCAATATCATCCGCAACAAATAATTTAGCCAATTCAACAACATTCTTTACATGTAATGCTGCTGTCGCTTCTGCAATCGCAACATTTTTGTCAAAAGGACGTTGTTCAAAAATTGAAGGTGTTTCGCTTTTACCAGTCATAGTCGGTTCAAGACGGATTTTATTTTGATCAAAGTAAACATCGACAGAAAGCTGTGGCGTATCCATCACGACACGTAACAGTTTGCCTTGTAACTGATTAAATTGGATGCGGGTAATTGCATCCAAATTAATAAACTGATTGATTAATCGTTCAACTGCACCGAGTGCCAGAATTGACCACATAATTCAACCTTGCTTGTTATATCTTGGGGAAATTACAGTTTAAAGCCACGGTGTACCGCCACAATACCACCGGTTAAATTGTGGTAATCACAGTTTTGGAAACCGGCACTTTCCATCATACCTTTTAAGGTACGTTGGTCTGGATGCATACGAATAGATTCAGCCAAATACTTATAACTTTCCGCATCATTGGCAACAACTTTACCCATAAATGGTAAAGCCGTGAATGAATAGAAATCATAGAGCTTTGAAAATGGTTCAAATACTGGTTTTGAAAACTCAAGAATCAGTAAACGACCACCTGGCTTTAATACACGATACATCGCTTGGAGTGCAGCATCTTTATCAGTCACATTACGTAGACCAAAACTGATGGTGAGCAAGTCAAAACTATTGTCTGCAAATGGCTCTAAGGTTTCAGCATTGGCCAATACAAAATCAACATTGGTACAGCCAGCATCAATCAAACGATCACGACCAACATTCAACATGGACTCGTTAATATCGGATAAAACCACATGACCTGTTGGACCAACTTCACGGCTGAAAACTTTGGCTAAGTCACCTGTACCGCCTGCAATATCAAGCACGTGCTGACCACGACGTACACCTGACATATTGATCGCAAAGCGTTTCCAGAGGCGGTGAATACCGAATGACATTAAATCATTCATAATGTCGTATTTGCTTGCTACAGAATGGAAGACTTCAGCGACTTTTTGCGCTTTTTCTTCACTATTAACAGTTTTGTAGCCGAAATGCGTGGTTGCGCCGACATTACCTGTATTGGCACCACGTGGGAGGTTGTATTTTGGCACAGTCCCAGAAACTGGCGTATCAACCTGTTGTTGCTGTAAGGACTGTTGCTGACCTTGTGGAGTACCTTGTGGTAATGGTTCTGTTAGAAATGGACTCACTTTGTCTGTATTCGTTGCCGTTTCAGCAGGGGCTGTAGGCTTTTGGTTTTCATTCGACATTTGAGTCACTCCTGAACACAAAAATGGGAAATTTTATATTGCTCTGCATAATGACAGATTCTGCATAATTTTGCAGTCCTCATCATGAAATTGTTATGAATAATATACAAAAACCGATCTTAGAGATCGGTTTGATACAGCCAAAAATTAAATTAATCTTGAAATGGATTGGGATCTCCAGCATGCACTTTTTCGACAATATCACGTTCTTTTAGGGTAAATGCATGGATAAAATCAGCTGCAGATTTCATTGGCTTCATCGCAATAAAACCCTCTCCAATAAAGTCATACATCAATTCAAATTTATATTTTGTAGCAGTACCTTTACACATTTTAAATGCAGTATGCATAATGAATGAACGCATGTATTTGTCTAGTGCTCCACCCAAATCATCCAATAAAGCTAGCTGTTGTTGACGGGCTTCTGCTTGATCTAATTTTAGTAAGGTCAGTCGCATCATTTCATCATCAATCACTTGATCAACAGGGTAATCCTTAAGTAATTGTGCAGCAACCTGCTCATCAAGTTGCATGGCCAGTACCGCCAATCCAACGGATTTTAAGCCAGTCTTAATGGCATTTTCAGGAAGAATTTTTTCTGCTTTGTGCGCATATTTTAGCAAACGTTCAATCTGTATTGCCAAATCATCAAATTCAGGACCACCATATAAACGGTTGATGAAATATTTTGCCATCAATTGATTTTCTTTTTGATTGAATAGCGCATGATGGGTCTTTTCAATACGCATTTTTAACCAGTCCTGCGCTTCATGCAGGCGTTTTTCTAGAATTGGGTCACTGTGATAACTCAATTGTTGATATTGTTCTAAAAGCTGATCAAGTGCAGCAAGTTTTGACATACAGAAACTCTGGATTTCGTTTAGCAACAGCATAAAGGCAGTTGCTAGGTATCACTATGACAAAAGTAAAAAAACAATAGAGAAATATAGTCAGTGGATTTTTAAATAGACAATATCAAAGATTTTATACAGAAAATAATATAACTCTGTTTTTGGGAATAGGTATACTCAATTGAAGTTTCAGACCATAGAGAAGCAGATGATTGAAGAACAATTAGCGTTTGCGTTGCGTGATGAAGAAGAATTATCCGTTGATCTGATTGAGGCACAATATGCCTTAAAGAATTCTAAAGATAAAAATAATGCCAAAAGCTTGGTCATTTTAGTCAGTGGTATCGAGCTTGCGGGGAAAGGGGAAGCGGTTAAACAATTACGAGAATGGGTTGATCCTCGTTATTTACGTGTTAAAGCAGACCCACCAAGTTTATTTAGCAATAAACAAAGTTTTTGGCAGCCTTATGCACGGCATATTCCATCAGAAGGGCAAATCCAGCTGTTCTTTGGTAATTGGTACAGTGATTTATTGTCAACAGCCATGCATGTTTCTAAACCCTTAGATGAAACTTTGTTCGATACCTATATCGAAAATATGCGCGCTTATGAACAAGACCTAAAAAATAATCATGTCGATGTGATCAAAATTTGGTTTGATTTACCCTGGAAAAGCTTACAAAAGCGTTTAGATGCGATGGATGCATCAGAACAGCATTGGCATAAGCTAATGGGCTTGGATTGGCGGAATAAAAAACAATATGATATTGTGCAAAAATTACGTCAGCGTTTTACCGATGATTGGTATGTGATTGACTGTGAAGATTGTGTTGCCCGAGACCAACAATTTGCTCAGTATATTCTGCAAGCGTTAAAGCAGTTGCCTCGACATAAAACAACGGTAAGAACCAAGTGGAAACAGGCAACTGTACCTGAGTGTTTATTGCAACCCGCCACAGAAGAACTGGATAAAGACCGATACAAAACTGAATTAAAGAAATTAACAAAAAAAGTATCGGAAGCGCTACGGAATGATTCACGCAATGTCATTATTACCTTTGAAGGCATGGATGCAGCTGGTAAAGGTGGGGCAATCAAGCGTATTGTGAAAAATCTTGATCCGCGTGAATACGAGATTTATACCATTGCTGCACCAGAACAGTATGAATTGCGTCGACCCTATTTATGGCGTTTTTGGACCAAGATTCAACCCGAGGAAAAAATCAGCATTTTTGATCGTACTTGGTATGGCCGAGTATTGGTTGAACGTATTGAAGGCTTTGCCAAGCCTGCGGAATGGCAACGTGCCTATGATGAAATTAATCGCTTTGAAAAAGATTTAACGGATAATCAAACGGTGTTGGTTAAATTCTGGTTGGCAATCAGCAAAGATGAACAAGAAGCACGTTTTAAAGCACGCGAACAAACACCGCATAAACGCTTTAAAATCACCCCTGATGACTGGCGAAATCGTGGACATTGGGATGATTATTTAAATGCTGCTGCGGATATGTTTGAGCGAACTGATACCGAGTCTGCGCCGTGGCATGTGGTTGCGACCAATGATAAGTACACGGCACGTATTCAAATCCTCAAAACGATTTTAAAGCAGTTAAAAGCGGATTAAATGTTTTAAGCGTTGGTTCCTATGAGCTCATTACAAAAGATTTTGCTCGATCATAAACAGTACTTAACTCAGCCGAGTGAAAAGTTAGTTAATCAGTTGATTCGAAAACTAGACAATGATTCATATTTACCTGATCGTAAAAATGTTCATAAATTACATATGCTTTCTACCAGCGAAGTAGATAAGTTTTTGCTCAATTGTTTAGCTAAATATCAACTGAGAAATGAGCTTTATGATTTAAGCAATCATGATATAGGAAGTTTAAGAGCAGTCTGGTCTGTATTAAGTTTCTCTAAAAATCCTGAAGTTATTCAATATTTTGATGATTTTATTTTAGAAAATATTCGTCATCAGCCTGTGTATTTAGCAAATCTTTTTGAAGTTTTTAATTTCTTGGAAGAGTTACATCCTTCTGTTGAGCAGATTCAACAGTATTATGATCAACGCTTACCTGAGTTGCCTGCTTATCAATTATTGAAGCGATTAGATATTCATCCAGTTGATCCATTCAATTGGTCAATTTCATTTACTTTAACAACCGATGGTGAATGGTTGACTCCAAGAGAACTCACTGATGAAGAAAAGAACCGTCGTTATATACTAGAAATTAGATTAAATTCGCCTGAAGCATTGAATGATACATATTTAATCGATATTTATAACGATTCTTCATCAGAAAGAAAGCGGATAAAGATGAGGGAAAGCCATATATTCACTATCGATATTGAGCCGGATAAATTACCAGAAGTTAATTTATTATATTTAAACCTGTTTTTGACAAATATTGAGCAAGTGCTAAATGTTCAATTTAATTTAGAGAAAATTGCGTATATAACTGTCACTAAGGGTATTAATCGTAAGAAAATAGAAACATGGATCAGAAATCGTTTTTTAATTTAATTGATTATTTTTTCTGTTACATATAAAAAATAAAGCGGATTAAGAATCCGCTTTATACATATTCAAATTAGGAATATTTAGCTCACTAACTTTTGAGTTTGTTTGTTTTGAATATCTTTCGCTAATTTATAGCATTCCTCTACATGTGCTTCCGCAACTTTCTTCATTACGATATAGCCTAGACTTGCAGCAATGATTGAACCACCTAGCGGGATAAACTTAGTCACCTGTTTAGTAATGATTTTAGCGGCCATATTATTCAATGATGCTTTTACTGCAGTACGTGCAACCACTAAACCTGAAAATTCAAAACCACGTTTGCGCAGTTCATTCCAATGAATTTTCTTGGTTGCAGGGTCATAAACACTGATTTGATCTGGCGCTAAACCAAAACGGGCATTGATTTCAGGGATGAGAAGAGACAGCATACCCACATCAATCACAACATCTAAAAACGGAACAGGAATCACGGCGACTCCAGCAGATACGTAAGAGCGCTTTTTAACTTGCTCCAAACATTCATCACGAATCTGTTCTAAATTTAAGCTTGGATCGATTGAGTCTGGAAGTTTATCAATTTTCATAAAACAATTACCTTTGTTTCAAGCTTTTTCTCATATTTTTGAAAACGCATGTTTAAGCTTGAAATTGTGAAGTTATTTCCAAATAATGTTTTAAAAATGCCATAGTATGATGGTGTTGTATAGTGGCGAATGTTTATGTTTTGTGCATAAACGTAGACAGTTAAATATTGACAGTTGAGGAAATATGGCAATTCATGTGATTCAAAGCCAACGCATTGATGTCTTGGTGCAAGGGCTTTTGCAAAATACCATTAAGCCATCCAAAAAACCTTTTGCTGTCTTGCAAACGCAACATTTTATTGTCCCAAGTCCTGCTGTACAGGAATGGTTGAGCCAACGTATTGCTGAACAACAAGGCATTAGTGCGAATAGCCAATTTCATCAGCGGATTCGTGGTTTTCAGTGGTTTGCTTATCAGCAAGTTTTAGATGACAAAGATAAAGTCCGAAAAGCCAATATTCCGCGTTTGATTATGAAGTGGCGAATTTATCAAACGTTGAAAAGTTTTATAGAACAGGATGAAAATAGCTTAGCCCAAGATCATCCTTTGCATGGCATTATCCAACGTATTTATGATGCAGCCTCGCAACTAGAGCAAGGTTTAGAGAAGCAACTCAAAAAACAAAGTATGTTGTATTGGGTCTCTGAACAAGTGTCAAAATTGTTCAGTCATTACATGTTGTATCGTGGGGACTGTCAACGCGGTTGCCAACTGAACAATGGACAGTCATGTAGCTGCCCAAGCAATTGGTTAGGGCAGTGGGGACATGGTCAAGCACTTAACCTAGAACAGCAATTTTTTAAAACCAATCAACAAGTTTCAGCATTTACTTTAAATCAAGCACAAGAGTTGGAAACTTGGCAACGTTGGCTGTGGCAACATACATTTCATGATGATTTTATTGAAATGCAAAGTATTGATCATGATTTTTGGCAAATCATGGATGATGATCTTCAACGTCCTCAAGCTTTAAAGAAATTACCTAGCCAGCTGATTATATTTACTTTATTGGACTTGCCACCGAGTCAATTACAGTTTTTAAGACGATTGGGACAATATTTGGATGTGGTAATTTTACATTACAACCCATCACAAGAATATTGGGCCGACAGTGTCGATCCAAACTGGAAAAAACAATATGATTTGCGGGTAAAGGCGCGTTTTGTCAGCAAATATCCTAAAGCGACCGATGCAGATATTCAAAAGTTTTTTGATGAATTTACTTTAAATTTTAATGCGGAAATTCGTGAATCACGGCATCCATTATTAACCCGTTTTGGTAAGCAAGCTCGTGACCATTTTTCGATCTTGTCCAATTTATCTTCAGGTGAAGAAGGACAATGGGTGGATGCGTTTGTGGATGAAGAACCGACTCATTTATTAAGCAAATTACAATCAGATATTCTGTATTTGGTTGAGCCTGAACCACATGCTTACCCAATTGCTAAAACGGATGACTCGATTCAAATCCATGTGTGTCATTCGTCTTTACGACAGCTTGAAGTGTTAAAAGACCAATTGATTGCTTGGTTGATGAAAAATACTGCTGAACGGCCACATCGACCAAGTGATGTTTTGGTTTTAGTACCAGATTTAAAACAAATTGAACCGCTTATTCGCAGTGTATTTCCGCATACACCAAACCAAGACAGTATTTATCTACCCGCGAAGATTGCTGGAGTAACGCAACTGGATGCCAATAATGCTTGGCGTGCTGTTTTAGGCCGTATTCAACTGGTGGAAGGTCGTTTTAGTGTTGAGAATTTTGCAGATTGGTTAAGTTTAAATGCTACGCAATTACGTTACGGTTTGGATATTTCAAATACAGAAAGAATGATTGAGTTATTGATCAATGCAGGGTTTAAACGTGGTCTAGATGCACAACATTTACGACGATCGTTAAGTCAGGATGATGAAGATTTCCGTTTTAGTTTTAAATTTGCCCTTGATCGTTTGGCTTTAGGTATTGCGATTCCAGAACATACGATTTTTGAAAATACCCTTAGTTATGCACAAATTTTGCAAAGTGATTTTGAGTTAGTGGCTAAACTGATTCAGATTTATCAAGATTTTGATGCTCGCCGTGACTGGATGATTGCGCATGAGTTGGGAAAAAATACTGCTTTAAAATGTAATGTTGAGGCATGGTTAAAACTACTGATGCAAGACATTGTTGAGTTTGAACAAGCCGGTGTTGAGTCGTTAAAAGTCGTACGTGAAATTGTCAAAAAACAAGAGCGGATGCTGACATTAGCCAGTTTTTATGATGAACACGCACAACCTATTCTTAAAAATATTTATTTACCTTTACCTTATCTATTGAATGAAATTCAAAATTTATTAGAAGGTCAAATTGATCAGGCTTTACCGACAGGTCAGATTACCTTTAGCCAAATTGGTCAGATTCGTCCTTTGCCTTATAAGTTGATCGTCCTGTTAAATTTGGATGGGGGTAAGTTTCCAGATCGAAATGTGCATTTACCCTTTGATTTAATGAAAATTCTCAAGCCACAATTGGGGGATCGTTCACGTCTTGATGATGATCAAGGGGCTTTCTTAGATGCTTTGTTATTGGCGCAGGAAAATCTATGGTTATTTTATAATGGCTTTGATGTGAGTGATGGTGAAGTTCGTGAGCCATCTAGCGTTTTACAGGAATTGGTCAATCATATTGCCCTGATTGCCCAATCTGAAACAGCATTATCTACGGACAATAAAGATATCAGTCCTGTTGATCATATGATTGAACTTAACGGGATTCAGGTCCCTGAACATTTGCAGTGTTTATTTCAAATTCACAGCTTACAGCCTTTTGATCCAACTGGTTTTGAATCAACAACACCGCTTCGTTTTCAAGACCAATGGTTCAATGTTGCACAACAAATCCGTCAAGCGGAAATGCTTGCTAAACGTGGGGCTTGGGCAAATACACAATACCCTGTTGTTCAAGAAGAGCTCACTGTTTTGGATGCGCGACAATGGATTCAAGATGTCACTTTCCCAGCACAATTATATTTAAAAACTTTAGGTGTAGAGAATCTACGCGCAGAAGATATCCCTGCAATGAATGAACCCTTAATTTTGGATGGTTTGGCACGTTATCAGATTCGAGATTTCTTACAGAAACAATCAGCTCATTCCGCTGAAGATTCTTGGTCTCAAGAGATTGGATTACTGCAAAATCAATTACCCATTGGCAAGGTTCAGCACAGCGCATGGCAAATCAGTTTGGCGGAACAAGACAGTTTAAAAGAGCGTTTACAGCGTTATGCTACTGATGTGACGTTGACAACGCAACGCCAATGGCGAATTGACGCTGGTTTGATTATGAATATTACAGTACCTCAGCAAGCAGGACAGCATTGGGTAAGTTTGGATGCGTCAAGTGGTCGTGCTAAGCGTCGTGCCAAAGTTTGGTTAGAATATTTACTCTGGTTAAGCTATTTAAATGTAGATGCTGAAAAGTCCAAAACGCTACAACGTATTGCGGTATTTAGTGATGTCACGATCATCAGTACAGGTTTAAGTTCAGAACAGGCAAAAGTATATTTATTGCCGTGGTTTAAAGCATTTGCTTATGCCCAATCGGAACCTCTAGTTCTGCCTGCGGGTTTGTTATTAAAACCCGCTGAAAATAATAAGCAGTTGGAATGGTCACTCGGGACTGTTGAAGGTGGCTTAGCTGGACATGGTTTAAATGCGGATACACAACATCATGTGGAAAGCATGTTAATCAATAACTTTGCAGATCTTTTAACTGAATGGGATAAAAGTGATGCGTTTTTACCTTATGATTTGACTGAAATGGAATGGAGTAAAAAACATCGGGACTGGCAATTTATTTTGCAAGAACAAGATGCAACCGCATTGTTAAAACATGCCTGTGATCACTTCGCCTATGCGTTGTATCAGCCGATTTATCAGCATCAATTTGTTGCGGAGGAATAAACATGACTTCCGTAAATTCACAGTTGCCGACAGCACAAAATCACACAGCCAAAAGAGTTTCGATTCATCCGATTGAGGATATGCAATTTGCTGGATTGCACTGGATCGAAGCTTCAGCAGGCACAGGTAAAACCTATACGCTTTCAAGCTTGATGGTGCGAATATTTTTAGAAAAATACTTACCTAGTCAAGTCATTGCGACCACATTTACCCGTAAAGCTGCAGCGGAATTGAAAACACGTATTCGCTTACGATTACAAGAAACATACCGCTATTTTGACTCGTGTCGTGAATTAACCGAAGCGCAAGTCTTGACCAAAGCAATCCAAGAGTCAGATCCATTATTTTCTAAAGTATTAAAAATGTTTGCTTCACGGGTTGCTTATGCCTGTGAACGGTTGAAATTGGTGATTGATCAGCTGGATGAACTTTTTGTCGGGACTTTGGATAGTTTTAGTCAGAAATTACTGCGTGAGTTCGCTTTTGAAAGTGGCAAAATTGAGCGAGCTGAAATTACTGATGATGCGAAAAGTTATAGTCAGCAATTGATTCACGATGTACTTCGCGCATGGATTCAAAAACAACCCCAAGATATTGTGGACAGTTTGATGTTTGCTGGGGAGTTATATAGTGTAGATTATTATGTTGCAACAGTTGAACAAAGTTTAAATTTTGCCTCAGCAAATTTTATTGAACCCAAATTCTCCAATGCAGATGCTCTGGTATTCCAACAAGCCACTGAACAGCTTGCTCAGATTCAACTTGCTCAATTACAGACTTTGCAAAATTATTATTTATTGGATGGTGAGTTTTATAAATTTGTGAATGGGACAAAATTTAGAAATGATCGATTGAATCGTATTTTTGCCAAGAGCTTGCCACGAATTATTCAAACTCTACAACAGCATGACTATAAGCATTATTTAAGTTCAAAGCTGAGTGTTGAAAAGTCCGACTTTGCAACCTTGATTAAGGTGATTCGCGAGCAGCAAATTTTTAAAAAAGCTGCACCTGAAAACGTACAATCCGATTTTTATCATCATCCCCTTATTCAACAATTACTCACTATTTATGCGCAGATTGAAACATTTGAAAATCAATTGCTTGGTACGAATACATTCTTAAAATATTACTTAGCAAAAGAAGTTAAAACACGTTTGCCTCAAGTGTTGCAACAAAAAGGCGAAACCACCTTTGCACAACAAATTCGGACCCTTGCAGATGCTTTGCAAGGTGAACAAGGTCAGCGTTTTGCGACCTTTGTCCATGCTCGTTATCCCCTGATTTTGGTTGATGAATTTCAGGATACCAACCAAGATCAAGATGATATGTTGGCACAAATTTGGCGTCATCCAAGTCGTGTCAAACAGGGGTGTATGATTATGGTTGGTGACCGTAAGCAGGCAATTTATGGTTTTCGTGGCGGGGATATGTTGACCTTTTTAAAAGCACATCAGGACGTGTTTGGTAAAGAAGGGCATGAATATAATCTGATTTATAATCACCGTTCGGTAAAGCCTTTGGTTGAAGTTGTTGATGCTTTATTTCAACAGCAAATGGATTTTGGTGAACAGGTGATATATACACCAGTGCAAGCTGGTTCTCGTCCGCATCCAGATTTGATTGATCAAACCCATGTTAATCCACTGCCTTTAAGGTGGATAAAGCTCGAAGATAAAAACCAAGAAGCTGAACAAGTAGCATGGAAAATTCGTGAGCTACTGAATCAAGGGATTCAAGGCAGTTTATATTTTATTGAAAAATCAGTGCATCGTGCAGTAGATGAAAACGATATCGCCATCCTCTCGAAAAACCATGATGGCTTAGATAAAGCACAATCCACGTTGGAATTTTTAGGGATTCGAACCAGTCGACCATCGAAAAAAAGTGTCTTTGAATGTCAGATTGCACGAGATGTTGGGGCTGTGCTAGCTGCAATTTTGCATCCTTATCATGAAGCCAAAGTAAAACGCGCTTTGTTAAGTCGTTTGATCGGCTTTGATCTAAAAGCGTTGATTGCCTTGGAACAGCATGCCGATGGTCTGAGTGTCTATATTGAACTGTTCGATCAGATTCGTGAGATGTGGCTCAATCAAGGGTTTTTAACAGCTTGGCAATATCTGCTCAATCAATTTTCTGCCTGGACAAAATTGGTGGAAAAACACAGTCGTGACAATGAACGTGTGGTGGTGAATTTACGTCATTTAACTGAGTTATTGAGTCAGCACAGTGAAGATTATCAAGGTGCACAAAATCTTTATCATTGGTATTTAAAACAACTCACTTCGCCAATGGAACGAGAGTGGGAGATGGAAAGGAAACTGTCCAATGAGGCAGGGGTTCAGTTGATGACCATTCACCAATCCAAAGGGCTCGAATTTAAGTTTGTGTTTTTATTGGGAGCCGATAAAGAGTTTAAAGAGATCAATAAAACGCTGAATTTCTCGACCGTTGAACAACTGAATGTACGAACAGGACAGAATGAACAACAACGTGTAGTCGCTATCAATGATGCCAATCTTCTCGATAAAAAAGATATTGAGCAGCACAATGAGCGTGCATTAGCAGAGCATCACCGTTTGTGGTATGTGGCACTGACACGTGCCAGTTATCGCGTTTATGCGATGCTGAGTGATGTAAAGGAAAAATCAACAACTGGATTGGCATTTTGGCGAGGTCAGGGTACAAACACTTTTCAACATGCTGGAAGTGCTATGGAGGCGTTGTTGACTGAATGCCCATCGCATTTAGAAAAGGCCAAGAGCGACGTTCAATTGCCTTTACTTGCACAAGCCTTTCCTACTCAACGTTTTTATCCTCGTGGCAAAACCAGTTTTAGTGCTTTGGCCCAGCATTTAACTCGGCAACAAATTCAAGATGCGTTAGCGGTTTCTGAACAAAAGTTAGAACCAGCAGAAGATGAAATTCAACAGCCTATTGCTGAAACCACATCAGATGAAATTTCAACTCAGCCTATTGCTTGGATCAAAGCCAATTTTCCAATGGGGACGGTTGCAGGCAATTTTTTGCATGAAATTTTTGAACATATTGATTTCAAAGATACGCATTACTGGCGTTTGGAAATACGCCGTCGCTTTAAAAATGATTATTCAAGTTTATGGACGGAGTTACTGGAAAAATATCAGCAGGCTTTTCTCAACGACAATTCGAGTGAGGGCGTTTCTCAAACAGAACACGCTGTAGAAGAGAAGCTGATTGACTGGATGGCTGAGTGGTTACAGGATGTTTTATCGACTCCGATTCTCAGTCATTTTAAAATGGAGCAACTTGAACCACACGAACATTTAGCTGAGTTTCCATTTTATCTGGCCCTTTCAGATCGAGTTTTGGCAATTAAACGTATACATCAATTGTTTGATGAGCATGCCATTGCAATGCCTGAGTTTAAAGATGCCAATTCAGCACGTTATTTAAATGGGTCAATTGATTTGGTGTTTTTTGATGGTCAGCAATATCATATTGCCGATTATAAAAGTAATTTTTTGGGTGTAGATCAGCAAAGTTATTCATTTGAAGCTGTTCAGGACAGCATGTCGCATGCCAGTTATTGGCTACAGGCATCTTTGTATTTGGTGGCATTGCATCGTTATTTGAAAATCCAGCTCGAAGATTATCAAATTGATCGTGATCTGGGAGGCGCAACCTATTTGTATTTACGTGGTATGAATGGTCAAAGCGGACAAGGTTACTACTTCTGGCGACCCACCACGGAATTTATTTTAAGACTTGATGCCATATTGGGCTATTTTACTGAGGATAAATCCAGTTGAATCGTGTGAATAGTTGCTTGAACATCTTTGCAAACAATAAGTTATTCTGTGGATAACTCTGTTGAAAACCTTGTAGATAACTCTGAGGATAACCGTGTGGAAAATAAACAGGATTTAGAAAGCCAAGTCCCGCAATGGATTGAGGTATGGAGTAAATATGTTTTATCACAGTATTCCACAGCTTTAGAATTAGACGAATATGCAGTTGAATTAGTGCAAGAGATTTTGTTGGCGACGACTCAAGGGGATAGCTGCATCTCAGCAGAGGATCAAAATATAGTCCTATTAAAGCCACTAATTGTTGACCATGATGTGGCCGAAACAACGATTGCACCATTTGTTCAACAGCATGGGTTGATTTATCTGTACCGCTATTGGCAACTTGAGCGACGTTTATCTGTACAAGTCGAAAGGTTAAAACAGTCTGAAATTCAACAAATTGATATTGTAGGGTTTGATCATCTTCTTAATGATCCGCATCAAAGCGCTGCTTTGAAGATGGTGGCGGGTAACGCTTTCAATATCATTACAGGCGGGCCAGGAACGGGGAAAACTTATACTTTGGCAAGAATAATTGCAGTATTACAGCAAACCATTCCTGATATTCGTATTGCAATGGCTGCGCCCACAGGTAAAGCCGCACAAAGAATGGGCGAAGCACTACAAAAATCTTTAAGTGATCCAAAATTACAAAGCTTTGGATTAAATCAAAATCAATTCAACCCCATGACTTTACATCGGTTATTGGGTTTGGGAAATCAGCATATTCCACGTTTTAATCTGAGACAGCGATTACCTTATGATGTGGTCATAGTCGATGAAGCATCGATGTTGGATTTAAATTTAGCCACGATGTTGTTTGAGGCGATTCCTGAGCATTGCCGTTTAATTCTTTTGGGCGATGCCAATCAATTGGCTTCTGTGGATGTCGGTTCGGTATTGGCAGATTTACAGAATGTACAATCATTACAGTACAATCGGGTCAATCTACAGACCAGTCAACGCTTTAAAGAGGGTGCCTTAATTGGAAAAATGGCACAGTTTATTCAATCACAGAAAAATCAAAGTATAGCCCGTGCAGAATTATTGGCGAATTTTGAGCAAGAGATTGTTGCGGCTAGTGCGCTTAAACCAGTTGAACTCAAAGCAAATATGCAAGATGTGATTCAGCTTGAATATCTGCCTGAAAAGATTTTTCCAGCAGATCTAATGCAGTATTACCAAAAACTCAGTTTAGGTTTTCAAGCTTATTTTCAAAGTTTAAGCAACTATCTGATCGCCGACGACTCTCATCATCAGATTGAAGCGGTGACACAAGCATTTGACCTATATCGTATTTTAACGGCTGTTCGGCACGGTGCATTGGGATTGAATAGCTTAAACCATGAAATGGAAAAAGCATTATTTGAATATCTTCCAACATTGGCTCGTTATGGTGACTGGTATGTTGGGCGTCCTGTGATGATGAGCTATAACGATTATCAACTTGGTCTTTCCAATGGAGATATCGGAATTTGTCTAAAAAATCGCCAGCATGTTGATCAATTTGAAGTCTATTTCCCCAGTTTAGACAAATGGATTGCTGCAACACGTTTGCCTAAATCGATGCAAACCGCTTTTGTTTTAACCATTCATAAATCTCAGGGTTCAGAATTCACCCATACTGCAGTAGTTTTGGATGTTACAGCAACACGCTTATTGAGCCAAGAGTTGATTTATACTGCTATTACACGGGCTAAATCAGTGGTGAGTTTACTGGTTGATCAACAAGCATTTATCCACGCTTTAGACACCACCACAACTAGAATGAGTGGATTGGTTAGCATGATTAACACGGCATAGTTATTTTGTAGTTTTTGTTGATAATTTGCCTCTATGTACGAAATTGCTTACATGAATTCGAGAGATTTGCGCATAGAGCTTCTTGTTACTTTTTGAGATGATGAAGACATAAAGAACTCAGCAAGGATCGTTGAGTAAAATCGCAAAATAATAATAATTTAAAGTCGTGAGACTGCGAACTTACAGGAAAGTAAGTGATAAGAGGAAACTTACAGCCGCTAAGCCTTGTAGTTTTGGGAGAGACTACAGGGCTTTTTTATTAAAATTAAATGCTGAATTTTACCTCAAAGAGAATCAATCTATTTTTTAAATTAAGTTTTAAATTTGGGTCTAGTCAAACCACCTTATTAATCATACAAGTGGTTTCTATCAAATCATTAGTCAGAAATAAAACTTCTATTTTTGTATGAACTTTTAGAATCTGTTAGTTATCAATTCAATTTTTGTACTATTGAACCCTAGATGGTGATCCTATCGTGTGGCGACATGGATGTCTCCATGTTGGGTGGAGCTACAGGACACCCCCTCGCCCATGAGCAAAAAAAAGCAGTGCTTTGTTTGTAGCGCAAGGTTTGGCAACCCTTACGAAAAGTGGGGCATCGCTAACGCAAAGGTATTTAAACTTTGAATATAAGGTGTGTTATTGCAAACTTTTTATAATTAAATAATTTACTTATTCCTGTATTTGATTTAATTGAAGATCTTAATTGATGATAATTATATTCTTGAGTCTGAATTTTTTGACAGGTCACCTATAAATATAAAGTGATTTTGCAAATGGTTAAAATTTACAAGGTTTTTTTAAAAGGTTACAGCCATTGCCTCTATGTACGTTATTTCTCACATAATCTTGCGGTAAATGCGACTTCTGTTCAATGTCTGTCACAGGCATAATAAGTCACATAAGGACATAATTGGTCACATGGTTGTGAAATGAGTGTCATGTACAAAAACAAAAACTGCTTAGGGTACAAGCAAATACTATAAATAAGATAAGCACAATAATTAAACAAGAAACTACAGCGCAAAGGAAAAGCCCTAAGAGTGATCTTAGGGCTTTTTCATGTATTATCTGTCGCGTTTAAAGCTGTTATTTAAACCAATTCGGTTTCTGTTCGATCTGTGCCAAATAAAGCTCTACGTTGTGTTTTAGGAATTTTAGGACACTGGCTAGAAATTTGATAAAGCGTTTGTGCCAGAGCAGGAATATGTGTTCCAACCACAGCTTTTCCTGTATTTAAAATACTGACGCTAATATCACGTTCTGGATCGGCCCAGCAGAGAATGTTGGAAAAGCCTAAATGCCCAAAAGCTTGCCCCGTCATTGGTCCAAATATACCTACTGGGTTACTGCCGAGCATAGGCCCCAAAGCATAGCGCATCGGTGCAAGCAAGGTTCGGTCTATGTTGGTGGTTGAAGTGGGCAAAGTTGCACGAAATACAGTTTCAGGACTCATGATTTGCTTGCCGTTATATTGACCACCATTCAATAACATCTCAAAGAAGCGATTGGCTTGTTCAGCACTAGTGTAAATATTGCCAGCAGGACATACCGTATCCATAAAACGTGGATCATTAGTCACATCGACAGCAAGCTGTAAGCCACCACCGAGCACATGGTTTAAATATAAGTCTGTACCGAGTTTAGGGTGTACACCAGTCGGATAATTTAAAGCAACTTGATCTCTATATTCTGGTTCTAAGCCATAGTTAAAAAACTGCATATCCATCGGTTTTTCAATGTGCTCATGTAAAAACTGACGAATATCTTGTCCTGTTACCCGTTCAACCAATTCACCTAAGATATACCCCGCAGTAACAGCGTGATAAGCCAAATGCGTACCAGCTGGTGAAATGGGCTGCGCAGCGTAAAGGTGTTGCAAAATACGATCTTTATCAAAAAGCAGTTCTGGGGTGACTTCCATTTCTATCCGTGGAATTCCACCACGATGGGACAACAAATGGAAAATTGTTGCACGGCGCTTCCCATTTTGTGCATATTCAGGAATGTAATAACTGATCGGATCTAATAGATTGATTGCACCTGTTTCATCTAACATGTGAATCAGCATTGCTGTAATTATTTTTGATGCTGAAAATAGACAAATCGGGGTGTCTGGATTGGCAAGTACTGCATTTGAAGCGAGACCATCGGCAGAATTACCTGACGCATAACCCAGACTACGATTGAGAATAATCTTGCCTTTGCGTCTTAGGCACATGGTGATCAGGGGATGATTGCCTGTTTGATACAGATTTTCAATACTTTGCCAAATCTTTTCAACTTGTTGTTGGTTCATCCCTCCCAGTTCTGGAGACACTTCATTTTTGCGCTGAGTGATACTGCTTAAGTCCTTAGGTACATAGCAGGTATTGGTTGAAAACAATTTCACAATCTTTTTCCATGATTATTTTTATTCCACGGCAGTGTGAACTGAGTTGAGCATGATGTCAGTGTCCCAATTGCCATGCTATCTGTAAAAAAATTGCAATAGTCTTGTAGTTAAGCCTTATGGAATATGGTTGTACGATATTTTTGCAATCTCACCCCAGTTCCTTTAAAATAGGCGACTGCTGTAGTGATGCACGGCAGTTAAATTGATTTTGAAGAGTCAATTTGATTTGTATCAAATATTTAAATTAAGCATCTCGGAGAAATCGAATGGCTTTAACAAACGCAGATCGCGCAGAGATCGTTGCAAAATTCGCTCGTGCTGAAAATGACACTGGTTCACCTGAAGTACAAGTTGCTTTATTGACTGCTCAAATCAATGATTTGCAAGGTCACTTTAAAGAACACAAACACGATCATCATAGCCGTCGTGGTTTGATCCGTATGGTTAACCAACGTCGTAAGCTTCTTGACTATCTTAAAGGTAAAGATGCTACTCGTTACAGCGATTTGATTGCTGCTTTAGGTTTACGTCGTTAATTCGATTTAAACTTTTATTTTCGGATTATTGCATGCTGAATGCTGTACTGATGAAAACTAAAGTCTATCCAGTATTTACTGGATAAAAGGGAAGGGGCGAATATTCGCTCCTTCTTCGTGTTTAAAATTAGTCTAACTAAAGATTTATTGTCTAGTGAGGTCGGCTTCTAAGCTTTGTCATTTATGCGGTTGATGTGAATGCCAAACCTTAGGGGTCTCCACTAGAATAAAATTAGGAAACAAAAATACATGTCAATGTTTAATGTTATTCGTAAAGAATTTCAATATGGTCAACATCAAGTTGTGCTAGAAACAGGTCGTGTTGCTCGTCAAGCAAACACGGTTTTTATTACAATGGGCGGCGTAACAGTACTGGTTGCTGTTGTTGCACAACCTACTGCTAAAGCGGGTCAAGATTTCTTCCCACTTACAGTTAACTATCAAGAAAAACAATATGCTGCGGGTCGTATCCCAGGTGGTTATGGTAAGCGTGAAGGCCGTGCTTCAGAAGCAGAAACTTTAATTTCTCGTTTAATTGACCGTCCAATTCGTCCGTTGTTCCCAGAAGGTTATTTCAACGAGATCCAAGTTACTGCAACAGTTGTGTCTTCAGACAAAACCATGGATGCTGACATTGCTGCAATGTTAGGTACTTCTGCTGCACTTGCAATCGCTGGTACACCTTTCCGTGGTCCAATCGGTGGTGCGCGCGTTGGTTTGATCAATGGCGAATATGTCCTTAACCCAAATTTAGAACAACTTGCTCAATCTGACCTTGACCTTGTAGTTGCAGGTACAGAATCTGCTGTATTGATGGTTGAGTCTGAAGCAAAAGAACTTTCAGAAGACCAAATGTTAGGCGCTGTGCTTTTCGGTCATGACGAAATGCAAATTGCAATCCAAGCGATTAAAGAGTTTGCTGCTGCCGCTGGTGCAACAGAATCAACTTGGACTGCTCCAGTTAAAAACGAAGATCTTCGTGCAAAATTAAAAGACGCATTTGAAGCTAAAATCTCTGAAGCGTATACCATTGCTGTTAAGCATGACCGTTATGCTGCCTTAGATGCCCTTCAAGCTGAAGCAACTGCTCAATTCGTTCCTGAAAATGACGAATCTGGCATTGCAGATGACTTAAACGAATTATTCGAAGATCTTAAATACCGTACTGTACGTGACAACATCCTTTCAGGAAAACCACGTATCGATGGTCGTGATACTAAAACTGTTCGTGGATTAGATGTACAAGTGGGCGTGTTAGATCGTGCTCATGGTTCATCATTATTTACACGTGGTGAAACTCAGGCGTTGGTTACAACGACTTTGGGTAATACACGTGATGCGTTGATGGTGGATACCTTGTCTGGTACAAAAACTGACAACTTCATGTTGCATTACAACTTCCCTGCATATTCTGTAGGCGAAACAGGTCGTGAATCTGGTCCTAAGCGTCGTGAAATTGGTCATGGTCGTTTAGCACGTCGTGGTGTACAAGCTGTTCTTCCACCAGCTGATCGCTTCCCGTATGTGATTCGTATTGTATCTGACATTACTGAATCAAATGGTTCATCTTCAATGGCTTCTGTATGTGGTGCTTCATTATCACTTATGGATGCAGGTGTTCCTCTTAAAGCGCCAGTTGCGGGTATCGCAATGGGTCTAGTAAAAGAAGGCGAGCGTTTTGCTGTTCTTTCTGACATCTTAGGTGATGAAGATCACTTAGGTGATATGGACTTTAAAGTTGCTGGTTCTGCAAACGGTATTACTGCGCTTCAAATGGATATCAAAATCGAAGGTATCACAGAAGAAATTATGGAAGTTGCGTTGAATCAAGCCTATGCAGGTCGTATGCATATTCTTAATGCAATGAACCAAGTGATTTCACGTGCACGTCCTGAAATTTCTATGCATGCACCAACATTCCAAGTGATCAACATCAATCCAGATAAGATCCGTGATGTGATTGGTAAAGGTGGTGCGACAATCCGTCAAATCACAGAAGAAACAAAAGCAGCGATTGATATCGAAGATAACGGTACTGTACGTGTATTTGGTGAAACGAAAGCGGCTGCTCAAGCAGCGATTGCAAAAATCCAAGCGCTTACTGCTGAAGTTGAACCAGGTAAAATCTATGCAGGTCGCGTGATTCGTATCGTTGAATTTGGTGCGTTTGTAAATATCATGCCAGGTACAGATGGTTTACTTCACATCTCGCAAATTTCAAACGAACGCGTTGCAAACGTGACTGATATCTTGGCTGAAGGTCAAGACGTTAAAGTTCAAGTTGCTGACGTAGATAACCGTGGTCGTATTAAATTAACTATGAAAGATGTAGACCAAGCATAATATTTGCAAGGTTTAAATCTTTTACAGTTTGATTAAAATTTAATAAAGAAAAGACTGCCTTGTGCTTTGCCAAAGTTACAACTTTGGCTTGCTCAGGGCTTTTTTTATGGCATGATGCATAACAAGAAAGACTAAAAATATCGTGGATATGCAAAGCTTTTATTTTTTTCAACACACAGATGAACCTTATACTTGTATACAAAAAGAGCCTGTTTTTAATGCAGAGCAACAATTTGTTTGGGTGGACTGTACCCGTGAAGATGTGGTCAATCGTGCTGAGCTATGGCAAAAAGAAGTCTATAATGCGACCGAGATTCACCTCAATGAATATCATATTCGAGATATTTTAAATATCGAACATCCATGCGCATTTGATGCAATGGAAGATTATGATTTATTGATTTTTCGTAAATTAATAACCCCAGATGATCAGATCGATAGTGGTGAAGATGCACTTGAACAGCATGATCATGTTTTTGGCTTAGCGTCTTCGCCAGTCAGTTTTATTATTACTTCACAAGCTTTAATCACCATTCATGAAAAAGGCAACCATGCCTTTGAAAGTTATCTTGCACGTATTTTCAATATCATGAATAAGAGTTTAGAAGAACAGAATAAACCACGTAAATTACCCACTACGCCTTTAGATTTAGCACTGCGCTTGCTAAATAGTATGATTGATGGCTATTTGGATTTACGTAATCCTTTGTCTCGTCGCGTTGAATTTTGGCAACAAGAACTTTTGCAAGGTAATCGCCGCTTTACTAAGTGGCATCAACTGTTTCAGGAGAATCTGGTTTTTCAACAAATCGAAAATTTGTGCGAAGAACAAATAGATTCCTTACAAGAACTTCGAGATGAAATTGTTGAAAATTATGCCCATTTAAAAGGTAAAAAACGCACTGAGAAGCAGGACATTATGCTGGTTCGCGTGGATGATCTCGTTAGCCATGTTGAGCGTATTCAAAAATATACAGTACGCTTAAGTACGGCAATTCAAACTGCGATTGATTTACATTTTTCTGCAATCGCCAATCAAACCAATGAGAATATGCGAATTCTTGCGATTATTACTGCCGTGTTTGCGCCATTAACTCTATTAACAGGGGTATATGGAATGAATTTTGAATTCATTCCAGGTCTACGTAGTCCGATAGGTTTCTGGGTGATGTTGGGTGTGATGTTAGGTTGTACGATTGGGCTGTTAGTCTATTTTTACCGTCGTCATTTGGTAGGACGTGGTGAACGAAGTGTGATTGATATGTTGGCACAACAACATAAAAATCAGCACGTCAATTTACTCTGGTTTTTAGATTATGAACCGATCAAACAAACCATGAAAGAAGTCGAAAAAATCACAAAACTGAAATAATTAAGCATTATTCTGGTTGAGGATTTATTTGAGCTGTCTTTTGTAAAATTAAGTAGAGTTGATCTTTTAATCTTAATTTTTTCCGCTTGAGCTGCTCAATATTTTCATGAATATGATTGAGTGGATCAAGCTCAAGGTGACTGATTTCACGATCAAGTTCATCGTGGTCAATCAAAAGTTTAGCAAAATGCGGATCTTCTTGTTTTAAACTACACATGAGATCACGGTGTTCTGGGAACATGTGTTTCAACTTTTTATTCATTACTTTCGAATTCATCAGAGCTCATTAACCTCTTTGTCATAAAATTCTAAACGATAAAACAAAAATGGAGAGACAAGTTCTCCATCATGACAGGTTAAATATTAACCTGTCACTAGGCATTAACATTTTGAAATGAATTAATGAGTATGAAGGTGAAGATGTTTGACTTGTTTTCGTAATTGTTGAACTTCATCAAGTAAATCCATCATCATTGCAACGGCAGATAAACTGGCTTCAAAGTCGCGTTGTAAACGATAGGCGCGGCGTGCCCGTGAGATGTCTTCTCCAAAAAATTGATGAATACGATCCTCAGGACGTGCGGGTAAAATTTCATATTCAAGCAATTGCAAAATCCAATCCGGACTTTGACCGCATGCCTCAGCAAAATGCTTGAGATCTAGATTTAGGTTTTCATCCACGATTTCTGCATCATGGAAACCGTCATAGACAATTTCACGATATTGAATAGTTGTCATGATTGCTCTCCTTTAGCAAGGCTATGTTGGTATCTATAAAATTATGAACGGGGATTAAAGTCATTAAAAGCATCAGCAAATTGTTGATAGGCTTTTTGCTGTGTTTCGGTGGTTGCTTTGGGATAAACAATATTAATCACCAAATAAAGATGACCTGGGGTTTTATGCGGTATCCCTTTATCTTTTAAACGGAGTTGCTGATTGGGTTTGGCATTTTGTGGCACAGTTACTTTTACTTTACCTGCTGGGGTATCAATTTCAATACTTTGACCAAGTGCTGCTTCCCAAGGTGTAACATCAACTGTGTAATAGACATCAGTACCTTCAACACGAATACGGTCAGTGTCTTGGTATTGGATCTCAATATAAAGATCGCCATTTTCACCACCGTTAATTCCAGCTTGTCCTTGTTTTGCAAGGCGAATTTGCTGACCTTCTTTCATGCCTTTCGGAATTTTAACTTGGAGGGTTTTCCGTTGTACCTCGGGCTCACCATAGGCATTATAGGTAGGGATTTGTAAGGTGATACTCTGGGTTGCGCCTTCATAACCAATGCTTACAGGAATTTCAATACTGGCATGTTGATCTTCACCCTTATAGCTGCGCTGTTGCTGAGAGCCGCGTTGTCCAAAATCTTGTTGATGTCCGCCACCAAAACCGCCACCGAAACGTCCAAATAGATCTTCAAAACCACTAAAATCTTGTCCACCACTGCTACTGTATGAGCGATGGAATTGGCTACCGTCAAAACCACTTTGACCTGTAGATTGCCCTCCAAACCCACCTGTATTGGCATAGGGGTTGTCGAGTTCAAAATCGTATTGTTTTTTCTTTTCTTCATTACTTAAGGTGTCATATGCGACATTGATGGCTTGCATTTTTGCTTCAGCATCAGTTTCTTTACTCACGTCAGGATGATATTTACGTGCGAGTTTTCGATAAGCTTTTTTAATTTCGTCTGGTGTCGCATTTCTAGAAACACCCAAATCTTCATAATAATTTTTTGCCATACTTAAGGTCATTATTTTGTTTAACTTTATTCTAGTTTTATGCCTTTTTGGCTACAGATGGAAGAGCAACTTAGTGTGGTTATTGTTTCAAAACTTATCTAGAACAAAATCCCGCTTATTCCTGATAAAGGTGGTGTTTCATGTTCTATGGGCTTTGTGTGTTCGGGTTGTTGCTTTGGTTAAGTAAATGACGATTCCAAATAGCTATTTAACATTTTAACTTATAAAACTTGCTGATTATGCTTTGAATTTTAATTGAAAAAAAAGAGCAAACTGAATTTGCTCTTCTTAGTAAAAATCGATAGTTAAATTTTTGCAAATTTAAACCATTCAGATCTCAATAGATTAACTTAAATGCTCACCAAACAGATTCAAAGCTTCTTTTGCGGTGAACTGATATTTTTTATTGCAAAATTGACAATCCATTTCAATTGGATTTTGAATTTCTAGGGTTTCTTTGACCGCATCTAGACCAATTTGGATCAACGCATTTTTGCATTTATCGCGTGAACAGGTACAGTTGAATTGAAGTTGTTCAACGTCTGGCAGACGAACCTCTTCCTCGTTATATAAACGATAAAGAATTTCTTGTGCGGTTAAATCTGTCAACTCTTCAGGTTTTAACGTTTGAGTCAGCATAATCAAACGTGGCCATAAGTCTTCATCGACACGTTGTTGTTCTTCTTCATTATTACGTGGTAATAACTGAATTAGTAAACCGCCCGCATTGTGATGCGTGCTTGCCAAGACAATACGTGTTGGAATTTGTGCGGAAAGATCGTAATACTGCATTAAACAAGCGGCAAGAGTAGGTTGATCTAGTGGCACAATCCCTTGATAACGCTCACCAAACTCAGGTTCAATATTGATAAATAGAACAGGTTGTTGCAAGGTGCTAAGCACAGTACTACTGTCTTCACTCAACATAAAATGTGGGTCTTCTTCATAATCTGCAAGTGCGCGGACATCACCTAAATGGTTACATTCAGCCATTGCCCATTTGAATGTACCTTGTGCTTGAATTTGTAAGCTAATACGTCCTTTAATTTTTAATGTGCTGGCAAGTAATGCTGTTGCACTCAACATTTCACCCAATAAAATACGCACAGCGGGCGCATAATTACGCTGCGATAGAATTGTTTGTAGTGCTGTATCTAAATGTACAATTTCACCACGTACAGGGCTATCTTCAATATAAAAACGTTGACGTAAATCAGACATAAAATTCTCCAAATCCCTGTTTAGATGGTGGCGATATTATAAATCACAAGTTTATTTCACCTGAAAAACTGTGCATCTTAAAGTTAATTTTCGTCATCACGTATAATATTAATACGATCGTGTTTGGTATGTAGCATTTGAGCTTTTGTTGTGGGTCTTTCTAAACCGGATTCATCCAAATCTGGGACATCTTTATATTGATCAGGATTATGGTTTTCAACTTGCGCATCACTTTCAAACAGGTGCTCAAGCTCCGAAATAAAGTCCCGATAGCTTTCAAAAAGCTTTTGCTCATCGGTATAAATGCGTTGTTGACGCGTTAACAGTTCTTCATCGTAATTTCTAAATAGCTCAACACTATCATAAGCCTCTTGTTTACTCATTCCTAGTTCACACAATGCTCGATATCCCATACCCAATGAAGTCAAATAGGTTTCACGCCAAATATGTTTGACCCCGACATCACGCAGGAGGTGCATGTGATAGCGATCTCGTGCTCGAACTAATAAGGTAAGGTTTGGATAATTGAGTAAAATATGTCGAGCAACATTCATTGAGTCTTCAACATTATCAATTGCTAATACAAAAACTTTAGCCTGTTCAATTCCAGCCGCACGTAGTAAATCGGGTTGAGTCACATCGCCATAATACAAAGTACCACCATAGCGTCGAACAAAATCAATTTTTTGTAAATTATTATCAATGGCAGTAAAGGTAAAATGACGGATACGTGCTAAACGAGCAACAATTTGCCCTACACGACCAAAACCAGCAACAATAAGAGCTGGGTGTTCGTTGGGAATCTCATCGTATTTGGGTGCACTGTCTTTATTGATTAATGGCAATACTTGCGTGCTCACTAACCAAAAGAAGATCGGGGTGAGTACCATTGATAAGGTCACAATTAAGGTAATGGGTTCCATGATTGCTTCAGCTAGGACTTTCTCGCTTTTTGCCACGTTTAATACCACAAAGGCAAATTCACCCCCTTGGGCTAAACAGGTTGCGACCATTAAACTGTTGGTCCAACTCATTTTTTTATAACGTGCAATGGCTGCCATCACGATCATTTTGATCATAATTAAACTGACTGCGCCACCAATAATCAATAATGGCATATCTGCAATTAGCGAGATTTGTGTGGTCATTCCCACCGTCATAAAGAATAAACCGAGCAATAAACCTTTAAAGGGGGCAATACTGGCTTCAAGTTCATGACGGAATTCAGAGTCAGCTAGAAGCACACCCGTTAAAAAAGCGCCTAAGGTTGTGCTAATTCCGAGTGTATCCATCAATAACACCACACCCAGCACGATAAATAAGCCAACGGCTGTGATCAGTTCAGTTGCTCCACTTTTTGCCACAAAGCGAAAAAAAGGTCGCATCACATAACGGCTAAACAAAAATAAACCTGTAAACGTGGCAACAATCGCGGCAAAGTAAGCAATACCATGATGACTTGATTCGCTACCTGCTAAGAGGGGGATAATGGCGAGTAGGGGAATAGCAGCAATATCCTGAAAAAGTAAAATTGAAAAGGATTGCTGACCATGGGTAGTATTGAGTTGTTGTTTTTCTTCCAAAAGCTGTAAAACAAAGGCGGTTGAAGAAAGTGCTAAGGCAAAACCAATGACAAAACTTGCGGGGAGTGATTGTTGAAAGATTAAATAGATCGTTCCCATCAGAACCAATCCCGTAATCCCTACCTGTAAACTTCCCATCACAAAAATAGATTGGCGCATTTCCCATAAACGTTGTGGGCGAAGTTCTAAACCGATCAGGAACATCAGTAAAATCACCCCAAATTCTGCAAGGTGCATGATTTCCTCTGGATCGTTGGCGATGTTAAACGCGCTTGGACCCAGAAGTATTCCTGTAAATAAGTAACCTAGCACGGTAGCAATACCGAGTTTTTTCCCTAATGGAACAAGGATTAATGCCGCGCCAAGGAAGATAGTGATTTGGAGTAACAGTGACATTCACTTGCCTTAAGTTTTTTCTTTATTTAGAAATTGTAGCGTGATTTTGTGATGGGCTTGGAGATATTTATTCAGAAATTGTCTATTTACCTAATAAAAATTTAACAGTGATTAGCACTATGAGGGGGATAGCCTTTGTACCCTCACCTAATGGCGGCAAGTCTATCGTCATATAAATAGATATATTGTGCGTATTTAAACAATACAAAATGCAGCAGTGGTTTAATTGAGACTCGGTTCATTATCTCAATTTGTATAGCAATAAACTAAATTAAAAATTTAACTCAATTCTTGCGGATCAACATCTATGGTTATTTTCATCGTAGAGGGTTTGCTATGTAACAGCTGTTGCCACCATTGACGAATATAAAAATGCATTTTTGCCCGATCTTGAGAAAGCAAAACCACATGAGCTTGGTAACGTCCTGCTTTACGCTCCATTGGCGCTGGAATCGGTCCCCAAATATCAATTAAATTATCTTCGGCAGTTTGTCTAAGGAGCTGCGTCATTTCAGTCAGAAACTTTAAATTTTCTTCCTGATGCTTTGAATCACAGCGAATCAAAGCTGTATAACGAAAGGGTGGAAGCTGTGCGGCTTGGCGATCTTTTAAAGTTTGTTTAGCAAAGGTCCGATAGTCATTATGAATCAAGGTGTTTAATAAAGGATGATCAGGTCTTAGGGTTTGTAAATAGACTTCACCCTTCATTTCACCACGACCCGCACGACCTGCAACTTGAATAATTAATTGCGCAGTACGTTCTGTAGCACGGAAATCTACACTCAACAAACCTGCATCGATATCCAAAATTGCCACTAAGGTGACATAAGGAAAGTGATGTCCTTTTGCCAGCATCTGCGTGCCAAGTAAAATAGTCGGTTCACTTTTTTGGATTTGATCATAAATCTTTTGCCAACTACCAACCCGACTAGTTGAGTCACGATCTACGCGCAAGACGGGGAAGTGAGGGAACAGCTCATTCAAGGTTTCTTCAACTTTGGCAGTTCCCATGCCAATTGGCTTTAATTGTTGTTGATTGCATTGAGGGCAAGCATCAGGCATACGATTAATCGTGCCACAATGGTGACAGTGCAAATGCTGATAAGGCTTTAAATGCAGGGTAAAGTGAGCATCGCAGTTGGGGCAATTGGCCTGCCAACCACAGCTTTCACAGATAAGCACAGGGGCATAACCGCGGCGATTTAAAAAAATCAGAACTTGTTCTTTTTTCTCTAAACGTTTTTTGATTTCAGCAATCAAAACATCACTTAAGCCATGCTGTTTTTTTGCCACTTTTAAATCAATCAAATGCATTTTCGGCATGATTGCGGCACCAGCACGTTGATTTAATTCAATCCGTGTCAGCTTTTCTTGGCGAGCAAGATAATAACTGTCAATACTAGGCGTGGCCGAACCTAAGATAATCGGGCAATTTTCTAAATGTGCACGATACATGGCCACATCGCGAGCATGATAGCGAAAGCCTTCTTGTTGTTTAAACGAAAGATCATGCTCTTCATCTAAAATAATCAAACCCAACTGTGGCAAAGGTGTATAAATTGCAGAACGTGTGCCTAAAATAATAGAGGCTTTGCCCGTTTGCGCATGCTGCCATGCTTGTAAACGTTTAGTGTCATTTAAGCCTGAGTGCAGTAAGGCAATATTGCAATGAAAACGTGATTGAAAACGGCTGATGGTTTGTGGGGTTAAGCCGATTTCAGGCACTAAAACCAAGACTTGTTTGCCTTGTTTAAGTACTTCATGCATCACTTGCAAATAAACTTCGGTTTTACCACTCCCAGTTAAACCATCCAGTAGAAACGCTTGATATTTTTTCTGCGCTTTTAAAATCGCTTGAATGGCTTTCTTCTGATCGTCATTTGGCGTGAGGGGCATCTGTGCCAATTGCACCGGTTCTGGCGTGACATTTTGTGGTTCTAAATCACAACGAACAATGTCTTTTTTCTCAAGGACTTTGAGTGTGGCTGTTTCAACACCACTTAGATTAAGAATATTTTCCTGTGTCCCTTTCGGGTGTAGCTTTAAAATTTTATAGGCTTCTTGTTGTTTTTCAGAACGCTTAACTTTGTCTTCGGCATGTAAGTCTAAAAGTTTCCAGATACGTGCCAATAAATTATAAGGTTTCCCTTGGCGTAATAAGGTAGGTAACGCCGTTTGAATCACTTCACCGATAGGAAATTGATAATATTGTGATGACCATGTCAATAAACTTAAAACTTTACTGTCTAGAATGGCCTGTTCATCTAACAGTTCAGTAATGGCTTTGAGTTTAAAATGGGAATCCACAGGTTCATCAATCGGTACTTTCTTGACAATAACACCAATCAGATTCTGTCTGCCAAAAGACACTGCAACACGCGCACCGACTTCAGCTTGCGCATATTGTTCAGCGGTGACTTGGTAATCAAAGCAGTCATTCAAATAGACTGGAACAGCAACTTGAATACGATAAATCGTCTGTGGCGTAGCAAGGGTATTCGACATTTTTAATTTAGTGACTCATTAATTTAGTGAGGCTGTGATGAAATTGTTTCATGTGCAGATTCGGCTTGTGTTAGAGTGTAACAGTCATCTATAAACATGAATATGAATGATTTATAGGGTATGACGCAACAGCGTAATCAAAAAATTTTGGAAAACTAGAGCATAATAATGCCAGCATATCAATTTACTGCAATTGATGCTTCAGGAAAGCAGCAAAAAGGCGTGTTAGAAGGAGATTCCGCACGCCAGATTCGACAACAACTACGGGACAAGGAATTGATTCCTGTCACGGTGGATGCTGTTGAACAAAAAGATAAAAATAAAAGTTCAGGATTTTTTCAACGTAAATTCTCGGCTTATGATCTGGCCTTAATGACACGTCAACTTTCTGTTTTGGTCGCTGCTGCGATTCCTTTAGAGGAAGCATTACGAGCAGTTGCCAAACAAAGTGAAAAAGTGCATGTACAAAATCTTTTACTTTCGGCACGTTCAAAAGTGCTTGAAGGGCACTCTTTGGCTCAAGCGATGCAACAAACAGGACGCTTTCCAGATTTGTATATTGCGACCGTTGCTGCGGGTGAACGTTCAGGGCATTTAGATTTAATTTTAGATCAATTATCTGATTACACCGAAAACCGCTTTGCCATGCAAAAGAAAATTCAAGGTGCGATGATCTATCCAATCATCTTGATGTTTATGTCTTTTGCAATTGTGATGGGTTTAATGACTTATGTTGTTCCAGACATTGTTAAAACCTTTGACCAAAGTAAACAAGCCTTACCTTGGATCACTGTAGCACTGATGAAAGCCAGTGAGATTATTCGACAGGCATGGCCCTTTATGCTGGTTTTTAGTGTGGTTGGATTTTTCTTATTAATTCGTTTTTTGCGAACTTCTGCAGGGCACTATGCTTTTGATCGTTTAACACTCAGATTGCCATTATTTGGTAAATTATCTCGTGGTATAAATGCGGCACGTTTTGCCAGTACCTTATCTATTCTGACTCAATCAGGTGTACCGCTCGTAGATGCTTTGAAAATTGGGGCCGCTGTGAGTAGTAATTGGGTAATACGAGATGCTGTCAATATTGCAGCAGAGAAAGTCACTGAGGGTGGAAATCTTGCTACGCAATTGGAGCGTTGTGGTTATTTCCCACCGATGATGGTACAAATGATTAAAAGTGGTGAAGCTTCGGGAGAGTTAGACCGAATGTTGAGCCGTGCATCAGATATGCAGGATCGAGAAGTATCTTCATTTATTTCAACATTATTGGCTTTATTGGAGCCATTAATGTTGGTGTTTATGGCGGGTATTGTTTTGGTTATTGTGATTGCAGTTATGTTGCCAATCGTCAATATGAACAATATGATTTAAGCCAATTATTTTTATAAAGAATATATAGAGAGTAAGCAGATGCAACGAAAGATGAATAGGACTCGTCAGTCAGGTTTTACCTTAATTGAAGTGATGGTTGTGATTGTTATTTTAGGCGTACTTGCAGCATTGATCGTACCCAATGTGATGGGACGTGGTGAAAAAGCCAAAGTTGACACCACTAAAATTGCATTAAAAGGTGTAGCGGGTGCTTTAGATCAATATAAATTGGACAATGGGCGTTATCCGACAAGCCAAGATGGTGGTTTAGATGCGCTTGTCAATCAACCCGCAACGGCTAAAAACTGGTTACCTGGTGGTTATGTTAAAGGTGGTTATCCGAAAGACAGTTGGGAAAATGATATTCAATATGTGATCCCTGGTTCTGAAGGTCGTAAGTTTGATTTATATTCTTTTGGTGCCGATGGTAAACAAGGTGGTGAAGGAAATGATGCTGATATTTATTACCAACCTTAATTAAAGAATATTTAAGTTATAGTTTATTGAGTTAATCACTTCATTGAATCGAGTTAATAAATATTGAGTGAAGTGATAATCTTTCTTGTTTGCTAAAATGTACTTAATTTATTGAAATATAACAGCTATTTAAAATAACGATGTTTGAGAGTTATAATAAGAATTATTCCCATATTTAATAGTTACAAGAAAGTTAAATTGTGTATAAAAATAGACTTTTTATTTAATTAAAAGCTTGCATAATAGTTCTCAGGGCAATCTGAATTGCTGAGGAGGATGAGATGAAAGCATTATTATTACCAGATGAAATCAGCCAATTTCATTGGACTATGCTCAAATCTGTTCTTTTAATTTTGAGCCTATTACCGATTAGCCAGTTTTTTCTCAATATTTGGCAAGTTGCCGATGCCAATAGCCAGATCATGATTGGTTTTATGGCGATTAGCGTATTTAGTGCATTATCTATTATTAGTTTTTATAATGCCTTAAATTTGACAGTATTTCAGTTGAAAACTGAATTCTCATCATTATTAGAACAATATTTAGTACGTTCATATTGTTATGTGCCAATGTTATTTTTAGCTGCAATGATGTCTTATTTGGTGACTCAACTTTAGTTGAAATATCATGGAAAACCGAGGGTATAATCCTCGGTTTTTTTTGCACGATGATTTAGTAATTCAAGTTTCAACTAAGTCGGCTGAACAAGGCTCATGGTGATTTTGCGCACAATAGGTAAGATAAAAAGTAACACTGGAAAGGCAATCAGCCAAGAAATCCCCCAAGCTGAAAGCCATGTGTATAGCGAAAAATTCTCAAAACCCATGCTTCTGAATGTACTGATACATGAAACAATAAATGTCATGATAATAGATAGTAACAGAGGTAAAACAATCGCTGCATAGCGATGTGGAATCTTTTTAAAATTAAAATAAGACGATTTAGAATTTTGCATTTTTTACTCCGTAAACCAACAAACGCCAGTGCCGCACCAAAATATTAAAATTTTGATTAAAAATAGCCCCAAGCCTTGTTGGAGATATGTTGGCACGTTGATTGACGTAAACGTTTACGGCTTTATGATCAGCGAAAATAATTTAGCATAAACTTGAAAAAAATATAATAAAAATGCACCGAAAATATTTTCAATTTCGTTTTGATAAGACTTGGGTTGGGGCTAGGTTGAACATGATTGTCTTTTTAACAGGATCATTTGTCTGTTTTATATAAGGTTGATTGCTTTAAATTTATCTAAAATGATTTTATCTCTCGAGATGAACTGATAAAAATACGAGGACTCAGCAATGCAACAAATAGAATGGAATGACTTTCTTAAAGTAGAGTTAAGGGTCGGAAAAATTATTCAAGCCGAAGTATTTGAGAAAGCGCGTAAGCCTGCTTATATTTTGCATGTTGATTTTGGCGAAGCGCTTGGTGTAAAGAAATCGAGTGCGCAAATTACCAACCTATATCAACCTGAAGATTTAATTGGGAAGCTGGTGGTTGCTGTTGTGAATTTTCCCAAAAAACAAATTGGACCGATTCAATCAGAGTGTTTAGTGGCGGGTTTTCATAATCAAGATGGGCATGTGACGTTGTGTGTGCCTGATGCAAATGTACCATTGGGAACAAAGTTACTTTAACAATCGAATCAAGCTTTTTGTTGAAGTTTACCTCATCTCCTTAAACCAGAGATGAGGGATTCAAATATTAACGTCTAGATTTAAAGCTAATATCGACTGCTTTAGGGCGATAGATCCAGCCCAAAATTAATAATAATAGGGAGAGCAACAAAATAGGATAATCACTAAAGCGGGTGTACCAAGTTTCGCCTTGCATGGCAGGTAAGTCACCACGAAGCACAGCTTTTTGATCTACAGGGGCTTGTTTTACAATATGCCCATTGTGGTCAATAAATGCTGTTACGCCTGTATTGGTAGCACGAATAAACCAGCGTCCATTTTCTTTGGCACGCATTTGCACCATTTGAAGATGTTGTAATGGCCCTGCTGTACCCGTGAACCATGCATCATTAGAAACAGTCACTAAAAAGTCACTATTAATCGCATTACGTCGAGTGAGATTCGGATAGGCCACTTCATAACAAATGGCTGCAGCCAAATCATTTCCTTTAATATTAAAAGGCTTTTGATTGGATGCACCTTGGGAAAATCCACTCATGGATGGATCATTTTGTAGCGCAGGTAACACCCAAGCCAACAATCCTGAAAGTGGAATATATTCACCAAAAGGCACTAGACGTTGTTTTTTATATAAGCCTGAAGAATCTGCGCCAGAAGCCATCATACTGTTGTAGTACATCGGATAGCCATTTTTTTGTGATTCTTTTAAGTCCCAATAAGGAATACCCGTTACCCATGCTGTGCCTGAACTTTTGGCTTGTTGATCCATCATATCCAAGAATTGTTGAATATCTGTTTGGAACAGTGGAATCGATGATTCTGGCCAAACAATCAGATCACGCCCCCATTCAGTACGGCTTAAATTTACATAAATTTCTAAGGTTTTAACCTGATATTCAGTCAACCATTTTAAATCTTGCGGAATATTGCCTTGAATCAAAGAAACGGAGAGCGGCTTTTCTGCTTTCGGTTGTACGAAAGTGATAAATGATGCAGCCCATGCGCCAAGGATTAAAATGATTGCAGGAAAGATCCAAAAGACTTTTCTATTTAAAATTTCAACCAATGCACAGGCAAGGATAATCACAACAAAAGATACTGCAAACACACCAAAGAGTGGAGCATAGCCATCTAAGAGTCGTTCAGTAAATGCGTAACCTGCAAATAACCAAGGAAAACCTGTAAAGACCCAAGTCTTGGACCATTCAAAAATAACCCACAAAGGAGCGAAAGTTAATGGTGTTTCAGGGAAGAATCTACGATATACCCAAGTCTGAATTGCGGTAAAAAGCCCCATGACAATGGCCATGATGGCGATCATCAAGACACTCAATACAGCATTGGTATCCCCATACACATGAATCGAGGTATAGAGCCAGAATGCGCCAACAAACCATAGACCAAAGCCATAGCTTAAGCCAATCGCAAATGCTTGGCGTGGTGTACGGCCTTTTAAGCAAGCATATAGCAGGGCAGGCGATAAAATTGCCAACCACCACCAGTAATAAGGCGCCAGTGCTAAACTGAACACTGCGCCTGATATTAACGAAATCAATAATGGGAAAATGAAGGGCAGCTGTTTTTGTTGTTGGGATGAATTTAACAGCTTATCAAAGTATGCTCTCATTTATGTACAGCTCGAATCAGATGAATAGTGCGCGCATCTGCTTCAATAATTGTAAATTCCCAATCCTCAAGCTCAACCACTTGGCCTTGAAGATCACTCACTAGACCAATTTCTTGAAGCAGTAATCCGCCCATAGTCTCTACTTCATCGTCAGGAAATTCAGCATCTAAAACATTGTTAAAATGTTCTATTGGTGTAAGTGCCTGCACAATCCATGTATTGGCTGTGGTATGTGTTGTATCTGGAATGATAAATTGTGCTTCTTCGTCAACGTTATCATGCTCATCTTCAATTTCGCCGACAATCTCTTCTAGAATATCTTCTAAAGTGACCAGACCTGCTGTTGAACCATATTCATCAATTACAATGGCAATATGGGTTTGAGTGTTTTTTAACATCCTCAAAACTTGGTCGGAACGTGCACTTTCTGGGACAAATAATGGCTGACGCATTAACGCATGCACATCTACAACAGATGAACGATCAGTTAAAAAGGGTAAAAGATCTTTAGCAAGTAAAATACCCACCACGTTTTCAGGCTGATCAGAAGAAAAAACAGGGAAACGTGAATGTGCAGACTCAATAAGAATGTCTAAAATATCAAGAAGTTGATCATCTTCTTGTAAGCTGACCATCGCTGTGCGCGGAGTCATGACTTCACGGATTTTTGTTGCAGGAAGGTCTAATACGCCTTCTAACATTGCAACAGTATCGGGTTCTAAAAAACGACGTGAATCTTGTACTAATTTTAGCAGTTCATCTCGGGTTTCTGGCGCTGTTCCTAACCATTTGCGTAAGCCACGCATTCCCCACGATGGGCCTGATTCCTCGTGCATGATCTTTCCTAAAGACGTTTAATATCTAGTAAATGTTTTTTTATCATACCGAAGAAAACACAGATGTCTATCTATTAACTAAGGTAAATAGATGAATGTATGTGTCATATTATAGATATATTGCAAGCCTTATTCATTATTTGAGTTTGTGTTAAAATTATTGAGTGATTTCGCTTCTTTTTGAGAATAGATAATGTCTGAACCGATGCCTAAAGCAAGCATTCAATTAAACACGCGTGGACTACGTTGTCCTGAGCCTGTAATGATGTTGCATCAAGCAATTCGTAAATCTAAATCAGGTGATGTCGTTGAAGTATTTGCAACTGATAATTCAACCTCTTGGGACATTCCTAAATTTTGTATGCATCTCGGTCATGAGTTGATTTTACAAGAAGAAGTACTAGATGATGCCGGGAATAAGGAATTTCACTATTTAGTGAAGAAAGGTTAAAAGAAAACGGGTAAGTAATTATAGATGCAAAAACAAGAATTTGAAGTGCATCTGACAGCGGATATTAAAAGTCCAGTGATGTACCATCAGTTTAAAACGATGTGTAAACAGTTAGATGCTAAGCCTCTTGAAATTATACTTGCCCGTGGTATGTATTCTAAACAGATTATGCTCTCTAAATGTGTTTACTCAGCGGATTTAAGTACTGTCCTTGAGGATATTGTGCCTTGGATCAAGGCGTTTGAACAACAGAATATTCAAATTATCCGAACCAAGATTGAACTTCCATTTCAAGATTCTCAAACAGATCAACAGTCTATTTATTATTATGAATGGCATGCTTTGATTGAATGTAGAGATGCTTTTGAACTTAAACAACTATGTGAGCATCATCAAGCACACTTGTCTCAAAATGCTTTAAAACGCCGTGAGAACTTTCGATTTTTAACATTACGCGAAATAGGAACAGCAGATTTTTTCTTGAAACGCTTAGAGTTGTTGCGCATAGCATTATTAAACCAACATAGAGTGATTGCTAAAGAAAGATTTGAGATTTGTATTTATGATACCAATATCATGTTAGATCATGGATGGTTATCTTAAATAGACATAGATAAAGAAGAATGTAAATGAATGAAATAAAGCAAAAGGCTTGTGAGGGCCTGATTCGACGTTTTGCAGAAAGCCACCAGTACTTTCCTTTTATGCTAAAAGGAAGTTTCTTAACTCGGCAATATTTTCCTGCGCATATTGAACGTAAACCACAAGATTTAGATTGGATTTGTTTAAAACCATTAATCGATCGACATTTTGTTCAGGATCATTTGAATGAATGGATGTGCTACTTAACAACTGTAGATTTTAATGATGGTATTCGTTATGAACCATTTTCGAAAGATAATTATTGGTGGGAGTTGGAGTATGTAATGGCAGAAGACTTTCCAACAGTCAGTACAAATATTATCGCATGGGTGAATGGGCAAAAAACTGAAATAGATATTGATGTTTCATTTAATCTTGAAATTCAAGATATTCACAACAGACTTATTTATCATCCTTTTGTTGGTAAGGACTTCCGATTGGCACAAACCCCATCTTTAGCTACGCAAATTGCATGGAAGTTACACCAATGTATTGTGAACCCACGCTATAAAGATATATTTGATTTGACCTATTTACTCAAGCATCCATCATTTTCGGATATTTTTGCAAAACTTTATGCCATAGAAATATTGAAAAGTGAATGTCAAAGAGATGGTTTGGTTTTGACTAAGTTTTTGTATTTGAATCAACCTATTTTGGCTGATGCTTGTATGAAGCTGGCACAAAATTGGCAGAATGAAAGATCTGAGATTCAGTTTGCAAATTTAGATGATATTCCCGAGAAATTTGAAGATTTTTGGAATATTTTTACTCAGTCATTGCTTGATGCGGAGTTATTAGAGTTAATTGATTCAACACCCTAATCAAAGAGTTTTACAAAATTAAAAATGACAGAATTTTGACTTATGATTATAATCTAAACATATTTTTTAATAATAATTAACTCATTCAAATGAACAGCTTACTAAATAGCATTTATAAAATATTGGATCAGCTTGGACTAAACGCACAAAAACGAGCTTTGCATATCCAATTTAGCAATACAGACTTAAACAACCAAGTCTTCTTACAACGCATCGATGGACAACATGGTCTAAACCAAGGCGTGTCTATTGAACTGATTTGCCTTGCCACTTCGGCTGTGATTCCACTTAAACAATTTATCGGTAGCCAAGTGGCGATTGATCAAGTCACAGATCATGGACAACTGTTTCGTAGCACAGGGGTGATTACCGAAGCAGCACAAGGGCAAAGTGATGGTGCACTGACGCTATATAAACTCAAACTCGAAGATGCCACTTCACTGTGGCATAAACGTCGTAACAGTCGAGTGTTTATGAACAAGTCGGTTGTTCAAGTCATAGAAGCGCTGTTTAAAGAATGGCAAGACAAAAGCCCACTCTTTGCCTCCAGTCTAAGCCTCGATAAAAGTGGTCTTAAAAAAGACTACGATATCCGCCCATTCATTATGCAGAGCAACGAAAGTGACTATGCATTTTTAAGCCGCTTGATGCGCAGTGAAGGGATCAACTGGCTGATTGATGAGGCGCAATTGATTGTGCCTAGTTCTGCGACTCAAATTCAACCACAAAAACTGCGTTTAGTGGATGACAACAGCGAATACAAAGTGCTAGAACGAAGAAAAATTCGTTTCCATCGTAGCAGTGCCACAGAACAACAAGACAGCATCACCAGCTTTATTGGACAACGCAGCTTACAACCCACTGCTGTCCATGTACAACGCTGGCAAGCAGATGTGTTAGAACAAGAAGAAGGTGCAGGCAGTGTTCAAAGCAAACATCAACATAGCCAAAACCAAAACAATGCCAGTCTTGGTTTAGAACAAGCTTGGCATATCAGTCCAGCATGGATTCAAGACCTGAATGGTGAAGATCAAGCAACCGCTTCAAATAACAATCAGATTGAAAAGATCAACCAAAACCTCAGTCATTACTATGATGCTCAATCCAAGCAATTTGTTGCCAACTCCACTGTACGTGATGCGCAAGTGGGGTATTGGTTTGAATTGAATGAACACCCAGAAATAGACCAACACAGTGGCTCAGACAAAGAATTTCTGATCACGTCAAAGACATTCTATAACCAGAACAACTTACCCAAAGATCTGAATGAACAAATCAATCGCTTGCTCAAACAAAGTAATTGGGTCAATTCAAATGTAGACTCAAACAACCCAGAACGCCAAGCCAATCAATTGGTACTACAACGCCGTAATATCACCACTGTTCCTGAATACCACCCACTACAACATCGTCCTAGTACCCATCCACAACGAGCCAAAGTGGTTGGGCCAAGTGGAGAAGAAATTCATGTCGATGAATGGGGGCGCATTAAAGTTCGCTTCCTATTTACCCGTAATGAAGATCATAGTCATGATGGTGGTGCAGGGAGCAATGACAACGACACCGATTCCGCTTGGGTGGATGTACTGACCCCGTGGGCAGGTGAAGGCTATGGTGCGCGGTTCTTGCCGAGGATTGGTGAGATTGTCGTGATAGATTTCTTTGATGGCAATATTGACCGACCATTTGTGGTGGGGCGTATTCATGAAGCGCAACGAAGTCCAACGAAATTTGATGACAAAGGCCAATTGCCTGATACCAAAAAACTGGCAGGGATCAAAAGTCGAGAAGTTAAAGGCAGTGGCTATGGGCAACTTAGATTTGATGATACCACTGATCAAATCAGCAGCCAGCTACAAAGCAGTCACGGTGCGAGTCAACTTAACCTTGGTAATCTGAGTCATCCTAAAGAAACGGATACCAGTGAAGGACGAGGCGAAGGCTTTGAACTAAGAACAGACCAATGGGGAGCAGTACGTGCAGGGCAAGGCCTATTGCTGAGTACCTATAGCCAAGATTCAGCTTCAGGCAATCACCTTGATGCAACAGCCGCGAAAAGTCAGTTAGAAAGCAGCCTAAATAATTCTAAGGCTTTAAGTGAAGTTGCCAAGAATCAGCAAACGGATCCTTTAGAAAATTTAGATCATTTGAAATCTTTTATTTCATCTTTGGAAAAAGGTGAATCCCGTGAAGCAAAAAATCAAGCAGATATCTTTAAGCAAGCCCTGATGTTATTGGCTTCACCCAATTCGGTTGCGCTTGCTACTAATGAAGATCTACATCTTTCTGCCGATCGACAAATCTATGAAACTGCGGGTGATAGTATCAACCTAAGCACACAAAAGGCTTTGATTGGGCATGCCAGTGCTAAGATCAGTCTTTTTGCGGCACAAGAAGGGGCAAGATTATTTGCAGGGAAAGGTAAAGTTGAGATCCAAGCACAAGGCGATGGTGCGGATTTGATTGCACGTAAAGGTATTCAAATTATTTCGACCGAAGACAAGATCGAGATTAAAGCGGATAAGAAAATTATTTTGATTGCAGATGGTTCTCAAGTTGAAATTAGTAGTGCAGGTGTCTTACCGACCACTGCAGGTAAGTTTGAGAGTAAGGCGGGGCAGCATAAGTTTTTGGGTGGGGAAAGAGTTAACTTTGAAATTCCTTTTCTACCAAGTAAGAATATATACTCTCATCAGTTTATCTTAAAGAATAAGCAAGGTGAAATCATGCCGAATACTAGTTATGTTTTAAATGGAGCAAATGGGAAAAAATTTAAAGGTAAAACAGACAAAGAGGGTAAAACAAATAGGATTTATACAGCTGAGCAAGAAAAATTTAGCTTGGATGTGGAACTATAATAATGAATGAGAAAAAATATATTACTGAGATTAATCAGCCTATAACAGAAATTGAAGTTAATGAGTATTATTTAGTTATTGGTACAGAGGCTAATGCTTCATATGCATATCAAAATGCAAAGATAACATTCTCCTCGAAATCGGCTAAACATCAATATTTAACAGGCCCTAATTTAGACTGGGGACATGCTTTTTTTTATGTTGTAGAAAATGATGATGTTTTTAGTTTTTTTAGTTTTGGCCCTAGCGCTGGAAAGAAGCTTGGTGAAAATAAAGTAATTGGAAATGCTTCAACATGTCAATATCCGATTGGTGAGGTAGCTCAATTATATGTTCTAAATATTAGTGAAGATGACGCAAAAAAAATAAAAAATGAAGTAAGTAAAATGTATGAGAAATCAAATAATCATTTTTATAATCATGAAACAAATGAATGGGAGCAAAAGAAATCAAATGATAAAAAATATAGAGCAATTACCAATGAAACTTGTGCAAAAGAAGCTTATAGAATTCTTTCAGATATTTTAGATAAAAAAATTCCTGATGCCTATGGCTATGTAAAAATGTATGGGATATCGAAAAAGGCTATATGTCCATTTGCATGGAATGAACATTTATTTAATTCTAATTTAAAACATTATAGTTACCCAGAGTATCCAAATGTAGGAAAAGCAAAAGAGCTATTAGCTGCATTTAAATTTAAAATAAATAATGAGGAGGAAGATTTGAAATATACTTACTTTTTAAGAACAGATTCAGCTAATAATATGAATTATGGTGTTATGGTTCCTGAGTTTGATGATGAGAATACTACAGACTGGTTTTTAAGTGAGGGTGATGAAGATCCTCTCAAAATATACTCATATTTTAATGGTTAGATAATGTATTATTTTAAGTTGATAAGTTTATTATTGTTTTTAATATTTAATTCAACTGTAAATTCCAAAACAATGGATGACAAGATGATTGATAATACTATTATGTTGATAAATGAAATCACAAGAGTGGGTGAAACAGAAAAGTGGAATAGTAGTCTCTTCTTTGAGGGAGCTTTGAAAGTGCATGTGCTAAAAGATGGAACTTTAACTGATAGAGGCGTATACGTTTTATCTAAAAATAAATTTGGTTATCCAGCCACAATCAAAGTCTTAAACTTAAATGATAAAGAGAAAAAATATAAATTTGTTTTTTCCCCATCAAATCAACCTGTGTTTAAAAAACCGATAAAGGCTGATGTAAAGTTGTTAAAAGAAAATAATATTTTCTTTAAATATTCGGAGCTGGTTGAAAAAGAATCAGCGATTTACTCTAGTCCGTACAGCCCAAATACATTATATAAACATATATTTGGTAATCAAAAAAATAATTCTATAATATATGAATTTTATTCATCAAAAAATGAAATTGAAAGTCAAATAAACTATGTTAGGCTGGTTGTTCTATTTGGTGGTGGAGATAAGTAGTATAAATTTTTCGTTAAAAACGAAATTTAATTAATGACAATAAACCCGCCGAAGCGGGTTTGTTGATTTACATATTCGGGTAGTTTGGACCACCG